>NZ_LPUF01000001.1:95000-2895801 GCF_002072955.1 Methyloprofundus sedimenti | reverse complement strand
TAGTCAGCTAGCTGGTGGAAATCCGGCCTTTGCCCTGTGAGAAGGGAAAAAGTAGGCGAAAGCAAGGGTGTCCAAAGAAACTCCCGGTAGCTACCCAACAGGGAAACACGGTTATTGGGAGCCAATGCGGAATCTGAAGGAAGCTCTAGCCAAATCGATCACCTAAACGAAAGTGAACCTTCGTAAGGCGGCAACAAGGGGATAAGGCCCGCGACCACCGAAGTCCAATATTCTCACCGTAACGTGTTGTTGTATTGAAGGTAGGTAGATCGAGAGATAGTTGACTATCTTACCCAGTGAAGAGCCGTCGGCTTTGGGTCGGAGTAACTGCGACTCCTTAAGCCCTAAGCGCTACAGTAATGTAGACGTTATGAACCGAGGGTTTTTCAGATGAAGCCATAGTAATCGTAAAGTTTGGTGCCGATGAATTCATGGTGACATGAAGGAGGGTAAAACATCAAATCAGCAACAGGACGTTGGAGGTGAAGGGCGGAACACGTAAGCGGCCATGGCCGTTGATTATAAACTGATGGACTGAGATCAGCCTAACAGGAACAACCCTCTATTCGCGTCGTAAACAGTGAACGAATCGGTTGTGCGAGATTGAAGAAAGCCCATTGCAAAGAAAGAAAAAAAAGTGAAATGAACGAACACGACCTATTAATAGAGGAACCCAGACTTTTCGACCAGTTATGCTCAACCTTATACTTGGGCGTCGCTTTTTAAACAGGTAAAGAAAAACAAAGGTAAACCCGGCATAGACGGAATAACCATTGCAGACTTTGAAAACTCGTTTAGACGAAGAGCTAAGTCAGTTGCAAGAGGAACTCGCAAACTGGACTTATCAACCCTCGCCAGTCCGTCGAGTAGAAATAGCCAAGCGGGAGGCAAAGGTGTACGACTACTCGGCATACCGACGGTACGGGATCGAGTGGTACAAACAATATTAAAGCTACTGCTGGAACCGGTCTTTGATCCGCATTTTTCACCGCACAGCTATGGATTTCGCCCAGGGCGAAGCCAGCACGAAGCGGTACAAGCGGCACAACAGATAGTGAACAGTGGCAAGCCCTACGTGGTGGATATAGATCTATCCAAGTTTTTTGATAGAATCCATCACGACAGGCTGATAGCCCGAATGGGCGAGAAAATATCCGACAAACGGATACTTCGCCTAGTCGGAAACATGTTGCGTAGCGGCGTCATGATCAATGGCATCGTCAACCCCAGCAAGGAAGGCGCAATGCAAGGGGGCTCACTCAGTCCCTTGCTGAGCAATATCGTTCTGGATGAACTGGATCAGGAATTGGAAAAACGTGGACTGGAATTTTGCAGGTACGCGGACGACTGTAATATCTTCGTAAAATCGCAAAAAGCGGCAGATCGAGTGATGGAAAAAGTCAGCCAATTCATCGAAAAGAAGCTGAAACTGAAAGTGAATCAGGAGAAAAGCCAGGTGGCTAAATCCGATGCGGTAAAGTTTTTAGGTTTTACCGTGGTTAAGGGGACAATTGCCATTGCGCATAAAGCCCTGCAAACAGCCATGAGTAAAATCGAAGCACTGACACCGCGAGGTACACATCAGACTCTGGATACATCACTGGACGAGATCAATCAATGGTATGTGGGCTGGTCAAATTACTACAGTTTGACTTACTACCCCTCACAATTGAATAAAATCGAAGCCCATATCAGGCGACGACTACGATCACGAATAGTCGATCAACAAAAGAGAAAACAGCATCTATATCGAAAACTGGCCAAACGGGGCGTACCACGAAAACAAGCATCAAAAGCCGTCTTTTCAAACAACAAACGGTGGCAACTCTCCAATGCGCGAGCAGTGACGAGGGCTTATCCGAACAGTTGGTTTATAAATCTGAAAGGGCAGGAAATACGATCCGACCGAAAGTTAGAGCATTGGTTTGAAGTTTCTCAATGGATACGTCTTGCGTGAGGAGCCGTGTACGGACCCGTACGCACGGTTCTGTGGGCAGACGGGAGCTGCGGCTCCCTCTGACCCGATAAGCCTATCGAACCCGGAATTTACCCGCATGAGTTAGCGGGTGTTGAACGACGTATCCAGCAGATTATTGTCTCGAACAAGGGCGAGAACGATTTATCTGTCTTGGGGTTTGTCGGTGGGGAGTGAAGGTAAATTTATGTTGCCACCTAAGCTGGCGGCATCTGCTAAAGTATATTTGTCCAATACCGCCATAAATGCCCGCTGCGCTTCGTATAGCGAGGCTTTGAGAAAACAGTTGCGGATCAGGAGGCAGTTGTTATTAGGTGTGTCGAAACACTCGACCAGATTCATATTTGCTTCGGTCTGCCGCACGACGTCGCCAACACCGATGGTAAAAGCAGGTCTGGCCAGCTGGATGCCGCCACCTTTGCCACGGGTCGAGATAATGAAGCCTTGGTTAGTCAAGCTATTTGCTACTTTTACCAAGTGATTGCGTGAAATTTGATGATAGTCGGCGATTTCGGCAATGGTTGCCATTCCCGGCTCCGGCAAGCGGGCAAGATAAATTAATAAGCGCAATGAAAGATCCGTGAATTGGGTAAGCTGCATTTTGATACTCCTTTAAATTTGCATGTTTTTGTTTGGACTCTAAAAAGCATGATATAGGGGTTGACGATTTTATAATCAAGCAATAAGATGCATTTCAGATATATATTAAATTTTCGGTGTATGGGTTTATATAGCATTAATCGATTACTTAAGACATATCTTAAATACTTTTTATACTATTTGGAGCAAAAATGTCACAACAAGATTCTTTATACGAACAAATAGGCGGTGAAGCCGCTGTTAATGCTGCCGTTGATATTTTTTACCGCAAAGTGCTAAGTGATGAGCGTATCAATACCTTCTTTGATGATGTAGACATGGAGGAACAAGCGGCTAAACAAAAAGCTTTCTTGACCATGGCTTTTGGTGGTCCGCACAATTATACCGGTCTGGATATGCGCAAAGGCCATGCTCACCTGGTCGAGCGCGGCTTGAACGACTCGCATGTCGATGCCGTGATCGAAGATCTGGGCGACACCTTACGCGAATTAAACGTAAAAGAAGAGTTGATAGCTCAGGTCGCGGCAATCGCTGAAAGCACACGCAACGATGTGTTAAGTCGATAACCGTTCAACTTGATTTATGGGGCGCACCGCTATGACTATTATTTGTCAGGCAAAAGACAGCGATGAAATGGAAGATAAGCTTCCCTTCTAAACTGTTTAACCCCTAGCGGTGTGGCCGTGCCTTTTTCCTGTCGTAGCGGTGTCCTGTGTCAGACCTGTCTGATGTGCGCGACAGGCGGCACACAATAAAGCCTCACAACAAGGGCTAAAGGACTATCTAAAACTGCAGAACGACACGAGCTGACAGAGCATGCGAATTTGAATGATATCCCCTGTCTTTTCGGGGAGAATATCCCTGCTGGCTATGCGATAGGCTGCGCTCACGACATTGCCTTTGAGCCATCCCAGCCCGGTAGGGTGAGCAGTTTTTTTGCTCATCTTTTTTATCGGTAAATGACGGGCAAACGGTAAAGTTGTTTGCCCACCCTACGTTGAATGTGGGACGACGTTGATATGTCGAATTACCGCCGTGTGGATACACCGGGGGCTTGCTATTGCTTTAGGCTGCCCTAGTATTACAAGCCGCAAGTTTGTGACGTAAAAATAGCTTAAGTAATTGTTTTTACTTATTTAATAATTTCTGTCGTTGTTCACTGACTTCGGCGAATGCTATACTGAATTAGTCACTTGTGTTTGATAAATTTACACGTATGAGGAAATATTAATGGCTACACATCACGCATCATCCAATGAAGTTGTTGACTTGGCAACTTGGGCACAAGACGTCCCGAATGAAAAATCAAAAGTCATTGTGAAAACAGATGACATGGAACTTGTCCGCCTGGCTCTTCCGGCGGGTAAAGAATTTGCAGATCACAAAGTTTCAGGGCCTATCGTGGTTCATTGCATAAGCGGAAAAATTGAGTTCGTAGCCATGCAGACAACACAAGTATTAACACCCGGCCAGCTCGTTTATTTAATGCCGGACGAGTCGCACGCCGTGAAAGCAGTGCTGGATTCAGTGGTGTTACTCACAATCTTCTTTAAAGCCTAAACGGTTAGTGCCATGCTGGACATATTATTCAAACAATGCGGCTGTATACCCTAATGCAACAGCCAGAACATGATCGGTTCAGGATTAAAAGGGTATACGAACTGCCGGACAAGCAGGATGGCCAACGTATTCTCGTGGACAGACTCTGGCCACGCGGTTTGACCAAGGAAAAAGCCCGCGTTGATCTGTGGTTAAAAGATATTGCGCCTAGTACGGAGCTTCGGAAATGGTTTGACCACGATCCTGACAGGTGGCATGAATTTAAGGCGCGCTATCTGGATGAACTCAAGGGTAATCAGCAGCAAATCCAGCTGTTAAAGCAAGAACTGGACAAGGGGTTTGTGACGCTCGTCTATGCAGCAAAGGACGAAAGGTATAACCAGGCAGTTGTAATTCAGGAAAATGACTGGCTTTTCCGTCAGCGAGAGGAAGATTAATGTCCCGGTACAGGCGAGAGATAGAGGGTATTAATCTGGGAAGGAGGCGGTCGCTAGCCGTACCGAACAGATCAAAGCACAGGCTGCCTATAGTCTGTGCTTTGACTGTCCGCACGCTTCGCTTCGAGACAAAATGGATTACTCGTCAGTGATTAGGCAAGTCAGCCCATGAATTCATTTGCCTCGTTGCTAGCCGAAGTACGTGACTGCTCTATTTGCGCGGCCCAGTTGCCGCATGGCGTACGGTCCGTATTGCAGATACACCCGCAAGCTCGTGTATTGATTGCCAGCCAGGCACCGGGAAGAAAAGTTCATGAATCCGGAATACCTTTCGATGATGCCAGCGGTGATCGCTTGCGTGAGTGGATGGGGGTGACGCGCGAGGTTTTTTACGACGCGCAACAAATCGCCATTTTACCCATGGGCTTTTGTTTTCCCGGCACGAGTAAACACGGCGATCTGCCGCCACGGCCTGAATGCGCGGAGGCATGGCGGGATCAACTTCTCGGGCATCTGCGCCACCTTGACCTTACGCTGGTTGTTGGACGGTATGCGCAGGCGTATCACATTAACGAAGCCCACGGGTCACTGACCGAGACGGTTAGCAACTGGCAATCCTATTGGCCCAAGATAATCCCCCTTCCGCATCCGAGTCCACGAAACAATATTTGGCTGAGCCGCAATCCGTGGTTCGAGCAGGCCTTACTCCCTATGCTTAAGCAGCGAGTAAGCGAGGCACTTGAAAAATGAAGGTGCTGTTAGGCTTTTTTCTTTTAGCTATTCAAGGCATGGCTTTGGACAGTAGCATCTTATCTACTTTTATTAACTAATCCATTTAGGAGAGTCAGCATGTCAGATTTTAAAAAATATCAGTGCAGAGAATGTGAACATATCTACGATGAAGCCAAGGGCGATCCCGATAGCGGTCTTGCGCCTGGAACCCGTTGGGCCGATATACCGAATGACTGGTCGTGTCCGGTCTGTGGAGCGCCTAAAGATTTTTTTAAACTGATGGAATAAGACTTTACTTCACTCATGACAGTAGGCGTCGACGAGATCGAGCGCCTATCTGTTTGGTAAAAACACATTGGAAAATTAAATTATGCAAGCAGAAAACGTACCCAAACACAAAGGACTCAGCGGCGCCGAAATCACTCATGCTGCCAGCTTGGTGAACTACCAGGAAGGGTCAATTGTCAGCCACGAAATGGTCAAAAAACCAACAGGTACTGTGACTATTTTCGCGTTCGACGAAGGCGAAGGGCTGAGCGAACATACGGCCCCATTCGATGCCCTTGTGAACGTACTCGAAGGCGAAGCGGAAGTCAGTATTGCAGGCAAACCAAATCACTTGCATGGCGGGGATATTATTCTGATACCCGCACAGCAGACGCACAGTCTTAAGGCGCTGAAGCAATTTAAGATGATCCTTACTATGATTCGATCCTGAATCTGGATCAGCAATAGGCTGAGAGTTAGTGATGTATTTCAATTTGCCTGAGCGACCAGGGGCCACTGGGTGAAGAACTAAATTGTAAAGGTGGCCCATAAAGGTATTTTTCTCATTAACAATGTTTGACTTTAGAAACGGAGGGCAAGATGGCTATCCCAAAAGTGCTTGCGATTGTATTGGCTGGCGGCGAAGGCTCTCGCCTGAACCCACTCACTGCAGAACGATCAAAACCGGCAGTTCCATTTGGTGGACGTTACCGCCTCGTCGATTTTGTGCTCAGCAATCTGGTTAATTCGGAAATCCACTCAATCTATTTGCTGGTCCAGTACAAATCCCAGTCATTGATCGAGCACGTACGACGAGCATGGTCGGTTTCGAATATCATTGCGGACCACTTTGTGACTGTCGTTCCGCCCCAGATGCGCGGCGGCCCGGATTGGTTTCAGGGCACTGCTGACGCCGTCTATCAGAACCTGGGGTTGATAGAACATCACCGCCCTGACATAGTGGCGGTCTTCGGCGCCGATCACATCTATCGCATGGATATTAGCCAAATGGTTCAATTTCACCTGGATCACCAGGCCGATATGACGGTGGCAGCCTTACCCGTGCCCCTGGACCAGGGACACAATTTTGGCATCATCACGCCGGACAATTCGTCACGAATCATTGATTTTCAGGAAAAACCCGCACAACCCAAGTCTATTCCTGGCGATCCGCAACACTGTCTTTCCTCAATGGGTAACTACCTGTTTAAAACCCAGGTGCTCATTGATGCTTTGGAGGAAGCGCATGCCCGAGGAGAAAAAGATTTCGGCCATGATGTACTTCCTAAACTGATGCGCACGCACAAAGTCTGTACTTATGATTTCACTTCTAACCGAATACCGGGCGTCAAAGCTTATGAAGAATCGGCTTATTGGCGCGATGTCGGCAACTTTGAGTCCTATCATGCGGCGCATATGGATCTGCTTGGATTGGAGCCGCGGTTCGATACCTTCAATCCCGATTGGCCTATTTATTCGGATCATTATTTCGGGCCGGAAGCCAGAATCATTAACGGTGAAATTCGAAACTGCATTATTGGCGGAGGAAGCGTGGTCAATGGCGGCAATATTCGCAATTCGGTGATCCGACATGAGGTAATGATAGAACCTGATGTCGATATACAAGACTGTATCATTATGGATTACTGCGTCATAGGCCGAGGTTCCCGGCTTCGCGGTGCCATCATTGGCCGATATAATCTCATTGAAGCAGACACGGTGATCGGCTATCACCCCGCATCCGACCGGGAGCACTACCATATTAGTCCATCCGGAATCGTAGTCGTACCTAAAGGTAAACGAGGGCAAATCCGGGTGTATTGATTGCCATACTGATTCTCAAGCCTCTTGCGTTATTTTTGGGAGGTCAGGGTCAGGAGGCTATGGTCAGGTCTTTAAATATAAGGTCTTGCAATATAGTAAAATTGAACTATTCAAACTGCATGGCGAGACCACTCAGGTTAGAATTAGCAGGTGGGGTGTAATATGTGGTTTTGCGGGGAAATGCAAGGAGCGAGATATATTACATATCCCACTTAAATAGCGAACTTCATTGAGTGATTAACAAAGCTTTGAGCATTATCTGTACTGATGCATCTCAACCCTTCGGCATAAGCTTGATATAACGCTTCAACGGTTCGTGGTCTTTGTTTGCGTAAGTACTGTTTAATTTTATTCCATGCTAATTCAATCGGGTTAAGGTCAGGTGAGTAAGGCGGTAGATAAATAAGCTTTGCTCCTGTTTTTTGAATAAGATCCTTAATCTCATCTACTTTATGAACTGAGGCATTATCCATCACAACATAGTCACCTTCAGCGAGTAAGGGGCAAAGAAAATGCTTCAAAAAGCCCGGTAGGGTGGGCAGGCTTTTTTGCCCACCTTGTGTATCGGCAAATGGTGGGCAAACGGTAAAGCTGTTTGCCCACCCTACGTTGAATATGGGAGGACATTGATATGTCGAATTACCGTCGTGCGGATACACCCGGGGCTTGCTATTTCTTTACTGTGGTGACATTTCGACGACGGAATATTTTAACCGATGAGGGTTTTCGTGTCTGGTTACGCAATGCGCTAAGCAATACACGAAAACGCTATCCTTTTACAATTGACGCCTGGATATTGTTGCCCGATCATCTTCATTGTATTTGGACCTTGCCGGAAAATGATAACGATTTTTCGGTACGCTGGAATGGCATCAAAAGGCAATTTACAAAGTCTGCAAAGGATAGCTTACACAAACCTGAATGGGTGAATGCCTCGAAACAAAAACATCGGGAAGGCACCATTTGGCAAAGACGTTTTTGGGAGCATCAAATCCGTGATGATAATGATTACCAGCGACATATGAATTATATTCATTACAATCCGGTTAAGCACGGACTGGTAAAAGCTGTGAGTGAATGGCCATATTCGACATTTCATCGCTATGTCAATCAGGGAATATACCCGGCGAATTGGGGTAGCAACAATTTAATTCAAGACGATGATATGGAATATGGTGAGTAGGGTGGGCAGGCTTTTTTGCCCACCTTTTTTATCGGCCAATGGTGGGCAAACGGTAAAGCTGTTTGCCCACCCTACGTTGGATGAGAGGACGTAGTTATGTCGAATTACCGCCGTGCGGATGCACCCGGGGCTTGTTATTTCTTTACTGTGGTAACATTTCGACGACGGAATATTTTAACCGATGAGGGTTTTCGTGTCTGGTTACGCAATGCGCTAAACAATACACGAAAACGCTATCCATTTACAATTGATGTCTGGGTATTGATGACCAACCATGTGCACCTGCTGTGTACGCCGAGAGCCCATAATGCAGTTAGTTTAATGATGCAATCACTGGGCAGGCAGTATGTACGTTATTTCAATTTTAGCTATAAACGAAGCGGGTCGCTTTGGGAAGGTCGGTTTAAATCCTGCCTGGTGCAAGAAGACAATTACCTTTTACACCTTTATCGTTATATTGAACTCAACCCGGTCAGAGCAGGAATGGTAAAACATCCGTCAGATTATAGCTGGTCAAGTTACCCAGTAAATACGTTAGGAAAAGAATCGACTTTATGTACCGCTCATCCTTTGTATTTAGCGTTAGCGAGTGAACCCTAAAAGAGACGGGAAAATTACCGTGCATTATTTAAATATCCAGTCGAAGGACAATTATTGGACGATATTCGAATTGCGGCAAAAAAAGGCATGGTGCTCAGGAATGAACGGTTTACAGCGGAAATTGAGAGATTAACAGGGCGCAGGATGACAGCAAAAAAATGGGCAGTGAGTAGGGTGGGCAGGTTTTTTTGCCCACCTTTTTTATCGGCCAATGGTGGGTTATTGGTGGGCAAACGGTAAAGCTGTTTGCCCACCCTACGTTGGATGAGAGGACGTCGTTATGTCGAATTACCGCCGTGCGGATACACCGGGGGCTTGTTATTTCTTTACTGTGGTGACATTTCGACGACGGAATATTTTAACCAATGATGATTCTCGTGTCTGGTTACGTAATGCGCTAAACAATACACGAAAACGCTATCCATTTACAATTGATGTCTGGGTATTGATGACCAACCATGTGCATCTGCTGTGTACGCCGAGAGCCCATAATGCA
The DNA here is from genome assembly GCF_002072955.1 of Methyloprofundus sedimenti. Classification (NCBI taxonomy): domain Bacteria; kingdom Pseudomonadati; phylum Pseudomonadota; class Gammaproteobacteria; order Methylococcales; family Methylococcaceae; genus Methyloprofundus; species Methyloprofundus sedimenti. Next base: position 2,886,127 of record NZ_LPUF01000001.1, on the reverse strand, counting down.
GTTAGTTTAATGATGCAATCACTGGGCAGGCAGTATATACGCTATTTCAATTTTAGCTATAAACGAACCGGGTCACTTTGGGAAGGTCGGTTTAAATCCTGCCTGGTGCAAGAAGAAAATTACCTTTTACACCTTTATCGTTATATTGAACTCAACCCGGTCAGAGCAGGGATGGTAAAGCAGCCGTCAGATTATAGCTGGTCTAGTTACCAAATAAATGCGTTAGGAAAAGAATCGAATTTATGTACTGCTCATCCTTTGTATTTAGCGTTAGCAAGTGAACCAGAAAAGAGGCGGGCAAATTACCGTGATTTATTTAAATATCCAGTCGAAGGACAATTACTGGAAGATATTCGAATTGCGGCAAACAAAGGCATGGTGCTCGGAAACGAACGGTTTACAGCGGAAATTGAGAGCTTAACAGGGCGAAGGATGACAGCAAAAAAAATGGGCAGACCTGTTGGTTGGCGGAAGGAAAAAGTAAATAAATAATTTAAGTTTATTCTGCCCCCAGTTATCTTATAAATTATTGTAAATCCCTGTCGTATTTTTTAGCGAATTCAAGGTGATAAAATATGGTTCTATGTGAATTACTGTCGGTGTATGGTATATTTTAACGTACCTGCTTAACAAGGATTGGCCATGATCAATGTTGCTATTAACAATGGAAGTTTATACAAATCTGCTCAAAAATTAGGGCATCATAATGATCCATTTGATAGGCGACTATTGTCACAATCTTTAGAAGAGAGTATGCCAATTATTAGTGTTGATACAAAGTTTGCAATCGATCACCAAATTGCGTGATTTCAAGACCCTGTTCACTCCTTCAATCGATTTTAACTCTTCTGATTCTGCTTTTGATTGAAATTTTGAGAGACGCACAGACAAAGATGTTCAGTCTGTTGAGATTGGACGTTAATGAAAAAATATTATGAAAAGGAAGATTTTTAAGTAAAAGATACCGATTAAAATACTAAAAATATTAGTCTTTTAATCGAAGGATTTAAACATAAAAACAAATAAGCCGAGGGAAACATGAATCGTAAGCAAGCATTAGATATTTTAACCCGATTAAAACCAGAATTAGCTAATCGTTTTGGCGTAACGGGTTTGGCTTTGTTTGGTTCTACCGTGCGTAATGAGGCAACGGAAGATAGTGATATTGACATTGTTGTTTCGTTTGATGCTCCAGCAACTTCTAAAAAATATTTTGGAGTACAATTTCTTTTGGAAGATGAATTAGGGAAACCTGTTGATTTAGTAACAGATAAAGCTTTGCGCCCTGAATTGAAGCCCTATATTGAGCGAGAGGCCATTAATGTCTGAGAGAGAATGGCGCTTTTATCTGGATGATATGCTCAGCTTTGCTGAAAATGTTGTGATTTATTGCGAAGGGTTGGACCTGGAAACATTTGAACAAACCGGTTTAAATTATGATGCTACAGTGCGTAATTTAGAATTGATTGGTGAAGCTGCTAATAATATACCTAAACAAATACAAGAACAGAATACCTCAGTACCTTGGCGACAAATTATTGCAACTCGAAATAGACTGATTCACGGATATTTAGGAATTGATAATGATACCTTATGGAGTGTTATTCAAGATGATATTCCCTCATTAATCATTGAATTAAAAAAAATAGTGGCTGATTTAAACAATTAATGCAAAAGAAAAAGGATGGGGTTGTTTTTTATTAAAAATATGAATAGAAAAACAGAGTCAGAGGGATGTTCAGGTTTTGCAATCGATCACCAAATTGCTTACCCACTTGAAATTCAAAAGAGCCGATAATGTAGTAGCTAATTTATTAAAAAATTATTACACAGTCAATTTAGAATGTTTTTATTTTTGTATCAGGAGCTTACACCATGAATATCAGTAAAATAAGTACTACCCTCATTACCCTGTTATCAACAACAGTTTTTCTAGCTGGTTGCAGTGATGAACAGAAAGAGACAGCCAAACAAAATACACCGGCTATTTCCGAATATAAACCCGCATCAGCTCTTGAGAAGGCTGTCGATACTACAACAGAAATAGTCGATAAAAGTGCATCAGTTGCAACTAACGCGACAGAACAGGCCGTTGAAAAAACAGCGGCCGTTAATACCGATTTGATGCAAATGGCCAAAACCGAAACCACAAATACAGCCGCAATAAATACGGCAGCGGTAAGTAATGTGACAGACGGTGTAAAAGTCACACCTAACCTAGTGAAAAAAATCCAGCAGGCCTTATTGAATGCAGGATTTAACCCCGGCCCTGTTGATGGACTAATTGGTTCGAGAACAATGAATGCCCTAAAAAGCTTTCAAAATCAGAAAGGACTAACTGCAGGAGAGATAACAAAAGAAACTCTGCAGGCTTTAGATATTGGGAATTAACCGCAAGACTTTTTGATTTCATATTGAGATTATACGCCCAAACCGCTGAAAATTCTGCGGGTCAAGGGTCATATAGGGTCCCTTGTTTTTTGACTCTTTTTTTTGTCAATAGTAGGTAACTTCGTTAAAAGCTGCGCAGCAGTTATAGAAGATCAAGACGGTCGTTTAGAGCTGATCAACTGCTATGAAGAAATGGCTGAAGAAACTGCTAGTCCGGTTGAGTCGGCCGAATGATTGCAGACGGATTGCTAACGGTAAAATATATTGTGCAAAGTTATCGCTATTAATTAATATAAGTGTATTGAGTATAAAACCATGAATACAGAAGAAATAGAAGATCAAGCACTGAAATATGTCGAGTTTTTTGCAGAGTTTACAACATGGTTTTTTCAAGATCCGTTACATAGGAAAAACAGGGGCAGGTTTTGCAATCGATCATCAAATTGCGTGATTGCAAGATCTGAACATCCCTGTGCGACTCTATTTAAGTTTACTCTGACCCCAGTTACATTCCAGTTACACTTGACCCCAGTTACACTGCTCTGCCCCCAGTTACCTCAAACAATCGCAGGTGAAGAACTATCCTTTGTATTAAATATAACACCCCACGGATATTTCTTAGGATCGCTTATATCGTATTCATACACAATAATTGCAGGATGATTTCTTGTTACTTGGCGGCCCATACAAAAGTTAAATGATGATTGAGCAGCACAAAAAATATGTACTCGTTCTGTTCCGTCAGCAGCTAGTTTCTTTAATAATTCACCAAACTCTTTCTCAAAGGTCGTTATCTTTTCAATACTTGCCATATTGTCATGTTTAATATCAGGGATTGTAACCTCAACATATGAGGAGCAGGCAACTTTTGCTTTGACTTGTTCAACTGTGACAGGGTAACTAATGGACATTAACAGGCATACGTCCTTATCGTGTACATAATTATCCCAACTAATGATTGGTCTATTTACATCTGCAAATCCATCAACTTTGTACCAATTTTTCCCATCGTTAGCATTACGGTTATAGTCCCAAACTTCAACATGATAAGTATTCGACATTAAATAACCTGCTAAAAATCCTAGACCGACAGGCGGCATACCACCATAAACGATAGTCGCTTCTTTATTTCCAATTTCAGCAACTTTTGACCTTAAATTTTCTTCAATACCAAACTTTGTTAAACTTAAAGCTTTTGTAGGGTTTGATACTTTATCATTCTCATAACAAGTAGTTAAATCAATCGGAATAGTTTCTGCCCTACCCAAAAATGCTGAAAGCGGTGTAGAAATTCTTTTCTTTAGTCCTATGTGCTCAATCCCTATTACTAAGGTCCTTGATCTACCTAATGAAATGTAGATTATTTCAGCAATTAATATTAAAGCACCTATAAAACCAAGCAACCAAAGTCCATGTTGAAGCAAGTATGGAACTTGATCAGAAGAAAAATCAACTACTATGTTATTACCATTATCGGATAAGTGTTTTATAGAAAAGTTGCTAAATAATGCTCCTCCGCCAAAACCAGTAACTAAAAACAATCTTCCAGTAGTAAAAATAATATTCTTAGGCCGCATAAGCCATAAGATAAACTTCCAGATAGCTGATTTAAAATATACTAAATTATCCGACATATTTATATTCCTTTAATTTTATAAATGACTGCTTATTCTTGGTGCCTTCCCAACAAGCAATCTCCTGAGTGCCAACAATGACAAAATAAAGATAATTACCTTCGTAGATATCGTTTTTTAAAACATTTAACCAATCATTAAAATCAGTTTGTGATGGTGTAGGGTAAGGCTCTGGATGGGTATGCCAATTACCTAAATATGTACATGTACCATCTTGAATAGCCCAATGTTTATGAGCCACTTTCTGATGACCTTTACCCCTGAAAAATCCATAGCGAGATCTTTGATCACCTTGCTGAGGAGTCGAGATATGATCAACGGCTAGATGTGAACAATCTTTTAAATGTCTGCCTAATAAAAGTCCACCTGCTTCATAATCACTAAATTTCTTTTGTTGATACTGAATAAACTCATTTACTACTGAGCTATCAATAATTAGTCGACTACCATCTGTTTTAACTAATCTAATTGTTTTTTCCGCAGACTTGGCAGTTGGTGGCAATATAGTTTTCTTGATCTTGAATGAAGTGATCAGGGCTTTTTTTATACCAGTTAGATGCAGAATAGCCTTCTGCTTTAAGTTGATCATCACTGCCTTTCCAGCTCCTAATTTCATTTTTTGCCTTTCCTTGCAGAGCTTCCAGAGTCATTCTTGTTGCTAATAATGCAGTTTGTGATGCATCCAAAAATGAAAATGGCGTAAATACACCAGAGCATCCACCCAGATGCTTGCTGATTGTTTGACCATATTTAATAAAACTTGTTTTTGCATGAGGTTCAAACCCGAAAGACTGAGTGTATAGACATTCTAAACATCCAGCACTTTCATCATTTACAACTGTAATTGAATGACCTCCGACACCAAAACCATCCTGCCAAGCATAGATAACTGGGGTTAACTCGGTAGTTTTTTTATGAACCGTGTTGAAATATAATTCACTGGTAAAATCGCCTGTAGCAACAACTATTACATCAAAATAATTAAATATTTCTTTCACTGATGCAAAAGTTGAGAGGTCATTCTGAAATGAATTTATTTTTGTATAAGGGAAGTTGGTTTCTATTTCCCATTTCAACATATCATTTTTATAATGACCTCCTGTTGATACATTTATTGCCGTTCCACCTAATACATGACGGTAAATATTTTCAATTTCCATTTTATCAAAATCGATCAAATGCAACTCTCCAACGCCTGCTTTAGCTAGTTGTAATGCAATACCTCCGCCAACAGAACCGCAACCAACAATAGCAACTTTTTTCTTATCTAGCGATATTGATGTGCCGCATCTTTCAAGTAAATATTCTTTGTTATGATTCCTAAGTTGCATGGGGGAAACCTCCCAATCATCCTTTGGATCAAGTAAAGGGTGTTTAGCCGTATCTTTTCTATGGAACTCTACACCCCATACGCAATAGCTTAAATTAGGTTTTGGGTGAGAAAAAATAAGGGTAAAATAATTTGACCACTTATGCTCTTCAAGAATTTCTTTAGCAACTACTTTTACTTCATTTCTAGTTGATTTTTCAAAAACATTAAATATATCACTGGCCTTCCATAGCTGTTTTGGAGGCGGAGGAGTTATAGTTTTTTCTAATGGAATATAAATAGATTTGTCTTTCCTTTTATCCTTCAATACGTAGAGCGGGTGGTAGTATTGATTAATATTATGATCTTGTTCAATTATTGCAAGACAACTTGATGATTTTATTTTCCGTTCATTTTTGGTGTCTCTATAGGCAATGAGCTCTTGAGCAGTATCCTTAGGCGTTACTATACAAGTTGTTTTAAAACCGTTAGAAGGTAAGCTTTCCCAGTAAGACTCAAAGTCATTTTGCAATTCATTTTTATTCGGGTCGGTGAGATTCTCATGTAATGACCGAAGTGCTTCATAAATACAAGCAGTTAAAACTTCATCTGGCTGTTTATAATTAACCACTAAACCTTGCTTATCTTTATAACAAAGATCACCATGCCAGTTGATATGTCCCATTGCTGGGTATTCTTCGACATTCTCAATCACTATGGTAGGTAAATGCAATGGAAATGAAGGGTAAATTAATATAATTAGTTTCCAATCATGGTCTTTATATTTAGCGAGTAAGCGAAATTTTTGTGGAGATGTAGAGATCTGTCCCTGTACTTTTTCAGTGATACTCTCGACTGAACAAGTACAAGGATGGTTTTCTAGAATAGATAAAAAATCAGTGGGCACTAAGATGATGATCCTGTGTTATTCATGCTTCTAACGGTTGCTCTCGCACTTTCTTTGGCTTCGGGTACAGGGAATCCGTCAAAATGTTTTTTCATAATCTCACAAGCTTTCTCGCACCGTTCTTCTTCATGGGCTTTAGTTAAATCATCTTTTAAAGTCTCAAGTTTTGTTTTCAACTGAGTCAGTTGTTTATCAGATAATTTTTCAAAGACATCATTTTTTGGTGTTACAGGCAGTAGTACTTCATAACGATAAAGATTATTGCCATTATCATCAGTACCTGGACAAGAAAAACGGCTAAGCATTTTTTCTATGGTGTCACGCATAGCGAGAAGATCATTGGGCTTATCATCATAAAAGCCAATGTTAAAGACCATTTCTTTCCTAACACCTAGGGTTATCCCGATACTTGGAATATCAAAGCCAGTAAACTTTTTACTTTTCCATGCTTTTAGGTATTTTACAATACGGCGAAATTGGGCAAGATTAATCTCATCATCAGAAATGTCATTGATATCTTCTTTTAGCCCCTTAGGATCAGAATGTTTCCATTCTTCAGACAATGAGCTTTTGCCCCAAGCCAAATCATACCCATCATCATCTGCTCGTTTAACATAAACAGGTAAGTCGACATGGTAGTCATTTTTACCATCTTTTTTGTATTGAACAGTAATACACGGGTTTTTGATAATTGGAACACGACTATTATGGTCTAAGGCATCTCGTACCATTTCTTTTAGTTCCATCGGCTTGTAATCATCACTTGTGCAATCAAATACAACGCCAACATCAATGTCATAATCATCGTTTGGAGAGTTAATCCCTGTATAAATAGCATAACTACCTTGTAACAGGAATTTCTCTATGTTCGGTGCATCCTCTGGCAGATTATCTTCAAGATTCTTTTTCAGGATCTCCCTTTTTTCACGAAGAACTTCATTTTCTTTACTTAGTTTAATATCGTCATGATATTGATTAAATTGCTCTTGGATATCAGCCATTAATTATTTCCTCAAATTTATCTAACCCTAATCATCAGGATATTGTGGTTAATATGTTAAATTCAAGCGCAAAAACAAGTGTTTATATTAAAATCTTCATAACATATAGAAAACAATTGCTTAAAGTCAATACTTAAAAAATATATCAATAATAGATTTTAGGACTAGAAGAGAGCATAAATTATGCTGATCTATTAACGCTTGGAGTTATGTCACCTATAATAGAAAAATATATTCCTCTTTTTACTTCATAACACATGACTGAAAAACTAAAAACCAGCAACAGCACAACCTTATCTGATTTTATCTGGAAAAAATAACCAATAGGTTCAGACTTAATTGATATTATTATCTTTAAATATTACAAATATTAAATAATCGTAATCTTCCATTTGTCTTTAAAATAGGGACATACCGGACGATAAAGATATGGATAAAGATCGCTTTCATCTCTAAATAGTACATAATTATCTATCCTTTGATTCCTGAAGAAACGACAGACTCAACAAAGCGTCGCTGGAAGAAAATAAAAACGAGTAATACCGGTAATGTAATTAAAGTAGCGTACGCCATTATTTCGCCCCAGGAATTGGTATGACCAAAAAACTGCTGGATACCTGGCATAACAGGACGGTATTCCTGGCCCTGGATGACCAGAATCGGCCATAGATACTGATTCCACATACTCAGAAACAAAATAATTGCAGACGTGGCGATCACCGGTTTTGAGTTTGGCATAATAATTTGTGAGTAAATACGCAATACTCCCGCTCCATCCATTTTGGCTGCCTCATCCAGCTCTTTGGGGATGTCTTTGAAGAATTGATAAAACAGGAATATGCAGAACGCATTGGCTATGAATGGAATAATCTGCACATGGAGTGAATTAAACCAGCTTTGCTGCAGCATTAATTGGCCATTTTCAAAGCCAATCCAGGGTAAATTAGCGGATATCAGCATTAATGGAATAGCGACGACTTCAAACGGGATGACGAGCAGTGCAAGGATAATACTCAAGGTTAAATGCCGTCCTTTCCAGTTTAATCTTTGCAAACTGTAAGCAGCCATACTATTAATAACGATCCCAAGACATACGGTAGTACCCGCAATAAATGCTGAGTTGAGAAAGTAGCGCAGCAGCTGGCTCTTCGCAAACACGTTATGATAGTTCATGAGCGATATGTCACCGGTGGGTAAAAAAGCATTGAATGAGCGCAGATCTTCAAATATCTGCGCATCCGGTTTAAAGGATGAAGAGATCATGAAAAGTAAAGGTGCGACAAAGATCAGACTGGTGAGCAACATAATGACGGTATTAACAACTCGATTCCGGGCACTTTGTTGCATGATTAATTCCCCCGCTCTGCAATGATTTTCTGGATCAGGGATATGCCTAATACCAGAATAAAAAATACCACAGCGATAGCTGAGCCGTAGGCAACGTCCTGTTCACGAAAGCCTGTTCTAACGGCATGAAAAATTAATGTTGACGTGGCATCATTAGGCCCGCCACTGGTCATTACATCAACCTGGGTAAACAGGCCAAATGCGGCTATGGTGGTAGAGATAATGACGAAAATGCTTGTATTGCGTAAACCAGGCAAAGTCACAAAGCGAAATTTTTGCCACGCATTGGCTCCGTCCAGTGACGCAGCCTCGTATAGCTCAGTATTGATCGACTGCAGGCCGGCGAGAAAGATTAACATCTGAAATCCGGCGCCTTGCCAGGCCGACATCAATACAATGGAAGGTAGAGCAAGAGCCTCGTCTCCCAGCCAGTCGGGTCCTTGTATGGCCCCGTTACTTATAGCCAGAATCATCTGGTTGAATAATCCGGAGTTCTGGTTATATAAAAATGACCAGACGATGGAAACCACCACCATGGATGTTACTACCGGTGCAAAATACATGGTTCTGAACAGTGTGCGTCCTGGAAGTTTTTGATTAATTAACAAGGCGAGTCCCAAAGCAATCAGGCTTTGTAATGGTACGACCAGGGCAACAAACTTGAAGGTGTTGAGTAATGATTTATAAAAAACGGGGTCTCTGGCAACGAGTGAGTATTTATTATCGAAAAGATTGAATTCGCTGAGTTGTCTGTATCCTCGATATTTTGGGTCAGCTCTTAGCACGGTGCGCAAGCGCTGGTAAACGGGTTGACCTGACTCTGCTACCAACGGTATGCCATCGGATCCTGTTTTTACTGGTACCTGGACTATGTTTAAAGAAAATAATCGTGTGTAATTATTCAGTCCGTCAAATTCTGTCGGGTAAGGGCTCAGTAATCGCTGATTAGTAAAGGTAATACCGATGGCTATAAAAAATGGCACAATGACGGAAAACATCAGCAACAGCATTGCTGGAGAGCACAACATTATTCCGGCTAGATTGGGTGATTCGGGTTTACAAGCCATGATTACTCTCCGGTGGTAAATCCATAGCCGCGATTGCGTAGAATGTTATATTCAATATCATCTACAGCTGCATCGATGGCATCCAGTTCATCTTTTCCATTGCGAATATCCAGCATGGCCTTTTCAAAGCTGGAGGATATGATAGGGTAGGCGGGTGTCTCTGGTCGTGCGACTGAATATCTTTTGCTGTATTCATAAAACTTGCGCCATTTATCGCCTTGCCTGTAATTTTGGGTCAATGCTGCTGCTTCATCAGAAACAGGGACTAAGCCTGTTGCATCAGAAAATTTTGCAATTTCTTCCGGTTTTAATAAAAAATTGAGGAATGCTGCGGCGGCTTCCTGGTGTTTACAGCTTCGACTTATGCCCCATTGCCAGGAACCGGAACCCACTTTAGGACCGTTGCCGAAATCGATGGGTGGAATAATAAGCAGATCATCTTTAAAGGCATCTGTGTAATCTTTTGCCGACCAGGATCCGGTGTAATGAAAGATGACTCTGCCCTGAAGAAAGCCCTGATCATCAACCGTTTGTCTTTCTACAAGTTTCTCTGTAAACAGGGTCTTATACCAGTGGATTGCCTGCATCGATTTCGGGCCATTAAGAATGCCTTCAGCCTGGATAAAATTCTTGCGGTTTATCAAATCTCCTCCTGCACTTTGTAGCCATGGACTGAATCCATAAGCGATCCATTCTCCTTTTGAAAGGGTGTTAATATCCAGAGGATAGGTGACAACATTGTCATTTTTAAGCTTACGTAATATGTGCAAAAATTCATCGGCTGAGTAGGGCTGATTCATGTCTGCAATCCGGATGTCCAGCTTTTGCAGAATAGATTTTCGAGCGAATAATGTGAGTACCACATCAAATTGACCAATACTGTAGAGCTGACCTTGATAAAAACTTTTTGCCCCCTGTGTCAACTTGTTGAGTGTCTTTTTATCTATCAGCTTGTCCAGTGGCAGCAAATGTCCTGCCCAGGCAAAGTTTGCAACGGTGGGTTGATCGACATCCAGAATACAGGGTAATTGCTTTGCCAGAGCAGCGGCAGTAATTGATTCTGTATACGAGCTCTGAGGCAAGGTTGCGTAATTTATATGCCACTGGTTTTGTGCTGCATTAAAGCGTTTAATGGCTTGAATACTGGCATTCAGTTCCTGGTCGCCTGTCTCATGTCGCCACAGTTTAAGTATTACCGGAGCGGCGTAAATTGCTTTAACAAATAGCAGGAAAAAGAGCATAAGTGAAATCTTGATGACAGGGTGTAACGGGTTAAGCATAACTAAAGCTCCTTTACTGTTTGCCTGGATACTACTTTACATAGCAGAATTATCTGTTCAGGGTCGCCTCCGGGTAGAGCACGTTGGGTAACTATGCAACACCCGTTACTGGCGTTTGAGCTTGAATTTTTGAATTCAAATGATGCGACGTGATGCATTTGTTTTTTACCGAAAAAATGCGCTCCTGGTTGATTGAACAAACCCCGTTCATTATGCAGAAGATGATATCATTCAGGGACGCGTTTCTGCTCCTTTAATAAGCGTAGACGAGCATTTGCAGTTTAGCATTTTTCTGCATCAGTCTTACGTTGACGTTTTTGCTCATCGTGCACAGCTTGGTTTGAGCAGCCGGATATTTCCTGTAACTCCTTTGCTTGGTGTACACCTTTATAGCAAAGAGGGTGATGTAGGTCTGGATTTGGTGAAAGTTCATTATTTGCAATCTGTATGGCAACTTGATAAGTAAAACAGCATAAATTCATGAAAATCAGAGTCGGGTCAGGACATTAATAATGGCAAATATAACGTTGAAGAATGTAGGTATAGAGCTGGGTTCCGGTGATAAAGCCTTTGCAATCCATGGGATTAGCATAGATATTGCGGAAGGTGAATTTATTGTGTTTGTGGGTCCTTCCGGTTCGGGAAAGTCTACAGTATTAAGGGCAATTGCCGGACTGGAGTCAATTGCGCAGGGTGAAATATGGATAGGTGATGAAAGGGTTGATCAGAGTCCGCCAACTAAACGCGGTTTGGCTATGGTGTTTCAGAATTATGCCCTCTATCCCAATATGACCGTCGCTGAAAATATGGGTTTCGCACTAAAACTCGCCAGGGTATCCAGGTCGCAAATAAAGGATCAGGTGTATGAAGCGGCAGCATTACTGCGCATCGAGCATTTACTGACACGCAAACCTAAAGAGCTTTCCGGGGGACAAAGACAGCGAGTTGCTATCGGCAGGGCGATAGTGCGCCACCCGAAAGCATTTTTATTTGATGAGCCTTTATCGAATCTGGATGCCGGTTTACGTAATCATATGCGCATTGAATTACTCAATCTGCACCGAAAGCTTGATGCAACCATGCTCTATGTGACGCATGACCAGGTAGAGGCGATGACTTTGGCAGATCGAATTGTTTTATTCAGTACCAACGGTGTGGAACAAATCGGCACACCTCAGGCGTTATTTAACAATCCCATCAATCGGTATGTTGCCGAGTTTATAGGTACACCAAAAATGAATATGTTACCTGCTCACATGGAAAAAGATGCAGTTGTTTTAAGCAGTGGAGAAGTGGTCTCCAGAGCTGCTTTTGAGACCCAACAGGATGAGAGTTTTACCCTGGGTATTCGTCCCAGACATATTCAGATCAGTGAAGAAGGCAATGTGTCGGGAGAGGTTGTTCTGGTTGAACGACTGGGAGATGAGCATTTACTGCATATTAAAATTAATGCTTCCGATGAATTAATTATTGTGTCCACGCAAGATAGCAGTATTAAGGAGCAGCAGAAAATCGGTCTTGAATTTTCCTCAGAGTTGCTGAAGTATTTTGCTGCAGATGGCAAAGCGCTGAAGGTTGTTTGATGCCAGGAGAAGAGCTTTTTCAATATTGAAGTATTGTTACGTTACCAAAATTACAAATGCTATGCCTCCTTCGTCGGTACATCTTATATACTGAGCGTTTGGCCAGTTATCTTTAACAATAACCAAATGAAGTGAATAACAGGCGTCAGCTTAACTTCAATCCTGACGCCTTTTATTACGCTGAATATTATTTTTGGCTGGGATAACGTTACGGAAGGTTAGATTAATTCGTCCGCCTGTGACGCTGTTGTCGAGTGGCACGCTATGTTGCCAGTGATGTTGAAAATTCGGCTCCATGACCAATAAATCGCCGTTAGCCAGTACTAAATCATTAATCTCTGAGGTTTTCTTGTGGCGTAATGCAAAGCGTCGGGCAGCGCCTAGGGTTAATGAGGCAATATAAGGTTGTTCACCTAACTCCGGCTCATTATCAGAATGCCAGCCCACATAATCTTCGCCACTTCTGTATAAGTTAACCAGGACTGAATTAAAGCGGTAATTTAAGTAAGACTCAATCTGTGTCTTGATCGACGATAGTAGTGGCGACCAGTCTCGTGTCTGCAGTAAATTATCGCTGTAACTATAGACGATGCCTGTATCGGCATGCCAGGTTTGTAATCTGGGCAAAGTAAGTTGACGGCCGGCAACGCTATAGTGATTGTCCGGCCAGTCCTGCTCTTCAAATAATCGCTGATAAAGTCGATCACTTTCAATAGCGTCATAAAAACCTTCAAATAGCTTTAATTCAGGGCAGCAATCAGTATTCATAAGAGTCTCCAATACATGGCTATAGTTGTGCATTAATATGTGCCACCAAAGCGCTGTCCAAGGTGGTGATATGCAGATCAAACCATTGCGGTAAGCGTTCTTGAGCAAATGAGCGTCCAAATGCAATCAAACCTTTATTTATACTTCGCACAGCCACGGTTGCGGTTTTCTAGCGGCAGATTTTTGCCGATAGCTGCGTTGCTGAAACAGTTGCGTAGCTAGCTATGCGCCTGTTTCAGCGCCTTGCTCTCAACAAAAATTGACTCGTTATAAAATCCGCAACCGTCACCGCGCGAAGTATGTGCGTTTTTTAAACTCCTTAAATTCACTCAGTACACGCATATGTTCGCCTTTATGTTCGGCTGTTGCAGGAAAAGAGTATTCATCCATGAGTTGATTCTCATGTTCAAAATGCTGCACGGTGTGTACGAATAGCTGTTGAAACGAGGCTGGGTATTCATTATTGGTGGAGACTTCTAGTTGGGCGATTAGCTTAATAAATTCTTCATGGTCGTTATCGATAGCCTCATATCCCAGTACGATTAGCTTGGATTTTTTGTCTGTATTCATAATTTCAACTGCTTTTTACACATTTCTTGAATTGATTTTTATAAATAGTTAGCAGAGTTTATGCCAACATAAGTGATGTCGATTAAATGATGACTTTATGAAAGATTATACGGTTCAGCCTATGGGAGTTATCAAGGCTGAAAACTTAATTCGGGGTAGCCCCTTATGAAAATATGTAGGGTGGGCAGTTTTTTTGCCCACCATAAAGGCTGCACCACGGTGGGCAGAAAAGATTGCCCACCCTACGAGTTACAAACTGCTCCCTCTTATATTCGTAACAGTTATCAGAGGCTGGTATTTATGAGATATTTAATGCTGTGATGCTTTTGTAGTTTTATCACTAAAGCTGCAAATCTTCTTTTTGTTATTGTAGGGTTTGCTACAAATTAATGCCGGGAAATTTAATGGCGCGATAATCTGAGTAAACACTTTGTTGTATTTTTATATTAAGTTATTAATAAGTAAGTAATATTTTTTTAAATCGAGAAAGGCAATAAAAAACATCATTGATGGCAAGCGTTTTGCTAAATATAAATGAATTCATAAAAAAGGTGACGATATGGCTTTATTTATTAGTGCATTTTTACCAGACCGTCAACTTGACGAAACCCCCTTTTATCAGGCCCTGACCAAAGTGGCAATCGATCTGGCGCAATACAGGAAGCATCCCGTGCAAACGAGTAAGCCTAATCTGGATCTGTATTTTCTAATGTCAGGTGCAGGAGAGAAGCCGGAGTTTGAAGGGATGCGCTTCCATTCATTTGATATTAAATCTAATACGTTGAAAATTGAATCTTCTGTGCCTCGAAATATACTTCAATCAGTGCATGCCAAGCGTTATGTCGTTGCTGTGATGCAAGATGCAGTCGAAGGAGCGCAGGTTTTTTTTGAGGAACAGAATATAGATTTTCAGCATGATCAATATCATTATTTGATAGAAACATTAAGTGCTGACGCAAGTGCGGCAATACATTAAATTTAAATCAGAGGAATAACAATGTTACTTGAAGGTTATAACAAGAATGGCTTTTTATCTATTATTTCAGTCTTGGGTGAAACATCAGAAGCCGGTAAATTTGCTTTTCGTGGCGATTTAACCTTAAAAAAAGGGGGGTTCAGAGAAGGATCTGATGTTGATCGTAAGCCCCCTGAGTATGTTATTCAGCAGGCCATTATTCTGGAATCAGACGACAAGTTGATTTTCGTCAGTGGCCTGTTGACGGAATTAAGTACCCTGAAAATATTTCTTGATGAATATAAGTCGGATATAACACCAGAGACTGTTTTCCTTTTTTATGTCGGAAATATTGCTGAAAATATTAAGGTTGAATATGAAGGATCAACCTTTCAGCTAGTAGCCTATGATCAAGGGATGATCTGGAATGAATTGTTAGAGCTACTTTATATAGAAAAGAGTGATTTGAAAGGCCAGTCGGCTGAAGATAAAGTGATTACTGTTTTTGATGAAGCAAAAAGTTTTGCTATTAAAAAAGAGGTGATTAGTTTAGAGGCTGCTTTAGAAAAAACTATTGTGGTTAAGAAAAGTTCGTCAGTTGGCGCTATTTAATTTGAGTAAAGCATCAATAGGTATTCGCTATGAAAAAATTCCAAACAATTTCAGTCGCTGAAATGCAGGTACTCCTGGAAGATAATTCTGCTAAGTTGCTTGACTGTCGTGAACTAAAAGATTATCGGATAGCGCATATAGAAAATGCTATGTGCTTGCATGAGCAGTTAAAGGAAACGATGCTTAAGAAAGGCAATAAAGAAGAGAAAATTATTATTTATTGCTATTACGGACATGCGAGTGAACATTTAGCTGAGCAGTTTACTGATTTTGGCTTTAAACATGTTTTTAGTTTAGAAGGCGGTTTTGCAAGCTGGAAACAAAGCCTAACGGCAAGTTAATAAGGCACATTAATTATGATGCGGTCTATACGATGTCATTTTGTGGAATAGCTATGTTGGTAGATATTAATAACTGGTTTAGAGAATATGGCATAAATGAGCTGGAATTGAATTGTCTTAATTATAAAGGAGAATCCGCGTTGATTCTTGCCAGCCAGCAAGGTCGAGAAGATATTTTGCATTACCTGGCGGCGCATGGCGTTGATATGAATCGCCTTGATCAATACGGTAATAATGCATTATGGGCAGCTTGTTATGCCGAGAGTGAAGCGTGTTGTCGATTTCTTATAGAAAATGGCTGTTTTATTAATCATCAAAATCTAACAGGTAATACGGCATTAACTTATGCCGCATCTTGTGGTAAGGATCATATTGTGCAATTACTTGTAATGTCAGGCGCAGATCTGTTTTTAGAGAATCAAGAGGGTATGACGGCAATAGATTTGGCAACAACATTGCCCACTCTGAAATTTTTACGTGCCGCCACCCGATAATACTGTCAGCGGCTTTTTATCTTCAATTCATAAATTATAGGTTTTATTATGCAACAGTTAGATCGTAACCTTGCTTTACGCATTGCGTTAGCGTCACGTATTCTACCCGGTGTAGAGGTGGGTGATTTAGTCGGGCTTTTACATGCGCGAGTGGGTGCGCCGTTAACTGATGAAAAACTGAAGTCAGTGACGGTCACTAATTTAAAGACCGGTATTGGCAGTCATGATGGTGAAGAAGATGGTGAAGATATAGCGATAGGCCTGGAGAATATTAAGCTTGCAGTCCGCTATCTTTGGGGCGAAGAAAGTGAGGACGAAAATATTCCTGAAATTCAGGTCTATCAAGAAGGCGATTTGCTAAATTCTATTAGAGTCGCTGTTTGTTCTAATACGGGCGCATTACTCGATGGACATTTTGGTTTTTGTCTGCGGTTTTTGATTTATCAGTTATCCAAAGATGATATGCGTTTAGTCGATATCCGCTCATCAATTGAAGCAGATGATTCCGATGATCGTAATTTATTTCGTGTGAATCTCATTAAAGATTGTCATGTGGCTTTTATGCAATCAGTCGGTGGTCCAGCCGCTGCGAAAATTGTACGCGCAGATATATATCCAATTAAGGTACCTGAAGTCATAGCAGCTACTGATAAATTAACTGAATTCCAGTCAGTATTCGATGCACCACCTCCCTGGTTTGCAAAAATCTTAGGTATTTCTCCAGAAGAGCGTAAACGTTTTAATTATGATCAAGAAGACTGAAACAGGACTAAAAGGGCGATAGTATGCATGATTTTCAGAGTCAGTTTATGGAGCCGCAGGCGAGCGGTTTAGTCCCAATGGTTGTTGAGCAGACAGCCAGAGGTGAGCGATCTTACGATATTTATTCGCGTTTACTTAAGGAGCGGGTTATTTTTCTGGTCGGCCAGGTTCATGACCATATGGCTAATTTGGTGGTTGCTCAGTTGTTATTTTTAGAGTCGGAAAATCCTGACAAGGATATACATCTGTATATTAATTCACCCGGTGGTTCAGTTACAGCGGGGATGGCAATTTACGATACCATGCAGTTTATTAAAGCAGATGTCAGTACTATGTGTATTGGCCAGGCGGCAAGCATGGGGGCCTTATTGCTCACAGGTGGCGCTAAAGGCAAGCGTTACAGTTTGCCGCATTCAAGAGTTATGATTCACCAGCCCTTGGGTGGCTTTCAAGGGCAGGCATCGGATATTGCAATTCATGCTAAAGAAATTTTGAGTATTCGTGAAAAGTTGAATAAAGTGCTGGCAGGTCATACCGGTCAACCGTTGGAAAAAATTGAAAAAGATACTGATAGAGATAATTTTTTAAGTTCACAAGATGCACTTGATTATGGACTTATAGATCAAGTTTTGACCAGTAGAGGGGGGCCCGCTGATGCAGAAGCTGAGTAAAATAATAGTTATGCACCAGTACCAAATCAGTAGTTAGCGAGCTGTAGCCTTATGAATGCAGTTATCAGCCATGCCGAAAAAATGGATATTGATGCCATGTGTGAGTTACTACGCGCTTTATTTGAGATCGAAAGTGACTTTACTTTTAATGCAGAGAAGCACCGCAACGGCCTCGAACTTATGCTTGAAGAGAAGCAGACTTGCTGTATTTTTGTTGCAGAGATAGACCAGTTAGTGATTGGTATGTGTTCGATACAAGTTTTATTTTCTACGGCTGAAGGAGGGCAAGTGGGATTAATCGAAGATTTGATTGTGCATGAGCGTTATCGTCGTCACGGTATTGGTCGTCAGTTACTTTTGGCTATAGAGAATTGGGCACAAAACCAGGGCTTGTCGCGAATACAATTACTGGCTGATAAAGGTAATAAGGCCGCGCTTGATTTCTATTTGCAACAGGCATGGCACAACACAGATCTGGTCGCTCTAAGAAAGAGTTTACTTTAAGATCCTGGAATGGATTGTTGATCAAACTAACTTGGGTATTTGCGCTTAGCCAATGCAACAGAGGTTCTTAAAATGGATAAGTCAAAATTAAAATTCATTTGCAGTGTTCATGATTTAGATAAAGTTGACTATCTAGTGCGTGATATAGAATATAAACATCAGCGTCGGACAGCGATTATTTATTATTATGAGGCTAAGGTTTATGCTTTTGTGAATTACTGTATGCATATGCAGCGCCGCCTGGACTGTGAAAAAGAGACTATTTTTCATGTCAGTGGAAAATTGTTAAGTTGCTCTATGCATGGTTTTGTCTTCGAACCAACGACTGGAGAATGTCTTAGTCCTGTGTGTGCTGGGCAAAAACTACAAGCGATAAAATTACTTGAAAGTGAAGGTAATATCTATCTCTCTGATAAGCATGTGACTTTATCACTATAAAATAGATTGACAGGCGTGTTCCTATTATTGGCCAGGTCTGGTTGACCGGAGTGCAAATTATTGGTGACATGCCAATAAGTGAAAATATAACTAATGATAGGGTAAAAAAATTTTTAGCGATGCCCATTATAGATAATGCTAAATTAAAAGCAGTCGTTACTTTTTTATGTTAAATTTCAAGATTTAGTAGCGTTGCAAAATGTGGAAAAGGCGATATAAGTAGTAGGGGGGGAGTTAACAGAAAATGTGATTTATGGTTTAGATATTTTGAGCTAATGTGTTGCCATTAAATCAGGAACTACACCTTGCTTATAATATTTTTTACTATCAATTTTGTAATCTTCAGGATGAATAATTGCGCGAATAGACAATTGGTTATTCGGAGTATTAAATGCACTACTTGAAAGATCAATAATTTTGTTATCAACCAAATTTTTAGACTTATCCATAATGAGTAATATTTTAGGCCGAAGTTTATACTTCTGTTGTCCTTCTATCACCTGCGCTATCTTTCCATCACTGAGTTCGACAAAACAACCAGCAGGATATACACCAAGACTTTCAATGAATTTAACTGTTAATTGATAGTCCAGATGACTATCAGAATTATCCAGCAATATTTTTGTTGCCTGGTGATGCGTCCTTCCTTTCTGGTAAACCCTGTCACTAGTTATTGCGTCATACATGTCCACAATGGCAACAATTCTTGAATAATGTGACAATTGTTTGCCCTTGAGATGTCTAGGGTACCCTTTTCCGTTAAGTTGTTCATGATGAGTTAGTGCTGTTTCAATTGCACCTGAGAACATATCTGTACTGGATTTAAGTAGTTCATAACCAAGAGTTGTGTGGCTTTTCATGATCACTAACTCACCTGGTTCAAGGTGTGCGGGCTTATTCAATATAGCTAGCGGAACTAACATTTTGCCCATGTCATGCATCATGCCACATAGGCCGACTTGATTAAGTTGTAGTTCAGATAAGCCTATATGCCGGCCGAGTAATATAGACAATACACAAACATTTAGACTATGTTGCGCAGTATATTTATCCTTATTTTTTAATTGGCTTAACCACAAAAAAGCATCAGGAGAGTGCAGCACACTATTAACACATGCTGAGACGGCCTCTTTGGCCTGCGTTCCATCTATGGCGTCACCGTTTGCCACATGATTCATGAATTCAGTAACCAGAGCCCTGGCTTCCTTATAATTACTTTCGGCTCGGGCAATTTCTTTGGCAAAGGTACTCAATTGTTCAGGAGGGCTTCCTATAGTAAAAATAAGATCAGAAGAGTCTTTACTAGCAGTTCTGTTTTTTCCATGTTGCCATTTTTTTTGTTTATTTACGTCTATATAGACATAGTCACAAACTTCTCTGAGGGTATCTAAATCGTGGTTAGTTTCAATGTTAAATCCCTGAAACTTAAAGGGAGACTCTAACCAGGGTATGTCTAATTTAGAAACATACATACCATGCACAAGGTCTTCAACACGCGTAGCAACGAGCTCGTTAGCATTAACACGATCACTCTCCTTTTTTTTCTTTTTCTCCTTTTTCTTTTTTTTTCTGAACAAGGACCAAAATTTTTGCCACATAATTAATTGAATTAAACTAATATAAAATATATTGAGAATATGCTCACATTATAGTGGTTAATCATTTTTTTGCATAATTCAGGAAGAGAGGGTCTATTGAGTTAAAGGCATGTAAAATTTTAAATACTTTATGTAAACACAATAGGGTTTCTAGCGGGTGTTGTGTGCTGATAAATTGATGCAGTACCTTGCAATAGTGCTCAAGTATATGCATCCAATAAACGCTATTTTTACATACTCGAGTAAAACAACTTATCACTAATCTGCTTTAATAATACATAAGTAATGCTGATTAAGTATAGCTTTCAGCCTATCACTAAAATTCCTGGTAGCCCGTTATGTCGCTAGTGGAATCCGGGTTATTCATGACACCTATTCCCCGCATTTCGTAAACTTCATACGGGCTACATTAGATTTATACGTATTTTTTAAAGCTAGCTGAAGCTTATGGGTAATCAGGAAAGTAATTGAGATATTAATTATTTTTGTTATTTAAGTAAGCTCTGTAGCAGATGAAAAAATAGTCTATGTAATGTTTCCGTCTCTATAGTAACCCAGCTGAAAGGCTTATTGATTACGATGTGTTGCATTGCATAACAGATTTCTGCTTACTTACGAGCAGTCTCGGTAAAAAAATCTTTATAGGAAAAATCCAGTGTTATCGTTGTAGTTTCTTCTTTAGTATGAATCGTAAAGGTATCAAACATAGAGTCGATGGCTTTATAGATACATAATTGAAAATTATTTAAATGATAGCGGTTGTCTTTTAAAACATCATAGGACAAGAACTTTTTAAACCTTTCTACATCCCCTTCAAAGCTTGCATGGGAAAGATGCGTATTGGAAAAATGTAAGTGATTCCCTTGCACCCAGAAACCAAGTTTACGCTCTTCAATGAGCTTTTCTACCCCCACGTTTGTATGAATAGTCGAATCCCAAAAGTGATTGCTTACTACTTCCTCTACTAAAATCTCATTATATTCCTTAATAAAATCTTCACGAATTTTGGGCAGGTTATAGAGTTTATTTAATGTATGATCGGTCAGGTGATTACACCACTCATTCCAGGTGGTGATTTCGTAATTTTGTGAACATCCTATCGATAAAAGTAGCATTAAAAAAACCGCGAATTTATTGACTAACGTGGTCAGTTTCGATGTTATGTAATAGTTCTTGTTTTGCATTGTTCCTCCAACGAAACGAAATACATAATATTTTAACGTTAAGGCTATTATCTTAAATAATGGCAGGCATAAGATTATTAGAGGCAGTTTTTTTAGATCAAAATTTATAGCCAAAATTTACCTGTAAATTATGGGTAAAAATATTATTACCAGAAGTAGTGTCTATATACTGTCCCATATAACCTAAATCCACACCAATATGATGAGTAATTTGATAGCTTAATCCTGAAAAAATACGGTTTTCAGAAAATCCTTGTTTACCAAATACATTTTTATTCACATAAAACATAACTTCATCACCGACATAGGCACTTAAGCCATCTAAATAGGGAATAGGATGCTTAACCATTAATAGTTGACGTGGACGATAGCCCGCATCATTTGTGCCTTCCAGAAAACGTTCATCCATACGAGTTCGACTTATAAAATTAAAATCACCAACAGATTGTTTCCAGACAAAATCCTGATAGGCACGGTTTTCCTGGGCAAATGGCTTATCTAAAGGGGCAAGCGTGTCATGGGTATAGCCCATCCAAAGCGATGCATGTTCATTGAAATTGTAGCCGATCTGACTGAATAATAGATTTTCAGAAAATCTTGAACCTGCAGGAGAATCATCACGGGTACGCGTTTGGTTCATGATAAGCCAGTTAAATTTATCGAGTTTAGGTGATAGTGCTTTGAAATCACCTTGTAGCGTAACCGAGCCCCAAAAACCGAACATATTATTCACACCTGCAGCAAAACCAGATACGGGCATTGCTAGTAATGTCATTAAAATCATCCTGCGGTAAAGTTTATTCATGTATATGACCTTATTATATGTGTATAGATGGCGAATCTTCAGTACTTCATTCCAGTAATTCATTTGACAGTAATCCAGGACTTAAAATAAAGGATTAGCGAAATGAATTTCAGGAATGATAGTGTTGTTGTTTGGTTGTTTTGGCTATTAATTTAAAAAGAACACCTAGATATATCTCGTTCCAATGTTCTGTGTCAGATCAAGGAGGTGAAGCTTTTATCTTTGGGTAAACGCTTAGTCGATTAATTATCGATAAAGAGCAATACATTAACCATGCCAGAGTTTATATAAGCTAACATATATGTTATATAACTATATGTATTATATAAATATATTTTTAACTTAAGACTGTTTTAGACGCAGATGGAAGCATATAAAAATATTTTCCTGCGGTTTAAATAAACCACTACAACCTGGTTTAAATAAACCACTACAACCTGGTTTAAATAAACCAACTAGACTTGTCTCTCTAAAAATAAAACCATTTGTAAAAAAAAACAATTTTATAATCAATACCTTGGGGTGATATTAGGTTATGGCATGCAGCTTGCATTACTTATCTTATATTTAATTCTGGAGGACAAAATTTTGAACAATTCTTCTATACAAAGCATGCCTGAAACGGGTATCGCTGGTTTAAAAAAATACTGGCACGAAGACCTGATGTCTGGTTTTCTGGTTTTTCTAATTGCGCTGCCCTTGAGTCTGGGTATTGCTATGGCTTCAGGATTACCGCCTATGGCAGGTATTCTCAGTGCCATTGTTGGTGGTATGTTTGTATCACGTATTAATGGTTCTTTTGTCACTATCGCAGGACCGGCCGCAGGTTTAATCGTGGTCATACTGGATGCAGTGCAAAGTATGGGGGCGGGCGACCCTGTGGCCGGTTATCGATATACACTGGCCGCTATTGTGGTCGCGGGGTTATTGCAAATCTGTCTGGGCTTTTTTAAAGCGGGAACCTTGAGTTCATTTTTTCCCACTTCAGTGGTTCATGGTATGTTAGCAGCGATTGGTATTATTATTATCACCAAACAAATTCACGTTATGGTTGGTGCTACACCAGATCCGGGCAGTTTATTTTCCTCCATGGCCCAGATACCACACAGTTTTATGAGCATGAATGGAGAAATTGCCCTGATTGGAATTACCGGTCTGCTAATTATGATTTTTTGGAGTAAATTACAGCAGCCTATATTGAGTAAAATCCCCGCCCCCATTATTGTGGTAATATTGGGTATTGGTTTAGGTCTATATTTTGATCTGGAGCATATGCATATTTATCATATTCCACACCAACTCGATATGCTGACGGGACATTTAGTACATGGAGATCAGGTCGGGCCTAAATATCTGGTCGCTATTTCTGACCATTTTATATCCAGCTTTTATTTTCCTGATTTTAGTAAAGCCTTAACTATAGAATTTTGGGAAGCGGTAGTTAGCATTTGTCTGGTTGGCAGTTTGGAAAGTCTGTTGACAACAGTAGCGGTTGATAAGCTTGATCCTTATAAACGCCGCTCTGACCTGGATAAAGATATTATGGGAATTGGAGCAGGAAATACTCTCGCTGGCTTGATTGGTGGAACCGCCATGATTTCCGAAGTGGTGCGGAGTTCAGCCAACATTAATAACGGTGCTAAAACGGGCTGGGCAAATTTCTTTCATGGTCTGATCATGTTGTTATTTGTGGTCTTATTTCCACAGGTTATTCATAGTATCCCATTGTCAGCACTGGCTGCATTACTCGTCTATACGGGTTTTAAGCTGGCGTCTCCCTCTGAGTTTGCCAGGGTATTACAGGTTGGTACAGAGCAGTTTTTTATGTTTATTGTCACCATTATTGGCGTTTTAGCGACCGATTTATTGGTGGGTGTGGCTATTGGTATCTTGGTTAAATTTGTTGTGCATATAGCGCGTGGTGTCTGGTGGAAAAATTTATTTAAAATTTATTTCAGCATCAACGAGGCTGAGAAGGATAAGATTATAGTGAGGCTTGATGGCTCTGCTATTTTTTCCAACTTCTTGCCGCTTAAAAAAGCGTTGGACGTGCTTCCTGCAGGTAAAAATGTCACTTTAGATCTTTCTAATGCTTACCTGGTTGATCATACGGTTTTGGAATATTTGCATGATTTTATGCATGATTATGCAAGTCATGGGGGCAAATGTCAGCAAATTGGTGATGCCATTCATACTTTCTCAGACCATGATCTGGCTGCACGCATTATGACCCATGATGCGCGTAAGAAAACTCATGCATAATATCTGTATCATTCCTTTTAATTAGAAGAGACATCGTATGATTCTATCTTTAGCTTATGCGGCGGTGCTGTTCAGCTTTTTGTCAGGCATACTGGCATTGCTGATGCGGCAGCGACGTAGCGTAACAGGCTTGCTGCTTTATTGTTGCAGCAGGCGGCCTGAATGGCAGCAGCATCTGGATATCTGGCTGGAAGAAAGTATTTATCCACAACGTGTGCAACAGATGAGCTTTATGCTCCTGGGTGTGGCTGGAGTATGGGCCATCATTGCTGGTTTAGGCGGTTTAATCAGTGAGCAAGCTATTACTGCGCAACTGCCGCTAGGCTTGCCCTGGCTACCCTGGCATGTACGTTTTGATAGTTTATCCGCGTTATTTTATCTTATTATAGGTATCGCTATTTTTGCAGTCAGTTGCTATGGCCCTGGTTATGTGAAAGGCAATAATGAACAGGAGCATCCTTTTGCAATGTTAGGCTTATTCAGCGGCTTATTTATTTGCGGTATGTTTATGGTGTTACTGGCCGATGATGCTTTCTTCTTTATGATTGCCTGGGAGATGATGTCGGTAGCCAGTTATTTTTTAGTCGCTTTTCAACATGAACAATCGGCCAATCGCCGTGCAGCTTTTATTTATTTAATTATGGCTGAGGTGGGGGCACTGGCTATAATTCTGGCCTTTGGTGTCCTGGCTAGTTTTTCGGAAGGTGGCACCTTTACTTTTGATGCCTTGCGGGATGCTCAGTTATCCAATACCTGGGCGAGTATCGCATTTGTTTTGGCCTTAATTGGTTTTGGTATGAAAGCGGGCCTGGTTCCGCTACATGTCTGGTTGCCTGAGGCGCATCCGGTAGCTCCGTCGCATATTTCTGCGTTGATGAGTGGCGTGATGTTAAAAGTCGCAATATACGGATTAATTCGCTTTAGCTTTGATTTGCTCGGTGATATTCATTGGCAATGGGGTGTGGCCCTGATGATTCTCGGTGCTATTTCTGCATTAGGCGGCATTTTATACGCCATGATGCAACCGAATTTGAAACGCTTACTAGCCTACAGTTCAGTGGAAAATATCGGTATTATTTTTATGGTATTGGGCTTATCAATGATTTTTCTTGCTAAAGGGCATGCGGGTCTTGCCGCATTAGCTTTTGTGGCAGCGCTGTTTCATGCCTTTAATCATGCATTGTTTAAAAATTTGCTGTTTCTGGGAGCGGGGGTTATTCAGCACCAGGTGCATAGTCTGAACATAGATGATATGGGTGGTTTAATTAAACGCATGCCACATACCAGTAAATTGTTTCTGATTGCCTGTATGAGTATTTCATCTTTGCCATTATTTAATGGCTTTGTTTCTGAATGGCTTGCCTTTCAAGTGGCGCTGCAAGTCGATGTGCTGGATGACGCGGTGTTACGCAGTTTGATTCCGGTGATTGCCGCAGCATTAGCTTTAACTGCAGCACTGGCCGCAGCGTGCTTTGTTAAATTATTTGGCATGATGTTTTTAGGCCTGCCACGTACACGACATGCAGCAAAAGCAGAAGAAACACAAGACAAAGGGATGCTGGCGAGCTTGAGTTTGCTGGCAGGTTTATGCTTTTTATTCGGTATTTTCCCGGGATTAATGATTTTGTTGCTGGACAATGTTGCCCTGCAAACGCTGGGACATGGCCTTCCTGATGAATCGGCTGCAGGTTGGTTGTGGCTGGCTCCTGTGTCTATGCAACAGGCGTCCTATGCTGCTCCAGTGATATTAATTCTGACTCTGATTGCCGGCGGTATTAGTTTTCATTATCTGCGCCGTGACCCGGCCGTTAAATTACGTCAATCAGACACCTGGGATTGTGGCTTTGGTGGTTTGACGCCACGTATGCAATATACCAGTAGCGCTTTTACTATGCCATTTCGACGCATATTCTCCCAAGTCTGGCAGATAGATGAAAAAATTGACAAACAAGCAGGGGCTATGCCTCAGCAAGTCACCGATATTCGCTATGAACTCCATATTGAAGACCATAGCTGGCCTAAAATATATCAGCCCATAGAACAGGCAGTGAATCGTATTGCGCGCTCGGTGAGCCGTATGCAAACAGGGAATATCCGGGTTTATTTAAGCTATTCGTTTTTTACATTGATCTTCTTGTTGTGGGTGATTAGCTAATGAGTATTTTAATAGCTGTTTTGCAAACATTGCTTTTTATAACCTTGGCGCCCTTGTTAGCAGGCTGGGTGAAATGCTGTAAGTGTTATTTACAAAATCGTAAAGCACCTTCGCTGATACAGCCTTATCGTGATTTGATCAAATTAACCCATAAACAACCGGTCGTGTCTAAAGACGCCTCCTGGTTATTTGTAATTTCGCCGTATATTATTTTTTCTGCGACTGCCCTAGCGATTACCGTGATTCCTTTTATTGCGGTGGAGTTACCGACTGCCGCGAGTGCTGATGTGATTGTGCTGGTCGGTTTTTTAGCCTTTGCACGCTTTTTTCTGGCCTTAGCGGGCCTGGATGTAGGTACGGCATTCGGAGGTATGGGCTCTTCACGGGAAATGACTATTTCATCGATGGCAGAACCTGCAATGTTAATGGCAGTTTTTACGTTGACCATGACGGCATCAACCACCAATTTATCATTTGCTATACAGCATGTTCTGGGAGAAGGCCTGGTATTAAGACCTTCGTTTATTTTTGCTTTATTTGCACTGATCCTGGTGGCAGTTGCAGAAACCGGACGTATTCCGGTAGATAATCCTGCAACTCACCTTGAATTGACGATGATCCATGAAGCCATGATTCTGGAATACAGTGGCCGTCATTTAGCCTTGATTGAATGGGCAAGTCAGTTAAAGCTGATGCTGTATGGTGTATTGATTGCCAATATTTTCTTTCCCTGGGGAATTGCAGAGTCCTTCACACTTGCGGCCTTAGGCAATGGTTTAATGGTCATTATGGGCAAGCTGGCTCTATTAGCTGTAATACTGGCAATATCAGAAACATTATTAGCCAAAATGCGCTTATTTCGCGTGCAGGAATTTTTGAGTTTTGCTTATCTACTCGGCTTACTTGGCATGCTCAGTCATATTATTTTGGAGGCATCACGCTAATGGATATTGAAAATCTGGATCATTATTCGCAACTCATCCTGTCCCTGGCAGCATTAGTGACTTTGACCTCATTTATTATGCTGGCTCAGGGGCGCTTATTACGTTTGGTATTTGTCTTTGCTTTACAGGGGTTTATGTTGGTACTTGCAACAACCATTGCTGCTTACAGTTTTGATAATCCTCACCTGTATATTTCTGCCGCGATTACCATGGCATTAAAGGTGCTGTTTATTCCCTGGATGCTCAGGCGGCATATTTTAAAATTAGATATGCACCGCGATGTGGAAGCACTGAGTAATAAAACCTCGGTGATGTTAGGTGGGGCGAGTCTGGTGGTGTTTAGTTATTACGTACTGCATCCCATTATGCAAAACTCATCGATGATTTTATTAAATGCGCTGTCTTTGAGTCTTGCGGTTATTTTATTAGGTATGTTACTGATGATTTCGCATCATCAGGCAATTGCCCATGTGGTCGGTTTTATGTCTATCGAAAATGGTTTATTTTTTGCAGCAACGGTTTCCACTAACGGCATGCCGATGGTTGTGGAATTAGGGGTTGCCTTTGATGTGTTAGTGGCAGCGGTATTATTCGGCATCTTTTTTCTGCATATCAGTAGCAGTATAGATTCTCTTGATGTGGATAAGATGAATCGTTTAAATGAGGTGGATCAATGATTCCAGCCTATTTGTTATTATTATTGCCGTTGCTCGGTATTTTTTATTTTGCCTTGTTTGGGCATCAAGAAGATGTGGGCCGACAAAATATACGCTTTAATGCTGTGACCTTGTTCTTGTCCTTATGGTTAGCGGTTAATGTGTTTAACTCAGGCACTCTGTTGTCGGCTGAAGAGTATTTTATTGTCGATTCCTTTAATGTGTATTTGATCGTATTAACCGCTTTTGTCGGCTTTACCACCTCTATTTTTTCTGCGCCTTATATGGCGCATGAAAAAGACATAGGTAAATTGACGGATAAGCGATTGAGATTGTATTACTCAATGTACCAGGGTTTTATGTTTGCCATGTATCTGGTATTAACGACTAATAATATGGGCGTAATGTGGGTTGCAATGGAAGCTGCAACTCTGGCAACGGTTCTGTTGGTGAGTTTATACCGCACGCCTGAATCGATCGAAGCGGCGTGGAAATATTTTATTCTGTGTGGTGTGGGGATTGCGCAGGCTTTATTCGGTACTATTTTATTATATTACGCGGCAACACAATTTAGCGATGCTGAAAATGCCTTGATGTGGTCGGTTTTATATGAAAATGCCAAGCTTTTAAATCCTGAAATTCTGGAAATTGCATTCGTCTTTATGCTCATAGGTTATGGTACCAAGATTGGTCTGGTGCCCTTGCATAACTGGTTGCCGGATGCGCACTCGGAAGGTCCGACTCCTATGTCGGCGGTGCTCTCAGGTTTATTATTAAATGATGCGCTGTATGCAGTTGTACGTAATAAAATGTTAATCGATGGTGCTACCGATAGTCATATTGCAGGTTATTTAATGATGGGTTTTGGTCTGTTGTCATTTTTAGTTGCGGCCTTTTTTCTACATAGGCAAAAAGATATTAAACGTCTGTTTAGCTATTCCTCCATTGAACATATGGGTTTAATGACCTTTGCCTTTGGTATCGGTACACCGTTTGCGACTTTTGCAGCATTATTGCATATGACTGTACATTCACTCACCAAATCTGCCATTTTCGTTACCGTTGGACATGCGGCACAAATATCAGGCACGCAAAGTATTGAGAAAATTCGTGGCTTAATTAAAACTCAGCCGAAAGTCGGCTGGGGACTTTTAATTGGTACGCTGGCGATTGCAGGTTTCCCACCTTTCGGTGTGTTTACCAGTGAGTTTTTGGTCTTACTAGCAACTATGCAGAGCTTTCCCTGGCTCACACCCTTTTTATTATTAGGTATCGGGATTGCCTGTGCAGGATTGTTTAGAAATGTTCAACCGATGGTATATGGCGAGCGTCCTGAAGGAAAACAAGCAGTACAAGCCAATTTATGGCCGGTAATGATTCATCTGGTTATCGTCTTGTGGCTGGGACTTGCGATCCCCAATTTTCTGGCTGACTGGTTTACTCAAGCCACCATTTTAATTTCAGGGAGTGCTCCGTTATGAGTGAGAATCTATCCGATTGGCGCATTGCATTACAGGCAGATCTGGCGGCTGAGGCAATCCAGATTGATATTTCTGCTACGCATCCAGAGCAATGGACTATTGCGGCTGAACATTGGTTGCGCTTTGCTGAATTGGCACACCAGCAAAAAATGCGTTGGGCCGCGGGGTGGGCAGAGCAATGTCCTGAGTCTTTCCTGGTCAACGCTTGTTTTGCCTGGCGAGGTGAGTATATATGCCTGTCTGCCTCATTAAATCCCGAGAAAGCAGAGCTACCCTCACAGGCAACAATCTATCCCGCTGCCAGTCGCAGTGAACGCCACACTCAGGACATGTTCGGTATTCATTTTGTTGATCATCCGGATTCCAGAGCGTGGATACGCCATCAGGCCTGGGGGAAACATGACTATCCATTACGCAAGGACTTTGCTCTGCAAGGTCATCCTGAAGCCATTACTCCGCCGGATACGGATTATCAGTTTGTCAAAGCCAGAGGCGCGGGCGTGTATGAAATCCCCGTAGGTCCGGTACATGCAGGAATTATTGAGCCGGGACATTTTCGTTTTCAGGCAGTAGGTGAAACCGTGTTAAATCTGGAAGAACGTTTGGGCTATGTGCATAAAGGTATCGAGAAGCTTGCTGAAGGCCGCAAGCCCGAAGAATTAGCCCGTTTGGCCGGACGTATTTCCGGTGATAGCACCGTGGCACATACTTGGGCAGCATGCTGTGCCATGGAGCAAGCCGCGGGCATAACTATTCCCCCTCGGGCGGCGTTTATACGTGGCATATTGTGTGAGCGCGAACGTATCGCTAATCATTTAGGCGATATAGGTGCAATTTGTAATGATGTCGGCTTTGCTTTTGCACAAATGCAATTCAGTCGTTTGCGGGAGCAATGGCAACGGACTCAGGCTAAAATTTTTGGTCATCGCCTGCTAATGGACAGGCTCATTCCTGGAGGCGTTAAAGTAGATTTATCAGCTGCAGATTTTGGTTCTTTATTGCAAGAATTAACAGATTTACGTAAAGAACTGAATGAGTTAATACCTGCGTTGGATTTGAATTCGTCTTTGGAAGACCGTTTATTTACCTCAGGTTATTTATCACCTGCAACCGCTGAAGCATTTGGTGCTCTTGGTTATGTAGGTCGTGCCAGTGGTCAGGATTTTGACGTGCGCCGTGACTATCCTTATGCTCCTTATGATCAGTTGAAGGTTAAAGTGGAAGTGGAAGTGGAAGAGCAGGGCGATGTTGCATCGAGAGTCTGGATTCGAGTAAAAGAAATATTTGCCTCTATCAAGTTATTAATCCAGATGTTGGACCAGTTACCTGAAGGTGAGTTAGTCACGGCATGGCAAGTACCTATGGAATACAACGAGGGTTTGGCGATGATCGAAGGCTGGCGCGGTGAAATTGTTACCTATGTCCGCTTTAATAGCGACAATACAATTCGTCGCTTTTATACTCGAGACCCTAGTAATTTTGGTTTTCTGGCTTTGGAAAAAATCGTCCTGAATAATATAGTACCGGATTTTCCAGTCTGTAATAAATCAGTCAACCCTTCTTATTCCGGAAATGATCTATAGGACATTACAATGTTAAGACTTTTTGCTAAAATTTTAAAAACAGGCGTTGTTACGGAACGTATAAAACGACCTGACGCGGCTGAATTAGAAACATTGGGTATAGAAGTAAAGCGTCAGGTTGATAAATATTTTTCTGGTAGTATTGCGATTCGTGCGATTGATGCGGGTTCATGTAATGGCTGTGAACTGGAAATTCATGCCTTAAATAACCCGTTTTATGATGTCGAACGCTATGGAATTCACTTTGTTGCCTCACCGCGCCATGCGGATGTGCTATTAGTCACAGGGCCGGTTTCGCGACATATGCAAACGGCATTATTGCGTACCTATGAAGCCACGCCAAATCCAAAATGGGTGATTGCTGTGGGTGATTGCGCGGCCTGCGGTGGCGAATTTGGTGTTTCTTATGCCAGTTGCGGTGCTGTTGCTAATGTCATTCCTGTTGATATTGTGATCCCCGGTTGTCCACCCACACCGGAAACCTTGGTTAAGGGATTACTGAGCTTGATGAAAAAATAGTTATCTGTTTACAAAAAATTGATATAGCTTGTTTATTCAGCTATGGTAGATACGCTAACCCAGAAAATGGAAAAAATCTGATTCAATGGCTAAAAAGAAAAAGTCAGTTACAATTCAGCAAGATGCTGAAAATTCAATCTTTGATTGTAAAAGAATGAAGTCTTTTTACGCCTGGGATGGTGATACTTTGGTTTTGAATGTTTTGGGTACGCCTGGTGCTAAACGCGATACTATCGGAAAGCCTAAGGGCAATCAGTTGAAGATTAGTGTCACGGCTCATCCTGTTGCTGGCAAAGCGACAGATTATATGGTGCGTTTTTTGGCTAAAGAGTTTGGTGTGACTACCAAGGATATTGAGGTGGTGTTTGGGCGCATGAATATTAATAAACAATTGCGTATTAAAGCGCCCAAGACTTTGCCGCGTAGTATTGCCAAGCATACAAATTAAAAATCAGACGTTTAGATGACTAAAAATAGCTAGAAAATTCAATTTTCTCCTGCGCGTATTTCAGTCTTTGCATCAAAAATAGGGGACCATGATCGTTGTGTGCCTGCCACTGCATTTACTACTGATAATATAAAGTGTTAAGGAGCAGCAGATATTCTGGTTAAATTATGCTCCCTCATGTCTGGACGATTTGATCCAGGTGTCAAGTGTCTGAAGAGAGTTCCTTAATATGGCGGCTTTTTGCTACAACACCCGGTTTGGTTTGTCCGCAGGATAGCGCCATGCTACCTCAGGAAATTTCGCGACTTCTATCGCCTCCAGGGACTAAGGGTCATTACTTCACTTAGGCTACGTTTCCCTGATTTTCAACGAATGAATTTATACCTCTGCCAAAATGATTGCATCCAAAATAGAGTGACAAATTCATTATTCTCATATGCAAATCCAGCAAGTTCAACAATAAAAGTGACCAGGCTTTTGAAATACTTAAATTATTATCGCTCTTAATGTTAACATGATTAACATTTGATGCTAATCATGTTAGTATTGAATGCTAATCTATATTAATTAACTTGATTCACTATGGCAGCCAATACCACTCGCGTAACATTATTAATAGATCCAGATAAAAAAAGAGCTTTTGAACAGATTTGTGCAAATCAGGACATGACTTCATCACAAGTTATTCGCCGTTTAATTCGAGAGTATATTGAACAGCATGCCACAGTATTGGATAAAAGAAGGGTAGTTGAGTAGAGTTAGAAGTAAAAAGAAATAAGATTAAAGCTGTTTGTTATTACTATTCGTCACGAAAATAAGTGCTTTGGCAGAATGTATGTATAAATTCTAAGCTACAGAAAACCTAAATTAATTAGACGGAAGTACTAGCAGACCCATAAAATATTGAGCCGGGATGAGTTCTGGCACAATATAACAACCCTGTATATTTAAAAAGAGAGTTAAATTGAAAAATCTAAAAAAACTATTTGTTGGTAATTTACCTGCGAGCACAACCGAAAACGACTTACTGAACTTATTCGCTCAATTTGGTACTGTGCGTTCATCAAAACTAATAACAGACATCTTTACTGACCAGTGCAAAGGCTTTGGTTTTATCGGAATGGAAGGGCATGAGGCGCGCGCTGCTATTGCCGGGCTTAATGGTAAAGATTTTAATGGGAATTCATTAAGAGTCGGGTTTGAAACTGCCAAATCGAGCAGGAGATAATTAGCTTCTGCACGCAGAGGAAGCTTTTGCTCCGATATTTCCTCTCGATATTTGACAGTTACATACCATAGTTAACGCTTCAACCAGTGACTCTAAGGGCTAAGGAACAAGGATTATTCAATTCTCATTCCTGAACATGCCTGATAAATTCTTACCTTTCCTGTACTGCAAGCACATTTCGGATTATTGACCCAACCCTCCATTTTTTTAAAATAAAAATAATTAGAGGGTTGTACAACTTTTGGATTATCTTTTACTTATAGCGGCTATTTTTTTACAAAAAGTATTGCAATTGTCCGGTTATAACGTGACTGCAATTGCAGCAATGTTAGAGTCGACGCGGAAAAACTTACGTTACCGGGTGCTGAAGCATCATTTGAAGTTTGATTAATATAAAAGAGAGTTTAAAACACGATGAAATCACTTTACGCCGTTTTATTTATAGGTCTTATTGTCTTTTACTTTGTGGATATTGCATTCCATGTAGATAGTTTTAGCTTAGAAATGATAACCCATAACCTGGTACGTTTTTTTTCCGGTTTCGCCATTCTAGGCATATGGGTGTGGTATGAACAAAAATTAGAAATAAAAATTGCTCTGTATATTATTCTCGTTTTTCTGGTGTCTGATGATATTTTTGATTACATTCGGAATATTGATAATTTTAGCTTTGAAATGATAATTCATGATCTGCTTATGCTTGTTTGGGGAGCTTTAGCGGGTTTCTTTTTTATGCGTCGTTTAGAATAATTCCAGCAGGAGATTAGTCTAATGCGCAGACCCATTAACAGCGAACAAATCGCTATCGGCGTGATTGCGGAAGTCCATGGGCCTGTGGTAACCATTGATTGCAAAACATTACCACCCTTGCGTCAGGCCTTATGTGCCAGTTTTGATCACAGTACCTTTTTGTTTGAAGTGCATCAGCACCTGGATCAGCGTTATGTCCGTGCTATTACTTTACACGGTACAGCGGGTCTAAGCAGAGGTATGCCCGTTTATGATACAGGTGCACCATTGCATGTACCGGTGGATAAGCAATATCTGGGACGGTTGTTGAACATTTTTGGTGAACCCCTGGACGGACTGTCAGAATTACCACAACAGGAATTCCGTAATATTCATGCTAAACCCGTTCCTCTGTATGAAACTACCGGTATCAGTGGGATTTTGGAAACCGGTATCAAAGTAATCGATTTATTGTGTCCTTTTGTTAAAGGGGGTAAAACCGGTTTATTTGGTGGCGCCGGAGTAGGTAAGACGGTACTGGTGATGGAATTTATCCATGCTGTTTCCGCTATTCACAAGGGGGTTTCCGTGTTTGCTGGCGTGGGCGAGCGTATACGCGAAGCCCACGAACTATGGCAGGAAATGCAGCAGGCCGGCGTGATGCAGGATACCTTGATGGTTTTCGGGCAAATGGATGAATCCCCCGGCGTACGTTTCCGCGTTGGCTTAGCCGCATTGACCTATGCCGAATATTTACGTGATAGCTTGCAAAAAGAGGTATTGTTCGTAGTGGACAATGTGTTTCGTTTTGTCCAGGCGGGTAGTGAAATTTCCAGTTTGTTGGGGCGTATGCCCGCGACTGTCGGTTATCAACCTACTTTAAGCACCGAAGTCGCCGAGCTTGAAGACCGTATTTCATCAACGCACAGTGGTAATATCACCTCGGTACAGGCCGTCTATGTGCCCGCTGATGACATGACAGACCCCGCAGTTAGTGCGATTCTCAGTCACCTGGATACCATTGTTATTTTATCCAGAGATCAGGCCAGTAAAGGTATTTATCCCGCAGTTGACCCTTTGCGTTCCAGTAGTAAACTTATGGATAAGCACGCACTGGGTGAACGACATTATTCGGTTGCCGAAAGCGTGCGCGAGCATTTAGCGCGTTATCACGAGCTGGAGGATATTATCGCTATGTTAGGTATAGAGGAACTATCGGAAACTGATCGTCAGATTGTAATGCGTGCGCGCAAACTACAGCGTTATCTAACTCAACCCTTTAAAGTACTGGAACAAAATGGCCAACATACGGGTGTGTCAGTGCCGCTGGAACAAACCTTGACGGATTGTGAAGCCTTCTTACAGGGTAAATACGATGCTATATCCGAGCAACAGTGTTATATGCGCGGCAGTATGCAGGACGAAGTGTGAACACCTTTAGTCTGCAACTATACGATGCCACGCAACAACAACGCATTGACCATGTGATTTCTTTTGTGGGTGAAGATAACAATGGCAGTTTTGGTTTGCAGGCACATCATGCACGGTTTATGACTACACTGACCTTTGGTCTGTTTCGTTATCGTTTGCAAAGCGAAGAATGGCAGTATCTGGCAT
Organism: Methyloprofundus sedimenti; assembly: GCF_002072955.1. Taxonomy (NCBI): domain Bacteria; kingdom Pseudomonadati; phylum Pseudomonadota; class Gammaproteobacteria; order Methylococcales; family Methylococcaceae; genus Methyloprofundus; species Methyloprofundus sedimenti. Next base: position 2,850,284 of record NZ_LPUF01000001.1, on the reverse strand, counting down.
TGCCGGGCGGTGTACTCTATTTTAATAATAACGAGTTAAGCATAAGCACGCAGCATTTTTTAATCGATAACGATTTTGAGCGCATCAGTGGGCAGCTGCAACAGCAATTGCTGGCTGAAGAAGAAACATTGATTATGACGCGCAGTAGCCTGCAGAAAATGGAACAATCCATGCTAAGCAGATTGTGGAAGTTACAACGCAACAATAGTATGTAATATTCCCCCCTTACTTAGTGAAAACCAGAGTAAAAATGCAATAGGATGCTGCTGAGGTACAAAATGCATCATGTTAAAAACGTACGTCAGCATACCCTAATATTAAAACATGATGGCATTCATACAGGGCGTGTAATATGAATAAAAAGCAACGCTTACAAAGGCAGGTTGATCATCAGGTCAAGCGCATAAAAAAGGCGCATAGAGAACAGTCGAGTATTCTGGCACAAACACTGTATCTGGGAACACTCGGTCTGGTAATGGTATTACCCATTGTGGGTGGCGCTTATCTGGGTGCCTGGCTGGATAGCCTGGCGACGGGTTATTCGATGAGCTGGACGCTGAACTTATTGATATTAGGTGTGTTTATTGGCGCAATAAATGTTTATCTATTAATCAAAGAACAGGATTAAGTGTATGGATGAAGGTTATTCTCTTATGCTGGGGGCGCTAACGATTCATGCCTCGATCATTTCAACCTGGTGCGTGATGCTGTTTATTATCAGCCTGGTCTGGCTGGCAACCAGGCATATGCAGATGTTGCCCAGTGGCATGCAAACCGTGATCGAAGGAATTTTCGAAGCGATGGAACAGGCGGTTTTAGAAGTTACACCAAAGCATGGGCGGATCATTATGCCGTTTATTTCAACTTTTTGGGTGTTTCTTATTATTGCCAATATGGTGGGACTGATCCCCGGACTGCACTCACCAACGGCTGATTTATCGGTGACTTCAGCACTAGCGATACTGGTGTTTCTCTCAGTGCACTGGTTTGGTATTCGTACTCAGGGCTTAAAAAAATATCTGCATCATTATCTACAGCCAACACCGATGCTATTGCCATTTCATATTATCAGTGAATTCACACGCACACTGGCGCTGGCCATTCGTTTGTTCGGCAATGTCATGAGTCTGGAAATGGCAGCGATGCTGATTGTCTTAGTGGCTGGTTTTCTGGCGCCGATTCCTATTTTAATGCTGCACATTATTGAAGCTTTAGTACAGGCCTATATTTTCGGCATGTTGGCCTTAATTTATCTGGCCAGCGCAATGCAATCCCAACAAATCAATTCAGAGGAATAATGATGAACGAAATTACCTTGATAGTATTAGGTTCAACTGTTGCCGCTGTCATTGGCATTGCTATTGGTGTATTAGGGCCTGCCCTGGCAATGGGCAAAGCTATTAGCAGTGCGCTGGAGGCATTAGCTCGACAGCCTGAGTCAGAGCGCTCAATTATGCGTACGCTGTTTATTGGTCTGGCGATGATTGAGTCACTGGCGATTTATTGTTTGGTCATTATCTTGATCGTGTTGTTTAAAAACCCCTTGCTCGCTTATATCATTCATTAATCAGGACGGCTCACGATGGAATTTAATCTGTCCACTTTTTCACTGGAAATCATCAATTTTCTGATTCTGGTCTGGATACTACAGCGTTTGTTTTACAAGCCTGTGCGTAATATTATTGCCCAACGCAAAGAGCATATTGATCAATCTTTAGCCGAAGCTGCAAAAATGCGTCAGGAAGCCGAAGAACTGAAGAAAAGTTACGGCAATCGTTTACAGGAATGGAATCTGGAAAAGCAAAGTGCCATGACCCAATTGCATCAGCAAATGGAAACAGAACGGCAGCATCATTTATTAATATTACACAAAGAACTGGAGCAGGAGCGCAGTAAAAATCAGGCGGCCTTGCAACGGCAACAACAGGAATTACAGCGCCATCAGCAAACTTTAGCGCTGCAAAATGGTGCGCGTTTTGCGACCTTATTACTGCAACAAACGGCCGGGCCGGAATTGGAATCGCGTCTGTTTGACGTCTTGCTGAGCCAGTTAAAGCAACTTCCAAAAGCCTGCCAATCAATTTTGCAAACCACGGAAAACGACGCCACACTGACTATTCATGTTAGCAGCGTTTATCCGCTCAGTGAAAGACAGGTACAGCAACTGGAAAGTAAGTTTACTGCATTAATCGATAAACCCTTAAAGTTTCAATACAGCCTGGATCCGGCACTTATTGCCGGACTCAAAATTGATAAAGATGCCTGGGTATTGCATGCCAATCTGCAGTATGAATTAAGCGGTTTTGCGGAGTTTGCTGATGATTTCTGACGCGGGTTTATATGCTGACAGTGCGTTATTAAAAAAACAGCATGCATGGCTAAATCGCTATCAGCCCAGATTACACGTTAAAGAGCAGGGTATAGTAGTGTCTGTGGGCGATGGTATTACCTGGATCAAGGGGCTGCCGTCGGCGGCTATTGAAGATATGCTGATGTTTGCCGATGGCAGTCGCGCAATGGTTTTCGATCTTAACCGCGAACTGATTGGTGCCATTTTGTTCTATCAAACTGAAGCACTCACCGCAGGCACTTTGGTTCATCTTGCCCGGAATGCATTGAGTGTACCGGTTGGCGATACCTTTTTAGGCCGAGTCATAGATCCGCTAGGTGCGCCGTTGGATGGACAAAATAAGCCCGCTTATGTCGTACGTGGTAATCTGGAGCAAGCCTCGCCGCCGATTATCGCGCGCGAATTTGTCCGTGAACCACTGTACACCGGCATTAAAATTATTGATACGCTGATTCCGATTGGAAAAGGCCAGAGGCAGTTACTGGTCGGTGATGAAGGCACGGGGCGCAGTGCTTTGGCGATAGATACCGTGATCAATCAGAAAGGTAAAAATGTCTTTTGCATCTATGTATTGATTGGTCAAAAACGCTCGGCTATCGTCAATACTATCGAGCTGCTACGCCAGCATGATGCACTGGATTACACCGTTTGTGTGGTTGCCGAAGCAACCGCTTTGCCGGGTCTGCAATATATCGCCCCATTTGCCGGTTGTGCGTTGGCCGAATACTGGATGCAACAAGGCCGTGATACGTTGATTGTTTATGATGATCTGGCAACGCATGCACGCACTTATCGTGAATTATCCTTATTATTACGCCGCCCTCCGGGCCGCGAAGCTTATCCGGGGGATATATTTTTCGTGCATTCCCGATTACTTGAACGTTCGACCCGATTGAATGCCGATCATGGTGGTGGCAGCATGACCGCATTGCCTATTGTCGAGACTAAACAGGGCGAAATAGCCGCCTATATTCCAACTAATCTGATTTCCATTACCGACGGACAGATTTATCTGGATAGCGACTTGTTTGCTTCCGGCTTTCGGCCAGCTATAGACATTAGTAAGTCGGTGTCCCGAATAGGCGGTAAAACCCAGCACCCGGCAATTCGTGATCAAGCGGGCAAAATCAAACTGGAATATTTGCAGTTTCTGGAACTGGAAAGCTTTTCCCGTTTCGGGCAAAAACTGGAAGCATCAATGGAAGCGCGGATCAAACGCGGCCGTTTGCTACGCGAACTGTTAAAACAGGATCGGTTAGCGCCGGAAAGCAGTGAATTTCAACTCGCCTGGCTGATTGCCTATAACGACGGCTTACTTGATACTTTGCAACCGGCTCAAATAGCTGGCGAGTTGGTACGCTTAAAACAGACAGTAAAAGAATCGCCTTTAGCATTAAACAGCGACTTACAGGAATGGCGACAATTGCTGATTAATGTCCTGTCTGATAAACAAGCAAACGCAGCATGAGCCAAAGTCGCGCACTGCAACAGCATATTGCGCACCTGACGGAAATTCGCAGCATCCTGCATTCGCTGAAAAATATGGCGTTTATGGATATGCATAAACTGATTAGACTGCGTCAGGCACAAAGCCTGGTCGTACAGCATATTGAAACCGTCGCAGCAGATTTTCTACAGTTTTATCCGGGTTTGCCAGAGCTAAAAATCAGTACGCCATTAATCGTGATTATTATCGGTTCCGAACGAGGATTTTGCGGTAATCTTAATGAAAGCTTGATTGAACAACTGACACAAGCATCAGCTGATAGTGTTATTGCCGTGGGGAGCCGATTATGTGCTCGATTGCAAAACACCAATATCGCCTTTACAGAGCTATCCGGCGCAAATAGCAGTGATGAAATTAGTCAGGTATTAAACAGCGTGAGCGATGCTATCAGCCAGCTGCATAATCAATACGAGTTATTCAACTTATCGGTGTTATTTCATCAGGATGAACATTTGAATATAACGCTGAAAACATTATTACCGCCGTTTAAGGATATTAAGCGAAGTTCAGAGTATAAAAATGAGCCATTGTTAAATCTACAACCGTCGCAGTTTTTGCTCGAACTGGTTGATCAGTATGTGCTTAGCGCTCTACAGGATATTTTATATACTTCGTTGGCGGCAGAAAACAATCAACGCTTACAACATCTGGATAATGCCGTCAGGCATCTGGATGAAGCCACCGAAAAATTACACAAAAAGAGTCAGATATACCGGCAAGAGGAAATCACCGAAGAAATTGAAGTAATTTTGTTGAATGCTTCGCCTGCGGATTACTGAAAAAGGACCGGGTTATTTTGTAGTGTAAAACTTGAGTTGACGTGGTAATTGAAAAGAACTATGTTGGACGTTAATTTATTCGAATATCCGATTAAGCGGTTAGTATCAATTATCAGGATAAATTGAACAGCAGGCAGATGTGCCTGATTTGTCGGTGAATATCATGTAATTTCTGGGTGAATGTGCGTCAGCGAAGCGCCCTGAGAATAATACTGTTATGCTTTACAATTAATTACGAATAAGGCTGAAAAAAGGATAATAAAATGGATGAGGATGGTTGGAAAAAGCTAGAATATTTTACAGAGTTGTATAAATTTAATTGGAATTTTGCTCGGAACTTAGTTTTTGTGACTATAACTTTTGCATCCGCACTTGCATCATATTGTATTAAAAATATAGGTGAAAGCCCACAATTAGCTTATGGTCTATTATTAGCTATGATACCAAATTTATTTATTGTTGTTCTTTTCTTTAAAAGTGATAAGGCTATTCAATATAATGCGCGGAAAGTGACAAAAAGTGCTCATGCTATAGGGCTTAAAGATTTTCCAGAACTTAAAGCACTTACAAGATTTATGTTGTTAGCTGTTATTATTTGTTTTATTTTTACAATTGGTCTTTTCCTCATGTTCTTACAATTTTTACCTTAATGATACTTCAGGGTCAGTACTTCAGGGTCAGAGCCCTTTGAGACGGGATCAGGTCTTATCTCTATGATTTTTAAAAAGAATGGTATACCCTGAAGCTTAGGTATCTTAATTTTTAGTCTTTTTTTCATAAATCAAAGACCTAACCCTGTACGTTTCTTTCGCCTACTTTTTCCCTTCTCACAGGGCAAAGGCTGGACTTTCACCAGCTAGCTGACTATCATGCCAGTCAACACCACCCTACGCAAGCTCCGGGAGCCGATAACAAACCGTTCGAGGCGACCAGTTTGCCCGATAATACATCCCGCCAGGCTGATTATAGGGCAAACTGGCGCCTCAACTCGGCATTAGATGTCATTAGGAGAAAGTATGGAAGTTAAAAATAACTTGGAAGGATGTCCGATTTGTGGTCATCAAACATATATATTGTTTTCAGCACCTTGTGATTATAGAAAGCCAATTAAATCTGAATTATATGAAGTTTATTGGTGTGACGTATGTGACTACGGACAGGTTTGGGAACGACCGACAAAGGAAAAAGTATCAAGTTTTTACGAACTTGATAGCTATTACACACATCAGGATAGCGCAATAAATGTTGGTAAACTTGAAGAAAAAGTGTCGTTTTTTGATAAATTACGCACACATGTGTCTTGGCGTATTGACAGGGGAGAAGACTTAATGCCACATGATGCTATGTCTTTGTTACAAGGAGATTCTCTCACAATATTAGAAATAGGCTGTGGAAGTGGTGGTAATTTACTGAAGTTTATTGAGAAAGGATTTTCTGCAACTGGAGTAGAGCCTGATCCAGAAGCTAGGAAAGCCTCAAAGAAAGCTGGTTTGAATGTTTTTGACGGAACAGCTGAAGAATTGCCTAAAGTCATCTTAAATAGCAAATACGATGTCGTTCTTATGTCCCATGTTCTTGAGCATTGTCTCGACGTAAATACCGCAATTTCCAATGTTAAAAGTATTTTGAAAACTAATGGTGTTTTTATTGTTGAAACACCCAACTGTATGTCTCATGGTTTTAAAGACTATAAAGCTGCATGGCCATGGTCTGATATTCCTCGGCATTTGAATTTCTTTACAAACTCTAGTCTCAATTCAATTCTTTCGAAGCATGGCTTCAATGTGATTTCAACGAAATATCGTGGGTTTTGTCGGCAGTTTTCTAATTCATGGTTGAAAAACGAGGAAGAAATATGGCATTCCTTTAAAACATGCAGTGCAGACGTAAATTCTAAACCGAACTTCAAATTGCGAGCTTGGAAGCTTTTACTTAAATCTATGTTTTCATCTAAGACGTATAAGTATGATTCCATTAGACTTATTGCCAAAAATATCTAACGAACAAAACCAAAGGTAAAAACCAAAGAAACCAAAGAAACCAAAGAAACCAAAGAAACCAAAGAAACCAAAGAAACCAAAGAAACCAAAGGGGGCATTTGTAGTGGTCAAGTAAATTCGTACATAACGATCGGTTTTTTAAGCGGCTTCTTTCTCCGCTTGGATTGGGGTTAAATAATTGTTATAACTATGTACACGGAAACTATTGTAATACTTGATGTATTGCATAATATCTTTCTCTGCCTGTTCATAAGACCCGAATTCATATAATAACTGCAACACCTCTTTAAAGGGTTAGATGGTATAGTTTCCGTCGACTAAAACCTGAAACTAAAAAGAGGTGCTCAATGAACACGTTTAACCATCTAACCCAAGAGGAAAGATTTTACATTTATACGCAACTAAAACAAGGCGTTTCTAAGAATCAAATAGCCATCACATTGGGGCGTCATAAATCGACTATTGGACGTGAAATTACGCGTAATACAGGTCAGTGTGGTTATCGTTACAAGCAAGCTGAGAGAATAGCTAAACAACGCCATATTGATAAGCCCAAAAACATCAAGATGACGGCTGAGTTACAACAGATAATAACGCCTTTAATCAAAGAGAAATGGAGCCCTGACTGTATTTCAGGACGCTTAAAACAACAAGGTAAGGACTCCGTCAGTCATGAGACTATTTACCGTTATATTTTAGCTAACAAAGCAGCCGGTGGCGATTTGTATACTTATTTGAGGCATCAAGCCAAACCTTATCGTAAGCGATATGGAAAAAATGATTATCGCGGAACGATACCCAGCCGTGTTGATATTGATGAGCGACCACAAGTGGTTGATGATAAAACGCGTTTAGGTGATTGGGAAGCAGATACTGTTATCGGTAAAGGACATAAAGGCGTATTGGTGACGCTGACTGAACGGGTCTCAAAGCTCAACTTCGCCATCTCAATTGAGCGTAAAGAATCTGAATTAACGAAAGAGGCGATTATCAATGCTCTTGAGCCTTTTAAACGTTGGGTTCACACGATTACCTTTGATAATGGACGTGAGTTTTGTGGGCATGAAGCCATTGCAAAAACACTTGACTGCGGCACTTATTTTGCCAAACCGTATCATTCGTGGCAACGAGGTTTAAATGAAAACCACAATGGCTTATTAAGGCAATACTTCCCTAAAAAAGAACCTTTGGATAAGGTAACTCAAGATGAGGTTGATAGTGCCATTACAGCACTTAATCATCGTCCAAGAAAAGGGTTAAATTACAGAACTCCATGGGAAGTATTTTGCCAAATAACGGGGGTTGATATAAATAAATCACAGGGTGTTGCATTAATTGCTTGAATTCGCGAGATGAATAAAAAGTCTTAGGCATCCATTCAGATTTAAAGCTTCTAAAACAACGCTCCATCGGTGCATTATCCCAACAGTTACCACGCCGACTCATGCTTTGCTTGATCTCATATTCCGACAATTGCTGCTGGAATACCTTACTGGTGTAATGGCACCCCTGATCAGAATGAAACATCAAGTTCTTGGGCTCTCCTCTAGCCGCATAAGCTAATTTTAACGCTCGTGTAGTCAATACTGAGTCAGGACTAGTTGAGCAAGCCCACCCCACGATACGGCGCGCATTTAAATCAATCACCAATGCTAAATATATCCAGCCTGTACCCGACCAAATATAGGTGACATCACCACACCAAACTTGATTAGCCAGTTCGGTAGAAAATTCACGGTTTAAGTGGTTATCCGCTATGTTTGATGGCTTTTCAGCCACCTTGTAACGATGTGCGCCTGGCTGTTTACTTGTCAGCTCCGCTTCTTGCATTAAACTCCGTGTTTTGAAGCGTCCAACAGATTCACCTTGCTGTTTTAATTGAGCAGAAAGGGTACGACTCCCCGCTGAACTGCGGCTCGCTTCATGTAACGCAATAACCTTGGATTTTAACCTGTCTCGCTCAGGATCTGCCTTGTTTGCATGCTTACGGTGGCATGGAAAGGGGTCAGAGCCCTTTAAAAATAGACGGGATCATGTCTTATGTCTATGATTTTTTTAAAAATGGTATACCCTGAAGCTTAGGTATCTTAGTTTTCAGTCTTTTTTCATAAGTCAAAGACCTAACCCCGTACGTTTGGACCCTGTACGTTCAGTACGAGCAGGTATGGTATATCAACCGGAAGATTATCCCTGGTCAAGCTATCATGCAAATGCATTGGGTAAAGAAGATAAGATGCTGGTGGCACATAATGCTTATCAGGTACTCGGAAAGGATCATGAAGAACGATACACTCATTACCGGGCGTTATTTAAACATCATCCCAGTGAACAAGAGCTTGATGAAATTCGCGAGGCGACTAATAAAGCATGGGTGTTTGGTAATGATAAATTCAGAGAGCAGATCGAAAAATTAACGGGACGACAAGCGAGTCCAAAATCAAAAGGTGGCGATAGGAAATCAACAAATTATAAAAAAAATTGAAATATGCTCTAAATTTTTTTTAGAGGATTAAATATTATGATAAATACAGCAAATACGATTTTAGACCAAGCTCTTGAGCTAAGTGCAACAGAGCGTGCAATTGTTGCGGAGAAACTACTTTTTAGTCTTGATAGTCCAGACTCAAAAATTGATGCTGTTTGGGCAAAAGAGGCAGGTTCCCGTGTTGAGGCATACAATAAAGGTGAAATTGAAGCTATACCTAGCGAGGAGGTCTTTGCTAAGTATTATAAAAGGTGAAAGTAACTTTTCTTAAAATAGCAGCAACAGAGCTAGATGATGCTTTTGAATATTATGAATCCGTGCAGAACGGCTTAGGTTTTCGTTTTTTAACTGAAGTTGAGCTCTCTAAAGCAAGAATTCAGAATTTCCCTTTTTTATACAAAGAGATAGGTAGATATTCTCGTAGGTGCTTGGTTCATAGGTTTCCCTATGGCATTATTTATCAGTATATGGAACAAAGAAGAAATCCTAATTGTGGCTGTTTCTCATTTACATCGCTTACCAGATTATTGGTCAGATAGAGAATAAAAACCTTACCGGGTAAGAACCGGTTTCTTTAATTCTTCAAATTATTTAAATTATTTAAATTTAGGTTTTTTAAATTATGGCTCGTCTTTCTCGATTTGTCATACCCGGTCAGCCTCAGCTTGTTATTCAGCGAGGCAATAATCGAGCAGCTGTGTTTGTTGCAGATGAAGATTATCAGTATTATCTGAGTATCCTGAAAGCAGCCTGCCAAAAATACGCGTGTGATTTACATGCCTATATGTTGATGACAAACCATATTCACTTGTTAATCACGCCGCATGCAGAAAATAGCATCAGCAAAGTGATGCAGTCATTAGGGCGTTGTTATGTTCAATCATCAATATCATCGTACAGGTTCATTATGGGAAGGGCCGTATAAAGCAAAGCTTGCTGGTGGCATAACCTCGCCATTTAGTCTGCCTAAAGTGATTAAATAAAGCTAATATAACAGAAATTTTAAGTTTACCCTGGCCCCCTGACTCCCTTACCCTAGTTATTGTTAAGTGCAAAAATGTATATCCCTCGGGGAATGCTATAAGCGATATATTAAAAGGAAAATAAGATGAATTACAAAGGTAGTTGTCATTGCGGTGCTGTAAAATTTGAAGTTGAAGCCCCCGAAGATATTGAGGTTGACGAGTGTAATTGCTCTATTTGTGCAAAATCTGGGTTTCTGCATTTAATTGTCCCCTTGAATAAATTTAATTTATTATCTGGAGGCGAGCACCTTGAAACCTATACATTTAATACTGGGATTGCGAAACATACATTTTGTAAAGTGTGTGGGATTAAGGCATTTTACACGCCTCGTTCCAATCCAGACGGTATTGATATCAACGTGCGTTGCCTTGACACTCCAGCAAAGTCGATGCGTATTATTAAATTTGATGGGCAAAACTGGGAAGACAATGCACATACTCTTAGACATAAAAGTGAAGAGGTTTAATCAAGCGTTGTCAATAAAACAGTTATTTACCCTTTGAGCGTGTGTGACTGTCATAAAATAAGGAAAAACTAATGGAAACTAGCGTATTTTCGGGAAGTTGTCTTTGCGGTAAAGTGAAATACACAGTTGCAACGCATATTGATGCTTTTTATTTTTGTCATTGTGAGCAATGCCGGAAAATTACGGGTTCTGCATTTGCATCAAATATTTTGACCAAGTCCGCAGAAGTAAATTGGATTTCTGGTTTTGAATGGCTAAAACGCTTTGATTACCCAGGTGAAAGAATATTCACCAAAGTGTTCTGTACTCACTGTGGCTCGGGAATGCCTTATCTTAACAAACAAGCCAACGCGTTGGTTATTCCCGCTGATTCACTGGATCATGCACCCAATATCAAGCCCAATCATAATATTTTTTGGGCAGATAAAGCCTCATGGTATGAATCCGGCATAGCTGCGCCTAAATGTGCTGGTTTTTCTGAATAAAAAAACACGCGTTATTTATCCATAAGGAAACCTAAACATGTACACACTTTACGATTTTTCACCCTCGGGCAATTGCTATAAAATTCGTCTATTGCTGAATCAATTGGGTATCTCTTATGAAAGAATCAATGTTGATATTTTAAACAAAGAATCACGTACGCCTGAATTTCTTAAAATCAATCCGAATGGGCGCACACCTGTATTGTGTCATGATGGAAAATATCTAGCCGAATCCAATGCCATTTTATGGTATCTGGCCGCGCATACGGATTTCATTCCTAAAGGTAATTATGAACAAGCGCAGGTTTTACAATGGATGTTTTTTGAGCAATTCAGTCATGAGCCCAATATCGCCACAGCGCGTTATTGGATTTCTATTTTAAATGAGGAAGATGAATATAAAGAAGCCCTGAAAGCAAAAATATCGCAGGGCTATGCGGCGCTAGATGTGATGGAGCAGCATTTACAAAACCATGATTATTTTGTTACCAATCAATACAGCATCGCTGATATTGCCTTGTATGCTTATACACATGTAGCCGAAGAAGGTAAGTTTGATTTATCTGGGTATAAAAGGATTAACGCTTGGTTTGAGAGAGTTGAGAGTCAGAAAAATTATATTTCTATAAAATCACAGGTGTAAAATTTGTCAATTCATCTTACAACCAGAATCATCATGACCTACCTATACAGACAAGCATCCACATTAGAAAAACAAGCCATTTTTGAATTGTATCGCGTGGTTATGAGTGATTACATTTCTCACATATGGGGCTGGAATGAAGACTGGCAAACAAACGATTTTTCTACACACTTTAATCCAGAAGGAATAACCTTAGTTTATAAAGAAAGTGAACTCGTCGCTTATTCCCATATTGAAATTAAGGATGAACAGCTATACCTACGGATGATAGCTATTCATCCTGACCAGCAAAGAAATGGCATTGGAACGAAATTACTGGAATCACTTATTGCCTCTGCTAAAGAGCAATCCAAAAGTATTGCTTTAGAAGTCTTTAAAATTAATACTGAGGCAAAACGTTTATATGAAAAGTATGGCTTTAATGTTGAAGGAGAAACGGCTGCTAGCTACATTATGAGCTTATAACTACTTGGCTCAGTAATGGTCTAATAATCATGGAAGGATTTATAGCTTATAATTTCCTCAAACCAGCTATCGTACATAATTTTTGCTGCAGAAAAGGTCGACTAATAACTCCATTAATTTGGATGAGCAGCGGCTCATAGTCTAGATTTCACTTGCAGGTGGAATGTCAGTAAATATGCTATTACTCATCCAGGCTGTGATGCTATTTTTCATAATTTTATCGCCAACCAATTTCAAAGAACCTTCTTTAATTGCTTTTTTATAAGTGTAATCACCCATCCATATATCTGCCATCGTTTTAACGGTAGAGGTAAAGTAAATATCAATATTCTTCCCAGGGTCTTTTACACACAAATCAATTTCATCGTTTATAACTACTAACCACCAATTGCGGTATTTTTCTATATCTGTAAACATAAAACGGATGACTGTTTCATCACCGATGAGATTGTCAGGAACAATACTGCGCTTTAAATACAGCATCAATAGTTCTACATCATAGTCTTTTTCTGTTAGATTTGATCGTGCCCAGCACATACCCCAGTCGCCAAGTGAGCGGATAATAGGTAATAATTGCCGACAGGATTCGGTGGGAAAATATTCAAAACCTTTTTGGTCGGGAATCTTTTTTTTCAACACCAGGCCTTGTTCGGATAAGGTCTCTAAGCGTTTTGAAAGAATAGTTGGCGAAATTAGACTTAAACCTCGTTGTAATTCATTAAAGCGGGAACCTCCCATCAATAATTCACGAATAATTAGCAAAGTCCATTTTTCACCTATGATTTCTGTGGCTTTGGCTATTGGACAAAACTGACCGTATTCCATAAATAATAACGCCTTGGTTAGTCTTAAAAAAGTGTAGTTAGTTACTACAGTTTGTGTAGTTAAATACTACATTGTTTAGAGTATATTTTAAATGCTCTCATCTCTATAATTTTTACATCGTAGCAATATTTATTCTACGTCAATTAACAGCTAAAAGAGGTGTCCCATGAAAGCATTCAAAATTTATAATTCAGACAACGCAAAATATCCTGCAAATAATTTATTGGCAGATATAGACAATAATTTAGGCTTTGTGCCGAACGTATTCGCAGTGATAGCGGAATCGGCTCCCGCATTAAAATCTTTTATAGAGCTTAATGAACAGTTTGCAGAATCAGCCTTTAATCCAACTTCGCGTGAAATCATACAAATTGTGGTAAGTGCGGAAAATCAATGTAACTATTGTGTAGCAGGTCACACTGCATTTGCTGAAATGCAGAATGTATCACCTGAGATTATAAATGCACTACGCAGTAACCAGCCTATCGCCGACACAAAACTGGAAGCACTCAATCAATTCACGCGTTTATTGGTCCGTAACAAAGGCATGGTTTCTGATAATGAAGTGCAAAAATTCCTTGATGTTGGCTATACACCTGCGCATGTTATTGAAGTCATTCTAGGTATTTGCGTCAAAACATTTAGCAACTTCGCCAATAACGTCATTGGTATTCCGCTGGATGATGAATTTGCAGAGTATGCATGGGGTTCCTGGAATAGAGCATAAAGTGGCATAAAAAGGAGAACGCCATGTTTAAATGCAAAACAAATATCTAAAAGTGGGGGTCGTCAGGTGTGTTGATCTAGGTAAAAGAGTGAAAATTTCTGACCAGGTTATTAGGTATTTAGCAGGGAAGATTTATGAGTGATTTTTTAAGAAAAAGAAGCGATTCGTTAGCCTTCTTATAATAATAAATGTAAATAAAGGAGAATAAAAATGAAACTACTAGGTTTTATATACGGTGTAATTGCATATACTTTGTTCATGTCCTGGATGGTGTATATGATAGGTTTTTTGGGGTATTTCCCCGTTCCAAAATCGGTTGATTCTGTTCCAACAAGTTCTGTTGGCATATCGATTTTCATTAATTGTCTGATAGTCGCAATTTTTGCAGTTCAGCACACTATTATGGCGCGTCCGGCTTTTAAACAATGGATAACAAAATACATTCCCAAAGCTCTTGAACGTAGCACTTTTGTTTTAGTTACCGATATTATAATTTGGGTTATGATCTGGCAGTGGCAGCCCATAGACGGCGTTATATGGGATGTACAAAATGCAATGGTAGCGAATATTTTAATCGCTATTTCGATTCTTGGCTGGGCTGTGGTCTGTTTATCAAGTTTTATGATCAATCACTTTGAGTTATTGGGACTTGAGCAGGTTTGGCATTATTTTAAAGGAACTGAGCCTAAAAAAATGACATTCCAACTTAGAGGTTTTTACAAGCATCTACGCCACCCGCTTATGTTTGGATTTATGATGTTTTTTTGGGTGACCCCATATATGACGCTGAGTCATTTGTGTCTTGCAGCCATATTTACTACCTATATTCTTATCGGCGTTAAGTTTGAAGAGCGTGATCTTATAAAAAACCATGGTGATGAATACTTAAAGTATAAGGAAGCAGTGCCTGGTTTAATTCCGTTTGCCAAAGGTAAAAAGAATGGTTGAATTGTATCTAAGTAAAAATATATAAAACTTCCTGATTACCCACAACTCTCAGCTATAATTCGTCATTCCTGCATGTTTCTAGCAGGAATCTAGTAGGTTAAGCATAGATTCCCGATATAAGACTTCGGGAATGACGATGTTTTTAACATACTGATATTTACGGGGCGGGGGGCAGAGCCCTTTAAAGAGAAACGAGATCAGGTCTTATATCTATGATTTTGGCTCTTCCCGATTTCGCGGGGTGACCACAACATATAGTGTTAAGCATATCCGAATAAACGTCGGCCTTCGACATCAAGCCAAATATGCTGAAATAAACGCCCTATATCATAAATGCCATAGCAACGTCTTTTGATCACCTTAATTTTGTTATTCAGTCCTTCTACAAAACCACTGGTTTCACGGCGAAGAAAATAATTAGTGATTTCATGCTGCCAGTTTTGTAAGGTCACTATAAATGAGTTGAAACAGTCCAACTTCAGATTTCTAACCTGCTCGACCCATGAATTTAGCTCAGCTTCTGCCTGACTTTTACTTAAAGGTCGGTTAAAAATACCCGTCAATGCTTCCCGATAAATATAAATTTGCTTAAGCTCTGGCGCATAATTAAAGAGTTGTATTAATTTAATTTGTTGCTCTTCATTCAAGTCCCAGAGTGATTTTCGGAATAACCACATCACGCCTTTCAGTTGGGCATAATCCTCACTAGAAAGCGTCTTTTTCAGTGTTTTCATCTCTTTTATTCTTGCGTTGTCTGCACAGGCTCGATAGCTTTTGGTCACATGGAATCGATCAACCACAACCTCAACGCCATGAAGTTCCTCATACACTGCATTACTGTAGCCGTCATACATATCAACGCAGGCACGTTGTATTGTTCTTTTAATTTCCACGGGAATGCTTTGTAGAAATATTTTTACTGTTTCCTTTTTGCGATTTGGCAATACGGCCAAAATGCATTTTTCTCCGCCTTCATTGATCCCTGAAATGATAACAACAAAATCTTTATGTCCTTTTTTTAACGCAATCTCATCAAGTCCAAGTAATGGCAGGCTTTTTATTGTCTCCCAATCCACTTCTTGACGAATATAACGATTAATAATGCCTTCAACAGCCGCTTCATTAATGCCACGTTTGATACTGATGTCGGTTATTGTGCTATTGATTAGGTCGCGCAATATCCACTGTTCATAGGCTTTAGTATGTGGGCTTTTTTGATCATACCAACTACAGCGCTGAGTGGTTGTCGGGCCTTGATCACAATAAGGGCATTGGTAACGCTTCGGTTTGATCTTAATCCAGACGGACTGTTCAAAGATCGGTAAATGGCGTAACGTAATTTCTTTGCCATAGCCATAAAACTTATCGATAGGCTGATGGCATTGCCGACAAGTTGTGCCTTTGCATGTACTTTGGACTTTAATAATAATTCCTTTTTTAGACTCAGTATCAAATGCCTCTATTTGCACATCGGGTAAATCCAAAGGAATTTGTAACAATATCGGGTTCATTTATTTAAAGTTTGCCGTCTAAAAAGATGGCTATCATACCCAGCCTGCACCTAAATAATCAAATAGCAATATACTACATATAGTGACTACCCCGCGAAGTCGGGAAGAGCCATGATTTTTTAAAAAGAATGGTATACCCTGAAGCTTAGGTATCTTAGTTTTCTGTCTTTTTTTCAAAAATCAAAGACCTGAACATCCCTCTGGAATTTGCAAGTTAATTTTCTAAATCAACTCATAAATTTGACGCAATTATCCGCCTCTCAACAAAAATTTGAGTAAAAGATAGAACAGGATACTGGTGTATCTCTAATTATTATTTAGGCAATTATGCCTTACCCTCATTATCATACACGTCAGCATAAGTGCGCACCTCACATTAACTGTTAAGCCGCTTTTTCATTGATACTCGCAAGTTCAATGTAATCTCTGTCATGACGCAACATAGACCAGATGACTCGTGATATATGTCGCCCCAATGCCCGAACGGCTTTGTTGTGCGTCTTTCCTTCGGAACGTTTTTTATCATAGTAAGCGCGAGATTCAGGCACATAAGCCATGTGACGACAAACTGCGGTCATCATCGCTTTACGAGCTCGGGTATTGACGTGTTTAGGTGATTTAGTTCCTTGGTAGCCTCCAGATTGGTTGTCCAGAGGTGCCATGCCGATATAGATTGAAAAGCTACTCTGTTTCGGAAAGCGGTCTAAAGTACCGATTTCACCCGCCAATTCGGCACTACAGACCAAACCAAAGCCAGGAATCGAATCAATGTGCTGAGCATATGCAGACTTTTGAATCTGTGAGTCGATTTTTGCATCCATGGTTTTAATTGATGCCATCAAGGCTAACAAGCGGCGTGCATCCTCTTGGATCATCGGGCCGACTTCTTCGATTTCATTAGAAAATTCTGCCTGTTTCTGCCAGTCAAGAATGAGGTTGAGATATTTCCGGCCAACCCCTTGAATGGCAAGCAGGCTTTTGGTTTGTAGTCGCATTAATTTTGTCAAATCATCGCGACAAGTTAGAAAGTGCAGAAACCATAGATTATCAATACTTCCTGTCATATCCAAAAGCGTCGGGCAGGTGGCTTGCAGGTCAGGCTGTATACGGTTTTGCAGAGCAACCTTTTCATTGATCAACTGACGTCGCCGCCGTGTCAGACGCTTTAACCGACGATTGGCATCGGGTACCGGTAGCACTGCCTGCAGAACACCTTTAGCGAGCGGCAAATGATCCTGAAGTTGAAACAACTCAAGCATTTTGTGAGTATCAACCAAATCAGATTTTGCGGGTGCGGGAAAGATCTCTTTAAACCGGGCGAGCTTGAGGTTGTTGACGTTGTAAAGCTGATAGCCGTGGCTCTGAATCTGGCTATCCAATGGTCGAGCCCAGCCATTGTAACCTTCCATAGCAACGTCTACAGGTCGGTTGTATAAATGCTCTTGCAGCTCAATACGGCTAAAAAAATACTGAAACCCTGCTGGTGTATGCGTAATCGAAAATTCGTCCAGAATCCCTCCCTCAGAAAGGCCAATAGCCACATAATGCTCGTGACTACCGATATCAACTGCAACTTGTAAATGGGCTAAATTATGAATGTTCATGACGGTCTCCATAGGTCAACGTTAACAGTGGATACAACACCATCCTGCGTCTCGTCTACTTAGTAGAGCCACAAATGACCTCAAAAAAAGCCACATGAAATCACTCGGCACCATCCCAATAAAGACGTCTCGGACGGCGCAAGTGGCGGGGGCGGCATTTCAAGTTCGAGCCGTTACCCTAAAGTACGACGGACCCCGTGAGCCACACCCCCACCAGGTTCAATTTTACACCCCTGGCAAGATGTCCACCACTTGCTTTGGAGAGAATTTCAGATTGTTGAATAATCGAAAAAAATTCGGCTTGCACTTGCAGATATAAATATATAGATAACTTTTCCTATAAACATCATATCTATTACTCACTTGTCATTTCTCTCCATAACTCTATAGTAGACCCTCGACGTTTCTCTACGTTTTTTGACCCTTTACGTTTTTAAGTGATTTTAAAGGTTCTTGCTAGCTTCTCTGCTTTGAATTATAAAATCAAAGAAATAATGATTAATATAAATGCTACAAAGGCAGCACTGTTTTATCCACGGCCTTGCGCAGCACAAAGCTTGACTGTACACCGCTTACACCATCAATACGGGTTAATTTACCCAGTAGAAATTTCTGATATTCATCCATATCCTGCACGATCACTTTAAGTAAATAATCCGCCATTTGTCCGGTAATGAGATAACATTCCAGTACTTCAGGCCATGTTGTGATATGCGCTTCAAAATTGTCGAATCGTTCTGGCGTATGCCTATCCATACTCACTTGCACCATTGCCATCAGCTTTAACCCTAATTTATCTGGATTTAATAAAGTGACATGCCTGTCGATAAAGCCGGCGTCTTCTAGTTGTTTAACACGCCTTGAGCAGGGTGAGGGCGAAAGGCCAATTTTATCAGCCAGTTCCAGATTGGAAATACGGGCATTATGCTGCATTTCATTAAGAATGTGTTTGTCTGTACGATCTAGTTTCATTTTTGTAGATATGGTCACTATTTTTAATAAATTAGAATAATTATAGTATTTAATCTTTATTTATAGATAATTATTGCTAATTAACTTGTTTTTATAAAAACATTAGCAATCATTCACTCGTGTTTTTTTTCTATACTATGCCTGACCTTAATCATTAGCTTAATGTGAGCATATCGTTATGAATATTTCTCCACAAACGTCGTTCGATTACCGAAAATATCAGGCTTTTCCCGCTTTTGAAATGGCGCAAAGACAATGGCCTGATCAAAGAATAACAAAAGTCCCGCGCTGGTGTAGTGAAGATTTGCGTGATGGTAATCAGGCCTTAATTAACCCTTTGTCAGTTGAGCAAAAAACAGTATTTTTTAAGTTATTGCTTAGCATCGGCTTTAAAGAAATTGTGGTCGGTTTTCCGTCTGCTTCACAAGCAGATTTTGATTTTGTACGCTTATTGATCGAGCAAAGATTGATACCTGATGACGTAACTATTTCGGTATTAACACCTGCGCGTGAAGCACTGATAGAGCGTAGTTTTGAAGCATTGCGAGGTGCAAAGCAGGCGATTGTGCATTTATACAATTCCACCTCCAAAATTCAGCGCGAACGTGTGTTTAATAGGACCAATGCTGAAGTGATCGACTTGGCCGTTAATGGCGCAAAGATTATGCAACGCTGTGCCATGGAACAAACAGAAACACGCTGGTGTTTTGAATATTCACCCGAAAGTTTCACTGCGACAGAACCTGAATTCGCATTAGCTATCTGTAATGCGGTAGGTGAAGTTTGGCAACCGACTGTTATAAAACCGGTTATTTTTAATCTACCTTCCACAGTCGAAAATACGACGCCTAATGTTTATGCTGATCGTATTGAATGGTTTAGTCAGCATATTAACAACCGGGAGGGCGTGATTTTAAGTGTGCATACCCATAATGATCGCGGTTGCGCAATTGCGGCGGCAGAAATGGCACTATTAGCGGGTGCGCAACGAGTAGAGGGTACTTTGCTAGGTAACGGGGAGCGTACTGGTAATGCGGATTTATTAGTGATGGCCATGAATCTATACAGTCAGGGCATTGATCCTGAATTGGACTTTTCTGCGATGAATACGATCGTTGAAACCGTTAGCGAATTGAATCAAATCACGCTACACCCAAGACATCCGTATGCTGGTGATCTTGTGTTTAGTGCTTTTTCTGGCAGTCATCAAGATGCCATTAAAAAATGCTTAGCTATGACTCAGCCAGATGAGCTTTGGAATGTAGCTTATTTACCGATTAACCCCACTGATATTGGACGCAATTATCAGGAAGTGGTGCGCATTAATAGTCAATCGGGAAAAGGCGGGGTTGCGTATGTATTGGAACGATTTTTAGGTGTGCATTTACCGCGCTGGTTACAAAGTGAATTTAGCCAAATTGTGCAGCGTAGCGCAGAGAAAAAAGGCGGTGAAATTTCGCCAGTGGAATTAGTGGGTTTGTATAAAACTCGTTATCTAGATCAGAATAATGGCTATCGTTTGTTGAGTTTTAATATCCAGCGCGAACAACAGGATATATTAGAGGCTCGGCTTGCTACACCGACAGGTGATATAAGTATTTCTGGAGTGGGAATGGGGGCATTAGCTGCATTTATTAATGCCTTGCAAATTTATTTTGGCAGGAGCATATCCATCGTGAATTATGATGAACATGCCTTATCGACAGGCACAGATGCACAGGCGGTTTGTTATATTCAGTTAAAGGATAATGGCGTTTTGCACACGGGTATTGCCAGTCATAATGATATTGTCAGTGCATCGTTGAATGCCGTGTTAAGGTGTCTTTCAGTATAAATACAGTGATATTTTATCGTTAAAATAGGAGTAGTAAGATGCAAAAATGGGTAAAAATAAGCATAGTGGTTTTGGGCTTTGCTATCTATATGACCAACACAGCGCAGGCCGAGATTCGCTCTCAAGTCGTCAACTATAAAATTGGGGGGCAAGCGTTTCAAGGCTACTTGAGCTATGACAATGCGATTAAAGGTAAACGTCCTGGTGTGCTTGTGGTTCATGAATGGTGGGGACATAATGCCTATGCCAGAAAGCGTGCCGATATGTTGGCCAGCCTGGGTTACACAGCCTTTGCCTTAGATATGTATGGGGCTGGTAAGTTGGCAACACATCCTGAAGACGCACAGAAATTCATGCAAGCTACCCTAGCGGATATGACGGTTGCAGAAGCCCGATTTAATGCTGCCAAGCAATTTCTACAACAACAAGCTACGGTCGAAGCTAATAAAATAGTCGCCATTGGCTACTGCTTTGGTGGTGGTACGGTGTTGCACATGGCAAGAGTCGGTACAGATTTGGCCGGTGTAGTTAGTTTTCATGGTTCGTTGGCGACCAAAACGCAGGCTGATAAAGGGCAGGTTAAAGCTAAAATATTGGTCTTCAACGGTGCTGATGATCCTTTTGTGACTACAGAACAGATTGGCGTATTTAAGCAGGAAATGCACAAGGCAGGAGCGGATTTAGAATTTGTGAATTATCCCGGCGTTAAACACAGCTTCACCAATCCAGATGCGGATGGCTTCGGTAAACGTTTTGATATGCCGCTGGTTTATAACGCCGCAGCGGATAAAGATTCTTGGGCGCGGATGCAGGTGTTTTTGAGGCAGGTGTTTGAAAAATGAAAGTAATCAAGCCATGTTATTTTAAATAGCATGGCTTGTTTTATAACAAGGCCGAATTTGGGTTAGGTATTTATACAAAAATTCAGTTTTTAGCTACTGCTAAATCATTAAACAGTGTGCTTAGAAAATAGCCAAATTTTCGATTTTAAGATTAATTGCTGTAAAGCAAGTGAATATAGCTTCTGTATTGCATTAATTGTTTAACCAGAATTTTAGGATCGTTAAGGGCTCTGGAAACGATAATACCCCCTTCAATGATAGTGGAGAGCATATCTGCCAGATCTTCGCTGATGGTTTCTGCTTTTGGCGTGTAGCTGGCGTTGATTTTCTCGATTTGTGTTTTAAATAATTCTCGCCAGTCTTTTACGCTATCTGCTGTAATTGCTCGTACTGCTGCGTTAACCTGATGTGATTCATAAGTAAAGGAAGCGACAAGGCATCCTGGATGCATGCCTTCCAGATTGTCCATCATTTCTGCTAATAGCTTTACGAATACCAGCATTTGCTGTAACGGGTCGTCGGTGAGTTCTTCTGCGCGCTTGAACAGGCTACTGAATATAAGGGCATCCTGTTCTCGGTAACGTTGCATTAAGGCACAGGCCAAGGCATTTTTTCCATCGAAATGGTAAAAAAATCCCCCTTTAGTAATTCCAACTTCTTTAATAAGGACATCAATAGAAGTGGCAGCAAAGCCGTTTAAGAGAATATGCCGTTCGGCAATATCCATAAGTCTTTCTTTGGTTGCATCCCCTTTGGTAGCCATTATTACTGTACTCCAAGTAAAGTTTTTCCAGAATTAAAAATTAATTTTTCTCATTTCCGGTCAATAAGAATATGGTAAATCATTGTATTAAATATGATTATAAAAATAATCAGAAAGAAGTACCTCCCGCTCACTAGATGATTTTATGCCTGATGAGTAAACTGAAGTCTTTAAAAAATACTATTTTGTATTGCACGTAACTCATACGGAGGTTCAAAAAATGTCAATTTATCGATCAAATTTACCACAGCTATCTGGCAAAGTCTGTATTACTGATGGCGGTATGGAAACAGACTTAATTTTTAATAGAAATATTACCTTACCTGAATTTGCATCATACGATTTATTGCGTACCCAGGCAGGTTATGAAATGCTTTATAACTATTATAAAGCCTATGCTGAATTGGCTCAGCAATATAAATTGGGCCTGGTTCTGGAAACACCTACTTGGCGAGCAAACCGGGACTGGGGAAAGAAAATAGGTGATTCGTTAGCATCACTGCATGAGATTAATTTGCAAGGAGTAAAACTGGTTGAGCATATTAAGCAAGATTTTCAGACTGAAGACACTCCCATTATTATCAGTGGATGCATTGGGCCGAGAGGTGATGGGTACAAAGCAGAATCATTAATGCCAGTGTCCGTGGCACAAGTTTATCATGCAACTCAAATTGAGTCATTTGCGAAATGTAATACTGACATGGTTTCTGCTTACACCTTAAACTATGTTGAAGAAGCTATTGGCATCACGTTGGCTGCAAAGCTATACAATTTGCCTGTATGTATTTCTTTTACTGTTGAAACGGATGGCAGACTACCAACAGGTGAGGCGCTGGCGCAGGCGATTAAAAATGTAGATGAGGCGACGCAAAATGGTCCTGTTTATTACATGATTAATTGCGCACATCCCACACATTTTGCTGATATTTTGAGCGATGAGCAATGCATGAAACGACTTAAAGGGGTTAGGGCTAATGCATCCAGTTGTAGTCATGCCGAATTAGATGAAGCGGAAGTATTGGATGATGGCAACCCGCAAGAATTGGGGCAACAATTTGCTGATATTCGGTCACATTTTCCACATATAAATGTGATAGGTGGGTGTTGCGGAACAGATTATCGACATATAGAACAAATTGTAGTTTGTTGCGCTTGAAAAAATCAAAGGGTCAGACTCAGCATGTGATTCAGCGCGGCAATAATCGAGCAGCTGTGTTTGTTGTAGATGAAGAATATCAGTAATACCTGAGCATTCTGAAAGCAGCCTGCTAAAAATACGCGTGTGATTTACATGCTTATGTATTGATGACAAACCATATTCACTTGTTAATCACGCCCAGCATCAGCAAAGTGATGCAATCGTTAGGACGTTATTATGTTCAATATTTCAATCATCAATATCATCGTCAGGTTCATTATGGGCAGGACGGTATAAAGCAACGCTGCTGGAGAGTGAGCAATGTCTGCTGGCCTGTAGTCGATATATTGAATTAAATCCAGTGCGAGCAGGTATGGTAAATCAACCGGAAGATTATCCCTGGTCCAGCTATAATGCAAATGCATTGGGTAAAAAAGATAAGCTGCTGGTGGCACATAATGCCTACTTAGCACTCGGAAAGGATCATGAGGAGCGATACACTCATTACCGGGCGTTATTTAAACATCATCTCAGTGAACAAGAGCTTGATGAGATTCGCGATGCGACCAATAAAGCATGGGTACTTGGTAATGATAAATTCAGAGAGCAGATCGAAAAATTTGATACTTTTGCTCGGGAGCAGGAAACACTCAAAAGTAAATTAAGCGCTCATGCGTAGATAATTCTAAAAACTTGGCTGCTGCTAATTTTCTAGATACATAAACCATAAGTCCCTTGTAAGATTGAACTTTACCTGTACATTTTATCCCGGTTTTTTCTTTGATCCAGCCTGACAAAATCGTAATGGGCTGGCGAATGCGAGAAGCCAAGGTCGATAACCATTGATCCATAGGCACTGAGTACTTTCACCTCCTAAAATTCCACATTGCATGGAACTCAAAGTCCAACGTGACGATAAATCCAGATTATATCGATAACAATTCGTTAATCTGGAGGAGGGGCTGTCACATTTCATGCATCCAGTCCAGATTATCAAATTAGCAATTACGAGCTTAAATAAATACCTGTAATACGAACGTCATATGAGTCCTATATATTTCCAGGGCGTATCTTGTATTGATGCGCTTTTGATTGACACTTATAAACTCGGAGATATTTAACATGCGGAACTTTGCATTAATAACACTTATTGCTGGATCAATTGCATCGACCACCCCTCTTGTGAGCTATGCTGATCGCAAACACGATGACGATCATGCTGAAAGACATTCTCACATGCATAAACACAGAGTGCTAAAAGTTGCCTTGTGGGGTGATGAATTTTATAACGATGATCCTGAAATAAAATCCATTCAGATTGAACAAACTATCCATTCAATGAACAAGCATGATCTTGACTTTACACTTTTTGCCGGTGATACCAAAAATGGCAGCTCAGAATGTACAGACCAAGCAATTGGCCAAGACACCATGGATATTTTCAATAGTCTAGATGTACCAACCCTATATACATTAGGCGATAATGAATGGACTGATTGTCATCGCGAAAGCAATGGCTCGATGGATCCACTTGAGCGTCTTGCTTATCTGCGTACTACTTTTTTTAGCGCAAATAAAAGTCAGGGTAATCACCCTATCGATGTTGCCCGTCAAGGCGTATTAGGCCAGGCCTACTCCGAAAATAGCCGTTTTGTAAAAAGTAATGTTGAGTTTGTCGCGCTGCATATTCCAGGTAGTAACAATAATCTGGTTGCTACTGAAAAACAATGTACAAAAAAATCACTACGCGATCAAGCAGCTTGCGATGCAGCCAGTGCAGAATACGCTGACCGTAATGTACAAAATATTGCCTGGTTAACAGAGTCATTTGCGCAAGCGAGAGATAATAATAATGTTGCTATTGTAATTTTGATTCAAGCTGATATCTACTTTCCATTTGAGTTGAGCGATGGAATATATCAAGAAGAATTCCTTGCTCAATTAGACGAAAATAATGGCTATACAGATTTCTTTAATACATTGCTTGCTGAAACACATAACTTCGAGGGGCAAGTACTCTTAGTTCATGGAGATTCTCATTATTTCAAAATTGACAAAGCCATGTTTAATGACGACGGCACTTTAACTGCTAATTTTACCCGCGTTGAAGTGTTTGGTAGCAAGGAAAATAGCTGGATTGAAATGACAGTTGATCCATCAAGTGAAAATGTATTTTCTTTTGCGCCGGTCATTTTAAACCAAGCAGTCAATCAGTAGCTATTTACTACAGCACTGATTAAAAAATCTGTTACCTGTAGTAATCAAGCATGAGGTAATAGGATAATTCCTGTTACCTCTACATTCTTCAACAATAGAACATATATTCAAAAAGGTTAGAATCGATTGCTATTTGATTTCCTTTTGATTCCTTTATTGTCCCTTGCATCAAGCCAATGGTGACAGGATTTCAGCCACACAATAAAAACGGATGCATTCTCTTTTAGATGTCACTGCATGCAAAAGTGACGATATAAAAAATATGCTGCGTTTTCTACAAGTAAACGTCTATTTATTTACGCAGACTATCGCAGGATTCATCGATACCATGCGTATCGATATCGCAAACTGACTCCAGCCACATTGCGTTGATAATGGCAAATGCAGATGCAAAACCGACGCCGAGTATCCAGGTGAAATACCACATTGTGTTGCTCCTTAATCAATAAAGTGTATGAGAATCTTTTATTACTTTCGCTTCGGTAATACTGCCCCAGATGATTTTGTATACCCAGCGAGTATACAAAAGCACAATCGGCAAAAAGATCACGGTAATCCAGAATGACAACAGCATCGAAGAGTAGCTTGCGCTGGCATCCCATAAGGTTAAACTTGAACGCGGATCGACAGAAGAAATCAGCAAAAAGGGAAATAAGCCAAAACCGACAGTCAATAACAAACCGATGATACCCACGCAACTGCATAAAAAAGCACCTTTAGTCGATTGATTTTTACCTAGTAACCAGGCTAAAGCCAAACCGGAGAATGCCAAGACAGGGGCTAATATCATCCATGGATACGTCTGGAAATGTTGTGCCCAACCGGAACCGATGGCAAGCACAGATTTGTTAAGCGGATTAGACGGTGCCGCTGTGCCAGCCATCTGCGTTATTTCAGGACGGTCAATTCCGATAAAAACCCAGGCTGTTGCAGCTGCCAGCGCAACTAAAAGTACTGGACCAATTTTTGCAACAGCACTCTGAGCACGCTGATGCAGCACGCCTTCGGTGCGCCATTTCAGAAACAGGGCACCATGTAAGCTGGTGATCAGTAATCCAATCACTCCGCACAACAAGGCAAATGGACTTAGTAAAGCCAGAAATGAACCCTCGTAGAACGAGCGTAAATCCGCATCAAGGTGAAACGGTAATCCCAGGATTAAATTGCCGACTAACACGCCAAGCAAAAGTGGTGGCACAGTGCCACCTATAAATAAGCCCCAATCCCAGGCATTGCGCCAGACTGGGTTTTCTATCTTGCCACGGTAATCAAAGCCCACCGGCCTGAAAAACAATGCAAACAACAGCAACAGCATGGCTACATATAACCCGGAAAATAAGGTTGCATAAACGGGTGGCCAGATCGCGAAAATAGCACCGCCGAGTAACACAAACCAGACCTGATTGCCCTCCCAGGTTGCACCGACAGAGTTAATAATTACGCGCCGTTCAATATCGGTTTTGCCCAGTAATGGTAACAAAGTACCAATGCCAAAATCGAAACCTTCAGTCAAGGCAAAAGCGATAATGACAATACCGATAAACACCCACCAGATCAGGCGGATAGATTCATAATCAAACATAGAGTATTCCTCGTTAAAGGTTGAAGCCGTTAAGGCTGCTGACTGTGATGCTGAGCATGTCCACCGGGCATCGCATGGCGGGCATGATCACTAAGCTGCGCATCAAAATAAACATGTATTGCGTCAATCAGTTTCGGCACCTTGGTGCGATATTCTATTTCACCGCCTCGCTCAAGTTCACGGTACACAAAGTGTATTTGTTCTGCATTCTGGCTTAATATCTTGACTCCAGGCATATTATCACCATGAATCCGCCTGGGTCCGGAAAAGTCACCTTGAGAAAAGTGCAGAGCAATCTCGGACAAATGCTTACGGATCAGGGCTATTTGTTCGACATCCTTAGCATCCTTGGCAAGCACTTGTTGCAAACCACCTTGTTCGGTTTTAGTAAAAATATGCAGCGTTTTATCGAGATTAAACGGCATGACTTTACTGCCCCGTTCGGCGACCTCATTCAATCGATCTGGTGCAGGCGTTTCAACAGCATGAGCCAACGCTGTACTTAGCGTCAACAACAAAATTAAGCTGATTTTTTTCATGTGTACATTCCTATTTTTAAAGTGTGTTCTGCTGTTCAAAATAATAACGACCGGTATGCAAACTGCTTGGCCCAAGGCGCACATATTTGAGCATCAGATACAATTCGATCACTAATAGCACGGTATAAAACAGCGCAAAACCACCGATACTGAACCATAGTTGTTCACTACTGACACTGGAAACGCTGAGATGCGTGGGCAATACGCCGGAAATCGTCCAGGGCTGGCGACCAAATTCGGCAACAAACCAACCTGTTTCGGCTGCAATCCAGGGTAAAGGAATTGCCCACACTGCCATACGCAGCAACCAGCGTTTTTGATCGGCAACCCGCGTTGCGCAATAATAAAAGGACAGTGCAAAAATAAACAACATGCTAAAACCGCAGGCGACCATAATCCGGAAGGTCCAGAATAGTGGTGCAACACTGGGAATAGTATCGTCAGCTGCTTTTTCGATCATCGCTGCATTGGCATCTGTCACATTTTCGGTATATTTTTTCAATAGCAAGCCATAACCTAAATCTGCTTTATGTTCATCAAAGCGTGCCCGTGTGAGTTCTGTTTTGTCACCATTACGCAGATTTTGCAATTCGCTGTAAGCGACTATACCGCTTTTAATACGTTGCACACTTTCCACACGTAATTCCTGTAAACCTTTCACTTCCTCGCTAATAGAACGGGTCGCGATCAAACCCAGTATATAGGGAACTTTGATGGCGTAATCAGTGCGTTGCTCTGCCTGATTAGGCAAGCCAATCAAAGTAAAACTGGCAGGGGCTGGTTCAGTTTTCCATTCAGCTTCGATAGCCGCCAATTTCATTTTCTGAACTTCACCTTCGGTGTAACCACTTTCGTCACCCAGAACAATCACCGATAGCACCGAGGCCAAACCAAAGGCTGAGGCAATGGAAAAAGAACGACGCGCAAAACCAATATCGCGCTTATTTAACAAATACCAGGAACTGATACTCAATACAAACATGGAACCAGTTACGTACCCGGCCGCTACGGTATGTACAAATTTAACCTGTGCTACCGGGTTAAAAAACACATCAGGGAAACTGGTCATTTCCATGCGTAGCGTTTCATAATTAAATTCAGCGCCAACCGGATGTTGCATCCAGCCATTAGCAATTAAAATCCATAAGGCCGACAGACTGGTACCTAAGGCCAGTAACCAGGTCACCGTTAAATGTTGTACTTTGCTTAATTTATCCCAACCAAAGAAAAACAAACCCACAAAGGTCGATTCCAGGAAAAATGCCATCCAGCCTTCACTGGCCAGTAACGGCCCGAATATGTCACCAACATAATGCGAATAATAGGCCCAGTTAGTACCGAACTGAAATTCCAGAGTTAAACCGGTCGTCACGCCCATCGCGAAGTTAATTCCGAATAACTTACCCCAGAATTTGGTCATATCCTTATAAACTTCACGCCCAGTCATGACATAGACCGACTCCATGATACCGAGAATAAAGGTCATACCCAAAGTCAGCGGCACAAATAAAAAATGATAGAGTGCTGTCAAACCGAATTGCATCCGGGACAGCATGACGATATCTTCACCGATCATGTTGAGATTCCTGTTTTGGTTGAGATGAAAGACCAGTAGAGCTATCTATTGGTGCAGACGGTAAAGCGAAGTGTTGAGCAATATCCGGGGGCTTATCTGGCCTATCCTGCCAGCGAAAAATCAGAAACCACAAGCCAGTTAATAAAACAACTTTGATTATCAGGGCCATACCAATCTGCCAGCGTAGTAAGCTGGATTTCGGTAATATTTTTTCACTTAAGGTATCCGTCATAACCCGCTCCGCACAAACAAAAAATCGCATGGAAAATGTACATTATTCTTGTAAAAACGTGATTCCACCTTGAATCTAACCATTATCAGACGGCGGTTTAGGCATAATTCGAGTCGCTATTGCCAGGAGCAAAATCGCCGCGGAGATCAATAAAATTTCCTTATCAGCCTGATGATGTATCTGAATATCAGCAATCAAAAACCGGGATAACGCAGTAATCGCAATAAAGATCAAACAACGCACTGGCATGGCGTTAGTTTTAAAATAAATCCCCACCATGGCACCCAGTTCAAGATAGATAAACAATAATAAAATATCACCGATGGTCGCATGTCCATGGTGAATCATGGCAACATAAGCGATCACTGCAGACCAGACAATACTTGCTCCGATCACAAACAAGGCAAGATAATGAAAAACTTCAATTAATAAACTACCCACCTCGTCAGCTAGCTGCTTAACTTTATTGTGCAGCCAATTAAATTCTTGAAGTTGCATAATCGTATCCTGTAGTTTTTAATCAAAAAGAAAGCCATATGCCTGATATTGCAAGTCAACTGCCTTGGATTTTCCGCTTAACATAGCAAGAAAAGCTTAGCTTCCAAGCTACTGTGCACAATACATTAGAAAACAATAATATTCAAATTATAATTTCCCCACGTGCTTTCTAAGTCTAATTGCGCAGCTCAGAGTATAGCCTGCATAGACCAGGGCCCTGACAGAAATAAAATCTGTAAATAATTTGAATGTTTATTTAATCTATTCTCGATTTGGCTAATTTTTTGCACATGACGGTCATCCGATTTGTTTATACTTTATATGAAGTTAGCTGTGCAAGGAACCTTTAAGCTGTCCAAGAAAGCGACTATGGCGTTGGATTCTATACTCCAAATGTCGGTAAACCAATAATTTCAAGCCATCGTCAATAAAAACCCAAAATAGACAGTAAGCCCAGATTAACCCGATATATTCCCAGGAAGTCGGTGTCACAAACCAGCCGAATCCAGCGATGAGTGCCGCGATGATTTGCGTGCTAATAATGGCAAATAAGAGTATCGGTGCAGGATACGGACCTACCAGAAAACTATTGCGTGTTCGAGCAACAAACAGAGTCAGATGACCAGCAACAGCAAGTTTCAGAAAAATAATGGTTTGTAACTGATCAATACTGAGATGAGAATGATTACGCGCAATAATCAATAATAAAAAAGTTTCCGCAACACTCAGGACACCCAACACGCTTGCAATGGTCAATACCTTGCGCATATCCCAGCGTACAGGTGTGGGTGATAACCAGGTATTATCCTTGGCAATGGTTAAAATAGGTAAATCATTCAACAAGGCCAACAGGATGATCATGACCGCAGTAATAGGATAAAAGTTGTAAATCAGTATCGCTGTCACCATAAACAGCATAATCCGAATGGTTTCGGTGATACAGTAAATAACCTGAGTTCGGGATAAGACGTCATAACAAAGGTAATAAATCTTCTCTACGTAAGTTGAGTGCAGGCTTTTTTTCCTGGTAAGAATAAGCAACTAAACAAGCAACAATATTGATCATATAATTCGTAAGCGAACGATGTCTAGAGTGCTCAAGCTGAAAAATATTTTTAAGTTGATCATTGATAGTTTCAATAATGCTACGCTTTCTCAATAAAAGTGCATCAAAAGCAGCTATGACTCGTGGTTTCATATTTTTCTTGAGAGTTGTGATTAACTCAACATCATCGGTTGCTAAAAGTTCAGTGAGTTTTTTAGAAATATATCCTCTATCGCCAAAAAGCTTTCCAATCAGATTTTTAGCCAATTTTGGTACGGGTTTACGGTCATCAACATTCCCTTTCGTGATTGAAAAAGAAAGTATTTCCCCTCGATCATCCACAATAATGTGTAATTTAAACCCATAGAACTAGCCCGTAGAAGACTTGCCTCGTTGGGCCACATCTTTGAAAGTTTTATGGCGCGGAATACGAATATTTTTACAAACGCAAAGGGGTGTTGAATCAACAAATGCAATACCTTCACTTCGGCCACAACGTGTTTGCATAAAAGCCGTTAAAGGACCGATAATATCGGGCAATAATTCAATGAAACGGTTATAACTCGGCACCTTTGGGAAAGCTTTAGATAAGTTTTTGGGCAAGTAGCGTAAATAAAACCATTTAAATGTGTCATACCCTGACTGATGATAGTAAACAATCAAAGTAATTATTTCACTGGGGCTAATGCAACGCTTTTTCCGCCTTTTCTTTTCACCGTTTTCTATTTGGGTTTTCTCCCAGTGGGGTAAAAAGGTTTTACAAAAATCATCTACATCACAAAATAATCGGGTTAAACTTAGCATTGGGCAGTCTTAGAAAAAATAAATTCTTGGTTGTTTCTATTTTTTCAGATTTTCAAAAGACTGCCCACCTTTTCTTATCCCGAACTCAGGTTAAATAGCATAGGCATTCATGCGTTCGAAAATACGCCTGGCTTCTTCAATCGCATCAATAATCACACTCAGGCCAGTTCCTGTTAATACTAAGTCAGCAGCGGCACGCGCTGCATCGGTCGCACCGGAAACGGCAATCCCGACATTGGCCTGTTTTAAAGCAGGCGCATCATTGACGCCATCTCCCGTCATGCCGACTAAGTGATTATTAGCCTGAAAATCTTTTACCAACCAGTATTTATGTTCTGGAAACACTTGAGCAAAACCATCGGCACGCTCAGCAGCCTGCGATACAGTGTACACAATATCTTCATTATCTTTGGCCTTGATAATCTGATCGGCCAGTAGAATATTTTGTCCCAAACCCAGCTCTCCAGCTATTTGTTTGGCAATCGCAATATTATCCCCAGTGACCATTTTGATATCAACACAGTGACTTTTGCTCACACTAATTCAAACACGAACCATCAAACCGCTACCTTTCGTCCTGGTAGGCGAAGAGTATTGGCGTAAGGCTTTTGATGTCGATTTTGGTTGCTGAAGGCGTGATTGATATTGAAGACAGGGACTTATTCTGGTACGCAGAAACGGCACAGGAAATCTGGGATGATATTTTAAACTGGTATCACACAAACGGTGAGTTGCTGTATCCTGACTGCAGTAAATAAGGAAAAAGACGTTTATAACTTGAACAGGAGTAAAAAAGCTTTAGCTTTTTTCGTCATACACAGCAATAGCTAAAGAAGCTATGAAAGTATTCATCACTAAATCCCCATTTTTTTAAAACAGGGCCTATTTTGCAAGCTTTTAAAGTATATATTTCTAAAAATGGCGTTTTTTCTTAGAAAAAAGTCCTTTTTCCCACTATTTTTAAGCATATTGGCTGTTTTTTAATTTATTTTTTTGTCGTTGGACGCAATAATCCCTTAGAAAATCGACGCCGAGCAGGTTTATTACGCGGACAAAGTTATAACCTAAGACCATTAAACCAAATTCACCACCGCATTTTTCTAATCCACGCATCAAAAAGTGATTTATGCCTGCTCGGTGTTTTAATGTACCAAAAGGGTGTTCAGCTAATGCCGCTCGCTGACGCATTTTATTGGGATTTTTTACCATACGTTGCTTGTGGTGGTCAACGACTTCTTCATGCCCCCAACGCTCTATTTGTTTTGATTTTGTTTTTCACTCAGACATTTTTTTTGCAAAGGACATTCCGCACAAACAGCGGCATCGCTTTTGTAACGAATATAGTTTTTGCCACCTTTTTGCAAAGGCTTGCCTCGTCGAGTCAGTTTTTCATCTTGAGGGCAAACATAGCAATCTTGCTCAGTATCATATTCAAATTGTTCACGGGTTAATCGTCCTTTTTCAGCCATGCGCCTAGACTTATCAGGGACAGGGACATAAACCGTGATATTTTGATCTTCACAGGCTTTTATTTGGCTTCCATTGAAATAACCTGAGTCCCCCAGGCCATCAAGATTTTCTGATTGCAAAATGCTCTGAGCCTTTTCCAGCATCGGCGCAAGCTGCTGCATGTCATTACCGTCTTGCACCACGTCCTCGGCAACAATCAAACGGTGTTTGTTATCAACAGCGATTTGAACGTTATAGCCCGCCACCGTTTCTCCGCGTTTGGTCAAAAGCCGCGCATCTTCATCAACTGTAGAAATTTGCTTTTCACCACGGTCTTTTAACTGTTGCTGCAACGCTTCTTTTTCTGCCTTTTTCTGTTTGATTATCGCCAGCTTTTCAACCAAGTTGTTACCTTCATTTAACGAGTCTTGATCTAATTTATTATCGGCAGTATCCTGTTTATCTAGTTCATCTTGATATTGGGTGATTTTCTTTTCCAATGCCTCAAGCTGTTTTTTAAGCTTATCCTCGGTGTAAATACCTTGCTTACTGACGTCGCCTTTAAAAAAACTCCCATCCACCGCGACTGTCTCTCCACCAAATAAGGACAGTTCTTTACATAGCAACAAAAAGTCACGATTAGCCGCTTTCAATGCCGTACTATTGCTTTTGCGAAAATCGGCAATCGTTTTGTATGTGGGTAACAATCCTTCAACTAGCCACATCACCTCCAAATTACGTCGAGTCTCACTTTCCAATTTGCGACTGCTGCGAATCCCCTGCAAATAACCATATAAATAGAGTTTTAATAAAGCAGCAGGATTAAAAGGCGGTTGTCCTGAAGTGATAATAGTTTCGGTGTGCTGAAATCCTAGTTCCTTAACATCTAATGTATTGACATAAGCGTCAATCGCACGCACAGTATTATTTTGACTGACATAATCCTCAACACGCGAAGGCAGTAACATTTCTTGCTGACGATTGAGGCTGGATTGGTAGCGACGAGTAGTCATTATTTCAGTTTTAGATCTATTTAATGATTCTAATATCCCGAATTCATATAATAACTGCAACACCTCTTTAAAGGGTTAGATGGTATAGTTTCCGTCGACTAAAACCTGAAACTAAAAAGAGGTGCTCAATGAACACGTTTAACCATCTAACCCAAGAGGAAAGATTTTACATTTATACGCAACTAAAACAAGGCGTTTCTAAGAATCAAATAGCCATCACATTGGGGCGTCATAAATCGACTATTGGACGTGAAATTACGCGTAATACAGGTCAAGGTCAGTGTGGTTATCGTTACAAGCAAGCTGAGAGAATAGCTAAACAACGCCATATTGATAAGCCCAAAAACATCAAGATGACGGCTGAGTTACAACAGATAATAACGCCTTTAATCAAAGAGAAATGGAGCCCTGACTGTATTTCAGGACGCTTAAAACAACAAGGTAAGGACTCCGTCAGTCATGAGACTATTTACCGTTATATTTTAGCTAACAAAGCAGCCGGTGGCGATTTGTATACTTATTTGAGGCATCAAGCCAAACCTTATCGTAAGCGATATGGAAAAAATGATTATCGCGGAACGATACCCAGCCGTGTTGATATTGATGAGCGACCACAAGTGGTTGATGATAAAACGCGTTTAGGTGATTGGGAAGCAGATACTGTTATCGGTAAAGGACATAAAGGCGTATTGGTGACGCTGACTGAACGGGTCTCAAAGCTCAACTTCGCCATCTCAATTGAGCGTAAAGAATCTGAATTAACGAAAGAGGCGATTATCAATGCTCTTGAGCCTTTTAAACGTTGGGTTCACACGATTACCTTTGATAATGGACGTGAGTTTTGTGGGCATGAAGCCATTGCAAAAACACTTGACTGCGGCACTTATTTTGCCAAACCGTATCATTCGTGGCAACGAGGTTTAAATGAAAACCACAATGGCTTATTAAGGCAATACTTCCCTAAAAAAGAACCTTTGGATAAGGTAACTCAAGATGAGGTTGATAGTGCCATTACAGCACTTAATCATCGTCCAAGAAAAGGGTTAAATTACAGAACTCCATGGGAAGTATTTTGCCAAATAACGGGGGTTGATATAAATAAATCACAGGGTGTTGCATTAATTGCTTGAATTCGCGTATTATATCGCATTAAAGTAAGTGAATACTTTCACAGTCTCTAAAGTTATTGCACTCCTTATCAAATGTCGAAGTTAATAAATACTCATTCCTAAGTGATATTTTTATTCAAAAATTAAGTTAAAGTTGCAACAAAACACACAAAATATTGTGCTTTGTTGCACAGCACATGAACTCTAAATACTCTAAAAGCACCATTCCCGAAAGCTTGTCCCATGAATCTATATCTATGAGTGCAGGAGATATTTCTGCTAAAAACAACAGGAATAGCGAAGTTTTTATATTAGAGAGTGAGTCGTTTGAGATTGGTATAATGTCAAAAATATCAACGTCAATCGCCAAAACCAGGTTCAGTCTTTTTTATCGGATGCTTTGTCATCTTCGTCTTCATCTTCTATATCGCCGGATGCCAATACTTTAAACTCAACAGATTTACCATCCACATCACCCTCTATATCAAAATAGAAAGCCTGTACGCTTTCTATTTCGGTTATCTTGATTTTAGGATAATCTTTCTTAATCGCATTTTGTGCCGCAAGCGGTAATTGTTCGAACTGCATAAGCTGTTCAATTTCCATTATCTGTCCATTGTCTGCAAAGGTAATATCCTTACTGATACCGTCATTTTTACTTTCTATTTCATATTTAGTAATACCCTCATCCTTAATTGCTTCGACCTTGTTGATACTACTGCGCACCAAGTGTTTCAAAGCGGATTCCTGAACCTTCTGTGGAAGTTTTTCAAAACTTATTTCACTGCTTTCTTCGGCAAAAACAGCGACTGAAAAAGTTAAAGCGGCACATGTTGTGATGAATAGTTTCTTGTACATGATTTTTCCTGTTGATTGATGATATTAAACGCTTATGGACTACTACTTTATGCAAGACACTAAACACTACAATAGGTAATGTTCCGTTTTAAGTTAGTAGCCTGCATTTTAAAAGGCAGACTAAAGTTCTGCGCCCCATTTTGCTCAAGTTATTTCGTGTATATTCCTAACTGAACTTTTATTTTCTTTTTTACTGTTCAAGTATTACATTGGACTCTCCTATCATATTAGAAAAGATTCTCAGCAGTGCCGGCAATAAAATAAGCACCAATGGCATCTGCACAATCAGCCCGGAAACAATGGCAACAGCGAGAGGTTGCAACATTTCAGAGCCCGCACCAATACCCACTGCCAGCGGCATAAGTGCCAGAATGGCTGCTACCGTCGTCATGGCAATGGGACGCATACGGTTATTACCTGCGGTAATCATGCGTTGAATGCCTGTTTCTGAATCAGCTAGACTTTGATACTCGGAATAATAAAAAATACTCACCTCGGTGACGATACCGATAACCATAGTCATCCCCATCATCGCGGTGATATTTAACTCTATATTACTCAGCCAGAGACCGATAAATACAGCTGCGACTGCGGATAGCGTTGTTAGCATCATAGACAGCGCAACATGAAAATGTTCATATAAATAGAGTAACAAAATAAACACCAGTGCTATTGCAGCAATAAAGACGATCATCAGATCATGAAAGGCGATGCGTTGTTGTTCGTATAATCCCCCTAATACATAATAGACATCGTGCGTTAACATGCCAGGTTGATCCAGTGTTGTAATCACATCAGCAACAGTAGAGCCCATATCCCGACCACTGATACGCGCGGTAACAGCTACCATGCGTTTTAAATTATCACGGGAAATTTGCGCTTGCCCGTTTTCTGGCGTAATTTCTGCAATCCGTTTTAGTGGCACCCAATGTCCATCTGGCGCTCTAATGCGTAAGTGTTGCATAGCATTCATCGTGGAGCGTTCGTTTTCAGGTATCCAGACACGCAGATTAACCATCTTGGGACCTTCCTGTATTTGCGTGGTGATGGTTCCGGCCAGGTAATTATTCAGCGTCTGTTTGACCGCATCAGGGCTGAGCCCTTCCAACGCTGCTTTATCACGCAACACCCGAATATTCAAAGCATCGCCCGCAGGAATTACGCCATTATTAAGATCCACAACGCCCGGTATTTTCTCTAGCTCCAGGGCGACTTTAGTCGCTAATTGCGCTAATAACTCCCCGTCATTAGCATATAATTTGACTTCTATCGGTTGTGGAACGGCTGTTAAATCACCGATCAGGTCTTCCATCAGTTTAGCCAGTTCAATTTCCAGCCCAGGAACCTGCGCACTTACCTGGTCTCGAACATCGTCCATAACTTCATCCAGACTACGTCGCGGTAACGGTGTTAAACGAATAAAAAAATCACCTTCATTCGCTTCGGTAATATGCCCGCCTAAACTATTACCTGTGCGTCGTGAATAGGTTTCAACTTCAGGAATCTGACGTAAAATAGTCTCAACTTGTCTTAGTAAGCGATCTGTTTCAGAGACAGATGTTCCCGGTGCGGCGCGGTAATCCAGAATAAATCCACCTTCATCCATCGAGGGCATAAATCCCGACCCCGTTTGTTGCCAGCTAAAAAAGCCAGCAGCTAACAAGGGTAACAGGCCGAGCAAGACAAGCCAGGGTCTGGGTAATAGAGACTGCAACAAGCGTTGATATTGGTGATGAAACCAGCGTGTCATCCTGCCATTTTCTTCCTGTTCGGTGTCTTTTTGCGTTAGGGTATATGCCGCCAGTAAAGGTACAGCCAACCAGGCAATGATAAAGGAAATGAATAAAGCGGATGCCATGGTAATCGACAAAGCCTTAAAAAAGCTGCCGCTGACGCCGGATAAAAAAGCAAGAGGCGCAAAAATAATAATCGTTGATGCTGAAGATCCCATCAGTGGTTTGCTAAATTCATTGGCGGCTAAATGAATCCTTTCTAAGTAAGTCCCTGATGCTTCGCGCATACGCCGAATAATATGCTCAATCATCACAATGGCATCATCAATAATCAGTGCTACAGCAGCGGCCATGCCCCCCAGCGTCATAATATTAAAGCTAAGTCCCAGAAAATTAATGATGAGAACAGTAGCCGACAAGGCCATTGGCACAGTAATAGCCGCAATCAAGGTGACCTTGATATTGCGCAGAAATACTAGCAGAGTCACAATGGCTAAGCCCAAGCCAATCAATAAGGCCTCTCTGACACTCAATGCAGAGGCCACAATTAAGTCACTTTGGTCGTACCATTTAGCGATTTTAATATCTGCAGGTAGTTTCTGTTCGATAAGTTTCAGTTGGGTTTGTGCATGATGAGCAATCTCAACGGTACTACTGCCGGGTTGCTGGTTAATTTGAAACAATACCGCATCACGGCCATCAGCAGTAATGCGTTGCCATTGAGGGGCGGTAGTTTTAACCACTTGTGCAACATCTTCAAGAAAAACCAGGCCATTCTGACCACTACGTAGAATAGTCTGGCTTATTTGTTCTGAATTTTGTAACTGAGTATTGGCGAGTAGCAAATATAATCTATAATTTTGCTCCAGTTTCCCCACCGCCTGAATGACATTAGCGGCTGATAAGGCGCCTGCAATATCATTCAAATTTAAACCTAAGGCATTAATCCGTGCGGGATCAACAAGCACCTGATATTCCGCGACCGCACCACCCAGTACATCGACTTTAGCGACACCTGGAATTGCTGATAAAATGGGTCTGATTTGATACAGTGCCATATCCCGCAGTTCAACCAGGCTATGTTTAGCGGACACCAAACTA
The DNA here is from genome assembly GCF_002072955.1 of Methyloprofundus sedimenti. Lineage (NCBI taxonomy): Bacteria > Pseudomonadati > Pseudomonadota > Gammaproteobacteria > Methylococcales > Methylococcaceae > Methyloprofundus > Methyloprofundus sedimenti. Next base: position 2,811,158 of record NZ_LPUF01000001.1, on the reverse strand, counting down.
TAACCTAACACAGGAAAGACCGTGGGATCCATGCGCTTAACGGTAAATGCCAAGTTAGCCGGGAGTGTTGAACGAATTTGATTAATCGCTGAGGCAACCTGCAACATCGAAGATACCATGTCTTCACCCCATTTAAAGTTAATCGCAATATCTGCACTACCGCGACTGGTTGATGAGCGCACCGTTGAAACACCTGGCACCGCACGCACTGCTTCTTCAACTGGCCAGGTTACCTGCACTGCCATACGTTCGGCTGGCATGTCACCGGCATTTAGGTTAACAACAACTCTTGGAAAGGTAACCTGAGGAAATAAACTAACGGGCGTGCTGTAAATAACAAAGAATCCTGCCATAGCGAACAAGCTAAGTGCAAACAAAATGGAACGACGGTGTAAATGAGCCCACTGCGTCATTGTGTTGCTCCTTGCTTGTATTGGGTGCTGGGTAGCGCTGATACCTGCATACCTGATTCTAGTTCATAGTTTCCTAATACCACGACTTCATCCAGTTCCTTTAAATCAGGCGCTATGACTTCAATCTGAGTGTTATTTTCCAGACCTAGCTGTACTGTATGTTTAATCGCCCGTCCATTTTCAACGCTAAACAAACTGTATCCACCATCATCGGGAAGAACCGCTTGTCTTGGAACCAAAAACGCATTGATTGAGGCAATAATAATCTGACCTTGGACAAAATCATTGATCAGCAAAGTTTGATTTAACTCCGGCCTGACAAAAACATTGAGTAAACGGGTCGTTGGGTCGATTTGATGAGTAATAATTTCGATACGTCCTTTTACCGGTTCTGAGACAGGCGTATTAACCGGTGTGATCAACACTTGCTGATTAACTCTTAGATGTTCATGGTCTTCCGGTTCTATACCTAAGCGCACCATCCATTGGCTTTGATCAACAATTTGTAATAGTGGAGCGCCAGCAGCAACAATTTGTCCTTGCTGAACGCTGACCAGATAGACGATACCTGCGTGCTCCGCCCTGATGTGTTGTTCATTAGCAATACCCTGGTCGGCCAGATTTTTGAGCATAACCCTAGCTTGTTCAATACGTAATCGTGAGGTCACCATGTCCTGTTTAGTTGCCAGTTTCAGGTTTATGCGTTCCTGCAATAGCTGATTTTCACGAGTTGCAGCATGCAATTCACTTTGCGCTTGAGCTAATTGCAACAGAGCGCTAGCGCCAGGCTTCAGGGTTAATAATAGATCATCTTGCTGCACAATCTGCCCCTGATTTACCTGTATCATATCGACTTTACTGATATAGGGCACACTCAGGGTTATCAACTTGTCTGGCAACGGCAAAACGACACCATAGGCACTGAGAGTTTCTTTTATTTCCCCTTTATGTAGCTTAATTGTTTCAACTTGAGCCACAGGCCCCGGCTCGGGAATTGAAACTTTCAGACTGTTTAAATCTTGCGGCTCAGACAGCCAGTAAAGCATGGCAAAGCCGACGGACAAAATAAGTAAAATAAAGATAACGAGGAATTTTTTTGAATAGCGTTTCATAAGACTTGTCCTTGAAAATCTGTAGGTATCCGGTAAAGCCCGCTGGCTATTTCCAAAGCGACTCTTGCCTGGGTTAATTGTAATTTTAAGCTTAGAAAGTCAATTTTTTTGTTGGTTAGAGTATTCCAGGCAACATAATAATTGAGTACATCAACCTGACCGGTTTCGATAGCAGACCGATAGGCTTTGACCAGTTTCTCTAAATCGGGAATAGCATGAGCAACTGATTGAATTTGTTGATTTGTCGAGCTGATAGTCACCAATAATTCAGCAATATCGGCTCTCGCTTGAAATATACGATTACTATATTGATCAAATAATTGTGCGCGCGTCGCTCGTTCCAATGCGATTTGGCCTTGATTGTGGTCAAAAATGGGCAATGTCATTGCAATACCGAACCCCATGGTGTATAGATTACTGTTGTCTAAAGCATGGTTGAAGCCGATACTGATTTTTGGAAATTGTTGTAATACAGCGATATGCACCTGTTCTTCCTGACTTTCATAGCCTTGTTTCAGAGCTAATAAGTCGAGTCGCCGACCTTCGATGTTGCTTATTAAATGCACATAAGCTGGAAGGCGAATATGGTTTGCTAACTGAATAGCTTGCTGTAGTCTTACCGTTGCATAGGGTTTTAGACCCAATGCTCTATTGAGGCGTTGTTGCTGTTGCTTTTGTTGCTGTTCAAGAGCGAGCAGACGAATATCAACCAGATTCTTAGCGGAGACAGCCGCTACCCTTTCCAGTTCAGTAACAAGCCCTAAGCTAGCGGCCTGCTGTAAACGCTCACTATTTTCCTTGAGCCGTAGTGCCATCTCAGTTAATAAACTCTGTTGTTGGTTATAAGCGATCAATTGATAAGTGGCCAATTTTGCAGCTTGCGCGATTTGCCATTCTTGCCAGGCGATCTGTAAATCAACGCTTTGTTGCTGTTTTTCTGCCGCTGCTATTTTACTAGTCTGCCAGATGAGCGAGGTCACTTCCCAGCTAAGACCGATACCAAAAGCATTGTTCATTCCCAAATCAGTGCCGCCAGAAGGCGCTGAAAAACTGTAAGAGATTTGCGGGTTAGGTAATAAACCTGCTTGTAATAATTGGGCATTACTAATAGCATTCTGATTCCTTATCGCGCGTAGCTCAGGGTTTCGCAAAACAGCCAGAATAGCTGCTTCGTCGGGTGATAAACCATCTTTTAAATCAAATTTAACAGGCTGGAGTAAGGGATGATTAATGTTTTGTGCCTGAATGGTCAGCTGTTCAATACTGGGGGGGGGTAATTGTTGTTGAATCTTTTGATCAGTTAAAGGTTGTGCCTGATATTCGGCACAGTTGGATAGCATAGAAAAAATTCCCATAATCATAACAAGTTTAAAATTTCTATAGCTCATGGCTGTAGCGAGTTCATTTTTAGATTTTCAGTTTGAATTAGATAAATCATCGATTGGGTTAGATTTGTCTTGCAGAGCAATAAAAGCAGACTTCCAATTACCATGAGCAAATCATACAGCAGGCTATCTTGCCAGAACCTTTCCGGAGGATTACCAAATGGTAAGAATGCGTCGCTATAAAAGCGAGTATCATTACTTTTATGCGAATTTTATTAATTGAAGATGATCATCAGGCTGCGGCCTATTTAGTGAAAGGCTTAACTGAAAGTGGTTATGTCATTGACCATGCAGCCGATGGAGAGCAGGGGTTGAATCTGGCATTATGCGAAACTTACGATGTCTTGGTGGTCGATCGTATGTTACCTAAAAGAGATGGTTTATCATTGATACGCATGTTACGTGCTGATGGTAATCAGACCCCTATTTTGATTTTAAGCGCATTAGGTGAAGTGGATGACCGGGTTGAAGGCTTGCGTTCGGGTGGCGATGACTATCTAATCAAGCCTTATGCTTTTTCTGAATTACTGGCAAGACTGGATGCATTAGTACGACGACGTATGGAAACTAAAACTGATACCTATCTCAAGGTTGCTGATCTTGAGTTAAATTTGCTCAATCATAAAGTAAGCCGGGCAGGGCAGTTGATTCGCCTGCAACCGATGGAATTGCGTTTACTTGAATTCCTGATGCGTCATGCAGCTCAGGTTGTTACGCGTACGATGTTATTGGAACAAGTCTGGGATTTACATTTTGATCCCCAGACGAATGTCGTCGATACACAAATAAGCCGCCTGCGTAGCAAAATTGATAAAGATTTCGATAAACCTTTATTGCACACCCTGCGCGGTATTGGCTATAAACTCGATGAACTTGCATAGACTACTTAACTCTTCAGCGATGCGCATTGCTTTGCGCTATGCGGGGATCTATGCCATCTTTATGACGCTAGGGCTCAGTGTTTTATACTGGACCAGTAGTCGCTATGTTGATGAACAAATCAGTGCGGGCTTGCAACAGAGCATGAGTGAATTAATCCGTATTGATACAGAAAAGGGGCGTGATAAGCTTATTGCTACGCTTAATACACAACAGGCTGACAATATTAAACAGCAACGCCACTTTTTGCTACTCAACCCTGAACAAAAAAAAATAGCGGGAGATCTGCAAGTCTGGCCGCAAGAGCTGGCTATAAATAGTCACGTCGTAAATGTCTGGATTGCAGATAAATCGATTTCAAAGCAGGGAACTGCCGATGGCTATTGGCCAATGATTGCTGCAACCTTAAATGATGGCAGCAGGTTGCTATTAGCTCAAAGCTTAGAGCAGGCCGAAGAATTACAGGAAGTAATTCTTTATACTATCATCACTATTCTGCTGGTCTCAGTAGGTTTGGCGCTAACGATGGGCTGGTTTATTGGGCGAACCTTGTTAGCACGCATTGATAAAGTCAATATGACTGCTAAAGCCATTAGCTCGGGTAATTTTTCTCAGCGTGTACCACTAAGCGAGCGCAACGATGAATTTGATGAACTGGCCATACAACTGAATACTATGCTGGTGCGTATAGAGCAATTGCTTACGGGGATGCGGCAGGTCACCGATAATATCGCTCATGACTTACGTCAGCCGCTCTCACGGCTACGTAATCGTCTGGAAATCACTCTATTAGAAAAACGCGATACGCCGGAATACCAGCAGGTCTTAGGCGAAACCATAGAAGATGCTGATGAGTTGATTCGTACTTTTAACGCTCTGCTGGAGATAGCGCAAACTGAAGCGGGAAGTTTTCGTGGTGAATGGCAAACAGTTGATATGAGTGCTTTGCTTGCAGGGCTGGGAGAACTCTATCAGGAACTAGCGGCATCTCAAGGCAAGAAGCTAACAATCAATATACAACAGGGACTCAAAGTCACCGGAAATCATCATTTACTAGCGCAAGCAATAAGTAACTTACTGGATAATGCTATCAAGTATACTGAAAATAAGGGGCGAATTATGCTGAGCGCTAAGCAGCAAGCAAAGAGGATTATAGTGCAAATCAGTGATCATGGCTTAGGCATTCCACTAGAAAAACATGCGCTGGTACTGGAGCGATTTTATCGCCTGGATACTGCGCGCAGCACAACTGGAAATGGTTTGGGACTTAGCCTGGTGAAAGCGGTATTGGAACTGCATGGTGCTACTTTTAAGTTTGAAGATAATAAACCTGGCTTAAAAGTGACTCTTGACTTTATTAATTTATAGCGAGGAAACAGGCAGTACCTGTGATTCATTCTGCATATTTGCCATTTTCATGTAGTCAATCATGCGGCCTTAAAAAGCTGGATTTAATTGCTAATCAGAAAACCCCTGTCTCAATTCTATCAACATATACTTCGCAAAGTGGTACATTAAAAAAGATTAACACCAAGTTTGTATTGGTTTAATTGAAATTGGACCGGTACAGGCCAGTGTTGATCTAAGAACTATTTCTTTTGACCGGAAAAAAAATACAGACCTTAGGGCTTACACAAGGTATATTCTATAAAAACCACACAAACAAAAACAAAATAAGGTCGCATTTTTAAGACTGAGGTATTTAACGAGGAGATATAAACATGAAGCTAGAATTTCACGGCGCAGATCAGGATGTAACAGGGTCTTGTCATCTACTTGACATAGCAGGCAAGAAAATTTTAATTGATTGCGGACTCTATCAAGGGGGGCGAGATCTGGAAGAGGAAAATTTAAAGCCTTTTGGTTTTGATCCTGCCAGTATTGATTATCTATTGCTAACCCACGCCCATCTTGATCATTGCGGTCGCATTCCATTGCTTGTTAAACAAGGGTTTACCGGGGAAATTATTACTACTTCCGCTACTTGTGAATTAGCCCGCGTGGTTTTGCTGGATTCGGCGAGTTTACAGGAAAGTGAAGCCCGTTATAAATCTAAAAAAGCCTCCAGGCATGGCAATAAAAATAAGGTTGAGCCGCTTTATGACAAGCTTGATGCTCTAAACTGTTTTGATTTTTTCGGACGTAAGGCAGGCTACAATCAAAAATTTTCCATTAGTGAAGAAATTCAGGTAACCTTTATTGATGCTGGACATATCTTAGGTTCCGCCGCCATAGTGGTAGACATTGAGCACCAGGGCAAACAGCGAAAAATACTGTTTTCCGGTGATTTAGGTTATAGCGGACGCGCTATTATCAAAGATCCAACGCCACCTCCGCATGTTGATATTGTGGTGATGGAAACTACCTACGGCGATCGCTTACATAAAACGCTGGAACCGACCTTAGAGGAATTTTACACAACGATCAATGAAACCATCGCTAAGGGCGGGAATGTTATTATTCCAAGTTTTGCGCTGGAACGTGCGCAGGAGTTACTTTATTATTTGCGTGAAGGGATAGAAAACGGGAAGTTACCAAGCTATCTTCCTGTTTTTCTTGATTCACCTATGGCGATTTCTGCTACCCAGATTTTTCAGCGCCATCCCGAATGTTTTGATAAAGAGACTTGTGAAGTTTTTAGCTCAGGTCAAGACCCCTTTATGTTTTCTGGTTTACATTTTACTGAAGAAACCGCTGATTCAATGGCGATAAATAATATCGTTGGCGGTGCTGTAATTATTGCCGGTTCGGGCATGTGTACGGGTGGACGCATCACACATCATCTTAAACACGGTCTCTGGAATCGAAAAAATACCATTGTTTTTGTTGGTTTTGCCGCTTATGGGACCCTGGCACGGCGGATTGTGGATGGCGCGAAAACTGTCAAAATTTTTGGTGAAGAAATCCCGGTAAACGCAAGCGTTTTTACTATCGGTGGCTTCTCAGCCCACGCTGATCAGGGTGAATTAATGGCCTGGCATCAACAAACAGGCGATCCGAAAACGACTTTTCTGGTACATGGAGATAAAGAAGTTATGCCAATATTTGCCAAAAAACTTCAAAATACGCATGTCGAAATTCCTGAGTTACATCAGCAGTATAATCTCGAAGAGTGGTTTTGAACGCAGACTGATTATCGTTCATCTGGCTGGAATACTATTTTTTCGGGTTTGAACTTTCGAATCGCATTGTCATTAAGTTGTTATGTGCAGCTGATTCAGAGAAGAATGATTTTTTAATGGCTTTCTTTACCGGGCCTTGGCTACCCGGTAACTAAAGGGATAAGGAAATATATGAATGATTCACTGTTCGTTATCATATGTATCCATTTTTTACAGAGTAGCTCGCCGTATTCTGTTTAAATTCTAGTGTATTGGAAGTTTGGTTTTTTTTCATTGCTTATATTCACTAGCAAGTATAAATATTGGGGTGCAAAAGCCTTTTTTAAAAAGTTTTAAAACTACTAAAATAGGTTCTTGCACGCCAGATATTTATTTTCACTACCCGTCATTTGCTTTCCACAGAGTTTTGATATTATGAAAAAGTCACTTAAAATTATTTTGCTGCTTCTTGTACTAGGAGGTATTACATGGGCTATCTGGGATTTTAATAGCCTCTCAAAAACTGAAGAAACGAGCTTGACGCTGTTTGGCAATATTGATATTCGCCAGATACAGTTGGCTTTTCATGATGCTGAACACATTGCGATGATGGCGGCGAAAGAGGGTGACCGGGTTAAACACGGCCAGTTATTGGCGACTCAGGATTTAGAGCGTTTTCAGTATGCTATCGACTATGCTGAGGCAAAAACTGCGGCGCAACAGCAGGTTGTTAGTCGCTTAGTTACTGGGTCACGCCCTGAAGATATTCGTAAGGCAACGGCCGATGTTAAATCAGCATCCGCCGAGGTGGCATTTGTTAAAATAGAGCTTCAGCGCTTGCAAAAACTGGTGAAAAAGCAATTGACGTCTATTGAGTCTGTTGACCGCGCGAATAAGGAATATATTACTGCACAGGAAAAACTTCATGCACTTAAACAACAACAGGAACTTATGGTCATCGGCCCTCGGCTAGAAGATATTGATGAAGCAAAAGCCTTATTGAAAGCGAATGAAAGCAGTCTTAAACTGGCTAAAAAAATCTGGCAGGATGGCCATCTTTATGCCCCTGCCGATGGTATTATTCAGGATCGCATTCTGGAGCCGGGCGATATGGCCGATAGTCGTATACCCGTTTATACGCTGGCATTAATCGATCCGGTCTGGGCGAGAGTTTATGTGCCTGAAAATCAGTTGGGAAAATTAAAATACGGTATGTCTGCGCGCATCACCACGGATAGCTATCCAGATAAATCGTATCAGGGCTGGATAGGTTTTATTTCGCCAACGGCTGAATTTACCCCTAAATCAGTTGAAACGCCTGAACTGCGTACTCATCTAGTTTATCAAGTGCGAGTGTTTGCCTGTAATCCACAAAATGAATTACGCCTGGGTATGCCTGTTACGGTGAATATTGATTTGCAGGCAGAGCCTGATCAGCAAGCAAAGTCTACTTGTAACACACGGCCATGACGGCTTCTGATACAGGAGAAGACGTTTGGGCAGTTGAAATACAACAGCTGAGCAAACAGTTTACTAATGGTAAACGTACCATTCATGCTTTACAGGATGTTTCGCTTACGATTAGCAAAGGCGAAGTAGTTGGTCTGATAGGACCTGATGGCGCCGGGAAAACGACCTTGCTACGTCTGGTAGCGGGTTTGTTAGTCCCCAGCAATGGCACAATACATGTTTTTGGTCTTGATAGCGTACAGCAGGGCGATGATATTCATCACTTGTGTGGCTATATGCCGCAGCGCTTTGGCTTGTATGAAGACCTGAGTGTTGCAGAAAATCTGAATCTTTATGCTGATTTACATGGTGTGAGTCTTGCAGTTCGACAACAACGCTTTCAGGATTTAATGCGCATGACCGGACTGGCGGCATTTACTCAACGCTTGGCAGGGCGCTTATCAGGAGGGATGAAGCAAAAACTGGGACTCGCCTGTACTTTGCTTAGCCAGCCCGGCCTGTTATTACTCGATGAGCCGAGTGTCGGAGTTGATCCTGTTTCCAGAAGAGAGCTCTGGAGCATAATTGAGCAACAGGTTAAAAGTCAGGGTATGACGGTATTATTAAGTACTGCGTATATGGATGAAGCTGAGCGTTGTCAGCAAGTAGTGATACTGGATGAAGGCGTGTTAGTGGATGCTAACAGTCCGGATTTATTAAAATCTAAAATGCAGGGACATTGTTATCGGGTTAGCCATCCAGAACTGTCTAGCCGCCTGCTGCAAAGTCAGCTGATCAGACAACCGAATATCATTGATGCGGTCATACAGGGTGAAAAAGTGCGTATTATTCACCGTCATCAAGGTTTGCCTGTTTTCACCGGGGCACTGGAAACAGTCGGTATTGCAGCAACACCCCCGCGCCTGGAAGATGTTTTTATTAGTCTGTTAAGAGAGCGCCATCCTGCTGCAAAGGTGGGAAATATTGAACCTTCTCTTAAAGACACTACTTCCATAATTGATAGCACGATTATTCATGTCGAGGGCGTTGATCGTTGGTTTGACGATTTTCAAGCGGTTAAAAAGCTAAATTTTTCGGTTAAACGCGGGGAAATATTTGGTTTATTAGGCGCAAATGGCGCGGGTAAAACGACCACCTTTCGTATGCTATGTGGTTTACTTCCTGCAAGCAATGGAGAGTTACGGGTAGCGGGAGTTGATATACGCCTGGCTCCTGCCAAAGCCCGGTCTCGAATTGGCTATATGTCGCAAAAATTCTCGCTGTATGCCAATTTAAGTGTGCTGCAAAACCTGACATTTTTCAGTAGTGCTTACGGTTTGTCCCATAAACAGCGTGATCAACGAATACAATGGGCTTTACAGCAATTTGAGCTGAGTGTAGATCAGCACAGTGAGTGTACAGATTTGCCTCTGGGCTATAAGCAGCGTCTGGCAATGGCCTGCGCCTTGATGCACGAGCCGGATATTCTGTTTCTTGATGAACCTACCTCAGGCGTAGACCCTTTAGCTAGACGGGAATTCTGGAATCGTACCAACCAACTTGCAGCGAGTGGTGTGACGGTACTTGTTACCACGCATTTTATGGAAGAAGCTGAATATTGTGATCGTCTGTTAATTATGTGTGAAGGCAGTATTTTAATCACGGGAACACCTGCTGAAATCAAACAGCAAGTCAGTACTGCAGCGTTACCAGATCCGACGATGGAAGATGCCTTTATCCAGTTGGTTGAGGCAAGACAGGTATGAACGATAGTCATATTAAAAAGTATATGCGTCTGAAGGGGCTGATCATCAAAGAGTTTCTACAAATCTGGCGTGATCCTAGCAGTCTGGCGATTGCTTTTGTCTTGCCCGTGTTCTTGTTGTTATTGTTCGGTTATGGCGTGTCGCTGGATGCCAGACATGTTCCTGTGGGTTGGGTGATAGACAAAAGCAGCCCTGAAACAGCGAGTTTTACGGCTGCATTTGAGCATTCCGAGTATTTTAACAATAGCCATTATACGCATATGGGTACTGCTGAACAGGCGATGCAATTGAGAAAAATCAGTGCTATTATCCACCTGAGAGCGAACTTTAGTCGTGAGTTATTTAAGCAAAATTCTCCAGGTATTCAGGTGATTGTCGATGGCGTAGATGCGAATACCGCACGATTAATTTCGGGTTATATTCAAGGTGCCTGGAATGAATGGCTGACACACCTTGCACAAACTCGCGGCATATCCATAGTATATCCCGTGATTGCCGAACAGCGGATCTGGTATAACAGTGCCATTCTTAGCAAAGACTATCTGGTGCCAGGGCTGATTGCAGTGATTATGACTTTGATAGGTGCATTATTAACCGCTCTGGTGATGGCGCGTGAATGGGAGCGTGGTACTCTGGAAGCCATGATTGCAACCCCTGTTACTATGGGTGAGGTGCTGGTCGGAAAATTGATTCCCTATTATTTTCTGGGCATGGGCGGCATGTTGCTGTCTATTGCGATGGCAGTCTTTCTGTTTGATGTACCCTTACGTGGTTCGTTTTGGGTCTTGTTGCTCACTGGCAGTATATTTATGTTGGTGACTCTGGGGATGGGTTTGTTAATTTCTATTATGACTAAAAACCAGTTTGTTGCCGGGCAGGTTGCGATTATTACGACGTTTCTACCTGCTTTTATATTATCCGGATTTATTTTTGATATAGACAGTATGCCAATAGCTGTGCAGGCTTTTACTTATCTGGTTGCGGCGCGTTATTTCGTGGCCATTTTACAAACTGTCTTTTTGACGGGCAATGTCTGGGCGATTATTTTACCTAATACGGCTGCCCTGTTATTAATGGCTAGCCTGTTTTTCATATTGGCGATAAAAAAAGCCCCTAAACGTCTGGAGTAATTATGTGGGCAATGATTTACGCATTACTGATCAAGGAATTTTTAGCGATTTTAAAAGATAAGAAAAGCCGCTTTGTATTGATTGGACCACCTATTATTCAGCTTTTTGTCTTTGGCTATGGCGCCAGCTTTGATCTTAATCACGTGCCTATTGCGGTTTATAATGAAGATCAAAGTATTGCCTCCAGAGATTTTATTAGTCACTTTACCGCCTCGCCTGTATTTGCCACGGTTTTAACTATTACTCATTCTGAACAGATTGCTCCCGCTCTGGATGAACAAAAGGTTCTGGCTGTGTTACATCTCGGCCCACACTTTAGTCGTGATCTATATACAGAACAACGATCAGCTGCTGTACAAATTCTGATTGATGGTCGTAATTCAAATACGGCATTAATTGCACTGAACTATATGCAAAGTATTCTGGCAAAATTTAATCTGGACTGGGCAAAACAGCATCAGCAGTCATTACCGCCGGCACAATTGCAAATTCGTTCCTGGTTTAATCCTAATCTTGCCAGTCGCTGGTTTATTGTCCCGGGTATTGTAGGTTTGTTAACGCTGGTTGCCACCATAATAGTGACGGCGCTTTCCATTGCCAGAGAGCGTGAACAGGGTACTTTTGATCAGTTACTTGTCACACCGTTAACCCCTTTTCAGATATTGCTCGGCAAGGCGGTACCCGGGTTAATCATCGGTGTAGTAGAAGCCTCATTTATTATTCCGGTGGCGGTACTCTGGTTTAAAATTCCCTTACTCGGCAGCCTGCTTGCTTTGTATATCGGTATTATTTTATTTGTCTTTGCCATTATTGGCGTTGGATTGATGATTTCTTCTCTTTCAATAACACAACAACAAGGCTTATTGGGTGGTTTTTTATTTATCGTACCTGCCATTATTTTATCCGGTTTTGCAACACCTATTGCGAATATGCCAGTCTGGGTTCAGAAGTTTACTTTAATTAACCCTTTGCGTTATTTTCTGGTTATTGTGCGTAGCGTTTTTCTTGAGGGGTTTTCGGTCAGCAATTTAGTCGATCAATATTGGCCTTTGGCAATTATTGGCATTATAACGATGAGCTGCGCGGGGTGGTTATTTAGGCGACGAATGTATTAGGTGAAAGCTTGCCAAGAATTGAATTGAGAACCTATTTCGTTGCTCTCGCTCTGCGCCAGGAAATACAGAATATTCCAGTATAAATTCTCATGGAGACTATGGAAAGAGGGGGAGTAAAGTATTACAGCTTTAGATATGATGATTAATCACCAAGAATGCATGTAATCTCGATCTGTGTAACAAGTTTCCTCCAGTCATACTTTGCTGCAGCAAGGTTACCGATTGGGCCGGGATACAAAATCTACCTGGCGTTGGCGAAAAAATTCATGTATAAAAATTTCTCTCACTGAAGACGATATTAATCTGGGGAGCTCAAACGTATGGCTTTATTCGCCTCACTCCCCCTAATAACGGCAACCTTATTAATCGTTGATCATAACGTCTCGTAAATAACGGAATATCTGTGTCGCCTCATCAGGTTTGATATCCCCAGAAAAATGCAGCATAGATACCTGATTTTGTTTAAGCATATGCTGAATTTTTGGAATAAGCTGGGCATCAGTATGCGCATTAAGGTATTTTGCATCGAGTGTCGGAATGCTAATATCAATAAATTCGCTCTCTGTACCTTCACCTTCATTAATCTCTAATAGTTGTACCGGTGCACCATCTGCACCATGACACGTAGTGCAATATTTGTCGTAGCTCTCATAACCCGGTGATAACAAACGTACAAAAGCTAATACCTCCCTGATTTCCTGAGCACTCAATACCTCATCAAACCCGGGCATCGCACCTTTTCCCTGACTAATGAAGCTCAGTAACTCTTGATCATTGTACTGATTTTGATAACTCGCGGTACTCAGATCAGGCATTGGCACGGGCATCTCTGCTGAGAAACTACCATCACCATGCCCATATAAACCATGACAATTAGCACATAACTGATCATAAGTTTCTTGTCCGGCTTCTGTCTGAGCCCAGTTAATACCCGGTTGTTTTCTTAAGTAAGCTAACAAGGCACTGGCTTCAGTATTGGTTTGTGGTCCGGCCTTATCAGTCACCTGAAGTTTGCTGGTCGGATTTAAAACCCAGTCAACAAATTGCTGTTCTGATTGATTGTTAAGTAATTGACTATTTTGTAAGACCGGTGTGGCTACATCGATATATTCAGCTGCTGGGCCGTTACCGCGACCTTCCCATCCATGGCAATCTGCACAATTACGCAAATACAAAGCCTCACCTTTAGTGAGCTTGCGCGGCTGAACAACTTGCGTTACTGCTGAAGCCTGCGTATCAACAAGCTGAGTAGGCAATGTCTTATTGGTGGACTTTCCTGAACAAGCTGAGAGTAAAAATACCACAAATACAATTATCCAATTCATTTGTCTACTCCAAAAATTAACAAGTATTATTTTTGCTCTTTAAAAGAGCGCTTCATCTGACGTAATATAAAAACAACCTGAATCAAGGCTGCTAATGGTAATACGGTCTCAAACAAATAGCCTATTAAATTACACCAAACAGGCATACTGTATCGAATCTAATCTCAACCAGTTAACAAAACAGCATAATACCCTAAAAAGAGCAGTCCTTGCCAACGAGATACCAAATATCCGGTAAAGCCTGTAAACAGATAATAGCAATTGTAATCACCACTGGCACTGAAAAAGCTAAAGTCACCGGTTGAGCCATCACACCTTCAGGCGCCACCAGCGTTTAAAGCCTGTTACTGACAAAATATTGGCTCTTCCCGATTTCGCGGGGCGACCACAACATATAGTGTTAAGCATATCCGAATAAACGTCGGCCTTCGACATCAAGCCAAATATGCTGAAATAAACGCCCTATATCATAAATGCCATAGCAACGTCTTTTGATCACCTTAATTTTGTTATTCAGTCCTTCTACAAAACCACTGGTTTCACGGCGAAGAAAATAATTAGTGATTTCATGCTGCCAGTTTTGTAAGGTCACTATAAATGAGTTGAAACAGTCCAACTTCAGATTTCTAACCTGCTCGACCCATGAATTTAGCTCAGCTTCTGCCTGACTTTTACTTAAAGGTCGGTTAAAAATACCCGTCAATGCTTCCCGATAAATATAAATTTGCTTAAGCTCTGGCGCATAATTAAAGAGTTGTATTAATTTAATTTGTTGCTCTTCATTCAAGTCCCAGAGTGATTTTCGGAATAACCACATCACGCCTTTCAGTTGGGCATAATCCTCACTAGAAAGCGTCTTTTTCAGTGTTTTCATCTCTTTTATTCTTGCGTTGTCTGCACAGGCTCGATAGCTTTTGGTCACATGGAATCGATCAACCACAACCTCAACGCCATGAAGTTCCTCATACACTGCATTACTGTAGCCGTCATACATATCAACGCAGGCACGTTGTATTGTTCTTTTAATTTCCACGGGAATGCTTTGTAGAAATATTTTTACTGTTTCCTTTTTGCGATTTGGCAATACGGCCAAAATGCATTTTTCTCCGCCTTCATTGATCCCTGAAATGATAACAACAAAATCTTTATGTCCTTTTTTTAACGCAATCTCATCAAGTCCAAGTAATGGCAGGCTTTTTATTGTCTCCCAATCCACTTCTTGACGAATATAACGATTAATAATGCCTTCAACAGCCGCTTCATTAATGCCACGTTTGATACTGATGTCGGTTATTGTGCTATTGATTAGGTCGCGCAATATCCACTGTTCATAGGCTTTAGTATGTGGGCTTTTTTGATCATACCAACTACAGCGCTGAGTGGTTGTCGGGCCTTGATCACAATAAGGGCATTGGTAACGCTTCGGTTTGATCTTAATCCAGACGGACTGTTCAAAGATCGGTAAATGGCGTAACGTAATTTCTTTGCCATAGCCATAAAACTTATCGATAGGCTGATGGCATTGCCGACAAGTTGTGCCTTTGCATGTACTTTGGACTTTAATAATAATTCCTTTTTTAGACTCAGTATCAAATGCCTCTATTTGCACATCGGGTAAATCCAAAGGAATTTGTAACAATATCGGGTTCATTTATTTAAAGTTTGCCGTCTAAAAAGATGGCTATCATACCCAGCCTGCACCTAAATAATCAAATAGCAATATACTACATATAGTGACTACCCCGCGAAGTCGGGAAGAGCCAAAATATTGAAAGTATGAATGCTGATGATATTATCCATGTCTTATCATGTTACAGATCAGATTCATCATCATGCCGATTATTACCTCAGCATATAGCAACATATTAAAAGTCAATTCTACTGCGATTTGATGATTGCGCTTAATACCATGTGCCTGTATAGGGTGAATGCTGAGCTATAAGTATAGAGCCAGAAAAAACATTACATTATGTTGGTTTATTTTGGTTATACTGCTATACATAGTGTTTCACTAGCCATCATTGTATCGTTTATCAGACCGGTAAACTCTGCGCTATTAGTCATTGGTTTGAGCGCGTGTGATCCGATTTAACCCTGGTCGGGCTAAAAGCACGAAACACAATCGTATAAATAGCTTCTGAAATTATTGAAATATAATTCGGTAAAGACTAAAAGACTAAAAGACTAAAAGACTAAAAGACTAAAAGACTAAAAGATTTATATTTATGCACTAATAATGTTACATCTGTCGATATAGCTGAATAGGAGAAAAACTATGACTTACAAATATATACGTTTTTTTAACGAAATTGGTATTAACGATATTCCGCTAGTCGGTGGCAAAAACGCTTCATTGGGTGAAATGGTGCAAAAATTAGCACCTGAAGGCGTCAAAGTACCCAATGGCTTTGCTGTGACTGCCGAGGCTTATCGTTATGTGCTCGATGAAGCGCATGCCTGGGAAGCCTTAAGGGAAACTATGGCGGATATTGACTCACTAGATGTTAAGCATCTGGCTCGGTCTGGTAAACGTGCCCGAGAAATTATCTATGCCGCAGGGCTGCCGGATGATCTGCAAAGTGAAATTATTGCTGCCTATCGTGAATTACATGAACAATATGGTGAAAGTTTGACTCTGGCAGTACGCAGTTCGGCCACAGCGGAAGATTTACCGACTGCCAGCTTTGCTGGGCAACAGGATACCTACCTGAATATTAATGGCGAAGAAACGTTACTGGATGCCTGCCAACGCTGTTTTGCTAGTTTATTTACCGACCGGGCTATACATTACCGAATAGATCAGGGTTTTGATCATTTCGATGTAGCATTATCAATTGGCATCATGAAAATGGTACGTTCCGATCTGGCGACCAGTGGCGTGATGTTCTCTCTGGATACTGAATCAGGTTTTCGTGATGCGGTTTTTATTACAGCTGCCTATGGTTTAGGTGAAAATGTTGTGCAAGGTGCTGTTGAACCGGATGAATTTTATGTGCATAAGCCGACTTTTGAAGAAGGGTATCGCTGTGTGCTACGGCGCAGTTTGGGTTCAAAAAAAATAAAAATGGTTTACTCCGAAGGGAATACTCGCGAAGCCACCAAAAATATTCTCACTTCCAAAGCTGAGCGCGAACGCTTTTGTTTATCCGATGAGGATGTACTGACACTGGCAGATTATGCCATTAAAGTAGAGCGACTATACAGCGAGCAGATTGGCCATGAACGTCCGATGGATATGGAATGGGCCAAGGATGCCCTGGATGGTGAACTGTATATGGTGCAGGCGAGGCCGGAAACTGTCACTTCGCAACAACAGGGCACGATACTGGAAGAATATCAGCTTAAAGGCAGTGGTGATATTATCGCTACTGGTCATTCTGTCGGTGCCAAAATCGCCACTGGCCCGGCGCATGTTATCAGCAGTACGGCACACCTTGCTGATTTTCGACCCGGTGAAGTGCTGGTTGCCGATAATACCACGCCTGACTGGGAGCCTATTATGAAAATAGCGGCTGCTATCGTGACTAACCGAGGTGGGCGCACCTGCCATGCTGCCATCATTGCTCGTGAATTGGGGATTCCCGCGGTAGTTGGCTGTGACGATGCCACCAGCGCGATCGCGAACGGCGAGCAAATAACAATATCCTGTGCTGAAGGGGATATCGGTAAGATTTATCGTGATGACATCCCTTTTGATATTATACGCACTGACCTTGCCACCTTGTCGCGTCCGAAAACAAAAATTATGCTGAATCTGGGTAATCCGGAACTGGCTTTTAAACACAGCTTTCTACCCTGTGACGGTGTAGGTCTTGCAAGAATGGAATTTATCATCAATGAATACATCAAAGTGCATCCGATGGCTTTGTTGCACCCGGAGAAAGTAGAGAGTGAAACAGAGCGGAGAGCCATACAGCAATTAACTAAAAATTATGTCAGTCCTGCTGACTACTTTGTGCAGCGTTTATCTGAAGGAGTAGGAACCATCGCTGCTGCTTTTTATCCCCGGCCTGTAGTCGTGCGTATGTCCGATTTCAAAACCAATGAATATGCTTCCTTGCTGGGTGGCAGTGAGTTTGAAGCAACAGAAGCCAATCCGATGCTCGGTTTCCGGGGCGCATCCCGCTATACTCATCCTGCTTATGAGCAGGGCTTTGCGCTGGAATGTGCGGCAATGAAACGGGTGCGCGATAATATGGGCTTAAGCAATGTTATTTTAATGATTCCTTTCTGCCGACGCGTGGATGAGGGCAAGCAAGTACTGGCCAAAATGGCCGAACTGGGTTTGAAGCAGGGTATACATGGACTTGAAATCTATGTGATGTGTGAAATCCCTAACAATGTGATTCAGATTGATGCATTTGCCACGCTGTTCGATGGCTTTTCTATAGGCTCAAATGATCTCACCCAATTAACACTGGGGGTGGACCGGGATTCTGAAATCGTTGCTTTTGACTTTGATGAGCGTGATGAAGGGGTTAAAGAGATGATTCGGCTTGCTGTTGCAGGCGCTAAACGGAATGCCCGGCATTCGGGTATTTGCGGACAGGCACCTTCTGATTACCCTGAGATTGCTGAATTTCTGGTTGAGATCGGTATTGATTCCATTAGTTTGAATCCGGACACTGTTATCAAAACAACATTGCAGATACTGGAGGTCGAAAAGCGAATGGCAGGGTAGACAAATATAAAAGCAGTGGGCAAAAAATATTCTTTCTAGTTTCACTGCTATTACATTAACGCATCAATTAACACCTAAGAGGTTATTATCATGATAGAAATTATGCCAGAAACGGCAGGAAAAACGTTGGTTGTTAAAGCAAAGGGCATGTTAACCAGCGAAGATTACGAAAAGATTTTTATTCCTCAGCTCAAGCAGTTGATAGATCAATTTGGAAAAATAAGAGTGTTGCTTTATTTAGATGAAAATTTTACTGGATGGGAGTTAGACGCTGCCTGGGATGATGCTTTATTTGGGTTACAACATCGACATGACTTCGAGAAAGTTGCGGTAGTAAGTGACCAGCAATGGGTGGCATGGGCAACCAAGGTTGGCTCCTATTTCATGGA
Source organism: Methyloprofundus sedimenti (assembly GCF_002072955.1). Lineage (NCBI taxonomy): Bacteria > Pseudomonadati > Pseudomonadota > Gammaproteobacteria > Methylococcales > Methylococcaceae > Methyloprofundus > Methyloprofundus sedimenti. Next base: position 2,792,413 of record NZ_LPUF01000001.1, on the reverse strand, counting down.
TGGTCAGGTGGCTACCTATAAAATATCAGAATTTCAGAATGCTATTACCTGGATAAAGGGTTAAATCCAGGCAAGAGAAACAAATGGACGAAATTTGCCACTGTGTGCTGTCACTTATTTTGTACATACATAATAAAGCAGACTATTCAACAATAGATATATCTTTTGTTAAGTGATTTTCTAATCAGAATGAGCTGTTTTTACTGTGAAAAATTCAAATTCAATTCTCCACTCAATTTTATACAAACGGGAAATTTGCGATGTCAAATATAGAATTACCTGCCACTGGGAATACAGTCGGTGCTGATCTTGAGAAAATACCTGTCAATGATTTACTTGCTCAACTCGGCGTTCAAGCTGACCAGGGGCTAAGCAGTGCCGAGGCTCAACAACGATTTGCCCAATATGGGCCGAATGCTCTGGTTGAAAAAGAGGAAAGTCTGACCGCCAAAATTCTGGGTCATTTCATGGGGCCTATTGCCTACATGATCGAGGCTGCGGCGCTTGTTTCAGCTATAATTGGTCACTGGGATGACTTCGCAATCATTAGCTTCTTGCTATTGTTTAACGTTGGACTCGAGATGTGGCAGGATCGCAAGGCCTCGAATGCCCTGGCGGAGCTAAAAAAAGGGCTGGCACTTGAAACCACCGTTATGCGTGATGGCACATGGCAAACATTAGGCGCAGCGACACTGGTTCCGGGTGATATCATCAAGATACGTTTGGGTATGGTCGTTCCTGCCGATGTGAGGATGGTTAGTGGAGACTATGCGTCCATCGACCAGTCGGCACTAACCGGCGAATCACTACCAGTAGCCAAGAAGGTTGGCGATGGGGGGTATTCTGGCAGTATGGTCAAACAAGGAGAAATGGTTTGCGTAGTCATTAACACGGGCTCTAATACTTTATTTGGACGTACCGCTAAACTGGTGGCAGGTGCTGGAGCGGTCAGTCACGCGCAAAAGGCCATGTTCCAGATTGGCAACTTTCTTATTATCCTCGCCGTTTTGCTTGCGCTGATCATGGTTGCCGTTAGGGTTTATCATGATATTGTCATTGCCGACGACTGGGATGTCAACGATGCCCTGGGTATCCTGCAATTTGTACTGGTGTTATTGGTTGCTTCAATTCCGGTAGCAATGCCGACGGTGTTTTCGATGACTATGGCGCTGGGAGCACTGCAATTATCGAAGGAAAAAGCGATAGTTTCCAAGCTTTCGGCGATTGAGGAGATGGCGGGAGTCGATATTCTCTGCTCCGACAAGACCGGGACCTTGACCAAAAATCAACTCACACTGGCAGAGCCCATTCTGATAGCGGGCAATGACGCACAAGACTGCATTCTGGCCGCAGCACTCGCATCGAACATTGAAGATAAAGATGCCATTGATACCGCGGTTATTTCAGCGCTCAAGGATCAAAGCACGCTTAACAACTGGAAAAAACTCAAATTCTTGCCTTTTGATCCGGTAAGCAAACGCACAGCAGCAAACGTAACCGATCCCGCAGGCAAGGCCTTTGTAGTCACCAAGGGTGCGCCACAGGCGATAGTTGATATTGTCAAACCTTCAGCGGAGGTTGCGCAACAGGTCAAGGATATCGTTGCCGCACTGGCTGCCAAGGGCTCGCGAGCGCTGGGTGTGGCACGCTCAGAGGATGACGGAGTAACCTGGTCGTTATTGGGCGTACTCCCCATGTTTGATCCGCCGCGTGATGATTCGAAAAGGACTATTGATAATGCCCGCGAAAAAGGGGTGCAGGTGAAAATGATTACCGGTGATGACACCGCAATCGCTATTGAAACGGCAAGGCAACTTGGCATGGGAACCAATATCCTTGCTGCGGCAGATGCCTTCCCTAAAGATATGGATCCTAATAATGTGCCATCGGAAATTGTCGATTTGATAGAACGAGCGGACGGTTTCGCACGTGTCTTTCCTGAGCACAAATACGCTATCGTGAAGGCTTTGCAGTCACGCGGGCATCTGGTGGCAATGACTGGTGACGGCGTCAACGACGCACCTGCACTCAAGCAAGCCGACTGCGGTACCGCTGTTTCCGGGGCTACTGATGCGGCACGCGGCGCAGCTGCGCTGATTCTTACAGCTCCTGGACTGTCGGTTATCAACAGTGCCATCGACGAAGCGCGACGTATTTTTGGACGCATTACCAGTTATACTATTTACCGTGTGGCATTGACCATGGACATTATGTTCCTGGTGGTGCTATCAACTATATTTCTCGGTTTTACACCGCTGACGCCCATTATGATCGTCGCCATGTCGCTACTCGATGACGTGCCGATTATGGCCATCGCCTATGACAACACGCCAGTCAGTGAAAAACCGATTCGCTGGAAAATGCCCCGGCTGCTGGGTGTTTCGGCAGTGCTTGGCCTGTTTTCGATTGTTGAATCGTTCGGTTTACTATTGATTGGCATGGAAGTGCTTTCAGACCCGCTTCAGCAAGAGTTCTTCGGCCTGGCAACACAGACCCAGTTACAAACCCTGATGTTTTTGCAACTGGTTGCCGGCGGGCATTTGCTGTTGTTTGTTACCCGCACGGAACGCTGGTTTTTTCTGCGCCCTTTCCCGGCCGCACCTTTGTTCCTGACGATCTTGTTTACCCAGATACTGGCCGTCCTGATGTGTAGATTTGGTTGGCTGGTTGATCCCATTTCATGGATGCTGATCGGCTGGATATGGGCTTACAATCTAGTCTGGATGTTTCTGCTGGGCGCAGTCAGGCTGATTACTGAACGCTATGTGGATTATCGTACGGAACGTCATCTAAAAAGTTTGGGGGTAGTGAATCAGTTATTGCAAATGCATGGTTAATAGTTAAGATCGCACCCATACTCCGGCGTAACGCAATGTTAGAGCATTGCTGAATGAATTCCCACGCAACGGCGTGGGAACTATGCGAAAGCATTTATTTTAGAGGTAAGAAAAGTGTCAAATTCAAAAACAAACAGTCAAGAAAAAAAGAAAAAACGTCACGTCATCATGCACCATGCAAAGCAACCGCACGGTATCACCTCAATTGCTTTGCTAATATTTCTGATGGCTTGGGCCGTCTGGACTTTTGTAATCTGGTAATTAATCTATTTGTTTTTTTGAGCTCATATTCAACAAAAGGCGAACGAAGTGTTACTTGGTGACACATCAATATTTATGGTTTTTCATTTAGTGAAACGACTGCCTGGAAAGCTATTAGATTAACTTAATTAAATAAGGGACGTAAACATGGATTATCGTAAAAAATTTGTCGTCGAACCCGGTAAAAAGGTCCATCTGAATAAAATTGATCCTTTGTACACCGGTAAGCATGAATCGCACGCACAGGCGATGCCGAAGATACAGGAGCACCTTGAGAACATGGACAAAATGCAATACCTGCTTTACGCAGATGGCGGTCAGTCCCTACTGGTGGTGTTACAGGCATTAGATGCCGCCGGCAAAGACGGCGTGGTGCGGCATTTATTCAGCGGCATGAACCCGCAGGGAACATCGGTGTTTGGTTTTAAACAGCCGAGCAAAGAGGAAGCTGCTCACGATTTTCTCTGGCGAGCTCACCAGCATGCACCAGGCAAGGGGGAGCTAGTTATCTTTAACCGTTCGCACTATGAGGATGTGCTTGTTGTGCGTGTACACAAGCTGGTTGAAAAGGGGGTTTGGTCAAAGCGGTATGATCTGATTAACGATTTCGAAAAGATGCTTTCAAGCAACGGCACAAGGATTCTGAAGTTTTTTTTGCACATCAGTCCCGATGAGCAATTGTCACGTTTCAAACAGCGGTTGGATGACCCCGCCCGGAACTGGAAAATCAGCGATGCCGACTATTCCGAGCGTGAGTTATGGCCTGAATACACCCAGGCTTACGAAGATGCTCTGGAACTGACCAGCACTCCGTATGCACCGTGGTATGTTATCCCCGCTAATCACAAGTGGTTTCGCAACCTCGCGATCTCGGAGATCGTCGCGGATACCATGAGTGAAATGGGTTTAAAACTGCCGCCTGCTCATGTGGATATGGAAGATATTCGCAGCAAGTATCATGCTGCCGAGGAGAAGCAAGCAGGGAAAAAGAGTGGCAAGATTGACGTGGAGAGCAAGAAAAACAAGAAAAGTAAAAGCAAGGCTTGAACCTAGAAATCGTAGTTGACCGCTAAACAACATTATAAGTGATTGAGTATAAAATATAATGATCGTAACTGATTGTCACCTGTTGGGTGACTATGCTCTGCTTCATGGTTTTGTGAATAAATCTGAGCACGAAATACTGAGTTACAGCTCTTGCCAAGGGTTACGGCCATTTCCTGTGAGCTGTGCCTTGTCTTTCACACGCAGATTTTCCACAAAATCCGAGCTCAACTGTGGTTTCTAGGTTGAAGGTGCAAGCTTGTTCGCTCATGCAAACTGGATACTTATGGGAAATTTGCCGGGGATAACTATGAAGCTGACATTTTTTGCAGGCCTTCGACCCTTTAGCCGGGGCGGTGTAATGCGTGATGCTATAGCCGGTTTGACGCTGGCGTCGATGAACATTCCGCAGGTGCTGGGTTATACGCGTATTGCCGGCACACCGACCATTACCGGACTCTACACGGTGCTGTTGCCGCTGGTAATGTTCGCTATCTTTGGCTCCTCGCGCCATCTGGTTGTAGCGGCGGACTCTGCTACTGCGGCTATCTTTTCCAGTGGACTATCCGGTATGGCACCGCAGGCCAGTGTGAAATACATGGCTTTAGTGGGTATGGTTGCGCTGTTGACGGCAGTGCTCCTATTGCTGGCACGAATCTTCAAACTCGGCTTTCTTGCTGATTTCCTTTCGCGTACAGTGCTGGTTGGTTTTCTTACCGGTGTTGGATTCCAAATTAGTATCGCTATGCTGGGTGAAATGGCCGGCATACCCGTATATGCGCACAAAACGATCGAACAGTTACAGCAGTTTATTGAGGGCCTGCAGCAGATAAATCTTCCCACACTCGGTATATCGTCGTTGGTCGTGACCAGCATCCTTGGCTTTCGTCACTATTTGCCGCGCTTGCCCGTACCGCTGTTTGCAGTGTTAACGGGAATCGGCGTCAGCTATGTATACGATTTTGCCGGTCATGGTATTGCAACTATCGGGCCGGTGGCAGGTGGATTGCCTGCGTTTTCTTTTCCCGCTGTGAGCTGGAACGAGCTGCTTAAACTTGTTCCTGTCGCTTTGTCTTGCTTCGTAATTATTATCGCCCAAAGCGCGGCAACCTCGCGCATTTTTGCAGTACGACATCATGAACGCGTGGAGGAGGATGCCGATATCCTGGGTTTGTCAGCAGCGAATGCGGCCGCAGCTTTGTCCGGTGCATTCGTAGTCAATGGTAGTCCCACACAGACGGCAATGGCTGATCTTGCCGGTGCGCGTAGTCAGGTTGCACAGCTGATATTTGCTGGAACTGTATTGCTGGTACTACTGTTCTTTACCGGACCGTTACAGTATCTACCTCGGAGTGTGCTCGCTGGTATTGTGTTTACTATCGCCGTAGGGCTCGTCGATATCCGAAGCTTGCGCGATATTCGTAGAGAAAGTCCGGGCGAGTTTAATCTGGCCATTGTCACGGCTGTGGTAGTGGCGCTGGTAGGGCTTGAGCAGGGTATCCTGCTGGCGATCGCCTTGTCGTTACTCCGGCATGTGCATCACAGTTATCGTCCGCATACGGCTGTGATGCTACCGGATGAGGCGGGCCGCTGGATGCCAGTACCGACAAAGCCGGGGCTAGAGACAGAGCCAGGACTGGTGGTCTATCGGTTTGGTGCAGATTTGTTCTATGCAAACGACAACCGCTTCGCCGATGAAGTGCGTGCTCTGATAGCCTATGCCCCGGCTCCGGTGCGCTGGTTTGTGGTGGACTCGGGGGCAATGACGGACATCGACTACTCAGCAGCACGCTCCTTGCTTGATTTGTGTGAAGATCTGCAGAGTCGAAATATCAAATTGGTCTTCGGGCGCGTAAATGCTTATTTGCGGGCGGACATGGATCGACATGGTATTACTTCTGCAATTGGTGAAAAATTTATTTTCTCGACGTTGCATGATGCTCTTTCGTTGGCGGGTGCGGACCTCAGAAAAGTGAATAAGGCGTAAAGGTGGATCATGCGACGCTCTTTATTACTTATGTTTCTGTTATTTATCAACCATTATCCTAAAATTCAAGCATTCGAAATGAGGAACAAGGTACTGTCCAGAACACACAAAAGTTGTATTTTGATATTTTTTTCCTATTTCTGGGAGCCAATTGCCTGGATTATAAATATAACGACAAAGACATTCAGTCGCTTGCATAGTCGTCTTAAAGACTCTCTGCATAGTCAACATCATCAAGTATAGAAAACCTAATTTAGAGGAAATTAACGATGAATTCTCCTTATTTACCCCGTACTCTTCCAGCTGAACTGGAAATATTAATTGAATTTTCACTAGATTTACGCTGGACGTGGAGCCATGCTGGTGATGCCTTATGGCAGACGATGGCGCCAGAAATATGGGAAAAAACCCAGAATCCGTGGTTGCTGCTGCAAAATGTCAGCAAGGAGCGTCTCGAAACACTTGCTCAGGATCAATCCTTTCTAAGCAAGCTTGAAGCATTAAACGGGGAGCGAATTGACTACTATAGTCAAGATGGCTGGCTTGAATCTGAATACCCGGGCTCTCAATTAGGCACAATTGCTTATTTCAGTATGGAATATGGGCTGGGTGAAGCGTTACCCATCTATGCTGGTGGTTTGGGTATTCTGGCGGGCGATTTATTAAAGTCAGCCAGCGATTTAAATCTGCCTTTAGTCGGAGTCGGTCTGTTGTATCAGCAGGGATATTTCAGGCAAATGATTGATGCTCAAGGGGCTCAACAGGCTTTCTATCCCTATAATGAACCCTCTGGACTGCCTATACGCCGCGCACTGGATAAGCATGGCAATCGTCTGACGATTGTTCTGGAATTACCCGCGCGTGAGCTGTTTTTGCGCGTTTGGGAAGTTCAGGTAGGCCGTGTTTCCTTGTATCTACTGGATAGCAATGATCTTATGAATAATCCTGTAGATCAGGCTATTACTGCAGAATTATATGGTGGCGGGAAGGAAATGCGTTTGTTGCAGGAAATTGTATTGGGAATTGGTGGATGGCGGGTGCTTGAAGCACTGGAAATACAACCGGAAATCTGCCATTTGAACGAAGGCCATGCGGCATTTGTGGCTTTAGAGCGTATTCGTGCATTCAAAAGAAACTATCAGGTCACTTTTGCTGAAGCTCTCTGGGCTACCAGGGCAGGCAATATGTTTACAACCCATACACCAGTGAGTGCAGGTTTTGACTGTTATAGTCCTGAGTTGATGCAACAGTATTTAAGTGAAATAGTGCTAACACTAGGGATTTCCTTTCATCAATTCCTGGCGTTAGGACAAAGTTCTATAGAACGTTCAGAAGAAACGTTTAATATGACTTATTTTGCCTTACGTACCTGTGCGGCAGTAAATGGCGTGAGTCGTTTACATGCTCAGGTTAGTCAGATGTTGTTTCATCAGCTATATCCACACTGGCCTATAACAGAAATCCCTGTTGGTTATGTAACCAATGGTGTGCATGTACCTACCTGGGATTCAATTTTTGCCGATGCTTTATGGACGTGCTTCTGTGGTAAAGGGCGTTGGGCGGGGAAAGTGGACACTTTGCGCAAACAAATAGAGTCTATTAAAGACGAAGACTTATGGACTTTTCGTGGTGAAAGCCGGGGTAAATTAGTGAAGTATGTCCGCCAGCAGATTATCGAAAAATTGAAGTTACGACGAGCGCCAGAGGATGAACAATCTCTAGTGCAAAATATATTCGACCCCAATACCTTAACATTGGGATTTGCCCGTCGTTTTGCTGAATATAAACGCCCAAATCTATTGCTTCATGACCCGGATCGTTTAATACGTTTACTGACTAATTCCCATTATCCCGTACAGCTGGTGATTGCAGGCAAAGCGCACCCATCAGATAAAGAGGGGCAACAATTAATTCAGGAAATGGCTAACTTTGTGCGCAGACCAGAAGTTCGGGGTCATATGGTATTTCTGGCTGATTACGATATGGCCATGGCTGAGCAGTTTGTGCAAGGCGTCGATGTCTGGATCAACACACCGCGCAGACCATGGGAAGCCTGCGGTACCAGCGGCATGAAACTATTGGCTAATGGTGGCCTTAATTTATCCGAACTGGATGGCTGGTGGGCTGAAGCCTACACACCTGAAGTCGGCTGGGCTTTGGGGGATGGACAAACCCATAGCGAACCTGAATGGGATGCGGTCGAAGCGAATGAACTTTATCGTATACTGGAAGAGCGGGTTGTGCCCGAATTTTACCAACGTAATGAGCGTGGTATTCCTGAGCAATGGGTTGCTCGTATACGCTCCAGCATGGCGATTTTAGCACCTGAATTTAGCAGTAATAGAATGTTGCGCGATTATGTGGAGCGGTATTATCTGCCCGCATGTACTCAATATCAACAGCGCATTGTTAATAATGCGACTCTCGCAAAGAAATTGGCTGTTTGGCAAACACTTTTAGCTGAACACTGGTCAGCTGTTTATATGCAAAATTTACAAATTGAATCATCAGATTCAGAGCATTATATTACCCTGCATGTGTATCTGGATGATTTGTTAGCAGACAGTGTCAGAGTAGAAGTTTATGCCGATGGGCTGGAAAATGCCATGCCTTTTTGTCAGCTTATGGACCGTAAAGCCGCCTTGCCGGGATCCGTTAACAGTTATTTGTATGAAGCCAAAGTCCCCGCTGACCGCCCTGCGGCTGAATACACTCCAAGGCTGGTAGCGAATCACCGTCATGTTAATATTCCGGCGGAAGAAGCCCATATAAAATGGTATCGCTAAAGCAATGAATATTAAGCTTGAACTATGTATTGTATTTGGCGTTATTTACTGTTTTTAGACGATCTTATGTAGAACTCATCAGAACCAGTTCATTCAGCTCTACAGCATCGAATAAGCCTAGGCTTGTGAAATTTTTTTTAAGGCTGATAACTGTTCACTAATAAGTTCTTCATGATAACGGTAAATATTCTCCATACCCATTGGAGTTACTAAAGAAGACGTGTAGCCTTTACAGCACTGCAACAATCTTTGATAACGTTCTATAAGCTCATTGATCTTCTCCAGGTTAGCTCCATCCATCCTCCAGGTATCCAGGTTCCTGATTTCCGCCAGCGAAAGATTGGCACCGAAATATTGTACAATTTGCAGTTCCAGCTCAGCCCTGGTCTTGTCAATTTGCCACAGACGAAAACGGTTCCATATTCCCAGTACATTCATTAATAGACTGACTACCAGCACATAATGAAACATATTGGCTGGTGGCATCAGTGACACCAAAGCTGGCGCATATTCATCAAGCAAGGTTGGTCCACCATTATCTATGAATGTGCGCAAATCTCTGGCATATGGAAGCTCCATATTTTTCGGCTGTTGGCGATTATATTCAATAAATTCAGGAAATTCCCTGCTCAACAGAGTTAGCAGGACTACGATATCAGTACGGGATGCCCCTTTGTTTGCCACCAGTAGCGATTCGACCGTGAAAACTGTTTTATTTTTTTCGGGGAGCAGGCTTACATGATCGAACTGACCAACATAAATTTTCTCTATTTTGAATGCTGGCTTACGTTTGATAATAGCCTCGGGGTTAGCAAAACTAATTATCTCCAGTTTACTGCGCAACGCCTCTTTGATCAAAGGGTCATCCATGCTGGTGAGAAATATAGCAGCATCGATGTTACCCATCTGCAGTTGTTCTAGTTGTTCCTTCGGGTCAAAATAAGACAATCGGAAGTTAAGTTCCTCTAGATCCTTATCTTCCAGTAAATACTTGGCGATCAAAGCGTTACCACTGTCCTTGGGGCCTATTCCAATATGGGCATTCTTCAAGTCTGCAAGGTATTGATACCGGTTTGCATTACGTCCGATAACAAAAAAAGTGAGCGGCCTGGGGATTCGGGCAACCAGCTGAAATTTTCCTGTGTCTGGATAATCAATACCATCCGGCATTAGTGCGAATCGGACCCCGCCTTTTGCAGCCGCCACCCTTAATTGCTGTAAATTATCATGGCTACCTTCCGTAGCAACGTTAACCAGTTTTCCCTGGTACTTTTTTGCATCACTGACCAATTGTTCACCCATCTGGTGAAAATAACTATCTTTCGGACCCGATAATATGCTCACTCTCATATGATCCAGATTAGGATTAAGCTCAATCATGATAAAAATTAATCCAAATATTAGTAGCATCAGCGTAATGAAAGCCATGCGGACAAAAGGCATCCGATCAGAATCGGCTCGATCAATACCGGGGAATTTAATACGATTTAACATGACGGGATTCGCTCTTTAATTGTGTTTAAGAAAAATTAATTATAAGTAGATCCCCAGCTCTGTCTGCTATGGGACTAAGAAAAATTTGACAATTACAGGCATCATTTGAGAGTTTCACTATCTGTGAACCGCCTAAAGTTCAAAAAGATAAGGAAACAAACGATAAATACGCCTGAAAGTTTAAAGCATATAAGATGGGAATGTAAGTACCATATCGTCTGGATTCCAAATTATAAAAGCTTTTATAAAGATCTAAGCTAATATATATTTTGCATCGCAAAAGGACCCCTGCGTCAGAATAGTTGTCGCCTAAATTAATTTCATAACAAAACAGGTTGAAAACACAGTCATTGTGTTTCTGAAAATGCGCTGCACTAACAATTTAACCCTAAGAATGCAGTTCAAGTGTGAGGGGGGTGATGTAATTTATTCTATGCACAAATCAGAGCAGTATGTATGTAGCGATTATTATGATCTTTACTCGATGCGTATTTTGCACAGCTAACTAAAAAGCCCAAACCTGGGGAATTACCCATAGGGTTATGCCTGCAACTAACAGGCTAAGTGGCAGGCCTAATTTCACATAGTCACTGAATTTATAACCACCAGGGCCAAATACCATTAGATTTGTTTGGTAGCCTATAGGTGTTAAAAAGCTGGCAGAAGCAGCAATCATGACTGCAATGGCAAAGGGTGCTGTATTTACATCCAGAGCCTGTGCGCCACTCATGGCAATTGGAAACATAACAATTGCAGCTGCATTATTGGTTATAGATTCTGTTAGTAATGCAGTAGCAATATAAATCAGAGCTAACATCATCAGAGGGTTACCTCCTGCGATTAATAGCGCCTGGCCAGCGATCATATCAGCAAGTCCGACCTTTTGAACGGCTGTTCCTAACCCATAGGCACAGGCAATAACCAATAAGACTTTATAATCAATACTGTTACGCGCATCTTCCATGTTTAAACAGGCACTTACCACCATAGCACCTGCAGCTAATACAGCAGCGGGTAAAATATTCATAGCACCGCTTATAATCAGCATAATCATCAATAGTATTATGCTTATCGCCCAGGGGGCACGATTATGCCGTATATTATGCGAATTTTCTAATCTGCTAACCAATAGAAAGTCTCGGCTGTTACGAAATTTAAACAGAAATCCTTTTTGTGCTTCCAGCAATAAAGTGTCTCCCGCCTGAAGCACTATATCGCCAATTTTACCTTTTAAGCGGTTACCATTTCGCGCAATGGATAAGATAACTGCATTATAACGGTATCTGAATCGAGCCTCGCGTATACTAAGCCCGGCAACAGGACTTTCTGCTGAAATAACAGCTTCAAATAAACGCCGTTCGTGGTCGTGTCCCTTGAGTTTAAATACCTGGTCTGAAGCAACTACAAGGCCGCGGATACGTCGTAATTCAACAACCGAATCTACAGCACCTGCAAATACCAGACGATCATCTGACTGAATCACCGTTTGCGGAGAAACCACTGGAATAATATCTCCATCGCGTACGATCTCAATTAAAAATAATCCAGGCAAATGGCGCAGGCCAGCATCTTGTATTGTTTGTCCTGATAATTCGCAATTAGATTTCACTAACATTTCGACCAGGTATTCACGTACATTACTGAATTTTTCGATTGCACCTGTTCTGTCAGGAATCAGATAGGGACTGACAACAATGAGGTATAAACAGCCTGCTAGCGTAATGGGTATGCCTACAGCGGCAATTTCAAATAAACTAAAGCCGGGGAATCCAGATTGTCGCATTAAGCCATCAACAACAAGATTGGTACTAGTACCTATCAGCGTACAGGTCCCGCCTAAAATAGAGGCATAACTAAGCGGTAAAAGAAAATTTGCAGCACTAAATCCGCTACGTTTACACCAGTCTTGAACTGCGCTGGTAAACATGGCGACTACAGGGCTGTTATTAACTAACATACTGAGAGTAGCCGCTGGTAACAGTAACCTTATAAGTGCCAGAGTCATATTAGCGGGTCGGCCTAAAAGCAGGCGGCCCAGCCATGCGATAGAGCCCGTTTCGCGTAAACCTGCAACAGTGACATAAAGTACCGCTATCGTCGCTATGCCCGGGCTTGAAAATCCAGATAAAGCTTCTGCTGGCGTTAATATTCCGCTAATAAGCAATATGCTTAATACACCTAATAATATACTGTCAGCAGGAAACCTGTTACTGGCAAGTACTATTAAACAGCAGGGCAATATAATTGCGACGGCAATAAGATCAATCTGCATCAATATAAATCATCCATGTATTAGGGCGAAAGGAAGTGTAAATTTTATATTGATTTTAACATGACTAATATATATAGGGTTTGCTATCTAGCTACGTAAACATGCTTCGCGAATTCAAGCAATAAATGCACAGGAATAAAAATAAATAAAACTTGTTCTTTATTCGTTCTCCTGATATTCTTTTTAAGAACAAAAGGAGAACAACATTGAATGAACTGACCCGCAAACAACAGGATATTTTTGAATTTCTGCTTGGTAATCAGCAAGATTTTGCTTATCCACCAACTTTAGATCAAGTATGTTCCGCCCTTGGCTTAAATTCACGAGGGTCTTTGCATAAGCACATAAAAGCATTAACGCTGGCGGGTCTGGTTGAAATATCAGATCGAAAGCAAAAAGGCATACGCTTAACTGAAAAAGCCAAGCAATATAAGCGACCCGATGATGAATCAGCGGGTATACCTTTTGTCGGTTTTATAGCCGCCGGGAAACCGATAGAAGCAATAGAGCAGATCAGTTATATCAATATCCCAGAACAAATAAAAACTGACAATTCATGTTATATCCTGCAAGTAAAAGGAGATTCAATGATAGAGGAGGGCATTTTTAATGATGACTGGGTCATTATTGAACAAAGAAGTTGTGCACAAAATGGTGAAATTGTCGTAGCTTTGATTGATAAAGCAGAGGCAACCTTGAAATTTATAGAACAATACCCGCATGAAACGTTGTTGATTCCAGCAAATTCAAATATGTCTGCGATGAAATTCAGACCTGAACAAGTAGAAATACAGGGCGTATTAGTCGGACAAATGCGTAGTTATATTAATAAATAGGAGAACTAAAATGCAACAGAAAGTCCATATGCAAGATCAAATAACCAATCGAATTGATATCATAATGCAAGACCAGCAGCATTGGCTTCTACATGTCATAAAAGATTTAGCAACTTTATTTTTTGTAGTGTCAATAGTTGCGGTAGGAATTATCTGGTAAAAAAGTAGTTTATTTGCTTTAACAATCTGGTATCTTTAATTATTAATTTCTATGAGTAAAGATGATGCACCGTAAGGTATTACATGAGTGGTTTAACACTTCTAAAGGGCAGGTTTTACAACAGCAGGAAGCGGCTTTTTTAAAGCGCTCTGTTACCGTAAGTTGTAAACAGGTTATTGTACAAATTGGTGCTTTGGGCTGGGAAAATGAATTTATTGATAGTAGTTTATACGAGCAATTTTATGTCATGGATGACGAACAGGACTCATGCTATAAAAATAAATTATTAAGAGGAACTACAATTGCCCTGCCGTTTAAGTCTGAATCTGTCGATATGGTTATATTGCCGCATTTACTTGAATTCGACACCAATAAGCATCAGGTATTACGAGAAGTTGAGCGTATATTAAAACCTGAAGGCAAGTTGACGATTATCAGCTTTAATCCATGGAACATTTATATTAATCTGCAATATATGAAACGCAGAGCAAGAAACACGCCCTGGTTTCCTGGTTTGGTGTCTCGCACCAGAATTGAAGACTGGTTACGCTTATTAAATTTTGAAGTTGAGCTCGCTGCCGGATTTAATTTTGATGCAACACGGATTAATTCAGGACATGCTGAAGGAAGAGGACAGGAGCTGAGAGTCGCTGCATATGGTATTAAAGCAATTAAAAGATGTTATCATCTTATCCCCTTAACGCCAGTACGAGAATATCACGCTAAATTTGCGCTGGCTAAATTTATTGATATTTCCATAAGACAAAGACAATATGATACAGATAGTTGAGATATATACCGATGGTGCCTGTCGTGGGAATCCGGGACCAGGAGGCTGGGGCGTTTGGTTAAAAAGAGGTGATGCTGAAAAGGAATTATTTGGTGGTGAACAGAAAACGACTAACAATCGTATGGAATTAATGGCTGCTATCCAGGCATTAGAAGCTTTAAACAGACCTTGTGCGGTTAAGTTATACAGTGATTCCAAATATGTCTTACAAGGAATTACCGAATGGATGGCCAACTGGAAAAAAAGAGGCTGGAAAACAGCGGCAAAAAAAACCGTTAAAAATGAAGATTTGTGGCGACGTCTGGATGCTGTAATGCAAAAGCATGAAATAGACTGGACCTGGGTAAAGGGACATTCGGGTAATATCGGTAATGAAAAAGCAGACCAGTTAGCTAATCAGGGAATTGATTCAATATAACATAAAAATTATTCACGTAAACCACAAAGATTTCTGCTTTCCATACTTCGCGCGAGAACCCATACCAATCAAAAATTTACCGATAATCTGTATCTATCTGTTACATTATAGAAATTCTGAATAAGTACCTAAGGATAATTTAACAACAATATGACAGAAAATAGTTTTTATTGGCATGATTATGAAACTTTTGGAGTCGATCCACAGCGCGATAGAGCAGTACAATTTGCGGGTATCAGGACAGATTTTGATTTTAATATTCTAGGCGAGCCATTAGTCATTTACTGTCAGCCCACTGACGATACTCTGCCGCAGCCGGAAGCCTGTTGTATCACAGGAATTTCTCCACAAATGGCGGCTGAAAAAGGTGTTTGTGAAGCAGAGTTTATCGCTCAAATTCATAAACACATGGCGCAAGAAAATACGTGTACTTTAGGTTATAACAACTTGCGGTTTGATGATGAAGTCACTCGCAATCTGTTATACCGTAATTTTTATGATCCTTATGCACGCGAATGGCAAAATGGTAATTCACGTTGGGATTTAATAGATTTAATACGTACAGTTCATGCACTACGTCCTGAAGGAATTCATTGGCCAGTTGATGCAGAGGGAAAAATTAGTTTTCGCCTGGAAAAACTGACACTAGCAAATGGTATAGAACATGCGGCAGCACATGACGCTTTGTCCGATGTTTATGCGACGATAGCATTAGCTAAGTTGATTCAACAGGAACAAACAAAACTATTTCAGTTTTTTTTACAAAATCGAGGCAAGCACCAGGTTAAGGAATTATTAAAGCTAGGCAGTTATACTCCGGTTGTCCATGTTTCTGGAATGTATGGTGCTGAAAAGCAATATTTATCCTTAGTCTTACCGATCTGTCAGCATCCGGTCAATAATAATGGAGTAATCGTTTATGATTTATCAGTCGATCCGGAAGCGATGCTTAAGTTATCTGCAGAAGAAATTCAGCAACGAATTTTCACAGCTAAGGTTGATTTACCGGAAGGGATAGAGCGTATCCCTTTAAAAACCATTCATATCAATAAATGCCCGATAGTCGCTCCAGCTAAAGTGTTGCGTGCTCAAGATGCAGATCGATTAGGTATCGATGTTGAGCAATGCCAGAAACATAAGGACTTAATTCAACAGTCAGGCGATTTACAAACAAAGCTCAAAAAAGTATTTGGTGGGCAGTCATTTTCTTCTGATGCCGTTTCAGATCCAGATTTAATGATTTATAGCGGTGGTTTTTTTTCTGCACAAGATAAGCAAAGTATGGATAAACTCCGTGCTACAAAGCCTGAAAAATTAGCGAAATTTACTTTTAAGGGAGGAAATTCAAGATTAGCTGAAATGCTATTCAGGTATCGGGCAAGAAATTACCCTGAAACATTAAACTCTGAAGAGATCAGACGATGGAAGCAATTTTGTACTAAACGATTAAGTAATATAGATACCCATGGTTTTCTTGATTTCGGCACATACTGGCAAAAAATAGACCAATTAAAGCAACAAGAGGGAATTGATAGTCAATTTCTTAAAAATTTAGAACAGTACGCGATTGATTTGCAAAATAAGCTAAAGATTTAGAACCCTATCTGTGCTGATCAAATTTATTTTACCAGGTATATTCATATAGTAATTCCTGGAACAATTGTCTTGCCGAGGGGCTTGCAAAGTCAGTACAGACAGTCACAGGAAGCGCGCTCTGATTTAATTTCGGAATATTGCCATCTATGCCGGTAATACCTCGAATTAAAGAGCCCGGATTATTCAGGTTTAAACTGACAACTAATTCAGCGGATATTTCGGAAAGACTTTTGCCATTTTCAGTGCCGTGATCCATACAGGGATTTTCTGGCGCATTATAAGGCTCTTGGGTTGGATTACCATCCGCATCAACTGGAAATAAGGGACTCCATGCAGGGTAAGGGCATTGCTGGATATAGGCTATCCCGGCCTGGCATTTAAACAGTTCAGGCCACACAACTGCTGCGAGTGTATATTGATCAAACGGACCTTGTGGCGTTCCAAAAATACCTTCCCAGTATTGCATCCGGGGAACCGAAGATTCCAGCAGTAAATTCAGGCTAAACTGTGACTCAGGTGTTGCCGGAGTGGGTCCTTTTAGCGTAGTTGAGTTAAATTCAATCAAATCACCTGCCTGAGAAGTCTGGCCAGATAAACTGAATGAGATAAGGCGTATAGGGATTTCCCTTGCCGCTTCAGAAGCAAATAAAAGAGCACCAGCTATAGGGTCCATGCGAAAGTTGAAATCATTAACAATTTTACCATTGACGCTGACAGACTCACCCTCAAGGCGTGAATCCAGAATTATAATTTCTGATATCTTTGCTTTAATTTCTGGACTCGTGGTTAATAAACAAGCTACATCAGTTAACGGGCCAATGGCTAAAATTGTAATCGGCTTATTACTAGTCACTAAGCGACGATACATCATTTCGACACCCGAATTTCGGCAGGAAATGGCAAAAGAGCCGCCGGAACCCTCAATTTGTATGTTAGCCCCCGAAAACCATTGTGATGTCGCGTGTAAAGTCTGGCTTGCCTGTGCCATTGCCCCGGGAACTACCGGAATGTCTGATCGCTGTTTCATAACATGTGTCAGGAACAGTGCAACAGCCATTTCTTCCGGAAGAGGGGCATTTCCATAAGTAGGAATAATAGAATCTACTTCAACCAGTCCAACAGCATCAAGATTCAGAGCCATCGCTAAAGTAAAGCCGTCATCTACATCTTGTGGCGCAACAGCAGTATCGCGTTGATAAGTTGCAGTTGTCGAAAAAGAAACAGGGCTAGAGCCTTGAGCGCCATGAGTGCTAATGATGCCATTAGCCACATCTGTAGAAAACATGATGCGCGGTACATCTGTTGGGTAAGATGATGCCAATGCTACAGAACTTATCAGTGACATTAAGAATAACATGCCCATTATGACCTGTTTATTGATTATTGTGATTTTCATAACTTCAACTCAATAATAAAAATATTGTAAATAACAGGGTGCAAATCTGGGATTAAATAAGGGCGTGTTTAACCGGGTTTGGCAAAGTAATCTCCAACAACTTACCTGACTGTCATTACAAATTCAAAAAAGTATCTTCTTTTTACTATTTGCAGATGTGATGCTGGAATTAAATATATTATTAAGTGATTGTACCAGGCCTTTAGCACGGGTTTTTATCATGTCTAATGTTTCCTGTACGTCTTTATTCCAGCCAACGGGTTGTTCAAAAGGGAGAAGAATATGCCAAAAAGTTAAACTTTTTTCAAATAACGCAGATAGATTTTCCATCAAGCCTAGTTCAATTTGACGTTCTACTAGTTTTTTACTGATAAATTTAGCATGTATTTTACTGCTATAGATATGAAAAGGGATAAGTATGATAATCAATAAAAATAAGAAAATTGATGCGACAAAAGGATCTAGAAGTACAGCAACGAGTCCAAATTGAATTTCCCCTGCTACCAGTGTAAGCGCGATGAAACTGAGTAACACGATAACAGTAAAATGAGAACGGTCTTTCCATAGTATGATTGCTTTTTTAACTTCATGTATGACTACCGATTCAAATTCATTAATATGCTGCTCTAATGTATGCAGTATACGATATGCACTTTCTACATCAATATTTGCGAGTTTTTGTTCTATGGCTAATTGATTGTTTGTTTCTGTACTTTGCTTTAATACAAAAAATTGACCTGACTGCAGACCTAGGTTGCTTAACTGCTGTTTCCAGCTAGCAAGATCTACTGTATTAACAGAATCTGGATCTTGATTAATGACATAGATAAATTTACCAGGGTTATGGCTCAGGGTGGTCATTTTCAAGAAAGGTGCCAGAGCCGAACGGTAATCTTCGAGATTCGGTTTGCTGGCATCAAAAAATACAAAGACAAGATCAGAAAGAGTAGCGGCATGTTCACGTAGTAAGGCAACGCCTTCATACTTGATATTTGGAGCAAACCCAGGTGCAAGAATAATTGTTTTGTCTTTTAGCTTGCTGCTATTATTAGTCGTTAATTCCAGATAGGTATTGATATGACGGCTTTCATCTTTTTCTATCTGATTCAGACGCTCGCTAATATGGTAAAAGGGAAACTGAGGGTCACCGTCGACAGCTGTACCTGGCAGGTTTCTCGGTACTTCATCAGGGTGGTGAATGAGTACCGTAAATTGTGCATGGTTAGCAAAAGTATCTATGGCTGGAATGGCCGTATCTAAATATCGATTGATAAATTCATTACGCCCTGAGGGTGAATCACCGATCACCGTGATAACTGGTGACCAAGAGGTTTTATTCACTAATGAGTCATCCATGCCGATAAGTCCAAGATCATATGCGACCTGATCGAGTTCATGATAAAGCCTGAAGGCTTGAAGTAGTACCGGATTTTTATCCGCGAGTTTTTCTTCCAGATAGTGTAGTGAGGTGCTTACAGATTTTTCAGTTGTACTCATTAGATTAGAACCGTATAGTCAATTATTTAGTCGAGTAACGGGGGCGTTTATCCCCGTCCTTAAAGAAGCAAATAAATCCATGAATTCGTTATAAAATAGCCGTTTAACGGCTACTTAAATCACACATAACCTTGTTTTATATTTCAAATTTAAGCGCTATAGGTGCGCTCAATATACCTTTCTACAATTTCCTGAAATTCTTCAGCAATTCTGTCGCCTTTTAAGGTAACTGTTTTCTCGCCATCTTCATATACTGGTGCGACAGGTGTTTCGCCAGTACCTGGAAGACTGATCCCTATATTAGCATTTTTACTCTCGCCGGGGCCATTAACTACACAGCCCATAACAGCAACTTCCATTTCTTCTACGCCATTATATTTATCACGCCAGACTGGCATTTGTTCGCGTAGGAAACCTTGTATATTCATAGCTAATTTCTGAAAATAATCACTGGTAGTTCGACCACAGCCAGGGCAGGCAATAACCATTGGAGTAAACGAGCGAAAGCCCATGGTTTGCAGAATCTCCTGGGCAACTATGACTTCTTTGGTACGCGCTGCACCCGGCTCAGGAGTCAAGGAAATACGAATAGTATCGCCTATCCCTTTTTGCATTAATACGGATAGTGCTGCTGATGAGGCAACGATGCCTTTGGAGCCTATCCCTGCTTCGGTTAATCCTAAATGCAATGCATATTCACAGCGGCTGGAAAGGTCTTGATAGATACTGATAAGTTCTTGAACATTACTGATTTTACAGGAAAGAATGATTTTGTTTTTAGATAAACCGAAAGATTCCGCGGCAGCGGCACTTTCTAAGGCAGAAATAATAATAGCTTCACGGGTTACTGCAGACAGTTCATCCGGTTCCGCTTTTTGTCTGTTTTCATCCAGTAGGCGAGTCAATACAGCTTGATCCAGACTACCACCATTGACACCAATACGTACAGGTTTGTCATATTTAACGGCGCATTCAATCATTTGCTGGAACTGAGTATCTCTTTTAGCGCCTTTGCCAACATTCCCCGGATTGATTCTGAATTTTCCTAAAGCCTTTGCGCACTCAGGGTATTTTTCTAATAATTTATGACCATTAAAATGAAAATCACCTACGAGAGGAACAGAGAAACCGTTAGCATCCAGTTGCTTACGTATTTCTGGAACTGCTTCAGCTGCCTCTTCATTATTCACTGTAATGCGCACTAGTTCAGAGCCTGCATTGGCAAGTTCCATAACTTGCTTAACCGTTGCTGCTATATTGGCAGTATCTGTATTAGTCATGGATTGGACGACTATCGGCGCAGCACCGCCAACCTTAACATTTCCGACTAGAACTTGATGAGTATTTTTTCTGGGACTAATTGACATGGTGTATGGTTTTTTTTCGTAATTACAATTACACTGAAGTATATATGAACCATGCTGAAAAAAATAGATTGCTGTTTAGTTCAGATAAGGTTTCTTGATAATTGTATACAAAGTGTTAGTTTATAATTATAAATTGCACGATTTTCTTGTTATTGAGAATCATATTTCCGCAAGTTTAGCCGTCACTGACTCTAAATAAATAAAGAATGTTAAAATAAAAATCATGCAGGTTACTTTTTTATGAGAATAAATTATTTCTCAGATATACATCTTGAATTTGGGTCACTGAATTTACCTGATAATAATGCAGAAATTATTATCGCAGCTGGTGATATTGGGGTTTACGATCAAGCCATAGAATGGTTAATTGCGTCTAAAAAGCCTGTCATTTATGTTGCCGGGAATCATGAATTTTATAATCATGAATACTGCGATACCTTGTGTATGCTAAAAGAAAAGTGTGCCAATACCAATATACATTTCCTGGAAAATAATACCTTTATATATAATGGTGTTCGCTTCCTGGGTTGTTCTTTATGGACTGATTTGTTTATAGAGGGAGAGGAAACGGCTTTAGCTTTAAGCAAAAATTTGAATGATTTTAGAAAAATTCGCTTTGCATACGAGCCGTTTAATGCGCAACACTTCACTGAATTACATATGCACTCCAGGGCATGGCTGGAAAAAGCGCTGGCTAGACCATTTAAGGGTAAAACCGTTGTTGTCACACACCATACACCAACGCACTGGAGCTGGAACGATTCACCCAATGCAATTAAAAAGCTCGCTTATTGTAATGATCTTAAAGCACTTTTTCATGGGCATGATATTTCAGCATGGTTTCATGGGCACACCCATAGTATTGGTGATTACCGCATAGAAGGAACACGCATTTTATCTAATACTCGTGGCTATGCGGGGCGCAAAGAAGTGGCTGAATTTGATTTGAATAAGATTGTTGCTATTTAAAATTCTTGTAAAAACTCAGTTTACCTGGATTTTTTACAATACAAAAAACGTTTAAATATCAATATTACAAAGTATCAGGCATAAAAAAAGCTTGCGTTGTAAAACAACGCAAGCTTTTACATGGTAATTCGTATGCTTCTGGTTAGAAAGTTACAATCATATCCATAGCAAATTCGATTTGACTATCACCCGTATTATTGTTGAAAACTTCCTCATCAGCCCAGTCAAAACGTACTTCAGGACGTAGTTTTAACCAGCTAAGAGGAGTGTAGTTAACACCAAAAGAGGCTGCAAGGTAATTGGCACCAACGGCATTTACACGTTGCGCACCACCTTTGTCATTAAACCATTCTGCACGTAGTCCAACGCCGACGTTATCGAGGATGTCATAAGTAAAGTATTGGTTGATACCAAACCAGTTACCGCCGCTTTGACCAACAGAGTTAGCTTGTATTTGAGTACCGAAATCGTGCTGAAATACATAATGAAATTTATCAGTGAAGTCATGGGTTGCAACAATACTGTACATGGTTCTATTGCTCGCTTCAGTATCGCTTGTGTCTCCAGAAATTAATTGCACATTGACGGAAGTTGCCTGGTTGGTACTGGTCCAGCTAGTGCCCCCTAAAAAGCTCCAGGCACCCGCATTTGAAGTCATATTATCCCAGCCCATGACCGCTCCAGCATTTATAGAGAAGTTGTCATCAATGTCATAGCTAAACATAGCTCCGGTATGGGTGAATGGTTCTCCATATAACATGGTATAAGCATGTGAATAGAAAAAATTATCCGGTGCTGGAACTACTTCATAACCAATAGTGGTGTAGAAATGTCCTAGCTTGGCAGTAATACCATTCCCGATCGGAGCAAATACTTCCATATATAATTGGGGCATTGCTATATTATAGTAACCACCATTCTGGTTAACCCACCATTCATTATCCCAGCCTGATGCCTGGGTAAATCTTGAATCCGTACCATACATGAAGTCCATGCGACCCCCAACATCCCAGCTATCGCCTTCCTTATTAACAGCACGTTCAATATAGAAGTTTAGTTCATTAAATAAAACTTCGTTGACTCGATCATTAAATGAAATGGGTGAGTTGGTTGTATCACCGTTAGTATTGCCGGTAATACCTGCTGAGGCCCACATACCTACTTCGAAGCCTGTGTCTTTCATAAACTTCGTGTCGTTAAGGTTGAAGCCGCTTAAAGACTCAATCATGCCAGCATCTGATGATGTTTGAGGTTCAATGTCTTCATTAGATAGATGATTCACATCATCGTCATTAGCTAATACCTGAAAACTTGCCAGGATTACCGCACTACTCAGTAAAGTGCGCTTAAATAATTTTTTCTTGCTCATATATACAGTCCTATAAAAACTAAAATAAAAAAATTAGAAATAACGCGCATATGACAGGTCATGCACGTTTTTTTCTTTAATGCATTTATGGTGCCATCTGTGAAAAAACATTATAAATCATAGTTGTATGGATATTGTTAATTCACGAATTTGTGATTGCGCACCAAAACGGGTCATTTTAGCACTGTAATGGTTCAGGGTCTGGATTTTTGAATTATAGGATAGTTTTATTTGTTCTAGTGCTTTGTGTTGCCGAGCGCTGAGTATACCCGTATGCCTACCCTTTCGGGAGAATAGGAACGAGATCGTGAGATCTATCAAGTTTTTATCTATATAATTGCGTAGCCTAAGTAAACAACAGCACTAACAGCATTGTTATTATCATAAACTTGTTGCTAAAGCCTTAGTTATAAAGGCTTATAGCAGAGGGCAAGCAAATAAGGCTGTTATTTGACATAGGTTAACACTGTACTTTTATTGCCAGCAATGCAATTTAAAATGGATGTTACATATTGGTGCGGATAGTAAAGGTAAGTTAGCTGAAAATAATTAAAAAACACATAAAAATCAGTAGTATAAATTTATGGCATGAGCTGTGCTATGTATAAAATGAATTTGATAATTAACGGAGATTTAAATGAAATTGATTACAGCAATTGTTAAACCTTTCAAATTAGATGATGTGCGCGAAGCACTATCTGATATTGGAATCGCCGGCGTCACAGTAACTGAAGTAAAAGGTTTCGGTCGTCAAAAAGGACATACTGAGCTTTATCGGGGGGCTGAGTATGTTGTTGATTTTTTACCAAAAGCAAAAATTGAAGCAGCAGTAACTGATGAGTTGGTTACCCAAGCATTAGAAGCTATTAGCAATGCCGCAAATACCGGGAAAATTGGCGATGGAAAAATATTTGTGACTAATTTGGAACAGGTGATCAGAATTCGTACTGGTGAAACTGGAAATGAAGCGATATAAAAATTTGAATTATAGAGAGGAATTAAAGTGGATAAATTAACCGAATTAAGTTACGCGTTAGATACGTTTTATTTTTTAATAAGTGGTGCACTGGTTATGTGGATGGCGGCTGGTTTTGCCATGCTCGAAGCAGGATTGGTACGATCAAAAAATACCGCAGAAATTTTAACCAAGAATGTCACATTATTTGCTATAGCTTGTGTTATGTATATGCTATGTGGATATAACATTATGTATCCAGCAGATGCAGTCAATAGTATTTGGCCTGGGATGAGTTTTTTACTGGGTGAAGATCATACAGCTGTAGATGTTTTAAAAAGCGAAGGTGAAACTTATTACTCAGCAATGGCTGACTTCTTTTTTCAGGTAGTCTTTGTTGCCACAGCTATGTCTATTGTTTCAGGTGCCGTAGCGGAACGCATGAAATTATGGGCTTTTTTAGTTTTTGCAATCGTAATGACAGGCTTTATTTATCCGATTCAAGGTTATTGGAAATGGGGTGGCGGTTTTCTTGACGAGATGGGGTTTTTAGATTTTGCTGGTTCAGGTGTTGTACATTTATGTGGTGCAACAGCAGCATTGGCAGCGGTTCTATTATTAGGCGCACGTAAAGGTAAGTATGGCACCAATGGTGAAATTCACCCAATTCCTGGTTGTAATATGCCATTAGCAACCTTAGGAATGTTTATATTATGGATGGGATGGTTTGGCTTTAATGGTGGTTCTGAACTTAAAATTTCTGATATAGGGGAAGCAAACGCGGTTGCAATGGTTTTTGTTAATACTAATGCAGCCGCTGCCGGTGGTGTTATTTCTGCGCTGGTAACCGCTCATCTACTATTTGGTAAAGCTGATTTATCGATGACCTTAAACGGAGCTTTAGCAGGTTTAGTTGCGATTACTGCTGAACCTTTAACACCGACACCGCTATTAGCAACTATTATTGGCGCAATAGCCGGTATCCTGGTTGTCATTGCTGTAGTCAGCTTAGATAAAATTAAAATTGATGATCCTGTTGGTGCGATTTCTGTACATGGTGTGGTGGGTATATGGGGTTTATTGGCGGTCTGTCTATCGAATGATGAAGCCAGCCTGGTTACACAATTAACAGGTATTGCATGTATTTTTGGTTTTGTTTTTGTCGCAAGCCTGATTACATGGTTTATTATTAAAGCAGTGATGGGCATACGTGTTACTGAAGAAGAAGAATACCAAGGTGTGGATTTTTCCGAGTGTGGAATGGAAGCTTATCCTGAGTTTACTGGTAGTACATCGAAGTAATATTTTTTCCAGCCTGACTTAAGGTATTGTCGGTCAATAAATAAGTCAGGTGGATATATCTTTTTAAAAAGTGTTTGATATGTGAAATATCAGACACTTTTTTATCTTAATAACAGCAGTGGTTTTTTTGTTTTAAGAAGCATTTTTACAGTAAAACTTCCAAGTAATATTTCATGTAATCGTGTGTGGCTAAATGCGCCCATGATAGTTAAATCTATATTATGGTTTTCCTGATATATACATAATTCCTGCTCTGCTTTCCCTTTTAGTGCGGCAGTAATTAAATTAAGATCGACAGTTTTTTTGAGCTTTTCAGTGGCTTGCTGGATTAATTCTTCAGCAATATTACTAACACACACTAAATGGCAGGTCAGACCTTTATATAGTGGACTGATAGCAACCATGTCAACCGCTTTTTCAGCTGCTTCACTACCATCATAAGCAAGCATGATTGTGTCGGGTTTTTTAAAGTCAGTATTCACTACAAGAATAGGGCGGCGAATAGCGCGAATCATCATTTCCAGATGAGAGCCAATTTTTCCCTTTTGCTTTTCATGGTCTTCACCGCGTACACCCAGCACTAAAACACGAATATTATCTTCCAGATCTATCAGGCTTTCAACTACGCTACCATGTCGTTTAGCGGTTATAGGGTCGGAGATGCCTGCAAGTTGAACTCGTTCTTTGGCGGCTTCCAGTATCAGCTTGCCTTTTTGCATTAATAACTTACTGCGTTGCTGTTCTAGTTGCGTGAGTTCTTCAAGCAGGTGCTCCTGGCTACCTAAACCGATATTCCCAGTTAAATCAGAAACGACGGGTGTTTCCTGATGCTCAATATTATGCAACAGTTTTAGTGGCGCATTGACACGTTGAGCTATCCAGGCTGAATAATCACAAACAGCTGAACTGATAGCGGAACCATCAATACAAGCTAGTACAAGTTGTTGCGTATGTTTCAGATGACTGCTGTTCATCAGTGTCCTCCTATAACTTTTTCAATTTCTTCAGGATTATCGTGCACGCCAAAACGGTCAATAATTGTGGCGCTGGCATCGTTTAAGCCTATGAGTTCTACATCTGCACCTTCACGTCTAAATTTGATAACGACTTTGTCCAGTGCACCGACCGCTGATAAGTCCCAAAAGTGAGCATGAGTAAGATCGATAACTACTTTCTCTACGACTTCTTTAAAGTCAAAGTTGCTGGTAAATTTATCGGCCGAGTTAAAAAATACCTGGCCATGA
This sequence comes from Methyloprofundus sedimenti, assembly GCF_002072955.1. Classification (NCBI taxonomy): domain Bacteria; kingdom Pseudomonadati; phylum Pseudomonadota; class Gammaproteobacteria; order Methylococcales; family Methylococcaceae; genus Methyloprofundus; species Methyloprofundus sedimenti. Next base: position 2,765,833 of record NZ_LPUF01000001.1, on the reverse strand, counting down.
ACAACATAAGTACGTGTTTCATCATCAGAACTTATTGTTGATTCTACATACATGAAGTGTGCAATTTTGTTGGCAAAGAATAGTGAGGCTAATAACACACCGACAAAGACACCGTAAGCCAGATTATGAGTCCAGATAACCACAAAAACCGTCATGATCATAACCAGATTAGCAGAGAGCGGGTGTGATTTTAAATGGATAATTGAGTCCCAGCTAAAGGTTCCTATGGAAACCATAATCATCACGGCAACTAAGGCAGCCATTGGAATTTGTTTAATCCAGGCGTCTAAAAAAACCACCATAATTAATAAGAATACACCTGCAACCAATGTAGATAAACGTCCTCGTCCTCCCGATTTTATATTAATCACTGATTGGCCGATCATTGCACAACCTGCCATACCGCCTAATAATCCGGCACCTATATTGGCGATTCCTTGTCCTTTACATTCGCGGTTTTTATTACTGGGCGTGTCTGTTAGATCATCGATAATAGTGGCAGTCATTAAGGATTCAAGCATACCTACTACTGCTAAAGCAGCCGAATATGGGAAGATAATTTGCAGTGTTGCAAAATTTAAAGGGACTTCTGGCCACAAAAAGAGTGGCAGTGTATCGGGTAAAGCACCCATATCACCTACGGTACGTATATCCAGGCCAAGATATATTGCAACGCCAGTTAATCCAACTATACAGACTAAAGGCGAGGGAATAGTTTTACCTATAAAAGGTACATAGGGAAATAAATAAATGATGCCCAGCCCTGTAGCGGTCATAATATAGACATGCCAACTGACATTGGTTAACTCGGGCAATTGGGCCATAAAAATAAGAATAGCCAGGGCATTGACAAATCCGGTTACGACTGAGCGTGAGACAAAGCTCATCAGGCTCCCAAGCTTTATATAACCGGATATGATCTGCAAGATACCGGTTAATAAAGTGGCAGCTAAAAGGTATTGTAAGCCATGATCTTTAACCAGAGTCACCATTAACAATGCCATCGCACCAGTGGCGGCACTAATCATTCCTGGTCTGCCACCCACAAATGCGGTAATCACGGCAATACAAAAAGAGGCGTATAAACCTACCTTAGGGTCTACTCCGGCAATAATAGAAAAAGCAATGGCTTCGGGAATTAGGGCAAGCGCGACAACTGTTCCGGCTAGCACGTCACCACGAATATTGCCGAGCCAGTCTTGTTTTTTTGAAAGTAAGAGCATGTTTACCTTGTGAAGAGTTATAAGGATTTGTAACGAAAGTGTTTCATTACGCTGAAAAATATGACCGATTATGATACCAACTACTGACTATCTGGATAAATTTATTTTTCACTAGGGGAAAGTAATGATTGAAATCAGGCTATAAAATACTTTTGTCTACAACCCGTCTGTAATTATTGTGTAAAATGATGTTTTGTCTTTATTAATATTTTAGGGTAGCAAATATGAAATTAATCACTGCGATAATAAAACCGTTTAAACAGGATGATGTGCGTGAAGCTTTATCCGAACTCGGAATTGCTGGAGTAACTGTAACAGAGGTGAAAGGGTTTGGTCGTCAAAAAGGTCATACAGAATTGTATAGAGGAGCCGAATATGTGGTTGATTTTTTGCCTAAAGTAAAAATGGAAATTGCAATAGCCGAAGATAGGGTAGATCAGGCGATAGAAGCCATTGCGAAGGCAGCAAATACAGGCAAGATAGGTGATGGTAAGATTTTTGTTACTACGCTGGAACAAGTCATAAGAATTCGTACTGGAGAGACAGGCGAAGAAGCTATTTAGTTGAGTATTTAAGAAGATGAATAATTTATATAATAAAAATAAAAAAAGTATTTTATTTCTGGCCTTAGTTCTATTGCCAAGTTTTGCAGGAGCTAGTGAACTTAATCAGGCAAATACAGCCTGGATTTTAACGGCAACGGCTCTGGTGCTGTTTATGACTTTGCCTGGCTTGTCATTGTTTTATGCAGGCCTGGTTCGTAGTAAGAATGTTCTGTCTGTCTTAATGCAGTGTTTTGCCATAACTTGCATGATTTCAATTATGTGGCTGGCAGGTATGTATAGCTTGATTTTTACTGATGGCGGAGGGGCTCAACCCTTTATTGGAGGATTGTCTAAGGCGTTTGTTCCGAATATGGGGACAGATAGTTTGACGGGTGACATCCCTGAAACTGTGTTTTTTATGTTTCAGATGACTTTTGCCATTATTACCCCGGCTTTAATTGTGGGTGGTTTTGCCGAGAGAATGAAATTTTCTTCGATGATGATTTTCAGTGCGCTTTGGGCGCTGCTGGTTTATGTCCCTGTCTGTCACTGGGTATGGGGTGGTGGATGGTTAGCTGATTTGGGTGTAAAGGATTTCGCTGGTGGGATTGTGATTCATATTACCGCAGGTGTTTCTGCTCTGGTTACTGCACTAATGTTAGGCAAGAGGAGAGGTTTTCCGACCGTAGCAATGCCTCCGCATAATATGCCGATGGTAGTTACCGGAGCAGGGATGTTATGGGTGGGCTGGTTTGGTTTTAATGCGGGCAGTGCATTAACGGCTGATGGGTCTGCAGGTATGGCAATGTTAGTCACTCATATTAGTGCAGCAGCTGGCTCGTTGACCTGGATGGTCATTGAATGGATACGTTTTGGTAAGCCGAGTGTGTTAGGTATTGTAACAGGTATGGTTGCAGGCTTAGGTACAATAACTCCCGCGTCAGGTTTTGTTGGCCCTGCTGGAGCACTGGCCATTGGTATAACAGCAGGTATTGTCTGTTTTTATGCCGTACAAATTGTCAAACGTCATTTACATATAGATGATTCTCTGGATGTTTTTCCGGTGCATGGTGTAGGTGGCATAGTGGGTTCAATTTTAACCGGTGTATTTGCAGCCAAAAGTATGGGCGGCCTGGGCCTGGACGGTATTACTATATTTGAACAAGTTAGCATCCAGGCCTTAGCGGTAGTGGCGACAATTATCTGGAGTGTGGCTTTCAGTTATATCATTTTGAAGGTTCTGGATTATTTGATGGGCTTACGTGTATCGGAAGATGGCGAAGTGCAGGGGCTGGATATTGTTTTACATGAAGAAACGGGCTACCATAATTTATAGTCGATAGCAGGTTTTCCATGTATGTATTAACTAGAATAAAGACGGTTTTTTCTACTATGTCGATAATAATGTTTCCTGATTACCCACAACTATCAGCTATACTTCGTCATTCCTGCATGTTTCTAGCAGGAATCTAGTAGGTTAAACATAGATTCCCGATATAAGACTTCGGGAATGACGACGTCTTTAACATACTGATATTTAAATCTTTATTTCACTGTGGCTGAGAGTTATGGGTAATCAGCTAATGTTTTATTACGGAGTTTTTTTGAAGTTTATGAGTATGCCACAGTTAATTGAAAGATATCGAAAACCAGTTCTGATTACTGTGGGTCTGGTGTTGCTATATACATTAGCTGGCTTTGTGTTATTGCCTAAGTATATGCAAAGTAAACTGCCTGAGCTGATAGAAACTGAAACAGGACGTAAAGCATCACTTGAACTTGTTGAATTTAATCCGTTTTCTCTGAAATTAAGTCTGCAGGGTTTTTCTATGCAAGAGAAAGACTTGCAGACTTTTGTTTCCTTTAAAGAACTTTTTACCAATATTCAAGTCTGGTCTAGTATTAGAAACCTGACTTTAGTGTTAGATATTTTAAGGCTAACGGAGCCTTTTGTTCGAATAGAATCATTAAAAGATGGGCAATATAATTTTAGTGATTTATTGAGTGGCAAGGAAGAACAGGAAACAGAGCAATCGGAAGGTATCTTCCCTATTATCATCAATAAAATAGCTCTTATTAATGGACAATTTGCTAGAATTGATGCACTAAAAAGCGAACCTGTTAATAAAATTATACACAATATTAACCTGCAACTGGATGATTTTGCTACTTTACCCGATAAAGGTGCAGATTTAGGTTTTTCTATGGCTTTAGGTAAGGAAAGCAAGTTGCAATGGCTTGGTAACTTTGGTGTTAATCCTATCTTATCTAAAGGCGAAATTACTGTAGAAGATTTACACTTCAGCGATGTATGGAGCTTGTTTTTACAGGATTTAGTGCAGTTTAAGTGGCTGGCAGGCAACCAGTCTATTACATTTAAATATGAACTTTCCTATTCTGAAGACGAGTTATTTTTTAAATTAACTGAAGGTCGTTTACTTACTCAAAATCTTACCTTTGTTGACAGGAAATATAATAAAGAATTTTTAAGCATGCCGTATTTTTTAGTTGAGGGGCTTAGCTTTGATTTAAATAAACACACTATTGATATTGAAAAAGTTGCATCTAAAGGTGCTGATTTTAAACTGTGGTTTGAACAATCTGGGCAGTTGAACTATCAGGGAGCTTTTGCTGTTAAAGAAAGTGAATTAGAAACAGCTAAAGAAAATCCACAACAAGCGCAGCAAACCGAAGTGTTGCCCTGGAATTTAAATATTCAAGATATAGCCGTTAAGGATACAAAAATTAACTTCAGTGATAAACGCAATGAAGAAGCAGTGTTACTTAATATTGCTGCTGTGGATATGGGGGTTAAAAACTATCACTTACTAGCAAACGAATTAGTACAGATAACAGCAAATCAAGGTTATATGAATCTTCGGGAACTTATTTTATCTACCAATAAAGAGGCTGAACTGATAAAAGTTCCTTTGATACAGGTAAGTGACATCGATTTTAATTTACAGGACAAAAATGTCAAAATAAACGCCATCCATACTAATGATGCGCTTATAAAAGCATGGCTGGCGAAAAATGGTGAGTTTAATTACCAGAGCTTATTTGCCCCTGCATCCACAAAACCAGAAGAGCAAGGCGCCGAATCCAAAATGAGTGATACTCAAGCAAAGCCCTGGTTGCTAGAGCTAGCAGAATTTAAAATTGACAATTATGCTCTGGAATTTAAAGACTATACGACAGCAAGGCCGGTCTCTTTGAATTTAACGGAAGTGAATTTTGCTGTTACCGAGTTTAATAACCAGCAAGGGGCGCAATTACCGATCTCATTTAGCTCACGATTTAATCAACAAGGAATAATAAATATATCCGGACAATCTGTTATTGAACCCTTTAAAACAGATCTTGATATAGCGATAAGCAAGGTAGGAATAGACAGTTTTGAACCGTATATTAATCAAGCTGCGCGCCTGGATATTATCGGAGGTAATTTTAATACCCAGGGTAAGTTAGCCATTTCTCAAGCTAAGCAAGCGGATCTACAACTGCAGTATCGGGGGCAAATTGATATTAAGGATTTGCATACTCGCGACCAGATTTTAAAGCAGGATTTTCTTAAATGGCAGAAATTAACATTGGCAGGTTTGGATTTTAATTTACATCCGGGCGAGTTAAAAATTAAATCGGTTAGTTTAGATCGGCCCTACGCAAGGGTCACTATCAAGGAGGATAAGACAACCAATATCAACGATATCATCGTTGCTGAGAAATCAGATAAGCAACAAAAAGCAACTACAAACGCTGCCAGCCCGTTTGTTTATAAAATTGATAAGACTAATATTAGCCATGGAGAATCTGATTTTTCAGATTATTCACTTATTTTGCCTTTTGTCGTGCATTTAAATGATTTAAAAGGTGGCATAAGTAATATTTCTTCAAACCAAAAAAACAAAACAAAAGTTGATTTAAATGGTAAAGCATTTGATTTATCACCTGTTGTAGTACAGGGGAATTTTAACGCTAGCATGGACGATTTAGATATAGCGATGCATTTTAAAAGTTTTCCTTTACCGTTTTTATCGCCTTATATGGTTGAGTTTTCTGGCGATAAGATAGAAAAAGGTAAAATGTCACTTGATTTACGCTATCAAGTTAGCGATAAAAAATTAACCGCGACTAATGAATTAGTCATTGATCAATTTAAGCTGGGGGAAAAGGTAGATAATCCAGATGCTGTAAAATTGCCTTTGCGTTTAGCCGCTGTTCTGCTTAAAGATAAAGATGGCAGGATTAATATTAATATGCCGGTAAAAGGCAGCATGGATGATCCTGAGTTTAGTTTGAGGGGGTTAGTACTTGATGTATTTATTAATCTATTGACCAAAGTAGCCGCATCACCTTTTACTGCAATAGGTTCATTTCTAGGCAGTAATGCAGATTACAGTGTTGTTACATTTGAAGCGGGTAACGCTGAAATAAATGCCGAACAGGGTAAAAAATTAGATGAGCTGGCAACGGCTCTGGTGCAAAAAACAGAACTTAGTCTTGATATCAGGGGAATGGCCTATACAAACCAGGACTGGCCGGCAATGAACAAGGTTGCTTTAATGGATAAGTTAAAGCAAATACACGCGGATGAATTAAAGAAAGCGGGTAAAACAAGACGGGCTGCGTATATAGAATTATCTGGAGATGAATATCAACGTTTACTAGCTGATTTATTTATTCAGACATTTCCTGACTTGGCGCAACGGTCTATTTTCGGTACCCCTAAATTAACTTATCCAGAGATGGGGGATTTTTATACCGTTGCCAATAATATGTTAACAGCCATGATTAAGCCAGATAATAATAAACTGGCCATTTTAGCATTAACCCGAGCTAGAAATATTGCCGCTTATATGCTTAACAAGGAGGGTATCACTCAGTCACGAATCTTTATACTCGATGGCAAAGTGATAGCTGATGCAGAACATAATCAGTTAAATACTGACTTATCTTTAAAAGTTGAGTAAAAAATCAGGGAGGAGTGGTCTTTAGTTTACATCTCCTCATGTAGAAGACAACGAATAAATTTACTGATTTGCCAATCCATGCTTTTGGATACGATACAGCAAGGTATCTCGCGATAACCCTAGTAAACGTGCAGATTTAGCTCGATTACCATTGGTTCGCTGTAATGCTTGATGGATGAGGTCGGCTTCCAGTTTGTTGAGGTTAATACCGACACTCGGTAAAGCAAAGTCCTGGTTATTTGAGTTGCTTGTTTTAGTTGAAAAAAAGTCATGTGGAAAGTTTTCCGCTTCAATCAGCTGCCCGGATAACAGGACTGATGTACGTTCACATAAGTTTCGTAACTCTCGTACATTGCCTGGCCAATCGTAATTTTGCAGGATCTTGATTGCCTGTTTGCTGAATTTCGGTGCAATTCTGGAATGCTGTGCAGAAAAGTGATCATTAAAATGTTTAATCAAATGCTCAATATCTTCAACTCGTTCCTTTAATGCGGGTATCTCTAAGGGAATGACATTAAGTCGAAAATATAAATCTTCTCTGAATTTTCCTGCATCTATTTGCTGTTGCAGGTCACAGTTGGTTGCTGAGATGATTCGCACATCGACTAAATAAGGTTCTGTATCACCTACGGCTAAACATTCTCCATTTTCTAGAAAACGTAATAACTTGGCCTGTATGCTGACAGGTAAAGAGTTGATCTCATCAAGAAATAAAGTTCCACCATTAGCTGCTTGAAAAATTCCCTTTTTATCTGCAATAGCTCCGGTAAATGAACCTTTTCTATGGCCAAATAATTCGGATTCAATAAGTGATTCAGGTAATGCAGCACAATTCAAGGTTATAAAAGGTTTATTAACGCGGTGACTGTCTTGCTGTATGGCTGTGGCTAATACCTCTTTACCTGTGCCAGTTTCTCCCTTGATAAGTACAGTGACATCTGTCGCAGCAACCATGCGTGCGCTACGCAGTACATTATCAAATGCAGGTGAATGACTGATGATATCTTTAAAATGGCTCATACGCTAAAAATTGCTACCAGTACTAATAACATACCGATAATTTGTTTTGTTGTTTTTAAACCTGATAAACGGGTAATAAATGAACTAACCATGCCTGTACCCATCACAGCTGGTAAAGTTCCTAATCCAAAGGTTAACATCGTTAGTGAGCTAATAGTTATATCGCCGGAAGTGGCCGCCAAAGCAAGTGCAGTATAAACCAGGCCACAAGGAATCCAGCCCCAAACCATACCAAATAGAAAGGCTTGCTTTAAGCTGGCAACAGGAATTAACTTGCGGCCATAAGGTTCTATGGTCTTCCAGAAATATGATCCGGTCTTTTCTATATAGGCAAAACTTGGAAACCAACCAGCGATATAAAAGCCAGCTCCGGTAATAATAAGTGCTGAAATAATCTGTAAAACTCTATGCCCATGTTCTGCGCCTAAGGGAAAAGTGAGTACCGATTCAATTAATCCTATAATAAAGCCTGCCAGCATATAGCTGAATATACGACCAAAATTATAGCTAAAGATAAATCTAATCATTATTGATTTATCTTTGCGTATTTCAGGCTTTAAACTATATGACAAGGTGCCGATAATAGACCCACACATGGACACGCAGTGCAGACTACTGAATAAGCCAATAAAAAAGGCAATAAAAATGGGGGAGCTTATAATTTGATTGATTTCCATAGCAGGTATAATACCATATCGTAATTAATGTGAGATAGGCTCTATTATAATATTCTTATAAGTGAGTCATATGGCGTATTCGATGGGTTATATAGCATAGATAAATTATTTTTATGATGTATAAAAGGGTGAATTTTGCCTTATGCACTATTATATTTATTCGTTATCAATACAGCAATTGGCATTTATTTGCTGTAGTCAAGTATCCCTCAACGCAATAAAGTTAAAGCACGTACAAACACCAATTAACATATTCCAATGATAGCTTGTGTAACCGGCTAAGCATCTTGTGCAGCATGGTTGGGAAGCTTATGCGAAAGCTGTGGAACTGACAAGTTTACTGTTGCATGCTTTTTTTTCAGGGCAAATACTGTGTCAAAAAAATAATTATTGCTGGGAACATCTGGCTTAAATCACAAATAATCGCAATGATAAAAGAGTAGGATAGTACTTTGCCTATTCTTTTTAACCAAACGGGTAGCGGTCGTTTATTTTTTTCCGGTGCTTTGTGTCGTCTTGCCGGCTGCCATGAACTGCCCAGTGCGGCCAGCATTTGTTGCCTGATGAGTGCTGCATAACTTTGACCTTCAAGACTATCTCCGATTTCTATAGTCTGACCGTTATGTTTGATTAATTTTAGTCGATACCAGACACGTGCTGTATTTCCCGAGCTTGATGAAGCATTTTGTTCTATGACGATATCGGCAATATTCTCGGCATCTGTTATTTCTTCGCAAGTAAAACCAAAGATACGCTGCTGTTTTCTAATTCCCATCAAGCCCACTTCTACACTAAGGCTGTTGGCGATCAAAAATAGTCCTAAAATAAACAGTGTCAAGGCAATTAATTCAACATATGCAGCCATTAAGCCGGTTGTTATTGGGAGAAAGTTTAAAAAGCCTGCAAAGAAATAATGAGCAAACACAGCAAGAAATAATCCGCATGCCATCAGACTAATTCCCATAGCCCTGGAACGTCCGTAGCCAAAATAGAACTGAGTGCCAGAAGCCGACTGTATTATCTGCGGGGTAGCACTGCTATCAGTATCCTGATGGGCTATAATGGTCGATGTTTTCGGTTTAAAGCGTTTAGTAGCAGAAATTGCCTGTTCATCAGCAGTTTGCACAGGCAACTGAAAGATTCGGTCATAATCAATACCTGGTAGTGGCAGACGAACCTGTAGGCTCCATATATGATAGTCATCACTTTCAGGTTCTGATTCAGGTAAATCGGCAGGGGGATTAAAAGAGAAATTTATACGTATTTTCTGACCATCATTATCAGGCTTGAGGGTGATTCTATCTTGCCACAATGATTGTGTATGCCAGCTGCTTTTACCATTATTATTACGCTGATGATAACGGCGGATACAGCTTAGACTCACTTTTGCATGACCGGCATATTTTGCCGGAACGGGTAGATCAAGCTGACCTGCACAACGGCCACCTACTTGACCTGGAAAGGGGTTTAAGGTCAGCGGCGTTTTACCAAATTTATACCAGGCTAATGTTTGTTGGATGGCTTGAAAGATGATGAATAAACCGATGAAGGGAAAACTAATAAAACAGTAAAAAACCGGATTTGCCTCAAAAGCGGCCAGGATATTTTGCCCCGCGTTGATAATGGCAAACCAGACACTGGCATTCCAGATTAATGCGAATAACCATGTTTGCCAGAAATGTTTGGCAGATTGGGAAAAGATCTGATTGCTGGTAATATTAGGCATAATATTTGATCTACAAGTGACGTTAACAGGTAGAGTGTAGATTAAATCAACAGAATGCCAATAGCAGCTTCGAATTGATTCATGTCTGACTATGAAGAGGAATCAATTTTACAATAAACTCAAACATCAATATGCAACATAAACTCGACGAATTACAGTTTGATAATCGCTTTGTTCAGGATTTACCGGCTGATACCAGTACTGGGCCACACCCTAGGCAGGTTGAACATGCCTGTTATTCTGCAGTTAAGCCAGCTACAGTAAGCAGGCCTCAACTAATTGCTTACGCGAAAGAAGTGGCAGCATTGTTTGATTTATCCGAAGCAGATTGTACTACGGAATATTTTACCCAGATTTTTGCCGGTAACCAGTTAGTTGTTGGGATGCAGCCTTATGCTATGTGCTATGGCGGCCATCAATTCGGACATTGGGCAGGGCAATTAGGCGATGGTAGAGCTATTAACTTAGGTGAGGTGCGCAATAAAAAAGGCGAGCGCTGGGCAATGCAATTAAAAGGTGCAGGACTGACACCTTATTCGCGGACGGCTGATGGCCTTGCTGTGCTACGCTCATCAGTACGTGAGTTTTTATGCAGTGAAGCGATGTATCACCTGGGTGTGCCAACCACACGGGCATTAAGCCTGATTACTACCGGCGAACAAGTTGTCCGGGACATGTTTTATAGCGGTAATCCACAATTGGAAAAAGGCGCTGTGGTGTGTCGCGTTGCGCCATCCTTTATTCGCTTTGGTAGTTTTGAAATTCATGCAGCCCGACAAAATGTAGCTTTATTGCGTGAATTGGTTGATTACACCATACGCACCGACTTTCCGCATTTAGGTGAGCCTGGCATAGACACCTATCAGGCCTGGTTTAAGGAAGTCTGTCTTAAAACGGCGGAAATGATTGTGCATTGGCAGCGCGTAGGCTTTGTGCATGGGGTAATGAATACTGATAATATGTCTATTTTAGGCCTGACTATAGATTATGGCCCTTATGGCTGGCTGGATAATTATGACCCGGACTGGACGCCTAATACCACCGATAGAGAACAGCGTCGTTATCGTTTTGGCAATCAACCGCAGATTGCTGCATGGAATTTAAACCAGCTTGCAAATGCCATTTATCCATTGATAGAGCAAGTCAAACCACTGCAAGATGCGCTAACTTTATACAGCAAAACTTTTATCCAGTCTTATCAAAACATGCTCAATGAAAAGTTAGGTTTACAGGTGTTTGAACCCGAGACAGATAAAGAGCTGCAGGATGATTTATTAAAAATATTAGTGTTAACAGAAACTGATATGACGATTTTCTATCGTAAACTGGCGAATATTTCTACAGAAATAGCATTAAGCGATGCCCAGTTATTAGCCGAGTTACAAGATGCCTATTATCAACCTGAGCAATTGACTGAGGCCAATAAAACACAAATACTAAAGTGGTTACGCCAGTATATTGGCAGAGTACAACAAGATAAAACAGATGATGTTCGTCGAAAGGAAGCGATGAACGCCACCAACCCTAAGTATGTGTTGAGAAATTATTTAGCCCAGTTAGCCATCGATAAAGCAGAGCAGGGCGATAATAGTATGGTTAATGAATTGTTAGACGTATTACGTCACCCTTATGATGAACAACCCGAATATCAGGCCTGGGCAGAAAAGCGTCCGGATTGGGCGCGCACTAAAGCCGGGTGTTCGATGTTGTCTTGTAGTTCTTGATAAATTGAGGAACCTAGTCTCAAATACACATGAAATTAACTAGATCTACCTCTCAAAAAAGCAAATGCAGGAAATCTTCATCTAACTGTACTTTTTGACAAGTGTGTATAATCGAATTGTTTTTAGGAGAAAAATATGCAAATTACCATCAACATCCCTGATAATTTACCTCCAACAGCTATTCAGCAGCAGGTAACTGAGTTTGAGGAAAAGCTTAAAGAGCAAGCTAGGCAAGTTGCAACTATGGCAATAGACAAAAATGGTAAATACCAGGCTATTATGCAGATTGCTAGAAAATGTTCTAGTCTGCCTACCCTTGATCACCGTACAGCTGATGATATTTTAGGTTATGTGAAAAGTGAGATGGGCTTATGGGGTGATGAGTAGTGGTTATTGACTCATCCGTTTTAATAGCCATTTTATTAGAAGAAACTGAAGGAGAGGATTTTACGCAACATTTGATAGAAGCAGATAGTATTTATATTAGTGCTGTCAGTATTGTTGAATCATCAATGGTTATTGAATATAAGAAAGGCGAGCCTGGAGCAGCCCAGTACGATGAGCTTCTAAAAACGATTATTCCAACAATCATTGCTTTTGATGCCCAACAGGCATTGTTAGCGCGTACTGCCTGGAAAAAATATGGAAAAGGCAGACATCCTGCAAAACTAAACTTTGGTGATTGTTGTAGTTACGCTACGGCAAAACACTTAAATCAACCTTTGTTGTTTCAAGGCAATGATTTTTCTCAGACTGATATTGAAAGGGTTATCTAGTCTTTATGCTGGTTATTAGTTTCTAACTATTCAGAACAAACCTTGCTGTTAAAAATATGCTAGAAACGACACTTCAAGTTGCTCAAGGGCACATGCAATTACAACGCTTCCCCGTGGAAAAAGGCGAAAAATTACGTGCCTGGGATGCGGCGGATGAGTATTTATTAAACGATGTAGCAGCCAAACTCGCGCTGTTTGAAAATCCTCGAGTATTGCTAATCAATGATAGTTTTGGTGCTTTAGCTGTGGCTTTACATGCCGTGCAACCCTGTTCTGTCTCAGATTCTTTTATTTCCCAGCAGGCAACTGTTGCAAATTTAGCGCTAAATGCGCTGCCAGTAGATGCAGTACAATTATTTAATAGTTTACGATTGCCAGCTGGTGAGTTTGATTTTATTTTGATTAAAGTACCTAAAACGTTAGCTTATTTAGAAGATATTTTAATTCGTCTGCAGAGTGCTTTAAAACCGGATACCCAGCTTATTGTCGCGGGTATGGTTAAAAATCTACCCGCTTCAGTATGGCAGACAGTTGAACGCCTGGTGGGTAGAACCGTACCGTCAAAAGCCGTTAAAAAAGCGCGTTTAATTTATGCAACGCCTGATGAGCAGCGTTGTATTCCGGCTAATCCCTATCCGCTCACATATCAACTGGAAAATACCGATTATCAGATTTGTAATCATGCCAATGTTTTTTCACATAAAAACCTGGATATAGGCACGCGTTATTTTTTGGCGAATTTGCCGCAACATAATAAATACCGGCAAGTAGTCGATCTGGGTTGTGGAAATGGCTTAGTCGGACTTATTTTTGCTGCAAACAATCCTGCTGCTCAGCTACATTTTATAGATGAATCATTTATGGCTGTGGCTTCAGCACAGCAAAATTTTGAGCATGCATTTAAAACTCGAAAAGCAACATTTACGGCTGCAGATGCATTAACCGATTTTGCGCCTGATAGTATTGACCTGGTTTTATGTAATCCGCCTTTTCACCAGCAAACAACAATTGGTAGTCATATTGCCATGCGCATGTTTAATCAGGCAAAAAAAGTATTACGTACAGGTGGTGAATTGTGGGTCATTGGTAATCGCCACCTGGGTTATCAGGCAAGTTTGAAAAAATATTTTTCTAGCGTCGAGCTTGTCGCTTCGAATGCGAAATTTATTATTGTTAAAGCTTCTAATTGAGAAAAAAGCATATTATTCTGAGGTATAAAAGAAAGCAAACTCATAGGTGAATCGAGTGCAATGCGTTAAAGACCCGGCCAAAATAGAAGAAAGTATTAAGAAATCACGCTTTATCGGCTTAATTTATCCCTGTAGCAGTGAAACACAAGCAGTCGACTATTTAAAAAATTTAAGTACCGAGCATGCATCTGCAAACCATATAGTATTTGCCTACCGCATTAAAACAGAGAAAGGTATTATTTGCCGGTTTCATGATGCGGGTGAGCCCTCAGGAACGGCTGGAAAACCAGTTTTTAAATATATAGAAGGACATGACTTAATTAACGTATTGTGTGTGGTGGTGCGTTATTTTGGCGGGATTAAATTAGGTGCAGGAGGTTTGACGCGCGCCTATGGTAATGCCGCTAAACAAGCCATTGAAGTAGCTGATATTATCGAATTTATTGAGCTGGCTACATTGTTATTTGTTGTTGATTATAATCAACTGCAGTCATTTGAATATACTTTGAACAATTTCTCTGGAGAAATTATTAGCAAGGATTTTACCGGGCAAGTTAAGTTGCTTGTTCAATTGCCGGCAAGTCAGAGTGATGATTTTTTAAAGCTTTATCCGGGTGGAGTTTACCAATAGCCCGCAAGATTGGAATTATTTTGACAAGCTGATAGTCGCCAACGAAATCGCTTTTAAAGATTTAATCAAATTGTATACAGAAATGCTGCTAGCAACCCACAGCGAACTGTTACTAGAATAATGCTTTTATCACCAGCTCGACTGGTGAAGAAAATTGTTATAAAAGTAGTACAAGACATCAGACCTTAACTTCTGGTCACTTTGCTCTTCTCTTATCAAACATATCGTGGGTGAGGAATATTTTTTAACATCAAGATTTAAATAAAATAAGTCGCTCGTATAAAACAACGTAGAACACGAAATTTCCGTATTATGTCATTGCTCCATACGACCACTCAGCAAACAGGTGACTCGTTTTTATATGCTTGCCTAATGTTTGGGTAACCCCATATCCATTTACTATGGCGCTGGGAGCTATTTAAAATACTAAATTGATCTTTTGCTACACTATAACTAAAGTTATTTTTGGTACTTGATAGCTGTATATGGTTTATTTGTTTTTTCCACTACTGTGTCAAAACGTGAAGAATTTTGGTTAGAATTCTTCATATGCTTTCCTTCCATTTCTGAAGCGTTGGGGTTGTCATTCTTCATTACTTGGTCACCAGCAACTGCTATTGCAGATACAAAAAAACTCAATACGATTGTTAATATAAATTTTTTCAATTTGTTTCCTTTAATAATATTTCTTGGATTCAACCAACAAGTGCAAAACTTGAATTAGATAGAATAAACAGCCAATCACCTGCAGTCTGATCGTTTATTCTCCAGTAAGAGATAGAGAACAAAGATTACCCGCAAACAACTGACCTATGAATAGGGTGACAGACTTATGTGCTAATTACAAGCACTAGAAAACTGAGGTCAGAGTAAATTTAAATTATTAAATTACTTTTTTCTTCTGCAGTTTCATATGGAAAAAATGGCGCGTCTATAGTTGAGTATCCTCTTTCCTGTCTGTGAATGCGCGAGCAGTCTCGTGGTGTGACTGGCATGATAGTCAGCTAGCTGGTGGAAATCCAGCCTTTGCCCTGTGAGAAGGGAAAAAGTAGGCGAAAGCAAGGGTGTCCAAAGAAACTCCCGGTAGCTACCCAACAGGGAAACACGGTTATTGGGAGCCAATGCGGAATCTGAAGGAAGCTCTAGCCAAATCGATCACCTAAACGAAAGTGAACCTTCGTAAGGCGGCAACAAGGGGATAAGGTGCCCGCGACCACCGAAGTCCAATATTCTCACCGTAACGTGTTGTTGTATTGAAGGTAGGTAGATCGAGAGATAGTTGACTATCTTACCCACTACAGAGCCGTCGGCTTTGGGTCGGAGTAACTGCGACTTCTTAAGCCCTAAGCGCTACAGTAATGTAGACGTTATGAACCGAGGGTTTTCAGATGAAGCCATAGTAATCGTAAAGTTTGGTGCCGATGAATTCATGGTGACATGAAGGAGGGTAAAACATCAAATCAGCAACAGGACGTTGGAGGTGAAGGGCGGAACACGTAAGCGGCCATGGCCGTTGATTATAAACTGATGGACTGAGATCAGCCTAACAGGAACAACCCTCTATTCGCGTCGTAAACAGTGAACGAATCGGTTGTGCGAGATTGAAGAAATCCCATTGCAAAAGAAAGAAAAAAAAGTGAAATGAACGAACACGACCTATTAATAGAGGAACCCAGACTTTTCGACCAGTTATGCTCAACCTTATACTTGGGCGTCGCTTTTAAACAGGTAAAGAAAAACAAAG
This sequence comes from Methyloprofundus sedimenti, assembly GCF_002072955.1. NCBI lineage: Bacteria > Pseudomonadati > Pseudomonadota > Gammaproteobacteria > Methylococcales > Methylococcaceae > Methyloprofundus > Methyloprofundus sedimenti. The sequence continues at coordinate 2,749,607 of NZ_LPUF01000001.1, read as the reverse complement.
GTAAACCCGGCATAGACGGAATAACCATTGCAGACTTTGAAACTCGTTTAGACGAAGAGCTAAGTCAGTTGCAAGAGGAACTCGCAAACTGGACTTATCAACCCTCGCCAGTCCGTCGAGTAGAAATAGCCAAGCCGGGAGGCAAAGGTGTACGACTACTCGGCATACCGACGGTACGGGATCGAGTGGTACAAACAATATTAAAGCTACTGCTGGAACCGGTCTTTGATCCGCATTTTTCACCGCACAGCTATGGATTTCGCCCAGGGCGAAGCCAGCACGAAGCGGTACAAGCGGCACAACAGATAGTGAACAGTGGCAAGCCCTACGTGGTGGATATAGATCTATCCAAGTTTTTTGATAGAATCCATCACGACAGGCTGATAGCCCGAATGGGCGAGAAAATATCCGACAAACGGATACTTCGCCTAGTCGGAAACATGTTGCGTAGCGGCGTCATGATCAATGGCATCGTCAACCCCAGCAAGGAAGGCGCAATGCAAGGGGGCTCACTCAGTCCCTTGCTGAGCAATATCGTTCTGGATGAACTGGATCAGGAATTGGAAAAACGTGGACTGGAATTTTGCAGGTACGCGGACGACTGTAATATCTTCGTAAAATCGCAAAAAGCGGCAGATCGAGTGATGGAAAAAGTCAGCCAATTCATCGAAAAGAAGCTGAAACTGAAAGTGAATCAGGAGAAAAGCCAGGTGGCTAAATCCGATGCGGTAAAGTTTTTAGGTTTTACCGTGGTTAAGGGGACAATTGCCATTGCGCATAAAGCCCTGCAAACAGCCATGAGTGAAATCGAAGCACTGACACCGCGAGGTACACATCAGACTCTGGATACATCACTGGACGAGATCAATCAATGGTATGTGGGCTGGTCAAATTACTACAGTTTGACTTACTACCCCTCACAATTGAATAAAATCGAAGCCCATATCAGGCGACGACTACGATCACGAATAGTCGATCAACAAAAGAGAAAACAGCATCTATATCGAAAACTGGTCAAACGGGGCGTACCACGAAAACAAGCATCAAAAGCCGTCTTTTCAAACAACAAACGGTGGCAACTCTCCAATGCGCGAGCAGTGACGAGGGCTTATCCGAACAGTTGGTTTATAAATCTGAAAGGGCAGGAAATACGATCCGACCGAAAGTTAGAGCATTGGTTTGAAGTTTCTCAATGGATACGTCTTGCGTGAGGAGCCGTGTACGGACCCGTACGCACGGTTCTGTGGGCAGACGGGAGCTGCGGCTCCCTCTGACCCGATAGAGACGACCCGCGCGTTTCACTGACGAATCATTTCACCTTCACAATGCCGGGCGGTTGCCATGTGCCTTCACCGGGCGGCAAGATGGAAGGCGCTTCCGTCTTGGGCCAGTAGAGGCGCAGAAGTAGATAGAAGGTATCATTCGGTGCGGGCAGCCAGTTGCTTGCCTTAGCCGCACCAGGAGAGTCTTTCTGGATATACATCGTCAGCGAGCCGTCCTTGTTTAGTTTCATGTTCGGCAACATCGGCGAGTTGATGAGGTAACGGTTGATGGGGTTTTTGATCAGGAGCTGGCTCTTGCCATCATACAGCGTCACGGACCAAAAAGCGTTCACCGGCGGGAACTGTCCAGCAGCAAAAGTGAGCGTGTAATTATGTTTGCTACCGTCGAGCGGTGCGCCGTTAGCATCCACTTTAGCCAATGGGTACATAGCTTCAGCCGGGTCATTTGCGTAGATGCCTGCTTTCGCCAAGCCGGCGCGAGCCAGCCAATTGCCACTAAAGTAGGCAGCATTGCCGCCGGCTAGCCCACCGACGCGCCAGCCATGTTGATCCTTGCCGCCCGCAGCAATGATGGCCTCGATTTTGGCCTCGCCGGCTTTCATACCCAATCCCACTTCAAGCATGTGTTCCAGATCAAGTTCTTCAAAATTGAACTTCTTACCGGCACCGATACCGATGCGAGCAAGTTTGGAACGAATTTCCGCTTCCTCCGGAGTGCCCGGAGCGAATTGCAAGGCAAAGTCGAGATACTGGAAAAAGTTCTTTTTGACCAACTCCTTGTCAATCGGCGGAAAGTTGATAGTTGGGGCCGCGGGTGGCGCGGGCTGGTGAAGATACGCCGACAGCGGCTGTACTTTGTAACCGGCCTGGACCTTCTCCACGTTCAGCATGTCATCAGGGTTAAAAAGCTGAGTGCGGTAGGCAACCAGGGAGAACTGGGTGCCGGAGCGGAAAACTTTCTTGATGCCCGCCGGTGTTTCGCCTTTCCAGTCAGGACCAACTACGAGGTAGTCGCCGGGTTCATTGCCAGTGGCGCGGCTGCCGATATAGCCATAGTTGTAGGTGTTGCCATCACACAGCATTACCGAGAAGTAACGTTCCTTTTCCACAGCGGGAACCGACAGCACGATTGGTTCGGTGCGCAAGTCTAGCCACAAAGAAGAATAAGGCGTGTCGCTGTTAGGCGAGATGATGGCCGTGTCTTTGTAGGTGAAGACACGATGCAAGTTATCGATGACGTTAAACGGAGCTTTGTATTGACTGGAGTTTTTGTCCACGCTGAACGCATACATCACCGCATAGTTCATTACGATGGGCAAACCATAAATAAAGCCTTCCTCGGCAATAGCCTTGGTTTCGGCGATGCCAGGTGCATTGTTCTCATTTTTCTCCGCTTGCACGATGGCGTCGTTCTTGACCGCGCAACCAGTGATAAAGGTTAAGGTAATGATACTTGCCATCGCTGCGTTCAGAAATCTACGCCTTGTTATTTTCATGCTATGCTCCAATTTTGATCAATTCACCAACTCGATTTCACTTGGACGCCAGGTTTTGTTGAAGAATGATTCCAGTGGACTGTAGAAGCGTATCAAAGTGTTCCATCCTTTAGCCGGATCAGTTTGAATCCAGTTACCATCGTTCACTCCAGCGGGTTTCTTAGGACTGAAATACACGGTCGTAGAACCATCGGCGTTAGCGACAGCTGCTGGTCCAGGATAGCTTTGACTGCCGGCACGCGGAAAGCGCTGTGGCGTCTGTAGCATTGAACGTGTCTGGTTGTCATAAAGCGTCAAAGACCAGAACTTCTCAGCAGGGATACCTTTAGGTAGTGTCACTTTGTAGGTCTTTGCTCCATCAAAGTAGTCGCCATGGGAATCTTTGAATGACGCAAGATATTGTGAGCCTATGCCTGTCAGGCGCATAACCATCGCGGGAGTAATACCTGTTGCGTAGAAGAACATTGCCGTACGAGAGTTGAGTGTACGGGCCCCGGTTGCGGGATAGGGCGTGATAGTTCCATCCGCGCTAACTTTCGGTGGGGGTGTCTCAAAGTTATAGCCGCCAACAAAAAGCATGTTAGTCCAGGTAGAGTTAGGATAGTAGCTAAATCCTTCTGTATCACGTGGGTTCCAGTTTAAGGTACGAGCAGTCGCCGAACCGATAGCCGCGGCGTCAGTAAGAATTTGCTTCATTCTCGCGTCAGGGTTAAACTTTTTACCTTTGACGATACCGATAGCTGCGAGTGAACCAAGAATTTCTGCGTCAAGAGAATCCGCAGGCTCACGTTGAACCACGTCATTGATTAATTCAAAGTAACTGTAATCACTTGGTGGGATTGTATTGATAGCCAGGCCAGTACCTTCAGTGAATTTCACAGGTGGTTGAGGTCTTAAGAAACTCCATTCCAGTTTATGCTTCGGCGAACGTAATAAAGTCGCTTTTCCTTGTAAGGCAGAAGCGATACTGGTGCCGTATCCACCGGCTTCATACGGATAAATTTTGAGTGTTTTCTTGATTACCGCGACCGGTTTTTTTGGACTGTTGTCTTCTAGAAACAAACGACCAAGCATGGTTACGCGAGTTGTACGTACTTTATTCTCAAAGTAACCGCTTTCAGGTAGCTCACCTTTGTAGCCAGGTGGAACCAGCAGGTATTTCCCGCCTTCACCACGGTCTGGGCCAGGCAAGCCAAAGTCAGTAACCCATCGGAACCAGCTGTCGTCCATAACACCCAATGCCATTGGGGGTGTTTCGACTACGATTGGGCCCTTGCTTAGGTCAACGTTGACCCAAAAATAAACCGTATCTGCATTAGCCGTCAGGAATAGAGACTTAGAATCCATCAGTTCCGACCAGACAATAGCCGTGTTGTCAGACACTCCAGCCGCGTGGAAACCTTTAAACAGGGATGCCACTGAGGCGCCCTGATAGGCATTCGTATAAGCCTCGACAGCGTGCATCAGGTCGAGGTAGTCATAAACCGTGGTGGAAGTCTCATTGCTCGGCGCGCCGTCTTTAAATTCAAGCGTGCCGAGGGATGTTTCCATTTTATCCGGTGTAATCAGCGAGGGGGGGATTACGTCACTCGCCTGGGCGGTGGTCAGATTGGGTGCCGCCAGCAAGGTGCAGGCTGCGAGGACGGCCAGAGGTTTGATGAAATATTGCATTGCTTAGTTTCCTTTGCTTTTAGCTAAATTGTTGAATGCTCACTGATAGTTGTTTTGAGTCAATCTAAGATATGGCCATTTTGTTATGCGTTCTGGTGAAATTCGATAACATTATTATCAGGATCACGAATAAATAACATAACTCCACCATCGGTCAGTTTAATTGGGCCTTCTGTGACAGGTATGCCCAGTTTAATTAGAGTTTTCTCTACAGATTTTATATTAGAAACATTCAGTGCGAAATGCGTGTATCCAGGGTGCTTTGCAGGGATATCCATCAGTATATTTTCAGTGCTACCTGAATTGGCATTAAGAATAAAATTGATATTAACGCCGGATGGATGCTCCATTATTGCAACCGGTTCAGGGCCAATTGGGCCGACTATAAATACAAACCCGAGTTGTTCATAGAATTCCCTTGCCCGCTCAAGGTTACTTACTCTTATGCCTATATGGTTAATTCCGGTAATTTCCTGCATGGATTTCTCCTGGTTTCAGGCTTTTCCAATCCGTTGCATTTTAAACTTGATCCGCACACATCAATCAAAATGCACCAGTTCATAAGGCAAACTCGGTTCCCGTCCGGCAATAATATCACTTAAAAATGACCAGAATACATCACCTGAGGGTGGGCAGCCGGGCATGTAATAGTCTACTTTTACTATCTCGTGAATGGGATGTACATTATCTAAAAGTAATGGTAGTTCGGGGTCGCTGGGAATTTGTGCATTTTCTAAACCCATGCCATCAATATAAGATTCATTCAGACAGTCTTCGAGCTTAAAATGGTTGCGCATGGCGGGCAAGCCGCCGTTAATGGCACAAGCGCCTACGGCAACCAGAACTTTACAGTTTTTACGGAATTCGCGTAGCGTATGCACATTTTCTGAATTACAGACGCCCCCTTCAATTAAGCCTATATCACAAGGACCGCAATGTTCTATATCGGTAATAGGGGAACGGTCGAATTCGACATGTTGAGCTAATTCGATCATGCGTTCGTCTATGTCCAGGAAAGACATATGGCAACCAAAACAACCTGCCAATGAGGTTGTGGCAACTCTTAACTTAGCGGCCATGATGTTTGTTCTCCTTAGCTAATGCGACGGCATCAATTTTTTGTTTATCGTAGGTACGTTCTCCAATCGGCACTTTATAGCCTGTGCGTTTAATCAGGATTGCACCTGTTGGACAGATATGCGCGGCATGATCATTAATATGGATATTGCTGTCTTTTAATTTGCCTGTTATAGAATTAACAATCAGATGTTTGTTCATGCCACGGCCACTGATTGCAAAGACATTTTTATGGTCTTTTTCCTGGCTGGCTCGCACACATAAATTACAAAAAATACAGCGGTTGTGATCGATTAAAATATCCGGATGTGAGGCATCCATTTCTCGATTGGCAAAAAAATGCGGGAAATGGTTATCATGCATATCTAAATAATAGGCGACGCCTTGTAATTGACAGTCACCTGTTTTTTCGCATGAAGGACAAAAATGATTGCCTTCCACAAATAGCATTTGGGTTATGCGTTTTCTATCCTGTTCCAGATCGGCACTTTGATTGATAATGTTCTGTCCTTCCAGTGCAGGGAAAGTACAGGCTGAGCAATTTCTGCCGTTAACATTGACCGTACAAAGTTTACAACTACCATGGGGCTCATAGTCTGGATCATGGCATAAATGCGGAATATAAATGTCGGCTGCGATAGCTGCATCCATGATAGTCTGGCCATCTTCATAAGGTATTTCCTTGCCATCTATGGTGATTGTTTTACTCATGATTAATCTTCCTCTACTTGTGCCAAGTGTGCACCGGCATCGTTACGATTAGCTAAACGTCTGGCAGTTTCCAGTGAAGCATCTAAATCAAAGCCAGGTTCATAACTGATTTTTTTCAAGCGTTGCTGATAGCTTTCAGGATAACGTTCTAAGGTTGACAAAATCGGATTGGCAGCTGTTTGCCCTAAACCGCAATGGCTCAGGTTCTTAACCAGTTGACAGAGTTCTTCCAGCGCTGCAACATCCCCCGCAGAGCCGTAGCCCTCGGTTATTTTATCCAGCTGTTTTTTTAAGAGTAACGTTCCGACTCGACAAGGTGTGCAAAAGCCGCAACTTTCATGCGCAAAAAAATGAGTGAAGTTCTTGACAATATCGAGGATATTGCGTGATTGATTGAAAATGATAAAGGAACCGCCTGTGGCGAGATCTTCAAATGCCAGGGTACGGTGAACTTCATTCTCTGCTATAAAAGTACCTGAAGGGCCGCCAATTTGTATGCCTAAGATATCTGATGCCGCGCCACAATCGTGCAGTACTTGTTTAATGCTGGTTCCAAATGGATATTCGTAGATGCCCGGTTTTGTGCAATCACCACTAATGCTCAGTATTTTCGTGCCTTGTGATTGTTTTGTCCCAACATCAGCAAACCATTGCCCACCTTCGAGTGCAATTTTACTTGCCGCAAAAAAGGTTTCTACATTATTAACTACGGTGGGTTTGTTAAGATAACCCTGAGATACCGGGTAGGGCGGCCTGTTTCTGGGTATGCCGCGTTTACCTTCAAGAGATTCTATTAAGGCAGACTCTTCGCCGCAAATATACGCACCACATCCCATACGTATTTCAATATCAAAGTTTAAGCCTTGTTCCAGTATATTGTTACCTAATAATCCTGAGTGGCGGCGTTGTTGCAGAATATTTTGTAATTTGTCATATAAATGCAAGTACTCACCACGAAGATACAAGAAACCTTGTTCTGCACCAATAATACTTGCGCATAAAGTCATGCCTTCAAATACCTGATGTGCATATGTGTTTAATAAGACTCTGTCTTTAAACGTTCCTGGCTCGCCTTCGTCAGCATTACAAACCACATAACGTTCCGTTTCTATTTCTTCAGAACAAAAACGCCATTTCATGGCCGTTTTAAATCCGGCGCCGCCACGACCACGTAATCCAGAGACATCAATTTCTGTCAAGGTCTGTTGCAAACCCTTTTGAAAACGAGCTTTTAAAGCATCACCAGGTGCTATTGGATCTTGCAGTAATAAGCCAGGCAGGTAAATATTATCTTTTACCATAAAAAACTCGCTTGGCCATTGTTGCACAGGGATATTCTGCTCAATAAGTTTAACAATAGCGTCAATACGCGGACGGTCCAGATTAGTTAAAGCATAGCCATTGACTAATCCGGCAGGACCTTGATCACACATGCCTGAGCAAGAAGTATTATTTAAACTGACTAAACCGTCGGTGCGAAGTTCGCCTATGCTTACTTTTAACTGGCTGGCCATATAGGACATTAAATCCTGTTTACCCAGCATATGATCCGTAATTGAATCACTTACCAGCAGGGCATACTTGCCTTGTGGAGTAGAATGAAGAAAGCTATAAAACTCTATGACACTGATAATTTGTGTGCGGGGTATATCGAGAGATAGCGCAACACATTCTATGGCTTCAGCAGGAATATGCTGAAATTCGGATTGAATATCTCGTAAGATAGGAAGTAATTGATCAGAAGAAGTTCCATATCTGTCAATCACTGGCTGTATAAACGATTGCATATTTTTTCCTTGGTATGTGTAGGAAATGTTAAAAGGCACGCAAGCAATGCCTTATCCAAATACTAGAATTCTTTTTTGTCTGCTAATTACTAAAAACTATCCTTAACAAGCGGTTATTCGACGTGGCTTTAGGCGTATTTAATAAGCTGTTTCAGTAATTCCCTATTATTATAAACACTAATTAAAAAAACGTTTTAGATAATGACCTGTATAGGATTTTTCCATAGTTGATACTTGCTCTGGTGTTCCTTCAGCGACCACAGTTCCACCGCCATCACCGCCTTCAGGGCCTATATCAATTAGCCAATCTGCTGTTTTAATAACATCCAGATTATGTTCGATAACAATTATAGTATTGCCATGGTCGCGCAGGGTATGCAGGACATTAAGTAATTGTTGTATATCGTGGAAATGTAGACCGGTAGTAGGTTCATCCAGAATATAGAGTGTTTTTCCGGTATCACGCTTGGAGAGTTCTTTGGATAATTTAACACGCTGTGCTTCACCGCCAGACAGGGTGGTCGCATTTTGCCCAAGGGTAATATAACTCAAGCCGACATCTAGCATAGTTTGCAGTTTACGCGCCAAAACGGGGACTGGTTTAAAGAACAGATAGGCTTCTTCAACGGTCATCTTCAGAACTTCATTAATGGTTTTGCCTTTATAACGAATTTCCAGTGTTTCACGGTTATAACGTTTACCTGCACAGATATCACAATGTACAAAAACATCAGGTAGAAAATGCATTTCTACTTTGACAACACCATCGCCTCTACAAGACTCACAACGTCCCCCTTTAACATTAAAGCTGAATCTGCCGGGTGTATAGCCACGAGAACGGGATTCGGGAGTGGCAGCAAAAAGTTCACGGATAGGGGTGAATAATCCCGTATAGGTGGCTGGATTAGAGCGAGGTGTTCTGCCAATTGGGCTTTGATCTATATCAACTACTTTATCGCAATCTTCTAACCCTTCGACGGCATCACAAGGTGCAGGTAAGGTGGTGGCGCGATTAATGGCGCGGGCTGCATAGCGGTATAAAGTGTCATTAACAAGTGTTGACTTACCGGAACCAGATACGCCTGTCACACAAGTAAATAGACCGATAGGGAAGTTGACATCGATATTTTTTAAATTATTTCCGTGTGCATTACGTACTGTAATCAGTTGTTTATCATTTTTCGCTGTAAGTTGCCTAGGACCGGTAATGGCAAGTTTTCCAGAAAGGTATTGTCCGGTAATTGAATGCTCGTTATTTATCACATCTTCAGGTGTTCCCTGAGCAATAATCTGCCCTCCATGAACACCGGCACCGGGACCTATATCCACGATATATTGTGCTGCACGAATTGCATCTTCATCATGTTCCACGACAATCACAGTATTGCCTAAATCGCGAAGTCTAAATAGTGTTTTTAGCAAGCGATCATTATCACGCTGATGTAGACCGATAGAAGGTTCATCTAAAACATACATTACGCCTACCAGTCCCGCACCGATTTGGCTGGCCAGACGAATGCGTTGAGCTTCACCACCAGACAGGGTATCGGCACTGCGATCTAAAGTAAGGTAATCAAGGCCAACATTAACCAGAAACTCCAGGCGTTGCTGAATTTCAATAACAATTTTTTCAGCAATTTGGCCTCGTTGTCCAGGTAGTTGCAGTGTTTGAAAAAAAACCAGGCACAGTCGAATGGGTAGTCTTGTAATTTCGTAAAGTGGCCTGGAGTCGATAAATACATTGCGAGCAGCCATATTTAAACGTGAGCCCTGGCAACTTGGGCAGCGTATATTTGTCTGATATTTTGCTAATTCATCACGTATCACTTGAGATTCTGTTTCCAGATAACGGCGCTCCATATTGGCGATAATACCTTCAAAGCTATGCCGTTTTTTACGCTTTTTACCACTACCAGTAACAAAGGTGAAGTCTATCGCTTTACGTCCACTCCCATAAAGAATGATCTGCTGAATTTCCTCACTCAGTTCTTGAAAAGGTGTTTCAGGACTAAAAGCAAAATGTTCAGCAAGCGAGCAGATTATTTGATAATAATAGGCATTACGTCTGTCCCAGCCTCTCACTGCGCCAGCGGCCAAGCTGAGTTCTTTATTATGCACTACAAGCTCAGGATCGAAATGCTGTTTGATACCCAGACCATCACAAGCTGGGCATGCTCCCTTGGGGTTATTAAAGGAAAATATGCGCGGTTCTAGTTCGGTAATGCTATAGCCACACTGTGAGCAGGCATACTTTTCCGAAAAAATCAGTTGCCTGGGATCCTTGCGGTCGTCATCCATGCAAACTGCAGTAGCCACACCATCAGCAATTCTTAAAGCGGTTTCAAAGGATTCAGCCAGGCGAAGTTTTATATCTTCACGAATTTTGAAACGGTCAACTATGACTTCAATGGTATGTTTTTTCTTGCCGTCCAGCTCGGGTAACTCATCAAGTTCATAAGCCACTCCATCAATACGCGCACGAATAAAGCCCTGTGCCTGCAAGTCTTCCAGTAATTGAATATGCTCCCCTTTGCGATCATTTACCACAGGTGCCAAGAGCATCCAACGTTCACCTTCAGGTTGTTCCAGTACATGATCAACCATCTGGCTAATAGTTTGTGCTGCAAGCGACAGCCCGTGTTCAGGACAACAGGGTGTGCCGGCCCGAGCATATAAAAGCCTTAAATAATCATAGATTTCGGTGATGGTTCCTACTGTGGAACGAGGATTATGTGATGTGGATTTCTGCTCTATGGAGATAGCAGGAGATAAGCCTTCGATATGATCGACATCAGGCTTTTCCATTATGGAAAGGAATTGGCGGGCATAAGCCGACAAGGATTCTACATATCGGCGTTGTCCTTCAGCATAAATGGTATCGAAAGCGAGTGATGATTTGCCTGAACCGGATAAACCGGTAATAACAATCAATGTGTCTCTAGGTAAATCAAGGTCGATATTTTTAAGATTATGCGTTCTAGCACCACGTATGCTAATTGTATCCATCAGCGAATATAATAAATGGGGAAGTATAAAACGCTTTTCCCCAGAGACAAAGAAAAAGCATACACAAGTTTATTTGTTATGTTTTTTTGCAAGTAACTTTAGGTAAGCAAGAAAATCATCTTTTAAATCTTTATGTAGCAAACCATGTTCTACGGTTGCAATTAAAAAACCTAATTTAGAACCACAGTCATATCGAGTACCTTCAAATTCATAAGCCAATACTTTTTCGTCTTTCAGCAACTCAGAAATAGCATCGGTGAGCTGAATTTCACCGCCAGCGCCTTTATCTGTTTTTTCAATTTTATCAAAAATAGCGGGGGTTAATATATAGCGTCCAATAACCGCCAGATTTGTCGGTGCGGCATCAGGCTTCGGTTTTTCAATAATAGAGGTCACTTTACTTGCAGAAGTGTCATTGCTTTCTATTTGTACGATACCGTACTTATCTGTTTCTCTCGGATCAACTCTTTCAACACCTAGGATAGAGCAGGATTGTTGAGCAAATAATTGTGTCATTTGTGCCATACAACCACGCTCAGCATCTTCGACTAAATCATCAGCTAAAATAACTGCAAAAGGTTCATTGCCGACAATAGGTTTTGCACACAAAACAGCATGCCCAAGGCCTAATGCTTGAGATTGACGTATAAAAACACAGGAAACATGTGGTGGAATGATATTTTGTATCATTTCCAATTCCTTAGTTTTGCCTTTTGCAGCTAATTCGTTTTCTAGTTCGTAAGATTTATCAAAATGATCCGGGATTGCGCGTTTGTTACGACCGGTAACAAAAATCATTGTGTCTATGCCAGCTGCAACAGCTTCTTCTACCGCATATTGTATCAACGGTTTATCGACTATAGGCAGCATTTCTTTGGGACTAGCTTTGGTGGCAGGTAGAAAACGGGTTCCCATTCCAGCGACCGGAAATACGGCCTTAGTGATTTTTTTTGACATTTAATTGTTCCTTATTTATTGATAAAGTTCTATAAAATGAGCTTTGTACAGCTCGGCTCAATATATTAAAAAAAATTATTATAGAATGATATTTTGCTTTTTTAGAGCTAAATGAATCTGGTCAAGAGTGATCTTATCAGTGTCAAAACTGAGATCGCAGCTTGCATCGATAGTACACAGGCAAATCAAGCCAGCCTGTTTAATTACTGAAATCGCGGCATCAATTTGGACTAAGTCTGCAGCTAAAACAGTCGCTGCATGACCATTGTCAAATAATTTTCTTTCTAATTGATAAGCTATTTGTTCGCTATCTGTGCCTGTCAAAGCAATTGCAACTGCTTTTTGTCCAAAGCGTGCGGCTCGTTCTTCGGCACTGACATGGCTTAATTCAGCATTCATGCTTTGACCGGAAATCATTCCGGCACCCACTGTGACATTAGTCAGGCGGTCAATGATAATAAAGGCACCGGTGCCTTTGCTTCGTTTATAGGCATCAAAGACTACAGGTGCATTGACCGAAACAGTGCAGACACCTATTTCATTCAGTTTTAACTCTTTGGCATCGTGGTGTTCTAAGGTGTTAACATCGATACGATGCTGAATATTGGCAATTGACCCTGAAACACTGCGAGTGGCTAATTTAATAATATATTGCTTGCCTGGAATCAGTGGATTTTCAGTCATCCAGACGATACTGGCATCAAATTTATCAGCTACGCTTGGAAGATTATCACTACTGACAATAGTATCGCCACGGCTAATATCAATTTCATCGTTGAGTGTTAAGGTCACAGCCATAGGCGGAAAAGCTTCTTTAAGCTCGCCATCAAAAGTTACTATAGACTTGATGGTACTGGTTTTTCCTGATGGTAAGGCTGTTACTGCATCGCCTTTATGGAAAACGCCTGAGGCAACTGTGCCGCAAAAACCACGGAAGTCGAGGTTAGGGCGGTTAACATATTGCACTGGAAAACGCGGGTCTTGAAAGTTGCCATCTTCTGAAATTTCCACTGTTTCAAGAGTTTCCATCATGGATTTACCTGTATACCAGGGCATATTTGTACTTTTATTGACCACATTATCACCGTCTAAAGCAGACAGTGGGATAACGTAGATATCATCTAAACCATCCAGTTCCTTAATAAAGTCTAAATAATCAGCCTTTATTTTTTCATAGACTTCTTCACTATAGTCCATTAAGTCCATCTTGTTGATAGCGACAATGATATGTTTAAGACCCAATAATGAAGCAATAAAGCTGTGACGTCTGGTTTGCGTTTGTACGCCATAACGCGCATCGATTAAAATAACGGCAAGATCACACGTGGATGCGCCGGTTGCCATATTACGCGTATATTGCTCGTGCCCCGGGGTGTCCGCTATAATAAATTTACGCGTTGTGGTAGAGAAGTAACGATACGCAACATCAATAGTAATACCTTGCTCACGCTCTGCCTGTAAACCATCAACCAATAGTGCTAAATCTATTTTTCCTGCCCCCGTAGTGCCTGATTTAACACTGTCAGACTGCACGGCTGCTAATTGATCTTCATAGATCATTTTTGAATCGTATAACAAGCGACCGATCAGCGTACTTTTGCCGTCATCGACATTACCACAGGTTAAAAAACGTAATAATTCTTTGCGTTCGTGTTGCGCCAGATAAGCGTCTATATCGGTACTAATTAAGTCAGATTGGTGAGACATGGTGTTTATTTCCTGAAATGAGATTAAGCAAAAATCGAAAAGAGAAATTTATTAAAAATAGCCTTCACGCTTTTTCTGCTCCATTGAGCCTGCTGAGTCATGGTCAATTAATCGACCCTGACGTTCAGACGTGGTGGTTAATAACATTTCTTGAATAATTTCTGGTAGCGTAGTGGCAGTTGATTCCACCGCGCCTGTTAACGGGTAGCAACCTAAAGTACGGAAACGTACCATTTTCATTTCAATTTTATCATCAGGGCCGATTGGCATGCGATCGTCATCGACCATTATTAACATGCCATCTTTATCAACAACGGGACGTTTTTTAGCAAAGTAAAGCGGAACAATCGGGATATTTTCCAGGTGTATGTATTGCCATACATCCAGCTCTGTCCAGTTAGAAATAGGGAAAACACGAATACTTTCGCCTTGGTCAATTTTGCCGTTATAGATGTTCCATAACTCAGGACGTTGATTTTTAGGGTCCCATCCATGATTTTTATCGCGAAATGAATAAACACGTTCTTTGGCACGAGATTTTTCCTCATCTCGTCGCGCACCACCAAAAGCAGCATCAAATTTATACTTATTCAGTGCCTGTTTTAAACCTTCGGTTTTCATCACGTCAGTGTGTTTTTTGCTGCCATGGGTGAACGGTCCGATACCTTGATTGATACCATCTTGATTTGAATAAACTATTAAATCCCAACCGAGTTCTTTGATATATTTATCACGAAACTCAATCATTTCCTTGAATTTCCATGTGGTATCAACATGCATCAATGGAAAAGGTGGTTTTCCTGGATAAAAGGCTTTACGTGTTAAATGCAACATTACCGCTGAATCTTTACCCACAGAGTAAAGCATTACCGGACGGTCAAATTCTGCTGCAACTTCACGAATAATATGGATACTTTCAGCTTCCAGTTCTTTCAGGTGGGTCAGTTTATGATTTGTCATCAATAGAGGTTAAGTTCAAAATGAGAGGTTAAAAAGCGTGAATTTAGAAAAATCACACTTAGTTCATAATATATCTTCATCATTTTAATTTGATTAAGCTTTCAATGCCAGAAGCATTATTAAATAAATAAATGCTAATACATCTATGGTATCTAGAATTCAAGATATAGGGCTATAAATTCACACTGTACTAGCTTTGGGTGGAAACGATTGAATGTTAACATCTAAAATTAGGGGCAGATCATTTGTTCAGGTAACCAGGTTTAAATTAAGGTAAAATAAAATTTTTTTAAAAAAAAGAAAGATTTACAGGCGGAAATAAATTAATTCAAATAGCCCATAGTGACGCCGAGTGGAAGACATTAAGCAAGCAATAAAATAATGAGTACATTGCGATATAATGATACAACTTTTATAAGGGGCGGGTGTGTTCATGCTCAAGTCAAGTTCGAATACTAATTAATAGAGAGGAAGTTGCTCATGCATGTTTATAATAAAAATAAAATGATCAAAGCGGTATTTATCACATCAATGACGAGTCTGCTTTTAAGTGCTTGCGGTGATCAGCAAAAAAAATCACCAGCTATTAAGGTTTCAGTGCAAAAATATAAACAAGCTAAGGTACTGAAAGGCACTGTTTTAGATGAAAAAGGACCCGTTCGGGAAGGTGATATTAACGTAGTGGATGAGACTGGCCGTGTGGTTGCTACTGCCAGCCTGGACAATAGTAAAAATTATAGCGTTGAAATTCCAGCTGGAACGACCTTGCCGATTGTGATCACAGTTAATCCTAAAGGTAGCTCCGAAAAGTTAAAAGCGGTGGTTATTTCAACGGCAGTATCCAGATATGATATTAGTCCGTTAACAACTAAAATTGCTAATCGAGCTAAGGAGTTAGGTGGCTATACTCGTGCGAATATGGTTTTGGCAGCTGATAGCACTGTGGGTGTGCCTGATGCAAATAAAACCTCTACCGGTTTTCGTGGTGATCCGACCACGCAGTATGGCGGGTGGCATTAATCACACATAGCATTGGGGGAGTTGGTTTTATCCTGTCTGCAGCTTGTTACTCGGGCAGGCAAAAATCTACTCTCCAGAGTAACAATTGCCTAGATGTGTATGGCAGATTAGCTTGTGTGATGTTTCATTCATTAACTTCAGCTAAACTCCCGCCGCAATACTTACAAAAGTCTGCATCAGTATCATGGCCAATTTTTCCGCAATTAGGGCAAGCGTCATTCGAGATTTTCGCTGGATAATAAGACTTGATGAGTTCAGCACTATAAATCCCGGTAGGTACTGCGATAATGCCATAACCCATAATCATGATAATAGCAGCAATAATCTGGCCTAATGGCGTTTGTGGAGCAATATCGCCATAGCCCACGGTAGTTAGGGTAACGATCGCCCAATACACAGATTTTGGGATACTGGTAAAGCCTGAATCACTGCCTTCAACCACATAAAGCAAAGAGCCGAATATAATGGAAAGAGTTAAAACAGTATACAAAAACACCAGAATTTTTTGACTGCTGTTTTTTAATGCAGTCATCAGGGTTTCAGCTTCTTCAACATATTCGGCCAGCTTAAAAATACGAAAAATTCTTAATAAGCGCAGTATGCGAATAATCAGCATGTATTTTATGCCGGGTAGCAGCAGACCTATATAAGTAGGTAAGATGGACAGTAAATCAATAATCCCGAAAAAACTGCGTACATAGAGTTTAGGTTGACGTACCGAGATTAAACGTAAGATATATTCAACGCTAAATAAAATGGTAAAAGTCCATTCGGTATAAAAAAATATCTTGCTGTATTCCTTGTGAATTGCGTCTACGCTACTGAGCATAACCGATAACACGCTAATAGCAATGGCGATGATCAGCACGATATCGAAAAACTTCCCTGTCTGAGTTTCGGCGCCAAAAATAATGTCGTTGAGTGATTCACGCCAGGGTGACAAATGCTCACCGGTATTGTAATTCACCTTGATTTTTCTGGTTTTAGGCGCTTGCATAATAGTCATTTAATTTGCTTGATAGAATAGGGTGATTATAGTTGCTATCGCAATATATTATGGTATCTTAATGCTCCAGATTACAAGATAAAATCACCCTTTATCATGCGCATTGTTATAGTCAATGTGCTTTAACTAACAATTGATCCATATACTCAATGTCAACACCTGAAAGCATTCCTGCTACAAATTTTATACGTCAAATAATCTCAAAAGACCTGGCTGAAAACAAACATAGGGAAGTTATAACTCGTTTCCCTCCTGAACCCAATGGTTTTTTACATATAGGCCATGCTAAATCAATCTGCTTGAATTTTGGTGTTGCAGCTGAAAATAATGGCTTATGTAACTTACGTTTTGATGATACCAATCCTGAAAAAGAAAGCATTGAATATGTGCGTGCAATCGAAAAAGATGTGCACTGGCTGGGGTTTGAATGGGCAGAGTTAAGGCACTCTTCTGACTACTTTGAAGCTTTATATAATTATGCTGTAGAGCTGATAGAAAAAGGTCTGGCATATGTTGACAGTTTAAATGCTGATCAGATTCGGGAATATCGGGGCACTCTGACTAAACCGGGTAAAGAAAGTCCTGATCGCAATCGCAGTATAGAAGAAAATCTGGATTTATTTGCCCGTATGCGTGCGGGTGAATTTGCCGATGGTCAATATTTATTACGTGCCAAAATTGATATGGCATCGTCTAATATCAATATGCGTGATCCTGCTTTATATCGGATCCGTCGTGTACATCACCAGCGCACAGGTGATGAGTGGTGTATTTATCCGATGTATGATTATACGCACTGTATTTCAGATGCCATTGAAGGTATTACGCATTCTTTATGTACGCTTGAATTTGCCGATCATCGCCCGTTGTATGACTGGGTGCTGGATAATATAACGATTGATTGTCATCCACGGCAAATTGAATTTGCACGTTTAGAACTGAAATACACAATAGTCAGTAAGCGTAAATTAAATCAACTGGTAGTTGATGGGCATGTGAGTGGATGGGATGATCCTCGTATGCCAACAATTGCAGGCTTGAGACGTGCGGGATTTACCCCGTCTGCTATTCGTGATTTTTGTGAACGCATTGGCGTCACTAAAAAAGATTCGTCGATTGAAATGGGGGTTCTGGAAAACTGTATTCGTGAAGATTTAAATAATACTTCCGCCAGGGTAATGGCAGTTTTAGACCCACTAAAAGTGGTGATTGAAAATTATCCTGATGATCTAGTCGAACACTTAGAAGCGAGTAATCATCCACAAATTGAAGCAATGGGTAAGCGGATAGTTCCATTTGCAAAAGAAGTTTATATTGATCAGGATGACTTTGCCGATGTGCCACCTCCTAAGTACAAACGCCTGATAGCAGGTGGCGAGGTACGTTTACGTGGCGCTTATGTGATTAAATGTCATGAGGTGATAAAAAATGCCGAGGGCAAAGTTGTTGAACTGCGTTGTACTTATGATGCAAACACTTTAGGTAAAAATCCAGAAGGACGAAAAGTAAAGGGTGTGATTCATTGGGTATCCGCTGCTCATGCGCTGAATGCTGAAGTGCGTTTATATGACAGGCTATTTAAAGTGCCAAATCCGGGTGCAGAAGACAATTTTTGTGATGCTTTAAATCCTGACTCGCTGCAAGTTATAGCGGCGGCTAAAGTTGAAGCCAGTCTTGCGGGAGCTGAATTAGGCAGTCGTTTTCAATTTGAACGGGTAGGCTATTTCTGTCTGGATACTGAGGATAGTTTGGCTGGCAAGCTAGTGTTTAATCGTACTGTTACTTTACGTGATACCTGGGTTTAGTAATTAGTTTTATACTATTGTTTGTTCCCATGTCCAGTGCAGGAATACGGTGTGTGACACCTTATGTCACGTATAGCACTGCTTTACAGAACTGGACGTGGGAAGCAGGCAAATAATGAGGATTTTCTTATGATGTATGGTGTTTTATTTATGGTAATTTTATTAGCGTACTTGTTACTCATTCAAAATAAAAAAAATCAAGCAAGATACGCACAACAATATATAGAGGAAGAGCCATATCCTCTGACACCTGAACAGATAAAATATATTCGAAATTCCTGGCGACGAATTATGCCTGTTAAAGAAAAATTCGCTGAATTATTTTATATACGCTTGTTTGAATTAGACCCTAAAGTTAAATCGTTATTTCGTGGCAAGTTAGATTTTCAAGGTGAAAAACTAATGACCACCTTAAATGTCGTAGTCAACTCTATAGACGATTTTCAAGCTGTTGAAGCTATGCTTCAGGCGATGGGTAATCGACATATTATATATGGTGTGCAGGCGGCTCATTATGAAACGGTCGGAGCGGCTTTATTATGGGTTTTAGAACAGAATCTGGGTGATTATTTTACCGATGAAGTAGAAGATGCCTGGGTGACAGCTTATAGTTTGATAGCCTCTACTATGAAAAAGACTGCTTACCCTTGATATTAATACAGAAATTCTCACTAACTATATGATCAAGGGCAAAATTTCTAGTAGATGTGTTTATTAATCGCAACTTGGATTATCGTTACATAGCTGACTAAATCTAAGCATTAGCTTTTTTTATTCTATAAAAATGAAATATTTTTTTGCGATATTAAGTTCAATTAGGCTGGTATTTATGTCAGATACCTTTTTTACGTAATTAATATGGTGCATAGGTCAACGGCACGGTGAGAGGGGGCCATATTTTCATTACAAATTGAAGTGGCATCAGTGACTACGCTTACTGTTACGTGTAATGTCGTTATTCAATGGAGTGACTTATAGCCGTGTTTACCACTTACGACAAATCTCTATTAAAGTTAATGAGTTTCTTTACATGACAGAAGTTGATAAAACAGCAAATAGTCAACAGGCATTTGATATAGAAGATTTCCTGAAAAACCTGACACGTTTGCCAGGCATTTATAAAATGCTCAATGATAAAGACACTATTGTTTATATAGGCAAAGCTAAAAATTTAAAAAACAGGGTCTCTAGTTACTTTAGAAAAGGTGCTGCATCCCCAAAGCAACAGGTAATGGTTGCAAAAATAAAACGTATAGAAGTCACCGTAACGCACACGGAAGGCGAGGCACTATTACTAGAAAGCCAGCTGATTAAAAAACATAAACCGCGATATAACATCTGTTTAAGAGACGATAAATCCTATCCTTTTATTTACATCTCTTCTGAACAACAATTCCCGCAAATTAGTTCACATCGCGGAGCAAAAAAGAAAAGAGGTAATTATTATGGTCCTTACCCTAGTGCAGGAGCGGTAAGAGAAACCTTAAAGCAATTACAAAAAATATTTCCCGTACGTCAGTGTGAAGACTCGTATTATAAAAACCGTTCCAGACCTTGTTTACAGCATCAGATAGAACGATGTACGGCACCTTGTGTAGGTTTGATTAGTCAGGAAAAATATGCCGAGGATGTCAATAATACCAAGCTATTTCTGGCAGGTAAGGGCAGCTTATTGATTGATAAGTTAATACATGATATGGACCAGCTGGCTACCGATCTAGAATTTGAACAGGCAGCACAAGTCAGGGACCAGATTAGTCAATTACGTACCATTTTAGAGAAAAACTATGTGCATGGAGAACGTGGTGAAGTTGACATCGTTGCCTGTGCAACGAAGGCAGGTATTGCCTGTGTGCAAATTTTTTTTATTCGTAATGGACAGAATTTGGGCAATAAAACTTTCTTTCCTGAAATTAGAGATGAATATACTCCGGAAAATATTTTGCAAGCATTCATTGCGCAATATTATTTAGATAAAAATGTTCCATATGAACTCATTGTCAGTCATACGCCTGAAGAAAAGGGATTATTAGTCGAAGTATTAACTGATCATGCGGGGCATGCAGTGGCAATTTCAACTAATGTGCGTGGTGATCGCGCCAAATGGTTGCAAATGGCCTGTGCAAATGTAGACAATGCATTACTCACTAAGTTAGCAGATAAACAAGGCCTTTACGCACGATTTTTAAGTTTACAAGAGGAACTGGGTTGTCAGGAAATGCCTAAACGATTGGAGTGCTTTGATATTAGTCATACTCGGGGCGAGTATACGGTTGCATCTTGCGTGGTATTTGATCGAGAAGGCCCGGTAAAATCGGCTTACCGTCGCTTTAATATTGCCGGAATTACCCCCGGCGATGATTATGCCGCAATTTATCAAGCAGTATCCAGGCGCTTTAAACGCCTGGTTAAGGGCGAACATGAAGCACCAGATATATTATTTATTGATGGTGGCAAAGGCCAGGTGAATGAAGCTGAAAAGGCATTAGCGGAATTACAGGTAAATAGTGTTATGATAGTCGGTGTTTCTAAAGGTCCTGATAGGAAAGCTGGTATGGAAAAAATGATTTTACCTGGTCAGGAGCAGCCGATTGATGTGACACCTGGGGCAAGCGGTTTACTGCTGATTCAGCATATCAGAGATGAGGCGCACAGATTTGCTATTACAGGACATAGAGCTCGCAGGGGAAAAGCAAAAAAAGAATCAATTTTAGAAACCATTGCAGGACTAGGTCCTAAAAGGCGACAGATTTTATTAAAGCAGTTTGGCGGTATGCAAGCAATTTCAAGAGCAGGTGTTGATGCATTTTGCAGTATAGATGGAATTAGCCGACAACTAGCGCAACGAATATACGATACATTCCATCATCAAGATGATTAACTTAAATATACCCACTTTACTAACTCTAACACGTATTGCGTTAATTCCCATATTAGCCATTTTTTTCTATCTACCCTGGGAATACTCTAATATTGCTACGACGTTTATTTTTATAGTAGCTGGGATTACTGATTGGTTAGATGGCTATTTAGCAAGAAAAATGCAAGTGGAAACCAAGTTTGGTGCTTTTTTAGATCCTGTCGCTGACAAGATTATGGTAGCCTTTGTTTTAGTTTTATTAGTTCAGGCAGAGTCCAGTATCTGGATGACACTACCTGCTGCGGTTATTATTGGTAGAGAGATTACGATTTCATCATTACGCGAGTGGATGGCTCAAATTGGCCAGCACGCGACAGTAAAAGTTTCACAAATAGGAAAATGGAAAACAACAGCGCAAATGATTGCCATTGGTTGTTTGTTGTATAGTGAAGAATTTGTGGGCGTATCGATGCAATTATTCGGTTTGGTCATGTTGTATATAGCGGCAATTTTAACTCTTTGGTCAATGATGAGTTATTTAAAAGTCGCCTATAGCTCCATGACAAATTGATCAATAATAATAGACTGGAATAAATCTAAAAAAAACAACATGGATCAGGAAATACAAAAAGACAAAGAAGAACTGCATAATGATATTTTAGTTGCGGCTTTGAAATTATTTGCAGAAAAGGGCTATTTTAATACATCATTAACTGAAATTGCTGAGCTTTCCGGGGTTAAAACAAGTGCCGGGATATATAAGCATTTTAAAAATAAACAGGAAATTGCCCAGGCCTTATATCTATGGATTATCGATAGGTTAAATGTTTCGATTGATGATATACGCAGACGCAACCGAAAGTCGTCAGAACAGCTTAGAGAAATTGTCGATTTATGGTTCCGTTTAACTGATGAAGCACCAGAAGTGATGCAGTTTCTATTAGTGCTAAATATCAGTGAATTTTTACCTGAAGAGAAACCCATAATGGAAACGCCCCCTTTTGTAAAAATTATTAAAATTTTACAGAATGGAATTAAGGAAGGCGAGATTAAAGCGATTGATGGGCAACGTGCTTATTGTCATTTTTTTGGTATTATTGAAAATACCTTAAAACAAGTGTTAACCGGTAATTTAAAAAAGAAAGCTGATTATTATGAAGGCGATGCCTGGTTATCCGCCTGGGCAACTATTGTAAAGAAATAAAACCTTCGGAAGGGTTACATTTTTTATTGCGTAGCATTAAAAAATGTAACCCGATAAAATATTAATGCTTATTCTCCTGAGGATAGTCTCAGAATAGTTAATTGTCTATTTTTGTAAATCTTGTAAATCCTTTAACAGCTCCTGACTATGCAAACTGGGTGAAACTGTACGATATATTTTCACAATGTTCCCGTCTGGATCAATAATAAAACTATGCCGTTTACAGAATTTAATCGGACCTAGTTTAAATAAAGCATCATAAGCAGCACAGACCTTGCCTTCAGGATCGGCAAGCAGTGTAAAAGGTAAAGAGTGCTTTGTGCTGAAACCAAGATGACTTTTGCTGTTATCAGTACTGATACCTATGACCTTGGTGTTCATGTTAGCAAATGCTTCACTATCATCACGGATTGCACAGGCTTCTTTTGTACAACCAGGGGTATTGTCTTTCGGGTAAAAATAAATAACCAGCCAGTGATTCCGATAATCTGACAATTGATACAATTTTTCATGCGCGTCATAAAGTGCAAAATCAGGTGCTTTTTGATGGAGTTCTAACATGTTTGAATGCTCCTTGTTTATAAAAATAAATTGAAAGGCTCTACCAGAACGAGTTTGCCAGGGTCTACATTTCCCTGTTCACTTGTCAGGATAATATAACAATTAGCGCGACTACCGACACTTAATATATTTGAACCTTGTTTACCTGCAGAGATAACTTCAAATTCACCTGAGTTATTCTGGCTTAATACGCCGCGTTGAAACTCCTGTCTGCCAGGTTTTTTATATAAAGGACTTTTACAAACGGCTTTGAGGTGAATGACCTTATGAGTTAAAGCCGTTAATTGACGCAGCGCAGGCGTTACAATTTGTTGATAAGTGGCTATGACCGATATGGGATTACCGGGCAGACCGAAGAAATAACAATCCTGAATACGCCCAAAAGCAAGAGGTTTCCCAGGCTTTATGGCGAGCTTCCAGAAATCTACTCGCCCGATTTCATCTAAAATCTCCTTAATAAAATCGGCATCCCCAACAGATGCTCCGCCTGTAGTGATTATCACGTCATGGCTTTGTGCTGCCTGCAACAGGCTTAAGCGGATCTGTGCTTTATTATCCGCGATAACTCCGAGATCATTGACTTGATGGCAAGGGTTTTCGAGTAAAGCGGCTAATGTATAACGATTACTATCGTAAATCTGACCTTCGGCTAAACGACTCCCAACAGGGCGCAATTCATCTCCAGTAGAAAAATAAGCAATGCGTATTTTACGTTTAACACGCACTTCATAAATACCGGCAGAGGCAAGCAAGCCTAAATCGATCGCAGTTAATTGTTTTGCCGCCAGCAATAAACATTCGTGCTGTTTAACATCTTCACCAACGAAACGAATATTCTGACGTGCCTGAGTGTTAGCAGGGAAACGGATAGTAGAATCTATTGCCTCTACCAGTTCCTGCATAATCACACTATCAGCACCAGCAGGTACAACTGCCCCGGTGAAAATTCGCACACATTGACCGCGAGCAAGTATTCCGTCAAAAGGTCGGCCAGCCCATGATATACCAGCCTGAATCAACTCAAATGCTGATTTCTGGATATCTGCACTAGTAAACGCATAGCCATCCATAGAAGAATTTGGAAAAGCGGGCAGGTCAAAAGGAGCGCTGCAGTTCTCAATTAATACTCTGCCTAGTGCGGTATGTAAATTAACGACTTCTTCACCTTTAACAGGCGAAAGTGTATTAGAAATGTTTTCTAAAGCCTGACTAAGACTAATTAAAGAATTTGAATGACATAAATCCGTCATGATTTGTTTAAAAAAGTATGCAGGATGAAATCTGCTATTTGTGGAATATTATTTAGGTCCAGACTGACAATTTCTCTTTCTAAATCTATCGCCTGATCTGAAGCAATGGCTACGATAGAGGCGTCATCAGGATAAAACACCGGTTGTTCAAGGCTGGGGCGATGTAATTCGATTTTAGGGAAGTGTTCTTTCTTAAAGCCTTCAACCAGAATTAAGTCCAGACAGGATTGGTCAAAATACTTAAGTTGATCATCCAGACTGGGTTCTGTTGGTGTAGCAAACTCGGTAATAAGCGCACTTCTATGACTAGAGACCAGCATAACGGGAGTAGCGCCCGCTTCACGCAGGCGAAAACTATCTTTACCGGGTTTATCAATTTGAAAATTATGATGGCTGTGTTTTATCAAACCGACACGCATATTATGTTGCTTTAGCCGAGGAATCAGCTGGGTTAATAAGGTGGTTTTCCCCGTACCGCTTGGTGCAGCAAAACCTAATATTGGGATCAGAGCGTTTTTCATGTTAGATTAAGCATTTATAGTAATACATAGCCATATTATACTTGGTGCCAGGCTTAGCGCACCAAGTAAAAAACTTTATAATTAATGTTACCAAGAGATTCTTATAAACATGTTAATAGATTCACACTGTCATCTGGATAAACTCGATTTAACCCCTTATGAGAATGATTTTTCCTGTTTTATGCAGGCAACAGTAAAAAATAAAATTGAACATATGCTATGTATTAGCATTGATCTTGAGGCTTATCCCGCAATGAGTGATCTGGTAAAGCCTTATCAGAATATTTCTTTATCAGTAGGTGTACATCCTAATGTAGATGAAGGGCAGGACCCCAGTACTGATGAATTAATCGCCTTGGCAGAAAATAAGCGTGTGGTAGCTATTGGCGAAACGGGACTGGATTATTTTCGTAGTGAAGGGGATTTGACCTGGCAGCATGAGCGGTTTAAAAATCATATAGCTGCATCCAAAGCGACCAGAAAGCCGCTTATTATCCATACCCGCGATGCAGCTAAAGATACTTTACGCTTACTAAAAGAGCAGGGTGCTGATGAAGTTGGAGGTGTCATTCATTGCTTTACCGAGGATTGGGATTTTGCCCGGCAAGCAATGGACTTGAATTTTTATATTTCATTTTCCGGAATTGTGACTTTTAAAAATGCTAAAGCAATTCAGGAAGTGGCTAAAAAAGTCCCTGCTGATCGTTATCTAATAGAGACCGACTCACCTTATCTCGCCCCGGTTCCATTTCGCGGCAAATCCAACTATCCTATTTATGTGCAACATGTTGCACAATATTTGGCGGATTTACGTGAAACCAGTCTGGACATTATTACCCGGCAGTCTAATGAAAATTTTAGGCGTTTGTTTAACGTTTAGAAATATGTATAAAAAACAAAATATCAAGATTTGAGGCGGTTTGTCTGCTCAATTCAGGCCGAGAGTCTGCGTTCCAAAAAAATGTTTGCCTAAGTTATTTGATGCTCACCTCTTGGCAAGCGATACTGCTGTTATACTTGTATCCATGCACTAACTAATGACGAGCAAACCAAGTCCTTTGACAGTAGGGATTTTACCGAACAACATGATTGGCATTGGCAAATTGAACTTCGCGGAGAAAATTAGTAATTGCTATAGTGTGCAACGAAATTTATTCAAAGACATCATGGCTTCATTTATTGAGTCGTTTATGCCAAATATAAGCCATTTAAACCCAGAATTTCAACCTGTCGTCAATGCGTAACTTCTAAAATGATCAGTGACATGCGATTTATAGCACATGATATTCTATTGATTAAATATTATAGTTTTATTACAATCTAATATAACTATGGCATTTTGCGAGCTATTTTAAACTCTGTTACTGCCTAAAAAGTGACGTTCTAAGGTCTGGATTTTTACGACCTATGTTGAGCAGCATCAGTCTGATTAATACAATTGTCATAATCTCGATAGATAATTTCCTATAATAAACTGTATTTATCTTGTTCCTGACTATTGGCTATAATTTATCTTTTTCAACCACTTTAAAAAGGCATACCTATGACTGAATCAAATAGTTCAACAAACTCATCTCCTGGCACGCCTTTAAATGAAGCTGAGTTGCACAGAATTAATGCTTATTGGGAAGCTTGTAATTACCTCGCCGCTGGTATGATATATCTGCGTGAGAATCCTCTTTTAAAGGAGCCTTTAAAGCCTGAGCATATTAAAAATAGGCTTCTTGGGCACTGGGGATCAAGTCCTGGCCTGAGCTTTACCTATATCCATATGAACCGGCTTATTAACAAGTATGCGCTTGATGCTATTTTTATGGCGGGACCAGGCCACGGCGCACCAGGGGTATTGGCTCCGGCTTATCTTGAAGGGAGCTATTCGGAAATTTATCCCAATAAAGGCGAAGATGAAGAGGGGTTATTGCAGTTTTTCAAGGAGTTTTCTTTCCCTGGGGGTATCGGTAGCCACTGCACACCTGAAACACCAGGCTCCATTCATGAAGGCGGTGAGCTAGGTTATAGTATCTCTCATGCTTACGGTGCGGCTTATGATAATCCTGATTTGATTGTAACGGTCATGGTAGGTGATGGTGAGTCGGAAACAGGGCCTTTGGCGACTTCCTGGCATTCTAATAAATTCCTCAATCCTATACGTGATGGCGCGGTATTGCCGATATTGCACTTGAATGGTTATAAAATCAATAATCCGACAATATTGTCGCGGATTTCTCACCAGGAACTGGAAAGTCTGTTCCAAGGTTACGGTTATACACCCTATTTCGTGGAAGGCTGTGACCCTGAAACAATGCATCAATTGATGGCAAGTGTTTTGGAAACTTGTGTGTTGGAAATTCGACGCATTCAGGAAGATGCACGCCGCACAGGTATTCCAGCACGTCCTCTCTGGCCAATGATCATCTTACGCAGCCCTAAAGGCTGGACAGGTCCCAAGGAAGTCGATGGTCACAAGGTGGAGGCATTTTGGCGTGCACATCAGGTGCCTCTTGCAGGTGTAAAAGAAAACCCAGCGCATCTGCAACAACTGGAAGATTGGCTGCGCAGTTACAACCCCGAAGAATTATTTGATGGCAACGGTAGATTAATCCCCGAGCTTAAGGCGCTGGCGCCTAAAGGTACACAGCGCATGAGCACGAATCCGCATGCTAATGGTGGCTTGTTGCGCAAAGCATTACGTATGCCGGATTTTAGGAATTACACGCTGGTCCTAGAAAATCCTGGTAAAATCACTGCGGAAAACACGCGACCGCTAGGCAAATTCCTGCGCGATATCATGAGCGAAAACATGAGTAATTTTCGTGTCTTTGGCCCCGATGAAAATAGCTCCAACAAGCTGGACGACATTTATGCTGCAAGCAAAAAAACTTGGTTAGCGGATTATCTACCGAAAGATGCTGACGGCGGCGAACTATCGCCAGATGGCCGAGTAATGGAAATGCTTTCTGAGCATACGTTGGAAGGCTGGTTGGAAGGTTATTTACTGACCGGACGGCATGGTTTCTTCTCTACCTACGAAGCATTTGTACATGTGATTGATTCCATGTTTAACCAGCACGCAAAATGGCTCGCCATGTCCAAGGATGTACCTTGGCGCGCGGCAATCTCATCGCTCAACCTGCTGATTACTTCTACCGTTTGGCGGCAGGATCACAATGGATTTACCCATCAGGATCCGGGATTTATTGATCTGGTTGTCAACAAGAGCCCATCCGTTACCCGTATCTATCTGCCACCGGATGTGAACTGTCTGCTTTCTGTTGCAGATCATTGCCTGCAAAGCACCAACTATATAAATGTGATTGTTTCCGATAAACAGAAACATCTGCAATACCTGGATATGGATGCAGCCATTAAGCACTGCACCAAAGGTATTAGTATTTGGGAGTGGGCGAGTAACGATAGCGGTTTTGAACCAGATTTAGTGATGGCCAGTGCGGGAGATATTCCAACCAAGGAGGCCTTAGCCGCGGTTGTCTTATTGCGTGAGAACTTTCCGCAAATCAAAATTCGCTTTATCAATGTCGTGGATCTATACAAATTAGTACCCAGCAGTGAGCACCCACATGGGCTTTCGGATCGTGATTTTGATAGCTTGTTCACTACTGATAAACTGGTCATCTTTAATTTTCATGGTTACCCTTGGCTAATTCATAGGCTGGCTTATCGTCGCAATAACCATAAGAATTTGCATGTGCGCGGCTACAAGGAAAAAGGCAGTATCAATACCCCTCTGGAATTGGCTATTCAAAACGAAACCGACCGTTTCAGCCTGGCAATAGATGCCATCGATCGTATTCCATCTTTACAGATTTCAGGTGCTCACGTTAAAGAACATCTGCGTGATCAACAAATTGACTGTCGTAACTATGCTTATGAACATGGTATTGACAAACCTGAAGATGATCAGTGGGTTTGGCCTTATTAAGGATCATGACTTGTAAAAATGGAAATGTTTAAATCGTTCTGAGAACTGAAGCGGAAATGGATCTGTGATTCAATTCCGCTTATATAGATTAAAGCAGTCACTACGCACGACTTAATTTAATGGTAGCATGTGGCGCAGTATATAGCAGGCTTGCGTGAGGCAGATATCGAGACTCTTTCTCGGTAATCTAAGGATAATTTTATATGTTTGTATAGTGTTTAGGAATATGTGAAATTTCATCTTAGGAGCGTAGGTTCCTTGCCTGCTTAGTGCAGATGCCCGTCTGCCTCTGCGCTCCAAAAAAATTGCGTGCTTTAAGTAACTGTTATGCTTGTTCCTTTGTTTCAGCTGAGAACAAGGAATAATCTACAACCCAAATTCCAGCACCAGCTTGATTGATACATAAAGTACCAAAATGATTGCTGAGATAAACAGAATTGTTTGTGCGGGATAATGCCACAGGTTCTTTAAAAAAGTATTGGCTTCACCTGTCTGTTTGAACCTGGCATATTCTGCTTGAATAACTTTACACCGCTCCTGCTGATATTCATCAATCAGTTGACGGGCATATTCATGTTGTTGTTTATCTCGCAACCAGATGGCAGGCATCGAGATACCCCAGTTGCCGGCATTGGTTTCATAGAAATCGATCTGGTTTTCCTCCAATAATTCACGGATATCAGCTGCTTCATCATCAGGTACATGTCGTAAAGAAAAAAGTAATAGGGCCATTGTTGTGTTAGTCTGAATGTTTAATAATATTTTCTAGAAAAGCAATATCTACCTAATTAATTCATGCTATCTTTATGCCAGAAAAAAGTCCAGACAAGATACCAGGACAAAGGGCAATTAAGACTTGGATTGAAAATGCAAGATAAAGGAGCCGGTTTATGTCTTGTTTAATTTGTAGGGGGCTGGATAGTAAAGAATCTTGGAGAATCAGTTGTTTCTTGCATACTGCGTATGAAGGTAATTACAAAGTCTTTGTTATGTAAGTCATGACACCAGTGGATAATAGCCTGTAATTCTGTTTGCCCTCCGGTATGACCTGGGTAAGCCATAATACTGATAATGCCATGCGTACTTAGCAGGCTTATTGCAGCACTGAGTGCTCTTATCGTACTTTTTTCCTGAGTAATAACAGCGCTGTCTGAATGGGGTAAATAGCCTAGATTAAAAATAATGGCAGCGAAATTTTTATTTACCGGAACATGTTTAAGCATCTCTTCATGGCCTGCATGAATTAAATTAACTTTATCCAAACAGTGATTATTTTCCAGGCGCTGGCGCGTTGTCTTGATTGCGCTCTCCTGTATATCGAAAGCATAGACTTTATGACTATGTCTGGCTAAAAATAAAGTGTCATGACCATTTCCCATAGTCGCATCAATACTGAAGCTTTGATCAGACAAATACGGCTGAATAGTTTTATGCACTTCAGTGACTAAAGAGTGTTTGGTAAATCGAGTGCTGAGCATTATGCAACTATAAAATTGTCATTGTGAGAGGCATAAATAATCTAAAATATATTATTTATCATTAATTTATCTTTTTATCAGGATTTTGATAAATATTATTTTAAAAACTAACTAATCGCTATGAAATGCCAATGACCAAGCGCGAATTCAAGCAATTAATGCAACACCCTGTGATTTATTTATATCAACCCCCGTTATTTGGCAAAATACTTCCCATGGAGTTCTGTAATTTAACCCTTTTCTTGGACGATGATTAAGTGCTGTAATTGCACTATCAACCTCATCTTGAGTTACCTTATCCAAAGGTTCTTTTTTAGGGAAGTATTGCCTTAATAAGCCATTGTGGTTTTCATTTAAACCTCGTTGCCACGAATGATACGGTTTGGCAAAATAAGTGCCGCAGTCAAGTGTTTTTGCAATGGCTTCATGCCCACAAAACTCACGTCCATTATCAAAGGTAATCGTGTGAACCCAACGTTTAAAAGGCTCAAGAGCATTGATAATCGCCTCTTTCGTTAATTCAGATTCTTTACGCTCAATTGAGATGGCGAAGTTGAGCTTTGAGACCCGTTCAGTCAGCGTCACCAATACGCCTTTATGTCCTTTACCGATAACAGTATCTGCTTCCCAATCACCTAAACGCGTTTTATCATCAACCACTTGTGGTCGCTCATCAATATCAACACGGCTGGGTATCGTTCCGCGATAATCATTTTTTCCATATCGCTTACGATAAGGTTTGGCTTGATGCCTCAAATAAGTATACAAATCGCCACCGGCTGCTTTGTTAGCTAAAATATAACGGTAAATAGTCTCATGACTGACGGAGTCCTTACCTTGTTGTTTTAAGCGTCCTGAAATACAGTCAGGACTCCATTTCTCTTTGATTAAAGGCGTTATTATCTGTTGTAACTCAGCCGTCATCTTGATGTTTTTGGGCTTATCAATATGGCGTTGTTTAGCTATTCTCTCAGCTTGCTTGTAACGATAACCACACTGACCTGTATTACGCGTAATTTCACGTCCAATAGTCGATTTATGACGCCCCAATGTGATGGCTATTTGATTCTTAGAAAAGCCTTGTTTTAGTTGCGTATAAATGTAAAATCTTTCCTCTTGGGTTAGATGGTTAAACGTGTTCATTGAGCACCTCTTTTTAGTTTCAGGTTTTAGTCGACGGAAACTATACCATCTAACCCTTTAAAGAGGTGTTGCAGTTATTATATGAATTCGGGAAGTTTGAATTGCTTGGATCTTTATAAACATTATCAATATATATGACTTTATTGTCTTCACCTCAAGTTATAAAAAATTGCGTGAAATATACATAGCAGAATATTATTTTCAGATGAGACGTCAATTGTAAGTACCTTAGTCATGATATTTCATCACTTTTCAGGTGTAAGGATAGTATTTACGCCATCTTGAGTTTTATCCAGTTCAGGATAATCCAGCGTATAGTGTAGCCCTCGGCTTTCTTTACGCGCTAAAGCACTTTGGATGATTAAATCCGCAACGATTACTAGATTACGTAATTCTAATAAATCACTATTGATACGGTAATGCTGATAGTACTCGGCTATTTCAGTTTTTAAGATTTCCAGACGACGGGCGGCTCTTTGCAGTCGCTGTGTTGTGCGCACTATGCCTACATAATTCCACATAAAACGACGCAGTTCATCCCAGTTCTGTGCAATCATGACGTCTTCTTTGGATTCTATAACTTTTGATTCATCCCAGTCAGGTATGTTAGGTAAGGTTTGTGTAAGGTCTTTTTGGAGAATATCTTCTTTGGCACGTTCAGCAAATACCAGACATTCTAATAAGGAGTTACTTGCCATACGGTTTGCACCATGTAATCCTGTATGCGCTACTTCACCTAAAGCATATAAGCCGGGAATATCCGTTCGCGCATAGTTGTCAGTCATAACTCCTCCGCAAGTGTAATGAGCGGCAGGTACAACCGGGATAGGGGATATTGTAATGTCAATATTCAGATCAAGGCACTGTTGGAAAATTGACGGAAAATGTTGCTTTATAAAATCCGCAGGTTTATGGCTAATATCCAGATAAACACAATCAATCCCGCGCTTTTTAATTTCATGATCAATTGCACGAGCCACAATATCCCTGGGGGCAAGTTCACCGCGTGAGTCATAGTCATGCATAAAGGCATAACCACTAGGCAATACCAGCTTGCCGCCTTCACCACGCACAGCCTCGCTGATTAAAAATGAATGACCATCAGGATGATATAAACAGGTAGGATGAAATTGCATGAACTCCATATTGGCAATTCGACAGCCTGCACGCCAGGCTAAAGCAATGCCATCTCCGGAGGATATTTGGGGATTTGTCGTATACAAATACACTTTATTTGCGCCGCCAGTTGCAATGGCAACAATATTCGCAGTAATTGTTTTAACTTGTTTGCTTTGTGTATCTAAAACATAGGCTCCCAAAACCCGTTGTTGTTTATAACCAAGTTTGTTTGCGGTAATTAAATCAATCGCATTGTGAAACTCTAACAATGTGATATTTTGATGTTGTTGCGCTTTTTCTATCAGTGAGAGTGATAGCGCTTTTCCTGTAGCATCTGCATGATGTACGATTCGTCGTTCAGAATGCCCACCTTCCTGATTAAGGTGTAATTCAGCTTCACCTTTTTTATTTTGCCGTTCAGTAAAAGCCATGCCTTGTTGGTGCAGGAATTCGATACTTTTTTTGCCATACTCGACGGTGAGTCTAACTATATCAGGATCGCATAAGCCGGCACCTGAAATAATAGTATCCCGGATATGCGATTCTATTGAGGCTTGCTGAGAGTCCAGAACTGCAGATATACCGCCTTGAGCATAGAAAGTGCTACCTTCAGTCAGGGCAAATTTAGATAAAACGGCGATTTTGTATTGATCAGCTAGTTTAAGTGCAAGGCTAAGGCCGGCTCCACCACTGCCAATAATAAGCACATCATAGCTTTGCTGTTTAGACATCGCTTAATGCTCGAGACTGAAAAATAGAACGTATAAAGGCTATCATTAAAGTATATTATTCGATGATTGGAATTGTATTATACTTCACGTGGGTACACTTGCGTAGTACCTTATTCTGACGATTTTTTAGTGGATCGGGTATTTTTTAATTCCGATAACAACATGAGGCATAATTTTGCATATTAAACACTTTATATTTATGTGTGCTCTATCACTCAGTTTGTTTAGCCATAGTGTTAATGTCTGTGCGGAACTGGTCGCAGGAGAAGCATTGCCTTTTGAAATATCACGCGAAGACTTGCAAAAAAAAATGGAAACACTTGCTGCCAAGCAGGAAATTGATCCAGAAAGTAAAGCTAGAGAGATGAACTGGTATCAACTAGCAGATGAAAATATAGGCGATCAAAAGTGGTTTGAATTTCTTTCAAATTCATATCAAGAAACATTGCAAACAGCAGCAGAAAAACTAAGAACTAAAGCGCAAGCTACGGTAAGCAAAGAATATGGAGAATTGTTTAACCAGGATCGGCATTATTCAGCAGAAGAATTAGATTTATTGATTGTTAATACAAAAAGTAAGCTCAGAGCCGTTGACGATAAATTAAGTAAACTTGAAACAGAATTAAATAACTTATCGCTTCGACCTCAAAAAATAAGGGAAGAAACGTTGATTGCAAACAAGCGTTTAAAGCAGGCAAAATCAGACATTAATATTGCGCGTCTTCCTGCAGAGAATAAGTATGAATATCAAGCACATCAAATCAATTTAAATACTTTAATTAATGCTCTTTTAGCAGAACTTAAAAAACTGGAGCTGGAAGCGGAAAGTAACCCGCTACAAATTCGGTTAAACAAACTAAGCCAGGAACAGTTAACAGTGCAAAAAAAATATTTGCAGGGCATTGTTGAGCAGCAAGCGGCACTAGCTGAGAAATTACAGTTAGAAAAAGCTGAAACTCTGGAAGAAGAGTTATTGAAAACGGAAAGAGAAAGTGCTGAAAAACCAGCTGTTATCCAGAAAATTATTCAGGATAATATTCAGTCGATTCGAAATTTACAAACTATCGTTCGGACTATCAATCAATATGATCATGAAATAGATAAGATTGAAGCCTACAAGAGGGCAATTGAAGAAGATTTTAAAAACGCTGAGAAAAAAATAAAACTCGCTGGCTTAAATCCCATTCTAGGTCGCGTTCTGCGAGAGCAAAGAAATAATCTGGCCGATAATAAACAGCAGTACCAAGAACAATTCGATATAAGTGATGTGACGAGCCAGATTAGCCTGGCATTGTATAAGATTGAGCAGAGACAAAAGCAATTACTCAATATACCAATCGAGTTAGATCTGCAGTTACAGCAAATACGATTAGACGGTTATGCAGCAGATATTTCGCCAGGAGAAACTGAGGGAATTAGTCTAGAATTACAGAAATTACTAAATAATCAGAAGGATGTACTAACTGAACTAAGTAACACCTATTTAAAAGAATTACGGGTTTTAGATGATTATAAATTTGCTAACGAACAACTATTGACTCAGATTGACCAATATTCATCCTATCTGGATGAACGCTTATTGTGGGTGCCCAGTTCACTACCCGTTGATTTAAATTACCCATTAGATGTGTATCATTCAATGCGTTGGTTTATTTCACCTGCTCGCTGGTTACAATTTACACAAGAGTTATTAAAGGCTATTGATAGTAAATTATTTATGAGTATATTTGCCGGAATATGCTGGTTTTTATTATTATATGTAAACACTTATATAAGGAAGGATGTATGTGCTATCAGAGAGAAAGTTGGCAAACCATTTACAGATAAAATTTATTATACATTTCAGGTTCTGGTATTTAATTTTATTGTAGTACTGCCTGCGCCATTGATGTTGATGTATATAAGCTGGTTGTTAAGTTTGCTTCCTTTTCAGGAAGATTTTAGCCGTGCAATTGGAGCTGGCTTACATCATGCAGCCATAGTTTTAATGATATTACAGTTCTTTAGTCGGTTTCTGGAAGATCAGGGTATTGCAGAACTACATTTTGGATGGCAAAAAAAGTCAGTACGCCTGGTTAGAAAACAGCTTGCATGGTTGCAGGTTGTCATTATTCCCTGCATCTTTCTTATTTATATGACCTCAGCCAATAATGCTGCAGAACATAGTGATAGTCTTGGACGTCTAGGGTTGATTGTTTTTACGATAGTATTATTGACATTTGCAATACGTTTATTTATGCCTGGGAAAGGGATTTTAAATAACTATTTTATTAAAAATAACAATTTATGGTGGGCTAATATACGTTATTTCTGGTTAATTTTATTTACCTGTATTCCAGTCACTATATTTGGTTTTGCAATCATGGGATATTATATTAGTGCTCTGGAATTACAGCAGAAAGCTATTATTACCCTGCGTATGATCTTTATAGCTATCATAGTACACAGTTTAATACTACGCTGGCTTGGGTTAACCAAACGAGAGTTAGCTTTAAAAAATGCTCGTACAAAGAGTAAGTCTGAAGGACTAAAGTCTCAACGTTCGGAATCTTCAAATGTTGAAAAAAATATTGCCGTTGATAATGAGTTACTTGATATACCTAAAATTAATGAACAAACTGAAAAAATTGTTAATGCACTAATCAGTACTTTTTTATTGATTGGTTTTTGGTTAGTCTGGAAAGATATGCTTCCTGCATTTTCATTTATAGATAATATTGTTTTGTGGCAGCAAACTGTCATGATTAATAGTGTAGAAACACTTCAGGCTGTGACCTTGAGTAATCTAATTATCGCTAGTCTTTACACTTTTCTAATCATTATTGCCGTCATAAATTTTCCTGGCGTAATGGAAGTATTCGTATTCAGGAGTTTAGAAATAGAGGCAGGCAGCAGATATGCAATTAACCAATTGGCTAAGTATGCATTAATCACCCTGGGGTTTATTTTGGTGGCCAATGAATTAGGTGGAAGTTGGGGGAAAGTGCAATGGCTGGTTGCAGCCTTGACCGTGGGTCTGGGATTTGGTTTACAGGAAATCTTTGCCAATATGGTGTCAGGTATTATTTTGTTATTCGAACGTCCTATTCGAGTAGGTGATACTGTCACTGTTGATAATATTAGTGGCAGGGTCTCCCGGATACAGATGCGCGCTACGACAATTATAGACTGGGATCAGAAGGAATTGATTATACCTAACAAAGCCTTTATTACTAATCAGCTGGTTAACTGGACATTAACTGATTCAGTGACGCGTGTTGTGATACCGCTAGGTATTTCTTATGATGCAGATGTAGAGTTGGCACATAAGGTTATTTTAGCAGCAGTAAGCTCCACACCTCTGGTACTTAAAGTCCCGGAACCTAGCGTATTTTTTTTAGAGTTTGGAGACAGTTCGCTTAATTTTTCTATTCGCTTCTACGTCAGTGAATTAGCTCATCGTTTACCCGTAACACATGACCTTCATTTGCGCTTGATCGCAGCATTGCGTCAAGAAGGTATTGAGATCCCCTTTCCGCAAAGAGATTTGCATATACGTTCGCTCAGTGCTGATTTTCCTGGAAAAATAGCAATATAGGTCGGAATGATAGAATTTAAAGGAAAGTGAGTGATAGCTGTCACATTTAGGGCTTGAATTAACCGCGATGAATCACATCAAATTTTTGAAACAGAAGGTAAAGACACCTCATGTGCCTGTCAAGTAGCACATGAAGAAGATATTTAGAAGTCTGGTTTTGGTTATGAATTAGTTTGGCTATTAATAAACTAGCAATTACTCGCGAGCCTTTAGTTGAAGTGATATTTCAGCCACAAAACAGTGCTGATAGGTTTTCGCGTATTGTTAATTAGAGAGATAATTTTAACCTAAGTTCGCCACTTTTCGATCTCTAAGTAATTGATTGTTTGTTAGAGGATATTTGGCTAAAAAAAATCAACTTCGTTATTCCAGTAGTCTTTTATCGGGAATCTATAGGCCTAAGCAATAGATTCCTGCTAACAACATGCAAGGAATGGCGAGCGAGCTTAAGTATGGCTGAAGGTTATGGGTATCAGGTAAATTTTTGGTATAACGCGTATGGTAAACAGTAAAATATGTAAATATTTATATGAATGATTATCAGACCATGTCTGGATGACAGGATGAATATAAGTACTGCTTTGAATTTTATAATCAAGATCGATTATATCAAAGGTTAAATTTACAATCCCAGGGGGGAATAAAATTTAATAATTTTTGGTGAAATAAAGCAATCTTTATTGATCGTTTAAAAACCGAAAATGCAATTGGTTACTTAATAAATGGAAACCAGGAGATCATCGTTTTTGATTTTTCTTGATTAAACATGCTCCAGTTATTGAGCTGGGTAGTGAATGAATGCTAAAAAGATTGAACTCTGTTAATAATCAGTTGTACTTACAGGCAATAACTTAGTGATAATGATCACATACCCGGATAATATGGGAATGGTACTTTAGTGTGCTTAGGTTTAAGTACCATTCTCATATTGTATACAGATTTTTTTGCAAACCCGATTTTTCCTGTACTTAGAAGCACTGCTGCAGGTTAGTTAAATCATTTAAGGCTGAAGATTATCTGCCTTCAAGCACGACGACTGATTTCGCTTGCACAAAGTAGTTATGATCGCCTATAGGAGTTTGTTGTTCAGGTTTGACAGCACCACCCTGGGTTGAACTTAAAGACGTATTAATAGCTAAATACCATTTGCGATTTTCCACTATTGGTATTTGCATATTGAATTCATTTCCAGACATATTAAATATGACATGTAAATCAGCTTCATCATCTTCATTGTCAACAGCCGCCAAGGTAAAAGCCAGGACCTGGGATTCAGGATCTAGCCATTGTGGTGCACCGAGATTAATGCCATGCCATTGAATATCAGGGATATGTCGTCCAGGGACACATTCACCGGTAAGAAAGCGCCTCCTCATTAGGGATGGGTGACGTTTGCGCAGCGCTATCATTTGCTGCACAAAAAGTAACATATTTGAATTTTTTTTAGTAAGGCTCCAGTCAAACCAGGTTAATTCATTATCCTGGCAATAGCCATTATTATTGCCATTCTGGGTATTAAGAACTTCATCACCCGAAAGTAGCATGGGAACACCCTGGCTTAATAACAGTATGGCGATACTGTTTTTTGCCTGTCTTTTGCGCAATTCAAGTATATTGACATCATCAGTTTCTCCCTCGGCACCACAGTTATAGCTGATGTTATTATTGCAACCATCGCGGTTATCTTCGCCATTCGCCAGGTTGTGTTTATGGTGATAACTGACCAGATCATTCAGAGTAAAGCCATCATGACAGGTTATAAAATTAATGCTGTTTATAGGTAAGCGGTCCTGTTTTTTATAGAGGTCGCTACTAGCGCAGAGACGGGTAGCAACTTCTGCAGTCAGCCCCTTATCTCCACGGATAAAACGACGCATAATATCGCGGTATTTTCCATTCCATTCTCCCCAGCGGTAACCTGGAAAGCTACCCACTTGATACAGCCCGGCAGCATCCCATGCTTCAGCAATTAATTTGGTTTTTGCGAGTTGTTCCGAGAGTTCAATGCCCCATAAAATAGGTGGATCCTGGAGTACTTCACCATTCTGACCGCGAGCGAGAGCACTCGCAAGGTCGAAGCGGAAACCATCGATATGCATTTCTCGCACCCAAAATTCCAGGCAGCTGATAATAAAATTTGCTACTACGGGGTGGTTGGCATTAACTGTGTTGCCACAGCCCGTGTAATCACGAAATTTACTTTTATCATTTGCATCCAGATGATAAAAAATACTGCTTCCTATGCCTCTAAAGTTGATTACAGGTCCATCAGAACCCGCTTCAGATGTGTGATTAAAAACCACATCCATTATGACGCCAATTTCCGCCTGGTGCAGTGCTTTAACCAGGTCACGAAATTCCTCCAAATGAGTTCCTTTTTCTGGTGTTACACAATACCTTGGGTGAGGACTGAAAAAGCTGTGTGTACTGTAGCCCCAATAATTTTTTAAACCGAGAGCTGCTGTTCCTGGAGGAATATCTTGTTCATCAAAAGCCATTACCGGCATTAACTCAACATGTGAAATACCCAGAGCTTTCAGGTAGGGTATTTTTTCAATCAAGGCAGAAAATGTACCGGGATTTTTCACACCTGATAATTTATCACGGGTAAAGCCACCAACGTGTAATTCGTAAATAATGGCATTTTCGCTTTTGAAAGAATACGGCGTGTCTCCCTCCCAGTCATAGTTTTCGTCAACAACCAGGCTGCGCATTGCCGTATGGCCATTATCACCAGGTAAGCATGCTTTACTTCTGTCCCAGAGATTATCACTTACAACGCGTGCTAATGGATCAAGCAGGTGTTTTTCTTTATCGAAGCGTAAGCCGTTTTCAGAGGGGCAATTTGGTCCATCCATACGCCATGTATACCAGGTGCCCGCAGGAAGCTCATGAATATGAACATGCCATGAATAAAATGTTTTATTTATTTCGTTTTCCAAATAAATAACCTGAATCGGCTCAAGGCTATCTGTGCTGTCATAAAGTAAAAGTTCTACAGAGGTTGCGTGACGGCTGAAAATGGAGAAATTAGCACCATCGAGTTTTAATTTTGCACCCAATGGGTAAGGAGATCCTGGGGAAGTTTTAAATGTCTTTTTCACGGAGACTGTAGTTGTATTTTTAAAGTTGAAACTGCTAATTAGTTTTGCCGGTAAGCGGCAAAAACTGGCTTTAAATGAGGAAATACGATTTTCCATACTTGGTTTTTATTATGATAATAAGCGATTCCTTGAAAGTCCAGTAATCATCCTGCAAGAAGCAGATAAACCGAGAAATAAATGCTAATGCACCGACCGAATAGGTTTTACTTAAAATGATGTACTGGACATCGCTGTTCGCGCAAACTGATGATTGGCCAGTTTGTTTGCTCGGCATATTGCTTCAATACATCATCCGGATTGACAGCAACAGGGTGGTCAACCAGTTTTAAAAGCGGTAAATCATTATGTGAATCACTATAGAACCAGCTGCCTTCTAGATTATAACCGGTATCTTGTAGCCATTGTTGCAAGCGGGCCACTTTTCCTTCCTGAAAACACGGAGTACCCGATACTTTACCAGTATACCTATCAGCTATCAGCTCTGGTATGGTGGCTAATAAATGTTTAATACCATATAAATTTACTATGGGTTCGGTAACAAATTGATTAGTCGCAGTAATAACCAGTAATGTATCACCCATCTGTTGATGCTTGCTGATTAACTCGCGGGCAGGTTCTAATAAAATAGGTTGTATAACTTCTGTTATAAACTGAGAGCGCCATTGATATAAATTTTCCAGAGTATTGTCAGCGAGTGGTTTTAAAGAAAAATTCAGGAATTCCATAATATCTAATTGGCCTTGTTTATATTCCTGATAAAAACGTTCATTTTCTTGTGCATAATAACTTGCATCGACAATTTTTTGGTCAACTAAAAATTGTCCCCATAAATAATCACTATCGTTAGCAAGCAGGGTATTGTCTAAATCGAAAATCGCTAAGCTCATGGTAGATTTGTTTTCCGTTAATTCATATTAGCTGATAGCATCACTCATGTATTTATGGAACAATGGACACATGAGTAATTCATAGGGACTGAATAACAAGAGTTCCTATATGTTCAGTGATAGATTTTATCATTACAGGTCTTATTGCGAACAGTAAAAAATAGGTTTTAACAATGATTGATTCAAAAGGATACCGATCTAATGTCGGCATCATCCTTTGTAATGCGCAAGGACATGTCTTTTGGGCAAAACGGTCGCGTGTCAATTCATGGCAATTTCCTCAAGGAGGAATGGAAGCAGGAGAAAATCCTGAGCAGGCAATGTTCCGTGAGCTGCGTGAAGAAACGGGCCTGGATGCAAAGCATGTCAAAATTATTGGACGCACTCGATATTGGTTGAGGTACAGGTTACCGGAAAAGTATATTCGGCGTAATTCGCTGCCATTGTGTGTCGGGCAAAAACAGATCTGGTATTTGTTACAATTAGTCGGAGATGAAGCCAATGTTACCCTCGATCGGCATAACAAGCCTGAATTTGATGATTGGCAATGGGTCGAATATTGGGAGCCACTAAAATCAGTCGTATATTTCAAACGTAAAGTTTACCGCAAAGCAATGATGGAATTAGGTGCTTTATTAATGCTGAATTCAGTAGATGTGGATGCAACAAGCTATTTATCAAATGACAATATGAGTGAACATCAATAATGAAATCATTTTTGTTTGTGATGCAAGCGGCCGCATATAGGGGATCTAAAGTACAGGAAGTTTTAGATCAGGTGTTAATTGCTGCAGCTTTTGATCAACAAGTGAGTATGTTGCTATTAGATGACGCAGTCTACCATTTGCAGAAAGATCAACTTAGCGAACAGATCGCCTGTAAAGATATTGCTGCGATTTATCGTTCTTTAGAAATCTATGATATTGAAAATATCTATGTTGAACAAGATTCATTAACTGAACGTGGACTAAGTCAAGATGAGTTGTTAATCCCAATAACGCTGATAAAAAGACATGAGATTACTGCAACTATCAATAGATTTGATGTTGTTTTAAGTGCTTAATGGTTAAATCAATTAATACTTAGCACTTGTCATGCCTGCTTCTGATAAAATACCTTTTTTAAATAGCGACCAACCCCATTTAAGCTAGTTGCTGATTATTCTTTTATTAATACACAATGGATTTACAACATATACGAAATTTCTCAATTATTGCGCATATTGATCATGGGAAATCAACGTTAGCAGACCGTTTCATTCAACTATGCGATGGTTTATCAGCGCGTGAAATGAATACGCAAGTTCTCGATTCCATGGATATAGAAAGAGAACGAGGGATTACTATTAAAGCGCAAAGTGTCACTCTCAATTTTACTGCAAAAAACGGCGAAATTTACCAGTTGAACTTTATTGATACACCGGGACATGTCGATTTTTCTTATGAAGTCTCGCGTTCATTGGCCGCTTGTGAGGGAGCTATTCTGGTTGTCGATGCAGCACAAGGTGTCGAAGCACAAAGTGTTGCTAACTGCTATACAGCTATTGAACTAGGCCTGGAAGTCATGCCTGTGTTAAATAAAATTGATCTGCCCTCAGCGGAGCCTGAAAAAGTCATTAAGGAAATTGAAGACATCATTGGTATTCCGGCAGAACAAGCTTTGCGAATTAGTGCTAAAACAGGCTTGGGTGTTGCTGAGGTTCTAGAGGAACTTGTTCATGTTATTCCTCCACCTGAAGGCGATGTAGAAGGTCCCTTACAAGCACTTATTATTGACTCCTGGTTTGATAATTACTTAGGTGTTGTATCATTAGTAAAAATTGTTAATGGGAGTTTACGTAAAAAGCAAAAAATTACTATTATGTCCACGGGGAACAGTTTTATTGCTGAACGAATTGGCATTTTTACCCCTAAACGATTAGATACACTGGAGTTAAAAACAGGGCAGGTAGGTTTTGTTGTCGGTGCTATTAAAGATATTTTTGGTGCGCCGGTAGGTGATACGATTACCCTGACTGGTAATCCGTGTGCCAAGGCATTGCCTGGGTTCCAGAAAGTTCAGCCACGAGTTTTTGCAGGGCTTTATCCGGTTAGCTCAGATGATTATGAAGATTTACGTGAATCATTAAGTAAGCTGCGTTTAAATGATGCAGCATTGCAATTTGAACCTGAATCCTCTCAAGCCTTAGGCTTCGGTTTTCGCTGTGGCTTTCTGGGCATGTTGCATATGGAAATCATACAGGAACGTCTGGAACGCGAATATGATGTCAATTTAATTACCACCGCACCAACCGTTATTTACGAGGTCGAAACCAATAAAGGTGACGTTTTATATGTTGATAATCCGGCCAATTTACCTGATATTGGTTCTATAAAAATGATTCGAGAGCCGATTATTCAAGCGAATATTCTGGTTCCTCAAGAATATTTGGGTAGCGTCATTACTCTGTGTATCGCAAAACGTGGTGTACAAGTCAATATGCAATATCTGGGCAGTCAGGTTTCATTACATTATGAGCTCCCATTAAGTGAAGTGGTACTGGATTTCTTTGATCGTCTTAAGTCCGTTAGCCGGGGCTACGCTTCTTTCGAATATGAGTTTAAACGCTTTGAAGAAGCGGCTTTGGTTAAATTAGATGTGCTGATTAATGGCGATAGAGTCGACGCACTTTCGATTATTGTACACAGAGATTTAAGCCAGACTCGCGGACGTGAATTAGTGGAAAAAATGAAAGAGTTAATTCCACGGCAAATGTATGAAGTTGCGATTCAAGCAGCTATTGGTGGCAAAATTATTGCTCGTTCTACTGTTAAGTCAATGGGCAAGAATGTAACCGCAAAATGTTATGGCGGTGATATTAGCCGTAAGAAAAAACTATTAGAGAAGCAGAAAGCTGGAAAGAAACGCATGAAACAGGTAGGAAATATTGAAATTCCGCAAGAAGCCTTTTTGGCGGTCTTACAAGTTAATAAAGAATCTTAAGGTAAGGATACAGATATGAATTTTGATTTCTCATTTTTTTTATTTTCAGCAACTGTAGTAACAGGAATTATTTGGGGTGGCTATGCCTATTACCTTAAACGTAGTAATACTAAGTATGTTGAAGAAAATGAACCACTTATTGTGGAATACGCACGTTCTTTTTTTCCGGTAGTGTTAATTGTTTTTATATTACGTTCATTTATAGCAGAACCGTTCAGAATTCCATCAGGCTCAATGATGCCAACGCTATTGATAGGTGATTTTATTTTAGTGAATAAATTCACTTATGGTATTCGTATACCGGTTATTAATAAAAAAATTATTGAAATTAACGAACCTGAACGGGGTGATGCCGTGGTTTTTCGTTATCCTAAAAATCCAAGCGTTGATTATATTAAACGTGTTATCGGTTTGCCTGGTGACAGAATATCTTATATGAATAAACAATTAACCATTAACGACATTCCAATGAAGCAAGTTCCATTAGGTCGTTATCAAGGGGTTGGACAGGGGAAAACGATGACTGGAGCTGAACTTGTCAGTGAAGATTTACAGACTGTTGAACATGATATTTTAATCAATCATAATGCGCCTAATATTAAAGGGACATTTATTGTACCGAAGGGACATTATTTCGTTATGGGTGATAACAGGGATAACAGTAATGACAGTCGTTACTGGGGTACTGTACCTGAAGAAAATCTGGTTGGTAAGGCATTTTTTATCTGGATGAACTGGGACTGGGAAAATACCGGTATTGGTTTTAATCGTATTGGTACCGTTATTAAATAACACGACAGGCATATGTATACTACGCATAAAAAACAACAGGGAATAACTTTAATTTCTTTGATATTAATTTTAGGGCTTATTGCATTTCTTACTTTATTGGTCTTAAAAATAAGCCCTATATATATGAATCACAGTAAAGTCGTTCATGCATTGGAAACCTTAAAACATCGCA
This sequence comes from Methyloprofundus sedimenti, assembly GCF_002072955.1. Taxonomy (NCBI): domain Bacteria; kingdom Pseudomonadati; phylum Pseudomonadota; class Gammaproteobacteria; order Methylococcales; family Methylococcaceae; genus Methyloprofundus; species Methyloprofundus sedimenti. Next base: position 2,704,800 of record NZ_LPUF01000001.1, on the reverse strand, counting down.
CCGATATAGAGAAAAAAAGTAAGCAGGAAGTCTGGACCTCGCTATCCAAGCAATTTAATATGAACTATGTTTATGATGTTAAAAAGAATAATGTAAAAATTACTTCCAGAGGTGGGTACTTAAAAGTCCAGATTGTTTATCATGTTAAAGAACTGATTTTTGGTAATTTAAGTGTCTGGGTAGATTTTGATGATTCTATAGAAGTAGGGGTTAAATGATCAAAGCGCCTGAACGTCTTAGTAAAAAACTAGGACTGACTTTTAACCATCCTGAGTGGTTCGTTTTAGCACTTACACACCGTAGTATGGGCGCTAGAAACAATGAGCGCCTGGAATTTTTAGGTGATTCTATTTTAGGCTTTGTTATTGCAGAAGCTCTGTTTGAAAAATTCCCTGATGCTCCCGAAGGTGTTTTAAGTCGTCTTAGAGCCAGCCTGGTGAATCAGGAGTCTTTAGCCGAATTAGCACGCCTGCATAACTTTGGTGATTATCTTATTTTGGGTTCGGGTGAGTTAAAAAGTGGCGGATATCGGCGCGCATCTATTTTATCCGATGCTGTTGAGGCAATTATGGGTGCGATAATAAAAGATCAAGGGATAGATAACTGCAAAGCCTGGATTCTGGATTTATTTGCTGATCGTATTGCGGCTTTGCATCTGGATAATTGGCAAAAAGATCCTAAAACACGGTTACAGGAGTATTTGCAGGCTCGGCAATTAGATATTCCTGAGTATTCTTTAATCAGCCAGACGGGTTTGCCACATGAGCAAACCTTTAAAGTAGAATGCTCAATTACTTTATTTGATAAAAAATTTATCGGTGTCGGCATTTCAAGAAAAAAAGCCGAACAACAATCAGCAGAACTTATGCTTGCACAAATAGCCAGGGATTCAAAATGAATTGCGGATATGTCGCCTTTATTGGTCAGCCCAATGTAGGAAAATCGACCCTGATGAATCATTTATTAGGGCAAAAAATCAGTATTACGTCACGTAAACCACAAACCACGCGGCACCAGATTTTAGGAATTAAAACCAGTGATAAAGGCCAGGCTATCTATATGGATACTCCGGGTATGCATGACAGTAGCAAAAAAGCCTTTAATCGCTATCTTAATAGAACAGCAGATACGACACTTTTAGGAGTAGACCTGGTAGTCTGGCTTATTGATGGCCTGGCATGGCAGGATTATGATGATGTTATTTTTAAAAAATTAGAACGTGTAAATATCCCTGTTATTCTGGCAGTTAATAAAATCGACAGAGTAAAAAACAAGGAAGCTATTTTTGCATTTTTTGCTGATGCACAGAAGAAATTTCCTTTTCAAGAAATAGTGCCGATATCCGCCTTAAAACAGACTAATCTGGATCTATTAGATAATCTAATTATGCAGCTGTTACCGGAAGGTAATACTATTTATCCAGAAGATCAGATTACCGATCGACCTGAGCGTTTTTTAGTCGCTGAGATTATTAGAGAAAAATTAACCCGCCGCCTGGGGGATGAATTACCTTATGCCTTGACGGTAGAAATTGAAAAATATGAAGAACTGCCGCATATTACTAAAATTTATGCACTTATCTGGGTAGAACGCGAAACTCAAAAAAATATAGTGATAGGTAAACATGGGGAATTTCTAAAAAATATCGGTATAGAGGCTAGAAAAGATATCGAAAATTTAATTGGTTCTAAGGTTTATTTGCAGTTGTGGGTCAAAGTGAAATCGGGTTGGTCTGATAATGAACGTGCTATACAAAGCCTGGGGTTTAAAGAATAATTTTATGCCTCAAAGCCTGCAAGCGGGGTTTTTATTACACCATCAAAATTATCAGGAAAGCAGTCTTATCATTGATGTATTTACTCAGACATCCGGACGTGTTTCGCTGATAGCCAAAGGCGTCAGACGCCAAAAGGCAAAATATCTGGGTTTGTTGCAACCTTTTGTCCCGCTAAATATTAGCTATATTGGTTCGGGAAATCTTAAAACGTTAAGCCATGTAGAAGCAGGCCAGTCAGATACGATTCTTCCTGGTCTTAATACATACTGTGGTTTTTATCTCAATGAACTCTTAAGGCGCTTTATACCCGTTGGCGAGCCTTATCCTGATGTATTCCTTAATTATTTGACCTGTTTACAGCAATTAAAGTCGACTCGCGAGATTGAGGCGGCCTTACGTACCTTTGAGATTCAGTTACTACAAGCGATAGGTTACGGCTTACAATTAGATGTTGATTACCTGACACAGTTACCCATTCAAGCAGTCCACACCTATCAATACGACATAGAGCAGGGGGCAACCATTAATGATAATGGTCAGGTTCATGGTGCCACACTGATCGCAATGCGATATGGAAAGTATAGCGATACCCAGCAATTAAATGCAGCTAAGCAACTAATGCGCCAGATTATCGACTTTTATTTGCAAGGTAAGCCCCTGAAAAGTCGTATTTTAATTTCTAAACTTATACAAAAAAAATCATGCAAAAGCAATTAATCTTGTTAGGGGTCAATATTGACCATATAGCCACCTTAAGACAGGCAAGAGCCACAAGTTACCCTGAGCCAATACAGGCTGCCTTAATAGCTGAGCAGGCAGGAGCTGATAGTATTACGGCTCATTTGCGCGAAGACCGTCGTCATATGCAAGATCGAGATATGTATTTGTTAAAGGATATCATCCACACGCGGCTAAATTTTGAAATGGCAGTGACAGATGAAATGCTCAAAATTGTCAGCCAGGTAAAACCTTTTGCCTGTTGTCTGGTACCCGAAAAAAGAGAGGAGTTAACCACAGAAGGGGGCTTGGATGTTGCTTCGAGTCTGGATAAGATGAAACACGCTTGTGCATATCTGGCAGAGTCTGATATAGAAGTGTCGCTTTTTATTGACCCTGAAGTACGGCAGATAGATGCTGCTGTTAGCGCTGGTGCGCCAGTGATAGAGTTGCATACCGGGCGTTACGCAGATGCAGTTAATCAACAACAACGCAAGACTGAACTAGAGCGGATCCAGAAAGCTGCAAGTTATGCTCACAGTGCGGGGCTGCAAGTTAATGCGGGCCATGGTTTAACTTTATACAATGTTGAAGAGATCTGCAAAATACCTGAAATTGTTGAATTAAATATCGGCCATGCCATTATTGCCCAAGCCGTTTTTTCGGGTTTAGAAATAGCAGTTAGAGATATGAAACGTACTATGAGAAATGCAAGACTCTAATGCATCATATAAGTTTTCATCAACTTACATCAATTGGAGATAGAGCAGAAAATCAGGATTATATGCTCTATAAAATTGATAAAGATTATGCTTTATTTTTGGTGGCAGATGGCTTAGGCGGGCACTAGGCATTGCTGCCCGGTTGTTTTGCCAGAGTTTTATGCAGCTTACTACTGAATATGCTCATTTAATTAATCAGGCACCTGAAAAAACCGTACTAAAGTGGTTTAATAATGCCATTGATAAGATGGCAAAAGGATTTTACGATATTCCTGATGCTCAAAATGCTTATACTACGTGTACCATTTTAATTCTAACTGATTAAAGAAGTATTAATGTTCATTGCGGTGATTCACGTACTTACCGAATCAATCAAAATGACATTATATGGCGGACCAAAGACCATTCGATTCCGCAGCAATTATTTGATGAAGGTGTACTGGCTGAGCATAAAATGGACACACACCCGAAACAAAATCAACTCACCAGAAGTATTTGCATCACTAATAAATTCAAACCTGATATTCATGTTTCTTTCGCTCCACAGATAGGAGAAACTTTTATTCTTTGTAGCGATGGCTTTTGGGCATTCACCAAGGAACATGAGTTTGTCGCTTTGGCTAATACAGAACTGTAAAAGTTACATTTGGAAAAGCAAGCGGAAACGGTTCTTTTGCGTGCACCTGGAAAAAGTGACAATCTTACAGTACAGTGGTTAAGAATTGGGGAATAGAATCAAAGGCTGCATAAAAATGGGAATAAGCTTGATAAGCCGCAAAACCAGCTAAAATAATAAAGATAAAGCCACTCAAACGATGTAATGATGTCAGTGGTATTTTTTTTAATAAAGTACGACCAGCGATAACACCCAAAATTGATGTGGTCGCTAATGCGAGTGTAGATCCAATCCAGATTGCCTCAGGTAGGGCAGTGCTGCTCAATGCAACAACAGCGAGCTGAGTCTTGTCACCGAATTCAGCTACACTAATTAACAGGAAGGTGGTAAAGAAAATATTATGGCCACTTTTTTCTTGTAGCTGTTCTTCTTCCTCTTCAACACCGTTAAAAAATAATGCGTGGATTCCATAGCTTGCAAAAAGTACGCAAACAAGTGCGGCAACAATATAAGCAGGAACCCAGCTAGCAATGGCTACCCCAAAGATCACTGCCAGGGTATTAAGTAAAGCAAAAGCTATGACAGCCCCTAGAATAATTGGCATAGCACGGTGTTTAGCTGCCAGGGTCATGCAAACCAATTGGCTTTTGTCGCCCATTTCAGCTGCAATAATTAGAGCATAGCTGGTACTAACAGGCGTAAACCAGTTAAAAAAAGATGTGGGCAGATGTAAGGACAAAAAATCCATAGTATATCGTCTTGCGAGTAATAAATAGTTAGTTGGGCGTGGAAAGTACTAAATTCATTTTTTTATACGAATGAACTCGAACCAGTCATCAATCACTATATTAATCACGACCAATAATTTCAATTGCATTGGCATCAGGATCACGGAAAAATAAAGCTTTGCGCCCGGATTTGCTCATTGTATAAAAAATATTATTTTTTTCCAGAGAATCACGTACTAAATCAAAATTATCGACTGTTAACGCGACATGCCGATCACGGCCACCATGCTCAGGCCTTCCTGTTGTCGGATCAATATTATCTAATAAAAGAATGTGCAATTGTTGATTTTCACCTAGCTGAAACCATGCACCTGGAAAGCCCAAATCAGGTCGCGCCACCTGCTGTAAGCCGATAATTTCAGTATAAAATTTAGTAGAAGCGTCTAAATCAGAAATCATTAGACTGGAGTGATGTAATAAAAAGTTTAATTTTGCCATGTAAATAATATGTTTGTTGAGATGTAATTATATATTTACACCTGTAAATGTTGCTCTTTTATAGTTCTGTATATAAAAAAAGGATGCTAAAAACGCCCGATAAATGTAAATATAAGCTTTTCTACAGCTTTATACATAAAGCACTAAATCAATTTTAACACTCCTGCTGCAATCTTGGCATTTAAAGGACAGGTAATCAACAAAATTGAGTTCACCGAAGTTGATTAAAAAGCAGTCATTCACTGTGTGATAAAAAATTATAGTGATGCTATCAAAAAAGAGACGAACCAAATTTTGAAAGGCAGATAACGAAGTAAACCAACTCATGAATGGCTGCCATTTTCGCTGCTTAATCCCCGGACAAGCATACAGAACACTAGTCAGAAAAGCTCACTCTCTGATTAGACCGAAACTGTAATATAAATATACTGTATCTGATGAAAGTGCAATTACAAGCGCTTCGGTGCAATACTGAGGTTAAGGAGATGGAGTAGCAACTGGAGCAATGTTGTCAGTTAGTTGACCAGACCAATATGGCTTATATATAGCGCTTTGCCAAATTATTAAAGCAATAAAACAGGTATTTGAAATGACGCTAAAAACCAACTGACAACAGCTCAATATGAGTGTTGGAGTAATTAGAAAGCGCGCTTGAGAAATTCAGGATACAGGGTATTCCAAATTTAAAATCAAACCAATATATTCCTGATAATTGCCGTATGTTCTCTATTTGAGCATAAATGCACATACAAGACCGTCGGGAAGAGTCCACAAACTTTTTTAGTGTATTGTTGTATTGGAAAAGGATTTACAAACTGGATATTTCAAGTAATTCAAACTATGCTGTAAGTAATTAGTAAGAAATCCGACTTAGTTTTAATATTGGCAAGAATTATTAAATAAGCTCACTAACTTAAAAACTCATCCGGTTAATCTTTAAATATCCGGGAAAAGAAGGTTACCATGAAACAGACGAATTATCCTGAAGACTGGCCTGATATAGATAGTGCCTATTACAAGCGCTCGGTAATGTTATTTGGAGCAGTTAAAAAATTATTGAGTGTTAACCTCAAATTATTTGCCGACGAGCAAACTCTTCAAGGCGATATTTTCTTATTCAATCATTTTTCCCGTTTCGAAACATTTATTCCTCAATTCCTGCTGTATGAAAAAACCGGTGTTTATAGTTGCGCTATCGCATCGGGTGAGTTTTTTAGTGAAACTAACTTTTTGTCAAATTACCTTAAAGAAGTAGGTGTTTTTCCGCATGATCATCCACGTCTGTTTGCCATGTTAGCGGGGCAGATATTACGCGGTCGTAAAGTCATTATTTTTCCAGAAGGTGGTATGGTAAAAGATCGTCGTGTTATCGATAAAAAAGGCCACTATAGTATTTATTCACGCATTGCCGGTAACAGGCGTAAGCAACATACTGGCCCTGCTGTTTTAGGTCAGGGTGTAGAGGCGTTGAAAGCTGCTATTCGTTATGCGTTTAATGAAAGAGATATGGATCGCTTGCAGCATTGGAAAGAGCTGCTTAAATTTGAAAATCTTGACGAGCTCATGGCTTCAGCACTCAAGCCTACCTTAATTGTACCTTCCAATATTACCTTTTACCCAATTCGTGCTTCGGAAAACCTGTTGTTTAAAAGCGTGGAGTTGCTTTCTAAAGGAATGACGCTGCGGCAATCTGAAGAATTATTAATCGAAAGTAATATTATGCTCAAAGATACGGATATGGATATACGTATGGGAAACCCTGTCAATCCATGTTGTGTCTGGGGTAAGCATACACATTATATGATGGATAAAGTGGCACCAAATATTGTTGAACTTGATGATGTATTCAAACTGAAGACTGCGCCCAGAAATTGGAGGGAACGTTTGTTAGGCCATTATTTTGTTAATAATGCAAAATGTGCACGCAATCAATACATGCATAGAATTTATGCGAATGTGACGGTGAATCTAAGTCATTTAGCCTCGACGCTAATCATGAGCCTTATCACTGCTAATAGGCAACAGATCACTAAAAAACAATTTTATACAGTTCTGTATATTGCTATTAAAACCTTACAGAAGAAAACCACTATTCATTTACATCGCAGTTTGTTAAACCCTTATGAGTATGGTGACTTGATTTATGGAACTAATTCTCGTTTTGATCAATTTATCTGTATTGCCAAAGAAGCTGAACTGATTAGCGAGGAGGACGGGTGTTATCATTTTTTACCCAAATTATGCGCCGATCATGATTTTGACCAGATTCGTCTGGAAAATCCTATTGCTGTCTATAACAACGAAGCTGAACCTTTACGCATTATTCGTGATCACCTAATGGATGCTGATCGTAGCTATTTTAAAATTGATCCCTGTCAGTTAGCCGCCTGGCATTTTGAGGATGAGCAACTCAATCTGGCTTTTGAACAAAAAAGCTTTAGCCCTAAAACCAGTGATGCAATAACAGAGCAACTGGAAACAGTCACGGCGGATCCCACTCCATTTTTTATTCAAGCTGAAGAGCCCAATGGCTATGGAATATTATTGATACATGGTTTGTTAGCCAGCCCGGCTGAATTGCGTGAATATGGTCATTACCTTGCACAGCAAGGATATACAGTGCTGGGTATTAGAATTCAAGGGCACGGTACTTCACCTTATGCTTTACGAGAATTGAGTTATCAACAATGGTTTCAAGGTGTGCAAAGGGGTTTCAATGTTTTGCAGGCGCATTGTCCCAGGATGTTTGTTATCGGCTTTTCAACCGGTGGTGCTCTGGGACTGAAACTTGCGGCGGAAAGACATAGTGAAATACTAGGCGTAGTTGCTGTATCAGTACCGATAAAATTTGTAAATTCTACCTTCATGCTAGTGCCATTGTTACATAACACGAATACTTTTGTGCAATGGATGTCATCATTTGAAGGTGTAAAACCTTTTATCGAAAACGCCCCTGAACACCCTGAAATCAACTATCACAATACTCCTGTAAGAGCTTTGTACGAACTACGCATGTTAATCCAGGATATTGAAAAATTATTGCCTGATATACAAACACCTTCTTTATTAATTTATGCTGATCAGGATCCAGTAGTGTCAATTCAGAGTGCTGAGACCGTGTTCAAAAAACTGGGTGCAATAGAAAAAAAATTGCATGTCATCAATGCCGATCGACATGGCATATTAATGGAAAATATCAACAATATATGGTGCTTGATTGATGACTTTTTGAAGCAACAATGTCACTTTCTGGAGAATGAAAATATACAGGTACACTCTTTACCAACACGGGAGATAGTCTCATGAAAAACGTGGTAATTGCAGCCTACGCAAGGTCGCCGTTCACTCCGGCTAATAAAGGTGCTCTGATGACTGTCAGAGCAGATGATATGACAGCACAAGTCGTGAAAGCACTGATTGCTAAATCGGGTATTGATGCAAATGATATAGAAGATTTAATTCTGGGATGTGCTTTCCCTGAAGGAGAGCAAGGAATGAATATGGCTCGACTGGTAGTTTATCTGGCAGAGCTCCCGGTTAGTGTCGCGGGTGTAACAATTAATCGATTTTGTGGTTCATCTATGCAGGCCATACATTTTGCAGCGGGTGCAATCCAGATGGATGCAGGTGATGCCTATATTTGTGCGGGTGTTGAGTCGATGAGCCGGATACCTATGGGAGGGTACAATTATTTACCTAACCCGGAGCTATATCAACGCTATCCCCAGGCATATATCAATATGGGTGAAACAGCTGAAAATCTGGCAAATAAATATCATATCTCACGGTTTGATCAGGAGGTTTTTGCACTATTGAGTCAGCAAAAAGCATATCTAGCCCAGCAGCAAGGCTTGCTGGACGAGGAAATTATTCCAATCGTATCCAGTCGCGGGACGCAAATTATTCGGGATACATGTCTGCGCCCTGATTCCAATGCGGAGAGCATGGCTGAGTTGAAACCAGCATTTTCATCAGATGGTAGTGTTACCGCGGCCACGTCTTCACCGCTTACCGATGGTGCTGCTGCAGTGCTGGTCTGTAGTGAGGAGTATGCCGATGCTCATGGATTAGCAAAATTAGCGCGTATTAAAGCGATAGCCGTATCCGCCTGTTTGCCAGAAATTATGGGTATTGGCCCTGTTGCTGCGACAAAAAAAGCACTACAACGGGCTAAATTATCTCTGTCTGATATGGACATAGTTGAACTTAATGAAGCCTTTTCTGCTCAAAGTCTGGCTGTATTACAGGATTTACCAATTGCTGCAGAGAGGCTGAATATTGATGGTGGAGCAATCTCTTTAGGGCATCCCTTAGGTGCTACCGGTGCTCGAATTACAGGTAAGGCGGCGAGTCTGCTGCAGCGTGAGAAGAAACAATTTGCTCTGGCAACTCAATGTATAGGAGGAGGTCAAGGCATTGCAACGATACTGGAGGCAGTGTCATGAATATTGAAAAAGTTGCCGTTATTGGTGCAGGTGTGATGGGGAGTGGTATTGCCGCTCACATAGCTAATGCTGGCATTCCAGTCTATTTACTGGATATTGTGGCTAAAGACAGCAGTCAGCGTAATACTATTGCTGAAGGTGCTATAGCAAAAATGCTAAAAACCAGGCCAGCACCGTTTATGCACAGCAAAAATGCCCGATTGATTACTGCGGGTAATATAGAAGACGATTTAGAGCAACTGGCAGAGGTCGACTGGGTGATTGAAGCTGTGATTGAAAATCCGGCTATCAAACAGGAATTGTATCAAAAGCTAGATCGTATCTGTGGGCCTAATACGCTGATCTCCTCAAATACCTCAACTTTGCCGCTGAAAATATTATCCGCTAAGCAGACAGGTAGTTTTAAGCGGCGCTTTATGATTACGCATTTTTTTAACCCGCCGCGTTATATGCGCTTGCTGGAGTTAGTGACTTCAGCTGAGTTGGATCAAGATCTATTTCAGGCTGTTTGTGATTTTGCTGATGTTAAATTAGGTAAGGGTAACGTACTCTGTAAAGACACACCTGGATTTATTGCCAATCGTATTGGTACATTCTGGATGCAAACGGCAGTATTGGAAGCCATTGAACTTAAGTTGAGTGTTGAGCAATGTGATGCTGCACTGAGTCTGTTTGGTATTCCCAAAACAGGCATATTTGGTTTATTAGATTTAATCGGGCTGGATTTAATGCCGCATGTACTCAATAATTTTAAACAGGTGTTAAAGCCTGAAGACCGATTGCATAGCATTACTGCGGTGCCGCAGATATTACAAACCATGATTTCAGAGGGCAATACCGGACGTAAGGGCAAGGGAGGTTTCTATCGTTTACAAGCCGAAGGTAAAACAAAAATTAAACAGGTGATTGATCTACAGCGGGGGACTTATCATCTGAGCAAACGTTTTAAAATTGAAGGAATAACACATAATCCGGCTGATTTAAGACAATTTCTTGAAGCTGATGATGCACTGAGTATTTATGCATGGCGAGTATGGTCAGCCACCTTTATTTATGCTGCGGAATTAATCCCGGAAATTGCAGATAATATTAATGCTATAGATAGTGCAATGCGGCTTGGTTATAACTGGCGGTATGGGCCATTTGAACTGTTAGACCGTTTAGGAGTCGAATGGTTTATGCAAAAAATCAAACCAGAGCACCAGCTTTTGCCTGAACTTATCGTTGATGGGAAAAGCTTATACCGCACTGAGTCAGGTCTTTTGCAATACCGGGATAAGTCAGGCAATTACCGCCCGATAGAGCGAGCAGACGGGGTTATACTGCTTAGTGATATCAAATTACAAAAACCGGCTATTCAGGAAAATGCATCAGCAAGCCTCTGGGATATTGGCGATGGCATAGTTTGTCTGGAATTTCACAGCAAAATGAATACGCAGAATCCTGATACGATGGGCTTAATTCAGCAAAGTATTGCTATAGTCTCGGCTGAATACAAAGCTATGGTTATTTATAATGAAGGTGAACATTTTTCAGCAGGCGCCAATTTAAACTTATTGGCACCTGCAATTCTTGGCGGAGATTGGGATACTGTCAAATCGATAGTGCAATTAGGTCAAAATACTTTTCGAGCATTAAAGTACGCGCCTTTTCCGGTCGTTGCCGCACCTTCTGGACTGGCTTTAGGGGGCGGCTGTGAAATCTTACTTCACTGTGATGCTATTCAGGCGCATGCCGAGTTATACATGGGGCTAGTGGAAGTCGGTGTCGGTCTGGTGCCCGCCTGGGGGGGCTGTAAGGAACTTTTAGGGCGTTGGTTAACATTACCGAAACGTCCCGGAGGTCCAATGCCAGCAATTGCGCAAACTTTTGAAACCATTGGACTTGCTAAAGTATCCGGATCGGCTCAGGAAGCTAAAGAGTTATTATATATGGCCAATTCTGATGTTATTAGCATGAATAAATCACGCTTGCTGGCTGATGCCAAAGCGCGAGCACTGGCTTTGGTAAATGATTACCAAATACCAGAACAGGTTGTCTATCAACTGCCCGGGAAAAGTGCCTGGTCAGCTTTGGCTATCACAATAGATTCAATGCATAAAGCGGGCAAGGCATCAGCCTATGATGTACAAATAACTCAGCAACTGGCACGGGTATTAAGTGGTGGTGATGCTGATATTACTCAGCCTTTAACTGAACAGAATATACTTGATTTAGAGCTTGAAAGCTTTATATATCTGGTGCAACAGCCTGGTACGCTGGCTCGACTGGAACATATGCTTAAAACCGGAAAACCGCTCAGAAATTAATATAGAGGTATCCCATGTCAGAATTAGTCTTGTTTATTGTTTTAATCGTGATTATTAGCCTATTTATAACACCGGTACGACGTAATTTTCTTACCCGTCTGTTGTTCAATAAAATGCGTAAGGCTTTGCCTAAAATGTCACAAACCGAACGCGAGGCTCTGGAAGCAGGTGATACCTGGTGGGATGCTGAATTATTTACGGGTAACCCTGACTGGCAAAAACTCAAAGATTTGCCCGCTGTAAGTTTAACTGATGAGGAGCAGGCTTTTATCGATGGTCCAGTGGAGACTTTATGCAGCATGTTAGATGACTGGGATATTACTCATATGCGTCGTGATTTGTCTACGGCAGTCTGGGACTTTATTAAACAAAACCGATTTTGTGGCATCATTATCCCTAAACAATATGGGGGTTTAGAGTTTGGTGAATTTGCACATTCGCAGATTGTTATGAAAATCGCCAGTCGTAGTACCTCAGCAGCTGTTACGGTCATGGTACCTAATTCTTTGGGGCCTGCTAAATTACTACTTGCTTATGGCAGTGAAGAACAAAAAAATCACTACCTGCCGCGCCTGGCAGAGGGAAAGGAAATACCGGCCTTTGCACTGACCGGGCCTCAGGCTGGAAGTGATGCGGGGGCAATGCCTGATACCGGCGTTGTTTGTTATGCTGAATTTGCAGGCAAAGAACAATTAGGTATCCGTTTAAATTGGGAAAAACGCTATATCACCCTGGGACCGGTAGCGACAGTATTGGGTTTGGCATTTAAGCTCTATGACCCGGAACATTTATTGGGCGATAAAGGTGAATTAGGTATTACCGTGGCGCTGATACCAACAAATACGGCAGGGATTTCCATAGGTAAGCGACATTTTCCATTAGACTCCGCTTTTCAGAATGGGCCTAATTGGGGGAAAGATGTTTTTATCCCGATAGCCTGGATTATTGGTGGTTCCGAGCGAGTGGGGCAAGGCTGGAAAATGCTAATGCAATGTTTGTCTACAGGGCGTGCGATATCCTTGCCAGCGCTAAGTGTTGGAGCCGCTAAGTTTGTTTGTCGTAACAGCGGTGCCTATGCGCGTGTACGTACCCAATTTAATTTACCGATTGGCGCTTTCGAGGGTATAGAAGAAGTGCTGGCACGTATGGCAGGAACGACTTATTTAATGGATGCAGCGCGCCAGGTTACCTGTGCCGCACTGGATGACGGGCATAAACCTTCGGTTATTTCAGCCATTGTTAAATATCAGTTAACTGAAGGCATGCGGCGTATTATCAATGATGGCATGGATATTCAAGGTGGTTCTGGTATTTGTTTAGGGCCGTCAAATTATATCGGTCGGCTGTATCAAATTATTCCCGTGGGAATTACTGTGGAAGGTGCGAATATTCTGACTCGCACCATGATGATTTTCGGTCAGGGAGCGGTGCGCTGTCATCCTTATATACAGAGCGAAATGACAGCGTTGAATGAAACGGATATCAATATAGCCTTAAAAGATTTTGACAAGGTGTTATGTAAACATATTGGTTTTTTCCTGGCAAATATGGGGAGGAGTTTTTGGTTTGGGCTGAGTAATGCACGTTTTAGCACAACCCCCGGTGATAAAAATACCCGTCGTTATTACCAGCAACTTGCTCGACTTAGTAGCAGTTTTGCATTGACAGCAGATTTTGCACTGCTGACACTGGGAGGTAAATTAAAACGCAAAGAGAGAATCTCGGGTCGTTTGGCTGACGTGCTTAGCCATTTATATCTGTGTTCATGCGCGCTCAAACACTTTGAAGGCCAAGGCTCACAGGAAGATGATATTGCACTCCTGAATTGGGCTTGCCAATATAGCTTACATCGTGCCCAGCAATCCTTACTGGCTGTTTTCTGGTTATTGCCCGCGCGTATACCGGCGTTAATATTACGTAGCGCATTATTTCCATTGGGAAAGCCTTATTTGCCTCCCCAGGATAAGCTTATTGGACAACTTGCTCAGCTACTTTTAAACGATAGCCCGGTTCGGGATCGTTTAACCTCAGGTATATATATTAATGACAATCCGGAAGATGCTACTGGCAGGATAGAAGTTGCATTTAAAGCAGTATTATCCGCAATACCGGTTGAAGTTAAAATACATGCGGCACAAAAACAAGGGAAGTTAGATAAAGGTCCAATCTTATCCATTATCAAAAGTGCAATGGCTAAGAACATCATTAGCCAGGTTGAAGCAGATATACTGAGCACAGCGGAACAAGCCAGATTAGTTGCCATTCAGGTGGATGATTTCGACCCCGAAGAGTTAACCGGTATTTTTTCAAAATGAAATAGGCAGCAAAAAAGAATTTTTAACACGAAGTATACACCCCGCAATTAATGCTAAAATATAAAGACTGAAATTTACAGGTTTGATTAATTATGTTTATTTTTCTGGATTAATTTAATAATGTCTAGATGTTAAATTTTCAAATACCTGACTTATAACTAAGTTGTTAATGCAGTATGGTTATACACCATTTTCATCACCTATCTTCGCATTTAAAATCTCACTATATTCAATAACTCACTAACTGAGTTTTTGGAATGGCAATCGTTTTAAGGCTCAAAAAAGCTGATTAATTAATGAACAAACAGAATATTTACGTAACAGGCGCCGAACAGGGAAGTGGTAAGTCAATTATCATGTTGGCCATAATGGATATGTTATCCGGTTATGCAGGAAAAATCGGTTTTTTTAGGCCGATTATTGAATCTCAAGAAAAGCAGGATGAATTAATTCAACTGGTAAAACATAAGTATCAGATTGAGTTTTCAAATGATGCTATGTACGGCTGCCAGATGAAAGAAGCCCAGGAATTAATTGAAAATAATAAATATGATGAATTATTAAAAAGAATTTTATCTAAATTTCGTGCGCTTAGCGAACAGTGTGAGCATGTATTATGTGTTGGGCCGGATTATGTGGGTGATGATTCTGTTTTTGAATTTGATTTTAATGCAGATCTTGCGAATAATCTGGGTTGCCTGATTATGCCGGTTGTGCAAGGGCAAGGACGTAATGATTTACAAATTATTGATGCTGTTAGCGGGCTCAAACATGCTTTGCAGGAATTTCACTGTGATTTACTGGCTTGCGTGATTAATGGAGTGGCAGTTGAGCAGGTTGAGGCATTGCGTAAACGTTTTAGTCATAAACCTGAGGGTCGATTTCCCGTTTATATTGTGCCGGTTGAACCTTCTTTATTTAAGCCAAGTATGGGTAATATTTCCAGCCAATTAAGTGCGCAAGTCTTGTCTGGAAATAAGCAAACTCTAAATAAGCTGGTGAATAACTATAAAGTGGCAGCCATGCAAGTTCCTAACTTTCTTGAGCTTTTGGACGAGGGGGATTTAATTATTACGCCGGGCGATCGAGCTGATATTATTCTTAGCTGTTTTATGGCATATACCTCTAGCAACTATCCACAGATAGCAGGTTTGTTGTTAACTGGCAAGCAAGGGACTGCGTTTCAGGTACAGCATTTATTAGCGGGTTTAGCCGATATGCCTTTTGCTGTTTTATCGGTTAAGCACGATACTTTTTCAACAGCTATGCAAATAAAAGATGTAAAATCGCGCTTTTATTCACAAGATGAGCGAAAAATTGCGACAGCATTAGGTCTTGTTGAGGCGAATCTGGATTTTTCGGAACTGAGGCAGCGTATCAGTGCCGAGCACCCTGAGAGGGTGACGCCATTAATGTTTGAATATGAGCAAATTCAGCGCGCAAAAAAGAATATTAGACATATTGTCTTACCTGAAGGTGACGAAGATCGTATTTTACGTGCGGCACAAATCTTACTGTTAAGAAAAATTGTAAAAATTACTCTTTTAGGTGATGTTGACAAAATACAGCAAAAAATTCAGAGCCTCGGCCTGCAATTAGACGATATTAATATAATTGATCCTTTAAAATCTGAGTTACGTGCCTTATATGCTGAAGCATATTTTAATCTACGTAAAGAGAAAGGCATTACTTATGATATGGCTTATGATATTATGTCTGACGTAAGCTATTTTGGAACTATGATGGTGCATTTAAATCATGCTGATGGCATGGTTTCAGGAGCAGTACATACTACACAGCATACGATACGCCCCGCTTTTCAAATCATTAAAACCAGGCCAGGTACCTCAATAGTATCCAGTGTGTTTTTTATGTGTCTGGAAGATAGAGTATTGGTTTATGGTGATTGCGCGATTAATCCTGATCCAAATGCTCAACAATTGGCCGATATTGCAGTGAGTGCAGCAGAAACCGCAAAGATGTATAATATATCGCCACGCATTGCAATGCTGTCTTATTCTACCGGAGAGTCAGGTAAGGGGGCGGCAGTGGATAAAGTGCGGCAAGCAGTAGCTATAGCTAAACGTGCACACCCTGAATTAAAAATAGAAGGTCCTATGCAATATGATGCAGCCGTTGATGCTGGCGTTGCCAGGACAAAATTACCTAATAGTGAAGTGGCAGGGAACGCGAATGTGTTTATTTTTCCTGACCTAAACACAGGTAATAATACCTATAAAGCGGTGCAACGTTCTACTGGGGCAATAGCAATAGGACCAATTTTGCAAGGTTTGAATAAGCCTGTAAATGATTTAAGTCGTGGTTGTACAGTAACTGATATCGTTAATACAGTTGTTATGACAGCCATACAATCACAATCTGAAAACTAAACTAAAAATAGAGGATAATAAGCAATATGTTCAAATTATTACTTGATACGGCTGATGTAGCAAAAATCGCTGAAATTAATGAATACTTACCTGTAGCAGGGGTTACAACAAACCCGTCTATTATGGCAGGTTCTGGTAAAGGGGTAAATTATGTATTGCCTGCTATCGTTGAAGTTTTAGGTGAAGACGCACTGCTTTTCGTACAGGCACTGAGTACTACTGTTGATGGTATCATTGAAGAAGCTAATAAACTGGTAGCCTTGCCTTATAATATTGTAGTCAAAATTCCTGCTACACCGATTGGTCTGGCGGCAATGAAGAGATTACAACCAACTGATATACGTACTTTAGCGACAGCTATCTATACAGTACAGCAAGGTTTTTTTGCGGCAATCAATGGCGCTGATTACATGTCACCTTATCTTAACCGTATTGATACGTTGAATAATGATGGTGTAGGCGTTTGTGCTGAAATTCAGCATTTGTTGAATCAGCATGAATTATCAACCATTCTTACACCAGCAAGTTTTAAATCGAATCAACAAGTAATGGATGTTTTAGCAACAGGTTGTGGAGCTATAACATTGCCAGTTGATGTGATTGAGCAAATGGTTAATTTTCCAGCGGTACAGCCAGCGGTTGAGCGATTTAATAAAGATTGGTCTGCTGCTTTCGGTGATAAATTATCTTATAACAGCTAATATCTGAATGTTATAACAATCGTAAAACAGGATTTTGCCGGCCACGGAAGGCGGCGCGGTTGATGGATTTGTACTCAAATGTCCATATCTTTTTTTCTAAGCAGAAAAAATAGCTATATAGACTAATGGAGCATTCCCCTTTGGGTTGCACATGGAGGATGCAGCAGATTATGGTATAAAAAATTCATGGTCGAATGGTTTATTTTCTTGTATAAGTTTTATGCCTAAGACAACTGATGCAATAAAGAACACTTGCGGCTAATAAATGAATTTATGAAAGCAGATAAAACAATATCGATAAAAGTAAAATCAAAAACTGAACAACGTATCATGGAAGATCCTGAACTTGAAATGATATCTGTATGGAATTTTAAAAAAATTCTTTATGCGCTCATCGTATTAATACTTTTAGTTATGCTTCCCGCATATTATTTCAGTAGTCTGAATGACAGTGAAACTGAAAAACCTCCCTCTGAAGAAAATGAGTTTGTTACAAACCATGTAGATTCCGTCAAAGAAACGGCTATTAACAAGCCAGCAATAGAAAATTCATCAAATATTACTCTAGCAAATAAAGCACAAGTTGATGTTGTCAATGATGTGCAACAGACTCCTGTAAAAGAAACTATTGCTCAGCAGCACCGTGTTGATAGTTCTGCAACTGATGATGCATCAGAGAAAATAGCCAAACAAGCAATACAAAAAGAAGTTGTTATAGCGAACGTACAAAAGATTCCAACCAATAATATTGAAGAGTTCAATCCTAATATTACCCGTGCTCAATTTGCACAGGGAGTTAATAAGCTAGAACCTTTTGGTGAAATTGAATTGCCAATTCTTGTCGATAAGAGTAAGGCGAAAAGCGTTACTTATTTCACGGAAGTGAAAAATATGCAAGGTAAAACTGTATTTCATGAATGGTTAAAAGACGGCAAATCTATTTATAAACGAAAAATTAATATTAGAGGTGATAGATGGCGTGTTTCTACTAGTAAACTATTTCCTTATAATTCTATAGGACAGTGGCAGGTACGAATTATTAACCAGCAAGGGGATATATTACATAAAATTGATTTTTCAGTTGAAAAAAGTAAATAAAATAATAATTTTTATTATTTTTGTTATAGTTAAACTTGAATAATGATGTTTTCTGAATGAAAATAATCATTAAATGAATAGTAGTATTTTAAAAGGTTAACAAATATGACTGATTTAAATAATTTATCTGTCAATGAATTACAATCAATGATAGAAAATGCAGAAGCTGCATTAAAAGTTAAACAAGCAAGCCAACGTAAAGAAGTTTTTACACAGATTAAAGCACTGGCGGCTTCAATAGGTGTCACCGTTGAAATTCATGAAGCAGAAAAAATGCACAAGCGTAAAGGTGCTAAAGTAGCTCCCAAATATCGCAACCCTGATGATGCAAGTCAGACTTGGACTGGACGAGGAGTTATGCCTAAGTGGATGCGCGCACTTAATGAGTCAGGTCGGGATAAATCTGAATTTTTGATTTAGTGCTTAATCGTTTCGATTTAAAAAAGCGGCCATTAGAGTCGCTTTTTTTATGTTTATTTTTTTAGATAGTTTCATTATGTGGATACAAAAAGAATTCCAACTAGCAGCAAAATCCAGAGGATTTCATTTGATAACAAGTGAGGTTTTGCGAGCAATTCCAGATATCAATCAAATTGAATATGGCTTATTTAATTTATTTATTAAACATACCTCAGCATCATTAACAGTTAATGAAAATGCAGATGTGACTGTCAGAACAGACTTTGAAAGCCATTTTAATATCTTTGTCCCTGAAAGAGCACCTTATTATCAACATGATTACGAAGGCGATGATGATATGCCCGCACATTTAAAAAGTAGTATATTAGGCGTTAGTATTAATATACCTATTACTCAAGGCCAATTAAACCTGGGTATATGGCAGGGTATATATTTGTGCGAGCATCGTAATCATGGCGGTAGTCGTTCAGTCATTGCAACAATATCTGGTAAGGCTTATGAATAAAGCTATAAATCTCGCTTTTGAGGAGTATGGCGAGTCGACAGCACCTGCTTTACTAATACTACACGGATTTTTTGCTTCATCGCGAAACTGGCGTCAAATTGCCAGAAAATTAGCCGAATATCAGCATGTCTATCTTGTTGATATGCGTAATCATGGCGCATCAGCGCATGATTCAATAATGGATTATCCTTCCATGGCAGCAGATATAGAATTATTGCTCGATAAACAGCAATTGGCTAAGGTAAATATATTAGGCCATAGTATGGGCGGTAAAGCAGCCATGTGGCTCGCATTATCACGGCCTGAGCGAATTAATCATTTAATTGTAGTCGATATCGCACCCGTCAGTTATCGTCATAGCTTTGATAATCTTATTCGGGCATTACAACTATTACCTTTAGAGCAGCTTACTAATAGAAAACAGGCAGATAACTTATTATCTGCAGCAATACCCGAATCAAGTTTCAGACAGTTTTTATTGCAAAATCTGGTATTGAAAGAGGGCAAATATATTTGGCGTATCGATTTAGATATTTTTGCGAAGACAGCAAATAATATTATTGCTTTTCCGGATACTAATGCGCTTAGTCCTTATCCGGATAAAGTATTATTTTTGGCAGGGGAAACTTCTAATTATGTAGCTAAAGAAAATGTCTATAACTTATTTCCCAAGGCAGAGATTAAAACGATAGCAAAAGCAGGGCACTGGTTACATGCAGAACAGCCTGATGCATTTTGTGATGCAGTGAAGGCTTTTTGCAAGTGTAAAAGCCTTGTTGAGCAGTGCAATCTGAATTAAAAAACTTAAAAATAGACATTACATGAGGTAATAGATATTTCATTTTGATTTTAAATGACTGATATTCAGTTTCTTGCCATTGACAAACTGTACCCCATCAAAGACATAAGTCAGAAGTTTAAAACTTCAGGTTTTTCTCCAGTGGTTTTCAAGCACTCTGAATCAGCTTGAAAACCATGGATAAAATAGTAGTGCGAGAAACCGCATTCCTTGTTTCGACCATTCTAAGTCATACCGTAGTGGTCAATTCTCCCGGATTTCGGGTCTGCATATGTTGCCTGTGAATAGCTGGATAATCATAAAAAGACAGCATGCTTGTTTTCGATTGCTTAGTTACTTGGCCACCTTGGTTATTTTCGAACCCTGCAATCCCATTCCAGCCATCAAACCTTCCTGTCCGAACACGAAGGCATATACATCATCACGGAGCGTCATGGTCGTGAGATTCCTGGCCATACCCTTGTTCATAACGACGACATTGGGCCCCACCCCTACTTCAAAACCATCACTGTTGTCCAGATAGGAAAGCGCATCCTCATTCATAAAGAATAGTGCGTAAGTGAACGATTCCACACCGGCCTGAAAACCGTAAGAACCGGCAACAATATTGTAATAGCCAACAGTCTGGTTATATTTACGCAAGGCACCATTACCGTATTCAGCACCACCTATAAATCCAGCCTTTAGAACATCAGGAAAAACCAATATGCCTTTTGCACGCGTCGCCAAATATTTAGCCGATGGTGTAGTTTCGTAAAGATTCGCTAAGGCAATATCAACTTCCCGATCCATTTTGGTTGGGTCCACAAATGCAGAGTCCACTTCGCCAACTGATTGACAAGCAGTAAATATTGGAAGAATAATAAAAAATAAACAAATTGATCTAAAAGTATTCATAGAGGGGCCTTTTTATTTTTAAATATTACGCGGATTCAAGTTTCAAGTGCAACTTTGGTTAATATGCGGTTTATGCATTAGTTGTTCGAAAAACTCATCACTAGGTGTTTTATAATTTAAGCTTGTCCTTGTGCGATTATTTAAGCGGTACATGAGAGACCGTCTTAACATGCGAGTGTAAGTTGTCATTAGGTATATATCTGAGCATATATGCTGATAAATATATTCATGACTAATGTTGTTGATCCCATAAATTTATTATATAGCCAACTTGATACTTGGTCAGGGCTTAAAGGAAAGCGAATGAGTGTTTCAATTAAATCAATCGTTTCAAGGGTCACTTAATAATTGTTTAAATCACTAAAAATGAATTCAACTTGTTAGTAGAATCCAAGTTTCTTGATTGTAATCCTTTTTTTAAAAAAAGCTATCGCTCGGCCTTGTTTTAATAAGGTGTAGAAGAAATCCTCTCACCAGGCGGCGTACAATAATCGAGAAAAGGTGATAAACAAGTAAAGAAATTCGAATGTAGAACCTTAGCTAAAATGATATTATAGTTTTTATATTTACTTAAAACTCCACGATCTAAGAACGTGGAGTTTAATTTTTTAAATAGGCACTACATAAACGATGTTCTGATATACCTATATTGTATACAGCCATACATTTTGTATCAGGATATGTTAACTATTACCTTTAAAAACGCCGGACTGTTTTTCAGCTTTGGTGTCACAGATGGTAACCCTAACCCCATTCAATACTCCTATACTTTGGGAATTGGCGGTAAAGGTGTGATACCAAAACGTCCAGACGATAGTTTTGGTATAGCTTGGGCACGGTCGCAGTTTAGTGATCAGTTTGTGCCTTTTCTCCGTGATACCTTTGATCTAGGTTTGAATCATGAGGATGCTATTGAGTTCTATTACACTGCCGCAGTCACGCCCTGGTTTAATGTGAGTCCTAATCTGCAAATAATAAAATCAGGTTTAAATAAAGCGCTTAAAGATGACGAGTTGGTAGATATTCATACGAGTGTAATACCAAGTATACGCATGAATATTTTATTTTAAAAATGAATCGTGTTATGTCATGCTTCTGTTGTATATACTTTGCCCGGGACGGCTTCACATACTGTCAATAAATTCACGATTTTAGTATTGGGGACAGGCGCGAGTGAAATGCAAAATAAGGGCCATTAGCATCATATTACAAATGAGAGTAGTGGCTTAAAAAAGTACAAACAGTCTTTTCCTGCTGTGATGCGGAAATTTTCACACGCCATCCATGGCGTGTTGTGCACTAGCCAAGCGTTTGATGAAGCTTGTTTGTCTATGCTGTCAATCATTCAAACTCATAAAAAATATGAATTTTGTAAATTAGTACTTGTATTATAAAGGGGTAGCGACGATTATGCCCGCGACATAAACTTTCCTGTGGCAGTATTAATTTTTATCACCTCTCCTGTTTCCAGGTATTCAGGCACTTGAACTTCGATACCTGTCGGTAAAACAGCCGCTTTTGTTCTGGCTGTTGCTGAAGAACCCTTAATGCCTGGCGCTGTTTCTATTATTTCCAGATCAACAGAAGCAGGGAGCTCTATACCCAGGATATTACCCTCCATAATCAAGGCGGTAATACCTTCCAGACCTTCGGTAATATAGCCGGTTTGACCTTCCAGTTCATCTTCATTTAGCGTGTATTGGCTGTAATCATCAGAATTCATAAAGACATAACTGTCGCCATCATTATAGGAATACTGGACTTTTACGCGTATACAGTCTGCTTCTTTAAGAAAATCATCACCCTTATAGGATTCATCCAGTTTTTGTCCTGTTTTAAGATTCGTGTAACGAATTTTATACAGAGTTGATGCGCCACGCGATGAAGGGCTCCGAGAGTCAACAAGTTTAACTGCATGAGGAGTCCCGTTGATTTCTATAATCATTCCACGTTTTAATTCACTGGCTTTAGGCATAATAATTCCTTGTCGATATAGGATGGACATGTATGCCCATCATTCAATATTGTAATATTAGTTAGTTTTTTCTTGAATAAAGGCAACAATGTTGTCTAATGCAATTTCCTGATTTTCACTATCAGTGCGTGCACGATATTCCACTGAATTAGTATCCAGGCCACGATCACCAATTATTATACGATGCGGAATACCTATCAGTTCCATATCGGAAAACATAAAACCAGCACGTACTTTACGGTCATCAAAAAGCACATCAATACCTGCATCACATAATTCTTGATAGAGCTTATTGGCTGCTTCTCGCAAACGTTCTGATTTATGCATATTCATAGGACACAAAGCCACTTGAAAAGGGGCCAGTTTATTAGGCCAGATGATGCCATTTTCATCATGACTTTGTTCAACAGCTGCAGCGACGACACGTGAAATACCGATACCATAACAGCCCATCGTCATGGTTTCACTTTTGCCCGCTTCATTGATGACATTAGCATTCATTGCCGCACTATAGGTTGTGCCTAACTGGAAGATATGACCGACTTCAATACCACGAACAATACTTAAAGTACCGTTGCCATCCGGGCTAGGATCACCTTCGACGACAGAGCGTAAATCCGCAATTTCAGCTGGCAGCGGTAAATCTCTTTCCCAGTTAGTGCCGGTATAATGTTTATCTTCCTGGTTCGCGCCACATACAAAGTCAGATAACAGGCTGACGCTGCGATCTGCGATGATTCTGATGTTCAAGCCGATAGGGCCAATTGATCCCGGCTTGCATTGACAAGCATTGATGACTTCTGCGTCAGTTGCAAATTCAAGTGGCGTAATAATGCCCTCTATTTTTTCCGCCTTAATTTCATTAAGCTCATGATCGCCTCTTAATAAGAGCGCTATCAACGACTCTTCCGTGCCCCGAACAATCAGCGTTTTAAGACATTGTTGTGGCGCAATATTCAAGAAGGAAGACAGTTCTTCGATGCTATGCTGGTTTGGCGTATCAATCAATGTCAGCGCCTGGCTTGCGTTAGCACGCTCGCCGGCAGGCATAATAGCTTCTGCTTTTTCTACATTAGCGGCATACTGGCTATTTGACGAAATCGCAATAGCATCTTCCCCGGAGTCGGCCAGTACATGAAATTCATGAGAAACAGCGCCGCCAATCGAACCAGAGTCAGCTATTACTGCTCGGAAATTAAGGCCTAATCCACTAAATATATTAGTATATGCCTGGTGCATAACATCATAGGTTTCCTGCAAAGAGTCCGGGGTTAAATGAAATGAATAGGCATCTTTCATAATAAATTCCCGCGAACGCATAATGCCAAAACGTGGGCGAATTTCATCACGAAATTTTGTTTGCACTTGAAAGTAGGTGATAGGAAGCTGTTTATAACTTTTTAATTCATTGCGCGCTAGATCAGTAATAATTTCTTCATGCGTGGGACCTAGACAGAAGTCTCTATCATGACGATCTTTTAAACGCGCCAATTCCGGGCCATATTTCTCCCAGCGTCCGGTTTCTTGCCATAATTCCGCAGGCTGTAATGCCGGCATTAGCACTTCCAGGGCTCCTGCTTTTTGCATTTCCTGACGCGTTATCTGTTCAACTTTACGAAGTACACGTAAGCCTAAAGGTAGCCAGGTATAAAGACCTGAAGCCAGCTTCCGGATAAGCCCCGCTCGAATCATTAATTTATGGCTGGTAATTTCAGCATCGGCTGGCGTTTCTTTAACGGTACTAAGTGGGAATTGTGAGGTGCGCATGAATCTTTATGAGGTATTGATGAAATAAAAAAACACTATTTTACCTAGACGCTAACTGTTTAGCTATTTCTAATACGATAAAAAGCAGATTTTAGTGTATAAAAAGGAGC
Source organism: Methyloprofundus sedimenti (assembly GCF_002072955.1). NCBI lineage: Bacteria > Pseudomonadati > Pseudomonadota > Gammaproteobacteria > Methylococcales > Methylococcaceae > Methyloprofundus > Methyloprofundus sedimenti. Next base: position 2,680,011 of record NZ_LPUF01000001.1, on the reverse strand, counting down.
TTATAGCGCCAAGCCCTTTCTATGCACGGGATGACACCAAAATGACGAGTCGGTCTGATGATTTTTGGGTTAGAAAAAACTTAGGTCGTATTAGGTTTACGTTTTTTTCGAAACATTTAATTATTTGTCGTTTATATGGGCTTCAATGTTATTGATAACGATTTCGGCAGCTGCTGTAGATCCAGCAACAAAAAATAGAAACGGTCCAAAATCGTTAACACCATGTATGCCGGTAAAATATAAACCAGGGATATTGCTTTCAAGCGCATTACTGAGTGCTGGCAGAGCTTTGTATATTTCCAGACTGTGGAGGATATTTCCAGCCGCAAGAAATGGAATTTTTTGCACATCAGGGCTGTAACCGGTAGCGCAGATTACCTGATCCACTATGATTTTTTGATCTCCTGATAGGGTGACCTGCAATGTACCATCTGCTTGTCGTACACAGCCATTGATAGTCGTTTCAGGGTGGTGGTTAATCTTTGCATGACTGACCGGCTGCTCAAGCCAGTCTTCCAGCTGCAGCCTGCCATCATGCCAAAATTGCTGATTAATGGCCTCTTTTTCCTCAGCAGAGTGATCACGCCACCAGCCCGGCTGCATGCGAGTGCGTTGCATATATTTATCCGTCCAGGACCAGTCAGAGCGTACAAACTCAGGACGGGCATGCCGATAGACCAGATCGATGGATGCTGCATGGGATGTCAGCAGGGCGGCAGTTTCAAAAGCACTCTGTCGACCACCGGCAATCAGACAATGTTGATTAGCAAACTGACTGAAATCTGTACAGTCTGCTGTGTGAGTGCAGAGTTCTTCGGGAAACATTGCCGCTAGTTCAGTAGGAATAAAACGGTAGTCATAATAACCGGTGGCTACCAGTATATTTTGCGCGCAGATAACATCACCGTTATCCATAATGCACTTGAAAATGTTCTGTTCATAGTTCACTTGGACTACTTGTTCGGGTGACCAGTTCAACTGCTGAGAATTTGTAGCGGATTCGACATAGTCGATAAAAAATTGACGTGGAACCGGAGATATTTGTCCGAGAGTCAATTGGCGCTGCTGTAGAAAATACTCAAGTTCACTGCTTTTACCCCAGTCACAGTGGGTTCGGAGATTCATTCCTGCCGGCATATGTTGTTTCCAGAAACTCATACATAATCCGGAAACGAGATAGTCCAGTCCTCGATTTTTCGCAAGTCTCGCAGCAGCAAGACCATAGGGACCGGCACCGATTATAAGTAATTGAGTTCGTTTGATAATACTCATAAGCATCTTTTTTCTGTAGAGTGAATAAGGATTTTAACGCTTGTGTATGGGTAAGAATTTGCGTCAGAGAGTTTAACATGCAGTGCTTGTCCAGGTATTGAAAAAGCCTGGACAAGTCAGTCTAGATTTGTCTGTGGGCAGAGTGATATTGACATTTTCTGAGTGTTTTAGCATAAATCATTACCCGCAAAACAGCTCACAATCTGTCATTTTTCCATTAGCGTTACTCTGCTATATGGAAAAAACAGGTTACTTATACCTCTATGCCAATGTTATTGAATTAAGCTTTCCTTTGCTGTGCTGAGTAAAGAGAAAAAATACCCTTTTAAATATCTTTTCCCTCAGGCGAGGGAATTGATTGTTAATTCACCAGTATTAGCCCCTGGGCAGGCACCAAAGATGATCACTTAAGAGCGCAATTTATAGTTTCAATAGCTTCGCTATCTTCATGAATGCAAACAAACTTTTGAAAATCAATTATATGCAATATAAAGCGAAATTTACCGATAAGAAATCCATATCTATAGCGGCTACCTGTTTTACTTCCATGCAGTCATAATACTTGTAAAATCATCAGTCCAGGCAACTATATTTGGATGCTGTGATGGGAATTGCCAGTTGCTTGCTGATTTGTCAGATAACAAGGGCTTAAGGATGTCCTTATTTCGAGCTAATATAAACCAGTCTGACCTATAAACTAATGGTATATTTTGCTGCGGTCGAAACTCTTTAATTAATGCTATCAAGCCCAGGTTTTGAGCATGATTTGACAAAACTTTTTTTAAATCTAAATAACGGTTTGATATATGAAAAACTAACAATCCGTCACTTTTAAGTCTGGAAAAATATAATTCGATGGCTTCTTTGGTTAATAAATGAGTGGGTATGGAATCAGAAGTGAACGCATCAATAACCAGTAGATCGAAATGATTTTGTTGTTTTTTTAGTGTGATTCTGGCATCGCCCAATTGAACATCATAATGATTTATACACTCTTTTAAAAATGTAAAAAATTCGGGATTAGTTGCAATTTCCACTACAGCTGGGTTTAGTTCAAAAAATGTCCATATTTGCGACTTTTTTGCATATCCAGCCATTTCTCCAGCACCTAAACCGACGACTCCAACCTGCCAGTTGCTATTCACTGTACTATAACTTGAGAAGATATCTCCCAAAGGGCCTTTTTCACTGTAATATCCATTCGGCACACATTGCAAATTAGAGTTACTGTTTAATTGAGAACCATGCTGGGTAGTACCGCTGAAGATCTCATGTAATATTTCAACTTGATTACCTACAATGATGTTCTTATTTTGTATAACCGATAAGACGCCATAAAAATTTCGGCTTTGATGTAAAAGCTGAGCAGCATGACCTTGCTGCTTTTCAGGTGCAGTGCAGGAAACGATAAGCAGCCCAAATAAAGGGAAATAGATCGGTTTTCTTTTAAAGAAAATGAAGCCTGCAAGCAATATTGTTGCAATCAATATACTGACGAGTAATGGGTTTCCAAATTGAGAAGAATTATAATATGCAACGACAAAGAAAGTGAGTATATAGGAACAGAAAATAACCTTTGTGAGATTTTTCTTAAGATACAATTTAACTCTTTTATGAATTGGGTTTAACATCAGGGCGAATACAATCATTAACGGGTATTCATAGATAGAGCTAAACATAAATGGGGCGATAAAACTATTAAAAATACCACCCAACATACCCCCGAAAGACATTATTAAGTAATACTGAGTCAAGTACTGTGTTGAGGGACGTTTTTTGGCTAATTCGCCATGGCATACCATGATGGATATGAAGAAAGCCAGCAAATGCAATGCTATTTCCAGGGAAAAAGAGTTTAGCTTCTGATCTGAGAAATAATAAATTAAAAAAGGTGTGATAAACCAGGGATGGATTAGAAATATTTTTTTATGAATGATTGCACTGTACCGGGAAAATACAATAATAAATGACAATAAATATAGGGCTAAGGGAATAACCCATAATAATGGAACAGTAGCAATATCAATACTAATATAATTAGTTGTGCCTAATAATAAACTAGAGGGTACAAAAGCTAATAGCAGCCATTGAAGTTGTAATTTTAGCCCGGGTTTCTGAATAAAAATTGTCGATGATTTTTTAATGTTGCTCGTTTGAAGTTGATGGGACTTTAATTGAGTCATGCATAATAAGATTGAGGCACATAAAAAAAGAAAGCTACTGCTCCAGATCTGCTGTTGCTGAGTTAAGCCCAGGTTAGGCTCCAGTATAAATGGGTAACTTAGCAAGGCCAGTAAACTGCCGCTGTTACTTGCTATTGAAAGATAATAGGGATCATTACTTGTCTGATGTCCAATGCGGGAAAACCATTTTTGTAATAAGGGTGAGGTAGTCGACAAAATAAAAAAAGGAAGTCCGATAGAAACCAATAAACTTGATAATAACCAAAGGCTTGGGTTACTTCCCGCTGGGGGCGAGCTATTTTCTGGAATGCCTACAGGTAAAAAGCTAAGGCTAACAATTAATAGCGTGCAATGTACCAGAAACTGTTTGCGATAACTGAAATGAGTGGACAGTAGATGAGCATAAAAATAGCCCAAAAAGAGTATGCTCTGATAAAAAACCATGCAGGTGTTCCAAACAGAAGCTGAGCCTCCAAATAATGGTAAGAGCGCTTTACCAAACATGGGTTGTAAAACAAACATCAAAGTAGCACTGCTAAATAAAGTCAGCGCGAATAAGAAGATGGAGGAAATTTCGAGTCTGGTTTTAATGTATTGGGTAATATACATAAGCTACCGCCCTACAGTTGTATACAAAATTAAGTTTTTAGAAATATACAACCGCATTTGTGGCCGCGAGAAGTATAAATAATCAGTTTGCTTATTTTCTATTCACTACTCATTAGATAAATGTAAGGCGCTTTTGATACTTTTTCAAGAGCTTAAAGTCGTCGGCTATAAAAAAATTTTTATTTCAATTCATTTTGAGGTAATTTATTCACATAATATCTAGACTCTAATGAGGTTTTGATAGATACAGTCTCTGTATAGCTGGACATAGAATTCTGAGATAAAACATAACGACCTGTTTAACAATGCCAATTTTCCGCTTAATTGGAGCTAATAATTCATGAAAAAATTACTAATCTCAGTAGTTATTATTCTTATTTGCTTGTTTTTTTTCTTGGCACCGGTTAATCAGGAAATTTCATCAAATTATGATGTGTATCAGTATGTTAAAGAATGCAAGGCTGAGCTTGGCATCACCCGGAAATTACCTCTACTCTCATGTCTGGATGGTGAGCAAATACCGATTTTTGTAGATAAGCATGAAATCCAAAGAGATAACTGGGATGAACTCTCAAGTGCGAAAAAATGCGACAATCCACATTGGCTGGGAGGTGATATGGGGTGTTGGACATATTCGCATATACAGGTTTTACAACTGGATAATGAAAATGTCATGGTATTAAATTGCCGGCAAAAGGGAAACCAGCTCAATAAAACCTGGTTTCGAAAAACCAAAACCAACCTGGGAATGAACCAACAACAGAGAAAAGAGCAGTATGACAATGCGCATGGAGCTGAAAAGACAGAGCTTTACTATTTGTATAATACTTTTAACGATATAGGCGTCATACTACGTAACACCCACACAGGAAAAAGTTGCTACCTCACACAATATGGAGATGCTGTTACTGGTTTTTTACCGCCGCTGGATGCGCAGTTACCGGGGAAAAGTGATTATCTAAATAAGTACAACCCGGATCAGGCAAGACCACCAAAAGACTTTCCTGAAGAACTCTGGTATCGGAATGCTAATCAGGCTTTTAAATCTCCAGGTTTCACCGCGAATGCAGGCTGCATTGATTGTCATAATGCACATGGCTTTAAATACAGCCCTTATATCAATTCAAAACAAGGATTACCTCGCATTCAGGCAATGTCGAAATTACCCATGTTACCCGTAGGCAAACCCTTTATAGATCGTTTTCGTGATGCTGATTTTTTACAGGTCACGACTGAAGCAATTGATGGTATGCCGCAACTCTGCACACAGTGTCACAATATGACCACCTCGGGGACTTGTGGTGACAGCATTGATTTCGCCACAGGCCGCCCGAGTACAACGTTGCATACCTGGCTAACCAGGAGTACCAGTAGCAAATGGATGCCTCCTTTAATTATGGATTCAGCATTGATAAAGAAACATGTAGCAACAATGAAATGTTGTTGTAACAACCCAGACGCTAAAGGATGTAAGACCCGTAAATTTGGCCCCACATTGGCTGATCTTCCTAAAGATTTTAGCAAAGGCGAAGGGTGGGTCAGTGGGCAAGGAGCAAACTTATGTAAAGGTACTATGAATTCTATACAGTGGAATGCAGATAAAGTTGAATAAAATTACCATCTGACACTGAAAGTTATGGACACTGAGCACAGGCGAAGTGATATGACTGGCGTGATATAGTCAGATAGCTGGCGAACATCTAGCCTTTGCCTTGTGAAAAGGGAAAAAGCAGGCGGAAGCACGGATGTCTATAGAACCCCCGGTAGCTATCTAATAGGGACGCACGGTTATTGGGAGCCAATGCGGAATCTGCAAGAAGCTTTCATTAGATCGTTCACCTTGAGCGTATTATCAATACAGAGCTCGTCGAGTAAACCAACAAGTCTTCATCCCTTTCTCAATTCTTTCATGGTACATTTCGCCGCACGCGGCTACTACGTGATCTAATAATTAGGATGCAGTGCTTCATTAGTTGTTGTCAAGCCTTTCTCAAAACCATATCTGCACTATTGATGCAGGCTAATTCGAATTATGTTCAATTTCCGTAGCAGCTTAAAACCACTTATCTTCAGGCAGATAACGCCATTCTCCGGGTGGTAATTTACCCATAGACACACGACCTATACGCAAGCGTGTCATTGTGACTACGGTTAAACCTACACTTGTACACATAAACCTAATCTGGCCTGAATGGACATTTTTTAGCGCAAAACGCAGCCGTGTTTCACTTTGCCAGCTGACTTTCGCGGCAGGCAACAGCCAGCCATTTTGTTTCATCGGGGCGTTTAGTTTTTGCAGGCCATTCGGATCAATATCTCCGCTGACATCAGCAATATATTCCTGCTCAATGGTTTTTGCATCCTCAACCAATTTACGCACGATTTTTCCATCTTGAGAAAACACCATTAAACCTGTCGCGCCAGGCTCAATAGGTGTTGTCGGTGTAAGTCTTGCAAAATGGCGTTTAAGTACGCGAATACCGGAGCGGTCATCTTGTGTATGCGTCTCAGGTGTAATCAGTTGCAGCGGCGCTATGGGTGAACTGACATCAAATCCTTCGGGTAAATTTAGCAATAGTGTACGTGGCAGGACAGCCGTTAAAGTCGCATCCGCGTGTAATTCAACCTTTTGCTCTAATATTTTAAATTGCGGCTGATCCACTATCACGCCATCAACCAGAACCCAGCCCCCTTCAATATACTTTTGGGCTTCACCACGGGAACATTTAATCAATGCGACCAAATGTTTATCAAGACGTATTGCTGCGCTCATAAAATGACCACTGGTAATCTCAAACTTTTATTTATTATGTTTTTTATCAATATCTTTTCCATAATCTCTATTCTATAAAAAGCTCTTAATGACGCATATCCATCAGCTAAACCTAAAGTATTGGCTAAGGCAACTCGCAACAAATACCCCACCCATCTTGCTATTCTTTTTGTCCATCTGCTGCGTTGTAGAAATAGTTACGTAGCTTGCTATGTGCCTATTTCTACAGCTTGAAGGCAAACAAAAATCCTGCGTAATATGGGGTAGGTTATTTATTGCGCGATGCATAATGTTTAAATTCGTGAGCAGTATAGCGTTCTTTCTGCGTGTTCTTAGCGGCACAGTCTATGTGTGATGAATAACGTATCAAGGGGATATTCAGGTAGGGTGGGCAATGTTTTTATGCTCACCTTGTTTTATCGGCAAATGGTGGGCAAACGGTAAAGCTGTTTGCCCACCCTACCAGGCTGAACTGCCTATGTCACTGTATTAACTTTGCACTGACAAGGTCTTAAACTTTTAGGCAAATATCTCATCAAGAAAGTTTTTCATACTTTGCCATGAGCGTTTATCTGCGATTTGATTATAAACAGTGCCTAAAGCAGGGGCGTTAGCAAGAGGATTAGTAAAAGCATGCACGGTATTGCCATATTGATGTAATTGCCAATCGACTTGCAAATCTGTCATTTCCTGGCAAAAAGCTGAGACCAGAGCATCTGATGCCATAGGATCATCATGGCCATGCAAAGCCAGGACTTTAGCAAGCACAGGTTTTGTTGCCTTGTTTTGAGGCTCATTTAATATACCATGAAAGCTGACCACTCCTTTTAGATCTGCGCCCATACGCGCTAAATCTAAAACACACAGCCCGCCAAAACAAAAGCCGATGGCAGCCACTTTGGAATCATCGACCCAGGGTAGCAACCTGACGGCATAGAGAGCGGCATCGATACGCTGCTGTAATGCACTCCGGTCATCAATAAAGGGTTGCATTAGTGCCGCATTTTCTTCGGGCGTTTTACCCAAAACTCCGTGGCCATACATATCCAGCGCAAAAGCGACATAGCCTAATTCAGCGAGTTGTCTGGCTTTATTATTGACAAATTCATCACGACCACACCAGGTATGAGCGATTAATACCGCAGGTCGTCTACCTTCGATGGTATCGTCATAAGCAAAAAAAGCCTGCAATAAGGTGCCGCCATCCAAATAATTAACTGTATTAGAAATTATTCCCATGATAATAGCTCAAATATTACCAAAATTATAGACTACGATTCTATTCACCAGAGGTTTAAGTTGCTTGTTTAGCATATCTTTATGTTTTTGGTTTCGCATGTAGTTTTTAAGCGCTTCAGCATTTTTAAATGTGACTGTTACAGCAACATCGAAAGTATCATCAACTTTAGGCCGGTCACTGGGAATAACCGCACTGACATGACGAGACAGTACGCCAGGCAATGTTTCCAGAGCACGACTGGCATTAATGAACTGCTCACGCATTTGCGTATTACCCGGTTCTTTTAACCAGACCACTACAACATGACTGACACGCGAATCCTCTTGCGCGTGGCTGATAGTGACAGTGAATATTAAGACCAGGAACATTAAGCTTTGTAGATATTTTTTCATGTGATTTCTCCTGATTTCTTTAGTTGTTCTAAAAAGCCGGTTGAGGCCTCTTCGATTAAATCCAGCACCTTTTCAAATCCATAAGTACCGCCAAAATAAGGGTCCGGTACTTCATTTGTTTCTAAATGTGGCGCATACTCCAGAAATAATTTTATTTTGTGTTGATATTTTTCGGGACAAGCTTCCATCATAATGGCTTGATTCTCTTCATCCATTGCCAGCAAGTAATCATAGTCCTCAAAATCGCCCATAATAAATTTCCGGGCACGTAAATGACTTAAGTCTACATTACGCTCTTTTGCAGCTTTTTGTGAACGTAAATCAGGGGCATCTCCAATATGGTATGCATGTGTGCCCGCTGAATCAATTGCAAAGCTTTTTTCCAGTTGTTGTTCTTTGATTAATTTTTTAAACACACCTTCAGCGCTAGGCGATCGACATATGTTGCCCATGCACACGAAAAGTACTTTTACTTGTTTTTTATTGCTCATGATTATCTTGAGTTATTTACTGATTATGATGGTTTACTGTTGTGTATAACACTTCATTTACTAAAAAATATGGGTTTATTCTCGCGGATATTCCGTGGATTTACTCATAGGTCAATGATTTAGTTGCATAAAAATATTCGCTCATTCAGTGCTTGAGCCTAAGGATCGCACTTACTAAAATCAGATAATGAGATAAGCAAACAAATTCTTTGTCAGAATTTATTTATGAGGGTTTGATTTCAGTGGTGGCTGTGTTGTTATAAAGGGTCGTAATTCAGCAGCTACAGGATAGCAACGATTATTATTCAGCTGTTGACTAGCCGTAGTATAAAAAAATTTAAAGTTTGTCGCACCATTAATTGTGTAATGATGCGACAAAAATGTTTAGTTTATACGCACTGAGATTTCTCCACCTGCACTAGCTTTAACCGCACAGAATTTGAATTCCGGAATTTTGGCCGAGGGGTCTAGTGCTTCATTGGTAATTAAATTGGCACTCGCTTCGTTATAACAAAAAGCCATAAACAGGCTGCCTTTTTGTATACCTATATCAGCACGCGCATAAGCGGATATTTTTCCGCGTCTGGATTGTATAGTAATAATGTCGCCTGGTTGTATACCTAGTTTATGTAAATCTTCCGGATGTACCATAACCACAGGATCTGGCTCTATGGCATCCAGAGTAGGTGAGTGGCGTGTCATACTACCTGTATGCCAATGTTCTAACTGGCGACCGGTGATAAAGATAAGCGGATATTCATCATCAGGCATTTCATCGGCATGAATATAGGATGCAGGGACGAAGCGTCCTTTTCCTGATTCAGTAGGAAATCCGTCGGTAAAAATAATAGGTTCACCCGGGTCGCCGACATTTTCTAATGGGTAAGTCAAGGAATCTTCATTTTCTAATCTATCCCATGTCATCCCGGCGATACTGCCCATTGCCAAACGCATTTCTTCAAACACGTCTTCAGGGCCCTGATAAGTCCAGCCACACCCTAAACGATTGGCAACTTCCTGCAGAATCCATAAATCCTGTTTGGCATCACCTGGCGGGTTAACGGCCTGGCGTCCCATTTGCACACGTCGATCAGTGTTCGAGAAGGTGCCGGTTTTTTCATAAAAGGCAGACGCGGGCAGAATTACATCGGCAAAGCCTGCTGTTTCGGTTAAAAATATATCTTGCACCACCAAATGTTCTAATTTGGAAAAAGCCTCACGTACATGGTTCTGGTTAGGATCCGACATGGCCGGGTTTTCACCTTCGACAAACATGCCATATATTTCATTGTCTAAAATGGCATGAATCATTTCCACGGTCGTTAAACCACGCTTTGGATCTAATTTTACATTCCACAGTTTTTCATATTTAGCCTGATTTACTGGATCTTCGACAGGCTCATAATCCGGGTAGACCATTGGAATCAAACCGACATCAGATGCGCCCTGTACGTTATTTTGTCCGCGTAATGGGTGCAAGCCTGTACCAGGTCGACCAATTTGTCCCGTCATTAAGGCCATGGCAATTAAGCAGCGTGAATTATCAGTTCCATGGATATGTTGCGAAATACCCATGCCCCATAAAATCATTGAGTTTTTTGATGTCGCATACAATCTGGCAATTTCACGCAATGTTTCAGCATCAATGCCACAAATGGGCGCAACTTTTTCAGGGCTATAATCTTTCAAGTGTTGCTTCATATACTCGAAATCTTCGGTGTATTTTTTGATGTAAGCATCATTTTGCAGGCCTTCATCGAGAATTACGTGCATGATTCCGTTTAGTAAAGCAACATCAGTATCTGGGCGGAACTGCAGGACATGGGAGGCGTATTTTGCAATAGCCGTACGGTTTGGATCAATTAAAATGATCTTGGTACCCGTTTTAGTCGCATTTTTCATAAAAGTTGCGCCAACAGGGTGGTTAACTGTTGGGTTAGAACCAATAATAATAACAACGTCGGCTAATTTTACATCTTCAACAGGGTTGGATACCGCGCCGGAGCCTAGACATTCTAATAAGGCAACAACAGAGGAGGCATGGCAAAGGCGCGTACAGTGGTCGACATTGTTTGAACCAAAACCGGTTCTGACCAGTTTTTGAAATAAATAGGCTTCTTCATTACTGCCTTTGGCTGAACCCAAGCCGGCCAAAGCTTTTTTCCCTTTTTCATCGCGAATCTTTATCAGACCGCCAGCAGCGAAATCTAAAGCTTCATCCCAGCTTGCCTCACGGAATATAGTATCCAAATCATTCGGATCTAATAATTCAGTGGTCTTGGCAACACCTTCGCGCCTTATTAAGGGTTTGGTTAAACGTAATGGATTGTGTATATAGTTGAAACCGTATCGTCCTTTAACACACAGGCGAAATTTATTGGTATCACCATCACGGCCTTCGGTATAAAGAATTTGATCGTCTTTAACGTGGTATTTGATTAAACAACCGACACCACAATAAGGGCAGGTTGAATTAACCGTTTTATCTACTACTTCAAGACCGACATTATTGGCCGGCATTAATGCTCCGGTTGGGCAGACTTGTACACATTCACCGCAGGCAACACAGCTACTCGCTGCCATCGGGTCTGCAATATCAAAGACGATTTCAGCATGTGCGCCACGGTTAGCGAAACCGATTACATCATTCATTTGTTCTTCACGGCAGGCGCGAAGACAACGGGTACACTGAATACAGGCATCCATATTGACTGCGATAGCCGGGTGGGATAAGTCTGCGGCGGGTTGAGCGCGCGATGTAAAACGTGGCGCACCTACTTGCAGTTTTTTAACCCACTGGTCCAGTTCAGAATCTATTTTGTAAGGTGATTCACCCTGATCAGGTATATCAGACTTAAGCAGTTCAAGAACCATTTTTTGGGATCTAATAGCGCGCTCGCTGCTGGCCTGCACTTTCATACCTGCTGTTGGCATACGGCAGCATGAAGGCGCCAGGGTTCTTTCGCCTTCGATTTCAACTACGCAGGCTCGACAGTTACCATCAGCGCGCAGGCCTTCCTTATAGCAAAGATGTGGAATTTCTTTATTATGACGTTTTGCTGTTTGCAGAATTGTTTCATCTGCAAAAGCTGAGACTTCTTCGCCATCAAGAGTGAAGTTGATCATGGGTTGGTTTAATGTGTCCGGATTAGCAGCCATGTTTTATTACCTATTAATTAATCTCTTCTGGGAAGTACTTGATAGCACAGCGTAAGGGGTTAGGCGCAGCTTGCCCTAATCCGCAGATAGATGCATCGACCATCACTGAGGATAATTCTTCCAGTAAATCGGTATCCCAGTTTTCCTGTTGCATAAGAACCGCTGCTTTTGCAGTACCAACACGACAAGGTGTGCATTGGCCACAAGACTCTTCTTCAAAGAATTTCATCGCATTGATGGCTAATTTCCTGGCGCTATCCTGCTCAGAGAAAACAACAACAGCAGCAGAACCGATAAAACAACCGTGTTCATTTAAAGTGTCAAAATCCATTGGGATGTCTGCCATTGACTCGGGTAAAATTCCGCCGGACGCACCGCCGGGGAAATAGCCGTAGAATTTATGTCCTTCTTGCATACCACCACAGAACTCTTCAATCAATTCGCGCATAGTGGTACCTGCAGGAGCTAAATGCACTCCCGGTTTATTGACACGGCCTGAAATAGAAAAAGAACGTAAGCCTTTGCGTCCATTTCGACCATGTGAAGTAAACCATTCAGGGCCTTTTTCAACAATATTACGCACCCAGTATACTGATTCCATATTGTGTTCGAGGGTAGGGCGACCGAATAAGCCCACTTCTGCAAGGAAGGGAGGTCTTAGGCGAGGCATACCCCGTTTGCCTTCTATTGATTCAACCATTGCTGATTCTTCGCCGCAAATATAAGCCCCTGCGCCTCGACGTAAATGAATAGGTGGTAAACGATATTTATCAGACGGCGGGTTGTTTTGTAGATTAGCAATTTCTTTTGTTAGAATCTCACGACAGCCAGCATATTCATCACGTAGATAAATATAGACTTCGTCACAGCCTACGCATAATGCAGCAATTAACATGCCTTCTAAAAATCGATGCGGATCAGATTCCAGATAGTGACGATCTTTAAAAGTACCCGGTTCACCTTCGTCGATATTTACAGCCATTAAACGCGGCCCGGCAAAGCCATTTACGATACGCCACTTTCTGCCTGCCGGAAACCCGGCTCCTCCTAAACCACGCAGACCGGAATCTTCCATTTTCTTGATAACACTTTCAGTGCTAATGGTGCCTTCTAAAACGCCTTTAAGTGTTTGATAGCCCTGATCTGATTGATATTGTTCCATACTGATGTAATCAGTAATATCCGCTTTAATATCGTTATTATTGACAGCAGCAATAACGGTTTCAGGAGTCGCATTATCTATTGCTTTCTGTCCAACAACTGCGACTGGTGCGTGTTGGCAACGGCCTACACAAGGAACTTTTTGCACTCTAACCTGTTCAGCATTCAAGCCATTGCTTAGAGCTTCTGTAAGTTCATTAGATCCAGACATTGAACAAGAGAGCGATTCACAGACACGAACAGTTAAAGCGGGTGGGGGCGTTTGCCCTTCCTTTACTACATCGAAATGATGATAAAAAGAAGCGACTTCAAAGACTTCAGCAGGGGAAAGGTTCATTTCGTGTGCAAGTGCAACGAGATGTTTAGAGGATATATATTGATATGTGTCCTGGATTTTATGTAAATGCTCTATCAATAAATCGCGTTGACGAGACTCATTCGCCAGGAGCGATTGAATTTGCTCTAATGCCATATGATCAACGGAGTGACCTTTTGGGCCTTTGCGTTTTTTCTTGCTAATTTGATCCGGGCTTATAGTAATGACTGCCACTCGTTTTTCCCCCAACTCTTACGTTATTTTGATTCAGCCGCTAATTATGCGCCAAATGTATTTTTTATTATCTATTAATATGGCTAATTTTATTCACTTTAACAAAACTGTTATCTTCTGTTCAAGTATTCTTTTCTTTAGATGTGTATCACAAAAAATGATATTATCAGAGAAAACAAATTTTGACCGCTCATAAATTCAGGAATCCATATTGAACCCTCAGCATTTACTTACTTTCGCCGTTGTTGCTCGATTAAAAAGTATTACCTTAACAGCCCAGCATTTGAATATAGGGCAGCCAGCAGTCTCAGGTCAATTAAAATTACTGCAGACTTTTGTTGGTGAGCCGTTATATGAGCGTAAAGGACATCAGATTGAATTAACCGCAGCAGGTCAGGGATTATTAAGGTATGCAGATAAGATGGATAGCTGTTTTAATCAGGCTCTGGAGTATGTGCGTAATTTGCAAAAAATAAGTACCGGTGTTTTGCGTATCGGTGCAACCATGACTATTGCCAGTTATTATTTGCCTAAATTTGTTGTCGAATTACAGACTAATTATGAAGGCGTGCAAGTTTTTATGAAAACGCTGGATACTGCAGGAACCCTGGAAAATTTATATAGCCTGGATTTAGGTTTTATTGAAGGTTCATTGCATGGTGTTGAGTTGCCTAGTAATTATCAAATTATCCCTTGGCAGAAGGATGAAGTCGTGCTGGTTTTACCTGAAAATCATGTGCTTATCACTCAATATACGGATTTTGTACCTTTGGAGGTTTTTACGCAACATCAGGTTATCTGGCGTGAGCGAAGTTCAGGGGGCAGGCATGTCATTGAGTCCGCCTTATCAGCTGCAGGAATTACCGCGCCCGTGAATATCGAAGTGACAGGGGTTTCGGCTGTTAAAGAATCAGTGAGAGCAGGGTTAGGTATAGGCTTTTCTTCATCATTAGCTTTGAAGAATGAAGTTAAAGGGCTAGTGTCACGTAGAATAGGCCCAGGCCAGGGATTGACCTGGCAATTAAATATTATTGCACCCAAACCTGCCTTACAATCCAGGGCTACCAAAGCTTTTCTGGCATTATGTATGAAAGAGAGCACCCTGTAATTCGTTAGCTAATTTTGGAGTAAACAAGTGCGCTATGCCTTATTGATAATTATATTTTTATGTTCAATTCCTGTCTGGGCTGCTTTTAATATCAAGCAGGTTGCGCAAGGTATTTACGTCCATCAAGGGCTGGTAGAGCTACCCGATATACATAACCATGATGAGATTGCCAATATAGGCTTTATAGTTGGTGGTAGTTGTGTGGCTGTCATTGATAGCGGCGGAACGCCAGCGCAAGGGAGGCAATTAAAACAGAGCATAAAAAAAATCACCAGGGTACCGGTTTGTTATGTGATAAATACCCATGTTCATCCCGATCATATATTTGGAAATAGTGCGTTCAAAAATATAGCCAATATAAAATTTATCGGTCATAAAAAGCTGGCCAGAGCAATGGCTGAAAGAGGGCCTTTTTACATTGCGCGTTCTAAAGAGCAAATTGGTATCGAGCTGACTGAAAAAGATATTATTGCTCCAACTATTACGGTTGCGAACACTTTGGAACTGGATCTAGGAGGACGATTATTAACGCTTACTGCACATCCTACTGCCCATACTGATAATGATTTGAGTGTATTAGATCAAAAAACCAATACTCTCTGGTTGTCGGATTTATTATTTGTCGGTCACTTGCCCGTGTTAGATGGAAGTTTGAAAGGCTGGCTGACTGAAATAGATAAACTTGAAAAGCGCCAGTTTGATGTTGTTATCCCTGGGCATGGCCCTATCGTGCGTGACTGGCCAGAAAGTATGCAACCAGAAAAGCGATATCTGCAATTTTTGGCAAGTGTTATTCGTAGCAAAATTAAGCAGGGGGTTTATCTGGAAGATGTTCTGCAAAAAGTGAGTTACCCGGATAAAAAACAATGGCAATTATTCAATGATTTTCATAAGAAAAATCTTAGTAGCGCCTATGCTGAACTAGAATGGGAAGATTAAAACAGCAAAAATTCAGCAAGAGTTTACGTTATCAAATAAATCTAAGGATTTTTATATCGGCTATTTGCATCCTGCTGCTGGGTGGTTCAATTTCTATCTGGCATGCACGTAACGCCATTAACAATGAAGTTGCCTCTTCCGTTAAACTGGCTGTCCAGCTTTTTGAATTTAGTTATAAAAACAAGGCTATGTCACCGTTAAGTATTGAAAATCACCCAGAGCAGAATGTAACAATTGCTCAGGGGTTAGATTGTGGTTCCGATCCATAATTCTGCACCAAGCCAAATAATTAGGTAAATACTTGGTGGCTACACCATGAAAGCGGTCTAGCCATGATTTAAAACGGTGGTGGTATGCATTGACATTTTGTATATGATAGGCCCCTTTAGTCACCCGCTGCCCTTGACTCATGTTAACGATTTCATGAGATACTTTTTCAGCTTTACAAAATGCACCATAAGTTGGATTGCCATCACTCACAAGGAGGGCATCCTGGTCTAGTATTGGCTTTAAATGCGTATCAAGAACAATTTTGCTTATTGGGCCATTACCTGTCACAAAATCTACGGTTTGTTTTGAGCGATCACGAGCAATTAAAATGCACATTTGCTCATCAGAAATCCCTCGCTTAGTCGCACAGCCCCCTCGTTTCCTTGGTTGACGATTGAGATGGCGTTCTCCTTTATGTGACTCAAGTAAGTAGGTTTCATCAGCTTCTGTAATGCCATGAAGAGCACTGGGACGATCCTGCTGAATCCAGCTTAAAAAACGGTGCCGCCATCGAAAGGTTGTATTTCGATGCACATTAATTTCTTTAGCTGCCTGCCGGACAGTCAATGATTCTGCGATAGCTCCTAAGTAATCAAGCCACTTTGACTTGAGGCGTAGATGAGCAAGAGGCGTTCCTGTCAAAGCATTAAATGTCTTTTTGCAGGCTTTACAGCGGTAGCGCTGAAGGCCATCTTTTATTCCATGCCTGTGGCTTTCGGTATGGGAGCAATGAGGGCATTTACCTTTGCTATCAAATATTGTTTCAATTAAATCAAAAACCTTAGGTTCGTCCTCTAGTTGATCCAGTGCTTTCGTTAGAACAGTGCGTTGATGGTGGTCAAGTTGATTTATTTCGGAAATGAACTCTAAAAACTCTGGGGCTTTCATAACTATCTCCTTAATTTACATGGGCTTTATTTACTTATACGCTCTTGTTATATGAAATTCCATACTTTACGGTGACATAGCCAAAAACAATACTGCGCAAAGCTGGAATAATCGGGACTGGATCAAGCAACTCACCGCACTTAACGCTATACGACATTTAAATATCCAGTTAAAAAAACCTTCTGGCAAGGTGATTAGTCTGGTCAGAGATAATGCTCTGGATCAACCTCAGGATATACCTCCTGGGTGGTTTATAAAATTAGTAAGTGGCTCTTATTCGCACACTGAATATCCCTTTACCAGCGCTGATGATCAGCAGAGTATATTAACTATTCAAGCGAATCCACTGGATGAAATTACCGAAGTCTGGCAAGAAACGATAGTGTTTTTTCTGTCTTTTGTGTTATTTACCATACTGGCATTTATTACTGTAAATCTGGCATTTAACCGCTCGCTAAAATCTATAGAGCAAATTGTTGATGGACTACAGGCCATTGAAAAAGGTAATTATAAATATCAATTACCTGAATTTAATACGCTGGAATACGACAGTATTGCCAATGCAATAAATCATATGACAGCTGAGCTAAGACTCGCCCAGCAGGAAAATAGCGCGTTAACAAAACACCTGTTGAATATTCAGGAAAAGGAGCGACAACATCTTGCGCAAGAGTTGCATGATGAATTAGGGCAATCACTGACCGCTATTAAAGTAATGGCGGTCACTGCAAGGCATCCAAAATCTGACACGCTGAAAATAACTCAATCGATATCAGAAATCTGTGATCATTTAATGCAGGTTGTACGCACGATGATGCATCAACTACATCCATTGATATTAACTGAGCTTGGCTTAAAAGCCGCGTTAGATAATATGCTTAAGCAATGGCAGAGCAGGAACCCGAATATCAGTGTATCAGTCGAATGCTCTGATAGGGTTGATGTTTTGCAACAGGACGTTACCATTCATTTGTTTCGAGTTATACAGGAATGTCTGACAAATATTGTACGCCATGCTAATGCACGGCATGTTGCTATCGAGCTCAGCATTGAAAATAATAGTGTCTATTTAAGCGTAAAGGATGACGGTCAGGGGTGTGATATGGAAAGTATAAAATCAGGCTTTGGTTTACGTGGGATGCAAGAGAGAGTTACAACGCTCGGAGGGGAACTAAAGATTAATTCATACGCACAGCAAGGAATGACAATAATGGCAATAATCCCGCTATGAAGAAAATTAAAGTAATTCTGGTTGATGATCATGCTGTCGTGCGAGCCGGGTTTAAAATGTTATTGGCAACCTATGATCAGATTGAGGTAGTTGCCGAAGCTGAGCGCGGCGAGGAAGCCATGCAATTATATAAAACCAGACAACCTGATATTATGGTAATGGATATTTCCATGCCGGGGATTGGAGGCCTTGAGGCTATTCGTCGGATTTGTGCACGGGATAGTGACGCCAGAATTCTGGTATTCAGTGTCCATAATGAGCAGGTATTTATTAATCAGGCTATCAAGGCCGGGGCAAAAGGGTTTATTAGTAAAAACAGTGCCGCTGATATATTAATTGATGCCATACAGCATATTTTCAATGGAGGGACCTATATCGAAGAGGCTTTAAGCCAAAGCATGACTGAGGAAAATAATACAGTGCCCGTTGATCATCAAATGATAATAGATACCTTATCCAGTAGAGAGTTCGATATTTTTATATTGTTAGCCAAAGGTAAAACTGCACATAAAATTTCTGCAGAACTGTGCTTGAGTTATAAAACCATTGCAAATTATAGTACACAGATAAAGAAAAAATTAAATGTGCAAACAGTTGCAGAACTTACCCATATTGCGTTATTGTCTGGCATGGTCAATCATTAAATTCTTATATAGAGTGTGTTTATGAAAATACAAAAAATTGTTTTATGTTTCATGGCTGTTTTTGCCATGCCAAACTTATCCTATGCAGCAACAGATGAAACTATCTGGAATCAGGTGTTACAGCCACAGTTCTTTGCAGGAAAAACCATTCAACAAGGTGATGCGGTAATTCAACTCACTGCACCCGTGCGAGCAGAAGACCCTGCGCTGGTGCCAATTAAAGTAACAGCAAGCTTTAACCAGAGCAAAGATAAATATATTAAACGAATTGTATTATTAATTGACAAGAATCCGGTACCCTTAATTGGTGAATTTGAATTTACGCCGGATAGCGGTAAAGCTGATATTGCCATGCGTGTACGGGTAAATACCTATAGCTATATTCGAGCAATTGCCGAAATGAACAACGGCGATTTGTTTATGGTCAAAAAATTTGTTAAAGCCAGTGGCGGTTGTTCTGCACCGATAGGCGCTGACTATGATGCAGCTATGCAGCGCCTGGGTAAAATGAAATTTAGACTGGATGACGATATACAAGATGGTAAACCGACGATGGCGCAGTTATTAATTAGCCACCCCAATGTTACCGGTATGCAAATGGATCAAGTGACACGATTTACCAGAAGGGCGCATTTTATTAAACAGATTAAAGTGAGCTTTAACGATAAGCCCATCCTGACTGCTAAAACTGATATTGCGATCAGTAGCGATCCTAATTTCCGGTTTTATTTTGTGCCTACACAAAAAGGCGAGTTAAAGGCGGAAATTACCGATACTTCCTGTGAAAGTCCAGTGAGCCGCAATGTTTGTCAGCCTGGTAAGACATATACCCAATCTTATACTGTTTCTCCTTGATTACAAAACAATGCAATGTGAATATTCGCTATGAACCGGGGGCATGAACAAATGCCTCCTGGTGCATGAGACTATAAAAGCATGATTGCAAGAGCTGAGCGTGTGCGATATTCTAGTTTTTCAATTGTTAAAAAATAACCAGAATTCGCAATTCGGGACCTGATCCTCTATTTTCCCTGAAGAGAACGTCAGAGGAGAATTAAAAGTCAAAGTTTCTAGTATAGAGTCAGCTATAAAATTGGCAACTTATATAGAAATTTAACAAAAATTGAGGGCAGGTAAATTGATATAAGGGTAAAAAATTCTACAATAACTGCTTTAAAATAAGATAATAAAGCAATTTAACGAAGGCAGAAAACGATGCGCTATTAAGCTTTGAGATACGATAAATGTCAAGTTCGACAAAGAACCATCATACGTTGGGTTACTGCTGTAAAACTGATTATTCCTCATGGAATAAAATTTTAATACCTCAAAATGTATAGAGCAAAAAAACTAATACCTACTGAGTAACAACTGGTTAATCATCATAAAGATGCGTGAGTACTAGACGGAGAAAATGAATGAAGTATGTGTATCTTGCCTTAAATTGGTTTTTTGGTGTCTTGTTCTTGTTGATAGGAATAGTTATTCTTTTTGGAGTTCCCTCGCACGGGCTGTCGTTTATTTTAATATCGCTATTACTGCTCCCACCATTTAGAAATTTTGTTTACTTAATAACCAAAAAAAAACTTTCGGTAAAGATAAGAAGTATTTCAATATTAGTATTGTTTATAGCGCTTGGGTATTTTAATTATCAATACCGAGAGCAAGAGAGAGTCACTCAAGAGTTGATAGCACAGAAAGCTCAAGAAAAAGCAGAAAAAGTTGCTGCAATTCGTCAACAAAACTTAGACTACTTTAATGAAAATTCAACCAAGATATTAAATCAACTTAAAATGGCATTAGGCAATAGTGACTACAAAGGAGTTGTATCACTATCTGAAAAATATTTGCCTTCTAAAAACAAAGAACTGATGGATTTGCAAGAAAAAGCAAAATCAGGGTTGATAGCTATAGCAAAAGCAGAAGAAGAGGCGAAGGTAAAGGAAAAGACAAAAGAAATACTTGCTAAACTAAAAAAAATTCCTGTATCACAGTACGAAACAAATTTGGCTTTGTACAAAGAACTTGTTGCCTATAACCCTAACGATGATAAATATAAAAATAAACTTAGCTTTTACTCAGTGAAAGTTAAAGAAGCAAAGGAAAAGTTACGAATCAAAGAAGAGAAAAGTAGAAATGAACGTGAAGCAAAACTTGCAAAGTTTGGTAAGGCTCCTGTACAAAGTCCCTGGGATGGTTCTTATCGAGAAGTTGAAAGGTACCTTGAAAGGTATGCAAATGACCCCGACAGTATAGAAATTGATAATTGCACGCCGGTATCTCAAAACAAGAACGGATGGCAAGTTGGCTGTAACTATCGTGGACGCAATGCATTTGGTGGAATGGTGAGACAGTTCAGCTGGTTCACCATTGTTCATGGTATGGTTATCGAGAAACATTAAGGTTCAGCATATAAACCATAACAAACCTAACAAGGCAGATAGACTCGGGCGATTTAAAGAAATTCATTGAATGCCCCCTTTGGGTCGGTTACTGACCATTCAGCCTAGCCCTATAATTCGCCTAAAACTACGAATCTGGATGGGCGCTTGTCAGCCAAAAGCGGGGATTGAAACAAGCAATTTCAATCGAGACCCTTTTGATTGAGATTAAGACAAAAATACTACATGTTTAAAATATAAGTCATCTGAAATAGTCATTCATTAAATCTTCTGCGTATTGATCCGCCTCATCATAATTATCATATTCTCTGACACGATAGCGTTTATTTTCTCTTAATCTATTTTTCTTTCTATTATCATCACTACTCCTATACGATCGTTTATAGGGCTTAATGACTCTATCAAAATCTCCCCAATAGTTTTCGTATATAAGTCCACTATCGTATATCACTATATCTTCTGCCTTGGGGTCCCCTGACGCAAAAAGAAGTGCTATTACTAATCCAAAATATGGCCAATTATTTTTCATAATTATATCCTATGATCATTTATCTGGAGTGTCGATACAATGTTGTTAAAATCAGGATTGAAATATGCAATAGAGGTTTCAAATAGCTTGTGCCCCATTCAAGCCACGGTTTTTCCTGGCTATTGGGCTTTCAATTTCACCCTGATACTACTTTTGGTAATGAACTGACAGTTTAACATCTCAATAACTAAACTCAATTATTCTCGAGCCGAACGTTCGCTTACGATCAACCAGACAAGACACTAGAGAAAATTTAAATTGATTGGCTCCCTCAATGCTAAATTCCATGAGCCCTAACGATACATTATTGAGTAATTTATAGTCAATACGTGCTCAATAAATAGCTGTTATTTGTCCTCAAGTATATAAACTCTACTCAAAAAATATCAATCAACCAACTTCGCAGTTAAAATTAATTGTTGACTAAATTAACAAAATCACTAAAATGCACCTTAACATACACAATAAATTTTAATAGTTAAGTAGATGTCAAATATAGAAGCCGTCCAAAAGTATCTTAATAAAATGAGTGGAATGGGCTTTAAATCCACGACCTTTCTAATTCATAAAGATGATGTAGATAAAGTTCGTTCGTTAGTTGATAAACTCAAAGAGCAAAGACTTAGTGAAGAATTTTTAAAACCTGAAAATACCATTGAAGAAATGAACCGTTTAAATTTGGATAACAAAACATTTTCATTACTTCATCACTTTGGAAGTAAAGCATCAGTGAAAGCGCACATGAGTTATTTGAAAAAAATAAGTGCATATCAGTCTAATAGTCAAAATTATATTGTTGCTCAACGAATCCATCAGCTGGACTCCTTAATTCTAGATGATATAGGTTTACACCAAGCCATTAAACAAACCACTGAAAAGTACCCTTTCTTTTAATCTACTTAAAAAGAATATAGTGTTTTTAACAATCGAGGTCTCTTATGGAAGTTTCACCACAAAACACACTTGATCTTCTAGAAAAGCTTGAAAGTCAGGGGTTCACTAATACACATTTTCAATCTATACATCACTGGGGAGGAGTCAAAGGAAAAGATTCAAGCCTGGTTTCTCATAAGAAATATTTAGCCAAACAGAATGCTAAATATCAGATTAATGGTAACAATTACGATGTTGCTATTAAGTTGAAGCATTGCTATGAAATAGCTTCTTCAACACAAGATAGACTTAATTTTTTTCGGATATGTAAAACTGTTAACTCTGATAGTGAACAAGAAGATATAAATACTGAGAAACCTAAACAAGTTCCTTTTACAACACTTGAAGATAAACTCGATAATATTTTACTGGCTAAATATATTGAATCTTTTTACGGTTATGGTAATTATGAGGGAGATATCTGGTTTATTGGCATGGAAGAAGGTGGTGGAAGTTCATTGCTAGAAATTCAAAACAGACTCAACACTTGGAATCATCACTTAAAACCGGAATTAGAAGATATTTACTTATTCCACACGGGAATCCAGGTAGATGAGTATTTTAGGCAACAGCCAAAGTTCCAGAATACCTGGAAACAATTAATCCGAATATTACTTACATACCAAGGAAAAAATGCGGATCTTGAAGCCTGTAAGCTTTATCAAAGAGATAAATTAGCTCGACATAACAGTGACCACTGCCTTATAGAGCTACTTCCTTTGCCATCACCATCGGCAGCATCTTGGCTATATGGAAAATATTCTAATATTGAAACTTTGAAGTCTCGAGAGTTATATACACTGAGTAATGTTGATCGACGGATTGCGCATCTAAAAGAGCGAATAAAAGTGCATCAACCAGAGATAGTTATATTTTATGGGATGAGTTATGTGGATTACTGGAAAAAAATAGCAGGCCAAGATTTACAGTTATCTAATACCCATTTAGGAAAGTTCTTTTATGCGAATAACACGGAAACTAAATATTTAATTATGAACCATCCCGCTGCACATGGGGTTACAAACCAATATTTTTCAGATATAGGTATTTTTTTACAAAATATGTAACTTTATTAGGTGCTTAAACTTCTTTTTACAAATTTTACAGGTATAAACCATTATGAATACATTCTTAATTTATGCTCCACATAATCAATGTGTTAAAACAGTTGAAGAATATGAAGGGGTACCTGTTGTATATTCTCATCCTTTATATTATCAAAACAAAACAAAATTAGCCGCAGACTTTGACTTAGTTGATGTTAACGATTATTTAATCATATGTGGTAAGTCTGATGATAAACCACAATCGTGGTTCAAGTATAAAGTTCAAGTTACATCGGTAAAAATGTTAAAGGATGCCTCTGGGGGAGAATACAATGGCTTTCAAGTTAAAGTTGTTTTTGGAAACATAATTGCTACATTTTTTCCGAAAATATCTGCATCAGTTGCAAAACACAAAATCTTAGAATCTGGTGTCAAGTTCCCGAACCTCCTAGATTTTAATAGAGATGGGTTTAAACAAGGTGCATTTGCTGAATTACTTGATAATGAACAAGCAAAGGTAATAAACGACTGGATAAAAAAAGACGAATAAGAGCTTAAAATATTTAATTGATTCAGGGCTGTATAAATCCATACCGATGTATTATCTCCAGCAGATAGGAAAAATAGCTTGCAAATTCCAGAGGGATGTTCAAGTCCCGAATTGAATTGCGAATTCAGGTTATTTTTTAACAATTGAAAACTAAAACATCGCACACGCTCATGTCTTGCAATCATGCTTTTTTAGTCTCATGCACCAGGAGGCATCCGTTCATGCCCCCGGTTCATAGCGTATATTCACATTGGGAGGAAAGGGGTCAAAGCCCTTTTTAATAGATATTTTTTATCTTTATAATCAGTAAGTTAATATTACTATATATGAGGTTTACATTAAATGGCTCAGCCCCCTTTATCCCAATATGAAAGTATGTTATCCATCACTGCCCACCGATATATTTATATAGCCTCTAAAAATACTCTGTAAGCAATCGGGTTTATCTTTGAAGCGCATCTAGTTTAGTCGCGCGGGACCAGATCCTGAACTGCGAATTGCTATAGTTGATAACATGCCGAGACTTCTCAGACTTGAATTTCCTAGCTCGGAGGGTCGGTAACCGGCGTCATCGTTATATTAAACGACATCGGCTCGGCGTGTCCCACGATCGGCAGGTACTGGGTGGGGGAGCAGGCAGCATCAATCGTGGTGTATGCCATAGTTACTCCCCTGACCCCGTGTTTTCGACCTTAGGAGGAATCTTTTTATGAGTCAAAGCACAAAAAAGCAAGATCTCTCCTTTGAGATGACATCTTGCTTTTATTCGGCATCATTACCCGAGCTAAGTAATACGCCCCAAAGTGCTGGTTTTATTTCATGCTCATTCCTAAGTTATTCCCGCTTTTTTATTGAAGTGAAACAAGCGCTGACGAAACGATATCAAAATAGCTATTTAACAGCGCAGTTAGAGATTGGTAATAGAAAGCTTCCATGGTTTCCATGGGTTGTTTAATTAATAAGCTGATAATTTCATCAGCTTTATCGCTTACTCCTTTAAGTGCTACTAAAGATATATCGAGTGTTTTATTTAGATAGAACATTATGCTTTGATTAAGAGCGGTAAATGCTTCAACGGTAATTTGTTCTGGATTATCTAGGAAAACTTGAAATGCTTGGCGCGATTGTAGTCCGTAATCAATCATAGTAACAATCAGCTGGTCATAATCTGCTTTGACTGCTGGCAATATATTGTCGTTGAAATCAGCATAGAGTTGATTGCCTTTTTCTGTTGCTTCTGCTTGCCAGCGAGTGGCCGTGTCTATTGGGTGCTCATAAAATTCTAAGCCAGTTTCAGCAACTTTGGCATGAAGTTCTAAGACAGATTCTTTAGCTTGGGCAAGTAGCTCATTCGCTTGCTTGCTAAGTTGTGCATACAGTTGTTTAGTTGGGGCAATGATTTTTGCTTGGTAATTTAAATCTTCGATGCTCATGAGCACTCCTTATGTATAAATATTAGAAACTGCCGGCATTAGTCGCGGGGGGAGGATGGTGCTGGCTGAAAGCTATTACTTAAAGGAGAAAAGGGGTCAAAGCCCTTTTTAATAGATATTTTTTAATTTTTATAATCAGTAAGTTAATATATACTATATGTGAGGTTTACATTAAATGGCTCTGACCCCTTTATCCCTGTTTATCCCTTGCTGACCCCTTTATCCTGAGGGTCGGTAACCGGCGTCATCGTTATATTAAACGATATCGGCTCGGCGTGTCCCATGATCGGCAGGTACTCAGTGGGGAAGCAGGCAGCATCAATCGTAGTGTATGCCATCGCTCCCACCGGGAGGACTCCGAGACAATGCTGTTGACTTAAGGATTTATTGTTTATAGGTTATTGATATATAGCACAATAACTCATGTTTTCAATAACCATATATTGGTAATTTCTAAAAAGTAAACCCCCGGTTCAGCTGGGGGTTTACTTTTTAGAAATTATAGATGACCCGCAAGAGGTAATTCCAGTGCCTTTGGAATTATGCCATCGATGCACTGAAGTGATTTTTATTGCGATGGAACAGGAAGCGTCAGAACCCGTACCAACGACCTCTAAACCGACACTGGCTTCATTAGCCGGATGTTGGGAAGGTGATCTTTTAGAGCGTGCGCCGCAAATTTAGTGATACTGGGATTGACAAGTTTATTTAAGCAGCCTATGCTTTGGCATATGCTATTATTTTAGGGGGTAGACAAAATGCACAGTGAACGACACGTTAGTTTATTTAGAAATGGGCGTAATCAGGCCATACGGATTCCCAAAGAATTTGAATTAGAGGGCACAGAAGCCATTATTCATAAAGAGGGGGATAAGTTAATTATTGAGCCCGTCAGGAAAAAAAGCTTAACTGCCATGTTAGCGACTTTATCCCCTGTTGATGAAGATTTTCCTGAGTTTATTGATTTACCCATAGAACCTGAAGATATTTTCTGATGGCTGAGTATCGTTATTTGCTGGATACCAATATTCTTTCTGAGTTAATTAAGAACCCGGCGGGTAGGGTTGCAGAAAAAATCAACGTATTGGGTGTGGAAAATGAGTGTTGTACCAGTATTATCGTGGCGTGTGAGTTACGCTATGGTGCAGCTAAAAAACAATCCGCTAAATTATCATTCAATGTTGAGCAGGTTTTAAACAGTTTACCCATCTTGGCATTAGAAGCGTCGGTTGATGAGGTTTATGCCGCTATTCGGGTTGATCTTGAAAAACGGGGTTTAATCATTGGCCAGCATGATTTATTGATTGCGGCTCATGCTCAATCTTTAGGTCTAACCGTTATCACGGTAAATGAGCGTGAATTTAGGCGGGTTAAAAATTTAACAGTGGAAAACTGGCTCCATGTCTGAATACACGGAAGTAGCACGGTAGGTCCGATTAGCGTAGCGTAATCGGACGTATGTTATCCATCGCTGCCCACCGAAATATTTATATAGTCTCTAAAAATACTCTGTAAGAAATCGGGGTTATCTTCGAAGCGCGTCTAGTTGAGTCGCGCGGGACCAGATCCTGAACTGACAATTGCTACAGTTGATAACATGCCTAGACTTTTCAGACTTGAATTCCTGGTGCTCTCTATCAGGTTACCTCGAGAGATGATGTACATGAAGATATATAAAGGTGAAGAAGATCGTATGATTTTTCTGTTATATCCTTCTATGTGCTCTCCAAATATGGTTTGTCATAAAAACTTCAAATAAGCTTCATCATTTTGTCACACAAGATAACTATCCTTTGCGTTTAATAATAAAAAGATTTAAGAGATTGCATTAAATAACGTGTAAGTTTTTATAAGGGGTAAGAAAAAATGAAACTGATCTATTCTGTGCACAAATGTGATGTGTTTATATTCACCCGACTAATCAACGCAGGTTTCTATAAAAATCTGGTTATTGCCGCACGTTATATTTCCCGAACGGGGGACGGTTATTTATATTTGCTATTAATGACGGTGTTGTATGTTAAGGAAGGCTGGAATAGCCCTTTTTTACAAGTATTGCTGCTTGCATTTTTTATTGAAAGGCCATTATATTATGTGCTTAAAAATAGCTTTAAACGTAACCGCCCACAAGCCGCTATAAAAGACTTTCATAGTCTGGTTATACCTTCTGATCAATTTAGCTTTCCTTCAGGGCATACCTCAGCGGCTTTTATGGTAGCCAGCATATCTGGTTTTTTTATCCCTGTTTTATTATTTCCTTTATTATTCTGGGCCGCGCTAGTCGGGTTTTCTCGTGTTGTGCTTGGCGTGCATTTTCCAACGGATACTCTGGTTGGAATGATTCTTGGTGTTAGTGTCGCTATTTACAGCTTAAATCAATTAATTTTATGAAAATATTTTATGGAGTTCAGGGTACAGGAAATGGACATATTACTCGCGCACGAGTGATGGCTAAGGAATTAGCTGCGGCCGGTTTTGATGTCACCTATCAGTTTACTGGTCGCCCTAGTGACCAATTTTTTGATATGCAGGTTTTTAATGGTTATCAGCATAAAGAGGGGCTGACATTCAATACTGGTAAAGGGCAGGTGAATTACATTAAGTCTGTCTTTGAAGCGAAGCCTATTACTTTTATTAAAGATGTTAAAGGTCTGGATTTATCCTCCTATGACCTGGTTATTAGCGATTTTGAACCAGTCACTGCCTGGGCGGCCAGGATGCAAAAAGTAAAGGTGTTGGGTATTGGTCATCAATATGCTTTTGAGCATGATATTCCACGCACCGGTTCTGATCCAATTGCAGAGCTGGTCATGAAGAATTTTGCACCTGCCAATACTGGAGTAGGTTTACACTGGCATCATTTTGGTCAGCCTATTTTGCCGCCCATAATTGAAACGCCTGATTTTCCAGGGGAAATTAAAAAAAATACAATAGTTGTCTATTTGCCCTTTGAAAATCAGCAGGAAGTCATCAAGCATTTATGTCCCTTTGAAAATTTTCACTTTCATCTTTATTCTCCAGTTCCTGTGGTTAGCAAATATGCGCATATCACTAGTCACCCCTTATCTAGAGAGGGGTTTAAAAAAGATGTATATGATTGTGCGGGGATTATAAGTAATGCCGGCTTTGAACTTGCCAGTGAAGCCTTGCAATTAGGCAAGAAAATTCTAGCTAAACCGTTACATTCACAGATGGAGCAAATATCTAATGCTGCCGCTTTAAAGCAACTAGGCTATGGGCATACTATGAATGATATGCAACCTGATATTATTGAAGAGTGGTTGCATCATAATCATGCGGTGCATATTACTTATCCTAATATTGCTCGCGTTATTGTTGACTGGATGAAAGAGGGTATGCCTAAAATGGATAAAGAATTTACCGAGCAAGTCTGGGAAGGTGTGGATGTACTGCAGATTGAGATTTAATTCACACTGATATAGACGAGATCATTTTCTTGCTTTTTATTTCTGCATTTGCAGAATTATGTAGTTCAAGACGCTGACAGATTATTTGCCCTTAATTGATATGTTGCAAGCAATGGCAAATAATAACGTGGGAAAATACGTACCTGCCTTGGACTACTGTATTTTGGAACATGCACAAAATAATATGAGCAACATGTAGGATGGGCAAAGGTCTTTTTTGTGCCCATCTTTATATAGTACAGCTATCAGTCTATCTGAGGTAGCTTGATGGGCACACTATTGCTTTTCCCATCACTGATTTTTATTCATGCACGTTCCTTGGTAAGTAGTTCTATATAGCCAGCTGATAGGCTATCGCTATGAAAATCATATCGGTGGAATAGCTTAAAGTATCTTGTTGTTTATACACTATGCGTTTCAAAACACTGATTAATCTCTCTTAAATTTCTCCGCGGCATTAAAAGAGGAATACCTTAAGTTATACCAATATGACTCGGCATTAGCAGGCTAGTATGCCGATGAAATTTCTATTTGCACAGCTGTGTAGGTTAATTACACGGATAACATCATTTTTTAATTTACAAAATATTCAAAAGGCAATATAGTTCGCTGTTTTGTAAATGAACTCGTCTGTTAAAAAGATGATTGCGCAGGATATTTTTCTATGAAAGGCAGTAAATCATCTTCTAAAGTTAAAGATCAAACCCCATCTTCATGGAGTGCTGAAAAAAGTGCTCAGCTATATGGTATTCAGGAATGGGGTGTCAATTATTTTAATATTTCCGAACAAGGTGAAGTCATTACTACTGTTGAGAGTAATGGTAAAAAAGTTTCGGTTCCATTAATTAAAATAGTTGAAGGGATGAAAGAGCGCGGGTTGGATATGCCAACTGTGTTGCGCATTGAAAATCTATTAGACCAACGTATTAAAGCGTTAAATGATGCCTTTGCATCAGCCATCAAAAATGCCGATTATAAAAATCACTATCGTGGCGTTTTTCCTATTAAAGTTAATCAACAGTGTCATGTTATTAAAGAGATTGCACGGTATGGCAGTCATTATCATCATGGTCTGGAAGCTGGCAGCAAAGCAGAACTTATCATTGCGCTTTCACAACTGCAAAACCATGAAAGTTTAATTATTTGTAATGGTTATAAGGATGCAGCTTTTGTTGATTTAGGTTTGTATGCCAGGCAAATGGGTATACCCTGTTTCTTTGTGCTGGAAACTCCGGCTGAATTGCCTATTATATTGGCAAGAAGTAAGGCTTTGGAGATAGAACCTTTAATCGGAGTGCGTTTAAAATTAGCCTCTATGGTTGAAGGTCACTGGAATGAAGACAGTGGTGACCGTTCTATTTTTGGCCTGTCAACGAATGCCTTGCTAACTGTGATCGAGCAACTAAAACAGGCTAATATGTTGCATTGTCTGCAAATGCTGCATAGTCATTTAGGTTCACAGATCCCTAATATACGTAATATTCGTAGCGGTGTTTTAGAGGCGTGTCAGTTTTATCGCGGTTTGATTGCAGAAGGTGCGCCTATGGGGTATCTCGATCTCGGCGGGGGACTGGCTGTCGATTATGAAGGTAGCCAATCCAATAGTACTCATAGCATGAATTATCAGCTCGATGAGTACTGTATCAATATCGTTGAAACCATACAGGAGTGTTTTGATCCATTAGGTATCTCTCATCCCGTCATCGTGACCGAGTCTGGACGTGCCTTGGTTGCTTATTCTTCAATGCTATTGTTTAACATTCTTGACGTGCGTGATCATAAACCAGGTTTGTTGCCAGAATCCTTGCCTGAAGGAAGTCATGATTTATTGCAGAATTTATTTAGCGTATTAAAGACGGTTAAACTCAATAATATACAAGAATGTTACAACGACTCTATATACTATCGAGATGAAGTGCGTGAGTTATTTCATCGTGGTCAGGCGACTCTTAGAGAGCGGGCACTTGCGGAAAATATTAATCTGGCGATACTGGATCGCATTGCTGAATTATTACCTGAAGCTAAACGAATTTCGCATGAGCTGGAAGATTTGCCTGAATTACTGTCGGATATTTATTACGGAAATTTCAGTTTATTTCAGTCACTCCCTGATATATGGGCGCTTGATCAAATTTTCCCGGTCATGCCTATTCATCGATTGAATGAAGAGCCTACACGCGATGCTGTAATAGCCGATATGACATGTGATTGTGATGGAAAAATCGATCATTTCTCCAGTCCGGAGGGTACTGTCAATACATTAAAATTGCATCCATTACGAGAACATGAGGAATATTATTTAGGTGTATTTCTGGTCGGGGCATATCAGGAAACCTTAGGTGATTTACATAATCTATTTGGCGATACCAATGTAGTGAGTGTGCATATCAATGAGGATGGCAGCTTTGAGTTCGTGCGTGAATTTCATGGAGACAGCATTGCAGATGTTCTCAGTTATGTGGAATACGAGCCTAAAGAAATGCAAGAGCAATTTCGACGAATTGCAGAACGAGCCGTTAGAGAAGGCAAGATAACCGTTGCGATGCGCCAAAAAATGCTCCTGGCTTTTCGCGAAAATCTGCAGGGCTCTACTTATTTCGAACGTTAAATTAAGGAAACACTATGTCAAAAATAATGATTATTGGCGCTGGTGGCGTTGGTGGCGTTGTTACCCATAAATGCGCGCAGTTACCGGAAGTATTCAGTGAGATTATCCTCGCTAGTCGAACAGAAGCAAAATGTAAAGCCATTGCTGAACAGTTAGGCGGTAAAATTCGTACTGCGCAGGTTGATGCGGACAACGTACCGGAGTTAGTTGCTTTGCTTAAAAAAGAGCAACCTGAATTAGTCATTAATGTGGCTTTGCCGTATCAGGATTTAACTATTATGGATGCCTGCCTGGAAGCAGGTGTTGATTATATGGATACGGCTAATTATGAACCATTAGAAACCGCCAAGTTTGAATATTCATGGCAATGGGCATATCAGGATAAATTTGAAAAAGCCGGTTTAACTGCATTATTAGGCAGTGGCTTTGATCCAGGTGCCACTAATGTCTTTACCGCCTATTTGGCCAAACATTATTTTGATGAAATCCATGAGCTGGATATTATCGATGTCAATGGCGGTGATCATGGTTATCCTTTTGCTACTAACTTCAACCCCGAAATTAATATTCGCGAAGTTACCGCAGAATGCAGGCATTGGGAGGAGGGTGAATTTATCACCACGCCTGCGATGTCTAAAAAAGCATCATTTACCTGCCCTGACGGCGTTGGTACCTACAATATCTATCGTATGTACCATGAAGAACTGGAGTCCTTAAGCAAGCATTTCCCAACGCTTAAACGGGCACAGTTCTGGATGAGCTTTTCCGATAATTATCTAAAGCATTTAGAAGTGTTGGGCAATGTCGGCATGACAGGTATCGAACCAATTGAATATAACGGCCAGCAAATTGTGCCGATTCAGTTACTCGCCAGGTTATTGCCTGATCCAGCTTCATTAGGTCCAAGAACCAAAGGAAAAACCTGTATTGGCTGTGTGGTTCGCGGCATCAAAGATGGCAAAGAAAAAATTGTTTATCTTTATAATATTAAAGATCACCAGGATTGTTATAAAGAAGTACAGTCGCAGGCAATCTCTTATACCACCGGTGTGCCTGCTATGATTGGTGCAAAAATGATACTGGAAGGCAAATGGAAAAAACCAGGTGTCTGGAATATTGAACAGTTTGATCCTGATCCATTCCTTGATGATATGAACAAATACGGCTTACCGTGGCAAGTCATCGAACTGGACGACTTTAATCTAGACCCATAAATAAATGCAATTTACTGATTTTTCCAAACTGGATCTTAGCAGATTACCTTCGCCCTGCTTTGTGGTAGACGAAGTGGCAGTCGAGCGTAATCTTAAAATACTGAAGCACGTTGCCGACCAAAGTGGCGCCAAGGTTCTAGCCGCGCTTAAGGCGTTTTCCATGTGGAGTCTGGCGCCACTGACAGCACAATATTTAAGCGGTACTTGTGCGAGTGGTTTGTATGAAGCAAAATTGGGACACGAGTATTACGGCTGTGAAGTTCATGTTTTTTCTGCTGCTTATAGTGAAGCAGACTTGCGTGAGTTACTGGAGTTTGCTCACCATATTGTGTTTAATTCTTGTCATCAATGGCAACGATTTAAGCCCCTGTGTAAAGCCGCTAAAGCTAAACGCCCTGAACTGAATTTTGGTTTACGCATCAATCCAGAGCATTCAGAAGGTGCAGTCCCCATTTATGATCCTTGTGCGCCCGGATCTAGACTGGGAATTACGCTTGCACAACTGGATGAGTCTTTATTGGAAGGCATTAGTGGCTTGCATTTTCACACCTTATGCGAACAAGGTTTTGAGCCCTTGCAGCGTACTTTAAAAGCGGTGGAAGAAAAATTTGGTCATTTATTGGCTCAAATGCAATGGGTTAACTTTGGTGGAGGACATCATATTACTGCGCCTGGCTATCAGGTTGATAGCTTAATCGCACTGATACAGGATTTTTCTGCGCGGCATCATGTACAGGTCTATCTGGAACCCGGTGAAGCGATTGCAATTGGTACGGGTATTCTCAGTTGCGAGGTTCTGGATATTACCTGGAATCAGCTTGATCAGGCTATTCTTGATACCTCCGCTACTTGTCATATGCCAGATACACTGGAAATGCCTTATCGTCCTGATATCAGTGGTGCCGACGAAATTAATAAACTACCTTACAGCTATCGGCTTGGTGGATTAACCTGTCTGGCGGGGGATGTTATTGGCGATTATAGTTTTAATCACCCTTTAGGGATTGGACAACGACTCATTTTTGAAGATATGGCACATTACACCATGGTCAAAACGACGACCTTTAATGGCACCCGATTACCGGCGATTGCCCTGTGGAATTCTGCAACAGATGCTTTGCGTATTGTTAAACAATTCAGTTATGAAAATTTTAAAAACAGGCTGTCTTAATGAATAAAACACTCAAGTACCCTATTTTTCTAGGCTCCGAAATTGAACAGCCAGCGCCTGAGCAAGCCTTGTTTCATGTATTGCCCGTACCTTATGAAAAAACGGTCTCTTATGGCGGTGGAACATCATTAGGCCCAGCTGCCATACTGGATGCATCCTGGCAACTGGAGCAATGGGATGGCCGCAGTAAACCCTGCGCTGAGGGTATCTATACCTGTGAGACCATAGATTGTAGTGTGCCACCTGAGCAGGTTCTCGAGGATATCGCTACAGCAACACAACAAATTATTAAGCACAAAGCCTTACCAGTCGTTTTTGGCGGTGAACACACGGTCACTTATGGTGTCTTGAAAGGCCTAAAAGCAGCGGGTATAGAAGATTTCGGTATTGTTCAGGTGGATGCGCATGCCGATTTACGAGAAGCCTATGAAGGCGACCCATTCAGCCATGCTTCGGTAATGAAACGCGCAGTAGATATGGGGATTCCCCTCTATCAACTGGGCATACGTGCTTTTTGTGAAGAAGAAATCGCGATACGCAAAGAATTTAAAGTACTGTATCAAGATGCCGACGAATTAGTACCCAATAATATTCAGACGTTACGATTGCCCGATGACTTCCCGGAAAAAGTATTTTTTACCCTCGATATTGATGGTATGGATCCTGCCGTTTTTCCTTCTACGGGAACTCCTGTTCCAGGTGGTTTAGGCTGGTATCAAACCCTGAGTCTTTTTGAATCAGTGGCAAAGCAGCGCGAAATTATCGGCTTTGATATTATGGAATTTGCGCCCATTAAAGGTTTTCATGCCTACGACTTCGCTGCGGCCTTATTAACTTATAAAATGATGGGCATAGTTCAACGTACTCGATTGAAATAGCATCTCCATCACTCATAAACCCATAAAATATTTAACTAGCATGAATAATCAAACAGAAAATCTTATTAAACAATATTACGCTGCCTTCAATGCGGGTGATATGGATACATTTTTAGGTCTGCTTACTGATGATGTCATCCACGACATCAATCAGGGTGGACGTGAAACCGGGAAAGCAGCGTTTGCACAGTTTATGCAGCGCATGAACACACACTATAAAGAACAGCTCGTCGATATGGTTATTATGACTAACCAGGATGGCACTCGTGCAGCAGCTGAATTTGTTGTTTTGGGTGAATACTTAAAAACAGACGAAGGTTTGCCTGAAGCTAATGGACAAACATATCGCCTGCCGGCAGGTGCTTTTTTTGATATTCGTGACAATAAAGTGGCACGAATCAGCAATTATTACAATCTAGAAGACTGGATTGCGCAAGTCGCTAAATAAAAAGGAGTCGCTATGTCCCGGGAAGTTAGCATTCTGCGTTGCTCTGGTCAGGCTTTAGAACAATATATTCCTGATCTTGCTCAATTACGTATAGAAGTCTTTAGAGATTTTCCTTATTTATATGATGGCAACCTTGCCTACGAAGAAAACTATCTGCAGACCTATATTCGTTGTCAACAAGCGGTTATCGTATTGGCATTGGATGGCGACAAAATCATTGGCGCATCAACTGGTATTCCCATGCAATATGAATCGGAGGAATTTATGCAGCCCTTTGTTACGCATGGTTACGACCCTAAGAAAGTGTTCTATTGTGCAGAGTCAGTGTTAAAAAAACAATATCGCGGCTTAGGCCTGGGCGTACGTTTTTTTGCAGAACGCGAAAACCATGCACGAGAACTAGGCGGCTTTGAGTATTTTAGTTTTTGTTGTGTACAACGCGCTGATGATCATCCCTTGCGTCCTCTTGATTACGTGCCTCTGGATAAATTCTGGAATAAAAGAGGTTATAGTAAACATCCTGAGCTCGTTACTCATTATGCCTGGAAAGATTTAGATCAGTCAGAGGAAACATCAAAAGCCATGATTTTCTGGTTAAAAAAAGTATGACAGTAACGGATAAAGTCAGGTTGGCAACTGCGCAATATGATATTACTCGATTGCAAAACTGGCAGCAATATGTAAAAAAAATAAATCATTGGGTAAATGAAGCAGTCAACCAGGGGAGTGAAATTTTATTATTTCCCGAATATGGCAGTATGGAGCTGGTTTCACTTTTTTCTGCTGATATCATTCAAAGTTTAGACAAGCAACTAGACGCCATGCAGGATTTGCATGAAGACTTTTTAAGCCTGTTTAAACAACTGGCTATACAGCACAATGTTTATCTGCAACCCGGTACCTTTCCGGTCAAGCTAAAAGATAACAGATATCGAAATCGCGCTTATTTTTTTAAACCCGATGGGACTGTTGATTTTCAAGACAAGCTGCAAATGACTCGATTTGAAAATGAACAATGGTTTATCAGCTCTGGTGAAGAGATAAAAGTATTTGCTACATGTTTTGGCAACATTGGGATTAACGTCTGTTATGACAGCGAATTTCCGATGATTGCCCGCAAACAAGTTGAAATGGGCGCTAATTTAATCCTGGTTCCCAGTTGCACGGACACCTTGGCAGGTTACCATCGCGTTCGTATCGGCTGTCAGGCGCGTGCTCTGGAAAATCAATGTTACGTAGTTCAATCACCGACTGTAGGAAATGCACTCTGGTCAGAAGCCGTAGATACTAACATTGGTGCGGCTGCTGTTTATACTCCCGTTGATTATGGCTTTCCTGATGATGGTGTTTTAGCAATCGGTCAATTAAACCAGGTTCAATGGGTATATGCAGATCTTGACCTGAATAGCATTGCTAATATCAGAACAACGGGGCAGGTATTTAATTATCGTGATTGGCCTGACCAATTTAAATTTTTTAATGCATCGCAGAGATAAAATGCTCTGCTTTTTGCTTGATAATCATACCAGGTAAATATATGCAAATCGCAGATAAAAGCACAGTCATTTATTGCTGAATTTGTTATTTTTTTCTTTACAAAAGATTATTTTTCGATTAAAAATGAAATTCACTTACTTAATTGAATCCAGGGTTGATAGACATGAATAAAACGTCATCCAAACATACATCAAAGGCTGCTGTTAAACATCAATTTAGTGAAACTGATGACTCCTCCGATGATGATATTATTGATACATCAGTGAACGAATATATGCAATATGCGATGGAGGATGAAAGAGCCTCAAAAAAGTTTGCTGCCAGAAGAAAGATTGACATGTATATGGAAAAGAAACGACTCAGAGAAGAGTTAAATTATTCCAGTTTTGATGATTTTTAAAATGAGTTGTAAATTTATCGAGAGTGGCTTTATATGTGAATCTGTTTTCAAAAGCTAAGTACTATTGATAAGTTATGATGCTTAGCGAGATCATACGGGAAAGTCCGGATTTACTTATAGTTTGATACTAAAACGACGCCGTGTATTTAATATCAAAACTAGTTTTTTGCTTCGTCGTTTGGCCTTATCAATGTCATATTTCATTTGGTACTTCAGGTATTTTTTGATATTGATAAGCCAATAAAAAACGCTAACACTGACACCGCAGTAAGTATAATTTTATATAGGCAGTTAAAAAAAGAGTATAGTGAAAGTCGTAATTTAAATTCAATTTTGGAGCTAGCTTATGAACACTATTAAATTTATGACTGTCTTTATACTTGCCGTATTCAGTAGTAACTTATTAGCTTATGGGAGTAGCAGTAGTAGTAAAAAGGCTTGTAACAAGCCTAAATTCACCCAATTCACTCCACCCCACATGGCTGTCGTAGCAGCACAATCCGAGTTTTCATTTCAGACTTCAACCTCGACCAATCCAGACAGTATTGAAGTCAGTGTAAAAAAACAGCCTGTAGAAATCACTATTAATAAAGTAAACAATGGCTACTCCGTTTCAGGAAAGCTTCCCGCCTCCCTGCAAGACACTTTTGCACGAGTCGAAATTGATGCGAAAGCTACAAATGGTTGTAAAGGAAGCGATGGCTGGTTGCTGAAGATTGAAGATTAGGAACTTTATTACTTAAGTTTGCATGTACAGAAAAATATTCTAGTCTTGTACCGATTCTGGTATGCAGCTATTTTCTGAAATATACTGGAATCGATACAGTTCAAACTCTATTATACCTGGCTGGGTATTTTTGCGAGGTCTGGCATTAGTCTATTTCTCTGCCTTTGTTTCCATTTCGGTACAAATAGAAGGGTTAATAGGTGCGAATGGTCTATTGCCTGTCAACAGGCATTTAACATTGATTGAACAGTTTTATCAGCAGCAGAGATTTTGGCATACGCCGACAGTTTTCTGGATAAATGCTGCTGATACTATGCTTAGTTTTATCTGTTATGCGGGCATGGCCGCAGCCTGCCTGCTGTTGTTAAACGTATTTACACGGGCTGCGTTAATTGTTTGTTATGTATTGTATTTGTCGATTGTTAACGTTGGTCAGGATTTTACGCATTTCCAATGGGATGTATTATTACTTGAGGTAGGTTTTTTAGCCATTTTCCTTACCTGGGGCTCAAGTATTATTATCCTTTTATTGCGCTTTTTACTCGCACGATTTATGTTTATGAGCGGCGTGGTGAAAATTGCGAGTGGTGATCCGAACTGGGCAAATCTGAACGCTTTAAAATTTCATTATGAAACCCAGCCTTTACCCACACCTGTTGCTTATTACGCTCATCATTTGCCGGACTGGTTGCATAAAGTCAGTGTAGGCGGGGTGTTTTTTATTGAGCTGGTTGTGCCATTTTTTGTCTTTTTGCCAAGACCCTTTCGGCTTTTTGCGTGCTGCTCATTTATCCTGCTTCAGGGGAGCATTATACTGACGGGCAATTATAACTTTTTCAATATACTAGTGATTTTGCTGTGTCTGTTTTTGCTGGAGGATCGGGACGTTGAGAAAATATTGCCGCATCAGCTAAGCGCGTTTATTCAGCAGAAAAAAGTCGTGCCGGGTTATATTGCGCACACCGTTGCAGGAATATGGGGTAGTCTGGTTATATTGTTATGTGCCAGTCAGATCTGGCTATATCATGCCCGCATGCCTTTGTTTGGCCCAATGAAATCATTACTTGGAACGATTTCTACATTTTCTTTAGTCAATAATTACGGACCTTTTGCGGTGATGACTACAAAGCGCAATGAAATTATTGTGCAAGGATCTAATGATGGGCAGTATTGGTTAGATTATGAATTCAAATATAAACCGGGAAAATTAAATCGTGAGCTAGGCTGGAATATTCCACATCAACCGCGGCTGGATTGGCAAATGTGGTTTGCCGCGTTGGGTCCACCGCGCAAAGGTTCCTGGTTTGACAGTTTGGTAAATAAATTATTGCAAGGCTCTCCGGAGGTTTTATCATTGCTGGATGAAAACCCGTTTGCGGATAAACCGCCAAGATATATCCGGGCTTTACTGTATCACTATTCGTACACTTCTTTAGAGCAGAGAGAAAACAACGGACAAATCTGGCAACGTCAATATCAGGGCATATACTGGCCTGTGAGCAGCATCAACAGCCAGGTATTTCAGGAGCGCAGGTAACTTGCCTAAGGTATTTTAGGCTACATAAAAATAGTTAAAATTTTCACCACACCGAGAACGTAGGGATTCACTACACTCAAAGGTACAGCGTATGATAACTTTATATCAATTTCCTATTTCTCACTATTGCGAAAAAGTTCGCTGGTCACTTGATTACAAGCAACTAGATTATCGGGTAAAAAACCTGCTTCCTGGACTTCATGTAATGAAAACCAAAGAACTGGCAGGGCATTCATCTGTGCCAATTTTAGTGGATAAAAATAAGGTTATTCAAGGATCAGCGCATATCATCACTTATCTGGATAAAAATTTTCCACAACCTGGTCTTACACCAGATGATCTTCAGTTTAAAGAACAGGCCTTAAAATGGGAAAGATATGTTGACAAGGAAATAGGCCCGCATATCCGCCGCAGTTTTTATCATATATTGTTGCAACACCCAGATGTTGTGATTCCTTTTTTTACCCATAATGGACCCTGGTATGGGAAGTTGATTTTACGCAGGATATTTCCGAAATTAAAAAACAGGATGCAATCATTAATGAATATTAATGAACTATCAGCCCGGGAATCGCAACAAAAAATGGCTGTTGCCATCGAGCGTTTGCATCAACATTATTTGCAACATGATTTTCTTGTCGGTAATCAATTTACACGGGCTGATTTGGCTGCCGCCTCTTTATTAGCACCTTTTTGTATGCCAGAGAAATATGGCCTGGATTGGCCGGAGCGTTTACCGCTAGAACTGGAGGATCTGATCAGGCAATTTCAACAGAAAACAGACTGGGTTAATGACATGTATGCCCAGTTCAGGTAAAAAGGATGGTTCGATAAAAATCTTGCCAAGCAGTAGGGCGCTGCCTTAGCTCGCCGGTATTGCACTACAGGAGAGTAACGTCGTAAAAAGCGAGCAGTCAGGGCGTAATTGTTTTAACGCTATCAATCGAGTCTGCCCTTTTAGGTTTTGTTAGCCAATTCCCGGTTGATAAGCTGATGAGTCAATTATAAAGGCTATGTCACCGTTAAGTATTGAAAATCACCCAGAGCAGAATGTAACAATTGCTCAGGGGTTAGATTGTGGTTCCGATCCATAATTCTGCACCAAGCCAAATAATTAGGTAAATACTTGGTGGCTACACCATGAAAGCGGTCTAGCCATGATTTAAAACGGTGGTGGTATGCATTGACATTTTGTATATGATAGGCCCCTTTAGTCACCCGCTGCCCTTGACTCATGTTAACGATTTCATGAGATACTTTTTCAGCTTTACAAAATGCACCATAAGTTGGATTGCCATCACTCACAAGGAGGGCATCCTGGTCTAGTATTGGCTTTAAATGCGTATCAAGAACAATTTTGCTTATTGGGCCATTACCTGTCACAAAATCTACGGTTTGTTTTGAGCGATCACGAGCAATTAAAATGCAAATTTGCTCATCAGAAATCCCTCGCTTAGTCGCACAGCCCCCTCGTTTCCTTGGTTGACGATTGAGATGGCGTTCTCCTTTATGTGACTCAAGTAAGTAACCTGAGTTCGGGATAAGACGTCATAACAAAGGTAATAAATCTTCTCTACGTAAGTTGAGTGCAGGCTTTTTTTCCTGGTAAGAATAAGCAACTAAACAAGCAACAATATTGATCATATAATTCGTAAGCGAACGATGTCTAGAGTGCTCAAGCTGAAAAATATTTTTAAGTTGATCATTGATAGTTTCAATAATGCTACGCTTTCTCAATAAAAGTGCATCAAAAGCAGCTATGACTCGTGGTTTCATATTTTTCTTGAGAGTTGTGATTAACTCAACATCATCGGTTGCTAAAAGTTCAGTGAGTTTTTTAGAAATATATCCTCTATCGCCAAAAAGCTTTCCAATCAGATTTTTAGCCAATTTTGGTACGGGTTTACGGTCATCAACATTCCCTTTCGTGATTGAAAAAGAAAGTATTTCCCCTCGATCATCCACAATAATGTGTAATTTAAACCCATAGAACCAGCCCGTAGAAGACTTGCCTCGTTGGGCCACATCTTTGAAAGTTTTATGGCGCGGAATACGAATATTTTTACAAACGCAAAGGGGTGTTGAATCAACAAATGCAATACCTTCACTTCGGCCACAACGTGTTTGCATAAAAGCCGTTAAAGGACCGATAATATCGGGCAATAATTCAATGAAACGGTTATAACTCGGCACCTTTGGGAAAGCTTTAGATAAGTTTTTGGGCAAGTAGCGTAAATAAAACCATTTAAATGTGTCATACCCTGACTGATGATAGTAAACAATCAAAGTAATTATTTCACTGGGGCTAATGCAACGCTTTTTCCGTCTTTTCTTTTCA
Source organism: Methyloprofundus sedimenti (assembly GCF_002072955.1). Lineage (NCBI taxonomy): Bacteria > Pseudomonadati > Pseudomonadota > Gammaproteobacteria > Methylococcales > Methylococcaceae > Methyloprofundus > Methyloprofundus sedimenti. The sequence continues at coordinate 2,637,962 of NZ_LPUF01000001.1, read as the reverse complement.
CCGTTTTCTATTTGGGTTTTCTCCCAGTGGGGTAAAAAGGTTTTACAAAAATCATCTACATCACAAAATAATCGGGTTAAACTTAGCATTGGGCAGTCTTAGAAAAAATAAATTCTTGGTTGTTTCTATTTTTTCAGATTTTCAAAAGACTGCCCACCTTTTCTTATCCCGAACTCAGGTTAAGTAGGTTTCATCAGCTTCTGTAATGCCATGAAGAGCACTGGGACGATCCTGCTGAATCCAGCTTAAAAAACGGTGCCGCCATCGAAAGGTTGTATTTCGATGCACATTAATTTCTTTAGCTGCCTGCCGGACAGTCAATGATTCTGCGATAGCTCCTAAGTAATCAAGCCACTTTGACTTGAGGCGTAGATGAGCAAGAGGCGTTCCCTGTCAAAGCATTAAATGTCTTTTTGCAGGCTTTACAGCGGTAGCGCTGAAGGCCATCTTTTATTCCATGCCTGTGGCTTTCGGTATGGGAGCAATGAGGGCATTTACCTTTGCTATCAAATATTGTTTCAATTAAATCAAAAACCTTAGGTTCGTCCTCTAGTTGATCCAGTGCTTTCGTTAGAACAGTGCGTTGATGGTGGTCAAGTTGATTTATTTCGGAAATGAACTCTAAAAACTCTGGGGCTTTCATAACTATCTCCTTAATTTACATGGGCTTTATTTACTTATACGCTCTTGTTATATGAAATTCCATACTTTACGGTGACATAGCCATTATAAATCGAGATGCATAAAAAACTGACCTGAACCGGGGGGTGAATCCGGTTCATAATAAAGCGATTTAAGCTTCATATTAACTTTATTTTCAAGCGGAGGACCCGTCAATAAAGTACGAAAATCCAGTCCACCTATTAATTGATGGGTAATGGTCAAATACAAACGGGAAAGCTGTTTTTCTCTGATCATAGTGTCAAGCATTCTGGGACCTGCGATAAGGTAAATGCTTTTGTAATCTAGTTTTTTCAATTGTTGAATTAATGCTGCTCCCTGAACCATTTGCTCTTCACCTGAAATCAGAACTTTATACCCGTGATCCTGCCAATAGCGTATTCTCTCAACATCAGCATTTTTTCCTGTCGCAATAAAACAATCTTGTTGATGTTCGTGCAGACTGGGGTGCATAGGAAACTCCATGCTTGCACTGGCAATAATGACTGTCGGCTGTGGTTTTAATCCATTATTGCATCGCCACTCAATAAGCTCTTTACTTTTAACCTGCAGCACATTACCCAATCTGTTTTCGTTTAGAGCTCGCATATATCCGCCATGAGTAATAAGGCAATCAGCCTGTGCATGTAATTCCATAAACAGTTTGAAGTCTGAAACTGTTGTTATATGTTTAGGGATATAAGCGATAAGGTTTTGTTCCTTATCTTCAAGTGCTATGCGGCCATCTAGACTGGACAGAAAATTTGCATAAACAAAAGGTGAGGTCATACTACCTAATCTATCTACCCGGTGAGCCAGGTATAAATCTTTCAGGTTTTGTTGCTGACCACAAAGAGGGTACAGATTTAAAAGTTGTTCCGACATAACTTTAACCTTGATGTATAAACACTCATTTGTTTGTTACCTCCAGTACCCGTCTCATTCACAGAAAAGATGATCTATCAGGTTTATGTTAGAAAGCTAATTATTCAATCAGGTAATCTGTTGTTATTATTTCTAGTAGATGTTCATTAGGATCTTTAAAATAAACACCACGACCACCATAGAGATGATTTATTTTTCCGTCATCGCTTGAACGAGGACCACTGCCAAAACTAATATTATCTGATTTTACGCGATCCAGTATTTCATCAAATTGTTGATCATTAACCTTGAAAGCATAATGATTGTTAGAAAAGTTTTCTTGCGTGTAGAAATCTAATGTTAAGGTTGAGTTCACTTTAACCACAGCGAAGTGCCCCCACTCTTTAATAAATTCAAACCCAAATATTTTCTCATAGAATTTGGCTGATTCGACATTGTTTCTGGAAGCAACAATTGTATGGTTTAAGGTAATTTCCATCATATTTCCTTTTAACAAGCTATTACACAAGCCCGCCCATTCTCATGTTAATAACTGGTCAGTTTTAGCAGCCATAATAAAGTCATTAACGTGCAAGCCTTTTATTTTATGAGACCACCAACAAACGGTGACTTTTCCCCATTCTGTCAATATGGAGGGATGATGATTTTCATTTTCGGCAAGCTTAGCAACTTTTTGAGTAAATGCCATTGCGTCTACAAAATTGTTAAAGTTAAAAACTCGTTTTAAGCGTTTTATTTCATCTTCCTTAATAATTTTCCAATCCGGTAGTTGCCGCTTAAATTCATTAATTTCTTCCTCTGTCGCAAGTGCTGCACCTATTCTGCAAGCAACACAAGTTTGTTTAGTCAATTGATCCATCTTGTGGTCTCCTTCCATCTATTTAAAAAGAAATTCATTTTATACTTGTTAGTAGAAATCATTCCATTGTAATTTTTCCTTCAACACAATGACTAAGGCCTAAAGAAGGAGCTTCCAAAGTCATTTTTATATCGAAGGCTTCAGGACCCTTAAACTTTCCTGATTCGACCGCTTTCATCACAGCATGTTCAATTTCACGTTGAGATGTAACTCCAACGTGTTTCAGAAATTTTCTGATTTCCATATTAAACTTATCTTCATTCATGTTGACCTCCAAAAGGTCTTTGGCTCTTTTTATTTGAAATTGTCGCGACGAAGCCATTTAATATCAGTTACTTGAATATTGTTTGATTATTTTAATTTTCATGCTTGGTCTATCAACACGGTTTCTGGATGATAAGCGGGTCGACCCAATGAATCCGCTCATCTTTTTGTACTTTTGATTGAAAGTATGATTATAACTCTATCGATCATAAACTTGGTCTACCAGTTTTTTAAACCACAATGGCCGAAAAATCATAACGTATAAAATCAGCAATTCTAATATTGGCAGAGGTATTATGTGCAAAACTATCAGTACCAATAGAACTATAAAACAAGCGAGCAGTGTATGAAAAGAAGAAACTTTATTCATAATTAGATTCTCAATCAGTTATTTGTTATCTTAATTAGCCTGGACAACGCACTAGTGTTGAAGGGCTACAACTAGTCATTTCAGGTTATCTCTTTATAGTCTATTCGTCAAACTTATTAGTGGTTACCGTTATTGTATGAATTCGGGTGTTTTTATTCTGCTCCCTTTGGTTACTAATGTTTTTTTGTTTAATTATTGCTGATTAGCTTTTTTATCCTTGTTTTATTATTTTCGATTATGAGTCTGGTTTAATATGGTTTCAGTCTGTTCCATTTTAGTACGTTGAGCGACCGTAGCATATAGATCAAGCAAGCTTTGAAATACACTGTCTTTTTCAAACGCGGTTAGATTTGTATTGGCTAATTGCTTATTTAAGGCTGCAAACTGTGATTTTTCTTGTTTGGTCATCGAGGCCAGCATAACTTTATTCGCTTTTTGATGGTCACTTGCGTGTTGTTTCGCTGCGCTTAATAATTGCTTCCAGTCACTTTTCTCTAGCTGATCAGTAGAACGTCCCTGGCTAAATAAAATAATACAACTCCAGCCTACCATTTCTGTCAGTAAACTCATGCTTGCTGCATTGGCCCAGTTACCTATCACCGGTAACCAAAATAATAATTTCGCGCCTATTAACGGTCCGGCATAATGAGTGATAATTTGCGTAATATTTGTTTGCCATTTACATCTTCGGCCTTATATAAACGGCCAAGGCGGTAGATCATATATAAAGAGACCCCTGTGATTAAGACCGTATCGCCAGCCAGGGTATTCGCTAACCCAAATGCAACGCTTCCATTTGCCAGTGCGCAGGCGTGGATCAACCAGGTTGCTTCTGTCTGACGTTTTTTATCATCATTCAGTGCCGAGAATTGTAATGTTTCAAGCTTATTTGTATTCATTATTAGTTGTAGGGATAGCTTAAGAAGGGGAATCAGGATAAAGCGTGCTGTTTTTGCAGCAATTCTCAATTTAGGAGCAGTAATATAAATCAACTAGTTACAGTTACTTTATGTTTCGATCCTGAATCATTTTTTCAGCACTCAGTGCATTTTCTATGAAAAAAAGGCACTTTTTTCAATTTTAATTCCAGTTTTTGGAATTTTTATCGAAAATTTAAAATTTCAGAAATGAGTATTTAAGCCATGTCTAGAAACTTCTCATTATCCACGGGAAAATATTAAAAAGTTGCTTTACAATATATTCTATGAACTCGCCTAAACCTGAATTACCAGAGATAAACAAAGAAGATCGCACACCGCTAGTCGATGTGTTATTGGAAATGCTTGCCTGGCAACAAAAGCAGATTGATGAGTTAGCACAAGAGATACTCAAGCTTAAAGGCGAAACCACAAAGCCTAAAATCAAACCGAGTACAATGGATAAGGAGGGTGCCCCAGGAAGTGATGACTCCTCATCAAAAAGGAAAAAAGGCCCAAGGCGCAGTAAAAAAGGCAACCTCAAAATAGATGAAACCCAAATTATTCAGCCGGATGAAATCCCGGAGGGTTCACGCTTTAAAGGGTATCAGGATCGTGTTATTCAGGATATTACCTTTCAAACTCATAACATTCGTTATCGTTTAGCAGAATATATAACGCCAGAGGGTCTTACGATTTTAGGTCAGCTTCCTGAAGACATTCAGGGAGGTAGTTTTGGTAAAAGCCTTATTGCCTTTATTCTCTATCAATACCATCACCAACATGTCACACAGCCATTACTACTGGAACAAATTCGTGATTTAGGCGTCGATATTTCGAGCGGTAAGCTCAGTTATATACTAACAGAAGATCTGGACGATTTTCATGCCGAAAAAGATGAATTACTGAAGACGGGATTATCCGTTTCTAAATATATTCATACAGATGATACTGGCGCACGGCATAAAGGGCAAAATGGCTATTGCACACATATTGGCAATGATTTTTTTGCCTGGTTCAGTAGTACAGAAAGTAAAAGCAGAATCAATTTTTTAAACTGTCTATCACAAGGCAAAACAACGCTTTATACATTGAACACAGGTGCCATTGAATACATGGCACAAAATAAGCTGTCTGTTGTAATCTTGGCGACACTGGAAAATATCAGTGTCTGCATTAACACGGCACCTGACTGGTGCGAATGGCTGGATCAGCAAGGCATCGTTAAACCTCGGCACAGAAAAATAGTCACGGAAGGTGCTTTGATGGGAGGGCTGCTAGACCAAGGCATTTCCTCTGACTTTTCAATTATCAGTGATGATGCAGGGCAGTTTAACGTCTTTGATCATGCCTTGTGCTGGATCCATGCCGAACGAGTGATTAATCGCCTGATTCCTTTAAATGACAGCCATACCAAGGCAGTAGATGACGCACGCGACCAGCTTTGGTCGATTTACCATGACCTGAAAGCTTATAAACTTAATCCTGTTACCGAACAGGCGAGCAGTATCAGGCAGCGCTTTCAAATCCTATGCAGTACCAAAACCTGTTACGAAACGCTTAACCAGGCCCTCGGGCGAATGGGGAAAAATCAACATGAACTCCTCCGTGTACTCGACAAACCCTACCTCCCACTTCATAACAATTTAAGCGAACGGGATATAAGGGATTACGTCAAGAAACGAAAAATCAGCGGGAGTACACGAAGTGATGCAGGGCGGAAAGCCCGTGATACTTTTGCCAGTCTCAAGAAGACCTGCCGAAAGCACGGCATGTCATTTTGGGGTTATTTAAAAAGTCGCTTACTGAAGTTAGAAGGGATTCCTCCGTTATCGGAAGTCATTCGTGCGGCCGCTGCCAGTGGATAATGAGAAGTTACCATGTCTAGGCATAAGTTATTGAATTTCTTTAAATTGAGAATTGCTGCTGTTTTTGACTTTAATTCTAATAATTACCTGTTGACATAAATACTATAATAAGTTAAGAAAATTTTTTGAATATATAGGGTGTTTCTTTGAAGTTTGGCATCATGAATGACCACACAGACCTCTTTGTTTTCTTAATGAGATTTCGCAAAAGTAGGGACTCTCCGCCTTATAAGGTGACGAAATTAGAAAGTTATATGCTTCTAGCACAAAGCTCATATCCTGCTTTATTGTTATTATTACCTATGAATTTGAAAGACTTTATCTTGATATTCAACGACGATGCTATCAGGGCGAATTTCTTGTAATTCCATCTCATCATTTATTTTCTGACCTATCTGATACTTGCGCATACCCACTATGATAAAGCGATTTTCTGGGTGTTCTGTGTAAACAAAGGCATTTATATTGAGTTTGGGTACTGACAGGCGAAAATCATAAGGCATGTCTGATAAATACGGCGGATCATTTTCTCGGCTGCGCTCTATCAAATCAGGTTTTTGGATGACTGGTTTGCGCTCAGTTATGTTTTTCATGACCTTTTTGGGTTGAGGTTGTTTAACAAGAGCAGCTGGTTTAATTATTTGCTTAATTTTTGAACTGGTTTGCGGTTTGCTGTTTTTTTGTTTCTTTGCCTGATGGCTATTAACTTGTTGAGCAATAGTGAACTCAGGCGTCGTGTTGAGTTTGGCTGCTTGAACTAGCACGGGTTGTGCTTTTTTTATTTGCGCAGGCGTATTAACTTGTGCTGAAGCCTTGACTGGTTTTTTATTATTACTTCGCTGTTCTTGCAGGATGAAATATCCAATAAAAAAGGCCAACAAAAGAAAGTTAATAATGATCAAAATCATTAAAAAATCAGGTCTTTTTCTTCTGTTTGCTACTTGCTGAAGCAATATTTTATCTTCCAGTGTGTCAGCATGGTTTGATAGCCTTTCCTGTTCAGATTTCCTTAGGGCATTTAAAATAAAAGACATCAGTAATTCTTCCTTAACATCGTGTAATTATTTTGTGAATCCTTATTTTGTAGTTGAATAAACGTTCTGAAGCCTACAATTCCGTCAACAGATAATTTATGTCGTTTTTGAAATTTCATCACTTCCATTTTTAATTCATCATCAAAATGATCAGCCTGTTTTGACCGGGTCAAAGTTTTCATATAGACAGATAATTGTTTTCTAAGCCATAAAACGGCTGTAGATCTCTGTTGGGGATAAATAAGTTTAATATTTTTACTGGGCGGTTGCCATAACAATAAATAATAACCATCCCAGGCTGCCAATACCTGCTTAAGCGGAAAGCTCAATTCTTCATTATCAAATTGAAAGACGGGATCATTACCCTTCAAGCCCACCAATAATGCATAAACATGTTTTGTCGCTGATAGAGAAAATTCCATCATGACAGGTCTATCAAGAGCAATCATATTTTCCCAATTTGATTGTTCAAATAAACACTCTATGCCCAGCTTTTTGAGTTGATTACAATTTGAAATATTCAGTAATCGTTTGTCAAAATTGCGAATCAATTGGGGGCGTGCAATATCAAAAGAAATATTGTGTTGGTTAATGACTGATTTGAAATCCTTAGGTTTGGTTTGTTTAACCTCATTCGAGGGTATTATTTTATTTGTTTTGATCGGTCCAGCGGGCAAATTAACGTGTTTATTTTGTGCTTGTGAGGTGAGTGGTTGCTTTTGTTCCTGAACAATTTTGTTATTGAATGGCAATAAATAAACTGAGTCTTTGAGATTATTTTCTTTTGATATAAAAAAGACAGCTATCAGTAAAAGTGCCAATATCGATACACTGGTTAAAACTTTTTTTATAAAAGGAGTAATGGGTGAATAGGAGGGGTAGAAGTTCTCATGAGCTGCCTGAACAACAGTTTTTGCTGTGACCGTTTTTTGATCGTCAGCATAAGCACCTAATAAAGCTCGGTCACAAATTACATTAATTAATCGAGGAATTCCTTTGGATAATTGATAAACTTTTTTTACGGCGGCCCGGTTAAAAAGCGATGCCTGACCTCCACTGATCGTCAGGCGATGTGAAATATACGTTTGAGTCTCAGCATAAGATAAGGGAGGTAAATGATAGCGTGCAGTAATTCGTTGATTAAGCTGGCGTAATTCAGGCTTTTCTAGCAGATGCTTTAACTCGGGCTGCCCCACTAGAATGATTTGTAACAGTTTTGATTTGCTGGTCTCCAGGTTAGTGAGTAGCCGAATCTGCTCCAGCACATCCAGGCTCAGGTTCTGAGCCTCATCAATCATCAGAATGGTTTTTCTGTTATTCGCATGGGCTGCGAGCAGGTGCTTGTTTAATCGGTCAATTAAATGCTTAAGGCTCTGTTTTTCTTCATCATACTCAATCTGCAATTCATCACAAATTGTGGCCAGCAATTCCAGCGTATTAAGCTTTGGGTTTAAAACCAGAGCTATATTCACATTTTCCGGCAGTTGCTCAAGCAAGCAATGACATAAGGTTGTTTTGCCCGTGCCCACTTCACCTGTTAAAGCAACGAATCCACCACCTTGTTTAATCCCATACAATAAAAGGGCCAGGCCTTCCTGATGATGCTCACTCATGAAAATAAAGTGAGGATCCGGGGCAATAGAAAAAGGCGGGCTGTTAAAATTAAAATATTGTTGGTACAAAAATAGTGTCCTTAAACAATATGGGGTGAATCGCACCCAGAAGCAGAAATGGCTGTAAAAAACTAAATATATCACCACTATTATTTATTTGTTAACTTTAGCTTATTCAGTCATGCAGAGTAATTATTAACTTTTATGCGCTTTGCGCAACATTATTAGAGATATGCCGCCTTTTATATATAAGCCACAGAACAGAGTCGAACGGCCATAAATGAGAATTATTTAACAAATTATTGTAAAAATATTTCATCGATTCATCTGAATCGTTCTATAGGTTTTTATAAACGTGGCTTTGCGCCCGTTAATCATAATGTCCGTTATCGTGTGGGAGCCTGAATAATATACTAATCGATATCACGCTCAATCTTAATTTGAGGCGCCCGATCTAGATAATATAGTGCGACCAGCAATGCCACAGTAGCCGTCAACATAAAATAAGGTCCGAATAACCAAAACGTTAAGGGTACAAGAAAATAGTAAGCTCGCATGCCGGTACTGTAAAAATGACCTGCACGATTCAGATGAGTTGCCACATAAGCTGGGGTAATGACTTGATTTTTGAGTGTCAAAGGCACGTTAATCAGAAAACCCACATGATTATAGATCCGTATCGACATGGCAAAACTAAAAAAGGCCACGATCAGATCAAGTAGCAACAATATCAGCTTGGTTAGCCAGATACTGACTGGAACATCACCAATCACATTCAGTATATGCCAGACACCATTTAAATGGGCGTCCTGGCTACTTAATGTTAATACCCCCATAATTAACAAAACTGCCGTAGAGGCCAGAAAAGTGGCTGACATTGTTGTATTGCGCAACGTTTGAATAGCCAGAATATCCTTATCACTGGCCATAACATGTTCAACCCAGATTTTGCGCGCCATAGCATTTACCGCCTGGACCGTATAGGCCGGATTTTTTTTAATTTTAAAACGCAGAAACATATGATAGCTAACAATCAATACAACGCAAATCAGGAAACTGAAAAAATCGATAGCGAAGCTGGAATATAAAGAAAACATAAGTCTGATGTAAAAATATGAAAACCTTAGAATTCTATCATTCTACCATTCACACCCACTTTATCAGTTTTCTAATCAAAAAGGGCAGAACATGAAGTCAATGAATGGGGTTCAAATCTTGTATTAACGTATCATTGCAATACGAGAACATTCCCAAGAGATTATTTATCTTGCAGAGTTGCAGATAGCGAAATTTGACCAAGGTTTTCTGTAGCCAGCGATAGCGCGAATTTTTTCTCTCAATTTGGAAACTAACCGTTTCAGTACTTTCCATAAATTGTCGAACTTGGACTAGTGTTTCAAGTTGTGTGTCGTTCATGAGAGTTTTCATCTTCCTATCATGAACAGAGTCTCGGCTTACTTCATATTGGAAGAGTGAAATCGGACATATGAATTTAATTATGCTACTGTTCGTGCGAGAGGCTACGAAAAAACATCCCTGCTATATATTTTTATTTTTCAATTTATTATAAATTTTTTCATAGCTTATAAATGGTGCTAACTTGAGTGCTCTGTGGATTGGCGAATTTTGCTGATTATAAACACCCGATTAATAATAGACAAATCGGTTGCTATTAATGCGTCTCAGCCAGCAATAAAGAATCTAATTTTGACAGAGGAAATTGAATATTATAATCGCAATCGCAACCGATACGTGCAGTGTAAACGCGCAGGTCTGCCAAATCACCGAGGTCAGCAGTAACGAACCTGTGCAAGGACAGGGAGATCGGCTCCGGATTGGGAACTGACTGGTCCTCTCAACGTTAACCTACGCGTGGAGCAGAGCGGACAGAGCACAGGTAGAATTTACACTGTGCAAGTAACATTTACAGATCAACAAGAACTGAGCACGGTAAGTTCGGTTACCGTCACTGTCCCACGGAATAAAGGCACGCAAGGTGCCAGGTCCCGAATCACAAATCGCAATTCGGGACCTGGCACCATTTGTAGAAGTAGTGCGCACCGGTATTGTACAACAGACGACTTTAGACTTAAATTACGTTGTAAGCATAAGCGGTGAGAGCGTATTCGTCTCATCGCTATCAATCAAGTCTGAAGCCCTTTGATATTTTTGATATGGGAACCTCACTTTAATACCATTTTTACAATTATTTATATATGTAATATAAAACACATTAAATTGACTTTATGAATCAGTTAAAACTCATATACTTATCTACTCTTGTACTCATCTTCTATAGCAACCTTAGCCATGCTACAGAACACTGGAGTTTACAAGAACAGTTAAAACTACCTGAATGGCTGACTTTTACAATTGACCATCGTACCCGCTATGAAGGTTATACGCCTGCATTTAAAGGCGGAACTAATGGCGGCGACCAGATTATTGCATTTCGTACCAATGTGTTTATGGGTATAAAATATGCTAATTTTCGCTTAGGAGCCGAGTTTATTGATGCCCGTATTACTTTAGGAGGGGAAAATACTCCCTATAGCACTTCATTAATTAATCAGACTGGATTACTGCAAGCTTATATAGGTTGGCAAAGCGATGATATTTTTGAAAGTGGCCTGCATTTTGATATTCAAGCAGGTCGACAGACAATGGATGTCGGAAGTCGTCGCCTGATAGCACGTAACCGCTACCGCAATACCATCAATAACTTCACCGGTATTGATATGATTCTTAGCCAGCCCAATCATTGGCAATGGCGCAATTTTGCGGTCTTGCCAGTGTCTCGTTTACCTAATGACCAGACATCACTGCAAGCGGGTAGTACCAAGTTTGATCAAGAAGATTTTGAGCGTTTTTTTATAGGGAGTTTTTTTAGCATTGTAAACCTACCACTGAACACCGTAGGAGAACTCTATGTATACTATTTAAATGAAAAAGATACCCCAGAGACTCCCACAACAAATCGCAAGCTAGTGACCCCCGGCTTTCGCTGGGTTAAGTTCGCAATGCCCGGACAATTTGACTTTGAAATGGAAGCAGTCATCCAAAGCGGCACCTCATATGCCACAGCAGCATCAATTGATCAACGAAGTTTAAATCATTTTGCCTATTTTGGTCACTTCTCTCTAGGTTATAGCTTTGACCTTCCCTGGCAGCCGCAATTAATATTTCAATATGATTATGCCAGCGGAGACAAAGACCCAACTGATAGTAACAATAATCGCTTTGAAACTTTATACGGTGCTCGTCGCTTTGAATTTGGCCCAACCAGCATTTGGGGTGCATTTGCTCGTGCAAACATCAATTCTCCGGGGATTCGTTTAAAATTCAGGCCAATCAAGAATTTAACTGGATTTATCGCACACCGTGCCTATTGGTTAGCAGAAAGCAAAGACACCTGGGTTGGCGGAAGGCTTCGTGATCCATCAGGCCAAAGTGGAAGCTATATTGGTCAACAAATGGAAGCGCGTTTGCGTTGGAAAGCCATTCCCAATATAGTCACCTTAGAAACAGGCTGGGCACATCTATTTAAAGGTGAATTTGCTAAAAATGCACCTTTATCTCCCGCCGATAAAAGCGATTCGGATTACTTCTATTTTCAAACCTCAATACATATTTAATCGATAGGATAAATAAGGTGAAAAAATACTTTGTATCAGCCTTCTCTATATACTGTGCATGTCGATTACAAACGGAATACGTGGGGGCAGGGTCCCAAATTGCGTTGTTCTCTGATTTGTAAAGAGGCGGATAATTGCGTCAAATTTATGAGTTGATTTAGAAAAATAACTTGAAATTCCAGAGGGATGTTCAGGTCCCGAATCGTGATTCGGGACCTGAACCCTTTTTGTTTCCTTAACATTATATGTTGTGGTCACCCCGCGAAATCGGGAAGAGCCAAGATTTACTTGATAGGTTAGTATCTGATATAGATGGTATACAGATAAAGGTTGGCCGATAAAGCCAACCTATTCTATCTAAATTTGGTGTATTTTAGAAAGGGAATTACTCTGACCAATACCAACTTACCACATTATATCGATATTCAGTTGATGCTTGAGAATTTAGCATTGTCACCCAATGTTCAGAGCCTATTGATGAAGGGTTAAACAAAACACAACGGTTATATAATGGTGCGATGCTGACTTGTTTATCGCCTTTACCAAAAAATACTAGCTCACCACCAGAATTGATATTCCAATCTTTATTAAAATACAAGAGCATGCAAATTTCTCTTCCAGGAGAATCGTCAGCATGTTGTTTTACAAAGTCTTTAGTGCCAAGGCGAAAAAAGTTAGTATTAATGTCTGGGGTAGCTACGTTAATATCAGTGATTGTTACATTAAAAATGTGCGATAACACCGCCATGAACTCTTTACTACGTAAAAAGTCCAATAAATTTTGCGCGATACTGGTGTCAGCGCAATCAGGTTCGTTAATTTGACGTTGCCATATTTCACGCTGTACAAAGCGCTCTTCAATATTAGTTGTTTGCCACTGTTCGTTATCGACGTATAAAGCCGAATAAGTGTGTTTTTGTGTTTGCCAACGATGTTTTTGCTGCAAAAGGCTCAATACTTCGTTAAGTTTTTCTTCATTAAATAAGTTATCAATCACAATATAATTTGGGGTAGCGCGCAATAAAGACTCTCGATAAGTGCGTATCTGAGTTTCGTTTATTTTATTGTCATTTAACCACATGGATATTGCTCTCTTATGCGTAGTTCATCTTGCTGAAAAAAAGACATCGTCATGCGTTGTCCTGACTCTGAACACAGCAAGTTATTCTGTGTAAAAAATAATTCATCGACAGGCTGCTATGGGTCGATCAATGCCCATCTTGCTATTTCCCCACCCAAATTTACCATAACGCGCGTTATGCATACCCTACAAAACACAAAGATACACAGAGCTTGACCCTAGGTTTATAATCAATCTGCATTCTATCAACCGTAATCCCCTTTTATGGAGATATGACTATGGATTTTTTTGACTCACTCAATCATTATCTAATGACTCATCCTGTAATGCTGGACCAACTTGAATTTGCGTTTAGGATTAAGCACTGGCTTTTACTGGGAATAGCTGTTTATTTTATTCTGCTACCTTACAGGGAGCCCGAATTCATATAATAACTGCAACACCTCTTTAAAGGGTTAGATGGTATAGTTTCCGTCGACTAAAACCTGAAACTAAAAAGAGGTGCTCAATGAACACGTTTAACCATCTAACCCAAGAGGAAAGATTTTACATTTATACGCAACTAAAACAAGGCGTTTCTAAGAATCAAATAGCCATCACATTGGGGCGTCATAAATCGACTATTGGACGTGAAATTACGCGTAATACAGGTCAGTGTGGTTATCGTTACAAGCAAGCTGAGAGAATAGCTAAACAACGCCATATTGATAAGCCCAAAAACATCAAGATGACGGCTGAGTTACAACAGATAATAACGCCTTTAATCAAAGAGAAATGGAGCCCTGACTGTATTTCAGGACGCTTAAAACAACAAGGTAAGGACTCCGTCAGTCATGAGACTATTTACCGTTATATTTTAGCTAACAAAGCAGCCGGTGGCGATTTGTATACTTATTTGAGGCATCAAGCCAAACCTTATCGTAAGCGATATGGAAAAAATGATTATCGCGGAACGATACCCAGCCGTGTTGATATTGATGAGCGACCACAAGTGGTTGATGATAAAACGCGTTTAGGTGATTGGGAAGCAGATACTGTTATCGGTAAAGGACATAAAGGCGTATTGGTGACGCTGACTGAACGGGTCTCAAAGCTCAACTTCGCCATCTCAATTGAGCGTAAAGAATCTGAATTAACGAAAGAGGCGATTATCAATGCTCTTGAGCCTTTTAAACGTTGGGTTCACACGATTACCTTTGATAATGGACGTGAGTTTTGTGGGCATGAAGCCATTGCAAAAACACTTGACTGCGGCACTTATTTTGCCAAACCGTATCATTCGTGGCAACGAGGTTTAAATGAAAACCACAATGGCTTATTAAGGCAATACTTCCCTAAAAAAGAACCTTTGGATAAGGTAACTCAAGATGAGGTTGATAGTGCCATTACAGCACTTAATCATCGTCCAAGAAAAGGGTTAAATTACAGAACTCCATGGGAAGTATTTTGCCAAATAACGGGGGTTGATATAAATAAATCACAGGGTGTTGCATTAATTGCTTGAATTCGCGGAGTATAAAAAAGAAATCAAAAGGCAAATTGAACTAGCTAAAAAAGAGGGCCATTTTCTTGCGTAAAAGCTAATAATTATTATTAAGCCCTCTAATTTCTCTGGATAAGCACCTTAAACCCATGAGTAAAAGCACCTGTACCACAAAACAAACCTGTGTCATTCCTCAGCATTATTTGGGGATAAATCAACCCGATACAGAGTTAGGCACAGCTACTTATTACAGCTAGATGACAGTTACCCACATTTTCTGTGGATAACATTGTGAGTTGTTTTTGTGTAACTCGTTCAACCCTTTACCAGTAAAGGCTTGGCATTAGATCGTACAAATTTTGGACAGCTCTAAAGTATCCGCAATCACTGCCTTTGAAAAATCAGAATTTTAAACTTTATTATCGCATAGGTACCTGAAAAATAAGTTATATAACTTATTTTATGGGATATGGTATAAAAACAGTATATTTTAAATAGTGCGGCATTAGGTGACCTTTTTATAGTTGATTATTCTGCTATGTTTTTCTACATGAATGGGAATAATTGCGGACACAGCCCTGATACTCCACGTTGGTTTGAAGCGCTAGCCCGGTAGGGTGGGCAGGTTTTTTTGCCCACCTTTTTTTTTATCGGCCAATGGTGGGCAAACGGTAAAGCTGTTTGCCCACCCTACGTTGAATATGGGAGGTCATTGATATGTCGAATTACTGTCGTGCGGATGCACCGGGGGCTTGTTATTTCTTTACTGTGGTGACATTTCGACGATGGAATATTTTAACCGATGATGATTCTTGTGTCTGGTTACGCAATGCGCTAAGCAATACACGAAAACGCTATCCATTTACAATTGATGCCTGGATATTGTTGCCCGATCATCTTCATTGCATTTGGACCTTGCCGGAAAATGATAACGATTTTTCGGTACGCTGGAATGGCATCAAAAGGCAATTTACAAAGTCTGCAAAGGATAGCTTACACAAACCGGAATGGCTTAATGCCTCAAAACAAAAACATCGGGAAGGCACCATTTGGCAAAGACGTTTTTGGGAGTATCAAATCCGTGATAAAAATGATTATCAGCGTCATATGAATTATATTCATGACAATCCGGTTAAGCATGGTCTGGTAAAAGCTGTGAGTGAATGGCCATATTCGACATTTCATCGCTATGTCAATCAGGGGATATATCCGACTAATTGGGGTGGCAATAAATTAATTCAAGACGATGATATGGATTACGGTGAGTAGGGTGGGCAGGCCTTTTTGCCCACCGTGTTTATCGGCAAATGGTGGGCAAACGGTAAGGCTGTTTGCCCACCCTACGTTGGGGGGGTAGAGGTCCCGAATCACGAATCACGAATCACGAATCACAATTCAATTCGGGACCTGAACATGCCTCTGCTTGTGTGTGGGACCTGACCACTTGTTTGCTTGGTTACTTAACATTTGGAGTTACCTCCGCCTGCTCGATGTTTGCTATCTGGCGGTTGACCTACCTTGTCAGAGCGGGACTTTCACCCCCCAGTGTTTAATATTTTTTTAATTCGGAGCAGGGGTTGACATTTGATTTCTCATAACAGAAGATAGTAATCAATTACTATTTTCTGGAGGTGTCATGACATCGAAAAGCAAACATCTGCCCGCTAATGAACGTCGTGCGGTAACCGTAGAGGCCGTGGTTGAACTTGCTGCCAAACAAAATCCTGACAATATAACCACCGCAGCCATTGCCAAATACATGAATGTGACTCAAGGGGCATTGTTTCGTCACTTCCCTAATAAAGAGGCTATCTGGCAGGCAGTAATGGAATGGCTTGCGGAACGCTTGCTAGCACGAGTAGATAAGGCGGCTAAGTCTGCAGTAAGTCAACTTGCAGCACTGGAAGCGGTGTTTATGACTCATATTGAGTTTGTCTCTGCCTATCCAGGTGTACCGCGTATGTTATTTGGCGAATTACAGCGTGCTGAGGATACCGCAGCCAAGCGCATTACGCGCACCCTGATCCGAAAATACGCTGAGCGTTTGGCGGTATTGATAGAAAAGGGTAAAGCTGAAGGTGAAATTGATCCGGCTATAAATACGTTGGCAGCAGGTACATTGTTTATAGGTACCATTCAAGGCCTGGTTATGCAGTCATTACTGGACGGAGATGCTGGAAATATAGAAGATAAGGCGGCGGGTGTTTTTGCGATCTATCGCCGTGGTATTGAGCACAGCAGATGAAAAAAGTCTTTCAAAACGCATTTATTCTACCATTGATTGCTATTACAGCCCTGGCTCTGGTTATTTACAAGATAAAATCTGCACCACCTGCCCAGCATGAGGTACTGCAATTTCCTGTTAAAACGGTGGAAGTCATTACCTTGAAGAAGCTGCCATTTCGCAGTCGTGCTATGGCTTATGGTAATGTAGAGCCCGCGGTTTTGGTGAAAGCCAAAACGGAAGTTAGCGGCAAGATTAGTTATATTCACCCTGCATTGAAAAAAGGCGCTAGCCTGGCAAAGGGAACCGTGGTTATACGTATTGAACCTACGGCTTTTGAGTTTTCACTGGATCAAAGCGAGGCGGGACTAGCGGGTAGTCAATCATCCCTGGAACAACTGGAAGTTGAGGAAAGTAGCACCCGCCGCTCACTCGAAATTGCCAAAAAGAATCTACACACTGGTACAAAAGAATTAAACCGTTTGCTTAGTGTCTGGGAAAAACGTCTAATTGCCCGTTCAACCGTTGATGCAGAAGAGCAGAAGGTTTTGCTACTTCAACAGCAGGTCGAAGATTTACAAGGCAGGCTCGCAAGCTACACCAGTCGTAAATCCGTAAGCCAGGCACAAATCAAACAATCTAAAACTCAGCTTGCACAAAGCCAGGATACCCTGGGGCGTACCGAAATTCGTCTACCTTTTGATGCGCGCATTGGAGAAGTTTTAGTCGAAAAAGGTGAATATACACCTGTTGGCAGCGTGTTGTTTGAAGCATTAGGCACACAGGCTATTGAAATCAATGCACAGTTGTCCGTACGTCAGTTTTACCCAATGTTAATGGGCTTTGGCGATCAACGTTTAAATCTACAAAACCCGCAAGACATGCAGTCTGCATTTGCAAAAATTAAAATGCAAGCAAGCGTTAGCCTGGTCGGATATGAAGGGATTAGCACAAAATGGCAAGGTGAACTGTTACGTATTAGTGAGTCCATTGACCCTGTTCGGGATACAATTGGTCTGGTTGTTGCGGTCAATAATCCTTATACAGGCGTCATTCCTGGCAAACGTCCACCCTTGCTAAAAGGCATGTATGCAGCCGTTGAATTTTTTTCACCCGCACGGGGAATGCTGGTTATACCAAGAAAGGCTATCCACCAAGGGCGCGTCTATGTTGCCAAAGAAAATGCTTCCGGGACAAATTACCAGCTGGAAATTCGGCCGCTAAATATTCTTCACAAACAAGGACAACTTGTAGTTGTCAGCGATGGTGTGAAAGAGGGTGAAAAAATTATTATCACCGATGTTACACCTGTTATTAATGGTTTGCCGCTTAAACTTGTCATGGCAAGTGAGTATGAAAAGCAAATGGCCAAAGAGGCTGCTGGTGAAGAGGCCATCAGCCCAAACCATATTAATGGGAATAAAGTTAATGATAGCGACAACCTTGTTTCACCCCCTGAGTTAATTGAAGGTGTTGTGCAATGATTCGCTATTTTGCGGCACACCCCACCATTAGCAATATCTTGATGATGGCAATCATCGCCATTGGTTTTAATTCATTAAAAAGTCTTAATAAAGAATCCTTTCCACTGCTCAAGCCCAGTAAGGTACAGGTTACGGTTGCCTATCCTGGAGCAAGCCCGGCAGATGTTGAAGATGGTATTTGCAACCCGCTGGAAGATGCCACAGATGGCATCAGTTTTTTAAAAGAACAGGAATGTGATGCGCGTGACAATGTTGCCATTTTTACACTGGAGATGCAGGAAGCGGGAAATATGCGTGAGTTTACTGATGATATTAAAACTGAAATTGATGCCATCCAGAATTTCCCTGAGAATATCGAAGAGCCTGTGATCAAACAGCTGGGGAGAATAAACCCGGTTGCCAATATTGCCATCACCTCAGATAAGTTAACAGCTACTGAATTAAAAGCACTGGCAGAATATTACCGTGACCGCCTTATTGCCATGCCGCAAATTCCAATCGTCAGCATGGACGGTTTTTCCACACATCAGTTACAGGTATTGATTCGCCCTGATACTCAACAAAAATACAATCTCAGTATTCAGAATATTGCCGACTTAATTTCCGCTCAGGCACTGGAATTACCCGCAGGGACATTGGAAGATAGTGAAATTTCCTATCAAATTCACTTTGATAATATCAGAAAGACTACTGATGAACTGGAAGATCTCACTATTATCAATATGCCTGAAGGTGGCGAAATTAAGCTGGGTGATATTGCCAAAATTGAGGATAAATTTGAAAAACCTGAAGAACGCATTGAGTTAAACGGTAAACCGGCTGCACTACTCAAAGTCAGTAAAAATACTATCGATGATACAATGAAAGTTGCCGACGCGCTGATTGAGTTTGTTGAAAATGAAAATAAAATTCTGCCTGAAGGAACACAACTGACTATTGTTAATGATACTTCGACTTCAGTGCGTGACAGGTTACAACTGCTGTTAGTAAATGGTTGGCAGGGTCTGGTTCTGGCAGCGTTGATGCTGCTACTATTTTTTTCATGGCGTTATACATTCTGGATTGCCCTCGGCTTACCTATTTCATTTTTGGGTGGGCTTGCCATGATGGTCGTGTTTGGCGTGAGTATCAATATGATCTCAATGGTCGCCTTGCTTATGGCTATTGGTATTTTAATGGATGATGCCATAGTACTATCTGAAAGTATTGATCATGAATACCGCAAAGGGAAGTCGCCGCTGGATGCGGCTGTCGATGGTACCAATAAAGTTTTTCGTGGCGTTTTTTCTTCCTATCTCACGTCCGCCTTTTTATTTGGCAGCCTGTTGATGATGGAAGGCGATCTGGGACAGATATTGGGTGTGCTGCCTGTGGTTTTGTTGTCAGTGCTTACCATCAGTTTGATCGAAGCCTTTCTGGTGTTGCCACACCATCTGAAGCACTCACTAGAACATGGGCGCCACAATACACCGCCAAAATGGCGAGT
Source organism: Methyloprofundus sedimenti (assembly GCF_002072955.1). NCBI lineage: Bacteria > Pseudomonadati > Pseudomonadota > Gammaproteobacteria > Methylococcales > Methylococcaceae > Methyloprofundus > Methyloprofundus sedimenti. The sequence continues at coordinate 2,618,099 of NZ_LPUF01000001.1, read as the reverse complement.
GAAGTTTGAAGCCGGGTTTGATCGATTACGCACCGGGGTCGGACATGCCGCTCAACTCGCTATGCAGTTTAGATATATTACTGTCGGTATAACGCTGGCTATGTTGATTTTTTCAGTCGGTCTGGTGGTAACTGGCACCGTTAAATTCAAAGCCTTCCCAGATCTGGAAGGCAATAATCTGGAAGCCAGAATTCTACTACCACAAGGCACCCCACTGAGAAAAACCGAGCAGGTGGTGGAGAGATTGCTCAATGCGCTGGATGAAACCAATAAAGCGCTTAGCAAAAATGAATCAGAAGAGCTGGTTAAAAATGTGCAGCTTTCATATGGTGAACATGGCGATGTCCCCGAAAATGGAACGCATCTGGCAACCCTTAGTATCGATATACTTAACACCGAAAAACGCCATACAAATATTCTTGAGTTAACCCAGCTCTGGGAAAAACACACCGGGGCACTACCCGACGTGCTAAGTATCCAATATAAAGAGCCCAAGCTGGGACCTGCGGGACGTGCTATTCACATTCGTCTGAGTGGCCAGGACATGGATGAACTGTCAAGGGCATCATGGGAGGTGCAAAACTGGCTCAGGGGCTATAATGGCGTTAGCAACTTGCTGGATGACCTTCGTCCAGGTAAACCGAAATACAGTATCTCACTTAAGCCAGGTGCATTAGCCACAGGCATTGATTCCCGTAGTATTGCCGCGCAACTACGATCAGCTTATCTGGACGTTAAAATCAGTGAGATTTACAAAGGGCGAGAAGCCTATGAGATCATTGCCAGACTGGGCAATCAACAAGGTAATGAGTTACGCGATTTTGACAATTTCACTGTGTTTTCAAAAACCGGAAAAGAGATCCCGTTAAGCAGTGTCGCTATTATTACCGAAGAACGTGAATTTTCTCGAATCGGTCATATCAATCACCAGCGCACTGTCAATATATATGGCGATGTGGATGCAGGCATTGCCAATACTTCGGAAGTCGTCGCAAGCTTACAAAACAACTTTTTAAACACATTGCAGGAACGTTATCCTGACATCACGTTTACGCTTAAAGGCGAAGTCGAAAACGGCACTGAAACGAAGTTTTCTATACTCTCAGGTTTCGGGCTTGGGTCATTTGGCGTATTCCTTTTACTTAGTCTGCAATTTCGCAATTTTCGCGAACCGTTAATCGTCATGATCAATATTCCCCTTGCGCTCATCGGCACGATCTGGGGGCATTTGATTATGGGCCTGGATTTCACCCTACCGAGTATGATCGGTTTTGTTTCCCTGACGGGTATCGTCGTGAATGATTCGATCCTGCTAGTCGAATTTGTGAAATATCGGGTAGAAGAGGGCATGGTCTTGCACGACGCGGCCAGGCAAGCAGTAGTCGATCGTTTCCGAGCTATTTTCCTCACTTCTGTCACTACCATCGCTGGTATGACGCCCTTGCTGTTTGAGACCAGTTCTCAGGCATTAATTCTTGTGCCTTTAGTGACCAGTATTGTGTTTGGTATGTTGACATCCACAGTCTTGATCATGCTAGTCTTGCCTGCCATGTATGCAATTATGGAAGATACTGGATTTGTACAATTAGCAGCAGAGTTAGAACCGACAACGGCATAGTAAAAGCGTATGAGAATCACAGTTTCGCAGAAATTTTTTCCAGCCATACACGTTACGGATAGAAGTAACCAATACCTAAAATCAATATAGAAAACCGGAGAATACTGAATATGAGAACAGCTAGCATTATTAGAATCATATTGTTGACAGGATTAGCCATCATAGCTGCCAGTGGTCAGGTGTTTGCCGAAACTTTAGCTGACACCACAGAGCCCCTGGCCTTGCGCAAAATTATGCAAGATCTGGGTAAGAATATGCAAACCATCATCGACGGTATTTCTCGTGAGGACTGGGAACTTGTCGAAAAAATTGCTCTACAGGTAGCTGATCATCCACAGCCACCCTTGGTTGAGAAAGTACGCATTTTGAGCTTTGCGGGTAGCAATGTCAGCAAGTTCAAGGGCTATGACGGTAAAACGCATGATGCGGCTCGTGTACTGGCTGAAGTTGCAGCCGAAAAAGATGGCCACGGTGTGATTTTGGCCTTCTCAGAGCTGCAAAATACCTGTCTAGCCTGCCATGAGAGTTTCCGTAAATCTTTTCAGGCGCATTTTTACGGTCAGTTCAAGTGATCTCTGGCACACCTTGAATGAAGGTTGATTGAATTTAGGTTGCGATAGAAAGTACTCCGGTTTGTTCCGAAGCGAGCCTGGTAGGGTGGGCAGTTTTTTGCCCACCGTGTTTATCGGCAAATGGTGGGCAAACGGTAAGGCTGTTTGCCCACCCTACGTTGAATGTGACACTCGGGGGGGGGCAAAAGTCAGAAGTCCCGAATCACAATTCAATTCGGGACCTGAACATCCCTTTGGTTCGCATCGTGATCACAATCTAACCCAGTTCGTTAGGCATTTTTCTTTAATACATTTTTCATATACAAACTGGGGGGCAAGGTCTATACCATTTCCCCATTCAACCGTGTCAAAGGAAACACGAACCTGTGAAAACAAATTTAAGTCTTTAATTTTGCTAAATACACCAAAATTTAAATATGGCTCCATGTTTAATATTCTACATTCATTATTATCAAATTCTACGTAAACTTGATAATTGTCTTTAGGTACAATTTTTATTACCGAAGGATACATTTTTTCTCACTTCATTATTATCCAGTAAATCAGTCAAACCGGCCTGTATATCTATTCACAGCCTAATTTGCCAGTGTGCGAGTAAAAAATTCGGTCGCGGTATAGTACATTTTAAGCGCCAGTTGCGGATCGTATCTTTCACCGCCGTCACGCATAAAAGCATGCTGTGCATTGACTTCCAGCCAGTTGTAATTGATATTATGTTGCACCAGATTCTGGTAGATTTTTTCTCGACCTGCCTGGGGTACATGAGGGTCTTGTTTGCCAAACACCATAAATATTTCACCGTTAATATCCGGGGTGCGAGTAAAGCTGTCATTATTTTGTGCAGCGGGCAGGGTGTCTGAATGAATATCTGTCGGGTATAAACAAAATGCAGATTTAATACTCGGGTTTATGGCAGCACGATAGGCTAAATGCCCGCCTATACAGACGCCCATAGCGCCGACTACACCGGTACAATAATCTTTTGTTTGTGCAAAATCAATCATCGCCTGAGTGTCACTGTCATGGTTTTCTAAAGGTTTGTCAGCTTTATCCTGATTACCTTTATCCTTACCCACATCATCGTAACCTAATACGGTGCCGATAGGGTTTAACTCGTGAAACACTTCCGGCACTAATACGACAAAACCAAATCCGGCTAATATAGCTGCACTTCTGGCGATAGGCGTGGTTTGCTGGAAAATTTCCGAATAGAAAATGATGGTTGGGTATTTTCCTGGTGCAACGGGGCGATATTCATAAGTTCGCATTGCTCCGCTTGGTGTTTGAATATCATGTTGTTGGTTTTGAATAATCATTATTAAGGGCTCTGTTGTGTGATGGGAAATAATAGCGACAAATAATTCTGAATTTTAGCATGCTGGATTTAGTTGTACTCTGCACAAAGCTTATTTATCTGTTTGAGTGAAAAGTTCAAGATATTCACCGTACCCTGCAGACTGAAGTTCTTCTGCTGGAATAAAACGTAGTGCAGCTGAGTTAATGCAATAACGCAGTCCTGTTGGTTGTGGTCCGTCATTGAATACATGTCCGAGATGCGAATCCGCATATTTACTGCGAATTTCGGTTCTGGGATAAAGCAAATAATAATCAGTTTTTTCAACGATATGATCAGTGACTAAAGGCTGAGTAAAACTGGGCCAGCCTGTGCCTGATTTAAATTTATCTGTGGATGAAAACAGTGGCTCACCGCTGACACCATCAACATAAATACCGGGCCTTTTTTCATCCCAGAAGCTGTTGTCAAAAGCCGGTTCGGTCGCTTCTTGCTGGGTGACCTGATATTGTAACGGGCTGAGTTTCTTGCGTAATTCTGCATCGCCAGGTTTACTGTATTGCTGTTTTGAGGAAGAGGATGGGCTGAATTTTAAATCATCCCCCCATATTTCAGATAAATACTGGTCTCTACCTGAGTTGTAACGATAAAATTTATAGCGCAGAGGGTTGTTCAGGTAATAGCCCTGATGATAGTCTTCAGCAGCATAAAAGTTCTTGAACGGAACTATTTCAATTGTTATGGGTTTATCAAAGCGTCCTGAAGCCTGCAGGTTTTGTCTGGAAAGTTCTGCCTGTTGCTGTTGTTGCTGATTATGATAAAAAATCACCGGGCGATAATGTTTGCCCCGGTCAATAAATTGACCTTGATTATCGGTGGGGTCAATTTGTCGCCAGAATGCCTGCAGTAAATCGTTATAGCTGATGACTTTGGGGTCATAATAGACTTGTACTGCTTCTACATGGCCGGTCGTTCCGGCAGAGACTTGCTGGTAACTTGGATTAGCTACATTTCCGCCGCTAAAACCGGAGATAACCTGCTGTACGCCAGGGACTTTTTCAAAATCTGATTCTACACACCAGAAACAGCCGCCGGCAAACGTGGCGATAGATAACTCTGATGTGTTTAATGTTTGGGCGGGTTGTTGAGATTCAGCACAGGCAGAAATCAATAACAAACTAAGCAGAGTGATGAGTGTTGGAGGTTTGATTTGCATATTAAGCTCCTTGTTGTATGTATACTGCACGCGGTCACATAGGCGGTTTTCTAGCGGTCTATTTTAGCCGATAGAGCCGCGTTGCTGAAACAGTTGCGCAGCTCTTGCTCTCGACTAAAATCAACTCGATATACAGCCGCATCCGTGACCGCGCGAAGTATGATATATAGAGAGTGTATCAGTGCGACGAGAAAAAATAAATTTTTCGTTTGCGCACGGATAGTTGCACTGGATGGAAAAGTGGCAAACAAAAGTCAGGGTGTTAGCCTGGTTTCGCTATTATCGACTAATCTTTAATGTCTTATGCTTCAATTCTTCACTTTCTCTCTGCCAGCTGACTTTGATATTAAAGCTTTGTTGATGAGTTTCTTGCGCGGCGCTTATTTTTAATGTCATTAGTCCTTCAGGTTGAAACTCGATTTCATCTTCTTCATCACTGAACTTAAGCTGGCCTTTGCCGATATTTTCACTGATGGCTTTGAGAATCTTTTCTATACTTTTTGCATCCTGTAAGGACTCATGTTTAAAACTTTGTTTATCTTGTTTCATAAGGGCTTATACGGGAGATTGAAAAAGTTTGATATAAGGGTAATCGGTACTGATCCCTAATACTCTGCCTTGTGGTTGAAAAATGGTGACTGCCGCACCATGGCCTGACAAGGTGCCTATTTTTTCTTTCTTACGAGTATGCCGGTCGACTGAAGCATCGCATTCAAAATTGACCATACCTTTGCGGAGCATAATACGCTGACCATAACGCAGGTTTTTATGACCGTGAACGATGGCGTAGATGCCTTTTTCACGCAGCATTTTATTGCCTTGCCTGGTCATCGGCATATCGACATCCCGGTATTTGGTACGAATGGTATTTGCCAGGGGACCATAGTAAAAGTCGAAAATTTCGTCATGCAAATGCTTTTTAAATTGCTGGTTTAAATAATTAACCCCTTTTTTATGGATCATGTGAGCGATACTGTCATCAATACCCGCATGAACGTATAAAAACGAGCCTTTATGTAAAACCAGGCGCATTTTCTTAAAGTACCAGTAAAATTCTCCGTCCTTGTCTAAAAAGAGTTCCTGCCATTTGATGGCTGCTGCGTAGGCTATGCGTATATCCATTCCGGCTTTCTGCAGGTCATGTTCAAATTCATTGATTTTTTCACGCAAGCGCTTGGTTTCTTTGTTGATAATTTTGTCAGATAACAGATTTTTCGCCGCCTCAGGAAAGGTTTTAAACCAGCTTTCAGATGGGTACAGACGTTTACGGCATTCCTGTTCGTCGGGAATATGCTTTAGTGCATGTTTGCCCTGTAAATATTCCTGTTGTATTTCTTTTAGAAAGGGAATGGCTTTGGCACCCATACGAATAAAAAAATGTTCGCTTTTCAGATCTTTGTTTAGATTGACTGCATGAATGCCGAGTTTAACGCGTATATCATGATTACCCGCCAGAATATGCACCTTGGCTCCACTGTCTATTAACAGCCGCAGACAGCGTAGCAATCTTAAATTACTTGGGCCTTTGTCAAAACAATCTCCGCCGATAACAAAACGTGCCTTTCGCCCGGTATGCGTTAATTTAAATTGCTGATCAAACGGTCCGGTTTTTTTGATGCCACCCGATGCGACTAAAGAGGCAATAAAGGCATCAGCATCAGCATGTAGATCAGAAAAGAATAATACCGGTGTCTTTGGCCATACCCAGGGATGATCCAGTAATGATTGCTGTAACTGTTCTGCTAAACCTGCCGGACTACTCTGATCTTTTGCAGAAGAATGTACTTTTCCTAATGGCCAGTTCTGGGCTTTCCTGGGTAAATCTGTGGTTATCCATTTCAGGCCTTTATAAGAGGGTAATTTTAGCGGGTTAAATATCATAATTAATCGGTAAATTGGCTGTGTGCATTTCTGATTTTCCATTCTCCTCCAATATGTTGCCAGTTGCCATTACCCGTGTATTCAATAAATACCGGTTGACAATGGAACATACTAAGTAGTGCAATTTGTTCATAGTTTATAATGCCTAAATGGTAGGCGGCATGACGAAATGCTGCGCCATGACCGACAAATATTTTTAATTGATCGCTTTGGCTATGTGGTTTCAGAGGCTGCATTTCCGCACGTAACAGGGTGGCTACGCGTTTACCTGCATCAAGCAAGGACTCTGCGCCTTGAAATGGCAAACAATAATGGCTGTTGGATTTCCAGTCTTTGGGTAAATCATCGAGCCGTGGGTCCAGTCTAATCAGTTCGCGTATTTGTGTGACCGACAAGTTCGCGACACTGCCTACACAGCGCTCAGCCAGATCCGTATATTCATGTATCTGGATGCCGGGATTGTTTAGCGCTGTAGTCAATTGTTTTGCAGTTTGCCAGGCTCGGAGCAATTTAGACGTAGCAATAACGGGGTTAATCTGGCAGCCTCGCGTAGTACAAAATGTATTTATCAGTATAGCCAGGTCAGATGCCTGTGCCAAGCCTTTAGCCGTTAAGGCAAAAGGCTGATGCGCACTGGGTGTATCAGCTAATTGATGATAATCACCATGTCTGATAAGTGCAGCAATGACTCTGGCCATTAATCTGTCTTGCTTGCAAGACGGGTGGCTAAACTTGTAAACATAGCCTGCAACGCCTTTTGTTTGATTAAAAAAGTCGCTTTCTGCAGTGGCAGCCATTGTCTGCGACGATGACTTTCCTGCCATTCCTCATTGTTAAGCATTTGAGTGACTAACATTGGATATACCTGCACTGTACAAGTGCTGCCCCATTTTTCATGCAGGTAATAATCCAGCATTTGTTCACTGATAATGCCTTCTATGCCTGCTTCTTCCCAGGCTTCAATAGCAGCTGATTTTGCAGCTGACTGACCCGGCTCTATAATGCCTTTGGGAATTCCCCAATGATTATCACCACTCGAGGAAATTAATAAAATCTGTAATTCATTATTGTGTATGCGATAAGGGATTGCAGCTGACTGGGTATAGTAATAGGCTGGTCGTTCGCGTTGCTCTATACCTAGCAGACCATTAAATGGGAAACTCTCTGGAAGATCTGCCGGACGGATAATATTCAATAGTTCGCCGCAGCCCCTGTTTAATGCATGCCAGTCATCAGGCATGCTAAAGATAGCTAATGTGGCAGTAGGCAGTAATTTACCATCATCAGGTGTAGGCAGCTTGTCTTTACTCAGAAACGCTAACAAAGATTCTAGTTCAGGATTATGGCCAATTAACAAGACTCGTTGCGCATCGGGTGGGCAACTTGCCAAAGCATTTTTTAGATGCTCTTGATTAGCGGCATACAGGCGTGAGTCATAATGCACTCGTTGTGCAGTTAAGCCCATTGCTTTAGCTAATTTTTCTGCGGTATTTCTGGCTCTTTCTGCGGGTGAACTAAGGATATAGTCTGAAACCAGATTCTGTTGCTGTAGCCAGGATCCCATACGCTGAGCAGCACGTTTGCCGCGTTTTTTGAGCGGTCGATCAAAATCCTTGATTTCGACACCCCAGTCAGATTTGCCATGGCGTAATATCAATAGTTGTCTGCTCATTAACGTGCCTCACTAATAATATGTTGATTAAAATAGCATTGCAATGCGGCAAAATCAATTTTGCCGCTGACTTCAAAAATATTAACCTGATTTAAAATTGATAAATAAGCCGATTCATCAAATTCAGCGTGTTCATTTAAGAATGTACCTTGTGCATCCTGATAAAAAGGGCCTGGAGATTTCATAACCGCAGCTAATAGGTCGCGACGCTGTTGCAGATTTACTTTATTGACCTGAAAGGTCTGCTTACTATCATGTTGCCAGTTTAAGATGATCAATGCGTGTAGTGGTTTGTTATTTCCAATACGCCCCTGACCATAAATGGCTTCGATATCAACATCATATTTTTCTTCAATATTCCATAGTTGCTGTTTTGGTAAATCGAGTAGTTGTACTCTTTGCTGTTCTGGAATTAATGATTGTAGGCGAGGATTATTAACAATGGTGCCAGGGTTAATGCGTGGCAGTTTGGCAATACCAGTCACTTTTATACAATTGTTTATATTGCGGATAAATAAGCGGTCGTTGCTGATAAAGTCTATTTGCTCGTTGTCCATTAAACGTAGCATCAAGGTGGATTTACCCCCCCCTGAAAATCCTGCTATGGCATAAGCCTGATTTTTATAGGCAATAGCCGCAGCATGACAAATCAGCCAACCGCGTTGTTGCAGCCAGTTCATATGTTGACTGTTAATGAAATTAATGACCTGATTAGGGTTTTTTACACAAGGGCCTACGGCAATTCTGCTTGTTTCACTTTGTAGAAACACCATGCCAGTGCGAACTTTCTGAATAAGTCTGCCCCCTTGAAGCTGATAATAAGCATCTTTACGACCGCTTTTGCCTTCTTGTCGTGGCCAGTCTTTGAAGGCGCAGGGGAGTTCCAGAGCCGCAGATTCAATTGCAATAACGACTATATCAGCTTCGCTCTGTTGACTCTGATGAATAACAAGGTGTTTAAAATATCGCTGTAGCTCATTTAATAAGGCTACCGAGTTGCTTTGTACACTGATAACGCAATCATCACATTGCACAAATAAGCTCTGGTCAAGTAAGGTGGCTCCCTGTATGAGTTTAGTGCTTAAATCCTGCACTTTTGTATTTGGTATCATTGTCTTTTTGGATTATTTCATCTGGTTTGCTATATATACTGTTGGTGGGTTATATAGACACAACATAAGGTGTTTTTTGTTCAAGTTTAGTTAAAACAAAATCCACATATAGTTCGGCAACATCCAGGTTCAACCCTTCTTTGCCCCCCCGAAAACCGCCAAAGGCAGAGACCTCAAAAACAATGGCACCCTTATCCGTCTCAGCGACATCGACTGTGGTATAGGACATATCAAATAAGTCCTGTGCTTTACTTGCCATTGCAATGATCTCAGTCGAAGGATCAGCGGCTGCATATTCGCCACCACTATTAATCGTGGTATTCCAGGCATCATTTTTACTCACTCTGGCATAGGCCCCTAAATAACGGCCGCCTAGAAACATCAACCCCATATCCCGGCCGCCTAAGGCGGCTTTCTGCTGAATATACATCATCGGGTTAGCTGTTTTAAATGCTTCGATATTTTTGCGTACTTTAGTTTTGCCATCTTTTTTGCTAATGACACACATACCGCGCGCTTTTGTCGAATACAGAGGCTTGAAAATTGCCGAACCAAATTTGTTGACTGCTGCAATTGCTTCATCAATTTCTTCGGTGATAACGGTCGCCGGCATGGGAATATCCGCATTACGTAAGGTAACAGTACAACTAAGCCGGTCGATTAAGCGTAATATTTTGACGGGCTGACTAAACACTTTAACTCCTGCATTTTCAGCAACGCGTAATAATTCCAGTCGGTCTAAACTATTGGGGGAATACTGGTGGCCAATTTTTTTAATAATAATAGCATCCAGTTGACATAAGTTGTGGCCTTGATAGGTAAGCTCAAGGCTATCAAGATTCAATACAACCTTATCCATATCAACAATCAAACGGAAGCCGGTTTTTTTTTCAACGGCATCAGCTAAAGTTTCAGTTGACCACTTTCCGGGCAGCCCAACCACAGCAATTTTTAAATTAAGCAATAAAAATCTCCTTAATGGGCACTCGATAATCTTTACTATGTTTTATATTAACGGCAAGTACCTGTTCTAATAATAAGCGGGAGCGGTAAAACATGGCTTTGGCCAGAGTTTTATCCAGTGTAAAGCGAGTTGAAGTCGCTAGTGAACGTGCCAGCCCAAGCGCCAGACGTAATTCAAAAGTAGGGTCTTTATGATGCCGGGCAAATTCTGCAGCAAAATGATACATGGCCATATTAACGTGTAATACCCTTTGTCTGAACGGATGATCCAGCGCTTGTAAGCGGTAATTAGATACCATAAACACGGATACATCCTGTACATAATCCATAAAGCAGGAACGGTGCAGGTCGATAAAATTGATTTTCTTTTGCCCGGGGGCGTAAATAATATTATCGGTATTGAAATCACCATGTATATAGACGGAAAAAGGTGCAGCCAGGGATTGCTCTAATTTATTCGTCTGCTTTAATAGTTTTGTGAAAGCAGGGATGTTAATTCCGGCAATATGGATATGTTGTTGTTCAAATACTGGATGTATAGAATAGACATCAGGCAAACGCTTTAATAGTTGCTGCGCATATTGCGCATTAACGGGTTTTTTCTGCAAGGTTTTATGCCAGATGTCATTTAAGGTTTCAGTAAGTTGTTGTAAGGATTGTTTTTGTAATTTATCGGAACCTTGTAACAGGATATTTTCAAAAGTTGAGCCTTCTAAATGTTCAATCAGTAATGCAGCTGACTGTCCCTGTTTCTGATAAGACAATATTCTGGGGGCAATACCTGGATAAATTTCATGCCAGCGTTCAACGCTTTGTAGTTCTTCTTTAAGTTTTTGTTTTTTTCCGTCTTTGAAAATGGCGATGATAGCGTCTTTGTTAGCTTCGCTGACACCTGAAATTACACTGCCTGAACGCGTTTCAGCAATAGTATCTAAAACAAGATTTTTGCTAGCACCATTTTTTTGTAAATGGTCCACGCAGCGAGTTAAGGAATTAAAACGATCCACATTGATTGTCTGTCCCAGGTTTCTGGACAAAGTTGCATTACAAATTTTCAGTAGTGCCTCGTCCATGGATTTGATACTTTTTACCACAAAAAGGGCGGCAATCAAGTCCTCGGCATTTTTCCCGGATTTAAATTCTTTGCTGTATTTATCGATTAGTTGTTGGCAGTTTTTACTTAATTTCTGTTGTACTTCAGCTATTTTGAGCGCCTGTTGAGAGTCGCTATTCTGATTGGCACGCTCACTCAGGCTGATACCCTGAGCAACATGAGCCAGTAATTGTTCATATTTATCACCAGAAAGGTAGTCTTTGTTGCTTAAATCCGCAATATGATGCATGCAATCAAGGCATAATTCGGCAATACGCTCAAGGTTATTAGCGATATTGTCTATAGCGCGAAAAGCAATGATGTCACTTTCATTGTTTCCTGCGTTTTGAATTTGCAAATAGCCATCGTTATGAATGCGAATTTTTAGGTTATGAATATAACCACTACGGTCAAAGCTTCCGGTAGAAAAGTTTTTGCCCTCTTTGACAATGTAATCCTGTAGATTAGAAATTTGTGTGCCTACTTCGACAAATAGAAACCTGAGGTTAGTACGCTGATTTTTGGGTAATTGCGCGCTCAATTTATTTTTCCAAGATAAATAGGATTAACGGGTTGATTTAGCTTAGTCAGGATTTTTTTTAGAATTGCAGGAAGCAAAGGAATTTGAGACAGCTCATCAATGGTGATCCATTCGATGGCTATCTGGTGCTTATCAGGTTTAGGACCATTTTTCGGTATATAAGAATCAGCAATTTGACAATGAAACAGGATTTCAAGCTGATGCTGTAAATACGGTTCTGGTAGGGATTTTTGCTTAAAAAAATCAGCTAAGTGTAAAATTTCGCTGGCAATTATTTCTGTGCCTAACTCTTCCTGACATTCCCGGTGCAAGGCTTCCAGTAAAGTTTCACCTGGATCTTGTGCTCCGCCAGGTAACGTGTAGCGCACGCCTTTTAATGCATCCTGTTTTTTTTGCAGTAGAATGCGTCCATCACGAATAATAACGGCACGAACTGTATTGCGAATGGTGGGGGCTAAAGTTTGCATTAGTAGGTTTTTTTTTGCTAGCTATGCACATCATACCTGAATAAAAGCAAAGAAGGGGGAGCAAAAAGTTTCGCATAAAAAAACAAAGCTCCCTCGGTGAGAGAGCTTGATATTAAATGAAAATAATAACTTATTTTGTGTGTTTACGCGCAAATTCAGCCATTAATGCAGTCGGCTGTTGTTTTTTATTATTTTTATTTAGTACATAAATGACTGTTTCGCCATTAGGACCAGCCCCTATCTCAGTAAAGCGAAAAGTAGCTTCTCCAACAGATAAAAATTCTTTTAAATCAGGCCATTCGTTAAATACATAGATGCGCCCGTCTTTAATTACTTCACCATAGAATCCTTCGTTAATTCCTTCTGCCGTTCCTTCATATAAATCGACTGAGCCAAAACCGGAACTCATTTCTTTATCTTTACTTTGTAAACCGAAAACCAGAGTTTCGCCATTGGGGCCTGCGCCGATGCGAGTTAACCGGTAAGCCGTTTCTCCAGCCTGATTAAAGCTGTTATAGGTCGCAAAATCATCAAAAATATAAATTCGTCCATCTTTGTACACCTGATAATAATCGTTAACATTATAATGAGGCTCAGCAAGTGTCGCGTGACTGGCAATCAATAGACCAAGTGCAGTCAATTTAAGAAATATATGTTTATACATAAGCTCGTTCTCCAATAGTTATATAAGGGGCATTAAGTGTGTAGTGATTTAACTATTAATTATACGACTCAATATATGACAGAATTATGACTGTTTGCTTTTTCAGATTGAATACGCGGTCAGTGCTTTTGTTAAGACCGTGAATCTGGCGACTATTTTATTTAATGAGTGTCATTATTTCTTGCCAAAGTTGTTGATAGGCTTCTGTAGAACGTCCCTTGCTTATGTATGCTCCCAATGGCATGCGTTCCCAGCCCATGCGTTCTATATCACTTGCATAAGGAATGGTTGTCTGCAAAATATCAGGATGTTTTTCTACTAGTGTTTCGATGATCTCCCTGTGCATTTTTTTTCGTCTATCTGCCATAGAGAAAAAAGGAATCAATTGAATATGCTTTAATTTATTATCCTTAATATATTTCTTTAATTGCTCTAAAGTACGTAAAGATAAAGTCGTTGGGATAATAGGAGAGAGCAATATATCGGCAGCTTCAAAAATGGATTCCGATAATAATGAAATATTGGGCGGGCAATCTAGAATGATAAAATCGTATTCTTTAGTGAGCGGTGCGAGTAACTTTTTTAGGCGCTGGGTTGGTTTTTTTCGCGCATCTAAGACTAAGTCTAAATTTCTGAAGGAGAAGTCTGCTGGCAATAAATCCAGATTCTCAAAATCGGTCGCCTTTATTAATCCATCTAAGTCACGATCACCCGCTATAAGCTGTTTACTGCCCCCTTTTATTTTAGGTTTTACTCTAAAATAATAACTACTTGCACCTTGAGGATCCAGGTCCCACACGAGTGTTTTATAGCCATGCTGCGAGGCAATATAAGCCAGATTTACTGCTGTTGACGTTTTACCAACTCCGCCTTTAATATTATAAGTTGCGATTATTTTCATCTGTTATCTCTTATGCCTTATGCGCAAATAAGTATTTAAAAGTGGACTGATTTTCTGCTTTTTCAAAAAGTGCAAATTGTCTGGCAAAATCATTGCGTGCAGCGCACCTTATGGAATCTAAGTATTGTACTAACACACCCATTGCCAGGAATGTATTGGGAGGTACGTTGTTGGCCATCATTTCTTCACTAAAATGCTTGATATTGGTTTCCTGGACTTCGTAATCCTGAAAATCACCTAATACACTTTGCAGACCTTTCAGTGATTTTATTAATATTTTCATTTTATCTTTTGGATACAGACTTTCAAAAAATTCCATTAAATAGCGCAGTTTTTTACAGGTTTTTCTCAGCTCATGGAGTTCTTCAGCGGGTGAGGATTTATTAATTGATTCACCTTCCTTAATAACGCGTTTAAAAACTTTCCAGATACGTTGGTCAGCTAATTCTTTAATACTTAAAGTTGCATTTTCGCCCTTGTCTTTTTTTTCTAAGGGTTCTTTTAAGTATTGTTCCCAGTTGGCCAATTCCTTCCTGTAAGTAGAACTAGAAAGTTTTTCAGCTAAATCTTTTTGTGCCTGCCCTTTTTTTTCTTTCAGGAATGCATATAAGGGTGTGATATCCTCTCTTAAAGAAACAGGTAGAGCGGCTTTATACTGTTTATAACTTAATAAATATACATCCATGTCCCGTGTTTGCCCGGTAATCTGTCCTAACCAAGCAAAAAAAACAGCATAACGCGCGACCACAGAAGAAGGTAAAGCGTGCTTAATCTGACTTAAACCTGCACGAGTACGCCTGATAGCTACACGAAAGTCATGTAAGAACTCGCTATCAACATCGGCTATGGTGTTACTCTCATTGATTTGCATAGTGCGCAATAACTGTTGAAAGATGATCACGCTGGCTTGATCAGCGCGCATTTTCGGATCAAGCTTTATCGATAGTTTAGAGCTGTAGTCCAGTGCTTTGCGACTTTGTAATTTAAGGGCATGATCCAAAATCGAGCAGGGCGTTGTGGTCTTTAATTGCAGAGCTTGTTGCAACAGTAAGCTTACTTTTTCTGCAGCTTTTTCATAGCCTTTTAAGCGCTGTAAGCTAATGCGATTTGGCAATGATTCATATTCATCCAGTCTAATGCGCAAGACTGTTTTTTTATCCTGATTAAGTACATTAATGCGATGTACCTGATGTGGTAATTGAGATAAAGGCAATAATGCCCGCATTTCCAGTAGAGGAGATAATTGGGTTTTTAAGCGCCCGTCGCGGAACTGATCACAAAAATGTGGCATATCTTTTTGCTCTTCCAATGCAATGAGCTCACCGGTATTTCTATCGAGAAGGCTGACATGAGAGGCTGATTTAGACTGGTTGAGTTCACAAACAATATCGGCACGGTAGAGTCGCCAGTCGAAACTGTCATAAAAAGTTTTGATTGCATACTGTTGAGAGACTATTTCAAATTCAATTTTTTATGCAGATTGTTTAAAAATTTTATAGCAGTCAGGTTTTCAGGCAACTCAAAGTGTAATGGGATTGCTGTCATGTTTGCTCGATAGGGTTTGGTTGAAGTGGAGTTGTGACTGGTCGAGAAACCAGCACACATGCATTACAGTAGACATACTTCGCGCGGCTACATACGCGGTTTTCTAGCGGCCGATTTTAGCCGCGTTGCTGAAATAGTTGCTTAGCGTGTGCTATGCGCCTGTTTCAGCGCCTTTCTCTCGACTAAAAATCAGCTCGCTATACAACCACATCCGTGACCGCGCGAAGTATCATCAGAGGCATTCTAGTGGCATACATAATAACACGCTAACATGACAAGAATTATGACAATGAATAAATATTAGTTTCTGGGCTAGTCTATACACGTAATGTGTATACAATTGCTTTAAGATTATGCAATATATTGATTAGCCCAGCTAATAATAGCTTGAGTATCTATGGCACCTGATTGTCTTGCTAATTCTTTACCCTTGTGGAATAGCATTAAAGTTGGAATGCTTCGAATCCCGTATTGAGCAGCTATAGCTTGTTCAGTTTCTGTATTAAGCTTTGCCAGACGTATTTTGGGTTCCAGTTGAGCTGCTGCTAGCTTAAAGGCTGGAGCCATCGACTTACAAGGGCCACACCAGGGGGCCCAGAAGTCAACAAGTACCGGAATGTCATTACGCTTGATGTGTTGCTGGAAATTGCTTGCAGTCAAATCAACTGGTAGAGCAGAAAAAAGAGGCCGATGACACTTGCCACATTGTGGTTTATCACTAAGCCGTATCGCCGGAATTCGGTTAACAGATAAACACGCTGGACAGACGATATGAACAAAATTACTCATAATATAAATTCTTTAATAGATAGTTTAGCTTCTGTGTAGAAAGTAAGCATGAAAGTTTTGTTTGGATGACAAATGTGCAATATTATTTGGCTCCCTGACTTTTTTTATTGTTATAACATGTTTTTATGGTTGTTATAACGCTGAGAATTAACTTTAGGAGTAATAGGCTTTTGCCGCAGTAAATGGTGAACAAAGCATTTGCTGTAATAGGGTATTTGCAAGCTGCCTTTTGCACCAAAGCCGTTAAATATAGCTAGATTTTCATAGTCGGGGTGCAATCCTATAAAGGGCATTTTATCCAGTGTTGTTGGACGTATATTGGCTTGGTGTTTATCTACTGTTGCAGAGTGAAGTGCTGGTACTATCTGCTTTAATGCATTAAGTAGTGTATTCTTGCCTTGAACGCTGGGATTTGTATTCAGGTTGATGTTATCAAAGGTAGCACCGGTACGAAATTGGTGCTTATTCAGCGGGATTAGCCATTGGCCGTACAATAATAATTCTGGTGCCAGTGTTTG
Source organism: Methyloprofundus sedimenti (assembly GCF_002072955.1). Lineage (NCBI taxonomy): Bacteria > Pseudomonadati > Pseudomonadota > Gammaproteobacteria > Methylococcales > Methylococcaceae > Methyloprofundus > Methyloprofundus sedimenti. The sequence continues at coordinate 2,601,253 of NZ_LPUF01000001.1, read as the reverse complement.
TTTTGTTGTCAGGGTTAATATTTCCCCTTTTGCTAATTGAAAAGGTAAATATTTAAACCAGGGATTGGCTATGGCTTGATAGCCTTCACAAAAAATGATCTTATTTGCAGTGATGTCCCGCCAGCGTATGTCTTTATTTATCTGGAGATCTTGATAATCAAACTGAGTGACTTGATAGGATTGCTTTTCTTGCAAGAAGTTTTTCAGGCAGGTTAATAAGCTGTGTGTTAATAGATAACCCGTTTGCTTTTGCTGAATCATGCCCAATGGTGCGTTAATTGAATCAGGCGCTGTCTTTAGTTCTGTTTGCAGATAATTTAGATATGCATTTTCTTGAATGCGTTGCTGAAATTTACGCAGCTCTATTTCATTACGTAAGATGCGCAACATTGGTTTTTCTATGTAGAAATCCTGTTTAAAAAACTCGCTTAGCTCTCGGTAGGTTTGCCTTGCACAAGGAAGCAAAATATCTATGTCAATGTGTTTAACTAAGCGCATCCCTGTGATCGGGTTAATGAGTCCTGCTGCAATATGAGAGGCATTTTCTTGCTGGTTGTCTACCAGGTGTGTGCTACAGCCATGCTTGATCAATTCCCAGCTGAGTAGGCTGCCAGCCAGTCCCTGGCCAATAATCAGGTAGTCTACGTTTTTTGCCATGTTTTATTTTAGGCGTAAAGTATTTTGTTCGCTGAACTTGATGCCTTCCCATCCATATTGCATAAAATTTCTAATATTTTGATGGCTGGTGCCGTTTGGATCATTTAAAACGTCTTGATAATAGTCACCAAACAAATTTAAGGTCTGGTGTTGATCAAGTTGCTGGAGCAGGGCAAAGGCAAAGATTTTGCAAGAGCCTTCATTGTTTCCCGCTGTGTTAATTATTGCGAATTCATCTAAACCGTTGATAAATGTTGTTGGTGTGTAATGATACGAATCATTAATGATAGTCATGGTGTCATCAAAGCTGACAGCTTGATTGGATTTTATTGTGTTGATAAAGGTGTTTAATGGCATATTTATAAGGGGTTGAATAGTGTTTAAATTATAAAGGTAAACATTTTGTATTTTTGCGGTAATTCAGTTTTTGGTGGTTTTTTCAGATAATACTCTGGACAAAACCAAGATCTATTTTTAATTCAGATGATGGTTTTTTAAAACAGGCAAATGCTATAAAAGCGGTATCAGAATTATCACTAGAGAATTTATGGTCCTTATTATGGCCTTGATAAGCTGCTTTTTGTTACGCGACCTTTTATCAGTAGTCATTAAGGATCTTCACTTCAGTGAGATATGCTTATTCCTTTACTCAGTCAGTGCAATAAACGGGAAATCACAGAAAAGTATTCATGCCTGGAATCTTTAATCCATTCAAATAAAACAGATTCATAATTACTAATGGTCGCACCCTGTTGCTGCATGCGTTGTAGAGCATTAAATTTATGTTCTGCTTTTCGCGAGCAAACAGCATCTTCGATTATATGTATCTGGTAATCATGTTGCATAAGTTCTAAAGCGGTTTGCAGGATGCAAACATGTGCTTCTTGTCCAACAATGACGATTTGTTTGCGTGCCATTTCTTGAAGAGTGCTGCTGAAATTCTCAGCACTGTAACAAGAAAAACTTGTTTTCTCAAAAACAACAGGGGAATCATTTAATTCAGCAGTCAAACTTTCGACCGTATGCCCTAAACCCTTTGAGTATTGCTCGGTAATAAGAATAGGAATATTAAGTAAATTAGCAGCGGTTATTAATCGTTGACTGTTTTTTACCATGTCATCAGCTGCGCCTTCCGGCATGACGTTGAGTAGTTTTGTTTGCATGTCGACAATTAACAATAAGCTGTTATCACTATCGAGCAGACCTGAGCTTTGAGACATATGGCTTAATTTAGTTTTAAATTACGTGCTTTTTCCCGCTGCCAGTCACGGTCTTTTTCGGTTGCACGTTTATCATGTAATTTTTTACCTTTTGCCAGGCCAATTTCCAGTTTTGCCCGGTTATTTTTCCAGTATAGAAATGTAGGCACGAGGGTATAGCCTTTACGCTCGACGCTGCCAATGAGCTTACTGATTTCCTGGGCGTGTAAAAGTAGTTTGCGTACTCGTGTTGCAAAAGGCGTGACATGTGTAGATGCGGTATTAAGTGCTGAAATATGCATGCCTGATATCCATACTTCGCCATTTTTTATAAACACATAACTTTCTTTTAATTGCACTTTTCCTTCACGCATACTTTTGACTTCCCAGCCTTCTAAAACAAGCCCGGCTTCAAAACGGTCTTCGATAAAATATTCGTGTGAAATATAACGATTTTTTGCGATTGTATTATCGCTTTGTTTATTTTTCTTGGATTTCTTTCCAGACATAAGGTTCCAATTCTATTTTTTAATACTGAGGAAAATGTATAATAATTAAATTTACAGTGTATTTTATTTAATGCAATAAGGATTTCTTGCTGACGGTATTAAATAAAATACATTGCGATACACTATATTTTAAAAACAATGCCTGTATTTTACTTTAATTTACCGGTAAAAATTAAATTTTCTAACGCGTAGGTAGCTTAATGGCCGATACAAATCAATCTATTCATGGTGAATGGTCTTCACGTTTTGCATTTATACTTGCCGCTACTGGTTCGGCAGTTGGCTTGGGTAATATCTGGAAATTTCCTTATATAACCGGAGAAAACGGTGGTGGGGCTTTTGTCATTATTTATTTGATCTGTGTGGCGGCCATTGGCATTCCTATTATGATTGCCGAGACAATGATGGGCAGGCGAGGCAGGCGAAGCCCGATTAATACGCTGGAAGTTTTAACCAAAGAGGCTGGGGCAAGTACTAACTGGCATTATCTGGGATGGTTAGGCGTTATTGCAGGTTTTCTGATTTTATCCTATTACAGCGTAATTGCTGGCTGGGCTATGGCTTATGTTTTAAAAGCTTTTACGGGGAGTTTTTCTGGCGAAAGTGCTGAGCAAATTAGCAGTCTTTTTGCTGATTTACAGTTCAGTCCAGTAGAGCAGATTTTTTGGCATACCGTGTTTATGGTTACAACCATGGCAGTAGTTGCGCGTGGTGTACAAGGCGGCCTGGAAAAAGCGGTGCGCTTTTTAATGCCGGGGCTATTTATTCTACTGATGTTATTAGTTGCTTATGCAATGACAACAGGTGCCTATATGCAAGGCATGAATTTTATGTTCAAACCGGATTTCAGTGATATTACTGGTTCAAGTGTTTTAACAGCGATGGGACACGCCTTTTTTACTCTTAGTTTGGGCATGGGGGCAATTATGGTTTACGGCTCTTATTTACCTAAAGATGTTTCTATTGCTAAAACGGTTATTATTATTGCCGGGGTAGACACGCTGGTAGCGCTGTTGGCGGGTATTGCAATTTTCCCCATTGTTTTTGCGAATGGCCTGGAAGTAGGTTCGGGGCCAGGTTTGATCTTTCAGACTTTACCCATCGCCTTTGGAAATATGACGGGGGGCTGGTTGTTTGGGCTGCTATTTTTTATATTATTAGTTTTTGCCGCATTGTCTTCTGCTATTTCACTCATAGAGCCTGCTGTTGCATGGTGTGTTGAGAATTATGAAATTGAACGTAAAAAAGCCTGTATGGCTATGGGGTTTTTAACCTGGTTACTGGGTTTAGGAACAGTCTTTTCATTTAATACATGGTCAGATTTTACTTTTTTTGGAGCCAACATTTTTGGGGCACTTGATTACTTGACTGCAAACATAATGCTTCCTCTCGGTGGTTTTTTTATTGCTATTTTTGCCGGAAGAATCATGCTTGAAAAGCATAGTAAAGAGGAGTTAAATTTAGCGAATGACGACTTATTTTCTATCTGGAAATTTCTGGTCATGTATATTGCTCCAGCCGCCGTATTTATCGTATTTTTGAATGTTCTAGGCGTGTTTGGAGTATTTAGCTAATGACGGCGGTCAATAAAAGTGCATTAGTTAAATATTCGGCGCATCAAATGTATGACATAGTTAGCGATATTGAAGCTTATCCTGAATTTCTACCCTGGTGCACTGGAAGTCGAATAATTAGTCGTAACGGGAATGTGGTCAAGGCGGAGTTACAGATTGCCAAAGGTGGCTTGAAAAGTTCTTTTGCAACCCGCAACGTAAATGATGAGGGCGGACGCATCACGGTATCTTTGCTAGATGGTCCATTTTCTTCGCTAGATGGCGTATGGAATTTTATGCCTTTACGCGAAGATGCAAGTAAAATTTCTCTGGATCTGGAATTTGAGATAAACGGTGTATTAGCAAACTTTGCCTTTGGTACAGTATTTAATCAAATTTGTAATACCATGGTCACCTCCTTTACTGAACGCGCCAAGCAAATATATTAGTATATTGCAGGGCCAGCAGGGAAAATTCTATTTAACATTATTTTATTCAGGAGTTACTTTTGAATATTGAGGTTGCCTATGCCAGGTCCGATAAGCAATTGATAATACCTTTGCAAGTTACTGAATCCTGCACAGTTGAACAGGCAATAGAATTATCCGGTATTATCGGACAATTTCCTGAAATAGATCTCGCAGTAAATAAAGTAGGTATTTTTAGTCAGGTGTGTCTCTTGAGTGCACGATTACAAGAAAATGATCGCGTTGAGATATATAGAAGCCTGGTGATTGATCCAATGGAAGCGCGACGACAGCGAGCGGCAAAGCAGAGTCGTTAGTCATCATCAAAACTGAACACCCCGACGATCATTTCATATAATGTTTTTTTGAGTTCTCGCTTAGGTGCTTCTATGGTCATTTCTGTAGGGGGAGGAGGCGCTGGATTTAAAGCTGGTGTTAAGTTACCCTCTACATGTATTAAATTTTCGCCGGCAAAAAATAATGCAATACGATCCTCAAATCGATCTTCTCCACCTGGTTGTACCGAATAAACATAATCCCAGCGGTTGGTGGTAAAAGGGTCTATTAATAATGGTGAACCTAAAACATAAATAACCTGGCGTTTGGTCATATTAGGCCGTAGCTGATTGACCATATCTTGAGTGAGCACATTACCCTGGTCTATATCAATTTTATAAACCAAAGGGACATCAACGGCCAGAGTGGAGCAGGCTGATAAAAAGACGAATGTGGTTAAAAAACTTATTAGGCGTAAAGTGTGCAGCATTTGATTGAGATTTTTTCAGTTAGTAATAATTTTCTTAATGCAATCATACCTGATGTTTTAAAGTAAAACTAAAAAAGTGAATGTAAACTATATTTTATTTTTTAGCCTGAAAAGCTATACAATGTATTGATGTATACGTTTCTCTAGGCGTATGAATTATATTTAGGAGTAAAAGCAAAGTGGAAACACATGAATTACGAGATGTCGGTTTGAAGGTAACCTTGCCTCGGATGAAAATTCTGGAAATTATGGAGCGGGAAACCAATGAGCGCCATTTAAATGCGGAGCAGGTTTATAAGATCCTGTTAAGTGAAAATGAAGAAATTGGATTGGCCACAATATATCGTGTATTAACTCAATTTGAAGCAGCAGGCCTGGTATCTCGGCACCATTTTGAAGGAGGTAACTCAGTTTTTGAGTTAAATAAAGGTCATCACCACGATCACGTGGTTTGTGTTAAATGCGGTAAAGTAGATGAATTTACTGATGACATCATTGAGGATCGCCAGAACCAGATTGCCCAGAAACTAGGTTATGAACTCACCGACCATAGTTTATATTTATATGGCTTATGTCCAAAATGTAAGTAATCCTAAGTTTTTTTATTTTTTTAATACATTATATGTTTAAACCCCTTATTATTTACATTGGCTTGCGCTACACGCGCGCAAAACGCCGTACACAGTTTATTTCCTTTATTACTTTAACTTCTGTACTAGGTATCGCTCTGGGTGTGACAGCACTGATTACCGTACTATCTGTAATGAACGGGTTCGAAGATGAATTGCGTCAACGAATCTTAGGTATGACCGCGCACTCGACTATCACCGGTCGTGGTGGAGAGCTGGATGATTGGCAGGTTTTGAAAGAAAAAGTCAAAGACCTGCCACATATAGAAGGAGCCGCTCCCTTTGTAAATGGTCAGGTTATGGTTAATGCCGGACGTAGAGTGAGTGGAACTTTACTGCGAGGTATTTTACCTGATCAGGAACCTGCCGTTTCTGAAGTGGGTGAAAAAATGAAAGTTGGCGAACTCTCAGACCTACAGGCTGGAAAATACCAAATTGTCCTGGGCGCTGAATTGGCAACTTATTTAGGTGCGACCGTCGGAGATAAAATCACTGTCATCAGCCCACAGGTAAATTCAACACCCGCTGGTATTATTCCTCGTCTACGTCGTTTTACTGTTAGCGGTATTTTCGAGGTAGGCATGTATGAGTATGACCGGAATATGGCGATTATTCATATAGATGATGCTGCAAAATTATTTCGTATGGGTAGTAACGTTTCTGGTCTGCGATTAAAGCTGGATGATTTGTTTAATGCACCAGAAATATCACATGAGTTAGCTCGTCAACTATATGGTGATTATTTTGTCAGTGACTGGACAAATGCGCATAGTAACTTTTTTCAGGCAATTAGAACTGAAAAGCGAGTGATGTTTATTATTTTATTATTAATTGTCGCTGTTGCAGCGTTTAACATTGTGTCCACTTTGGTCATGGTGGTTACTGATAAGCGAGGTGATATCGCGATTTTAAAAACGCAAGGTTTAACACCGAAGGGAGTGATGGGTATTTTTATTGTTTTAGGCGCAATTATTGGCTTGATAGGAACCGCCTTGGGCACTGTGGGTGGAGTTTTATTGGCCTTAAATGTCGAAACTATCGTGCCTGCAATCGAAAAGTTTTTCGGAGTCCATTTTATGGCTGCTGATGTTTACTATATCAGTACTTTACCTTCAAAATTAGCATGGGTTGATGTGTACGTTATTGCTATAGTTGCTTTTAGCCTGTCTTTGTTAGCGACCATATATCCAGCATGGCAAGCTTCACGAGTTAATCCAGCGGAGGTGTTACGTTATGAGTAATCATCCTATTTTACAATGCCACCAATTAAGCAAGCGTTTTAAGCAAGGTGATCTGGATGTCGAAGTATTAAAGGATATTGACTTTTCCGTATCTGCTGGAGAGCGGGTTGCTATTATGGGAGCATCTGGCTCAGGTAAAAGTACCTTATTGCATTTGCTGGGTGGTCTGGATAAGCCGACGAGTGGTGAAGTGATCCTGGATGGCGTGAATTTAAAAAAAGTACGCCAGGCAAAATTATCTAAATTAAGGAACCGGTCATTAGGTTTCATTTACCAATTTCATCATCTGTTAGGTGAATTTACCGTTTTAGAGAATGTGGCCATGCCAGCCTTAATCGGTGGTAGTTCAATCGCTCAGGCAAAACAGGCCGCAGAAGACATTTTACTACGTGTGGGTTTAGAGCATAGAATCAAGCATAAACCAGGTGAATTATCCGGTGGTGAACGGCAGAGGGTAGCAATAGCGCGGGCATTAATAAACAAACCCAAGTGTATTTTAGCGGATGAGCCAACTGGAAACCTGGATAGTAAAACAGCTGAAAGTATTTATCAGTTAATGTTAGAGCTGAATCAGGAGTTGCAGATCAGCTTTTTGATTGTTACACATGACCCAGAACTAGCCGGGCGTATGGATAGAGTGTTGCATATGGCTGATGGGGTGATTGTAGTTTAGGATACAAAATACATACATGCTACGGAGAGTAGGGCATTGACATTATCTGTTATATTACCAGCTCCGTAGTACGAGTATGAGGTTTTTCAGTCTATCCGTCCTTAATAATTAATAGGGTAATTAGTTGTTCGCTTATCTCTCAGAACGTGCGCGCCATTGTTTAACAACATGCCAGCGCCAGAACAAACGAATACTAAAATAGCCGATCACCGATGAAGCAATACCGAGTATCAGGCAGCCCAGAAGAAATGGTCCGCCTATGTCAGTTAAGCCTGATGTGACGCTTTCCAGCGAAAACTCAAAATCAGCACTAGGTGGAGGTAGATTCAGGGTCCATAATCCGAAGCGATATGCAAAATAAAACATCGGTGGCATAGTCAAAGGGTTCGTGATCCAGACTAAAGCGACCGAAATTGGCAGGTTGGCGCGGAAAAAAAGTGCGGTTATAGCAGAGATTATCATCTGTCCGGGAGTGGGGATCCATGCAACAAAAAGACCCACAGCAAAGGCTGCTGCAACAGATCGACGGTTTAAATGCCAAAGATTAGGATCATGTAACTTTTCGCCTAAAAAAGCCAGGTGTTTGTGTTCCTTAATGGATTCAGGCGATGGCATGTATTTTTTTATAAGCTTTTTCGGCATGATGAATGATTTCCATTAATATAAATAACTTTTTAAGTGTAACAGGTTTTAGCGTTGATTTTAAGCAGAGTGAAGATAAGTTTTAGCGGTATTGCCTGCAGGTAAAAATCGACTCACAGCAATTCATCAAAAGTTTGTTTGCTTAATAGTGATTGTCAGTATTTTATAGGGTGTACTAGGTATGTTTTTATCTGTTCTATCCTTTTTTTTAGGTGTGTTGTTTTGTCAGCAATGGGCTGTACTGCCAGATTTTTTAGGATTAGCACTCTCGCTAATCGTTGCCATTTTAATGGCATATTTTAATTATAGACGTGTAGCATATTTTCTATTTGGCTTAGTATTTGCCAGTATTTCTGCAGATCATTTTTTATCCAGGCAATTAACGCCTGATTTGCAAGGTAAAGAATTATTAATTCAGGGGGATATTATTGGTTTACCTGAATATAATGCGCAAAGAGTACGTTTTGACTTCCAGCTAACTCATACCGCTGTGCTTTTACCTGATAAGTTGCGGTTAAGCTGGTACTATCCACAGCAAAAAATTACAGCAGGGCAAAGCTGGCAATTTTATGTAAAATTAAAACAACCACATGGCACGCTTAATCCCGGTGGTTTTGATTATGAAAAATGGTTGTTTACTCAGCATATAGGCGCCACAGGCTATATAAGACAAGCTGAAACAGCGATCTTATTGGCAACTAAATCTCCCTGGTCAAGCATATCTGTTATACGGCAAAAACTGGCAGATTTATTGATCAAACAAGATATTAGTCCTGCATCCATGGCTTTAATTAAAGCGCTAAGCATAGGCGATAAAAGTCAGATATCTGCCCGGCAATGGCAGGTATTGTCTAGCAGCGGCACTAACCATTTAATGGCTATCTCTGGTCTGCATATTGGATTAATAGCGGGAATGGTGTATTGGTTGGTTTTTAATTGCTGGCTACGTTTGCCTTCGAACCGCTATTCAGCACCACAAATCGCAGCTTGTTTTGCCTTTATTGCTGCTTTGTTTTATGCAGCGCTTGCTGGGTTTTCTATACCCACGCAACGTGCATTGATTATGCTGGGTATATTTATGCTGACCCTGGTCATGCGTAGGCATGTCAAAACGTTAAATGTTTTTGCACTGGCATTGTTAGCTGTGTTACTGGTAGATCCTATGGCCGTGTTATCAGCGGGGTTTTATTTATCATTTCTGGCAGTTTTTAGTATTGTTTATGTTCTGTCAGCTCGCTTATGCCCAGAGCATCGTTTTGTTAGTAGCCTCAAAATTCACGCTTTTGTGGCATTGAGCCTATTGCCGGTATTGTTATTTTTCTTTCAACGTGTGTCACTGATTGCGCCAGTTGCAAATATTATAGCTGTGCCAGTGGTTAGTATTGTTGTGGTTCCCTTGTCATTATTGGCGCTTACTTTATTGCAGATACTGCCTGAAATAGCGGTATTCTTGCTGCAAATTGTCGATAGTGTATTGCAGGCTTTATGGCAGGTATTAGAGTATTTAGTAGATTTACCGATGGCCAGTATTGTTCGCCCCAAACCTCAATTATGGCAGATGATCGTGGCGTTGTTGGGCGTGTTGTTGATATTGGCACCAAAAGGCATCCCCGGTCGTTTTCTAGGCATTTTTTTAGTGTTACCGGTATTTTTGGTCAAGCCTGAAAAACCGGTACCAGGGGCAATGAATTTAACGCTCCTGGATGTAGGGCAAGGCTTATCTGTGGTGGTTGAAACTGCTGAGCATGCTTTGGTATTTGATACGGGTGCAAGGTTTTCAGATAAATTTGATATGGGTAGAAATGTCATTCTTCCATTTTTATATTACAGGCATATTCTTAGACTGGATAAACTAATTATTAGCCATGCTGATAATGATCATATTGGTGGGGCTGAGACTTTGTTAAATTCAATTTCTGTGCAGCAAGTACTTAGCAGTGTTCCTGATCAGTTAGCTACTTATAATGCAATTCAATGTTCTGCAGGATATAGCTGGGAATGGGATCAGATAAAATTCCAGTTTTTATCGCCCCCAGAGCATGGTTTTGAAAATGAAAATGATAATTCCTGTGTTTTACGTATAGATACTCCACAAAGCAGTGTGCTATTGACCGCTGATATTGAGAGAGCAGCAGAGGATTATTTAATTCAAAATAGCAGTGAGTCATTGCAGGCTGATATATTAATTTCTCCCCATCATGGCAGTAACACCTCATCCAGTACTGCTTTTCTGGCACTGGTAAAACCTGAAAAAATTTTAATTCCGGCTGACTCCCCGAATCGCTTTGGTTTTCCACATGTAGAGGTAATAGAGCGGTATCAAGCTATTGCCGCAAAATATTTTATCACCGGCGACCAGGGGGCTATCAGCATTAGATTTAATGACAATAGAAACCAGCTTGAAAGCTATAGGGATACTCATAGTCGCTATTGGAATCAGAGAAAATTAATCATAAAATAATAACCTAGCTATTTACTATGGAATTAAAGAGTACTAAAATAGTCCTAAATTGAAGGAGTAAACATGTTACGTCTGGGTAAATTGACCGACTACGCAACAGTAATTTTGAGTTTTATGGCTAAAAGTCAGGCTCAAGTACATGCAGCCCTAGAGATTTCAAGGGCAACGGGCATTGCTTTGCCTACAGTGAGTAAGATTTTGAAATTATTGCTTAAGGCAAATGTACTAAGTTCTATCAGAGGGGCTAAAGGTGGCTATGCTTTAGTACAAACGCCTGAGAAAATCACAGTAGCGTCGGTGATTACTGCATTGGAGGGGCCGATTTCCCTGACTGAATGCAGTTCTCTGGAAAATAGTTGTGAGCAAGTCGCGGGCTGTCAAATCGGCAATAATTGGCGGATAGTCAATCGAACTGTGCAACTGGCCCTGGAGTCAGTAACTTTAGCTGATATGTTGTTACCTGTTAAATCTCCTCAAGAAATTACTGTGCCAGTGGCCAGTTTGTATCGTTTAAAATAGATAAAGAGTATTTATGTCAACAAGCGCACAAGAAATAGATAATCTAATTGGCCAAAAGTATAAAGAAGGCTTTGTGACTGAACTGGAGGTGGACACTTTTCCGCCTGGTTTAGATGAAGATGTCATTGCTAAATTGTCGATCATTAAAGGTGAGCCAGAATTTATGCTAGAATATCGCTTAAAAGCGTTTCGACATTGGCAAACAATGACTGAACCTAATTGGGCGCAGTTAAATATTGAGCCTATCGATTATCAGGCGATTAGTTACTATTCAGCACCTAAAAAAGACTCAGATAAACCGCAAAGTCTGGACGAGATTGATCCAAAACTACTGGAAACCTATAAAAAACTAGGTATTCCTTTGGATGAGCAGGAGCGCTTGGCTGGAGTAGCAGTTGATGCCGTGTTTGATAGTGTCTCTGTGGCGACAACTTTTAAGGGTAAATTACACGATGCTGGCGTTATTTTTTGTCCAATTTCTGAGGCCTTAAAAGAGCATCCTGAATTAGTTAAACAGTATTTAGGAACGGTCGTCCCTTCAGGCGATAATTTCTTTGCCTCTTTAAATGCAGCTGTGTTTACTGATGGTTCCTTTGTCTATATTCCTAAAGGTGTGCGCTGCCCGATGGAATTGTCGACTTATTTTCGGATTAATGCTGCGAATACAGGGCAATTTGAACGTACCTTGATTATTGCCGATGAAGGCAGTCATGTGAGTTACTTAGAAGGTTGTACTGCACCTATGCGTGATGAAAATCAACTGCATGCCGCTGTCGTAGAGTTGATTGCCATGGATAATGCCGAGATAAAATATTCTACGGTACAGAATTGGTATCCTGGCGATGAAAACGGTGTCGGTGGTATTTATAACTTTGTGACTAAACGTGCAGAATGTAGGGGTACAAATTCTAAAGTTTCATGGACACAGGTAGAAACAGGTTCTGCCATTACCTGGAAATATCCTAGCTGCGTATTAATCGGCGACAACTCGGTAGGTGAGTTTTATTCAGTTGCTTTGACCAATAATTATCAGCAAGCCGATACCGGCACCAAGATGATTCATATTGGTAAAAATACCCGCAGCACCATTATTTCTAAAGGCATTTCTGCAGGGAAATCGCAAAATACTTACCGTGGATTAGTTAAAGTCGGTAAAAATGCAGAAAATGCACGTAATTATACCCAGTGCGATTCCTTATTAATTGGTGATCGTTGTGGTGCGCATACTTTTCCTTATGTGGAAGTGAAGCAACCTTCCGCACTGGTTGCGCATGAAGCGACAACCTCTAAAATTAGCGAAGATCAGTTATTTTTCTGTCAGCAACGCGGTCTTTCTGCAGAAGATGCCGTGTCGATGATTGTCAATGGATTCTGTAAGTCGGTCTTTAAAGAATTACCGATGGAGTTTGCTGTTGAAGCGCAGGCTTTGTTAGGGCTTAGTTTAGAAGGTTCAGTAGGTTAATCAAATACTGTAAGGGTGGGTTAGATTTTTTCTTGCGCGGCAATAAAAATGTAACCCAACAAAGTGAACTATTCAGATGTTGGGGTTACGTTAACGCACTACGCTTGTTAATCTAACTCAACTTACACAAATAATTAAAAAATTAAATCAGGTAAATAGAATGCTTAGCATAAAAAATCTTCATGTCAGCGTAGGCGATAAGCCTATCCTTAAAGGTGTGAATTTAGAGATAAACGCGGGTGAAGTACATGCCATTATGGGACCTAATGGTTCGGGTAAAAGTACTTTATCGCATGTATTGTCCGGTAAATCGGGATATAACGTTACTGAGGGAACGGTAACTTATAAAGGCGAAGATTTATTAGAAATGGATCCTGAAATAAGAGCGCGTGAAGGGATTTTTTTGGCGTTTCAATATCCTGTAGAAATTCCGGGTGTAAGCAATATTTATTTATTAAAAGCGGCTTTAAATGCTATGCGTACACATCAAGGCCTACCTGAAGTAGATGCTTTTGATTTCTTAACTTTGGTTAAAGGTAAAGTTAAATTATTGCAAATGGATGAGAAATTCCTCTATCGCTCTGTAAATGAAGGTTTTTCCGGTGGTGAGAAAAAACGCAACGAGATTTTACAAGCGGCTATTTTAGAGCCTAGCATGTGTATTTTAGATGAAACCGATTCGGGATTGGATATTGATGCCTTAAAAGTGGTTGCAGCTGGTGTTAATTCTTTACGTGCAGCGGATCGTTCATTTTTGATGATCACCCATTATCAGCGCCTTTTAGGTTATATTAAACCGGATATTGTGCATGTTTTGGCGGATGGCCGAATTGTTAAGTCGGGCGGTCCTGAGTTAGCTTTAGAGCTAGAAGCAAAAGGTTATAGCTGGGTTGAAGAGCAGGTAGCATAATGAGTGCCGAGCAAGTAAATAGTCTATACCCCGCTGAATATGAAAAGGTCGAAGCTTTATTACCTGGGCAATCAGTTGGCTGGTTAAAAGCATTAAGAAAGCAAGCCCTGGAATCCTTTGCTAGCAATGGATTTCCTTCTTTAAGAGAGGAAGATTGGCGCTATACGAACGTTTCTGCCATTGAGAAGAAATTATTTAGTCCTGTTGTACAGGCTGAAATAGGCGCTGTGGATATCGATTGGTTAAATGCCTATCGTCTTAATAATGCCTGGACTGTCGTTTTAGTGGATGGTCATTTTTCAGCTGCATTGTCCGACTTAGAAGGTTTACCCGATGGCGTGCATGTACTTGATATGGCGAGTGCTTTAGAGCAATATCCAGATGACTTGCAGAATTATTTTGAGCTGGCAGTGAATCATGAGCAGCATAGTTTTGTCGCCTTCAATGCTGCATGGTTTACTGATGGTTTATTTATTCATGTGCCAGCTAAAGAGGTTCTAAGTAAAGCAGTTCACGTTATACATGTCGTGACTCAGGCTGATTATATGGCCAATACACGTCATATTATTGCTGTTGATCAGATGGCGCAGGCTGAAGTTATTGAAACCTTTATCGGTTGTGATGATGCGTATTTATCGGCTGCTGTAATGGAGGTTTTTATTGGGAAGAATGCCGAATTAACCTTATATAAATTGCAATTGGAAGGTGAGAAAGCCTACCATTTTGGTGGAACTTACGTTAAACAAGCTGCCGATTCTCGCTTTAAACATCATAATTTCGCTTTTGGTGGCCTGTTAGCCAGAAATGATATACGCACTGATTTAGAGCAGGCATCTGAGTGTGAGTTAAATGGTTTATATCTCGGTATTAAGCGCCAACATATTGATAATCATACGCGGATTAATCATTTGAAACCGTATGCAATTAGCCGAGAACTGTATAAAGGTGTGTTAGATCAACGAGCACGCGGTGTTTTTCAAGGGCGGGTTGTGGTGGCTGAGCAAGCACAAAAAACCAGCTCGGAGATGAATAACCGTAATTTGTTGTTGTCTAATGATGCAGAAGCAGATACCAAACCACAATTAGAAATTTATGCGGATGATGTAAAGTGTGCTCATGGAGTCACAGTCGGGCAACTAGATGAGAAATCTATTTTCTATTTGCAATCACGTTGTGTGGATGAAGAAACGGCCCGAAATATACTGACCTTTGCATTCGCCAATGAAATGGTTGAAAAGATTAAAATTAGAGATTTACATGATCAGGTTTTAGAGCATTTGCTGGCTAGATTTCCGCAGGAAGGTATTGAACAGAAATGGTTGTAAGATAATCTCACTTTTAAACAGTGCTTAGAAGTAAATTGAATAATATAGAAAAATGACTGACTTCCCTGTAGAAAAAATCCGCGCAGATTTTCCAATTTTAAAAGAGAAAATCCGTAACAAGCCACTCGTCTATTTAGATAATGCCGCCAGCTGTCAAAAGCCTCAGCAAGTGATTGACAGTATTGTGTATTGTTATAGTCATGAATATGCCAATGTACATCGTGGCGTGCATACTTTAAGTGTTAAAGCGACTGATCGTTATGAAAGCGCGCGCGAGAAGGTTAAAGATTTTATTAATGCGCAAAGCACGAAAGAAATTATTTTTGTCCGTGGTGCGACCGAGGCTATTAATTTAGTTGCGCAAACTTTCGGTAAAGCGAATATTAAAGCGGGTGATGAAATCCTGATCACTGCGATGGAGCATCATTCTAATATCGTGCCTTGGCAAATGTTATGTCAGGAAACGGGTGCGGTACTGAAAGTTGCCCCGATTGATTTGCAGGGAGAACTGATTTTTGCAGAATTTGAAAAATTAATCAGTGATAAAACTAAATTGATCTCTGTGGTGCATATGTCTAATGCGCTGGGTACGATCAATCCAGTGAAAAAGATTATTGCTGCTGCAAAAGCAAAAAATATCCCGGTTTTATTAGATGGTGCACAAGCGATCCCGCATATGTCAGTGGATGTGCAGGCTTTAGACTGTGACTTTTATGTATTTTCCGGGCATAAGCTGTATGCACCATCAGGTATTGGTGTGCTTTATGGAAAACAAGCCTTATTAGAAGCGATGCCGCCTTATCAGGGTGGCGGTGATATGATTCGTAAAGTAACCTTTACCGAAACGGAATATAATGTTTTACCTTATAAATTTGAAGCCGGTACACCGAATATTGCGGATGTAGTGGGCTTAGGTGCAGCCATTGATTATCTGAATGAAATCGGCATGGATAATATCGCAGCTTATGAGGCGGAATTATTAGCATATGCGACCGAGAAGGCAAGACAAATTAAAGGTCTACGCATTATTGGTGATAATAATAATAAAGGCGCTATTTTATCCTTTGTTTTAGATAAAATTCATCCGCATGATATAGGTACGATGCTGGATAGTTTAGGGATAGCAATAAGAGCAGGACATCATTGTGCTATGCCTGTCATGGATTTTTTTGAAGTGCCGGCGACCGCACGTGCTTCATTTGCCATGTATAATACTAAAGAAGAAATTGATGTCTTGATGGCGGGTATTGAAGACTTAATTAAAATTTTTGGCTAGCAGCCTGAGTAAAAACTGAGAAAAATATGTTTGATGATTTACGCGACCTCTATCAGGAGGTTATTTTTGACCATAATAGAAATCCACGAAATTTCCATGTCATGGAAGATGCAGATCGTAAAGTAGAAGGCTTTAATCCTTTATGTGGTGATCGCCTGACCTTATTTCTAAAAATGGATGGCGATAAAATTATTGATGCCAGTTTTCAAGGTTCCGGTTGCGCTATTTCGACAGCCTCTGTTTCATTGATGACGGAAATTGTCAAAGGTAAAACGGAAGCGGAAGCTGATGCTTTGTTTCAACAATTTCATGAAATGACCACAGGCAAAGAAGACGAGATAAACCTGGAAGCGATTGGTAAATTAGCGGTTCTAGCGGGTGTTCGTGAATATCCAGCCCGAGTAAAATGTGCGACTTTGGCCTGGCATACTTTAGATGCTGCTTTAAAAAATGAGCAAGCGTCGAT
This sequence comes from Methyloprofundus sedimenti, assembly GCF_002072955.1. NCBI lineage: Bacteria > Pseudomonadati > Pseudomonadota > Gammaproteobacteria > Methylococcales > Methylococcaceae > Methyloprofundus > Methyloprofundus sedimenti. The sequence continues at coordinate 2,584,498 of NZ_LPUF01000001.1, read as the reverse complement.
TTCTACTGAATAAAGAATTTTTAGTTAGTCGGTAAAATGAAAGTAATTTCTTGGAATTGCAATGGCGCTTTTAGGAAAAAATTTCACCTTATTGAAGAGATGCTTGACGTAGATTTAATGGTGATTCAGGAGTGTGAAGATCCAGCCCAATCGACTAAAATTTATAAAGAGTGGGCAGGAGAGTTTTGCTGGCAAGGTAGAAACAAAAACAAGGGTATTGGAATATTTTCACGATCATCCTTTAAGCTTAAAAAGCTTGATTGGAACAATAATAATCTTGAGTCTTTTTTGCCTTGTAGAGTAAATGATTCAATTAACTTGTTGGCGGTTTGGACTAAGCAGGCAAATTCTCCAAATTTTCCCTATATTGGGCAGCTTTGGAAGTATATACAACTACATAAAGAAAAGATGAAAGCTTCTCCATTTTTATTAGTTGGTGATTTAAATAGCAATTCGCGTTGGCATACTTGGGATTGCTGGTGGAATCATAGTGATGTCGTGAGAGAGCTTGAAGAGATAGATATTCATAGTCTTTATCATCAGTATTTTAATGAAGTACAAGGAAACGAAAGTCGCCCAACTCTTTATCATTTGCATCAGTTTGATAAACCTTATCATGTTGATTATGCCTTTTCGTCTTCAACTATTTTTATAAAAGATGAGAATTATATTAACGTAGGTAAAGCAGATAAGTGGCTAGCTTTCAGTGATCACATGCCGTTAATATTTAATATTTCTGACTAATTATTTGTGTATTCCTATAGAGGTAAATTAGCTGTTTTACATAACGAGCCATATGAATTAGCTTTGTCTCAAGCCTTGTCCTTGCGTTTATCTGTACCTCTTTATCATTCAGTTGATAACAAAACCCCTGAAGATTTTTTTTTAAGCTGGCGAGATGGCTGCTTAAAACTTCTGGATAAAGAGCTGCTGAAAAAAGGAGGTTTAATGGTTGAAATTGAACCAAGGCAAGGAGAGCAGCGATCATGGCCAGCACCAAAGGAAGGGGCTTTGGCTCAGGCAATCGGACGAAAAACCAGAACGGTGGTCGATGCGACTACAGGTTGGGCACAAGATAGTTTGCATATTTTTCGTATGGGCTATGAACTAAGCTGTATTGAACGCTCGCCGGTGATGCTGGAATTACTGGGAGATGCTTTCCAGCGTCTAGAACGTCTAGATTGGGTGGCAAGATTAGCGTTGCCTGTTCCAAAACTGTTGCCTGGTGATGCGATAGATATATTAGCACAATTAACTGACTCGCCTGATTGTGTCTATATAGACCCCATGTTTCCAGTTAAACGTAAAAAATCTGCTTTACCCAAAAAAGCGATGTTGATTTTGCGTGATTTACTCGGTGATGATATGGATAGGGCAGCATTGTTTGACGTCGCATGGCAAGCAACGGCAAAAAAGGTGGTGGTTAAAAGTCCTGACTATGCATTACCATTAGGCGGTAAACCAACGCAAAGTTTTAAAAGTAAGTTGCTTAGATATGATGTTTATATAAAAAACTAAAAAGAGGAAAACATGTCTGAATGGATTGATGTTGTAGCGGAAAATGCTCTGGCAGTTGGTGAGCACATTGTGGTGGATGTCGATGGTATTGAAGTAGTCGTTTTTAAATTAGAAGATGGTTTTTATGCTTTGGAAGATACTTGTACGCATGATGGTGCTGAGATTGCCAGTGGAGAGATAGATGGTGATGAAATTATTTGTCCTCGGCATGGAGCCAGATTTTGTATTAAAACAGGTGAAGTGAGATCTGCACCTGCTTACGAAGATATTCCGAGTTTATCGGTAAAGGTTGAGAGTGGACGTTTAAAGGTCAGGGATACTCGTTGGGATTAGCCTAAGATTAATCAGCGTAGCCTTTATAAATTATATTTATGAATAGCTAATTAGACTTAAGTCAGCTGTTTTATTTGGAGTTAAACAATACTCCTGTTGATTTATTTGTGTGCTTAATGAGCGTTTGAAATAGTATATAATAAACCCCAATTTTTAATAGCTGGTATGTCAGAGTAAATATTAATTCAATGCAAGAAATAAATCCGATTAACAATAAAATAAATGATTTAAAACATCGTACTGAAACTCTCAGGGGGTATCTTTGACTACGATGTAAAAAGTGAGCGTTTGATAGAAGTTTTACGTGAACTAGAAAGTCCTGAAATATGGAATAACCCAGAGCAGGCCCAGGCTTTAGGAAAAGAGAGGGGGCAGTTAGAAACGGTAGTCAATACTATTTTGGAGCTGGAGGAAGGCTTAAGCGACTCCGCTGAATTGCTTGAGATGGCAGTTGCTGAAGCGGATGAAGAAACAGTCGATACGGTTGTTGACGATTTAGCTGGTTTTGAAGCGCAGGTGATGGGTTTAGAATTTCGGCGCATGTTTTCCGGCGAAATGGATGCTAATAATGCTTTTTTAGATATACAATCAGGCTCAGGTGGTACAGAAGCTCAGGATTGGGCTGCAATGATTGAGCGTATGTACTTGCGCTGGGGTGAGCGTAAAGGGTTTAAAACCGAGTTGATCGAGGAGTCACAGGGAGAGGTAGCCGGAATTAAAAGTGCAACTATTAAATTCGAAGGTGATTATGCTTTTGGCTGGTTGCGCACCGAAACAGGGGTACATCGCCTGGTTAGAAAATCACCTTTTGATTCGGGTAACCGTCGCCATACTTCCTTTGCTTCTGTATTTGTCTCTCCTGAGATAGATGATGATATTGAAATAGATATAAACCCGGCCGATTTGCGTATTGACGTTTATCGTGCCAGTGGTGCGGGTGGGCAGCATGTGAATAAAACCGAGTCGGCAGTTCGTATCACCCATATTCCCACTAATACTGTCGTGCAATGTCAGAATGATCGTTCCCAGCATAAGAATAAAGATACGGCTATGAAACAGCTTAAGTCCAGACTGTATGAGTTGGAACTACGTAAGCGTAGCGAATCACAGCAAGCTGTAGAAGATAATAAATCCGATATAGGCTGGGGCAGTCAAATTCGTTCTTATGTATTAGATCAGTCGCGAATTAAAGATTTACGTACTAATGTCGAAACTGGCAATACACAAGCAGTCCTTGATGGTGATTTAGATCAGTTTATCGAAGCCAGTTTGAAGAGTGGTTTGTAAATTTATCAAAACTTGCTTTCCCTGGATTGGCAAAGTGAACAATAGACTGGAAATGGTCATGTTGAGCCTTTATCCATATTACAAAACAAAAAACTAATCATTTATAAAATTAAAAAATGTCAGAATTAGAACACTATGAACAAGAGCAAATTAAACAACGCCGTACAAAATTAGCTGCACTACGTGAAAATGGTGCGATTGCTTTTCCTACTGATTTTCGCCGTAATGTCGTTGCGGGTGAACTGATCGCAGAATATGGCGAAAAAACACAAGAAGAGCTAGAAGCAGAGCCTGTGCGTGTTAAATTAGCTGGCAGACTCATGACACGACGCATAATGGGTAAAGCAAGTTTTGCACATATTCAGGATATGTCGGGAAAAATTCAGCTTTATGTGACTCGTGATAACTTGCTTGAAGGGTTTTATAATGAGCAGTTCAAAAAGTGGGATATCGGCGATATTATCGGTGCGGAAGGCGTTTTATTTAAAACCAAGGTTGGTGAGCTCAGTGTCAAGATTGATGATATTCGCTTATTAACCAAATCGTTACGTCCTTTGCCCGAGAAGTTTCACGGCATTGCAGATCAGGAAATTAAATACAGACAGCGTTATCTGGATTTGATTATGAGCGATGAATCGCGCAATACTTTTTTGATGCGTTCAAAAATTGTTGCCTATATTCGTCAGTTTTTAATTGAAAGACAATTTCTTGAAGTCGAAACGCCGATGATGCAGGCAATTCCCGGTGGTGCAACAGCGCGTCCTTTTGAGACTTTTCATAATGCTCTGGATTTAGGCATGTATCTACGTATAGCACCAGAACTTTATTTAAAACGTTTGGTTGTCGGTGGTTTTGAAAGGGTCTTTGAAATAAACCGAAATTTCCGTAATGAAGGTTTATCTACTCGACATAATCCTGAATTCACTATGCTGGAGTTTTATCAGGCATATGCTGAATACGGAGAGTTAATGGATCTAACTGAAGCTATGTTAAAAGGGCTGGCAGAAGATGTTGTCGGCCAGGCGGTAATAACTTATCAGGGGGAAAACTATGATTTTTCCAAATCTTTTGACCGTATGACAGTGTTTGACTCGATTTTACACTTTAATCCTGACTTGTCTCCAACCGATCTTGATAACCGTGAAGCTGCAGTAAAAGTAGCTGAAAATCTGGGAATTCCAGTCAAAGATAGTTATGGTTTAGGTAAAGTACAGATAGAGATATTTGAGAAAACAGTAGAAAGCCGATTAATGAATCCCACGTTTATTACTGCTTACCCAGTAGAAGTCTCTCCTCTGGCAAGGCGGAATGATGATGATCCGCATGTTACCGACCGCTTTGAGTTTTTTGTAGGTGGACGAGAAATTGCCAATGGTTTTACTGAGTTAAATGATTCGGAAGACCAGGCGGAGCGTTTTATGCAGCAGGTGCAGGAAAAAGAGGCTGGAGATGATGAGGCAATGCACTTTGATGCGGATTATATTACCGCTTTAGAACATGGTATGCCGCCAACTGCAGGCGAAGGGATTGGAATAGATCGCCTGGTAATGCTGTTTACCGATGCGCCCTCTATTCGTGATGTCTTATTATTTCCTCATATGCGCCCTAAAGCTTAATAGTTAGAGCCTGTTGTAAAAAGCCTCATCGAGGCTTTTTACTTTTAGACATTAATGTGCCTTGGCAGCGATTTGTTCAGCGCGTTTTTCACTGGCGTGTTCAATTTTTGAGAACACTCTCAGTATGTCAGTCGCTGACAGTATACCGACTAGCTTATTTTTAGCATCGACTACTGGTAATGCACCAATTCTGTTTTCTGCCATCAAGGCTGCAGCTTTAGATGCGTAAGTGTCAGGTTGAACGGTAATGACGCCACGATGCATGATATGAGTCACTTTTTTGGGTAGTACGTGTAATTCAGTTGTACCTTCAGCTGCAATTGAGCTGGAATTACTTTTTGGCCCCAGTGCTTTATACAGGTCTCTATCTGAAACGATACCCACTACTTTGCCTTTTTCTACTACCGGTAAATGGCGCACTTTTTCGTAATGTATCAGAAAAAAAACGCGGTCTATCATGTCTTGCGGCTCTACTGTAAATACCTTTTGGGTCATTAAATCTTCAACAAGCATGTGTATATCTCTCCTCATAATTATTATTTAGCCGCCCAGAATAGGCATTTATACATAATTTTACAAGAGTTATATTATCGAATGTTATAAAATGATTCGTTATGTTAATTTGAAATGAACTGAAAAACGTAAGTTAACAGTCGGTTTTTTAGTTAAATGTTTTTAGCGGCAGCTAATGGAGTCAAATATGCGCGTTATTCTTTTAGGTAGTCCTGGTTCTGGTAAAGGTACTCAGGCACAATTTATAACTGAGAAATTTGCTATTCCGCAAATATCAACTGGTGATATGTTGCGTGCAGCTGTTCGGGAAGGTACAGAACTAGGTAAAGCAGCTAAAAAAATTATGGATGAGGGAGGCTTGGTATCAGATGATATCATTTTAGGATTAATTAAGGACCGGATCACTCAGGCAGACTGCGCCAATGGTTTTTTATTAGATGGCTTTCCGCGTACAATTGCCCAGGCAGAAGGTTTGCTAGCTATGGGCGTGCAGATAGATCATGTTTTAGAAATTGCGGTTGCTGATGATGAGATCATTAAACGTATGAGCGGTCGACGTGTACATCTGGAGTCGGGGCGTACTTACCATGTCGAATTTAATCCGCCTAAAGTAGCAGATAAGGATGATGCAACCGGGGAACCCTTAATTCAGCGAGATGATGATAAGGAAGCAACAGTAAAAAAACGTTTAAATGTATACCATCAGCAAACAAAGCCTCTGGTTGGTTTTTATCTTAACATGGCTGATCAGGGAAAAGTGCAGTTTGCCACAGTTACAGGTGTAGGTGCAGTGGCAGATATTACCGCTAAGGTTTTTAAAGCATTAGCATAAAGCCAAGGAGTTGTAGTGGATATTTTAAGTTCAGAAATTTTTCAGGATTTTAAGCAACAAGGCTTAATTACTGCGCACTTAGGTGCTGATACTCGAGTAACGGGTATTGTCCCTGCTGAAGCGGCTGGACAAGGAGGCCTGGTTTTTGTTGAACATGAAAAATATCTACCATCGGTCTTGACTGCAGGTGTAGCAACAATTGTAACGACACAGGCAATAGCAGATAAGATACAACTTGATAATACCGCTATCCTGTTGGCTCCAAATGTGCGTATGGCAATGGCATATATACGCCAAAAATATGTTGATCGAGATGTGTACAATTCAGAGTGGGGACGTATTCATACCACAGCAGTAATTCATGAGTCTGTGTTAGTGCCAGTTGATGCAGTTATTGGCCCTGGCGTAGTGATAGGCAGAAACGTACAGTTGGGTTCTGCTGTCGTTATTATGGCTAATGCAGTGATTGAATTTGATGCTGTAATTGGTGCCCGAACAGTTATCTATTCGAATTGTGTGGTGTCATATGATTGCCATATTGGAGAAGATTGTATTTTAAAAGCAGGCTGTGTTATTGGTAGTGATGGACAGGGGTTTGCACAAGATGAGCAATTCCATCATCACCGTATCCCGCAGACAGGTCGAGTTGTTATTGGTAATAAAGTCGTAATTGGTTCCGTTACGACGATAGATCGGGCAACATACACTGAAACAAAAGTGCATGATGGCTGTATTATCGATGCACAATGCCATTTAGCCCATAATGTGATTATTGAAGATGACTGTATTCTGGTTGCTCAGACCGGGATAGCGGGTTCGAGTCACTTTGGTAAAAGAGTGATTGCATCGGGACAGACAGGTGTTCTGGATCACGTACATATTCCTGATGACACCATGTTACTACATAGAGCAGGTGTGCATAGCAGCATCAAAGAGTCGGGCATTTATGCTTATGGTCCTGCGCAACCTTTTAAAAAATATACAAAAAATATAGCTATTTTTCAACGTTTAAGTGAAGTATGGACGCGATTGAAGAAATTAGAAAAGCAAGTCGCCGAACTTTCAAAATAATAATAACGGTACAGAATATATATGTCAGCAAAAACTTTATATGACAAACTTTGGGATGATCATGTTGTTTCTGTGGAAGAGGATGGATCCTCTCTTATTTATATAGACAGGCAACTAATTCATGAAGTGACTTCACCGCAAGCTTTTGAGGGATTGCGGCTAGCAAATAGAACGCCCTGGCGTACCGCACGTAATTTGGCTGTTGCTGATCATAATGTACCAACAACTGATAGAAGCGTCGGTATTGCTGATCCTGTTTCACGTCTGCAAGTGGAAACACTGGAAAAAAATTGTGCTGAATTTGGTATTACCGAATTTGATATGTCAGATATACGTCAGGGAATTGTACATGTTGTCGGTCCTGAGCAAGGCGCAACTTTACCGGGTATGACTATTGTTTGTGGAGATTCTCATACCTCGACACACGGTGCTTCGGGCGCACTTGCCTTTGGTATAGGAACTTCAGAAGTTGAACATGCATTAGCAACGCAGTGTCTGACCCAAAAAAAATCCAAAAACTTTTTAATTAAGGTCAATGGTTATGTTGGTGCAGGGATAACAGCCAAAGATATTGTTCTGGCGATTATTGGTGAAATTGGCACGGCCGGGGGGACAGGTTATGCTATCGAGTTTGCAGGACCAGCGATTACAGAGCTCTCGATGGAAGGACGCATGACCGTATGTAATATGGCCATTGAAGCAGGGGCACGAGCAGGTTTGATTGCAGTAGATGATAAAACTATAGATTATTATCGTGATAGACCCTATGCACCAAAAGGTGAGCATTGGTTTATGGCCGAAAGGTTATGGCAGGATTTGCATTCAGACTCGGGCGCTAAGTTTGATAAAGTCGTGGAAATAGAGGCCAGTTTGATTAAGCCCCAAGTAACCTGGGGCACTTCACCTGAAATGGTTGTTGCAATCGATGCGAAGGTTCCCAATCCTGTTGAAGAATTTGACCTAGTAAAACAGCAAAGTATACAAAATGCACTGCAATATATGGGCTTAGAAGCGGGACAGGCCATTACCGATATTGCAATTGATAAGGTCTTTATTGGCTCTTGTACTAATTCAAGAATTGAAGATTTACGGGCTGCGGCTAGCGTAGTTGAAGGTAAGCAACGCGCCGATAATGTCAAATTGGCATTAGTTGTACCCGGCTCAGGAATGATTAAACAACAAGCTGAAAAAGAAGGCCTGGATAAAATTTTTATTGCTGCAGGGTTTGAGTGGCGCGAACCAGGGTGTTCAATGTGTCTGGCAATGAATGCGGATAAGTTAGCAGCTGGGGAGCGATGCGCCTCTACTTCAAACCGTAATTTTGAAGGTCGACAAGGTTATGGTGGGCGGACCCATTTAGTAAGCCCTGCAATGGCTGCAGCAGCTGGTATAGCAGGACATTTTGTTGATGTAAGAGACTGGGCTTGAGGGCAAAGAATTATGCAAGCATTTAAAAAATTAAACACAACAGTTATGCCTCTTGATAGAGCTAACATTGACACTGATGCGATTATTCCAAAACAATTTTTAAAATCAATTCGCCGTGCCGGTTTTGGTCCGTATTTATTTGATGAGTGGCGTTATCAAGATATAGGTGAACCAGAAATGGATTGTTCTCAGCGACCATTAAAAAAAGACTTTATCTTGAATAATGCAGATTATCAAGGTGCTGAGATATTATTAACACGCGAGAATTTTGGGTGTGGATCTTCACGCGAGCATGCGCCATGGGCTCTTGAAGACTATGGTTTTCGTGCGATTATTGCGCCGAGTTATGCAGATATTTTTTATAATAATTGCTTTAAAAATGGTATTTTGCCAATTGTATTAACAACAGGGCAAGTGGATCAATTATTTCAGCAAGTACAGCCCGGTTATCAATTAGCTATTGATTTAGAGGCGCAAACAATTACAACTCCGACTGGCCAGGAGATTGTTTTTGAAGTTGACGCAGGCAGAAAATATCGCTTACTGAATGGTCTGGATGATATTGCTTTAACCTTGTTGCAGTCTGAAAAAATAAAAGCTTACGAAGAAGAACGAGCAAAACGCGCTCCGTGGCTATTTGTTTAAATTTAAAACAAGAAAAGGTTTGTACGTAAATGACACAGAAAATTGCAATATTACCAGGTGATGGTATAGGTCCTGAGATTATTGCTGAAGCCATTAAGGTATTGGAATATTTGAATTCAAATTTGGGTCTCGGTCTGGAATTTGAACGGGGTTTGATTGGGGGGGCGGCGTATGATGCGACAGGAGTCCCTTTGCCAGTTGCGACAGTTGAATTAGTAAAACAAGCAGATGCCATCCTATTGGGGGCAGTAGGTGGTTATAAATGGGAATCACTGGATATTTCTCTACGTCCTGAAAAGGGCTTATTAGGCTTACGTTCTGAACTTCAATTATTTTCTAATTTACGTCCTGCGATTCTATATCCGCAATTAGCCAATGCTTCGACACTAAAGCCTGAAGTTGTGTCTGGCCTGGATATAATGATAGTTCGTGAATTAACAGGCGGGATTTATTTTGGTCAACCGCGAGGCCTCAGAATTCTGGATAATGGTGAAAAGCAAGGTTATAACACGCTTGTTTATAGTGAATCAGAAATTCGACGGATTGCACATTCAGCATTTAAAATTGCGCAAAAAAGAGATCGACGCTTGTGCTCCGTTGATAAAGCGAATGTTCTGGAATGTACTGAATTATGGCGTGAGGTCATGACTGAAGTTGGTAAAGAGTATCCTGAAGTAGAACTGACTCATATGTATGTCGATAACGCATCTATGCAATTAGTACGTGCACCTAAGCAGTTTGATGTGATGGTTACTAGCAATATGTTTGGTGACATTTTATCTGATACGGCATCCATGCTTACGGGGTCAATTGGTATGTTGCCATCCGCATCACTGGATATCAACAGTAAAGGAATATATGAGCCTGTTCATGGTTCTGCTCCAGATATTGCCGGGCTAGGAATTGCTAACCCTTTAGCGACTATTTTATCAGCAGCCATGATGCTGCGTTATACCTTTAATCTTGGTGCTGCAGCTGATAGCATAGAACAGGCAGTGAATGATGCACTGAATACAAATATACGAACTGCAGATATTTATTCAGAGGGTATGCAAAAAGTGAGCACTTCAGAAATGGGAGATGCAGTAATTAAAGCGTTAACAATGAGACATAACAATGACTAAAAAATATAATGTTGCTATCGTAGGCGCTACAGGTGCGGTAGGTGAGGCGATGATTTCTATCCTGGAAGAAAGAAAATTTCCTGTGGATAATGTTTATGCCCTAGCCAGTGAACGTTCAGCAGGTAAGCGCATTCCTTTTAACGGAGGTTCACTTAGCGTTCAGGATTTAGCTGAATTTGATTTTTCCAAAGCTGATATAGGTTTATTCTCAGCGGGTGCTTCGCTGTCAGAAGGATATGCTCCTAAGGCTGCTGCTGCAGGTTGTATAGTGATTGATAATACTTCACAGTTTCGTTATGACGAAGATATCCCTTTAATAGTTCCTGAAGTAAACCCGGAAAGAATTGCTGATTATAAGACGCGAGGGATTATTGCAAACCCTAACTGTTCAACCATCCAGATGCTGGTTGCGTTAAAACCTATATATGATGCCGTGGGAATAGAACGCATTAATGTTTGTACTTATCAGGCGGTTTCCGGTTCAGGTAAAGAAGCCATTGAAGAGGTCGTTAATCAGACTGCACAATTGTTAAATGGTAAACCAGTGCAGGCTAAAGTTTACCCCAAGCAAATTGCATTTAATGTATTACCACAGATTGATGTGTTTATGGAAAATGGCTATACCAAAGAAGAGATGAAAATGGTATGGGAAACTAAGAAAATTTTGGGTGATGATAGTATCCTTGTGAATCCGACCGCTGTACGTGTCCCTGTTTTTTACGGTCATTCTGAAGCAATTCATATAGAAACACGTGATAAAATCAGTGTCGAAAAAGTACGTGAAATTTTAGCTGCTTCACCTGGAATTACAGTAATGGACGAGCGGGTGGACGGTGGTTATCCAACTGCGGTTACAGAGTCTTCTGGTAATGATGATGTGTTTGTCGGGCGTATCAGAGAAGATATTTCTCATGAAAAAGGTATAGACCTTTGGGTTGTTGCTGATAATGTGCGTAAAGGAGCAGCATTGAATAGTGTGCAAATTGCAGAAGAGCTAGTAAAAAATTACATCTAGTCTAGAGTTAGAGGTATATTTGACTGTATTCGGGAAATCCCCTCATGGAAAAAGTTTAATTAGGAGAGTGCCTTGCGTAAACTGACTAAAACCATAGTAACCATGTCTTTGTTGGCACCCATGGCAGCGCATTCTTTAGGTGTTGGTGAAATAAAACTACATTCGACTTTAAATCAAAAGCTAAATGCTGAAATAGCCTTATCTTTAAGTGCTGGTGAGCATGTCGATGATATCAGGGTAAATTTGGCTACGCCAGATCAATTTGAAAAGTTAGGTATTGCCTGGAATTACTTTATATCCAAGGTTAAATTCAAGCCTATTGTGAAATCTAATGGAAAAACTGTTATCCAAGTAACATCTGATCAGGTTTTGCAGGAACCTATTCTGGATTTTTTGGTAGAAGTTAGTTGGCCTAATGGTGAAATATATAAAGAGTATACAGTTTTAATAGATCCCCCTGTTGTTTATCAACAAGGTATAACTGATATGGCGGTTGTGCCAACAGTTAATCCTCAAAAAAGCAGCAACCTTGCTGAGACTGAGCCTACCACGCAAAATGATTTTAATAGCCTGACAGTAAAGGATGAATATGGACCTACTACGAGAAATGATTCTTTGTGGAAAGTTGCTGAAAAAGTTAATCAGTATGAAGATGTTTCCGTAGAACAAATGATGATGGCTTTGTATAAAGCAAATCCGACAGTATTTTATAAGAAAAATGTTAATGCTTTAATGGCGGGAGAAACATTAAAAATTCCCCAAAAAACTGAGATTATTAAGTTATCTAAAGCACAGGCTCGTAGCCAGTTTAATAGACAGATGGTGGCCTGGGAAGGTAGGATTGCTGAGGAACCAGAGCATATCGTTGTATCTGAGTTAGAACCACAGGTACAAGAAGCGAGTGATAGCAGCACTAAATTAACATTGGAATCACCTAGCGAAGATGCAATTGCTCAGTCTGCGGCTCTAACAGCAAATACTACTGAGGCGGAAAATTTAGCCACTGAAAATTTGCAATTACAGGAACGGCTGGCTAATCTGGAAAAACAATTTGCCATCATGCAAGAAATAATGGCTATTAAAGATCAGCAACTGGCGGCGATGCAAAATGCGCAACTTGCACCAGAATTAAAATATGATACGAGTTTAGATCAGAATATTTTGGGTAATACAGAGGGAATTGAAGAGCAGGAAAATTCTGAGACAATAAGTGCTGAACCAAGCGCATCAATAGAATCGACTGTTCAAGCTGAACAAGATATTAATAGCCAGGAATATACTGCGAAAAATGTTTCATTAGCTAAAGAAGAGTTGAAACAAACTTCTGTTGATAAAGGGCAAGCTGATAATGATTCTGGGATTAATTATTTTTACTTCGGTACGGGGCTTTTAGTTCTTTTTGGGTTTAGCTGGTTGCTTGGGCGTAGGCGTCAAACAGAAGAAGAGATTAATGAAAACAGTATATTTTCATCTGCACGTAAAATATCTGCTGCAGGGACACAGGAAAAAATAACGCTTCCTGTGCTAGATAAAAATGACTCTTATGATATTGGTGCCGTAGGTGAAAGCTCTTTTTTAAGTGAATTTGCACCGGGTGATTTTGATGTATTTGAATCCGATCACGCAGAAGTTGACCCAAGTTCAGAAACCGATGTATATCTTGCGTATGGTCGATATCAACAAGCTGAAGCATTAATGCGTCATGCTATTGCAGATCATCCTGAGAAAGATGAATATAAATTAAAACTTCTGGAAATATTTTATGCGAGTGAAAATAAAGTTGGGTTTGAGAATTATGCAAATGAGTTAGTTGCCTTAGGAATGCAAACTGATATTGATTTTTGGTCTAAAGTTTCAGAAATGGGTAAAGAGCTTATTCCAGATTGTATTTTATTTTCTACCGGTCAGGGCGAAGCAGAATTTGAAGCCATTGGTGTACCCCCTGATGATTACTTAAATGCATCACATAATATTGCTAATGATAATATAGGGTTAGTTGCTGAGGCAATATCTAAGTCGGATAGTAAAGATAGTAAATCAATTGAAGCTGATTTTGACTTAAATTCACTATCTATAGTGGATAGTGTTGATACAAATAATAAGGTGAATTTAGATAAGGCAGATATTACCGAAATTGATCAGGATATTGAAAGTATTGATTTTGATTTAAGTCGGTTTGAATCTATAGAAACCTCGGATAATAACGAGCCAGATTTAGTATCCGATCTGGAAACTATTGATTTTAACAGTAGTGATATAACTGAGCCGAAGAATGGATCTGAGTCAGTAAAGTTAGCTGAAAATAATGATTTTGACTTTGACTTTGATTTTGATGAGGTTCCCGCTGCGTCAGCTATCGAAACAACTGACTCAGTTAAAAATGATACAGAAGTTTCAGATTTAACAGATATGGATGAATTTGAGACAAAAATAGATTTGGCTAAAGCTTATATTGATATGGGGGATGATGCTGCAGCAAAATCGATTGCTCAAGAAGTACTGGCGCAAGGTAATGATGCGCAAAAACTTGAAGCACAAACCATTATAGACAGATTAAGTTAGGAAAAAATTGGGCAAAAAACCTTTGTTGATAAGCAACAAAGGTTTTTTAATAATAATGGAAATTAAGCGGTAATACTGACAGCCCCTTTTAGTTTTTTCATGGCATTTTTTTCCAATTGCCTAATACGTTCAGCTGACACGTTATAGCGTTCAGCCAGTTCATGCAATGTCATCTTTTTTTCTGTTAGCCAGCGACTGGCTACAATATCCTGGCTGCGTTCATCCAGACCCTGTAAGGCGCTGCTTAAAAGGGCTTCTTTATGTTCTTGCCAGTCAGCACTTTCCAGTAATAAGGCTGGATCCGCATTGTGCTGTTGCAAATAAGAAACAGGTGCACTATAAGACTCTTCACTAGAACTGGATTCAGGCAGGTCAAACGCCATATCTTTCCCATCAAGACGCGTTTCCATTTCGTAAACGGTTTTAATGTCTACATCCAGATTTGCAGCAATAGCTTCAGCTTCCTCTTTTGAGAGCCAGCCAAGTTGTTTCTTGGATTTTCTTAAGTTGAAAAAAATCTTTCGTTGCGACTTGGTAGTGGCAACTTTGACTATACGCCAGTTTTTAATGACATATTCATGTATTTCAGCTCGAATCCAGTGTACTGCAAAAGAAACCAGGCGCACGCCTAAATCAGGATCAAAGCGCTTTACTGCTTTCATTAAACCAATATTACCTTCTTGAACAATATCGTTCATAGGTAAGCCATAGCCATTGTATCCCCGTGCTACATGGGCAACAAAGCGCAAATTTGCCATAACAAGTTGTTTCGCAGCCTCAAGATCCTCGTTATCTCTATAGAGTATGGCAAGCGCTCGCTCTTCTTCAGTATTTAATTTATTAGTTTGACCAATCACGTTTAGATAAGAATCAAAGTTCTTAGCTGTTAAAGTAATAGGTAAGGCTAATGAATTAGGCATGAAAGACTCCAATAATTAAACATGGACAGATTTTAGCACTCAATAAGCAAGAGTGCTAATAAAAATATAATATTTGTGAATAGTTTCATGGAAATTCACTAAGATAGAGTAAAATATCCCTATCAGTAAAATACTATGAGAATGTAATGGATAATAAATTATTAGAAATTCTGGCTTGCCCGATTTGTAAAAGCCCGTTAATTTACGACAAGAATGCACAGGAACTTATTTGTAAAGCAGACCGTCTTGCTTTTCCGATAAGAGATGATATTCCGGTTATGCTTGAAGACGAAGCAAGAACTTTAAGTCGTGAAGAAATTGAACAATTGTAATGAATAGTGAATTTAAGGTCGTTATTCCTGCAAGATATGGATCTTCCAGATTACCAGGAAAACCCTTAATAAATATCGCCGGAAAAGCGATGATTCTGCATGTCTGTGACCGGGCTAAAGCAGCTGGAGCAGCAGAGATAGTTGTTGCAACTGATGATGTAAGAATATTGGATGCAGTAAAAAACTACGGTTTTGATGCGCTAATGACGAGTGACCAGCATAATAGCGGCACAGAGAGATTGGCTGAAGTTGCTGCAGTTTATCAATGGAATACAGAGGATATTATTGTTAATTTGCAGGGCGATGAACCACTTATTCCTGCTGAATATATTTCTTTGGCAGCTAACTCTCTAGCCCAACAAAATACTGCTGAGGTTGCAACTTTAGCTGCTGAAGTATTATTAGCTGAAGAAATATTTAACCCCAATGCGGTTAAGGTCGTGGTAGATAAATATCACTACGCGCTTTATTTTAGCCGAGCTGCTATTCCTTGGGATCGAAAAGAATTCCAGCAACTAGATAATGTATTAATTAGAAAAAATACTTATTTAAGACATATAGGTATGTATGCTTATCGAGTTGGCTTTTTACAACGCTATGTGCAGTGGGAAACCTCCATACTAGAAAAAATAGAGATGCTTGAGCAATTAAGAATTCTCTGGGAAGGGGAGAAAATATTAGTCGCAAAAGTCAGTACGGCACCAGAGGCTGGTGTTGATACGGAAGAAGACTTACTAAGAGTAGAGCAACGGATGATTCAGTCACTAGGAAAAAGCAATACTTAGGAATGAGGCGTTAATAACTTGTGAGTAGGAGTAAAAAAGCTTTAGCTTTTTTCGTCATGCACAGCAATAGTTAAAGCTATTGCATTCCTTATCAAATGTCGAAGTTAATAAATACTCATTCCTTGGTTGGCATATCACAATTTATACAGTTTAATTTAGTTGCTCGATATCACGGCTTGTCAGACTTCTATTATGTAATGCACTGGCAACCAGGGCTATTTCGATACCGATCTTTTTGAGTTGCAATAAATCTTTTACATGGCGAACCCCTCCGGCAGCAATAAAATCATGCTCTGGGTAGTTATGATGATAGTCTGCTAATTTGATCAAGTCAGGACCACTATTTTTCCCTACTAGCCCCAGGGTCATAAGAATTAGTCGTTTAGGCCATAAATCTGGTGATTTATACAAATGACGTTCGCCCATTTGCGTGTCCTGAGCTGAAAAATCAAGGGATAGGATGAAGTTATCTGAGTCTTGTTTTAATTTAGCTAAATCCTGTTTTACTATTGATTCCGTAGCAATAACAGGCGTAAATTGTTGTGTATGTGGGGGCCTGTAAAGCGGCTTAGCCGAGCCGCTATCAATAATAAAGTTTAAATAAGGGTAACGGCTGAATAGTGAATTGATTAAGGCGTGATTATTGCCAGCATTCATTAATGCATCAAGGTCAGCAATATAGATGCTGGTAAATGAAGAGACATTTAAATAAGCATCAAGTACATCGTCTATTTGACTGGAGCGGCAAAGTGGAGTCGAGAGTGGTTGATAGTTGTGTCTTTGGCCTTGTCTGGCAAGTACGACCTGGCCAGCTTTTATATCAATGACAGGAATAATTTGCATTATGCGTTTATTGGTTTTTGAATTTATTACGGGCGGGGGCTTTATAAACCAACCCTTACCCGCATCATTATTGCAGGAAGGGTATTTAATGCGCAATGCTCTAATTGACGATTTATGCACAATAGCAGATTTGAATTTATTGGTGTTACAGGATCAGCGACTTGATTTAAACCTTGAAAACCAAGCGGCAGGTATTGAATATGTAATGATGAGTCAGGAAGAGGGCTTACAAACGTTGCTCTTCAGAAGGCAATCTGAATACGATGCCGTCTGGTTAATTGCGCCTGAAACAGATGGCATTCTTGCGCAATGGTGCCGGTTTTTCGGTAAACAAGGAAAATTTTTATATACTTCCGCACACCAGGCCGTGGAAATATGCCAAGATAAGTTAATGACCACAAAATTATTACAAAATGCTGGTATAGCTTGTGTATCTAGTTGTTTATATGATTCTTCACAAGCACAACGACAAGGAAGCTGGGTCATTAAATCAAACGATTCGGCGGGTTGTGATCAAGTTTATCAAATACATTCCTCTGATGACTGGCAAAACGTTGTACCTAGACTGCTAGCTGAAAAGTCCTATATTATTCAGCCTTATATATCGGGTAAATCACTCAGTTTATCTTGCCTGTTTTACCAGAGAAAAGCCTATTTTATTTGTTGTAATGAGCAGCATACCCATAGTGAACAACAGCAAATTATATTATCTGCTTGTACAGTAAATATTAACAACAAAAATAATCAATGCTATCAATTACTTTGTCAGCAGATAGCGACAGCAATTCCACAATTATTTGGCTATGTGGGTATAGATTTTATAGAAACGGAAACAGGCGAAAACTTGATTTTAGAAATAAACCCACGCTTAACCACTTCTTATGCGGGCATTAATGAAGCTTTAGGGGTTAATGTCGCAGAACTGGTTTTAAATTTATCTGGCAAGCCCCCGCTACTGAATAAAATTAGAAGCCAGCAAGTGCTAGTGAGTATTGATCAAGGAAATGCAGATGCAAGCTGATATAGCACCAACCGATATTGTCGGTTGGGATATAGGTGGTGCCCACCTGAAGGCCTCCTGGCTCAGCGCGGAGGGTCAGGTAATGGCCGTTTATCAGGAGCCATGTCCTTTGTGGCAGGGTCTGGAAAAATTAGAATATGCACTGACAAATATTCTTGCTAGAGTACCGCATCAACTAACCCTGCATGTAATCACAATGTCCGGGGAATTAGTTGATTTATTTTCCAATAGAGCAGAGGGTGTTGCTAAAATAATCGACCTTACTCAGCAGGTATTGAAACAGCAAACACTGCTAGTTTATGCAGGACAGTTGGGTTTTATTTCTGCACAACAAGTCACACCAGAATACATTGATAAGATAGCTTCTGCTAACTGGCTAGCGAGTGCTACCTATGCGGCCCGGCAACAAGAGCAGGGGCTCTTGGTCGATATTGGGAGTACCACGACAGATATATTGTTATTTCATAACAAGCAGCTTGATGTTTTAGGCTATACAGATTTTCAACGTTTAAGTTCTGGTGAGTTAGTCTATACAGGAATTGTAAGAACTGCAGTAATGGCTGTTACCCAATCAGTTTATTTTGCGGGCAAAGAAGTCGGCGTCATGAGTGAATATTTTGCAACCATGGCTGATGTATACAGGCTGACAAATGAACTTGATGAGCGACATGACCAAAGTGATACTGCTGATGGTCATGCTAAAACAGTGCAGGCTAGTACTCGGCGTTTAGCGCGTATGGTTGGCTGTGATGTAGAAGATTTTCCAGCAGCGCAATGGCTGCAACTGGCTTATGCTATTCGAGAGCAACAGCTTTGCAGAATACAGTCAGCCTGTGAACAACAATTACTACGTACAGATCATACTATTAACAAACGGATTATTGGCGCCGGCGTTGGGCGTTTTTTAGCCCGGGAAATTGCGTCTAGACTGGGTATTGAATACCGCGACTTTAATACACTATTTCTTACCACTGCACAAAAAACAGCCATGCAGATTGCCGATTGTGCTCCGGCAGTTGCGGTAGCTTATTTAGCTATAGAGGGTGCTTGTAAAAGTAATATTTGTTAAGATTGGCAATATTAATCAAAATATTAGCTATACGTAATGCTCTGTAGCTTATGATGTAACGATCAAACCATGGTTTATCGCTCAGTCACTCCTATGAAATCTGTCTAATTCAATTAATGTCTACGCCCTGTTCAAATTCCCAGCTTTATGCTTTACCTTATTTATCAGATAGTACACGATTATTTTCCAGTGTAGCAGATCAAGAATGGGCTGTTTTTTTAGATAGCGGTTCAGCAGAAAAACGCCAGGGGCGTTATGATATTTTTGCAACCCAGCCTGTCTGCACCTTACTTACAAAAGGCAAACAAACCCTGATAACCAAAGCAGGGAAAAGCAGTATATCGAAACTAGACCCTTTTACCCTGGTTAAGCAACAATTACCTTTGCAGCAAGCATTTCCCGAAGTTCCTTTCAATGGTGGGGCAATCGGCTACTTTGCCTATGATTTAGCAAGGAATTTAGAAACACTACCTGAAATTGCACAAGATGCCGAACATACGCCGGATATGGCTATTGGAATCTACCAATGGGCCGTAGTGGTTGATCACCGGCAAAAACGAAGTTATTTAGTTGGAAGCGCTGATAGTACAGAGCATTGGCAAGCCTTAATACAGCAGTTTAGCCAGTACCCTGAAGAACGAACTATACTGAATTTTCAGGTCACTGGCGAGATTCAATCGAATATGACTATGGAAAGTTATAAGCAGGCATTTGCTAAAATTAAAAATTATTTAAAAGAAGGGGATTGTTATCAGGTAAATTTGGCACAACGGTTTGTAACTACATGCCAGGGCGACCCATGGGATGCTTATTGCCAATTACGACAAATAAACTCGGCTCCTTTTAGTGCTTATTTAAATGTCCCTGGTGTGCAGCTATTGAGTTCATCTCCGGAACGATTTTTAAAAGTTTCCGCTGGCAAGGTAGAGACAAAGCCTATTAAAGGCACCCGCCCGCGAAAAGAAAATGTATTAGCCAATCAACAGCAAATTGAAGATTTGCTAATCAGTCCTAAAGATCGTGCCGAGAATGTCATGATTGTTGACTTATTACGCAATGATATCAGCAAAAACTGCCTACCTGGTTCAGTTAAAGTACCTAAATTATTTGCTCTGGAAAGTTATGCGACAGTGCATCATTTAGTGAGTACTATTTCTGGCCAGTTAGCCGCAAATAGCCATGCACTGGATTTATTACGCAGCTGTTTTCCGGGTGGGTCTATCACTGGAGCGCCGAAAATTCGAGCTATGGAAATTATTGAGGAGCTAGAGCCGCATCGGCGTGGTATTTATTGTGGCTCTATTGCTTATATTGGATTTGATGGCAATATGGATAGCAATATCACTATCCGTACTTTAGTGCACTCAGACAATACTATACGCTTTTGGGCTGGTGGCGGCATCGTGAATGATTCAGAAGTTGAAGCAGAATATCAGGAAAGTTTTGATAAAGCCGCTGTCTTATTAAATCTGCTGCAACAAATGCAAGTCTCATGATCGTGGTAAAATTAGGCGGCAGTTTATTGTCGCATACAGAACTTGCTCAATTTCTGCAACTAGCGAAACAACATGGTAAAGGGCAGGTTGTTATTGTTCCTGGTGGGGGGGTATTTGCTGATCAAGTGCGCATAACGCAACAACAATGGCAGTATAATGACAGGACTGCACACTATATGGCAATCCTGGCGATGCAGCAAATGGCTTTATTGTTTCAAGGATTATGTGCTGATTTAGTTATTGTAAACAATGTTGAAATGATTCGATCTAGCATGCAGCAGAATGTGGTAATCTGGTCACCTTTGAGCAGTGAATTAGATGCTGCAGGTATTCCAGCAAACTGGGATATCACTTCTGACACCCTTGCAGCCTGGTTAGCCGTACAGTTAGCTATAGATCATTTAATTTTGGTTAAATCGGCTGACTTTTCAGCTAATAGTACGTTACAACATTTATCTACTTTCGGTATAATCGATGATGCGTTTGTCGACTTCGTGCGCAAGCATACTCTAACTATAGAATGTATTTCGTATCACCAAATATCTAATTTTTCCGCTAGCTTAAAAAAGCATGTCTAAATATACTCATTCCCGTTCTTTATTTTCATTTAGAGGCTTAACGGAGCGATCTGTTAAATTACTCTCGCGTTTTGTGGCCTATAATTTTCAGCATGTTTATTACCGTACCAAGGAATCTTTTGGTCAGCATAAACGTGATCTTGTCGTAATACGCGTAGAAGATGCCAGTGAAAGTCTGCAAGAAACAAAAGTACAATTTTTAGATGCCTTAGAGCGTTTTAAATCAGTGGTTAATGTTAAGTCAGGTAGTCTGGAAGATAAATATAAACTATTAAAGCAACAATTTGATTTTTGTAATATGCGCTCGGAAATTGTAAACAACAAAATTCAAGCTATTGAGGAAGTAAGTGATGCATTATTCAAGGAATGGGAAGCAGAATTAAATTTATATACTAATCGATCTTTACGCGGACAGAGCAGGCAGCAATTAAAATTATCCAAACAACATTACTCACGATTAATCAAAGCAATGTTAAAAGCTGAACAAAAAATACAGCCTGTCTTAGGTGCTTTCAGAGATCAGGTACTGTTTTTAAAGCACAATCTTAACGCTAATGCTATTGCCGCCTTGCAGCAGGAATTTTCAGAAATTTGTTTTGATATTTCTCAATTAATACAGGCCATGGAAAGATCCATAGCGGAAGCAAACCACTATGTACATGTGCTTGTTGAACACAAGAATCAACCAAGCTTACCCGCTGCAAAATAATACCAGATCAAGATGCAGCGTATTGTTTTAGGGGTGGAGTATGATGGCAGTGCCTTTTTTGGCTGGCAATGGCAGGAAGGCGGTTTGCGGACAGTGCAGGATGCTGTGCAGCATGCCGCATCCAAAGTTGCCGATCATGCAGTAACAATAATTTGTACGGGCCGTACCGACACAGGCGTACATGCTTTAGAGCAGGTAGTGCATTTTGATACCCATGCAGAACGCAGTCATCGTTCCTGGTTATTAGGGATTAATGCCAACTTGCCAGATGATGTACGTGTGATCTGGGTGCGAGCAGCAGTGGACGATTTTCATGCACGTTACAGTGCTATAGCAAGATTTTACCGTTATATTATTCTTAATCGACCGACTAGGTCAGCCTTGCAACGCGATCGCGTCACCTGGTGTCAGCACCACCTCGATGCAGAGCGAATGCATCAAGCGGCTCAGGCATTAGTAGGAACCCATGATTTCACTTCATTTAGAGCCCTTAAGTGTCAATCAGTGAGTCCTATGCGCCTGATGCATTTTGTTGAAGTTTATCGACAGGATGAGCAAGTGATTATGGATATATCCGCTAATGCATTTTTACATCATATGGTACGTAATATTGCCGGTGTTTTAATGTCCATAGGTTCCGGTGATAAGCCTATACAATGGACACAAGAATTACTAACATGTAAAAATAGACAGATCGGAGGGGTCACTGCACCTCCACATGGCTTGTATTTAGGCGGTGTATATTATCCGGAAAAATACTGCCTGCCTAAACACATAATTTTTAATAAATTACCTGCCAATGCGCAGCGCTTCCAACATGAGACCTAAACAATGAAAAAACTAATCTTATTTTCAATAAGCCTGACTATTTCAGGCTGCGCAAGTTTTGGTGAGGGGATTGCTACAGCTGTTTTAAAGAAGCAAGAGCAAGAGGATGTGCGGGCCTGTAAAATTAATGGAAAAAGTTTTCCGGGTATGCAAAATAGTCTTGAGATGCCGGGAGATACGGTGAAAGTATTGATGGTACATGGTGTCGGAACGCATGTACCAGGCTATAGTACGCAATTTCAGGAAAAATTAGCGGCTGAATTAAATTTAACGGTAAAAAGTAGCCGTTATAAGGAAATTAATTTAGTGGATACTGAGTTTCCAGATACAAAATTAGGAATATTAAGAGTAAGACGCTTATTGAATGAGGACCAAAGTCAGGAAATGCTTTTTTATGAATTGACTTGGTCAGCGATCACTAATCCAGAAAAAGAAAAGATTAAATATGATACCTCAGGCGAATATTCCTATGATCGTGCTGAAGTGAATCAAATGTTAAAACAGTTTTCCAATGATACCAGTCCTGACCCAATGATTTATCAAGGTAAAAGTCATGATGAAATGCTGGCTTCATTCAGAAAGGCATTTTGTTGGATGGTTGGACGGAATTGGGGGGATTTACCAGAAACCAGTAATGATAACTGCGTCATTAATAAACAAGCCATTAAGTATCTGCCTGATGATGAATATGCAATTGTCTCACATAGTTTAGGCAGTCGTATTGTTATGGATGGTATGCAAAGTATTGCAAATCGCGTTTCTAAAGTAGCCAATGGTGATCCTACGAGTATAGAGTCTCAATTTATTAAAGGTTTCCAGCGGAAACAGATTCCTTTTTATTTGATGTCAAATCAACTACCTTTGTTAGAGATGGGGCAAAAGCCGCCAGAAGTAATTAATCAAAAAGATCAGTACTGTATCCCGGGCAGTGAGCATTATGAACAAAGGTTGGTTGATAAAACCTCTATTATGGCTTTTAGTGATCCTAATGATTTATTAAGCTACGCTATTCCCCAGCAATTTGTGCAAAGTCATTTGGATTCACGCTTATGTGCGGAAGTCACCAATATTAATATTAATGTCGCTCCTGTCATTGATATGTTTGGTATGGGAAGCTTTGCTAACCCTTTAACGGCACATACAGGCTATGACAGTGATGATCGAGTTGTTGCGTTGATTGCTAAAGGAATTGGAACAAAAAATATGTCAGAACTAGTGAAAGAGCGTTGTCGCTGGACTGAGTTTGTCGATTAGTGATTTCTGAACTTTTTTTGACATTATGTAAGGCTATGTCACCGTTAAATATTGAAAGTCACCCAGAGCAGAATGTAACAATTGCTCAGGGGTTAGATTGTGGTTCCGATCCATAATTCTGCACCAAGCCAAATAATTAGGTAAATACTTGGTAGCTACTCCATGTAAGCGGTCTAGCCATGATTTAAAACGGCAGCAATTCTCAATTTAGGATTAAGGACTCAGGATTTAATTAAACCCGAAACTACCGAGCTGGCAGGAACGGCTGTATAGTTCCACTGAGGCAGGAGCTCATTAAATTGAATCCGCATATTATCCTTGAAATCATTGGCTACTTTACGACCCGTTTAAAAAATTTTATTAAGGATATTGGTTACCACTTTTAGTCCCGTAGAGGTCTTGGTTTTAGCAATCAAGTCGTTGACTATTTCGACACTTTTAAAAATGACACCCTGGCATGCTCTTGTAATAGGAGGAAACAAGAGGTGTTCAATTGGATTGTACTTGGATGTATACGGTGGGTAATGTGCAATACGAATCTCAAGATTAAGTTCATCGGATAATTTTTGTAGCTATTCTTTAAACAAGTAATAACGTGCATTGTTGCTCCCTCCACAATCACACAACAATAATAGCGACTTTACTCCAAGGTATTCATATCTTCCATATTCCAACCACCATAGGCGAAGAATACATTCTGCCGCAAACTCAGATGTATCATGGCTGGTCCCGAGCCTGATATATCCAATGTTTTGATTGATGTCATATAGGTCATGCGGAGTGACTTTACCTTCTGCCAGTGATGGAAAATCATGATCGTTTACGCGAATCACATCTTGAGTATATAGCTGCCCTGCACGATAAAAATTACCTATCAATTCTTTTTTTACGTCCATGCTTAATACAGGTAATCCTTTTTCTGTGTAATCTTGTTTAAGTTGAGTAATATTTTTAAATTGCTCGTCACGGTGAGGAATATTTTTTTTCCGGCTTCGACCTTAAAGGCTTGGCGAGGCTGAAAATTATGTTTTTTAAGGAGTTGATCAACGACTGTAACGCTCACTGCATACCCTTTTTGCATGATATTTTCAGAAATTTCGGGACGTGACAAATTTGTCCATTTGATTGTTTCATTCATGGGAGAGCCTGCCGTATGCTCTTTTATGACCTCTAAAAATGCATCCTCCAATCCTTTTGTTGTGTCCAGAATAAGTTTACGACCTGCGCCTGATTGGCGAATGCGTGTACTGTCATTAGAAAGTTCTGCATTTAACTCCTGTAATCCTCGTGTAATTGTTCGGTCGCCACATTGCAAAATAGAACGGATATAAGTGACCCCACCATACCCCACAATATTGCCTCAATTGCTGCAAAACGGCGACGATCTTTTTCTGATAGGCTATTATAAAAATTGAGTATTTGGGATTCTATTTTTGGGGAGTAAGCTTGTATCATCATGGCTAAATAGGATACCCGGTCCATTGGTTATTGCCAAAATTTATTAGAGGTTGGTTTCGGGTATTATTTAATCCGCGTTCCTAAGTGGTAAAATTGATAAAAACTATTACCTTAAAATGCACTGATAAGTGACAACAACAGAAATTTCAATATTCACGCAAAAAAGTTTAATTGACCAGATCAAATAAACCTTTACGACTTTTCCCGATGCGCGAAGTGGTGATGGAGTTTATCAGAAATACGACATGTCAGATGCTGCTCTCAGTGCATTTTCAGTCTTCTTTATGCAATCTCCATCCTTTTTAGAGTACCAAAAAATGATGGAAAAAGAACGCGGTAAAAGTAATGCGCGTAACTTCTCATTATCCACTGGCAGCGGCCGCACGAATGACTTCCGATAACGGAGGAATCCCTTCTAACTTCAGTAAGCGACTTTTTAAATAACCCCAAAATGACATGCCGTGCTTTCGGCAGGTCTTCTTGAGACTGGCAAAAGTATCACGGGCTTTCCGCCCTGCATCACTTCGTGTACTCCCGCTGATTTTTCGTTTCTTGACGTAATCCCTTATATCCCGTTCGCTTAAATTGTTATGAAGTGGGAGGTAGGGTTTGTCGAGTACACGGAGGAGTTCATGTTGATTTTTCCCCATTCGCCCGAGGGCCTGGTTAAGCGTTTCGTAACAGGTTTTGGTACTGCATAGGATTTGAAAGCGCTGCCTGATACTGCTCGCCTGTTCGGTAACAGGATTAAGTTTATAAGCTTTCAGGTCATGGTAAATCGACCAAAGCTGGTCGCGTGCGTCATCTACTGCCTTGGTATGGCTGTCATTTAAAGGAATCAGGCGATTAATCACTCGTTCGGCATGGATCCAGCACAAGGCATGATCAAAGACGTTAAACTGCCCTGCATCATCACTGATAATTGAAAAGTCAGAGGAAATGCCTTGGTCTAGCAGCCCTCCCATCAAAGCACCTTCCGTGACTATTTTTCTGTGCCGAGGTTTAACGATGCCTTGCTGATCCAGCCATTCGCACCAGTCAGGTGCCGTGTTAATGCAGACACTGATATTTTCCAGTGTCGCCAAGATTACAACAGACAGCTTATTTTGTGCCATGTATTCAATGGCACCTGTGTTCAATGTATAAAGCGTTGTTTTGCCTTGTGATAGACAGTTTAAAAAATTGATTCTGCTTTTACTTTCTGTACTACTGAACCAGGCAAAAAAATCATTGCCAATATGTGTGCAATAGCCATTTTGCCCTTTATGCCGTGCGCCAGTATCATCTGTATGAATATATTTAGAAACGGATAATCCCGTCTTCAGTAATTCATCTTTTTCGGCATGAAAATCGTCCAGATCTTCTGTTAGTATATAACTGAGCTTACCGCTCGAAATATCGACGCCTAAATCACGAATTTGTTCCAGTAGTAATGGCTGTGTGACATGTTGGTGATGGTATTGATAGAGAATAAAGGCAATAAGGCTTTTACCAAAGCTACCTCCCTGAATGTCTTTGTAGTGGTCTAATAATCCTGTACTAAACGATAGGAGTTTATAATAACCCCTTAATCAAAGATGCAGACCAATGAGTAAACGAAAAAGTTATACAACAGAATTTAAACATGAAGCGGCCAGTCTGGTATTAGATCAGGCATATTCCATAAATGATGCTTGCGAAGCTATGGGCGTTGGTACTACAGCAATGCGCCGTTGGGTCACTCAATTAAAAGAAGAGCGTCATGGTGTTACGCCAAAAGGAAGCCGAGCGATTACTTCTGATCAGCAAAAGATTCAAGATTTGGAAAGTCAGATAAAGAAACTAAAGAGGGAGAAAGAGATTTTAAAAAAGGCTTCAGCTCTCTTAATATCGGACGTGTATCAATTTTAATGCTAATTGATGAGTTAAGAGAGCAATACAAACAATGCGAATTATTGCAAACATTTGAGATGAGTCGTAGTAGTTACAACTACCACCGTAAGCATGCAAACAAGGCAGATCCTGAGCGAGACAGGTTAAAATCCAAGGTTATTGCGTTACATGAAGCGAGCCGCAGTTCAGCGGGGAGTCGTACCCTTTCTGCTCAATTAAAACAGCAAGGTGAATCTGTTGGACGCTTCAAAACACGGAGTTTAATGCAAGAAGCGGAGCTGACAAGTAAACAGCCAGGCGCACATCGTTACAAGGTGGCTGAAAAGCCATCAAACATAGCGGATAACCACTTAAACCGTGAATTTTCTACCGAACTGGCTAATCAAGTTTGGTGTGGTGATGTCACCTATATTTGGTCGGGTACAGGCTGGATATATTTAGCATTGGTGATTGATTTAAATGCGCGCCGTATCGTGGGGTGGGCTTGCTCAACTAGTCCTGACTCAGTATTGACTACACGAGCGTTAAAATTAGCTTATGCGGCTAGAGGAGAGCCCAAGAACTTGATGTTTCATTCTGATCAGGGGTGCCATTACACCAGTAAGGTATTCCAGCAGCAATTGTCGGAATATGAGATCAAGCAAAGCATGAGTCGGCGTGGTAACTGTTGGGATAATGCACCGATGGAGCGTTGTTTTAGAAGCTTTAAATCTGAATGGATGCCTAAGACTTTTTATTCATCTTATGAACAGGCAGAGAAAGATATTATGCAATACATCAAGTATTACAATAGTTTCCGTGTACATAGTTATAACAATTATTTAACCCCAATCCAAGCGGAGAAAGAAGCCGCTTAAAAAACCGATCGTTATGTACGAATTTACTTGACCACTACAAAGATCTAAAAAATGGGAAAACACATTACTCGCATGTTGCCGTGACTCCCGTTATCGTTTCGCCCAAGCAATCCTCTGTTATTCCCTTGGACCCTGAATTTGTCACGCCACAAGACGGCAGTGAAAAACAGGATTATGAATTGGCTGCTTCAAAGCGCTGGCTAAAAAAAGAGGCTGATGGATTGCCTGATAATACGACATTTTTAGGGGATGATTTATATTGCAAGCAACCTTTCTGTGAACAACTCATTCAAATGAACAAGCACTTTATCCTGGTTTGCAAGCCAGACTCGCATAAGACGCTTTACGAGTGGGTTGATGATTTCGGTCGACTCGGTGAAGTTGGGTCAGTGATTATCAATGAATGGACAAGAAAGAAAAAACTCAGAAAGCAGTACCGATTTGTCAATCAAGTTCCTTTACGTAATACGGATGATGCCTTATTAGTTACTTGGTGTGAGTTAACGATCACGGATAAAGAGAACAACGTCATTTACCGTAATTCTTTTGCAACAGATTACCTGCTGGATAGAAAAAATATCAAATAGATTATTGAAGCTGGCCGTACCAGATGGAAAATCGAAAATGAAAACAATAACACATTAAAAACAAAAGATTATAATTTCAAACATAACTTTGGGCATGGCAAAAAACATCTATCCTCATTATTGGCAAGCCTGAATATTCTTGCCTTTTTAGTTCATACGGTGCTTGAGTGGTTTGATCAATGTTACGCGCTAATACGAGATAGCTTGGCGAGCAGGAAAACATTTTTTGGCTCTTCCCGACTTCGCGGGGTAGTCACTATATGTAGTATATTGCTATTTGATTATTTAGGTGCAGGCTGGGTATGATAGCCATCTTTTTAGACGGCAAACTTTAAATAAATGAACCCGATATTGTTACAAATTCCTTTGGATTTACCCGATGTGCAAATAGAGGCATTTGATACTGAGTCTAAAAAAGGAATTATTATTAAAGTCCAAAGTACATGCAAAGGCACAACTTGTCGGCAATGCCATCAGCCTATCGATAAGTTTTATGGCTATGGCAAAGAAATTACGTTACGCCATTTACCGATCTTTGAACAGTCCGTCTGGATTAAGATCAAACCGAAGCGTTACCAATGCCCTTATTGTGATCAAGGCCCGACAACCACTCAGCGCTGTAGTTGGTATGATCAAAAAAGCCCACATACTAAAGCCTATGAACAGTGGATATTGCGCGACCTAATCAATAGCACAATAACCGACATCAGTATCAAACGTGGCATTAATGAAGCGGCTGTTGAAGGCATTATTAATCGTTATATTCGTCAAGAAGTGGATTGGGAGACAATAAAAAGCCTGCCATTACTTGGACTTGATGAGATTGCGTTAAAAAAAGGACATAAAGATTTTGTTGTTATCATTTCAGGGATCAATGAAGGCGGAGAAAAATGCATTTTGGCCGTATTGCCAAATCGCAAAAAGGAAACAGTAAAAATATTTCTACAAAGCATTCCCGTGGAAATTAAAAGAACAATACAACGTGCCTGCGTTGATATGTATGACGGCTACAGTAATGCAGTGTATGAGGAACTTCATGGCGTTGAGGTTGTGGTTGATCGATTCCATGTGACCAAAAGCTATCGAGCCTGTGCAGACAACGCAAGAATAAAAGAGATGAAAACACTGAAAAAGACGCTTTCTAGTGAGGATTATGCCCAACTGAAAGGCGTGATGTGGTTATTCCGAAAATCACTCTGGGACTTGAATGAAGAGCAACAAATTAAATTAATACAACTCTTTAATTATGCGCCAGAGCTTAAGCAAATTTATATTTATCGGGAAGCATTGACGGGTATTTTTAACCGACCTTTAAGTAAAAGTCAGGCAGAAGCTGAGCTAAATTCATGGGTCGAGCAGGTTAGAAATCTGAAGTTGGACTGTTTCAACTCATTTATAGTGACCTTACAAAACTGGCAGCATGAAATCACTAATTATTTTCTTCGCCGTGAAACCAGTGGTTTTGTAGAAGGACTGAATAACAAAATTAAGGTGATCAAAAGACGTTGCTATGGCATTTATGATATAGGGCGTTTATTTCAGCATATTTGGCTTGATGTCGAAGGCCGACGTTTATTCGGATATGCTTAACACTATATGTTGTGGTCACCCCGCGAAATCGGGAAGAGCCCATTTTTTGATGATTTAAGAGCTCTCACCCGTTACATGGTTTTTGATAGTTGGCAGTAATTAATGGAATTTATGCTGGGAGAGCTAGACATTCCGGTGCCAGAAATATGAAAAAACCAAACTGAGAATTGCTGCTATTGCGAATAATTATTTTATAGTAGCGTTTTGTATGTTAAAACAATAAATACAAAATCATTCGTTATAGGAGTTATTGATGAAATTACATTCATTATTTATGTTGTTGGCAGTATTGTTTATGGCCGAGAGTGTTGCAGCTAAAGCACCGGCGCCCAAACAAGTTGAAGGAGCTATAACTATTAGCACTGAACGTGCAAAAAAACTGATGAAACAGGGAGTCACTTTTATTGATGTACGTAGAGTAACAGACTATCAAAGCAGTCATATTCAGGGGGCAGTACTTCTTGATTTAGAACTGGATTTAACAGAAGATTCTTTGCTGGCTGTGGTCAAAAAAAATCAACCGGTAGTTTTTTATTGTAATGGTGATATGTGCCAGCGTAGCGCGGTGGCCAGTGAAAAGGCCGTAGCATGGGGGTGGACAAAAGTATATTATTATCGGGGTGGTTTTCCTGATTGGAAAAAAGCGGGTTTACCATTGAAATAGCCGTTTTGAGTGCCGCAGCTAGCGTAGCGGCACTCAAGCAAACAGTTATTATTCCTTTGGTGGGAAATTAGATAGAATTTTAGTTACATATTGATGAACAAGTTTGTCACTTTCTTCTCTATTGGCATTTTTAGGTAATCGGCCGTCGGCAGCGCCGCGCCAAATTAGCTGATCTGTTTTTGGGCTAATAATATCGATGATAAGTGTACCTTGTTTATATTGAGTAATCTGAGTTTCAGAGCCAACGCCATATGCAGCGCCAATTCCTCTGCCATAGTATCCATAGCCTGCTCTATAGCTGTATCCTGGGTATAAACCGTTATAGTTATTATAGGTACGGATATCTGTTTTATCTTCAATAACGACACTGTAGTTAACCCAGAAATCAACCGCCCCATCTTCTTTTTTAATGAAATGATTTATTTGCAGTTCCTGATCTATAGTTGACCGGATTCGTTGATCCAATATATTGTTTAAATATTTTAAGCTGGCAGTATTGTGTTCATTTTCCGTATGCCAACGGTAGGTTTTAAAAGTTGAAAAATCAATTGAATTATCGTAATCGGTACTCAGTGAAAGGGAGGAGCAACCGCCCATAAAAAAAGTACAGAAAAAAACCAATATGGAGTATTTCATTTTTTTTCTAATTGCGCTGGGAGTAAATTTCAATTTAGATATCCTCCTGGAAATGTTAAATTGTTAATTAACAATATGCTAATATAGTCTATGATTAGTATTAAGCTAATTTTATTTAGATGTTAAGATAGTTAATGCTTTTTGTACGTGTTCAGCGGTTTCAATACCTAAATCAGTTAAATAGCCACCATCATCCCGAGTGACTAAATTTTTTTCGTGTAGACGGTTTATTGCTGCAATAGTCTCAGGTGCGGCAGTATGATGAACTTTAATACCTTCCTGTATCGATGTTAACTTGTAATGTGCCAAAATATTAAGTTCTTCAGCAAGGTCGGATGAAATGGGCATAGTATAATTCCTTAATTAATAAAAAATGATGGATTGTTATCTTTGTGTTATTTTATACCATTAAGAGGCAGGCAAAATACAGCAAAATCTAAGAATAAAAATAATAGCTATAATATAGAGAAATAAAATGATGAAAATTCTTATGAGGGTCGCAATGTTTGTTGTGATCGGTACTATTTTTTTTACCATAATGGGCAGAATGCAGCCTGGTTATGAAAAAAATTATACAATTTTATATTCAGATTTTATCGATAACATACGTAATGGTTCGGTATCTGAAGTGACTATTAATGGTGAAATGGTAAAAGGTAAACTGCGTAGCGGTGAGCCTTTTGTTACTTATAATCCGGGTGATAATCACTTGATAGATGACTTGATTGAGTACGGAGTTAAAATTAAAGTAGTAACACCTGAAAAGCAATCTATGCTCACGCAGATTTTTATTTCCTGGGCTCCTATGTTGTTATTGATTGCCGTTTGGGTTTATTTCTTCCGCAAACAACAGGGAGGAAGCGCTGGCGGCGGTGGTGGTGGACAGATGGGTATGGGCAAAAGTCGTGCTAAATTATTAGAAGAAGATCAAATTAAAGTCGGCTTTGCTGATGTTGCCGGTGTAGAAGAAGCAAAAGAAGATGTTGTGGAAATGGTTGATTTCCTGAAAGATCCATCGAAATATGAATTTGTCGGGGGAAAAATTCCTCATGGCGTGCTATTGGTTGGACCTCCTGGAACAGGTAAAACATTATTAGCCAGAGCAATCGCTGGCGAAGCCGGTGTGCCTTTTTTCTCAATCTCGGGTTCTGATTTTGTAGAAATGTTCGTTGGGGTTGGAGCATCACGAGTGCGTGATATGTTTGAACAAGCTAAAAAGCGCGCACCTTGTATTATTTTTATTGATGAAATTGATGCAGTGGGTCGTCAGCGGGGTGGTTCAGGGCCTGGTGGTGGCGGTAATGATGAACGAGAACAAACCTTAAATCAACTGCTGGTCGAAATGGATGGTTTTAGTGGTAATGAAGGCATTATAGTTATTGCTGCAACTAACCGTGCTGATGTCCTTGATAAGGCTTTATTAAGACCAGGGCGTTTTGATAGAGAAGTTCATGTAGGCTTGCCTGATATTAAAGGGCGTGAGCAGATTTTAAAAGTTCACATCAAGAAAGTGCCTCAGGCTGAAGATGTCAATATCAAGGATTTAGCACGTGGTACACCAGGTTTTTCAGGCGCCGAATTAGCTAATCTGGTTAATGAAGGAGCCTTGTTAGCGGCACGGAATAATAAGCGTGTGGTTACCATGAATGATTTAGACCGAGCACGTGATAAATTACTGATGGGCGCTGAAAAACGCTCCATGGTCATGCGTAAAGAAGATCTTCTAATGACTGCATATCATGAGGCGGGGCATGCGATTGTTGGACAGCATGTACCTGAACATGATCCTGTGTATAAAGTCAGTATCATGCCGCGTGGTGGTGCTTTAGGTATTACTATGTTTTTACCTGAGCGCGATCAATATAGTGCCAGCAAAGATAAACTCGAAAGCCAGATTTCAGGGCTGTTCGGTGGACGTATTGCCGAGGCAATAATCTATGGTAAAAATAAAGTAACTACTGGAGCTTCAAATGATATTGAACGTGCAACACAGCTTGCACGAAATATGGTCACCAAATGGGGTTTATCGGACAAGCTGGGACCTATGGACTATGGTGACAGTGAGGGCTATATGGGAGCGCAAAGTAAGCCTATGTCTGAACAAATGGCAAAAACTATCGATGATGAAATCCGAATCATTATCGATAGAAACTATCAGCGTGCTGAAGACATTATAAATAATAACATTGATGTATTGCATAATATGGCTCAGGCTTTGATGGATTGGGAAACAATCGACAAACTCCAGATTGATAAGCTTTTAAGTGGTGAAAAAATAGCTCCTCCTGTAGATGAGCCAGAAGAAGAACCGCAAGAACCAATTAAAGCTGATCCTGATGCAGAAACTGAAATTAAAGCACATGCTGATGATACACAATTAAGTGGCAATGCCGGAGTGCAAGGTCATCAGGAAATGTAATAAAATTAAGCGAGAACAGCAAGTAACGATTTATTGAACTCGCTTACTAACTTAGAGGATTTATGAAAAGCGGGTTTTTAGCCCGCTTTTTTTATGCGCAGCCTATTAAGACAAAAGGGCTCACTTATTAGCCTGTCATTTTAACCTGGAAAAACAGTCGACTTAAGTTAGATGTCGTGAACAACTGATTTTTCAGATTCAATCAACTATTTATTTTTACAGATTATATTGCAATGAGTAGTATCAATTCAGAAATCACTAGCCAGGTAAAGATGGAAGCATCCTGGAAGGAATTATTGCAAAACGAATTCTCAGAGAATTATATGCAGGACTTAGGTGAATTTTTAAGACAAGAAAAACGCCAGGGTAAAATTATTTATCCGCGAGCTAGCCAATATTTCAGTGCCTTGAATTTAACCCCCTTTGCTAATGTTAAAGTCGTCATACTAGGACAAGACCCATATCATGGTCCCGGGCAAGCGCATGGACTCTGTTTTTCAGTTGCGCCTGAAATTTCTCCACCTCCTTCACTGGTCAATATATTTAAAGAATTAAGTACGGATCTATCCATTTCAGCCCCCGAGCACGGCTGTTTAGTTAGCTGGGCCCTTCAAGGTGTATTGTTGTTAAACAGTGTATTGAGTGTTGAAAAAAACCAGGCGGCATCGCACCAGGGAAAAGGGTGGGAGCAGTTTACGGATAAAGTGATAGCTAAGCTCAATGAACATGCAGAACATATCG
The DNA here is from genome assembly GCF_002072955.1 of Methyloprofundus sedimenti. Classification (NCBI taxonomy): domain Bacteria; kingdom Pseudomonadati; phylum Pseudomonadota; class Gammaproteobacteria; order Methylococcales; family Methylococcaceae; genus Methyloprofundus; species Methyloprofundus sedimenti. Next base: position 2,549,895 of record NZ_LPUF01000001.1, on the reverse strand, counting down.
TGTTTATGCTCTGGGGGAGTTATGCACAGAAAAAAGGAGGCTTTATTGATTCCAGTAAACATCTGGTTATAAAAGCTCCTCACCCTTCGCCTCTCTCTGTTTACCGAGGCTTTTTTGATCAGAAACCTTTTTCCCGAGCGAATGAATATTTACTGAATAATCAAAAATCTCCTATCCAGTGGCAACTGCCCCCTAGAAATATAGCAATTGAACAGTTTCAGCAAGCTCAGCAAATTAATTTGAAAATTTATAAATAAGGTATATTATCTGAATAGTCAGGGAGATTCAATCTACATATCCTGGGGTTTCAGCAACAATATTCGAACAAAATAACGAGTGTGTTAAATAACATTGTTTAGTTTATTGATCGCAGTTAGGTGGTTTTATATACTCTAATCGGTATATTAGTGAAACATATTGTATTTACTTAGTATTAACCTTTTAGAATTTGGTAATACAGCTCCACGTTATAATTTATTTAGGGGGATTAAAATATGAACTTTAAGCCATTAACAGTTTCTTCATTATTGCTTGCAGGGATAGCAACATCCCCATTTGCATTGGCGCATGGATCATTTGATGAACATTACGTCAATGTGAAATTTGAATTGTGGAATTCTGATGATGTTACTTCATTGAAGGAAATCAGAAATGAACAAGATGTTTTCGCAAGTGATTATTATTACCCTGATGAACTGGATTTTTTTGTATCTACTGAGGATGTTGATTATTTCAACTGGAATATAGATTTTAACCAGCAAACGATAGAATTGACATATTTTTCTATCGAACTTGCTGAAATTGGTGACTCTTCATATCAGTATATATATGACTCTCCACAAGGCTTTCATTTTCAGGATAGCGAAGATAACTTACCTGATATAATTAATGTTACTGTCGAAACTAGTTTTGCACCTTATGGACTGGATCCAAAATTAGTGACATTTGATAAAGACAATATCTATGTTAATTTAAATGGTTCTATGTGTCTTTATATTGCAATGCCAGGTAAACCAGATTGTACTAACCCAGATAATCTAACAACTGGCTATAATAATCAAATTAAGTTGCATGTTGATTTTGCATATGATGCGCGAACTGATGCGCTTTTTGATGCGATAGAAACTAAATACTATGACTTATTTCCTGGTCCTGAAGAGTCTTTCTGCATACTAGGATATTATGCGCGTTATTATCCAGAAACTGGACTATATATGGGTACTCTAAATGGTCACCTTTATGGTTACGGCGGACGATTTGGAGGATTACTGGATGCCGGCACTATGGATGCATGGTATGAACAACTACAAATACCTGAATAGCGTGCCACTATTTTTCGTGAAAGCTGCGACGGGGACCGTCCGGTATCCGTAGCGAAAAGTTGCGTGATGCCATGCTTGCGGTGGCCTGCGCCTTACCGCTTCGCCATGCCATCGCAAGCTCGGTATTGGCTTCGCAGTACTATTACAAAACACTTGACGCTGTTTCGGAATGACTTGTATTTTATCTACACCCTATCAGGTAAGAGGGAGTTGCGTAGCTCTCTCTTACCCAATATCGCCGTCTAAATTTAAGCTTGACCGTTTGAAATTTATTTATCTGAGAAATTTAGTTATTGAACTGGCTTGCTTAACTTAGGTAATTTGTGAAAAGCGGGTTTTTAGCCCGCTTTTTTTATGCGCAGCCTATTAAGACTAAAGGGCTCACTTATTAGCCTGTTATTTTAACCTGGAAAAACAATCGACTTAAGTTAGATAACATGAACAACTGATTTTTCAGATTCAATCAACTATTTATTTTTACAGATTATATTGCAATGAGTAGCATCAATAATTTTCTATCCAATAGCAACTGCTCCATAGAAGTATAGCAATTGAACAGTTTCAGCAAGCTCAGCAAATCAATTTGAAAATTTATCAATAAAGTCAATGATATAAATTACCAGAAGGGTTGAATGCCCAGATTTTGGGTTTTATAAAACAAGATTTGAATAAAAGAATAAGTGTGATAGATAACATTGTGAAGTTACTTAATAGCATTTAGGTGATTTTAAGCGCATTAATCGATATTTTGGTGCACTATTTCCGGCTAAGAAATAAAAGTGATTGTTTTGAAGTTTTATACTTGTGTTTTTTTTGCTTTCATTGAATGAAAAACAAAGTAAAATATTTTTTTGAGTATGCTATGAGTGGTGTAAGATCTAATTTTATAAATAATAATAACGAGGAATAAACTATGAATACACAGACACAGGAAGACTTGATTTTTGGCAATCTACTTGGTGAGCTACATGATAAATGGGGTTGGCTGCTTGCGCTGGGAATTTCATTTATACTTTTAGGGACGATTGGTTTAGGCATGACCTTTGCCTTAACTATGGTCAGTATGATGTTTTTTGGTTTTCTGATGCTATTTGGAGGTGCATTCCAGTTAATTCAAGCGTTGGGGTGCAGGGGATGGAAAAGTATCATTCTGCATGTCTTGGTTGCTGTTGCTTATGTGATTGGCGGTGTCATTATCATAAGTAATCCGTTAGTTGCCTCGGAAATTATTACTATGATGATCGCTGCAGTTTTTATGGCTGTGGGTATCATGCGGATTACTATGGCTTTCCAGCTTAAGGTGGTAAAGGGCTGGTGGATTTCATTAATCAGTGGTTTATTATCTTTAATTTTTGGCGGTATGATTATGACGGCGTGGCCAATGTCAGGTACGTGGATTATCGGGTTGTTAATAGCTATCGATATGATTTTTCATGGCTGGGGATATGTCGCTTTGGCACTTACGGCTAAGGATTCACAGAAATCTAGTTAATTATGTTCACTAATTAACTGTACTTTTGTAGTTTTTGCAATCATAAATTTATTAAGCTTGGGCCTATGAATGGACACTAATTCACAGAATAGAGGCGCTTCTGTCCGCTGTTATAGTCTCTGAAATCTTCGCTTTAAAGCATATCTTTATTTTTTTGCATAGGCACGGTTAGTTTAACAAACCGATCCTGGAAGTAGCCGTTTAACCAGCTTTTTTTAACGGCTAACTTAAACGATCTCCGTATGCGAAATATAGACTAGAGTTGTATTACAAACAGCGGTGGTGAATACGAACATGATAATATCGACTCGTTTTTCAACACTGCCTGTGATATTGTTGGAAAAACTGATGTTGTCAATTGCTGAAAGTTTCGCTATCGGGTGAAATAATCCTGGTGATACTAAAATTTGCTAATTCCCACGCTCCTATCCGGGAATTCATTTGGGAAAGTTTTGCACGACTTGGCGTAAAGCGTCACAAACTATTTTCCCTCTCCGGAGCAGACGAGAAAAATACTTTAGTTTTTTGCTTTAGAGCAGGCTTTAAATTTTCAACTCTCTCTTAATAATTATTTGGGGTTATATGCGTGTATAAGTTTTTTTTATATTTTCTGGGCATACAAATTTGTCTGTTCTGGATAGTACAATCTAACAAGGTGCACCAGAATATCATTATTCCGTTTACTGAAATAATTGCTTATATTAGTGTTTGGATAGTAAAGTTTTTTGATGGCCAGGTTATTTCACACGGCGTTATCTTACAGCAAGTTGGTTCAGGATTTTCAGTGTCTATACAGTCAGGCTGTAATGGCGTTGAAGCTATTTTAGTGTTAATCGCAGCTATCTTAGCATTCCCGTCGCCCTGGAAATATAAAATCTGGGGAATAATAACAGGTTTTTTTGCTGTGGAGCTGCTTAATATTGTGCGTATAATTTCTTTGTTTTATCTTGGTCAATGGAATAAAGATGTTTTTGAATGGGCCCATTTGTATATCTGGCAAGCACTCATCATGTTAGATGTATTAATTATATTTTTATTGTGGCTCAAGCTATTACCGGTTGCCCAGGAAGTAGAGGCTAATGACCATGCAAATTAATCCCTTGACTGCTTTTATTATTAAGGTTTTCCTATGTTTACCTTTGTGCTACTGGGGGTGGTATTATTTTGCCGATCTAACAACATGGATAGTGATCAGCGTAGCTGAACCTTTGTTACAGTCTGTATTTCCAAAACTGATAATCGGGATCGAGCAAAGCGGTTCTTTGGTAGAGGTTATTGCTGAAGTGACAGTACCCGCACAGAATACACCCAGAGGGATGGTTGCAGAATTACCGATTCCTGTTAATCCGTTAATATATAGCTATGGTTTGCCTCTAGGATTGGCACTTACTTTGGCTTCACCGTTTAGTTTTTTTAGGACTTTGGGTGTTATCTTTATTAATCTGTTTTTGTTTCTGCTGATTCAAGTCTGGGGGATTGGTTTTGAATCGACAAAAGTGCTATTTTTACAAATGTCACCGGAATTGATAGGTAATATCAGATTGCCATCATGGCAAATGGACTGCATTGCTCTGGGTTACCAGTTCGGTGTATTGATACTGCCAGCAGTTACTCCAGTTATTATCTGGGTAGTATTTTATCAATCTTTTATTGTGCGCTTTACACCTGTATTGCTTAGAAAGAACAGGCTTTGATGAAGGCGAGGGTTTATTGTAGATTATATGCAAACGCTATTGATGATGACTTCTAATTCATTACTTTTCTTGTCAGTGATGTAGACGTTTTTGGATTTGATAATTTCTGCTCATAGCCTAATGAGCCTAAATGCATACACATGGCTGCAGCAGGACCTTTTTTAATTCCTAATTAAGGTTAATCCCGGGGGCAAAGACTCACCAAATATCTGTTTTTCCTCACTAGCATCCAGTTGCTTAACTGATTCAAGCATTTCTATCCATGAAACAGGGGCTTTACTGGCTTTTAATTGTTCAATGACCTTTGCACGAAGTTCATCGTCTATGTCGCGTGTTCTATCGCCGCTCATACGAGCAATTAAGGTTGCAGCAAATCCTGCCTGCGGTATTTTTTTCCAGTCTACTTCAAGTATTTGTTTTAGCCATTTTGATGCTGTATCGTTAGGCACGACAAAATGCATGCTTGCGTGAAAAGGTACCCGTGCACCGATGCGACCAACAGCCCACCAGGTTTGTGCTGGTTCACTGGCTTTTTGCAGGCGTGTTAATAACCACCCACCTAATTGTGTTTTTTGTTCTATGGGTAAGCGCTCTAGTACTGCAGCAAGACGCACCATGTCATCATAGCCCCGTTGTTTGCTTTGCTTGGCTGTATTGCCCAGGCGTGCCGAGGCGGGGTTTAAATATTTAGCCAGGTCGTTAAAAATAAGTTCTTGTGCCTCTGTATCTAAGCCTCCAGAAATACGACGCCATAAAGTCCACCATTCGCTCCAGTTTTGGGTTTCATTTACAAACTGAATTTGATTGCTATAGCTTTTCCAGAGTTGCTCGACACGCCAATTATCCAATTGGTAACCAAAACCAGGGCGTAAACAATAACCGATTAAACTTAGCCAGACTCGCTCATGGTTGGCTGAGCGGCGATGATTTTTACGCGCTTCCAGTAACACAGAAAACAATTCACGCAATAAATGACTAGACCAGTCGCTACGCAGGCCCAAGCATTTTTCTAAATCAGCACGTAAACTTTTGACTGATTTCGGGTTAATATTTTTAGATTTTGAACCGAAAATGCTTTCGATTAATTCGACAGCTTTGCTAAAGCCGGCAGGTAATTCTTTCGCGAGCAGAGTGGCCTTGCTTTTTCTGATTTGAAATTGTACATCCCAGCGTTGCAAAGTATCTTGCATAGCAACACATTGGATTTGTAGGGTGCCTACTTCGGATAAGGTGACTGATAATTGTACAGTGACTTCTGAGCTGTTATCACTGTTTTGCTGGTTAAATGCCACTGCTAGTGGGGGCAGGGGATGAAAGTCTTCATTAATTGTGACAATATCTCCGGCTTTATACTGCTGTCCCCCTGTTAATGAGACTAAATGAAAACTGACGGGCTGTCCCAGACGTAGAGAGAATTGGCGATCGGTTAAAATAATTTCATTACCTTCCTCACTGCCACGCGGTAAGATGCAAACGCCTTGTTGTTCTTGTTCAGAAGCTATTAACAAGAAGTAACTGCGTGATGCACCGCCTCCAATTTTGATTTTTTTATGTTCACGGGCAATACTATAGCTTACGGCACCATAGGCAACTGACAGTTCGGGATGCTGGTTATCCAACAGTACTGGCGGTGCACCACGCCATGAGCTGATTAAGTCAATCGTGCGCTGCGTAATTGGCTGGCTACGAAATACACCACCATTCAATAGCAGAGCATCTGGAACAATAGTTTCATTAGCTAATGCACTTTGCGTAGCTTGCCGATGGGTATTTAAAAAAGCGGCAATATGTTTGCTTATAGCTGGTTCGGCAGCATAGGGCAGGCCAAATTCAACGACGCCACTGCGTTTTTTGTCTGGTAGATCAGTAAGTTTTGATAGCGGAAAAAAACCATCTAAAGCGATTTTCTGTACTTCATCGCGGTGTAAATTTACCGAACGTGTACCGCCGATTAATTTAGACCCGCCGCCTAGTAAAGTGACATTTAATTGTTCAGGCGCATCGTCCGCTAACAAGCGTTCTTTGACTATACGGCATTGTTCGAGTAAATGAGATAAATCAGCTGCCGATAGTTTTTTATTCTCTGTCGTCAAACGTGATTCAACCAGATGAGCAAGAGCCAAGTCAATATTATCGCCACCAAGCATTAGATGATCACCCACGCCTATACGTGATAATTGAGGCTCATCCAAACCATGATCGATTTTGATCAGGGTCAAATCAGTGGTACCACCGCCAACATCGCATACTAACAGGAGTTTAATGTTATCCAGTGTATTTTTGAGATTGTCGTTATGTCGGCGTAACCAGTCGTAACAAACAGCTTGAGGCTCCTCTAGCAGTCGAATGTGATGCAGGCCTGCTATCTTTGCAGCTTCTAATGTTAATGAACGAGCGGCTTCATCAAATGAAGCGGGAACAGTAATAACGATATTTTGTTGTTCAAAGAGCTGGTCCGGAAACTGATGATTCCAGACTTGACGCACATGTTTTAAATAACTGGCACTGGCATCAAGCGGGGAAATTTTGAATACATCTTCAGAACTGCCCCAGGGTAAAATGGCAGCGGTATGATCAATAGAAGGGTGAGATAACCAGCTTTTTGCACTGCTAACAAAACGTCCCCGGGTTTTTGCACTTAAAACCCGGGCGGCAGTACCAATTATTGCTTTTTCACCGGAGGGTGAGTAGGCCATGTCTGCGGCAGATAACTCACCTTCAGCCGGATGGTAGCGAACTGAGGGTAATAAATTTTGTGTAGATACTTCACCAGGCGCAACCAGCTGTTGTATTTCAAAAATTTGAATAGTGGCGTTTTTTTGCCGGGTTTTAGCATAGGCAACTACGGTATGTGTAGTGCCTAAGTCTATGCCTATATGATACTGAGCTGATTTATTATTCACAATAATATTATTTCCCGTTCCCACAACATTGTGTGGGAACGGTAGGTTTGGATTACTTACTCATCACCGGAACGTACATCAAACTCAATTTTCCAGCGGTTATCATCCTGGTTGGAAATAGCTTGTAATGCTAATGTTCCTATTTCAGTGACGGCGACCGAAAGATGTACGGGGATTACTTCACCTGCTTTACGATTTTCTTGAGGTAAGGTGATTTCTATTTCATCTAGTTCTTCTAGCTCTTCATCTGACCAATAATCTAAACGGGTCCCCACATTGTCTTCTCTGCGTGTTTTAGAGCCAAAAAAACGGAAACGAACTGGTTCACCAACAATGACACCAAACTCATCATTAGGTAACTCAACTTCGGTGCCTTCTTCCATGCCAAAGGGAGCAATACACAAGGCCTGAATCTCGGGAGGCATGCCAGGAACAGCCGGCATAGCGCTTTCCACTCCTACATAATAAGAGGCAGCTGTTCCGCCTTTAATACGGACTCCTTTTCCTTTACGCACATAGCCATAATAAGAAGCTCCACGCGCAACAGCTAAATCTAAATCTACTCCGGTTAATAAACGAGCATCAGGTGCCTGTTCATTTTGTAACCATGAGTTGATGACATCCATCAAACGATCTGCAAAACGTGCGGCTTTTAAAACACCGCCATTAAATAATACTGCAGTCGGGTGAATGAACGTGGCATTTTCCGATAGGGTAATATCATTTAATTCATCAACAGCATTTAATTGTCGTGATAAAAAACTAGCTAGATGTCGTGTGATTCCGGCATCTTGTGCATAAGGTAAACCTGCAGTACGTAAACCAGAACGTGCTCGACTAACAGCTTGTTCATTACTGGCAACCTCAGGTAGAAAGCCTTGCAGTAAAACCGTATTCACTTCATCGCGATTAAGCTCTGTGCGTAGCGTACCGCCAATTAAAGATGATCCACGATTCGGAACAACGATAGGAATATTATCCGCTTCATCATCACTGAGAATTTTTTCTTTAGCTGCGCGGCAAGCATGAGTTAATGCCTGTATTTGCCATCCTTCCAGGCGTTTGCCTCCATTCTGTTCCAGTTTGGCTTTTAGCGTGTAGGCCAAAGCCAGGTCCATATTATCACCACCTAATAATATGTGGTCACCGACAGCAATACGAGTCAAGCCGAGAGAGCCATTTTCTTCTGTGACAGCAATCAGTGATAAATCGGTAGTACCACCACCGACATCAATAACTAAAATAATATCGCCTACATTGACGTGATTACGCCAATCGCCTTCACTTTTCTCGATCCAGCTATACAATGCTGCCTGCGGTTCTTCCAGCAAAATAACATTTTTTAAGCCCGCATTTTGCGCGGCTTCTGCGGTTAATTCCCGAGCAGCCGGGTCAAAAGAAGCGGGAACAGTCAGCGTTATTTCCTGATCTTGTATCAGTGCGTCAGGGTGTTGTTTATTCCAGGCAGCGCAAAGGTGTTCTAAATAGGCTGAGCTGGCTTGAAAAGGTGAAACACGTTCGACATCTTCAGGAGCGTCATTAGGCAATATCGCTGATTTACAATCTACACCAGCATGACATAGCCAGCTTTTTGCGCTAGACACTAAACGAATAGGGGTTTTAGTGCCTAAATTACGAGCAATTTCACCGACTAAATAATCAGGTTTTGCAGTCCAGGGCAGGGCTGTTTCTCCTTCATTAATTTCAGCTTCATGTGCCTGATATAAAAAAGAGGGTAACTGTTCCTTTTCTTCGATTACGCCTGGAGCTGTCAGCTGAGGAATTTGTAGAACATGTTGAACTATTTCATCGGCATCAGGATCGGATATGTCAGCATAGGAAAGTACACAATGTGTTGTTCCTAAATCGATTCCTATGGAGTAATGAGTGCCTTCAGGCTTATTAAAGGCAGAGTCTGAAGAGTGCTCTGTTGCGTCCTCCTCTATTTCGTTATTAGCGTTATCTGCCTGAAGATCCGACTCTTGGTCTGTAGATGTAACCTCTTCGTTTTGTGATGCGTCGTGCTCAGTTGTTTGCTCTGAATCATTCACTAGTTTGTTCATGTCAAAAAAACCCATTATAGTTCAACCTCCGCAGCTGCGATGATATTAGCATTATGACCGTCTGTTAGTTTGGGCAGTTTAATATCTGACACCTGCCAGCCTTTATGGACTAAAGTACCCGTAAAAGGAGGTTGACCAATGATATTTCCCGTTAAGCGAACTTCTGCTGCATTAAAGCCTTTGTTTAATGTGATTTTACTGCCTTCTGATTCAGGGCGTACTGCCGCTAATTTGAAATGCTCATTGATTACTTTATTGCATCCCGTATGTACAACCCGAGCCGCAGCACCAATATCTGCATCGCTATAAGCATTGACATCTTCTTTAATAAAATCAATAAAGCGGGCTTCTTTTTGCAATAAATTTAATAATTGTAATGCTGCATCCGGGGTTGTTTCTTTTAATACGATAGGCTCTGGCGCAGGCAGTTCAATGATTTTCTCAACTTCTACAATTTTCTCAACTTCAACTATTTTTTCGACAACTTTTACTTCTGGTTGAAGTTTAGGAATTTGGGTAGAAATTGTCTGTTCTGTAGTATTTTTTAGCGCTTGAGTTGCTTGTTTACTTCTGCGCATCAAGCCGATCAACATGGCAAATAAAAGGATAATTATGGTGAGTGCCAAACCAAATACAGTCGCTGCTAAATAGGCATGAATGGCATCAAAAGTGCTGGGAATAAGTTCTAGATCGATTTTATATTGGCTGGGATTCATAAGTGTTTTAAGGTTTTATAAGGATAAGCTGGAGCTGTGTGTATTGAATAGTGCTATTGAGTCGCCCCTGCTTTACGGGCAGCTTCAGCAAACATTAATGAATGCAAAATTTTACGTGTTACTTCAATACGTGTTTTTCTCAGATAACGGTCAGCGATAATTTTAGGCACTCCTGCGTTGATAAACGTTGTTCGAATTTTTGTTAGATCAGATTCGCATTGTTTGATGACAGCATCAGTCGCAACACGTGAATCAATTTTTTGATAACCTTGCTTCTGGGCTTCTTTATAAACGCACTGGGTATAGATGTATTTATCTTCCTGTACTTGTTTTATCGTTGCGTCAGAAAGGTCTGAGCCATTCCATGCTGCTGTTGTCGATTCTGGTTTTGCTGTACTTTCTGTTGACTGTACATCTTTTGTGATTGTTGCCGGAGTCGTGGTGCTTGTCTTGTTTTCATCGGTACACGCCTCGATAAACAAGGCACTGAAAATAAGAATTATTAATTTTTTCATAAGGTGCGAGTATGTAATGTGTAGAGTAGGTTAATTTTACGCGAATGCACGGCAATGAACAATTGCTCTTATGTGTATAAGTTATTAAGTAAATATACGATACGCTAACGACTGCAGCTTGCGTGTTTCGTGTTTTATCCTTATACAACTGATAAGGGTATTAAGTATGGCGCTGATATTATACGGTAATCTAAGTCTCAAATTGATTAGCTCCAGTACTCTAAATGACTTTGTTTAACACTTTAGCATTACGCAGGTGGTTATAATTTTTTTGTAAGGCTGGGGGCAGGTCTTGAAACGATTTATCTTGAAACCCTCGTTCTTTAAACCAGTGCATAGTTTGAGTTGACAGGGCAAACAACTGCTTTAAGGAGTTTTTCCTGGCTTTGCTATATATCTGTTCCAGTAATTGATTACCCCGTGCTGCTTTTCTGTAATCCGGATGTACCGCCAGACAAGCGATTAAGCCCGCATATCGCTCAATTTGATGTAAAGCTGTACAGCCAATAATCAGACCATCACGATCTATGACAATATAATCGTTAATATTTAATTCCAGATGTTCCAGTGAACGCGCTATTAATAAGCCTTGTTGTTCAAGCGGGTTGATTAACTCGAGAATACCAGGAATATCACTTAGTAAAGCCGGGCGGATGGTTTCAAATTCAGTTGAACTGATCAGTGTGCCAATGCCATCACGACTGAAGAGTTCGATTAATAATGCGCCATCAATATGTCTATTTAAAATATGTACCCGATTAACCCCCGATTGACAGCCATGTATAGCAGACTGTAAGGCGCATTTGGTACTGATTGCGAGTCGGGCTTCATGTTCAATAAAAATGCGTGTTTCAGCTGATGTCATTTGAGCAATATGACCTGTTTTTGACGATTGACAACCTTGTTCAGTCATCAGAATCAGTTTGTCAGCGTGTAATGATATGGCTATTTCGGTGGCGACTTGTTCGGCAGATAAATTAAACAGTTCACCGCTGGGTGAATAGCCAACGGGGGAAATCAGTACCATGTGGCCAAAATCAAGTTGCTGATTTATTGCTGCGCTATCTATGCGGCGTACTTTACCGGTATATTGATAATCTATGCCTTCGAGTACACCTATGGGTTGAGCCGTCACAAAATTACCAGAGATAACTTTGATTCTGGCTCCAGACATCGGTGAATTCGCTACACCCAAAGAAAGTAAAGATTCAATTTCTACTCGAACCAGTCCGGCTGATTCTTTAGCGCATTGTAGTGCGTTTTCGTCAGTGATGCGTAATTGCTGATGAAATTGGGATTGTTGATTTTGTTTTTGTAAGCGTTGATCAATTTGCGGGCGTATACCATGCACCAAAACCAGACGTATGCCGAGACTATTTAATAAAGCAAAGTCATGGATCAGCTTATCAAAGCTTGTATCTAAAACAGCCTCACCACCAAAATAGATAACAAAGGTACTATTTCGATGAGCATGGATATAGGGAGAGAAGTCCCGAAACCAGTTAACAAATGAGTCAAAATTATGCATCTAGGCGTTTTATAACAATTTAAAAAATCTAATATAGGTCGGGTTATATTTTTTTTTGCTCAGCAAAAAATATAACCCGACTAGACAGGGCACAAGTTTTAGCAGAAATGTAGGCGGTGACTAGATTCCCGATAAACCGCTTTTGGGAATGACGGTATACTATTTTTTATTGACACTGTGCGTTTACCTAGTTATCAGTTACCGCGCCTTGAGAAGCAGAACTAACTAATTTAGCGTATTTTGCTAACACACCTCGAGTATATTTTGGCGCCGGCTGCTGCCATTTTTGCAGGCGAGCTGCGATTTCAGCCTGTTCTAGGTGTAAAGTCAGGTTTTTACTTTCGGCATCAATGGTAATTTTGTCGCCATTTTCAACAATTGCTAATGGGCCACCAACATAGGCTTCGGGAGTAATATGACCCACTACAAAACCATGTGTACCGCCTGAAAAACGCCCGTCTGTAATTAATGCAACTTCTTTACCCAGGCCTTTTCCCATAATTGCAGAAGTTGGTGATAGCATTTCCCGCATGCCCGGGCCGCCTTTCGGACCTTCGTAGCGAATAACGATGACGTCACCTTTAACAATATCGCCGTTTAGAATACCTTGTAAAGCTTGTTCTTCGGCATCATAGACTTTTGCTGTGCCGGTAAAATGCAAGCCTTCTTTACCGGTAATTTTGGCAACTGAGCCTTCTGAGGCTAAATTACCGTATAAGATCACTAAATGACTATCTTTTTTGATCGGATGATCTAAAGGTAAAATCATATCCTGATCGATAGGATAAGGTGTGACATCCGCCAGATTTTCAGCTAGAGTTTTTCCGGTAACGGTTAAACAATCTCCATGCAGTAGTCCGCGATCAAGTAAAATTTTCATCAATGGTTGAATACCGCCAATTTCAATTAACTCTGCCATCTGGTAGCGGCCGCTTGGTTTTAAGTCGGCAACCATAGGCACATTTGCTCCAATACGGGTAAAGTCATCCAGCTGGATATCAACATTTGCCGAGTTTGCCATGGCTAAAATATGTAACACGGCATTGGTTGAACCACCTAAAGCAATAATAACGGTAATGGCGTTTTCAAAAGCCTTTTTGGTCATGATATCGCTAGGTTTAATATCTTTTTTTAGTAGTTCTAATACTGCCGCACCGGCGCGTTCACAATCTTCACGTTTTTCTTCTGAAATAGCGGCTTGTGCTGAACTGCCCGGTAAACTCATACCCAGGGCTTCAATTGCTGAAGCCATAGTATTGGCTGTGTACATACCTCCACATGAACCTGCGCCGGGTATGGCTTTTGCTTCAATGGCAGCAAGTTCTGCATCATCAATCTGGTTATTTGCCCGTGCACCGACAGCTTCAAACACTGAAACTACATCGAGTTTTTTATCTTTATGACAGCCTGGTAAAATCGTACCGCCATAAACAAAGATAGCAGGACGATTCAAGCGCGAGATGGCAATCATGCACCCTGGCATATTTTTATCACAACCGCCAATTGCAACAAGTCCATCAAAGCCCTGGCAACCAGTAACAGTTTCAATAGAATCGGCAATGACTTCACGCGAAACCAGTGAATATTTCATGCCTTCAGTACCCATCGAGATACCGTCAGAAATAGTAATGGTATTGAAAATAATGGCTTTGCCGTTTGCATCGTCAACACCGCGAGCTGCATCATCAGCAAGTTTATTAATATGCATGTTACAAGGCGTGACCATGCTCCAGGTTGAAGCAATACCTATTTGTGGTTTCTGGAAATCTACGTCCTTAAAACCTACTGCATGTAGCATGGCGCGACTTGGCGCGCGTTCCATACCATCTACTACTTTGGATGAAAAGGTGCGAGTGTTGTTATCATTAGCCATCTGATTTTAGCCGTATGTTTGGAGAGTTAATTAGAGTGTGTAGTTGATACAGTGCAATGCACATTACCTATTAATCAAGATTACACGACAAAGAGAATGCAGTAATGGGTTATAAAGTATCCCAACTACCATGCGATTTACGTTGCCAGCTGATTTTGGGGATCAATAATCCCAAAAATATGCCTATAAAAGATAATATGCCACCATATAAGAACCAGTCCTGACTGGTGCTATCTTCTAAAGCCTGTTTTTCGCGTTTCAATTGTTGTAATTCACGCTCAACATTGACCACCCGTTCTTGTAATTCATTGCGTTGTTGTTTTAGTTGTATGGCATTTGAAGCAGTTTGGCGTATATCATTCAGATCAGTACTGAGTTGATCGCGTTCTTTAATCAGTTCGGTATCACTTGTGTTTGAGCCGCTATTGTTTTGTTGTATTTCTGCTAAAGATGCTTTTAGTTGATCGTTTTCTGATTTTAACAATTCGAGTTCCTGGTTCGCTTTTGTTAAATACCAACTGTTAATCGGTTTGTTTTGAATAAAACGAGTAGGCAGGTAACCGACTAACCCTTGACTGGTTTTAACCTTACTGTAACCAGTGTCTTTATTATTATTTAGCAATTCCAGTTTGGTGCCACTGGAAATCATTTTGACGATTTTATGTTTATTGCTTTCACCACTACGCAATGTGAGTTTCATGTTGTCAGACACATAAACAGTTTCTGCAAAGGCGTTAGTGCAACTAAACGCAGTTAAAATAATATAAAAAAAATATTTCACAAATAGGTCCTGATATTTAAAGCAGCAATTATACTCTGTCTTTTCAGAGTAACATGTTAGTTTACGAATTTATGTGCACATTAGCAATTCTAATAGGGCTTTTTGTGCATGCAAGCGATTTTCTGCTTCATCATAAATAACACTTTGTACCCCATCAATGACTTCTGTTGCAACTTCTTCTCCGCGATGTGCAGGCAAACAATGCATAAATAATGCATCAGAATTAGCATTATCCATAATCGCCTGAGTGACCTGAAAATCTTTAAAAGCACGTATGCGTAGTTGTTGCTCTTCTTCTTGTCCCATACTAGCCCAGACATCGGTAACAATTAAACTGGCATCT
This sequence comes from Methyloprofundus sedimenti, assembly GCF_002072955.1. Taxonomy (NCBI): domain Bacteria; kingdom Pseudomonadati; phylum Pseudomonadota; class Gammaproteobacteria; order Methylococcales; family Methylococcaceae; genus Methyloprofundus; species Methyloprofundus sedimenti. The sequence goes on along the minus strand of NZ_LPUF01000001.1, from coordinate 2,534,665 downwards.
TTGGTCGCTTCCATTGTGGAGTTAGATAACTGCACAAGATTGCCTGCTGATTTAACAATATCTGTATCAGGTAGATAGTCTTCAGGGCTTGCAATACGTAAGTTAAAACCGAGGCGGATTGCAGCATTAATATAAGAGTGGCACATATTATTACCATCACCTATCCAGGCCACTGTTTTGCCTTTAATATCACCACGATGCTCAAAGTAGGTTTGCATATCAGCCAATAACTGGCAGGGATGTAATAGGTCTGTTAGTCCATTGATGACCGGGACACTGGAATGCTCTGCAAATTCGGTAACGGTTGCATGGTCATTGGTACGTAACATAATGGCATCCACCATGCTTGAAATAACCTTGGCACTGTCTCTAATAGGCTCGCCTCGACCCAACTGAGTATCTCGCGGAGATAAGAATATCGCGCTGCCACCAAAGTTAGCCATACCAGTTTCAAAAGAAATTCTCGTGCGCGTCGATGACTTTTCAAAAATCATGGCTAATACCTGACCCTTTAAAGGCTGAAAGTCAGGGTTCCGTGTATTCTTTAATTCTATAGCACGCTGGATTAAAGTGCGAAATTCTTCGCTCGATAGATCAAGTAAACTGATAAAGTGTCTGGGTTTATTCATAGGGTTTATTATTTTTTCGTATAGCTGTCAATCAAGCTGGATAAGGTATCTACCAGCAGCTCTATCTGTTCTTTGCTAATGATAAGAGGTGGTAGTAGGCGTATGCTTCTATCCCCCGTTACGTTTATTAATAAGCCAGAATCCAAGGCAATACCCACTAATTCCGTGCAAGGCTTATCCAGCTCTATACCGATCATCAGGCCTTTATTGCGTACACCTATAATATGTCGGTTATTGTTAAGTCGTTCGCGAAAAGCCTGGTTAATAGCCTCGCCTTTATCACTTGCCTGCTGACAAAGATTGTCATTTTCTATGGTTTCCAGTACAGCAAGTGCTACTGCACAAACTAAGGGATTGCCGCCAAAAGTTGAACCGTGTTTGCCTGCTGTTAATAATTTGCTTGCTTTTCCTTTAGCCATACAAGCACCAATAGGCACACCATTGCCTAATGCTTTCGCTAGAGTACAGACATCGGGAATGATATTGTTATGCTGAAATGCAAACCATGCGCCAGTTCTTGCAATACCCGTTTGCACTTCATCTAACATCATTAATAAATCATGCTGATCACATATGCTACGAATATTGTTGAGATAGTCCAGTGCAGGAATATTGACACCACCTTCACCTTGTATAGGTTCAACCAGGATAGCGACGATATTGTTATGCTCGATTAAAGCCGTTTCAATAGCTTCAATATTATTAAAGGGTACGCGTACAAAACCATCTAATAATGGTGCAAAACCATTTTGTACCTTGGGGTTTCCTGTTGCGGATAAGGTGCCCATAGTACGCCCATGAAAACTTCGTTCCATGACGATAATAGCCGGATTCGCTATATTTTTTTCATGTCCATATATGCGCGCTATTTTAATTGCGGCTTCATTCGCTTCAGCACCAGAGTTGCTAAAAAAAACATTATCCATTCCGCTAAGTTGACATAGCCTGGTCGCTAGCTGTTCCTGTTTAGGAATATTGTATATATTTGAAGTATGCAGTAGCAGCTTGCTTTGCGCACAGATAGCGTCATGTACAGCGGGGTGTGCGTGTCCTAAGCTACAGACCGCAATACCGGATAACGCATCTAAATAGCGTTTATTGTCCTCATCCCACAACCATACGCCTTCTCCCTTCGTGAAAGCGACGTTTAGCCGCCCATATGTGGGCATAATATGACTTGTCATAATGGTCTTTTATATAAAACTAGCATTAGGCTCTCACTATCTTTTTAAAAAAAGCGCTGATTATAGATTTGTTAATTTTAATGAGCAAGGAATAATTGTTTAGCTGAGGTACTTTTTTTGTGTGATAAATCCTGATAAAATCAGTAGGTTTTTATTTATTTGGATAAATGTTATGGAAGTAATCGATAGAATTAAAGATCAATTAGGCAGTCATTCCGTTGTTTTATACATGAAAGGAACACCTGATTTTCCTCAGTGCGGGTTTTCAGGGCAAGTAGTTCAGGTAATGCAGGCTTGTCGTGCAAAATTTATGTATATCAATATTTTTGAAGATCTGGAAGTCCGTGAAGCCTTAAAAGAGTATTCGCAATGGCCAACGTATCCGCAGCTTTACATTAGTGGTGAACTGGTCGGTGGCTGCGATATTATTATGGATTTATATAATAAGGGTGAGTTACAGACAATGATTGCCAATGTTGATTGTGTCGCTGAGTAATTATGCAGTTTTGCAGCGAAAGTGATAGGCTGAGGTTATATAAAGCATAGTATATATTTCTTTATAAGTGCTCCGTGCGGTAATGTCCGTGCGGAGTTCTTTAAATGCAATCGCCAATTTCCATAATTAGCTGTTGGCAATTAAACCATATTTGCGGGTAATAATAGCCAATAATAAGGCGCAATATATATTCATAATACACGGCAACGGTAAAAAAACGTGCCGCACTTGCCCAAAGACGATTGGCATGTATAGAGCAGCGCCAGACTGAGATTGTCCACCAGAAAACTGGTAAAGCGAGGATAACTAGTATCGTAAGCCAACTCGCAATAGAGTAGGTTCCATTGCTCGAACGATAATCAGCATACAATAAGGCGCTATTAAAAATAATAAAAAAGGGGAAAAATGCGCTTGTCAGTGACTGCCTTCCTAGCCAGGCTGACTGTATATACATGTATATAGAGCTGCTGTCATTTTTTGTTAAGCTATTGAAATCAGGGTAATTTTTTGTTTTTGCAGGCGTTAATATATAAATGCTATAAGCTGTTACCAGTAAGATCAGGCCTGTTTCTATAGGGCTGATAAATGATGTAAAGGCAAAAAAAGCGGCTAAAGAATTAATAAACATGATTTGCTTCTGGATGGATTATCTTAGGTTTGTATCTAGTCCGATCTAATGTATGCTAATCTAGCTTTTTTTTCAATCAGAAGGTTATTTTAATGGATGTACGTATTAAATGGGTAGAGGGGATGATGTTTCTGGGAGAATCAGAAAGTGGTCATGCTGTTGTACTGGATGGACCGCCTGAAATAGGTGGTAAGAATATGGGCGTTCGCCCGATGGAAATGCTGTTACTGGGTATGGGCGGATGTACTTCAGTTGACGTTATGCTGATTCTGCAAAAAGGCCGTCAAGATATTACTGATTGTGTCGCTGAGATTTCAGCTGAACGAGTAGAAACGATTCCTAAAGTGTTTAGCAAAATTCATGTGCATTTTGTGATCACAGGAAAAGGCTTAAAAGAAGCTGTCGTTGCTCGTGCTGTTAAGCTTTCGGCAGAAAAATATTGTTCAGCTTCTATTATGCTAGAAAAAGCGGTCGAAATTAGCCATGATTTTGAAATCGTTGAGGCTTAGGAAGTTTTAGATATAGAGTGGATTGAAGTTTGCTCTACAGGGATTGTTGTATAGAATAAAGCCAGCCCGATGAATAACGGGCTGGCTTTTTCATTTACTTCATTTGCTGATATAGCTCGCCCAGCTGTTTAATTTCAACATCACTCAGCTGTTTAGAAATCACTCGCATACGGCTATAAATATCATTGTGGCGGGTACCCTTTTTATATTCCATCAATGTTTTTACAGTATATTCAGCCTGTTGACCGGCTAAAGCAGGGATGTCCATGCGCTTGCCTTTGCCTGAAGTGCCGTGACAGGTAAAACAAGGGGGTAAGATTTTTTTACCGTTACCTTGATCAACTAATACTTGTGCCTTACTCAAGTCTTGATTAGACGTTTTGTTTTGCGCGGCTGGTAAAGATTGAAACCAGGCTGCTAAATCAGCACTATCCTGCTCGCTAAGGCCTTGGGCAACCGAATTCATCATCGGATTATCACGCTTGCCATCGGCATAATCACGTAATTGCTTATAGGTATAATTAGCAGTCTGGCCTGCTAGGGAAGGAAACATACCCATGGCACTAATCCCTTTTTCACCATGACAGCTTGCACAAGATAGGGCTAATTGCTCACCCTTTTGTACATTGCCATTTTTGACAAAATCCAGTGTTTCAGGCATCCAGACCATATTAGAAGCAGGTTCAGCTGATACAAAAGAGGGCATTATTAAAACTGTTAATAATAAAAGATGTTTCATATTTAATATCCCCATCCGCTTGAACCATAGGTGTCCATAAAAAAGAATTGTAAAATTGGTATACCAAAGCTGATGGTCATTAATACTGCAATGGCTTTATTCCACAATTTGAAATCATTTAAATATTCAGGTAAATCCTTAACGGCATGTAATGGTTCAGCATATTCTACTTCACCCTCAAAAACTTCCGTACTTGCGCCGAACTGTGTTTTTACTAATAGATAAAAGAATAAACACGCTGAACCTAATAACACTAAACCACCTAAAATCATTAACAACTCATAAGGCTCCCAAGAGAGGGTCAGTAAGTTGTTATATTGCACACTGGAGATTCGTCTAGGCTGGCCTAATAAACCTAAAACATGCCAGGGTGTTGTCATGATGCTCATACCAATAAACCAGGTCCAAAGTTGTACCAGGGCCAATGATTTTGAGAATAATGGTTTTTTCACCAGAATAGGCCATAAGTAATAGGCTATCGCAAAATACATAATGATTGTGGTACCGGCAAAGATCAGATGAAAATGTCCTGGGACCCAGGCAGTATTATGGATCATGGTATTCATCGCATAACTGGCATTAACAATACCGCCGAAGCCACCAAAAATCAGCATCAGTAAAGACAGGATAACGGATAGTACCATCGAGTTTCCCCAGGGTAAGGTTCCAATCCAGCCAAATAACCCCTTTCCTCCGCGTAAACGTCCGGCAATTTCCAAAGAAGCAATGACAGTAAAACCGGTAACTAACGTTGGTAAAGTAACGATAAAAGTACCTAAACCATGAAGTAATTTCCAGCCTTTTGCTTGTTCGGGATCCATATATAAATGATGAAAACCTATAGGTAAAGAAAACACGACTAAGACGATAAGAGCCATACGTGCCGCCTCTTCACTAAACAAATAAGCACCGGCTTGTTTGGGTGCAAATACATAAAATGCGGTATAGGCAGGAATTAACCAAAAATAAACAATAGGATGCAAAGTCCAGGCGAATAAAGTTCTTGCCAAGCCAGGGTCTAGGGTATCCATCCAGCCCAGGGCCCAGGGAATTAACTGGAATAAAACTTCTAAAGCCACGCCGACACTGGTCCATAACCATAAAAGTGCATTGGCTGTGGTGGCAAACATCACTAAAGGTACTGTTTGACCAGGATTGGCTTTTTTCCACTGGTAAAACATCACTACCATAATGACACACCAGACCCATGAACCAATGACCAGCAGGGTTGCACCCATATAAAAAGCAACATGAGCCTGAACGGGTGGATAAAAAGTGTATAGCACCGAAGCTAAGCCAGAAAGCAAGGGTATAGCGGCCATAACCACACCTGATAGAGCAATTGCAAACCCCGTCCAGGCCAGCTTAGGGTTCCATACCGGGACTTTTAAAGAGTGACTGGCAGTATAATAACCAAAACCCATAATAAAAAAAGTCGTCAATACGAAAGCCATCAACACCCCGTGGGTACTGACAGAGGCAAAATATACACTAGGCGAACTCAGTGAATCAAAAAGGCCACTACGTTCTAGTACCTGATATTCCCCCATAAAACAAGCAAGGATAAACGCCGAAAACGCTACCCACATGTGACTCAGGGCTAAATTTTTAGCAGTAGAATCATTCATTATTTTGTTCCTCATCAGTAGTATCATTGGTTGCTGCGTCTGGTGTCGCTCTGCTGGCGTCCCATTCTTCCCTGTCAATGACTGAAACCTTACTCCACATATGGTCATGACCTAAGCCACAATATTCATTGCACAGCATAGGATACTCACCAGGACGAGGAAAAGAACTTTCAACCTGAGAAACATAGCCAGGAACAATCATCGTACTCATATTGGTCATCGGCATATGTACGCCATGCAAGACATCCATGCTGACCCAGCGAAAAGTGATTTTTGTTTCCGCAGGAATCGTAATTTCTTTAGGGAAGAAAGCATAACGACCTGCCACCAGTCGGACGGTAATTTCACCGTTTTCTGCTACCTGAACACCTAAATTATCTTCGCCAAATTCTTCGCTGAGATGAATTTTTCGTGAGTCTATCGTTTCGACATTACTAGGCGCGTTCACACCATGAAACAGGGCATCTAACATTATAATTGAAACAAACAGGGCGCACATGCCCAAGGATACCTGCACCCATTTTCTTTCTAAGGGATCTATATGCATCTTGCCACCTTAATTAATAATGCCACGAGAGAGAAATACCCCGTAATAAAGAAATAGCCAGGCGGCAACCATACCGCCAGCAACTGATAGCATCAGTACCCAGGTCCCAACAGGGGGGCTTTCAAGTATTTTTTGCCGTTCTGCGTCACTTATTTTATTCATATTGATTCCTTATGTATGTTGATAGTTGATGTAAAAACAGGTTAAATGCCTTATAAACTTAAATAAATTGAGAATACACTAATATATATTACAGGGCAAAATTCAAGTTAATCGGGCTTAAATAATGCCAATAATTTTTAGTAAATAATCATTGCTCCAGCCTGTTTGCAATCGTTTAGCTTTTACACCACCTACTTTGGATGATTTTTCTTTTTTGTCAGGTTAAGTGCAATATGTCTGAGAATAGCAAGGTTAGATGCACTATAAGCCTTGGTGTGTACGATTACTGTGTTTATCAAAATCCAATCAGGCACACTCGGTGTAAATTGATTTATACTGGCCAATGTACGCAAATAGCGTGTTTTAATTGTTTGAGGTTGCCGGCACTAGGCTGTTATTACTAACGTTTTACGCTCTTTTTCTGTAAAGTGCATAGAAAATGGGTTAAGGTATTTTTTTCAGAAGTCTTATTATTTTTATCTCTTTTTACTTCCTATGGTTGTTAAAATGGATAGGTTAGTGTTAGAATGATGTGATTGATAGATACTGACTCCCTCGATATTTGAAAGTAGCGTATCTAAAGTGGTGGTTTGTGGCGCTGTAATGTCTTTGGCAATGCCAAGCAGGTACAGTGGATAGCCAGTCCCGCTACCAGATTTTTGAAAGACCCCTTTTTGGGGTTTTTCTGTTTCTAGGCACTAGAAAAAAGTGATTAAGGTAGTGTATGGAAGGGGCTTTAGCCTCTTTTTTTATGTGTGCAAGAAAGTGAGACGAAATGAAACAAGCTCCTGAACATTTACTTGAATTAATAAAACCTGTGGTCGAAGGCCTGGGCTATGAGTGCGTGGGAATTGAATATAATTCTCATCCTAAACATGGGTTTTTACGTATTTATATTGATAGTGAGCAGGGTGTAGGTATGGAAGATTGCACTAAGGTGAGTCATCAAGTAAGTGGCGTGCTGGATGTCGAAGACCCCATTTCAGGGGAATATAATTTGGAAGTTTCATCACCAGGCATGGACAGGCCGCTATTTAATTTAAAACAATTTGAACAATTTATTGGTCATACTGCACAGGTAAGTTTATTTAAGCCTGTAGGTGGTAGACGCAAGATAACAGGGTTGATCGAAAGGGTTGAAGATAATAATGTTTATCTGCAGCAGGATGGTCAGGTTTATAAAGTTCCATTTCAAGCGATGTCAAAAGCACGGCTTGAGCCAGACTATTCAATTTAAGGAGGTCTAGATGGCAGATAAAGATGTTTTATTGGTTGTAGATGTTTTTTCCAATGAAAAAGATATAGAAAAAGAAGTAATATTTCAGGCAATCGAGTCTGCACTGGAAAGTGCAACTGTATCGCGTTATGAGTTCCCTATTAAAGCACGAGTTTCCATAAATCGGATTACGGGTGCTAATACGACATTTAGACGTTGGCAAGTGGTAGAGGAAAGTTCTGAATTTTCTGGAGGCGTTGAATTCCCGACCACACAAATTTCATTGAAAATTGCGCAAATAGATAACCCGGAGATAGAGGTAGGCGATTTTATCGAAGATGAAATTGAGCCTGTAGAATTTGGGCGAATTTCAGCACAAGCTGCCAAGCAGGTTATTATCCATAAAGTTCGTGAAGCTGAACGTAAAAAAGTAGCAGATGCCTATATGGACAGGGTTGGTGAATTGGTCACAGGAGTCATTAAGCGTATTGAAAAAGGCAGCGTTTACATGGATTTAGGTGGAAATGCAGATGCTTATATTCCACGTGAACATATGATTCCAAGAGAGTCGGTAAGAGTCGGTGATCGCATAAGAGGATATTTAAAAGAGGTGCGTACTGAGGTGCGTGGTCCGCAATTATTTGTTAGTCGTACCGCTCCAGAATTATTATTGGCTTTATTTCGTCTGGAAGTACCTGAAGTGGGTGAAGGCTTAATCAATGTATTAGGTGCAGCACGTGACCCCGGCTCAAGAGCAAAAATAGCGGTGCGCAGTAATGATCTGCGTATAGACCCAGTTGGTGCTTGTGTCGGGATGCGCGGTTCGAGAGTGCAGACGATTTCTAATGAATTAAATGGCGAACGTATTGATGTTATTCTATGGAATGACAATGACGCGCAGTTTGTTATTAATGCGATGGCTCCCGCTGAAATTGAATCTATTGTCGTTGATGAAGACAAGCATACTATGGATGTGGCGGTGTCTTCTGACAGCTTGTCTCAGGCGATAGGCCGTGGTGGTCAGAATGTGCGTTTAGCTACCGAGCTAACAGGCTGGGAACTTAATGTTAAAGATGCCGATGAAGTTAATAAAGATTCGGAAGCAATTTTACTCAAGTTAGTTGAAGAGTTTACACAGCAGTTGAACGTCGATCAGGATATTGCAACAGTTCTGGTTGAGGTAGGCTTTAATTCAGTTGAAGAAATTGCTTACGTTCCTAGTAGTGAGATGCTGGAAATTGATGGCTTTGATGCCGAGTTAGTGGAGACGCTAAGATCACGTGCGAAAGATTTTTTACTTATTAACGCCATTGCATCCGAAGAAAAGATTGAAACAGCAAAACCAGCTGAAGATTTACTGACTATGGAAGGTATGTCGGAAGAGTTAGCCTACGAGTTAGCCAGCCATGGCATTATAACGATGGATGATTTAGCTGAACAAGCGGTAGATGATTTACTTGAAATCTCAGGTATGAATGAGGAAATAGCCGCTAAATTGATTATGAAAGCGCGCGAACCTTGGTTTGCCAATGAAAACAGCGAGGGTTAAATATGAGTGATAAAACAGTACAAGAATTAGCTGGTATAGTTGGGATACCTCTGGAACGCCTATTAGAGCAAATGAAAGAGGCGGGCATTGTTGCGCATTCTGCTGAGGATACGATTAACGACGATGAAAAAATGGCGCTTTTAGGTCATTTACGTAAACGCCATGGTAAGGATGAGGAAACTGAAGCAAGTACAGCAAAAAAAGTGACTTTAAAGCGACGCACTGTCACCTCTTTAAAGCAGGGCACAGTACCCGGGAAAAATACTAAAACAATTAATATTCAGGTAAATAAACAAAAAACCTATATTAAGCGTGAAGATGCTATGTCAGATGCAGAACGTGAAGAGTTGGAGCGCGTTAAAAAAGACCTGGAAGAGCGTGCTCAAAAACAGGAAGTTGAAGAACAGTTGCATAGAGATAAGGCTGCAAGAGAAAAAGCTGAGCTGGAAGCAAAGCAGGCTGCAGTGAGAAAGCAGGAAGAAGATGCTCGTGCAGAACGCGCTAAGAAAGAGAAGGAAACTGAGGCTGAGCGTCATAAGGCAGAAAAAGCACAACGACTGGAAGCATCTGTTGAACGCAATGCTGAAAAAGTAAGGAGACAGGCGGCAGCTAAAAAAGTGGCTGCCGAAAGGAAAGCAGGAGGAGGCGCGGCGAAAAAAACAGTTGCCAGAAAACCAGCAGTTGCAGCCACCGGAAAACCAGCCGATAAAGCGGCAACGGTGCATAGAAGGGCAGATAAACCAGCGGGTGGTGCAAAGCCATCTTATGGCAAAAAAGGGCGTAAAAAAGGCGGGAAGGGTAGAAATGAGCAACAATTTATTGTTGATCCCAATGCCAAGCATACTTTTGCAATGCCAACGGAAATTGCTGCTAAAGATATCAGTATTCCGGAAAATATTATTGTTTCTGAATTAGCCCAGAAAATGAGTGTCAAAGCTGCTGAAGTGATCAAGCATTTAATGAAGCTTGGCATCATGTCAACGATTAACCAAAGCATCGATCAGGAAACGGCGGTTATCTTAGTTGAAGAGATGGGACATAATCCTATTATGACCAGCGAAGAAGATCATGAAACTGATATGCTTGCAGAGCACACAGAAGCTGATGAACGCAAGGAGTTTCCTAGAGCACCTATTGTCACCATTATGGGGCATGTTGATCACGGTAAAACCTCGTTATTAGATTATATTCGTGAAACGCGGGTTGCTTCAGGTGAAGCAGGCGGAATTACCCAGCATATAGGTGCCTATCAGGTTAAAACAGATCATGGCGCTGTAACTTTTCTGGATACACCAGGTCACGCCGCCTTTACAGCAATGCGTGCACGTGGTGCTGATGTTACCGATGTTGTTATCGTTGTTGTCGCTGCTGATGATGGGGTTATGCCACAAACCAAAGAAGCGGTTGAGCATGCACGCGCCGCGAGCGTACCGATGATTGTTGCGATGAACAAAATGGATAAACCTGAAGCGAATCCTGACAAAGTAATGCAGGAGCTTTCAGCCATTGGGGTTATGCCTGAAGAATGGGGCGGTGATGTGCAATTTATCAAGGTTTCTGCAAAAACAGGTGAAGGGGTTAATGACCTGATTGAATCGCTTATTTTGCAATCTGAAATTCTTGAATTAAAAGCACCCAATGAAGGTAAAGCATCGGGTCTGGTAATTGAATCAAGACTTGATAAAGGGCGCGGTGCTGTAGCAACAGTTATGGTTCAGAAAGGAACGCTGGAACAAGGCCAAATCGTATTGTGTGGACATGAATATGGTCGCGTTAGAGCCATGTTCGATGAAAATGGTGCCAATGTTAAAGTAGCAGGACCTTCTACTCCAGTAGAAATTCTAGGCCTATCCGGTACGCCGAATGCAGGTGATGATTTTGTTGTTGTTACCAGTGAGCGAGCTGCAAGAGACCTGGCTGAGCATAGAGAAGATAGAAGTAAATTGTCACGCAATGCCGCACAGCAAGCTTCAAAATTAGAAGAAGTATTTTCTAAAATGGCAGCCGGAGAAACATCCAATTTAAATATTATTATAAAAACCGATGTTCAGGGAAGTCTTGAAGCTTTACGTGAATCGCTGAATAAACTATCAACTGATGAAGTATCCGTTAAAGTTGTATATGGCGGAGTTGGAGGTATTAATGAAGGAGATGCCAACCTGGCATTAGCTTCAGGCGCTATCTTAATGGGATTTAATGTTCGTGCTGATGCAACAGCTAGAAAGTTAATTATCGAAAAAGATATTGATTTGCATTATTACAGTGTTATTTATGATGCCATTGACGAAGTGAAGAAATCACTGAGTGGCATGTTATCACCGGAGATCAAAGAAAAAATTGTTGGTCTGGCAGAAGTACGAGATGTCTTTCGTTCACCAAAATTTGGTTCGATTGCCGGATGTATGGTTATAGATGGCTTTGTTAAACGTAATTTACCGATTCGTGTATTGCGCGAAAACGTGGTGATTTATGAAGGTCAATTGGAATCATTACGTCGCTTTAAAGATGATGCAACTGAAGTTAAGATGGGCATGGAATGTGGTATCGGTGTCAAAAATTACAACGATGTCAAAATCGGTGATCAGATCGAGGTCTTTGAGCGTTTTGAAGTGCAGCGTGAATTATAATGGCTAGAGAGTTTAAACGCAGTGCACGTGTGGCCTCGCAAATGCAAAAAGAATTAGCGGTTATTGTGCAACAGGACATTAAAGATCCGCGCATTGGTTTTATTACCGTTAACGAAGTTGAGCTGAGTAAGGATCTAACGTCTGCAAAAATATATATTACCGCTTTAGGTGCGGATGAGCAGGGCCAGAAAGATAATATTAAATGGCTTAATGATGCTGCACCTTTTATTCGCTCGGAAATGGGCAAACGCATGCGCCTAAGAAGTGTGCCTTATGTAAAGTTTTATTATGATGATTCCTTTGAAAAAGGAATGCGCGTCTCAGAGCTATTAGTCGAACCCAAGCCTTCAGAAGATGTACCTGAAGGTGATGGCTAAGGCATGGCAAGACATAAAAAGGGGCGTGATATTCATGGTATTGTCCTGTTAGATAAACGCCAGGGCATCAGCTCGAATAAAGCATTGCAAGAAGTAAAACGTCTTTATAATGCCAATAAAGCGGGGCACACGGGAAGTCTGGATCCTTTAGCAACAGGCTTGCTGCCTATATGTTTAGGAGAAGCAACTAAGGTATCGGGTTTTATGCTTGCTGATGATAAGCGCTATCAGACAGTCATACAGCTGGGTGTCATGACCGATACAGGTGATGTAGATGGAACAGTATTAGCTGTTAAAGACGTTCCAGAAATATCCGAGCAACAGCTTGCAGCTTGTCTGGCTTCATTTATCGGCCAGATAGAACAAGTGCCACCGATGTATTCAGCATTAAAACATCATGGTAAAAAACTTTATGAATTGGCACGTGAAGGCATCACTGTTGAGCGTAAGGCAAGAAAAATTACAATCTATGCTATTCAATGTCTGGGCTATGCAGATGGCTTATTGACTCTGGATGTGCAATGTTCAAAAGGCACGTATATCAGAACTTTGGCAGAAGATATAGGGCACGCTCTCAAGTGCGGCGCAACGGTAAAGGAATTGCGGCGTACTGTTGCAGGCCAGTTCAAACTGGAAGATGCTTTAACTATCGAACAATTACAGGCGGTACCTTCAGATAATGAATTGCTGACAATATTAATAGCGGTTGACAAGCCATTGCAGGCTATTCCGGCAATAAATATATCGCATTCAGATGCTGATCTGATATTACACGGCCAACAAATTTCTGTATCGAATGAAGACTCTAATGAGGGCCTGCGACGCTTATATCATGAGGGACAATTTTTAGGCTTGGGTGAAATGTTAATGAATGCTAAAATACAGCCAAGAAAATTATTTAACCTTAATTAATTTTTTTCGTGTTTCTACACCCTATCGTGGAAACATATAACCAGAGCATAAGCTCTAATAACACACTAATCATAGGGATTAAAATGCCATTTACAGCAGAACAAAAAAAAGCAGTTGTTGAAGAATACCGTTTATCTGATACAGATACAGGTTCATCAGAAGTACAAGTTGCGTTATTAACCGCTCATATTAATCATTTAACACCGCATTTTGCGGCACATAAAAAAGATAATCACTCTCGCCGTGGACTATTAAGAATGGTTAATCAGCGTCGTAAACTATTGGATTATCTGAAAAGAAAAGATGTAGAACGTTATAAATCTCTAATTGCACGTTTAGGCTTACGTAAATAAAGCTTAAATAATTGAAGCGGTACTCTGTACCGCTTTTTTATTGCCTCGTTCTTGAGTTATAACGCTACAAATCCAATTTATAATACGAAGGAAAAACAATAGTGAATCTGAAACCGATCAGAAAAGAATTTCAATATGGCCAACAATTAGTCAGTATTGAAACAGGTGAAATTGCCCGTCAAACTAGCGGCGCAGTCATGATTGATGTCGAAGGTACATCGCTTTTAGTCTCAGTAGTCGGTAAAAAAGAAGCCAATGGCGGTGATTTTTTTCCATTAACAGTGAACTATCAAGAAAAAGCGTATGCGGCAGGAAAAATCCCGGGTGGATTTTTTAAACGAGAAGGCCGTCCAACGGAAACGGAAACTTTAACGTGTCGTCTAATTGATAGACCTATTCGTCCGTTATTTCCAAATGGATATACTAACGAAGTTCAAATTATCATCACCGTTGTTTCATTGAATCCTGATGTTGATCCTGAAATTCCGGCATTATTAGGCGCTTCGGCTGCTTTAGCAGTATCAGGCTTACCTTTTAATGGCCCTATTGGTGCAGCACGAGTAGGCTATATAAACGGTGAATATGCATTAAATCCAAATAAAGAGCAATTAGCAGATTCATTATTGGATTTAGTGGTTGCTGGAACAGAACATGCTGTGTTAATGGTGGAATCTGAAGCAGATAATTTAAGCGAAGAAATTATGCTGGGTTCTGTGCTATTTGGCCATGAACATATGCAGGTTGCGATTACGGCGATTAATGAATTTGCCGCTGAAGTAAATACACCTTTATATAACTGGGTTGCGCCTGTAGCCGATATAGAATTAGAAGCACTTGTTACTACTGAAGTAGAAGCATCCATTGCCTCTGCTTATCAAATTGCTGAAAAATTAGCGCGTCAAGATACGCTAAGTGATATAAGGGCGTCTGTTGTAGCAAAGTTGACAGCAGATGATCAATACCAGGAATCAGCGATACGTGACATTATTGAAGAAATCGAAAAAAGAGTTGTACGTTCGGCAATTTTAAGCGATAGAAAGCGTATTGATGGCCGTGATTTAGATGTAGTCAGACCGATTGCTGTACGTACAGGTGTTTTAGCGCGTGCTCATGGGTCGGCATTATTTACACGTGGCGAAACACAAGCCTTGGTTGTTGCAACGCTGGGAACTGAACGTGACGCACAAATTATTGATGCACTGGCTGGCGAATATAAAGAGCCATTTATGTTGCATTACAATTTTCCTCCTTACAGTGTCGGGGAAACAGGCTTCGTTGGTTCACCAAAACGTCGTGAAATTGGTCATGGTCGTTTAGCAAAACGGGGTGTTGCTGCTGTTATGCCGGATATGACAGTGTTTCCTTATACCATTCGTGTCGTATCTGAAATTACTGAGTCAAATGGTTCCAGTTCTATGGCTTCTGTTTGTGGTACCAGCCTGGCACTAATGGATGCAGGTGTACCATTAAAAGCACCGGTTGCGGGTATCGCAATGGGCTTGATTAAAGAAGGCGATGCATTTGCTGTATTGTCCGATATAGTTGGTGATGAAGATCATTTAGGTGATATGGATTTCAAAGTAGCAGGTTCTGAACAAGGAATTACTGCTTTGCAAATGGATATCAAAATTGATGGTATTACTTCCGAGATCATGAGCGCTGCTTTAGATCAGGCAAAAGCCGGACGCTTACATATTTTAGGTGAAATGAATAAAGCATTATCTTCAACCCGTGAAGAAATGTCTGATTATGCACCAAGAATTATTACCTTTAAAATTGATCCAAGCAAAATTCGCGAAGTCATTGGTAAAGGCGGTGCGACTATTCGTGGTATTACTGAGCAAACCGGTGCGAACGTTGATTTAACCGATGATGGTACTGTTAATGTATCCTCTGTCGATAAAGCAGCCGGTGAAGCAGCCAAGAAAATCATAGAAGAAATTACTGCTGAAGTTGAAGTAGGAAAAATTTACGAAGGTAAAGTTGCACGTTTAATGGATTTCGGTGCGTTTGTTACCATTTTGCCAGGTAAAGATGGTCTGGTGCATATTTCCCAAATCACTAGTGAACATGTCGATAAAGTTAGCGACAAGTTGACTGAAGGGGATGTGGTAAAAGTTAAAGTACTGGAAATTGATCGTCAGGGCCGCGTTAGACTGAGCATGAAAGAAGTAGAGAAAGAAGAAAGCTAAGCGCTTTTTTTGATTATCGATAGAGAAAGGGCCGTAAGGCCCTTTTTTTATGGTTTTTTTATGATGAGCTGATTTATAATCACTGAACGTATCAGGAAATGGGACCGACCATTCCATAATATTATATGCTAACTATCCATTCAATCGAGTCTGCCCCTTTTATCGTGAACCATTTGATTGAAATTTTGAGTGACGCACAGATAGAGAAGGTCAGTCTGTTGAGATTGGACGTTAATGAAAAATATTATAATTGATAAAAAAGGAAGATTTTTAAGTAAAAGATACCTACGCCTACGGGGGATCATCAACATCATGTAGCTGGAAGCTACTCTTTGCCAAATCAATTCCTAATACAGTTATGTTGTTTTCTGAGTTATGATTATCCATGGCCTGCCTCTCTTTTATTTTGATGTTTTGTTTGTTACTAACATCATGGCTCATTTGAAGCCTTTTATAAAGTGAGGCGGACCATTCATTCCATTAGGTCTTTGATCTACGTTCATTGTTCCTTAACAATTATTTTTAATGCCAAATTATAAATCAGATTTTACCCAATTCATCCAATCCAATAATATAACGGGTAGTGGTAAAGCCATATCTTATATACGAGCTTTAGACTTGTTATGTGAGATGCTCGAAAGAAGACCTTTCAATTTCACTGATTGTAAAAAACATATGGGCGATTGATTCGGTTGATCGTGTCCATGAGTTGTATTTATTTGTACTCGACGAGGCAAAAAAGAAAGATGCCAGTGCATGGAATATTCACGGTATTCCTAAAAGTTATTTGCAGAATGGTTATTGCTCTGCTGCGCTTAAAAGTTACGAATCATTTCTTATTGAAAATAGTTATGAACAGCGTTTGTTCAATATTTTTGATGACTATAAAGGAAGTGAAGATGAACTCCCTAATAAACTTGATGTAGAGTTTAACCCCCCCAGAATTTTTAGTAGAAGGCTTAGATCGGACGCAAGGGTTGGATGTTATTCGTTCTGTCAAAACTCGCTCTAATCAGTATGTTTTTAGAAAAATTATTTTAAAAATTTACAACCAGTCGTGTTGTATTACCGGTTTAAATATTCAAACAGTAAATCGTGCAAGTCATATTATTCCCTGGGCTGAAGATAAAACCATTCGCTTAGATCCGCGAAATGGTTTGTGCCTGTCTGCAACTTATGACGCCGCTTTCGATGAGCACTTAATAAGTCTTGATGATGATTACCGAGTAATAATTTCAAAAGGTATTAAGGACTATTACACAAACGAAAGTGTTAGGGCTTATTTTAAGAATAAAGAAGGTGTGAAGATTTGTTTGCCAGTTAAATATTTGCCGAATAAGATTAATCTGGCAGCACACCGAGATAAAGGTGAGTTTTAGGAAAAATTATCTTGAAGCATTAAACAACTAATAGCACTGAATCAATAGACTGTGCGGCCGAGCAAGGTTGATGATTCCAGCGGGTGAAAGTCCCGCTCTGGCAAGGTAGGTCAACCACCAGTTAGTAAACATCGGGCAGGCGGAGGTAACTCCAAATGTTAAGTACGATGGGCGCAAGTTGAAGTGATTTAGCCTCGAAATTATTTTTTATTTAAGCAGGACGACAGAGTATCCCTTCTGGAAGTCCCCATTGTATAACGCGCATGACAAGTATCATAGGGCTGCTTCGAGGGCTACAGTTGTCTGAACCCTTTAATTTGATTTATTTGTGGTGATACCTCAGGGCCTTACCCAGTTGATCTCGTAAGTGCAATTTGATTTAGTTAAAGGCTAACTGCCATTATTTTTATAAAAATAACTAACCTAACTGCTTTATCACCTTAATGAAATAAACAGCCGCATAGTATTATTATCCAAGGGCTGGAAATCATCGAACTTTTGATAAAAAGATAACGCATTATCATCAAGTACATCACGTACCACGCCTAAGGCCGGTAAACCTTTCTCAGTTAATTCGAGTGCTTTACGTAATGCAGTAATTAAAGTTTTTTGACCAAGCCCTTGCTTTTGGTAATGTCTGTCAACTGCAATTCTCGCCAACAGTACAACGGGTACAGGATAAGCAGGTAATTTTTTATCATAAGGAATATCCTCTTGCTTAACCGTTGATGAAGCTAAGGTGTAATAAGCGCCTAGCTTCATTTTATGTTCGCCTTTAGCTTCAATCTGTTCAGGCAGCACCCAGGTAGAGCTTAAACCTGGTTTTCTATTTTTATCGGCATACCGCTTCAAAAACTGATTCATCTCATCATGGCCGCAATCTAATACTTTATTCGCATGAAGTTTAGAATCAAGTAATTAAAATTGTGCAGCAAGGGCCATTAGTAGCCTTCTTTATCTAATTGCTGTGCTGCTTGCAATAGTGATTTACTAGGTTTTATTGTCTGGTCTTCACACAGCGTAATAAATTGATCAAGCTGTTGATTAGAGAGTGTTATTTGTGTTTGTTGCTGAATAATGCCTGGTGAATTATCACGGATTAAGCGCGTGATATATTCAGTTAAAGAAGAGCACCCTAATGCAGCTGATGCTCTTTCAGCCATTTGCTTAGTTTCTAAATCAATCCGCATATCCAGGCGATGGCTATGTGTAGAAATTGAACTCATTATATTCCCCCTACTTAAAGTCATATTCTCTTCCTGAATAATACCTTAGATACAGCAGTTGTACGTACAAATTATACTGTATGATTTTTATGTTATTTACATGAGGTAATGCCTGTGTTTACGCTCTACATTAAAAGTTTGAATAGTGGACGTTCATTACGCAGACTCAGGTTAAGTGTAATTAACATAATTTGAGAGCACTGTTAACTACCACGCTACCTTTCAACAGTTAATTTCCGAATGTTCGCAACACAAAACTTGCCAATATATGTAATGGTTTAATAAAGCAGGACAAAGTTCAGCTTTTTAATGAAATTTATCCGGAGCATCTTTCGGTATTAGTGATGTTATGCGTCACAAAAAGGGTAGGCTGGCCTATCCAGTACCTTGGGTAACAACAGGAAATAGCTGACCCATACAAGCAGGCTTTAGCAGTGCTGGTTTTTAGGTGATTAAGGGAAATAATCGATAATTTTGCGCTATATTTTTTTAAGTCGCTACGCGCAAAAACAGAGGCAAATGGTACGCCAGCACTCGGCTTACATACTTTGATGCAGCAAAGTAGGGCTCTTAAAGTAAGCTATATGATGGATAAGATCAGCGCTGATTATATTGCCGCTGTTGAATTTTTTACTAACAAATAATCACCTGCACTTAGCTCCAATGCTTGTGGACGTTACATCTGATCTATCTGCCGTTGCCAGAAAAATTACCCATACTCATTGTGGCAGTAGAGTTTATATAAATAACCCCGCCAACGGTGAGTATTAAAGCAATTATCTGAGCTATTTTCTTTGTGTTTTTTGATAATTTCATCTTTTTTTGCCTTGCAAGTTAGATTAAAATTTTCCGGCTATCGTTTTAACACGGGACATATTGAAAACTGTAGGGCGCGGCTTCAGCCCGCCAATGCCAGAGATCATTTAAAGGCGGGCTGAAGCCGCGCCCTACAAGTCTATTGAATGTCCCGTCTTAAGTTGGTAGCCGATTTTCCAGACTTAATAAGATTTTACCGAGTATATCTGTTTACGAATATGCATTATATGATTTTTTCATTCTGTGAGCGCAGATAGTTTGCCTGCACAGTGCTGATCGGCTGAATGGGCATTCCTTAGCGGCGAAAGCCATACTCAAGTACAAGTACTGAGGATTCAATTCTGCGAGCGGTTTACGGAGTTTTTCCAGTTCTGCTTCCGGACCATAGAAGCCGGAAGAATAGACGCTGAATTACTTAGATCAGTGTATGACCCATTTTTTCACCCAGCTGAACTTCTTTCCCTGCGACAAACCCATCTTCCCATTTCATCACATCATTACCATACAGAACAATAATTGTTGAGCCCATATTAAAACGTCCCATTTCTTCACCACGTTTGAGTTTTGGTGCATTTTTTCTGATATATTGCCATGAGCGTATATCTTTTACAGTCGGGGGGGTTACTTCGCCATGCCAAACCGTTTCAATACTGGCAACAAAGATGGCACCGACTAGAACAAGCGCCATAGGGCCAATTTCGGTATCAAAAATAGCGACAACACGCTCATTTCTGGCAAATAAACGCGGCACCGAATTTGCTGTTGCGGCATTAACACTGAATAAGCGTCCAGGCACATGAATCATTTCTTGTAGTGTGCCATTTAGTGGCATATGCAAGCGGTGATAGTCTTTAGGCGATAAATAAATTGTGGTGAATTTACCATTTTTAAAGGGCGCGGCGCGTTCCTCATCGCCACCTAATAAATCAGTTGCTGTATAGCTTTTTCCTTTGGCTTGAATAATATTACCTTCTGTAATATCTCCTGCCTGACTGACTGTCCCATCTGCTGGGCTGGCTATATCACCTTTTTCATTGGCAATGGCACGCACGCCGGGTTTTAGTTCGCGGGTAAAAAACTGGTTAAAGCTACGATAGGCATTTATATCTGAATCTATCGCTTCATCCATATTGACACCATAATGGCTAGCTATCTGTTTGATAAACAGGTTCTTCCAGGTTTTGTTATTGCTATGCGTCAGTTGACGCATTAACCTTGATAAAGGATGATGCGGCAATATGTATTGAGGGAGTGTGGTCAGGCTTTCTTTAAAAGTCATATTAAGGGGTGTTAAGGTGAAAATCGACTGATGGGTTTCGCCAGGGCTCTACCCATCCTACGGATATTATTATGGTAATTGAACTAACTCTGGCGCTTGCCAGTCAGGGTTGCGATGCTCTGCAATAACTGAAGTATACACCCCCCCTCGAACATTAAAGTCTGCCCGGACCCGCATGAAATTAGGTTGTACGACTTTCACAATATCGTCCAGAATTTCATTGGTGACTGCTTCATGAAAGGCTCCTCGATCGCGAAAAGTCCAAAAATAAAGTTTTAAGGCTTTTAATTCTATACACAATTGATCAGGCACATATTCAATCGTGATTTTGGCAAAATCAGGCTGGCCTGTTAATGGACAAAGGCAAGTGAACTCTGGTGTATCAATACGGATAGTAAAGTCACGGCCGGGTTTGGGGTTATCGAATGCTTGTAAGTCTTTGCTAGGTTTTGTTGCCATAATAAATTGTGCTGATAAGAGTGATTTAGCCTGATACATTATGTTTCATAAAGTATAATGGCCGTTTTATTTTAAAATAGGCTATTTTACCAGTAATGAAGCTGGAAAAAATTATACTTTCAGGTTTTAAATCATTTGTTGATCCTACTACAATTCCAATTAAAGGGAATTTAATTAGTATTGTTGGGCCTAATGGGTGTGGGAAATCAAATATTATCGATGCAGTACGTTGGGTAATGGGCGAAAGCTCAGCTAAACACTTGCGTGGCGGTAGTATGACCGATGTCATATTCAATGGCTCCTCAGGACGCAAACCTGTCAGTACCGCTTCTGTGGAATTAGTTTTTGATAACAGTGAAGGGCGTGCGGGAGGCGAATTTGCCAAATATAATACCATCGCTATTAAACGTCAGGTTAGCAGAGATGGCCAGTCCATTTATCAATTTAATGGTACTAAATGTCGGCGTAAAGATATTACTGACTTATTTCTAGGCACGGGCCTGGGTGCGCGAAGTTACGCTATTATTGAGCAAGGAACAATTTCCCGGGTGGTGGAGGCAAAACCTGATGAATTACGGCTACATATAGAAGAGGCGGCGGGCGTTACCAAATATAAAGAACGGCGTAATGAAACTGAAATGCGTATACGCCATTCGCGTGAAAATCTGGTGCGTCTGGATGATGTGCGTGAAGAAGTTGAAAAACAACTCAGTCACTTACAAAAGCAAGCAGAAAAAGCAGAAAAATATACCACACTAAAATCTCAGGAGCGTCAGTTAAAACTGGAGTTGCTAGCCATGCGCTGGCGTGCTCATCACAGAACTGCAGAGCAATTGGAAGTTAAATTACAGGATGCAGCAACAACGCATAACCAGCTGTTTATGGAACGCAAAGAACTAGAGCAGACGCTAGAGCAAAAGCGGTTGGTGCATAAAACACAACAGCAAGCAGTAGATAAGCAACAAGGTATGTATTATCAAGTCGTTGCTGAGGTGAGCCGTCTGGATCAGGTTATCAAACATAATGAGCAGTCACATGAAGAAACTGAATTAGAACTTGCCCGTTTGCGTGAGCAAGCCGAACATCTACAGGAGAATTTAGATGAAGACCTGATGCAACTAGATGAGATCAAAGAATCTCTAGTTGAAGCCGAGGAATCTTTGCTGGTCGCTCGGGAAAGAGAAGATGAGTTGCTGGAAATTCAGCGTGCCGTACAAGAAAAACGTCTTGCCTGGCAACAGGAATGGGAAGCTTATAAAAATCAATATGCGAATTACCGCGAGCAGGCTGAAGTAAAGCGTATGCAAGTGGCACAACTGGAAAACCAGACCTTTCAACTGCAAAGTCGTTTACAGCGTTTGCAGGGCGAGCATGATGAATTGAGTGAAAAAGGTCTGCAGGAAGAAATAGAGATTCTTGACCAATCGATTAAGCTGATTGAAGAGCAGCGGGATCAATTGCAAATCCTGCTGGATACGGTGCATTTATCCATTACTGAATTAAGACACCAGATTAAACAATATCACGAGGTGTTGCATAGGGATCGTTCTGAATTGCAAACGATTAAAGGTAAAGTCACTTCTTTAGAAATGCTGCAGCAACATGCAATGGGTAAGGATAATAAGAAATTAACCCATTGGCTGGATCGGATGGCGCTCACCGATAATCAGCGCCTGGCTGAATTTATTGATGTAGAGGCTGGCTGGGATGGAGCGGTAGAAATAGTTTTAGGAACTTATTTAGAGGCGGTGTGTATTGATAATGCAGATAGTGTGATTGCTGAGTTATCTTCTTTAAGCGATGAATCATTAACCTTATTTGAAACTCAGCACCCTTTACAGGAGCAATCTGCAAATGACCTGGTTCGTCTAATAGATAAAATTAAAACTCCGTGGAATTTACATGGTTTATTATCAGGCATTTACTGTGCAGACAATTCAGAACAGGCCCGGCAGATAGTGGGGCAGTTGAAACCGTATGAATCGGTTATAACCACCCAGGGCACCTGGATGGGATATGGCTGGGTTAAAGTGATTCACGATCATGATGCAAAATCGGGAGTTTTACAAAGAGAAAAGGAATTACGTTTACTAAAAGAGGAACAGGTGCAATTACAAGCGCGTGTTGTCGTTACGGAAGAGCAACTGGAAACTGCAGAGGAATTTTTAAAACAAAGTGAAAGGCAGCGTGAAGATTGTCAGGAAAAATATAAGTATATTAGTAATGAACTTTCGCTGAAAAATTCTGAATTCAGTGCGCATTCAGCACGTGTGGAGCAGCAGCAGCAGCGCTTGACACAGGTTGTGAATGAAATGACAGACATAAATCGGGAGTTGCTGGATAATACTGCTACACGTGAAGAAGCTGCGATGATTAAAGCACAGGCTGAAGAGGCTATGCAAGCTCTTGAGGAAATCAGGTTACAATTAGAACAAAATAGCGACAGTCTGCAAACGGAAGGTGAACAAATCGATAAACAGGTTAATGAAAGCCGTCAACAGGTGCATGCGTTGCAGGCGAAAATGGCCAGTTTAAAATCGTCTGATGCGTTAACAACAAAACAAATAGAACGTCTACAGCAGCAAAATCAGCATGCCCAGGAACGCATTGTTGAATTAGACAGAAAATTACAACAGACTTTAGAGCCGATGGATGATGAACGTTATCAACTGGAAACTTTACAACAGGATAAAGATAATTTAGAACAGGCTTTAAAGCGAGTTCGCGAACAACAAGCAGCATTAGAAGCGGAAATTACTGAATCTGCCGAGCAGTATGCAGCAGTACAACAACATCTGGAGAAAAAAAAGGAATTGCTGGATAGTATCCGCTTCGAGCAACAGGAAAGTCAGGTACGTCAGCAAACCGTGACCGAACAATTAGATGAGTTAGAAGCCGATGCGGAGCAAATTATACAAACAATAGCAGCTCATGCAGATGAGTCTGCGTGGAAAGTAAAGGTAGATGACTTGACTCGTCAGATTGACAGGTTAGGCACGATTAACTTAACGGCAATAGAAGAATTCAAGGCGCAATCTGAGCGTATGAATTTTCTTAATGAACAAAATGCTGATTTATTGGATGCATTGCAAATCCTGGAGCAGGCGATTGCAAAAATAGATGAAGAAAGTCGGCAGAGATTTAAGCAAACATTTGATAAAATAAATACCGGTTTACAAGAAAAGTTTCCTAAACTTTTTGGCGGTGGCAGGGCGTATTTATCTTTAACAGATGACGACCTACTGGAAAGTGGCGTAAATATTATTGCCCAGCCCCCCGGTAAGCGTAACAGCTCTATTCATTTGCTATCGGGAGGGGAAAAAGCATTAACGGCAGTAGCATTGGTTTTTTCTATTTTTGATCTTAATCCAGCGCCTTTTTGTCTGCTGGATGAGGTCGATGCGCCTTTAGATGAGGCTAATGTAAGGCGTTTCTCTGAAATGGTTGAGGAAATGTCAGCAAGCGTACAATTTTTATATATTTCACATAATAAAGTGACTATGGAAATTGCGCAGCAGTTAGCAGGTGTTACCATGAAGGAACCCGGTGTTTCACGTATGGTAGCGGTGGATATTCAAGAAGCAGTAGCAATGGCAGAGAATTAAAATGGATAAAGAATTATTAAGAATAGTTATCATAGCGGTCGGTGCCGTGGTTATTTTGGGAATGATCATATGGGGATTGCTGAGTGGTGGATCAAAACGTAAGAATATCAATTTTTATGATAATGGTGACCCTCTGGAAAATATAGATCCAGACCTTATAATACATATTGAAGATGATGATTTTGATATTGTCCCGATCACGACTAGAGATAAAAATTCAGAAGTAAAAACACGCTTAAACACTGAATATATACAGGAATCTCAGCAAAATGGCGTTGCTGAAAATGTGCAACAAGCTAAGACAGTAGCGCAACAAAGTAAACCGGCTGCTGCTGCTGAAAAAAAAGTATTACCACCACTAATACAACTGAGTATTGTGGCCAAGAAAGCAGATGGCTTTTCTGGTATTCAGTTGTTAGAGGCATGTGAAAATGTAGGTTTAGTGTATGGCAATGTCAAGGTCTTTGAGAAGCTGGATGATTTAAATCAGGTTGATTATGCGGTAGCCAGTATGGCTGGTCCTGGTATTTTTCCTGGTGATAACTGGGAAACTTATGTTTGTCCCGGGATCACTTTTTTTATGCAACCAAGAGAACTGGATGATGCTGCACAGGTATTTGATGAAATGATAGCCACTATGGGTCAATTATCGACTGCTCTTAACGGCGATGTATTAGATCAGGATCAGCAGCGCTTAACGGAAAAAGGGATACAACAGATTAAGGCAAGTCTGGTTTAAACAGAACGCCGGATGGGCAATATTTACCTGCACAATAACAGATAACCCTGCTGCAGAGCTAAGTAGTCTTTAGCCATCGTGGCTAAAGACTACTCCTTTATAAGTATGTCAAACACAGAAATCTTAGTAAAAAAATTTCATAAACTTTCTGCAGATGAGCAACAAATTTTATTATCACTTGCGGTTTTATTTGTGCCAGTTGGACAGACACGATTGCAAGAGATTTTACGCGCATTAAAGTGTGTAGAACCCTCAGTTTATAAACAAGTCGCTAAACCGCTACGCGAAAAACTAGCAAATGAAGGTTTCATAGTCATATCAACAGATGGCTGGCGCTGCGTAACCGGTGGTCTCAGTGAAGTGCTGGTAAAAATTGCATTTCGAGAATATCCTGGTCTATTTACTAAGTTAGCCCGTTTTTGTCTTGCTGATAGAAACTACGTCCCGCAGCATCTTAAGCTGATATATCAGGTCAGGAGTCTTCGATTTTTTCTATATGCAGAAGAAGCAGAGAAATTTGCCAGCTGTTTTTATAGTTTGGAAAATTCTTTTCCTGCGCATATTGAGTCGGTTATTAGTCTATTGTTTTTTTCGCCGTTTGATAAAGCCTGGTTTGATCAACTCACTGAGCAGATTAAAAAATTTATTTTATCTACTTATGTTGAATACCAGCTTTTTGCGCTTGAAGAGAATGATTTTGCAATACAATTGTTGCAGGAAAATATCGATACTTGTAGTGCGCATACGGATATTTTAATTCAGGGTCTTGCTGAATATAAAATTGTTCGAGCTGATACACAGGGCATAGAAAATCTGCTTAAAGATGATCAATCGATCCGCGGATTAACTCTTAAAGGCAGCCTGTGTTTTATAGAAAACCGTAATGATGATGCGCTGGCGTTTTACCAGGCTGCATTTCAGGAAATCAAAAAACAAACACGTAAACGAAATATCTTTTTGCCCAGCATACATGGCTATTTTTTTAATTTAGCGTTGTTAAAATCTAAACAGCCTGAACAGTTAAGTTTCTTGAAAAGCCAATTAGCTATGATTGTTAAAACCAAGGAAGGCGATCATTTTAAATCTTTTCATGTGCGATTACAGGAGGGAGCCAATGTTATTTTAGGTCAGCAACGTAGCCTAAAATATAACCCTGTTTTGTTGTCGCAATTATCTGATCCTTACGAAATATTATTTTATGCTTTGTTATCCTATTGGTGTGATGGCCTCTCCCTTAGCGACGAATATGATAAAAAGTTTATTAATAAGTTAACCAAACAGTGTTATCAGGCGGAAAAAAAGGGCGTATTGTTCTACGCAGCTGTCAGTGCAACCTTGCTACAAAAACTGGGTGTCAAGGATAGTAAAATCGGGCGGCTTGCTATTAAGTATAAAAATGCAGCCTGTATTCATATTGTTGACTTAGTGCCGCCTGTCGAAAAATGGGAAAGAGCACTTCAGGCTCTGTCACACTTAAATGAACTTAGTACTGATGGCGCAGATACCATTCATTCTGAGTCACGCCTGGTCTGGTTGTTAACGCTAGATGGAAACTATGCAACACTAGAACCGCGTGAACAAAAAATGGGCAAGTTGGGGCGATGGACAAAAGGCCGCCCGATTGCGTTAAAAAGATTACACTACGAACAGGATACTTTTGACTTTCTAAGCGATCAAGATAAGCAGATTTGTAATCAAATTGAAGTTGAATATGAAAGCAACTACTATGGCTATGGCCATTCAGAGTTTTTTTCTGTCACAGGGCAAGGCGTTATTTCGGCAATAGGGCATCCCTATGTTTATTGGGCTAATGCCGATAAATTTGATACGCCAGTTGCTATTAACAAGGCAGAGCCGCAATTATTAGTGACCAGTAAAGCGAGTAACTTACATATTTCCTTGCACCCGGCTATTAATAACGAACAGACTCTGGTGGCAAGAACAGCTGATAATCAAGTGCTGGTTTATCAAATAAATGAGCAACATCGGCAGGTTGCTGGAATTTTGGGTGCGAAAGGCTTATCCGTCCCGCATAAAGCCAAGCAGCAAGTGATAGACTCTATCGCTTCCATTGCATCTATGCTGACGATACAATCTGATATAGAAGGTGTTGCAAAGAATGTAGAAAGTGTTGAGGTGGATTCGCGTCTACACATGCATCTTCAACGTGTGGGTGATGGTTTACAAATTGAAGTATTTGTGCAACCGTTTGCGGATGCAGGCCCGATCTATAAACCTGCAGTTGGCGGTACGACAGTGTTAGCTGAAATTGCAGGTAAGCAAATGCAGACTACGCGTGATTTTGCAATTGAAACGGGATATTTAGAACAACTGCAAATGCAATGCCCTGAACTTTATCAAAGTAAAGATGCCAGGTGGCTATTAGATGATCCCGAAATGGCATTAGAAGCTTTACTGCAAATACAGGCTATTGAAGATTTTGTGGTCATGGAGTGGCCAAAAGGGCAGAAAATAAATGTCAGTCGTGAGGCGGGTTTAAATCAGGCGCATTTTTCAGTACGTAAAGAAAAAGACTGGTTTAGTGTGGAAGGCGAAGTGCAGATCGATGATGAACAAGTCTATGATATGCAGCGCTTGATTAATTTATTACAGGCAACATCGGGACGCTTTTTAAAGCTGGAAGACGGGCAGTTTATTTCACTTACCAATGAACTACGCCAGCGTTTAGATGATGTTGCCGGTTTAGGCGAACAAAAAGGTAATAAATTACACTTCCATGCATTAGCCGCACCAGCCTTAAATGATGCAATGGAGGGTATGGATGTTAAAGCAGATAAAAAATGGCTGGAACAGCTTGAAAAACTTGAATCTATGGCAGATTTAGAGCCAGAATTACCTTCTACCTTGCAAGGTGAGTTACGTGACTATCAGCTGGAAGGTTATCAATGGATGGCACGTTTGGCGCATTGGGGTGCCGGCGCCTGCCTAGCAGATGATATGGGGCTAGGTAAAACCATTCAGGCGCTTAGTTTAATTCTGTCGCGTGCAACTCTGGGACCGACTCTGATATTAGCGCCGACGTCGGTATGTATGAACTGGTTGGAAGAAGCACAGCATTTTGCCCCGACCTTAAATGTACAGCAGTTTGGTGTCGGGAATCGACAAAAGATCATTGCCGATGCGGCGGAATTTGATGTTATCGTCTGCAGTTATGGCTTGTTGCAGACGGAAGCAGACTTGTTGATAAACAAACAGTGGAATATTATTGTTGCTGATGAAGCGCAGGCGATAAAAAATGGCTTAACCAAGCGCTCTCAGGCCGCGATGGCGCTGCAAGGTGACTTTAAATTAATTACTACGGGCACACCGATTGAAAACCATCTGGGTGAGCTTTGGAATTTATTTCATTTTATTAATCCTGGCTTACTGGGTACTCTGAAAAAGTTTAATGAGCGTTATGCCCAGGCGATAGAGAACAATAAGGATCATAGTACTCAGCAACGCTTAAAAAAGTTACTTAGACCGTTTATTCTCCGTCGGCTTAAAAACGATGTGCTAAAAGAATTACCGGCAAAAACAGAAATAACCATCCATGTAGAACTGAGCAAAGAAGAACGTATTTTCTATGAAGCTATGCGCCGTAATGCAGTACAGGCCATGCAAGCCGCACAGGAAGAAGGTCAGCAAGCAGGTCAGCAGCATCTCAAAGTGTTAGCAGAGATTATGAAACTACGCCGCGCCTGTTGTCACCCTAAACTGGTTATGCAGGACAGTCCAATAAGCAGTGCTAAATTACAAGCCTTTGAAGAATTAGTTGATGAGTTGATTTCTAATCGACATAAAGCCTTAATCTTTAGCCAATTTGTTGGACACTTATCCATTATTAAAGAGTTATTAGATAAAAAAGGCATCCATTATCAATACCTGGATGGTAGTACTCCTGTTGTCAAGCGTAAAAAAGCAGTGAATGCATTTCAGGCAGGTGAGGGTGATGTTTTTTTAATTAGCTTAAAAGCCGGTGGTTCGGGTTTAAATTTAACGGCTGCAGATTATGTAATTCATATGGATCCGTGGTGGAATCCTGCGGTAGAAGATCAGGCCTCGGATAGAGCGCATCGTATGGGACAAAAACGTCCAGTGACCATTTATCGTCTACTAGCAAAAGATACGATTGAAGATAAAATCGTCGATTTACACGCGCATAAACGTGATTTAGCGAGTAGCTTATTAGAAGGCGGCGAAGTTAGTGGTAAGATGTCGGTCAATGAAATGATGGCGTTGATACGGGAAGTTGAAGATTAGACGTATTCCTTTAGCGGGGTAGGTACTTAGAGCTCCGCTATCAACTATATATTGTGTTTTTTAATATTTTAGGTATATATCTACTACTACTAAATGTTGTAGTAGCAGCAGGAGCTAAGTGATCACCCCGTTTCCGAAATATAGCGCGGCTTTAGCCCGCCGATGCTTAAATGAACTATTAAAAGCGGGCTAAAGCCGCGCCCTACAACCAGTTAAATAGATTTCTTGTAATCACACCTGCTCTGGCACTGGAGAACAAGCACAATTATCCAGTTATTGATCACCAGGCAAGCAATTCGTACTTTATCCTTACTAGATAAAGTACAAAACAGTATATTTTTAAACAAGGTAAATATTATGTCTGAAACTAAAGAAACAGCAATTGAAGTATTAGCGCAATATCGTCAACATGCAGCTGAAAGAGCAAAAAACGGTGTTGTTCCACAACCTTTGAACGCAGACCAGGTTGCTGCAGTTGTTGAATTGATTAAACAGCCACCAGCAGGTGAAGAAGCCTTTATTCTGGATTTACTAACGCATCGAGTGCCAGCGGGTGTCGATGAAGCCGCTTATGTTAAAGCTGGATTTTTAGCGGCACTGGCTAAAGGTGAAATATCTTCACCTATTTTAGATGCGCCGCGTGCAACTGAATTACTAGGTACTATGCTGGGTGGCTATAATATCGCGCCATTGGTTGATTTACTGGATGTTGAAGCACTGGCGCCAATTGCAGCAAATGCTTTGTCACATACTTTACTAGTTTTTGATGCCTTTCATGATGTCCAGGAAAAAGCAGATGCAGGTAATGAATTTGCCAAAAAAATTATTCAGTCATGGGCGGATGCAGAATGGTTTACCAGTAAAGCAGAAGTGCCGGAAAAATTAACCGTCACGGTTTTTAAAGTCACCGGTGAAACCAACACCGATGACTTGTCTCCAGCTCCAGATGCCTGGTCTCGTCCTGATATTCCCTTGCATGCGCAGGCGATGTTAAAAATTCCCAGAGAGGGAATTACCAATACTGAACAACAAATTAATGCGCTAAAAGAAAAGGGGTTTCCCGTTGCTTATGTTGGTGATGTAGTTGGAACCGGCTCGTCACGTAAATCAGCGACTAACTCGGTACTTTGGTTTACCGGCGAGGATATCCCATATGTGCCCAATAAACGGGCAGGTGGCGTGTGTATAGGTGGCAAGATTGCCCCGATTTTTTTCAATACCATGGAAGATTCTGGCGCATTGCCATTTGAATGTGAAGTCGAAAATATGGCCATGGGTGATGTGATTGATATTTATCCGTATCAAGGCGTGGTGAAAAATCATGAAACGGATGCCGTGATCTGTGAGTTCGCTTTAAAAACCGATATTATATTAGATGAAGTACGTGCTGGTGGTCGTATTCCATTAATTATTGGTCGCGGCTTAACCGATCGTGCTCGCAAAGCATTGGATCTTGAGGCTTCTACAGTTTTTCGCAGACCTGGTGATACTGAGCATAGCACTAAAGGTTTTACTTTAGCGCAAAAAATTGTTGGTAAAGCCTGTGGTGTTGCGGGTGTGCGACCAAATACCTATTGTGAGCCACATATGACCACAGTGGGCTCACAGGATACCACCGGACCGATGACTCGTGATGAATTAAAAGACCTGGCTTGTTTAGGTTTTTCTGCTGATTTAGTGATGCAGTCTTTTTGTCATACGGCGGCCTATCCAAAACCCATTGATGTCGAGATGCAGCACACTTTGCCTGACTTTATAATGAACCGTGGCGGTGTGTCTTTACGTCCAGGCGATGGCATTATTCATTCCTGGTTAAACCGGATGTTATTACCTGATACTGTTGGTACGGGTGGTGATTCGCATACCCGTTTCCCTATTGGTATTTCCTTTCCAGCAGGTTCTGGCTTAGTGGCTTTCGCTGCGGCAACGGGGGTGATGCCACTGGATATGCCTGAGTCGGTATTAGTGCGTTTTAAAGGCGAGATGCAGCCAGGTATTACTTTACGTGATTTAGTCAATGCAATTCCACTGGCAGCCATTCAAAAAGGCCTGTTAACCGTTGAGAAAAAAGGCAAGAAAAATGTTTTTTCCGGTCGGGTATTAGAAATTGAAGGCTTACCTGATTTAAAAGTAGAGCAGGCATTTGAATTATCTGACGCATCTGCAGAGCGTTCTGCAGCAGGTTGCACTATTCGGTTGGGCGAAGCGCCCATTCGAGAATATATCAACTCTAATATTACCATGTTGAAATGGATGATATCAGAGGGCTATGGTGATGTACGGACAATTCAGCGGCGCATAAATGAAATGCAGGCCTGGCTGGCCAAGCCTGAGTTGATGGAACCGG
Source organism: Methyloprofundus sedimenti (assembly GCF_002072955.1). Taxonomy (NCBI): domain Bacteria; kingdom Pseudomonadati; phylum Pseudomonadota; class Gammaproteobacteria; order Methylococcales; family Methylococcaceae; genus Methyloprofundus; species Methyloprofundus sedimenti. The sequence continues at coordinate 2,502,804 of NZ_LPUF01000001.1, read as the reverse complement.
ATGCCGACGCTGAATATCATACAGTGCTGGATATAGATATGAGTGCCATTAAAGAACCGATCATGGCCTGTCCGAATGACCCGGATGATGTAAAAACCTTGTCTGATGTTGCAGGAACTAAAATTGACGAAGTCTTTTTAGGCTCATGTATGACTAATATTGGCCATTTTCGCGCAGCAGGTAAATTATTAGACAAATTAAAAGGCAAACTACCTACACAGCTTTGGGTGGCGCCACCCACTAAAATGGATCAGGAGCAATTAACTGAAGAAGGTTACTACAGCATATTTGGAAAATCAGGCGCACGTACTGAAATGCCCGGTTGTTCATTATGTATGGGAAATCAGGCGCGCGTTGCCGACAATGCCACTGTCGTTTCAACCTCCACGCGTAACTTCCCGAACCGTTTGGGAAATGGTGCTAACGTCTATCTTGCTTCAGCAGAGCTGGCGGCCGTATGTTCTATTTTAGGTAAAATTCCCACAGCTGAAGAGTATATGGCTTATGCTAATCAGATTAATGAGACTGCAGAAGATTCATATCGCTATTTGAATTTTGATCAGATTAAAAGCTATCAAGATAAAGCGGATGCGGTAGAAGGTTAAATTAGCACATTAAGCAGACTTTTTTTTCCTGTAGGGCATGGCTTCAGTCGGCCTTTAATGCGACTGTTCCATGCCTTACAAGAACTTAGATTATGCAAAGCTTATGCGCTTAACAAGCAAACAAATTGATACTATAAAAAGTAGCGTACTGGCACTCGATGCCGGGGCGCATGTTTACTTGTTCGGCAGTCGAGTTGATGACACTAAGAAGGGTGGTGATATTGATTTACTTATTGAGTCGAACCTACTTACGAAAAATGATTTACGTAAAATTCGCTGGCAGTTTTTTGATATTTTTGGCAAGCAAAAAATGGATTTAATCTTGGAATCTGGCTCAGGAAATCATGAGTTTATTACTATGATAAAACCGCAGGCTGTTGAATTATGAGTTTAGCCTATCTACAAGAGCTAAACAGTGCCCTGGAAAAACAGCTATTCAGGCTGGATTATTCTTATCAGCAAGTGAAAGCGCTATCTGATCCGGCAGACATTAATATTGAGGAGTTTAATCAGTTTGAAAATTTGTGTAGTCGCTATGCGCGTACTATTGATTTTTTAGTGCGTAAATATTTCCGCTTTCTTGATGATGTAGAATTTGAAAATCAGGGAACGCTGATCAATGAGATTATGCGTAACTCTTTACGCTATGCTCAGCGTTACACTAAGGTTAGAGAAACACCAGAGTGAGTAAACAATTTAAGCTTCGAAGTCCATTTAAACCAGCAGGTGACCAGCCCACGGCTATCAAGCAGTTAGTCGAAGGGCTGGCCGATGGCGAAGTACATCAGACTTTATTGGGGGTAACAGGTTCCGGAAAAACCTTTACCATTGCCAATATGATTAATGAGATACAGCGTCCTGCAATGATTATGGCACCGAACAAAACGTTGGCGGCGCAGCTCTATGGCGAGATGAAAGAGTTTTTTCCGGAAAATAGCGTCGAGTATTTTGTTTCTTATTACGATTACTATCAACCGGAAGCGTATGTACCTGCATCAGATACTTTTATAGATAAAGATGCTTCACGCAACGAGCATATTGAACAAATGCGTCTGTCAGCGACCAAGGCCTTACTAGAGCGCAAGGATACGATTGTCGTTGCCACTGTATCGGCTATTTATGGTCTGGGTGAACCAGAATCTTATTTCAAAATGGTCTTGCACCTGGTGCGTGGCGATATGATTAAGCAGCGCGATCTTTTACGCCGTTTAGCGAGTATGCAATATACGCGCAATGATATTGAATTACGCAGAGCAACCTATCGTGTGCGTGGTGATGTTATTGACGTGTTTCCGGCCGAATCTGATGAAGCAGCCTTACGTATAGAGTTATTTGATGATGAAATTGAGCGTCTGTCTTTATTTGATCCCTTGACGGGCGAAATTTTACATCGTGTCGCACGTTATACCGTCTACCCCAAAAGTCACTATGTTGCTCCAAGGGAACGATTACTGGAAGCCGTTGAAAAAATCAAAGTTGAATTAAAAGAGCGCCTGGAGCAATTACGCTCATTAAATAAACTCGTTGAAGCGCAGCGGTTAGAACAGCGTACTTTGTTTGATATTGAAATGATATACGAAGTAGGCTACTGCTCCGGTATTGAAAACTACTCACGTTACCTATCCGGGCGGGATGATGGTCAATCACCGCCAACCATGTTTGACTATTTACCCAAAAATGCGGTCGTCATTATTGATGAAAGTCATGTCACAGTGCCGCAAATAGGCGCGATGTATAAAGGAGATCGCTCGCGTAAAGAAACGCTGGTTGAATATGGCTTTAGATTACCCTCCGCTCTGGATAACAGGCCAATGCGTTTTGATGAATTTGAAAGCCAGATAGGCCAAAGGATTTATGTTTCGGCGACACCGAGTACCTATGAAAAAGAACATTCAGGGCGATTTATAGAACAGGTTGTCAGGCCGACAGGACTATTAGACCCTGAAATTGAAGTACGCCCGGCAAGGACTCAGGTGGATGATTTATTATCTGAAATTAGTCTGCGTGTTGAGAAAAAGGAACGGGTTCTGGTCACTACATTAACCAAAAGAATGTCTGAAGATCTGACAGAATATCTGATGGATCACGGGGTGCGAGTACGCTACCTGCACTCAGATGTCGATACAGTCGAACGGGTGGAAATTATACGTGATCTACGCCTGGGTATATTTGATGTACTGGTCGGAATTAATTTACTGCGTGAAGGTTTGGATATCCCCGAAGTGTCTTTAGTTGCTATTCTGGATGCAGATAAAGAGGGGTTCTTGCGTTCTGTCGTCTCATTAATCCAGACCATCGGTCGAGCCGCCAGAAATTCAAACGGTAAAGCGATTCTATATGGTGATCGAGTCACCAAGTCCATGGCACAAGCAATAGAAGAAACGCAACGACGCAGAGAAAAACAGATAGAATTTAATCTGCAACAGGGTATTACGCCAACGACAATTTTTAAATCGGTGACCGATATATTAGAGCTGACCATACCCGGGGCAGGGCTGAACCAAAAATCAAAACGTAAAGTAGCTGAAGAAAGCGCCAGTTACCAAAAGTTGTCAGCAAAAGATAGAGAGAAAAAGTTAGCCCAACTGGAAGATCAAATGTATAAACATGCAAAAAACCTGGAATTTGAAGATGCCGCGCGAGTCAGGGATGAAATAAAACGATTACAGGCAGAAATGTTGATATAGCTATTGCAAAATAAGCCCGCTCGGATATAATAGCTGCTCTTAAACATATCTTGTTTAAGATTCTTTAGGCGCGTAGCTCAGTTGGTTAGAGCACCACCTTGACATGGTGGGGGTCGGTGATTCGAATTCACTCGTGCCTACCATCTAAACTCTTGTTTTAGATGGTAATTTCTGAAAGTTCAAAAATAAAAATACGCTTGAAAAACGCTGTGGCTAAAAACAGCTTTGGGGCAGTGTGTTTAAAGTTACTTTTAAACCATCGGCAAATGCTGCCATTCCACTTGTGAGATAAAAGCACAAAGAACAATCTCATATTAGTAGCAATAGCCGTTTTGATTTCTGGGCGTGGTACAAGAGGCTATCTAAAAGAAAGTGCTACTTATGATGATTTGTATAAAGATTATAAGGATTGCATCATTGCTGGTTTAGACTCACAGCATTATATGCTCTGTGTACAAAGGCTGGATAATTAGCAAAAGAAAAGATGTTACGGCCTTTAGACCTTAAATTAAGTGTTTAATGTTTTAGTCACAATTTTGTCATACAGATACTGCCGGGCTTGATAAAACTAATGGCCGGTATTCCTCAAAGAGCAATCGACCGTAAACAGGATAGTGATTGGCAGATGACGACCCATTGCGGGTCTGTCGAGAGACTACTTTTACAAGGAACGACAAGCTCAGATGAGGCAGTAAGAGATAATATGAACCTTGATAAAAAATATGGCCGTTAAAAAACGAGCGGTGCTTCCAGCGGTTAACTGGAGCGCTTAGATATGCATTATTTAACGATGAGATTATTGAAAAAGAATGGATTCTTCCAGGCAAAAAAGGGGGGAGAACAACATACTAAAGCACATCCCAAGTCATTCTGATTCTGGGCATAAATCTAACTATAGGAATAACATGAAAGAAATTACAGTTGATAGCAACCCAAGCGAAGCACTTTTAAAAGAACTGGGCGTTGCTAACTGGCCAACCTGGGAAAAAGAAGTATCTACATTCCCATGGGAATTCGTTACCACAGAAACTGCACTTATTTTAGAAGGTGAATGTGAAATGACACCTGCAGATGGCGGCCCTTCAACTACTTTCAAAGCGGGTGACTTAGTGGTATTTCCATTAGGCTATAAAGGTACCTGGGAAGTGAAAAAAGCACTTAAAAAACAATTCAAACACGGCAACGGCAACATTGTAAAATGTTTTTTTAACCGTATGAAAATATGGTCAAATTGCCTTAAATCAATGATGAAGTGAAGTTTACTCAATAACAGTTTCTGATATTTTGGCAAGCTCGTATTCTGAAGGTGAATAACTGGGGTGGATTAATGTGTACCTGACCCCAGTTATTTAGACCCCAGTTATTTACAGTTATTTATACCTGACCCCAGTTATTTCTAACAATGCCATAAACTCGGACGTCAAAAAGCTGCGCCGCTCGTTCCTCACTCTGCAGCTTTTTGCCTCTGGTTATGGCTGGCGTTAGCTTTTTCAATAGCGTTACCCTAATTTAATGGATAGGATAAAGGTTCATGGCTAGATTATTAACAGTTATTGGGGTTTTGGTCACAATACTTTACTCGGTATTTATTTATTGCTTAATTAGTCCTCAACTGGATAAATTGAGAACATTACCATTAAATGAGCTTGGTGATTTTTTAGCTGGCGTCTTTGGTCCATTAGCCATCTTTTGGCTAATTTTAGGTTTCCTACAACAAGGTAAAGAACTTCAGCAAAGTACAGAAGCTCTTGAGTTACAGGCAAAAGAACTTAAAAATTCGGTGGAGCAACAGAAAGGATTGGTTAATGCTACAAAAGAACAAATAACTGAAATACGCAGGGCTTCCATCAGACCAAATTTAGAGATATATTTGCAATCAAATATAGCATCAATGCAGTTTATGGATTTACATTTGGAAAATACTGGTTCTGGAACAGCGAAAAATGGCTCTTCCCGATTTCGCGGGGTGACCACAACATATAGTGTTAAGCATATCCGAATAAACGTCGGCCTTCGACATCAAGCCAAATATGCTGAAATAAACGCCCTATATCATAAATGCCATAGCAACGTCTTTTGATCACCTTAATTTTGTTATTCAGTCCCTCTACAAAACCACTGGTTTCACGGCGAAGAAAATAATTAGTGATTTCATGCTGCCAGTTTTGTAAGGTCACTATAAATGAGTTGAAACAGTCCAACTTCAGATTTCTAACCTGCTCGACCCATGAATTTAGCTCAGCTTCTGCCTGACTTTTACTTAAAGGTCGGTTAAAAATACCCGTCAATGCTTCCCGATAAATATAAATTTGCTTAAGCTCTGGCGCATAATTAAAGAGCTGTATTAATTTAATTTGTTGCTCTTCATTCAAGTCCCAGAGTGATTTTCGGAATAACCACATCACGCCTTTCAGTTGGGCATAATCCTCACTAGAAAGCGTCTTTTTCAGTGTTTTCATCTCTTTTATTCTTGCGTTGTCTGCACAGGCTCGATAGCTTTTGGTCACATGGAATCGATCAACCACAACCTCAACGCCATGAAGTTCCTCATACACTGCATTACTGTAGCCGTCATACATATCAACGCAGGCACGTTGTATTGTTCTTTTAATTTCCACGGGAATGCTTTGTAGAAATATTTTTACTGTTTCCTTTTTGCGATTTGGCAATACGGCCAAAATGCATTTTTCTCCGCCTTCATTGATCCCTGAAATGATAACAACAAAATCTTTATGTCCTTTTTTTAACGCAATCTCATCAAGTCCAAGTAATGGCAGGCTTTTTATTGTCTCCCAATCCACTTCTTGACGAATATAACGATTAATAATGCCTTCAACAGCCGCTTCATTAATGCCACGTTTGATACTGATGTCGGTTATTGTGCTATTGATTAGGTCGCGCAATATCCACTGTTCATAGGCTTTAGTATGTGGGCTTTTTTGATCATACCAACTACAGCGCTGAGTGGTTGTCGGGCCTTGATCACAATAAGGGCATTGGTAACGCTTCGGTTTGATCTTAATCCAGACGGACTGTTCAAAGATCGGTAAATGGCGTAACGTAATTTCTTTGCCATAGCCATAAAACTTATCGATAGGCTGATGGCATTGCCGACAAGTTGTGCCTTTGCATGTACTTTGGACTTTAATAATAATTCCTTTTTTAGACTCAGTATCAAATGCCTCTATTTGCACATCGGGTAAATCCAAAGGAATTTGTAACAATATCGGGTTCATTTATTTAAAGTTTGCCGTCTAAAAAGATGGCTATCATACCCAGCCTGCACCTAAATAATCAAATAGCAATATACTACATATAGTGACTACCCCGCGAAGTCGGGAAGAGCCCGAAAAATATTAAATTTATTTTTTCTGGAAAAAATGGTGAGGAATTAAAGCTTACTGAACAGGGTATAGTTAATAAATTTGTTAAGCTAAATATGCTCAAAACAGGTATATCATCGCTTGCCCCAAAGGAGAAAAGAACTAGTTTTATACTCAGCTTTTTAGATTTAAGTTCTGAACTAAAAGACAAGATATTTGAGATAAGTTTCGAAATTCGAATTGAATATTTTGACACTGAAGGGTATCAATATTTATCAACATCAGTTATAGATTTGGGGGAATACGAAGGAATAACTGAATTAGGTGGTGAACCTTCCTATAAATTATATAAAGAAATAGAAAAAATTCGAAAATTAATAGAAGGCTTCCAAGGTAGTTCATCAACTAAAAGGCTCAAGGTAGACCTGTTTACTTCTGAAGATAGGGACACGGATGAAAAAGCTATAGAAGAGCGTTTTATAAACAATAATGAAGCATAAGGTTTCGTTTAATAAAACAAAAACTAACAAAAAATTCCAGTTGACCGCTAGCAGCGCAGTTTTTCCAGCGGTCACTTTTTATCAAAGTTCAGTGTGTTATCTTATATCTGCCAGCAGCCACTGAATTTGGCGTTATGCTTAAAAAATTACCTCGCTATGAAAGTAAATGACTTAAAAAGAAATCTTAAGGATTCGTCAAAAGAAGAACTGATCAAGGAAATTGTTGAGCTTTTTAAAAAGAATAGCTTTGTTAAAGATTACTATATTTTAAAATATGATATTGAAAGTAATTCATCCATTTTAAATAAGCATAAAGATATAGTTGAAAATGAATTTTTTCCAAAAAGAGGGTTTGGCAAAGCAAGGTTATCAGTTGCAAGGAAGAGCATAACTGAATTTAAAAAACTATCCCAAGATAAAATACAACTTGCTGAGTTAATGGTTTTTTATGTCGAAATGGGTGTGAAATTTACAAACTGCTATGGTGATATCGATGAACCATTTTATCTAAGTATGGAAAGCATGTATGACAAGGCAGTAAAATTAATTATTAGTGCTAAGTTAGAAGATATGTTCAACCACCGTTGTTTAGGAATAGTAAATGATACGGCTGATACGGGATGGGGGGTTCATGACCAATTGAGTGCAATATTCTATGAGCATCTTGGTGGAAATAATAAGCATAAAGAAAGCAGTGGTTCAGATCTTGAATTGAGAATCCAAAAGTGAAACGGATAGAATGACCCCCTCTAAGCTTTCCTTCTTTTTAGACGGGAACTAGCCTAATCATCAGCGCATATTATCGATAATCACTTTGATCTGTTCCAATAGCTGGCGCTGTTGTTCCGATGAAAACGAATTGAAATCATTTTCAAAATCGGCCAGACTATAAGCCGGTTGCTCAGCGTATTCACCCGATAACGTAACACCACAGTCTAGCAATACCTGTTGAATCGGTTGTTCGGCACCCTCTAGGGATATCAGACTGGTCAATACCGTTCTAATCATGGTATGAGCGCGGATAAACATTGTCTGGCCATTCAGCATATCCTGAACGATTTTATCGACATTCTCATCAGTATAACCATGTCGCTTATCACTATCCCCTCGCATCGTAATCGTGACGGGTGTCCTTTTATCGATTTGATATTCAAATTCAAAATCCCTGTCTTTCGAAGCCAGCAAGCTGTTGGCATCCAACGCAAACTGCAACTTATTCTCTTTACACACAATCGCCATCCTGAGCCTGTCATACAAGCCACGCTGTGGTAAAGGCGGTGTGACTGGCATGATAGTCAGCTAGCTGGTGGAAATCCGGCCTTTGCCCTGTGAGAAGGGAAAAAGTAGGCGAAAGCAAGGGTGTCCAAAGAAACTCCCGGTAGCTACCCAACAGGGAAACACGGTTATTGGGAGCCAATGCGGAATCTGAAGGAAGCTCTAGCCAAATCGATCACCTAAACGAAAGTGAACCTTCGTAAGGCGGCAACAAGGGGATAAGGTGCCCGCGACCACCGAAGTCCAATATTCTCACCGTAACGTGTTGTTGTATTGAAGGTAGGTAGATCGAGAGATAGTTGACTATCTTACCCAGTGAAGAGCCGTCGGCTTTGGGTCGGAGTAACTGCGACTCCTTAAGCCCTAAGCGCTACAGTAATGTAGACGTTATGAACCGAGGGTTTTCAGATGAAGCCATAGTAATCGTAAAGTTTGGTGCCGATGAATTCATGGTGACATGAAGGAGGGTAAAACATCAAATCAGCAACAGGACGTTGGAGGTGAAGGGCGGAACACGTAAGCGGCCATGGCCGTTGATTATAAACTGATGGACTGAGATCAGCCTAACAGGAACAACCCTCTATTCGCGTCGTAAACAGTGAACGAATCGGTTGTGCGAGATTGAAGAAAGCCCATTGCAAAAGAAAGAAAAAAAAGTGAAATGAACGAACACGACCTATTAATAGAGGAACCCAGACTTTTCGACCAGTTATGCTCAACCTTATACTTGGGCGTCGCTTTTAAACAGGTAAAGAAAAACAAAGGTAAACCCGGCATAGACGGAATAACCATTGCAGACTTTGAAACTCGTTTAGACGAAGAGCTAAGTCAGTTGCAAGAGGAACTCGCAAACTGGACTTATCAACCCTCGCCAGTCCGTCGAGTAGAAATAGCCAAGCCGGGAGGCAAAGGTGTACGACTACTCGGCATACCGACGGTACGGGATCGAGTGGTACAAACAATATTAAAGCTACTGCTGGAACCGGTCTTTGATCCGCATTTTTCACCGCACAGCTATGGATTTCGCCCAGGGCGAAGCCAGCACGAAGCGGTACAAGCGGCACAACAGATAGTGAACAGTGGCAAGCCCTACGTGGTGGATATAGATCTATCCAAGTTTTTTGATAGAATCCATCACGACAGGCTGATAGCCCGAATGGGCGAGAAAATATCCGACAAACGGATACTTCGCCTAGTCGGAAACATGTTGCGTAGCGGCGTCATGATCAATGGCATCGTCAACCCCAGCAAGGAAGGCGCAATGCAAGGGGGCTCACTCAGTCCCTTGCTGAGCAATATCGTTCTGGATGAACTGGATCAGGAATTGGAAAAACGTGGACTGGAATTTTGCAGGTACGCGGACGACTGTAATATCTTCGTAAAATCGCAAAAAGCGGCAGATCGAGTGATGGAAAAAGTCAGCCAATTCATCGAAAAGAAGCTGAAACTGAAAGTGAATCAGGAGAAAAGCCAGGTGGCTAAATCCGATGCGGTAAAGTTTTTAGGTTTTACCGTGGTTAAGGGGACAATTGCCATTGCGCATAAAGCCCTGCAAACAGCCATGAGTAAAATCGAAGCACTGACACCGCGAGGTACACATCAGACTCTGGATACATCACTGGACGAGATCAATCAATGGTATGTGGGCTGGTCAAATTACTACAGTTTGACTTACTACCCCTCACAATTGAATAAAATCGAAGCCCATATCAGGCGACGACTACGATCACGAATAGTCGATCAACAAAAGAGAAAACAGCATCTATATCGAAAACTGGTCAAACGGGGCGTACCACGAAAACAAGCATCAAAAGCCGTCTTTTCAAACAACAAACGGTGGCAACTCTCCAATGCGCGAGCAGTGACGAGGGCTTATCCGAACAGTTGGTTTATAAATCTGAAAGGGCAGGAAATACGATCCGACCGAAAGTTAGAGCATTGGTTTGAAGTTTCTCAATGGATACGTCTTGCGTGAGGAGCCGTGTACGGACCCGTACGCACGGTTCTGTGGGCAGACGGGAGCTGCGGCTCCCTCTGACCCGATAACGCGCCAGCGTATATTTGACGTTATTCAACTTGTCCCATTCATGATGGAAGGTCCAGGAATTCATTTCCTGTCGGGTTTCCGCAACTACGCTGGTCGCTGAAACCATTAAGAAAATACCCATAATTCTGCCGAATCGAGAACGCTGTACGCGATTATGCTTCATGATACACTTCCAATATAAATTAAATTACAAATTCTCCGGCTTAATCCGCTGCTCACTTTCAGCATCCCATCGCTCTTTTTACCCAGACGTAGAAACCGTCTTTCAACAACGCCATCTTTCAACAACCATACCACATTTAACTACCCGACCTACTTGATATAAGCGATAAGGATGAGCAACTGTTGTTCACTCTTGTTGGCCAACGCCACGGCGGCCTTGTTAAAGCTGCCTCACCGTTCGCGATCAAGGCTTGCGGTCAGAGACTAAAAGGTACGCTCTGGTCGTCGCAGTATGGTGCTGTGTGGAGTAACAAGGTGCATAACCGCAGGTTATCTCGCATTGCTAATGCTCAGGAATAACTGGGGGCAGCGTAAAATTAGATTCTGGTATTGAATTCAAATGTGATGCTATTCTAAGTTTTTATAAACTGGCATTCAACCCGCTACGTTGTTTTTATACGTAGTTTGCTGTGCAGAAAATAAGTCAGTGGTTTACTACACTTAGAATATGAATCCAGGTTGGTTAATTTAGCCTGGAAATCGCAGTTGATCGCTATAAAAAACGCTAAGTGACCGAATTTAAAATATAATGATCGTACATGTTTGTCTCCTGTTGGGTGATGACTATACTCCGCTGCACGGTTTTGTGGAAAATCCGTGCTCAACGGCGGTTTCCAGGTTGAATGTTAGGTGCAACCAAGCACAACTTAGTATTTTTTTGTAAAAACTGTAAGGCTAATTTATGAATTCGAACGAAAATGATGTCATGTTTTCCATGACCGAACATAATCCGTTTACTGGTCGTATCGGCGAGGATTACGGCTTCCTTTCGATTATGTGTCCCAATGTCGTGACTCTGACTCGAAATCTTGGCTCTGCCATTGCAGCATGGCAGCCTGATACTGCTTTGCAGGGGCTTGAGATCGGCTGCGGCACAGGACTGAGCACTTTGTCGTTGCTCTCACAGCGTGAAAACCTGCATCTTCGAGCCTTCGATGCTTCTCCGGTAATGCTGGAGCAGGCACGCGAAAATCTGGCGGAGTATATCAACGCTGGTCGTGTTGAATTCATTGAGAGCGACGCGCTGGATTTTTTGCAGCAGCAGCCTGACGCGAGTATCGACATTGTCGCCTCGAATTATACGATCCACAATTTCCTGCATGACTATCGGGACAAGGTCTTTGCTGAAATCTTGCGTGTGCTTAGACCAGGCGGCCTGTTCGCAAACGGCGACCGCTTCGCTATGGATGATCGCGCTCAGCATCTGGCTTCAACGCAAGCCGATGTTCGTCACTGGTTCAAGGCTTTTACTGAGTTGGAGCGTCAGGATCTACTTGAAGACTGGATTGTGCATTTGCTCAGCGACGAATCGCCAGAGCACATTATGTATTCTTCGACCACTCTATCGACGATGCGGTCTCTTGGCTTCGCCGATGTGCGTTCAAGCTATCGCGAAGGCGTTGACATGCTCGTGACAGCGACGAAGCCTTGAACGGCCTCAGCTTGCGAAACGAATGAGGCCGAGACTTGCTGCCCCTATGGCGCTTTCCAAAGCTTAAGCTGGAAAGCGCATTTCGATACATAAACCGCCCTCTTGATGGTTATATGCTTTAATAGAGCCTTTGTGTATCTCGATGGCACGTCTTGTTATTGCAAGGCCTAATCCATAACCCGGTATTTTTATATTTTGATTAGTGTCATTGATACGCACGAATGGTTGAAATAGATCGGTCAGTTTTTCTTTATGAATACCCTTACCGCTATCACATACAGTGATAATGACATGGCTGTTTTCATGTTTGAGAGTAATCGTAACCTGAGTCTGTTCGGGTGTGTAATATATTGCATTGCGGATGACGTTTTCTATTGCTCTGCGTATCAGTTCGATACTGCCATTGATTAGAATTTCGTTGGCACTGTTAAACACCACCTGTTTATTCTGATTCTTTGCTTCAAAACGTGCGTCATCCGAGATGGAAGTTACTAAACCGTTAATATCAAAGTAATCATTTTCATTATGATAAACATCGGCTTCCAGTCGCGAGAGTGTTAGCAGTTCACCAACTAATTCATCAAGTCGCTGGTTTTCTTTTTCGATACGTTGTATCAGTTCGTTGGTTTTCTCAGGTTGCTGACGTATCATTTCAATCGCCACCTGCAAACGCGCCAGTGGCGAACGTAATTCATGTGAAACATCATTCAATAAGCGTTTTTGTGTAGCAACTAATTTCTGTACCTGTTCGGCCATATGATCGAAGTCTCTGGCCAGGTCAGCAATTTCATCTTTGCGATTACCAATGTTGTTCATTACACGCGTATCGAATTTTCCTTCAGCAAACTGATTTGTCGCTTTGCGTAAATGACAAATAGGGCGTGTGATATACCAGGCAAGGCTTGCACTGAAAAGTAAACTACCTAGTAATACAATGAATAACGGTATTAATGGCAAGTGTTTCGGAAAACTGTTTTCTTGCTGTAACCTGCGAAGATCTCGGTGTGGTACAAATAATAAAAACGCTTCACCTTCTGGTGTGCTGACCTGTTGAATGGCTGATTGTTGTGGATCGTTGGTCGCCTCGCGAGCTTTCTCTAGCAGAAAATGGGGCACTGGTCTGCCCAGAAGGTCGGTGCCTTCTTTGTTTACAATCAATATGGGTAAGGCTCGACGATGTTCTCTGATGTGTCGCTCAATAACTTCTTCCATTGCTTTACGGCCCTGTTTGCGAAGAATTCTGGCGTATGCATTTACGCTAAAATCTGCTCGGGGGTTATCCGCTATTACTTCCAGTTGTTCAATGCGTTCTTTATTGTGTTGCCAGACCAGTCCGCCAACAATAGTGCCGGTAACTAATAAAGTCAGCCATAAGCTAAAGAATATTTTCCAGAATAATCGCCCCATCTTATGCCTCGTCCGATAATTGATAACCCTGACCACGCACCGTAACAATCATTGAACCCAGTTCATATTGCGCCAATTTTTTGCGTAAATTACTCATGTGCATATCGATACTGCGATCGTATTTTTCCAGTGCTCGACCCAGGCCATGTGCAGACAGGTTTTCTTTGCTGACAATTTTACCGACCTGTTTCACCAGGCTATGTAATAGATTGAATTCAGTGCTGGTTAAATCGAGAACCTGTCCCCGTACCAGTGCTGTGCGCGATGATGGATTGATTTGCAGCGGACCAATATGTTGAACTTGCTCTTGCAGATCATGTTGTCTGTTATTCTGGGTACGACGTAATACGGCACGGATGCGTGCAAGTAATTCACGTGGATTAAAGGGTTTGGGTAAATAATCGTCAGCACCTATTTCCAGGCCGACAATACGATCAATATCATCACCTTTGGCTGTGAGCATTAGCACTGGCACACTGGATTGACCTCGAATACGTCGTAAAACCTCAAAGCCATCTAATTCCGGCATCATTACATCAAGCACTACGGCGTCATACTGTCCAGCAAGGGCCTTTTGTAATCCCTGCTTACCATCGAAGGCATAATCAATACTCAAACCTTCAGCTGACAGGTATTCACCTAACATGGAGGATAGTTCGGAATCATCGTCAATTATAAGAATGTGCGTCATAAGCCTGTGATGTGTAATGTGTATAACTGAATTTTGGCATAGATTCACAAGTTGTTTTTATGTCTTTACAAATCTTTACATAGCTTTACCCAGCTCTGACCCAATTTTGCAGTTGTTTCATGCATAATTTCAACCAAGGCAGCAATGATTGTTGCTTTATTAAATTAAACTACATTAAATTTGGAGAAACGCATGAAAAATCGTAACTTGATTATAGCAAGTATATTGGTGAGTAGTCTGGGTGTTGCTGGAGTAGCACATGCCTGTGGTGGTCAAAAGGGCGAACATAAGGAGGGTCGTCGAGGCGATCAGATGGTGCACGCATTGAAAAAACTGGATCTGACCAAAGAACAGAGTCAGGCGATTCATAATATTAAAAATGAGTCACGTGATCAAATGAAAACAAAACGCGATGAGTTGTTTGAAATTCGTAAAGCTTTGCGAGCACAGGGTAGTGCTAAAACTTTTGATGCTAACAAGGTACGCGAACTGGCTGATGCCAAAGCAAAAATTATGGCGGATATGACGGTGCAGCGTATTCAAAATTTATATGAAATTCGTAAGCAGTTAACACCTGAACAACTTGAGAAGTTTGATAATATGAAAGACAAACGTTTTAATCGAGATGATTCTTGAACGGCTCTCGATAAAACAAAGTTTATATCGGAGCTTTCCTAACCCGGGAATGGCTCCGATATTCAGATAACTTGCCTGACTCATCAAGTTTATAAAACAGATTATCTATGAAAAAAGGAAGAATGCGGGGCAGGTCTTGCAATGATGTATTAATGCAAGATTTGCCTCCCTTCTTTTCTTACTCGGGTTATTAGTTCTAGGTGAAAGGATAAATCCCCCTCAATAAACTGATTTCTTTTGACAATATTGTAAGCGTTCACATGAGCCAGGATATGCAAAGGTTAAGCGACAAAATTAGTAAATTCAACACAATTTATTTTCTGAATAATAGATTAAGCAGTATTGATAATACTAAACTAATTATGATCATTGATGTTATTGGGATAAAAACCGTACTGTTTTCATTTTTAATATGAATATCCCCTGGTAACTTGCCAAACCAGTTAATCAACCAGGGGGCATAGGAAATTACAATTCCAGTGATTAAAATCAAAGCACCCAGTATCATCAAAGTTTTCCCAATATCCATAATAATCCCAAATAAAGTTAAATTAGCCTACGCAAAACCATTAATTTTTTTTAGTATTTTGTGTATTCTGGCCATGCTCGTCTGTTCTTTTTATGTCAAGGCACTCATGGGTTAGCGCCTCCAGAGTTCTAAAGAATTTACACGCATTTTTTTAAGATAGCTGAAGCTTCTAGGTAATCAGGAAGACTTATCACTTCTCTGGTCAAGCAACAGTCTATACCTTTTTCTCCAGATTGATGATAAACAATACTTAAGCCCTTGCTTAAATCTAATATCCCGGATATGAGTTACAAAAATAAGAACTAGACTCTTTTGTTAAACCATTAAAAATAAAGGCTATGTCACCGTAAAGTATGGAATTTCATATAACAAGAGCGTATAAGTAAATAAAGCCCATGTAAATTAAGGAGATAGTTATGAAAGCCGTAACTTCTCATTATCCACTGGCAGCGGCCGCACGAATGACTTCCGATAACGGAGGAATCCCTTCTAACTTCAGTAAGCGACTTTTTAAATAACCCCAAAATGACATGCCGTGCTTTCGGCAGGTCTTCTTGAGACTGGCAAAAGTATCACGGGCTTTCCGCCCTGCATCACTTCGTGTACTCCCGCTGATTTTTCGTTTCTTGACGTAATCCCTTATATCCCGTTCGCTTAAATTGTTATGAAGTGGGAGGTAGGGTTTGTCGAGTACACGGAGGAGTTCATGTTGATTTTTCCCCATTCGCCCGAGGGCCTGGTTAAGCGTTTCGTAACAGGTTTTGGTACTGCATAGGATTTGAAAGCGCTGCCTGATACTGCTCGCCTGTTCGGTAACAGGATTAAGTTTATAAGCTTTCAGGTCATGGTAAATCGACCAAAGCTGGTCGCGTGCGTCATCTACTGCCTTGGTATGGCTGTCATTTAAAGGAATCAGGCGATTAATCACTCGTTCGGCATGGATCCAGCACAAGGCATGATCAAAGACGTTAAACTGCCCTGCATCATCACTGATAATTGAAAAGTCAGAGGAAATGCCTTGGTCTAGCAGCCCTCCCATCAAAGCACCTTCCGTGACTATTTTTCTGTGCCGAGGTTTAACGATGCCTTGCTGATCCAGCCATTCGCACCAGTCAGGTGCCGTGTTAATGCAGACACTGATATTTTCCAGTGTCGCCAAGATTACAACAGACAGCTTATTTTGTGCCATGTATTCAATGGCACCTGTGTTCAATGTATAAAGCGTTGTTTTGCCTTGTGATAGACAGTTTAAAAAATTGATTCTGCTTTTACTTTCTGTACTACTGAACCAGGCAAAAAAATCATTGCCAATATGTGTGCAATAGCCATTTTGCCCTTTATGCCGTGCGCCAGTATCATCTGTATGAATATATTTAACCTGAGTTCGGGATAAGACGTCATAACAAAGGTAATAAATCTTCTCTACGTAAGTTGAGTGCAGGCTTTTTTTCCTGGTAAGAATAAGCAACTAAACAAGCAACAATATTGATCATATAATTCGTAAGCGAACGATGTCTAGAGTGCTCAAGCTGAAAAATATTTTTAAGTTGATCATTGATAGTTTCAATAATGCTACGCTTTCTCAATAAAAGTGCATCAAAAGCAGCTATGACTCGTGGTTTCATATTTTTCTTGAGAGTTGTGATTAACTCAACATCATCGGTTGCTAAAAGTTCAGTGAGTTTTTTAGAAATATATCCTCTATCGCCAAAAAGCTTTCCAATCAGATTTTTAGCCAATTTTGGTACGGGTTTACGGTCATCAACATTCCCTTTCGTGATTGAAAAAGAAAGTATTTCCCCTCGATCATCCACA
Organism: Methyloprofundus sedimenti; assembly: GCF_002072955.1. NCBI lineage: Bacteria > Pseudomonadati > Pseudomonadota > Gammaproteobacteria > Methylococcales > Methylococcaceae > Methyloprofundus > Methyloprofundus sedimenti. Next base: position 2,485,635 of record NZ_LPUF01000001.1, on the reverse strand, counting down.
ATAATGTGTAATTTAAACCCATAGAACCAGCCCGTAGAAGACTTGCCTCGTTGGGCCACATCTTTGAAAGTTTTATGGCGCGGAATACGAATATTTTTACAAACGCAAAGGGGTGTTGAATCAACAAATGCAATACCTTCACTTCGGCCACAACGTGTTTGCATAAAAGCCGTTAAAGGACCGATAATATCGGGCAATAATTCAATGAAACGGTTATAACTCGGCACCTTTGGGAAAGCTTTAGATAAGTTTTTGGGCAAGTAGCGTAAATAAAACCATTTAAATGTGTCATACCCTGACTGATGATAGTAAACAATCAAAGTAATTATTTCACTGGGGCTAATGCAACGCTTTTTCCGTCTTTTCTTTTCACCGTTTTCTATTTGGGTTTTCTCCCAGTGGGGTAAAAAGGTTTTACAAAAATCATCTACATCACAAAATAATCGGGTTAAACTTAGCATTGGGCAGTCTTAGAAAAAATAAATTCTTGGTTGTTTCTATTTTTTCAGATTTTCAAAAGACTGCCCACCTTTTCTTATCCCGAACTCAGGTTATATTTAGAAACGGATAATCCCGTCTTCAGTAATTCATCTTTTTCGGCATGAAAATCGTCCAGATCTTCTGTTAGTATATAACTGAGCTTACCGCTCGAAATATCGACGCCTAAATCACGAATTTGTTCCAGTAGTAATGGCTGTGTGACATGTTGGTGATGGTATTGATAGAGAATAAAGGCAATAAGGCTTTTACCAAAACTACCTCCCTGAATGTCTTCAGGAAGCTGACCTAAAATCGTAAGACCCTCTGGCGTTATATATTCTGCTAAACGATAACGAATGTTATGAGTTTGAAAGGTAATATCCTGAATAACACGATCCTGATACCCTTTAAAGCGTGAACCCTCTGGGATTTCATTCGGCTGAATAATTTGGGTTTCATCTATTTTGAGGTTGCCTTTTTTACTGCGCCTTGGGCCTTTTTTCCTTTTTGATGAGGAGTCATCACTTCCTGGGGCACCCTCCTTATCCATTGTACTCGGTTTGATTTTAGGCTTTGTGGTTTCACCTTTAAGCTTGAGTATCTCTTGTGCTAACTCATCAATCTGCTTTTGTTGCCAGGCAAGCATTTCCAATAACACATCGACTAGCGGTGTGCGATCTTCTTTGTTTATCTCTGGTAATTCAGGTTTAGGCGAGTTCATAGAATATATTGTAAAGCAACTTTTTAATATTTTCCCGTGGATAATGAGAAGTTTCTGAAAGCCCCAGAGTTTTTAGAGTTCATTTCCGAAATAAATCAACTTGACCACCATCAACGCACTGTTCTAACGAAAGCACTGGATCAACTAGAGGACGAACCTAAGGTTTTTGATTTAATTGAAACAATATTTGATAGCAAAGGTAAATGCCCTCATTGCTCCCATACCGAAAGCCACAGGCATGGAATAAAAGATGGCCTTCAGCGCTACCGCTGTAAAGCCTGCAAAAAGACATTTAATGCTTTGACAGGAACGCCTCTTGCTCATCTACGCCTCAAGTCAAAGTGGCTTGATTACTTAGGAGCTATCGCAGAATCATTGACTGTCCGGCAGGCAGCTAAAGAAATTAATGTGCATCGAAATACAACCTTTCGATGGCGGCACCGTTTTTTAAGCTGGATTCAGCAGGATCGTCCCAGTGCTCTTCATGGCATTACAGAAGCTGATGAAACCTACTTACTTGAGTCACATAAAGGAGAACGCCATCTCAATCGTCAACCAAGGAAACGAGGGGGCTGTGCGACTAAGCGAGGGATTTCTGATGAGCAAATGTGCATTTTAATTGCTCGTGATCGCTCAAAACAAACCGTAGATTTTGTGACAGGTAATGGCCCAATAAGCAAAATTGTTCTTGATACGCATTTAAAGCCAATACTAGACCAGGATGCCCTCCTTGTGAGTGATGGCAATCCAACTTATGGTGCATTTTGTAAAGCTGAAAAAGTATCTCATGAAATCGTTAACATGAGTCAAGGGCAGCGGGTGACTAAAGGGGCCTATCATATACAAAATGTCAATGCATACCACCACCGTTTTAAATCATGGCTAGACCGCTTTCATGGTGTAGCCACCAAGTATTTACCTAATTATTTGGCTTGGTGCAGAATTATGGATCGGAACCACAATCTAACCCCTGAGCAATTGTTACATTCTGCTCTGGGTGATTTTCAATACTTAACGGTGACATAGCCAAAATAAACTATGCGGCTAAGTTCAAGCAGTTTTTTGAATAAATTGACCTGGCATAACAGCGCAACTGTATGTGAGTTAAGTAAAATTCTTTATTCAATGTAAATTCGGTTATAAAATAGAGGGTTTTATTCAGTAATATTTATAGGGAATACTTATATGCACCTTAGAACTTGTCAAATGCAACGCTTATTATGTCGCTTGATACTTTTATCTTGTTGTTATACCGGGTTAGTTAATGCCCATGCAGTGGTGACAGATTATTCTTTAAAATTACAAACAGTTAGTGCAGGCAAAGCCAGTCAGGTTAAGTTAAATTTTAACTCTAATATAGAGCTGGGTTTATCACAAGTTTTTCTTGTGCGTACGGGAGATGTAGAAGAAGTGTTAAGTGTGACAGCGGGTAAAGAACCAGGGGTCGCACTCATAGATATGCCTGCACTTGATGCAGGTGTGTATGCTTTACATTATAAGATTTTTGCAGCAGACGGGCATATAACTGAAGATGTTATTCATTTCACAGTACAGCCATAGGGAAACAAGATGGAAGGTATTGCTGATTTTCTAGACTCCATTATCGGGGGTATTGATCTTATTTGCTATTCTTTAGTAATTGGCGGTTTAGTCTGGGGGCTATTTATTTTACGTCCCTGGGAATATGCGCATAAGCAAAATAAAGTACACATTATTTTAACAGAACAAACTATCCGCTTAATCTATCAAGGCGCTTTTGCGTTAGCGATTGTTCAGTTTATCAAGATCATACTAAAGATCTGGCTAATGGATTCTATATTAGAGCGCTGGCCTTTTCCGGAATTTGCCTCAACAACACAGTTTATAGGGGGCATTTTTAGATTATCTTTAGCGATAGCTTTAGCGACTTTTGTTTATTCAGTATTACGACACAATGCTTATTCACGTAAGCAGTGGTTTAATGCAGCGATAATTGCTGGACTCATGATTATTTCAGGTGCCTGGCTAGTGCATGCCGCAGGTCGATTTGAGTACCGCGTGATTTTAATGGCACTAACCACAATACACCAGGTATCTGCCGCTGTATGGATTGGCGGTGTATTTCAGTTAGTCAGTATCTGGCAGCTAACCCGGCAGAAACAGATTCCTGACAGCTATTGGCCAGATAGTTTGCGACGCTTTTCCAGGCTGGGTATGATTGCGGTAGCCGGGATATTACTATCGGGTACACCTATGGCTCTAAACTATATCACTAGCTGGAATGGTTTTATTGGCACCGGTTATGGCAATATCCTGCTAGTTAAATTTTTACTGCTGGCGATTGCTTTAGGCTTTGCCTGGCTGAATCGGCGCGCGGTATTACAATATGCATCCTCAGCCAATAAGCATGATGTATTCAATCGAGTGCCTTATTATATTGAGGCAGAGACTTTTGTACTGATTACTTTATTGTTTACTGCGGCCAGTCTTGCCTCTCAACCACCGGCCATTGATATTCCCGGGTTAACTGCTACCTGGGGTGAAGTATTACATTCTTTTGCGCCACGTATTCCGCTTACCACCTCGCCCAGCCATGCTGCTTTACTTGCTGGAGAAGCAGGGCGTACTGCAATCATTGGCCAAACGCCTTCGGCAGCAGCAACTGCCTGGTCTGATTACAATCATAATATTGCCGGTATTTTTGTCACGGTGATGAGCCTGTTTGCCATGTTATCCTACAGAAAATCACTTACCTGGACACGTTACTGGCCGGTTGGTTTTATTGGCCTGGGTATCTTTATTCTGTTACGTGCTGATGCCGAAACCTGGCCTAATGGCACGATGGGCTTTTGGGAAAGCATGCTGGAAAATGGTGAAATATTTCAGCATCGTATCGCAACCCTGTTAGTATTTTTATTAGGTGGAATTGAGTTGCGTGCTCGAATGACCAGCGACCCGGAGAGCAAGTTACCTTACATTTTTCCGATTCTATGCGCGTTCGGCGGCTTGATGTTATTAACGCATTCCCATGTCGGGTTTCAGGCAAAAAGCTCTTTTCTTATCCAGATTGGCCATACTTTTATGGGCTTATTTGCCTTGATAATGGCGATAGGTCGGTGGCTGGAATTAAAGCTGGATTCACCAGGAAAAAACATTGCCGGTTTTATTTCCGGATTTGCTTTTTTCCAGATAGGCTTGATACTGATCTTTTATCAAGAGCCGCTGTACTAATACGCTTTTTTTGACCATAAGTGTTGCCAACGTCAATCCCGGGGAAAGTGATGGCCAGACGATGGCTTTTATTGAAATTAAAACAGTATTGAACAAACTTTTTCCCGATAGCGTTGTGAATCGTACTGCTCTTAGAGCGGTCTCTAAAAATGGCCCTTGCTGGGTGCCTTTATGACCAAACGGAGCTCGCATTAACTTTCTGACATTGCGTCTCGATAACAGCATTGGCGACTGATTGCATCTTTGAATCGATTCTATTAGAATAAAAATATGAATGTTTTCCGCAATATCAATCTACAGCGCATATTCAGCACACTTGTATTGCTAGCTGCGTTGTTTTCACAAATACAAACCTTGTATGCCTGTGATTCAATGGAAAGTAAACCCAAGATGGTTTGCTGCTGTGGTGAACATGATTCGGCTATTTGCTTAATGGCCGATAATTGTGGCATGCATGAACAAATGGCAGAAACCGCATGTTGTGAGCTTAGTTATGATATTTTAAATGATGCAGGCATGATGAGTAGCGCATCAACTGTAGATTATCTGACGCTTTTACTTGACGGTCCACAGCCGCCACCCATCATAGATTTCCAAAAATTTTCACCTGCACCTCTACCGATATCATCACCTTTTTTGCTAGCCGCGCTTGAACCGCCTGCATTCAATCGTGATAATCCAATTTATCTCCTTACCCGTCGCCTTCGTCTTTAGGCCGAAACTCTCGCTCCCATATTTCAGTAATAGACTGAAATTTTTTTGAGGTAACGTACAGCCTCATGTGCATTAAATAAAAAATACATCGTAGGATACGCTGACGACAGGAAGCGCATCACAGAAAATACTCTCACAGATGCGCTTCGTACCTCAGCACATCCTACGCCAATATCTTTTATTTAATGACTGTAGAGCGTTACCTCTGTGTTAAAACACTCAGAGAGAGTCTCATGAAAACTCATTTTTATCCGACCAGGCTATTGGTCTTGCTGCTGACGCTAGTTCAGCCAATTAATTCAGCTGCCAATGAATTAAAACACACCGATTCTGTTAATATCTTATCCGCAAGTCAACTGGTTCTACTGGTATTACAAGCTAACCCTCGATTAAACATTGCGCAGGCAAGTTGGCAAGCTTCGCTGGCAAGAATTGAACAGCAATCTGCTTTGGATGATCCTCAATTTCAATATAGCTTTGCACCTTTAACAGGAGATAGTCAGAAACCGAATGGACAGAATTTGGATTTTGGCCAGCGTTTTGAAATATCACAAAAAATACCTTTTCCTGGTAAATTATTTTTACGTGGTGAAGTAGCTGAATATCAGGCAATAAGCCAACAGCAAAATATAAAAACCTTACAATTGCTTTTAGCAAGTAAGGCAAAAACCCTTTTTGCAGATAGCTATTTTATTCATCAGGCGATTGCTATCAATCAAATCAACCAAACGCTATTGCAAGAATTCAGAGATATTGCACTGACTCAATACAGTACAGGTAAAGTTAGCAAGCAAGATGTTTTACATGCTGAAGTCGAACTAACATTACTCAAACATCAAACTATCGTATTACAAAATGAAAAGAAAGTAATTCTTGCTCAACTCAATACCTTATTGAATCGTCCTGTAGATTCACCCCTGTCTTTACCAACACAACTGAGCGAAAGCAATAAACTCCCCGACTTTAAACTTTTGCAAAAAATAGCTTTACGATCGCGTCCTGAACTTAAGGCGATAACAGCGGATATCAATGCCTATAAAACACAAAATAAACTGGCGGCATTAGACTATTACCCGGACCTTAAAGTATCCGCGGGATACAACAGCCTCTGGGATAATGAAGATAAGCGATTCAATATGGGGATCGGTATTAATATACCGCTGAATCAAAGCAAACGCCGTGCAGCCGAACAAGAGGCAAAAGCGAATAGTCAACAAGCACATTGGCGCAAGATTGATGTTGAGGCCAGAATAAATGAAGAGCTGGCGGTTGCTTATTCGCAGGTAGAAGAAAGCCTGCATTTGCTGCATCTGTATCGTCAACAATTATCCTCACTGGCTAATGCAAATCTGGCCGCCGCAAAAGCTGATTATCAATCGGGAAAAGGGGATTTTTTATCCCTGATTAGCAGTGAAAAAAACCGCTTGCAAACTCAACTTCAAACAGCACAGGCACTGGCTAATGTGCATCGTAATTTTGCCAAACTTGAACAAGCCACGGGAAGTCTGGAGCCATTGTCAACTAATGAACAGATAGGGCGGTTAATACAATGAAAACAGTGATCAAAACCAGTTTAGGCCTTATGCTGTCATTGCTATTAATAGGCATAGTCTTTTTTTTGTACAATCAGCCAACAGCCCCCCCAGCCAAACAACAAAATTTTGGTGCGACTTACCAGGCAGGTCATTATCAAATCCAGATAAAACTCAATCCAGACAAACCAAAAATTGGTAATAATCAACTGACCATTTCACTACGTGATGGCAAAGACCAGGCAATTACGGATGCCAATATTGAAGCTTATGCTGAAATGCCGGCAATGGGTTCCATGCAAGCCATGCGAGAACCAGTAAGTATAGACAATAGCCACGCAGGGCTTTACCAAGGGCATTATTCCTTACCGATGAATGGTAGTTGGCCAATCTCTATTGCTATTGAATCGCCAAAATATGGCAATGCCAAGTTAGTGTTCGACATGAATACCAGTCGCACTGGCGTGGAATTGATGCAGGCCACAGCGAGTGAATTATCTCCACAACACAAGCAGGCAGATATTCCTAAACAACAATTGGCAACCTTTAATGTGGATAGCTATCGCAGACAATTAATTGGTGTGACTACAACAGACGTCGTCTGCCGAAAACTGCTAAAAATCATTCGTACAGACGCAAGAGTGACTTATAACCAATCTCAAATCACTGATATTAATTTGAAATACGATGCCTGGATAGGTCAACTAAATGCTGACTACCTGGGAAAAACGATGCAACAGGGCAAAACTTTATTTACTGTTTATAGCCCCGACCTGGTTTCAGCCCAGGACGAATACCTGGACAGTTTGAAGCAAAATTATGCTTTTGGTTTACGCAAAGCAGCAAGGCGGCGATTAGCACTTTGGGATATTAACAGCACCCAGATTAAAGCGCTGGAAAAACGTAGCCAAGCCATCGAATATTTACCGATAACCTCACCGGTTAACGGCACAATTATTGAAAAAAACTTGGTGGCAGGATCTGCTGTTAAAGCAGGAACCCGATTATTACGTCTGGCTGATTTATCGACGGTCTGGGTGGAAGGTCAAGTTTATGAAGCTGATTTACCCTGGATTAAAGTTGGCATGTCTGCGCATATTATACTGCCAGGACATGTTGAACAGTCCTACACTGCGAAAGTAATATTTGTTGATCCTATTTTAAACCCGCAAACACGCAGTGCCATTATTCGCGTACAACTAGACAACGCCAACGGTTTATTACGGCCCGATATGTTTGCGACACTGTCGTTACACATTGATCTTGGGGAACGCATGGTTGTTCCTGAACAGGCGGTGATTTATTCAGGAGAACAACGAATAGTCTTTGTTGATAAAGGTCATGGTCGTTTACTGCCTGTCAAAATCAAAACGGGCTTGCGGAATGACGATATGATTGAAGTGCTGGATGGGCTCGCTAAAGGCGATATCATCGTCACTTCCGGAAACTTCTTGATTGCCGCAGAAAGCAAATTGAAATCGGGGTTGGCACAATGGTAAACAAACCTATAACAACAACCGGAGCTATTGCATCTGTTATCGGCTACTGCGCTAAACATGCCGAATTAACCTTGATTATCACCTTGCTTTTGGCTTTTTGGGGATATCGTTCATTAGTGAATACGCCACTGGATGCGATTCCGGATTTATCCGATGTACAGGTGATTATTTACAGCGAATGGCCAGGGCGCAGCCCTGATTTGGTTGAAGATCAAATCACTTACTCACTGACTACCGCCTTACTTTCCGCACCGAATGTTAAATTTGTGCGTGGACAAAGCTTTATGGGTTTAAGTTTTGTTTATGTTATTTTCAACGACGATACCGATATTTACTGGGCCCGATCCCGGGTGATGGAATATCTCAATAGTGCCGCATCCGATTTACCGGAAGGTGTACAGCCTAGCTTGGGGTCTGATGCTACCGGTGTGGGCTGGGTCTATGAATATGCCTTGGTGGATAAATCAGGCAAACATAATCTGGCCGATCTACGTAGTTTGCAAGATTATAAACTGCGTTATTGGCTGGAATCGGTTGAAGGTGTGGCAGAAGTCGCCGCTATTGGCGGTTTTGAAAAAGAATATCAAGTCACCGTTGATCCTAATAAACTGGCTGATTATGGCTTGAGTTTAAATCAAGTCGCCAGAGCCATCCGACGTTCCAATAATGATGTTGGTGGCAGAGTGCTGGAAATAGCCGGTCATGAACAGTTTATTCGCGGACGAGGCTATATCAACAGTGTTGCTGATATTGAACGCATCGCTTTATCGGTCAGTAAAACAGGCGTGCCGGTTAGCATACGTGATATTGCCCAGGTTAGCATGGGACCCGCTATGCGTAGAGGTCTGGCCGAACTGGATGGCGAAGGTGAAACCGTAGGCGGTATTGTTATTATGCGCTATGGTGAAGATGCGCAGGATGTTATTCAGCGTATCAAACAACGCTTACTGGAAATTGGCGGCAGTCTGCCTGAAGGCGTTGAAATTATCACCACTTATGATCGTTCGGGATTAATAGAAGAAGCCATTGACACCCTCAAATTGACCTTAATAGAAGAAATGCTGATTGTCTCGGTAGTGATCATGCTGTTTCTGATGCATTTTCGATCTTCTTTAATTGTTATTATCAGCTTGCCGGTTGCTATTTTGTTAGCCTTTATCCCCATGTCGGCACAACACCTGAGTGCCAATATTATGTCTTTGGGCGGTATTGCTGTGGCTATTGGCGCCATGGTGGATGCGGCTATTGTGATAATCGACAATATTCACAAACAATTAGCCAGCAAGCCAGACTCAGTTCATCGCCGTGAGCTTATTATTCAGGCTATGCAGCAAGTCGGTCCGAGTATATTTTTCTCTTTACTGATTATAACCCTGGCTTTTGTTCCGGTATTCGCACTGGAAGGCACAGAAGGGCGCTTATTTTCTCCATTGGCCTATACCAAAACCTATTCTATGGGCTTTGCTGCAATACTGGCCATTACCCTGACACCGGCATTGGCGGTGTTATTGATGCGTGGCAAAATCAACAGTGACAACAACGGTCTGAACTGCTTATTGATTAACTTGTATCAACACATCGTGCGTTTTACCTTGCGCTGGCGAGCGGCTGTGATTGTTATGTCAGTATTGGCTTTATTGGCGACGATTCCGGTTTTTTTAAAGCTGGGCAGTGAATTTATGCCACCGCTAAATGAAGGTAGCATCCTGTATATGCCCACAACGCTACCCGGCATGTCCATTACCGAAGCCGGTAAAGTGTTACAAACGATGGATAGACAGTTAAAACAATTTCCTGAAGTCGAACGGGTATTTGGCAAAATTGGTCGATCCACCAGTCCAACAGATCCTGCTCCTTTGTCGATGGTAGAAACCGTGATTACCTTAAAGCCCAAAGAGCAGTGGCGCAAAGATATGAATTGGGATAAGTTAATCGCTGAAATGGATGAACAGCTGCAATACCCCGGTATGCCTAATATTTGGTGGATGCCCATCCAGACGCGAACAGAAATGCTGGCCACTGGCATTCGTTCCAGTCTGGGCATCAAGGTTTTTGGTGATGATCTGGCAAGTATTGAAAAAACAGCAATCAATATTGAACAAACCTTGCAACAGGATCAGCGCACTCAACCTTATACTCGAAGTATCTACGCCGAAAGACTGACAGGAGGCTACTTTCTCGATTTTAATATTGACCGGGATAAAATCGCCCGTTATGGACTGACGGTGGATGATGTTGAAGAAGTGCTGATGACTGCAGTGGGCGGGTTAACGGTTTCCAATACTATTGAAGGTCGGGAACGCTATGCGATTAATCTGCGTTATGCCCGTGAATTTCGGGATAATCCCGAAGCACTGCAACGTATACGTGTACCGACAGCCAGTGGTGCACATATTCCTATCAGTCAACTGGCTGATATCGAATTTGTTACTGGCCCTCCGATGTTGCGTAATGAAGATGGGCAACTGGTCACTTTTGTTTTTGTTGACGTACATAATCTAGGCATCGTTGATTATGTAACGACTGCCAAACAAGTATTGAATGAACAAGCCATTCTTCCTCAAGGTGTTCGGATAGCCTGGGCTGGACAATTCCAGTATTTTGAACGCGCTAAAGAAAAATTAATGCTGCTGGTACCTATCACCTTATTGATTATTTTTATCCTGTTAGTTATTAATCACGGCTCTATGGTCAAAGCCCTGATTATTCTGATCACTATTCCTTTTTCACTAACAGGTGCTGTGTGGTTGCTGGCAGCGCTGGATTACAATATCAGTATTGCGGTAGGGGTGGGTATGATAGCACTGGCGGGACTAGCGGCTGAAATGGGCGTACTGATGATGCTTTATTTAGACTTAAGTTATCGGCAGCATATAGCTGACAATGACCAACTCACTAAAGCAGATCTTTTTGAAGCAATTGTTGACGGTGCCAGCCAACGTATCCGTCCGATGCTAATGACTAGTCTGGCCTCTTTTATTGGCTTATTACCGATTTTATGGAGTGCCGGTGCTGGAGCCGATGTCATGAAGCGTATTGCTGCGCCTATGGTGGGAGGCATAGTCTCTTCATTATTCATCGTCTTGCTGGTTTTTCCTGCGATTTATTCTTATTATTCAACCCACAAAACCGATTAATTTTACGTTGGATGAAAAAGGAGTGCAAAAACATATTTTTGCACTCCGGTAATGCTTATTCTCATGTGTTTTTGGGCTTTAACAGTCTCTATCCATTGGCTACCACCAATAAAGAAGTCCCCATATCGGCTGCAATGGCCTGCCACAAAGTCACCATTCCGGCAAAAGTCAGAATAACCAAGTCGCGCCAGGCATATAAATGCGTCGATAGTTTGTCATTAATATAACATCCAAAATGTAGAATGTGCGGACAACAGGAAGCGCATCATAATAAAAGTGTGGTTGTTTGATGCGCTTTGTACCTAAGCATATCCTACAGTAGGAAAGTGCATCAATTTATTTATCGGATGTTGCAAACCATTTATACAATGCCGGTATGACTAACAAGGTCAGTAATGTTGAGGTCACAAGCCCCCCAACTACGACAGTTGCCAAAGGTTTTTGCACTTCAGAGCCAGTGCCTGATGCCAACAATAACGGAATGAGTCCTAATGCCGTGGTTACTGCTGTCATTAAAACTGGTCTCACTCTTAAACAAGCGCCTTTAATGGAGGCTTCATCAATAGACACGCCATCCTTCACTAATTGATTTAAATAAGTCATTAATACCATGCCATTTTCCAGAGCAATCCCAAATAGAGCGATAAATCCCACAGAGGCAGGGACAGATAAATTTTGCCCACTAATCCACAAAGCAATTACACCGCCGACTAATGCCAATGGAATATTGAGTAAAATTAACGCCGCATTTTTAACAGAGCCAAAACTACTGTAGAGCAATAAGGAAATAATGATTAAAGTCACTGGAATCACAACAGCCAGACGTTTATTCGCTTCCTGTTGCAAACGAAACTGTCCACCCCAGGTAGTAAAGTAACCAGGCGGCAGTTTTATCTTGCTATCAATCACTTGCTGTGCCTCTTCGACAAACGACACTATATCCCGATCAATCACATTAGCTTGAATACTGATAAAGCGCTGGTTATTTTCTCTAGTGATTTGTCTAGGTCCGACAATTTCTTCAATGGTCGCAATTTGTGCTAAAGGCACTTTGATCCCTTCAGGTCCACTGATTAATAAATTGCGAATTGCTTCGATACTATCCCGGTCTTGCTTTTGATAACGCACCAGAATATCAAAACGGCGTATCCCCTCAAATACCTGTCCTGCAGTCACGCCACCGATAGCACTGCTAATAACATCTTGTACATCAGCCAGATTAAGACCATAACGGGCAATGGCAAGACGATCCGGGGTGATAACCAGTTGCGGCGTTCCAGAGACCTGGTCAACTTGTACGTCTGCTGCGCCGTCAAATTTTTTGATAACGGCAGCGATTTCATCCGCTTTGCTTTTGAGTTGCCCTAAATCATCACCAAATAATTTAACCGCCAATTCTGCTCTGACACCTTCCAATAGCTCATCTACCGTCATTTCAATGGGTTGAGTTAAATTTGCAGTAATACCAGGAAGTTCAGCCACAGTTTGACGAATTTCTTTTTCAATAAATCCTTGGTCGCCTGGTTGTCGCCACTGGTCTTTATCTTTAAGAATGATATACATTTCCGCTGAATTAATGGGGTCAGCATGTGCTCCTACCTCTCCTCGTCCAATGCGACTGGTGACTTCTATCACCTCGGGAATTTTTAATAATAGCTTTTCCACAATCAGGGTATTACGTTTACTTTCATTGATGGATATTGAGGGCGCCATCGTCAAACGTACCACAATAGTGCCTTCCTGTAATTTAGGGGTAAATTCGGAACCCAGAAATGGAAAAATCACCATACCTAATAACAACAGTCCACCTGATAGTGCAATCGCAAGTTTTCGGTTATTAACAAAGTATGTAACTAAAGGTCGATAAGGTTTTAACAACGCATTGAGGATACGTTCATCCAGCCCCAGCTTTTCATCCTTTACTGACTTGCGTCGCATCAATACATCAGATAAGACCGGAGCCAGGAATAAGGCATAAACCAAAGAACCCAGCATGGCCAATGCAACCGTATAAGCCAAAGGTCTAAAGGTTTTTCCCTCCACACCTTCCAGGGTAAATAGCGGTAAAAATACAATGATAATAATGGCAATGGCAAACAAAATGGGTTGTCCCACTTCGCGGCAGGCTCTACCTACGACATGTAAACGTGACTCATCAGGATTGGATTCTCTTAATAAACGGTCTACATTCTCGACCATCACGATGGTGCCATCAACCATCATGCCGATGGCAATAGCCAGTCCACCTAATGACATTAAATTGGCAGACATATCCAGTAATCCCATGGCGATAAAGGTAAACATCACCGAAAAAGGAATGGAAAGCGCAACCACCAGACTGGGACGAAAGCCGCCCATAAAGACCAATAGCACCAAGGCAACCAGGATAATGCCCTGTATTAAAGCACTGCTGACCGTATTAACAGCACCTTCAACAATATCTTTTTGTTGATAATAAGGCACGATACTGACACCTTCGGGTAAGGTTCTATTGATATCCTGTATTTTCTGTTCAACCCGTTCAATTACTGTGGATGCATTAGTGCCATACAATTTAATGGCCATACCGGCAACTACTTCACCTTCACCATTTCGAGTCTGTAGTCCTCGTCTAATTGCGCCGCCAATTTTTATTTCAGCAAGTGCCGATAAATAGACGGGACGCCCATCCACGGTTTTAACGATAACATTTTCTATATCATCAATACCTTTAGCCAAACCCACAGAACGAATAATGAACTGTTCACTGTTTTTTTCCAGATACTGTGCGCCGACATTGAGATTATTAGCCCGAACCCGTTCGGTTAATTCATTTAGTGTTACTTGATAGCGTAACAAAGCATCAGGGTTCACAACCACATGGAATTGTTTTTCAAAGCCGCCTATGCCCAGAACCTCGGTGACGCCGCGCACGGTTTGCAAGTTGAATTTAACAATCCAGTCCTGCATGGTGCGTAAATCTTCTAATGAATATTTTTGGGTATCATCTTTAAGGTAGTAAAACAACACCAGACCCATTCCTGTTGAAATGGGACCCATTGATGGTTCACCAAAACTGGACGGAATCTGATTCCGCGCTTCCTGTAAGCGTTCGCCCACCAGTTGCCGGGCAAAGTAAATGCTTACATCATCTTCAAAATAGACATTGACCACCGATAGACCGAAATTCGAGACTGAACGGATTTTCTCTATCCCTGGCAAGCCGGTCATGGCTGCCTCGACGGGATAAGTCACGTACATTTCAATTTCTTCAGGCGCCAGACCGTCAGTAATGGTGAATATTTGCACCAGATTAGGTGAGACATCAGGAAAGGCGTCGACAGGCAAGCCCTGGTAACTTCGATAGCCCGTTGCAATCACCACAACGGCAAGCACCAGCATTAACAGCCGACTGCGCAAAGATAAATTAATTATGTGATCGATCATAAAATCTCCAGAGGAGTATTGTATTCGTAGGATGTGCTGAGAGACACGAAGCGTAACTTTCTTTTATTGCAGTGATGCGCTTCCTTTCGTCAGCGCATCCATTTGTTAGTACATCCAAAGCTAATGGCTGTGGCCTTCAGCAAATTCACCTTTCTGCAACTGTGCTTTCAAGGAAAAGGCATTTTGGCTGACATAGGTTTGTCCCGGTTTTAAGCCCTGGATAATTTCAACCTGTTGAAAGTCTCTGCGTCCGGTTTGTACCGCTTGTGCCTCAAAGCCGGCATCATCATGTTGTACAAAAACACTGGTTTGCCCGTCGATGGTTTGTAGCGCTGTTAAAGGAATCACAATATCAGCCTGCTTTTTTGCGATAGCTACGTTAGCGCTGACAAATAAACCGGGTCGCCAATAGCCATTCGGGTTGTCAATCACCACTCTGGCAGTTGCGCTACGGGTTTTTTCATTTAATGTTGGACTTAACCAGCTAATGTGACTTATGGATTCCGTTTGTTGGTCCGCTATGCCAAAGTGAGTGCTGATTGATACTTGTTGCCCCTGATGAATAGAGGGTAAATCCATTTGATATACCGTCAGGTTAACCCAGACTTGGGATAAATCAGCCACTGTAAAACTACGGGTATTGATATTCAGCACTTCACCCTGAGCCGCATGTTTTTCAATGATAACGCCATCCGCTGGAGCGCGTAATTCATACAATGTCAGGTCTTTATCGACACTACGGATCACAGCAAGAATGGATTTTTCGCTCAAACCGGTAGCCAACAGGCGTTGCTCAGCAGCTTTACGATTAATCGACATTTCAGCCTGAACTTGTCTGGCTACCAGGTAGCTCCGTTTTGCCGTGATATTGCTTTTATACAATTCCCGCTCACGTTTCAGGTTGGTATTTGCCAGCTGTAATAGACTATCTGCAGCGACAAATTCTGCTTTAGCATTTGCCAGTTCACGACTGGAAAGTGTTGCTAAAAGATCGCCTGCTGCTACTTTATCACCTAAATGTTTAAATACCTGACGTACGACACCTGAAACACGAGGGACAATATGAAACAAACGCTCGGGTGCAACAATGACTTCACCCGTTAAATCCAGGGTTTTAATAATAACCCCAGATTTTGCCTGAGCCAGTTTTATGTCGAACTCTTGCAATTGAACAGTTGAAAAATTGAGCTCTGGTTCTTCATCTTCGTGTTGCCCATGCGCATGTCCTTGTTCCTCTGCTAAAGCGAAAGGCGGTACAGATAAAATAATGAATAGGGAAAAAATATAGGATATTAATTTTAAATTGACTGGCTTCATTGGATGCCTCCGCTCATTTTTATAGCCGATGAGGTTAGACTCCCACCGATTAATCGTTCAATTTCGGCGACATTCATATGATAATCTGCTTGAGCCTGTATGTATTGGGTTTTTACGCCAACAAGTGTGCGCTGAGCATCAAGCACTTGCAGAAAATCGTATTCACCTAAACGGTAACCACGACTTGCCACTTTAAATGCACTTTCCGCACCGGGTATGACATCAGCGCGTAATGTCGTGACTTCTACATAGGCTGAGTTGAGTTGCTGATAAACAACATTGAGCGCAGTCATGGTGTTGATTTCAGTATTTCGACGCTCATCCTCTGCCTTGTTCAAGCGTCGTTGCGCTGCAAGAATACTGCCCTGATTGCGATTAAATAAAGGTAAAGGCATGGAAAATCCGGCATTCAAGTTATAAGCATTGCCATCATCAAGATAATTATTAACTCCCAGATTAAGGGTGATATCGGGAATTGCTTTAGATTTCTCCAGTCCGATTAATGCCTGGCGCTGATTAATTTCAGTTGCCCACCGCGCTAAATCGGGATTGTCTTTAATGCGCTGGATTAAATCCTGCAATACTGGCGGTTGCTGAATAGCTTCCAGGTCGCCTAGTGCAGATTGAAATAATACCTGCGTGCCTCCCCAGGTGCTTGCCAGGCGCTGACGACTGGCAAGCAATTTTTTCTGGGTACGCTGCAGATCAATCTGGGCTGAAGCTTGTATTACTTTTGCTTTGGTTTCTTCCAGTGGTGCCACGCTACCTGCGCGAACCTTTGCAGCAGAAATATCAACCATTTGCCTGGCCAGATCCAGTAATTGTTCTGCTAAATGCAAGTGCTGCTGAACCGCAAGGACTTCAATATAAGCCTGTGTAACCTGGGTTAAAACATTAATACGCTGGGTTTCATAATCCCAGTTCGCCAGTTCATGATTTAACATTGCCAATTCAGTTCTGGCGGCACGCTTGCCACCTAATTCAACTAATTGACTTAATGCTATGGTAATCGAATCGCCGTCTGCCCCTTTAAATTTGTTATTGCCGAAATTTGAGGCCTGTACACCAAACGTCGGGTTGGGTATTAGATTGGCCTGTATAGTGGCGGCTTCGCGGGCACGTATTTCCTGAGAAAATGTCGCAAGTTTAGGGTTGCCCGTTAATGCCAGCGCCAGCGCTTGTGCTAACACCAGTTGATCCGTTGGCTCTTTAATAGGCACTAAAGCAGCGGTATGCTGTACAGGTATACCGGGCGATTGCAAGGTAAGCTGATGCTTAGGGACATTAATGCCTGTTTCTGCATAAGCTTGAGATAAGGATAAACAAAATCCTGCCGCTGTTAACGAGACTATCGCGCACGCGTAAGATGTGTTTTTTACTCGTGGGTTCATTGAACCTCCTGAACTGAAAACAATACCTCAAGTCATACTTGAGAAATGAAATAGGGGGAGGCGTTAGATAAAGAGGTATAAGTAAATTAACCGAAAAGACAGGGCTAATAAAATATAAAGCAGGATAATACTAAGGTACGAAGTGCATCACTTCGCCCACATCTTGTTACTCAGAACTATGCCTTTACCAAACGCCAAAAGCGTTCAGGCAATAGGGGGACGCAATTTAGGGGCTATTTTTCTGGAATACCAGAATTCGAATTGAAGGGATAATTGATGTGTGTTGTGTGCTGGAAAGCTTTTTGCTATATAGGCGCGCGCAGCCAGTGTTTGTCCCATGTGTCCGCCATGGTCGTAACTACAAACCTCACAGTTCGGATTATGATCTGTTGAAGCTGTTTGAATATCAGAGCCAGGTTGAGATTGTTGCACAGAGAAAACAGGATGAGGTTGATTAGCATCCGCAAGTGACCAGTCATGTATATCAGTCACCATCCAGGTGGACATCCATATAGTCAAAAATGCTAAAAAATAAATACTCACCCGTTTCATAAGACAAATGATAGCAAGAATCAGTTAAAGTTCAAAGTCCTAGTCTTACTGTGGGTACAAATAATTCAATATTACTACTGATTTACAGCAGAGAAAATTCCTCCAGGAACAAGAAAAGAGGACGATTTCATCAAAGTTGTCTGTATTTTGTCATTAAAACATAACTTAACAATTGCTGAATATCATGTTGATATAAGAAAAGTAATTGTGTTATTCAGTTCATTTTAACAAACTGCTGCGGGTCGCAGGCTGTCAGTCAATAAGTTTAATATTGCTAATTCCCAGTGGCCGCTTTGCATAAATATGCTGATTAAACCTTACAATGAGCAACAAAAAATTACAATTTTATATATATTATGCAGCTAACTAACCTTATGCAAAAATAATCGGAATACTGGCCAACCCTTTAGTCTATCTTATATAAGAATCAGCCATTTTCTGCAATTGCTTATCCATAGTTATAACTGGTTCCCAGCCTAGCAAATCAGTTGCTTTTGAGCTATCAATCAGTAATGAAGTAAACAAGCGATAAGCCACATCTTGCTTACCCAGTAACACAGCGGCAAAGCTCATCCAGCTAACAGGAACAGGCAATAACAACGTCTTTTTATGTAATGCTTTTAAAATTTTTTGTAATAATTGTGTTGTAGATACATCTTCCCTGTCAGAAATCAGGAATGTCTCATTTGCTGCCTTTGGGTGAGTTATACAAAGCATAATAAAATTAAGTAAATTATCCATAGCCACTAAAGATCTTTTATTATGAATTGCCCCCAGCGGTAGAGGAGCTCCCTTAGCCAACCAGTCTACCATGGCAGCGAAATTTGCTTTTACACCAGGGCCATAAACCAGAGGAGGTCGAATAACTACGACTTCCATACCGGTACTTTGCGCTAAGGACATAAGGCCATGCTCAGCCTCATATTTAGATAATGCATAAGGGTCAGTAGGCGGAGCTGTGAGCTCCACTTGAAATGGCGAGTTAGTATCAGTCATTTCACCATTTACTTTAATCGAACTGATAAAGATAAACCTTTTTACGCCTGCTTCTGCCGCTTGTAGTGCAAGATTTAAGGTGCCAGCTGTGTTGACTTTACGAAACGCTGCAAGCGGGTCATCTGTCGTGTCATGCATAATATGCGCACGAGCAGCTAAATGAATGACAACATCAACTTCCTGCAAAGTAGCTATCAGATCCTTTGCAGAAGCCAAATCACCCAGTTCTATTTGCTGGATTGTTTGAGTTTTATCAAAGCAGCGTACCCCTGCAATAACCCCAAATTGTTGTTCAACCAGCTCTTGCACCAATGCCTTGCCAATAAACCCTGTTGCACCGGTAACTAAAATTTTTTTCATTGTTAATAAAGTCCAATTAAAGCAATAAAAAACAGTATGCATCGATCACGAAACCGCCGCCTTAAATGGCTGATATTTTTCAGAATACAGAGACTTGATTGCACATTAAGATGGTTTTCAGCTATTAAGTCTGCGACGCCGACAACCTGTTGTTTACACCAGCCATTGTGTAACAACTTGAGCCTTTTTACATTAGCCTTCCAGCCTTTGTGTATGCCTACCTGATTTTCAGCATGTTGCCGATAGAGTAATTTATACTGATGATCAATAAACCAGGATAAGCCTCTGGCTCTAAAGAATGCATAAATAAACCAGTCATGCAAGCTAACCTGCTGGGCCTGTTGCCATTTTGAAATCAGTAATTCCTTGAACAACAACATAGGAGAAGTACGTAATACATAGGTACAGCCGGGACCCGCAGCTTCAAATAAATAATCATATTTTCGTTGCGGAAAGGCTTTGTTGATTAATAATTCACGGCCATCAGGCCAGAATGCCAGAACATTTCCCGAATAAGCATCAAAATTACCCTTTTCAAGTTTTGAGCAGGCAGTTAAAAGCTTATCATCCAGCCATATATCATCTTGATCGGACAGGGCAACATAATCAAAAGCTGAAAAATCAACATCCTTGATTAAACGATAAAAATTAGCGGCAGCCCCCCCAAATTTTTGCCCATACTCTAAAACCTGTATTTGAGGGTGTTGATCAGCAAAAATGCAACATAAGGCATAACTATCGTCCGAGGACAAATCAACGCTGATATAAACTGTCAGCGTTACGCCTTGTTGCTGCAGAATGCTTTGTAACTGAGCTTCGATAAATGCCGAACCATTATAGGCAGCCATTAATACAGCAACATTGGGCAAAGTCTTTTCCTTTATTTATGTAGAAAATACAAATGGAAAGCTTAAAGTTGCAGGAAAACAAGTTTATTTTCATTAAACAGTGGAATCAATACACGCTTACGTTTTGTATCAAAACCCAGATCAGCTGCTGCTTCAAGAGAATCAGCGAGAATACTATAAGTATTATCTTCATTCAACACATACAGGGCCGATGCGCCCCAGCTAGACATTAAAAGGCGACCATCGTCTAACTTAAGAAGCCCGTCCAGATCACCTTTAGGCGGCTTGGGTAATTCATGTCGTTTACCCTTCGCATCAATACGAAACACTTCTCCTGACATGAAAGTTACGACGATAAGTTCCTTGCCATCCACGGTAATTCCATTTGGATGACCCATGTTTTTATCTTTAAAAATCAGCTCATATTTACCATTGGCCCTGACCTTATAAATAGCATCAGTACCTGAAGGTGCATAAGATTTTTTTCCCGCCTTCAATCCACTGTCTGTTACATAGACAAAATGACCATTTCCGGGCGTAATACCATTGAGGAAAGTACTGTTTTTTATTTTGACCGAAGTTTTTTGTTTGCCGCTGGGAAGTTCGAAGATATGCACCTGGTTAATATCGGCGACGTATAAATTGTTACCTTGAATAGCCAGTCCTTTGGGTGCGTTTAAGACTACTCCACTCTGATTACCATCAATCCATTTGAGTTTGATAACGCTACCATCAGGTTTAATTTTTGAAATAAAACCATTGCCGTCAGCAGTTAAACCATTGCCATTAATATTACTGACTAGATAGACATCCTCAGCAGGATAATACTCTATGGATTCGGGTGTTTTAAACCCCACGTCTTCAATAATAGTGAGTTTAGCTGCTATATTGTCAGCATTACTATCTGCAGCGAGTGAAGTAGCGGAATAACACAATGCGAATAGGGCAATGCTAAAAAAAATTCTTTTACAGCCTGAGATCATGATAATTTTCTTTTGATTAGATTGTTATTAAATATAACGTTGCCTGGTCGCAATAGTGTTGCTACGAGGAAATAAACCGGGAGTATTAAGTCGCTTATTCACTGGCAAACATATTGTGTGTTTCAGGGTTTTGAGAATAATAAGACTATGAGCTGTTTGTACTAGCAATTCCACTTTTTTCTCTCTATAGGGTGTATGCATTTGAGTATATGAGCTTTATTCAAAGCATAGCAACGATTCTTATTTGGTCACTGATTCAGCAGCGTAGCCAGGATGTGAAAATAATTGCTTGAAGGCGGTCTTTTTAGATAGCTTGCTAAATTTATTTAACGAAATTCCTGAACAAAGAATTATCTCTGGCCTATGGGTATTCCATAACGCTCAAATGCCGCTACATAATTAATTCGTTTAAGTTATGTGAACTATAGCATAAATCAATAAGTATGATTAGTTCTGGAAGAACAGGCATTTTATCATTTTATCTGATGCTACTATTGTGCAACATACTATGGGTATCTCAGTCAAATATCAGAGAAAAAACCAGACTACTTATAATTGAATGCAAAAATTGATTGAATTTACCCCATCAATCTCTTATGCTCAGGCATAGCTCTATTCAACTTATAATAATAAAATGAAGGGGACGACAATGATAATTGGTATACCTAAAGAAATTCATCCGGGTGAAAAGCGTGTCGCAACGACACCAGAAGTGGCTGAAAAAATCATTCAACTGGGCTTTCAGGTAAACGTTGAAAGCGGTGCGGGCCAGCAAGCTAATATTTCAGATGAAGCCTATAAGGAAGTTGGTTGTACGATTAGAAAAACGGCTAAAACTTTATGGAAGAATGCAGATATTGTCATCAAGGTCCGACCCCCTGAAACACATCCTGAACAAGGTATTGATGAAACAGAATTATTAACCAAAGGAGGACATTTAATCAGTTTTATATGGCCTGCTCAGAATAAAGCTTTAATGCAAAAGCTGGCAGAGAAAAATGCCACTGTACTGGCAATGGATTGTGTGCCGCGTTTATCCAGATCGCAAAAACTGGATGCCTTAAGTTCTATGGCTAATATTGCTGGTTACCGGGCAGTTATTGAAGCAGCGCAACATTTTGATCGTTTTTTTACTGGACAAATAACAGCTGCTGGTAAAGTGCCACCGGCAAAAATTCTGGTTATTGGTGCGGGCGTTGCCGGGTTAGCTGCCATAGGCACGGCTAAAAGCATGGGAGCCATAGTTCGAGCATTTGATACCCGCCCGGAAGTAAAAGAGCAAATTGAAAGCATGGATGCGGAATTTCTGATGCTGGATTTTGCAGAAGATGGCTCAGGTTCGGGAGGTTATGCAAAAATTATGTCTAAGGAGTTTATTGAAGCAGAAATGGCTTTATTTGCCAGACAAGCCATGGATGTAGACATTATCATTACTACCGCACTGATCCCGGGAAAACCAGCGCCGGAATTGATAACAGCAGGAATGGTTGAAACCATGAAGCCTGGAAGTGTTATCGTCGATCTTGCCGGAGAGCAGGGAGGTAATTGTGCTCTGACTGTTAAAGATGAAGTTGTTGTTAAATATGGTATAACCATTATCGGTTATACCAATTTACCGAGCAGAATGGCTGCTCAATCCAGTCAACTCTATGCAACAAATATATGGCATTTATTAACTGAATTATGTCCGGATAAAAATGGCATTATTGATGTTAATATGGAAGATGATGTGATTCGTGGTACTACAGTTATCAAGCAGGGAAAAATAACCTGGCCACCCCCCGTTATTTCAGTCTCTGCTACACCAATACCACAGACCGAAGCGCCAGCAGTTGCCGATATTGTACCCTCAGTAAAGCCCGGGCTAATACCTAAGCAGATTAAACAAGTATTGCCGCTATTCATTATTGGCAGTTTGTTGTTTGCTTTAGGGTCAGTTGCACCTGCATCGTTTATGTCACACTTTACTGTATTTGTTCTCTCTTGCTTTATTGGCTATCAAGTTATCTGGAGCGTTTCAGCCTCCTTACATACACCCTTAATGAGTGTTACCAACGCCATCAGCGGCATCATCATAATTGGTGCTGTGCTGCAGGTTTCCAGTTCCGGATTTATGATTACACTTCTTTCGGGCCTGGCAATTCTTATTGCCTCGATCAATATTTCAGGTGGTTTTTTAGTCACTCGGCGCATGTTAGACATGTTTAAAAAATAGGAACAAGCACATGATATCTCCAGGTCTAATTACAATGTCTTATATAGCTGCCTCGATTCTTTTTATACTGAGCCTCAGCGGATTAAGTCATCAGGAAACAGCACGTCGTGGGAATTATTATGGTATGGCTGGGATGCTTATTGCCTTAGTTGCCACCATAATAAGTGATTCAGTTGATGCCTATGTGATCTTGATAATCGCTTTGGTCATTGGTGGCCTTATCGGTACCAAGATTGCCTTAAAAGTTGAAATGACTCAAATGCCAGAACTGGTTGCTATTATGCACAGCTTGGTTGGTATGGCTGCAGTACTGGTTGGTTATGCAAATTTTGTTGATAGCTCGGTAAATCTAGAGGGTATAGAAAAAACAATTCATCATGCCGAGATTTATATAGGCATTTTTATAGGTGCAATCACTTTTTCGGGCTCTGTCATTGCCTTTGGCAAGTTATGCGGGAAAATTGCCGGCAAACCCTATCTTTTGCCCGGGCGGCATTGGCTTAATCTGGGCTTATTATTGGCCACACTTTGGCTAGGTAATGTTTTTTTAACCGGAGTAGAGACAGGAGAGACTACTTTCGCACTGGTTTTAATGACCTTGATTGCTTTCATATTTGGCATACATATGGTCATGGCTATAAGGGGTGCTGATATGCCCGTCGTAGTTTCCATGCTTAATAGTTATTCTGGATGGGCAGCGGCGGCAACTGGATTTATGTTGAGTAATGATCTGTTAATTGTTACCGGTGCCCTGGTCGGTAGTAGTGGTGCTATCTTAAGCTATATTATGTGCCGCGCCATGAATCGTAATTTTCTGAGTGTTATCGCGGGTGGTTTTGGATCATCGGGTAGTGAGGCCGCGGAGGTTGAAGGCGACGTGATAGCGATTGATGTTTTAGAAACAGCTCAACTGCTCTCCGATGCTAAAAATATAATGATTATTCCTGGTTATGGCATGGCAGTAGCGCAAGCTCAGCATACGGTTAATGAAATTACTAAAGTACTACGCGCTCAAGGAAAAAACGTGCGTTTTGGCATTCATCCTGTTGCCGGGCGGATGCCAGGTCATATGAATGTATTATTAGCAGAGGCGAAAGTGCCTTACGATATTGTCTTTGAGATGGATGAGATCAATGCCGATTTTCCGGATGTGGATGTCACGATTGTTATCGGGGCAAATGATATAGTCAATCCTTCAGCATTGGATGATCCCAACAGTCCTATTGCCGGAATGCCGGTACTGGAATGCTGGAAGAGCCACACAAGCATAGTTTTAAAACGCAGTATGGCAATGGGTTACGCCGGTATAGGCAACCCATTGTTTGTGCATAAAAATACGCGTATGTTGTTTGGTGATGCTAATGAAAGTATGCAGGCGGTTTTAAAGGCTATAAGCAGTTGATTTTATTTACTAACTTTGATTTTTAACTTTAGGTTTTTGTACAACACACTATTTATCTTGGGAATGCAGCCTGCCTGCACAAAGGCAGAGGGAGTCTTTGGGCTCCTAAAAAAACTTGCCTAAATTTCTTGATGCACAACCCAAAGGATATTCTCCTGTTTATCTGAAGTACTAGATCAATTAATCGTAAAGTGTTATTGTCTGTGTAGAGAAAAAGTAGGGATGCAAAGGCATTTTTTTCTATTAAGGTGCGGAAGGAAGTGAGCACAATTATTAACAACTTTTATATAAGGATAAAACCATGAAGTATATAGCTAAATCAATTGCAGTTCTCGTGTTGTCATTTGCCAGTATATCGGCATTTTCTGAAGAAAAGCCTATGAACATGCAGCAAGGAAAATCAGCTGATAAAGGCATGATGCAAATGTCTGATGAAATGAAGGATAAACAGGCTCAGGAAAAGCAGCAATATATTTTGAAAATAAATGATCTTTCAGATCGCATTCAAGATGAGAAAAACCCTGAAAAGAAACAAGAGTTAATGGATGAACAATTAAAGCTAATAAAAGATCATATGGAGCAAAAGCGACAAATGAAAAAGCAGATGATGAAAAAACATCATGAAAAAATGAAGAATAAAAAAGACGGCATGAAAATGTAAATTATTATTCTGTGTGTGAACGCTAACAGGTAAAGCGAATCGGCATGGGAAAACACGGAGTTCCCTTGCCGAATCCGACTATAAGCAATAATCCTCCTCCGGGTTATCACGGCATGATGTTAAATAAGTGTATTCTGCGAGAGTGATTATTTACAGTTTAAAAATCATCAAATTCTGTGCCTTGTAGCGATTAGACAAGGCGTCTATCGATAAGCAGTTTTCAAATTCAATTTACCAGGCTAGTTACAATAAGATAATATAGCTGTCATTTCTCAACTAGCAAATATAAATAGTCACACACCACATGGGTATACAGGATAATTTTGAACAAATCCCACTAAAAGACTTTACCGAAAAAGCGTATCTGGATTATTCCATGTACGTTATTTTAGATCGTGCACTACCGCATATTGGTGATGGTTTAAAGCCTGTTCAGCGGCGCATAGTATATGCGATGTCTGAGTTGGGACTTAGTGCTGTATCCAAACATAAGAAATCAGCACGTACTGTTGGGGATGTACTGGGTAAATATCACCCGCACGGCGATTCAGCGTGTTATGAAGCCATGGTCTTAATGGCCCAGCCTTTTTCCTATCGATATCCTCTGGTAGATGGGCAGGGCAACTGGGGGTCTCCTGATGATCCTAAATCCTTTGCTGCAATGCGTTATACGGAATCACGCTTAACCGCCTACGCACAAACTTTGCTAAGTGAATTAGGGCTGGGAACGGTTGATTGGCTGGATAATTTTGATGGCACTCTAAAAGAACCAGCAATATTACCCGATAGATTACCTAATATCTTACTTAATGGCACAATGGGTATAGCCGTTGGTATGGCAACTGATATTCCACCACATAATCTTAGAGAAGTTGCCAATGCCTGTGTGCATTTACTCGATGAACCTGATGCTGGGCTGGAAGATCTGTTCAAGTTTATTCAAGGACCTGATTACCCGACCGATGCTGAAATTATTAGTAGTCGAGAAGATATCCAGAAATTATATATCTCTGGCAATGGCTCTATTCGTATGCGTGCCAAGTATGAACTGGAAGAGCATAATATTATCATTACAGCCTTGCCGAACCAGGTGTCTGGAGCAAAACTACTGGAGCAGATAGCTGCCCAGATGCAGGCAAAAAAACTGCCTATGATTGAAGATTTAAGGGATGAATCTGATCATGAAAATCCAACACGTTTAGTCCTTATGCCCAAGTCTAAACGAGCGGATATCGAAGGTATTATGTCGCATTTATTTGCAACTACCGACCTGGAAAGAACCTACCGCGTCAATCTGAATATGATTGGCTTAAATGGTCGTCCGAAAGTAAAAGGTTTACGAGAGATTTTAGTCGAGTGGTTGAGTTTTCGTACCGAAACTGTACGTAGACGCTTACAACACAGATTAGATAAAGTTTTAGCTCGCCTGCATATTTTAGAAGGCTTACTGATTGCATTTCTGAATATTGATGAAGTGATTGCTATTATCCGTAGTGAAGATAAGCCAAAGCCGGTTCTGATGGAGCGTTTTGGAATTACTGATATTCAGGCGGAAGCTATTTTAGAATTAAAGTTACGTCATTTAGCCAAACTTGAAGAAATAGCAATTCTCGGAGAGCAGGCCGACCTGGAAAAAGAACGTGATTATTTACAAAAAACACTGGGGTCAGCGCGTTTACTAAATCGTTTAATTAGAAAAGAAATACTGCTTGATGCCGATAAATATGGTGATGAGCGTCGTTCGTTTATTATTGAACGGGATGTTGCTCAGGCTTTAAACGCAACGGCATTAATAAGTAATGAACCCGTCACCATTGTGTTATCGCAAAAAGGCTGGATACGTGCTGCAAAAGGGCATGATGTTGATGTGCACGGATTAAACTATCGTTCTGGCGATGCTTTTCTTGACTCGGTATTGGGACGTACCACACAACCCGTGTTTGTACTGGATTCTTCTGGGCGTGTTTATACCACGACGACGCATGATTTACCTTCTGCACGCAGTCAGGGAGAACCCCTCACCGGACGCTTAAAGCCTCCTGCAGGTTCTTTATTTACTCATCTATGGGCTGGGCATGAGGATGACTGGATATTAATGGTCAGTGATGCAGGTTACGGGTTTCGAGTACAGATAAAAGACTGGGTATCAAAAAACAAAGCAGGTAAAGCCGTTGTAACGCTGGCAAAAGGCGCTGCTTTGCTAGCCCCTGTTAAAATAGCAGATAGCGGAGATTTAATTGCTGTAGTTACTTTGCAAGGCCGGCTATTGGTCTTTCCTGCAGCTGCATTACCCGCTCTGGCTAAAGGCAAAGGCAATAAACTCATTCAGATTAATAATGCTGATTTTGCAACGGGCAGCGATAAGGTTGTTGCGGTCACGGTGATTGCTGAAAATGCTAATTTAAAACTGATTTCAGGTAAACGTACCTTAACATTTAAACCTGCTGATCTTGCAAACTACCTGGGTGTAAGAGCAAAACGAGGACATGTTTTACCGCGAGGTTTCCAGCGTGTTGATCAACTAATGAGTGCAGAATAAGAAATGGTTGAAACCAAAAAGCCCAAAAAGCCCAGAAAACCTAGACAATCAGGAAAAACGGCAAAGCGAAAAACCAACGTAAAACCAAAACCTGGTTTACTAAAAAAAATCTGGCAAGTTATTAAAATACCTTTGCTTAAATTTAGCGTGCTGCTTTTTTTTGTTTTTGTCTGCTATCTGGGGTATCTGGATTACACACTCAGAGAGCAATTCGAAGGTAAACGCTGGGCAATCCCCGCACGTGTTTATGCCAACCCGGTAGAAATTTATGCAGGCTCTAAACTGAATGCCCAGCAGTTTTTAACACTGTTACAGAAACTACACTATCGTTCAGATAGCAAGCTTTCTTCTCAGGCGACTTATTATAAAAGCGCTCAGAAGATTAGTTTAAAAACCCGTCAGTTTGTGTTTTGGGATAAAACTCAGCAATTACAGTATATACGCATTACATTTTCAGCGACTGAAGTGCTTTCTATTGTTGATGTAGAATCAGGTACAGAACTTGCCATTGTGCGTCTTGACCCGGTACAAATCGGCAGTTTTTATCCTGCGCATAAAGAAGATAGAGTACTAGTTAAGCTGGATGAAGTGCCAAAAACCCTGTTACAAGGCTTATTGGCTACCGAAGATCGAGATTTTTACCAGCATATGGGTATTTCCTTTAAAGGCATTGCCCGTGCCATGTGGGCCAACCTACGTGCAGGAAGGCTGGTGCAAGGCGGCAGTACTATTACACAACAATTAGTGAAAAACTTTTATTTAACGCCTGA
The DNA here is from genome assembly GCF_002072955.1 of Methyloprofundus sedimenti. NCBI lineage: Bacteria > Pseudomonadati > Pseudomonadota > Gammaproteobacteria > Methylococcales > Methylococcaceae > Methyloprofundus > Methyloprofundus sedimenti. The sequence goes on along the minus strand of NZ_LPUF01000001.1, from coordinate 2,456,882 downwards.
GCGCAGTGTATTGCGCAAAATTAATGAAGCGTTAATGTCAGTCATCCTGGAATTACGCTTTAGTAAAACTGAGATTTTAGAGGCCTATCTGAATGAAGTTTTTTTAGGACAGGATGGAGCGCATGCGATACACGGTTTTGGACTGGCCAGCGAATTTTATTTTTCCAGACCCTTAGACAAACTTCCACTGGATCAGGTAACTGCATTAATTGCCCTGGTACGAGGCCCTAGCTATTATGATTTGCGCAAGAAACCGGAACGTGCCTTACAGCGTCGCAATATGATTTTGGATGAAATGCTGGCTCACGGAGATATTTCTGAACAGCAAGCACTGCAAGCCAAACAAAAACCTATCAAAGTGGTAGCTTATGCACACCGGCCTGCAAATCGTTACCCTTCCTTTATTGATTTAGTCAAACGTCAGTTAACTCAAGAATATAATGAGCAAGACTTGACATCAGATGGACTGAGTATTTTTACGACGCTGGATACTAAAGTGCAAGATGCACTGGATTCCAGTATTGAGCAAAAATTAACTGAAATTGAGAAACGCAAGCAGTCAAGGAATCTGGAAGCGGCGGCTATCGTTACACGTCGCGATACCGGCGAAATTGTTGCTCTGGCAGGTGGCCGGGATAGTCAGGGAGTCGGTTTTAACCGCGCATTAAATGCGGTACGCCCGATTGGGTCTTTGATTAAGCCTCTGGTATATTTAACAGCCCTGGAATACCCTGAAAAATATACCCTGATTACTTCTGTCAGTGATACAGCGATTAAAGTAAAGGCTGAAAAAGGCAAATTCTGGGAGCCTCAAAATTATGCACGTAAAGAACATGGTAATGTAGCTTTGCACACTGCTCTGGCGCATTCCTATAATTTAGCGACAGTACGGATCGGAATGGATATTGGCGTAGGGCGTATTGCGAAAACCTTACGGGAAAGCGGTGTTAAACGCCCGATAAATTTATTTCCTTCGATGCTGTTAGGGTCGTTGGCATTGTCACCCTTTGAAGTAACTCAGATGTATCAAACTTTAGCCGGTGATGGTTTTGCCATGCCTTTGCGTTCTATTAGTGCTGTGATGGCTCAAGATGGTACTTTGCTGCAACGATACCCTTATGCAATCAGGCAGGAGCTGGATCCTGCAGCAACTTATTTAACCAATACCGTGTTACAGGAAGTTATGCGTGAAGGAACCGGGAAGTTAGCTTATAACGTGCTACCAAAAAGTATGGTGCTTGCAGGTAAAACCGGGACTACGAATGATTTAAAAGATAGCTGGTTTGCAGGCTATACCGGAGATTATTTAGCCGTATTCTGGGTTGGACGTGATGATAACAAACCAGCGGGTGTGACCGGAGCAAGTGGTTCACTGAAACTATGGTCTGAGTTAATGAGGCAAGTGGCAACGCAATCAGTGATTTTATCCAGACCAGATTCGGTTATTTCTGTCTGGATTGATAAAACGTCAGGCCTGAAAGCCAGCGAATTATGTCCTGAGAATATCGCATACCCTTTCGTACGCGGCTCCGAGCCAAAGAGAAATGCGGAATGTGTAGAACCAACATTAAATAAAGTAAAAACCTGGTTTAACGATTTTAAAGAGGAAAATTTTTAATGAGTAAAATATTAGCTTTGTCTATACTTCTGATGTCAATGATCGCTAATGCTGATTCAACTTCAGCTCAAAAATTAGAGGGGTTTATTTCCCGGGCTAAAAACCTGCAGGCTGAATTTACCCAGACATCTCTGGATGAAACAGGGAAAGTAATACAAAGCAGTCAAGGTGATTTTTACTTACAGCAACCGGGGAAATTTCGCTGGAACTATAATCAGCCTTACGCGCAGCAAATTGTTTCCAAAGATGGCAAAGTCTGGTTTTATGATGCTGATTTAGAACAGCTTATTATCAAAAAAATAGACAAGTCCATTGGTGATACTCCCGCCTTGTTACTCAGTGGCAGTGTTGATTTAAATGCAAAATATACCATTGTCAGACAACGGCAAGAGGGTGATATTTTGTGGATAAAATTAACGCCTAAAGATACCGAGAGTAGCTTTAAATATATTTTGGTCGGCTTAAAAAGCGATATGCTGTATGGCATGGAATTAAGTGATAATTTTGGTCAACTCACGCAAATCATTTTTTCTAATATTACCTTGCCTAAGACATTAGCTCCTGAATTATTTGAATTCACTGCACCAGCAGGTACAGATGTTTTTGAGGGCTAGCACTACTGCAATTTGCAATTACCGAAGTAATTATGCGTAGTGATCGAACAAAACCTTTGGCAGATTTGATGCGTCCCGAATCACTGGCGGATTATGCCGGGCAAAAGCATCTCTTGCAGCCTGGAAAGCCGCTGTATGAAGCGATCAATTCGGGGCATTTGCATTCAATGATTTTCTGGGGGCCGCCTGGAACAGGTAAAACGACGCTGGCAAGAATGATAGCCAGGCATTCTAATGCCGAATTTATGCCTATTTCGGCTGTTTTGGCAGGTGTTAAAGATATCCGTGCAGCAGTCGCTGCAGCTAAACAAATACAACAGCATGAACAGCGACAAACTATTTTATTTGTCGATGAAGTACATCGCTTTAATAAAGCACAGCAAGATGCATTTTTGCCGCATGTGGAAGATGGAACGGTATTTTTTTTAGGCGCAACCACAGAAAACCCTTCTTTTGCTCTTAATAATGCCTTGTTATCCAGAGCGAGAGTGTATGTGCTAAATGCATTGACGGATGAAGAATTACAAAGTGTCATTGATAAAGTATTAACCGATAAAGACAAAGGCTATGCTGACTTGGGCGTCACCATGTCCGATTTATTAAAGCAGCAATTCTCTGTTGCTGCAGATGGTGATGCACGGCGTTTATTAAATTTACTAGAGATTGCTGTTGAATTAGCTCAAGCAAGTCAGCTTAGCGAAGTTACAGAGGCAATAGCCAAAGAAGTTTTAGTCGGCGGCGTACGCCGCTTTGATAACCAAGGCGAAGAGTTTTATAACCAGATTTCAGCAATACATAAGTCGGTACGCGGTAGTTCACCTGATGCAGCTTTATATTGGTTTTGTCGTATGCTTGATGGCGGTTGCGATCCTTTATACCTGGCACGGCGTATTGTGCGTATCGCCTCGGAAGATATTGGCAATGCAGATCCCAGGGCGTTGCAAATATGCATTAATGCCTGGGAAACTCAGCAAAGACTGGGCAGTCCAGAAGGCGAACTGGCTTTAGCTCAAGCTTTGGTTTATATGGCTTGTGCACCTAAAAGTAATGCCGTATATATGGCTTACAATTCGGCCATGCGTACTGCGAAAGCAAGTGGTAGTTTGCCTGTGCCAAACCATTTACGCAACGCGCCGACTAAATTAATGAAAAATCTGGATTATGGTAAGGAATACCGCTATGCACATAATGAGCCTGAAGCCTATGCAGCAGGGGAAAATTATTTTCCTGAAGGTTTGCAGGAAACCCGGTTTTACGAACCAGTATCTCGCGGATTGGAAATAAAAATTGCAGAAAAATTAAAACATTTGCGAGAATTAGATAAAATAGCCACCAAGAATTAAATAAAGTGTACAAAGAAGGGCTTTGTGTCCTGCTTACTAAAGTACTCTACTAATAACACTAAAAAAAACATCAACCATGGATTTAAATTTTCTCGATTTCGAACAACCTATAGCAGAATTAGAAGCAAAAATTAGCGAGCTGCGCCGCGTAGAAGCGGCGAATGATATAGATATTTCATCTGCATTAGATGAACTGGAAGCTAAAAGTCAGACATTAACAGAAGAAATCTTCAAAGAATTAACTGACTGGCAGATCTCACAATTATCAAGACATCCAGGGAGACCCTATACGCTGGATTATATTGATCTTATGTTTACTGATTTTCATGAATTGCATGGTGACCGCGCCTACGCTGATGACAAGGCGATAATTTGTGGTCTGGCAAAACTGAATGGCCAGGCTGTCGTTGTTATTGGTCATCAAAAAGGTCGTGATACCAAAGAAAAAATTATCCGCAATTTTGGTATGCCGCGCCCTGAGGGGTACCGGAAAGCACTGCGTGTGATGAAAATGGCTGAGCGCTTTCATTTACCTATTATTTGCCTTATTGATACACCGGGAGCTTATCCGGGAATAGGGGCTGAAGAACGTGGTCAAAGTGAAGCAATAGCACGTAATTTATTTGAAATGGCAAAACTGGAAACACCCATTATTTGTACCGTCATCGGTGAGGGTGGTTCAGGTGGTGCTTTAGCGATTGGCGTTGGCGATCGATTGATTATGCTGGAATTCAGTACTTACTCAGTGATTTCCCCTGAAGGTTGTGCTTCTATCTTATGGAAAAGTGCCGACAAAGCAAAACTGGCAGCAGAAGCTATGGGCATTACCTCTGATAGAGTGAGAGAGCAGGGCTTATTAGATGAAGTGGTAAGAGAGCCTATTGGTGGGGCGCATAGAGATTTTAAAACCACAGCCGATAATTTAAAAGAAACCCTGTTTCGTCATATCAACGCATTACGCCATGAAAAAATGGATAGCTTATTAGAGAAGCGTTACCAGCGCGTTATGGCGTTTGGATCTTTTACCGAAGATGTAAAATAGCACACACAGTGCTTTAATTTGGGTGTGCATCGCATATTTACTAACTTGTGAAACTCACTGCTCAATTTATTAATTCTCAGCTAGCACCCTGTCACACAGCCAATAATATCTTTATTGGCTACAGTGGTGGGGTAGATTCCCATGTTTTACTGCATTTACTGACTGATATACCTGAACTAAAACATAAGCTTACTGCCGTGTATGTACATCATGGTTTACAGGCATCGGCTGATCACTGGGCGGCACATTGCCAACTCATTACAGAACATCTCGGGGTTAATTTTAAATGTCTTAAAGTCAACGCTCAGGCTTTGCCAGGACAGAGTTCTGAAGAAGCAGCCCGCAATGCGCGTTATCAGGTTTTCAAAAATCTGTTGGATAAAGATGATGTACTGCTCTTTGCTCAACATCGTGATGATCAATTAGAAACAGTTTTGTTACAGTTGTTTAGAGGTGCAGGATTAAAAGGTCTATCAGCGATGCCCGTTGCTACAAACTTTGCTGCAGGGATGCTAATTAGACCCTTACTTGATATAAGTCAGCAGCTTATTATTCAATATGGAGAGCTACATGATTTACAGTGGATTGAAGATCCCAGCAATCAAGACACACAGTTTGATCGAAACTTCTTGCGTCATGAGATTATTCCCTTGCTGGAAAAACGCTGGCCCAGTCTGGATAAAACAGTCGCGCGTGTAGCAGGGCACTGTGCGGATGCACACGCAATGCTATCTGTTAGTGCGCAACATAACATGCACTTGTTATACGATAGTCAAAAACGCAGTTTATCAATTCCCGGCTTGCTTGAGCATGATTATGTAACCCGGCAGTGGGTACTGCGTGAATGGCTGCATCACTTGGGTGCGCGCATGCCAACACAAAAAGTGATGACTGCTATTATGCAAGATATTTTACTGGCTCGTCCAGAAGCAAATCCTGTTGTTGAGCACAATGGTATGACTATTCAACGCTATCGAGAAGACTTATATTTAGTAGCAGTACACATAAAACCTGAATTGGATCAGGTTTTTAACTGGGCAGCAAACATTGAATCCTTGTCCTTGCCCGAAAATGGGAAGCTGCTGGTTATAAAGGCTGATACAGGTATCCCTCGACATATCTGGCAGCACGCTGATATTCAGGTTAAATACCGACAAGGCGGGGAAACAATCCGTTTACCCAACCGTGCAGGTCGACATAGTTTAAAAAAATTATATCAAGACTCAGGTATTCCTCCATGGCAACGTGATCTTATTCCCTTGATTTACTTAGATGGCAAGCTTGCTGCCATTGCTAACTTATTTATTAGCGCTGATTTTTTTGGAGAAAAAACAAACTGTATTACGCCGGTTTGGCAACAGGCTATTGATGGTAAATTGGTATATCAATAATTAAATGATTAAAGGCGATGACGAAAAGGTCATTGTCGATTAAAATATACGGTTGATTGTACTAAAAGTCTTATTTAAGGTGCTGGGCCAGGAAACTTCAAATCCTAGTAGCTAAATTGCTACAAGTCAAAACTAGAGTCAATATTATTCAAACAGAATTTATTCGTTATTTATCAGATCCTTTTTAGTCGATGACAAAATTTATATTTATTACAGGTGGTGTGGTTTCTTCTCTTGGAAAAGGAATTGCGGCCTCTTCTTTAGCGGCTATATTAGAATCGCGTGGTTTAAAAGTAACCATGACAAAATTAGATCCTTATATTAATGTGGATCCGGGTACCATGAGTCCGTTTCAACATGGTGAAGTATTCGTCACTCAGGATGGTGCCGAAACTGATTTGGATTTAGGGCATTACGAGCGTTTTTTAAAAACTCACCTGACCAGGAAAAACAACTTTACCACCGGTCAGGTCTACGAAAGCGTTTTACGTAAAGAGCGTAAAGGTGAGTATTTAGGAGCGACTGTACAGGTTATTCCGCATATTACTAATGAAATAAAATGCCGCATCTACGCCAGCGCAGAAAATATGGATGTTGCGATCATTGAAGTAGGTGGCACTGTAGGGGATATTGAGTCCTTGCCATTCCTGGAAACCATTCGTCAGATTGGTATCGAGTTAGGTCGTGAGCGTGCGCTTTTTATCCATCTTACCTTAGTGCCTTATATTAAAACGGCAGGTGAAATTAAAACTAAACCTACGCAGCACTCGGTCAAAGAATTACGCACTATAGGTATTCAGCCTGATATTTTGATATGTCGTTCTGAGCAACGAATTCCAGCCGCTGAACGTCGTAAAATAGCCTTGTTTACCAATGTACCTGAAAAAGCCGTTATTTCAGCAATTGATGCCGACACGATTTACCGTATACCCTTGTTGTTAAATGAACAAGGCCTGGATGACATTGTAGTTAATCAACTGCGTCTGGATGTGCCACCTGCCGATTTATCGGAGTGGAAGGCCGTTGTTGAGGGCGTGACGCATCCTCACGATTCTGTAACTATAGCGATTGTAGGTAAATATGTTGGCCATAGTGATGCTTACAAATCTTTAAGCGAAGCCTTGACTCATGCGGGAATATCGACGCGTAGTACAGTTAAAATTAAATACATTGATTCTGAAATTATTGAGCATGATGGCGTTGCACCATTAAAAGATGTTGATGCAATTCTGGTGCCTGGTGGTTTTGGAGAACGTGGCGTAGAAGGTAAAATTTCTACGGTAAGGTTTGCCAGAGAAAATAAGATCCCTTACTTGGGAATTTGTTTAGGCATGCAATCCGCGGTTATTGAGTTTGCCCGAAATGTTGCTGGTTTAGAAGGTGCGCACAGTACTGAATTTTTACCGAAAAGTCCACATCCGGTTATTGGCTTAATTACCGAATGGCAAGACCATGAAGGGCAAACTGAAACTCGTGACGAGAATTCTGATTTAGGCGGCACTATGCGTTTAGGCGCACAGAAATGTCGAATTCAGCCAGGCTCGCTGGTATTCGAGATGTATCAAAAAGACGTGATTACCGAGCGTCACCGCCACCGCTTTGAATTCAATAATAATTATATGGAAGCATTAGAAACGGCAGGTTTACGCTTTTCTGGTAAATCTATGGATGGTCGTTTAGTGGAAGTGGTAGAGTTGCCCGATCATCCATGGTTTATAGCGTGCCAATTTCACCCCGAATTTACTTCAACACCTAGAAAAGGGCACCCTTTATTTTCAGGCTTCGTTGTTGCTGCAACAAAATATAAACAGGATACCAATAAATGAAATTATGTGATTTTGAAGTCGGTTTAGACCAGCCTTTTTTTCTTATTGCGGGTACTTGCGTCATTGAAAGTGAGCAAATGGCGCTGGATACAGCTGGCTTTCTTAAAGAACTAACCACGGAATTAAATATTCCTTTTATTTATAAATCCTCATTTGATAAAGCAAACCGTTCTTCGCATAAGAGTTATCGCGGCCCGGGAATAGAACAGGGTTTAAAAATACTGCAAAAAGTACAACAACAAATTGGCGTGCCGGTTCTCACTGATGTACATGAAGATACCCCCCTGGCTGAAGTTGCCGGTGTAGTAGATGTGTTGCAAACACCTGCTTTTTTATGTCGACAGACTAATTTTATTCAAACTGTTGCAGAACAGGGTAAGCCTGTAAATATCAAAAAAGGTCAGTTTTCAGCGCCATGGGATATGGTGCATGTGGTTGATAAAGCGAAGGCTACGGGAAATCAGCAAATTATGGTATGTGAACGAGGGGCATCATTTGGTTATAACAATTTAGTCTCTGATATGCGTTCGCTTGCAGAAATGCGTAATACACATTGTCCTGTTGTTTATGATGCAACGCATTCAGCACAACTTCCTGGCGGACAGGGAACATCTTCAGGTGGCCAGCGTCAACATGTACCGGTTTTAGCCAGAGCAGCAATAGCTGCAGGTGTTTCAGGTTTGTTTATGGAAACCCATCCAGATCCAGATAAAGCATTAAGTGATGGCCCAAATTCATGGCCGTTGCATCGTATGAAAGAATTATTAGAAACTTTAGTTGCCATTGATCAAGCGGTTAAATCACAAGCATTGATTGAAAATACTTTATAAACATAATCAGTAGTTCTGTACTGAACTGCAATTTACAAATAAATTTTTAAGAAAATCTTTAAACCAAGGAAATAAAATGTCCAAAATAGTTGATATTAAAGCACGAGAAATTTTAGATTCACGTGGTAATCCGACACTAGAAGCCGATGTTGTATTAGCATCAGGTCATACTGGTAGTGCGATGGTACCTTCTGGCGCATCTACTGGAGAACGTGAAGCAATAGAGTTGCGTGATGGCGATAAATCTCGTTACCTGGGGAAAGGAGTTTTAAAAGCGGTTGAGTATGTTAATACTGAAATTCGAGCCATTTTAGTTGGCATGGATGCTGCCGATCAAGCAGCTATTGATAAAGCAATGATGGATCTGGATGGTACTGCAAATAAAGGCCGAATAGGTGCAAATGCAATTTTAAGTGTTTCACTGGCTGCGGCTCATGCCTCTGCCATAGAGGCGGGTGTTCCATTATATCGTTATCTAAATTCTAGCGGTAAATTCGTCATGCCAGTGCCAATGATGAATATCATCAATGGTGGCTCACACGCTGATAATAGTGTTGATTTACAGGAGTTTATGATTCTGCCTGTGGGTGCACCAACATTCCGTGAAGCCATTCGTTATGGTGCTGAGGTATTCCATAATTTAGCTAAAGTATTAAAAGCAAAAGGTTTGGCAACCACAGTTGGTGATGAAGGGGGCTTTGCTCCGAATTTATCATCTAACGAAGAAGCCATCGAAGTTATTTTAGAAGCGATAGTCAATGCAGGCTATAAGCCTGGTGTTGACATATTTTTAGGAATGGATGCTGCTGCTTCTGAATTTTATAAAGATGGCAAATACGAATTAACATCTGAAGGTAAAACCTTAACAGCTGATGAAATGACTGACTTGTTCGCAGACTGGGTAGAAAAATATCCAATTATTTCTATTGAAGATGGCTTGTATGAAAATGACTGGGAAGGCTGGAAAGGTTTGACTGACCGAGTCGGTGATAAAATCCAGTTAGTCGGTGATGATTTATTTGTGACCGATCCGGCGACTTTAAAAGAAGGTATAGCAAAAGGTGTTGCAAACTCTATTTTAATTAAGGTAAACCAGATTGGAACTCTGACTGAAACTCTGGAAGCAATTAACACTGCTCATGCTGCCGGTTATACGGCAGTTGTTTCTCATCGTTCAGGTGAAACAGAAGATACAACGATTGCTGATTTATGCGTTGCAATGGGAACAGGTCAAATTAAAACGGGCTCACTAAGTCGTTCTGATCGAGTTGCTAAATATAACCGTTTAATGAAAATTGAAGAAGAGTTAGGTGCAGAAGCAAAATATGCTGGACGTAGTGCATTTAAAAAATTGTCATAAATTTAATTTAATACAGAATGGGCAAATCCTTTGCCCATTCTGGATAATTTGTTTGTATGACAGGTGACGTATTAAAATTCTTATAGCCTTTCTTGTTGTTTTGATTTCGCTGCTACAGTATCGCTTGTGGTATGGTGACGGAAGTTTTAAGCAAACCGAGAAATACCAGCTCCAGCTAGATCAGTTGCAACAGCAATTAGCGCTAAAGCAGCAGCGCAACAAGGCACTTGAAGCTGAAGTTCTGGATTTGCGTAAAGGTAAAGAAGCGATTGAAGAAACCGCGCGTCATGATTTAGGTTTGATCAGGCAAGATGAAACTTTTTTTCAAGTAATTGAATAGTTCGAATGAGCGAAACACATAAATATTGGGGCATAGTACCAGCAGCTGGCGTTGGTAAACGTATGCAGGCTGATCGTCCCAAACAGTATCTGGAATTAAATTCTCAAACGGTTATTGAACAAACCTTAACTCGTTTATTAGATGTTGAACTGTTAACTGCTGTTATCGTTGCAATTTCAAAAGAAGATTCTTATTGGCCAGAATTGAAAATCTCTAAAAATCCGCGAATTTTGACCGCAGCGGGAGGAAAAGAAAGAGCTGATTCAGTTTTATCAGCATTGAATTCAATAGCTGATAGAGCCGCAGATAATGACTGGGTGCTGGTGCATGATGCTGCACGCCCTTGTATTACCCAGAGTGATGTTGAACATTTGATCAATGAGTTACATGATCATCCGGTTGGTGGAATTCTAGCGCTGGCTTCTCATGATACTTTAAAATCCGTTAATGCAGACCTGGCAATTACTGATACCGTTAACAGAAATAAAATATGGCGTGCTTTAACGCCACAAATGTTTCGTTACCGAGCCCTGAAAGATGCCTTACAAGAAGCAGCAGATAAAGGCTGGGTGATGACCGATGATGCCAGCGCCATGGAACTACAGGGTAAACAACCTAAAATTATCGCGGGGCGTGCGGATAATTTAAAAATTACTCGTCCCGAAGATTTAGCATTAGCACAATTTTTTTTGGAGCAACAATGATACGAGTTGGGCAAGGTTATGATGTACATCGTTTTGTCGATCATGGTGATGTGATTTTAGGCGGTGTAAAAATTGATTATGAACAAGGACTAGAAGCGCATTCTGATGGTGATGTGGTATTACATGCCTTGAGCGATGCTCTGCTGGGCGCTGCGGCATTAGGCGATATAGGCAAACACTTTCCCGATACAGATCCAGAATTTAAAGGGGCTGATAGTCGTATTTTACTGCGTCATGTGTATGGCATTGTCCAAAAAAAGGGTTATAAACTGGTTAATGCTGATATCACTATCATCGCCCAGGCTCCTAAAATGGCACCGCATATCACCGCCATGTGTAGCAATATTGCACATGACCTATCCGTCGATCCAGACTGTATTAATGTCAAAGCAACGACCACTGAAAAGCTTGGCTTTGAAGGGCGTAAAGAAGGCATAGCGGTGCAGGCCATCGTGCTTATTTCTAAATAATAGCTGGGTAGCAGATCACATACATGCTCACCGTATACTGACAGGTTGAATAAATACCTCTATTGAATACTCACACATTACTACCTGACTGGGCATACGCATATGGAGGGGCGCAAAGTCAGGGGACTATCCGTACGACTCCCGATGATTTTATAGTCAATGAAATTCAGTCTTTTGAGCTTTCAGGCGTAGGTGAACACGCATTTATCTTAATAGAAAAATGCTCTGAAAATACAGATTATGTCGCTCGACTGCTTGCCCGGTTTGCCGGAGTCCGCCAAAGAGATGTTAGTTATGCGGGCCTTAAAGATCGCCATGCACGTACCCGGCAATGGTTTAGCGTATGGCTGCCGGGTAAACCGGATCCAGATTGGGAAGGACTGGATTCTGCAACCATTAAAGTCTTACAGGCAACCCGGCACAGCAGAAAATTAAAAAGAGGGTCACTTGCTGGCAACCAATTCATCATACGTGTGCGAGACTGGGTAGGCAATAAAGCTGTTCTGGAACAACAATTACAAACTATTAAAATGCAAGGCGTACCTAATTATTTTGGTGCACAGCGCTTTGGCCGTGAAGGTGCCAATATAGAGAAAGCTATCGCCTTATTTTCTGGTGAAAAAGTCTCCCGTAATCTGCGTAGTATTTACTTATCAGCCGCCCGGTCTTATTTATTCAATCATATTCTTAGTAAGCGAGTGACCGATAGATCCTGGAATCAGGTACTGACCGGTGATGTCTTAATGTTTGATAATTCACATAGCTTTTTTAAAGCAGACATTGTGGATGAATCTATATTAAAGCGAGTGGCACAACTAGATGCACATCCTACTGCTGTATTATGGGGAAAAGGAGAGAACCAGACTGGCGCTGAAGTCGCAATATTAGAGCAGCAGATTATCGATCAATTCCATGATATAGCGCAAGGGCTGTGTGCATTTGGGGTAGATCAAGACCGCAGAGCTTTACGCAGTCATATACAAAATTTACACTGGCAGTTTATTAATGATAGCTCTCTGGAGTTGAGTTTTTCTTTAAATCCTGGTTGTTATGCGACGGCCTTGTTAAGAGAAATTGTCAAATTGAATAATAATTAAGCTTAAATTTTAGTAGGTCGCGAATTCAAGCAATTAATGCAACACCCTGTGATTTATTTATATCAACCCCCGTTATTTGGCAAAATACTTCCCATGGAGTTCTGTAATTTAACCCTTTTCTTGGACGATGATTAAGTGCTGTAATGGCACTATCAACCTCATCTTGAGTTACCTTATCCAAAGGTTCTTTTTTAGGGAAGTATTGCCTTAATAAGCCATTGTGGTTTTCATTTAAACCTCGTTGCCACGAATGATACGGTTTGGCAAAATAAGTGCCGCAGTCAAGTGTTTTTGCAATGGCTTCATGCCCACAAAACTCACGTCCATTATCAAAGGTAATCGTGTGAACCCAACGTTTAAAAGGCTCAAGAGCATTGATAATCGCCTCTTTCGTTAATTCAGATTCTTTACGCTCAATTGAGATGGCGAAGTTGAGCTTTGAGACCCGTTCAGTCAGCGTCACCAATACGCCTTTATGTCCTTTACCGATAACAGTATCTGCTTCCCAATCACCTAAACGCGTTTTATCATCAACCACTTGTGGTCGCTCATCAATATCAACACGGCTGGGTATCGTTCCGCGATAATCATTTTTTCCATATCGCTTACGATAAGGTTTGGCTTGATGCCTCAAATAAGTATACAAATCGCCACCGGCTGCTTTGTTAGCTAAAATATAACGGTAAATAGTCTCATGACTGACGGAGTCCTTACCTTGTTGTTTTAAGCGTCCTGAAATACAGTCAGGGCTCCATTTCTCTTTGATTAAAGGCGTTATTATCTGTTGTAACTCAGCCGTCATCTTGATGTTTTTGGGCTTATCAATATGGCGTTGTTTAGCTATTCTCTCAGCTTGCTTGTAACGATAACCACACTGACCTGTATTACGCGTAATTTCACGTCCAATAGTCGATTTATGACGCCCCAATGTGATGGCTATTTGATTCTTAGAAACGCCTTGTTTTAGTTGCGTATAAATGTAAAATCTTTCCTCTTGGGTTAGATGGTTAAACGTGTTCATTGAGCACCTCTTTTTAGTTTCAGGTTTTAGTCGACGGAAACTATACCATCTAACCCTTTAAAGAGGTGTTGCAGTTATTATATGAATTCGGGGGTAATGTAATTATTTATTTTTGTGTTTGTGATTCCTTGTTTTCATTAGACAATCAAACAAGGGATATGATATGCACCAATTGGCTTCCGGGTTAACCATATGATGTTGATAATGCCAGGGGAGATATATTTTTGCCCAGTGAATGTCTAAATGAGCCTTTCGATGCAGAAAGTAATATCCAAATACAGACATAGTTATTGCCCATGCATAGCCATTCAAGAGCCAGAAAAAAGGCAAATTGAGAATTAGAATAATTAATAAGACCAGACATTCTTTCGCCTGACTATTCCAGAGTTCTGGCCATTTCTGGTAGCCAGGATCGAGCATTTTGAGTTGCCAGGCAATAGGGTGATGCTGGTATATATGGTATGCCCAGAAACTCTTCGGGTGCTTCCCCAGTCCATGTAGCAAATAACGGTGAATAAGCCATTCACCGGCATTAGCGATTAATAAGCCAAAGCAAAACTGTAGTACCCATAGTAGCATCGTATGCATTTTTCCTGAATATTTGGATATCCTGATTATTGCATAACAGTGTCAATAACTCGAATCGTCAAATCCTTTGATTAAAGATTATTTATTATATTTAGTTTCAATAATTCCACCGCCTAAACAAACCTCGCTGGCATAAAATACGACTGATTGTCCTGGTGTAATCGCACGTTGTTGCTGTTCAAATACAACTTTTACTCTATTCTCGGGTAGAGGGATGACTTTACAGGTCTGATCTTTCTGGCGATAACGTGTTTTTGCAGTACATTGGATAATGTTAGTGAGCGGCTGGTTACTGCACCAGTCTAGTTGATTTGCTTCTAATACATTATGTAGCATTAAAGGGTTATCATGGCCTTGACCAACTATCAGTATATTGTTGTCTAAATCTTTATCTAATACATACCAGGGCTCATCAGGGGCATTTTTAACGCCTCCAATACCAAGACCCTGTCGCTGACCAAAGGTGTAATACATTAAGCCCGAGTGCTGAGCTATATATTGACCTTCTGAAGTGCGCATTTCTCCAGGCTGCGTTGGCAAATAGCGCTGTAGAAATTCCTTAAATTTACGCTCGCCTATAAAACAAATTCCGGTACTGTCTTTTTTGTGATGATTCGCAAAGCCATATTTTTCAGCCATTTTGCGGATTTCGGTTTTATGTAAATGACCAATGGGAAACAAGGTTTTTGATAAGGCTGTTTGACCTAAAGTGTATAAAAAATAACTTTGTTCTTTACCTGGGTCCAAACCCTTGAGTAAAAAATATTCACCTTTTTTTTCATTAACACGAGCGTAGTGGCCTGTGGCGATATACTCAGCCCCGAGGTCTTCAGTTGCATAATTTAAAAATGCTTTAAATTTGACATGTTTGTTGCACAGTATATCTGGATTAGGCGTGCGTCCAGCAGCAAATTCTGCAAGAAAAACTTCAAAAACTTCATCCCAGTATTCGCTTGCAAAATTAACAGTTTTTAATTCGATACCTAAGGTATCACAGACTTGCTGAGCATCAGCCAGGTCTTCTAAGGCCGTACATTCATCTGTCCCGTCATCTTCATCCCAGTTTTTCATGAACACGCCGGAGACTTGATGGCCTTGTTCCAGTAATAGCGCGGCAGTTACTGAAGAGTCTACGCCTCCTGACATGCCAACGATAATATTTTTACTCATTATTCTAAATCTAAAAATGTTTTTAATAAGGTGAGCGGATAACGTTCACCCTGTAAGTATTGGTCAATGGTTGTTAAAACCAGAGGACTGCGCAATGCTGATTTTTTGGCAATAATTTCATCGCGTGTTAACCAATGTGTCGCTATAATGCCATCATCCAGTGTTTGGTCAGGCTGATGATTATGGCATGCACCCACAAAGCAGACTCGCAGAAAACTTGGAAAATCAGGCGTTTTACGCCAAAGTTGTATAGCGGTAATAAATTCAGGTGTAAACTGCCAGGCCGTCTCTTCTTTAACTTCGCGCTTTACTGCATTAATAAGGCTTTCGCCTGGTTCTAAATGCCCTGCTGGCTGGTTGAATGCTATGCCGTTGACAGTTTCCTCTTCGACTAAAAGAAAACGCTGATCGCGTTCAATGATGGCTGCGACTGTTACATGAGGCTTCCAAACCATGAATTATCCTTTAGTTGTAAAAAAGGCTGTAGTCTAATCAATTAAAGGCTATTATACTTTATAAAGAATTGAAATTGAGAATTTAACCTCAATATTAAATGCTAAATTAGATTATTGTTGAAATTGTAGAAAAAAATGAGTGACCTTAATACATCCATAGACCATGATGATGCACTAGCTATACAAGAAGCGACACCTAAATTAAAAAAACCGCCTTTATTTAAAGTGATTTTACTTAATGATGACTTCACTCCAATGGATTTTGTAATTGAGGTATTGGTTGATTTTTTTGCCATGAGCGAAGAGGCTGCAACACAAGTTATGTTGCATGTACATACTCAAGGTATGGGGGTCTGTGGTGTATTCTCAAAAGACGTGGCAGAAACAAAAGTTGAGATAGTAAATAATTATTCACGCGAAAATCAGCATCCTTTATTGTGTGCAATGGAAGAAGCCTAAACGGCTTGAGGAGCATTTAATATGTTAAGTAAAGACCTTGAAGTAACACTGAATCTGGCTTTTGTATCAGCACATGAAAAGCGCCATGAATTTATTACTGTTGAGCATTTGTTATTAGCACTTTTGGATAATGATAGTGCTCTGCAGGTATTATCAATTTGCGCTTGTGATGTCCCTGCTTTACGTGGAGACTTAACCCAGTTTATTGATGAAACTATCAGCTTATTATCCATAGAAGGCAGACGAGAAACACAACCGACATTAGGTTTTCAGCGAGTTTTGCAGCGCGCTGTATTTCATGCTCAAGCGTCTGATAAAAAGGAAGTTGATGGGGCAAACTTATTAGTTGCTTTATTTAGTGAGCAAGATTCGCATGCTGTATATTTATTAAATAAACAGGACATACAGCGCCTGGATGTAGTTAATTATTTATCGCACGGTATATCAAGAGCAGACCATGAAATTCCAGAGCAAAAAGAAAGTGCTGGAAATGTTGAGCCAGAAGCAGCTGAAACTCCATTAGATAAATATACAACTAACCTGAATCAAAAGGCAGTCGAAGGTAAAATTGACCCGTTAATTGGCCGTGAGCTGGAATTAGAACGCACTGTCCAGGTTTTATGTCGTCGTCGAAAAAATAACCCTTTATTGGTTGGTGAGGCAGGAGTTGGTAAAACAGCCATTGCAGAAGGCCTGGCTAAGAAAATTGTTGAAGAAGATATTCCTGAAATTCTACATGGATGCGTTATTTATTCTCTTGACTTAGGGGCTCTGGTTGCAGGTACAAAATATCGCGGTGACTTTGAAAAGCGTCTTAAAGCTTTGATGAATCAGCTAGCCATGGATAGCAATGCCATTTTATTTATCGATGAAATTCATACTATTATCGGTGCCGGCTCTGCCTCTGGCGGGGTCATGGATGCTTCCAATTTAATTAAGCCCGCTTTAGCCTCTGGGCAATTGCGATGTATAGGTTCCACAACTTATAATGAATATAGAGGTATTTTTGAAAAAGACCACGCTTTGGCACGTCGTTTTCAGAAAATAGATGTAAGTGAACCTACGGTTGATGAAACATTTATGATTTTAAAAGGTTTGCAAAGCCGTTTTGAAGAGCATCATGAGCTTAAATACACTCTGGAGAGCTTGCGTGTAGCCGCCGAATTATCAGATAGACACATTAGTGACCGATTTTTACCCGATAAAGCGATAGATGTCATTGATGAAGCAGGTGCGAGACAAAGACTGGTGCCTGATGAACTGCGTAATAATTTGGTCGATGCGCATGCTATCGAGGAAGTTGTCGCTAAAATTGCAAGAATTCCACCTAAATCTGTTTCTAGCAATGATCAAGATAAGTTAAAAAGTCTTGAGAAAAATCTAAAAATGCTGGTATTTGGTCAGGATGATGCAATTGAGGCTTTAGCCTCAGCGATTAAATTATCCAGAGCAGGACTAAGAGAAGCGACTAAAACTATTGGCTCATTTTTATTTGCCGGACCTACAGGTGTTGGTAAAACAGAAGTAACCAAACAATTGGCTAACCTGATGGGAGTTGAGTTAATTCGCTTTGATATGTCTGAATATATGGAAAGCCATACAGTTTCACGCTTAATTGGAGCGCCACCGGGTTATGTCGGCTATGATCAAGGGGGTTTATTGACTGAACAGGTGAATAAGCACCCTCATGCAGTATTATTATTAGATGAGCTGGAAAAAGCACACCCTGATGTCTTTAATTTGCTTCTACAGGTTATGGATCATGGCACATTAACCGATAATAATGGGCGTAAAGCGGATTTTAGAAATATTATTCTGGTGATGACGACAAATGCGGGAGCAGAGGAGGGTAGCCGCGCTTCTATAGGTTTTACCAGACAAGAGCATTCTAGTGATAGCTTGCGTGTCGTGGAAAAGTCATTTTCTCCTGAATTTAGAAACCGCCTGGATACGATTATTCAATTCAAGCCTTTGGATATCGCAATTGTAGGAAATGTTGTTGATAAATTTATTTTTGAACTGGAAACATTATTACTAGAGAAAAATGTAACCTTTAGTCTTGATGCGGAAGCAAGACTCTGGTTAGCAGAGCACGGTTGTGACCCAAAAATGGGGGCGAGACCGATGGCTAGACTGATTCAGGAAAAAATTAAAAAACCTTTGGCAAACGATTTATTATTCGGAAAACTAGAGCAGGGTGGTCATGTACATGTGACCGTTCAGAATAAAGAATTAGCATTTGCCATTGAAAGTAAACAGCTAAGTCTACCGGAAAATAATTAAATTAGGGGGGTATGCGTTAGGCGTAAGCTTAGCGCATACGGAATGTAATGCGTCCTTTTGTTAAATCATAAGGGGTCATTTCTACCTTAACCTTATCACCAGTCAGGATGCGAATATAATGTTTACGCATTTTGCCAGATATATGGGCCGTGATAACGTGGCCGTTTTCCAGCTCAACTCTAAACATTGTATTCGGGAGGGTTTCGATAATCGTACCATCCATTTCAATTTGATCTTCTTTTGCCATGTTTCTTGTGTTCTCTAAAATGTCTATAAATAATATCTGTAAATTTTTTCAATCATAGCAGATAAATTCCACTAAAGACAGAAATAAAAAGATAAAGGGCATAAACAGGAATGACCTGTTTATGCCCTTTATATACCTAATTTAGTCTTCTTTATTAGATACAGATACATCAGGTTTTGTTTCTGATGGTGTTGTTTTAGCGGCAGAAATATTTTTTGATAATTTGCTGCGTAAGACTGGCTTTCGGTGTTTTTTTCGAATTTCGCCGGAGCTTCACTTGGGCCTTGTTGTTTCTCGACTTTAGTATTTTCCTGTGTAGGCGAAGACGGCTCAGAGACTTGATTGTCTTCAGTCCCTTGCTTTGCTGCTCTTGGCTTTCTGTTATAACCTCTACGATTAGGTTTGCGATTCTGGTTTCTTGGTTTTAACTCAGTCGCTTCGGCATTACTCTCAGTCGTTGGTGCTATGGGCTCTTTGCTTTTCACCTCGGCTGGTTTTTGAATATTACCACTGTTATCAGCTGGTTTATTGCCTTGCTGGGCGTTACGATCGCGATTATTCGGGTTCCTGTTTCTGTTAGGTGAATTTCTGCGGTTATTCGGGTTTCTGCGGTTGTTTTGTGGCTTGTCGCCAGGCGCTCTAGCCGGTCTTGAGCTTTTTTCTGATGTTTCTTCAGCTGGTTCTTTTGAGATCTCCTCTGAGGAGCCAATGAGTTTAGTCCAGAAACGATTAATCAAGCCAGCCGATGTCTTTTTATTTTGCACGGGTGCAGGTGCGTCAGGCAAAAATTCTTTAATCGCAGCTTGCTCGGGTTTAGGTGTTGCTTGCCTGGCAAATTCCGGCAATGAAGTGTCTTCTACTTTTATCTGGGTGTAGCTGGCAGTTTCTTCAGTGCCTTCATCGTCTTTTGACTTAATGCGTTCTATATCGTATGCGGGTGTCTCTAAATACTTACTCGGCAAGACAATAATACGTACATTCAAGCGTGATTCAATTTGATCGATAGCAGGGCGTTTTTCATTAAGTAAGAAGGTAGCGCATTCTATCGGCAAATGGGCAATAACTTTATCAGTACCACTTTTCATTGCTTCTTCTTCAAGAATACGCAATACAGACAAAGCGACCGATTCAACATTACGAATTTCTCCCTGACCATTACAGCGAGGGCAGGTAAGTTGAGTTGTATCACCGAGAGAAGGGCGTAATCTTTGACGCGACATTTCCAGCAAACCAAAACGAGAAATACGGCTGGTCTGTACACGAGCACGATCAATCTTTAAGGCATCACGTAATCTGTTTTCAACTGAGCGTTGATTTTTATTAGACAACATATCAATAAAATCAATAACGAACAGACCACCTAAATCACGTAACCTTAGTTGCCGAGCAATTTCATCAGCAGCCTCCAGATTGGTATTTAGCGCAGTTTCTTCTATATCGCTACCTTTAGTTGAGCGTGCCGAGTTAATATCTATTGAAGTAAGTGCTTCGGTATGATCAATAACAAGTTCACCACCTGATGGTAGCGGGACCTCACGGCTATAAGCAGTTTCAATTTGTGATTCTATCTGATAGCGATTAAACAGTGGCACATCGTCACTGTATAATTTCGCTTTTTTAAGATAATGCGGCATAACTTGTTTCAAGAAGTTATGCACTAATTTAAAAGAGGCCTCTTTATCAATCAGAATTTCATCTATATCTGCACGTAAATGATCACGTAAAGCACGAATAATGACATTGCTTTCCTGGAAAATTAAAAAAGGAATGCTTTGTTCTTTAGAAGAGCGATCTATCGCTTCCCATAATTGCAATAGATAGTTCAAGTCCCATTGCAATTCTTCAGTACTTTTACCGCAACCGGCAGTACGCACGATCAGTCCCATATCTTCGGGAACTTCCAGACCAGCCATTGCGTCACGTAATTCATTGCGGGTTTCACCTTCAATACGACGTGAAATCCCGCCAGCCTTGGGATTATTTGGCATTAAAACCAGATAGGTTCCTGCCAGACTGATATACGTTGTTAACGCCGCACCTTTGTTGCCACGTTCTTCTTTTTCAATCTGAACAATGACTTCCTGTCCTTCTTTTAAAAGGTCTTTGATTTTTGCACGACTTAAATTTGGGTCGTCTGAATTTACAGCACTGGGTGAAACTTCCTTAAGTGGCAAGAAGCCATGTTTATCAACACCATAGTTAACAAATGCTGCTTCCAGACTGGGTTCAATGCGGGTAATAATACCTTTATAGATATTAGATTTTTTTTGTTCTTGTGAAGGGTGTTCTATGTCGAAATCATATAGTTTCTGACCATCTACCAAAGCTACACGCAGTTCTTCAGGCTGCGACGCGTTGATAAGCATTCTTTTCATTAAATTATCCTTGCTTGATCCTGATGTTCCGTGCAGAAGATAAATAAGACTTTGTAATACAGCCAGTTAATGGCTATAGAAATAGCTACTAACAACAGGCCGAATAGACGATCTAGTAAAATTCAACTGTGATGGCGCATAGCAAGCTATGAGTTATTTCACTACGCAGAAGTTTACAGAAAGACTCAAAGTTTTGGTGTTTATATCATCATACTTCATCGACTGATATTGCATACTGGCAATAGCGATATAATTTGATGGCTTTCAATCAAGTGATTGACTGTTAAGTTGAAAACACATGTTCAGGAGCATGGCTAACAGGTATAGTAGCGCTCTACTGGTGTTATATCTAAAAGTTATTACAGTCTGGATTGATAAGCAAAATACACGGTCTTATCTTATCGTTCGGTCTTTATCAGGTCGAGTATCGCTCGTCATGGGTCGAGCGAAAAAACCCAAATTCTATTTTTTTGCTTTATTATTATCAGTGACTATTCACGGGAACAACCGGTTTTTTATATGTTGTTATGTCTTTGAAATGAATATAGACTCCTAAATATCAAGCTTTGCATAGACAATTCATATTTCAGTCTATAGCTTGACAATTATAACCTGTTACATTATCAATTGTAATAAACTTATAGAATACCACAGAAGATTACACTATTATGGGCTTATGAAATTAGAAGATAGTAAAGTTATTCCCAAGGTTCAGTTAAAAGAAATTACAGATGCACATGAAGGGCAGCGTTTAGACAATTTCTTGATGAATATACTTAAAGGCGTTCCTAAAAGTCATATTTATCGGATTATACGTAAAGGTGAAGTTCGAATTAATAAAGGGCGTTGCGATGCAAAACACAAATTAAGTATAGGGGATATAGTTAGAATTCCCCCGGTAAGAGTGACTGAAGAAAAACAGCTAGTATCCGCACCTGCATACCTGACCGCCAGTCTTACACGGGATATCTTGTTTGAAGATGATGCCATATTAGTGATCAATAAACCTTCCGGATTTGCGGTGCATGGTGGTTCGGGTATAAGTTCAGGAGTGATAGAGGCATTACGTGAATTACGCCCGGATAGCCGTTTTCTGGAATTAGTTCATCGCCTGGATCGTGATACCTCAGGATGTTTAATTATCGCTAAAAAACGCAGTACATTACGTATTTTGCATGAGTATTTTAGAGGAGACGGCGTTAAAAAGAACTATTTAGCCTTGCTCCATGGCCGATGGGAACAGCAAAAAATAATCGTTGACCAGCCCTTGTTAAAAAATATTAGCCAGGGAGGCGAACGAATGGTAAAAATAAGTTCCTCAGGCAAGCCATCTAAAACCCTGTTTAGACGACTAGCCTTATATCATGACACTACCTTGGTTGAAGCGTCACCCTATACTGGACGTACCCATCAGATCAGAGTGCATGCAGCATGGCTGGGGCATGCCATTATCGGCGATGAGCGCTATGGCGAAAATGAAATTAATAAAGATTTTAGACGGCGTGGCTATAAACGCTTATTTTTACATGCCCATAAATTACAATTTGCGCATCCGATAAGTGGGGAAATCCTGAAATTAATCGCACCATTACCCGTAGATTTGCAAGCCCTGCTAGATAAAGAAAAATAGCTGCTGTAACCGCAACTTGTCATCATTTTATACATTCTGGCGTGTACCCTTGATATATACAATAATGCCCATAAAACAAGAGGATGTCTATTTGTTAATTAGTATCCTTAAATAGAGTAAAAATAACGATAGTATTTACACCAGACAGTAAAATATAACGCAGGAGATATAGAGTGAGTGAAAACCAGTGGGACGAATCTCCCAATCAAAAAAAAGACATGAATGCCGGTTGGGAACGTGAAGTAATAGAGAAACTTGCTTTTTCCGCTGTTACCGAACAGCGTCGCACCAGGCGTTGGGGTATTTTCTTTAAAAGTTTAATGTTTGTTTATCTGGCCGCGCTCCTGGGCATAGGCATGTATCCATCGCTAAAACAAAGTATGGATGATGCAGAGGGTAAAGGACATACAGCGGTGATTAATATCACCGGACCGATTGCAGAAGGCCAGGAAGCGAATGCGGATGCAATTATAAAATCTTTACGTAATGCCGTTAAAGACGAAAACACGAAAGGGATTATTTTACATGTGAATAGTCCTGGAGGCAGTCCAGTTCAATCTTCATATGTATTTAATGAGATAAGAAAAATAAAATCTGAAAATCCGGAATTGCCTATTTATGCAGTTGCTTCAGATATTTGTGCTTCAGGCTGTTATTTTATTGCCGCCGCCGCCGATAAAATTTACGTTAACCCATCCAGTCTGGTAGGGTCTATAGGCGTACTTATGGATGGTTTTGGTTTTGTTGATACCATGAAAAAACTGGGTGTGGAACGTCGCCTGGTCACTGCGGGTGCGCATAAGGCACTAATGGATCCTTTTTCTCCGGAAAAAGAAAGCGATAAGAAGTATATGCAGGCCGTGCTGGAACAAGTGCATCAACAATTTATTGCTGCGGTAAAAGAAGGTCGTGGTGATCGCCTGCTCATCAATGATGATACTTTCTCAGGTCTGGTCTGGACTGGAGAACAAGGAATAAAAATCGGCTTAGTCGATGATTTTGGTAATGATGACAGTGTTGCAACTGATATTATTGGTGCTAAAAAACGCGTCGATTTTACTGTTCAAGAACGCTTGATTGATCGTCTTGCCGGAAAAATGGGAGCCTCATTTGCGCAGTCTATAAGCAGTCTTGGGCAGCAATTTATGTTGCAATAGTGTATTTCTCAATCAATTTTTAGAGAAGCTGGTGCAATTTTCAGCAAACAAGAAGCTTTTATTACGGATATTAGCTGATGGTAAGTTTCATTCGGGAACAGAATTAGCTGAACAGATTGGTCTTAGTCGATCAGCTATCTGGAAGCAGCTTAATAGCCTGGAAGAGCAGGGCATAGCGATAAGTGCCGTTAATGGCAAAGGTTATCGTCTGCATACTGCTCTGGAATTGCTGGATAAGTCACTTATTTATAGTTTATTGAATACTAAGACTAGGCAATGCCTGGCAGAGCTTGAAATTCATGATCAAATAGACTCCACCAATCGCTATCTTGTTGCTTTATGTAATGCCCGCCCTGAAACTTCTGCAGTGTGTTGTTTAGCTGAACAACAAACTGCAGGCAAAGGCCGGCGCGGCAAGCAATGGGTTTCTCCTTTTGGCAGTAATATTTACGCGTCGATTGCCTGGCAATTTCAAGGCGGCCCATCGAGTTTGTCGAGCTTAAGTCTGGCAATCGGTGTTGCTGTCATTAATGCACTCAAAATACATGGTATTCATGACGCAGGGCTTAAATGGCCCAATGATATCTATTGGCAGCAACGAAAATTAGGCGGCATTCTCGTTGAAGTATCTGGAGAATCTGATGGACCTTGTCATGCGGTTATCGGTTTAGGTTTAAATCTTTACCTGGCAGAACAAGACGGAGCTCAAATACAACAGGATTGGGTGGATATCAACGAAATCCTGGGTAACTCCCATAAGCTTTCACGCAATCAACTGCTCGCAACCCTGCTTGAGCAACTTATAGCAGTGACGCATCATTACACCCCGGCTGCTTTTGCACAGTATCGAGATCAGTGGCGACAGTTTGATTGTATGCAGGGACAGCAAGTAAGTCTATTTATGGGGAATACAAAAATCGATGGTACTGTGATGGGTATCAATGATGCAGGCCTGTTATTATTACAAACTGAAACAGGACAAATACAAAGTTTTGCCTCCGGAGAAGTGAGTTTTCGTCGTCTATGATACTCATTGATATTGGTAACACACGCATAAAATGGGCGGAGCAGCAAGCCGGTAATCTGGGCAAAATGCATGCTCTTGCATATCTTAATGCAAATATTGATCTGTTATTAGGCGCTGCCTGGCAGCAATTAAGCAAACCGGAAAGCATTTATCTGGCCTGTGTTGGAGCACAACGCATCAAACAGCAAGTCATGTACATTGCTTATCAATTATGGCCCGATATCATCATACAGGAAATAACAACACAGAAATACGCGCATGGAGTGCGCAATGCCTACCCGGATTATACCAGGCTCGGAGTGGACCGCTGGCTCTCAATGGTAGCTGCATATCATTATTACACCAGGCCGGTATGCATAGTATCCTGTGGATCAGCACTAACCCTGGATATTATAGATGAGCTTGGTCAGCATTTAGGCGGCATGATTATGCCGGGCTTGAATTTGCTGCAACAGGCCCTGTCTAAAGGAACTGCAAACTTGAACAGTTGCTCAGAGCAATACCCGCGGGGCCTGGCAAATGATACACAAGCGGCTATATATAATGGCAACCTTAACGCTATCAAAGGTTTTATAGAGCAAGGACTGGCTCAATACAAAAATCCTGTGCAATTAATACTCACCGGCGGGGATGCAGAATTTTTGGCTGATAGCTTAAAATTAGTCGCTATCATTGATGCCCGACTGGTCCTTAAAGGCCTGTCTCTCGTCGCTAAAGAGTAAATATATTGTGAAATTTATTTTTTCCCTGGTTTTGTTGATCAATATTACCTTCTTCCTCTGGGAATATCGTAAAGGTGCCCCTGACATTTATTTGCCACCCCCCATAGATTCGGCAAACAGTGATACACAAAAAATCATCTTACTCAGCAATTCTCCCGCGATTGCAAAAGAGTCCATACAGAGTGTTGATACTGCTGAAGGTGAGCTGGTCAGTAATGCTGAAAAACAAGCTGAGACGGTTGATGAAATTGAAGCAATGGATTATGTTGACCCCAGGCAATTAAACGCTTCAAATCAAAGCAAGCTATCAGATACAGACAGTAAAAATGCGGAGACAAGTGAGTTTGTTGACCCCGTTTACCAGCAGCCTGCTGTCATACAGGAAGATGAATTGCCAGCCCCTGTCAATGAACAATTTTCGCAACCAGTAGAAACGGTTAGACATCAAGAGAAAGAGGGACAGCCAGCGGATTCAACGCTAAGCGATGCTGAAAAAAATCAGACGATTAAACACGTTGCTAGTGTTGTCGCCTGTTATCAATTAAAAACCAGTGCAACTAAAGCAGACTTTATCAGCCAAACAGATAAGCAAACTAATTATACATTGGCATTTGCCGGGCAGAAAGTACCTTATATTAGTAACTATATAGTGCTTACTTTGCCAGCTGAGACTCTTCAGCTAGCACAAAACAGGCAGAAAATACTTAAACTGCAAGGTATAAAAGATTTATGGCTGTTCGAGAAAGGGATATTCAAATGGCGGATTTCACTCGGTTTATTTAGTACACTCGAAAAAGCAGAATTTGCTAAACAGCAATATGCCAGACTAACAAGCGAACCGTTGGATGTAGCCCCCAGCTGGCAAACACACTCAGTCACCCAAGTCACTATCAGTGCAGAGCAGGAACAGGATATTTCTGCCTTTGAGCAACGCTTTGCTAAATATATAGATAAAGACCTTGATTGTTCAGAAGCCAGTCCATGAGCATAAAACACTCAGGTATTGGCTTGCCTGCAATGAATACGATACAACAGCTCTGGAGTAGCTAGCAAGCGGATCTGTCTGCGCTCCCTCCTTGAAAACAACACGTGATTTAAATAAACAATATTAATCGAGACTCTCCTTGTTGGTTCATAATCTTCAGCAACAACTACAAATCATCTAACGGACTTACAAGGCCTTCTCTCTTGCTATAACACATGCGTATAAATTATTTGAATACTCAAGGATCCGTTTATACAAGAAAATGAGAGTATTAAAGACCCAATTTTGAGTAAATGCAGCCACTTTATCCTGAACAGCTAAGTACGTTAAAAAAACCTCAACTTTCTTCTCAGGTTCAATAAGTAGAACGGCTCTAACTTGCAAATAATGAAACAGGATATATTGGGTAATCCGGTCACAATAGGTGCGCTCAGTATGAATAGAATAATGTAAGCGTTGCATAGTATCGCGGGTTTTCTCAAGCAGGATTTTTTCAGGAGTTGTAGTTGACATAGGAACTAAAAAGAATTACTTTAGCAGTTAATCTTCATAATTAATTGAATATTATCAACTATTAGGGGAATTTCACAATACAAAATGGTGAGCCCATTGGTGAGTTTAAATTGGTAACATATTTTTACCTTTTCCCTCTGAATTGGCTTTAAGAAATAAAAATACGAAAATTACTATTTCACTGAGTTCTGATAGTCTTTCATATTTTAAAGATGTTACTGAATCATATCATATGCAATATCAAAAGATCATCAGGCAATTACTGGATGAATATGTTGCATATCAAAAAAAATGCTATCAAAAAAAACCAGCTGACCCTTGGTAGCGCAGCTAGTTTTCAGAAGTCATGTTTATCTAAAATTTTAG
This sequence comes from Methyloprofundus sedimenti, assembly GCF_002072955.1. Taxonomy (NCBI): domain Bacteria; kingdom Pseudomonadati; phylum Pseudomonadota; class Gammaproteobacteria; order Methylococcales; family Methylococcaceae; genus Methyloprofundus; species Methyloprofundus sedimenti. The sequence continues at coordinate 2,429,249 of NZ_LPUF01000001.1, read as the reverse complement.
TGCTTTGCCCAGGTTCATCGAATATCTGCCAACAACATCTGATTTTGGCATGTGTGTCGGGCATGGCACACAATATTTGGGGAATTATTTTTTAATTATTACTATGACCTCAAATATTACATCCCTATCCCGATTAGTTTTTTAAACCCCTGTACACATGTGAGGAATAATCGTGAAGAAAAATATTGCAATTGCTTTTTGTTTTATTATTATTGGACTTACTGGGTGCCCAGAAGTTTTCGATATAAAAGAGAATTCTAAATATCTGGAAATAAAGGGCTTAGAGTTTAGAAAAAAAGGTTCTATTAATACAGATCTCTTGTGGGCTGGTGTCGGAAGGTCTGATAGTGTTAACTCCTTTGACCCTAAATTTCTGCCAAAACTTGAAAAAGCAATTACTGCAAGAAAAGTGACAGAAGCTTTTAATGATCAAACTCGTAAAGCTGCTTATGAAGCTGCTGCTAAAGCGGGAATAGAGATTGCAGAAGGTAATGTTTCGGGTGCTATTTCAACTGAAAATAGTGCTACTGGCTTATATCACGTTTTCATATTATTTGATGTAAACGACTTTGTAACTGAACTAAATAGCGAGCAAAATAGAGAAGGTCTAGAATTACTGATGAAGTATGATAGGCCAAGGGTTGTAACTAGTATCGCAACAGTGTTTAATCGAAAATCAAATAATAAAATTATAACTTCTGGGAATGTATACTTAAAAATTAAGAACCCTCAAACAGGGAGTCCAGAATTTTCTATTAAACAAGAAAGTACGGGTGAAACTATTGCAACGTTATCTGATGGAACAGTGTTTGCTTATGAGTATGCACGGTTATGTTGGGAAAAAAAAGATGGCAAAGTTAAAGTAGCTACTATTGAAGTTGATAGACCTGGTTTTGATAATAACTGCCCTTCGGGAACTAAAGACAAAGTGAGCAAATTATAAAACTGACGAACAAGGTTAGCTTGTGATCGCGAAGCGGTATGACTGGCATGATGTCTGAAAACAGTTTTTCTATAGAAGCTACTCTGCCAGACTACATGGAGAAATTGTTTTTTCCAGTGAAGTAAAAGAGGCTGTTGAAAAATGAATAGACAAAGGATTTGAGTCCATTTCAACAGACATTGAATTATCAAATGCTTTCAGTAAAAGTTTAGAAAATTCATTTGAGTAAGACCAATTGACAATAGCAAAAAACGAAATAACATAAATAGTTGTTAGAGTGATTAACTCGTTCCCACGGGAATCAGGGAAACAACTTTAGCCTTTTTGCCATGTCATTTCTAACGATTCATTCCGGGGTATGAGTCAGTTTTATGGGTCACATTGAGTTTCAGGACCAGGTCTCTAAAGAGTTGATCGATATCAATTAAGCAATTCCCGCACAGTATCTTTCATTTTCGAGTATCATGACAATATTCTTCATGATCGTTGATTGATTTTAGATAGCCCATCTAAAACCAGAGCATTGGGACTGATTGTTCCGATTACTTCTCGACCATTCAAAACCGGTGCACGAACCAGGTCATATTTGGCAAACAATCTGGAGCAATAACGGATATCCATATCTGGATGAACTGATATGACTGGTTTCGTCATAATCTCATAGACATTCACCCGTTCCGGAGCTTTATCACTGGCAAGCACATGCCGAGCAATATCGCCTGCCGTCACCAGACCATACTCATCATCTGGATGACGTTTATTGACTACTAGCACCGAGGTTTTGTTGGCTTTCATCTTATCCAGTGCGTCACTGATTGTAGCGATGCCATCTATAGTGACAAAATTCGTTTTCATCACATCACAGACTCTTACGATTACTCTTTCATTCATAATTCTTCCTCGACTATCGGCGTGAGTTTTTCGACCTGGCGCATAACACCAATGGCATCTTCTACATCAATCTGAAAAGCAATCCCAATTCCAGGCTTGGAGTCAAATTCTGCGGCTTTTGAAATAGCCTCCAAAATGGTACGGCTAAGATGCTCTTCAACCAGCAAGAGTAATACGTCCCGCTGTGTTTCCAGGGTCAATCCCAGAAATGTTTTTGACGTTTTCAACCCTTCTCCTCGAGCATTATTAATCACGGTCGCGCCAGTTGCTCCATATTCACGCGAAGTATCCAGAACCAAATCCGTTTTATCATCTTCTACAAAAACAATAATCAGTTTGAAATGCATTAAAAATTCCTCTTTATCTTATAGTTTAATTATTATAACGGCTGCGCCAATCAGCAATTTGTGCGTAGCCCAATACAGCAATGATGGGAAATAGACTGGCAAATGCAATAAGACCAAAGCCATCCAGCAGTGGACTACGCCCCGGCACCGTAGAAGCCAGCCCTAGACCAAGTGCTGTTACCAGTGGAACTGTCACCGTTGACGTTGTAACGCCGCCTGAATCATAGGCTAAACCGATGATAACCTTAGGTGCGAACAGCGTCTGGATAATGACAATGATATACCCGGCAACGATATATAAATAGAGATCCGTGCCGGTAACAATACGAAAAGCACCAAGAGCAATACCAAAGGCAACACCTACCGATACTGCCAATCTCAAGCCCAAGGCTTGAATCGCACCACCAGAAATTTCTTGTGCCTTGATTGCCGGAAGGTTCGGCCAATGTGGTCGCAAAACCGATACTGGCAGCAAAAACATAAACCCAAAAATAAGCACTCCATGGTGCGCCAGCCAAGGAAATATCCACTTGAATAAATTCTGGCGAGGTCAACTGTTTTGCCATTAATTCACCCAGAGGAAAAAGCGCCATTTCAAGCCCTTCCAGAAATAACGAGATACCTAGCAAGACATAAAAAAATCCGCTGAGAAGTTGCTTTGGGTGACGTATCGGTTTACGGATGACAAGAATCTGGAAACCGATAATGATGGCCGCAATCGGCATAACATCACGCAGGGTACCCAGCATAGTCTCCCAAAGCGATAGCATCAACTCACTCATATAATCATTCCATAAGCCATTACAAATATCATTGGCGTCAAGGAAGCAAAAGCGATCAAACCAAAGCCATCTATCATGGGATTACGACCTTTGATTGCCGACGCGAGCCCAAGGCCCAAAGCCGTCACCAAAGGCACAGTTATGGTTGATGTAGTCACACCACCCGAGTCGTAAGCGATTCCAATAATTTCATCAGGTGCAAATACAGTCATGATAATAATACAACTGTAACCAGAAATGATTAGATAATACAAAGGCCAGCCTTTAATGATGCGAATAACACCTATCAAAATTGCGAACCCGACAGACAAAGCCACTGTCAATCGCAACCCAAGAGCATAGGCATCTTTTGCATCCTTAGACTTATTGATCATTCCTCCTTCTGCTGCGACAGAGGCCGCCTCATCAGCGACGGCAATCAGCGCTGGTTCTGCAACGGTAGTGCCAAATCCCAGGAAAAATGCAAAAACCAGCAACCAAAACAAACTGCCTTTACGGGCAAAATCAAAAGCCATGGCCTCACCAAGAGGAAACAGACTTTGTTCCAGTCCTTGAATAAAAAAAGCAAGCCCCAGAACAACCAATAACATACCTATGACCAGCTCAGCAACATCAGGAATCGGTTGTTGAATGATAAGGATTTGAAAAACCAGTACCACAACTAAAATGGGGATAAGGTCGATAAAACTGTTAACAAGCTGCTTTATAAAACGGTTTTTTATCATCACAGAGTATTTTAATCATCGATGTAACAACAACTATAGCGAACTTGTTGATTAAATACCAAATACTTACTCAATAATTACAATGAAGCCGGAGTGGGAATGACTAAAGGTAGGTGCGGTAGCAGGGGATTTAACTTGTTCTAACGCTCTGCGTTGGAATGTATGGCGCGATGCTCCGTGTCACTGAACGTAGAGCTTTCAGATTGGCGCTTCCACAGGGGCTTGGAACTATAGAAAGCACTCTTGCTTTCGTCTGCTTTTTCCTTATTACAGGGCAAAGGCTGGACTTTCAGCAGCTGGCTGACTATCACATCACACCGCTTCGTTTTTCGGGTCAAGCTATATCTATCGTTAGGCATCGTATGTCAATTCAGAAAGAAACTGAAAAAAAGCCACAGTGGAGCATCGCTGGTCACAGCATGTAACCAAAACAAGCGATGCCCTAGACTTTATTTTTACTTGCCAATCCCAAAGAAATTGCCCTTTTACAGACTATCTACTTGCCAGCATCATGGGTGTTTTCAGTTGCCCTGATTTGCTGTTGGATGGTATTAAAGGTCAACAGCTGTTGCTGCACTTTGCCATTAAATGAATGCTCAGGAAAGTCTCCTTTATCGTTACACGTACCGGCGTCCATATCACTTAAATACTGCAAGGCTTCATCAACCGTTTCTACGGCATAGATTGCAAACTGTCCTGCTTTTGCCGCATGCACGACATCCCAGCGTAACATCAGATATTTGATGTTGCTGGCGGGAATAATGACTCCCTGTTTACCTGTTAAGCCTTGTGCTTTACAAATATCAAAGAAGCCTTCAATTTTTTCATTAACGCCACCAATGGGCTGTACTCGACCTAGTTGGTTAACTGAACCGGTAATGGCCAAATCCTGACGTAAAGGTATTTCCGCTAGTGAGGATAAAATGACGCATAGCTCAGCTAAAGAGGCACTGTCTCCTTCCACATACCCGTAGGATTGTTCAAATACCAGGCTGGCTGCCATGGAAAAAGGGGTTTTACGTGCATAACGAGCTGCGATAAAGCTGGATAAAATTAAAACACCCTTGGAATGAATTGCGCCACCCAGTTCAGTTTCTTTTTCTATGTCGATCACTTTACCATTGCCCAGACGGGTCGTGGCAGTAATACGCGAAGGCTGGCCAAACATAAATTCGCCCAGCTGTATGACTGAAAGCCCGTTGATTTGACCGATCACTTTATTTTGCAGGTCAATCATTACCGTGCCACGGTGGATATTTTCGTATACTTTTTCGCGAATTCTGTCCAGCCGGTGAACTTTATGTTCGATGGCCTGTTGCACATCACTATTGGCGATGACGTCATGGCCGTGAAACCTGGCCCAATAATCGGATTCAGTTAACAAGTCATTAATGCTGCGTAGATGAGTAGATAATTTTTCAGCATCACCGCTAAGTCTGGAACTTTGTTCAATAATGCGTGCCACAGCATGGCGACTGACAGGGAGTAATTTTTCTTTTTTTGCCAGCGTAGCAAGCAGGCAGGCATATTCCAGTTCTGTGCCTTCGCGGCCAACAGAGTCATCGAAATCAGCAGCAATTTTAAATAGATCCTGGAATTCAGGATCATATTGATTCAGCAGATAATAAATGATCCGATCGCCATAGATAATAACTTTCAAATCGAGTGGAATAGGCTCAGGCTCCAGTGATGAAGTGCTGACTAGACTGAGAGAGCGTTCTAATGATTCGATACGAATTTCACCGAATTGCAGGGATCTTTTTAAACATTCCCAGGCATAGGGCTGCATCAGGAGTTTACGGGCATCTAAAATAAGGTAACCACCATTTGCGCGATGTAGCGCACCCGGTTTGATCATGGTGAAATCTGTTACCAGAGTGCCCATATAGGCTTGATGGTCAATACGCCCCAGAAGATTAGCGTAGTTAGGGTGGTTTTCAAGAATGACGGGGGCAAATTGGCTGTCATCATTAGAGATAATCAGATTAACCTGATAACGTTTAAACGGATTTGCGTCTTGAACAGACTCCATAAAAGGTGACATTTGTTCGCGATGCGGAATAAAGTCGCGAACATGCAGTAAAATATCAGCATCAACATCTTCCAGATAGGAGGTAACCATGTTATGGTCAGAATATTTATGTTTCAGCTCGTCAATAGTGTGATTGACAGCTAATGAGACAGTTGTGCGGTTAAGCTGTTGCTGTTTGCGTCTAGCTTCTTTACGCCAGGCAGGAAATTTATTCAGTAATTTTTGCAGATGCTGTTGCAATTCCAAAATACTGTTTTGATATTTTTTTTGTTCCGCTTTATCTAGCTTATTAAATTCTTCCGGGGTGATCGGGTCTTTTTTATCATCCAGGGGTGAAAATGCATAACCGGTCGGTGTTTCCGTCAGAATAATTCTGGCGTTAATGGCTTCTTCACGTAATTGACTAATCTCTTCAATCTCGCGTTGCCGGTATTCCTCCTCAATTTCTTCGCTTTTGGCACGATATTCATCACCATCAAAAGCTGCGGGTATAGCAACACTGAGTTCATCAACCAGTTGCAGCATATCGTTTTGAAATTCTTTGCCTTTTCCTGGTGAAAATTCAAGCGCTCTGGGTTTTGCGTGCTCGATAAAGTTATTAACATAACACCAGTCCGGCGGTGCCGGGTGCTGGCTGGATTCCTTATGTACGAGTTGCTGTATCGTGGTTAATTTTCCCGTTCCCGAGGGAGCCAGTGCAAAAATATTATAGCCACACTGGCCCACACGCATACCAAACTCAATGGAATCAACGGCCCGTTCCTGACCAATAAAAACATCTACATCATCAAGTTCATCGGTATTCTCAAAATGAAAATGCTCGGTATTACACGGTGTGTAAAGTTGGTCAGAATCCAGTGCTTGTTTTTTCATTATTATTGTTGATGTCGGTCACTCATAGAGCGATGGGTGAGAAGCATTTATACTAGTAAGGAAATAATAGCATATCATTTGCTAGAGTGTCAGCACCGATGGTGATTAGGTATGAATTGCTTTGAGTATTGATAAATTATATCGATTAGCCTTTTCAGCGAACAAGATTTAACAAATAAAGCACAGATCTTAATAATATAGGTTAGATTTTTGTTGCAAAGCAATAAAAATCTAACCCAACATAAGTGTAATATTTTGTTTAATATAGATTTATTCCCTAACTTAATGGTGGTGAGTTGTACGTAATCAGGTAAGTCTATACCTTTGGTGTACATAATATGCTCCTGTTCATCGCTGATGCAGGGCATTTTTTATCAATGATTAAGGCGTTATCAGAATTTATTGACTATCTGTTAGCGTCAACTGACGCTTGTCATTATGTGTAAAAAATTGAGGCAAAATGAAAAGTATAATTAAAGTAATAGGTTTAGTGCTGTTATTGTTAATGAGTGCTTCGGCAAAGATAGAAAATAAAATCGATGTGGACGTCCTGACACAATCCAGTAAAAGTTGGGACGGTGCTCTGCTGCCAAACTATGCAAATGGGCAACCGGAGATATCGATATTGAAAATCATAATTCCCCCATGCACAGAATTGCCGTTACACAAACACCCACTGATTAATGCAGGCATGTTACTAAAGGGTGAATTAACGGTCGTGGCGGAAGACAAGACTACATTGCACATGAAAGCTGGGGATACTATTATTGAACTTGTCAATAAGTGGCATTACGGAAAGAATGAAGGTCATGAAGCGGCTGAAATTATAGTTTTCTATGCAGGTATAGAAGGGAAACCATTAAGCATTGAAAAGTAAGGAAAAACACAATCCTCCCGGATAATTTATGCTATTCAATGCAATTTCATCATCAGCTGCCCTTAATGGCACTGTTGTCCGCTCTCTGATGGTGACTTTTACTTTTAGTACTGTGTGCTCCTATATAAATCACTGCAATAAAGCTATCCGGTAAATACCTGTTATCTCCCGTCACTTCCATGGTTCACACAAAGAAATTACCGTAATTGAGCCCCGTATGAAAGTATATTATTTTGATATAGCAATAAAATAATAAATTATATTTAAGTTCCCCGTGTAAAAACAATTACCTACTGCTATAATCTAATTAAGATTATAAACAAAAAAGGGGAGAGATATGCGGAAATTAAGTATTTTATTTGTTCTGGTTATTTTAAATATCTCGGTCTGTTTTGCAGCGCAAACTAAAATAAAATCATTACGTATTAGTTCAGTGGGTAATAACACTCGTTTAGTCTTTGATGTGTCTGCAATACCGAGTCATAAGGTTTTTCAATTAACAAATCCAGATAGATTAGTGATTGATTTTTCTGATTCCTATTTAGACAAAAACCTTAAGCAACCAGAAAAACGTCATCCATTATTAACAGGCATACGTACTGCGCATCGAAATAAAAAAGACTTACGTGTGGTTATTGATTTACAGAATAACGTTGCACCTAAAAGTTTTGTGTTGCAGGCCAATAAAAAATATGGGCCGAGGTTAGTTATTGATTTGCCGACCAAAAGTCAGCATGTCGTCAGTAAAAAAACATCCTACAAACCAAGCAAAACAGTTAAAACCACTAATCATTTTACTAAGCCGTTTATTGTTGCTGTTGATGCGGGACATGGTGGTAAGGATTCAGGCGCTAGAGGAAAGCATGGGACTCTGGAAAAAAAGGTAGTCTTTCAAATAGCGCAGAAACTGGCTGCATCAATTAATAAGCAACCTGGTATGAAAGCCGTTATGGTGCGTAAGGGTGATTATTATGTCAGTCTGCGTGAGCGCATGAACATTGCCAGAAAGGCAAATGCAGATTTATTTGTTTCCATCCATGCAGATGCATTTAATAATTCAAGTGTAACAGGAGCATCGGTATTCACCTTATCGCGTAGAGGCGCAACAAGCGAGGCAGCTCGCTGGCTGGCTAACAACGAAAATGCAGCAGATTTGGTCGGAGGGGTTAGTCTGGACGATAAAGATGATATTTTAGCTTCTGTGTTACTGGATTTATCACAAACCGCTTCTCAGGATATCAGTCAGCTTGTCGCTAAAGAAGTATTAAAGAATTTCGGGGATATTGGCGATTTACATTCACATAAAGTACAAAAAGCAGGGTTTATGGTGTTAAAATCCCCCGACATCCCCTCTATTCTGGTTGAAACCGCTTTTATATCAAATCCAAAAGAAGAGAGCCGTCTCAAAAGTCGTCATTATCAATTGAAAATGGCACAAGCAATTAAAAAAGGCATTTTGTCTTACGCAGAGAAATATTCGCTTGCTTTAAATGCTTCATCTACAACTGATGGGTCAGTGCATAAAATATCTAAAGGCGAAACATTATTAGGTATTGCCTTGCAATATGGGGTTACCTTGGATCAGCTTAAACAAGCGAATACAATTTCTAAAGGTAATAATATCAGGGTAGGGCAGGTATTATCTATTCCAGTAGGAATATAATAATATTTTCTGGTAGGTCGGGTTATAGTTTATTTAGCGTTAGCGGTGTGACTGGCATGATAGTCAGCTAGCTGGTGGAAGTCCAGCCTTTGCCCTGTGAGAAGGGAAAAAGTAGGCGAAAGCAAGGGTGTCCAAAGAAACTCCCGGTAGCTACCCAACAGGGAAACACGGTTATTGGGAGCCAATGCGGAATCTGAAGGAAGCTCTAGCCAAATCGATCACCTAAACGAAAGTGAACCTTCGTAAGGCGGCAACAAGGGGATAAGGTGCCCGCGACCACCGAAGTCCAATATTCTCACCGTAACGTGTTGTTGTATTGAAGGTAGGTAGATCGAGAGATAGTTGACTATCTTACCCAGTGAAGAGCCGTCGGCTTTGGGTCGGAGTAACTGCGACTCCTTAAGCCCTAAGCGCTACAGTAATGTAGACGTTATGAACCGAGGGTTTTCAGATGAAGCCATAGTAATCGTAAAGTTTGGTGCCGATGAATTCATGGTGACATGAAGGAGGGTAAAACATCAAATCAGCAACAGGACGTTGGAGGTGAAGGGCGGAACACGTAAGCGGCCATGGCCGTTGATTATAAACTGATGGACTGAGATCAGCCTAACAGGAACAACCCTCTATTCGCGTCGTAAACAGTGAACGAATCGGTTGTGCGAGATTGAAGAAAGCCCATTGCAAAAGAAAGAAAAAAAAAGTGAACTGAACGAACACGACCTATTAATAGAGGAACCCAGACTTTTCGACCAGTTATGCTCAACCTTATACTTGGGCGTCGCTTTTAAACAGGTAAAGAAAAACAAAGGTAAACCCGGCATAGACGGAATAACCATTGCAGACTTTGAAACTCGTTTAGACGAAGAGCTAAGTCAGTTGCAAGAGGAACTCGCAAACTGGACTTATCAACCCTCGCCAGTCCGTCGAGTAGAAATAGCCAAGCCGGGAGGCAAAGGTGTACGACTACTCGGCATACCGACGGTACGGGATCGAGTGGTACAAACAACATTAAAGCTACTGCTGGAACCGGTCTTTGATCCGCATTTTTCACCGCACAGCTATGGATTTCGCCCAGGGCGAAGCCAGCACGAAGCGGTACAAGCGGCACAACAGATAGTGAACAGTGGCAAGCCCTACGTGGTGGATATAGATCTATCCAAGTTTTTTGATAGAATCCATCACGACAGGCTGATAGCCCGAATGGGCGAGAAAATATCCGACAAACGGATACTTCGCCTAGTCGGAAACATGTTGCGTAGCGGCGTCATGATCAATGGCATCGTCAACCCCAGCAAGGAAGGCGCAATGCAAGGGGGCTCACTCAGTCCCTTGCTGAGCAATATCGTTCTGGATGAACTGGATCAGGAATTGGAAAAACGTGGACTGGAATTTTGCAGGTACGCGGACGACTGTAATATCTTCGTAAAATCGCAAAAAGCGGCAGATCGAGTGATGGAAAAAGTCAGCCAATTCATCGAAAAGAAGCTGAAACTGAAAGTGAATCAGGAGAAAAGCCAGGTGGCTAAATCCGATGCGGTAAAGTTTTTAGGTTTTACCGTGGTTAAGGGGACAATTGCCATTGCGCATAAAGCCCTGCAAACAGCCATGAGTAAAATCGAAGCACTGACACCGCGAGGTACACATCAGACTCTGGATACATCACTGGACGAGATCAATCAATGGTATGTGGGCTGGTCAAATTACTACAGTTTGACTTACTACCCCTTACAATTGAATAAAATCGAAGCCCATATCAGGCGACGACTACGATCACGAATAGTCGATCAACAAAAGAGAAAACAGCATCTATATCGAAAACTGGTCAAACGGGGCGTACCACGAAAACAAGCATCAAAAGCCGTCTTTTCAAACAACAAACGGTGGCAACTCTCCAATGCGCGAGCAGTGACGAGGGCTTATCCGAACAGTTGGTTTATAAATCTGAAAGGGCAGGAAATACGATCCGACCGAAAGTTAGAGCATTGGTTTGAAGTTTCTCAATGGATACGTCTTGCGTGAGGAGCCGTGTACGGACCCGTACGCACGGTTCTGTGGGCAGACGGGAGCTGCGGGGCTCCCTCTGACCCGATCCCATCAAGCTACTATATAAAGATGGGCACGAAAAAGACCTTTGCCCATCCTACAAGTTGCTCATATTATTTCGTGCGCATTTCATAATCAAACCTGCTGTTCATAGTAAAACAATCGATTTCCAATTTTGAGCTGGCGTGGACTATTCATGCCATTGATAAACATTAAATGATCAATAGGAACACCAAGAGTCTGTGCAACTAATCCCAGATTATCTCCAGATTTAATAAGATAAAATTTCCGCATCAGGGGCGTTTTAGTATAAATGACAATGCGCTGACCGGCTTTGATATTATTTCCTTTAATCTGGTTCCACTTACGTAAATCTTGAATGGGGATATTAAACAGATCAGCAATACCGCCTAAATAATTACCTGTGCGCACAGTATAAACTAGCTGCGTTTTAGCTTTTAGTTGGTATTTTAAGTCAATGGGATTAGTCACAGGTTGCCAGGCAATACTTGTTGGCAAGCGCTTGTTGAGTTGAATAGCCGATTTATTTGGAAGTCGCAGAATAAAATTATTAGTCGGAGTGCGTTTATGTTTTCCCAACTCAGGGTTTAATTCGTACAGAGTGTTACTGGAAATATGTGTCAGTTTTACTAACTTATCCAGGGAATAGGCTTTTGGAATTTGAATATATCGGTAAACATGTGATTGGGTTACCGGAAAACCAAAAAAAGAAGGGTCTTTTAGGATTAACGCAGCTGCCAGAAATTCTGGCACATATCCGCGTGTTTGCTCTGGCAGAAAACGGACAATCCGACTATATCCTCTTGCCTTGCGATTTATCCCGCTTTTGCGAACAATGCCTTGAATTCGACCCTCGCCCGCATTATAAGAGGCAATTGATAAAAGAATTGAAATGCGACCAAATTTTTTGTTGATATCTTTTAGATATTTCAATGCTGCATTGGTCGCTAGTGCTGGATCTGCGCGCTCATCCAGCCGAGAGCTCACATGCAAATCATACCGTCGGGCGCTTACCGGCATAAATTGCCACAAGCCATAAGCGCCCTGATTGCTGAGAGCGTCATAACGAAACGCGCTTTCTGCCATGGGTAAAGCTTCTAAGGCAAGAGGGAGTTGATACTGTTTAAGTTTCTTTCGAATCATCGGACGATATTTGTCGCCCCGCTGAAGAGCTGCTAATGTGCGGTCAAACTGGCGGCCCGTAAAAGCGCGCAAGTAGGAAAAAACCGGATTCATCATTTTCTCAGTCTCTTTTTTTGACCATGCTGGTTCACCCAATTCATGGAGCAAACGAACCAGACGATCCTGAACATGCACCGGAAAAATTTCCTCGCCTTTCACGGTGACAATAGGGCGAGTTCCAGCGACAGCATTGCCAATAAAATTAACTGCTGTCAGTGTAAAACAAAATAACACCTTTATCAAAATTCGATGATTTATCATTTTGTACAGTCCGGAATTGCAACAAAGTTATAATAACAGAAAAATGTTTTTTAAGATTCTATTCAATTAACAAGAGAAGAAAAAGTATAGGTCGTTTCTGTTTCTTTTACCGATGGAAAAATTCTCAGAAAAAGTGTTGCTCGATATCGAAAACGATCGAATTATGTTGATTATTTGGGGTTGAAAAAAAACGGGATTTATTCCGGATCCGTTTATATTTCTTGGGCTGCGGTTACGAGCAATTTTTTCTTATGTGGGTCGGTCGGCTATTCAGGTCAATGTTGTGTAAAATCGTTGTGCAGACCTTGTTGAGAATAGAACTTTCTTGGGCCGGACAACTTGATATTTAAAACTTACTAATCATTTCTCTCAATAGCAGACCCCATTCTTTACCGTTATATAGCAAGAAATATTCTTCAGACACGAGTGAGTAATGCAGCAATGGAAATGTAGTGAAATTCATAGCGGGCAGGATCGGCGGCGAGCCGATGTTCCACTTGATGATAGATCTTGTCCAGCGTATCACCCAGAGGAAGATCGCCTGGTAATGCTGAGGCAAGAATCGCCTCCGTAAAGGCACGCAAGAATCCTGTGTAGCTACGAGACCATGCAGCTATATCTCCGTTATCCGAGAGCGCCACGTTAAAGGGGACGGAAACCTCGCAGGTCTCGGCTTTGTCAATACGAAAAGACTTGGCCAACTGTGCATCTGTTGCAATAGGTGCGAGTAGCTCCTCCAGGTTTCTGAAATAGATCGGGAAGACGAGTTTTTCATAGACTTCGAGCGGGAGCGTCCCTTCTTCGACGCAGTTAAGCACCGAATCGCTCAGCACATCATAAAGACCATCACTGGTCGAGAATCTTTCATCCCTTCCGAACACCTGAACCAGGAGTTTACCGCCATTAACAAGCTCGTCGGCTCGTGCTGTATAGAAACGATGCAGATCATCTGCGGCTTGAATCCGAAAAGGTGCTCGTTCGGTCTCCGAGACCGAGATGCTTTCACGCGGAGCTAATGGTCCAGGCCCCATAGGGAGAATATAATTTGGAAGTCTGGCATCCGGTTTTTTCTCAAGCCAGCCGATTGTGTTGAAAGTGGTGGCAATATGCAAGCTTTGAGGAGGAACAATACGGCCGTATGCTGTACCGCCAATTGCACTGGGAAAGATATTCGTGCCTGATAGAGCTGCTTCTCCATCAGGGTAAAGATTCTTAAATAGATGATTGAAATCGTTAGTTGGAAGATCGTTAAAAAACACCCCTATAGGTAGGCTGGATATGCAACGTAGTCCACTGATCAGACGATTCATAGCGTAAATAGCATTGCCTCCTTCAGAAGATCCGATATCCAAAATGCCCAAAGATTCCTGGCTGTCAGATAATATCGGCAAGTCTGCAATGGCTTCTTCTATCCAGGGAAGAAATGCTTCCAATGCAGAGCGCTGCTCTTTTGAATGGGCGTCATAATATCCCCCGCCCTTCATACCAGTTGTACTTGGCATACATCCTCCTTCCTATTGCTGTTGCTTAATCGAATCTTACACTCAGGTGAGCTAAAATATTCCAGAGTGCCCGGGGAAAAACTTGAGGATTAATGTACCGTGAAAAATTAAAACACGCAAAATGTTTTGCGCTCGGTGTTGGGCGCACATTCATATGGAAGGTTTACTCATTGTGAATATCTTACAACACGCTCGCAAGAAGTATGGGGCGGTGACCGCCATGCATATGTTTTTATCATTAACCACGAGCATTTTTTGTTGATGCTCGAAGGTGGCGATGAACCGCCGCAGATCATAAAAACACTTTGGTCAGCAGCGGCGGTAATGTTCAAAATATAAATCGCAATGACAGATTATCTAGCAGTCTTTAAGAGGGGCTATTGCTTTCATATTGGCTATAATAAATACATTCAAGAAAATTAGAAATACTTTACACGCTCTTTGTCGAAGCAATGTCATTGTCTTGTTTTGCCTGGAATTCACTACTTAAAGATTGATGGTTCTCTTGATAAGGCCCGGTAAGTTAGATGCCTGAAGGCTGATTTCAAGCAGTTGAGCAGCGAAATAAAAAACCACTAGCGAAAGTAAGGTGCCAATGAATAGTATGCTGATGATTATTTAACTGCTACTCTCTTTTTTTTGTAAGAGGCGCCCGCAACGATAATAAAAAGTACAGCATGCTTTTTTATCAAACTGACAAAGGTTGGCCATTGAAAAAGTAAGGGATATAGTATTTACTAAAAGACGGTAGCCAATGAGCAAATATTAATTATGTAGATCTTTAATCTAGCATTTTCTATAAAATGTTTTCATACTTAGCCATATTTAAATAAAACAAGGAATATCATGATACCTGTAATACTCTCTGGTGGTTCAGGAACCCGTTTATGGCCTTTATCTCGAGGCGAACACCCCAAGCAATTTTTGCCTCTGGTCTCAGATAAAACTATGGTACAAGAGACGGTACTCCGTTTACAGGGGCTGGATCATTTACAAGCCCCTATTGCTGTTTGTAATGAAGCCCATCGGTTTATGATGGCCGAGCAATTAAGGGAAATTGATGCTCAACCAGACGTTATAATTTTGGAACCTGTAGGTAAAAATACTGCACCGGCAGTAGCATTGGCGGCTTTAGCGGCAAAAAATTATGATGATATCCTGCTGGTATTGCCAGCTGATCATGTTATCGAAAATATTCCTGCTTTTCAGCAAGCAGTGGTTAAAGCAGAGCAATTGGCAGAACAAGGCTATCTGGTAACTTTTGGCATTATTCCAACAGCTGCTGAAACAGGTTACGGCTATATTAAACGATCTGCTGAAAATATTGCCGATGCTTTCAAGGTGGCTGAATTTGTTGAAAAGCCAGATGCAGTGGTCGCCGAAACTTATCTAAACAGTGGAGAATATTACTGGAATAGCGGCATGTTTGCATTTAAAGCAGGACGATACCTGGAAGAGCTGGAAAAATTTTCGCCGGAAATGTTGGCTGCCTGTCGCTTGTCTTTTGCGGATGCTAAGATTGATGTGGATTTTGTGCGTTTAAATAAGGATATTTTTATCCAGTGCCCATCAGACTCGATAGATTATGCTGTTATGGAAAAAACAGATAAAGCAGTGGTGATACCTCTAGATGCTGACTGGAGCGATGTGGGGTCCTGGTCGGCATTGTGGGAAGTACGAAAAAAGGATTCCTTTGGTAATGCTTTAACAGGCGATGTTATCGCAATAGATACTGAGAACTCTTTTATACACGCGGGAAATAA
This sequence comes from Methyloprofundus sedimenti, assembly GCF_002072955.1. Classification (NCBI taxonomy): domain Bacteria; kingdom Pseudomonadati; phylum Pseudomonadota; class Gammaproteobacteria; order Methylococcales; family Methylococcaceae; genus Methyloprofundus; species Methyloprofundus sedimenti. The sequence goes on along the minus strand of NZ_LPUF01000001.1, from coordinate 2,413,344 downwards.
ACTGGTTGCCGCAATTGGCATTCGGGATATGATCATTATTGAAACGGATGATGCCGTGATGATTGCCCCTAAAGATAGAGTACAGGAAGTTAAACAAATTGTTGAGGTCTTAAAAAAAAGTCAACGCATTGAAGCTGATTTACATCGTAAAGTTTATCGTCCCTGGGGGCATTATGATTCAGTGGATAGTGGCGAGCGGCATAAAACCAAGCGTATAGTGGTCAAACCAGGCGCTAAATTATCAGTACAAAAGCATCACCATCGCGCAGAACACTGGGTTGTGGTGAAAGGAACAGCCTTAGTTAGCAAGGGTGATGAAATATTACTACTTTCTGAAAATGAATCTACTTATATTCCTCTTGGTGTAATACATAGCCTGGAAAATCCTGGTGTGATTCCCCTGGAAATGATTGAAGTACAATCGGGCAGTTATTTGGGCGAAGACGACATTGTTCGTTTTGAGGATAAGTATGGTAGAGTATAATAATATACTCACTATAAAATATGTTTGAAAAGTCACTCTAAAAATGGTTGAATAACCGGTTATTAATATAAGCAGCAGATTTGAGAAAGGACTCTTTTCACTTGTTTTTCCCCAAAAATTATATAAGTCATAGTTTAAGATTACTTATAAAATCTTCTAAAGCGATGACTTCAGTACTATTTTCTTTAAACTCTCGACTGTGTTCAATTATTATCCAAGATGCTAGAAGTGAAAAATTTGTTTTGCGAACGAGACGAACGAGTATTATTTGCAAATTTCTCATTTCAGATCAATGCTGCTGAGGTGGTACAGATTATAGGTCAAAATGGCAGTGGAAAAACGACATTATTACGTATTTTATGTGGTTTATCAGATGCCTATACCGGGGAAATATATTGGCATGGAGTTGCTCTTGATGACGAGCGTGAACAGTATTTTCAAGCGATGCTATATGTTGGCCATCTGGCAGGAGTTAAAGGCTCTTTAACGGCTGAAGAAAATCTACGCTGGATGATGCAACTGGACAAGAGCTTAAATAAATGTACTATTGCAGAAGCTTTAAAACAGGTTGGGCTGTGTGGTTTTGAAGATGTTCCCTGTCATAGTTTGTCCGCAGGACAGCAGAGGCGAGTTGGCCTGGCACGTTTATATCTAAGTAGTGCGCCCCTATGGATTTTAGATGAACCGTTTACTGCCCTGGATAAACAAGGTGTCAAGGAAAAGGAAGCGTTGATTGCCAATCATATTCAAGAGGGGGGAGCCGTTATTTTAACGACTCATCATGATCTAATGATTCCGGGACAAATAATACGTCCGATTAATCTGGACGAGGTTGCAGTGGCGTGAGTTTTTTCTTTGCCGCGTTAAAGCGTGATTTATTGCTGGTTTTTCGCCATCGTAACGATATTATTAACCCTCTGGCTTTCTTTCTGATGGTCGCAGTGCTGTTTCCTTTAGGCGTGAGTCCTGACCCTGCTTTTTTATCTGAAGTTGCATCAGGGGTCATATGGGTCGCTGCTCTTTTAGCCTGTTTATTATCAGTTGATGGTATTTTTCGTTCTGATTACGAGGATGGCTCTTTAGAACAAATGCTGGTCAGTCCAGAGCCCTTGCTGGTTATAGTTATGGCAAAAGTACTGAGTCACTGGCTGGTCAGCGGTTTTTGTCTGGCGATAATTTCACCTTTAGTTGCGATGATGTTTTTTCTTCCTGAGCAAGGCTATCCCGCTCTAATTTTGAGTTTATTATTAGGGACGCCGACTTTAAGCTTAATGGGCGCAATAGGTGCTGGTCTTACGGTTGCTTTACGTAGAGGCGGTGTTTTAATCTCTTTACTCGTATTGCCTTTGTATATTCCAGTGTTAATCTTTGGCGCAGGTACAGTGCAGGCAGGTTCGATGGGTTTGCCTATTCAGGGGTATCTGGCCTTATTAGGCGCTATTTTAGTATTTAGTTTAATGCTGGCACCCTTTGCGATAGCCGCAGCGTTAAAGATTAGTGTACGAAGTTAGTTGGTTTTAAGATATTTGCATTGATTAATGCTTAAGGATGATAACAATGAAAATAAAAATGCCCAGGTGGTTTTATCAATTAGCATCACCTAAATGGTTTTATGATTTTACGGGGGCTTTATTGCCCTGGTTTAGTGCGGCAGCAATACTATTATTAATAGTTGGTTTGGTTTGGGGGCTGGTTTTCGCGCCGTCAGATTATCAGCAGGGTAATAGTTTTCGTATTATATACATACATGTCCCCTCATCAATTTTAGCGCAATCCTGTTATATGTTGATGGCTGTGGCAGGCGCAATCGGCTTAATCTGGAAGATGAAAATTGCGCATGTGGTTGCCGGAGCCTGTGCTCCTATCGGCGCATCTATCGCAGTTATGTCTCTTGCAACAGGTGCCATCTGGGGTAAACCTACCTGGGGTGCCTGGTGGGTTTGGGATGCACGTTTAACAGCGATGCTGGTTTTGTTATTTCTGTATATCGGGGTGATTGCCTTAAATTCAGCTTTTACAAATATAGCCAGCGCTGATAAAGCGACGGCTGTTTTATCTTTAGTCGGCCTGGTCAATATTCCGATTATCAAGTACTCGGTTGAATGGTGGAATACCTTGCATCAGCCTGCAACTTTTACCGTGACAGAAAAACCTGCAATGCCTCCGGAAATGTGGATGCCATTACTGGTTATGGTGCTGGGCTTTTATTGCTTTTTTGCTGTGGTCTTGATGAGTCGCGCACGTATAGACGTTTTACAGCGTGAAAAACGCAGTGACTGGGTAAAAAAAGTAATTGAAAATTATTGAAGTTGATATGGCTTCTGGTTGCCATGCTCTGCGTGGAAACCAATATGTCAACAAAAGCTCCACATTCTGTGATGCAAAATGTCGCTCACTGCAGAGATTGGGAAAGGTAGTTTTATTTAAAGGATTCTAGTAATGGGAAATTTCACATCATTTGCTGATTTTTTACAAATGGGTAAACATGGGCTTTATGTGTGGCTAAGTTACGGCATCGCCTTGGTCATATTTATTTATAATATCGTCTCAGCTTACTGGCTGAAAAGGCAGTTTTTTATTAATGCAAAACGTCGTCTAAGACGTGAACAGGGAAGAGTATGACCCCAAAAAGAAAAAAAAGATTAAGCATTATTTTAGGCTTGGTTTTCGGCACAGCCTTGATAGTAGGCCTGGTGATGTATTCTCTGAGTGAGAATATTAATTTATTTTATTCAACTAGCCAGATTGCTGAAGGTGAAGCTCCAGTAGGCGCTAGAATTCGTGCAGGCGGAATGGTCGTTGATGGCAGTGTTAAAAGGTCAACAGATTCATTAAAAGTACAGTTTGCAATAACCGATTTTGAGCATCAGGTGGTGGTCGAATTCACTGGCATTTTGCCGGATTTATTTCGTGAAGGGCAGGGTATTATTGCGCAGGGAAAAATGGATGCGAATGGCATTTTCCAGGCAGATGAAGTCTTAGCGAAACACGATGAGAACTATATGCCGCCAGAAATTGCAGAGTCGATGAAGAAAAAGCAGGAGGTTGCCAAATGATCCCTGAAATAGGAGAGTTTGCTCTGATTATAGCTTTATTTTTATCAGTCGTTTTAGCCTTGATACCTATGTATGGAGCCTCGACAGGTAATGAAATGTGGATGACTTTTGGCAAGCCATTGGTGATGGGGCAGTTCATTTTTGTTGTTATCAGCTTTACTTGTTTAGGCTATGCATTTTCGCAGGATGACTTCTCCGTTGTATATGTGGCACAACATTCCAACAGTCAAATGCCGATGCAATTCAAATTGAGTGCGATTTGGGGCGGACACGAAGGCTCTTTGCTGTTATGGGCACTTATTTTAAGTGGCTGGACTTTTGCTGTCAGTCGTTTTAGTAAAGCATTACCGCTGGATATGCTGGCTCGTGTTTTATCTGTGATGGGTATCATAGCAACCGGTTTTATTTCGTTTTTATTAATTACATCCAGCCCCTTTGCTCGTTATTTGCCCCGCTTTCCTGCAGATGGTGCAGATTTGAACCCTTTATTACAAGACTTTGGTTTAATTGTTCATCCGCCCATGCTGTATATGGGATATGTCGGATTTTCGGTTGCTTTTGCCTTCGCTATCGCTGCCTTATTATCTGGCAGAATGGATGCCGCATGGGCACGGTGGGCAAGACCCTGGACTAATATTGCCTGGGCATTTCTGGGCATGGGAATCACTTTAGGTAGCTGGTGGGCTTATTATGAATTAGGCTGGGGCGGCTGGTGGTTCTGGGATCCTGTTGAAAATGCATCATTAATGCCTTGGCTGGTTGGTACAGCGTTAGTGCATTCTTTGGCAGCCACTGAAAAGCGTGGCGTGTTTAAAAGTTGGACTTTATTATTAGCTATTTTTGCCTTTTCGTTAAGTTTATTAGGCACCTTCCTGGTCCGCTCAGGAGTTTTAACCTCCGTGCATGCTTTTGCCAGCGACCCGGAGCGTGGCTTCTTTATCTTAATGTTATTAGCCTTGACGATGGGAGGCTCACTAACCTTATACGCACTTAAAGCGCCTAATGTAAAAAGTGAATCAAGTTTTTCCTGGCTGTCCAGAGAAGTTTTTTTACTGATTAACAATGTTTTTCTGACTGTGATGGCGGTGACGGTACTATTAGGCACCTTATATCCTTTATTGATTGATGCATTGGGAATAGGGAAAATCTCAGTAGGCCCACCTTATTTTAATGCTGTATTTGTACCTATTATGTGTACTATGTCAGTTGCTATGGGGTTGTCTGTTGCTGTTAGATGGCGAGAAACTACAGTTAAAGCTGTAATTGATAAGCTTTGGTTGCCTGCAGCAATAAGTATCTTGTGTGGTCTTATCTTTCCACTGACCTATGGTAGTGGTTTTGACGTCCGGGTTTTTCTAGGTATTAGTGTCAGCCTTTGGGTTATGAGTACTGTGCTCACCGAATTTATAGGGAAATTTCGTAATGCGCAGTCGATTACGAATAGGCTAAAACAACTTCCGCTCAGCTATTATGGAATGATGGTCGCTCATATTGGCGTTGCCGTAACGGCAATAGGCATCACGCTGGTGTCAACCTATAGTGAAGAGCGTGATATGCGTATGCTAAAAGGCGATAGTGTTGAACTTGCAGGCTATCTGTTTACTTTTCAGGGAACGCATGTAGTAAAAGGCCCTAATTATATGGCAGACCAGGCAACTATTGTGGTTACGGAAGACGGTAATGCTGTTGTGACCTTAAATCCAGAGAAACGTCGTTATAATGTTAAAAATGCCATGATGACGGAAGCGGATATTGATCCAAGCTTGTTCCGGGATTTATATGTTGCATTAGGGGAGCCACTGGGAAAGGGTGCCTGGGCAGTTAGAATGCATTATAAACCTTATGTACGCTGGTTATGGCTGGGTGGAATCTTAATGGCTTTAGGGGGATTACTAACTGTTGCAGACAAACGTTATCGTCAACGCAGTGCCAAACTGGAGGCTGCACATGCCTAGACTGCTATTATTTATTCCTTTATTGTTATTTTTTGTACTGGCCGCTTTTTTATGGAAAGGTTTAAGCATAGACCCCAGAGAATTGCCTTCAGCATTGATAAATAAACCCTTTCCGGAATTTAGCTTGCCTGCCTTGCAGCAGCCAGAGCGTATTTTAACTAAAAAAGACTTTATTGGTCGGCCAGTGTTAGTCAATGTCTGGGCAACCTGGTGTCCCTCCTGCCGGCAAGAACATGAGCAATTGCTGGTAATTGCGCAGGCAGAGGAGCTTCCTGTTATAGGTTTGAATTATAAAGATGAGCGTGACCTGGCTTTGCAATGGTTACAGCAACTGGGTAATCCATATCAGTTCAATATTTATGATGAAGAAGGCATGCTGGGTCTGGACTTGGGGGTTTATGGCGCACCAGAAACCTATTTACTGGATGCCCAGGGTATTATTCGTCATCGCCATGTGGGTGTGTTGACAGCGCAAGACTGGCTGGAATTAAAACTGATAATCAAAGGATGGGGCGGTGTTGAAAATTAAAATAATATTCGGTTTATTGATACTGCTAAGCAGTTTTATGTTATCAGCTGCGATCGATGTATATCAATTCGATGACCCAGAAAAGGAAAAGCGTTTTCAGCATCTGACTTTTGAATTGCGCTGTCCTAAATGTCAAAACCAAAATATTGCTGACTCAAATGCAGAAATTTCTCAGGATTTGCGTACTAAAATTTTCCAGATGTTGAATGCGGGTAAAAGCGATGATGAAATTGTTGACTATATGGTCGAGCGTTATGGTGACTTTGTACTCTATGAACCACGAGTAAAACCACAAACCTATCTGCTTTGGTTTGGACCAGGCCTGTTTTTATTATTAGGTCTGCTGGTTGTCGTTTTGATTATTCGTAGCCGCAACAAAGCTTATAAAGAAGCTAATGATCATGCGCCATCACTATCTAATAGCGAAGCCAAAACTCTGGATGCTTTGCTTAAAACAAAACAAGGAAAAAAATAATGATGACACTATGGATAGTTATTGCAGCCATGTTATTGCTGGCAGTAATTCTATTATTGTGGCCCTTAGCTATTTATAAAGGGACGCAAAACAATGAGCAAGGTATTTCACAGAAACAGAAAAATATCAGCATATTTAAGGAGCGTCTGGCAGAACTGGAAAATGAACAAACACAAGGCAATCTTGATGCATCCACCTTTCAGCAATTAAAAACGGAACTGGAAAAAACATTATTAGGTGATGTACAGTTTGTAGAGCAGCCTATAGTTAAAACAGCTAATATCGCTGGTATCCAGCACTGGCTGGTCATGGCTGTTATTGCCAGTGTGTTTATTCTGGGTAGTCTGGCAACCTATAACAGCCTGGGGGCCAGTGATAAATTCCAACAATATTTAGCCTTAGCTGATAGTCCAGAAGAACATCAACAAACCACTACTGATTTTTCGGTTGCATTAATTGCTTTAAAAGCAAAATTAGCTGAAAACCCTGAAGATATTGAAAAATGGTTTCTGCTGGCAAATACCTATGCTGCAATGGGAGATTTTCAACAGGCGGGCGATGTATATAAGCAAATTGCGGGCTTGTTAGGAGAAAATAACCCGGGCTACGCAGCGGCAAAAGCAGCTTACGCGCAGATGATGTATCAAGTGGCGGGTGAGCGAATGATTCCAGTGGTGCAGGTAGCGATAGATGAAGCTTTAAGAGTTGATCCAGAAGAACCTACAGCACTAATTTTAAAGGGTCTGGATGCGTATCAGCAACAATCCTACGCAAAGGCAATTAGTTCGTGGGAAAAAGCTAAAATCAAAGCCGGGAATGCACTGGTCAGCAACTTTATTGACCCTGCTATTGCCGAAGCGCGTAAGCAGTCAGGTGAACCGGCTCCCGTACAGCAAGCAAAACCAGCACAAGAGGCTGTCATAGCATCGGCAAGTATTAAAATTAATCTGGATATAAGCCCTGCATTGCGTGCCAAAGTGAGTGGTCAGGATCGTGTGTTTGTTTTCGCTAAAGCGGGAATGCCTATGCCATTAGCGGCAGAAAGATTGCAAGTACAGGATTTGCCGATAACTATCATACTGGATGATACAAAAGCGGCGATGCCCACTGCAAAAATCTCCTCAGCTGAGTTTGTTGATATCACAGCTCGCGTTGCCATATCAGGCAGTCCGAGAGCCACTAAAGGGGATTTTTACGTCACAGCAAAGCAGGTTGCAGTGCATAAGGGTGAAGAGCTGACTCTGGTGATTGATAAAATAGTGGAATAAAAGTCATTTCTAGGTGGCAGTGTCCATCAAAATTGATTTGTACGTGATGAAAAAGTCTTATACCGTTGTTATAACAGCGGTATAAGAAAAATTAATACCCGGTTAATCATTCTGATTTAACCAGCCTCTTAACCAAATAATTAAACAATATTGTTAGCGCTCTAAGACTAGAGCACTTATTTGGTTTCAAAAAAGTGGATCTACCCCCCCGTCGATTCGGAGGGAAGGCCATCTAAAACGTTACGGTTAGTTCAGTCGCATAATATAGTGAGCTTAAAAGTAGCTGCTTTATTTTTCTCCTCCACATTCACATAATTTAACTCTCGCTAACTCACAAAGAGAAATATCGAGATGTCTTTGCGCTCACTCTAAACCTTTTAATTAAACATTGTTATAAGGCTTGAACTACCGAGCCATTTAGCTTGCCAGCTGAATTTTGGAAAAAGAGTTTCTACTGATTTAAATAAAAGTCAGTCTTAATATAAGTACACGATGCAGCATAAAGGTAATTGATAATTCCAAGTGATAATTTAAAAAACATACAAATAAACAATGACTTGTAGTCTTAAACTTGCAGTAAATGTTACAAAATATTTATGAAAATATCCTTTGTATGTGATTACGTATTCAGGATGGCCATGTATGGCTTAATTATTGCTTGGGTCGAGGTTAGCATGTTTTTTTTCAACAAAAGCATGTTTTTTTAAAGGCTAAGATATTTCAACTTTTGAATGATAACAAAGTGTGTGGGTTTTATTTTTTGGGGGGTACTCTCAGGCTGTTTTAAATAACAGGAACTTAATGCTCTGGTTAAAGTTCAACGATTGCTAAGCTTTGCGTTACTAAAAAGAACCTGAATTTCACTTACCTGGAGGGGACTTATGAAATCAACAAAACCTCATGGAAAGCAGCAATGGCTCATTAATCTGAGTTGTTTGTATCTACTTTTCATGTTTACTAACAGTTACGCGGTGATGAACGCGTTTGATAAGCCTGTTAATCACCCACCGATCCCTTTGCTCGATGAGCAGGGTAATCATGTACTGGAATCTAATAATCCGTATAGCCCGAAAAAAAGTTGTGCGGGGAGTGGCTGTCATGATTATGAGGCCTTAACGCATGCATTTCATTTCCAGCAAGGACGCGATGAAGCCAGTGATACTTATGGCGCTACACGCGGTTTACCACATCTGGTCTCTCCTGGCTATTACGGTGGCTATAACTGTATGGGGGGCGATACGCCAACCGTTTTAGCCAAAAAAACCAACTCGAATCCATTGGATTTTGCAGACTATGGTTCTGCGCATCAGGTCAAAAACTGCATGTCTTGTCATGTTGGTGGAGGCTGGGCTGAAAGAGACCGTGATGGCATTCGCTATGATGAAAAAAAGATCGAAGATATTGCCCTCAATGATGGCGATTACTATGAACGTGAAGTTGATAGCGTCACCGGAGAACAAACTTTAGTGCTCTGGGACTGGAAAAAAAGTGGCGTTGGTGAAGCAGACTGTATGTTCTGTCATGTAGACATTTCTAATTTAAAAATTCCAGAAGATAGCGGCCTTACAACACTCATTCCGTCTCCCAGGACTGCCCGTTCACAATTTGCTAGTAAAGGCTTTTTTCGCCAGGCAGCATCAGGTCTAATGGAATTAGTCGTTGATAAAGACGGTAAAAACCTGGTGACCGTAGCCAGATCAATGCAAGGTGGAGAACATGCGGCTCATGGTGGTGGCGCCGCAACGATGCAGCCTACACTAGATGAAAAAGGTATGCCTATTTTTAACTGGCATGCCGATGCCTTTGATGAAAACGGCAGAACTACCATTCCTATGTTACGCTTTCCTGCTAACGAAAATTGCATGGATTGTCACTTAACCAGTAATTCACGTCGCGGTTTTTACGGTTTCGGTGATGCTGCAGCTGCAACGCTGACCGAAGCAGGTCAAGATGCTGCTGATGGTACTTTGGTGGATGATTATCAGGACGATGTACATAAAGGCAAAAGCTACACCGATGACAATGGCCAAACCCGTGATATTGAAAATTGTAATTCTTGTCATGCGAAGCAGTATTTCAAGTCGCCACTAGCTAATGTTGATTTAGACGCTAATCATGATTTCCCAAAAGGGAACTCAGACAATGATGTGCGCAATGATTTAGACTATGCGCCTAATGCAAAATCCTGTGAAGCGTGCCATATCAACTCAAAAAATGCGGTTGTTCCTTCAGGTCACGACACCTTACTGGATGCTCACCGTGAACTATGGAAAGCGAGTGGCGATATGGCGGGCTATAGTAAAGAGTCCTTAACAAAAATAACCAAAACTCACTTTGATGTAGTTTCTTGTCAGGCGTGTCATATCAATAATAAGAAAAGTCGTGGTACACCTATTCAGTTAATGTATCGTTACCGCATTGCTGCAAATGGCAAGTCAACCATGGTACCTTATAACCCTAGAGTTCGCAGTTACTGGCAAGATAAAGTAAGCAAGCGCATATTGGCAAAATACGAGCTTCTTGTCGTTAAGGAAATTCTTGAAGATGCTGAAGGCAATCCTTATGGCAATATTAAAAATGTCATTACCGGCGAATCACTGGGTACACTTCCGGTTAAACTGGTTGCCGGCCATGGTGGCGGTGCGCCCTCACCAACCGTACTTCCTCCTGAAACTTATGAGCAGTATGTTGCGCTAAAAAAAGCTTATGATGCTTTACTCACTCAAAAAGGCTACAAAAACCCTGATACAGCTGAAGTGTTGAGCGAATCAAATGAGTATATTATTTCTCATAATACGCGCCCATCACCTGACTCAGTGCAGTGTGAGGAATGCCATGAACGTAAACAAAGTGGTGCATTTAGTGCATTGATTTCACCCAAAGGTATTCTCGGTGAGGCTAATTCACAAGTAATTAGAACCATTCCTGATCCACGTCTGGTAGAAGAAGGACTTTATAAGCTAGACTTGTCTTATATGAAACTACAGGCTAATGGTGATATTACTGAGAATGTTTCAGATGTTCTGTTTGAGACCAAAATTGATCCCTTTATGAGTCGTCTGAAAAACTCCAGCGCTTCCGAGATTATCGGTGAGTTCAAAAAGTTTAATACAGACAGCCTGCTACACGCTCTTGGACCGGAGCTTGGCGGCTTAATGGCTCCAGATCTTCCTAGCACTGATACTTTCGTGTTTCAAGTTAATAAAGGTAACTTTAACTTAAGAAACATGGCGGCGGCAATTGACGGTAATACTGTTAATAACATCCTGTTCCCGACTTATCGCGGTGCTTTAGGATTAATAAATGGCGCGGAAGATGCCGCGCAAGGCATCCTGGATGCACGTTCTTATGGGAAATTGCGCTCCAATGTATATTTCTTTGATATACGTGATAGCAGTAAAAAGCATGTGGATAGCTATAATGGGGTGCCAATGTTTATTAAAGTCGCTTATAAAGGTACTAAAACCAATCTAAGCGATATTAATGTCATTATGGCTAACTGGGCATTGAATTCTGTCTACAAAGCACTTGAGTCGGATCTGTTAATGATAGTGCCTGCTAGCGATGATGAAGAAGGTTATGTCATCTTTAAAACAACTGAACCAGGCTATTTTGTTATTGCGGATAAATAATAACGATCTAGCTTAAATCGCCTGAGTTTTATTATCAGGCATTAAAAAAGAAGGGGGGGGTATTTTACTTCCCCTTTTTTTATGCTTTCAATCTATGGGAGAACAGTTAGTGCTATGGGTGTCTTTTGTTAAAAAAGGGCACTTTTCGAAGGTAAACTGAACTAAAAATAAAGTAAGGCAAATGCCTTAGGTTTGTCGGGTAGTTGCGGCATTTAGCCTGTTAATTATGTATTAATTAGGGCGGTTTGCGACTAGCTATTTTTTATTTCAATAGATTTTATTATTTTAAGGTATTGAATTAATAGTAATATTTTCTCAAAATACATAAATTATTTACAGGTATGTATTTTTGGCATGGATGGTGCTTTATATGTTGTGTTGGTATTGATGTAGGGACTGTATCAATTTCAATAGAAGGAATTTATTCGAGAGGGTATTTTCCTGTTTGACTGGACGTTAAACTGACTAGGAGTGGCGCAAATGGATCTGTGTTTGATATGGATTTTGATTTAGGATAGTGCAGGGCGGGATGCTCAATGCAGGGATTAAGGAACTGTTTAGGAAAGCAGTATAGGCAAGGAGGCAAAGGATTGCCGAATCAAAGTAAAGGGATAAGCTTTGGCTTTTTAGGATAATAAAGGAAATAAGGAGTTTCACTAGGGAATAGGGGAACAAAATATAGTGCAGGGATGCAACCAGGGGCAAGTAAAAATAGTTTTACAAGGAAGCCTTAGCCAAAAATAAAATGTCTAACTTATGGTTTGATAAGGATATATTTAGCGAAGCTAGTTACTAGAATGGTTATTTTGTTAAGCATCAGACTTATCATTCTCGCGAATTCTCGCTTGTGAGAGTCTATTTTCTGGGGAGCGCCTGTAGTTTAGGCGCTCCTTTTGTTGTTTAAGAGGGAAGGTAAATTAATGAAAAAAGTAGGTGATTTAAGTGAGAGTGTGAAAAGTGATGCATCCATAACACGTCTTAATCAAAGTATTCCCTGGTTGTTTGGTGCAGGTATCGCGGCGGGGCATTTGTTAACTGCATCGAGCTGTACTCTTCCACAACAAGGGCGTTGTGCTGTTTGTGGTGGGTGTGTGGTGGCTTTAGGATCACTGGTCGGTTGGGCCATGATAAAAAAACGTCAAGGCGACGACTTTTATAATCACTAAGGCTGAAGAATTTATTTGCATGAAGGCCGTTCCTTTTTTTTTATCAACTGTATTGTTATTACCTATGCCCAGTGCGAATAGTGCCTGGAACTGGAATGGTACTGTAAAGGCAAAAGTTCAAGGCGATAATCGTTATACTCGTTACACGGATGATTCTCAGGTTTTTGGTGAAGTGTGGGGTAGTTTTGTCGCATTTGATAATGAAAGTTGGCGGACATCCTTAGATTTTGTTGCCAGGCAGAGTAGTTTATTTGGGTTTGAGGGTGATATTTATCAACTTGTTATTGAAAAACTGATAGAACAATGGGATACCACCATACAAGCTGGACGTTTTCAACGTTCGGATAGTTTAGGGTTTTATAGCCTGGATGGCGTCGCGGTGCGCTATCAGCTACCTAACCAGGGTTTAACATTTAATGTTTATGGTGGTAGACCAACACGTCAGGAGGATGTACGTACTGTTCAAGGTGACTGGCTCTATGGACTTGAGCTAATGAGTAATCAGCAACTCGATTGGGATAATAGGATCTTGCCGATTAAAACCTGGTTGTTTCGCTTTGGCTTTCAGCAATTCCATGATGAGCATACTTCAACCCGCTTAACTATGGCTAATACCATCGAAGGGGAGTTTGAACAAAGTTACCTGCATGCGTATGAACTTTCTTTCATGGCAACATTAGAAACAAATACGGGTGTTTTTGAAGAAGTATACAGTAGCTTATTACTGGATATTACTGAAGCAAGTCGCATCCGCGTCAGCTATTCATTATATGAGCCAAAAATCCCTTATCCTACGTTTAAAGAAAAGTTTTACAGCGATTATCATCAAGGGCGTCAGGATCTAGTAAGAGTCAGTTATGATCAGGAACTGACCGAGACATTTTCCTATCATATCGGTGGTAAGCGGGCAGCCAGAAATGAAGGGGAAGATATTGGCTACGGATTTGATGCGGGTGTGCGGAGTCATTATTTTAGAAACTTTGTGCTCAGTGGCGATTTTGATATGCTCGAATTTGGGACCAGTAGTAGTTATAACCTGTACTTTAGTTCTGAATACTCTTTATCAAGAAAATCTTTATTGGTTTTGGATCTAGCGTATTCACTGGATGAGAGCCCCCTTTATGGTCAGAATAAAGCAGCAGGAACGCAGTTGGGCTATCGGTATAAATTATTCAGTGATGTTTTTATCGATATATCGGGTAGTTATATTGTTAATTCCCGCTTAGATAATGAATATCAGGCAGGCTTGCAAGCGACCTGGTATTTCGATAATTTTCAGCCAAAGGCCAAGTTGTAATGCGTTGGATTATTTATAGTTTGTTATTGTCTCTGAGTATGGTTTGCGTTGCAGCAGAACAGCCCTTCATTCCTACCGTGCCAGGTCAGGAAAAGCAGAGCCAGGATCCGAAAGATAATAAGAAAGAAGCAACCTGGTGGGAAAAACGAGATCAACGCAGTGATATTTATTATCCGCATAAAGTGCATTATGAAGTCATGAAAGAGGAAGGGGATAGTTGTTTACTTTGCCACGCTTTTCAGAAAAATGATGAACATGATGAAACCAAACGTAAGCCGCTTAATACGGTTGCCAATGAGCCGCTTGAGGCCATTTGCCATGATTGTCATGTGACTGAATTACGAGGACCGTGGCGTTGTAACCTTTGCCATGATGATCCCAAAAAAATCTGGCCAGCCGATCATAACTCTGGCTACATCCAGAATCATCAGGAGGATAGTAAGCAAGATACCGCGATATGTGAAACGTGTCATTTAGACCAGAAGTTTTGTACGAATTGCCATTTCCGGCGGGATACACTTAATCGCTCTTATCATCCTTTAAACTATATAAATCGACATGGTTTAGAAGCGCGCATGATGCCTGCTAATTGCGCACAATGCCATAACTCATTTTATTGCCAGGATTGTCATAATCAATAATTATGCGTAAATATCGTTCATTATTTATCGAAATTTTTTTCTTGGCGAGTTTGTTAATGGCCAGTCAAACGCTTTATGCGCGTGATGTTTCACTGGCAAATAATCAAATCTTATTAACTAAAACTCATGGCAGTGATGGTAGTGCCTGGGGGCAAAGTGATTGTGCAGCCTGTCATGTAAGGCGCAATATTCACCGCACTGTTCCAGAGATACGTGACATTGTTTTACAGACCGGTTATGCAAGTTGTACGGGGTGCCATGGTCAGAATGGAACGTCAGCGCCAAGAAAGTGTGTGCTTTGCCATAATTCTGCATTATTGCCTAAAAACCCGATAATGAATGAGATTAAAAACCATAATTTTAACGTGGATAAAGACAGTATTCTAGCTGATTCGGAATGTATCGCCTGTCATGATAGCTCTGATATGGATGGTAAATTTGAAGCCAGTGTGGATTTAACACACTTCATCAATCAACGGGGTCTGGATTTACCATACAGTAATCAAACCGAGTTTTGTTTACGTTGTCATAATCAGGATAAACAGCAGCCGGGTTATGAAATGACGCCACGATTCTTGCGTGATCCGCTGGTTATGATGGAAAAAAATTATCGATATATTGATAAGCATGGTTATCCTAAAGGGAGTGGAGAGCGTACTTATGCAGGTTTACGAGACAGCGGATATCAATATGGCAGCTTAGTGGAATGTACTGACTGTCATGCAATGCACGGTACTCATAATGAAAAATTGATCATTGATCGTAGTGATACGGGCGCTTTTTTATTACCCCCACAAGTACGCTCGCAACCGGTTTTTATTGATGTAGAAA
Source organism: Methyloprofundus sedimenti (assembly GCF_002072955.1). Classification (NCBI taxonomy): domain Bacteria; kingdom Pseudomonadati; phylum Pseudomonadota; class Gammaproteobacteria; order Methylococcales; family Methylococcaceae; genus Methyloprofundus; species Methyloprofundus sedimenti. Next base: position 2,398,010 of record NZ_LPUF01000001.1, on the reverse strand, counting down.
ATGGCAACTATGCGCAACATTGTGTTGTTTGTCATGAGTCAGAGTTTCAGGTAGAAGAGTCAGATGAAGATACAGGTAATGGATTGAGTGGTGTGCATCAGGTCGGTGGATCTTGTCTCGATTGCCATGTGCATGGCATGGCTGTACAAACAGGGCTTTAAGGGTGCATGATAAAATTATTCGTGTTTTTATTCTTTTTGGTTTCGCAACGGTTGTGTTTGCAGAAGAGAAACCTGAATTACCCCCTTTTCATCATATTGTCGGTGTTAAACCATCAAAGGCGATTGAGGTGCCTGAAAAGTTTAAATTAGGGGAGCAGGGTGAATTAATTTGCGCTACCTGTCATGGACTAAAGGATATTGATAAAACATCTGTTGAGAAAGTAGACAAAAATTCAGTAGATTTTTTGATCGGTGGCAGTTATAGACGTATTACCGGCTTTTGTTATCGCTGTCATGATGAGGAAAAAACGCAACGAGACAATATTCATGTCATGCTGGATTCGCAAGGTGAAATTAAAAAGAAAAATTGTACTTTTTGCCATGAAGAAGTGCCGGATCGAGATAAAAAACTAGAGTCTTCAGAACTAAAGTTACGTGTGTCGATGCAGAAAATTTGCTATGGCTGTCATTTAAAAGACCCTCATTTTAATTCTGTCGAACATCAGGTTAAGCCCGCGCAAAAGGAGATGCTGGAGCGTATTCATAAGCACAGTAAAGAATTGAATATTCTGGTACCGCTTAGCGAAAAAGAAGAAGTTATTTGTATCAGCTGTCATACACCACATCAATATGGGGTGATTGATCCTGAAAAACCAGCGGGTAATCAAGTCGTTATTGAGGATCTAGAAAAAGGTATCGAGTATGAAGAGCACCCCTGGAATGAAGTGTTTTCAGCGGATAAGGATGCCCGGTTACAAGCGTTTAACCAGTTACATAATATGAATGTTCAATTCTCTTATCAGCGCATTACTCAGGAGGCTTTATTACGCTTGCCTGCTAAGGATGGTCAATTGTGTCTGGTTTGTCATGATTTTAAAGATTAAAACAACAAAAAAGGAAGAGTGATGCAAGTCATAAACGATATAAAAGCAATCCCTAAAGTTCAGAAGTACCGATATTTTCTGATAATTCTAGCGAGTGCGAGTATGCTCGGCCCCCTGGCTTTTTTGCCACAGTTAGTCGGTAGCGATGATTTGTGCGGGTCTTTATGCATGCGCCGCTTTTATTTATATTTTCCAGGCATGAGCTGGGAGGATTTTTTCGTGCATGTGAATGCAGCTGCTATCGGGGTGATGGCATTTAGCCTGATTATGCTGACGACTTTATTTTTTGGACGGATGTGGTGTGGTTATCTATGCCCAGTGGGTGGTTTGGCTGAATTAAGCTCACGGATGCTGAATGATCGCTGGAAAATAGAATTTCGTTCCTTACCTCAGGTACAAATTCGTTACGGTTATTTTGGTTTTTTTCTTGTAGCTATGCCGGCTTTAGGTATCAGTGCCTGTAGTTTATGTAATTTCATCACCATCCCTCGATTAATAGAAGCCATGAGTGGTGAGTATCGAGGCATGGTTTTTCTGGTTTCGAGTGTTGGTATGGTGAATCTGGGTTTATTGCTACTACTGGGTGTCTTTGCCAGTAAAGGCAGAGCGTACTGTCAGTTTATGTGTCCTATTGGAGCAGCAGATGGACTTGTGAATCGCATTGGTGCCAATTTTCCGTTTGCACGTCGTATTCGAGTGGCGAAAGAGCGTTGTACCGGCTGTAATATTTGTGCTCGTAATTGTATGTGTGGAGCTATTAAGATGGTCGATAAAATTGCCACTGTAGATCAAGTCTCATGCATGTCTTGTCATGAATGTGTTGATGTCTGTGACTGGAACGCTCTGGCATGGACAACACCTCCTAGTCATAAAGTGAATGAACCCAAACGGATTAAAAAGAATACTGAAATTTTCCCATTACCTAATTGGCAGGCCATACATTTTGATGTTAATAAAGGAGGGGATACAAAAGCTGGGCCCGCGGTCAGTTGGGTCAGTGTGGTCAATGCGATGATTTTACTAACCGTCATATCAATTGTGATTGTTGGTTCCTTTTTATAATACATTAGTAGATTAGGGTTGTCGTAGGCGTGTTTCGTATTTTTTTGTTCACATTGTTTTTCGTACAGGGTCACGAGCAGGTTTATGCTAATTCACGATATAGTGACCCTGATGGGTGTTTGTCTTGTCATGCTTATAAAGGGCTAGATTATATAGATGAATTTGGGGTTATGCGCAGCGCTACGATTGATAGTAGTCACTATGCGAGCTCCTTGCATGGTAGTGTGCCATGCAAAGATTGCCATCGGGAGGTAGTCGATTATCCGCATGAAGTAGAAAATACGGAAGCGGATTGTAGTGAGTCTTGCCATATTGAAGAGCCTTCGAAAGGGGTTAAATACTCGCATGATGTCATTCATGAAGAAATGGTTAAATCAGTTCATGAAGGGGGCTGGTATAAAGGCTTAACTGGCGGCAATCGACTGGAAGAGATTGAAACTGAACAAGACCCTTCTTGTCGTCGCTGTCATAGTAATACCCTCTATATTGCTGAAACACAGTTAGAGCAATTCAAAGCTGATTTTGATCATGCCGAAACCGAGTGTGGTAACTGTCATCAAGGCCAGGCCTGGATGGGACAATTTGGTGGGCATATTTTAAGGAGACTGGTGGGGCGGCGCTGGAATAACCAGGAAAATAATGACATGTGTATTGCCTGCCATGGTGATCTGGATAAAATGCGCGATGTTGAACAAGAAGATCCAGAGACTTTGGAAAAACACTCTCCGAGTGACCGCTTCGTGCATAGTGCAGACAGCTATGCCAAGACTCTGCATGGACGTTTAATAGTCGATGGTTCCGCGTATGGTGCTTCGTGTATCGATTGCCATTCACCTGAAGGCTGGAAGCATGAAATACGTGCTTTTACTGACCCTCAGTCTGCGTCACATCCGGATAATTTACCGAAAACCTGTGGCCAATCGGATTGTCATGGTTATGCTAAAAAACCGGGTAATGAAGGCTTTACCCTGACCGATATGCATGACATGTCATTGCTCAGTTTAACACGAATGCATAAGCCGTTTCAGGCAGAGGCCTTGTTTGAATCAAAGTGGTTCTGGAGTAGTTGGCCCTTGTTATTGGCCGGTTTGGTTTTTGCAATAAGTAGTGCGATCTGGTGGATAGGTTTTCGTCATGTCAAGAAAATCATTCCCATTGTCGGTGGTGATCGTTTTGAGCGCGTTATGATAGGGCGTAAATCGAAAGCGAAGCGTAAGACTGCAGCGAAAGGTGCTGCAGTAAAAAAAGCGCCTAAACCGAGAGCCGAGGTGACTGAGAAAGCAGTTATCGCTGAAACTGGGGCTACTCAAGTATCAGGTGATACAAAGCAAAAAGAAAAGTCAGAAGCTTCAGGTGAAAGTAATGCTAAACAGCTAAAAACCAATATTAATCAAGAAGATAATGGAGTCTAGCATGGTTGGTAGAATAGTATTGGTTATGCTGCTATGCAGTATCTCAAATGTTTTATGGGCAGAAGGCTTATACCTGCAAACGCTAAATAATACCCAACTGACTGAAGAGCAGAGACAGAAATCACTCAAGCAAGTGACAGAACATAAACAGATTGTTTTAAGAGGAGAGCTGGAAGTGCCTCCGTTTCATAAGCGCGGTAAAGAAGATGCTTCTCTGGGAAATAGCTTTTGTACAACTTGTCATCTTTCTCCTCCACATACAAAAAGTATACGCAGTCGTACATTTATGAATATGCATACTCAGTATATCGCTTGTGAAACCTGCCATTTTCGGCCTGAGAACGTACAGTTAAGTTATCAATGGCAAGATACCCGTGATGCAAGTATTGTTACTCCCAAGCCAAAATTATTTCGTCAGGCTGTGGAAGCTGAGAATAAAGACACGAGCTTACCTGAAAAAAAAGTGATCACCAAAGATACTTATGTAATTAACTCTTTTTATAAAATAACTCCGTTTTATCAGCAGCAAGCCATCGGTTTGCGTAACGATAACGCGTTTGCAGAAGAAACCAGAAAACTTTGGCAACAAGAAGGGAGCGCTTTGGAACTAAAGGCAGAGCGCAGGGCTTTGATACACGCCCCTTTAACTGAAAAAGGGCCAAAGTGTGAGGCTTGTCATAACGAGAAGAATCCGTTACTTGATCTTGCTGAGTTAGGAGCGACAAGATATCAGTTACAAAAAATTCAGAATAATATTGTGACTCAGTTTTTCAGTCGTTATAAGGATGAAGAACAGCGTATCCGGATCATGAGTTTATTAAAATAATGCTGAGTAACTTAAAAAGTAAGATTGTATTTCAAACTCTGGTAAAGAAGGTCTTGCACTTGTTTTTACCACTGTTTGTTTTTTTTTGCAGGCTGTTGGCGGCAATTTTCCTTATATTGCTGCCAACACAAGTTGTCTCAGCCGCTCAGCAAATTCCCATGGCTAAAGAGCGTATAGAGATACAATCGAATTTCAACCAGCCCAGTGATATTGTCAGTGACGCACAAGGTTTGCTTTATGTACTAGATGGGTTAAATTCGCGAATTGTTGTTTTATCAACTGAAGGTCAATTAATACGGGAGATCAATACAGCAAAGACCAAACATCGCTTTGACCGGGCAATGGCGCTGGCTATTGATAACAACGTGTTATACGTTGCAGATACGTTACAACATAAAATCAGCTGTTTTTCCTTACAGGGAAAATGGTTAGGCGATTTTAATTTAACGGCACCAGTGTCACTAGAAGCAGAAGATGGTTCAAAAGTGCAAGAGACAAAGGAACCTAAATCTTTATCCGCATTACCCGAGCCCGTCTCTCTACTGGTTCGAGAGAATGAACTGATTTATGCAGACCGTCGTTGGCATCGTATCTGTTATTTAGAATTATCGGGTGGAAAAGAAAAACACTGTGTAGGTGAACGCGGTGAAATGGAAGGACAGTTTCAGTTCCCGTTTCAAATTGCACAAGACCGGGATGGTTATTTGAATGTTGTCGATGTGTTGAATGCCAGGGTGCAAGTGTTCGATCGAGGGGGGCGCTATTATTCACAAACAGGTCGTTTTTCTCTGGATAAAATGTACCGGCCTAATGGTAATGTTTTTGATGCACTGGATTATCAATATATAAGTGATAGTTATTTAGGGACGATCAGTCTTTATTATCAAGGACGTTTTTTAGGGTTATTACAAGATATGACCGGGCAAGTTATTAAATTGACCACACCGTCTCGATTATTTTACGATCCCTCTGGGTATCTCTATGTAGTAGACTCTCAGGCTAATCTAATACAAAAAATACAACTTGGCTATCAGGTTTTAGTCTCGCTACCTGAACAACAAAAAGAAATATCACGAAAGAACTGTGTTGTCTGTCATTTTAGCTGGGGAAATAATGACGATGTCACTAAAATGCTTGATTCCGAGAACGTTTTGCCTGTTGCGTCGGTTAATATGTGTTACAGCTGTCATCATGGAGCGGTTTTTGATTCCCGGCAAGCCATTCCATTCGGTCATCAACATCCTACTGTTTATGACACGCAAGAAAAAAAACAGACGTATTACAAAGAACCCTTGCGTAAGGATAAAATCCCTGAATTATACCCACATAGCGATAAAAATGACCTAAGTTGTACGAGTTGTCATACGCCACATAATGATAATGAACAACCTCAGTCTTTATATGAAGAAAACCATAATGCCTGGTTACGAGGAACGGATTACGGTAGTGAGCAGTGTGAGGCCTGTCATGAGAAAAATACTAAAAAATCGGGTAGGGAAGACGCCGGACAATTTGGCTTGAATCACCCTTTGGGTGTCAAAATGCAAAAACCAGAAAAGAAAGCGCAGCATCTATCCACAGATGATCCACATTTACAAAAAGGGTTGCCTAAAATTCTGCTAGCGGGTGGCGGTGTTTTGGCCAAAGACGATGCAATCGCTTGTCAATCCTGTCATCAAGTACATGAAGGCAAGACCAAAAACCTACTGACTCAGACTGATGAAAATGGCGCGCTTTGCGCAAGTTGTCATAAACGTCAGGCACCTAAGGATGAAAAAGCGGCACGGAAAGCCGGAGTTCACCCAGTGAATGTTGAGCTGGAAGAAGCACTTGAAATCCGTGGCGTAAAAGTTAAAACAGTACAATGCTCAAGTTGTCACAGTGTACATAAAGGAACTCTGGGAACTGCTTTATATACAGACAAAATAAAAGATGCTGAAAAATTATGTCTCGACTGTCATGAACGACAACATGCCAAGGATGAAAAAGACGCGGCTAAAAAAGGCATTCACCCAATGAATCTGGAGCTGGATGAGGTGATAAAAATTGCAGGGGTAGAGGTAAAAAAGATTGGTTGTTTAAGCTGTCATGCTGTGCACTCTGGCAAGCCTAACACACCTGCGTTACTACAGGATCATCGTGATGGTCAGCTATGTGAGAATTGTCATGCTGGCAAGCAGCGGTTGATAGGGACGGATCATGATTTACGTGTCAGCGCGGATGAAACGCAAAACCAGCAGGAAGAAACAGCGCTTCAATCAGGTGCCTGTGGAGCCTGTCATACTTTACATAGGGGTGAAGCAAAAAGCCCATTCCTGTCATCGGTTATAAATACAAAGGTTCAGGCGCGAGATAAAACAGCCCCTGGTTTTAGGATAGATGAAATGTGCATGAATTGTCATCAAAAAGACAGTATAGGCAAAGAAAAACCAATCGCGTTTTACGGGCACCCATATCAGGATATGGTTTTACGTTCTGATGAAAAAGTGATGCCTTTAGTAGAAACCAATCATGAAAAGATCTCCGAATTAGGTGCAATAGCCTGTATTACTTGTCATGACCCGCATAGCTGGAAACCTTTAATAGATTCGAAAGAAAAAGATTACCCAGTTCTAGATTATAAAAAACAGGAAAATATTGAGGGTGATATAAGCAATAGTTTTTTACGTCATAAAGGCGTAGAGAAAACTTTCTGTGTTGATTGTCATGGTATCGAGGCTTTGTCTAAATATAAATATTACCATCACGAAGATAAAGTACGCGGGATTGGAGTAGATTACTTGAAGTAATACGAGGACTAAAGTTGTAGTTGTAATAGCTTTACGGTGTTATTTAAAGACTATGGAACTGAATATCAGGGGGTGAAAGCTTTGTTCAAATGTCTGGACAGAGAGATTTAGTTCTCTTGAGTGCAACAAAGGTAGTTATTGCACATTAAAAAGCACGTAAGCATTGTGATCATCAGACTTCACTAAAAATTGGAACAATTTTTGAACAAACTAACGACATGGTTTATGGCGATGCATTTGATTAGCCAAGCTAAAACGTCGATCTCTTCTTTAGCTTTAATGCATCAACTCAGTGTTTCATACAATACAGCTTGAAGCCTTAAGCAGAAAGTCATGAAAGATTGTGATGACAGTAAGCCATTGAGTGTGGCATTATTCAATTAGACGATATGTGTTATTAGGTGGAGAGGTGTTTACTCACAAGGATCGTAACGGGTGGAGGTCCAGATTGCGTTGTATTAGATGAATTCACATGGGCTAAGATCATGATTGGTAATGTACAAAATGCGTCAATTGGAACTTATCATTCTGTTAGTCAAAAGCACTTGCAACAGTATCTAGCAGAACTCTGCTAGCGTTAATCGATGGTTTCGGTTGGAAGCTATTATTCTTTGATTGGCTTATGTTGCTGTATGATCACCTATCATGCTTATGCAGCTCTAAAAGTTGGCTGAGGCTTTTGGGAAATCAGATAATTGTATGCTCAACAAGTAAACCACCATCATACTTGATGGCTGTCGCCGAGCATTTTAGATTTTATGTCCTGCAAGATAAGTCCATAAACAGCTCACAAGAGTGCTATTTACATGCAGACTATTTTAGAAAACAATCGCCAACGAATAAACCGGCATTATCTTGCGAATGAGCAAAAGCTAATTAAAGCGTTATTGCTTAAATTGCCAGACTATTCCGTAACAGCAATTCACCAACAAGCGCATACTCTGGTTTCAGCCATAAGAGAAAAAAGAGACCAGCAAACGCTAGTGGAAGCATTTTTACACGAGTACCAGCTCAATTCAGATGAAGGTATCGTATTAATGGAAATAGCCGAAGCTTTATTACGCATACCGGACAGCGATACTCAAGATCTGTTTTTACATGAAAAATTAAGCACAGCGGATTGGCAAAAACATCTGCAACACAGTGATTCTTTGCTGGTTAATTTTGCCACTCATACGCTTAACCTCACTGCTAAAATCGAACAACAATTCAAATTCTCTAACATTGCCTATCAATCCGTTTTTTCTCGACTATCTTCTCGTCTAGGATTGCCAGTAATTCGTACGGCATTAACTCAAGCGATGCAGCAGTTAGCCTACCAGTTTGTTATTGCTGAGACGATAGAAGCAGCTTTACACATTGCCAGCCAGCAATCCCGTTATTTATACTCGTTTGATATGCTGGGTGAGGCGGCATTAACTGCAAGTGATACGGAGCGTTATATCAATGCTTATGCACAGGCTATTGCAGCTTTAGCCGGACATGCTAATAGTGATCTATATAAAACTCCGGGGATTTCCATTAAATTGTCTGCATTATGCCCGCGCTATGAAGTGTTTCAGCATACGCAGGCGGTGCACCAAATCAGCAGCAAACTTTTATATCTGGCCAAAAAAGCTCGCACAGCAAATATTAGTGTCACCGTAGATGCCGAAGAGTCCGAACGACTGGAAATGTCATTGGAGGTATTTAGCAGGGTAATATCAGATCCTGAGTTAAAAGGCTGGTCTGGCTTAGGCTTAGCCGTTCAAGCTTATCAAAAAAGAGCGCTTGATACCCTGCATTACCTGGCCGAATTGGCTAAAGTGGAGCAATGCAAAATCCCCGTTCGCCTGGTAAAAGGTGCTTACTGGGATAGTGAAATTAAACGTGCTCAAGTGAACGGCCTGAAAGATTATCCCGTGTTTACGCATAAAACGGCTACTGATCTCTCTTATCTAGCCTGCGCACAGTTTATGCTCTCTCAAGTCGATGTCTTTTACCCTCAGTTCGCTACGCATAATGCACATACTGTTGCTGCTATTATGGAAATGGTTAAGGCTAAGAAACATCCAGGCTATGAATTTCAGCGCTTGCATGGTATGGGTGAGCAACTGTACAGGCAACTGCAGAGGCAAACCAATGGTCAAATCCCTTGTCGTATTTATGCGCCGGTCGGTATGTATCAAGAGTTATTGCCCTATCTGGTCAGGCGCTTACTAGAAAACGGAGCTAATACGTCTTTTATAAATCAGGTCGAAAATACAGATATTAATATTGAAAAACTCATAGCCGACCCTGTTGCCCACTTTAAAAACATAAAACAGTTATCTACAAACTGCGTGTTACCCAGAGATTTATATGGAAAACAGCGTATTAACTCAGCTGGCTTAAACCTATCAGACCTTGAAGTATTATCCGGACTACAGCAATACCTAGAGCCCTTTAAAATACAAACCTGGCACGCTGCACCACTGGTTAATGGTAGAGTGTATGCGGGAATAGAGCAGCAAATAATCAATCCAGCATATAGCCAGCAAATAGTCGGCCATGTAACAGACAGCGATACAAAAGCAATTGCTGATGCAATCAGTATTGCTGCAGATGCAACTCAACACTGGCGTTTATCAGCAGTAAATAAACGCGTAACTTATCTGCTCAAAGCTGCTGAACTATTGGAAGAAAATCGCCTGGAACTGGTTGCTCTCTGTGTGCGTGAAGCCGGGAAAACAATTAAAGATGCACTGGATGAAGTGCGAGAGGCGGTCGATTTTTGTCGCTATTATGCACAATCTGCACAGGAATTATTTGCGCAACCCTTGACCTTGCCTGGACCTACCGGTGAACAAAATCTGCTTTATCAATATGGTCGAGGGGTTTTTGTCTGTATTAGTCCGTGGAACTTCCCGATTGCGATTTTTATAGGACAAGTGACAGCGGCATTAGCCAGTGGCAATACAGTCATTGCCAAACCCGCCAAGCAAACGCCATTGATTGCTATGCGCTGTATTCAACTATTACATCAGGCTGGTATTCCTAAGGATGTATTGCACTTTTTGCCGGGCGATGGGGTGACTGTAGGGCGATATTTATTAAGCGACCAGCGTATTTCAGGAGTAGCATTTACAGGCTCCCTGACGACTGCCCGAGTTATTAATCAGCAACTTGCACAACTTCCCGGTATTATTCCTTTGATTGCTGAAACCGGGGGACAAAATGTGATGATTGCCGATAGCTCAGCACACAGTGAACAACTGATCATGGATGCAGTGCAATCAGCATTTAATAGCGCTGGCCAACGTTGTTCAGCATTGCGGGTTTTATATATCCCTCATGCTAATGCGGATAATATTATTTCGCGGATAATCGGTGTTATGCAGCAACTAGTTGTTGCTGACCCTCAGGACTTTACCACGGATATAGGTCCGGTCATCAGTATGGATGCTGCCAGGCAGTTGAGGGAGCATGTTGAAACTCTGCGTGAGCATGCCAGTATTTTATTTCAAATGCAACTTGATAAGTCGTTAAACAAGGGTTGTTTTTTTCCACCAACACTGATTGAATTAAGCTCGCTAGAGCAGCTGACGAAGGAAAATTTCGGCCCGGTATTACATGTTATTCGTTATCATAGCAATGAACTGGAGCAACTAATTACAGATATCAATTCTAGTGGTTATGGTTTAACAATGGGTATACACAGCCGTATTCACAGCACAATAAACACTCTGGTTAAAAATAGTAAAGTAGGCAACATATATATTAATCGAAATATGATTTCAGCTGTTGTTGGTGTGCAACCTTTTGGCGGTACCGGGCTTTCCGGTACAGGGCCAAAAGCGGGTGGGCCGAATTATTTGCAGAGATTTACTAATGAACAAACACTAACAACAAATACTGCTGCCATAGGCGGCAATGCCGGTTTATTGGCGCAAGATCTAGATTGATTCAGTATAGCTTTCCAGTCATATCAAGATAGGTCAGATAGAGGCGCATATCAAATTCAAGCTGGTGATAGTTTTGCTCCATATGTTGGCATAATTTATAGAATGCCTTGTTGTGCTGTTTCTCCTTGATATGCGCCAATTCATGGACAACGATCATTCTGAGAAATTCAATGGGCACTTTTTTAAATACTGAGCCTATGCGAATTTCATTTTTGGTTTTTAATTTACTACCCTGAACTCTGGCGACAAAAGAATGCAAGCCAAGTGCTTGATGCAATACATCGAGTTTATCATCGTAAACCACTTTACTCAGCGAATCGGATTTGCGTATAAATTGATTTTTTAAATCCACGACATAGATATAAAGCGCTTTATTGCTACTGATATCATGTGCAACCGGGTATTTTTTTAACAGGTACTCCGCTAATTTATCATTGCTGATCAATATCTGTATTTGATCTTTTACTGCAGCAGGATAACCCTTTAAGTATTTTAAAGTGTTCATTTTGTGAGCATACGCTGGTTAATCCCACGGCGGCTCATCACCGTTATAGGCAACAAAGTTTTTATCTTGCGCATGTGTGGTGACGCCCAGAAGTATATTGCTGCCAGAGGCACTAGATTTCGGTTTTTTAGGGCATGATGTTGAAGAGGGGGATTCAGTTTGCCATTTGGCAAAAAGCGTTATGTCCTTATCTGCTGGTGCATACCATTTTTTCTTTGCGGCATCCCATTTTGCACCGAGCGCTTTAGCTGCCTCTTTTTCTGCATAAGGAACATTGAGATATATTTTAGAGTTTAACATTGGGGTTATGTACGGCTGTTACTTATAAAAATGAAGCTGGCTGGCTGAGCTAAATAATGTATTTAGCTACCTATAGACTGAGGGCTGTACTCTATATAAAGATGGGCACGAAAAAGACCTTTGCCCATCCTACAAGTTGCTCATATTATTTCGTGCATGTTCTTTAGTGGTTTTTGTACTCAGCTGTAGCCTGGTATTTTTCCTTGCTTAGCATTTTATGATTCGACGTGTTCGTACTTACGTTTTATCGCTTCATCCCGTGCATCATTGATTTCCTGCAGGATACTTTGTACATCAGCCCGTTTGTTACTACCCTTGAAATGGCCTGATAGTTTGGTATCAGGTGTTAAATTGCCGCTCGCGTAGATTTTCCAGATTTCTTTAGCGTAGCTGGTTGCAAGCAGTTCTGGCGCAAAACGTCCAAAGTAGGTAGCCAGGTTGTTGACATCTCGTTCCAGCATTCTGGCGGCATTATTATTCGCTGCTGCATCTACAGCCTGTGGCAGATCGATAATTACAGGCCCATGCGCGTCAATAAGGATATTGAATTCAGAAAGGTCGCCGTGAACCAGCCCGGCACAGAGCATTCTAACGACCTCTTTAATCAGCAGGTCATGATATACCAGAGCTTGCTCGCGGCTTAATTCAAGATCGTTAAGCCTAGGCGCAGCGGCTCCGTGTTCATCCGTGACCAACTCCATTAGTAATACGCCTTCAACGAAGTTATAGGGCTGCGGAACGCGCACACCAGCAGCTGCAAGTTGATATAAAGCATCGACTTCGGCATTTTGCCAGACTTCTTCCTGCTGCTTACGCCCGAACTGACTTTTCTTTTCCATCGCACGAGCCTGGCGACTATTTCTGACTTTGCGTCCTTCTTGATACGTGGCCTGATTATGGAAACTGCGTTTGTTTGCTGTTTTATAAACTTTTGCACAGCGAACTTCACCTTCAGAGAGTACAACATAAACAGCGGCTTCCTTCCCGCTTTTTAGAGGGTGGATCACTTCATCGATAAAACCATCAAGAACCAGTGATTCAAGACTTTTGGGTGTTTTCATGGTTGATATTTATAACTTATTCTGGTTAAAAATTGGGGCTTAGGTTTGCTATGGCAAATCTATTGCGAAATAGAGTATTAAGGGGATTAAATAAAAAATTAAAAGTGTAAATTAATATTATAGTCACTTAGGTCAGTAAGCTTATAAATTGTATTTTACATTGATAGAGGATTAGATGCACAAAGGAATCCAAAAGACTTGTATTTAATTTGTACAATCTAAGCTTAGGCCACTATATACAGTGGGTTTAAGAAGTTACTCAAAAAATACACACAAGCTTATCCACAGAAAATGTGTATAACAATACTCAGCAAGCATTAGCTTTTTGACACACATCAAAATGACAAGATACCGGTTTCCTGACTGGTATGACGTTGATAAAAAATTTACGTTGTCACTCACTCAACTGATGCTATTTCCGACCTAATCAAAAAAGTCAGACAGTTTATTAAAGTTTCAAAGGGTCATTATGGAAGCAGGACCTCAACAACCAGTTATGCTATTTTTGTTAATTTAATTTGATAAAACATGAGATACTTAAAGACATTTATTATAAATCTTATTCTCCCTTTATTTTCCGATGTTCCAAAAACTTTACGATCAGGCTATACTATGGTCTAAACACCGTCATGCAACGAAATACCTGGCAGCTTTAAGTTTTGCTGAGTCTTCTTTTTTTCCTGTTCCTCCTGATGTGATGTTGGCTCCGATGGTATTAGCTCAACGCGATAAGGCCTTGCGATTAGCGCTTATTACTACTATCGCTTCAGTGATAGGCGGGATGTTAGGCTATTCGATTGGCTTTTTTGCTTTTGATCTGATTCAGCCATGGCTGGAAGGATCGCATTATTGGACCAAGTATCAACTCGCAGAGCAATGGTTTAAAGACTGGGGTTTTTGGGCTGTTTTTGTCGCGGGTTTTTCGCCTATACCGTATAAAGTTTTTACCATTGCCGCCGGCGCTTTATCCATGATGTTTTTGCCTTTTGTGTTAGCGTCTTTTATAGGGCGTGGTGGACGTTTCTTTCTGATTGCTCTTTTATTGGCCTGGGGAGGAGAGCGCTTTGCAAACAAACTGCGTCAATATATAAATATTATTGGTTGGGGTGTTGTGGTGTTAGTAGTTGTTGGTGTGGGTGTTTATAAATTTTTAGCTCCTGCATAATGCCGTATTGAGGGTTTTATGGCATTTCTCCATTATCTGCAGGCTGTTAAAGCCCGCTAGTAAATAATGGAGCTGCTCTTCTATATTGAAAATAATTATTGTAGCTAAAGCTACTGTTATTAAAAAATGCGGCCATTTTTAGATACGGAAATCTCCAAATAATTGAAATGCCAACTTTAGAAATATAAAGGGCTTTGCGATTATGCATTGGAGTTAGATGCATCGACAAACCGGTTAAAAAATTACTCTACCTGCCCGGATTCTTCCTGAAATTTAGGAAACTTCGGTTTAAAAATATTAAAGTGATAACTTCCGAAGTCGTAATGCATTTAGAATAACTGAAACCGAGCTGAAGCTCATTGCTGCGGCGGCAATCATCGGAGAAAGCAAGATACCAAAGAACGGGTACAGTATGCCTGCGGCTACAGGAACTCCCAAAGCATTGTAGACAAAGGCGAAAAACAGGTTTTGCCGGATATTTTTCATGGTCGCCCGGCTTAATTGCTGGGCACGGACAATACCGCGTAGGTCACCCTTAACCAATGTGACTCCCGCGCTTTCCATCGCAACATCGGTGCCTGTCCCCATGGCAATACCAACATGCGCCTGAGCGAGTGCCGGGGCATCATTAATACCGTCTCCGGCCATGGCGACGATGGCACCTTCATCCTGTAATTGCTTGACCAATGCTGCTTTCTGTTCCGGTAATACTTCGGCTTCAACTCGATCTATGTTCAGTTTTTTGGCGACAGCATGGGCTGTGATCTGATTATCTCCGGTCAGCATAACCACTTTAATACCTGCCGCATGTAGGGCTTTAAGTGCTTCGGCTGTTGACTGTTTGATAGGATCAGCGACACTGATAAGGCCACCAAGTTTGCCGTCTACGGCGATAAACATCACGGTCTGGCCTTCCTGGCTCAAGGTTTCGGTTTTTGCCTGTAGTGCTGTGATGTCAATGTGTTCCATTTCCATCAATCGACTATTACCCAGCGCAATAGAGTGTTGATTAACAGTGCCTTTAACGCCTTGCCCTGTCACTGAAGCAAATTTTTCTACTGGAATCAGATCAAGACCTTTATCTTTGGCTCCTTTGACAATGGCGGCTAGAGGGTGTTCGCTCGCTTTTTCCAGGCTTGCTGCAAAACGCAGTATGTCTTGTGCAGAAAAAGAGTGATTAGCAATCGTTTCCATCAGTTGCGGTTTACCTTCTGTTAGCGTACCGGTTTTATCAACGACCAGCGTATCAATTTTTTCCATGATCTCCAGTGCTTCGGCATTTTTAATCAAAACACCCACCTGAGCACCACGTCCAGTACCCACCATAATCGACATTGGCGTAGCAAGCCCTAGCGCACATGGGCAGGCGATAATCAAAACGGCGACGGCGTTGATGATAGCATGAGCAAAACGGGGCTCAGGCCCCCATAACCACCAGCTGATTAAGGTTAGCAAAGCGATAATTATGACTGTGGGTACAAAGTATGCGGCCACAACATCGACTAGTTTTTGGATGGGTGCTCGACTGCGTTGTGCTTCGCTGACCATTTTTACGATACGCGCTAACAGAGTTTCGCTGCCTACTTTTTCGGCACACATCAAGAGACTGCCGGTGCTGTTAATCGTTGCGCCTATCAAGTGATCGCCGACATTTTTTTCTACTGGAATGGGTTCACCTGTGACCATGGATTCATCGATAGTGCTATGACCTTCCTGCACTACGCCGTCAACAGGTACTTTTTCACCTGGTCGGATGCGTAAGATATTGCCTGGCTGCACCTGTTCCAGCGGAATATCGACTTCCTCGCCATTGGTATTAACTAAACGCGCTGTTTTTGGCGCCAGTTGTAATAGCAGCTTAATGGCCTGACTGGTTTGGCTGCGTGCGCGTAGCTCTAAAACCTGTCCCAGCAGCACTAATGTAGTAATAACCGCAGCCGCTTCAAAATACACAGCAACCGTACCGTCTGGATTGCGTACTGTTAGCGGAAATAAATCAGGTATAAATGTGGCCACCACGCTGTAAACCCAGGCTACGCCTATGCCTATGGATATCAGGGTGAACATGTTTAAGCTGCGCTTAACCAGAGATTGCCAGCCGCGTTGAAAAAATGGCCAGCCAGCCCATAAAACCACGGGCGTGGCTAGGACGAATTCGATAAGTTGCAGTTCAAAGGAGGAGATAGTTTCAGCAAGTAATGGTTTAACCCAGTCATGTCCCATAGCAAGAATAAAGACAGGTAATGACAGTAGTAAACTTAGCCAAAATCGTCGGCTCATATTTGTCAGTTCATGACTTTCCTGGCTTTCTGCGGAAACATCTCTAGGTTCTAAAGTCATGCCACACTTGGGACAATTACCGGGTTCGGTACGCACAATATCTGAATGCATGGGACAAACATACTCGGTCGTTTTGGAATTATCTGATGTGGGTAGTCGTTCCAGTGTCATTCCGCATTTTGGACAGTTTCCCGGTTCGGGTTGACGTATTTCAGAATGCATAGGGCAGGTATAAATACCTGAGGGCTGATCTTGAGTACTTGATTTTGTTTGTGATGTTTTCATGGCATTATCATTTTGACAAATAGTGAAAAATTATTTACAAGCCCCCAAAGTTAATTTTACCTAGAGGTATGCGGGCTTTGATCTGCTCATCCTAGACACATTCAAATTATTAAACAAGCTGTCTGAATCATTATGGATGATAATTGCATAAACAGATTAAAAACATCCCGCTACTGTTGTCGCCGTTCTTGTACTTGCAAAGCCAGGCTGTAGATTACCGGAAATACCAATAAGCTTAACATCAGTACCGTTACCATACCACCCAGAACGGGCGCGGCTATGCGCTGGGTAACATCGGCTCCGGTACCGGTTGCCCACATAATCGGTAATAAACCCAACATGGTGGTAAAGGCGGTGATCGCAACCGGACGCACACGTAAAGCAGTGGCATTTTCTACTGATGATTTAATTTCTTCGGGGGTTAAGGGGGCTTGTTTTTGTTCGCGCAGGCGGGCAATTTCGATATCAATAAAATTCAGTACCATCACGCCGGTTTCGGCGGCGGTTCCTGCCAGGGCAATAAAGCCCACGTAAACAGCCACGGACAAGTTAAAGTCATACCAGAAAATCGTCCAGATACCGCCAATTAAGCCAAAAGGAATGGTTAGCATCACGATGACTGGTTCGACCAGATTGCGGAAAGTGAAATATAACAATAGAAATATCAGCAGCAGCGTTAACGGTACGACCGTGCGTAGTCTCTCTGCGGCTCTTTGCATATACTCGAACTGCCCCGACCAGCTGACGGTATAACCTTTAGGTATTGTAACTTGCTCGGCCAAGACTTTTTTTGCCAGACTGACAAAACCGCCAATGTCAGACGTTTTAATGTCGACATAGATCCAGGCATTAGGCCGCGAGTTTTCACTTTTAATGGCTGGCGGCCCTCGTCTTAGGTTCAGTTCAGCGACCAGAATTAGCGGGATTTGCGCACCGCTGGGCGTGGGAATCAAGACGCGTTTCAGACTTTCCATATTATCGCGCAGTTCACGCGGGTAGCGCAGATTGACCGGATAACGCTCTAAACCTTCTACGGTTTCGGTGATATTCATGCCGCCGATAGCGCTTTGAATCACATCTTGTACGTCACCGGTAGTTAGCCCGTAACGCGCGGCTTCCTCGCGGTTTATATCAAAATCCAGATAATAACCACCGACCGCACGATCACCGAAAGCGGATAAGGTTTCCGGTATTGTTTTCATCGCCTGTTCAATGGCTTTGGATAAACGTTGCAATTCATTCAAATCAGGGCCGGATACTTTAATACCGACCGGTGTTTTAATGCCGGTGGAAAGCATGTCAATACGGGTTTTAATGGGCATGGTCCAGGCGTTGGCAACACCGGGAAAATGAATGGCTTTATCCATTTCCGACATCAATTGTGGCGTGGTTTTCTTTGGGTTTGGCCACTCTCCTCGGGGTTTAAGGCGCACAGTGGTTTCGGTCATTGATAGCGGTGCGGGGTCAGTGGCAGTATCGGCACGACCCACTTTGCCGAATACACTTTGCACTTCGGGAAAGGTTTTTAAGATCTTGTCCGTTTGCTGCAATAGCTCCTTAGCCTTGGTGATGGAAATACCGGGGAAAGTGCTGGGCATATACAGAATATCGCCTTCATCCAGGGGCGGCATAAATTCACTGCCGATTTTGCTTAATGGATACGCTGTGGATACTAGCAAGGCTATAGCAAGTATTAAGGTGACAGGCCGCCAGCGCATAGCGATTTTTAATAGCGGTGAGTGAACAAAATGTAGCGCACGGTTAACCGGATTTTTGTGTTCGGGAATGATTTTTCCGCGAATAAAATAACCCATTAAGACCGGTACTACTGTGATGGTCAGGAATGCCGCAGCAGCCATTGCGTAAGATTTTGTATAAGCGAGTGGCCCGAATAATCGACCTTCCTGAGCTTGCATGGCAAAAATAGGGATAAAGGATACAGTGATCACTAATAAGGAAAAAAACAGCGCGGGACCGACTTCTTTTGATGCATTAGCAATAGCTTGCCAGCGCTCATCTTTAGTTAGCTCAGATTTCTTCTTTTCGGCTGCCTCAGCCAAATGCTTATGTGCGTTTTCGACCATCACAATAGCACCATCAACCATATCACCGATGGCAATGGCTATACCACCCAGTGACATAATATTGGCATTCAGCCCTTGCATTTTCATCACGATAAAGGCAATTAAAATGCCTAAAGGTAAGGTGATGACAATGACCAAAGCCGAGCGTAAATGCAGCAAAAATAGAGCTACCATAAGACAGACGATGATCAATTCTTGGCTTAACGCTTCTTTTAATGTATTGACTGCGCGTTCAATCAAATCGCCCCGGTCATAAACGGTAACGATTTCGACTCCTTCTGGCAGTCCTAGTTTAAGTTCATCGAGTTTTTTTCTGACGCCAGCAATAGTTGACTTTGCATTTTCACCAAAGCGCATAATGATCACACCACCAACAGTCTCACCTTCGCCATCTAACTCCACTAAACCACGACGCAATTCAGGTCCTATATGCACATGAGCGACATCTTGCAGGCGAATAGGTGTGCCGTTTTCATTCACCCCCAACGGTATGCTGTTCAGGTCTTCAATGCCACGTAGATAACCCAGGCCACGCACCATATATTCAGTTTCAGCCATTTCTACCAAGCGTCCTCCGACATCATTATTTGAGCGCTGAATGGCTGTTTTAACTTTGGCAAGTGGAATGCCATAAGCGAGCAGGGCATTCGGGTCGACTTCTACCTGATATTGTTTGACGAAACCTCCAACTGAGGCGACTTCGGCAACGCCGGACACCGTTTGTAACGGATAACGCAAGTACCAGTCCTGAATTGAGCGCAATTGCGCCAAATCGTGTTTGCCGGTTTTGTCAACCAGTGCGTATTCGTAAACCCAGCCGACACCTGTCGCATCGGGACCCAGAGCAGGGTTGACGCCTTGTGGTAAGCGGTTGCTGGCATAATTTAAATATTCCAGCACCCGCGAACGGGCCCAGTACATATCGGTGCCATCTTCAAAAATGATATAGACAAACGACAGGCCAAAAAACGAATAGCCGCGCACTACTTTGGCTTTTGGCACGGCTAACATTGCAGTAGTTAACGGATAGGTAACCTGGTCTTCAACTACTTGCGGTGCCTGCCCGGGATATTTGGTAAATACGATGACTTGAACATCAGATAAATCAGGTATCGCATCCAAAGGCATATTTTTAAATGACCATAAACCTCCTATACCTAAAATAATGGCTGCGAGAAGAACGATAAACCTGTCTTTTAAAGAACTTTCAATCAGGCGCTCAATCATTTATTTTCTCTCCATGCTGAGGGCTGTGCGTTTCGCTTTCTTGATTCATGCTGCTCGGCATCTGCTCAGTAGTTAGGGGGGGCATATTCATGGTGGACTTAGATGCTTTTGGCTCGAGCATTTTTGCTGTCACTTCTCGTAGTTTTGATTCTGAATCAAGCAGGAATTGTGCGGAGGTTACAATTTCTTCACCTGCTTTTATGCCACTTAATACCGCTACTCTTCCGTTGGACGATAATCCTAAGGTTACCGGCCGTGGTTCAAATTTTCCTGGTGCACGTATGACAAAGACCTGATTACTGGTGCCGGAACGGATGACTGCTTCACTGGGTATGGTGATGGCATCGACCTGTTTGCCAGCGAGTATGGTGACTTCAGCGAACATATCCGGCTTTAATAGCAACTCTGAATTATCAAATGCCAGGCGCACTTTGATGGTGCGGGTTTTGGGTTCGGCATAAGGGTAAATATAAGCCAATAAGCCTTTAAATATTCGTCCCGGTACGCCAGCTAAACGCATTTCCACTGAATCGCCTTCTTTGACCCAGGGTAATTCATATTCGTAAATATCGGCATAAACCCAGACAGTAGACAGGTCAGCGATCATATACAGTTCGGTGGCTGGGGTGACATATTGACCTTCACGTGCGCCAATATTCATAATAATCCCTTCCGCCGGCGAATGAATATGTAGACTTTTTTTAATGTTCTGGGTACGCGTTAAGTCGTGCATTTGGTGAGCAGGAACATCAAGTAATTTTAAACGTTCCCGAGAACTCTTGACTAAGTCTTCCGCGCCGCGGCGTATATCCTCAATAGGACTTTGTTCTAAGACTTTAAGATTACGCAACGCGAGCACGTATTCTTGTTGACTGGTCACGAGTTGCGGTGAATAAATACTCAGCAAGTCTTCATTTTTTTTAACCCATTGCCCGGTTTTATCGATGCGTAAGGTTTCAATCCAGCCTTCAGTTTTTGGGTGCAGGCGGACTAGGTGTTCTTCGTCATAGGCTATTCGACCGACCGCACGTACCGTATGTGTGATGGTTTCGCGGATAGCAATATCGGTACGGACACCAATATTTTGTACAGTGACTGGGTCTATTGTAACCGTGCCGACAGGTACTCTTTCAGTGCCATTGTTATCCGCATAGACAGGCACATAATCCATGCCCATGGCATCTTTAGCGGGAACGGGGGAAGTTACCTCCGGGTTCATAGGGCTACGGTAGAATAATAGTTTGCGTTGCTCGGGCTGCTTTTCGTCGGCATAAACAGGGACATAATCCATACCCATAGGGCCTTTTTTGGGTATGGGTGATGTCACTTCTGGATTCATCGGGTTGCGATAAAACAAAGGTTGTTTGGGGTTATCGCTGCTCTCCGTAGGCATATTTTTGTGCCCTAAAGGATAAGGGGTATCTTGTAAAATAACATTCAGCCAATAGCCTATACCGATACCTAGAATTAACATGAGAATGGCGGTTATCCATGTAGACTTATTCATAAATTTCTTCCTTTCCGACTACAGCAGATAGTTGTGCTAGAGCTTGATTAGCCTGGGTTAAAGCTTTCCAGTATTGAGTTTCATAGTTATACAAAGTGATTTGGCTGCGCACCAGATTTAAAAAGTCGACTTTGTTAACCTGATAGCCGGCCAGCATTGACGCGACGGTTTGCCTGGCTTGTGGAATAATGCCGCTGTTATATAACACAGCTTGATTTTTAGTTTGTTGAAATTCACTATAGGCAGTTGAAATTTCAGCACGGACTTGATTCCACTGATCCTGCAAAGCATAGCGTTGTTGCATTAATTCGCTGCTACGTTGGTCAACTGCACGTTGTTGTTTACTGGAGGCAAAAATTGGCACAGTCATGCTTAGTTTTAGCGTGAGTAAATCAGAGCGTTCCAGACCGGAAAGCGTATCGCTACGGCCGCCATAAAATGCGCCTACTTTAAAATCAGGATAGAAATCTTTTTTGGCCAGATCCAGACGTGATTGTGCAGCGTTGATCGTTTCACGTTGGGAAGCCAGCATTGCCCGGGAGTTTTCTGCTTGTTGAAACAATTCAGACTCTTTAAGTAGAGTAGGGAGCGTGCCTGAAAATTCTTTGGCCAGTATGATTTTTTGATCAGCGGGTCGATTGAGTAATGCATTTAATTGCGCGCGGGTTTTACTTTTTGCTCCGGTTAGCCTGAGTTCATTATCTAATAACTTGGATAATTCCAGTTGTGCCAATAATACGTCCTGCTGTAAGCCTTCACCGACTTCATACTTGGTACGGGCAATTTTAACAAACTGACGTAAAAGATCCTGATTTGCAATGATAATATCCAGTGATCGATCCAGATAAAAAAGCGTCCACCAGAGTTTTTTTACATCCCGCAGTAAAAGCCAGCGTGCTTCTATAACGTCATGCACAGCGGCTTCGGCCTGGTAGGTGGCGGCTTGTTCACGTAATGCCAGTTTGCCAGGAAAAGGAATAGCCTGAGAAATACCGCCCTGTAATTGCGTCATATTTTCCTGTGCGAGATCAAAGCTATCGACAGGCAGATTTAGGGCGTTAAAACTGATTACCGGATCTGGCAAACTACCTAGCTGCGATGGGATCGCTGCCATGGCTTTAGAGCGCATCTGTATTTGTGCCAGGCTGGGGTTATCCATTACAGCGATATTAAGAGCGGTCTGCAGCGTTAAAATGCCAGGCTGTTCAGCGTTAGCAACGCTGGATAAAATCAGTAACAAAATAAAATTCGCTACTATTTTGGGTAAAACCATAAATTCTTCTCACATAAGGGAATAGATTCTGATTATGCAGTTTGTACATCCAGAAAGAATCAAAGCACTATATAAGCCTGAATTCCATAGGGAGCTTGGTGTTTTTCATAAAATCTTGAGAAGGTTTTTAAATGCCTGTATTCATTGAGATTTTACAACATTGGATGAGCTAACTGCATAATCAAAGTATGCTTTAGAGTATTCGCTGTCAGTGCGCTTATAACAAACACACTAAAGCTTTTGTGGAGGAATCAGAGTATGGGGGGTTTTATTCCAGGCGCTAAATGGATGCTATCAGGCGATATAGAAGGGAAATCAAGAAACGGGAGATTTATGCTCAAATGAGCTATAAGCATTGACGGGGAGGTTGTAATGCCGCTACAACTATGATTGTAACAATGCTCATTAGCATGATTAACGATGTTACTTGTTTGGTCTTGAGTACGGCTATTGTCTGAATGGTGTGCAAAAGGCGCTGTTTGATTTTCAATTACATTGTGTGTCTGCTGACCAGGTATGGGCATAATCATCAACATGTCCGGGCAATAGCCAAATGCTGAAGTAACGGGTGTTATTACCATTATGAGTATCAGAGAAACTGAAAGCCGGTAGCGAGTCATTTAAATTAAGATCATCTTAATATATTCAGGGTTGTTTTTTAAGCATAGCATAAATGACAGGTTGAAGTAAAAACATTCAATAAGCAGTTCACGAACACAAAATAGGTAATAAAAAATTAATTCAGTAGAGAGTAATAATGCAAGGCGATGATAATAAGCGTTATAATTTCATCCCTGTTTAAAGCGAGTAAAGAGGTTATATGCGCGTTATTTTAATATTTTTGCTTTCGGTCTTTATGAACTCTGCTGCAGCGATTACCCGATGTGAGTTAAATGGTAAGGTTTATTATCAAACAGCAACATGCCCAGAGCATGCAAAAGCGGAATATTTAATAAACGGTAAATATATTGATGAAGAGCAGTTACTCAAACACAGGCAGGAGAAAAAAGTAACAATGCCAGAAGATTTGCCAGCTGTAACTGAAGAAAAACCAGAACAAGCACAGAATTCAATTGAACCGACTGATGCTAAGAAAGAAGAAGCGGATGAGCAGGACAAAAAGCCTGTTCATAATCCCGCTCAGGTTAATGTTCCCAGTACATTTGAATATGTCAATCCGAAGCTGTCAGATATGCAAAAGCAATTAGACGAACATAATAAAGAATTACAAAAGCTACAAAACGTACAGTAATCATTGCGTATGGCACTTACAGAATTTAATTTGATCAAACAGTTCTTTACCCGCCCTGCGCAAGGTAAAAGTACCCGACTATCTGTCGGAGATGATTGTGCACTGCTTTCCATTCCTGAAGGCTATGAATTAGCGATTACTACCGATACTATGGTAGAGAATGTGCATTTTTTCCCCGATGTGTTGCCTGAACAATTAGGCCATAAATTATTGGCTGTTAATTTAAGTGATTTGGCCAGTATGGGGGCTGAGCCTATTGCAATTACTTTAGCTCTGACTATGCCAAAAGTCGATGCAGACTGGCTAAAGGCATTTGCTAATGGCTTGTTTGCCTTAGCTGATAAATATCAGCTTGATTTAATCGGCGGAGATACTACTTCAGGACCTTTAACTTTAAGTATTCAGGCAATGGGCCTGGTGCCAAATAACCAGGCATTAAAACGCTCAGCTGCAAAAGTGGGTGATTTGATTTATGTGACGGGTTGTATTGGTGACGCTGGTTTGGGCTTAAAAATCAAACAGGGTTTTAGGGGGGCGGATGTTCAGCAGGTTTTACAACGATTTAACAAGCCTGAACCGCGTATTAAAGAAGGCTTGGCACTACGTTCTTTAGCAAATGCCTGTATTGATATTTCAGATGGACTTGCTGCTGATCTGGGACATATTCTGAATAATAGTGGGGTCGGAGCCAAGCTTGATTATGCGCAAATACCCATGTCAGAAGCGGTAACAAGCTATATACAGAAAACGGACGATTGGCAGATGCCATTGATCGCGGGTGACGATTATGAATTATGTTTTACCATAAATACTGAAAATGTCAGGAGATTAAATATCTCCTGTACCTGTATAGGTATTATTGAAGAAGAGCAGGGGCTACGCATCATGCAAAATGGAGAAACCTCAATTTTTAATAAAAGTGGCTTCGAGCACTTTAATACGTAAGAAAAATAATGTTTTTGACTAAAGCAGGAAAAAATCAAATAAGCGCACGGGAAATATTATTAGACCCTGTTTTATGTCTGGCCTTTGGCTTTGGCTCAGGCCTGGCAAAAAAGGCTCCTGGAACCTTTGGTACTTTAGCGGCTGTGCCTATTTATATAGCTTTAATACAGACAAATATTTGGTTATATAGTGTTGTTACTTTATTGAGTTCAGTTGCAGGTATCTGGATTTGTGGTGTTGCGGCAGACAAATTAGGAGAGCATGATTTTGGAGGAATAGTCTGGGATGAAATTGCTGGTTATTTAATTACCATGTGGTTTGTTGCTTTTAGCTGGCAAAATCTAATATTGGGATTTGTATTGTTCAGGATATTTGATATTTTTAAACCCTGGCCGATAAAATGGATAGATCAAAAAATATCGGGTGGCTTTGGTATTATGCTAGATGATGTCATTGCAGGCCTGATTGCCGGGCTTGGTTTAGTCATAATCAATTTAATTTAAAATTAAACTTGCCAGACCTGAAATATTCAGTATAATGGAACAAATCAATCGCGGGGTGGAGCAGCTTGGTAGCTCGTCGGGCTCATAACCCGAAGGTCGTAGGTTCAAATCCTGCCCCCGCTACCATTGATCAGACTTTTCATTATTGCCGTTGGGCATCAATGGCTTGAACAGTCTTTCATAGTTTTATCCTCTGTAGTAATTTTAAGTATTCCAGCCAAATCTTCATAAAGATCACTAGATAGATCTTCTTGATTGGCCTTGGGTGTTTAAATTAGTCTTTTCAATTAATGTCCTCACATTTTCTCTGGCTTCGCCGGATGCATACTCAGTTAATCCTTTTCTTAAATTTTCCATCTTCTTACGATAGCGTTTGACCATAGTCTGCTGAATTGAAAGCTTTGATACTTTATTTATTACTGCAACATCTTAAGCATTTCCCATCTATCACAATCACTTCGCCTGTTGTTAGATCGGCTAAGTCGCATACCTATTTGGAAAAGCATTCACAAAAATTCTTCGCTATCAACGACTGCAATGACATCGCCAAAGGTATCATGTGAAGGTATTTCGTACTCCAATTCTAATAGTTTCTTAAACCTGTCTTTTTTAGTTTCCCCAAATTCTTCAATAGCGGCCTAATTGTCTGCAGCACATATCACCGCATAAAGAGTGATACATGCAGTTGGTCATTTCTGTCTGTTTACTTTTGGGCCTTATATGCTTGAAAAATAATGGATAATAGATGTAAGTTACTTTGTCTGTCATTTATAATTAATATGATACATCTGATACCTTATCTAACTTGTATTTTCAAAAACTTTTAAACCCGATTGCCCTGAGGCAAAATTCGAGTATTAGTAAAATTGCCTAATTAAAGTGTTAGAATAAAATTTATTCAATCGATATCATTGATTGAACTGTGTATGGTCGTTAATAATGTACATTATTACTTATTTATAAATATTTTATTTACTACAAGGAAATAATCATGCCTTTGATAAAACTCAGAACCAATGTCAGTATTGCTGAAGAAAACACAACGGAGTTACTACATGAGTTTTCACAATTACTAGCAAGTGAAACAGGAAAGCCTGAACGCTATATTATGGTGGAATTAGAAGGTGAGAGAAGTATGCTCTTTGGTGGCAGCTCCGAACCTTTAGCTTATGTGGAATGTAAAAGTATTGGGCTCTCAACTGCACAGGCAAAATCCTTATCGCAATCCATTAGTCAGGTATTGAAGACCCAGCTAAAAATTAGTGCCGATCGTGTATATATTGAATTTAGTAATTGTCCGGCAGAATTCTGGGGCTGGAATGGCTCAACTTTTGGCTAGTTTTCAAGCAGTAATTGAGTACAAAAAGTAACATTTCTTCACTGAGAGCACAGACATTTTGTACAACTGTATCGTGCTCTTTTAAGTTCTTTGTCGAAAAGTCACTTTTGTGGCCAATTAAGAAGTAGTACAAGCTATAAATCTATGCAAATGCACCGAGAAATGAATCGATTAGTCAAGCTTGCTGCGTGTTTCTCGCTTTTTGTTCATATTTAATGACTGCAAATAAAAGGAGCAAAAATTTCTGCAACTTTAGTGATCTGCTGAACAAGGGCTTTATAGCAGGATAACTTTGGAAAAAAAACAGCTACATAAATGTCGATTTGCATAGTTATAAATATAGCTTTATTTTTTTAATGAAATCAACAACTCTAAAAAATGTATAGTTTAATAACCTTTTAATTCATATTAAAGCTATTAAGTTTCATCTTTGTTAAGCCACGGAGTTGTTGCAACAGCCTGATAATTAACATAGTGCTCAAGCAATTTTTCAGGCTGAGATTCTATGATTAACAGGTCATGTTGCCGTTGTTTGACAAATTGCTCGACTAACATATGATCCAGAAACTGGATTAAGGTATCGTAATAACCGTCAATGTTCAGCAAGCCACAGGGTTTATTGTGGATTCCAAGTTGTGCCCAGGTCCAGATTTCAAACATTTCTTCCAGCGTACCTATACCACCCGGTAGCGCAATAAACCCATCAGAAAGTTCAGCCATTAACATTTTGCGTTCATGCATGGATTCAGTAATATGCAGTTCAGTCAGATTTTTATGCATAACTTCTTTATGTGCTAATGCTTTTGGTATTATGCCTATAACTTTCCCCCCGAGTTCCAACATTTGATCTGCTAGCAAACCCATAATGCCAATACTCGCACCGCCATAGACTAATGTGATGTTACGATTTACCAGCGATTGCGCAAGCACCCTGGCTGATGACGCATACGCTTTAGAACGTCCGGAACTAGAGCCACAGTAGACACAAATGCTTTTTAATTGATTCATATAGTAATTCTCATTGAGAGGTGTTGAGTTATCAACAGCAGTCTTAATTGTACCGTAATTACCTAGGAAAATTTACTGCTGCATCAGTTGCGATAGACAAGATGATTGTGCTGCAAATAATTATGTATCGGATTTCTAAGGGCTATTGGTTTGTCGCAAAAATAGTTACTCACATCTGGAATAGAAGTTACGCATTGACAGTCAATGTTAAACCATAATACAGAAAAATGCCGAATCCACTATAAATCTAGACCTTGATAAGAGAAATAACCCGCCCATCAACTGCTCGTTGTACTTTACCGATGTACATAGGATTTTTGTTAAGTGAGCCTAAACAGGCTAGCTGTTGCCGGCTAGGAGAAGTTATGTCAATTTCACATGATAGCGTCAACCGATTTCTGAATCGTGAATCGTATACCGGGCGCGATTTATATAACGAAGCCAGTCCTACTTTGAATTTAAAGGGCGGAACCTTAAGTGTTGACGATAGCGTACTGGATAAGCCTCATAGTCAGTACATGGCTTTTGTCAGTCATTTTTGGTCAGGCAAGCATCACCGAGCGGTCAAAGGGATTAACCTTGTTACTTTGTACTACACGGATACTCAAGGAAAACACCAACCTGTCAATTTTCGAGTGGTAGATAAAGCCGAAGGGAAAACAAAAAATGACTACTTTCTGGATATGCTTGCAGAGGTATTATCTTGGGGGCTTGAGCCAGGCTTTGTAACAGGAGATAGTTGGTACAGTTGCGTAAAAAATCTTAAACGGATTAGAAATCATCAGATAGGATTGCTCTTTGCGCTGGAAAGTAACCGCTTGGTTTCTGTTGAAGAAGGAACATGGGTTCAAGTTAAGCAACTAGAAGTTCCAGAGGAAGGCTTGGTCGTTTGGCTCAAAAATTTTGGCTATGTCACCGTAAAGTATGGAATTTCATATAACAAGAGCGTATAAGTAAATAAAGCCCATGTAAATTAAGGAGATAGTTATGAAAGCCCCAGAGTTTTTAGAGTTCATTTCCGAAATAAATCAACTTGACCACCATCAACGCACTGTTCTAACGAAAGCACTGGATCAACTAGAGGACGAACCTAAGGTTTTTGATTTAATTGAAACAATATTTGATAGCAAAGGTAAATGCCCTCATTGCTCCCATACCGAAAGCCACAGGCATGGAATAAAAGATGGCCTTCAGCGCTACCGCTGTAAAGCCTGCAAAAAGACATTTAATGCTTTGACAGGAACGCCTCTTGCTCATCTACGCCTCAAGTCAAAGTGGCTTGATTACTTAGGAGCTATCGCAGAATCATTGACTGTCCGGCAGGCAGCTAAAGAAATTAATGTGCATCGAAATACAACCTTTCGATGGCGGCACCGTTTTTTAAGCTGGATTCAGCAGGATCGTCCCAGTGCTCTTCATGGCATTACAGAAGCTGATGAAACCTACTTACTTGAGTCACATAAAGGAGAACGCCATCTCAATCGTCAACCAAGGAAACGAGGGGGCTGTGCGACTAAGCGAGGGATTTCTGATGAGCAAATGTGCATTTTAATTGCTCGTGATCGCTCAAAACAAACCGTAGATTTTGTGACAGGTAATGGCCCAATAAGCAAAATTGTTCTTGATACGCATTTAAAGCCAATACTAGACCAGGATGCCCTCCTTGTGAGTGATGGCAATCCAACTTATGGTGCATTTTGTAAAGCTGAAAAAGTATCTCATGAAATCGTTAACATGAGTCAAGGGCAGCGGGTGACTAAAGGGGCCTATCATATACAAAATGTCAATGCATACCACCACCGTTTTAAATCATGGCTAGACCGCTTTCATGGTGTAGCCACCAAGTATTTACCTAATTATTTGGCTTGGTGCAGAATTATGGATCGGAACCACAATCTAACCCCTGAGCAATTGTTACATTCTGCTCTGGGTGATTTTCAATACTTAACGGTGACATAGCCAAAATTTTGGGTACGTGAAATTATTTCGGACAAAGTTGAAAGACCAACTTCGCCATTATATAAGTGCACTACCTAATGACGAGCAAACCAAGTCCTTTGGCAGTAGGGATTTTACCGAACAACATGATCGGCATTGGCAAATTGAGCAATATCATCGTGCAATTAAGCAAGTATGTAACATTGAGCGATTTCAGGTTCGCAGCAAAGGAGCCATTAAAAATCACCTTTTTGCTGCAATTTGTGGGTTTGTTCAATTACAAAAATTGAGCTTCGCAGAGGTCATTAGTAATTGCTATAGCGTGCAAAGAAATTTATTCAAAGATATCATGGCTTCATTTATTGAGACGTTTATGCCAAATATAAGCCATTTAAACCCAGAATTTCAACCTGTCGTCAATGCGTAACTTCTATGGAATTTATTAATGCCTTTTGAACCAGAAAGGAAAATACGATAGTCAGTAAAAACTACATAACAGCAGGATTTATGCACACCGTGATTTTTTCAGATAGCAAGCAGAAAATTTAAAATTAAAAATATCTTTTATTTCTATTGATAATTGTAAGTTATTGAAAAATAGATAAATATGCTGCTGCATAAAAAATACACAATTTAACAGAACAGTAATACCTTCAGGCCTTAAGCAGGGTTTTGAATAAGTAGTACACAGAGTTATCCACAGGTTTTGTGGGTAACTTTATTTCTTAATAAACATGGGCACTTAGCAGGAAAATATAAAACTCTTTTTTGAATAATTAAGCTAAACGTATTTTCTTGAGGACTGGCCTCAGCAACACAAATGATAAGGTTTTCAATGATCAGAATCAGGTGGTGTGATTGGCACTAAAATATTTTCGAAAAGGTCAGCGTCATCAAAGTGACGGCGACCAACAAAAGCCGTCGCATGATGTCCCCATTGGCGCATGGCCCCCGGATTTGGAATACCCATGGGCCAGAAAAAAAAGCGCTCACCGCGCTCGCTGCCGTTGATGATGCCTGCTTCGTTATACAAACTGCGGTCGTGTTCGTTGATATAGGCAAGAGAACGCAGTTGATCAGCATTAACAGTAACATAATTGCGGTTCACCGTGTCAGTAGTCGGTGTTGAATGTATCTTCTGGATATAGTGTTGATTGCTGCCAAGGCGAACAATGACTGGTTGATCTAAATTAAAATTAAATTGGTTCTGCGGTGCAAATGCCGGTTCCTGAAACAGTGATATGGATTCAGACAGGCGCGCGTATTGAGTAGGAAAGAAAAAATGATAACAACCACAATTATGTATGCTGTCTAAAATCAGAGGATTACCGTCTGTGTTCAATGTCACGCGCCAGATAATGCCGTCTAAACGACCGCCTAGCAGATCCAGAGGCCACTCTTTAGGTCGGGCAGGAAACCAAATGTTGTAATTCAGTTGCAATAAGGTTTTGGATTGCATGCGGGTATGCGATATGAGCTGAAAGACCACTGGCTTGGTTGTGTTTATCAGGATATTGTCGTTGTTATCCCATTGGGGGGCGCCAATTTTATCATTTTCAGAGGCGGTATCAATTTCAAAATGCGGCGCAAACTGCTTAAACAGTTGTTGTTGCTGATGCTCTGTGGGCATTGGAATGTGCAAAGGATTCTTAGCAGACGATTGTAAGATTTCGGCTACCTGTTCCTGACTTAGCTTTATCGTGCTGTCTGCTGGAGTATAAAGCACTACTTGTCCTTCAACCGGTAGCGAGAGAATGGGGCCGCTAAAGGTAGTCATTGCCTGTTGATGCCAGCGGTATATGCCTATACGGAAAGGAATAGCCGTGAGCGGATAAAGACCTAAAACTTGTTGCCAGGTGTTATATTCTGAAGGCACGATAGCGCTACGTTTAAGTTCTTCGCGTTTGAAATCCTGGCTCAACTCAAAACGCATTAAAGTGTTACTGCAGTAGGTCAATTTAGAGTGTATGGAAGCCATTGCAGGAAAGAAATCTGTTGTTAGCTGCTCAAGTTTCCAGGAATATTGCGAAGGTAAATTATTCAGTTCTATAGACCAGTCTTGTAAGCCAAGGGCTTGTAATAAATCCAGCCAGCTGTCAAATGTTTGATTTTGTACTTCAGCTCGAAAGCTGGATAAGAAGCGATTGACGCGCAAATACGGAAAATTGGCAATGCGTGCATTTTGAGTATCGGTTACCCCGGCATCTTTGATTGTCTGCTCTGTCATGTTAATTAACTGCCTGCAATTTTGAACAACGATTGGCTCATGATTGTCTTTTAAATAAGCAGGATTGCAGGCAATTAGGCTTAGTGCTAGTAGGGCAATGATGATTTTAGTAATCATGGCGACAGTTTAAAAAAATTTCTTTGAGAAGTCAGGGCAGTCATTTGAGCGCTTTGATCTGACTAAGCGGTATTTTAAAGTAAGCCTCTTTTTTTTAACCTGCTATTGACTTGCTGGTGATAAAACCTCCCTAAAAGCGGCCTAATCAATGGTAGGCCGACCAGCCAGGCAATAGGTTTAAGCAAAGGAACTTTTTGCATTAACAAAATATAGGCATCTAATTCTGTAACAATGCGGCCATTTTCATCGCGAATATGCAATTCGGATAATGCTTTTTGGGGATCAATACCCAGCTTACGCAACTGACTGTCTTGACCGGTGATATCAAACCAGCAAACAGCTTCTCCGGATTGGCCAGAGAGTTTTTCATAATTTTGCCTGTCACGAATACATTTCGGACAGGCACCATCGTAATACACAATAATCTGCGCTGTATTTTTCTCGCCATAGTTTTCTTTAAGCGGTTCTGCAGATTGTGTCATATCAGGATCAGGGTTCATTATGTAAAAGGTGCTCAAACTTGATTAACCAGTCGGTAAAATTTGCAACATAGTTATATCCACAGACTGTATTGAGAGGCTTTCCGATGATAATGTCATATATCCGCTGAGCGCATTCTCGGGTTGCCTGATTCGGGCCGTGAGGGTTAAAGTGCATGTCAGTATCTACCAGAAACACATAGTCACAGATGAACAACACGTCCTGGTAAATATAAAAGGTAAACCCTGGTGTATGGCCACCAGTGTGATAAGCATTTAGGCCGAATACACTAAAGTCATCTGAAAATCGTCGGTCAATATTAAATAATGCAGATAAGCGGTGCTTGGCATCCAAATCATGCAGCCATACTTCGGCGTGCCAGAGACGACGATATTGATTGCAAGCGCCGAGGAAATGATGATGGGTAAAAAAAATGGCTTTAACCGGTGCGAGTTCACGATTAAATGCGGAAGGAGAATCAATCCAGACAGCACCTTGCTCAGTTTCAATGCGATAAGCCGCATGCTCCAGCCCTAGTTTGGGTACGGATAGCAATTGACTGACAGTATTATTGACGGGGTGAGTGGTAACGCAATATCGCAGCTCGACTTCACCCCAGGGCAGGAACTGATCATGTCGAGCTCCGCAAAACGGGCAAATATCAGGCATTTCACCGATCATATTATACCCGCATTGCAGGCAAACCCATTGCTGGCTGCTGTTAGCAAGCGAATCTGAGGTGGACATTAGGCTACTCTGGTGCCGTTGAGTTTTCCGTTAGATATCAGGTTCGCCATGGATGTTCAGGTAAATCAGTAAGGCCAATGACATCAACGCCGGCTTTGGCAACCTGATGATCGTTTTCTACCGAGCTGCCGCTCACACCAATGGCTCCTATCAGAATACCATCGGTATCGACGATAGGTATCCCGCCGGGAAAAGTGATTAAACCACCATTGGAGTGTTCAATCCCGTAAAGTGGTCCGCCCGGTTGCGATAGCTGGCCTATTTGCCCGGTGTTCATGCCAAAAAAACAAGCGGTCTTGGCTTTTTTGATGGCGATATCGACACTGCCAACCCAGGCGCCGTTCATTCTGACAAACGACTTTAAGTCAGCACCTGAATCAACCACGGCGATACACATTTGAACGCCTAATTTATTTGACTCAGCAAGCGCTGCTGCAATTGCCGTCTCTGCTTGTTCGTAGCTTACATGCATGGTCTTTATCCTCAGTTTTATGATGATGAAAATGATAAATATTCAGCGCCGGCAGAAAGTAATATGACTATTGCTTGTTGGCCGGTCTAAAGATTACATTTTATTTGCGCATTCGAATACCTGCGCGGTTCAGTTAATATTAATTCTTGCATAGCTCTTAGTTTGCCTGTGATTGCATCAGATTAATATCCTACTTTATTCTATACTCCAGGGTAGAGTGACTGTCAAGGTATAATGTCTATAGTGACCTTAAAGATACAGGGCAAAAAAAGCTGCGTGCTTATCTGCAAGAAAACAACAATATCGCGATATTAGCAAGCTCGCAGCAACTGTTTTCAGGTGTTTTATCCCGAGTTGAAGATGAATATTTAGCTTCATCATTTAAAAAGTGGCAGCATCAAGCTGAAAAATATCCGAAGATGCAGTTGCCGTTACAAGTATTACAAGCTGCTGTAATGGCTGTAGAACAGAAAAATGATAAACCGTTAATGAGTTTACCTAAAGAAGTGAGAGAATTGTTTTTACCCTTGTTTGCTAAGGTATTTTCTTAAAAGAGCCATAGGGATCATGCTGACATGCGAAAGGCATTAATTTAAATTGCAAATAATGCACCTCTTGCGTCAATATATCCTATAAAATGTATTTAATGCACTCGTCATTATTTGGAGTAACTACACTTATGTCTCTAACCATGTATCAAGCCTCTATCCCTTCTTTTTTGCGTATGTTAGGCAATTTATCGGCAATACTCGATAAAGCAGCCGCTCATGCTGAAGCAAAGAAAATCGATCCTTCTATTTTTGTCAACGGGCGTCTAACACCGGATATGTTTCCGCTTAGCCGTCAAGTGCAGATTGCAACCGATATGGTTAAAGGTTGTGCTGCTCGATTGGCCGGCATCGAAGTGCCCAGCTATGCAGATAACGAAGCCACTTTTGCCGAACTGCAAGCCCGTATCGCCAAGACTCAAGCATTTTTAGAAAGTGTTAGTGCTGCTCAAATAGACGGTAGTGAAGAACGTCCAATAACAGTAAAATTTGGCAGTAGAGAGCTTAATTTTTTAGGTCAAGCTTATTTGTTTGATTTTGTTATTCCCAATTTCCATTTTCACCTCACCACCACTTACTCAATTCTGCGACATCAGGGTGTTGAAATAGGCAAGATTGATTACACAGGCAATTATTAACAAAGCATGGTTTTTATGAGTCTGAGGTAGGCACGCAAGGCATTTTGTATTATTTAAGTGCAACCGGAACAGCTTAGTGTGAGTTTGGATTAGCGAGTTCAAGCGCCCTGAGAAAACTCATAGTCAATATTTCTGAAGTAAACTGAATTTTGCAAGTAATAGCCATGGTTAAAATTAATCGTTTTTTTCGCCAACCATAGCAATTTCAAATATCACAATAAGTTGTTGCTGGAGAGGTAAAACGCCATCGTCTGAAATCCGGCTAAGTGAAATGAATTTTGAGTCATTATATATTGGGATTAGTTTTTTGCGGCACTAAACACGTTGTGTTTAATATTAATAGGCAAATCAGATCAGAAATAAAGATTTAAATTATGCAGCAGGGAATTAACAGATTGACTGAAATCGAAAGCATTACCATAAGTCATTATGATCAAAATGCCGACTCTTTTTGGCATGGAACCAAAGATCATAATGTAACTCAAAATTATGCGGCGTTTTTAGCGCCTTTTCCAGCAGGAAAAATCCTTGATATTTTAGATTTTGGTTGCGGGCCAGGGCGGGACGTTAAATATTTTCAATCATTAGGTCATCGGACTGTCGGACTGGATGGCAGTAAGATGTTTTGTCGTATGGCTCGCCAGTACACGCAATGCGAGATTTTGCAGCAGAACTTTCTTAAGCTAACATTAGCGCAGCTGGCATTTGATGGCATTTTTGCCAACGCGTCGCTGTTTCATGTACCCAGCCAGGAATTGCCACGCGTTCTGACTGAATTGCATGCTGCTTTACGACCAGGAGGAATCTTGTTTTTATCCAACCCGAGAGGTAATCAGGAAGGCTGGAACGGGCAAAGATACGGACATTACATGCAATTTCAGGATAGTCAGGCATACCTTGAAGGAGTTGGTTTCGAAATACTGGATCATTATTATCGTCCACCAGGAAAACCTGTTAATGAGCAACCCTGGTTAGCCATTGTTAGCCGTAAATTGATTTAGTTTTTTTATAATTCAATTGTCAGGAGCAAGGATAAGATGTGTTGAACTCGTTTTTCAGTTCTAAAAAATCAGTAATGAAAATATCGTATAGCTTTATTTAACGGCTCAAGCTCCAACGTGTTATAGAAATTACCCAATAGGATAAACTATGCAACGCTATAAAATTCTTCATCGTACCTATTATAATTTTTCCGAAGCTGTAAAACTCGGTCCTCATTATTTGCACTTACGCCCTAGAGAGGACTATGAATTGCATGTTGAATCATTAAAACTGAGTATCACACCGTCAGCTAACTTGCTTTGGCATCGAGATACAGAAGGTAATTCGGTCGCCATTGCGACCTTTGATTCGCCTACCACTCAGCTGGTGATTGAAAGTGAAGTATTTATCCAGCAATATAACGAGAATCCACTCAATTTTCTGGTTGCCGATTATGCGCTCGATTACCCGTTTGCTTATCCAGTTGATGACCGGACTTTACTATTACCCTATATGGCCTATCCAGATCCAGAGTCGTGGATCATACTTACTAAATGGCTTGAAACTTTATGGAAAATCGGTGAGCCGATTCAGACTTATACGCTGTTGCAGAAACTGGGATCGCATATTAATCAATCACTCACTTATCGTATAAGAGAAGAGCCTGGTGTTCAATCCGCGAAGGAAACACTGGATAAGGGTACTGGCTCTTGTCGTGACTTTGCCGTGTTATTTATGCAAGCGGCGCGGTGCTTAGGTCTGGCTGCGCGTTTTGTTAGCGGGTATCTGTATTCAGGGCCCTCTGCAATAGATTTTGGTGCCACACATGCCTGGGCAGAAGTGTATTTACCAGGTGCAGGATGGAAGGGCTTTGATCCTACTATTGGCGATATTGTTGGATCGGATCATATCGCTGTTGCCGTTGCGCGACTGCCTGAATCAGTACCACCGATAGCTGGTACATTCTTTGGTACGGCAGAGTCGAAACTTGATGTAGGGGTATGGGTAACCAAATGTTAGTTATTTAATTGCTATAGTGCTTTTACTCGCGTAGACCAAGACAGTAGATATGCAGGTTTTTAATACGGTTATGCCGATATTAACTATTGTACTATTGGGTTTTTTATCGGCCAATCGACAGCACTTGAAGCAGAGTGATTGCGATGCTTTAGCAAAGTTTGCGTTCGACTATGTTATCCCCATGTTGCTATTTATAGGTACGGTCAATGCAAAAATTCCAGCCTCTATGCAATGGGAATTCCTGTTTGCTTATTACGCTGTCCTGTTATTTATCTATGCACTGGCAATTTTTCTGGGGAAAATTTTATTCCAGTTTTCTGCCGCTGAACAAAGCGTATTTAGCATGGGGGCAGCCTATTCAAATGCAACGATCGTCGGCATACCTGTTTGTCTTTATGCGCTGGGGGAAAGTGCTATATTACCCCTGCTTATTATCATTTCTATACATAACCTGATTTTATTCACCCTGGGGTTTATCATTGCGGAACGTAGCGCATTTTCAATGGCATCCTTGCTGCAAAATATTCTGGGTATCATCAGACAACTTATTACCAGCCCCATAACCTGCAGTTTAATTATGGGCGGCTTGGTCAATATTTTTAAGATCCCGATATACCCGCCTTTAAAAGAAGCGATTACCTTGATGAGTCAAGCAGCAATACCGACAGCTTTATTTGTTCTTGGCACCACACTCAATAAGTACAAAATACAGGGCCATATTGCGCCCGCTTTAGTGATTGTGCTGTTAAAAAATATTATTTTTCCCTTTCTGGTTTGGGTGTTAGTGTTTCACGTTTTTAGCGTTGCTCCACTGTGGGCTTCAGTAGCCTTGCTTACTTCAGCAATGCCTGTTGGTATTAGCGCTTACATATTTTCACAAAAATTTCAGGTTTGTGTTGCCCCGATAGCGACCAGTATTATTATTTCAACAATCACGAGTATAGTCACCTTAAGTTTTTTAATAGCCTATGTGCAGTCGATTTTTTAAATACGCTGGATTTTCAGCTTGTTTAATGTATCCAAAAAGGAAATAATCTATGTGCTTTTAGTGACATTGAAAACTTTTTATGCGCTCCTATAATGACAGTGCGGGCTTTAACCGCTGTCTGTTTTATTAGGGGTATTACTATGAGCGAATTTGCGAAAGATGTATTAACGGGGCTTGGTTTTGTTCTTGCCCTGTTTGGTTTAATTTCAGGTGAAGTTATTGCTTCATCAGTG
Organism: Methyloprofundus sedimenti; assembly: GCF_002072955.1. NCBI lineage: Bacteria > Pseudomonadati > Pseudomonadota > Gammaproteobacteria > Methylococcales > Methylococcaceae > Methyloprofundus > Methyloprofundus sedimenti. Next base: position 2,359,830 of record NZ_LPUF01000001.1, on the reverse strand, counting down.
TTATTTGCAACGGCAGCGATTGCCACTAAGGTAAATGGGAATAGTAAAGAAGAAGGTATAACTGAAAAATTAACATGCGAATAACAGTCGCTTCTGAGCGGTTCAAGCAAGAAAATTAAAGACTTCCAAGTCTATTTAGATTTGGAAGTCTTTTTACTTTGCAGATTGTCATAATCCCCGAATTCATATAATAACTGCAACACCTCTTTAAAGGGTTAGATGGTATAGTTTCCGTCGACTAAAACCTGAAACTAAAAAGAGGTGCTCAATGAACACGTTTAACCATCTAACCCAAGAGGAAAGATTTTACATTTATACGCAACTAAAACAAGGCGTTTCTAAGAATCAAATAGCCATCACATTGGGGCGTCATAAATCGACTATTGGACGTGAAATTACGTGTAATACAGGTCAGTGTGGTTATCGTTACAAGCAAGCTGAGAGAATAGCTAAACAACGCCATATTGATAAGCCCAAAAACATCAAGATGACGGCTGAGTTACAACAGATAATAACGCCTTTAATCAAAGAGAAATGGAGTCCTGACTGTATTTCAGGACGCTTAAAACAACAAGGTAAGGACTCCGTCAGTCATGAGACTATTTACCGTTATATTTTAGCTAACAAAGCAGCCGGTGGCGATTTGTATACTTATTTGAGGCATCAAGCCAAACCTTATCGTAAGCGATATGGAAAAAATGATTATCGCGGAACGATACCCAGCCGTGTTGATATTGATGAGCGACCAAAAGTGGTTGATGATAAAACGCGTTTAGGTGATTGGGAAGCAGATACTGTTATCGGTAAAGGACATAAAGGCGTATTGGTGACGCTGACTGAACGGGTCTCAAAGCTCAACTTCGCCATCTCAATTGAGCGTAAAGAATCTGAATTAACGAAAGAGGCGATTATCAATGCTCTTGAGCCTTTTAAACGTTGGGTTCACACGATTACCTTTGATAATGGACGTGAGTTTTGTAGGCATGAAGCCATTGCAAAAACACTCGACTGCGGCACTTATTTTGCCAAACCGTATCATTCGTGGCAACGAGGTTTAAATGAAAACCACAATGGCTTATTAAGGCAATACTTCCCTAAAAAAGAACCTTTGGATAAGGTAACTCAAGATGAGGTTGATAGTGCAATTACAGCACTTAATCATCGTCCAAGAAAAGGGTTAAATTACAGAACTCCATGGGAAGTATTTTGCCAAATAACGAGGGTTGATATAAATAAATCACAGGGTGTTGCATTAATTGCTTGAATTCGCGATCATTGACAAATATCTGATTTGTAAGTTTTCTTGATCCTGATTTTCTAGACTATTCAGACAAAATAATTACTGATCATTATTTACTAGTAATAGGTAATAGTTAAGATCTTTGGCACTTCTGGTTTAAAAGAAGAATATCGTGAAGGGTGACTGCCAGTTAACAAAACTGGCAGTCGTGTTGACTTTCGATTAGTAAAACGATGTTCCCGGTGTACCAGGTAAAACAGGCATTTCCTGTTTAGGAAATTCACCGGTTAAGCCATTTAAAAAGGCAACAATATCGGCTGCTTCAGCATCGTTTAGTGTTGCACCTAATTGTAATTTAGCCATGATTTTAACTGCGCTTTCTAGTGTTTTAACCGAACCATTATGAAAATAAGGTGCTGTTAAAGCAATATTTCGTAGTGTCGGTACTTTGAATAAATGTTCATCGCCACTTTTGCCTGTGACTTCAAAAAGCCCTTTATCCTTGCTAAATTGATATTTTTTCTCTAAATAAGGGTTGCTGGTAACGGGGAATTTCTGGAATGTTCCAGGACCATTAAAAGCAGGGCCGCTATGGCAGCCAGTACAACCCAGTTCAACTACTTTATTAAATCCCCGTATTTGCTGTTCTGATAAGGCTTTTTTATCACCTTTGGCAAACTTGTCATAAGCACTGTTAGGGGTAATTAACGTTCTTTCGTAAGCAGCAATGGCTTTCGTCGCATTGTCTTTAGAAATAGAGTTTTTACCAAAGGCTTTTTCAAAATAGGGTTGATAACCGTCTATGGATTTCAAGCGGGCAACAACATCATCCCAGTTTTTCATACCCATTTCTATCGGGTTAGTCACCGGACCTGCAGCTTGATCTTCCAGGCTGGCAGCTCGGCCATCCCAGAATTGCACTTCATTAAATGCCGAGTTCCACACAGTGGGTGCGCTACGCCCACCGGTTTGACCATTAACACCCATAGAATTAGGTCGGTTATCTTCACCGCCCAACATAGTGTTATGACATGATGCACATGACACAGTGCCGGTAGAAGAAAGTCTAGGGTCGTGATATAGAATACGACCTAACTCAACTTTTTCAGCTGTTGTCGGGTTATTTGCCGGTGCCGGTGCTGTAGTTGGCAGAGCTTCCCATGCAGAAGCGACTGAAACAGAGCTAGCGAGCGCTATAGCGGAAACAATAGAACGAATTTTGGACATACGATCCTCCAGATTATTATAATTTTAAGAAATAGGATATTACCACAATTGCAAAATGATGACCTCTATCAGATATAGAGATATTTATTATAAGAAACTATTTTCTAGCCTTGTGGAGCATCAAAAATTCAAGATTAGCCCTTTTTATTTCATGTGTTTTATGTAATGATTGGCCTATAGTTTTGTTTTTTATGAAGTTAGGTGTAATGATGGCGGCGGTAATGGAAGAAAGATCGGTTAGAGGCTTACGTGAAATTGCTTTGTTCGGTTTTATCGTAGTCGCTCTTTTTTATTTAATATCACTTATTTCTTTTAGTCATGAAGATGCTGGCTGGTCGCATAGTGGCTCGAAAATGGCGATTCAAAACGCTGGTGGTATGGTAGGTGCCTGGTTGGCAGATTTTTCGTTCAGTTTTTTTGGGGTGGTTGCTTTTAGTTTTCCTGTCATTATTTTTTGGCAGGGGTATTTGTTTTTTACCGGAAAAGTGATCGATACTGTCGGTTTGATGAAATCTATACGCTGGATTGGCCTGATAGCGGCCATTATTTCTGCCAGTACGTTCTGTTATTTGCATATTTTACGCTGTCAAATTGAACTGCCTAGAAACAGTGGGGGTATCATTGGTCAAGAATTAGGTGAAGCCTCGGTCATTACTTTTGGTAATTCTGGCGCGACTTTATTACTGATAGCCGTATTTTTTTCTGGTATAACCTTATATACCCATATTTCATGGCTGAGACTTATGGAAGCGGTGGGTAAAAATACGCTATTTTTTATGTCTTTATGCTATAAAAAATTAACAGTGCTGTTTACACGTACGAATCCCGGGACAGATGAAAATACTGGAATAAGAGAACCAGAAAAGGGACTTCCAAGGCAAGTACAGGAAGCAGCAAAATCGGTAGCAAAACCCCCTTTGGCAACAGCAAAGATAACACCAGTCATTAATTTTCTTGACAGTGTTGAGCTGGAGAGCAGTGCCACCGCCGTTGCTAAACCCGTTGTTACTAAAAAATTACAAACTGATTTATTTCAGGATATAAGCCCAGGTACATTGCCAGATACCGAATTACTGGATTTAAGAGAGGTTAATGTGCAAGGTTACTCAGCCGAGGAACTGGAAGATATGTCCCGTCTGGTTGAGCAATCTTTGCAAGATTTTAATGTTATTGTAGAAGTGACGGGGGTTTTACCCGGGCCCGTGATTACTCGTTTTGAAATGCAACCGGCAGCAGGCGTAAAAGTGAGTCGGATTTCTGGGCTGGCCAAAGATCTTGCGCGTGCCTTATCGGTCACCAGCGTTAGAATTGTCGAAGTCATTGCGGGTAAGTCCGTTATTGGCCTGGAAATACCTAATCAGCAACGAGAGATGGTGTCGTTTAGAAAAGGGCTGGAATCATCAAAATTTATTAAATCAAAATCTCCGCTGACTTTGTTATTAGGTAAAGACATTGCCGGTAGTCCCGTCGTTGCTGATTTGGCAAAAATGCCACACCTTTTAGTGGCAGGTACAACAGGGTCGGGTAAATCGGTTGCCATTAATACGATGATTTTAAGCATGTTGTATAAAGCGACACCTGATGAAGTCAGGATGATAATGATCGACCCAAAAATGCTGGAACTATCCGTTTATGAGGGGATACCGCATTTATTAACCCCGGTCGTTACCGATATGAAAGATGCAGCCAATGCACTGCGCTGGGCAGTGGCTGAAATGGAGCGACGATATAAGCTGATGTCTAAAGTCGGGGTGAGAAATCTGGCGGGCTTTAATCATTTGGTGAGTGAAGCTGAAAAAAATGGTGAACCGATTAAAGATCCTATGTACAGCTACGATACAGGATTAGCTGAAGGAGAAAGTATACCTACACTAAGTACTTTGCCCAGCATTGTGATTGTCATTGATGAGTTAGCGGATATGATGATGATTGTAGGCAAAAAGGTTGAAGAATTGATTGCCCGATTAGCGCAAAAGGCACGTGCTGCAGGTATTCATTTAATTTTAGCCACGCAACGTCCGTCAGTTGATGTGTTAACTGGCTTGATTAAAGCGAATGTGCCCTCGCGGATTTCTTTTCAAGTGTCTTCACGTATCGACTCAAGAACAGTGTTAGACCAGGGAGGAGCAGAATTTTTGTTAGGTAATGGCGATATGCTGTTTATGCCGTCAGGAACAAACATTCCCATTCGTGCTCACGGTGCCTTTGTGGATGATCATGAAGTACATCATGTGGTTGAATTTTTGAAAAAAACCGCACCGGTCAATTATTTACAGGAAATCACTCAGGAATATTCTGAAAGTCATGACGGCTCTTTTGTTTCGGGACAAGAAGCAATTGATTCAGAAAAAGATGATTTATATGACCAAGCAGTCGCATTTGTCACTGAATCTCGAAAAGCATCCATTTCCAGTGTGCAAAGACGCTTTAAAGTCGGGTATAACCGCGCAGCAACGATGATAGAGGCGATGGAAATGGCCGGTGTAGTGAGTCCTGCTGAAGGCAGCGGTTCACGACAAGTGTTGGCTCCTGCACCCATTAAGGATTATTGATGAACTATGCTTTGATTGGCTTTGTTATGTTGTGCGTAGGCACTATTGGTGGCTGGTTGTTAGTCAGATTTAAAGGTGTAAATAAATCAAAGCAGGTCAAGTGGGCACTGTTTGTACTTTATTTTTGGCTTTTGACCTTCATTCAGTTGATTATCCTGGCTATTGTGCATTATATGATGCGTTAGCCAGGAGTTATCAGGGGCAAGCTTACGTTACCAACGCTTAGAACGGTTTAACTACAGCTAATATAATAATTGCCAGTAAAAATAACACTGGGATTTCATTAAACCAGCGGTAGAAAACATGACTGCGCTGGTTGCGGTCGAATTTAAAATCCTGTAAATAAAGATAACAGTAATAATGATAAACAACCAGGCCCACTAATAAGGTGAGTTTGACATGTAACCAGCCCATAGAGGAATACATGCCCCAGGCGTAATCAATCAGCATCCAGATACCAAAGATAAAGGTAATTATCATTCCTGGTGTCATAATGCCATAGAACAATTTACGCTCCATGATTTTAAAACGTTCGTTACTGATGCTATCCTCACTCATGGCATGATAGACATAAAGTCTAGGCAGATAAAACAATCCTGCAAACCAGGTGACCATAAAAATAAGATGAAAAGCTTTTAACCAGAGCATTGTTAATTTCCTTGTTGAGTTAATAAAGTTTGAATACGTGTTTGCATCGCTTGCAAATCAAAAGAGCCGGTGATCTGATAGATGATCTCTCCTTGTGGGCTAAGCAAAAAAGTAGTCGGTGTGAGCGCGACATTACCGAAAGCTGTCGCTAAATCCATGCTTGAATCTAGCGCTATGTCATAAGGAATTTGATAGTTTTTACGGGTTTCAACCACATAATTCGGACGGTCGTAATACATAGCGATGGCAATAATTTCTAAACCACGCTGATGATACTCCTGATATAGACTTATAATATCGGGGATTTCCTTGAGGCAACTAGGACAATTACTTGCCCAGAAGCTAATGAGCAAGACTTTGCCCTGTAGTTGATTTAACTGTATCTGCTTATTGCTAATGGTTTTAAAGCTGACATCAGGCGCCATTTTAATACCTGGGTAAAAGCTATACAGCGCAAGGCCGCTGAGGATAAACAGCAAAGCCAGAATATAGATTTTATTTTTCTGCTTGCGGGACATTTTCTTTTTCAGTAGTCGCTACAGGTACTGGATATTGTTGAAAAGCATCACATAGCTCTCTATAAAGCGGCCGGGGATTAATCAGTTTTGCAACACCCGAGGCAATAAAAGCTGCCGCAATGATGGGGATGGAAATTTCATGGCTATGTGTGATATCCAGTATCAGTGCAAATGAAGTGAGAGGGGACTGTAACATGCCGGCAAAATAAGCAGTTATAGTCAGTAAAATCATGACTTGCGTCGGGGCAATAGGAAACCAGTGTGCCAGATTGGCGCCAAAGGCAGCGCCAGTGGCGATGGAAGGGACAAAGATACCGCCGGGAATGCCACTAAAAAATGTTGCACAAGTTGATAACATTTTATACACCGGTAACATGGGATCAATTGATGCCGAACTGTAGATAATATTTTTAGCCATTTGGTAGCCGGTACCAAATGTTTCGCCTTGAGATAAATAACCAAACAAGGCAATAATACAGCCGCTGACAAAGGCAACTAGCACAATAGGAAGCTGTAGCTTCTTTAATTTATGGTAACCGCTAACGATAATACGGCTAAATATTGCGCCTAACAGACCGCCGATAACCCCGCAGAATGGAATGGCTAACCACTCTTTATCCAGAGGAAAATCTAAGGTATTATCGGTAAAAAAAATCGTGTGATGCAGAATTGAATAAGCTGTTACCCCGGAAAAAATAATCGCTGTCAGCACTAAAGTGCTAATGCGCTCTTCCAGTGTGCGTCCCATTTCTTCAATAGCGAACAGAATTCCTGCTAAAGGGGCGCTAAACATTGCCGCAAAGCCAGCAGCGCTACCTGCTAATAATAGACCCTTACTCATATACAGAGAAGGAAAGTTAGCTAATTTACCCAAAGACGACATTAGCGATGCACCAACATGGACGGCAGGGCCGCCAAATCCGACTGATGCGCCTGATAATAATCCCAAAATAGGTAAAAAAGCTTTGCCGAACGCGATACGGAGAGAAACCAGTTTTTTACGTTCACTTAAAGTATAGGGGATTTCCAGCGCTGTTTTAATCTGAGGAATACCACTGCCCTGACTGCCCGGAAAAAAGCGAAAAGTTATCCAGGCAATCAGCGCAAGTCCTACAGGAGGAGTGACAAACTGAAACCAGGGATAACTCACAGAGGTCTTGCGAAAAAACTCGGACGCCCATTCGCTGAGTAAAGTCATGGCGGCAATTAATAAGCCTATAAAAATAGCACCAAGCCAAAAAACCAGTCGATGCTTCCAGAGATGAGCCGATAAAAGCGATTTGTTAAATTCAAGCATGACAGTTAATTAATTTAGTTCATGAGATTATAGCAAAGCAGGTAAAATAATAGCTTATTTAGTGTACTTAATTCGAGAAACGCGTTTAATATGAAAAAAATTCTTATATCCGATAAATTAGCTGACGCAGGGGTTAACTTCTTAATTGAACAAGAAGGCATACAAGTTCATATTGATACTGGTATGAGTCATGAGCAATTGTGCGAGACGATTGTTGATTATGACGCTTTATTAATCCGCAGTGATACTAAAGTTACCGATGAAGTGCTACGTGCCGGAAAAAACCTTAAATTAGTCGGACGTGCCGGAATAGGTGTGGATAATGTTGATATACCCGCTGCAACAGAGCAGGGGGTTATTGTCATGAATACACCAGATGCAAATGCGACTACCACAGCTGAACTGGCTATTGCGCACATGTTTTCCCTGAGTCGCAATTTACCTAAAGCTGATAAATCGATACGTGAAGGAAAATGGGAAAGATCTACATTAGTGGGTTCGGAAGTTTCACATAAGACTTTGGCTATTCTAGGCTTTGGTACGATTGGGCGTATTGTCGCACAGCGTGGAGCAGGGCTGAATATGCGCGTCATTGCTTATGATCCATTTGTAGCGCCCGATATTTTTGCTGATTGCGGTGCCGAATCGGTTGGCTTAGAGGAGTTAGTGCAACAGGCAGACTATTTAACATTACATTGCCCTCTATTAGAAAAAACACGTGGAGTTATTGGTCGAAAGCAACTGACAATGATGAAAAAATCAGCCATGATTATTAACTGTGCCCGTGGTGGACTCATTGATGAATCAGCATTATACGATGCTCTTAAAAATGGAGATATTGCGGGTGCAGCGCTTGATGTCTATGAACACGAGCCACCCAAAGATTCACCATTATTAGCATTAGATAACATCGTTTTTACGCCGCATTTAGGTGCATCTACCAGAGAAGCACAAGTGGCAGTGAGTGTTGAAATCGCCCGTCAGGCAGTGACCTTTTTAAAAACCGGGGAAGCAATTAATGCTTTGAATTTACCCCGTCTTTCTGCCGAAAAACTCAGAAAATCTCAACCATTCATGGGTTTAGCAACCAGGCTTGGTAAAGTGCTGGCTGGTTTAGCCACTAAACCTATAGAGGGCATTAAAGTCTCTCTTTTGGGGAAAGCTACAGAAGCAGAAGCGCGCTCAGTTTCAGTTGCAGCTTTAGTGGGCTTGTTAGAAAGCCATGTTTCTACACCAGTTAACAGTGTCAATGCAGAAAATATCGCCAAACGGCAGGGTATTACCTTAACAGAATCAAAAACTGAAAAGATTTCAGGTTATCTGGCATTAGTTAAATTGACCGCTTTTTACGGAGATGAAGAAATTAGTTTGGTTGGAACGTTATTAGGCGATAAACATCCACGCTTGGTGAATATTAATGAGTATGAAATCGAAGTAATTCCAGAGGGTGTTTTACTAGTGACGCAACATGCAGATAAGCCTGGCGTTATTGCTGCAATTAGCACGGTACTAGGTAAAGCTAATGTTAATATCTCACGTATGCAGGTCGGTGTCGCTGAAGATGGTCAGAATGCAATGGCTGTGATCAGTGTTTCTGAGAAATTAGATGAATCGGTGTTACAAGAGCTGTGTCAGGTAGGCGCTGTAAAAGCAGTGATACAAATAGAGCTATAACCTTAGTAGAGTGGTTATTATTCTGCTATTTCAAATTAATCACAGTAGGCTAAAGCCTGCTGTACAGAGTTTTTTTAAATGGGCCTAAGATGAGTTTTGATATTATTTGTTTTGATTGTGACAGTACTTTAAGTGAGATAGAGGGCATTGATGTTTTAGCTGAACGTGCTGGCTGTGGTACTGAAATGGCTGCATTAACCAATGCTGCCATGAATGGTGAAGTTTCTTTAGAATCGATTTATGCGCAGCGCTTGGCGTTGATCAAGCCTGATAAGAAAGGGATCGATTGGCTGGCTGATTTATATATCGAAAAAATGGTTCAGGGTGTAGCAGAAGTCTTTCAGAAATTACACCAGCAGGGTAAACAGGTACATATCATTAGTGGGGGGTTAAAACAGGCAATTTTGCCATTAGCAGCAAAATTAAATATTGATGCCAGCCACGTACATGCAGTTGAAGTTTTATTCGCTTGCAATGGCGATTATTTAGACTTCGATCAACTATCTCCTTTAGCGAGGAATGGCGGAAAAGCTGAAGTTTGTGCCCAATTAAATAAGACAGGTTTAAATCTAGCTATTGTAGGTGATGGCAATACCGATATGGAAGCCAAAAAAGCGGGTGCTTTTTGTATAGGTTTTGGCGGGGTGGTAGCGCGTAAAATTGTCCGGGATCAAGCGGATATATTTGTTGATAGCCCGGATTTGCAGGCCGTGTTACCGTATTTGTTGTAGGTAGCATAGCTCTTTTTTTCCAATACGGTAAAACAGGTTTAGCATTTTTAATTCAACGTAGTGAAGACCGCTTCCAAAGCATCAATAAAGTGTAGGTGGAAAGGTCAGATACTGGACGTTTTCTCAATTTGCTGAATTGAACAGGAAAGCAGGCCAGCTAGTGTTGGTAGGGCTTTGCCAAACTGTTAGCTCGCTATCCACACAGTCGACACTAAGGAACGAGAATTCAATAATGCCCGAGTCTGAATTGCCTTTTGACTCCACAGCCGCGCTAGAAAACCATTTGCGTAGCCTGCTATGCGCCTGCTTTCCTAACACACCTGTGAAGCTAAAATCCTGCGCCATACTTTCGGGTATTATTAAACCCCCGTTCCTATAAGGATTAAGTTCTCACTATTTTATAACCCGGAGATACTCTTCTAAAAAGAAGACCAGCCAACCAAAGTGTCGGCATACCCAAAGTACAGACTTTATTGAGCGGAATCATGTTACTTGATAAGCAGTTGATGGCCTACTTCTCTTAGAATAAATAACTCTGGTTCTAATACCACTACTTCCAATGAGTAAAATTTAAAATAATTCAAAAAGTTTTATGTTTTCGCTTATTTTAAAATTGACACCACATTGATAGTTGTAAGTCCTCATTGGACAGGACTTACAACTGACCAGTATAAGATAGAAATCATTCAATTTTTTTGTAGTAAAAGCCCCTGGATTACGCTTCCTCCTAAACCGTAGGTTAATATAAGTTTAATATTACTTATTCGAAACTTGAGTTTAATTTATGCTTGAAAAAATCGGGAAGATATTATAAATATCTAAATTACCCAATTAGGTGTATAGTAAAATAAATCCATGACCGGGCTGGCCCGCAAAGAACAGTTGCAATAGCGCACGGCTGGTAAAGATTTTATTCTAGTAACACTCTTTACTCCCTCCCCCTCATTGAATCTCTGTCGTCAGATACCTTTGCTATAGTTGATCTGTAACAAGCGACTTTCACACTATCGAATATGCCAGCAATGAAATTTAGTTGCATACAACGATTACAAGAAGGAATTATTCATGAGTGGAAAGCAACCATCAAATGACAATGTAGTTCAGCTTTTGATTCTTTTGATGCTTACGACTAGTATCCCTAGTCTTGTATTTGCAAAAGTCAATAATGAAGTGATGCCTGAAAATGCTCATGCCCAAACCTATGGGAGCGGATGGGAATGTAAATCTGGATATCAACAAAATGGTAATATTTGCGATGCTATTAAGGTGCCTGATAATGCGTACCTGACAAATTCACCTTTTGGAGATGGCTGGAAATGTAACCGGGGCTACCGAAAGGACGATAAAATTTGCGTTGTTATTATGATACCTGCCCATGCCTATTTGAATTCTAATGGCTATGATTGGCAATGTGATCGTGGTTTCAAATCTCAGAATAAAACTTGCGTTGCAGTAAAGATACCTGAGCACGGGTATTTCGTGCATTCTATTTATGGTGATGGGTGGGAATGCGAACGAGGATATTTGGCGAGAAAAGATATGTGCGTTCCCTTGATAGTTCCGAAGAATGCTCATATCGATTATTCCGGACATGATTGGGACTGCAATCCACCTTATGCTCAGTTAAATGATCAGTGTGAACTGCCCGCGTCGGATTACTAGCCGCATGTTTTTAAGAGTGTACAATTAATGTCTTTGTTACGAGTTTGTTATCAAACAATTGAATTTGGTGATGTCGATATTCATCTGCGAACGTTACGAGATAAACAACAATATCTCGATGTTGATGATATTGCCAAAAAACTTGGCATATCATCAGCCATCTGGTCATTATTCGGTGTTGTCTGGCAATCGAGTGAAGTGCTTGCTCATCTCCTGTTTGATTATAAAATTGCAGGAAAACGTATTTTGGAAGTCGGTTGTGGGATCGGTTTGACAAGTTTAATGCTGAACCATCGCCTGGCAAATATTACTGCTACAGACTATCATCCGGAAGCTGAACAGTTTTTGCTGGAAAATACGCTACTCAATAAAGCTAAAACCATACCTTTCGTGCGCACTGGATGGGGTGATAAAAAGAGCGGTTTAGGCAAGTTTGATCTAATTGTTGGTAGTGATTTACTGTATGAAGGCGATCATGTTGATCTATTATCCGGTTTCATTAATCTGCACGCAAAACCGCATTGTGAAGTAATCATTGTCGATCCTGGACGTAGTTATCATGCTCGATTCAGTAAAAAAATGATAACTTTGGGTTATTCGCATAGCCAAGGTAAGCCTGAGAACACAGAATATCTAACAGAGCCATTTCGCGGGCAAATTCTCCGCTATAAACGTTAATTGTTATGCATTTAACTAAATACGGGAGTGGTGTGATTACGCTACAACAATGTAGACACCGGAACTTAAAAAATAGGTAGTTTAAAATTTTGCCACTCGTCTCTCCAGGAACTTTTCAGCTAAAAGAGTGCCATAAAGGCAGCATCATAACTGATAATAGTTAAAAAACTATCATGGCAGCTAAAGCTAGCAATCTGAAATTTATAATTTCATATTCAAAAAAACAATAAGAGGCTACTCAATTAAAAACCTTGAAACACATAATTTAAAACAGTCTTATAACCATGTAAAAAAAGAGACTGAAAAAACAGCCCGTACACCTGAAACTCGTGTATCTAAAAGCCCACATATCTCATATAAAAAAGCTCAATCTTCTTCAGAGCTGATTAAGCTAAATTGTGATTATAATTTTGATTCCCAGCTACCTTCAAAGCGTGAAAGACTTTCGTTGAAAGGTCATCAAAGCAAAGTTCATATTACTAAAGGCTCGACATCCATAAAGTTAGATCCTGGCAGTCATCCTTCAAAGGATCTTTATGTTATTGGCATTACCGGAACTAGCGGAAAAACATCCGTTTCGTACTTAATTGGAGAAGTCCTAAAATCAGCAGGATACAAACCTTTTATATTAGGTGCATTGAACTCGGGCAATAAAGACCTATCCACACCAGAATCAGTTGATATTGTAAAGCAAATGAGGGAATACCTAGAACAAGGGGGAACTCATTTTATTATGGAAGTATCTTCTGAACAAATCGACCAAGACAGAATTTTAAATATTGATTTTAATATCAAATTACTGACTAATATTACTGAAGATCATCTGGATTACCAGAAAACGTTTGCCACATATCAACAGACAAAGTTAGGCTTTATGCGTGACGGCACTGCACATACAATTTATCCACAACACTTTAAAAAAGAACCGATATATTTTACAACTAAGCTTTTAGGGCACTTTAATCTTTTAAACATTAAGGCAGCAATGAATATACTTCGGCATATTAATATTTCCGAAAAGATTATTCAGGAAACTTTATCTTCCTGTTCTCCACCTAGAGGTTGCTTAGAAGCTGTTGATGCAGGGCAAGCCTTCACGGTCTTAGTTGATTATGCACATACACCTGATAGTCTTGATAATGTGTTAAAAACGCTGAAAAATATTGCTCTAAATCAACAAGGGCGGCTATTAGTACTTTTAGGTTGTAGTGGAAATCGAGATCCTGGACAGCGCGCCAAAATGGGAAAGATAGCCGGTAATATTGCAGATTTCTTGGTAATCACAGAAGATAACTGCAGCATGGAAGATAGCCAGCTAATTATGGGTGAAATCAAATCGGGGATAGGCTCGAATTTCGATCACTATGTGATGATTCAAAATAGAGCAAAGGCAATAGAATTTATTATTAATGATGCACAAGATAATGATGTTGTACTTCTAGCTGGAAAAGAACATGAAATTTATCAGGTTCTAAAGCCAGAAATGATTCATTTTGATGACAGGGAAGTAGCTTGCACAGCTATCTTAAATGAACTAAAACCTGGTATGGAAGCAATCCTTCCTGAGTTTTACAAAAAATATACATCAGGCTCTAGCAATGTATAGGCTAGTTAAAATTAAACCAGAAAAGCCCTCATTTTCAGCATACATTACCAATAGAATTCCAGATTATAGTGCATCAGCATCAGACACTAGATACTACATTGATCGTTGGTGAAATTTACAATGACAAATTAGACTCACGTTATTACATTCTCAATAAATTGGGCAAAGAGAGTATTTAAAGTGGAGCAGGATTGACTGATTAGAACGATACATATCTATCTATTTTTAAGGAGCTATACAAATGAAAATGAACGGTATAATAAATAAAAGTAAAAAATTTGCGGCATCTCAGGGCTCCCTGATTGAGAAGAAACTATGATTTCTTTTCCTAAACTTGAGAGCTGGAACGCCACAACTAAAGTTGCTACAATTGCAGCAACTTTAGATAAAAAAAGGATACTTTGCAGAATTCCCCTGAAAATTTTGCATAATAAATATGGCGCTACTGAAGATAACGCTATGCAATCAGTTAATCTTCATAGAGAAGTAATTCAGGACGCAGCGAGAGAGCTCATCGAAAATGGTCATTATGAAAAAGATGGTTCTGTACTTATCAGCCTGAGTAATCTTTGAAAATAAAACAATATAGGTAAATAATGTCAAAAATAAACGCAGAATTCATTCATTATACTTCAAGGCCCAAGTGGTTCAAAATCCGTGGCACAGTAATGATCTGTGTTGGCATTTTAATGGCTGTATTAAGCCTGATTTCACCTAATGTATACCTTCTGGGTGAAAATGCTTCATGGATTCCTGTTATTAGTTTAGTGGTATTAGTAGTAGGTATTTTTCGCTGTATCGATGCTTTGGCGTCAGAAACCGCACAAGGTTTTCTCTATAATATGCAGGGTGGAATATTAGATGTTGTGGTCGGCTTTTTGGTTTTTTTAAGTCCCGAAGGTGAAGCAGCTAATAATTTGAACCTTTTGATTGTTGGTTATATGCTTACTCAGGGCATATACCGAAATATTTTGTTATCCGTTGCAGAAATCCCTAACCCTTTTGCTAACAGATTGACGGGGTTAATTTCGATTTTACTCGGAATAATGATCTGGATTGATTGGCCTGCATCTCTATGGTTTATAGCATTTTCACTGAGCGTTGATATTAGTTTCCGAGGCTGGACTTTGGTTGTAATGGCATCTTCCACACATAAATAACCAGCGCTTGAAAGTAACTCTGATAACACAGCTGCTATTGAATGTAGGGATTTGAGAGGGCTTAAAGCGGAGGTTTTTTTCAGTTATACTCAACTGAAATAGGTGTCGGGCGTAATTCCGTTACCCTTTTCAACTTTTTTATTCTAAGAAATTAAGCATAATACACTGATCTTTTTATGAGCGCTGACAGTATGCCTGCAAAATGCAGATAAGTCGCTCGCGCTCACAAAGAATTAGTTTGCCTAATTTATATTGATGCATCTCTCTAAAATCAATACAAAATTAAGTTCTCGCTGCTCGCGATACCTTATCAAAAGGCTCAGGAAAAGCTTTTAAGGCACCGGTCTGCTCGCGTAATTTATCCAGTAAATGATGGTCAAACATTTCGCGCAATTCTTCACGTGTCTGATAAGTATCGGCATATAGAGCCTGAAAACCACCAATATCACGCATAAACGCTTCTAGTTTGCGCATCGTTTCTTTGGCATTAAAATTAGCGACGTTAGGCTCACCATAAATTCCGACATCAACAAACATTTGTTCATTGGCTAATGGGTTGACCATGCCTCGGATAGGTGTTTCAAATAAACGCATCGGACATAGCCATAAAGGATAAAAATCGACTTCCTGGTGAAAGTAGCTCAGCGATTTATCCAGAGTACTGATGGGTAATAAGAAATCCTGATCCATATGATGGGTATCATATAATTCATGAATCGCTGCTGACTCAGTTAGTTTTATTAAAGAAATTTCAGGCGGTGACATCCAGCCCAGCAGGTAGCGAAACCAGATGCTGTTACCAAAGGGGATGATTTGAGCCATTTCCCAGAAAAAAGACCGCGTATGTCGGTGATAATAATGACGCAATGGCACATATTCTTCCTGTTCTTTGTCTTGCTTCAAGATACTGCGCACATGCTCATAAAACCAGGGTTTCCAGAAGTTATTCAATGCATTTTTGGTATCCCCTGCGGGCACTTTATCGACAAAGTTACCCAGCATTAAGACACCTTCTTGTTCAGAATACATCAAGCCTTCTATGAAATCATACGCTTCATCAAAGGGTTTTAATGATTCTTCAGTAAAGCGCGCTACAAAAACTTGTTTGTCCTTATAAGGAATATATGTGATATGTACAAAATCTTTACTCGGTACAATTTTAATTTCCGCACAGACTAAAAAACCAAGAGAACCATATGACCAGGGAATCGCATAATAGAGTTCACTATTTTCTTCTTTAGAACATTTAACTAATTCGCCATTAGCTGTGACGATTTCCAGACTTTCACAAATATGCTGAAATAGACCATATTTGTGTGAACTGGATTCAATGCCAAAACCGTTAATTAATCCTCCGACAGTTAAAGCATCTAATTCAGGAACTACAGCCAAAGACCAGCCTAGAGGCTTTAACATCGCCGATATTTGCCCCATATTCGCCATAGGTTCAACGCGCACAGTGCCTTTTTCTTCATCAATTTCCAAAACATCCATTAAGCTGACATTAACCTGAAAATGAGTTTTTTTATAATTTCCCTGTTTCAGGGACATTGTTTGCCATCCAGGACGAGCTGTACACATGGGAATATTGCCGCCGGTTTTCTGTTGCCAGTCTTTGACTTGTTGCTGAACTTTGATTACTTTATCTGCATGTTTTTCCGGGGCGCTATTTAACCAGAATACCAGGCGATTTCGGGTGCCCATATACAGTTTAAAAAGCATCGAAGCAGGGAGAACAAAAAGAACAACAAATACCCCCCGATATTTGATCAAAAAATCCAGCATGAGTTTTATCCTTATTATTATTTTGTTGATAAGGTGATAGAAAATAGGTTCTTGAACTCTATTATCCTAAAAATTTAAGGTTTAGGCTATTACTGAGGAAGCAAAAATATACCAGATACAGAGCTATATCACGACCACGCAATTCCTACCTTTCTGCTTTGCTTGATACATTGCAGAATCAGCAGCACTAATCATTTTGGCATAGCTATCAAATTCTTGATGATATAGGCTGACGCCGATGCTTATGGTGATTTCATGTCCATTAAACTGTCTGCTAAGGATCTTTCCTTGTTGCTCAACTTCCAGTCTGATCCTCTCTGCATAGCTGTGTACCCCGTGCTTGTCAGTATTTTGCAGGATAAATACAAACTCATCTCCACCATAGCGGCCTATAAAATCACTTGGTCGAGTCAGGGAGCGCATGATCTGAGCAACCATTACCAGTGCTTCATCGCCAACTTGATGACCACAGGTATCATTAAAATTTTTGAAATAGTCAATGTCTATAAACCCGACTGCAATGTGACGTAGTTGTTGAAGACCTAATTTAAAGGTGCTGTTTATAAGCTCTGTTAGCATCCGATTATTTGATAAACCTGTGAGTGAATCAAGTTCTGCCCTGTTTTTTTCCTGCATAAAACATTGTGCATTTGCCAGTGCAATACCTAGTTCATGGATAATAGGTTCGATATGGTTGATGCATTCCGGCTCTATTGACCGGTAACTAGTGTGGTTATCAGCATAAAGCAGGGCCACAAGTCGCTCATTGCTTACGATTGGAAAAAACAAACATTCATCAATATTGAGAGGCTCAAGGAAAACTTTATTTTCAGGTTGATTGTTGCTAATAATCACAGCTTTACGTTCACGTAAACTTCTTAAATGAGTATTGGGTAATATATCTATCTTTATATTAAAATGTTGCAAGGAGCTATTATGCAGTGATTCCGGCCAGGTATATGTTGTTTCCAAATTACGTTGTTTTGGGTTTATATTCAACATGATTAGGCGGTCAAAATGAAAATCCTGCTGAATGGCTGCCAGGGTAGCAGGCACTATTTCATCTGGATTAAGGCTTCTGTGAGGGATGGTCAAACTGCTTACTGATATGTTACCTGCTAATAAATTAGACTGTGTATTTTGTGAACTGCATAAAATAGCGGATTGAACTAAAGCGGCCCGTAATTTATAGATATTTGGAAATTTTATATTAAAAATCGCGCAACTATCTTGCATTTCATTATCAGCAGTATTCAATAATTTCTGAATATTTATTTTTTTAATATCCAGCTGTTCTAAAACGTCAGGATGTAATACAGGCGTCTGCTTAACTGTATTTGAGCCTATGCCTTGTAAGCTGGCAATGTAGTCGGCCAGGCTGATGATGGCGATTTCGAGTTTACAATCGAGAAATTGACTATTATCGTCAGGCATAACATGGTGGCAGTAAACACTTGCAGTAATTTGTTTTGGTATATTCCATTGTTGACAGAAAACCAGGCCTATTTCAGCATGATTTAAACCAAAAAAAACATGTTCACTCTGAGGAGAGGGTTCAATATTGCCCTCACAGTGTCGGATAAAAGCGCTATAGTTGATCTTTGCATGTGTCTCCAGAATTATTTTGCCTATATCATGTAATAAACCAGCGCTATGTAGCACATCAGGGTCATCATGATTTAAGCTGGTAGCGATAATGCGTGCCAGTGTCGCGACAAATAAGCAATGTTGCCAAAAAAAAAGTTGCTCGAATTCGAAATTAGCTTTTTGATATATCAGTTTGTTGAAAATTAACTGGTTTAAAGCTATTTGTCTTACCTTTGAATCCCCTAGAATTTTAATTGCATGCTGAATCGATTTTATTTTTTGATTGGGTGAAAACACGACTGAATTAACACTGCTGAGTACTTTTTCAGCGAGAGAGGGTTCGCTTAATAATAATGTTGACAGTTCGGCTGCACGAGCAGTATTGTCAATTGTTAAACGTAATAGTTTAACAGCCAGGTATGGAATGATTTGTAGGTCGTCAACGTCACGTTTTAGTATGCAGTTTGCCGTTTGATGAAGCGTTGAATGGTGATTAGCATTATCGATCATGGGCAGTGCAAAAGAGACTTTGTTATGTTAAGTTAATCAGTACGCATATATCGTAGCATAACTCATATTGATATATTCTAGTTAGATTGAAACAACTGAGTTGGGCTGTTTATAAAGGATATTGGTATGAAAAAACTACTTTTAATTGTTAATCTTGTGCTATTCAGTGTTAATTTGTCTGCAAATGAAGTGCATTTTAGTACAAAAGATAATGCTACGATTTATGCCCATCTACAAAAACGTGGTTCTCATGCAGTTTTATTAGCACATGGCGCTATTTTTAATAAAGAAAGCTGGGGTGTATTTGAGCAACAGCTACTGGATAATAATTACACTGTCCTGGCGATAGATTTTAGAGGCTACGGTAAGTCTACAAAAGGTAGTCAATCAAGTGCTTTATATCAGGATATTTTAGCGGGAATACATTTTTTAAAGACCCAGTCTGACATCAGTGAAATATCGGTATTAGGTGCTAGCATGGGAGGCTCTGCGACTGCAAAGGCGAGTGTGTTTTCAGAGCCGGGCAGCATAAATCAACTGATTTTATTATCACCAGCGAGTGTATATCAAGCTGAGAAGCTAAAAGGAGATTTATTATTTATTGCCAGCGCAGATGAATATCTGGCCAAAGGACTTAAAGTCGCATATAACAAAGCCCCAAAGCCTAAAATGCTCAAATTAATTCCAGGTAGCGCCCATGCGCAGCATATCTTTAAAACATCACAGGCAGATGCTTTGACCAATATAATTCTAGATTTTCTGAAAAAGTAATATAGCCCTTTGATAAAGCAGTCTGTAGAGAGTAATAAAAAGAATAAATGTAATAAATGGATAGCAGGTAAATGCGCCTGATTTTCTTGTTAATATTGTAGGGAAACAAGGCAAAAAGTTAGAATATTAATATCATGTCTAATCTGTCTGATTTGTTAGTGAATATCAAAAAAATCAGGACGAATGTTCTTGTTAATAAAATACGGGTATGATAACAGAAAGTCTGTTACTACGCTCTACGAACTAATGTATCCAATGGTGTAGTATCATTCCTTTTATTAGTTTTCCCACTATTAATCAATAGGTGAATTCAACTCCGAACTGCATCTCTAGCATTAAAGCGGATTGATGCATAATATCTGTAAAAATACAATATAAGTAGTTTCATAGCAGGCGGACAGCTCTGTAGGTGATTATCATACCTGGCACGCCGTGATTATTTAAAATAATCCAGGGCTAATTCAGTTGCTTCAATATAATTAATTTTCCCGGTTGCAAGCACGGGCACATGCTCTGCAGTAATGATTTTTTTTGGTAAATTAATGCTCCCGACGCCTTTGGCCAGTGCAGCGAGGTCTTTACTGGTGGCATTTTTCTGAGTGGTAATAAGTACTAACTGTTCACCTTTTCTCTCTTCTGGAATACAGACTACTACGTGTTGTGCATCAGGCCAGATATCATTGATTAATTGTTCGGTAGCCGTTAAAGACACCATTTCACCGGCAATTTTTGCAAACCGTTTGCTACGCCCGCGAATGGAAATATATTGATCTGCATCGACATGCACTATGTCACCGGTATCATACCAGTCTTCACCATAAAGGGAGTAGGGCGGTACAAGCTGACCCGGATTATTTGCCAGCAAGTAGCCGCGCATAATATTTTCCCCATAAAGATGCAGTTTACCTGCATTTTCAATACCTGGAATTTCTTCGAGTTTGTATTGCATGCCCGGCATTAAGCGACCCACAGTGCCTGTTTTATAAAACATCGGAGTATTAACTGCAGCAACCGGGCTGGTTTCAGTCGCACCATAGCCTTCTAATATCCGGATGCCAAATTTGTCAGCCCACAATTGTCGGGTATTTTCATGCAGCTTTTCAGCGCCTGCAACCACATAGCGGATATTGTAAAAATCATAAGCATGGGCTTTTTTTCCGTAGGCAGCTAAAAATGTATTGGTGCCAAAGATAATAGTAGCGCTGGTTTCATAAGCCATTTCTGGAATAATGCTGTAATGCAATGGCGATGGGTAGAAAAAGGTAGTCATGCCATTCATGATGGGCAACATGGTACCGACAGTAAAACCAAAAGAATGAAACATCGGCAAAAAATTTAACACGGTATCCTGGGCATTAAAGTTAATGCGCGCAGAAACCTGTTTATGATTTGCCAGGATATTTTTATGTGACAATACCACACCTTTAGGTGCGCCTTCCGAGCCCGAAGTAAATAGCACTACAGCAGGGTTATCTGGGTTGGGTTCAACACGGGGATACCATAAGTCAGCTGTTTTAGCTTGTAGTAATGCACTTAGTTTATCAATAGTACCAATGTTTTTGGCTAAATCTTCCAGAAAGACAAGATTGATATTTTCTGACAATGTTTGTGCATCTTCAGCAAATTTTCCGAGTTCGATAAAACGACGTGATGTGAGGACGGTTTTAATTTTTGCCGTATGACAGGCTGAAAGCATGCCTGATGCACCCGTTGAGTAATTCAACATGGCTGGTGTGCGCTCATGCAATTGCAGGCCTAAAACAACATTCAGTGTTTTGCAATTATTGGGTAGATAAACACCGATATTTTCCCCTTTTTCGGTGATCCTGGTCAGTGCGTTACCTATCGCAATAGATCGAGTGATCAGTGTGTTATAGGATAAGGGAATCCTGTCTAAATCTTCGGCAACAGTGTGTTTGCCGCCATGTATTTTTTTAGCTTCCAGCAGCGCAGCAAATAGCGATTGTTTATAGTGACTGGTGGCAAATATCATATCGCTCATGATGTCAGTTAACACCAAACCGCTGGCATGACGGCGATCTTTTCCACGTAAATCCTTAGCAATTGAAATGTGCGTAGGGGGGAGAATTTGCAGGGTAATTTTAGGAAAAAAACGTAACCGGACAATATTATGTAAACGTGAAAAATGCGTATATTGCGCGCCTTCTATACGGATAGGGAGAATTGTTGCTCCGGATTTATCGGCAACCATTCCGGTACCGTCGTATATTTTCATCAATGAACCGGTAACAGTAATCCGGCCTTCGGGAAAAATAACTGTTTTACAGGGTTTTTGTAAGTAATGGATTAAATTTTTTAAAGAAATAGGGTGAGTCGGGTCCATAGGAAAAACCTGGGACAGACTCAGAAAAGGCTTTAACCACCAGCGTTCGGCAATATGACTATTAATTGCAAACGTAATATTGTCAGGTAAGAAAACACCCAGTAATAGGGGGTCTAAAAAGGAGGTATGATTGGCAATGATAAGTACGCGATCGCCTGCTTTGTTGTAATTCTCCAAGCCTTTTATTTCAATTTTATAAACAAAAGTCAACAGCCATTTTAAGAATTTTTTTAGCATCAGAGTCTCAGTATGTTGGATGAAAACAGCGCAGCGTATTCATCAGAAATAGGTAAGTAACCCGTATAAAATAATTTTACGGTATCACGGTTTGAGGTGTTGTTTTAGCTGCATAACTGATGCAGATAAAGATAAAAAACTGTACGCCAAATATTAAATTTGCCATCAATAAATGTATCGGCTGCGCTACTGGCGGCATACCTAAGCGGTCTAAAGATACGCCGGCAAGAATAGCGGTAATTATTAACCCGACCAGAACACAGGCGAGACGGAATAATAAGCTATTTTTATCAACAGATTGATACACTTTCCAGGCTAACCATAGATTGGTGAATAATATAACAGCAGAAAATGAGCGGTGTATGTAAAAAATTATCGGGAAGCTATCGCGCCAGTATTCGCGGTCTATATAGTTGTGATGCGTGGCAATTAAATCTACGGCTTCTCTGACCTGTGTTCCCATACCCACTTGTAACAAGGTAAAGCCCATAGCTACAAGCAAAACAGTTTTGAATTTAGCTGGTAATTCAGAGATATCAATCCGGCGTAATAAATCATTTTGCGAACGCGCAATGGCATAGATTAATAAGGCGACTATGAACAGAGCGAGTAGCATATGTGCAGTTATCATTAAGGGGTGCAAGTGTGTTTTTACCACCACAGAACCTAACCAGCCCTGAAAGCCGACTAACAGGAATACGGCTAAGGATAAATAAAACACCTGCTTATCTGTTTTCAGATAGGCGCGAGATGCCCAAAGGGTTAAAAAAATCAAAAAACCAATCGTAACGCCAGTAAGGCGGTTAAGGTATTCGGTCCAGGTTTTGATGACATTAAAGTCGGTATTGGCATAACCAACGGCATAAATTTCATGATAATTATCAGGTAATTCAGCTACGCTAGTCGGCGGAATCAGTTGGCC
This sequence comes from Methyloprofundus sedimenti, assembly GCF_002072955.1. Lineage (NCBI taxonomy): Bacteria > Pseudomonadati > Pseudomonadota > Gammaproteobacteria > Methylococcales > Methylococcaceae > Methyloprofundus > Methyloprofundus sedimenti. The sequence goes on along the minus strand of NZ_LPUF01000001.1, from coordinate 2,336,681 downwards.
AAAGCAAGTAGGCCAGTCAGGACACCCCATGCCTGCGCCTGAAGCACGGACGATACCGCCTACTAATATAACAAAGTAGACTGCGAAAATTGTGAGTGTACCTAAGCGCCTGAAGCGGCGTGCAATTTCTGGGTTCATTAACGTTACTCGTGTTCCATAATGTGGCTTTGGTCGTGACTTATTACATTGAGCGTGATTTTATCGTGGCTTTGATTATTAAGCTGGAGAATTTTTGTTTCTGCAGCCTGGTCTTTGAGTACGACAAGTAGTTGAGTTACATTGTCATGCGCTGCGGCCAATACCACAGTGCCTAATACGGCATCCTGATCGTCGATAACCGTACAGCCAGGGACAATATCACGAGTAGTTAGACAGTGAGCCTGATACATGGCACGTTTATTTTTTCCTAAATAATGCGTACGGGCAACGATCTCCTGGCCGGTATAGCAACCTTTATTAAAGCTTATAGCGCCTAATTTATCCAGATTAAGCATTTGCGGGACAAATTCTTCACTGGTTTGTGCGTACAACCAGGGTATGCCTGCCTGAATATCCAGCCCCAACCAGGCACTTGAATTAACCAGGCTTAAAGGCTGCCGTTGTGTTATTTCAGACCAGAATAAGCGTGTTTCTTCAAGGTTGCCGATAAACAGGAAACCGTTATCAAGCTGAGGGTAAGTATATAAATTATCTTGCGGAGTTACTTCGATATTAGCGGTGCCGCTAATGCACAAATCATCACTATGATCGGTTAATTGCACGTCAGCACGCAAGACATACATTTGTAGTTTTTTTCTAACGCTATCAAGTAAATCGCAAGTGAGAATAAGCAGAAATGATTCTTGCCGCTTAATAACAATAAAGGTACTGATAGCACGGCCTTTGGCATTACAGTAAGCACCTAAAACGGGCCTGGATTCTGTTAATGCCTTAATATCGCAAGTAGTCTGCCCTTGTAAAAAACTGGCCGCATCTTTACCTGAAACCGTTAAAACTGCTAAATGTGTGAGAGGAGCTAATACAGCCTGCTTGTCGGGCGGAGTGTGGGTTAATAAATTCAGTGTATTCAGGTAAGCTATCCAGTCGGCATGCATAATATGTATTAGTCGTTAGTTTAAGCTAGTCGTAGCCAAAATATATTTGCGATATTATACATTAAGAGACTTTTGCACGAACTGCAAAATCTCCGCTCATATGGATATGAGATCCCTTAATAAGTACGCGCTTAAAATCATTTTGTGTACTTTTGTGTAAAGTTTCGTATAGAAAAATATTCAATATTTGATCGTAGTCTGCCAAATAAATTCGATCAATTAAGTGGTTCTGCATGGAGTATAGATAGTTATATCTCTATAAACCCTTGATTGGAATGCTCTGCTTTCCGGATGCCCCAAGTCATTTTGCAATATAAGATTTGTTCAGAAAAGGCAGGTATTCGTGTGCACGAAAATTCTGCGAATCGAATAGTGCCTATCAACAAACGAATTCATTCTATTTTCAGTACCTTGGCGCCACGAATCTTCTGATTCTTCAGCTCGAGCAATGCCTCGTTAGCCTGTTCCAATGCAAACACCTGAACTTCAGGTTTGAGTTCCATTGCAGCAGCCAGGTTGAGAAATTCGTTAACATCACGGCGGGTAATGTTAGCGACACTTTTTATTTCTTTCTCCTGCCAAAGATGCAGAGGATAATCCAGATCCAGTAAACTTTGTTTATCGCCTTCTTTACGAATCGCATTAATTACCAGTCTTCCTCCAGAATCCAGATTAGCCAATGCCTCAACTACGGGTTCCCATGCCGGTGTGGTATCAATAATACAATCCAGTTTACTCGGTGCCTTTTCTGTGGTATCTCCAGCCCATACAGCACCCAGGCTCAGGGCAAATGTCCTTTCTGCAGCATTTCTGGCAAAAACAAAAACTTCGCTGTTCGGATAGCTGTGTTTTACCATCTTTAAAACCAGATGCCCTGAAGCACCAAATCCGGTTAAACCGAGACGCTGTCCATTCTGTAATCCCGTTAAACATAATGATCGGTAACCAATTGCACCGGCACACAGTAAGGGAGCAGCGCATTCAGCAGAAAAGAATTTCGGTATTGCATAAGCGAAATGCGCTGCAACGACCATATATTGAGCATAGCCGCCATTGGCGTCACGCCCGGTTGCCTTAAAATCTCTACACAGGTTTTCATGGCCTGACAGACAAAACTTACATTTTCCACAGGCAGAAAAAATCCAGGCGACACCCACTCTGTCACCCGTTTTAAAAGTGGTAACCTTTGTACCTATAGCCTCAACCCGGCCAACCACTTGATGCCCGGGAACTACTGGTAATTTCGGGGGAGGGGTTCGTCCCTCAATTTCATCCAGTTCTGTATGACAGACACCACAAGTTGAGACTTTCAGTAAAATTTCGTTTTCGGCAGGAACGGGAACAGGGAGCTCCAGAATCTCAAGCGGAGTCTGATTTTCTTTAAGATTACAAAGATTTTTTAATACCATTGCTTTCATTTCGTCCACCTTTTTTTGATTTGCAGTAATATCTTTTTCTGATCTTCTAATGATTCTCTTCTTAAGGTCATTAGTAAAGCTTACATTTGAAAAAACTCTGCGTTATGATGGAATGCGTAATAGAAAATATCTTGAGTTAATTTAAATTCACCGGAGACACCGGCATTTAGAGTACCTATAGCATTACGGAGAATGATGCATGAACGATCTGCAACGCATGCTGGACGATATTGAAATGGAGTTCAAACTAACCCGTATGTACATAGGCAAAAATGCAATGGATACCAGGGTTAAGGCCGCTATTCAACAGGTTCCGAGGTATGAATTTATCCCTCGCGAGTTGCATTACCGTGCCTATGAAAACGGCCCGGTCCCCATCGGCTCTGGGCAGACCATTTCCCAACCTTATATAGTTGCCCTGATGAGCGACTTATTGAATACAAAACCTAGTGACAGTATTCTTGAAATCGGAACTGGTTCCGGTTATCAGACCGCTGTCTTGTCCCGTATGGTGCAACAGGTTTATAGTGTTGAAATTATAGAAAGTCTGGCTGCAAAGGCGCTCAATCGACTCAACAAACTAGGTTACACTAACATAAGCCTGCGCACAGGAGATGGTTATTTCGGTTGGCCAGAACATGCACCTTATGACGGCATTATAGTCACTGCCGCGGCCCCCTGTATTCCGCCTTCACTCATTGAACAGCTAAAAGTTGGAGCACGAATGGTTATCCCGCTTGGTTTCCCTAATAGTTATCAGGAGTTGATGCTTGTCGAAAAAAAGGCAAACGGCGAAATCGAGACCCAATCTATTCTTGGTGTCAGCTTTGTACCGCTCACCGGCAAACATGAAACAGATTGCGCCGATAATGTCCTTCCTGGCTCCCGCAAAATTCACTGAGCAAAGTCTATGTATGAAAATAACCATCCTGTGCCAACCGATATTGATCAACAAGTTGCCACAATAAAGCTGGCAGCTATGGGTATCAACATTGACTGCATAACGCCGGAGCAGATGACTTTTGTAACGTCCTGGAAAGAAGGTACATAGTCCTTAAAAATGAATTGCACTCGTTAGTTGAATCTAAGTATGCAAGTAATCCAGTGGAAATTAAATAATAACTGTAAGAAACCATGGAACTCTCCCTGCTAACCTTAAACTTACATACCTATCACCAGCATTCTCGGCATTGCCCGTTCGATACCATGCATCATCATGAACGTGAAGTACATATAATTGCTGAAGCTATAGCCCAGTTAAGGATTGATGTTATCTGCTTTCAGGAAGTCGGTGAATATATGCACGATCCGATAACTCACCCTTACGGGGAGTCGCCGTCGAATATGGCTTATCGTATTACTCAGAAATTACGTAGTTGGGGGAATTACTATCATATACATCAGGACTGGAGCCATATTGGTTTTGATCGTTGGCGAGAAGGCACGGCAATTCTAAGTCGTTATCCTATGCAGCACCAGCATTCCGCTTATGTTTCTAATGACCAGAGCAAAGATAATTATATGTCGCGCAATGTCACTCTGACAGGTATCGACGTGCCATGGTATGGACTGGTTCATATATCCAATGTGCATTTAAGCTGGTCGAATCATGGTTTCTACGAAGAATATAATCGGCTGAAAAATCTGATTTATTCACGTATGAATTTTGGTTTTAGAGCTGATTTACTAGTGGGTGATTTTAATGCACCTGCTGGAGAAGACGCTTATAATTATATTGTCGGGAATCAGGAATATGTGGATCAGTTCTTTCAGATGCATCCACAACGTTTTTATGAACCTAGTTTTCAAGGACATATTGATGGTTGGTATAATAGTCCGCCAAAACGCATAGATTATATTTTTAAACGGCATGACAGTCAGATAAAGATTACCTCACTGGAGGTAATTTTCAATCATAGATTTTTTCCAGTTGTTTCCGATCATTTTGGCTATCTGGCAAGGTTTTATTTGTTTAGTACCAGCTCGCTGATCAGCTATCTATAGAGTGTTTGAGTATGAAGTCGCTTTTCTAATAAAAGCGCACACTATTCAGGAAATACTTGATATGGGACATGGATGTAGCTGCCGGCGCGATTGCATTGATCACATACAAACGCTTTTCGATAAGGAATAGATAGGTTTGTCCATCAAACTCTGGTTTGTCGGATGTCTGTTGGATATCGTAAATCAGATGTTTGCCAGAATGGTTTTGGTATTTAATGTCTGTACTCGATTGTATCTTGCCGAATGTTTTTTTTAATAATGTCTCAGTTGCTTGGCTGTATATCTTGTCATTACCGGTAAAGGAAACAGCAAAACCGGGGATGTCTGAATAATCCAGGCTGAATATCCCTATGCCAGTTTTCGATTCAAAAACATGATTGATCACATCGCCAATAACTGACTCTTGAGTGTTTTTCTTGATTTTCGGTGCTGTGGGGAACTCGATTGAAAAGTGTCCATCATCTGACTTAAATTCCTGCCAGGAAACTGGAGTTGCGCTGTTTTGATCTTCAGCGTGTGCGGCAGTTAAACAGTATAAACAAATCAAAAACCAGGATAATCGAAAATTAAGCAATGTATTCATAATGTATTTTGTCTTTACACGTAAACCAATCAATGTATTTTACACCTACTTTTAATTATTGAAGTCGTCTATGTTTGTTTCACAAATAAAAAGTAGGTATCTAGTCCTAAAAAATTAAAAAATCCAAGGTATCGGTAATAAAAGTAATCAGGATCTTTAGCCATTTTTTATTGTACTAGAGGAATACTGATTCCGGCAATCGCAGCCACCAATAGGTTAAGCATCATTGCGGCTGAAATGACACAGCCAAAGGTGAAATCTTGATAGGTCAGGCAAACGAGTGTGAGCCAGGCTGTCGTAAGCTCACAAGCCACTTGCCGATCAAGCGGTTTTTTACTTCATGCACAAAATATCTTCTGGCAACTTGGAACTCCAGGGTTATATAGAGCGACACATATTTGCTTATCTTGATTTCAGGGCGCAAGACGGCCTTCAGCCAGCAATTCGCTCCTTACAAAAAGTAGGTGAGAATGACACCTAAAAAATATTAGCTAAAGCAAGAAAGACAAGCGAGCTTAAAATTGCTGCTGCCGGTAGAGTAATGACCCATGCCAGTGCAATCGGTTTCATTAAATCCCAGTTCGCTTGTTTATTAACCAAACCAATTCCCATAATAGCACCAATAAGAATATGCGTACTGGAAACAGGGATACCGAACATTGAAGCAAGCAATACCACGGCAGCAGCAGCAAGTTCAGCTGAGAATCCAGAAGCAGGGTGCATCTCAGTCAAGTTGTGACCTACTGTCGCGATAACTTCTTTACCAATAAACCAAAGCCCAGAGATTAGCGCAACACCAAAAGTCAGCATGGCGATGGGTGGAACCGCAGCCGATGAACCCATTTCGCCAGTACGTAATACATCTAAAATAGCCGCGAAAGGGCCGATAGCATTGGCAATGTCGTTAGCGCCGTGACTGAATGCAAAGCCTGATGCAGTAAAAACCTGCATCCAGCTAAACAATAAAAAAGTTGATTTATTGAGAGAGTGACCTTTGAGTGTTTTGGCAAATATATAGGTCGCCATCCAGATAGACGCGGCAATCATCAGCATTATCAATAAGTTATTGAGCGTCGATAATTCAAGGTGCATATTCTTTAAGCCTTTGAAGATTAGCATGGCAGAGATCACCATAGAACCTAAAGCGGCAATAATGGGAACATAAGTTTCTAGCGCTCTATGAGCGGCAAGGTCTTCTTTTTTTGCATTAAGATTATGAATATCTATATAGTAATCCGTTTCTAGCTCGTCAGGGTCAAAGTCCTCTTCATTCCTTAAGCCAGCATCACGTGCGAGTGCACCGTTATAAGCCATTTGTTGGATTTCAGTCATTCTTTCTATGGCTGTTTTATGCACTTTTTTGAGCTTTTTTTCTCTTTATGAATGTCTTTTAGTTTTTTATCGGATTCATCATTGTAATTAAGAATATGCTTTTTTATCATTGCAAACAGGACATAGGAAACCGCTCCACCGAGTAGCGGGGAAATAACCCATGAAAGTGCAATTGTGCCGATTTTACTCCACTGGACCAGAGAGAAGGCTGTTTCTGCTCCATTTAAGATAAAGCCTAAAGTAATTGAACTACCAACAACGCCGCCTATAATGGAATGAGTGGTTGAAACGGGGTATCCTTTTCTAGTTGCGAATAGTAACCACATTGCGGCGGCAAGCAATGCCGACATCATGATATACACGAATTGCATGGGTTCGATGGCAATCGTCGATAAATCTACGATGCCTTTGCGGATGGTTTTAGTCACTTCTCCACCAGCAATCATTGCACCACTCACTTCAAAAATTGCAGCAATGGCCAATGCTTGTGGAATAGTAAGCGTGCCTGCGCCGACACTGGTACCAAATGAGTTAGCGACATCGTTACCACCAATATTAAATGCCATAAAAATGCCAAATATTGTCGCTAATACGAAAATAGTCACGTGATTGTGGTTGACGTAATCCATGCCCCACATAAGAAAGTAACTGGTCATGGCGAGTAGAAGAACGCCAAAAAATAAACTGAGTTTTGGTATTTTGCTAAGCATATTAGTTTGGTTGTTAGGGTAAGTTTATGAGCAAGTTAGCAAACATAACAAAAGAATATTTCAATTCTGTGACAAAGAGTGAACTTAAATTAAAGTATGGAATGACAGTAACACCAGGCTTATCTGACACTTCAGCCGAAAGAAGGGATATAGCTAATATTTAATTCTATGCTGTGAGATCAAAAGTTAGGATTTGTAGCTATACTTCATGCGGTCACAATTGTGAATAAATATCGTGCTGTGTCAGCCGATTGAAATCGGCATTCATGGCCGTTCGAAGTATAATTGGCATGAACAGTATAATCTAATGAATAAACTGAGATAATGATTGATAGTAGTTCCCTGATAATTACTAACGGTAAAAGAATACAAACTATACAAACTAGGCAGACTATGAACCAACCAGAAAAATCACTGACTATGTGTTTACTGATGACACCCGATATGGCAAATTTTGCCGGTGTGGTACATGGAGGAGCAATGCTAAAACTTTTAGACCAGGTTGCTTATGCTTGTGCGGCAAAATATAGCAGAAGCTATGTCGTGACGGCATCTCTGGATCAAGTGTTTTTTACACAGCATATTAAAGTTGGCGAGTTAGTGACTTTATATGCACATGTTAATTATGTTGGCACCAGCTCTATGGAAATCGGCATTAAAGTGGTTGCCGAAAACCTGACCAGTCATGAGCAGCGCAATACTATTTCCTGCTTTTTTACCATGGTTGCGGTGGATGAAAACGGCAAACCCAAACAGGTAACACCGCTAATAATCGCGACCGCAGTTGATAAACGTTTATATGAAGCGGCTAAGTTACGCAAAAAAATGCGTCAACAGGTTTTGGAGCAAAGCCTTGCATTGCATGATGAAATTCCCGAAGATGAGGTATAGATTGACCTTTTAAAAGCAGGTACTGGATTAGCCCGTTGATGTATGCGTAAATGGGATACCCTGATACAGCTTAATAATTTTCTTATTACGGAGTTATATTTATAATGTGGATTAAAATGGGTTGTAAACTTGATTTCGATTTGGAGGCAAGGACTCCTTTGGTGTTAATGTTGCGCCCGCGCAGCGGAGTACAGCAGTGGGTCGCGCGTGAATCCTATACTCTTACGCCCAGCGTTCCCGTGGTGGAATATACCGATATCTTTGGCAACCTTTGTCAGCGCCTGGTAGCGCCGATTGGACAGTTTGCCATTCATACCTCGGCAGAAGTTATGACAGCGGATGAAGTGGATAAAGCACCGGGTGCGCAGTTTGTAGAAGTTCAAAATCTTCCGGAGTTCGTACTTACCCATTTATTGCCTAGCCGATATTGCGAGTCAGACAGGTTTGGCGATCTTGCTCGCGAGATTACCGCTGAAGTATTGCCTGGTTATGATCAGGTGGCTAGTATTGACCAATGGGTTAGACATTTTATACGCTATACGCCTGGTTCGAGTAATCTACCTATTTCTGCGCAAGAGGTTAATGTTCGTTGCGAAGGTGTATGTCGCGATTTAGCGCATCTGGGCATAGCGTTGTGCCGCAGTATTAGTATCCCTGCTCGTTTGGTTGTAGGCTATCTTTATGGTCTTCAGCCTATGGACATGCACGCATGGTTCGAAGCCTATGTGGGTGACCGCTGGTATACCTTTGATCCAACACAAAATGTGATTCATGGTGGCCGAGTAGCCATTGCATATGGGCGCGATGCTGCTGATGTATCAGTGTTTCATCAGTTTGGTGCCGGCGCTAGTTTATCCAATATGCAAGTTAGCGTAGACTTGCTTGTTGATGCTCCGGACTAAGATCGAAGTATAGGTTTATTTGTTAGGAAATACGTTCAGTATTAAACACATTCAAGACATGAGTAGGAATGGACGTAAGTCCGCTAATAAACACTTATTTTTGAATCGTAATCAGAAAGGATATTCTGGATTTACTGATTTCAACATATTTAATACGCATGACTGTAAAGGAATCAATAACAATGACTAAGCAAGTATTAGCTGAGCATGACTTTATATCTCCAGCATCTCAAATTAAACGGGACGATTTGCCCGCGCTACCTTTTAAAAACAGGTCATTTCTCAGCTTTCTGGGTACCCAGGCTCTAGGGGCCTTCAACGATAATGTTTTCAAACAGTTAGTTTTGTTATTAGGGGTGGGCTATACCTTGGCGGATGTAGAGTATCAGGCGGTGGTGCAGTTTTTGTTTGCATTGCCTTTTTTACTCTTTTCGGGACTGGCTGGCGATCTCTCTGATCGCTTTAGCAAAGGCCGTTTGATGGTTATTTGCAAGATTGCAGAGGTCATTATTGCGTTACTGGGTGTAGGGGCATTCCTGATGATCACTGTCGGTAGCTCAGATGCTAAAGAAGCCCCTTTTTATCTTTGCATGCTTGCTGGTGTAGCTTTTCTTCTAGGGTCACAAAGTGCTTTTTTTGGTCCGCCTAAATATGGCGGCCTTCCGGAACTGGTGCGTCCCTATGATCTTGCCTCGGCAACGGGGATGACACAAATGACCACATTTTTGGCGATAATATTCGGTGTGGCAGTTGCGGGCATACTTGCAGATCTGCTTTCTGGGCGGATGTATCTGGCTGGACTGCTTACTGTCGCTATTGCGCTGCTAGGAACATTGACTTCATTGGGCATTGCCCGGAATCCTCCTGCAGATGCTCAGAGGCGTTTATCGGCTAAATCATTTATCAGTGTATTACCGACATTAAGCAGTATTTTTCGTGGCGACCCGTTACTGATGAGAATTATTTTTCTGTATTCATGGTTCTGGTTCGTTGGCGGTGTGACCTTGACATCCATCAATGCATTTGGCCGTTTTCAATTAGGTTTGAGTAATTTTGAAACCAGTATGATGGTTGCCATTACATCACTGGGTATCGCAATCGGGAGCGTGTTGGTCGGTCGTTTTTCCATGGGTAAAGTACGTGTAGGTTTGGTGATCCCGGCGTTGATTATGCTGGTTATATGTCTTCTGAGTTTGTCGCTGATTCCAGTATATAGCCCTACTGCAGAAGATATCCAGTCTTTTAATCAACTCAAAGATTCGCCTCAGTTATTGGCAGTAGCTAACATTATTCCAGTAGCGGCTGCATCAGTACGCGCAGCAACTTTTGGCTTGTTTTTGTTGCTGGGGGCAGCAGCCGGTTTTTTTTCAGTGCCTTTGCTAACATTTATCCAGGCACGTCCTTCTCACAGTGAAAAAGGGCGTGTATTTGCGGCCGTCAACTGGTTTAACTGGATTTTTATTCTGGCTTCGGCAATTGCATATGGTGTAGGAATGAAGTTATTTTCCAATCATGCTAGTCTGCTATTAGTCGCATTAGGCGCTGCAACCCTGCTGATTGGGTTAGTCGTTTTGCCTGGTATTTTTCGACTTTTAAAGCATGACGGATCGGACTTTATCTACCTAAAGCCAGTAAAGTAATCAGGATTATTTCTAGAGTTATTCAATGGAATGTCAGTTACATTGCTTAATACATCGTAAACAAACAACAGATCATCAAGATATTTGCATGCGTGGTTTAGTTTAAAAATAGCTAATCAGAGAAATAATTAGCAGCGCCTATAAGGGGAGTGTTCGGGTTCAGCGATAGCTTGATCGACATCTGGCTAAGTAAATTTTTAAAGCGACCTTTGTTAGTAAAAGCACTTAAGAACTTTTCGTTCTCCAGAGCAGAGCGGATTTTAGGGCCGATACCACCGCCAATATACACTCCCCCTGTTGATAAACATTTCAAGGCCAGGTTGCCAGCTTCTGCAGCATAAAGCTCAGCAAATAAGCGTACTGCTTCAACACAGAGAGGATCTTCATGATTAATCCCCAGACGGGAAATGATCGCATTTCTATCGCCGGCATAGCTGCTGACATCATTCGCTGTTGGTACCGCCAGGCAGGCGGGCCCGAAGCCTATATCAAGCAGAAAATCATACAGATAGCCGAAGCCATCTCCAGAAAGAACGCGCTCCCAGCTAACGTGGCCATTAAACTTTTTGCGCAGATAACAAAGAAAACGGTCTTGTTGTAGTGTTTGCGGGGCAAAATCACAATGCCCGCCCTCGGTAGCAATCGGTTGATGTTGTTGCCCATCCCAATAAAGAACCGCCTGCCCTAGGCCTGTTCCTGCAGCGATAACGGCAATATTGCCGGTTTTAATTTGTGCCTGTGGATTAAGTTCGAGCAGATCTTCAGCAGGACTATTTAACATGCCGATCGCCATGGCTTCAAGGTCATTTAACAGCTTCACCTTTTTGGTGCCGAATTTTGCAGAAAGTTCCCGGGCATCGATTATCCAGGGCAAGTTTGTGGTCTGGCAACGCTGATCTACGATTGGACCGGCAATACCTAAACAGGCTGCATCTATTGTGGTGTCGGATTTTATGAAAATTGTTAGAATATCATCGAATTGAGGATAGTCATTACTGGCAAATGTCTGTTCAAATTCACATTGTAATGTGCCCTGATTATTTTTTGCGAATAAGGCTAAAACAGTTTTTGTACCACCAATATCACCTGCTAATATCATTGTTAAGCTCCTGGTATTTCGTTGTTTGTTGCTAATAAGTACTTTAATCCGTCGATAATTCCATTGGCTACTTCATGCGGAGGTAGTTGATAAAATCCTTGCCATGATAAGGCGTGATCCAGTTCATATTGAGCCTCTCGTTCTGGATGTTTATCTAGCCAGGTAAGGCGCACAGCATGATAAATCAGAGTGTCGGTCATTAAAGTATCTTCGACTTGTAAATCCGGGTTATCTCTGAAAATAGATGCCAAAGCATGTAGCGTTTCTACTGTTAATTGCCGGTAGTCAGGAGACTGAACTTTATCCAGCCGGTGGTTGATCAACAGAACAAAGCTTTTTTCTTTATCCGTCATTTCGGCGAGTATATGCTCGCTATCCAGGCGCCGTTGCTTATTCAATTTCTCACTGATGATTAAACCTTTACAATGGTGCAGTACTTCCCAGACATCAGCAAAAAATGACTCTGTTTGACGCCCTATACTGCCTTGTTGTTCGCGCCATTCGTGCCAATCCCCAGCTCTGCCTCGATCTTTAGGGTCGATTTGCTCTGAAAAACGGGCACTATCCAGGTTTTTAATCTGGCCTTCATAGCGTAATGATTCACTCATGTTTAATTGAGATTCCGAGTTCTGGTAATCGGCCAGGGTTTCTTTTACCTTTAATTCAATGGTATGGGGTGGGAGCGCTACTAATGCATCGAAAGCTTCACCCAGGTTACATTTCTGTTGCCGCTGTAGACGAATTATAATTAATTGCATAATATGCCCGACTCTAACAGTATGCATATCGTTAAATAACTCCGGGTTGGATTTAATCAAAATACCCAGATAGATTATTAATTCCTGAATGATAATATGAACGTAAACATTGGGGCTATTGAAGGTGCGAATTCTTTCCAGTATCTCGTGTGCATTAGCTGGGCGTTGGAAGGTAGCCTTATTACTGTATTCACGGCCAACACTAAGACTTTTCTGGCGCACTAAGATATCCGTCGCTGCTTGCTCCAGGTTCGCATCGTGTTTATTTAGTAAACCGGCACAATGTCGCACCAGACTCCATTCATTCAGGTTCCCAGCCAAAGTATAGATTTCCTCAAACACATCACGCAGATGATATCGAAGGTCGTTTGCTTCGGGTAAGCTTATTTCAAAATCGAGCCCATGCCGACAATACAATAAATTGAGAATTTCATGTTGTGCATACAGATTGGTACTATTGGTAAGCAGTTTTATCAGTGTATCGTCAGTTAACTTATTCCAGTCATTTATAGCTTGCGGCATTACTGCTTCGGTTTTTGTCAGGTCTACCGGTAATAAGATGCAACATGGGCGAATTTCGTTTGGCTCGCTTTTTTCGGAAAAGTGGAAGTCATGTAGATAGTTAATGGTTTCAAGACCGGTTGTGGTGATGAACTCGTGCATATTACCTAGTTGAACAGGGACACCAAGAATTTCTCCTTGTTTTAATTCCTGCATAAAGTCTACTAATAATTGATGTCCGTCATTGTCCAGCATATTGTGTTTGATAACGATAGTGACTAGTGGTTTTCCTGGACGGTCCCAATGTTGATAGATATACCCCAGCTCCAGGCGTAGACGCTCGACAAGTAAAGGAATGTCCAGCATGAGATAAAAACCACGCTGGTTTAAAAACTGTGGTAAAAACACAAACTGTTGATCACCAAGTTTATAGAGCAGGGATGTTCCCAGGGCACGAATTTGCTTATTGGGTCTGCCACTTAAACCCAGCCGCTTATTGCGTCCTACTTGAGTGAATGCAGCAGCCAGGTCGCTGGATTCTCTAATTTGAATAGGGGCAATCTGATCAATTGTTTGGGTATTAATGCCCAATTTAGCCAGCTTGCTTTGTACCTCCGGGTCTTCCGCAAGTAGCGTCAACTGGATTTTTAGGTCTGTTTTTTGATTACGACCCATAAAGTTACTACGCCCTAATGGGTCAATGTCACTGAATTCCAGTAAACCATCCTGGAGCATTTCTCCAAGAATAAACAGGCTTTGAGCCCATACTAAGGGCACATTTTCATTGGGTACCCGTTCCTGACTGTGCGGATTCTTGCGTTCGGCTTCTATTTTATCTTCAGGCACGATGTACAATTCTGGTAGCAATAGCTGACCATTTTGTTCAACCAGGAGTCCTTTTAGTTTATTACGATATTCCCGGGCTTTATCGGTATCGCCGGCAAACAGTTTATTGAGTAGTAAATAGCTAAAAAACAAGGGCCATTCACATTCAATATCCATGAACTGCTTTAGTTCATGGGCTTCATAGTGCATACGGTGACTGTCTTCAATAACTACTTGATGACCATCGCGCAAAAAACGTTTACAGCCATATTTACCTTGAAGTTTTTCACAGATAAGCTGTTCAGTTTTTTGTAACAAATCTGGATCATCAACGGCAAATGCGGGGAAACCAATCACACTTAGAACTGCTGAATCGACTTCTTTGGAAATTGATTCGCGCGGTAATAAAGCTTCCAGTGCAATCCTGGAGCGCGCAATTTCATCGCTGAGCACGTGAATTTTAGAAGACTGACCACCATCCTTGCCAAATAGATTAAATCCTGACATGGCTTCAAGTGCGGCTTTAGCCATACCAACGGAACTGGCATTTAATTCGGCAATACCATGGTTACTTTTATTACCCCGCTCCCAGATACCGTAATCGGGAGTACGATAGGCACGTGCAATATAATGCACAAGGTTTTGTATGAAATTTACTTCATCTATGGTGAAAACGATACGCAGACCAGATGCAGTCATTTGCGCTAACATCAATAAGAAAAGTGATGTTGCATCGAGTTGTAAATGCCCCCATTCATGGTCGCCTACTACTATCTCTCCGGTGTGGGTGTCATATTTGGCATGCAAGGCATCAAGAGGGTCTTGAGTGTGTTTGAAACGCTCGACTTTATGTGCCTGGCGCATCATAGCGACTAACAAACCACGCATTAATTTAACCACACTTTGTTCAAGGATATAGGTTCTTCCTATACTATCAGCACTACGACGATAGGCTAGTGCAAGCCCCCAGGCGGCAAGAATACTATAAACATTGTCACGTACCCAGGCATCTGTATAGTCACCATGAGCTGTTATTGCTGTACTTGCTGGTAATAGTCCACTGATCGGATCCTGTCGGTCGAGAATGATATTCTGCACTTGCTGAAAATAATGATCTAATTCTGATAAAGGGTTCATGTCTATTTTCATTATCAAATGATAGCCGGTTTATATTGAGTTTAGTACTAATACTACACTATGAGTTTATTGATGAATACAGACATTAAAAACTTTTATTGTATGTCACAACTTAAGCGGCTCTATATGCTATTTATTAGGAACTCGAACGGCATAGTAAATAGGGTTATACTTCACAGCTTTGGAGAAATATTTGTCCAGGAGTCTGCGGATTTAACAGCCTAACAATGATAAAATAAGACCTCTAATAAATTGCAGCGACAAGAAAAATAATGATGGAAAACTTTATCCTGATAAACCTAAATACTCCCTGAAGGCGGACAGGAAATGAAGTAGCTTTGGTTAATGAGTGGTTCGCCGCCCCCGCGTAGCCTTAGGAAGCCTGGGGGTCGTGATCATAGCGATAGTGAAGGTGGAGACAAAATACAAGGCATTCCGAAACGGCGTCAAGTTATTTGTAGTAGTACTGCGAAGCCATTACCGAGCTTGCGGTGGTATGGCGAAGCAGTACGGAAGCGGGCTGCCGAAGGCAATAGTTACCACGTAGTTTTTCGCTGCGGAGACCGGAAGGAACCCGTCGCAGGTTTCGCGAAAAATAGTGGCGCGCTTATTACTCCAAACTAAGAAATTGATCAAGCGGTTCGGGCTTACCAATATAATAGCCCTGAACATAATCAATATTAAGTTCAGATAATTTTTTTAAGACTTCTTCATTCTCAACAAACTCCGCAATTGTTTTTTTTCCCATGATATGCCCAATTTCATTAATTGATTTAACCAGAGCAAAAGCTACTGCATCATCTTCAATATTTTTGACAAACTGCCCGTCAATTTTAAGGTAATCTACCGGAAGATTTTTTAAATAATCAAATGATGACAAGCCACTGCCGAAATCATCGAGAGAAAATTTGACACCACGTTGGCTTAATTCTGAAATAAAATCTTGTGCATCAATTAATTTATTGATTGCAGCTGTTTCTGTAATTTCAAAACAGATTTTATTAGCGAATAAGTGAGAATTGTTATTTAGCTGTTCATGAATAAAATACAGCAAGTGTTTATTGCCTAGATTTTTTCCAGAAAGATTAATTGATAAAAAGGGTACATTAATATCTTTTTCAGTTGTTTGTTTAATCCAGTTAAATACAGCTCTGATCACCCATTGATCTAGCTGTAATGAAAGGTTAAATCTTTCTACTGCCGGTAAAAATGCTCCGGGGAGAATAATATCGCCATTAGTGTCTTGCATGCGTATTAACACTTCATAATGGTCAGGGCTATTAGTCGTATTTAATTGATAAATAGGCTGTACATATAAGGTAAACAGGTTTTCATTAAGTGCCTGATTTATTTTACTAATCCATTGTAGTTCTTTTCGATTTGAAGCTAAAATGCTATCCGTTTTTTGATAGATATGTGTACAGTTTCTACCGGCATTTTTTGCTGAGTAACAGGCGATATCTGCATTAGACAATAAATCAGATAAACTCTTGGTGTTTGTTGTTATATCTGTAATGCCAATACTGACACCAATACGAAAATTTTTATTATCCCAATAAAATTGAAAGTTACTGATCTTGGTTAATAATTCTTGAGCATGTAATTCAGCCTGTTGAAGCGAACAGTGCTCTAACAGAATGGCAAACTCATCTCCCCCTAAGCGACCTACTGTATCTCTGTAGCGAAAAGTGTTCTTTAAAATTTTAGCGAATTGCTTCAACAGTTCATCACCGGCAATGTGAGTGCATGTATCATTAATAATTTTAAAGTGGTCTAAATCCAGATAGCATAAAACATGTACACTATTAGTAGTTTTAGCGGTTGCAATGACCCTGTTAATGCGGTTTTCAAATTCCCGTCGATTGATCAAGTCAGTCAAGGGGTCATGCGATGCTTGATAATTTAACTGTTCTGAAAGTTTCTTTGCTTCTGTAATGTCTTCTTGAATAGCAATAAAATGTGATACTTGGTCATTGCTATCCTTAATGGGGGCAAATGACTCCTGAGACCAGTAAAGGTCTCCATTTTTCTTTTTATTCTGTAGTATTCCTCGCCAGTTTTTTCCCGATTTAAGAGTGTTCCATAGTTCTCTGTAATCATTAATAGTGGTTTTTCCTGAGCTTAAGATACATATGTTTTTACCGATTACTTCGTCAGCAAAATATCCCGTTAACTCGAGGATTTTAGAATTAACATATTCGATATTTCCGGTCGTGTCAGTAATAATGACAAGGCTAGGGCTCTGCTCAACTGCCTGTAAAAGTTTTTTGATCTGTTCTTCATTTTGTTTGCGAAGCGATATATCCTGATGTGTTCCACATAATCTTAAGGCTGAATGATTATCTATATCATAGGCAACGACAGCGCCTGAACCCTGAATCCATGTCCAGTGCCCTTGCTGATGACGTATCCTAAATTCAACGGTATAAGGCTTTTTGCTCTTGATACTTTGTTCAATAACTTTATGTACTCGCTGTTGGTCATCAGGATGTAAGCGATTTGCCCAGTCGTCCACCTGGTTGTCAAGCTGGGATCGTTGCAGACCTAACATTTCCAACCAGCGGTCATTAACAAAATGTTCGTCAGAGACATAATTCCAGTCCCAGTATCCAAGTTCAGCACCGTCAATAACCAGATTCAATCGATTTTCAACCTCTTTACGTCGTGATATATCAAGAATAATGGCAATGAATGCAGGTTTTGTTAAAAAATGAGTTAGTTGTAAGTGTACTTCTACAAAATAAGAGCTACCATTTTTTCGCTGATGGATAGTTTCGAACTGGATAATTTCTTTAGCCCGGGTTCGTAGTGGTTCGACAAGCTGAACGAACGTTTCCAGGTTCATTTCTGGCTTTATATCCACTGGTGTAAGTTGAGTTAATTCTTCCTGTGTGTAACCGATATTTTTACAGGCCCCTCGATTGGCTTTAATAAATTTAAAGGTTTCTGCATCAAATACAAAAATTTCGTTGAGTGAATTTTCAAAAATATATCTGAAGCTTTCTTCTATGGCAGCATTTTTCTTTTTTTCAGTTACGTTCTTTTTTTCTAAAGACATAAAATTTATACCAGATTTATTTGATGGGTCGCCAAACTATAGGCCTTAAAAAATTCATAATAAGTATTCGATATGCTCGAAAGCTTGGATCGGTTTAATATCAGCTATTCCATTTGAAGTTTTAAGTGTCGGTGCCATTATTATCGCAAAGCAATAAAGAGATAGCTTGAGACTCATTAAGTTATTTGATTATTAAGTAAAATTTTCGTAAGCGAGGCCGGTTTTCCAAGTAAATAACCTGAGATGTAAATCATAGTACCATTTAATGCATGATCACATAATTGTTTTTTAATTTCTGCTATTTGTGCCGAAAGTATATTGTTAAAGTGCTAAACATCGCCCGTGACCAATGCGTATGAAGTAAAGAAAGGCAGGTAGTAGGATTTATTGTAGTTATAAAAGGAGAGCAATAGCTTTTGCTGGTGCTGGTATTAACAAAAGCTGAAGTTTTTTTACTCTAGCTGATTGTATGGGTAGATAGACTTTTATTCCCCGGCAATAGCCATTTCTTCAATTAAAATAGAGCCTGTGCGGATATTTCTGTGATGGTCTATAGCTTTAACTACTGCCAGTATATGCTGGTATATATCTTTAATATTTCCAGCAATGGTGATTTTCTATACCGGGAACTGAATCTCGCTATGTTCTAACCAAAAACCTGAGGCGCCCCGGAGCAATCACAGGTAACTGGATTGATACCCTGGCCCATCAAGTCAGTAACTACAAGGTAAGTATTCATTGCTTGGAGGGCAGACAGGAAACGAAGCAGCTTTAGCGGATGGGTAACGTTCACCGACCTTCGCATAGTCGTAGGCCGGGTGTTTTGTCGAAATCTGAGCGGTGTGACTGGCATGATAGTCAGCTAGCTGGTGGAAGTCCAGCCTTTGCCCTGTGAGAAGGGAAAAAGTAGGCGAAAGCAAGGGTGTCCAAAGAAACTCCCGGTAGCTACCCAACAGGGAAACACGGTTATTGGGAGCCAATGCGGAATCTGAAGGAAGCTCTAGCCAAATCGATCACCTAAACGAAAGTGAACCTTCGTAAGGCGGCAACAAGGGGATAAGGTGCCCGCGACCACCGAAGTCCAATATTCTCACCGTAACGTGTTGTTGTATTGAAGGTAGGTAGATCGAGAGATAGTTGACTATCTTACCCAGTGAAGAGCCGTCGGCTTTGGGTCGGAGTAACTGCGACTCCTTAAGCCCTAAGCGCTACAGTAATGTAGACGTTATGAACCGAGGGTTTTCAGATGAAGCCATAGTAATCGTAAAGTTTGGTGCCGATGAATTCATGGTGACATGAAGGAGGGTAAAACATCAAATCAGCAACAGGACGTTGGAGGTGAAGGGCGGAACACGTAAGCGGCCATGGCCGTTGATTATAAACTGATGGACTGAGATCAGCCTAACAGGAACAACCCTCTATTCGCGTCGTAAACAGTGAACGAATCGGTTGTGCGAGATTGAAGAAAGCCCATTGCAAAAGAAAGAAAAAAAAGTGAAATGAACGAACACGACCTATTAATAGAGGAACCCAGACTTTTCGACCAGTTATGCTCAACCTTATACTTGGGCGTCGCTTTTAAACAGGTAAAGAAAAACAAAGGTAAACCCGGCATAGACGGAATAACCATTGCAGACTTTGAAACTCGTTTAGACGAAGAGCTAAGTCAGTTGCAAGAGGAACTCGCAAACTGGACTTATCAACCCTCGCCAGTCCGTCGAGTAGAAATAGCCAAGCCGGGAGGCAAAGGTGTACGACTACTCGGCATACCGACGGTACGGGATCGAGTGGTACAAACAATATTAAAGCTACTGCTGGAACCGGTCTTTGATCCGCATTTTTCACCGCACAGCTATGGATTTCGCCCAGGGCGAAGCCAGCACGAAGCGGTACAAGCGGCACAACAGATAGTGAACAGTGGCAAGCCCTACGTGGTGGATATAGATCTATCCAAGTTTTTTGATAGAATCCATCACGACAGGCTGATAGCCCGAATGGGCGAGAAAATATCCGACAAACGGATACTTCGCCTAGTCGGAAACAGGTTGCGTAGCGGCGTCATGATCAATGGCATCGTCAACCCCAGCAAGGAAGGCGCAATGCAAGGGGGCTCACTCAGTCCCTTGCTGAGCAATATCGTTCTGGATGAACTGGATCAGGAATTGGAAAAACGTGGACTGGAATTTTGCAGGTACGCGGACGACTGTAATATCTTCGTAAAATCGCAAAAAGCGGCAGATCGAGTGATGGAAAAAGTCAGCCAATTCATCGAAAAGAAGCTGAAACTGAAAGTGAATCAGGAGAAAAGCCAGGTGGCTAAATCCGATGCGGTAAAGTTTTTAGGTTTTACCGTGGTTAAGGGGACAATTGCCATTGCGCATAAAGCCCTGCAAACAGCCATGAGTAAAATCGAAGCACTGACACCGCGAGGTACACATCAGACTCTGGATACATCACTGGACGAGATCAATCAATGGTATGTGGGCTGGTCAAATTACTACAGTTTGACTTACTACCCCTCACAATTGAATAAAATCGAAGCCCATATCAGGCGACGACTACGATCACGAATAGTCGATCAACAAAAGAGAAAACAGCATCTATATCGAAAACTGGTCAAACGGGGCGTACCACGAAAACAAGCATCAAAAGCCGTCTTTTCAAACAACAAACGGTGGCAACTCTCCAATGCGCGAGCAGTGACGAGGGCTTATCCGAACAGTTGGTTTATAAATCTGAAAGGGCAGGAAATACGATCCGACCGAAAGTTAGAGCATTGGTTTGAAGTTTCTCAATGGATACGTCTTGCGTGAGGAGCCGTGTACGGACCCGTACGCACGGTTCTGTGGGCAGACGGGAGCTGCGGGGCTCCCTCTGACCCGATTTATAAACTATAACCCGACAAATGCAGCTAAAAATTCACGTCAGGTATTTATCTAGCACTTAAACTGAGACGCAATTTGTGCCTGAATTTTATCAGCCATTTGTTTTCTGTTTTCTGCATCACGAATTGGACGGCCAATCACAATATAATCTGCACCATTCTGGAAAGCCTGTTCTACAGTGACCACACGTTTTTGGTCATCTTCAACTCGATTGTCTACGGGGCGAACTCCGGGGGTAATCACTAATAATTTATGATCCAGATTTTCTCGTAGCATCGGTACTTCTAAACCGGAAGATACAATACCATCACAGCCTATAGCTAAAGCCCGTTTTGCGCGTGACAGAACCAGCTGCTGTACATCACATTGAAACCCCAGATCGTCCAGATCGCCTCGATCTAAACTGGTTAATGCCGTGACCGCCAGAACTTTTAAATCCTCTTTTTCTTTAGCTGCTGCTTGCATAATCGAATCATTGCCATGAATCGTCGCCATATCTA
Source organism: Methyloprofundus sedimenti (assembly GCF_002072955.1). Classification (NCBI taxonomy): domain Bacteria; kingdom Pseudomonadati; phylum Pseudomonadota; class Gammaproteobacteria; order Methylococcales; family Methylococcaceae; genus Methyloprofundus; species Methyloprofundus sedimenti. The sequence goes on along the minus strand of NZ_LPUF01000001.1, from coordinate 2,315,344 downwards.
CGCCTTTACTACTCAGTGCTTTTATAGCGCGGCCAACAGTAGCAGGTATATCAAAAAACTTTAAATCGACAAATATTTTTTTGTGTCTGGCTTTTAGCCATTCAATAAATGCGAAATAGTCTCCTGCCATAAATATTTCCATACCCACTTTATAAAAAACGACTGAATCACCCAGCTCCTCAACCAATGCCTGTGCTTCAGGTATGCTAGGGAAATCCAGAGCCATAATGAGTCTTTCGTTAGTCGGGATGGGTTTAGTAGAAATAGAGTGATGAGTCATAATTGTGAATATGTTGTCTTGTATTTGCCTGGATTAGAGGCGTTATTTTAACCTATGTTATTAAGCTGTAACTTTTTTTGTTTAAGCCCTGTGTATACTTGACTTGTAGGATGGGCAAAGGGCTTTTTCGTGCCCATCTTTTACACTGTATGAGTGATGGGCACGGGATAACGCTCCTTTGCCCATCCTACGGATGCTATTTTCAATCAGGAATTAATAGCATCGCTTTATCTAATTCTTGCGTCGAATTATAAAAATGTGCTGAAAAACGAATACCTTCGCCACGCATTGCGCATACAACATGATTTTTCTGCAGATGCGCATATAAGGCTTCTTTACTCAGTTGCTTATGCTTAAACACAACAATACCTGATTGTAATTTTGCTGTTTCATCCGTCAATAGCTGTAAATAAGGGCGTGATTTTATCGCTGCCATTAAATAGCGGGCATTGGCCAAAACCTGCTTTTCAACTGTCTCCATTCCTGTCTCTAGTAATAAGGATAAGCTGGCAGATAATGCATGAATACCCAGTGTATTAGGACTGCCACATTCAAAACGTTGTGCTGTCGGGTGGATAGACCAGGGTTTATTTTCATAATTATGAGTATTGTCCATCATATGCCAGCCATATTGAGTCAGCTTTAATTTTTCTCGAGACGCAGGGCTGGTATAAAAGACTCCCAAACCTTCGGGACCTAGCATCCATTTATGGCCATCTGCCATAACGAAATCAGCCTGGCATTTTTGTACATCAAATTGCACAGCCCCGAGACTTTGAATAGCATCTATACAGAAAAGAATATTATTTTGTTGACAGAACTGGCCAATTCTATCTATATCCAGGCGTAAACCACTGGCAAACTGGATAGAACTAATCGTTATTAATCGGGTTTGTTTATCCACTAATGCAAACAGTGCATCTTCGGGTGTTGCGGCCTGTGCTAAATCTGCTTCACGAAACTCAACACCTAGCTCGCTTAAAGATTGCCAGACGATTCGGTTAGAGGGAAATTCTTCGTTACTGGAAACAATATTATCGCCAGAGTGCCAGTCCAGACCATATGCGACAAAGGACAGGGCTTCTGAGGTATTTTTCACCAAGGCAATATCAGTGGCGTCAGGAGCGTTTAATAAGGTTTGTAACTGAACACGTAATTGCGTTTCTTTTTGCAGCCAGTCTAGATAACAAGATGAACCATAAAGGGTATTTTGTTGTGCAAATTTGCTAACGGCTGTACTCGTTCGTTTTGGCCACGGGGCAACGGCAGCATGGTTAAGATAAATAAGTTCAGCGGATAAGGGAAATTCTGGATGTCTCATAGCTGCATTTAATTTATTTATGTTTAAGTATGTGAGAGGTTACTTTGCTTTAATATATAGCTGTTTAAAGCTGGAACCCGGTGTTTCACGATGGTCTATAACGAACAGATTGGTTTTTGCCTTAACTAAATCAGAGAGTTTTTTGAAGCCAAAATTTCTTGAATCAAAATCTGGCTGTAGTTTTGTTAAGTAGCTACCGAATGTACCTAATTGAGCCCAACCTTCATCATCACTTGATTGTTCAAGAGCATCCAAAATAAACTTTTTAGGAAATGAAGGTTTGATTTTTTTAGTTACGTCACTGGCACTATCAGAGATGGTTTTAGTTTGCTGTTTATTTACACTTATCACTTTCTCTAATTCGGGGCGTAATACCTCCGTAAATATAAATTTATGGCAAGAGTTTTTAAATGCAGCAGGCGTTTTCTGCTCACCAAAGCCAAGAACAGTAAGGCCTTCTTCGCGTATACGCATGGCTAGACCAGTAAAATCACTATCACTTGTCACTAAACAGAATCCGTCAAAATTTCTCGTATATAACAAATCCATTGCATCAATAATCAATGCACTGTCGGTAGCATTTTTTCCTGTTGTGTAAGCAAACTGCTGAACAGGTTTTATGGCAAATTCCTGAAGTACTTTTTTCCATGATGCGCTGCTTGGTGATGTGAAATCACCATAAATACGTTTTACAGTAGCTTCTCCAAATCGCGCAACTTCAGCTAATAACTTTTCAATGACAGCTGCCTGGGCATTATCTGCATCAATAAGAACAGCTATTTTCATGGAAGGTTCGTCAGATTCTATTTTTGCACTGAGTCTAGGTGAAATCATGATTTTATTTTGCTTGAGTTAATATGATATTCATATTTGATCGTACTGATTTGCAGTTTAATCCATTCGTTAGCTTATTGATAGTCAAGACTTAGGATAAGGTTGTTTGAAAGTGTTGAAGGGATAAATTCTAATATTGCATTGATCTGGGATATTTATAATGTCATTATATGACTTCGCATAATGTATATTATGTTAAATTAAAGAAGTATTATTGATTTTCCTCTAACTGTATTACCGCGAATTCAAGCAATTAATGCAACACCCTGTGATTTATTTATATCAACCCCCGTTATTTGGCAAAATACTTCCCATGGAGTTCTGTAATTTAACCCTTTTCTTGGACGATGATTAAGTGCTGTAATGGCACTATCAACCTCATCTTGAGTTACCTTATCCAAAGGTTCTTTTTTAGGGAAGTATTGCCTTAATAAGCCATTGTGGTTTTCATTTAAACCTCGTTGCCACGAATGATACGGTTTGGCAAAATAAGTGCCGCAGTCAAGTGTTTTTGCAATGGCTTCATGCCCACAAAACTCACGTCCATTATCAAAGGTAATCGTGTGAACCCAACGTTTAAAAGGCTCAAGAGCATTGATAATCGCCTCTTTCGTTAATTCAGATTCTTTACGCTCAATTGAGATGGCGAAGTTGAGCTTTGAGACCCGTTCAGTCAGCGTCACCAATACGCCTTTATGTCCTTTACCGATAACAGTATCTGCTTCCCAATCACCTAAACGCGTTTTATCATCAACCACTTGTGGTCGCTCATCAATATCAACACGGCTGGGTATCGTTCCGCGATAATCATTTTTTCCATATCGCTTACGATAAGGTTTGGCTTGATGCCTCAAATAAGTATACAAATCGCCACCGGCTGCTTTGTTAGCTAAAATATAACGGTAAATAGTCTCATGACTGACGGAGTCCTTACCTTGTTGTTTTAAGCGTCCTGAAATACAGTCAGGGCTCCATTTCTCTTTGATTAAAGGCGTTATTATCTGTTGTAACTCAGCCGTCATCTTGATGTTTTTGGGCTTATCAATATGGCGTTGTTTAGCTATTCTCTCAGCTTGCTTGTAACGATAACCACACTGACCTGTATTACGCGTAATTTCACGTCCAATAGTCGATTTATGACGCCCCAATGTGATGGCTATTTGATTCTTAGAAACGCCTTGTTTTAGTTGCGTATAAATGTAAAATCTTTCCTCTTGGGTTAGATGGTTAAACGTGTTCATTGAGCACCTCTTTTTAGTTTCAGGTTTTAGTCGACGGAAACTATACCATCTAACCCTTTAAAGAGGTGTTGCAGTTATTATATGAATTCGGGTACTGCCTTTTAGCCAGATCAATATAATCTTCATAAATAATGTCAGGTTCGGCATTTAAAAACAGATTCTCATTAACTGTATCTAAACATACGGCATTTAAGGTGACTTCTTCATACAGCCAATAATACATATCGGATTCAAAGATGCTGTATCTGCAGTTGTATTTGCATTGTATCCATTGATTATTCAGAGAACCAATTCTCCTGGGAATCTGTTTCGATTGAGAGCCGTAATAGTCAATGTTATTGTCTGCAGTGACTTGAAACCGGTCAAGCCTTATCTTTCCTTCAACATCTTTAATATACTTGATGCGGCTGCCTTGAATATCATCACCATGCTGATCTATGACACAGTGCGAACCAAAAACATACAATGCAGGTGGAAAAATAAGTGGGTATCTATCAGGGATATTCGCGCGCATTTTTTTATGCGTGTCTGATCTCTGGCTCTTATCCCATTGTTTAATAATAATTTGTAAAACAAGTACACTCATTTCAATTAATTAATGCTCTTTACTAAAAAAGGGTGTAAATCAAATTATTAACCAACCCAGACGCGTGCATTTCTAAACATTCTTAACCACGCACCGTCTTCGCTCCAGTCAGCAGGCTGCCATGAATTTTGCAGGGTTCTAAAGCATCGCTCTGGATGTGGCATCATAATAGTAAAACGACCATCTGTCGTTGTTAGCCCCGTAATACCATCAGGTGAACCATTGGGGTTCATGGGAAAGCCTTCTGTCAGCTCACCATAATTATCTATATAATTCAAAGCGACTAATGCCTGTCCCTGATCATTTCCAGAAAACTCTGCCCGTCCTTCCCCGTGTGCAATGACTACTGGCATGCTTGAACCGGCCATTCCTTTGAGTAATATGGAGGGTGAATCCTGAATCTTCACCATCGCCACGCGTGCTTCAAACTGTTCTGAGTGATTGCGCATAAACTTGGGCCAATGCTCAGCGCCGGGAATGAGTTCTTTTAAGCCGGATAGCATTTGGCAGCCATTACAGACGCCCAAACCAAAAGTATCGCTACGGCGAAAAAAGTCCGAAAATTCATTTCTGGCGCGCTCATTAAATAAAATTGATTTTGCCCAGCCACCGCCGGCGCCTAAAACATCCCCATAAGAAAAGCCGCCACAGGCAACCAGACCTACAAAGTCTTTTAAACTGACTCTAGCGCTGATTATATCGGTCATATGCACATCGATACTGGTAAAACCCGCTTTATCAAAAGCCGCGGCCATTTCGATATGACCATTAACGCCCTGCTCTCTTAATATAGCAACACGTGGACGCACGGCAGCAAATGGCGCAGCTATATTTTCAGTCACATCAAAACTCAGGCTCGCTGTTAACCCCGGATCTTTATTATCGGCAATGCGCTCAAATTGTTGTTTTGCACAATCTGGATTATCGCGTAAGGCTTGCATACGATAACTGACTTCAGACCAGGTGTGTTGTAATTCAGCGCGACCAGCGGAATAGATGACGTCACCTGCATAACTAATAGTGAGTTGCTGATTTTCTTCTGTTACCCAGCCGATCAGATGCGTACAATCTGCCAGGCCTGCGGTTTCAAATACATCTAGCACTGCATCACAATCGTTTTGCCTGACCTGAACAACTGCTCCGAGCTCTTCATTAAATAAAGTGCCCAGAACATCTTCACCTAGCCGATCCAGTTCAAGCTCAGCTCCTTTGCGTCCAGCAAAAATCATTTCCGCAACCGTTGCTAATAAACCACCATCTGAACGGTCATGATAAGCCAATAGTTTATCGTCTGCGGTGAGTGCCTGAATGCTATTGAAAAATGCTTTGAATAAGGCAGTATCATCTAAATCAGGGACTTCACACCCCATTTGTTGATACACTTGCGCTAACACTGAGCCGCCTAAACGGTTTCTCCCCTGCCCTAAATCAATCAGCATTAACACACTGTCTGCATTTTTTAATTCGGGCGTCAGGGTACGGGTAATATCAGTAACCGGTGCAAATGCGGTAATAATCAATGATAGCGGTGAAGTCATCGTGGTTTCACGCTCGGCCTCATTCCATACAGTTTTCATTGATAAGGAATCCTTACCGACAGGTATGGCAATACCTAATTCAGGACAGATTTCCATACCCACTGTTCTTACAGTATCAAATAATGCCGCATCTTCACCTGGGCTTCCAGCCGCTGCCATCCAGTTTGCAGAAATTTTAACATGCTTGAGCGATTCGATTTTCGCCGCGGCTAAATTGCTGAGAGATTCGGCAATTGCCATACGACCCGAAGCAGGCGCATTGATAACGGCTAACGGGGTGCGCTCACCCATTGCCATTGCTTCGCCTGTTGTTGCATGAAAGCCTGAAGCCGTGACGGCGACATCCGCAACAGGCACTTGCCATGGACCTACCATTTGATCCCTGGCAACTAGCCCGGTTACCGAGCGATCACCGATATGAATTAAAAAACTTTTATCGGCGACCGCTGGAAACGACAATACACGCTCCACAGCATCTTTTATTGCTATCCCTGAGAAATCCAGTGCTTTATGCTCTGTTACCAGATGAGTCACATCACGATGCAATTTTGGTGATTTACCAAACAGCACCGACATAGGAAGATCAACAGGTTTGTCGCCAAATAGTTCATCCGTCAATGTTAAATGCTCTGCATCTGTTGCTTCACCGATAACGGCATACAGACAATGTTCACGCACACAAAAAGACTCAAATAATTCTAAAGCTTCCGGTTTTATTGCGACGACATAGCGCTCTTGCGCTTCATTGCACCATATCTGCATTGGTGACATGCCTTTATCATCGCTATTTACCTTGCGCAGTTCAAAGCGCCCCCCTTGCTCGCAATCATGAATAATTTCCGGTACGGCATTCGACAAACCACCTGCACCTATATCATGAATAGAAACTATGGGGGTCTCGTTACCTAAAGCATTACAATGATTAATAACTTCCTGACAACGACGTTCCATTTCAGGGTTTTCACGTTGCACAGAGGCAAAATCCAGTTCTGCTGCACTTTCACCAGAAGCTTGTGACGAGGCAGCGCTACCACCCAGGCCAATTAACATAGCCGGGCCGCCTAAAATAATAATCAGCGAGCCAGCAGGGATTTTATGTTTATTTACCAGCATAGGGCGTATATTGCCCATACCACCGGCTATCATAATTGGCTTGTGATAGCCGTGTAATTGATCGCCTCCACTGCCCTCAACCACTTGTTCAAAGCTACGAAAGTAACCGGCAATATTAGGCCGCCCAAATTCATTATTAAATGCAGCGCCACCGAGTGGCCCTTCCAGCATAATATCTAGAGCTGAAGCAATACGCTCGGGCTTACCAAATTTGGTTTCCCAAGGCTGCTCAAAGCCAGGGATTTTTAAATGTGAAACGGTAAATCCTGTTAGCCCTGCTTTGGTCGCTGAACCCCGGCCTGTTGCGCCTTCATCGCGAATTTCTCCACCTGAACCTGTCGCTGCACCAGGGTAAGGGGAGATAGCTGTTGGATGGTTGTGAGTTTCCACCTTCATTAATAAATGCGCATCTTCTTGCGTATACGAATATTCACCGCTTATCGGGTTACGAATAAATACATCGGCTAACGATCCCTGGGCAACTGAAGCGTTATCACTGTAAGCTGAAAGAATACCCTCCGGATTTTTCTCAGCGGTATTACGAATCATGCTGAATAATGATTTTGCCTGATCGATACCATCGATCGTCCAGCTAGCATTAAAAATTTTATGCCGACAATGTTCAGAGTTTGCCTGAGCAAACATCATTAACTCAACATCACTAGGATTGCGGCTCAGTGCTTTAAAACTATCGACTAAATAATCAATTTCGTCATCCGATAGAGCCAGACCTAAATCACTATTTGCCTGCACTAATGCATCACGTCCACATTCAATAATAGCAACAGTGCTTAAAGGGAGTGGCTGATGCTGGACAAATAAATCCAGTTGCTCAAGTGTATCAACAACCGTTTGCATCATCCGGTCATGTAATAAAGCATGTATGGCATGCCGTTTTGCTTGATCAATAGCGACTGCGCAGTCAAGAGTAAACTCAGTGCCTCGTTCCAGACGTCCAATACCTAAACCACAGCGCTGAGCAATTTCTGTTGCTTTACTGGACCAGGGTGAAATCGTTCCAGGTCGAGGTACAACCCAGTAAGTTATATTCCCCTTCTGTTGTCTATTTTCTGTTTCCGAGCCGTAAGCTAATAACTTGCGCAAAATCTTGTCATCTGCTGCACTGAGTTCATGTTGAACTTCTGCAAAATGTACATAAGACGCTGAAATATGGCTAATAGAAGGTTCTATTGTTTGTAAGTCAGTTAGTAATTTTTGGATTCTAAATTTTGATAATGCGGAACTACCAGGGATTTTAAGCATAGCTATGGGGCGTCAGTAATTAAATCGTAAGGGTGTAGTAAATCTATATTTTGTTCCCTCACGGGAAGTCCATTCAGGAATGCTCTGTATTTCTATATACATGCAACGCAAATGGTATTCCCCATTAACCTGTGAGGATACTCAGTTGCAATTAGTTATCAAAATCATCTTTGATGGTTGCAAATAATAAATTCAACAGTTTTATACCATCACCTTGAGATAAATTATTTCCTAGTTGATCACGCACAAATATATCAGTGCCTAACTCTGATTCTGTTAAAAAAACCTGATAAGGAAGTTCCTGGTTCGCATCGCTGCCGAAGAAAAAAACAAATTCATCCCAAAAACCTCCATCACTAACCATTTGGATTTCCGGGTCATACTGCACATAATAGGTTGCTAGTGAGCGGTTTTTATCGGTAATTTCTATTGCTCGCTCTGTTAATGCCTTACCCACTATGCGCCAGACATGCGCAAAAGGTGAATTAATACGTAAATAGGTATTATTTTCACCCTGGTCGATGTATTCAATGGATTTGCCTAAAGTAAGCGGTACGACCACTGCTTCTGATTCAGCAGCTAGTTTGTCGGCTTGCATCCCGGGAGGAATTTGTAGTGGAGGAATTTCTTTACTATTAACGTAGTCTTTTTCTTTATCTGGAAAAAACTGGCTGCAAGCTGCTACAAATGTAAAAGTAAATATAATAAAAAGTTTAATCAGTTTCATGCCGTATTATTTATGCCAGGATTAAAGGACTGATGCTTGTTGCATAGCCGAACGGACTATATCAAAACAATCTTCAGTCAGCCATGTTAAAGGAAGACGTATTCCTTTGTGTATTAAGCCCATTTCAGCAACAGCCCATTTAACGGGAATGGGGTTGGATTGTATAAACAGCTGTTTATGTAAACCCCGCAAGCTGGCATCAATACTTGTTGCGGTCTCACGATCTCCATTTATCGCTGCGGTAGCCATTTGGTGCACCAGTCGCGGAGCGACATTGCCGGAAACTGTAATCGTACCATTGCCGCCTAACAGACAAAACTCACAACTACTCGCATCATCGCCGGTATATAATGCGAAATCATCACCGCATAAATCGCGGATGGCAGACACACGGGATAAATCACCGGTAGCTTCTTTAACGCCAATAATATGATCAATTTTTGCCAGGCGACCAATTGTTTCAGGCAACATATCGCATGCTGTTCTACCGGGAACATTATACAGAATCTGTGGAATGTCTACGGCCTCTGCAATCGCTTTATAATGCAGATAGAGTCCTTCCTGCGTCGGTTTATTATAATAAGGGGTCACTAGTAAACAGGCATCAGCGCCGACCTGTTTTGCCGCCCGGGTTAAAGTAATTGCTTCACTGGTCGAATTCGCACCTGTTCCAGCTATAACAGGAATTCGCCCGGCAACATAATCAACGACGGCTTTTACTACATCCATGTGTTCATGATCATTTAACGTAGCGGATTCACCGGTGGTTCCCATTGCAACAATAGCATCGGTATCTTGCTCTATGTGAAATTCTACTAATTTTTTAAGGCTGTGCTTATCCACATCGCCGTTATCAAACATTGGGGTGACTAACGCTACTATACTACCTAAAATCATGAAGAACTCTCGGAAATTTAAAAAATAGTTTTAAAACATTATAAGTAAACAAAACAATACTGCCACGACTTACAGTTGTTTTATAGCTTCCTGATTTACTCAGGGCACACACCTATATAACGTCCTGTTATTTGTGTTTGAATGCTCATATCACCTTCTGGTGCACCCGACATGGTCATATCAAATGTCCCGGAAAAATCATTTTTGTGATACTGAATATCTCCTGCGCCTTGCATGGTCATGCCTTGCTGTTCACAGGTCATGCTCCATTTTGCCTGATTATTCTGAATATCCATTTTATTTATCTGACAATTGTTTTGCTGTAAAATATTTTCCGGATTCATGTTTTGTTTAGTAAAGCAACGCTCCATAGTGACTTCTGGCATTTTCATTGGCATTGCGGGTATATTCGCTACGGAAGTGACTTCCCATAAACCTTCTTGAATATCAGGCATTTCAGCAAAAACAGTGTTTGCAAATATAGTTAAAAGTAGTGTTACCAGGTATTTATTCATCATAGCTCAACTCTTCATTATTCATCAGATTCTCAACACTCCAGAGCTTTTCCAATTGATAAAACTCTCTTGTTTGAGCAGTCATTATATGCACAATAACATCGCCTAAATCCATTAGCACCCATTCAGAACCTTGTGCGCCTTCCACGCCTCGAGGACTAACACCTTTTTCTTTTAATGCCATCGCGACATAATTACTTAAAGCTTTAATATGTCGATCAGAAGTGCCGGTCGCGATTACCATATAATCCGTAAAACTGGTTTTACCTATCACGTCAATAGTCGTGATATTTTCTGCTTTTCGTTCATTTAGCTCATTGGTTACAATAGCTAATAATTCATCTGCTTGCATTCATTTTCCTTTGTTTAATTCTGTTCAGGCTCGATATAATCGCTTTGCCTGTATATATTCAATGACGGACTCAGGCAATAAAAAACTGATGTTTTTTTGCTCAGCAACGGCTTTTCGGATAAACGATGCTGAAATTTCTAATTGCGTCACTTGCTGGAAATAGATTTTACCACTAGGACATGATTTTAACGAATGTCTATCATCAACTTGCCTATCCAGGTAAAAATTTATCAGAGAGTCTGGCTTATAACCAGGTCGTGTCATAACCACAATATGGGCGTAATCAAACAAAGCCTGCCAACGATGCCAGGAAGTCAGACTATTAAACGCATCTGTTCCGATAAATAACAGCAATGGCATATCATCATCAATCTCTGAACGAATCGACGCGAGTGTATCGACCATATATGAAGGTCCTGCCCGTTCCAGTTCGCGCGTATCACAGCTAAATTGCGGATAATCTTTGATCGCCATTTGTAACATCTGTACGCGTGCTTCCGCACTGACTTCAGGCTCAGTCCTGTGAGCTGGTTGGGCACAGGGTAATAAGCGTAATTCATGCAGAGCAAAAATCTCGCTTACTTCCAGTGCAGTGCGCAAATGCCCGTAATGCACCGGGTTAAAAGTACCCCCGTAAATACCAATCATTTACTGACGGATATGCCCATCTCCAAGAACAATATATTTTAGGCTGGTTAAGCCCTCTAAGCCAACTGGCCCACGTGCATGCAACTTATCTGTGCTGATACCGATTTCAGCACCCAGTCCATATTCGAAACCATCCGCAAAACGAGTTGAAGCATTAATCATTACTGAGCTGGAATCAACTTCACGCAAAAAGCGACGCGCTAAAGTATAGTTTTCGGTGATAATTGATTCAGTATGACCCGAGCTAAATTCACTGATATGCATCATTGCCTCATCAATATCAGCAACGATTTTAATCGACAATATCGGCGCCAAATATTCTGTCGCCCAATCTTCTTCAGCTGCCCGAATACAATCAGGCATAATAGAACAGGTTTTCAGGCAGCCACGCAATTCTACACCGGCTGTCTTGTATTTTTTTGCTAATTCCGGCAAAACCTGCATCGCAATGGATTCTGCGACAAGCAGGGTCTCCATGGCATTACAGACACCATAACGATGCGTTTTAGCATTTACAGCAATATTAATCGCTTTTTCAATATCAGCTGTTGCATCAATATAAACATGACAAATGCCGTCTAAATGCTTAATAACCGGGATCGTGGCCTCTTTAGAAATACGTGCAATAAGACTTTTACCACCCCGCGGTACGATCACATCGACATAAGCAGACAAGGTAATCAGTTCACCAACTGCTTCTCTATCGGTGGTTGCCACTACCTGGACACTCTCTACTGGTAAGCCAGCTACAGTAAGGCCCTGCTCAATACAGCGGGCAATTGCCTGATTGGAATGAATTGATTCAGAGCCACCGCGTAAAATACAGGCATTACCTGATTTTAAACATAAAGCCGCTGCATCAACTGTCACATTTGGTCGTGATTCATAAATAATCCCGATAACACCTAAAGGAACACGCATTTGGCCAACCTGAATGCCACTAGGACGATAATTCAAATTTGATATTGCGCCAATTGGATCAGGCAAAGCTGCAACCTCTTGCAAGCCATCAATCATAGCCTGGATTCTGGCTGGTGTTAATTCCAGCCTGTCTATAAGGGCTGGATCGAGGCCTTTTTCTTTTCCTGCCTGTATATCTTTAGCGTTTTCTTTGGCCAGATAATCTGCCTGACTGGCCAGTTGTTCGGCAATCGCTAGCAATGCGGCATTTTTTTTACCCGAATCAGCACGGCTAAGCTCTCTGCCTGCAACTTTTGCTTGCTGCCCCAGGCTGATCATATAGTCTTTAATATTCATTTTTTACTCAGTGTGTTGTTCTGTTCACTTGCGTAGATAATGCATTTAGCAATTTATGGTGGCGTATTATATTCTTAATTAGCAATAATTTGATAGCCCGGTACGCAAACTGCACAAGCAGAGCAGACAATCTGCAAGTCGTTTATTGGAAATCGGAGGGTAAAAATTCAAGCTGTTACTTTTTAACTCCGACAGAAATAAGAATATTATCCAATATAAATCGTCAGCTTAATACAAAGCCATTTTAGCATCGCAGGAACGTGCCCAGGCATCTATGCCCCCGGTTAAATTAAAAATCCGGGAAAATCCTTGTTGATCAAGATAATATGCAACATTCTCACTGCGTATACCATGATGACAGATGACCACGATGGCTTGTTGTTTTTCCAGCTCATCCAGACGATCAGGAACCTGATTCATCGGAATTAATATGCTATTTTCTAAATTTGCTATTGCGTATTCGAAAGGCTCACGTACATCGAGCAACACATAAGCCTGCGGATTTTCCAGTAACTGCTGTTGTAAACTAATGGGCGACACTTGTGTTATAGCCATTTTTTTAACTCGTCTGTTTGGATGATATAAAACGCTCTAGGCGTTGCATGCCCGCGGAAATATTTTCCATTGAGCCAGTGTATGCAAAACGCAGGTACTTTTCATGTTCATTATAGCCAAAATCTTTACCTGGCGTGACAGCAAGCCCTTCAGTTTCTAATAATTGCTGTGCAAATTGCTGGCTATCATTGCTAAATTGACTGCAATCAGCATAAATATAAAATGCGCCTGCAGGTTTTACCGGAATATTAAACCCCAGGCGTAATAAATGTGCATACAAAAAATCTCTTTTAAGGGAAAAGTCCTGACGTCTCTTTTCTAACTCTGCTAGTGTTTGCTCGTCAAAAGCTGCCAAAGCTGCGTATTGTGATTGACTGCAAGTTGAAATAAAAATATTTTGTGCTAATTTTTCTGTTGCCGGGCTATATGCCTCAGGCACGATTAACCACCCTACCCGCCAGCCTGTCATACCAAAATATTTGGAAAAACTATTAATAACAAACACCTGGTCACTAAATGCCAGTGCGCTGGTAACACCCGGTTCATACTCCAGTCCATGATATATTTCATCAGAATATAGCAAGCCTTGCCTGGTATTAACAAAATGAATACATTTTTCTAATTCAGCTGCTTGAATAATAGTGCCCGTTGGATTCGAAGGCGAGGCAATTAAAATTGCACGCGTTAGCGCTTGCCAATGCTGTTGTAATAAATCTGCAGATAATTGATACGCTGTATCTGCATATACCGGCACATGCTTAACTTTAGCATCAAATAGATGAATGAAATTCTCATTGCAGGGATAGCATGGGTCAGATAATAAAACCTCATCACCCGAATTTAAACTCACGCCCAAAGCAAGCAGGAATGCACCTGTTGCACCCGGGGTGATAAATATACGTTGTATCGGCACAGTAACCCGGTAACGCTGCCAATAATAATCGGCAATTTTCTGCCTTAATTCAGGCAAACCTGCAGCCGGAGTATATTTTACATGCCCTGCTTTGATATAAGCTACCCCGGCATCAATGATCGGCTGAGGCGTTGTAAAGTCAGGTTCGCCTATTTCCATATGGATGATATCGCGCCCTTGTGCTTCTAGCTGTTTTGCTCGAGCTAATAACTCCATGACATAAAAAGGCGTAATCGCCTCCATCCTGCTTGCTACCTGCATATAAGCCTCTTTTAATAAAAATTTAATCGATAAATAATAGCAATATTTCTTGCTTAATTGTTATTATCCTGATAAAAATGCGCAGTTTTTTATAATAAACCTGGAGTTAGTGGATGACTAACAGCACGATAGCTGAAAGTACGCCTTTCAATTTTAAGCCATATGAAGAAAGTAAAGGCGAAGAATATATGAATGAAGCGCAAAAAGCACATTTTAGAGCAGTTTTAACCAACTGGAAAAATGACTTAATGCGTGAAGTGGATCGTACCGTTGACCATATGCGCGACGATGCCGCAAATTATCCTGATCCAAATGATCGCGCATCACAAGAGTCTGAATTTAGTCTTGAATTAAGAACACGAGATAGAGAAAGAAAACTGCTTAAAAAAATCAATGATGCTTTAGCTATGATCGACACAGACGACTACGGCTATTGCGAATCATGTGGTATAGAAATTGGAGTACGACGTTTAGAAGCTCGACCTACGGCAGATCAGTGTATAGATTGTAAAACACTGGATGAAATCCGTGAAAAACAGATGGGTTAAACCAATAAATGGGTGGGTAGAGCAAAGCAGTTAGAGTCACTGCCTGGCAAACCTGATCCTAAGTTGCAAATATTTAGACCGCTGACTCTTACTCAACTACTCTGAGACACCCTTTAACTCGTGCAATCACAAAACGCTCTCTTAGAGCAAGACCGGCAACATGTATGGCATCCTTACAGTGCCATACAAGCCGACACACCTATTTACCCGGTAAAATCAGCTCAAGGTGTACGCATTACGCTAATGGATGGTCGTGTCTTGATCGATGGCATGTCATCCTGGTGGAGTGCCATACATGGTTATAATCACCCGGTTTTAAACCAGGCGATTAGCACACAATTACATGATATGGCTCATATTATGTTCGGTGGCTTGACGCACCAGCCCGCTGTTGATCTGGCATTACAATTAGTAAAAATCACCCCTGAGCCCTTGCAAACAGTTTTCTTTGCTGATTCTGGTTCAGTTGCTATAGAAGTAGCCATGAAAATGGCAATTCAGTACTGGTATGCCAAAAACCAGTCTCAAAAAGCGAAGCTACTCACTATACGCCATGGCTATCACGGTGATACCTTCGGGGCCATGTCGGTTAGCGACCCAGTTAATGGGATGCATAGCTTATTTGCCAATACTCTAATTAAGCAGCTTTTTGCCGCTGCACCCAACTGTACCTTTACCCAGCCATGTACACCTGAGGATATTGCGCCACTTGAAAATCAGCTAAAAGAAAATCATGCGCAAATCGCTGCCATTATTCTTGAACCTATTGTTCAAGGCGCAGGTGGAATGCGTTTTTATTCTCCCGAATATCTACAGCAAGTGCGAGAACTATGTACCCAATATGACGTACTGTTGATTGTAGATGAAATTGCGACAGGGTTTGGTCGTACCGGCAAGTTATTTGCCTGTGAACATGCAGAAATAGCACCGGATATACTCTGCCTGGGCAAAGCCTTGACCGGCGGTTATATGACGTTGGCAGCCACTTTGGCAACTCAGGAAATCGCAGATACCATTCGCCTGGGTGAGCCTGGCTTATTTATGCATGGTCCGACTTTTATGGCTAACCCACTTGCCTGTGCCACTGCCCTGGCAAGTTTAAAGCTGTTACTGAATTCACCCTGGCAACAAACAGTTCGCACTATAGAGCAAACATTAGCGACTGGTCTGCAAGCTTGCGCGCACTACGCACATGTAAAGGACGTGCGTGTTTTAGGTGCTATCGGTGTTATTGAACTGCATCATCCAGTAGACTTAAAGACTTTACAGCCTAAATTTGTTGATGCCGGTGTCTGGGTGCGACCCTTCAATAAACTTATTTACCTAATGCCGCCTTTTATTATCTCAAGTACAGAACTTAACCAGCTGATTGATGCTGTGCTTAAAGTTGTTGCTGATATAGAGCCTTAGCTCTATAAAAAATAATTAATCATTGATATGAATTGCTATCGCCTTGGCTTCTTTGAGAAGTTGGATAATAGTTAGCAGGACTCATCCTGGAACGCCGGGTAATGCTGCGGTTTAGCTCTCATTGCTACAAAGTGGTCCCGCGTCTCGCCTACGTAGCGAAAAATTGCGTGGGGTCTATCTGCGTTGGTACCATCGTAAGCTCGGTACTGGCTTCGCATTCCTACCATAAATGATTTAACGCCGTGTCGGAATGCCGTGTATTTTTGCTCCACCCACGCTATTGCTCAGACTTCGACAAAAGATCCGGCCTTACGATCACGCAGTGAAGGGAGTGGCGAACACCACTCTTCCGCTAAAGCTTCTTCGTTTCCTGTTCGATTTCTATGAGGCGAGGGATATCACTTTTATATACCGATATCAAATTCCTAGTTCTTTCCTATATCCTGCTAATGGCCTTGTCTAATATATGCCGTGCTGATTTATCCGGTAATGGACTCGTAGCTTTTATTGCGTTCCGTCGCTGCCAGAGTACGTAGCTCATCAAGTAATTGTTGTAGCACCATGCAATCTCGATCCTGAGGAAAAACCATATAGGCCGGCAATCTGAATTGCGGGCTGTCGGGGACCGTATAAAGCGATTTATTGCGAATAAACGGCTCGGCCATGCGTATCGGTAGAAAACATGAGCCGCCATTATTCCTTATCAATTGGATCCCCAGCCAACCTATGTTGACCACTTGCGCGGAGCGTTCCAGGTTGGGATAGCTGCTGCTGTGTTGTGCATAAAATGCCGGCCCCCAATCCACATAGATATAATTATCGTCCGGCCAGGGAATGTCTGGTGTGGTGGTGACCAGTACCAGCATTTCATCAAACAAATGCTCGATCTTAAGTCCGGGGCTGTGTTGCGGCGTGTACATCAGCCCGATGTCGATGTTGCCTTCGATCAATCTGCGCATTAAATCCTCCTCAAAACCAATATCGCACCGGATGGAAACATCCGGCGACTGTTGGCGTATTTCACCGATCCAGTGTGGCAGTAATTCTTCCCACAAGGCGATGCGCGCACCTACGGTTATGCTGGCTCGAAACCGGCTGGGCAGACCGATATCATGACGTGCCTGTTCCAATGTCAGCAACAGGGATTTCGCATGGCGCAAAAATCGTTGTCCCTGCTGCGTCAGATGTGCTCCCGATCGATTGCGCACAAACAGGCGGACGCGTAAATAAGACTCTAAGCGCTGAATACGGGTACTCACTGTCGACTGCGTGACATATAGCCGATTGGCCGCTTCTTGAAAGCTACCATTTGCAGCGACGCTTAAAAAAGTTCTGATTTGTTCAATATCCATAGTTTTTTTAGTATCGCCTTTTCCGATATTAAAGTCCAATAAAAATCGTTTGTCTTATATAAGATGCTGGGTATATAGTATATTTTCAAGACGATTGGTCGTTGATTCAGACCATTAGTCAGTACAGCATGCCGGCCGACCCGCACGAATATCTTGCGCCAGGTGGCGGCTGTATTAGGGGAAAACGCTGATTAATTCGGAGTTTCCCATCACTTAATGGGGAGGTTTTTACAATGTTTAATCAATTTATGCTACCCAGCCGGACGCACGTTAAGAATTGTCTAATCTGGCTGTCAATATTGTCTGCGCTGATCGGATGTCAGTCCACCGGTGCGCTACAACAAGATCCTAAGCCAGCTATCGCTGAAATAAGATCAATTCTGGTCGTGGCAGTAGAAGCACCGCCTCTCGAAGTGACACCGGATTTGCTTACAACTCGGATGCCAGTGTACCAAGAATACGAAGACATCACATTGCCGATGGAAAAACAACAAAAAATATATCGTAATCCGGGTGGAATTCTGATTACCGGCCTGGTCGGTGAAGGTGATAGCGTGACGGTAGTGAGTTATACGCAAGTCACGAATGCACAGGCTAATGACCAATGCCGACAAGCTTTCTATAAGACGGGTGATTGGATGCCAACTCTGGCCGTGTCGGACCAGGCCATAACACAACTGAACGCAATGCACATCAAAACACCGGAGTACCCTGCCACGGTTAATTTACCGTTGTCCAGCGATGATCGTAGTAGCCCCTATCTCGATAGTTGGCGGGAGGCCATCCAGCAATGGTACGAAAAGAATGATTCCGCCATTGATATAAACCAATTGCAGGCTAGTTCTGTCGATGCGGTACTTGAAATAGGTATTGGCCATTACAAAATTTTTGAGGGACAAATTGCCTTGCAATTATTAGTCAAATTAATTGATGCCGATACAGGAAAAGTGGTTGCGCGAAACAGTCAGTCAACCCGGCTTTATGAAACCACGGCGCAAGCTTTATTGGCTTACCAGGGAGTAAAATTTAAGGCTAAGGTCAGCGAAATGGGAATGCAAATGCTGATGCAGTATTTTCAAGAGCTAGGCTTACAGGGTAAGCATAATACGGTATCTTCATGAAACACACAGATCCAAGTGACTATATAGATGAAATGCGGACCTTTGTTACGTGTCAGGGGCTATATAAAGACAACGATACAATTGAATATCAAAACTACAAGGTTTGTTGGGCACGCCCTAATGGTTCGCCGCTATGTTCTGGTTCGATACTACCCGATTTGCTGAATGATGATAGGTTATAACAAGCGACTGCGCGGTTGGCGTTTCGTATTGTTCAATATTTGTCTGGGCCTCGGGCATGCCTTAGTTTTATTCAATGCCGGAGCCTACATCGCAATGTTGCCGCGCATTGCCGGAGGTCTAGACATACCGCCTAGTTTTGCGACCTGGACGCAAACCGATTACATGATCGGCCTGGCATTGTCGTTTCCGGTGGGAATCTGGTTTTCACGACGCATCGGAGAATACCGGCCTTTCATCTGGGCATTTGTTATTTTTGCCGCAGCTTCGGTGGCTTGCGCCTATTGCAGTTCATTGTATGGATTTTTAGCGGCGCGTATAGTTTTGGGTTTTTCCGGGGGACTGACACTACCTTTGGGGCAATCCATGATTTTGAAAGAGTACCCGGATCGACGTAAATCAGTGGGGATCGGTGTCTGGAGTTTGTTTACGCTGACCCCATTCACCTTGGGTCCGCCATGCGGCGGCTGGATTGCCGACATCTTAGGCTGGCGCTGGCTATTTCTATTCAATATCCCCGTCGCTTTAGCCATTGCCGGCATGGTTGGTGCGCTGTTATATAAACGTGGTGCACGTAAAATTCGCCGTCGCTTCGATATGCCGGGTTTCCTGTTGTTGGCTCTGATGTTAGGCAGTCTGCAAACTTTGCTTAATCAGGGTAACGATAAGGACTGGGGTAATTCCACCTATTTGATGACGTTGCTAGCCCTTACTCTGATTACTCTGATTTATTGGGTGATATGGGAATTGGGCACGCGCGAACCATTTCTGGATATTAGTTTATTTGCCTACCGTAATTTCACCATCGGCGTCTTGAGTTTATTTTTAGGTTTTCTCTGTTTTCAAGGCTTGTTGTCGATGTTGATTGTGCAACTGCAGTTGACGCTGGGCTATTCATCCTTTCTGGCGGGACTGGTGTTTTTGCCGATGGCTATTTTCGCCAAGCCTGTAGCCGGCGTATTTCACGAGATCGTCAAGCGCTACGATGCCCGCCTGCTGGCTTCATTAAATCTGCTCGGCTTTGCCGTGACCTATTTCTGGTTGAGTCGTTTCGATCACCAGGATGCTTATGCACAATTATTTTGGCCCAAATTATTGGAAGGTATCTGTCTGGGCAGTTTTTTTACGCCCCTAACTGCATTGCTGCTGCATGGGTTGCCTCCACAACGACAGTGGCGGGCGGTTGAGCTGGCGAGCCTGGTACGTATTGCCGGTGGCGCATTCGGCATTACCCTGCAAGGTATTGTGCTTTATCAGCGCACCCCGTTGCATCTGAACCGGTTCGCCGAAATGCAAACGCCGCACGACCACTCTTTCAGCCAGATTATAACCAAATTGAACGGTGCCGGTTTGTCCGATGCTGAAGCTTTCACCAAATTGGGTGGGATGGCGAATCAACAGGCTACGATTCTAGCATTAAATGACGCTTATTGGCTGGCGGCTTGCATCTTTCTTGGTTTGGCTATTTTGGTCTGGTTTGCTAATCCGACATGGGAATCGAGCAAACGAACCCTGGCGCAGGCTATACGACGTCGAGTCATGGGTTTGATGGTGAGGGAAGTATGAGCGATACACAGCCATGGCATTATGTATTGCACTTAATCAATGTGTTGCTGCTGCTCATGTTGACTTCTTGCGCACTGTTTCCTGAAGCGGACGAACGGGCTGAAATGATGACGTTACCGGAACTGGACAAAACGCTGACACCGGCTCGACAAAATCTGCCTGGCAACGATCAATGGCCGGCGAAGGACTGGTGGACGGTCTTTGCAATGCCAAAATTATCCGATTTAATTGAGACCGCCGTGAGCGATAGTCCACAGCTTAAGGAAGTTGCGTCCCGTTTGCAACAATCACAGTCACTTGTCGACGCACAGGCAGCCGAACAGTATCCAACCGTGCGTGCCAATGTTAGTTTTAGGTTTCAGCGCTTTTCAGCCAACGGTGTGCAAGCCAAACTGGCTGGCGATGATTTTCGCCAATTATTGATCAATCCTTTGGTATTACGCTATCACCTAGATCTGTGGGGGAAAGACAAAGCAGCGCTACAAGCCGCTATTGGTAGATCGATGGCCGCTGCAATGGAGCAGGTTGACGCCCGCTTGTTACTGTCAGCGGCTGTTGCTCAGGCTTATTTTGACTTGGCCATAACCAGCGAAACATTAAAATTTGAGGAGCAGATTCTCGTCTGTCACCAACGGTTATT
The DNA here is from genome assembly GCF_002072955.1 of Methyloprofundus sedimenti. Taxonomy (NCBI): domain Bacteria; kingdom Pseudomonadati; phylum Pseudomonadota; class Gammaproteobacteria; order Methylococcales; family Methylococcaceae; genus Methyloprofundus; species Methyloprofundus sedimenti. Next base: position 2,294,226 of record NZ_LPUF01000001.1, on the reverse strand, counting down.
ACGGCTGAATCAGGTCTTGTTCGCTTCCGGTTTAATTGCAAATGATCCATTACTCAGCGCCGAAGTTGAATTGCATAACGTTCAACAACAAGTTTCCGCGTTGCAAACTCAAATTGCGTTGCAACAAAATATTTTAGCCGCGCTGGCCGGCAAGGGGCCCGATTGGGGGCGAGATATCGTGGCTAGCCCTACCATATTACCGGAAAAATTACCCCTGCCAAGCGATCTGCCACTGCACCTGTTGGCGCATCGGCCCGATCTTCAGGCAGCACGGTTGTATGTGGAGGCGGCTGCGCAGGAAATCAAGGTAGCTGAGACCGAATTTTACCCGGATGTCAATTTGGTTTCTTTTGTCGGTCTGCATAGCGTCAGCATGACCGACATATTGTTGGAGGGATCCAGCTTAGCTTATGCGGTGGGGCCCTCCGTCACTTTTCCGATTTTCGAGGGGGGGCGATTGCGCGCCAACCTCGATTACCAGGAAGCTGCTTATGACGAAGCGACATATAAATATAACAGCCAATTACTGCATGCCGTTAAAGACGTGGCCGATACGCTGGCCCGCTGGCAAGACATTGATGTCCGACTGACTGAGCAGCAACAGACACTTGCAGCAATGCTGAAAAAACTTCAGATTGCTGAGGTCAAAGTCAAGCAGGGACTCACCGATCAGAATGAATTACTACAGATGCAGGTCGCAGATTATCAACAACGGCTATTTCTTAGCGCTTTGCAGGGAGAGTATTTAAAAGCAGCGGTACAGGTAATCAGAGCGTTGGGAGGAGGTTTTAACAACAACGAGAAGGTGTGCGACAAACCATGCAAAAATTGATTCGACCAAAAGCCATTATCAGGCAACGCAGACGCCGATTAATTATGGTAACAGCCATCATACTACTGGCCAGCATGGCCTATTTCGTACGTTGGTGGTATCTCAATCGAGATTGGGAGACCACCGATGACGCATTTATCACCGGCCATCTGATTAGTTTGAAAGCGCAGACCGATGGTACTGTTGTTGAAATTCTGGCGGAAAATACCCAATATGTGCAAGCGGGCCAAGTACTGGTTAAGCTAGATGGTGCCCGGGCGCAGATAGATCTGCAACAGGCACAGGCCGAATTAGCTGAAACGCTGCGCGACATCGTCACCTTGAAAACTCGTATCGATACTCTGCAACAACGGATGGAAGCACGTAAAGCGGAATTTACCAAAGTCCAGCATGATCTGCGCCGGTTTGATCTGGCAGTGCGTGAAGGTGCGGTATCGGAACAACAGGTGCAGAATGCGCGGGACCAGGTGCGCGCTTTGGAAGCATCCATTGCTGCTATCAAGGCTGAGAAGTCTGGTATCGAAGCACAAATATTAGGTCAGAGCGTAGCGCATCATCCAGCAGTGGAAAAAGCCAAGAGCAAGTTACGCCGGGCTTTTCTGGCTTATCATCGGCGTAATGTGGTGGCACCGATATCGGGTTTTGTGGCCAAGCGTAAAGCCCAGGTTGGCAATCTGGTCGAGGCAGGAGCGCAGCTTATGGTCATTGTGCCGATGTACGATGTCTGGGTCGAGGCCAACTTTTTGGAAACCAAGTTGGCCGCCATCAGACCGGGACAGAGCGCCGAAATCAGGGTTGATGCATATGGTAAGGCTATGCTTTATCACGGACGGGTGATCGGGATAAATCCGGGTACCGGTAGCAGTTTCGCCTTATTGCCGACCAACAACGCAAACGGCAATTTTATCCATATTACCGAGCGGGTTCCCATACGTATCGCAATTGATGCCGAAGAGCTCCGGCAAAATCCACTGCTGCCCGGTCTTTCGACTCTGACCCGGGTTAATACCAGCGAGCCTGGCGAGCCGATGCTGAATTCCGAAGTGAATACTGCTGGCACGGCCTATCGGACCGATGTGTTCAGTGATGAATTGGACGGTGTCGAACAAATGATCGCAAAAATTATCGTGGCGAATACGGTGGCAGTCAGATGAATGATCCTGTCTGGTATGCGACTCTGTTATGAATTTTAATGGGTAAAAAAATCCAGTTCAATTTTCCAGCGCATTTAAATAGAGGCTTCCCTCGCTGAAAATCAGGGAAACGGAGCCAAATTAATGCATATAGCTGGTAATTTTTTACTGGAAGTGTCGACCTTGTTCAGCCCGCACACTCTTCTGGATTCGGGCTATTTCTCCACTTCTTGCAGATGTTCTTTTTGTATTTCTGTCAGCCGCTTTGTTAATGAGTTACAGCGCTCAAGATTTCCCAATTGCAACTCCACTCTAATCAGGAGTTTTGTATTATTGATAATAGCGTCAATATCTCCAATATAACTAAATACCTTATTGGATCGAATAAAATATCCCTGCGCATCCTGCCAATGACCCTGGGCCGAAAGACATCCTAACTCTGCAAGTGTCGCTGCGATATCCGCACGTGAAGAAATCGCTTTATACCCGGTAAGCGCACGCTGCAAATGAGATTCAGCGTCTCTAAAATGCTGTTCCCTCCGCAGTAGTTCAGCCTGAAAACGCAGCAAACGGCTTTCTAGAGCAACAGAATTGCTATCCGATTTGGTCAATGCTTGAGCATAGCGTTGAGTCCATTTTGACTCGTCCTGTTGCTGCGCAAATGCAATTCTGGTTCGGCTTGCAATAGCAGTCAACTGTATTGTGTCAGGTGTATTGACGGGTATCAGTTCATTGAACTCTGGAAGCAACGCTTGCAATATTTTTTCAGCCTGAACATAGTCTTGTTGTTGAAGTATACTTTGCGCTAATAGCAGGGTAATACGTGGTTGATAATCCTGGAATTCGACATTTTTTGCAATTATGCCGGCACGCTCCAGATGTAACTGAGTTGCCTGATAGTTACCAACAGATAACCCCACTTCAGCCAGATTAATATGACTATATAGAATACCCTTTTGACTGTCTATTCCTTCGTATAGTGACAATGCCCTGCTAAAAAAACTTTGAGCACTGCTCCAGTCAGCATCCGCAAATGCTTGCAAACCATTATTCATATCACTTTCTGCATCCAGTATGACTGGCGATTTGGTAACAGTATTACCGCCACAAGCTGAAAGCATGAAAGAAAAGATTAGCAAACATGCCTTGATATATGTCCTTATCATGGTAGAGGGTGTACTGGAATCAGCAGATTAAGTTTATTTTTATCAATATCATTCGACAAGGGCCATGTACTTTGAACGCTATCTATTAAGTGATCAGTTTTGCTTAAAGTTCTTCTAGTATCAATAATTGTGCCCGGAATATGTTCTAATTCGCTGTTGATCAGCGTTATAGCGGTGTTAGTTTTTTCAATGATTTCGTTCAGATTTTTAACCATCGCTGGAATATTTTGTGAGGCAATACGTATATCCTGGCTTATATATTGAGCATCATTTAACAAAGGTTCCATTTGAATCAGTCTCTGTTTAGCTAGACCGACAGTGCCTTTAGCTTCCTGCAAAATTTCTGCACCTGAGGTAACAACAACCTTTAACTCTTTTTCCACCTGTTTGTCGAAAACGGCCGCCCCGAGAACTCCATGCCCAGTCGCTATTTGTGCGATAATTTTATGTGCATTTTCTATGGTTACTTCCAGTTTTGGTAATAGAGTTTCTAGCTTGTTTAATAGGTCATGCCTGTCTGCTGCCTGAATAATATGTGCAACACCCAGTAACAAATCATTTAATGATGGGGTCTCATCTACGGGTATAACACTTCCTTCCGCTAACACGGGTGCATTTATCGAATCAGACTTTATTTCAATTAATGCTTCGCTAATATTGGTTAACCTGTTAACTATTACCTTTGCTCCGGTTCTAATAAAAGCCTGGCTTCCTGCATAAACTTCAATCGTAACCCGAATTTTACTGTTTTCTCTGAGATTCATGGCTGTTACTGTTCCTACTTCATTTCCTAATGCCTTGACAACACTCCCCTGGCTAATTCCTTCGGTACTGGTAACATCCATATAATAAGTCACTTGTTTTTCAAAAAAATGCTGGTTTCTACCACTGATGATGATAAGTAGCGAGAACAATACAAAAGCAGAAATAACAAAAAAGCCTACAATCCGCTCACGGTAATTGTAAGTAACCTTATGCATATAAGGTCCGGTTTTTCTTGCTGGATCAGTTTTCATTTAAGCCCCATGGTGTACTCTGAAAAACATTCATCAAGTCCTTAACTTCCTGGTCTTCAGTTTGCATAAATGCCTGCCAACTACTGAAATTTATTATTTTATGCTCGGAAATAAAAATAATCTGGTTCGCATGCTGCTCCAGAAAGTGAGCATATTGAAGTCCACCAATCATGCATACGGCACGATGGTGTTTATATTTTCCCAGTAAACTACCCATTTGCTCTCGCTGCTTCGCTCCGAGGTCATGAAATGGGACATCCAGAATTAGTAAGGAAGGATCAAGAATTAAGGCACGCGCCAGGGCGAGCTGTGATCGCTGAAAACTGTTTAACAGTGCCGGAAACGTTGTCGGCTCAAAATCACAGTTTAATTCAGTCATTAAAGCTCTCGCTTTATCAGCCGTCTCGCGGAATGAAAGATGACGATGATAAAGCAGCGGTAACATCACATTCATCAATCCGTGCTGTACTGACAACAAAGGGGAGGCTCCGGAAAGATAGCCTATTTGCGATCGGAGATTCCGCCAGGCTGCTTTATCAAGCTCTGAGATCATATGTCCAAAAACCTTTACCTCGCCCTGTTTTGGTTTACTGATGCCGGCTAACATTTCCAAATAGGCTCTCAACTGGAAGCGATGGGGCCCTACCAGACAGGTCAGACTATTAGAGTGTATCCGACAGTCTAAAGAAGGAAACATCAAACTACTATCTCCCGGATCTGGAGTAGCTGCATATGCCTTGATGGTATCTGTAATAGTAACAGCAGTCATAAGGTGACGAGTAAAAAATAGCCATCTGCCAGGAATAAAAATACCAGACTTCTCACCACAGCCTTTTGCATCTGTTGCGGTACCTGAGTCGGAGAATTTTCTACTAAAAGCCCATGAAAACAAGCCAGAGCGCCAATTACCAAACCAAAAATAAGGTTTTTAAGCATAAAAATCATGACTACATTGACAGTCATTTTATTTAGCAATTGCAACAATGATTCCTGTGCTGAAAAATGATAGATAAATGCACTAAAAAATACCCCACTTAATACCATCAAAATTGAAAAGTACAGGGCTAGTGTTACTTGACTAATCATCATACAAATTATTCTGGGAACAACAAAATAATCAGCTACATCAATACCTAGAAACTCCAGTGGTTCAATTTCGCCACGGACTTTGGTATTTCCCAAATCAACAGCAATAGCTGAACACGATCGGCCAACGAGAATGACTCCGGTAATCAGCGGACCAAGCTCACTGACCACAAGTCTGGCAAGAATTTCAGTCAAATCACCGGCACCGGTTATGGCCTGCATGATATAAATTAGTTGAGAAGTTGCTCCAATTCCAACCAGCACAGCCAGAAATGAAATCATCGCAATTGCATCAATTCCTGTATAAATGAGCTGGCCGAGCAAATTGGAATAGACCGCCCTGTTAAAAACATTACGGTGAGGCTGCCATACGGCAAGTGTCTGCGTCAGAAAACAAGTGAAGTCAATGATGTAAAGGAACGACGCAATACAGCTTTGGCCAACCCAACCGAAAAAATTCATAGTTTAATCCTTGATATTCCATACGAACTATGGGAAGTTTAATTGGCACTACCTATAATTTACTCAATATCAATACCGTAACATGTGCGATAGCTACTTAATCAAGTGAATTCAGGGCATAAATCACCCTTTCTGGATTAAATTTAATGACATTGCCTTTATGTTTATTTTTTATTCAACCGCAGTGAATTGGCAATAACAGACACTGAACTTAAGGCCATCGCCGCTGATGAAATCATCGGGCTTAATTTACCGGTCATGGCGACGGGTATTGCTATCGCATTGTAAGCAAATGCCCAAAACAGATTTTGCTGAACCACCGTTAATGTCTGCTTACTGAGATCCAGTACTTCAGCCACTTTACTTATATCACTATCAACCAGAATATAATCAGCAGTTTCAATCGCTATCCCGGTAGCATTTCCAACCACCAGACTAACATTTGCTGCCGCAAGAGCGGGAGCATCATTAATGCCATCACCGACCATGGCCACCACTCTACCCCGTGTCTGTAGATCCCTAATAAACTGAATTTTTCTGGCCGGGCTCGCATTGGCAGTCACTGATTCAATTCCAGCCAAATCCGCTACAACTTGTGCCGAAGCTTTGGTGTCCCCTGTAAGCATCAGCGTTTCAATACCTTGCTTATGTAAATCAATCATCAACTGTCTGGCACCTTTTCTTATTTGGTCAGTTAATGATAGCAATGCCGCAAGTTTATTATCGACAACCAGATAAATCAGGTTGTTTCCCTGTTTAGCCCAATTTGCGGCGGTGTCTTGGACAACCGACATATCAATTTTCTGTTGTTGCAGCCAGCTTTCATTACCCAGCATAATACCATGTCCATTGACTTCCGCGCGTACCCCCTGATCTGGAATAGAATGAAATTTAGTCGCTTGAAATAATGGCAGATCCAAACTTCTTACATACTCAACCACGGCTTTGCCCAACAAATGTTCTGAATTAAATTCCACAGAAGCAGCAAGCTGCAACAGATAATCGTCCTGCAAATCTGAAATATTCAAATAGCCAACGACTTTGGCATGACCTTCTGTTAGCGTGCCGGTTTTATCAAAAATAATGGTATCTATTACGGCCATTTGTTCCAATGCATTGCCATTGCGTATATAGATTTTGCGCTTCGCAGCCTGTCCTGAACTGACACTGGTCGCTGCAGGAGTCGCCAAACCTAAAGCGCAGGGGCAAGAAATTAGCAACACAGAAATTGCATTGGCAAAGGCATGTGCAACAGCTTCGCCCCTGATCACCCAGCCTCCAAATGTGAGCACAGATAAAAACATAATCGCGGGTGTTAAATGCGAGGATATAATATCGACCGTTTTCTGAATTTGTAATTTCGAACTCTGGGTTTGATCAATCATATGCACAAGGCCTGCTAGTACAGTATCTTTACCAATTGCAGTTGCTTGCATGCGCAATACACCACTGCCATTAATACTGCCATCAAACAGTTTGTGTCCTTTTTCTTTTATGCAGGGCGCATTAGCGCCTGTAACCATTGACTCATCGACACTGGAAAGCCCGCTCAACACGATACCATCAACAGGAATTCTCTCGCCTGGGCGGATTAAAAGCACATTATCTATCGCTATTTTATCTATGCTTATAATGCTTTCAATTCTACCTTCTAATAGCGTTGCATTTTGCGGCTGCATATTAACCAGCTCTTCAACATCATGAACCATTTTACTTTTAGCCAATTCCTCCAGATATCGACCCACCTGGACAAATCCGATAATTGCAGTAGCTGCTTCAAAATAAGCGTGTTTTCGTACATTGAATAATGCAGGAATACTGACCATATAAGCCGAACCCGCCCCTATGGCAACCAGCGTATCCATATTCAAGGTTCCCTGTTTTGCCTGAATCCAGGATTTTTTAAAGATTTCCCCGCCACCGCCTAAAAATACCACCGGAAAACTGAACAGTGCCTGTATCAATCGCATCCGTTTACTGGTTTTAAAAAATAAACTGGCAAGCAAAACGGGCACATCCAGTAGTGTAATGATCAGCAAGCGTTTTTTAGTGCTGAGTAAGTGATTGTGACTGAATTTGAGTAATAATTTTCTTTCTGCCAGAGTATCGATTGAGTATGCCTGATAGCCACTATCATGAACTATTTTAAATATTTCCTCCTTGGTCAAATAACCGCTGACATTACCTGTTTCGGAAATATAATTGATGCTGACATGCTGGTTATTAAGGTTTCTGGAGAGTACCATTTCCAGAAATAAGGCACAGGAAGCACAGCTCATGCCGCCTATACCAAACACGACATCCTGTTTAGGGCCGTCGGGGTGTTTATGGTGTGCGGAAAATTTACTGATGCTGGCATGCGGTTTTTTAGAAAAATTGGCCAGCACAGTCTCTAATAGTTTGAACAAGTTTTCTTTAGGTAGTTGTTCAGGATCAAAATAAATAGTGAGGGAATTAATTTGCCAGACACAACTTACTTCTTCAATCGCTGCTCTTTTTAACAACACAATCTGCAAAATAGTCGCACGTTCCTTATCCCGAAAAAGACTTGGCACAATAATTCTAATGCGTCGCTGCAACTGATGCTTAATTATAAAATGGCTAAATTCTTGTGTTTTAGACATATTCATTACTCTTGATAGTGTTTAAGTGCAAGTGTAACGCTATTCCTCGTAGCTTGCATATGTTTGCATGCCACCGGAAAGATTACGTACGCGAAAGCCATGCTGTTGCAAAATGCGTGTTGCGTTATAGGCTCGTTGTCCGACACCACAGACAACCCAGATTTCACGCTCCTGTGATAATTCATGCAAACGGTCGCGTAATGAATCCAGTGGAATGTTGATGGCTTGCGGAATATGTTTCCCTGCAAACTCGGTAACTGTACGCACGTCAATAATTTGAGCCTGTGAATATGGATCATCCATAATAAATGCCAGCATTTGATCAACATCATCCTGCTCGTCAGTAACTTGAGTATGCGTATCTGCCAGATCTTCCCATTTAGCCAGCGGGTGATTGCCACGTAAATGATTTGCAGCAATCATTCCTGCCAGATTTACCGGATCTTTGGTAGCGCCGAATTGCGGCGCGTAGCACAGCTCGGCTTCTTCCAGATCAAAAACTGTACCGCCCATCTGTATAAAAGATGCCAGCACATCAATTCTCCTTGCCACACCTGATTCACCCAGCGCTTGTGCGCCAAGAATCTTGCCGTTGCGTACGTCATAAAGCATTTTAATATGAATCGGTTTAGCACCTGGATAATATCCAACGTGATTACTGGGATGTAAATAGACTTTTTCATACTCAATGCCGGGACATTGTTTCAGTGTTTTTTCATTAACCCCTGTCGTAGCGACGGTTAAACCAAAAAGACCGCAGACTGTGGTACCTAGAACTCCTCTGTAAGGTACCGCTTGAATAGTGTCTAGCTTTTTTCTAACAATATCTGTAGCAGCCAGCCTTCCCTGTTTATTGGCCGGTCCTGCCAAAGGAAACAACTGCCATTCATTGGTGATCACATTCTTCACTTCAACCACATCGCCAACAGCCCAGATATTAGGATCGCTGGTTTGCAGATATTCATTTACGCGAATGCCTCCATGGCTACCCACCTCCAGGCCTGCCTGTATGGCCAGTTCAGCACGAGGCTTGACACCAATAGAGATCATCACTGCATCAACATTTAATTGTTCACCAGAACTTAGTGAGACCTGTAATGAATGATCGCTATTCTGTGTGATAGCCGAAGTCTGACAGCTTAATTTTAGTTCTAGCCCATGTAGTCGCAAATGCTTAGCGACATAGGCTGCCATTTCTTTATCCAGACTGGGCATGACCTGATCAGAAGATTGTAATACTGTGACCTGTACTGCTCTTTTTGTCAGGTTTTCAGCCAATTCCAGTCCTAGATATCCGGCACCCATAACAACTGCACGCTCTATATTATCTAATTGCGCACGAATTTTTCGACTATCAGGAATGGTTCTTAAGACATGCACCCCCGGTAAATCCAGACCTTTTATATCAGGCCATACCGATTGAGAACCTGTGGATAATACCAGTGCATCATAATGCTCATTGCGCTGTTCACCGGATTTTAAGTCACACACGTTAATGCGCTGGTTTTCCCTGTCTATCGACATAACCTGAGTATCAGTGCAAACACGAATATTAAATCGATTTTCAAATAAAGCGGGGGTCGCAACCAGTAATGCGTCTTCTTCGACTATGACATCACCGATAAAATAAGGCAAACCACAATTAGCGAATGAGACATAAGAGCCCATTTCAAAAATGATAATCTCACACGCTTCATTTAATCTGCGTATCCTGGCAGCGCAAGTAGCGCCTCCTGCAACACCACCAACAATTAATATTCTCTTTTTTGACATGTTTGTTATATCCTTATTTAGCGTATACGAGATTATGAAAATAATAGTTCATAGCCAGAAAATAACCAGATGAAGCAGAGACAATATGCCAGTGGTTAATGTGCATAAAATAAAAAATTAAATTATATACTTTGCCATAAACTGCCTAAGATATTAATCTTAAATGCACAAAATTAAAACACTGACACTCAACACGACTAGCTATTAACCCTCTAAAACCCTAGAAAATATAATGAGAAAAGCGGCTTGAAAAACGCCGCTACCCTGCTCTATTCCTAGAGTTGGATGTTTACGGATAGCCTTCGAAAATGCTAAAATAAGTTTTCTTCACCACGCCATTACTTAGCATGACAGTGGATACAAAATCCCCCTATTATCTTCGGCAGCGTCACCAGTACGGTTACGCGAAATCCCTTATAACTACACGTCTTTTTCCGACCGCGAAATAGTCATCCGCCTATTAGGCGAGGACAATTGGCAAGTTCTGGATTCGCTACGCGATGAGCGTGTCACTGGACGTTCTGCGCAGATGCTTTTCGAAGTGCTTGGCGATATCTGGGCCGTACAGCGTAATCCATATCTCGAGGATGACTTGCTTGACAACCGCAAAAGACGTAAATCGCTGCTTGAAGCTTTACGCCATAGATTGTCACAAATGGAGAAGCGCAGCTCCGAATATGAAGCAGAAGGGGCTGATCGGACAAAAAGAGTAGTAATATTAATCGAAGCCGCGCGTCAAGCAGTCGATAACTTTGAAGCACACTTCAAAAGTACCGAAAAAATGCGTAGCAAATCCTTGGCGCTCTTATCTAAGCATACGCGCAAAGACAACATCTGTTTCGATGGTTTTGCTCGTGTCTCGCATGTGACAGATGCGACGGATTGGCGCGTTGAATATCCTTTTGTTGTGCTTTATCCACGCACTGAAGAGGAAGTTGGAAAACTGGTTAGAGATTGTATCAAACTTAATTTAACCATTATTCCACGTGGAGGTGGTACTGGCTACACCGGCGGTGCTGTGCCATTAACACCCTTTTCTGCGGTGATTAACACCGAAAAACTAATGGAAATTGGTCAGATAGATCATGCCAGCTCATTGCCAGGTATTGATCAGACCTATGCAACGATTTATACCGGTGCGGGTGTCGTTACACGACGTGTTATGGATATTGCCGACAGTGCCGGACTGGTATTTGCCTGTGATCCCACTTCTGCAGATGCCTCTTGCATAGGTGGAAATGTAGCCATGAACGCCGGTGGTAAAAAAGCTGTGCTATGGGGAACTGCACTGGATAATTTGGTTTCCTGGCGTATGGTTACGCCGGATGGGAACTGGCTTGAGGTTGAGCGCTTCCAGCACAATCTGGGTAAAATTCATGACCAGGATCAAGTTAACTTTGTACTCAAACGTTTTGATGCCAGCGGTAAAAAATTACTTTCCGAAGAACCACTGCTTATTCCTGGCACACAATTCCGCAAAGGCGAATTAGGTAAAGACGTTACAGACAAATTTCTTGGCGGGTTACCGGGTATCCAAAAAGAAGGCTGCGACGGTATCATTACCTCGGCGCGCTGGATTTTACACAAGATGCCAGCGCATACACGTACTATCTGCGTGGAATTTTATGGCCAGGTCAGAGAAGCTGTGCCTGCCATTGTAGAGATTCGTGATTATCTAAACGCCTTACCTAAAGAAGGCGAGACACGGATTATGTTAGCCGGGCTTGAACACCTGGATGATCGCTATGTCAAAGCCGTCGGATATGCGAGCAAAGCCAAGCATCTTGGCCGTCCGAAAATGGTGTTAATCGGCGACATTGTCGGTGATAATGAAAACCAGGTCGCTTTAGCGGCCTCCGAAGTTATACGCGTGTGTAACGCCAGAGGTGCTGAAGGTTTTATCGCTGTCAGCCCCGAGGCACGCAAGACTTTCTGGCTGGATCGATCGCGTACCGCTGCTATCGCAAAACACACGAATGCTTTCAAAATCAATGAAGATGTCGTTATTCCACTGCCGCGCATGGGTGATTATTGTGATGGTATCGAACGTATCAATATCGAATTATCATTGCGTAACAAAATACGCCTGTGTAGTGCGCTAAGTCACTTCCTGCAAGGAGAGCTACCGTTACGTCACTATGAAGATGATATTAATAAAGCTGAACTAATTGGCGATCGACGCGAATTAGCACTCAATACCGTCGAACAGGTACGCAAACGCTGGCAGTGGTTGTATGACAATTTAGATACGCCCTTACCCAAGGCTGAAGCAGCTTTTGAACAGCTGGGTATTAGTGTAGGTGAATTTACTAACCGCACAGAACAACCCTCCTTGTTTCATCGTATACAGGATCATTCGATACGAGTTTCCTGGAAACAGGAATTATTGCTGAGTTTGAAAGAGATTTTCGAAGGCGATAATTTCAAGCTGATCATAGAGCGGCTGGAAATGACGCATAAAGATATTTTGCGTGCTCGTGTGTTTGTCGCACTGCATATGCATGCTGGTGACGGTAATGTACACACTAATTTACCGGTCAATTCTGATCATTATGAAATGTTACAGGAAGCCAACGAGGCAGTAGCACGCATCATGGTTCTTGCACGTTCACTGGGCGGTGTTATCTCGGGGGAACATGGTATAGGCATAACCAAATACGAATTTCTCACTCAAGAAGAACTAGCCAGTTTTCATAGCTACAAAAAACAAGTCGATCCGGAAGACCGTTTTAACGCCGGAAAGCTCATGCCAGGGGCCGATTTACGTGCAGCTTATACGACCTCATTTAGTTTAATGGGTTATGAATCACTGATTATGCAACAAAGTGAAATCGGCGCTATCTCGGATTCCATAAAAGATTGTCTGCGCTGTGGAAAATGTAAACCAGTATGCTCTACGCATGTTCCACGTGCTAACTTATTGTATTCACCTCGTAATAAAATTCTGGCTACATCGCTGCTGATTGAAGCATTTTTATACGAAGAACAAACCCGACGCGGTATTTCTATTACGCACTGGAACGAGTTTGAAGATGTAGCCGACCATTGCACCGTATGTCACAAATGTGAAAGTCCTTGTCCAGTGGATATAGATTTCGGTGATGTGTCGATGAATATGCGTAACTTGCTACGTAAAATGGGTAAGCAGAGCTTTAATCCAGTGAAAACTCTGGCTATCGCTTTTTTATCCACCGATCATCCGAATAGCGTTAAATTGATGCGTAAAGTATTGATTGAATGGTCTTATAAAGCGCAACGGATCGGTAATTTCTTTATCCGACCCTGGGGTAAAGCGCAACTCAAACAACCGCCATCATCAACTGGCAAACCCAATATGCAAGAATATGTGGTGCATTTCACCAACCGTAAAATGCCGGGCAAATTACCCAGTAAAACGGCCAGAGCACTGCTAGGTATAGAAAGTAATGATATTGTTCCTATTATTCGCGACCCGATTAAAACACGTACCAATTCCGAGGCGGTATTTTATTTCCCGGGTTGTGGTTCAGAGCGCTTGTTCTCTCAGGTTGGCTTAGCTACTCAGGCGATGTTGTATGAAGTTGGCGTACAAACTGTATTACCACCGGGATATTTATGCTGTGGTTTTCCTCAACGTGCTGCTGGCGAATTCGATAAGGCAGATCAAATTACAACTGATAATCGTATCCTGTTTCATCGTGTTGCTAACACATTAAACTATCTGGATATTAAAACTGTTGTTGTCAGTTGCGGGACTTGTCTGGATCAACTGGAAGATTATGAATTCGACAAGATTTTTCCGGGGTGTCGAATGATTGATATTCATGAATACTTACTGGAAAAAGGTGTCAAACTGGAAGGCCTCAGTGGCACCCAATATATGTACCATGACCCTTGCCATACACCACTAAAGCAGCAAGATCCGATGAAAACCGTCAATGCATTAATGGGTACCAGCGTGCATAAATCTGATCGTTGTTGTGGGGAATCTGGCACTTTAGCCGTTGGTCGACCGGATGTTTCTACCGGGGTGCGTTATCGCAAAGCCGAAGAACTGGAAAATGACAAGGCCAAGCTGCGCGCTGAAAACCCAGTTGCACCCATTAAAATGCTCACTTCTTGCCCATCTTGTGTGCAGGGCCTACAACGCTTTGAAGATGGTGATGAACAACTCGACGTTGATTATATCGTGGTAGAAATTGCGCGTAATGTCTTAGGTAAGGACTGGATGCAGACTTATATCAAACAGGCATCCAAAGGTGGGATTGAGCGGGTATTAGTATAACTATGCTGAACTAGACTGCCCTGCGTTTGTTAGCGGACACCGTTATTCCCCTGGAAATTCAGGAAACAGATCCTATATTAGGGCTAATGGAAGTTCAGGTTGTTTTCGCAAATAGTCAGTTAATTGCATGATCTGTTAGTCATATTATCAATTCTTGTTGCTTATTTAAGGTTTATTCAGAGCCTTAAATAAGTACCCACTAAGAATTATCAATTTTGGGCGTATTAACTGACAACCTGTAACCCATATTTTTTCTTGGTTCAAAAGTAGCTTCCCTGCCCTGCCTACTTTTGAACACTTGGTTGTGCGGGAGGGGTTAATGTTTACCGGGATTCAATGGCACACCACGACGTTCATGAAGCACATAAGCTTGTAATGCAGTCATTTTATGATCAATCAGCTGCTAATGGCTGATCTTCCAAAGGGTTGCGCAAACACCAGTTAATCATTTCCTAGAGGAGATGACTTTGCCAATTTGTTTTTGATATTTTGGATAGGTTTCCGGGTGGGTGTTCGCGGCATTCGGGGCAACACCGTTACTGCCTAGCTCCCCGCTGGTCCATAATACCCGGCCTTGTTGCACAATCTCCATAAATTGTTGTTGCCAGCGCTGTAAGTCCTGATCTTTAAATTCATCAGCCTGAATCATCGATGACTACGTGAGTCTTTGGATTTATACTGTGTATCTTCTGCTTGTTTATCGACCTTGCTAAATTTGACGCTACGGTCTGTATTGTTATGCAGCGTAAAATTCAGATCGACATGACCGTTATCCATATTGATAAATTACCAGCCAGTGACATCTCGCTCAAAGAACGAGTCGGCTCTATTCATTGGCACGGTCAATTTTGGAAAAATACTGTTTCGCTTGGGCATAAGCGGCCGGATAAGGCCACGGTCAGGAAGTGGCCATTACCGAATGGAAACTGATATTGCCAATTTGATTGTATGAATTCGGGTCTGATGCACATGCCCATAAATCACGGAGACTTTGTTAAAGGGTTTTAACAAGGCCTGAATTTGCTCGACATCTTCGGTGTCCAAAAATTCCAGCCTTTATAAATTTTTTGTAGGGGGGGAATGCGAAAAGACCACGACATGCGTTGCTTCTGCTACTTTATCGAGGTCACCTTTCAGCTATTTCCTTTGTTCATCCCCCACCATAAACGGTGAACCGTTAGGATTATCCAGCCCGGCCATTTCGCTCATGCGCTGTTCTGCAGTAGGCCAACGGTTATAGGTCCAATCATCATAAGTTCTTATACTGTTCAAAACGATGAAATGTACGCCTTTATGATTAAAATAGTTATGTCTACTTTTTAAAACCTTCATACATTGTTTATAAATCAAGTGAATATAAGTGATGCTTATGAAGTATCTATCTCTCTTAAATTATTGTGGATTGCGCATCGTTACAAATTCTTCTGCCGCCGTTGGGTGAATGCCAATGGTCGAATCAAAAACGGATTTAGTTGCACCTGCACGCAGTGCAACGGCCATTCCTTGGATAATTTCACCTGCTTCCGGCCCAACCATGTGAATACCGAGCACTTGATCGGTACTGCGTCTGACCAGCATTTTCATCAACGATTTCTCGTTAAGTCCTGAAAGTGTGTGTTTCATCGGAGTAAACACGGATTTATAACTATCAATATCACTATAGCGTTTTCTCGCTTCTGTTTCGGTTAACCCAACCGTTGCAATATTAGGCTGGCTGAAAACAGCTGTTGGAATGTGCTCGTAATCAACGGGTGTGAATCGATTGCCATACAGTTCATTGACCAAAGCCATTGCTTCGGCAGTGGCAACAGGGGTTAAATTTATGCGATGGGTCACATCGCCTAGTGCATAGATAGATGGAATATTGCTTTGATAGTGTTCATCCACTTTAATTGCACCGCTATCTTTTAATGACACACCGATCGCTTCTAGCCCCAGGCCTTCAATGTTTGGCGTGCGACCCGTCGCATATAAAATCAAGTCGGTTTCAAGCGTCTGTTGATTATCAATATGGGCGATAAGTCCGTTATCAAAAGCTTCGATAGCATTGATGGAGGTGTTGTATCGAATATCAATACCTTTTTTACGCATTTCTTCAGCAGCAAATTCCCTGACCTCATCATCAAAACCTCTCAGTAGTTTTTCGCTACGATAACAGAGTGTTGTTTTTACTCCCAGACCATTCATAATGCCTGCAAATTCAACCGCAATATAACCACCGCCAACAATCACTATACGCTCAGGTAATTGCTTAAGGGCGAAAATATCATCTGAAGTTTTGATATGCTGTTTACCGCTAATATCAGGTATAAACGGTTTGCCACCGGTAGCGATCAAAATACGCTGGCTGCTGAATTGCTGGTCACCTACTTTTAGCGTATGTGCATCTATTAAGCTTGCCTGACCTTCAATCAGCGTAACGCCTGAATTATCCAGCAAGTTGCCGTAAATCCCCTGTAATCGCTGAATTTCCTGATTTTTCTGCGCCATCAATCGCGTCCAATTGAATTGTGCCTGTTGCACATTCCAGCCAAAGCCTTTTGCAGCCTGAAAATCTTCATGAAAATGTGACGCATAAACAAACAGTTTTTTTGGCACACAGCCCACGTTCACACAGGTGCCGCCAAGATATTGATGTTCAGCAATAGCGACTTTTGCACCAAGATCCGCAACCGTTCTAGCGGCTCGAACACCGCCAGAACCAGCGCCTATAACAAATAAGTCGTAGTCATATTGAGACATCAGTTATTCCTTAGTCAGTCAAAAAATATTTATACATAATAGCCCATAAATTGATTAAATCGGTTCACGGACAGAAAAATCAGCGTTGTTTTAAATAATTCAGTAATGTATCCGCGCCACTGACTTCAAATGGATCATCTGGACAATTATCACTTTTACCAGGCTCACTGAACATTTGAACAATGTGTTTATTATCAACCAGCATCGAGTAACGCCAGGAGCGATAACCAAAGCCCAGATTTTCTTTTTTAACCAGCATACCCATCGCACGGGTAAAATCGGCATTGCCGTCCGGCAACAATTTCACATGGCTTACACCCAAGTGTTTACTCCACTGAAACATGGTGAAGGCATCGTTGACACTTAAACAATAAACTTCATCGACACCTTGATCAATAAATTCCTGGTATTTGGCTTCGAAGCCAGGCAAATGGGTACTGGAACAGGTCGGTGTAAATGCACCAGGGAGAGCAAATAAAGCTATTTTTTTGCCTTTGAAAATATCATCCGTGCTGACATCTTGCCAGCGAAAAGGGTTATCACCACCGAGACTTTCATCACGGACACGTGTTTTGAAAATAACATCAGGTACGATTGAGTTCATTAGTTTATCCTGTTAATTAATAGCTAAGGTTAAATGAGCGTTAGGTATATCGCTAAAGAGACAATCATGTAATGCTTTATCCATTCGAGTAACATGATCACATGTTCTTTCTCTTCATTGCGATTATGCGCCACTATCGTTTTCAGTTCGAGGAAATTAATAGCAGACGTTTTATTATCCCCATTCAGCTCAAGGACATTCTAGCAATGCTAGCAGAGGATTAAAAATTGATTGTTACTATAGGAATCATTGATACAGTCAATGCATGAGGCGGCTTAACTGTTTGCAGTGTTTTTGATCAATGAAATGAATTGCTTGATTAAATGCGTTTTTGCACTGGTTTTGCGCCAAACCAGGCCAATATTGCGACTCGGTACAGGTTCAGCAAAAGACAAGTAGCAGATACCGGGGTCTGGCTTACGCATTGCAATTTCAGGAATGAAAGTAATTCCGGTACCCGCTCTAACCATTTGTCTGAGGGTTTCCAGACCCGTAGCCCTTACATCCTGCTGCTCTTCGGCACCATTGAGCTGGCAGAATTGTAAAGCCTGACCACGCAAACAATGTCCTTCATCCAGTAATAATAGCTGTTGTTGACGGAGATCAGATTGTTTAATAATTTTTTTGCTCGCCAGTGGATGATCAGTTGCCACTGCCAACTTAAAAACATCTTCAAAAAGATGTTCATATTGCAAGGTGTCTCCGTTTATTGGTAAGGAAAGCAAGGCGACATCAAGTTTACCTTGTTTTAGCTGTTCTATCAGCGTGTCGGTTTTTTCTTCAATAAGTATCAAACGTATCTTAGGTAACTGCTGTTTGATGGCGGGGACTAAATCAGGAAAAATATAAGTCGATAAAGTTGGAAAAGCACCTAATCTGAAATTACCGGATAAAGGGTCCTGAGCCAATTCTGCCAGTTCGTTGATTTGTTGAATTTCATTTAAAATGCGCCTGGCCGAAGCAATGACGGTTGCGCCGGTTTCGGTAGGAATAACTTTTTTATTGGAACGCTCGAAAATTTGCACTCCAAGACTTTCTTCCATTTTTTGATTTGGGTGCTGAGAGTCGGCTGGGTAATGCAGCATTGTTCTGCTGCCTGAATAAAGCTGCGCAAATCATCTACAGCAACCAGATAATACAAATCTCGTAAGTTCACAAGCACCCCAATAATAGCTTAAAAATACCCCATCAAACTGATGGGGTATAAGAAATGATAATCAGCATAGCATAGATGCTTTTATTTATTCTTTAAGGGGTGATAACCATCAGTTAGCGTTTTTAAGAAAGCAACAATATCCTGCACTTCATCTTCCGTTAAATTCAAATTGCCTAACTCGCTATCGTTGACATTTTCTGCCACTTCCGCCATTGGCCAACAATCTTTGCTTTGTGCCAGAGCCTGGGTAATATTTGCTTCTGCACAAACATTGCGCACATCGCGAGTATTGTAAAATTCGACCACACCTTGTAGTGTTTGGAAGTAACCATTATGCATCCAGGGGCCTGTTATAGCTACATTACGCAAAGTAGGCACTTTAATCTTACCTTTTTCCTGTTCAGTTTGCCCCGTTGCTTTCACGACAGGATTGGCCGCTAAACCCACATCAACAAACGCCTCACCTTCAACATTATATTCCACTGACATCGCATAGAAAAAATTATCAGGATTTCGAGGAACACCAAGATTATCATAAGAAAAATCAGTAAACAGGGGTGATTCACCTTCTGGCCCTGATTGACTTGGGTGACAGGCTGCACAGTTACCTTTATCCTCACGCTCGAACAGTGCTAGTCCATGCTCTTCTTGTTCAGTAAATCTTGCCTTACCGGCCAAATAGTAATCATATTTGGAAGTAAAACGATTAAATTTTTCTGTGCGTTCAAAAGCAGCGATAGCATTGGCTATATTGCTGTAGGCTTGCTCTGTATTATCAAACCCATGTTTTCCGAAAACTCGCTTGAATAACTTTGAGTAGTTGGCTGAACGTACTTTATCTACAACCATTTGTTTATTGGTATTTGCCATTTCTAGGTGATTCAAAAAAGGCATTTGCGCTTGTTCTTCAAGTGTTGCAGCACGACCGTCTAAAAATTGCCCTCCTATATACAGTTCCTCCTCTTCGTCGTAATGGAACTTGGGACTAAAAGCCATGTACATAGCTGTTGGTGTGTTACGGCTACCAAAACGCCCTGCAGTAACACCTTCTGAGGTTGGAGTCGATACAGTTGAATCAATAAAACCATGTTTTGGATCATGACAACTCGCACAGGATTGCCCTGGAGGGTTGGATAAATTAGTATCAAAAAAAAGTTGTTTTCCGAGCTCGCTTCTTTTGTTGGTGTGTTGGTTCTGACCTGCTTCTGCCTGAAAAACGACCATTAAAAGAAGTATTGCCGTTGAAATAGAGGTTGGTTTGAAAATCATAAATAATGCCCGTATGCGAAATAATATAAATTATATCGCTAATGAGAATCATTATCAATTATGGTATATATTATTAATTTCTCCTACCTGTATTTCGCCTATTACAGGGTTAAAAGGCTTAACTCAACCATCACATACATTACTAAAAATTGTTATATCTATTTAAATCAAATAAGCCTGCTTCCAGGCCACGATAGTTTTTTTGCTCTTCGTTAAACCAGTCAACATATTGCCAGATTTCTGGATTGGTACGGCGAATGCCATATTTACGGTAAAACGACTCTACATCTTCGGGAGTACGTGCATATTTGATGGCTGCAATAAAGTCAGCTAATTGTTCTGTTTCTACATGAAAGAAATAGTTCGGATAACTACCTATAAATCCGGGCACTACTGTCAACGTATCGAGAGCTGGCTCGCGTCGCAATTCCTCGGCTATCATAATCGCAACATTTTCCAGTGCTTTATTTAATAATAGTGTGTAAATCTGTGCCGTTTTGTTCTGCTTATTACTCACCTTGACGAAAGCCACTTCCGGCAACAAGTCCAGCTCTTCTCCTTTAAGTTTAGAGAGTTCAACCATGGCAATATCTGCTTTTCTTTGGAACTCTGATGCTTTGCTTTTTTTGCAGGCTTCCTGACTACATCGATCTAAAGCATACTTCTCGCTCACAGCTTTACCTAATCGATGCTTGACCTGATCAAAAAACTCTTGCTTATAATGACTCGTTTTGTATATGACGCCAGTCTCATAACCCGCGCTGTAATAGGGTTTATCAAAGTAAGTAACAATATCTCCACTAATCCCTTTATACCAAGAGTCATATATTTTTTTACGTTGATCATCAGGTAGTAGTCTTAGAAAGTTATCCTCTCCATCCATACGCAAAAAATCCATATACATTCGGGTTGCCAATTGATTATCCACAGAGGCATAAACATTAAAGCCCGCCACTAGCAAATAATGAATCCGTTCAAAAAGGGCATAATCAAGAACCCAGCCAGTTAAAGGTGTGTCTCCAACTAAACCTTTGACTACTGTTGCACTATTGAAGTGTCTGAAAACCGTTAACGCGGCATTCTGATTGACTCCTTCTCCATCCCAGATATCATCAATGGTAAAACCACCATACTCATCAATAAGTTGATTGGCAAAGGTGTTCTTATTTTTCAGATAATCTTCAGCAAGCTTATTATATTTTCGCCAGCCAAATAGCCCTAACTGATCCCCAGCAACCCCTGGCAGGCTTAATATTGGATCTTGTTCTTTCAGGAAAGTATCAAATTTCTCACTGAATCCAGGTAAGTTATTGCGACCGCCTGGTTTAAAGAAAACTACCCAGAATCTATCGCGTATTACATTTAGAGCAACCTGCCCTCTACAAACAGGTCCTTTTATAAATCCTGAAATAAAATACTGGGCATCATCCAGCAAAAATTGATAACGTGCATTTTTTGGCAATTCAGTGAAGCTTGTAAATGGGTTAGCTGCAATTTGAGGTTCATATGAAGGCAGTTTAGTGACGCTATAGTCAGTTTGAAAAAATAACTCTTTATAGCGCCGCATTTTGTCCTGACTAAATTCATATACAAAATGCGTTTTATCGACTATAACACCTAAAACCGGACGTAAGCGATAATAAAACTTAGCAACACCAGGATCATCGTAGGGAAGCGCAGTGGGAATTTCTTGAATAGCTTCGCCAGGTGGCGTGGTCGAACGTACTAAACGATAAAATTCTTTTTTAGAATGTCCCTGGAAATGAATATGGCCAAGAAACAGATGTTCATAAACATAACGCGAAACCAGTTGTTGTTTTAAAGACTGGCGATTGAAAAACTTTTCCCATTCTGCAATTGCTTTAACTGCACCTTTTGAAGGAACAGGCCCGGCATCAAATTTTGCACCTTCCTGCAACCATTGCATTACAGTGTATTCCTGCTTTAGAGACAATCCTGGCATGGCATAAGGCATCCCCCAATCTGGATGATTCTGTTGAAATTCTGCAAATTCATCAACAGTTGGACATGATAATTCTCTTTCCAGACTGAGATCGAATGAATCCGACAGCTTTCCTGACTCAGGCAATGGATTATCACGTTTCAAAAGTAATATTTTTGCTAGCAACGCATTGTTTAAATTTGCCTGGGCTGAATCTTCTCGTTCATTCAATACCGGGTAAAAATCTTTATTACGCCAGCCTTCAGTACTTGTTGCATCAATAAATAAACGGGTTGGTGACACAGTCGTTAATCTGGCACCATCATATACCACTTGCTTGGTAGCTCCCCTGTCCAGACCTGCTGTAGATCCAAGTTTTAATTGACAAGGGGCATCGTAGCAGGCATGACAGGCGACACATCGTGTGTCTAAAATAGGCTTGATGTCTTGGTGATAGGAAATTGCACCTTTAGCCAGCTTTGTATCCGGTGGCAGTGAGCGTTGCTTTGGATAAGAAGGCCCGTATAAAGCATCAAAATCAGGCGATTGAGCTTTTTGGTACACCGTCGTACAGCCACTAATAATGATAAGAACTACTAATATAGTATAGATTCTAGTACTGATATATCTATTCATGATGTCTGAATGCTGTTGTTATTTTTATTGGAAACACTCTGTGAGCATATATTATTTTTCTGGAATATTACACTAATTAAAACTAACTCGTTCGTTGAATTAGCATTTTAATAAAAGAAGATGAAACCTGATTAACTCTTTTCTTTAGAGTTAATGAATCTCAACTCCCTCTGGTATTTTTTTAATCACCAGTAAGTGTCCATTTTCTGTCGTTGTTAACGATAAAATGACATCAGCAGCGCCTAAATATCC
The DNA here is from genome assembly GCF_002072955.1 of Methyloprofundus sedimenti. Classification (NCBI taxonomy): domain Bacteria; kingdom Pseudomonadati; phylum Pseudomonadota; class Gammaproteobacteria; order Methylococcales; family Methylococcaceae; genus Methyloprofundus; species Methyloprofundus sedimenti. The sequence continues at coordinate 2,271,269 of NZ_LPUF01000001.1, read as the reverse complement.
CTCGCCTTTTTCAGGCCACTCTATAAAACAGATACTGTTTTCCTGTAAATAATCATTTATGCCGATCCATTCAAGCTCTTCTGGATCCATCAAGCGATATAAATCGAAATGAAAAAACAGGCGATTATTTAATTTATATTCTTCAACTATATTATAAGTCGGACTTTTTACTGTGGATGTATGCCCTGCTGCGCGCATAAATCCACGCACCAAAGTTGTCTTTCCCGCGCCTAGATTACCGTTAAGAAAAACGACACATTTTTCAGGAAGAGCGTGAAATAATTTTGCGCCAAAAGCTTCGGTTTCTGCTGATGTGCTTAATAAAAATTGCATGATCAATTAACCACTTCCGTTAAAAATTGTAAAACATTACTGGCACGTAAGCCGCGTTGACCTTTGCTCGCTGCTGCTTTGTCTGCGGCAAGACCGTGTAAATAAACGCCCTGTCTCGCCGCTTCGATTAGCGAATATTTCTGCGCCAGCAAACTACCGATCAGGCCTGATAAAACATCGCCCATGCCACCGGAGGCCATGCCTGGATTACCTGTGGTGTTAACATCTACTTCATCACCAGCACATATCAGTGTTCCAGAACCTTTTAAAATACATACACCTCCATATTCTTTTTGTAATATGCGTACAGCTGCATATCGATCCTGCAATATATCAGCTGTTGAGCAGTGTAATAATCGTGCGGCTTCGCCCGGGTGTGGCGTTAAAATCCAGTTATCAGAATAAGTAGGCTCATTAGCCAATAAATTCAACGCATCAGCATCAATAACGCGAGGCAAATCCAATGCTATCAGTGTCGGCCAGATACTTTTCGCCCATGCACCTTGAGCCATGCCAGGCCCTAAAACCAGAACTGTTGCTTTAGCAAGTAATTCAGTAATATCAGCTAACTGTTCTAGCGCATGTCCCATTAATTCAGGGCTACATATATGCGTTTGTAACGCATGTTCTCTTCGTGTAGCAACACTTACCAGACCCGCACCGCTATTAAGTGCTGCAACCGCTGCCAAATGCACAGCACCTGCATAGCCATAATCCCCGCCCACTATTAATACATGACCAAAATGACCTTTATGCGCACTGGCATTGCGTTTAGTGAGTTCAGAAGGAATTAATAAACGTTCTTTACTAGGTAAAGATTGAATAATGGTATCGGGCACGGCTAAATCTGCAAAAATAATAGTGCCACAATAATCGGCAGCCAGGCCGGTATATAAGCCTTTTTTTAAGACAATAAAGGTAATTGTCATATTGGCAACTATTGCACAGCCCATAATATTACCTGTATCTGCATTTAAGCCTGAGGGAATATCGACGGCCAATACCGGAATTGATAACGTATTGATATAGCTAATTGCATCTGCAAAATACCCCGTCACAGCTCTATCTAAGCCAGTACCGAATAATGCATCAACCACTAGATCAGTCGCATGATCAATCACTAAATAATCTTGTAAGATCTTACCGCCTACAGCAATAAATTCTTGTTTCGCACGAGCAGCATCCCCATGTAATTTTTCCTCTGCAACTAATGAAACCAGTTGTACCAGATACCCCGCTTTTATAGCGATAGCTGCAATTAAATAACCGTCACCTGCGTTATTACCGGCGCCACACAGAACAGATATTTTACTGGCAGATGGGTAATACTTTTGTATCGCCTTGAACCCGGCCTGAGCCGCTTTAGTCATCAATTGAAAGCCTGTTATACTAGGCAATTCCTGAGCCATACGATCTATGTCTCTGGCCTGTTGTGCAGAATACAGTTGGGTAGGTAAAGTTTGCATATTAAGACGGGTGTTTATAAAATATTGACACATTATAGAATGGATACAGCAATCAATGAACTGTCCCGGCAAATAAAACAATGGGGCTATGAGTTAGGCTTTCAGCAAGTAGGCATAACCGACACCAATTTACAACAAGCGGAACAGCGGCTTGAGGATTGGCTAGCGCATGGTTACCACGCAGATATGGACTATATGCATAAGCATGGCTTGAAACGTAGCCGCCCTGCTCTTTTACAGCCAGAAACAGTGAGCATTATTTCGGTACGTATGGATTATTTACCGGAAGACCATGAGTCCATGGAGACGACCTTAAATAACCCGGTTGCCGCTTTTATTTCCCGTTATGCACTGGGCCGGGATTACCATAAAGTCTTACGTAAACGTTTGCAAAAACTGGCCCAACGTATTGAACAGGAAGTCGGTGTCTTTGGTTATCGGGCTTTTGTTGATTCTGCTCCAGTGCTTGAAAAAGCCATTGCTGAAAAAGCAGGTTTGGGCTGGATAGGTAAACACAGTAATATTATTAATAAAAAAGCAGGCTCATGGTTTTTTCTGGGCGAGATTTATACATCGCTAGCTTTGCCAAGTAATGTTCCCAGCCAAAACCATTGCGGTCAGTGCGTAGCCTGTATTAATATTTGCCCCACCCAGGCGATTGTTGCTCCTTATCAGGTGGATGCCAGACGCTGTATTTCGTATCTAACAATTGAACTTAAAGGCTCTATTCCCGTAGATTTAAGACCTCTTATGGGTAATCGTATCTATGGCTGTGATGATTGTCAGTTAATTTGCCCATGGAATCGGTTTGCTAAACTCAGTAACGAAGCAGATTTCAACCCTAGACATAACTTAAATGCACAGCATTTAATTGAATTATTTAACTGGTCAGAAAACGAGTTTTTTGATAAAACAGAAGGGTCTGCCATCAGGCGCATAGGCTATCAACAGTGGTTACGTAATATTGCAGTTGCCCTTGGAAATGCGCCAGCATCAACAGTTATTAAACAGACTTTAAACGTTAAATTAGATCAGTCATCCGAGTTGGTCAGGGAGCATATATTGTGGGCACTAAAACAGCATGCATAAATAAATTGTGTAAAGAAACTTACTTTATCTATCATAACTTATATAATAATTGGCATTATTGTTATTAGCTTTGGAAAGCGTTTATGAAAAAAACGAGCATTTCTTTTTTACTCTTATTTTCTAGTGCATTGCCAGCACAGAACTTATTGGAAACCTATGATCTCGCGCTACAAAATGATCCTATATTGCGCCGCTCACTAGCCAATAAAATGGCGGTAGCTGAAAGCAAGGATCAAAGCATAGCTCAACTTTTACCTTCAGTAAATGCAGGCGCTTCCAGCGGTTATAACTGGTCATATCAGAATTCTTTTTTAATAATAACTTCCCCGGACAAACTCGTCAGAACAATTATTGGAATAGTCAATTTGCCATTAATTTAACGCAACCCATTTTTCATTATGATATGTGGGTGCAACTATCTCAATCAGAATTACAAATTGCTCAAGCTGACGCCCGGTTTCTGGCTGAACAACAAAATTTAATGCGTAAAACAACCATTGCTTATTTCAACGTACTGGCTGCTCAGGATGATCTCACATTTGCTATTGCTGAAAAGAAAACCATAGCCAGACAGTTAGAGCAGGCACAACAACGATTTGATGTAGGACTTATTGCCATTACCGATGTTTATGAGGCACAAGCAGGTTATGATCAAAGTAGATCCGATGTTATTGCTGCACAGAATGCTGTGCAAAGTGCTAAAGAAGCTTTAAAAGAAATTATTGGGCCCTTTTCAGATGAACTGAGTATATTAGGCGAGACTTTACCGCTACCAGAGCCAGTCCCGAATAATATAGATGAATGGAATAACCAGGCGCTGAATCAAAATTTACTTATTTTGGTAGCTCAAAGTGGCTCTGAGATTGCCCAGGAAAATATTGACTTACAACGTAGTGGTCATTACCCTACTTTGGATTTAGTCGGTGCATTTGGTCTTAACGATACGACCGGAAATCTTGCTGCGCAAGGTAATACTGAAAATATCGGTTTACAATTAAATATTCCACTTTTTTCAGGCGGTGCAGTCAATTCTAGAACACGCCAAGCCGAATACCAATTTAGCGAGGCAAAAGAGAATTTAGTTGCCACACAAAGAGCTGTAACTAAAGAAGTAAAAGATTCTTACCGGGGAGTTATCACTGCTATTAGTCAAGTAGGCGCATTAAAATCAGCTGTTAAATCAGGAAAAAGTTCACTGGAAGCAACTGAAGCGGGTTTTGAAGTAGGCACAAGAACCATGGTTGATGTGCTTTCTACAACAAGAAATTATACTAGTGCGCAAAGTAAGTATTCAAAATCCCGTTATGCTTTTTTAATAAATGGCGTACGCTTAAAGTTTGCTGCGAGTACGTTAACTGTTGCTGATCTTGAAGCGATCAACCGTTATTTAAAATAGTGTGGACCTTAGTCCGCTAACAGTTAAATGGGTGGGCAACTTGTGTCACATATGATAATAGCTCAGCTATTTTAGTTTTTTACCATAAAAAGCAAAAGTCCATCCTTGTCAACATTAACGCTTTGAAATCCGCCACGCTATGTATGAATAAAAACCAGTTCACCGGCGTTTATCTGATTAAATAAACTCAGCACATCCGTATTATGCATTCTAATACAGCCATGAGACTCAGGTTTCCCTTGCAGCAAATGGTCTGGACAACCATGAATATAGATATACCGCCAGCTGCTATCTAATGCTCCATAGCGATTAAAGCCCGACTGCAGGCCACCTAACCAAAGAATACGCGTTAAAATCCAGTCTCGTTCCGGGTATTGCTGATCCAGTTCGGGAGTGTATATTTCGCCTGTGGAGCGGCGCCCGACAAAGACACTGTTTAAAGGCTGTTTATCACCGATTTTAGCTCTGACTTTATGCCAGCCTCTCGGTGTGCACTCCGAGCCCATGCGCTCACCCGCACCATTTTTTGCAGTCGAAACGGGATAACTATGGATCACAGTGCCATTTTCGATAAGATTCAACGTTTGCGTCGCGATACAGACGTCGATATATCGATTGGGTAAAGTACCATTGAACATTGTTATTTTTTAAATAAGGCGATCGATTCTACATGTCCCGTTTGGGGAAACATATCCATAACACCCGCTTTAACTAAAGTGTAGCCTAATTCATTAACCAGAATTCCTGCATCTCTGGCTAAGGTAGAGGGATTACAAGAGACATACATGATTAATTCCGGTTCCCACTTTTTAAGATTATGTAGAATCTCTGATGCGCCAGCACGCGATGGATCTAACATTACTTTATTATACTTTTGCCTTGCCCAGGCTTGATCGCTAACATCTTTGCTTAAATCAGCCGCAAAAAATTCAACATTGCCTAGCTTATTTAATAAAGCATTTTCTTTGGCATGATTGACTAAAGGCTGGTCACCTTCAATCCCTACGACATGCCCCGCTTTGGTTGCGATAGGTAACGTAAAATTACCCAATCCACAAAATAAATCTAATACCCGGTCCTGTGCATTAAAATCCATTTCTTGCATAACCCGGTTAATCATTTGCCGGTTAATTTCATAATTTACCTGAGTAAACATGGCAGGTTTAAAACGAAATGTGATGCCTTGATCCGGCAAACTATAGGTCGGTATAACTTCCGGCTCGCCGTCAATTGGGGTAATAGTATCCGGGCCTTTTGATTGCAAGCACATGGAAATGTTATGCTGATGCCCAAAGGCACGCATAATTTCTTTATCTTCATCTGTTGCTGGTTCCAGCACTCGAAATGAAAGTACACAATCCTCATCACCAATAGCAACTTCGATTTGCGGAATTTTATCTTTAATGCTTAATTGACCAATCATCGCGGATAAATCCATCAATTTTTCACCCACTATGGGGTGCATTACTTTACAACTTTCGATCTCGGCTAAAAATTGATTACGGCGTTCGCGGAATCCAACCAGTACACGGCCTTTTTTCTCTACATATTTAACACCCATTCGTGCTTTGCGCCGGTAACCCCAATGCGGTCCAGTTAATGGTTGCCAAATTTCCTGGATTTCGACTTTCCCGATACGTTGAAACTGGTCTACCAATAAGTCTTGTTTAAAACTGATCTGTGCGGTATCACTGACATGCTGAAAACTGCAGCCACCACAATTACCAAAATGCGGACATTCAGCATCAACACGCTCAGAAGCTCGTGTGAATAAAGTTTGTACTTTACCTTCCGCATAGTCTTTACGACTATCAGTATAAATAAATTCTAGCTCTTCACCCGGCAAAGCTTCGTCAATAAATATAACTTTGCCATCAACATGTGCGACTCCTCGTCCATCATGAGCCAGAGACTCAATCGTAACTTTTATGGGATCTTCGGGTAATTTTCTTTTCTTGTGAAATCGTCTACGTGCCATATTATGTTATCTCGTACAGCAACTATTCTGGAAGAATGCTGTACGTGTTTTATCCTGGTCTTTTAAAGTTTTAAAGGGGCCAATGCCATTAAATTAAGAAATAAAAAATATAATAAAAAAAGTGAATATTGTAGAGTTACAAACATAAGACGGGGGAAAAGACTATGAAAGAATGCAAATAGCTTTAGCTTTAGCTATTGCTGTTTCAGTAATAGCTAAAGCGCGTCACTCCTTTGGTATATCTCGTCTTAAGTGATAACAGCTTTATTGGGTTATATTTCAATAAAAATATAACCCAAACTACAATTGTTTCTTATTCATTATAATTACCAGTATCTTAATTTGATGACATTGGTCAAGGAGTATAAATGTATGCAATTACTGTGTTTTTCCCTGTAAAGCCAAACGGATAATATCTTCACAGCTTTTATCCTCTTGCGCGATACCTTGCACCATTTTACTGGCATCTTGTGCTTTATATCCCAGAGAGCATAAAGCACTGATAGCTTCTTGTTTGGCACTGTTTCTTGACAAGCCTGTGCTAGCCTGTGCTGCGTTACTGTTGTCGGCATTGACCTCATCCAGCGTCGGTAATTTATCGCGCATTTCTATAATCAAGCGCTCAGCTGTTTTTTTACCCACCCCGGGCAAGCGGACCAAGGCTGCGGCATCATTATCATGAATGCAGCGATGAAATTCATCCGCACTTTGTCCAGATAAAATGGTCAATGCCAACTTTGGCCCGACACCATTCACTTTGATTAAAGTACGAAACATCACTCTATCTGATTCCGTGGAAAAACCAAACAGAATATGCGCATCCTCGCGTACTACTAAATGCGTATGCAAATGTACCGTTTCACCCATCGCCGGAAGATTATAAAAAGTGCTCATCGGTGCTTCTATTTCATAACCGACACCCTGCACATCCAGCACTAGCATAGGCGGCCTTTTCAGCACTAATTTCCCGCGTATAAAGCCAATCATGAAATCACAACTCGTGATAAACGTCTTTGCGTTTGCTGAAAATTAGAATGACATAAACTGATTCCCAGAGCATCACTGGCATCTATCTGTAACTCACCGCTTAAGCCAAGCAAAATTCTCACCATTTGTTGTACCTGTAATTTGTCAGCTGAACCATTACCAACCACCGCCTGTTTCACCTGACGGGCAGCATATTCAAACACGGGGATATCAAATAATTGTACTGCACAAATTGCAGCTCCTCGCGCCTGACCTAATTTCAATGCAGAATCTGCATTTTTATGCATAAATACTTGTTCTATAGCCATTTCAGTGGGTTGATATTCTTCAACAATATCGCTGATACCTGCAAAAATCTGCTTTAAGCGCACCGGGAATTTATCACCTTTAATACGCAAACAGCCACTGGCTACATACTTATAGCCAGTGGCTGTTTCGTCAATAATACCAAATCCAGTCAGGCGTGAACCCGGGTCTATCCCTAAAATTCTGGCCACTTTCTATTCATCTTCCAGTTGAGCCATCACTTCATCACTGATATCTGCATTAGTATAGACGTTTTGTACATCATCCAGATCTTCCAGGGCATCTACTAGTCGCAATATTTTTTCTGCATCATTGACATCGAGTTCGTTCAAAATATCTGCTTGCATGGTGACTTCTCCACCCGCTGGTTCGAAATCTAATGGAATCATCTCTTCCTTAACATTTAAAAACTCTTCCCATGCCGTCATGACATCAACTGAGCCGTCATCGTTACTGATTACATCTTCAGCACCGGCCTCTAAAGCGGCTTCCATCAGTACATCTTCATCAACATCACTCGTATAGCTTAAAATGCCAACTTTATTAAACATATAGGCAACGGAACCATCCGTACCGAGATTCCCCCCCGCTTTAGAAAAAGCATGCCGTACTTCACCAACGGTACGGTTACGGTTATCAGTTAAACAATCGACAATTACTGCAATCCCACCGGGCCCATAGCCTTCATAACGCACTTCTTCATAATTAACACCATCCATAGCACCCGTTGCTTTTTTAATGGTATTATCAATGGTATCACGCTTCATATTAGCGCCCAGAGCCTTATCAATCGCAGTCCGTAAGCTAGGATTACTAGCCGGATCAGCACCACCAGTTTTTGCTGCGACAGAAATTTCACGAATAACTTTTGTAAATAATTTCCCCCGCTTTGCATCCTGACCTGCTTTACGGTGTTTAATATTGGCCCACTTACTATGTCCTGCCATTGCTCCTCTCTATAACTGTATTTGGTCAATTCACAATATGAATTATGTGAAAAAAACCGATTTTAACATAAAAACGGGGCGTAGGCTTTAGCCCACCTATCTATTAATAACGGGAAAACTGCTAAAGTCTGCTCCGCATTATGCTTCGCGCGGTCACGGATGCGGATTTTATATCGAGTCGAATTTAGTCGAGAGCAAGGCTCTGAAACAGGCGCATAGCAAGCTCCGCAACTATTTCAGAAACGCGGCTATCGGCTAAAATCGGCCGCTAGAAAGCCGCATATGTGGCCGCGTGAAGTATAACTAAATCAAACCCTTAATTTTATACTGGCCTTTAGTTTTTAAAATGACATGAATAGCTTTGTTGGTATCATTTTTCCAGTACCATCCATGCGTTCCGGTAAAGGGTGCCATTAAATCTCCCTCGGATGCGTTCGCAGTCGTTTCACGATAACTTTTAAAATATCCCGTTTTATCCCCCGCTGGCTCTCCATGAAAATCAAAATACACTGCATCGCCATCACTGTTCCATGCGTACCTTATATAAGCATCCTTTTGCAAATAAAATTTATATTCCAGGTCTGATTTTGCAGGTATGGTAATTTGCACAATGTCTTGCCAGTCAGCTGCTTGCTCCCCTGAGGGGCAGGACATTACTTTTTTCACACTTTCTGAAAATGGTTTTGCTAATACAGTTAACCCCAGTTTCTTTCCTAAGCCAGTTGGATCAATGCCATATTCAGCCGGACCAATAAAAACTATTAAAATACAAAATGCCAGAATAACCGCACTAATCATACTAATGATTAAGGTTTTCAAGGATTGTACAGGGATATTTACTTCATTCATAAGTATTACACGTTAAGTACATAGCCAGTCATTTGATAGCCGAATAAAACCAGACCCGCAGCCATTAACAAAGTATTAGTGACCACAGCAAAACTAAAATAACTATCAAAACGCCGCCAGAGATTTAACAGTATTAACATAAATAATAAAGCTACAAACTGACCGATCTCAACACCCAGATTAAATGCCAGTAAATTCTTCCACAGATCATGTTCTGGCAAATCAAAATCCTGTAACTTTGTGGCTAAACCCATGCCATGAAATAAACCAAAAATCAGCACAGCTACTTTAGTATTTGGTTGGCGAGCAAATAATCGCTGAAAACCACCCAGATTATCAAAGCCCTTATAAACCACTGACAATCCAATAATAGCGTCAACTAAATAAGCATTAACGGAAATATTTTCCAGCACACCAAAAAACAGTGTCAAACTATGGCCTAAGGTAAACAGGCTGACATAAATTAATATATCCCGGGTACGAAATAAAAAGAAAATAACCCCGAGGAGAAATAATAAATGGTCATAGCCGGTGAGCATATGCTTGGCACCAATATATAGAAATGGTCCAATAGCAGTACCATGATTGGCCTGTAGAAATTGCTGAGTATTAGCATCGACACCATGAGCTACGGCTGCGGAAATACACAAAAGAGTTAACGCGGCGACTGAGAGCGAAGTAGAAAATTTTAAGGAAATAAGGTATTTTGTTGTACAGTTATTCAACATGACTATTTATTTTGGTTTGCTGGTTGTATGACTTCCGCAGGAATTTATACAACCAGCAATCCGTGACCCTAATCATCACAGATTGTATTTCCTCTGCAGCATAAAAAAAACAATCTAGAATGATTCACCAAAACTATGTTGATAGCGTGCTTTAAATTGCTCCATCGTAAAATGATGGTTCTGCGTACCATGATGCTCAATTTTAATTGAGCCCATTAAAGAGGCAATACGCCCAGTTGTTGGCCAGTCATATTCATTCATGAGACCAAATAACAGACCGGCACGATAAGCATCACCGCACCCTGTAGGATCACTTAACTGTTTAGCCTTTGCTGAAGGTATGTTTATACATTCTCCCTGAGTGTAAATTTTAGAGCCTTTACCACCTAAAGTAATAACGAGAGCGTCAACTTGCTCGGCAATTTGCTCTAATGTTAAGCCGGTACGATCCTGCATTAATTCAGACTCATAGTCATTGAATGTTGCCCAGGTTGCCAAACCTAGCAAATCTAGTAACTCCTCGCCACTGAACATAGGCATACCCTGGCCAGGGTCAAAAATAAAGGGTATTCCAGCATCAACAAATTCTTGTGCGTGCTGTTGCATACCTAACTTTCCATCAGGAGAAACAATGCCGATTTCTATACCTGCATCCTGAGGTACCGAGTTAAGGTGAGAATCATTCATCGCACCTGGATGGAATGCAGTAATCTGATTATCATCTTCATCAGTGGTGATATAAGCCTGCCCTGTATAATGGTCGTCTAGCTTTGTAATATACTCACGCGTTATTTTGCATTGACTCAACCACTGCGCATAGGGTTCAAAATCATGACCTACCGTCGCCATGATCTTGGGTTTCTCGCCCAATAATTTTAAGTTATACGCAATATTACCAGCGCAACCACCAAACTCTCTGCGAATCGCCGGCACTAAAAAAGATACATTCAACATATGTACTTTTTCTGGAAGAATATGGTTTTTAAACTTATCATGAAAAACCATAATTGTATCGTAGGCCATAGACCCGCAAACCAATGCACTCATATATTATTTCCGATTAAATTAAAATTAGCGCCCATGTCAAAGCGGCCAACGTTAACGATAACATAACCGCTGCTGAACCGATATCTTTTGCTCTACCTGAAAGTTCATGATGCTCGAAGCCTATCCTATCAATCGCAGCTTCTACAGCAGAATTTAATAGTTCAACTAATAGCACACCGACGACACTACCAATAAGTAAAACCTGTTCTATATTATTTTCTGTAATCCAAAGCGCCAGAGGGGCTGCTACCATTAGTAATAGCACTTCTTGCCTAAAGGCTTCTTCATGTTTCCAGGTCGCTTTAAATCCAGCGATTGAAAAAAAGAACGCATTCACAATACGTTTTAAACCTTTTGCATTTTGTCCAGCCATTTTCCACAAACTCCTGTCAAGTAAAATTATAGTAATATTTTCTGCTAACACAAAGACCTGATCGCCATAGGTTATTGATTTATATGAATGTATATTAATTAGTCAATTTAACAAAACTGTAATTATTACAGTCCTTTAACATCGTTTGTTGCAAACTATCCACAGAGTTATGCACAGATTTTGTGGATAGTTTCTACAGTCTTTAAACTGCTGATATTTATGCAGATAAATACCAAGGCTTAGGAAATTACTTGTTCATAACCCTCTGCATCTAATAATCTATCCAGATCATCAATACTTTTTATGCGTAAACTAAATAACCAGGTATTAAATGCATCCTCATTCACCTGTTCTGGAGCATCAGTTAAACTTTCATTAATAGCAATAACTTCACCAGCGACAGGACAAAACAAGTCTGATGCTGTTTTAACCGACTCCACTACGGCACATTGTTCATCAGCAGCCAATTGACGACCTACTTCGGGTAACTCTATATAGACTAGATCGCCTAATTGTTCCTGCGCGAAATCAGTAATGCCAACTTTAATAATATTATCGTCTTCTAACTTGGCCCACTCATGCGTAACTGCATACTTTAACTCTTCAAGATTTTGGCTCATTCCGGTATCACCTGTGTTATTTTTAATTATTATGGATATGCATATTTTATCCTAAATTATCTTATTAACCGCTACTATTCAACCGAATACCTTATAATAAATTACATTTATCGTAATAAGCTTAATATTGTCATACCATCATGTTTAAATCATTGCCGATAATTAGCATTTTTTTCCTGCTACTTGCTCTGGCTGGGCCAAAAAGTTACGCAGAAGTCGATAATAATCACGCCATTAATCCTGCTGATTTTAGCGTCTTTATCGATCAGACAACGCAACAGGCAACTGGTATAAAAACCCTGGAGTTACGCAACAGTCAATTTAGCCCAGAAATTGAAACGTTTGCTATTCATGTAGACCTAAGCCCTTTAATCAATGTTCGTAAAGACTATTTACTCGCTAAAGTGCAACAAGAAACAGCATATATAAAAATGCAACAAAGCCAGAGAAACGTCCAGCGTTTACAAAGTTTGCAACGTGATCAGGCAGTTTCCACACTTAAATTACGTGACCAACAAGTTCAGCTAAAAATTGATCAGGCACTGTTTAATACGGCTGAACAACAAGCAAATACTATCCAGTTATTTGCACAAGCAAAATGGGGGGAAATTCTAAGTAGCTGGTTTTTAAATGATGCCCCCCCGTCAGACAATATGTTAAGCACTCTGAAAAGATCGCTGTATCTAATTTATCTACCCCCCCAGATATCGGTGCCCGGCAAAACAATTTTTATACAGCCCTTTGGGTTGCGCGAAAAAGCGCAATCAGCCAGTTTCATAGCTGATGCACCCATTTTTGAAAACACTCAGCAGCAGCAACAGGCCGGCACGCCATTTTTCTACTTGAGTGACCAGGTTGTACAGCACTATCATCAGCGTGTTACTGCCTGGTTACCCATAAATGAAGAAAAATTAACCGGGATAATCATTCCTGCATCGGCATTAGTATGGCATTTAGGCCAGGCTTTTGTTTATCTGCAAGTTGATGATGAACAGTTTAAACGCGTTAAAATCACCCAGAAAAAACTTGTCCACAGTGATGCCTATTTTATCCAAAATGAATTACAGCATGGTGACAAGCTCGTAAGCATAGGAGCACAAATGCTTTTATCAGAAGAATTCCGCAACCAGATTCCTGCAGAAGATGATGACGATTAATATCTTGCCCTTACAAAGTAAGGTACACAGTGCGTATCCTACATCATTGCTAATTTCCTGATTTTACTATGCTTGCACATTTAGTCAGATTTTCCATACGTTTCTATGGCGTTGTTATCGCCATAGCTTTATTAATATTAATCTACGGTAGCTATCGCTTTATCAATGCCGGGCTAGATGTATTCCCCGAATTTTCACCGAAACAAATCATTATTCAAACAGAGTCGCCTGGCTTTTCTGCCGAGCAAGTTGAAGTATTAGTGACTCAACCTATTGAATTATCCCTTAGCGGTTTAATGGGTTTACAATCGACACGCTCCGAATCTATTCAAGGTCTATCCATAATCACAGCAATATTTGCTGAAGATAGTGATATTTATCGAAATCGTCAATTAGTTACTGAACGTCTCTCTACTGTAACTACGCAGCTACCGGAGGGTGTGCATGCTCCGATTCCTGTGCCATTAACCTCATCATCAGCGACAGTGTTAACGATTGGACTCAGTTCTGTGCACAAAGACCTGATGCAATTACGTGATTTAGTCGATACGATACTGGTACCGCGTTTATTATCAGTGCATGGTGTAGCCGATGTTAATATTTTTGGCGGCGATATCAGACAAATACAAATCCAGCTCGATCCGCTTAAGCTACAGCGCCATAATATTTCATTGACAGAAGTCATTACAGCTGCTGCACAAAACGGAAAAATACAAGGCAGCGGCTTTATAGAAAGCAACAACCAGCGCTTTACTCTGCAAGTCGCTGGATTGGGGACAACGCCTGAGCAACTGCGCCAGAGCATTATAAAATACGATAACAAAAGCACACTACTATTAGGTGAGATAGCCAGTATTCAATACGCGGCAGAGCCATCCATTGGTGCAGCTCAGGTTATGGGAAAGCGCGGTATTGTGATGATGGTGATTGGGCAATTTGATGCCAATACGCTGACGGTATCCAATGCAGTAGAGCAGGCTTTAAAAGAATTTGATCCCCTGTTTGCAGAACAGCAAATAGATTTCAACGCACACTTATTCAAACCCGCTGATTATATTAAAACCTCGGTCAGCAACCTGGCCAGCCATTTACTTTTAGGGGGGTTGTTTGTAGTCATCATTTTATATCTGTTTTTATATAATTTACGCACCGCCTTTATTTCCGCTATTGCCATTCCTTTGTCGTTAATCAGTGCGGTACTAGTCTTGCTCGAACTGGAAATAAATCTAAATATTATGGTCCTTGGCGGCCTGGCGATTGCGCTAGGAGAAGTCGTTGATGATGCGATTATTGATACCGAAAATATTTTCCGCCGTTTACGTGAAAATCGCTTATCAGCAAGCCCAAAGCCTAGCCATAAAATAGTTTATGATGCATCGATGGAAGTGCGCAGTTCTGTGGTTTATGCCAGTTTTATTGTTGCTCTGGTGTTTGTCCCGCTATTAACTTTAGACGGTGTTGCCGGTCGATTATTTGCTCCTCTGGGATACTCCTATATTCTGGCAATCTTAATGTCACTACTGGTTGCTTTAACATTAACGCCTGCGCTGTGTTATGTTTTATTAAGCAAAGATCTTCGACTCACTGCCATTCCGCCTGTGATTGCCTATCTAAACCCGATTTATAGCCGTTTGTTAAAAACAATATCTACACATTTCAAACTGATTATCATTGTCTGTCTGATAATTTCATTATTAACAGTTATGCGCTTTACGACACTAGGACATAAATTCCTGCCTGAGTTACGCGAAGGTCATTACATAGTTCATACCACCAGTATACCGGGAACGTCACTACAGGAATCAATACGTCAGGGCATACAAATAACCGGGCAATTCAACAAAATCCCCCAGATTGAATCTGTTTCACAATGGGCAGGACGTGCAGAACGAGGCGCTGATACCTACGGCAGCCATTACAGCGAATATGAAGTACGTCTTAAACCACTCTCCGGCGCTGAGCAAGAGGCAGTTTTACAACAACTACGTGATATTCTGGCTGAATTTCCTGGCCTGTTATATGAGGCCAATACTTTTTTAATCGAGCGTGTTGATGAAACCATTTCTGGCTATACATCACCTGTCGTGGTGAATATTTATGGTAATGATTTAAACCTGCTGGATATAAAAGCACAGCAAATAGCAAGCCTGATGCAGGAAATCCCAGGAGCAACTGAAATACAACTGCGCTCACCTCCTGGCACACCGTTTATACAAATTCAGTTAAATCAGGAAAAACTCAAATTCTGGGGTGTACAGACAACACAAGTGTTGCAGACAGTCCAGGCCGCTTATGCTGGATATGTGGTTGGCAAACACCTGCAAGGTAATCGCAGTTACAATATTAGCGTCACTTTAGACCCGCAGTTACGCCATCAACCTGAATTAATAGGCGAACTGCCTATAAGAACATTATCCGGAAAACTGATAAATTTAAATCAATTAGTCGATATTAAACATAATGAAGGACGTTACAATATTTTGCATCAAAATGCTCAAAGGCGACAAAGCATTACCTGTAATGTGACTGGACATGATATGGCCGCATTTATGCAAGAACTCAGAACCCGAGTCAACGAAAATATTGCCTTCGAAAATAATATCTATGTAGAATTTACCGGAGCAGCCGTTGAACAGGCGCAAGCCAAAAAAGACCTGATATTACATGCCCTGCTCGCAGGTATAGGTGTGCTTATTTTTATTTATATTGCTATCCAGAACCTGCGTCATGTCTGGATTACCATGCTCAATATTCCCTTCTCGCTCATAGGCGGAATGATTGCTGTTATTTTGATGGATAGTACTTTATCCATAGGCTCTATTATTGGTTTTATTACCTTATTTGGTATTACTGTACGCAACAGCATTATGCTGCTATCGCATTACCAGCACCTGGTTGAACAGGATGGTTTGCCGTGGAATTTAACAACCGCGTTAAAAGGCGCACAAGAGCGTTTACCCTCTATATTAATGACGGCATTAGTGACTGCGCTGGCTATGGCCCCTATTGCATTTAACAGTAATAACCCGGGATTAGAAATTATGGGGCCTATGGCAGCAATTATTATTGGCGGATTAGCTTCATCGACATTATTGAACTTATTACTCTTACCACTGATGTTACTAAGATATGGAAAGTTTAATACCTGAATCCGGCGAATACAGAGTTAAACAGAACAGAAATTATTTTTAAATGATTAAAATGACTGTCAGCAAAACTGTTTTGTTTTTTCGTCGATCGAGAAAATTTTCTGCTTTGGGCCTTAAGAGAAATACAGCATACGCTTAATATAAGAGACATCCTTGAATTCAGATCCATAAAATAACCTGCCATATGGCTTGCAGGATTCAGGAAATATGCAAAACCACCCTATTTTCAGCAACAAAATTGCATCAATATTAAGGTAAAAATATATAAAACTAAATTTGCCTGTTTTTCTTGAAACCACTTGTTTCTTTATTTCTCATTCTCACGCGTTCCGCCTGGAAATGAGTTTGGCAAGTCTGCCGTCTCTTGGTAAACGGGTAGTGTTGGTTCTGATGTCTTTAAGTGCTCAAACAGAATGCGTCTGACTTCTTCAATAACTTCCGGCTGACCTTGACACGAGTGCCCCCAATGAACCACCAACTCCGAAACGGCTTCATCAATATGAGCACTTTTATAGGCAACCACGCCATCATCACCTTCCTCTATTGGTCCGTAACCGTCGACTGCGATAATCGAGTGTGCATGAATGCCTGATGAAACAGGTATAGATGCCAGAGTTTGCACAGCCGGGCTGTGCGGATTCATATTATCAATCGACGTTGGCGGTCGGCGTAGAAATGCAGTTAATTTTTCATCGCCAGTCACTGTAGCAAGCTGAGTAGCCTTAGTAAGTATGGTCATAGGGAAGCTCAGAACTCTGGAAGCAAGTCCTGTTACCACTTGATATCCTGCTAACATGGCCCCGTTGTGTGGTGTCGCAATAAATATCACCCGTTTGACAAAAGGCAAAGGAGTGAAGAACATTGATTCCTGTAGGAGTTCGCGGGTTTCAGCATCAACCTTGATCTGCTCGAATGGCTTGCTACTGATTTGCTCCCAAAAGCGTGTCCCGCTGTCAATTGCAGTGAGCTTAGTCAATAGCCCTCCTTGACTGTGGCCTATGACAACCATCTGCTGCAATGCTGAGTCTTTGCCTTCTGGGTCAAGCTCATGCACAGTATTCTCCAGTGCTTTGCGTAATCTGCCTGCTGAATAGCCAATATAATTGCCGCTGTCGTAAACAAAGAGCCATATTTGAAAATGCTCGCGTATTTTTGGGTCGCCATTAAGTTCGTTAGCGAGTTCAGACCAACGTGCGGGACTTGATGCGGTTCCATGTACTAATACCAATGGAATTTTTCCGGGGCGATAAGGTCGCATAAAAAAAATTCCATCCTTTACCCGGTTTTTTGGAATCAGACCACTAGTAAAGATCCCTCCACGTAAAAATGCAGTGAGCTCCAATGAATAGATCGGGCTATCATTAAGTTGATAGGCAAGTGCAGCTGTTGAATCGGATTCGAGAAATTGCTTTTGTCCATCAATCATTACGGTTGAGGTTTGATCTGCTGCATACACCTCAATTTCCCCTTGAATATTGCCATTATGCAGATTGGTGCGCGCGTTTTCAAAACGCAACAATGCAGTAACGGGAACTTTTATGAAGGGTCCAAGGCGATCTGAACCAGCAACCTTGTTTTCTGACACCTGTTTTTTTGCAAGACTTGCTGCTAATGGAACACCGATTCCAGAGTTAAGGTAACGATTTCTGAGACCATCAATTTCCAGAGCATTTGTTGAAATAAATTGGTCTAGGGGATATCCACCCCACACCATCCCAGATTCATCCAGGCTTAGCTGTAGTGTGCCGAATGGAAGTTTGTAATTCCCGGCTTGCAGACGCACTTCGTTTTCTTCTGCATCATCGTCTGCAGCCAAACCTTGAGCAACGGCTTGATTGTAAATATCATAGCTAAGTCGGAGTCTTGGATCAGATGGTAGTATCTGTATCTCCAATCCATTTCCTGGAAACAGCAGTGACCAGGCATACACGGCTGATGCCAAAAAATAGGCGCGGTCTTTGGTATTCCTGGCATGCAGCATAGAAAGTTCGGCCAGCGCAAATAACCGATCCTCATCGCCCACGGGTTCAAGACTATTATGCAGTTCGGCCAGCACCACAGTAGGCTCAGTTTCGAATCTATCCAGCAATCCTTGCCGTCTGAGCACGATGCGTGAGGCATCCGACGGCGTATTAGTTGACAGCGCGTTAGTCGTGTTAATACGATAAGCATCCTGAATATTTACATGCTTTACGTTAATCGGTGTCGAACATCCTGAGAGCATGAATGCGCTTACGATAAACATAAGAATCAAAGTTGTAGTTTGTTGCATTTTAATTTCTCAAATCCATTAGTGTTTAATTAACTAAAAGAACGGCTTGTATGCATAAATCTCTATATCCATTTGTATTAGTGTCCTGTAGACAAAATATCGCGTTCAGAAGAGTCAATAAAACTTTTGATAAGCTCTTCTCCATTATAAAGTTCATATTTTTCAATAAAACTCATATGCTGCCATGTAACGGGCAATAAAGGTATGATTACATCTGTATTAAAAATCCGAAAGTGATTTCGGAGGAATAGCCGCCCGCAATGCATTTAAAACCGCAAAGACATCAATAACCTCCTGGGTAACAGCTCCAGCGACTGGCGACAGATAACCAAGGCCGGCAAAGACCATACCGATAACACTCAAAGCCATACCGCCTACCGCGCTTTGTAAGGCAATAGAGCGCATACGTGCGCCAATGTGAAATAGTTCATCGACTTTTAGTAGCGAACTGTTCATGATCACCGCATCCGCGGATTCACCGGTGATATCACTGTTTTGACCAAAGGCTATACCGATGGTAGCTGCAGTTAATGCAGGCGCGTCATTAATGCCATCACCTAGAAATACAGTTTTTGCATTTTTGGTTTCAGCACGCACCAATTCAAGTTTTTGTTCAGGACCCTGGCTAAAGTAAACATGCTTAATGCCGACTTGTTCAGCCAGAAAATGAACTTCTGATTCCCGATCACCAGATACCAGCATGACTTTTTCAAACAAATGATTAGGCTGTAAGTGACTGATAAATGATGAGCTATCGGAGCGTACTTCATCTCGAAATTGCAGCGTCGCCGCATAAGTATCATTAATTAAAACGATGCATTCAAGACCGCCACTGAGCGAAGGTAACGCTGCTAATGCTTCAGGCTGTTTGGCCAGAAAGTTTTTGCGGCTGGTAATCTGGATTAATTTTCCCTCAACAGTGCCTTTAAGACCTTCACCTGGTAACTCTTTAATATTGACGACACTTAATAATGTTAAAGCCGATTTTTTTGCGGCTTTAACAATCGCACTGGATAAGGGATGTTTGGAATAGACCTCCAGACTGGCGATTAAGCTCAGTACCTGCTGTTCTGTATAGGCACCGCTGGTTTTTATTGCAGTCAGGGATGGACGGCCATAAGTCAGCGTACCTGTTTTATCAAAAATAGCAGTACGGCAAGTGCCGATGGTTTCCAGAATAGCGGGGTTCTTGATAATGATTTCACGACGCGCGGCCAGTGAAATTGAACTGATAATAGTCACCGGTATACCGATTAATAATGGGCAAGGAGTAGCAATGACCAGTACCGCCAGAAAACGTATGACATCGCCGCTGGCCATCCAGGCCAGTACAGCAATGGCAACGGCTAGCGGCGTGTAAAGTGCGCCCAGTTGATCACCCAGGCGTCTGAGTTTAGGTCTATGTTGTTCTGACGAATGCATGACTTCCATGATTTTGGCATAACGCGAATCGACAGCTAATTTATCTGCTCGAATGGTCAGTGCAGAATCCCCGTTGATCGCCCCTGACAGTACTTGCGACCCGCATATTTTCGACATCATGTACGGTTCACCCGTTAAATAGGATTCATCCATGGCACTGGAACCCTCCAGAACTGTGCCGTCAACCGGACAGATTTCATGCGGGAGAATCAATAGGGTGTCACCAATAATAACTTGCTCGGTTCCTATATCAATAAGCTTATCATTCGATTTTCTATGCGCAATTGAAGGCATCCGATTAGCCAGGGCTTCAAGGACAGAAGATGCTTTTTTTACTGCGTAGGATTCGAGTACCGCACCACCGGATAGCATTAACACGACCAGACTACCTGCCAAATATTCGTCCAGTAATACCGCGGTAACGATGGATATTCCTGCCAGCAGATCAGCACCGAAATTACCCTCAAATAGTTTTACGCTGAGCTGGTAAAGTAAAGGAACTCCCCCTAATATCAAAACGCTCATCAAGGGCAACTCACCCAAAGAAATCTGGTAAATAAATTGACCTTCGTAGACGTTGGCAAGCGCAGAAGCTAAAGAAGTATGTAAGGATAGCGTATATATTTCATGCCCACTATCAAAAACATAATGTATCAAAAGGAAAACGCTGATACCCAGCAGGCTTAACACAGCAATGATATTTTCTGATTTTGACTTGCTTGTCGATTGCGGAGGTTTTGTCATAATAGTTATATGTTCGTGCTAGTTATATTGGAAAAACTAGAGTCAACGGAGCAGAAATGGAAATCCAGGGACTATGGGAGTATAAGGCCCTATCAATGTGATCATCTATAAATTAAGCATACTACAAATTTCGGTAGATAATTTAAAAAAGGGCAAATAACCAAACCGTAGCGCAGATGCAAAAGGAATTAAATCCAGCCATTCTCGTTTACTTTGCAATAAGTGCATACAAATGCTGTTTTATACCCATAAATTTTCAGCTTTATTTAAGCTTACATGAATATAGTAGAGACTAATTTTACAAAGGAGTATTAAAAATGAATGCAAATAATATTGTTAGAGTATGGGATCTTCCGCTTAGAATTTTTCACTGGCTGTTGGTCGCAGGTTTTTTTGTTGCTTATTTTACCGAAGATGATTTATTAACTGTGCATGTCTGGGCGGGCTATCTGATTACAGGCCTATTGATATTCAGACTTATTTGGGGAGTCGCTGGCAATCAGTATGCCCGTTTTGGTAATTTTTTATGTAATCCCATTCAATCTGTAAACTACATTAAGGATGCTTTCGCCTTAAAAGCCAAACGTTACATAGGTCATAATCCGGCAGGTGCGGCAATGATTGTTTTATTATTGGTTAGTTTACTAGTGACTTGCGTTACCGGTTTTGCGGTTTATGCTGCTGATCAAGCGGCAGGACCTTTGGCAGGTATTGTCGGCTCTGACTATGAAGAACTTTGGGAAGAATCGCATGAATTTTTTGCAAATTTCACGCTATTTTTAGTGTTTGTGCATATTCTTGGTGTGGGCTTTGAAAGCTATATACACAAAGAAAATCTAGTTAAATCGATGTGGAATGGATATAAAAAGTCTGCGGAAAAACCAGATAACCTGGAATAACTTATCAGTAACCTGCTTTGTCGGGTTACTTTTTTTAAGGCTTAGCAATAATAAATCTTATTTAAACTACATTTATCTGTTATTGAATATGAAAAAAGTGGCTATCAAAATGCTTGCAAGTACTTTGTTTGTGTTTGTCTTTTGTTCAGCAAGCCTGGGACAAACGGATCATGATATCGCAAAACGACTGCGTGATTCTGACAAAATAAAACCTCTGGAGGTTATTCTTAGACAGTACTCAGAACAATATCCCGGCCAGGTAATAGAAGTCGAACTGGAAACAGAGCATGAGCAATATATTTATCAAATCGAGTTACTTGATCGACAGGGGATCATCTGGAAATTGAGAGTGGATGCCACTACCGGGGAGTTACTAATGAAACAAAAAGATCATTAAATATGCGCTTACTATTGGTTGAAGATGATACAAATCTGATCAAGACGCTAAAGAAGTCACTGGAAAAGGCAGGCTATTCTGTTGATGTAGCCCAAGACGGCATTGAAGCTGAATATTTGGGTCAGGAAGACATTTATGCTTTGGCCATACTGGACCTTGGCTTACCACAACGGAATGGCTTAACAGTTTTGCAAAATTGGCGTGCCAGGGGCAATTCTCTTCCAGTTATTATCCTTACGGCAAGAGATGCCTGGCATGAAAAAGTCGATGGCTTTAAAGCCGGCGCTGATGATTACCTGGCCAAGCCTTTTCATATTGAAGAATTACTAGCCCGTATCAATGCGTTGATACTACGTGTGAATCACCAGCCTGGCGGAATTTTAAAGGTGGGGGACTGGCTGATGGATGAAGAGCGACAACAAGTAACGTTATCAGACAATACCGCTATTGAATTAACCGGTATTGAATTCAAATTATTACGTTATTTTATGTTACATCCCGGGAAAATATTGAGTAAATCAAAATTGACAGACCAGGTCTATGATCTAAATTCAGATAAGGACAGCAATGTGATTGAAGTTTATGTTAATCATTTACGCAAAAAACTGGGTAAAGATTATTTTGAAACTCGTCGGGGGCAAGGTTATGTTTTTAATGAGCATGCCAGATGAAGTCGCTACAGCTACGACTAAGCCTGGGATTGTCCATCAGCCTGATGCTGGTTTTTTTGCTGTTATGGCAGGTGACAACACACTCGATAGCAGATTTATCCGAACAATACATTGCGATGCACTTACAGCACGATGGTGAAAGCCTGTTGCAGGCAATCAATATTGATCAACAGGGACAACTGAGTCTGGACTCCAAACAAATTGAGCCAGTTTACTTACGTCCTTTTTCGGGACAATATTTTCGTATTGTCCTGAATAATAATGTGCTCCGTTCACGATCGCTCTGGGATCAGGATTTCGCCATGCCACTTTTAGCTGCAGGTGAAACACAGCAATTGTACCGGACAGGTCCTCAACAGCAGCCTTTAATTATGCTGGTGTCCGCCTATAAAATACAAGGGCAGACGATCACTATTGCTGTTGCCGAGAATTTATCCCCTTCCCTGGTTATTATGGATAACTTTCAGCATCGCTATTCAATGATTGCGTTGCTGTTACTGGCATTGCTGTTAGGCATCCAAATTATTATTTTACGCTTAAGCTTTCGACCGTTAAAACGCATCCAGATACAAATTGATAGTCTGGAGCGTGGAGAAAGAACACAGCTTGATACCGATGTCCCGGAAGAAGTTGCATTACTGGTTTCTGAAGTTAATCGATTACTCAGTGTTTTGCAGCAACGCCTGCAAGATTCACGCAATAGTCTAGGTGATTTAGCCCATGCGCTGAAAACACCTTTGACAGTCGTGCAACAATTAGTTAATGAAGAAGCGTTACAGGCTCAACCTGACATCTGCAATACACTAAATTCCCAAACAATTCATATGCAAAGGTTGATGAATCGGGTGTTAAAGCGTAGTCGCTTAGCTGGTGGCGGGCCGGCAACCACAAAAATTGAAATACATCAGGAACTAAGCGATCTGATTAATGCCATGCAGCGCATCTATCAAGATAAAAAATTATCCATTGCGCTGAATGTTCCAGAAAAAATCAGTGTCTTATTTGATCGTGAAGATATGTTAGAGCTCGCGGGTAATCTTGTTGATAACGCCTGTAAATGGGCTCATTCTTCCGTTCAAATCAGTATTTTCCTGGATTCTAACTTTCAATTGATCATTGAAGATGACGGCCCGGGCGTTTCCACAGCGGATCTATCAAAATTAAATCTTCGTGGAACCCGGCTGGATGAGTCAACGCCAGGACATGGACTGGGCTTATCGATTGCACAATGTATAGTCAATCAAAACGGGGGAGAACTTACATTTGGTCGCTCTTCTAAATTAGGGGGATTTCGTGTAGTGGTTCAGTTACCACTGGTCATTCTACCCTCAGAAACAATTTAAGATCACAAGGATAATAATATGCCCAAGACACATCATGAAAAACATCGATCTCAACATACAGGCTGGTTACGTGCAGCTGTCTTAGGTGCTAACGATGGCATCGTTTCAACTGCTAGCCTGATCATCGGCATTGCCGCAACCAATGTGGATAATCATACTATTCTAGTCACCGGAACTGCCGGCCTGGTTGCGGGAGCCATGTCTATGGCCGCTGGTGAATATGTATCGGTCAGTTCCCAGGCAGATACCGAAAATGCAGATCTGGAACGGGAACGTAGAGAACTGGAGAATAATCACCTTCATGAAGTACATGAATTGAAGAGCATTTATATGGATAGAGGACTAGACCCGAATTTAGCGCAACAAGTTGCCGAACAGTTAATGGCACACGATGCTTTAGGTGCTCATGCTCGTGATGAATTGGGCATTTCTGATATTTTTAGCGCCCGCCCGATTCAGGCAGCATTTACATCAGCCTTTACCTTTTCAATAGGTGCCGCCCTGCCATTGTTAATGGTTATTGTTTATCCATTTTTGCAAATGGAACAGTTTTCCTTATTTATGAGTAACCTGACGACATTAGAGGCGGCACCTTTGATCTCTACAGTAGGCACAATGTCGATCATATCTCTGGTGCTATTAGGCGGACTATCTGCTTACACAGGTGGCTCATCGATAGTAATCGCTATTACACGTATTACCTTTTGGGGAGTGCTGGCGATGATTGTTACAGCAGGTGTTGGCATGCTGTTTGGTGCTGTGGGATAAAAAGCAAACTAACTGCCCGTAAGAACAAAACACAGCCAGGATTATATTTTCAACTAAAAAACAACTATCTTATGAATATTACAAGTAGCGATAATACCGATACGCTTCAAGCGAAAGCATTAGCCATTTTTAACCAAATCGTTTCTTTTCTGGGACTCAAGAACAAACAAACTCAGTTTCTTGCGCTTTCTAACAGAAATCAAAAACAAGTGCTGGCTGCAATGGCGGGTACGATACTGGTATTGGTAATAGGGACACTTTATCTTATATTCGGCTATGCAGTCGCGGTGGGCTTTATAGCGAGTATTCTTGCCGGCCTGGCGACTGGTGTTGGCGGTTCCATAGCGCTATTATTCAAGCAAGTTCCAGTGAAAGTTTATAATGCGATGCTAGGTGCTGCGGGTGGTGTCATGCTAGCAGCGACTGCATTTTCGTTAATTGTTCCTGGCATGGAGTTCGGCAATCTGCTATGGCCCGGCTGGGGTATTTATGTCGTTGCGGTAGGTATGGTAATGGGCGTTTTATTCCTCGATTTAGCCGATAGAAAGCTGCCCCATATCCATTTTGTTGGTTCAAATGAAGCATCAGACCTGTCATTCAGAAAAATATGGCTGTTCATTTTCGCCATTACCATTCACAATTTTCCCGAGGGCCTATCGGTAGGCGTTAGCTTCGGTGTTGATAACATGCAAAATGGTATCGCACTGGCTATTGCTATTGGTTTACAGAATATACCTGAAGGAATGGCTGTTTCATTGCCTCTGGTTGCATTGGGATACAACCCTAAAAAAGCAGTCATCATTGCAACACTGACTGGCCTGGTAGAACCGGTAGGTGCATTATTTGGCCTGGTTGCAGTATCTCTTTTTCAACCTATTTTACCTGTCGCCATGGGGTTTGCAGCCGGTGCCATGCTGTTTGTGATTAGTGAGGAGATCATCCCGGAAACCCAGGCAAAAGGCAAAGCCCGTTATGCAACATTCGCTGTGATAGCAGGTTTTATAGTTATGATGCTTCTGGACAATATGATGAAGTAGAAAAGTATGGGAAGGCGAATTGATCTTGGTACACACTTTTGGGCGCTGGCCGTTGGAAAGTTTTTAACGCAGTTTTGTCACTGGCAAACGCGCATGGATGAAGTGCTTAAGGATTATGTAGCTCATCTGAATGACCAGTTTATAGGATGTGCCGACGAAGGAGGCGCATCATTTGCAACTTAAAGATGGTGCGCTTCGTGCCTCAGCAGCTTCTTTTGCTTCTTCGAACATGACTGTTCTCCAGCTTTGACACGGCGAAATTACCGCTCAATAGTTATGGGTGCAAACCGCACGAATTCAAGCTAAGCCTATAACGCAAAAATAACCAGCTCGTCTGGTTGATTTTGCGTTATAAAATTTGGGTAAACATCAGAATTGGCTTTCCTATCAAACCCCAAATACTATGCAATTATTTCAATCCCTTTTTTATCTACTATAGAAAGTAGTTTAAGAGTTGCTCCGCTAGGCTTACTTTCTCCTTGCTCCCACTTTTTTACAGCCCTGTCAGACACATTTAAATAAGCAGCAAACACTGCCTGGCTAAGGCCTACTTTCTTCCTAATTAAACTAATCTGTTTCGCAGTATAATTTGGTACGGGAGACAATGATTTAATATTGAATTTTCTTAATGTTACTTTATCTATTGCACCAACTTCATAGAGATCTGCAGCCATTTCGCTTATTGTTTCTTGGACATTATTCATTTAAAAATACCTCTACTAAACTCTGTTTATCAATTTAGACTGCAATTTCATCATTCAAACCAAGAAAAGCTTCTGCCATTCCCTTAAAGCCTTCAAGTTCATTTTTTGCAATATTATCCTTCTCTCCCTTTGCAAACCCATGGGCAAATATTGCTTTATCGCCTACTTTCATTAAAACTATAGTTCGATGTGAACTCCGTTTACCTCTGCCATGTATCCCTATCCTTTTTTTATATACATCTCCGCCTAAATTTACATCTATTAGACCTATTTGTATTTCAGCTATAGCTTTTTTCAAGTCATCATCACTAATTCCCTGCTTTTTAGCCCATTTTATAAAGGTTTTAAATTTTCTTCTACAGCATCCGTTGATATTGTAAAAACACCCGATAATTCCAGCCATTTCAGTAAAAGGGGTCGTAGCCTTTTTTAAGGGTTAAAGGAATTTAATCAATATAAACAAATAGTTATTTTTATATTACTTAAAAAGGGTACTGACCCTTTTATCTATAGCGTTTCTCCTACAATGCAGTGTTGGTTTGTTAAAGATATGTATTAAACTTATCAGCAATAATTGAACCATTGCTTAACTGATTAATTGAGGAGGATAAAGTAAGAAAATTATTAATAGTTGTAACGTACATGGGATATTTCACATGTATCAATAAGGCATTTGAGGCAATATAGATGCTAATTTGGAGATCGATCTTTCTGAGAGTCGAGTTTCTAAGCCTAACGCCGCGTTAACCGGCGAAGTGATGATGGCGACTGTTTTGCGTGTTTTTGCAAAACAGGTGACAGCATTACGGTGTCCGATTTGAACGCTTTGTTAGCTGAACAAATTTTGATATTACTCATAATGTGTCCACATACGCAGAACTTTTATGACTTTTTTCTCTTCATAAACTTGGTACACAATCCGATGCTGGATATTAATACGTCGAGAAATTGCACCAGATAAATCACCAACCAATCTTTCAAATGGCGGTGGGTTTTGAAAAGGATTCTCTTCGATAACTTGTAGCAAATATTTTGCTTTACTTTTTAGACCTGAGGAAACAAGTTTCTTTGCATCTTTTTGAGCATGCTTGGTATATACGAGTACCCAACTCACCAATCAAGCTCCTTAGAACAATTTTCAATAGGTTCTTCCATTCCTTGCTTGATACTCTCTCTCATACCCGGAACAGTTAGCAGATAAAGCGTTTCTTGAATTGATTCCCAGTCCTCACTAGAAACTAATACAGCACTGTTTCTTTTTCCTGAAATAGTTATTGGCTGATGAGTTTCTGAAGTTTGATCTAATAGCCTGTACAAATTTGCCCTAGCTTCACTTGCCGTAAGAGTATTCATATATATTCTCCTAAACAGAAAACAATATCGTACGCCTAAACGTACGTAACGGCAAGATTATTTTTTACAGCTAACGATAAGCTCACCCGACCAAAAACCGCATCGCTGTTTTTGGTCGGGTGAAGCATCTGGTTATGCCCTATGCTCAAACCCTGAAACAGAATTCCAGGGACGAATATTCTTTAACTGGTCCTCAAGGGCATCTTCCGCAATCTCAGTGTCATAGACAACCTAAGCCCGCAACCAATAACCCTTAGACAAACCAAAGAACCGGCAGAGCCGCAAGTCAGTGTCTGCGGTTATCGAACGCTTTCCAGCAATAATCTGGCCGATTCTCTGAGCAGGCACCCCGATTTCTTTAGCAAGGCGATATTGAGAAATACCCATCGGCTCAAGAAACTCCTCCTTCAATAACTCGCCTGGCGTTACGGCATCAATGTTTCGCATAAGTTAACTCCTAGTGATAATCAACAATTTCGACGTCTTCCGCACCCGCCTTGGTCCAGCAGAAGCACACTCGAAACTGTTTGTTGATTCGAATGCTGTACTGGCCTCGACGATTACCAGACAACGATTCCAACATATAGTAAAAGGGGTCGCGTAGTAAAAGGGGTCGTAGCCCTTTTTTAAGGGTTAAAGGAATTTAAGTAATATAAACAAATAGTTATGTTTATATTACTTAAAAAGGGTACTGACCCTTTTATCTGCAGCTGCGTCCGGTGGTGGCGCGCAGCGCCGGAACGGACTTTAACGCGCTTTGTATGCATTAGCTAACAAGCATCTATTCCACTAGGACTCTTTCTGGCTGGCCTTGTTCGTGTACGCGAAAAACTAATATCGTTACATTTTCATCCCTTGTCATCACAGTATGAATTTTTTTCCAGGGAACGACACACGCATCTCCTTTTTTAAACACCATTTCAGGTTCATTTTCCTGGCATAAAACAAGTGATCCATCAAGTATGTATGCGAATTCTTCTCCGGGATGCCAATGCTTAGGTAACGTTGTATTCGGAGGTACAGTAACATGGCTTACAACCACCTCAGTGCCTTTGACGCCTTGTAGTTGGCAGGTTAGAAGATTATTAAACACTGACATTCACAACCCTCCATATTCG
This sequence comes from Methyloprofundus sedimenti, assembly GCF_002072955.1. Taxonomy (NCBI): domain Bacteria; kingdom Pseudomonadati; phylum Pseudomonadota; class Gammaproteobacteria; order Methylococcales; family Methylococcaceae; genus Methyloprofundus; species Methyloprofundus sedimenti. The sequence goes on along the minus strand of NZ_LPUF01000001.1, from coordinate 2,242,116 downwards.
AAATATTAACAATGCATAACGAGGTTGTAGAAAAACCCATAAATAGAAGCGCGAATTCAAGCAATTAATGCAACACCCTGTGATTTATTTATATCAACCCCCGTTATTTGGCAAAATACTTCCCATGGAGTTCTGTAATTTAACCCTTTTCTTGGACGATGATTAAGTGCTGTAATTGCACTATCAACCTCATCTTGAGTTACCTTATCCAAAGGTTCTTTTTTAGGGAAGTATTGCCTTAATAAGCCATTGTGGTTTTCATTTAAACCTCGTTGCCACGAATGATACGGTTTGGCAAAATAAGTGCCGCAGTCGAGTGTTTTTGCAATGGCTTCATGCCCACAAAACTCACGTCCATTATCAAAGGTAATCGTGTGAACCCAACGTTTAAAAGGCTCAAGAGCATTGATAATCGCCTCTTTCGTTAATTCAGATTCTTTACGCTCAATTGAGATGGCGAAGTTGAGCCTTGAGACCCGTTCAGTCAGCGTCACCAATACGCCTTTATGTCCTTTACCGATAACAGTATCTGTTTCCCAATCACCTAAACGCGTTTTATCATCAACCACTTTTGGTCGCTCATCAATATCAACACGGCTGGGTATCGTTCCGCGATAATCATTTTTTCCATATCGCTTACGATAAGGTTTGGCTTGATGCCTCAAATAAGTATACAAATCGCCACCGGCTGCTTTGTTAGCTAAAATATAACGGTAAATAGTCTCATGACTGACGGAGTCCTTACCTTGTTGTTTTAAGCGTCCTGAAATACAGTCAGGACTCCATTTCTCTTTGATTAAAGGCGTTATTATCTGTTGTAACTCAGCCGTCATCTTGATGTTTTTGGGCTTATCAATATGGCGTTGTTTAGCTATTCTCTCAGCTTGCTTGTAACGATAACCACACTGACCTGTATTACGCGTAATTTCACGTCCAATAGTCGATTTATGACGCCCCAATGTGATGGCTATTTGATTCTTAGAAACGCCTTGTTTTAGTTGCGTATAAATGTAAAATCTTTCCTCTTGGGTTAGATGGTTAAACGTGTTCATTGAGCACCTCTTTTTAGTTTCAGGTTTTAGTCGACGGAAACTATACCATCTAACCCTTTAAAGAGGTGTTGCAGTTATTATATGAATTCGGGAAGTTCAACCAAACCTATCAATCATTTTTTAATTCTCAACATTATGCCCAACTTTATGGCTAACATCTACCATTTCCTTTTTTCGCTTGATACATCGGGTAGTAAAAGGGGTCGTAGCCCTTTTTAAGGGGGTAAAAGGGGTCGTAGCCCTTTTTTAAGGGCTAAAGGAATTTAATAAATATAAACAAATAGTTATGTTTATATTACTTAAAAAGGGTACTGACCCTTTTATCTATTATGTTCATGCCCCCTCTATGCCGACTGCCGCCTTGCCTGTATTCCAGTTCACATCAAGACTTATCCCAGACTTACGCTCATAGTCTGGTTTTGACAGCAACGTTTTCCATTTCGACACTGCATCGGGGGTTCACTTTCGTTCATCTCCATAATACGTACCTGACCGCTCAAGGCGGCCTTTTCCCAAATCGCTCACGACCACTGCTCTTTACAGTAGCCGCATCGGGTGGTTTGATTTCAACAACTGACTGTCGAAATCGAGGGGCCTACCCTCATCTTTAATACAGCATGAAAGACTTTCGCCTTTCTTCATGACACACGAGCGTAGCGGCGCTTTTTACGGTCCGAGTTTATGGATTTGTTAGGCAATTTTGTTTTTTAAATCCGCTTTATTGTATTTGTTCTTCATGTGCAACGTGAACTCTGCTATAGAAGGATAGATTCCCGTTGCAATCCTAAAGTTGTTAAGTGGGAAAAAATCTCGCTTTGGAGAAATATTAGAATAAAACTCCGCTTCAATCATGTTACGGTCAGCAGTATAGTATTTCCAGGAAGCGAATATTACCTCGAGTAAATTAAGATAGTTAACAGCGAAAGATAATATTGTAGATACTTGGGATTGCGATAGCTTAATAACGTCACCTTCTTTCTGAAGCTCAGTATCACCGGGTTGTTCTTTCAATACGCCCAAGACTAGATATTCATACTTCGAATCTATTGAGAATGGCTCCTGTGCCCAAAGCGCTTCGCATTGCCTCTGGTCGAGTCTTATCAGCAGACGAGAGAGCCTTGATATGCTGATAGGCAGTATATCCATCTTTTTCTATGATAATAACTGGGGTCATAATAACTGGAATAACTGGGGTCAGATACGAATGGCACTTACTTAAGATATAACCTATTGAAAATATTAAAAAAGGCAGGTTAGATGATAAACTGATTGCGACAAAAAAACTTAGCCATCACCGAGAAACCTGCCTTAATGTTTATTAATAACAAATTTTTACGCTGCCAGCAACAAAGAATAAAAAAATGTGCAGAAAAGACAGATTCGTATCAATTTTTTAACCTGCTCACCTGTCCTGAACTGCTATCAAGAGTTGACACCTTATTACCTGAACACCGAGAGCGACTTTATCCCCCAACAGAAACACTTTCAATATTTTTAGCACAAGCATTGAGTGAAGACCGCTCCTGTCAAAAAGCGGTCAATGATGCAGCAATAAAACGTATCATTGGTGGTCTTGCACCTGTTAGTACCTCTACGGGGGGGTATTGTCGAGCAAGACAGCGTTTGCCATTAGCAATGGTTTCTGACCTAGTTTGCCAGACAGGTGAGCTCATTAACTGTCAAATCCCTGAGCAATGGCGCTGGCATGGAAGGCGTGTACATTTAATTGATGGAACCACTGTAACAATGCCCGACACCGTTGAAAATCAGGCAGTATATCCTCAGCAGAGTGGTCAAAAACCAGGACTTGGTTTTCCAATTTGTCGGTTGGTTGGCGTTATCTGCCTTTCAAGTGGGGCCGTTTTAAATGCGTCGATAGGACGGTTCAATGGAAAAGGCTCAGATGAGCAAAGTTTGCTTCGTAATATTATAGACACCTTTAATACGGGAGACCTTGTTCTTGGCGATGCTTTTTATGGTACCTATTTTTTGTTAGCTTCACTGCGTGAAAAAGGCATTGATGCCGTCTTTGAGCAAATGGGCGCGCGTAAACGGGTAACTGACTTTAGGAAAGGCAAACGAATAGGTACCAGAGATCACCTAATCGAACTAACCAAACCAAAGATCAAACCAGACTGGATGGCACAAGCGTACTATGATGTTGCACCGAAAACGTTACTTATCCGTGAGTTAAGCACCCATGGCAAAATACTCATAACAACATTGCTATGCCCTAAAGAAGCATCGAAACCAGAACTCAAGGTTTTGTATAAAAAACGCTGGCAGATTGAAGTTGATTTCCGGAACATAAAAACGACGATGGGAATGGAAACGCTAAGCTGTAAAACACCCGAAATGAGTGAAAAGGAGATATGGGTCTATTTTCTGGCCTATAATCTGATTCGATTATTAATGGCTCAAGCGGCTTTATTAGCCGATATATTACCACGCCAGCTTAGCTTTAAGCATACACTACAATTGTGGTTGGCATGGACTCAACAGACTGCTCTTACTGGTACAGGAGTCATTGAAGAATCATTATTTGTATTGATTGCTCAGCAGCGGGTTGGAAATCGTCCTGGTCGAATAGAGCCTCGTGCAGTAAAAAGAAGACCAAAGCCTTTTTCCTTGTTAATGAAACCTAGAGAAGAAGCAAGAGCAGAGATTAGAAAGAATGGACACCCGAAAAAAATAAAGTAACTCACTGTGATGTATGTGTTGTATTCTTAAGTAAGTGCCATTCGGGTCAGATACAAATTAAATACCCTTCATTTTCTTACGCCACCCGATAGGTCGCCCTACTTTTTGGGGCTTCAGTCTTCTACCAGTCAACTTCTCAATCTCCTCCTTGAAACGATCATGCCCAATAGCCATGCCCTTGTTGAGACCCAACCTGATTTCACCCAATAAATCGCCATCCACATGATAAGCAAACAAAGCACGGTAATTTTCCATGCGCTCACTCTTTGTACTCCCTAACCTTAAATATTCGGGATGAGGTGTACATAAATCGGATTTCTTAGCCAATGCATTAACCTGATAGCTTGACCAAACATACTCACTTGGATCTTCCACCATCTTTGCCCTTACTGGATTCATTTCGATATACCGATATACCTCTATCAAATACTTCTCTGCTTGAACCAAACACGATTTATAGCGCCCTTCCCAGAGCGTACCGCTTCGCTGATACTGATAATTGAAATATTGCACATACCGACGACCAACTGATTGCATCATTGAGCTCACCGCCCCATCTCGTTGTGGTGTACAAAGCAGATGGACATGATTTGTCATCAATACCCAGGCGTGAATATCCACTGCATACTTTATTGAATACTCTTTTAGCCAACTTATGTAAGCACTATAATCTTCCATTGCAGCAAAACAGGTATGCCTATTATTACCTCGCTGAATTATGTGAACCGGAACTCCAGCGGGTGATATTCTTGGGAGGCGCGCCATGATATGATACCGAATATAAATTATTTAATGATCAGTATAACATTTAATTTGTATCTGACCCCAGTTATTCAAAATGGTATCGCACTGGCTATTGCTATTGGTTTACAGAATATACCTGAAGGAATGGATGTTTCATTGCCTCTGGTTGCATTGGGATACAACCCTAAAAAAGCAGTCATCATTGCAACACTGACGGGCCTGGTAGAACCGGTAGGTGCATTATTTGGCCTGGTTGCAGTATCTCTTTTTCAACCTATTTTACCTGTCGCCATGGGGTTTGCAGCTGGTGCCATGTTGTTTGTAATTAGTGAGGAGATCATCCCGGAAACCCAGGCAAAATGCAAAGCCCGTTATGCAACATTCGCTGTGATAGCAGGTTTTATAGTTATGATGCTTCTGGACAATATGATGAAGTAGAAAAGTATGGGAAGGCGAATTGATCTTGGTACACACTTTTGGGCGCTGGCCGTTGGAAAGTTTTTAACGTGGTTTTTGTCACTGGCAAACGCGCATGGATGAAGTGCTTAAGGATGATGTAGCACCTATGAATGATCAGTTTATAGGGAAGGAGGTGTATCTTTGCAACTTAAAGATGCTGCGCTTCGTGCCTCAGCAGCTTCTTTTGCTTCTTCGAACATGACTGTTCTCCAGCTTTGACACGGCGAAATTACCGCTCAATAGTTATGAGGCCAAACCGCACGAATTCAAGCTAAGCCTATAACGTTTGAGTTAAGGAGCGAGAATTCAATAATACCCGAGTCTGACTTGTCTTTTGACTTCACAGTCACGCTAGAAAACCAGTTGCGTAGCCTGCTATGCGCCTGTTTTCCTAGCACGCCTGTGATGCCAAAATCCTACGTCATACTTTCGGGTATTATTAAACCCTCGCTCCTAAGCGGCCCAAAAGGGCGCAGCCATTTTGGGACCGGTGGAGGCGCGCAGCGCCGGAACGTACTTGAACGTTTTGTTATGTTGCCGCTGCATTCTCAACTATTGGCAGCAGTCTAGAATCTGCTATTGCTGCAGTTCTATGACCAATGCCCGCCATACACTCAGGATCGCTAGCAAATGAGAAAAAGTTTTGGACTGAACTCTGCTTAACTAGCATGACAAGATCCCATTTTTCATCACTTGGCCCAATAAAATATTTGCCCCCTTCACCTAACAGGAGCAATTCACCACCAGAACGTTGCAAAAAAGGAAGTGTATGGTCAATGTAGTTTTTGAAAGCTTCTTTACCTGAAATGGGCGATTCCGGGGATAGCTCAGGATTGTTTGAGTAGTCGGCTACATCTCTAAGGCGAAGCAGATTCAGCATTACCACTTCACCACCTATATTCCTTTTAAAAAGTGCCGCACCAGATTCTTGTGTAGGCTCAAAATATTCTTTTTTCATTTTTCTCTCCTAATTTATTCTCGAAACCGCATAAAACATAACGCTGAGGTAACCGGCGCCGGAGCGCCAGCGGAGGAAACCAAAAGCGGCACGCTTTTGGCGTCCGGTTGACCGCCTGGTTACATGGTGATTCGGTAGTAATGGCCATATTCACCATCCTTAGAAGCATTGTGCGTGGCCTGCCAGCCCAGCTTTTGAGCTACTCTTTGGCTAGCCAAATTGTCATCCGCGATGAAAACCTGAACGATCTCCAAATCGATTTCGGAGGATAGCCTTTCAACTGCCAACTCACACGCCTTGGCAGCTATGCCCTTGCCCCAAAACTCCGACCTGATGAAATAGCCAAAATCCGGAACACCATTTATCTGTTTAACGCCGCAAAACCCGATGAACTCGTCAGTTTTAGCCTCGACAATAGCGAAGCGGGTCGGGTTAGCGAGCGCTGTCTCGAACCACGAATCCGCCTCATCTTCTGCTAGGGCGCGACGAGGCCCTAGAAACCTCATTACCTGAGGATCTCGAAGCATGGCAGTGACAGCTTCTTTATCTTGGTAATGAAGATCTCTCAGTTTCACCGAAATCATAAGACTAGTTTCTCCATGTAACAAGTTATTATCTAGTTTCTGCATAACTTATACACTAGACTTTACTTATTTGACAAGCACTTTACTGAAAGCTACTATCTCTAGGCAGTATATCCATCTTTTTCTATCAAAAAACAGTTTCAGTATATCTTCCCATGTTCACTATTCCAAAACATATTAACCACTATTTCTGTGATTTATTAATTCAAGAAGCTGTACCAAAACCGGAACAAGGTTACTATAAAAAATGGCTACGCTATTATTGGGATTTTTGTCATAAATATGAGCATAGCCCTGATAATAAAAACAGCTTACCCTTTTTTTGCAAAAATTAAGGCAAAAACGGCAGTCTGAACAGCAATGTCAACCAGCTCAACAAGCTATCCAGCTCTTTTATCGGATGAAGTTCGTTAATCATGCCAATATCCGTACCGAAACACCTCAAAATTCTGATCATACTGATACAAAAACTGCCTACCCTCTTCCCCGGAGTGATTCTAATCACTCCTCCACTTCAATCAGGAAACATTCGCCTGTTGCGTACCCTATTGCTGAACCGCCTCATCATAACCATACTGACAACAGAAAAAATAATGCTCCTTCTTATCAACAAACCGGGCAGCACGGTAGGTCCGATTAGCATAGCGTAATCGGACGCATGTTATTCATCACCATCAACCGAGTTATTTATATCACAACACCAATTCGGCAAATAAATTCCACGGGCTACATAATGATGAAAAGTTAAATAAGGCCAATCTATAATTCGTTTTACATAACCATGCTTCAATGGGTTTACATGAATATAATCCACATGACGCTGGTAGTCCAAGTCATCACGAATGACATACTCACAAAAATGTCGTTGCCATATTCCTCGTTCTCCTGCTGCCTTTCTTACCTTGTGGTGCGTCTTTCCGTTTTTAGGTAAGGATCGTGAAAATCCACTTTTTATTAAACCCCAACGCAGGCTAAAATTACTATCATCAGGCGGCAATGTCCACGCGCAATGCAAATGATCAGGTAATACAACCCACGCATCGATATAGAAAGGGTGACTTTTACGTACTTTTCGTACCGTTTCTCGACGCAGGTTTATCACCCGAATCAACAAATTATTATCACGCCGTTGGAGAAGATTAACCGTAAAAAAATACGTTCCTCCTGGAATTAATGCTCTTCGATAGTTGGGCATAATCTTTATCCTTTTTGAAAAGGACAATGGTCACACGGGCAATCATGCGTCCGATTACGCTACGCTCATAGGACCTACCGTGCTTAACGCTTAGTCACCTTTCCCCAACCCAACAATCACCCGATCAATCTCCCTGGCCAGTTTCCTCACCCCTCGCTGCATCACTTTTTCATGATTACCTTTTAGCTCTATATCATAGCGTGCTACCGACTTCCCTGTATGGGCATTGATAACATGTGCAATCAAATACGAAAACAGAAAACTGGGCTTGCTGTGTTGGCCAACTATGATCCAGTCTGCATTAACGCCTTTACCCAGCTTAGCGGCAATATCATGAAAGCTGAATAAATAACCGAAGCCTGCATTGCTGGCTTTTTGTTGCTCGGGGCTAATCTGGATAATTTCATACTCACCTGTCTGAATCATGGCTTGTTCTAGTAAGGGCTTTATTGAAGCGGTTCTAATTTGCTCTGCCAGCGTATTGGGTAAAGAGGTGATGTCATTCAGTTCAAAAGACAAGATAGCGATTCTCTCTGCGGCATTCGCTGTTCCGAAAATAAGCAGCATAAACAGCAAGAGACCTGGGGCAACGATGCCTTTTATTATGTTCATCTTATCCTCATTTTTATCATCGTTAATGATTTTTATGCGCGGCAAATAAGTCGCTAAAGTCCTGAAAACTGAGTGTGCCGATTATACTTTCTTGATCATCAAGTATTTCGTATAAAATCCCCTCCTCGCCTCGGATACTAAAAAAAACCACCGCGCCTTCATCTCCGCCGCACTCTCTGTGCGGTTCCTCACTGGCAGGGCTTGACGTATAGCTACCGACAGCACGGACTTCCTTGATGTCGCCATTTGCTTTATATAAGTGATGTTCGCCTTGTATAACCAGGGTTTTATTAAGCGCTTTATGCCTATGCAGAACGATTTGTTTATGTGGCTCCAATTTAAACAGTACATCGACAATTTTATTATCTGTATCAATATCTAAAATGGAATAAACAATGTGCTCAAAATCGCCAAGTTTATGCCAATGAATATTTCGATCATCAAACGTGTAAGGGGTCATGGGTTTATCCTCTGGGTAAGTTAATGTAACGACACGACACGACTAATTTTGCCGTTATTGGTAGCATAATCATTTAGAGTCATTAAGGATGCAGATAATTGCCCACGATGACCGGGCAATTTGCCCGCACTGTTAAGATCGCTTTCAATCATTTTCTTTGACGCATAGAATGACAAACAGGGTATTTTATTTCCGTTTATGCTGTTAATCGCTTCGAGTATGTTTGTATGAATTTGAAATTCCATTTGCTGCTACGCATCACTCTGGTGGCACTATTTTGTTTGTTGGGCACAGCATCTTATGTGCTCTATCAGGCGGATCGGCAAGCAAAGCAGGAAGCGCAAGCCTTACTCGATTCAGTAACTCAACAATTGCACATGCAATTACTGCGTATTGATGCCGGTTTTGGCCAGGCTAATAAATTTCCTGATTTAAGCTTATGGCAGGAAACCAGTCATGTTTCTGGCGTTTGTCTCCGTTTTATTACTGCCAATAATGGTTTTACACGCGGTCTTTGTCGAGGAGCTGAATGGCCTGCAACACAATGGCCACGTGCCTTTGCAATCGCGTACCAATGGCTGTTTAATCCCGGTCTTGAAATAAAACGGGAAATTACCTTTAAAGGTCGGAAACATGGTGCACTTAGCCTGACACCTAGCGCAGAAAAAGAATTAGCGCGGGCATGGGAAAATCTGCGGGTCTTATTAACGCTATCTGCTTTTACTATTGTGGCAGTTTGTTTATTGGTTTATTTATCCATCCGTCAGGCTTTACGCCCTGCTCAAGTGATCGTGACTGGATTAAAGAAAATGCAGAGCGGTGATTTAACTGTGCGCCTGCCTGATTTTAAGCTTTTGGAATGGCAACAAACAGCAACAGCGATTAATGACTTAGCCAGCAGTCAGCAGCAGCTCTTAAATGAGCGCAAACAATTAACCTATAAACTGATTACCTTGCAGGACCAAGAACGACGTTATTTAGCCAGAGAGTTGCACGATGAATTGGGTCAGTGCTTAGCGGCGATTAATGCCCTGGCAGCCTCTATTACCCAAACTGCAGAACAGGAATGCCCGGTATTAGTGGATGAAGCTAAAAATATCAGCCGCATTAATGACCATATTATGCAAACGGTACGCGAGCTATTGGTGAAACTAAGACCCGCTGAAGTTGATGAATTAGGGCTTGAAGCCAGTTTAAACAGTTTGCTTAGCGAATGGAATACTCGCGCTGGTCGTAAAATTCATTATTGCCTCATGATCAAAGGAGATTGCGCGCAGCTCGCAGAGCCTTTGCCGATGACGCTGTTCCGGCTTATCCAGGAAGGCATCACTAATATTGCTAAACATGCCCATGCGTCCAGCGCGACGATTGAGCTGACGATTAACAGTGATCGAGTAACACTGACGATAAGCGATAATGGCAGTGCAGAGCTACCGTTTAAGCCAAATTCAGGCATGGGATTATTAGGTATGCGTGAGCGGGTCAGCGCATTAGGCGGACAATTGAATCTGGAAAATAATAAATCCGGTGGATTGCGCGTACATATCACAATTCCCTTACAGAAAAACTGACATGATGACGTCTGAACCCAAAATTACGCTACTGCTGGTCGATGACCATGCCATGATTCGCGAAGGCTATCGCTCATTGCTAAAAAAACAAGCGAGATTGGAAGTCATCACTGAAGCCTCTGATGGCGCAGAAGCCTATCAACGCTTTAAAGATATGCATCCTGATGTCGTGATTATGGATCTTTCCTTGCCTAAACAAGGCGGGATTGAAACCATCACGCGCATTAAACAACGCGAGCCACTGGCCAAAATTCTGGTTTTCAGTATGCATCAAAATCCGATCTTTGCGCTACAGGCACTGAATGCCGGTACGCTAGGCTATGTCACTAAAAATAGCGCACCGGAAATATTGTTACAGGCGATTTATGAAGTGTATGCCGGCCGCCACTACTTAAGCCCCGATATGGCTCAGGCATTAGCTTTGGAAAAATCTGGTTACCAACATACAGCATTAAAATCTTTATCGACTCGTGAATTTGAAATCTTTCGCATGCTGGCTGAGTCGCGTTCCAAAGAAGAGATTGCTAGAGCCCTTAATCTTAGCCAGAAAACTGTATCCAATTGTCATTACCTGATTAAAAGTAAGTTAAACGTCAGCAGTGACATTGAGCTGATTTATCTGGCGATCAGAATGAAAGTGATTAATTTTTCTGAGCTATCGGGATCAGAAACGGAATTATTAGAGCCTACTCACAAAATAACTCACTGATAGTTTAGAATAATTAACTAAAAATGAAGCAAGAACAGCAGCAATGACTCAATGACTAGCGATAACGCATTCCCATCGAAGGAAAGTTTGGGCAAGGTAAATTGGCTACCCTATCAATTGCATTCGCGTTAAAACAGTGAGTAACGCAGACGTATGGATACGTTGTCTCTTTTTCATTATGAACTTGTTGGTATGGATCTGACATCTTTTTGTGCCGACAGAGTGGCGGTTGTTTTGGGTGGAATGGGGTTCACTATTGTATTTTATACGCGAGAGTGTGAGAAAATATCCCTTGAGATTTTTTTTATGCTCCAATTTTACATAGAAGTAATTTGCCAGAACTGACTGTGTCCGACACAATAAACATATATCAATACAACTGCGTTCATGTAGAACATGAAAATTATAATTTATCAACTTAAGAACTTAATATTATGAGCAAAAAATATTTAATCGTAGGTGGTGTCGCGGGTGGCGCATCTGCCGCTGCAAGGCTAAGAAGATTGGGTGAAGATGATGAAATTATTATGTTTGAAAAAGGCCGCGATGTATCATTTTCAAATTGTTGTCTGCCTTATCATTTAAGCGGTCAAATTAAAAAGGCGGAAAATCTTATATTGATGAATCCTGGGCTATTCAAGAGCCAGTATAATATTGAAGCAAGAACGAATAGCGAAGTTCTATCCATAGACCGAGCCAATAAACAGGTTGAAGTTAAAAACCTGGTCAGCCGTGAAAGCTATAAAGAGCCTTACGATAAACTCATACTTTCACCGGGTGCAAGAGCGATTGTTCCTTCGATTCCAGGTATCGAAAAAGCCAATATTTTTACGGTAAGAAATGTGGTGGATATTGATAAGCTCAACAAATTCATTCACCAGGTTAAGCCTTCAAGAATTACGGTAATCGGTGGCGGCTTTATTGGTATCGAAGTGATGGAAAACCTGGTTGAAGCGGGTCATAAGGTGTCGCTGGTGGAAGCACTTCCTCAAGTGTTAAATCAGTTTGATGATGATATGGTGCAAATTCTGCATAAAGAAATCATAGACAATGGCGTTGAGCTGGTGCTCGGCGATAAAGTCACTGCTTTTGATACGAATAAAGTGATTTTGCAGTCAGGCAAAGAAATCACCTCAGAAGTCATTGTGATGTCGATAGGCATTGTGCCGGAAACAGGTCTGGCTAAACAGGCAGGGCTTGAACTGGGTAAAACCGGGGCGATAAAAGTCGATTCTAATTTCCTGACTAACGATCCTGATATCTATGCTGTGGGTGACGCTATTGAAGTGTATAACATTCTGGCACAGGATAATTTTAAACTCGCTTTAGCGGGCCCTGCGCTAAAACAAGCGCGTGCAGTAGCTGATCATATACATGGCAAACCGATTAGAAATACAGGTTATATCGGTTCTTCGGTGGTTAAAGTTTTTAACTATAATGCTGCTGCAACGGGGCTCAACGAAAATATTTTAGCGAACCTCAATATTGAGTATGGCTGGGTAGAGATTATCCCTTTTGACAGAGTCGGTATCATGCCACATTCGGAAACACTCGACTTCAAGGTTATTTTTGAAAAACCTACCGGCCGTGTACTGGGTGCTCAGGCAATTGGGCATGGCAATGTCGATAAACGAATAGATGTTATCGCAACAGCAATTAAATTTGGTGCAACCGTTGATAACTTGCGTGATCTTGAATTGTGTTATGCCCCCCCTTTTGGCACCGGTAAGGATGCGGTCAATTTTGCTGGTTATGTGGCATCTAATATTTTGCATGGCGCTTTTAATCAAGTTTCCATGAGCAAAGTTCGTGAATTAGTCGAGCAGGATGCGTATATTCTTGATGTACGCGAAATGCATGAATATGACCAGGCACATATTAAAAATGCCAAAATTATTCCTCTCTCACAATTGCGTGAAAGATATACGGAAATCCCTAAAGATGTTCCTGTTTATGTCCATTGTCGTTCAGGACAACGCTCTTATAATGCTGTGCTCGCACTGCAACAGAAAGGTTACACACAGGTCATTAATATTTCTGGCGGGTTTTTAGGCGTTTGTACCTATGAATACTTCAATGATGTTACACTGGGTAGAGAGCCTATTGTCACGTCCTACGGTCTGAAATGATAGTGGCACATTTGAACACTGTAAATATCTGCCACTGCCTATATGACAGCTCTTAAACAAATAAATATCTGGTTAACAAAAGCTGAGAATTGCCCGGTGAAAATACAATAACTGACTGACTTTATTTTGACTGCCCAGTGTGTTTACCAGTCTCTTTATTCTTTGTGTGGCCTTTATCAAGAAAAGAATCCACCAGAAAATCAATAAAAGTACTTATTTTGGCCGGGTAATAATTACGCTGTAGATAAGTTGCATAAACAGATAAAGTAGGCAGTTTAAAATCCTCCAGTATTTCAACTAATTCACCTGACTGCACGTAACGTCTTACTGACAGCGCTGGCGAGCGCACAATTCCCATGCCTAATGAAGCAGCCTGGCACAGGGCACCGCCATTATTTGATGCAAAAATCCATTTTGGTCGAATTTCGATACGCTCCTGACCTTTATTAAAGACCCAGGCGTCGGCATGCGGTGTATCTAAATAGTGTAAGCATTTATGCGCAGCTAAATCCTCTATAGTTTCAGGTGTTCCAAATCGCTGCAGATAATCAGGAGACGCATAGGTACATAAAGACGTCTGCGCAATTTTTCGTGCGACCACGCCCTGGTCCAGCCTATCGGTAACAACTATCGAAATATCATATTTTCCGGAGCGTAAATTAACAAAGGTGTTATCCAGTGACATTAATACATCCACTTCAGGATATTTCTGTTGATACGCATTAATGACCGGCAACATATAGATTCCACCGAAATCAATTGGCGCATTAATCTTTAGCACCCCCTTTACCAGCTTCCCGGATTCAACAATCGAGCTTTCTAAATCCGTTAAATCCTCTAAAATTTGTTTGCACTGACGATAGTATGCTTGGCCTAATTCAGTCACATATAACTGCCGTGTCTTACGGTTAATTAATGAAATACCTAAAGAATTCTCTAAACTACGCATATATTTGCTGATCATCATGGCGGACACGTCCATTTCCCGCGCAACCGCTGCAAACGTTCCCAGCTCGACGATACGGCAAAATACCTGCATGTTTTTTAGCTTATCCATTATTCACTCGTTTTTATAAACCAGGGGTTTATATAATATAAACTTTATGCTATCTATATAAATTTCTGGTGTACCTATAGAATATGTCTCGGAGATAACGAAACGCTTAATTATATGCTTAGTTTGCAGCACAGTTTCTTAATTCTTTTGAATTTATACTTTTAAGTAAGAAATGAAAACTAGCTCAAGCTTTTATAATTAGGCGTTTTTTTTGATCATTAGAAAATACCACATATCTCCTTCGAAATAGACAGCCATAGTTGTTCAGGCTATGATACATGCGACTAAACTTAAGGAGGTCTCGATGCCTGGTACTCTCGCAGCAATTATTATCACCGTCCTGTTTTTTAAATCCGCATTAGATGCAGGTAAAAACCCCGTTCCTATGGCTTTAACAGGATTCCTGGCCTTTTTTATCCCTGCCCTGCTCTGGACCTACTTTATTACTCCGGATTTAAAAGATACTTTACAGCATGACCCGGGCAATACCTTACTCAAATTGACTGCAAACTATGCCTACGTTGCACTTGGTACAACTTGTTCTGTATGGGTATGGTTCAAAATTTTTAAAAAGAATACACCTTAAATACCGATCTGCAGCACAACTTTTCAACCAAGCACTTGCACAAGAGTTTGTTGACTTTGAGACCTTTGAGATGCCTGTATTTATATCCTTGATGCCAAAACGATGACTGAATATGTAATCAGGATTATTGCTATAACGGTCATCACTAGATAACTAGCCATGAAATTTTTATGTTGGTTATCTATACCTGTTTTTATCCCTTCGTGACGAAAACCTATATTTTTTGCTGTTTTTCTACCCGGCGCATCTAGATATCCAGCACTCCAATCTGCTACATTATTGACTCCCGCCTGCAATTTGACGCGTTTATGTAGCCTAAAAAGTGCAATGTTAAGCCTGCTTTTTCCTTTTAACAGGCTAAGTGTGTCTGAAATAGTCTAAATAGCCATTTCAGGTTTCTCGAGGTTCCCGATCGTGTGCATGCATACTAATCATTTTGGTAAATGCTATCAACCAAATGCTTAAACCACTTTGGCCTGAAAAGCACAACATAAATAGCAATCAGACTGCTTGTCGGGATAGGACCAATACCTATAATTGCTAAAATTACCAGTACCAGAGAGGTTATTATTCTTGTTATCATCGATAAATCTCATCTACAAGCCGTTTAAACCATAACGGTCTAAAATTAACAACATAAAGGAAAATAAGACTAATCGTCGGTACCGGCCCAAGGTCAGTAACCAGCACTAGAATCAAAACCAAAAACGTCAAAACTCTTGTCTTCATCAAATATACCTTTTAATAATTGACATACAGGTTTGTAACCTTCCTGCAAAAAATAAGCAAAATAGCATTAAGTTGAGAGATTTTTATCCTCCATATAAATTAATTAGAAAAATAGGCAATTTTCATAGATTCCTCTACCTGTACAAACAACACATTTCTATACGCTAACTATATTACAACTTAGATAACCGCGCCCTGTGGGCGGGGGCAAAAAAAGCTTTGCGTAAAAGTCTGCTCAAGAGTATCAACAAGTTAAGTTGTTCCCGCAATTTAACTAAGAGAGACAAATGAGCAGATTTCAAAAATTATCACATGTCATATGGTTTTGACAGTACCATATTGTTTTTGTGCCAAAGTATCGTTATCGAATTTTAAAAGGGGATATTGGAAAATTTGTTTACCAGAGTATTTATGCTCATACAGAGAGAGCGGGGTGTGAAGTCATTGAATTAAAGTAACCGTCGATTCTTCCCACCTAGACAAGCTACTCCACTTACATTAAAGGCTTAACTTTTTCAATCAAGTTCCAGGGTAGAAACTGATCCAGTGCTTCTGGTTCATAATGCCTGCCAAGCTTGGGTAGCTCAGTAAGCAAATACTTCAGATAATCAAAAGGCTCCAGATTATTGGCAACCGCTGTTTGCACCAGGCTGTATAGCAGTGCACTGGCATTTTCTCCACGAGGTGTTTGATTAAACAGCCAGTTTTTACGCCCAATCACAAACGGTTTGATACGACGTTCAGCTGCATTATTATCAATGTGTATATTTCCGTCATCAATATAGCAGCTCAGGTTACCCCAATAGAGTGGCAAGCTATCCACCATAAACTTGGCCACAATAATGTAGGCTAGTAAGCTGGCCGAAGCAAAACTGCGTGGAATAGGTTGTGCCGGTTTAGGCGCACTGATCATGCCATTTTCACAGGCACGACAGGCATACTTTACCTGCACATGTTGAATCAGTTTGATTTGAGCAGGTATGATTTCTAACTGCTCTGACGTGTCTTCGCCAGCCTCATGCAAGGCATGGCCACAGTCACACACATACGTTCTACTTCAGGTAATTCATAGCGCACCACTTCTCGTGGGAGATGTCTGGAGAGCGGTTTACGACCTGGCTTTTTACGCTGATAGCTAACCGTTTCTTCAAGATCAGTCTCCTCTTGCTTTAAGGCGTCAAGAATCGATTCCGCTTCATTAAACAACGCCATTTGATCAGGACACTTTTCACTGGATGCTCCAAAGCGCTGGTGTTGAAACAGACGAAACTGCTCCTCATACCATGTCAGTTTTTCCTGTAATTGATACACTGTCGACTGATAATCCAGCACCATTTTTTGCAGTGCATTCGTTTCATCTGGCAGTGTCTCAGGAAGTGTTTTATGGTGAATATTATACCACTAAAAGGCTGGTAAATAAGGTTTAACTTGCTTTCTTATGGATTCTTTTTATGCAAAATAGAGTCGCTTGATCAATAGCATAAACCATCCAGTAACCAGTGTAATTCACGTAAGTTGAGTGTCAGAGTCTGTTCGTTCGACTCGGTTGGCCATTGAAACTTTCCCTTATCCAGGCGACGATAATAAAGCCAGAATCCATTACATTCCCAATAGAGTATTTTCAGTTTATCGCGAGAGCGATTACAAAAGACAAAAACACTCCCGGTAAAGGGATCATGACCCAACTGCTCTGACACAATCAGGGACAAGCCATTAATGGACTTCGGTAAAACCTGTTGCCAGATACACCTGATTAACAACAAGACCGTTTATCATGATAAAGATCTCACCAATTCCAATAACGGTTTTAAAACGCTGAGCTTCGTATCGGCCTGTATTTCCAGGATAAAGCCATTAATATGAGTGACTTTAATAACCGATGGATGAAAAGATAGCCTTGGGTCAATTAAATTGTCTTCGGCAACAAGTTTTACCGGAACCAGTCGGCTGGTTTGTTGCCCTGACGAGCTGGCCGAACTGAATTTCTTTTTGTAATAACTGAAGATATGCGGCTTGATAGCATGGGTCTTGCAATACTCGGTCTGAGTTAAACGACTGGCTTGCCATTGCGGTATATGCTCTTGCATAGCCGCTTTATTTTGAGATGGGCTCATAAAGACCTCTGAAGTTAAATGGAGGTATTAGTGTGCCCTTTTTTATAGAGGTTTAGAATGTGTGGTTGAATTGACGCTTACAAAGAACCCCAATCTTGCCATTGGGGCTCCTGATATCCATTCATTAATGCGGAACTTAATAACCATTAGATATTGATTACAGAGACCGAAAATGCAATAAGAGAATCAGTACTGAACTTTATAACTGAAGCCATTTAATATCAGCAGCTGGCAAATGAGTTGTTATTAACAGAAACAACTGTCAATAAACCGGCTTATCAGGGGGGGAGTAAGTTTTTGTCAACGGACTATAGTAACAAGCTTCAGTCCGCGCTCTATAGACTATTCCATGCTTTTTCCAGACGTTTTGCCGACACAGGGATAGGCGTTTTTAGTTGCTGAGCAAATAAGGACACTCTAAATTCTTCCAGCATCCACCGAAATACCTCGCGTTCCGGATTAACAATTTCATCTTTCTGGCGTTTTGCAATACTTTGCCAGAACCATTGCTGAAATTTTGCCATTTCTTGCATTTTTTGCTGATCTTTATCAGGCTGTTGCAACATACTTTGCAAACGAGTTTCTATTGCTTTTAAATAACGCGGATAGTGCTTTAAATGCTCATTTGACGTTGTTGTCAGAAAGCCCTGATAAAATAAACGTGCTAATTGCTGCTGTACATCGATTACAGATTTGTCATCCTGAGGCAAACGATCTACGAGTATTTTAATCTGCGTATACAGTGTTAATGCTTTAACAACATGCTCACCAATTTTATTTGCTGTGTTAATAAGTTCCGGTTTGTTATCTTTCAAACATTGCTCAAATTGTTCTTCTGTTCGCAGCATACGTCCAGATACAAATACCGATCGAATAACCAAACCGAGCATATCTTCTTTATAACCAGAACTCCTGATATCCCGAGTTAAATCGCCATGCATGCTCAAGCGGTTATAAGCCAGTTCGGACTCAGGTGAAAATGGCAGGTTTTTAAGGATATACTTGGTATCTTTTTTTAAATGCAACTGGAATAAACGGGAAAGGCCTGCCTCATTATGTAAATCAGCTTTTTCCTGGGTATCCAGAATACGCACGCCGACCGCATCGCCTTCATCAATAATGGCAGGATAGCCAATAAAATTTTGGCCATTTTGTTCAAATTGATAAACTTCAGGTAATTCACCGAATACCCATTTAATACAACCTGTATAATTTAGCTCGTCTTCTGCCAGTTGATTAAAACTATCCCCGGCTGTTTCATTGTATTTACGCTGCAGGGCTTTTAAATCACGACTGTTATCAAGTTGTATACCTTGTTCGTCTATCACCCTAAAATTCATGCGTAAATGATCAGTTATCAGTTCTGTATTCCAGGCGGTTAAAGGAATAGATTCACCTGTGAGTTTACGTAATCGCATGGATAGCCATTCATACAAAGAGCCTTTACCGTCCGGCTCAACTTCAAGGCAGCAGTCTACCATCGAGGGTACAGGAACAAAATGTTTACGTAATTGCTTAGGTAAGCCTTTGATTAATGCTATTAATTTTTCTTTTAATAAACCAGGGACCAGCCATTCAAAGGCTTGCTCGGTCAATTGATTGAGTTGATGGACGGGAATAACAGCAGTGACACCATCTTCCGCATGACCGATCTCAAACCGATACTGTAGTGGCAATGTTAAACGGCCAATTTGTTTCTCGTCCGGATATTCCCAAGAGCTAATATGTCCTTCATCATGACGCGTTAAGTTTTCCTTGGTCAGGAATAATAAGCGCGGGTGTTCTCGCTCGACTGTTTTACGCCATTGATCAAAAGTGATGCCATTAACCACCGTTTCAGGTAATTTCTGCTCATAAAAATCATATAGCCATTCTTCATCTTCAATTAAATCTACGCGTCTGCCTTTATGCTGAATATAACCGACTTCTTCTAATAATTTCTCATTTGCTTTAAAAAATGGCGCATTGGTTTGATAATCATGCTCCACTAATGCCTGGCGAATAAACATTTGTCGTGCCGCTTTTGCATCCACATGTTCGTAGGGAATTTTACGTCGTGATTGTAGCGTGATGCCAAATAATAAAGTGCGTTCAAAAATAGCGCCACGCGCCGCTTTTTTCTCCCAATGCGGATCAAAATGATTTTTCTTAATGAGATGCTGTGCAGAACGCTCTATCCATTGTGGCTCAATCCTTGCCACGCAGCGCCCATACACTTTACTGGTTTCCACTTGCTCGGCGGCCATAATCCATTTTGGGCGTAACTTATATTGCCCTGAACCCGGGAAAATAAAAAATTTTAAATTTCGTGCGCCTAAATATTCATTCTGCTCATGTTTAAATCCGATATTGGATAACAGGCCCGGTAATAGCGCCTGATGCACCGCTTCATACGAGGCTTCTGTGCTGTTCAGCTTGAGCTTTAATTCCCCCCTAATCACTTGTAAAATCTGGGTATGTACATCCTGCCATTCTTTTAACCGTACATAAGAGAGGAAATTCTGCTTACACCATTTACGAAGCTGATTATTGGATAAATGTTTTTTACGCTCTTCAAAAGTATTCCATATATTAATAAAACTGAGGAAATCTGAGCCTTCTGCAATAAATTCTGCATGTTTGCTGTCCGCTTGCTGCATTTTGTCAGCTGGCTTTTCACGCGGATCTTGAATACTGAGACCTGAAACTATAATAGCCACTTCACTAAGACAGGACATTGCATCAGCAGCAATTAACATACGAGCTAATTTTGGGTCTACAGGGAGTTTGGCTAATTTCTGACCTATAGGCGTTAGTTTGCCTGAATTATCCAGCGCGTTGACTTCCTGCAAGGTATTTAAACCATCACGAATCATTTTATCTTCGGGTGGCTCTACAAAAGGGAAGTCGCGTATATCACCTAATTTAAGCGATGCCATTTGTAAAATAACCGCTGATAAACTGGTGCGTTTAATTTCTGGCTCGGTAAATTCAGGACGGCTTAAATAATCATCATGTGAATATAAACGGATACAAATCCCTTCAGCAACACGACCACAACGCCCTGCTCTTTGGTTGGCGCTGGCTTGCGAAACTTTTTCAATCGGCAGGCGCTGAATTTTACTACGATGACTATAGCGACTAATCCGTGCATGACCAACATCGATAACACTACGTATCCCTGGTACAGTCAGTGATGTTTCTGCAACATTGGTTGACAGGACTATGCGTCGTTTACCTGCCCTGGTTTTAAACACTCGTTCCTGTTCGCTGACACTGAGTTTTGAATACAGGGGTAAAATTTCAAAACGTCCCTGATTATGCTTACTCAAGGATTCATGGGTTTCACGTATATCGCGTTCACCACTAAGAAAAATCAGAATATCACCGCTAATATCATGCTGCAATTCATCGACCGCATCTAAAATAGCTTGCTGCACATCACTGGTCGTTTCATCTTCTTCCTCATCCTGTTCAATCGGTCGGTAGCGCATTTCGACAGGAAAAGTACGCCCTGATACGTTAATAATTGGCGCATTAAAAAAATGTTCGGAAAAACGTTCAGGATCAATAGTTGCGGAAGTAATAATTAATTTGAGATCAGGCCTGCGCGGTAATAACCAACGCATATAACCCAACAGAAAATCAATATTTAAACTGCGCTCATGAGCTTCATCAATAATGATCGTGTCATATTCACTTAAATACGGATCATTCTGGGATTCTGCAAGCAAAATCCCGTCGGTCATTAATTTAATGAGTGACGTTTCCCGCGTCTGGTCATGAAACCGGACTTTATATCCGACTGCCTGACCTAGAGGCTGTTTGAGTTCCTCAGCAATACGGTCGGCAACTGTTCGGGCGGCAATACGCCTGGGCTGAGTATGTCCAATTAAGCCTGCTGCACCACGCCCGATAGATAAGCATATTTTAGGTAATTGCGTGGTTTTACCTGAACCGGTTTCACCACAGAGTATCATCACCTGATTATTTTTGATAAGTTCAGCGATTTCGTCTTTTTTAGCGGAAATAGGTAAATCGGGGAAATCCAGAACAGGGAAACTGGCTAAACGGGTATGACGCTTTTGTATCGATTGCTTAAGTTTGAGTTCCAGCTGGCGTAACTTTTCTTCAACTTGCTGTCCTTTTCTTAATTCATTGCGTAAGCGATCAAGTTGTCGCTTGATCGGCTGCCGGTCTTTATTAAGCGTTTTGGATAGATTTTTAGAAATTTGTTTAATAAGTTGTTGCGATGGCATATAGATAAAAACACAAGAGAATGATGGTTACAGCAAATACCTTTACACAAATTCTCGCGCAGGGCTTGGGAAGGATGATAATAACGGGTCTAAAACGGTATGGATTGGGCTACCCACTAGCCGAGCTAAAGCCTCGGCTATCTCGTCCCTACGCTCTGCGCAATACATGGATAGACGCCCTGAGTCAAGAAACACAGAGTAGCTAAACGATATTTAAGAAAATAATAAATTCAACTAGCTGCTGTCACAAAAGCATCAGTAAAAATATCCCCCATAGAGACACCTTTCATAAACGCTTCAATTTTCATTGAGCTTACCATATCAGGATGCCCACATAAAAAAACTCGCCAGCCTTTCCAGTCATCCATATGCGCTAAAGCCACTTTATCGGCACGCCCGGCGACATATCCTTCGGGAACATGCTCACTAGAGACACAGGGGAAATAAGAAAAATTAGTGTATTTCCTGGCAAACTCACGTAATTCATCGACCCGATATAGATCTTCAACCGTACTAGAGCCATGAAATAACTTTACAGGCCCTGTATGTCCCTGTTTTAGTGCATCTTCCAGAATACCCGCCAAAGGTGCCAAACCAGTTCCTGTGCCTACCAATAAAAGCCCTTGCTCGGCACGTTCAGGAATATAAAAGCAATGTCCATGTGGTTCTGAAACCGCAATATTATCCCCAATTCTTATCTCATCATGTAACCATTCACTAAATTTACCATCTGGTAAACGACGTATATGAAATTCTAAAATACCATCTTGCTGCGGCACATTAGCGATTGAATAACTGCGAATCAAACCATCATCACGTTGTAAATTCACAAACTGTCCAGCAAAATATTCCTGTATATCCTGACACTCAATTTTTAATAATAGGGTGTTGTGATTCAACATTTCATTAAGAATAACTTTTCCCTGGCTAAAAATCTCGGATTGATCCGGGAGCTTAATCTGCATATCCCGCTCAGGATAGCATTGGCAGGCAAGAAAGTAATTTTGTTGTTTCTGAGTCGCTTTAAGGCCCTTTTGAGCAACTTCTGGAGGCGCATGATTAACACTACGTGCAATACAACTATGGCAAGTGCCTTTTTTACAAGCATACGAAATATCTACTTCTGCTCTTATCAAGGTATCCAGTACCGATTCTTCAGGCAAGCAAGTATAACTTTCTTCACCCAGTGTTAATTTGATCATTTTAAAGTCCATATATCTATTTTTAAGTGTTTGAGAATCTACGCTATTGCCATTTGTTGAAGCAAAAATCACAGGATTTATTAACTTAATGACGGCGAAGATAAAAGCGCCAACCAATACTTTTTAAATTCTACGTTCAGTGAGTGCTGCAGAGCATAACAAAATATTGCCTATCGTCTAGGACGTCTATTTTTATCATAAGATGACTTTTTTTCTGTCCGGCTGCGCTCATCTGACGGTTTAGATTGCCTGGCATTGGGCTTATCACTGACTTTTACTTGCGACTTAGTTTTACCTGGCGCTCTTGGTTTAACAGTATGTTCAAACCTTTCAGTGGGCAAACCTACAAAGGTTAACAAATCATCCAGTTCTTTGGATGTTAGTTCATATGTCTGCCTCGCACCGAGACCATCCGGTAAAAAAACAGGGCCATAACGTACTCGCATTAAGCGGCTAACCTGGAACTCCAAAGCTTCCCACAAACGACGAACAAGGCGGTTTCTTCCTTCTTTTACAGTAACATGATACCAGCGATTAGCGCCCTCACCGCCATTAAACTGTATGTCATCAAATTTCGCCAGACCATCTTCTAATTGCACGCCTTTTTTTAATTGCGCAAGGTTATCATCAGACACTTCACCTAAAATACGCACAGCATATTCACGATCAATTTCCGATGAAGGATGCATCAAACGATTGGCTAACTCGCCATTGTTGGTAAATAATAATAGCCCCTGAGTATTGATATCCAAACGCCCAACTGCGATCCAGCGCCCCGTTAATAACTTAGGTAGTTTTTTGAACACGACAGGACGATCTTCAGGGTCATTGCGAGTAACCACTTCGCCTGTTGGTTTGTGATAAATCAATACCCGAGTCGGTTGTACAGTAAATTTTTCCCATTTTAAAGGGCGCCCCTTTAAAACTAAATCATCGCCTGCTTTTAAACGATCCCCTAAAGTAGCGGGCTGGCCATTAAGCTGTACAAGCCCTTCAGTTATCCAGCGTTCAACCTCCCGACGTGAGCCTACCCCGCCTCTTGCCAATACTTTTTGAATACGCTCACCCTCAAGTTTATTTTCACTTTTGGGAGTCTTAGCTGTCTGGTTAGTAACATCTGCAGTATCCTTATCAGCTGCATAAGGTTTTATATTGATAACAGGGGCTTGAGTTTTCACGATTTATTTTTTGCTTAGGAGATAATTGTTTGATTTTAGATAGTTTCAAATGAAAATGATACACCATCTAAGAATTGATTTTTTGGATAATTTAGCAGGCACAACTACTCTGCCAATTTTCCATTATTTAAATTTAATGATAACCTGATTTATAGCAACTCTTTTACTCATGATACTGGGTACTGGTATCACGTTTCATTGATTTTTTTAATATGACCATTCTGGGATTAAAATCTTGCCAATCCGAACCGAACCATTTAAGACCGAGTGCATGGTGTCGCTGTAAACAGCGAAATATATTATAAATAGATTCTGAAAGAGTTGCGGGGGCCAGCAGACAGTTTTTTTGTGTAATACTGATAAGTAACTTAATGTACTTCGCGCAGTCACGGATACGGAATTTTTATCAAGTTGATTTTAGTTGAGAGCAAGGCGCTGAAATAGGCGCATATCAAGCTACACACCTGTTTCAACAACGCAGCTATTCGCTAAAATAGGCCGCTATAAAACCGTATATGTAACCGCGCGAAGTATAAACACTGATAAATTTAGTTCATGTTATTTTCCAGACACATTAATCTTCACGCAAAAAGTGTTAACTTACTTACCTGCTACATCACCCCAAAGAAATTTGTGTAACTGAACTTGAAAGCGGACAGGTAATTGATCGGCTAAAATCCATTCAGCTAATTCAGTCGGATCTTGTTGTCCCAAAGATGGAGAAAATAAAATTTCACATTTTTGTGTTAATTCATGTTCTGCCATTTTTGCTTTAGACCATGCATAATCTTCTGCATTGCAAATAACAAATTTAATCTGGTCTTTGCTATTCAGATATTGTAGATTATTATACCGGTTACGATGCTCTTCAGCCGATGCCGGAGTTTTCAGATCCATTACTTTATCTATGCGTACATCAACACTTGATACATCAATGGCTCCACTGGTTTCCAGAGAAACACTATAATTTTTGTCTGCTAATTGCTTAAGTAATTCCAGGCACCCCCGCTGTGCTAATGGCTCACCACCTGTCACGGTAATATAGCGGGTATTATATTGGGCCACTTGATCAATAATACTGGCTAGACTTCGCATTTCACCACCTGAAAAAGCATAGCTCGTATCACAATACTGGCAACGTAAAGGGCATCCTGTTAAACGAATAAAAACAGTGGGTATGCCGACTGACCTGGATTCTCCCTGTAGTGAATAAAAAATTTCACTGATACGTAAATCATCACTTTTCACTAGACTTACTGACCTGGACTCTGTAAATTTTTTTCTGCCATATTTGCAGCTGTGCTATCAGCATACTGGCTGATAATGCGGACGTACAATTGTTGCGCTTTTGTGATATTGTTTTCTTCGCTGTATATATCCGCTAGCTTAAGCATCGCCATTCCCGCCTTCTCACTTTTTGGATATTGAGTATAAACGGCTTGAAAATTTGTTTTTGCTGCCGGAATATCATTTACTACTTTATATACAGAACCTAGCCAGAAGTGAGCATTATCTGTGTACACTCCATCTGGATAATCTAGCAAAAATTGCTCAAGTTCGGTAATCGCCTCCTGATAATGACTATTTTTCACACTGGCAAAGGCCTTGTCAAAAGCAGCTTTCTCATCGCTTTTTGATTTAGGTATTACCTTTTTTTCTGGCAGAACCTGAGCTTGTTTAACAGTAACAGGCGCAGTTACTTTACTTTGCTTAATCGGGATATTTAATGTCTCAGGCTTTGCAACAACAGCGCTAGGCGCAATTACTTTACTTTGCTTAACCGGAATATTTAATGTCTCAGGCTTTGCAACAACAGCAGCGCTTACAGGAATGCCGCTTGCGCTCTCTAATTGCTGCAGGCGTATATTTATATCTGCATAAATATTTTGCTCGCGCTGTTTTAAAATATTTATTTCATGACTCTGCTGCTCAATCAGGCCACGAAGTTGTTGTATCTCGGTTTGTAAGGATTCTACCCGGCCTAGCATCTCCAGCATAGATTGATTAGCAGAGGCCTGATCAATATAGGCAGCACCATTTGCATAACTTGAGTTATTAATAATAGGCGGCAGTTTTCTGGATTCAGCATGGGCTAAACCGGAAATACAAAAGACTATTAATAGATAAAACTTGCTCATTATTTATATACCACTTCTACCCGGCGATTAAGGGCAAATGAATCATCATTATGTTCCAGTGCAACCGGCTTTTCTTCGCCATAACTCACAATATCAACTTGATTGCTCATAACACCTATCAATTGCAACATTTTAAATACTGATTTTGCACGTTGTTCAGCAAGAGCAATATTGTACTCACGTGTCCCACGTTCATCTGAATGACCTTCAAGGGTAATTCTTTGGTTGGGGTGGTTCATTAAATATTGCGCATGCGCGTTAATCACAGGAATAAACTCATTTAATACCTGGCTACTATCATATTTAAAATAGATCGTCCGCTTAGATAAAGGGCTAGAGGGATCAGAAAATTCAGGGCTAAGCATTAACTGTTCAGCTGCACTGAGATTTTGATTTTTATCCAGTTTAAGTTCAGTTACTTGCGCACCATCGGCATTATAAACATAACTCTGGCTGTCTGAGCTAGCATCATCAGGGTTTGAGCTATCTGATAAGCCGCCTTTAATTGCATCAGTACTGCATCCGGATAATAAAGTCGCCATAATAAAGATAAAGAGGCTAACTACTGTTTTATTAAATTTCATATTTCTAAGCCTTTTGAAAAAAGTTAATGTACTGAATCCTTTTGTAACAAATACAAAAATCATGGACTGTTAAAATCCAGGTAATTTATTCAGCGTTGTTACGTTTTATTGCATTACTTACGTGGAGCCCACGCAGGCTCCCGAACTTTACCATATGCAGCTTGTATATCCTTTCGGGCCAGCCCATCCAGGGTAATGGTCGATAAAATTTCCTTATTACCCTTTCTACGGGCATAAATAATCATCTGGCCATTCGGTGCGAAACTAGGTGATTCATCAAAGGGACCCTCCGTCAATACTGTGTTTGCGCCTGTTGTCAAATTTAATAAGGCTATTCGGTATTTACCTTGTGTACCCTGCACCATGACTATCTTTTTTCCATCTGCTGAAAATGCACCACGAGCATTATAATTGCCATCGAAGGTTATCCGCTTTGCACTTCCCTGTCCATTACTCGGCATAACATATATTTGCGGCAATCCGCCACGATCCGAAGTAAAAAGGATTTGTTTACCATCAGGAGACCAGGAAGCTTCGGTATCTATCGCCAAGGACCGGGTTAATTTTATTAAAGATAAGTCAGCCAACGTTAATATATAAATATCCGAATTACCGTCTTTGGATAAAGTAATAGCCAATTTTTTTCCATCAGGTGACCAGGCTGGTGATCCATTAATGCCTTTGTACTTGGCAACGCTTTTTCGTTCTCCAGTTTTCAGTGTCTGAACAAAAATTTCAGAGACTTTATTTTCAAAAGACACATAGGCGATTTTTTGTCCGTCAGGCGACCAGGCCGGCGACATAATAGGCTCTTTTGACTGGGCAATTGATATCGCATTTTTACCATCATAATCAGCAACTTGTAATTTATATTGCGGCTTATTTTGCGCATCGAATTGGTTGGTGATGTAAGCAATGCGCGTGCTAAAAACACCAGCAATTCCCGTAATTTGCTGATAGATTACATCGCTTAAATGATGTGCCGCCATATTTAAGGACGAAGCTCCAACAGTAATTCGTAAACCTTTTAATTGCTCTTTTTTATAAATATCAAACAAACTCATTTCTATATGGTAAAGGTTATTATCTTTAGTGATAGCACCTATTACCAGATAGTCCTGGCCTATTGCAGTCCAATTACGAAATTTAACCTGGGCTGGCTGCGTAGGGTAAGTCAGCATTTCTCCTCTGGGGAGCACCTTAAAATAGCCACTTCCGGCTAAATCCTGAGAAATTATTTGCACAACATCGGTATTTAGCGCCCCTCCCTCAGGTGCAGCAAAAGGCACAACTGCTATTTTATAAGCACTTTGCACACCTTCGGTAATTTCTATCGTTAATTCTGCTTGTAAGACATGACTATATATCAAGGCAGTCATGGTTATTAAAAAAACAGCTATATTTTTGCTTAATTTAATCACGTTTACTCATTAATTTAATTTATACCCCGAAAGGCAACAACCACTAGAATCATTATTTATCCGGTGCAAACTCCAGATTAAAACTTCTAAACTTTTGAAAAATATTTGGATCTTTAGGTACTGGTAATGGTGACGCTTTTCTTACAGCTCGTTCAGCTGAATCATCAAATACAGAATTTCCACTGCTCTCAACTATAACAACTGACATGACATCTCCGCTAGCAATCAGTCCAATTCTAATCTTACATTTCAAATTACTGTGCACGGAAACTGGTCTATTCCAGCTTTGCGTTATTTTACGCTTTATTAAAGCTGTTGCATCTGCTGTTTCTTTTTCAGCAATTCTAGCATTTTCTGCTCGTTGCCTATTTTCTTCTTCCTCTCTGACAGCATCAAGACGTAATTTTTCTTCCAGAGCTTTTTGTTTTTTAACTTCAGCTATTTTCTTCTGCTTTTCTGCTTCAATCTTTGCCGCTTCTAATTGGCGTTGTTCTTCTGCAATACGCTCAGCTTTTGCTTTACGTTGTTTTTCTATTTCCCTTTTTTTTTCTTCAGCCCGGCGCTGCCCATCAATTTCTTGTTGTTTTTTCTTTTCCAAAGCAAGCTTTTGTTTGATGTCCTGCAGTTTTTTCTGCTCTTCTTGAGCCGCAACTTTAAGCTGTTCAGCTTGCTTTTTTGCTTCTTGTTCTTCTTGTTGACGCTTAGCTTTTAATCGCTGTAAATCTTGTTTTTCTTGCTCTAATTTTTTTACAACATCATCTTGTTGTTTTTGCTGCAGACGCTTTTTATTCTCCTGCTGCTGTTTTAGTTCATTAGCTTTCGCTGTAACAACACTCTCATCTAATATGGTGGCTTCAATAATAACCGGGGTCTCTTTTTTTATCTCAGAGACCGGGGTATCCATAGGGAAACTAAACACGAACAAGGCAATAATACTCAAATGCAAAGTTAATGACATTAGAAATGAAAGGAAATATTTACCCATAGTCACTTTTTTCCAGAATACAGTTTAAAAATTTTCCGTCATTAATCCGACATTCGGTACGCCTGCATTTTTCAAAGCTGCCATCACGGTAACGACTTTTCCATATTCCACTTCTTTATCTCCGCGAATATAAACTTGTGTTGCCGGTTTATTTTTACGTACGGCCTGGGTTAATAGTAAAACTTCATTCGCAGTCACAGGTTCATCATCTTCACCATTACCTAAATCAATAAAAAACTGACCTGCTTTGGTGATAGTAATAATCACCGGATTCGGCAAATCTTCAAGGCTGATATCTTGCGCATCTGCCTGAGGTAAATCAACATCGACTCCTGATTGAATCAAAGGCGCGGTAATCATGAAAATAATCAATAATACCAGTGTCACATCGATATAGGGAACGACATTGATTTCTGCCATCGGCTTTCTAGGCTTACGTTCTCTCATTATGAATGCGCCTGCCGCTGCAACAGGACAACAAACTCATCTATAAATAATTCGTAACGCCCCGTTAAACGATATATTCGCGTGGCAAAACTATTATAGGCAACGACGGCAGGAATTGCGGCAAATAGACCAATCGCAGTTGCCACCAGTGCTTCAGCAATGCCAGGAGCAACTTGCGCCAAAGTCGCCTGCTTTGCCATCGAAAGTGAGCGGAAGGAATTCATAATACCCCATACAGTTCCAAATAATCCCACATAAGGGCTAGTTGACCCGACTGTCGCTAAAAACGGTAAACTTTCATCCAGTCTATCCATTTCTCGCGCTAATTCTATACGCATAGCTCGTTGTGCATTTGCTACTTTTTCAGCAGACGGTATGCCACTGATTTTATGCATCCGCGAAAATTCTTTATAACCCGCAATAAAGATTTTTTCCAGTCCTTCTGCTTGCATTCCTTGTGCGCTAAGCTGTGTGTACAAGCGGCTTAAATCTCCGCCAGACCAGAAATGAGATTCAAATTCTTCAGTTACCCTAACTGCTCGTTTTAGTTCTTTATGTTTCGAAATAATAAAGGTCCATGAAATCAACGAAGCGAATAATAAAATAAGCATCACCAGTTGAACAACTAAACTGGCTTGAGTAATTAAATAAAAAATAGATAAATCGTTATGCATAGTTTATTGCTTGCTTTAGTGCGTCAGGAATAAGTTTAGGCCTTAGCGTGTCTGAATCCAGGCAGCCAATACGAATACTGGCAGTATTTAAAATCTCATCATTACGGGTAATTGTTTGCTCAAAAGTCAAACTAGCACTTTTAACTTTACATAAAGCAGCGCTTACATTTAACATTTCATTAAATCTGGCAGGCTTTAAATACTCAACCTGTACTGAGCGAACGACAAATATCACCGCTTCATGTGTAATCAACTCGTCTTGCTCAAAGCCCATTGCACGCAACATTTCCGTTCGTGCACGTTCATAAAATTTTAAATAATTAGCATAAAAAACCACACCACCCGCATCAGTATCTTCGTAGTAGACACGCACAGGCCAAATAAAAATATTGCTCATATTATATGTTTTTACATTTCAGGCCATACAAGCCAATTAAAGTAAGCTGTCTTAATTATTTATTTTTAGCTCAAAGGCGTTAAACATACACAACTAAGATATGATATTTTAACGGAGTTTTTCAATGCAAGAAATATATAATTACATAATACTATTAATATTAAGCAAATTTTATTCCATAGAAAGACAATACAGTCAATTTAATAATTAATCTTCCCTGACTATAGAAAGCATCGCTATCCGTGTCTTAATAGGGTAACAGATCCCGTCAATACTCAATCACATAAAAACAATAAGCAATGATACCCCATATTATCGACATTGAAGCCCTAGTCTCTGGTTTTGTCGATATAAGTTAACCCATTACGATTCACATAGAGCCTTCAACATTTAGTCTGATTCTGGATTGAGCTGCTTACTCTGCATACGAACATCCAGTGGTGTTTTGAAATCCAGATGAATATCCCGCTGCGGAAAAGCAATCACAAGACCTGCGTCATTAAATTTTTGATTGATGGTTTTATGTAACTCAGTGATCGTCGGTACCCGGTAATCTATATCGGCCACAAAACAGCGCAGTTTTAAAGATAAGGCATTATCCCCAAATGCATCAAAAACCACAGAAGGCGGCGGGTCTGATAACACGTATGGATGTTGTTGTGCTGACTCCAGCATCAGTTTGAATGCTGCCTCCACATCCCCCCCGTAGGCTAGGCCAACTGGAATAACTATTCGTGTTGTCTGATCAGATAATGTCCAGTTAATCAACTGACCAGTAATAAACTCCTTATTAGGCACCAGTAATTCTTTTCTATCAAAATTTCTAATCGTTGTCGCACGAATACGGATACGCACAACCAATCCATCATTATTACCAATAGAAACCATATCCCCGACTCGAATAGGGCGTTCAAAAAGAATAATAATTCCACTGATAAAATTAGCGACAATCTCTTGTAAACCAAAGCCGATACCAACACCTAATGCGGCTACTAGCCATTGAAGTTTCGACCAGTCTACTCCGAGTCTATTAAAGAATAGAATTAAGCCAAGTGCGAAAATTATATAGTTAGTTATGGTCGTGACAGTATAGCGGCTTCCTGCTGTCATCGTGCTGGCTTGTAACATGATAATTTCCAGAAGTGACGGCAGGTTTCTGGAAGCGACGATAGTCACAAACAATATCAGGCAGGCCATACTAAGATCAAGTAAAGTGACAGGCATTATTTGTTGTTCACCAGCAATGATAGTCGCATGATTCCAGAGTTTAATTTCTTCTAATAATGTGAATGCTGGCAATACATCAGACCAGATCATTAATAAACCCAATACACCTATTACTATCAAAGCAATCTTAAGCAAATGCTGCCCTTGTTCACTTAAGCTAGGTAAATCAACTTCAGGTTCTTCTATTTCACCCTCTTCACTTTCAGGTTCTTGTCTATGGTTAGATACTAATTCTTCACGCTTTGCCACAATTGCAGCACGTTCAGTTAGGGCTGCCTTGAATGCAAGACGGCGCTCAGCCAGTACGATCCATCTCACTGCAAGTCGTTGAACAACAATCAACCCTAGAATAAACCATAAGGTCTTAACCAGCATCATAGTAATCAGTGCCGCTGTATAGACATAACCGATGATAGCAAGCACAATCAGTATCAAGGGTACTGCAATAAGCAATAGACGCAAAAAATCTACCCGGCTTTTACTTCGTTTATACTTTTGAGTAGTCGTGATTCGCTGAAAAAATACAGTTAATGCGATTAAGCTCACCACGATCAACAAACGTCCCAGTTCACCTGTTGATAGTGCTAAATCCGAATTGAATAAAATAGAAAAAATAAAACCCGAGGGGAGAAAAATACGCATCAGATAGCCCAGTTCACGGTACAGTAACTGGGCGTCTAATATTGGAATATGGAAATGCTGGATAGCAACACCTTTAGGTGCGTAAATAGCTCGGAATATACGGAATCCGAATAAGTGTACAGCAACCCAGATGAATGCGGATGAAATGCTTTCGGTAAACAGTGTTGTGTGTTCTGACACGCTAAGCATCCAGGCAATCAGTAATAACAATGAGGGCCAGGATGCTGCTAAAAGAAAGCTTAGACCCAGCGCATAAAAAGTATAGACTATACTATCACTTGAAAGCCGGCCTACTTTCATCCCTGTCAAAGCCAGCATACGGTGCATCGTTTTAGTTTTCCAGAAAAGCACTATTGTTATGATTATTCCAAAGAAAGTCACCGCTGAAAGCGATTCATCTCCATCTAGCACCATAACTAATTCCTGCCAACGTTCTGTTCTTATCATCTGTACTAGCTGCACTGGAATTTCCTGGATTGTCGCCAGGTTAGGCATGGGGCCACTGCGTATCCATAACAGACGTTGAGCAAGAAAAGCTTTATACTCTTGTATGATAGCAAGCAAAGCCTGATCATTGAATTCATAATCATTCATTGACCGTAAGTAAGATCGACTAAGATTAATCAATTGCTTGAGCATTTGTTGCCTGCTTTTAGCCAGTGCTTCCAGATTAGCTTTTATTTTTTCCTGCTCTAGGTCACCGATTGATGCAGTGAGTTGATTTATATACGTATCAATATCATTCAGTACTTTATTTTCTTCAGTATATTGCAGTTCCAGTAAACCCACTTCTGCCAAGCTAATGGCTCGATTTTCTGATCTATTCTGCAGCACAGCGGGACGCGGTAGTTGCCTTTGTTGCTCATATAGCACACGTCCCAATGCCTGACCAAAGCCTCCAACGTCAAGTCTTTTACGCACATTCTTAAATTGATCGGAAATGCTCTCAGTTTCCTTTTTGACTGCATTACTTTCAATAACAATATTGTCTATCTGTTGCGTTAACTGACTTAAAATTCTAGTCAAATCAGCATTTTTTTCAGCCAATTTCTGTACTATTACATGTTTACCTTCGAGTTCATGTTGAGTTTTTTCAGCGGATAATTTATTCTTCTCAGCTTCAATTTGACGTTGAATATTAACAACTTTCTGAATAGCAGTGACTTGCTTGCTTAATTGCTCAACCTTAAAAGCATTTATGTCTCGCTCAGCTTCAAGCAGATCAATGCGTACTGGCAGGCTAAGTAATTCCTGATCCAGTACGCCAATCTCCGAGCGTAATGCCAGGCGCTGAGCCTCCAATTTCCAGCGTGATGCTTCCGTTAGTATAGAAATTTCATTAGCTGTTGCAAGCAATAATAATTGCGCTGTGATTGTTTCCTGGCTGCGCCTTGTTTCAATTAAACGTTGTCTATTTTCATTTGGCTTAGCGGCCGCAAGCATTAACTGCTGCTCCAGGTCAGAGAGTTTAGCCTTAACAGCTGCAAGATTCGCTTGTTCATTGAACAGTTGCTGTTCGATAATAACAAAGGGAGTATCCGCATTAATACTCATGACAGTTGTACGAGATGCTTTGGCTTGATTTATCTCTATTTTTTTTCTGAGCAGTTTAACTTGTTCCGGAGCCTGGTTTCTAAATAAAACCAATGCTTCGATCATGGCATTATTGGTATGAACTTGCTCCAGATAATTACTGGTTTTTCGGTAAAGCTCCAGTAATTGTATTTTTGTTGTTTCACTCAGTTCAACATTTGCTTCAGCATCTTTGATTTTTGCAGCAAGCGTCTTTAATGAAACGGGGGCCTGTGTTGCATAGATATCAATCAGTGAATTAGCCGCATAAGCGCTATTACATACAAAAAAAATAAACAGGAATAGCCTTCCACAATGACTGATAATGCTAGAGTTTATGCTAATTTTCATGGCGTTCCTGGAAAAAATAATAGACTATACAGTGATTACCAAACTGATCGAATTATCTACGCACCACCCGTTCTGTTTACTAATAAATAATCGCTAAATAAGTTTAAATGGAGCAACTGTTTGCTATAGGGGAATAAAAAATGAACTTTATACAAACTGCGCTTTGCAGCCAATACACGTTTTTGTGCCAGTAAATCGAGAATCTCGTAGCACTGCCGCTCGATTATAAATTCACGAAACACAATAGCCAAGCGGGTCGTGTTTAAGCCTAGGGAAATCGATAATGCAGTAATACTTTGTTCAACATTAGCTGCTAAATAATACTCGACTGCTTTAGTAAACCACTGTTGCGCAGCTTGTTCTGCGCTAATCAGCGCAGTCAGATCAGCCCGGCATCTGGAGCATATCACTCGCTCATTTAAGCGTGCATTACAGCTGGGACAACGCAGCATCAGGATTCCAGATAATAAATAATATCCCGTAATTGTGTGGTTGGATCATCCAGACCCTGAATATCATTTGCGGCGATACAGCTGGTTAGCGTTTCAATTAAATCAATCATGTCTTCCTTGTCTTCATTTGATACTTGCTCAAATAAGCCCTCGGCTTTAGCAATCAGCTCTCGTGCAGCTAAAATTTCCGCTGCTACCGCCTGTTCCCTTTCTGTCGACGACTCATGTTCAATGACACGAGGATCCATGTGCCCTAACAAAGAGTTGATACGTTGTTTTGCGGTATCCAGAGACGAGCCTTCAAACTGAGATAAAGCATTTTTAATGGTAATAGATTTCTCCAGGCCAGTATCTTTTTCTTGCGCAGAAACCTGCAAAATGCCATTCAGATCCAGTGCCAGAGTAAGAGTAATAATATTTCCAGCAGCAACATCCAGCAAACCCTCAACCCGAAACTCACCGATTTTGACATTATTTAATGCATCAGGGTCTTCTCCCTGATATATCGTAATTTCAACCGCTTCCTGACCATCATAACTGGTTGCAAATGCATCTGATTTACGATTCGGCAAGACTGTATTTTTATGAATAATAGGCACGTACATAAAAGGATACGGTGCTCCATCCAGTGAACCAATTGCACTGGTTCCATAGGTATAAGGTGTAACATCAACCAATACCGTATCCACTTCCTGTCCTGCAATCATCGCTGCCTGAATGGCCGCGCCCATGGCGACACATAAATCCGGATCGACTTCACTATGCGGCTCGAAGCCAAATTCATTCAGCAGGCGCTCGCGTATACATGGCGTACGTGTAGAACCACCCACCAGTATAATTTCATCAATATCCATAGTCGTAAATTTTGCCCCTTTCAAAGCAATATGTACGGCATCCAGGGTGACATTAATATAATCTTCTATCATCTCTTCATAAGCTATTCTGGAAAGCTCATGCGATAAATGAATGGCAACGCCCTCATGCTCTAGTAAATATTCTTCATCAATCTGTGCATAAGGCTGATCGGAAAGTAAAAATTTTGCTTCTTCTGCAGCACGGGTAATTCGTGCCATGGCTTTACTGTGTTGACGTACATCCACGTGCTGCGTGTCCAGTATATGCTGCAACAGATATTCAACGATCTGCTGATCAAAATCATCACCCCCCAGCTGATTATCACCATGACTAGATAATACCTCAACCACACCTGATTCTATATTGACTACCGATACGTCAAAAGTTCCCCCCCCCAGGTCATACACTAATACTTTCCTGGATTCAGATTGCTTCGCATCATACGCAAGCGCGGCAGCGGTCGGTTCGTTAATCATGCGCACAACTTCTAAGCCAGCAATTTCTCCAGCTTCGCGAGTTGCTTGCCGTTGTGCATCGGAAAAATAAGCCGGCACGGTAATTACCGCTTTGCTCACTACTTGTCCTAGATGGTTTTCAGCAATAGCTTTCAGGCGTTTAAGAATGATGGCTGAAATTTCCTGCGGTGTGTAGGCCTGCCCGGCTAATTCAACATGAATATCCTGGCCCATCAAACGTTTGATCGATTTAATGGTTCTTTCCGGATAAACCAGATACTGGTTGCGCGCAGTTTCGCCTACGATAATCTGTCCGTTATCATCCATACCAACAAAAGAAGGCAGCATTTTCTTGTCGCCATCAGCAATGACAATCACTTTACCGTTTTCGACGATAGAAACTTCTGAGTTGGTGGTACCTAAATCTATGCCAATAATAATATCGTTCATGCGTTATCCAACCTTGATTTTATTTACTTTAACTTCTGCTAAACGCAGCACCTGATCTTGATACAAAAAGCCTTTACGCAATTCTTCCAGCACAATGCCATTAGCAAATTTAGAATTCTCTTCTGTTGCAATGGCCTTCATGGTCAAAGGATCCAAAGTCTGACCTTTACAGTTTACAGTCCTGACCTGATAGCCTTGCAATAATTGTTCAAAACGTTTAAGGGTCATTTCCTGCCCTTGCTTAAAACGTTCAATAAAACGTACGTCTTTTTGCCTGGAATGTTTAAACAAAGCATTCACTGGTCGATAATTTTGCAACACATCCAGGCCTGTACTTAAACGATCATACAAATCTACCATGTCCAGCAGCATGCTGCGCATCATTTCAGCTTGCTGTCGCACCAAGCGATCCGTACTTGCAGCAAGCTCGGCAGATAAGACTTTATTATCATTTTGTACTGTTTCCAGTGCCGAGCTCAGGGTATCCAGCGTATTTTTAAACTGTCTGGATTCCGCTTTGACTTCAGTTTTTAAACCGGTTAATTCTCCGAGCAAGGTATGCAGGTCAGGCTGTTCCTGAGAGGCAAATGATTCAGGGACGTTCTGCTGTAAATACCTCTGGAAATCTTCCAGTAATTCAGTCTTTTGTGCTTCTGTAGTCATTATTTCTCAAGGCTGGCTAATAAACTGGCATTATCAATGCTGATAGTTAATAATTTTTTTACAGACTCAGCGTTCATGGCACCCGACAGCCCAGTCTGTAATGCTTTGTCTAGTATGGTAGTGAAATCAGCTACCGGAAGAGTAAACAAATCATAACTGACTCTGCTTTTATGATCTTTAATGGCAGTGTAAGCATCGTGTATTAACTGAAACTGTTGCTGATCGCGATCAGGTGGACTTTGTTTAACTTGATGTAAATAAGCCTGTTTAATTTCATCATCAGTGGCATCAATGTCTACACCGAGTATTTGATAAGGAGTCTGCATAGTAAAATAGTCACTTAAAAAGGGAGTGGAAATGAGTTTTTTTTGTCAGAAATACCAAAAACTTCAATAACATCATAAATATTCGCATCGATATCAATGTGTAATTCATCAGCGGCTTTAAGTAGTATTAGCGCAGAAAATATCTCAGGGTTTACCATCATCGCGAGGAACAACGATTGTTCCTCTCCAACTTGTTGAGCTAACTCCTGAGTCAATTTTTCCGGTGTCATTGTTTTTAATAATGATTCCGCCCTGGCATTAAGATCAATCATCACACGATCAGAAAGATGGTCAAATAACTCTGCTAAGGGATCATCGAACTCCTTAGCATCGCCGTCCATAAAATCACCGAACAGTCCTTCAAGAAATCCGGCTGCTTGCTGTGGATGAGCATCAAAATAACTATCCAGAAATTTATCGATCAATATGGCTGTCGGAAAGTCTTTATCCTCGGCAGCTTGATGATTAGCATATTGCAAACGATACACATCCAGATCAGAACACTCTGTTGCATCACCATTATTATCTGCATACACCCGGTAATACATCCAGATTGGCGTTGCCCATTTACGCTGGGCCAGTTTTGCACAATGGCGTAATAATTCGAAATGCTCAACCGTATCTAATGCCTGACATAAATTTAATAACAGCTTTTCATCATATTCATGCTCTGTAAGCGATTTTTTCAACGGGGGTTTAATTTTATCCAGTGCTTTAGATAAATAGTCCCTGTCTTCATGGTCATTAGCATACTGATTTAATTGCTGTATAAGCACAGTCAATTCCTGTGCAGATAATATATGCTCTTTTGTGTCCGGCAGTTCACGCAAAAGAGTAGCCACAGGTAAACCATTGAGCAAGGCTGACACAGTCGCCTGAAATTGAATATTGACTGGATCGGCATACAAATTATCGAGTGCAGAACTAATGTCCTGCAACCCTTGTTGTTTATTGATATTGGCAAAACACAATAGCGCGCGCATTAACTGCACTTGCTTAAGATACGCTTTGCCTATATTGAGCTGTTCAGCTTTACTAATCTCTTTTTCCACCAAATGATAGTTTTTTTCGCGCATCAAACGCCGTGCATGTGCCAGATAACTGGAAAATAGCGTTTGTTTGGCAAAAGTATTGAGCGGATCAATTTTTAATATTTTACTGGCATATTGACTGGCTTTTTTATGGGTCTTATTCCGTGTTGCGGCTTTAACTGCCTGAGTTAAAACCTCGACATCCTGCGGAAACTTTTCCAGGGTTTTTACTAACCATTGCTTATGCTCCTTTAATGTCTTCTGCTGCTGACTAAAATAATGAATAATTTGCAAATAAGTATTACGATTGTCCGGATCATACGCCACACTATCGATCAATAAACCGGTTCGTTTTTCTCCTTCCGGTTCAGTGGCGGCCATGCGCTGTAAAATCAGGGCAATTTTCAAACTATTATCAGCCGCTTCATTATCCAGAATGTCTATACACTGTTTCCAATAATATTCTGCATCATAAAGATTATTATCCTGTTCACAGAATAATGCCTTAACCCGATTTTCTTCAAGCTCACTCGCCTCGCTAAAGTGCTTGTTAAACTCTTTGTTTCCAGCAGGATAGCTAGCCAGTAATGTCTGACAAAAATGCTGTGCCAGCTCAGCGCCTATTAATGACTGATATTGAATTGCCAGGTTAAATTGTACCTTGTCTGACAAGCTTTTATGCTGGCGGCAAAAGTGTTCAATAAAATCCAGTTGATTTTTACTCAAGCCTTTAATTTCACTAACAAAACTACGTTGTTGATAATTTAGTTGCACAAGTTTCCCGGCAAGTTCAGCACCTTCTCTGGTACAAGCAAGCAATATTTTTGCTGCCTGCGCATAAGGCGAACTAACACGGATTTTAGCCAATACTATCTGCGCCTGTGCGGGTGAGTCAGGCATAACAAGGATAGCGTTAAATAAGGTCCGAAAATCTCTAAAAGCAGAGCGGTAAGGTAACTGCCGTAAAGCCTCGTTGAGCTTTTCAGTATTATTATCCTGATATGCCTGTAGTGCAGTCTGAACAAGATTAAAATGTGCGATAAGTAAAGAGTCTTGTGGCAAACTATGTGCAAATTCCGGGTGCCCGGAAAGCATCAATAAACCCAGAACGTTTGCCAATGCTGGATATTGCGTATCCAGTTGTTGAGCTGTTAATTCCCCCAGGCTAGCCTCGATTTTAGTCAGGTTATTTGTTTGTATCAACCAGATAATATATTGATCATAAGCAGCGTATGGACTGTGGGCATATACACGATGATTCTCCCACAACACTAGCGCTTCCTTATACATGCCTTTTACAGCAAAATCTTTTGCTCGCTGTATATAACAATAAGCAAGATTCTGCTTGCATGACACGTTATCAGAAACCTGTAATATTTTCTTATACAGCTTTATCGCGTCTTTATATTTAGCTTTTTGTTGCAGGGACAGGGCCTGGGATTCTAAGTCATGTTCCGCTATCCCTGGAATGGAGGCTTGTTTCTTCATTTAAACTAACAAGATTTAATGTGAAATGAGATTAAACTATTATAAAACATTTACTGTTATTAATAGCCGGATAATACAAATAAAGGCTGGGTTTAACCATTTAAAGGGCAATCAATGGCAGATTGAATGCTACCCGAACCCTGTTCTGATTGAAATCTTTTCCCTAATTAAACGACTAAAATATAAAAAGGAAAAGTGACAGAAAGAAGAGCGAGACAAATAAAGCTGGCAGCGTTACTAGGCAACCTTAAAGCCAGCAGGATTCTGAAGCTAGAGATAAAGGAGCTAACCCGTCAAATAATGAATGATTCTCATACTGAATCATTACAGGAGCAGGCTCTAAAAAGTAATGAAGATGCCCTGGATTCTATTATTTGCTTATATACTTCGCGCGGTTACATATGCGATACAGCATCAAGGATAAATATTTGGCTAACCTGATTCTGACTATATCTGGGTACCTTCTGTCCCTTGTTTCTGAACCAATAAAGACTTAATCTCGAAGATCATCTACATCATCAACATCAACCTGCCCCGTCAAGCGTCTACGAATATGTGACCATGACAAGCCTATTGCTAATAATGCGGCAAGACTGATTAAAGCAGCCCAGGTAATTGCAGTGGAGGATCCCACTTCAACCACTCCATAACTGGTCATAAGCCAAACCAGAGTGCCTATAAATGCAATTGCCAAAATTAAGCCTAGCGCGCCCAAAGCCCGAAAAGTTGATCTTATCAGAATAGTCCAGCCAATCAAGATAACAACACCGCAAAATGCATGCTCAGCCTCAAATCCCGTTCCCTCACTTGCAAGCGCATTCTGAACCCAATGAAAATATGAATAACCCGCCGGATTAAACGTTAATAGTACCAGTGCTATTGCTCCCGCCAGGCGGAGTATAAAACTTAGAAAGTTAAATTTATTCACGTCAATTACCTTAAATTAATATACAGCAGCAACATAAGCTTTACATTTTACTGAGAATATACTTTGTTTAGCAATGTCCAGTATCTATGGACTTACTTATATTAAATTAATATGCAGGCATTCTATGAATCTGTCGGATGAAATCATATATACTTCGCGCGATCAGGGATGCGTAAAAATATTGCTATCATTTATAAATTTTATTGGACCACTTATTCATGCTCAAAATAAAATTTACAGAAGATGAAATCGATGAGACTTATCATGGGTTCAGACATAATCACCCTGAAATGAAGTGTCGAAAAATGACTGCTATTCCATAAAAAGCAGACCCAGAGAAACCAGAGATTTTTTTAGGAAATGAATCCAAGCCTTTATTAGACGAAGAAAAAACTGGAAAAGATTATGTATTTTTTCATTTTAAAGAAACGATAAAAGACTGTCTTAATAATGTAAAAAGAACATTCAAGATACACACAAAAACACTTTTGAACCCAAAATTTCAGGTATTTTCAAAATCCGCAAACGTGACTGCGTAAGTATATCAATTTGGATGAATTTCATGAAATAGTACTTACCAGTTATATCAGGGTACTCATCGAAGACAAATACCCTAATATAAAGCGATAGTTATCTAAGTAAAAGCAACGGCTTATTAGTATTAACCAGCATTTTATGAGTAAAGCTGCCAAGTACCATGTCATGCAATCGGTTATGACTGAATGCGCCCATGACTGTCAGGTCAATATCATGCTGTTGTTGATAGTCACATAATGCTTGATCAGCCTTGCCTGTAAGTTTAACGGAGGTGATTTCAAGATGACCTGTTGCTTGCAATTTATGTGTTGCTTGCTCGAGAAGTTTGGCTGCTGTATCTGCATTATTAACACAGACTAAATGACAACTCAATCCTTTATATAAAGGGCTGACAGCGACCATATCTACGGCTTTATCAGCGGCTTTACTGCCATCATAGGCAATCATAATACGTTCGGGTGCTTTAAATTTGTCATTGACAATCAAAATGGGGCGATGCAAGGAACGGATCACGGACTCCAGCTTGGCACCTATTTTATTCGCCTGGTTATCATGCACTTGACCACGAACACCAAGCACCAATACACGTATGTTTTCTTCCAGTTCAATTAAGGATTCTATGAGCCCGCCATGCAGCTTGCTACAGATTGGATCAGAGATACCTGCTGCTATCACATGATTTTTTGCCGCTTGCAACAATAATTTACCTCTTTTCAATTTGAGCTTACTTTGTTGTTGCTCCAGCTCGCTGATTTCTTCCAGCAAATGCTCCTGACTGCCTAAACCGATATTACCCGACAAATTAGTAGTGGTAGCTGTTTCATGATGATGGTTTATCGTATGTAATAATTCTAACGGCACATTTACACGTTGAGCAATCCAGACGGCATAGTCGCAAACGGCTTCAGTGAGCATAGCCCCGTCAATGCAGGCGAGAACGTTAGGTTGTTGGTTTTTCATTAGTGGCCCCCCATTACTTTTTCAATTTCTTCAGGATTATCATGTACACCAAAACGGTCTATTATGGTGGTACTGGCTTTATTTAACCCTATTAATTTAACATCCGCACCTTCTCTACGAAATTTAATAACTACTTTATCTAAGGCTGATACAGCTGAAAGATCCCAGAAATGTGCATCAGTTAAATTAATAACCACTTTTTCGACAACTTCTTTAAAATTAAAATAAGCAACAAAAGGGTCTGCTGAATTAAAGAATATTTGCCCATGTACATGATAGGTACGTGTATCACTTTCTTCATCCAACGTTGATTCAACGTACATAAAATGACTGATTTTATTTGCAAAGAAGAGCGAGGCAAGTAATACACCGACAAAAACACCAATGGCCAGATTATGAGTCCAGACCACTACAGCGACCGTTGCCAGCATAATGATATTAGCAGATAGCGGGTGCTTTTTAATATCAATAATTGAACTCCAGCTAAAAGTACCAATGGACACCATAATCATTACAGCAACCAGTGCAGCCATAGGAATTTTCTTTAACCACTCATCCATAAAAACCACCATGAGCAGTAAAAAAACACCTGCACACAAGGTTGATAAACGTCCACGTCCACCTGATTTAATATTGATAATAGATTGCCCAATCATCGCACAACCTGCCATACCGCCTAATAAACCGGCACCTATATTGGCGATACCCTGACCTTTACATTCACGGTTTTTATTACTCTCTGTATCCGTTAAATCATCAACAATCGTCGCTGTCATCAGAGATTCCAGTAAACCGACAACTGCTAAAGGCACTGAATAAGGCAAAATAATTTGTAGTGTTTCCAAGGTTAAGGGGACTTGGGGCCAAAGAAAAATGGGTAAGGTATCAGGTAATTCCCCCATGTCACCCACAGTACGAATATCTAAATTTAGATAAATGGCTAAGCCAGTTAAACCCACAATACACACCAATGGCGATGGAATTGACTTGCCGATAAAAGGAAGATATGGAAATAAATAAATAATTGCTAACCCTCCTGCGGTCATCGCATAAACATGCCATGTTACATCAGTTAATTCAGGTAATTGCGCCATAAAAATAAGTATCGCCAGCGCATTGACAAACCCTGTAACCACTGAGCGAGAAACAAAACTCATAAAACTGCCAAGTTTTAAATAACCCGCAATAATTTGTAAAACACCGGTTAATAAGGTGGCGGCCAATAAGTATTGCAGCCCATGATCTTTGACCAAGGTGACCATTAACAAGGCCATTGCCCCTGTTGCCGCACTAATCATGCCTGATCGTCCACCCA
Source organism: Methyloprofundus sedimenti (assembly GCF_002072955.1). Lineage (NCBI taxonomy): Bacteria > Pseudomonadati > Pseudomonadota > Gammaproteobacteria > Methylococcales > Methylococcaceae > Methyloprofundus > Methyloprofundus sedimenti. The sequence goes on along the minus strand of NZ_LPUF01000001.1, from coordinate 2,197,941 downwards.
CGATGGCGGTGATCACTGCAATACAAAATGAAGCATAAAGACCGACTTTTGGATCTACCCCAGCAATAATAGAAAAAGCAATGGCTTCTGGAATGAGTGCAAGTGCAACAACAAGTCCAGCTAAAACATCCCCGCGAATGTTTCCAAACCAGTCTTGTTTGTTAGAAAGTAAGAGCATAGTTATCCTGTTAATATAAAGTATTTTGATGCAAGCTTAATTATCATCAGAGGTTAGTAATATGATAGGGCATGTAATATTAGAAAAACCGTGGAAGCGGTATTTTCCAATAGGGAAAAATTTGTTAGACTGGCGTAAATTGTAGATTTTCCATTATTTTATTAAGGGATTCGTATTGGATGTTTGGATGATTATCGTTTTATTAAAGCAGCATAAAAAACAAAAGCAACGTTGTGCCGAAACTATAGGCACAAACCCATTTGATTTTGTAAAGTATGGGCATTGATCGCCAGTAAAATGTTTCACGGCGTTTATGCTTCAACCAGAGAGCAAGAAAATTTCTTTTAAAACGAGTAATCAGCTGAGGAAATACTAGGTATAAACGATGGGCAAGATACAAAGCAATCATTATTGCACCGTTTATAATAATGATCTCACTTTGGTGGTGATTGGCGTGAAAGATATGCTCAAGAAAAATTTCAATTGAATACTCAATCGCCTCAATTCCCAGATGAATCAGATGTAACAAAGCATCTATTAACCCTAAAAACCAATCCAGTAATGTATCGAATATTAAAATAACCAAAAATAGAATAGCAAATTTTTTAGCGACTCTTATCAACATTTCTCGATCTGACTCATACCTCTTTTGATTACGCCTTTCATAGGGAGTTTTCTGAAGATAGCGTTTAACTTTTTCTATTAAGCTCACTTTTTTGAATTTCATAAAGCTCGTTGTCATTGTATATAACATAGCCAAAAATACCGAGTATCTAAAAGGGTTAATATAAATATGAAAGAAATAACTCTAACATAAAAGCTATGCCTTTCAGGATTAAGGAATGACTTATGATTTACGATTTATTTTTCCAAAAGCTTTTCTTTTATCTTAACCAGCATCTTAGACAAAGACTCTTTTTCTAGAGTGGTTAATACATTCAATACATCTTCTTCGATTGCATCAGCAATTTCCCAAAGTTCTTTCATAATAGGTAATGCTTTTGGTAAAATCTCCAATCGATAGGCACGTCTATCTTCTCTGTCCTTGTTGCGTCGAACCAGTCCTGATTCTTCAAGTAAGTCGACTTGCCTTGCCAAAGTTATGGGTTTAACTTCTAAAATTTCAGCTAAATCTACTTGACGACAATTTTGATTTTCCGAAAGGTATACTAATGCTCGCCACTGAGCATGAGTAAACCCTAAGTTTTCAGCTTCTTTATTAAAGCGCTGTCTAATAACATGACTAATCTCATAACTGAGAAAACCAAACTTTGACTGCATAAATAGGTATACCTGATATAGTAAGCAAAAGGTATTATATACGTATAATATTATATAAAAATGATCTTAATAGTATATAGATTGTTTTCATTTGGTAAACAGTGTTTAGAAGTTAACTTGTCTGATCTAACCTAGAAACCGCAGTTGAGTACGAATTTTGTGGAAAATCTGAGTGTGAAAGACAAGGCACAGCTTGCAGGCAATGGCCGTCGCCCTTGGCAAGAGCTGTAACGCAGTATTTCGTGCTCAGATTTATCCACAAAACCGTGAAGCAGAGTATAGTCACCCAACAGGTGGCAAACATTTACGATCATTATATTTCATATTCAGTCACTTATAATATTTTATAGCGGTCAACTGTGGTTTCTAGGTTTAATGAAAGTGCAAGCGTATTGGTATGTAAATATCATTTTTTCAAGAACTTAATTGAATCTCTGAATCAATCACATCTTATTCAGAAATTTTCTTGCGGACAGCCCATTGGCCTTTTCCAGATTGTTGCGCCTGATACATTGCCTGATCAGAATTTTTTTCACAGTCTACTGTCCTTGCTCTGATTGCTTTGCTACATCAACTAGTCAGCACTTTTATCTGTCATTCTATCTAAGCTGTGCTTTGTTTTATCAAATATATTTTTTTTATTATATTTTGTAAGCTTATCAAACTATCAACGACTAATCACCGTTAGCAATTAACGCTGCTGATACAACTAAACAATCATTACACTATTTCAGGAGATTACCCTCATGAACAAAATTAAACTCATTACTTCCTTAGGCGGTGCATTCGCAGCCTCTTTGTTAGCCACACCTTTAGCTCAAGCGGGAGAAAGCCCTTTTGCCCTACAAAACATTACTACTGCAACACACTTAGCCGAAATGGAAAAAGGCCTTGATGGTAAATGCGGTGAAGGTAAATGTGGCGATATGAAAATGAAAGAAGGCGGTTGTAACGGAGAGATGGGAAAAGCGAAAGAAGGAAAAAGCGGCGATAAAAGGAAAGAAGGTGACTGTAATGGCACCATGGAAAAAGCGCAAGAAGGCAAATGTGGCGATAAGATGAAAGAAGGTGGTTGTAACGGAACCATGGATAAACCTGATACCGCTCAATAAAAAGAAGAGGCTCCCGTCATGAATAGTCTGCATTTAGACGGAGCCGGACTGGGTCTTCGGCGGGAGCATATGCTTCCGTTGATGACCGGCGTTCCGAGCTCTATTGATTTTTTTGAAATCTCACCAGAAAACTATCTCGATCTGGGTGGCAAAAGAGCCCAGGATTTTCGCTGGTTTACCGAGCGATATCTCTTTGTCGCTCACGGATTATCACTTTCCATCGGTGGACCTGACCCTTTAGACGAGGCATTTTTGCATCGCATTAAGGATTTTTTGGCAGAACATAAAATCCGACTGTATACGGAACATTTAAGTTATTGCGCTAATCAGGGTCATTTATATGATCTTTTGCCGATTCCTTTTACCGAAGAAGCGGTGCATTATGTTGCAGCCCGTATTCGGCGTGCACAGGACATTCTGGAACAACCGATAGCGATTGAAAATGCCTCCTATTATGCGGCATCACCTATCTCTGATATGGATGAGTTAAACTTTATCCGTGCCGTTATTGAAGAAGCTGACTGCTGGTTGCATCTAGACGTTAATAATATCTACGTCAACAGTGTAAATCATGGCTATGACCCGGAACAATTTTTATTAGGCTTACCTGGAGAACGGATTGTGTATGGTCATGTTGCCGGCCATGATCATGATAGCCCTGATTTAATTATCGACAGCCATGGACAAGCTGTGATTGACCCCGTATGGCGCTTGCTGGAAATTGCCTATGAACAATTTGGAGTATTCCCGACATTGCTAGAAAGGGATTGCAATATTCCCCCTTTAGCCGATCTGGTGAGTGAAGTTGAAAAGATTGCTTCAATACAAAACCAGTCGTTGCTTCAGACACTTAGAAAAAGTGCTTAGGAGTATCTCATGCCACCACCTATGAACACTCAACCTGATAAAACCAAGCTTCCTTCATTTCTAAACTACCAGCACCAGTTTGTTGATTATTTGCGCAATCCGCAGAATGATGAAAGTTTACCAGCATCATTACCAACGAGAGTTAACATCTATGCAAAACTCTTGCACAGTAAAATAGATGCTAGTCTGCATACCTGTTTCCCCATTACTCGTGAATTATTAGGGGCTGCGCTCTGGCAGGAATTAGTGCAGGAATTCATCCGGGGGCATCGCTGTCAATCGCCCTTGTACCGTGAAATACCCGATGAATTTATCGATTACCTGATAAATGAAAATTCTCAAATAGAATTGCCGGAATTCATGAATGACCTTGCGCATTATGAATGGATGGAATTAGTTCTGGAAACTGAAAAACCAGCTAAAGTTAATCCTATATTTGCCATTAACGATGACTTATTAGCAATCACACCAGCACTCAATCCCGTTTTGCATTTGCTACAGTACCGCTTTCCAGTGCAATCAATTAGCCCTGCGGAGGAACACTGGAAAAACTGGAAAAACCGTCCTACTCCCTACGCACAGGAACCAGTTATTTTAGCTGGCATCAGAGATGCAGACTTTAAAATTTATTTTATTGAACTGAATGCCGTAACAGCAAGGCTAATTGAATTAATGCAAGAAGGATTTAGCACAGGTGAACAGGCATTACTTCAGTTAGCGGCTGAACTGCGTTATGACGTCTATGAAACCATTTTACCTTTCGGCTCTGACATATTGCAGCAACTAAAAACACAACATATTATTATTGGAGCCCAGCATGAACATTAAAATCTCGCAATCAATAATCAACACAGAAGCAAACAATGCCGAGCCTGCCATCAGCCAAAACCTCAAGCATTCATCTCTCTTCGCGGCCTATGACAAAATCATAGCGTTACTTAACGACTGTGCAGCTCCACTACCACCTTTCTTATTTCGTTTGATACTGGCTTATGAATTCTGGGAGGCTGGCATGATGAAATATACAGGCGAGAACTGGTTTAGTCATATCACCTTCCCTCTACCCTTTAGTCTGTTGTCCAACGATATGCTTTGGACTATGGGAACCTGGATCGAAATTATCGGTGCTATTGCTTTACTACTGGGTTTAGGGACACGCTTTTTTTCATTATCGTTAATCATACTAACCATCGTTGCGATTAATACCGTCCATTGGCCTGCCGAATGGAGCACACTGGCGGAACTATGGCAAGGCTACGCGATTAGCAATAAAGGCCATGGAAATTTTAAATTGCCACTGCTTTACCTGATCATGTTTATGCCATTACTGTTTAATGGACCGGGGAAATGGAGTTTAGATTATGTCTTAACTCAATATAGAAAGAACTAAACAGGCTCTGAATTCCGCGACGCTGAGCATCGCTCCATTCATTCCCGCGCAGAGCGTGGGAACGAGACTAATGATGTTAATAATTATTTCAATACATGCCTGTTAGCAATTCATGCTCAAGTAGATCAGGATATCAACAGTTGTCTATCAGAATGGTCTCAAGGATTATTCTCGACATTCTCTTGAATCGATTCCAGATTGTCTTCGATTATCTCAGTAGTATCTGAAGTCGCTTCTTGTGCCGACTGACTCACTTGCTCTGCTTCAGTTGCAACAGTAGCGCTAAAATTTTCAGCTGGTTCAGAAACCTTTGCACCAGTTTCTTTTAACTGCGCTGATACCTCAGTACCTTTATCGGTATTACTGCTGTTATCACAGGCAGTTAAACTAGTGGCTAGTGTCAGTATTAAGGATACAAATAGTACGGGTTTCATAGGGTTCCCTCTAAGTTAAAATTCATTCAAAAATAAGTTTTGCCAATTCACCATACTTCACACAGTCAAAGCCACCTGAAGTATATATTGCTGGAATACAGACTTTACCAACAAAGGGCATGTTTGAGCAACCCTTCTTAAGCATCAGGGCTTTTTACATATTATAGGCAGAATAGTCATCAATGACTGAAATACTTTAGTTTTATGCTGGCTGTTGCAGATACAAAATATTTAACCCTTCTGTATTCTGTCATTAACTCAGTATACAGGGGGAAGGCTTAAAGCAACCAGCTGAAGCTGGAGGTTTTAAGCCGTATCGATGTGGCAACCAAGTCCGAAGAGGGGCTTAAAGCAACCAGCTGAAGCTGGAGGTTTTAAGCCTCCCAAGGAATGGCAACAAAGCTTAAGTATTGCGGAATTTTTTATTTCTCATAGTGACTGTTAACATAAGTAAACTTAATAAAATCAACCCCCATTCATTCAAGGTTGGAATTGGTTGAGTACCATTGCTGGGGCTGGGGCTAGGCTCAGGGTTAGGACTAGGGTTAGGCTGAGGGTCAGGACCAGGCTCAGGACCAGGACCAGGCTCAGGATCAGGTTTAACTTCGGCTTTAATTTTTGCTTCAATTGCTGCTGTATATTCTTGGAAACTAGCTACTAAAACAACAAAACCAGGACCCGGAATAGGTGTTTCTGGTTGAGGCCATACTAAGGCAGATAATTGAGCCTCATTGATTCCTGTCCCAACACCTATGGCGTTAACAACATCGACACCAGCTAGAACGGCTGCCTGTCTTGCAGGTATTGGGTTTACTTGAGAAACACCATCAGTTGAAACATCGATTATTTGTTTATCATTAGTGACAAAGGTACTAGTACAGGAAGTTATTCCCGCGCCAATATTTGTGCCGCCCTTTACTTGTTTGATATTTCTGATTTTAGCTGCCAAAATATCAGCAGTATCTTGATCAGCAATTAGTGTTGATCCAACTTCAACTGTAGCATTGTCAGAAAATTGGACAACAGAAATGTATACACTGCTATCTTGAGGAATTATGCTTGAGTTTTCAACAGAAGCAGCAACACCCTCAAGCTGTAATTGGAAGTCAGCGGGAATTATGCTTGATGATCCATCAAGAGATAGACAAAGTTCAACAGCTTGTGTTTGACTAGTAAAGAAAAAGGTTAAAAAAAGAAATAAAATTTTAAAATGATTTGACATTTTGTGATACTCCTTGAAGTTCAAGTTAGTTTAGCTTACTTAATCTTGCTCAAATTCAAGTAAGTCATATTTAATAGTATACTATTTTAATTTTTTTACAAATAACTTAGCTTTTATGCTAGGACAAAAACACCATCAAAAAAGAGGCTATCAAAAAAGGAAAACTGGGATCGAGTAAAACGGGGGGTGGGCAGAGTATACTCAGATTATTTAATTGTTTTTTTCTTCCGCCAACCAACAGATCTCTCCCCTTTTTTGCTGTCAAGCTCTGCCTAAAGTGAGATAATATAATAGAAACTTTAAGTTTACTCTGACCCTAGTTTTACTCAACAATATATTAGCGAAATTAATGGTTTGTCGATAAAGCGACACATTTAGTAGTGTTGCTTTTGCGAAACTTACAAAAGTTCAGCTTTAATGTTGTCGCTATCTTTATCCTTAGACAAATAAATTTCAACTTTACGAAATAACACATAAAAAACCGGTGTAAAGATTAAACCAAAAAATGTCACACCTAACATACCTGAAAATACCGCGGTTCCAATCGCTTGACGCATCTCTGAACCCGCACCATGACTTAGCATTAGAGGTGTTACACCCATGATAAAGGCAAAAGAAGTCATTAAGATAGGGCGTAATCTCAACTTTGAAGCTTCAATAGCAGCTTCAAGTGTCGTGCGTCCTTGATGTTCTAAATTATGGGCAAACTCAACGATAAGTATCGCATTTTTAGACGCTAAGCCTGCCAGTAGAAATAAACTTATTTGGGTAAAAATATTATTATCACCCCCCGAGATATACACGCCGATCATGGCGGATAAAATACTCATGGGTACAATAAGAATGATCGCTAAAGGCAATGCAAGGCTTTCATACTGAGCAGCAAGCACCAGGAAAACAAGAAATAGGCAGAGCGGGAAGACATAGATTGCAGTATTACCTGCCAAAATTTGTTGATAGGTCAGTTCTGTCCATTCAAATTCCATTCCAGACGGCAAAGTTTCATCAAGGATTTTAGTGATAGCTGCTTGTGCTTCCCCAGAAGAATAGCCCGCGGAAGCGTTGCCGTTTAAATCTGCCGAGCGATACGAATTGTAATGCATGGCGACTTCTGGCCCAAAAGCTTCTTCAACTTGAATTATCGTCGCTAAAGGCACCATGTTGCCTTTACTATTACGAGTTTGCAAACGAGAGATATCTTGTGGCGTAGAACGAAATTCCTTATCTGCCTGGGCAATGACTTGATAGGTACGACCAAACTGATTGAAATCATTTACATAAAGCGAACCTAAATAAATTTGCAGAGTACGAAATACTTCTTCGACAGGAATCCCAAGTTGTACTGCTTTAGTACGGTCAAGATTAGCGAATAATTGAGGCACATTGACGTTGTAGTTTGAATACACGCGGACCAAGGCTGGATCTTGATTAGCCTTTAATTTAACTTCATTAACAACATCATCCAATATTTTATAGCCTTGATCGGTACGATCTTCAATTTGTAGTTTGAAGCCGCCCGTCGTTCCAAGTCCACGTACTGGGGGTGGTGGAAATATGGCAATAAATGCTTCTTCGATAGTGCCGTATTTTTTTTGTAAACGTTCCGCTATCGCGTTGGCACTTAGATTTGGATCTGTTCTGTTTGCAAAATCATCTAAGGTGACAAACACAATACCTGCGCTAGCTGAATTCACAAAACCATTAACAGATAAGCCTGGAAATTGAACAGCACTAACTACCCCTTTTTCTGCGAGTGCTGCATCAGCCATTTCACGGATAACCTCTTCAGAACGCTCAAGTGTTGAACCGGTAGGAAGTTGTGCAAAGCTGATTAAATATTGTTTGTCTTGTGCAGGAATATAACCTGGCGGCACCAAGGAGAAGCTATAAACTGTAAAACCAATAAGAATAGAGAATAGCGTCATCATAATCAATTTACGAGTGGCAAAGATGCGCACCCCTTTAACATAGCCTTGCTGACTTTTATTAAATACTTTATTGAAGAGATTAAAGAACCCGCCAAACAAAAATTGCATGATTTTAGCAAGTCTGTCCTGAGGGGCATCAGGCGAACGTAGTAATAATGCACATAAAGCAGGACTCAATGTGAGTGAGTTCAACGTAGAGATGAAGGTTGCAATAACAATGGTCAAGGCAAATTGTTTGTAAAACATACCGGTCAGACCAGAAATAAAGGCAATAGGAATAAACACACTAGCAAGTACTAATGAAGTCGCAATAATAGGGCCAGTTACTTCTTTCATTGCCTGTACTGTGGCATTACGTGGTGTTTTACCTTCGTGGATGTTCCGTTCAACATTTTCAACCACAACAATGGCATCATCGACCACTATCCCCACGGCCAATATCAAGCCAAATAATGACAGGACATTAATCGAAAATCCCAGAAGATACATAAAGGCAAAGGTACCAACAATTGAAACAGGTACGGCAAGCAGCGGGATGATCGATGCTCTCCAGGTTTGCAAAAAGAGAATGATGACTAATACAACCAAAGCAATGGCTTCGAACAAGGTAACGATGACCGAATTAATTGAACTACGAACAAATACCGTAGGATCGTAGACAATACTGTAATCAAGGTCTTCAGGAAAATTCTGCTTCAATTGCTCCATTGTGGAACGTACATTGTCAGAAATATCTAATGCATTAGCACCAGGCGCTGCAAAAATAGGAATCGCAACCGCAGGCTGATTATTCAACAAAGAACGTAAGCCATAACTTTCGGCATCTAATTCAACTCGGGCAATATCCTGTAATCGAATAACAACGCCATTGGCATCACGATTGACCAGTATTTGTTCGAACTCTTCTACACTTTGTAATCGGCCTTGCACATTGATCGGTAGTTGTAGTTCAATGTTATCTTTGTATGGTGGGCCTCCAATTACACCCGCGGCTACTTGAATATTTTGCCCGCGAATTGCGTTGATAACTTGATCGGGTGTCATGTTATGTTCAGCAATCTTGTCGGGATTAAGCCAGATTCGCATGGCATAATCACCTGATCCGAATAATCTGACTTCTCCAATGCCTGAAATTTTTGCTAATTGATCGCGCACATGCAGCGTTGCAAAATTACGTAAATATAGCATGTCATAACGTTCATCAGGTGAACGTAAATGTACTACCATGGTTAAGTCTGGTGAGCTTTTAGTCACCGTAACACCTAGTTGACGTGTAATATCGGGGAGTCTTGGTAGTGCTTGTGAAACACGGTTTTGTACTAACTGTTGGGATAGATCAACGTCAGATCCAATGGCAAAGGTTACGGTGATGGTTAAACGGCCATCAGTTGATGCCAGCGAGTTCATATAAAGCATATTCTCGACACCATTAATCTGTTCCTCTAACGGTGTTGCAACAGTTTCTGAAATGACAGAAGGGCTAGCCCCTGGAAAGGATGCATTAATAATGACCGAAGGCGGGGCAACTTCTGGATATTCAGAAATCGGTAATTGAAGCATTGCCACAGCGCCAAACACAAAGATCAATAAGGAGATCACACTTGCCAGAATTGGCCTGTCAACAAAGTGACTTGAAAAACTCATGGTACATTTACCCTCAGAACATCATGTCCTGGATGCTTAAAATAATATTAGAAAATAGGTATTGGTGCGCTATTTCAAATAGATAAGTTCGACCTGATACTAAATCACGATTTATCTGTTTTTAATTCAGTCGCTGTTAATACTTTTGGCTCAACAAGCATATCTGGCTGAACTCGCATCAAGCCCCTTGCAATTACTTTGTCTCCATTTTTTAGTCCTGAATGTACAATTCGAGTTCCTTCAATACTGTCACCGATAATGACTTCTCGATAGACTGTTTTATTGTCATCATTGACTACATAGACAAATTTTCTATCTTGATCTGTCCCTATGGCACGTTCACTGATAAGAATAGTCTTTTCTTCAGTAGCGCTACCCAATTTTAGGTGAGCATACATACCTGATAATAATTTTCCTTCGGAGTTATCAAATATCGCACGAGCACGAATCGTACCTGTTGTCGGATCTATTTTATTATCAAAGGAATGAATTTTTCCGTGATATACGTCATTACCGTCTTCTAAACTGAGCTCAACTGGGTTTTGAATCTTAGCGCTTAGTCCAGGTGATGTATTTTCACGAAAATGTAAATAGGTATGTTCATCCACTTCAAAATCTGCATAAACGCGATCATTCGCCACAATCGACGTTAATAATGGCGCGTTAGAACCCGATGATACTAAGTTGCCAACGGTTAATTCAGTACGACTGATTGTGCCTGAAATTGGAGCTTTGATATAGGCGTAGCTTAAGTTTATTTCAGCCGCTGATAACTCAGCTTTAGCACGTTTTACGTTTGAATTGGCAACGAGTTTATTATTGATACGATCATCAAGAACTTGTTGAGCCACCATTTTTTTAGCGACTAAAGCAGTAATTCTTGTAGATTCTTTTATGGCAAAATCATAACTATCTTTTGCAGAAATTAAATTCGCCTTTTTTTGTTCGACTATCGCTTTCAGTGGACGAGGATCAATAACGTACAAAATATCATTTTTAGCAACATGCTGGCCGTCATTAAACTTTACTTCAGTGATTAAACCGCTTGCTTGTGGCCGTATTTCAACATAATCGACCGCAGAAAGACGTCCTGAAAATTGTTTCCAGAGCCGTATTGCACGATCTTCGACGATAAACACTTCGACAGGCATTGCTTGCGGCTTACGAGTCAACGAGGTTTGCGCTTCCTTTGCAGAAACATTATGTATAAAACCAGCAGTGCCAATTATGGCGGTCACCATGGCGGCACTTAGTATAGTGACAGTGCGAGATTTATTGATCATTTTGTTGCTCCTGAAGCTTAGCGCACATTTCTGAAATATTGGTTTTTAGGCCAAGCGTTTGAAATAAACTGAGTTTTACGTCTTTTTTCAAATTGCTTAAGTCGTTTTGAATGCGTGCCACCATGACTTGACCTAAAATGGAGGTGATAATTTGTGAACCTGTATTAGAAATATCTGTTTTAACGGGCAAAAAACCCGAGTCGACCATCTCCTGTAAGGTTTCTTTAAACATATTGCCCTGACGATTTAATATCTCATCAGCCTTTTTTGTATGAGTTCTTCATTTCCTGCCATTTCAGAGCCTAAAGAAGCAAAAGGGCAACCACAAACTCGACCATATTTTTCGTATGCTTGTATTTGTTTTTCATAGACAAAGTCAGCTAGATTTTCAAAACGTTCAATAGGGGAAAGGTCTGAAGAAAATATGCTCATTACTTCAGATTCATAGCTTTGATAGGACTCTTCCATAGCAGCAACCGCCAACTCTGCTTTTGAAGAAAAGTAGTAATAAAAACTACCTTTTTTTATCCCCGCAGCTTTGCAGATATCATCAACACTCACAAAGCCATAGCTACTCTGCCATACCAGATCATTTGCCGTGAGTAGGAGTTTAGATTTTGTATCGGTAGGAGGACGGCCCATTAGTACCACTCAATTATTGAGAAAAGAACGTGTATTTTATAGTATTTGACTAGTCAGTCAAATACTATTTGAGAGGTATTGTGCATTATCCTGGAAACCTCAGTTGAACACGGATACTGTGGAAAATCTGAGTGTGAAAGACAAGGCGCGGCTCGCAGGCAATGGCCGTAGCCCTTGGCAAGAGCTGTAACGCAGTATTTCGTACGCAGATTTATCAACAAAACCGTGAAGTGGAGTAGAGTCACCCATCAGGTGACAAGTTTTTAAGATCATTATATTTTATATTCAGTCACTTATAATGTTTTATAGCGGTCAACTGCGGTTTCTAGGATTATGCAGTTTAGTTAGAATGATATTGAACTAGATGGAGATAAATAGACTTTGAGAGTATGTCTAATTTATGATCTAAGTGAAAATAAATTTTTTAATACCTTTACCCGCGAATTCAAAGTTGAAGCTGTTCGACTGATGAACGAGACAGATAAACCCGCTTCTGAAATCGCTACTGAGCTTGGTATTCAGTGTAATCAGCTGTATAAATGGAAAGCACAACTTGAAAGTAACGGTGATCAAGCCTTCCCTACAAAACGTGCTCGTCCTGCGAAAGAAAACCAAAGCGACGTCAGCACTCTTCGACTGGAAAATGAACGCCTGAAGGAGGAAGTCGATATTTTACAAAAGGCCGCAGCGTACTTTGCGAGAGAACTCAAGTGAAATACGCATTCATTAAATGCTCCCCGTTGTCAGCATAAAGTGAGTCGTTTATGTTGAGCACTCAATGTATCTGTCAGCGGTTATTATGATTGGCTAAAGTGACTAGGGAGTGCTACAACCTGACTAATATAGGCGACTACTTACCAAAATACGCAGCTTTCATCAGCAAAGCAAGGAACAGTAGGGTTCGCCCCACGCATCCATCGGGATTTAGTTGCATCAGGAAAACAGGTGTATGTTAATCGGGTTGCCAGGATTCTTGATCTCTATTCTCGTCAAGTCATCGGATGGTCCATGAGTGACCGTAACAATACCAAGCTCGTTATTGATGCCGTGGGCAAAAAGGACAACTCTCCCTTGGCTTTTCGCATTTTCATCATTTCGAATGCTTTGAAGATGCAATGATCAAGGCCATAGTCAGATAAAGCCGGGGCGCTATGCTATCCAGCAATGCATATTCTTGTGCTGAGTGCAATCCGCCACCCACCAGACCCAGGGTTTCCAATACCCTGGGTGTTTCTGCTCCTTCCTGATAAGCATAACCGGCGTCCGTTCCAAAACGCATCATAGTTATACCAAGATCAAGGCCAATGTCCTGATACACTTTTTGCGCTGTATCAGCTAACTGTTGCGATGCCGGGTTGCGAGGTAGCGGAGGGCGGCCGGATTGCAAACGGAAATTTACCTGAGTGCCGGCAACAAGCTGGCGCTGTATGATTTTCTGCACATCGTTAGTGACGCGTTCAATTTCACTGTAATCCGAATATCGCATATCACCTTCCGCCGCTGCTTGAGCGGGAATGATATTGCGCTTTTCACCGCCTTTAACGAGGGTCCAGTTCACCGTGGTTCCTTTTTCAAGATTGCCAAGATCATTCAACTGGAGTAGTTGATGAGACAATTCAATGATAGCGTTACTTCCCTGCTCGGGTGCCGAACCGGCATGAGATGCAAGCCCTGCCACGTCGAGGAAGAGATAATTGATCCCGTTGGTGGCGACGGTCACGGCATCGGTATTTGGCGGTTCATAAGACAATACATAGTCCTGCCGGGAGGCAATTTCCCGAATCAGATCACGGGAACCGAAAGAGCCTTTTTCCTCATCAGGGTTGAACAACACCGTAATGGGAAACTTCTCATTATCCACGGGAAAATATTAAAAAGTTGCTTTACAATATATTCTATGAACTCGCCTAAACCTGAATTACCAGAGATAAACAAAGAAGATCGCACACCGCTAGTCGATGTGTTATTGGAAATGCTTGCCTGGCAACAAAAGCAGATTGATGAGTTAGCACAAGAGATACTCAAGCTTAAAGGCGAAACCACAAAGCCTAAAATCAAACCGAGTACAATGGATAAGGAGGGTGCCCCAGGAAGTGATGACTCCTCATCAAAAAGGAAAAAAGGCCCAAGGCGCAGTAAAAAAGGCAACCTCAAAATAGATGAAACCCAAATTATTCAGCCGGATGAAATCCCAGAGGGTTCACGCTTTAAAGGGTATCAGGATCGTGTTATTCAGGATATTACCTTTCAAACTCATAACATTCGTTATCGTTTAGCAGAATATATAACGCCAGAGGGTCTTACGATTTTAGGTCAGCTTCCCGAAGACATTCAGGGAGGTAGCTTTGGTAAAAGCCTTATTGCCTTTATTCTCTATCAATACCATCACCAACATGTCACACAGCCATTACTACTGGAACAAATTCGTGATTTAGGCGTCGATATTTCGAGCGGTAAGCTCAGTTATATACTAACAGAAGATCTGGACGATTTTCATGCCGAAAAAGATGAATTACTGAAGACGGGATTATCCGTTTCTAAATATATTCATACAGATGATACTGGCGCACGGCATAAAGGGCAAAATGGCTATTGCACACATATTGGCAATGATTTTTTTGCCTGGTTCAGTAGTACAGAAAGTAAAAGCAGAATCAATTTTTTAAACTGTCTATCACAAGGCAAAACAACGCTTTATACATTGAACACAGGTGCCATTGAATACATGGCACAAAATAAGCTGTCTGTTGTAATCTTGGCGACACTGGAAAATATCAGTGTCTGCATTAACACGGCACCTGACTGGTGCGAATGGCTGGATCAGCAAGGCATCGTTAAACCTCGGCACAGAAAAATAGTCACGGAAGGTGCTTTGATGGGAGGGCTGCTAGACCAAGGCATTTCCTCTGACTTTTCAATTATCAGTGATGATGCAGGGCAGTTTAACGTCTTTGATCATGCCTTGTGCTGGATCCATGCCGAACGAGTGATTAATCGCCTGATTCCTTTAAATGACAGCCATACCAAGGCAGTAGATGACGCACGCGACCAGCTTTGGTCGATTTACCATGACCTGAAAGCTTATAAACTTAATCCTGTTACCGAACAGGCGAGCAGTATCAGGCAGCGCTTTCAAATCCTATGCAGTACCAAAACCTGTTACGAAACGCTTAACCAGGCCCTCGGGCGAATGGGGAAAAATCAACATGAACTCCTCCGTGTACTCGACAAACCCTACCTCCCACTTCATAACAATTTAAGCGAACGGGATATAAGGGATTACGTCAAGAAACGAAAAATCAGCGGGAGTACACGAAGTGATGCAGGGCGGAAAGCCCGTGATACTTTTGCCAGTCTCAAGAAGACCTGCCGAAAGCACGGCATGTCATTTTGGGGTTATTTAAAAAGTCGCTTACTGAAGTTAGAAGGGATTCCTCCGTTATCGGAAGTCATTCGTGCGGCCGCTGCCAGTGGATAATGAGAAGTTACCGTAATGGCTCCGAAGTCGTTGTAATCTAATGTGTTAAGCATCTTCAAAGCATGCAGAATGAGGGCCAGCGAACCTTTTGCATCCGCCACGCCCGGCCCATAAATACGCCCGTGTTCGCTACGAAACGGTCGCCTTCGAGCTTCGCCATTGGCAAACACCGTGTCATAATGAATCATTAATAAGAATTTAGTGTCCCCTGCTCCTTGCAGATGCCCCAGGACAATATTGCCTACACCGGGTTGAGCCGGTTTCAGTTCGACATTTGCGCCTAACTCTGTAAGGCGTTGCACTAAAATATTCTCCACCTTGCTCAAACCGTCTTCATTTCCTGTTCCCGAGTCTATATTAACCAATGTCTGTAAGGTTTCCAGAAAAGCAGCCTGCTCTTCCTTCGCCATTTTAAATAGTCTCTCCGGCGGTATTTCATTCGCCCCAGCCACAAAAGGGGGCATAATTAACAGTAGTACAAAGGTGGAGATACAACGCATCTTTTTCATAGGTTTTACATTAAGTGGGGTGAATTTTTGTTGAAGGTGTTTTTGATTATTGTTAACTCGAGATCAATATAATAGATTTTGATCTCAAAGGATGTTTCTTGGGCCCTGTAAATTTTACTAAAAATCAGGCATAAATTTTGTTAAGACTTATGTTAATTACTATTTATATAAGTAAGCCTGAAAGAATGTAACTGCTATCAGTTTTTTCTCTTGAAAGAGGGTTTTCTGATCTTCTAATCCAAATGGGGCGTCAATCTCTGAGGCTGCTTAAGCGCGCCACTATCGTTCGCGAAAGTTGCGACAGGATCCGTCCAGTCTCCGCAGCGAAAAACTACGTGGCAACTATTGCCTTCCACAGCCCGCGTTCATCCTGCGTCCGTGCCGCTTCGCCATGCCATCGCAAGCTCGACACTGGCTTCACAAGTACTACCACAAATAACTTGATTCTGTGTCGTGTCGAAATACCTTGTATTTTGTCTCCACCTTCGCTATATCGGGTCAGAGGGAGCCGCAGCTCCCGTCTGCCCACAGAACCGTGCGTACGGGTCCGTACACGGCTCCTCACGCAAGACGTATCCATTGAGAAACTTCAAACCAATGCTCTAACTTTCGGTCGGATCGTATTTCCTGCCCTTTCAGATTTATAAACCAACTGTTCGGATAAGCCCTCGTCACTGCTCGCGCATTGGAGAGTTGCCACCGTTTGTTGTTTGAAAAGACGGCTTTTGATGCTTGTTTTCGTGGTACGCCCCGTTTGGCCAGTTTTCGATATAGATGCTGTTTTCTCTTTTGTTGATCGACTATTCGTGATCGTAGTCGTCGCCTGATATGGGCTTCGATTTTATTCAATTGTGAGGGGTAGTAAGTCAAACTGTAGTAATTTGACCAGCCCACATACCATTGATTGATCTCGTCCAGTGATGTATCCAGAGTCTGATGTGTACCTCGCGGTGTCAGTTCTTCGATTTTACTCATGGCTGTTTGCAGGGCTTTATGCGCAATGGCAATTGTCCCCTTAACCACGGTAAAACCTAAAAACTTTACCGCATCGGATTTAGCCACCTGGCTTTTCTCCTGATTCACTTTCAGTTTCAGCTTCTTTTCGATGAATTGGCTGACTTTTTCCATCACTCGATCTGCCGCTTTTTGCGATTTTACGAAGATATTACAGTCGTCCGCGTACCTGCAAAATTCCAGTCCACGTTTTTCCAATTCCTGATCCAGTTCATCCAGAACGATATTGCTCAGCAAGGGACTGAGTGAGCCCCCTTGCATTGCGCCTTCCTTGCTGGGGTTGACGATGCCATTGATCATGACGCCGCTACGCAACATGTTTCCGACTAGGCGAAGTATCCGTTTGTCGGATATTTTCTCGCCCATTCGGGCTATCAGCCTGTCGTGATGGATTCTATCAAAAAACTTGGATAGATCTATATCCACCACGTAGGGCTTGCCACTGTTCACTATCTGTTGTGCCGCTTGTACCGCTTCGTGCTGGCTTCGCCCTGGGCGAAATCCATAGCTGTGCGGTGAAAAATGCGGATCAAAGACCGGTTCCAGCAGTAGCTTTAATGTTGTTTGTACCACTCGATCCCGTACCGTCGGTATGCCGAGTAGTCGTACACCTTTGCCTCCCGGCTTGGCTATTTCTACTCGACGGACTGGCGAGGGTTGATAAGTCCAGTTTGCGAGTTCCTCTTGCAACTGACTTAGCTCTTCGTCTAAACGAGTTTCAAAGTCTGCAATGGTTATTCCGTCTATGCCGGGTTTACCTTTGTTTTTCTTTACCTGTTTAAAAGCGACGCCCAAGTATAAGGTTGAGCATAACTGGTCGAAAAGTCTGGGTTCCTCTATTAATAGGTCGTGTTCGTTCATTTCACTTTTTTTTCTTTCTTTTGCAATGGGCTTTCTTCAATCTCGCACAACCGATTCGTTCACTGTTTACGACGCGAATGTAGTGGTCTAATAATCCTGTACTAAACGATAGGAGTTTATAATAACCCCTTAATCAAAGATGCAGACCAATGAGTAAACGAAAAAGTTATACAACAGAATTTAAACATGAAGCGGCCAGTCTGGTATTAGATCAGGCATATTCCATAAATGATGCTTGCGAAGCTATGGGCGTTGGTACTACAGCAATGCGCCGTTGGGTCACTCAATTAAAAGAAGAGCGTCATGGTGTTACGCCAAAAGGAAGCCGAGCGATTACTTCTGATCAGCAAAAGATTCAAGATTTGGAAAGTCAGATAAAGAAACTAAAGAGGGAGAAAGAGATTTTAAAAAAGGCTTCAGCTCTCTTAATATCGGACGTGTATCAATTTTAATGCTAATTGATGAGTTAAGAGAGCAATACAAACAATGCGAATTATTGCAAACATTTGAGATGAGTCGTAGTAGTTACAACTACCACCGTAAGCATGCAAACAAGGCAGATCCTGAGCGAGACAGGTTAAAATCCAAGGTTATTGCGTTACATGAAGCGAGCCGCAGTTCAGCGGGGAGTCGTACCCTTTCTGCTCAATTAAAACAGCAAGGTGAATCTGTTGGACGCTTCAAAACACGGAGTTTAATGCAAGAAGCGGAGCTGACAAGTAAACAGCCAGGCGCACATCGTTACAAGGTGGCTGAAAAGCCATCAAACATAGCGGATAACCACTTAAACCGTGAATTTTCTACCGAACTGGCTAATCAAGTTTGGTGTGGTGATGTCACCTATATTTGGTCGGGTACAGGCTGGATATATTTAGCATTGGTGATTGATTTAAATGCGCGCCGTATCGTGGGGTGGGCTTGCTCAACTAGTCCTGACTCAGTATTGACTACACGAGCGTTAAAATTAGCTTATGCGGCTAGAGGAGAGCCCAAGAACTTGATGTTTCATTCTGATCAGGGGTGCCATTACACCAGTAAGGTATTCCAGCAGCAATTGTCGGAATATGAGATCAAGCAAAGCATGAGTCGGCGTGGTAACTGTTGGGATAATGCACCTATGGAGCGTTGTTTTAGAAGCTTTAAATCTGAATGGATGCCTAAGACTTTTTATTCATCTTATGAACAGGCAGAGAAAGATATTATGCAATACATCAAGTATTACAATAGTTTCCGTGTACATAGTTATAACAATTATTTAACCCCAATCCAAGCGGAGAAAGAAGCCGCTTAAAAAACCGATCGTTATGTACGAATTTACTTGACCACTACAGAATAGAGGGTTGTTCCTGTTAGGCTGATCTCAGTCCATCAGTTTATAATCAACGGCCATGGCCGCTTACGTGTTCCGCCCTTCACCTCCAACGTCCTGTTGCTGATTTGATGTTTTACCCTCCTTCATGTCACCATGAATTCATCGGCACCAAACTTTACGATTACTATGGCTTCATCTGAAAACCCTCGGTTCATAACGTCTACATTACTGTAGCGCTTAGGGCTTAAGGAGTCGCAGTTACTCCGACCCAAAGCCGACGGCTCTTCACTGGGTAAGATAGTCAACTATCTCTCGATCTACCTACCTTCAATACAACAACACGTTACGGTGAGAATATTGGACTTCGGTGGTCGCGGGCACCCTATCCCCTTGTTGCCGCCTTACGAAGGTTCACTTTCGTTTAGGTGATCGATTTGGCTAGAGCTTCCTTCAGATTCCGCATTGGCTCCCAATAACCGTGTTTCCCTGTTGGGTAGCTACCGGGAGTTTCTTTGGACACCCTTGCTTTCGCCTACTTTTTCCCTTGTTAATTTCTTTATTTGGGCTTCCAGGTCTTGAATCTTTTGCTGATCAGAAGTAATCGCTCGGCTTCCTTTTGGCGTAACACCATGACGCTCTTCTTTTAATTGAGTGACTCAACTGCGCATTGCTGTAGTACCAACGCCCATAGCTTCGCAAGCATCATTTATGGAATATGCCTGATCTAATACCAGACTGGCCGCTTCATGTTTAAATTCTGTTGTATAACTTTTTCGTTTACTCATTGGTCTGCATCTTTGATTAAGGGGTTATTATAAACTCCTATCGTTTAGTACAGGATTATTAGACCACTACATACATTAGATGTTAAGGAACTAGGATTTCAGCACACCGAAACTATTATCACTTCAGGACAACCGCCTTTTAATCCTGCTGCTTTATTAAAACTCTATTTATATGGTTATTTGCAGGGGATTCGCAGCAGTCGCAAATTGGAAAGTGAGACTCGACGTAATTTGGAGGTGATGTGGCTAGTTGAAGGATTGTTACCCACATACAAAACGATTGCCGATTTTCGCAAAAGCAATAGTACGGCATTGAAAGCGGCTAATCGTGACTTTTTGTTGCTATGTAAAGAACTGTCCTTATTTGGTGGAGAGACAGTCGCGGTGGATGGGAGTTTTTTTAAAGGCGACGTCAGTAAGCAAGGTATTTACACCGAGGATAAGCTTAAAAAACAGCTTGAGGCATTGGAAAAGAAAATCACCCAATATCAAGATGAACTAGATAAACAGGATACTGCCGATAATAAATTAACCTGAGTTCGGGATAAGACGTCATAACAAAGGTAATAAATCTTCTCTACGTAAGTTGAGTGCAGGCTTTTTTTCCTGGTAAGAATAAGCAACTAAACAAGCAACAATATTGATCATATAATTCGTAAGCGAACGATGTCTAGAGTGCTCAAGCTGAAAAATATTTTTAAGTTGATCATTGATAGTTTCAATAATGCTACGCTTTCTCAATAAAAGTGCATCAAAAGCAGCTATGACTCGTGGTTTCATATTTTTCTTGAGAGTTGTGATTAACTCAACATCATCGGTTGCTAAAAGTTCAGTGAGTTTTTTAGAAATATATCCTCTATCGCCAAAAAGCTTTCCAATCAGATTTTTAGCCAATTTTGGTACGGGTTTACGGTCATCAACATTCCCTTTCGTGATTGAAAAAGAAAGTATTTCCCCTCGATCATCCACAATAATGTGTAATTTAAACCCATAGAACCAGCCCGTAGAAGACTTGCCTCGTTGGGCCACATCTTTGAAAGTTTTATGGCGCGGAATACGAATATTTTTACAAACGCAAAGGGGTGTTGAATCAACAAATGCAATACCTTCACTTCGGCCACAACGTGTTTGCATAAAAGCCGTTAAAGGACCGATAATATCGGGCAATAATTCAATGAAACGGTTATAACTCGGCACCTTTGGGAAAGCTTTAGATAAGTTTTTGGGCAAGTAGCGTAAATAAAACCATTTAAATGTGTCATACCCTGACTGATGATAGTAAACAATCAAAGTAATTATTTCACTGGGGCTAATGCAACGCTTTTTCCGTCTTTTCTTTTCACCGTTTTCTATTTGGGTTTTCTCCCAGTGGGGTAAAAAGGTTTTACAAAAATCATCTACATCACAAAATAATCGGGTTAAACTTAGCATTGGGCAGTCTTAGAAAAAATAAATTCTTGGTTGTTTCTATTTTTTCAGATTTTCAAAAGACTGCCCACCTTTTCTTATCCCGAACTCAGGTTAAATTAGATCAAGACTCGTTAAATGAAGATAAAAACTTGGTTGAAAAGCTGGCGATAATCAAACAGAAAAAGGCAGAAAAAGAAGCGTTGCAGCAACAGTTAAAAGACCGTGGTGAAAAGCAAATTTCTACAGTTGATGAAGATGCGCGGCTTTTGACCAAACGCGGAGAAACGGTGGCGGGCTATAACGTTCAAATCGCTGTTGATAACAAACACCGTTTGATTGTTGCCGAGGACGTGGTGCAAGACGGTAATGACATGCAGCAGCTTGCGCCGATGCTGGAAAAGGCTCAGAGCATTTTGCAATCAGAAAATCTTGATGGCCTGGGGGACTCAGGTTATTTCAATGGAAGCCAAATAAAAGCCTGTGAAGATCAAAATATCACGGTTTATGTCCCTGTCCCTGATAAGTCTAGGCGCATGGCTGAAAAAGGACGATTAACCCGTGAACAATTTGAATATGATACTGAGCAAGATTGCTATGTTTGCCCTCAAGATGAAAAACTGACTCGACGAGGCAAGCCTTTGCAAAAAGGTGGCAAAAACTATATTCGTTACAAAAGCGATGCCGCTGTTTGTGCGGAATGTCCTTTGCAAAAAAAATGTCTGAGTGAAAAAGCAAAATCAAAACAAATAGAGCGTTGGGAGCATGAAGAAGTCGTTGACCACCACAAGCAACGTATGGCAAAAAATCCCAATAAAATGCGTCAGCGAGCGGCATTAGCTGAACACCCTTTTGGTACATTAAAACATCGAGCAGGCATAAATCACTTTTTGATGCGCGGATTAGAAAAATACGGTGGTGAATTTGGTTTAATGGTCTTAGGTTATAACTTTGTCCGCGTAATAAACCTGCTCGGCGTCGATTTTCTAAGGGATTATTGCGTCCAACGACAAAAAAATAAATTAAAAAACAGCCAATATGCTTAAAAATAGTGGGAAAAAGGACTTTTTTCTAAGAAAAAACGTCATTTTTAGAAATATATACTTTAAAAGCTTGCAAAACAGGCCCTGTTTTAAAAAAATGGGGATTTAGTGATGAATACTTTCATAGCCTCTATAGCTTTGCCCATCCTACAGATTTTTAACTTGTTTAAGTTATTTCATGCACGTTTCTAAGTATCAAAGAGACAAATGGTTGAGTATCGATGCATTGAGTGCTGGATATTTCAGCGGACTATAAAATCCACCTTATAATCGCATTATTTCTGTTTCCAGCTACCACTCGGTGTCTGATACCACCAGCCAGACTCTGCATTACTTATCCAACGATCAGCAAAAGTTGATTTAATTTGCTCAAACCATTCTGGATGTCCATTTGCCTGGGCAATCGCTTGATATAATTTATTACGATCTGCATTTTCTGCCGCAATCAATTTATTGACTTTGTTACGATCTTTTAATGATGGCTCCACTTTTACTGTCAAAAATCCATCAGATTTAATACCAATCACTCCTTGCCGATAAAATACACTTAACTCGGCAAACCGGGCACGCATACTTGCTGTGATGCGTCTAATATCGGCACTATCAACAGACAGGTTCGCCTCCGCATGCGCTGAGCTAATAAACACAGAGACCGCCTGATCAACCAGCTTATAAATATTTGTTTGCCATTCAGGTGATCGAGACTGAGGTGACTCCTTTTTTTGAGGTGACTCCTTTTTTTGTGGAATTTCAGGCTCGGTACTCTGTATATCCTGAATTATTTCATCCGCAACCTGTTCAGCCGCGGCTGCAGGAAAGTAAATATTAATCGTGACACAGGCTGTTAAAAACAGTGCACTTAGAAAAGTTATCTTTTTTATATTCATGATCTTATCCCATTACTCAATAATGACCTGATCAGAGGCCGTAATTCTTTTTAATCGATTTATTAATACATTCCAGTCTAACCTAGGATTATAGCCAATGATATCAATTCTTGGCAGGCCTCCTCCTTTGATCAGGTAAAAACCATTGTCTATAGCTTCAACGCCCATCAGTTGGCAAACGCCCTGATGCAGATAACAACCAAAACCTAATTTGTTATAGCCAAAAGTTTTAAATAAACCTAGAAAGCCTCTAGATAATACATCTGTTGCGCCCCCCCCGCCAATACTAGCAATGTTTTCTACTGCTTTCTGGCTTATTCGATGGGTAGAATTATCATCTTCGGGAGTGCCTAACCATGCATAGAAAGAAACGGGTTGCCAATTTTCCAGATATAAATTTTGCACAAAACCCGATAAGCGTCCTTCAATATATCCAGTATTAAATTTACGTGTAATAACGCCTAAATCCAGATTATCAAATTCTATATCGGCATGAAATTGAGGCAGATGGCTAAACAAACCGGAAGAGGCCAGGTTTTTAATGCTCACCTCGCCATCAAATACTTGCATTTTCAATTTACCATCCAAAGACAAGGTTTTATCTTCATAGCGTACCGAGGGGATGTAACCGTTAATAGTACCCGAAAGCGGTTCCCAGTTAAGAGCTGTAGATAACTTTTCTAATGATAAATTATTAATTGAGCCGTCGAAATGTACGGTTGCATCATTATTAATCTCCACAGCAGCGAAACTAAAATTATTGATCGATAAAATCCCTCCTAAAACCGCTAAATCAGCCTGTTTCAATAGCTTGAGCTGTCTATCAAAACTGATAAAGTCCAGCTGCCCTGCCTGAAATGGAATCGCATGAATTTTTAATTGCTGCCAGTTAATAAAAGAGGCTTGAATAGCAGACAGGTGCTTTGCCCAATTTATCTGTGCGTTTGCTTGATTAATGTATAAGCCTTGCTCTGCAGCATTTAGAACCAGATTTTTAAGCTCTATATTGACTTCCGAGACACTATCCAGTTTTAACTGGAGCTCTGCATCAATTGAACCCGTCAAATCAATGCCAGCAAAGACACCCGACTCCAGAAAAGGGAGTAGATAAACCGGTGCAGCAGACTTTAACTGAGCAATATGCACTGACAAAGCAGCTTCTTCTATACTTAGTCCAGCATGATAATTCAGCCTTGCATTACCTTGTAACAATATAGCCTCAGGGTGTTCAAAGGTAAGCATATCTATCTGGATTTTTTTCTGATCTGGCTGCCAAAACCCGTTCGCCGTTAAAGCTAGCAGATTGTTTTTATCAACTTGCAGGAATACCGGATCTACAAACAATCCACCTTCCTGAATACGACTGTTATTATGCCATTGCCAGCCATTCTTTTGTTTAACTGCATTGAGTTCTGTTACTAACATGACATTGTCACTCGCCACGCCACCGCTCTCATCATGCATGGATAAATTTTTCATTACGGCTGAAACAAGCAGAGTTTGTACAATGTCATGATTACCCGTTAGCTTTATTTCAAAATCAACCAAGCCCTGAGTTATCTTGGCAAAATCCAATACAAACATAGCATTTAAATCGACAAGATTAATATTTTTCGCTTTAATATGCACTTGCCATTTTTCAGCATTTTCTTGAGCATAAATGGAGATTTGTCCACCGAATAGGGACAAGTGGTTAATCTCTAATTTACTTTTATCATGATTAACCTGTAAGGAAAAATCGAAGGCAAGTGTTTTAAATTGCTTTGAATGGAAACGCCCCAGCCCCCTTGTACAATTTAAATAATTTTCATGCCACTCAATTTGCTGGCACTGAACGCTGACTGATGTAATATGCTCCAGGGGAGAAGGTAAAACCAGTGTTGCTGAAGCAAGTGATATTTGAGGAGTTTGATTTAGTTGGCTCAGTGTCAGTATTGCATTCTTTAATGCCCAGTCATCTGCCGTTATTTGATTCACGTTAAAGGTTATAGAATCCACAGCATAGACACTGAAAGCACAACAAAATGCGAGTAAAATAACACGTGTACAAAATTTTAAACCCGCATATTTTTTTTGCATTTTGAATGGTGCACCTTAACTCTCATTAACTATGTAAGCTCTCTGCCAGTTTTTCCGCATAAATTAATTTTGCTTTTGCCTTACCGTGGCGTCTCACAACTTTTTGCAACTCTACCTCTAATTTAGCCAGGTCATCAGCGGAATCTTCGATTTCTTTCTCTAAAAGTTGTTCTTTTTCGTCCTGTAACTTTTCCAATTTTTGTTGGAAAAAATGATATAAATCACGTGCATCTTCTAAAGAATCAAGTATTTCAGCACTATCAGCTGCCGTGCCATTTTCAGGTTCGGTATCTAGCTCAAAGTCATGATTTGCTAAGGTAAGTACAACAGGCGGCAAATCCGATATTATTTCATCTAATGAATCGCCACCAATTGTCAAAAATTGTTGCTGATGCAATTTAAACGGTAAAAAAATCATATCCGCATCTGCCGACTCATCAATCATCGTATCATGACTTATACTGTCAATTAACTTTAAGTTTGCTGGGATCCTAATATCGATAAGGTGCTGCTGCAAATCATCAGTATTAATTGCTTTACCGTTAACAGGCAAACAAAGCAAACGTAATTCACAATCTTCAAAGGCTTGATTGCGCTTCATAAGGTACGCTAATAACAGGGCCAAATGACTGCTATCACCACCCCACCACCATATATCAATACGCTTGGCAACATCACTGACCGAACTAATATCTAATTCAATCTTAGGCTCGACCAGAATCAATAAATTACACTCTAATTTCAGAGCTACTCGCAAATGCTGAATACCGGGTCGTGAATTTAAGTTATCGTTCTTAATCTGCCAGGGCAAAAGAACGGTATTGGCGCGCAAAGGTCCGATACCGTGCGCCTGTATTAAAGTATGAATACCGGTACTAATAGATGGCGCAGTAAGTACTAAAGGAAACGCCTGCAGGTCCTGTTGCTGCAATTCTGCCAGCAAAGCCGCCTCTTCCTGCTGCCTGCGTCTTACTAATTCAGCACCTGAGCCCTGAACGATCTTGACCACTGTGGTAAAGCCACTTTGTAGTTCTAGCAATGAAGCAAATTGATACAGCATTTTGCTGCCGGGATAGTGAATCGGAAATAATAAAATATTAGGCCGCCAATCACGAGGGTGCTCTGGTGATTTATAGGCCGCTAACAAATGCTCACGCACCCGGAATAGATGGAAAGAACGCCAGCCGTCCGCCCAGCGAGACCGCATGCCGGTATTACGCAGATAATAATAAATGGCAATTAAAATCGACAGCGCAATAACGCCAGCAATAATATTAATCGCCAGCATGGCCCCTAAACACAGCATTCCACCCAATAAACTGAGATTTTTGTTAAACCAGCGAAATGTCGGGCGAAACGAGGGACTCTCAGAAGAAGCTTCAAAGTATGTTGCAAAATTGATTAAGCCATAAGAAATCAAAAAAAACATACTGACCACGGGCGCAATCATATCAAGTTGCCCCATAAATACAGTGAACAGCGCAATCACTGCTGATAATAAAACCCCACGCCGAGGATTATTTGTCTCTCCAACCCCTTTAGCAAAAGGCAATAAACACCGCCATAAGCGATCACTGGCCAAAGATTGCAAAACCCTGGGAGCACCTAAAAAAGAAGCTAATGCGGATGAGAGTGTCGCTGCAAATACACCCGCGACAATAGTATAATCAAGCGCAGCTACCTGAGTCATTGGGTTAGCAACATTAATCAAGTCCGTTTTAGGCATAGACCCGGCATAAAAGAACACTGCCAACAAATAGACAACAATCGACAAGAAAACCGCACTAAAAGTACCCACAGGCAGGCTATAAGTCGGATTTTTTAAATCACCGGACATATTTACTCCTTGTGTAAAACCCGTCACAGCGGGAAAAAACAAGGCAAATATCACCCAAAACTGGACATTATTATCTACCGCAGCCCAGTTACTTGCTAATATCTCCACATCCCAGGACTGAGTTGCACCCCAAAAAAATGAAACAATCGCCAAAACCAAAATACCCATTACAAAAAATTGCACACGGTTCGCCCAATCCGCACCCAACCAGGCAAAAAATCCCAGCACCAAAATCGCTATAGCGGCTAATGACTGAACACCAAGAGCTAAAGTATCAGGTAACATGGTAATCAGTATTTCAGCAAAACCGAGACTGTAAAAACCGATGGAAATGGCCTGCGCTAAAAATAAAACAATACCAATAGCGCCACCAAAAGCATGACCTAAAGTCCGGGAAATAAGGTAGTAAATCCCGCCCACTTTAACTTGTAAATTAGTAGAAATAGCTGCAAGAGATAAGCTACTGAGTACAGAAATTGAATTGGCTAATACTAAGATAATTAAAGTTTGTGCCACGCCGGCGGTACCGACAATATAGCCCAAACGTAAAAAGAGAATAATGCCAAGAATAGTAAGAATGCTAGGTGTGAAAACACCAGCAAAAGTGCCTAATTTAGCGGAAGTTTTCATGGCGTGTCTGATTGTTATAAGTCGACTGCGGTTTTACAGAAAAGCTGTCGCCATACCTAAGAAAATGAAAAAGCCGAACGCATCAGCGAAGAAAGTAACCAGCACATGAGCGCCCATCGCAGGATCTAAATTATATTTATGACGTAACCACGGAATTGAAACAGCAACAAAAGCAGTCAGCACAAAATTTAATAACATTGCGAAACCCATCACCGTACCGATTCCGGCACTGTATAAACTGCCGACAAAAACGCCCATGATACCCCCCCAGATCACGCCGTTGATTAAACTAATACCCACTTCCTTGATATAAAATTGGCGAATATTATGATCTGTTACGTGCCCTAATGCCAGAGAACGAATAATCAAAGTGCAGGCCTGGTTGCCTACATTACCCGCCGTAGCACTCACAATCGGCATCAGGGTGGCTAATATGACTAGTTCAACAATTTTATCTTCAAATGCGCCAATAACGCGCGTGGCAATAAAGGCAGAAAATAAATTAATCGCTAGCCATAGCCAACGATTTTGAGCGCTGGAAAAAATACCCGAAAAACGATCTTCACTATTAACAAAACCAATTTGGCGAAGCAATTGCTGCTCCGAGCTTTCATGCATAAAATCTACAATATCATCAACGCAGATACGACCAATGAGTTTGTTTTCGTCATCAACAACCGGAGCTGCTATTAATTCATAACGATTGAAAGTAAAAGTCGCTTGCTCTGCACTATCACCCGTCGCGAACGTAATCGTACTGTGACTCATCACCTCACTGACTTTTTTGTCAAACGCAGAGGTAATTAGTTTTTGCAGCGGCAATAACCCCATCAAAGTATTATGCTGATCAACAATATAGATATAGTGACTATGCTCAGGTAAAGTACCTAACTTACGACAATAGGCAAGTACCTCTTTAACACTTTCCTCTGGTGTTGCAGTCAGCATACTGTAATCCATCAGCGACCCAACTGTACCGGCAGGATAGGATAATGCTTGTTCCAGTTGCTTACGCTGCTCTGCTGTCAGCGATTGCAGAATAAGATTAACCGCCTGCTCAGGAAGACTCGAAGCCAGATTGGCCAAATCACCGATGTCCTTGCTGTGCAATTTATCTGCAGCGTTTACCATCTCTGCTATCGGCATATCTGCCAGCATTGATTCTCTCACTGGCTCAGCTAAAGACAACAGTATCTCACCGCGTTGTTCTACTGGAATCTGCTTCCAGACATCGCGCCGATCTTCTGTTGCTAAACTTTCGAGAATATGTGCAATATCAGCAGCATGTAGATGACTGAGTTTTTGCTTCAGGCGCTGTTGCTGTTGTTCACTTAATTTAACAAAGGGAATTTGAGCGCTTTTCGGTGTTTTATGCTGAATCAAAAAATGTTGAACATCATTCAAAACTTGCTTGAGATGATCTTTGCTAATAAACCCGTTATGCATAATGAACTCCTTGATTTAAATATTAAGAAACCAGGTATTTCGATCAATGACTCAGAAAATAATATAAATCTTATTACATGTGCCAAACGTTATGCGGCTTCAGCCCACCTTTATCAAAAGGTGTGATATTTGCGGGAAAATTACGTTTTAATCAAGTTTAGGTAATAATAAACTCGTCATCATCATCCATAGATGGCGTAATATGATGATCCTGAAAAGTTTCCAATTGTTCTGCTACTTCCTTATGATCTTCGAATTTAGCCAGATGATAGACCGCCTCTCCCTCATACACCAATGGAATTTCCGAGCGCCCTATCACCAACCCATTATACGGAGACAACACTTCAAACTCTGCGTTACTGATCGGGTCACTGATAACACCTAACACTTCTTTACGTTTAATATAACTCCCTAACGATTTGACAGTACGAAAAATACCACTTGCAGGTGCTCTTACCCAACTACTGGAACGTGCGATATAAGGCTCTTTTATCCCTTTTCTATTTTTCCTTGCAATAATCATTTGCAAATACCCCATCACTTCTAATATGCCTTGCAGTCCTGCGCGTATACTAAACTCATCAAAGCGTAAAGCTTCTCCCGCCTCATAAAGCAACATCGGAATGCCCTGCTCTGCCGCAGATTCTCTCAAGGAACCATCACGTAAATTAGAATTAATTAAAACAGGCACATTAAAGGCTTTGGCCAAAGCCAAAGTTTCTTCATGATCCAGATTTGCACGAATTTGCGGCAAGTTACTGCGATGAATCGCGCCCGTATGCAAATCAATACCATGCGTACACTGCGCGACAATTTCACGCATAAATAGCTCTGCCAGCCTGGCAGCTAAAGAACCTTTAGCCGACCCCGGAAAAGACCGGTTCAAATCACGACGATCAGGCAGATAGCGAGAATGATGAATAACGCCATAAACATTCACCATGGGAATGGCAATTAAAGTACCTTTCAATCGCTTTAAAGCAGATTGTTTTAATAAGCGCCGTACGATCTCCACCCCGTTCAATTCATCGCCATGTATAGCTGCACTGACAAACAACCGAGGTCCAGGGCGTTTACCATGAATCACATGTACCGGCATAGTCATTGGGGTATGTGTATATAAAGGTGGTAAGGGCAAATCGACCACCAAATTACTCCCCGGTTTTATCACCTGCCCATTGATAACAAGATCGGTTTGCATGGTATCAGCCTTTACCGTGAGTACGGGTTTTAGGCAAACTATTCGCTGTAGCAATAGGAGCCACTTTTCTTTCTATGCACTGGATAATTAAATCCGCAACATCTTTACCACTCGCACCTTCGATACCTTCAAGGCCTGGTGATGAATTTACTTCCATCACTACCGGGCCATGATTAGAACGCAGTATATCCACGCCGCAGACATTCAAGCCCATTATTTTTGCGGCACGGATCGCAGTAGATCGCTCTTCTGGTGTTAATTTAGCCAGTTTCGCACTACCACCTTGATGCAGATTAGAACGGAACTCGCCTTCAACCCCTTGTCTTTTCATCGCGGCAACGATTTTGCCATCGATAACAAAGCAACGCAGATCAGATCCCCCCGCTTCTTTAATAAATTCCTGCACCATAATATTCGCTTTTAGCCCCATAAAAGCCTGAATAACACTTTCTGCGGCTTTATGCGTTTCTGCCAAAACCACACCTATTCCTTGAGTACCTTCTAGTAATTTAATCACTAGCGGTGCGCCGCCAACTTCTCTGATTAAATCTTCAATATCATCCGGGTTATTAGCGAATCCAGTGACTGGCAAGCCTATGCCTTTACGCGCTAATAACTGGGTAGAACGTAATTTATCGCGTGAACGACTAATGGCTACTGATTCATTTAATGGAAAAACATTCATCATTTCAAACTGTCTTAGTACAGCAGTACCATAGAATGTCACTGATGCACCAATTCTTGGAATAACTGCATCAAATCCTGTTAAGTCTTCGCCACGATAATGAATCGATGGATTCAGGGATGTGATATTCATATAGCAACGCAATGCATCAAGAACTCTTACCTCATGACCCCGATTTTCAGCCGCCTCGATTAAACGTCTGGTAGAGTATAGCCCGGCATTACGAGATAAAATTGCAATTTTCATAAAATATTTCCTAAGTTAAACAATAAGTAAGTTTGTCATTCTGTTTGAATCATAACCCACATAACCAGAGGCAATAATACATGTGCCAGTGTTCTTGTGAATTAAGGTCATACGGGGGCAATCAGAGCAATATAAAAATTATCTAAAACATCAGAATGACCTGATTTGTGACCTCAGGATTCTAATAAATCCTTAAGCTTAATTCTTATGTTAATACGCTAATATATCAAGTTAATTTTTGTGTGTTGTATAATAACTTAAGAAGATTATTTAATTTTCACAGGGGGTGGTTTCAGCTCACCAACACCCGATAACGGTAGTAAAGGCGGGTTCAAGCCCCTCCTTACAATTAAAAAATGCGTCTAAGTTAGTAACTAGTTATTTCACTCAAAACATCATTATAAAGCATAGAAACTATTACCAGAGGCTTTTTGTCACAAATCTTTAAGCCTAAATAATCAACTCTAAAAAGTTTCGCATTGGTATTCTTTAAACTGGAATTTAAGTTCAGCTTGGGATACAGTTGCATTTAGCAAATCTTATATCTAGGGTAAATTAATCACCCTTTTCCGAGTCATTTATAATGAGTAATTTACCTAAACACTTATATTGGGCGATAGAGCACCCGGCAGAACGATCTGTAAAGGCCTTATATTGGCGTAAAGTTCACACCTTGGCGCATGTTTTCTCAATACCTGTTACGATGTTAAATGCTACAGATACACCCAGAATATTTAAAGGCTTACGTTTATCAAATACGAAGCTTGCAGAATTGCATGCAGCAGAAAAGCAACAAATCCAGGATCAATTAGACGCTCTACAGGCACTGTTTGTAACAAAATATCATGTACAAGCCAGCTATAAAATGATCACCGAAAAGCCTTTTTTCGAAGCGGCTATAAATCTGGTAAAACAGCAAGAAAATACCTGGATGGTAGCGCAAAGTTCCGCAAAAATAGGCATTCCAAATATTGTCTGGCAATTACTTCGAAACTGCCCTATTCCAACGTATATAGCGAAAGAAAAAAACTGGCGTATGCCTTTAAATATCCTGGCCGCCATTGATCCGACACACGAAAATGACAAACAATCGGCGCTTGATCATAAAATACTGGCCACTGCGGCAGAAATTGCTAACCTATGCCAAGCGAAATTACATATCATCCACTGCTACTCGCCCGTAATTTTGGCTGACCATGAAATACAAAAATGTCTTGAAAAAATATATAGAGAAAATTCCCACGAAATTATAGATGAATATGATATCGACAGTCATAATGTTCACCTTATTGCAGGTGATCCGGCAGAGGAAATTGAAGAATTATGCCAAACACTGGATATTGATCTAGTCATTATGGGGGCAGTTTCGCGCAACAGTTTAGAACGGATATTTATTGGTAACACGGCTCAAGAGGTGTTACCTATTCTTGAGGCTGATGTACTATTGCTTAAAGTTTAGCTGTTAAGCAGGCATGATGGCTGGAAACGTTTGTTTTGCATGCGCTTTGTTTATTCAAAAACAATAGCATCGACCCTGACTTTGATTTATGCAAATCGATTAAAGACCAGCCCCGAACGCAGACATAAAGTGAAATGTTCACCCACGTTTGCTATCGCATATCTTCGAGGTATTTTTGCGCAAGCAGGACTGGTAACTGATTTTGGCTGAGTTTTTTTCATTAAACACTTCAACTACCCCGGTCAATTCACTCGTAGCGACGATATTACACGCAGAGTAACTTGATAAATTCCTGAGAAACTTCAGTATAGTTAAGAAACACTATTAATTTAGTACTGCCCGACTTATTTATTTAGTCTGTTTTTAATAATGTCTTCCACCACTTCAGGATCAGCCAAAGTTGAGGTATCACCCAGACTGTCAATCTCATTAGCCGCTACCTTACGCAAAATACGGCGCATAATTTTCCCCGAACGAGTTTTAGGGAGTTGCTGTGCCCATTGAATTAAATCAGGACTAGCAATTGGCCCAATATCAGCACGGACTAAATCCACCAGTTCTTTTCTTAATGCGTCATTGCCTTCTATACCTATATGCAAAGTCACAAAAGCATAAATTCCCTGCCCTTTAATATCATGTGGATAACCAACAACGGCAGACTCAGCGATTAAAGGATGTTCATCAAGTGCAGATTCTACTTCTGCGGTACCCATGCGATGCCCGGAAACATTAATGACATCATCAACACGGCCAGTAATCCAGTAATAGCCGCGCTCATCACATCGTGCACCGTCACCGGTAAAATAATAACCGGGATAACTTTTAAAATAAGTATCAATAAAACGCTGATGATCACCATAAATACTGCGCGCCTGTCCTGGCCACGGACGTTCTAGTACTAAAACACCTTCAGAACCATCGTCTATCACCTGCCCTTCATTACTCAAAATTGCAGGCTTAACGCCAAAAAAAGGACGCGTTGCTGAACTGGGTTTTAATTCTGTTGCTCCTGGCAAAGGCGTAATTAAAATACCCCCCGTTTCGGTTTGCCACCAGGTGTCGACTATCGGACAATTTTCTTTGCCCACCTGTTGATAATACCATTCCCATGCTTCAGGATTGATCGGCTCACCGACGGAACCTAATACACGTAAACTACTACGATCTGTATTTTCTAAGTATTGGTCACCTTGTGCCATTAATGCTCTCAGTGCCGTAGGCGCAGTATACATAATATTTACTTTATGCTTATCGACCACTTGCCAAAAACGGCTGGCATCGGGATAAGTCGGCACACCTTCAAAGAGTAAAGTAGTCGCGCCATTACATAAGGGGCCATAAATCATATAGGTATGACCTGTAATCCAGCCTATATCAGCCGTACACCAATAAATCTCGCCATCCTGATAATCAAAGATATATTTATGTGTCATAGCCGCATACAGCAAATAACCGCCTGTGGTGTGCAATAAACCTTTGGGCTTGCCTGTAGAGCCAGAGGTATAAAGTATAAACAAGGGCTCTTCAGCATCCATCCATTCGGGTTCACATGTTATTGCTGCCTCTGCCATCGCCTGCTGATACCAGACATCGCGCTCAGCATTCCATGCGACTGGATTTGCCGTATTTTTAATCACTATCACGCTTTGCACGCAGGGACAGGATGCGATGGCCTTGTCAACTGTTGCTTTAATAGGGATGATTTTACCGCCTCGATAACCTTCATCCGCACAAACGACCAGCTTACAATCAGAATCATTAATCCGGTCTTTTAAGGCTTCAGCTGAAAAACCGCCAAACACAATCGAATGCACTGCTCCAATACGTGTACAGGCTAATATGATCGCAGCGGCTTCAATAATCATTGGTAAATAAATACATACCCGATCACCTTTTTTAACACCTTGCGCTTTTAAAACATTAGCAAACTGACACACCTCTTGATACAACTCTCGGTAGGTCATTTTTTTATCTTGGGCAGGATCATCGCCCTCCCAAAGCAATGCCATCTGTTCACCTCGGGTAGCTAAATGTCTATCCAGACAATTCACACTCACATTGAGTTTCCCGCCCTCAAACCAGCTAATTTTACCTTGAGTATAATCATAATCCATGACCTTTTCCCAGGGCTTTTGCCAGTCTAAAATAGTCTCCGCCTGTTCTGCCCAAAAGGTTTCCGGGTGTTCGATAGATTGCTGATATAAAGCTAAATATTGCTCGTTGTTTATATGAGCGTTTTGTGCAATTTCAGCTTTAACCGGGTAGGTTTTGTGTTCGTAGGTGTGATGACTGGACATAGGGTTCACAAGTAATTAAAGTGGCTTAAGATTAGATAATAAGAATTTCCAGACAAAACACAAATAGGGCGATACTTTAGCCTGCCTTGCATGCCTCAGAAAGCGGGCTATAGCACCGCCCTGACTGAGAGTTTCTAGAAAAAACCTAATGGGTTTATATCATAACTAACCAACATATTCTTGGTTTGCTGATAATGATTGAGCATCATTTTATGTGTTTCCCTACCAATACCTGACTTTTTATAACCGCCAAAAGCAGCGTGAGCAGGATAATGATGATAACAATTGACCCACACACGCCCTGCCTGAATACCACGTCCCATCCGATAGGCGCGATTCATATCACGCGTCCACAGCCCTGCACCTAAACCGAATTCTGTATCGTTGGCAATAGCCAGAGCTTCTGCTTCATCTTTAAAAGTTGTAACAGATACAAAGGGGCCGAAAATTTCTTCCTGAAAAATACGCATTTTATTATGTCCCTGCATCACGGTCGGTTGAATATAGTAACCTTCATCCAGTTCACCTCCAAGTGCTTCAATATTGCCTCCCATCAAAAGTTTAGCGCCCTCCTGCTTACCTATCTCAACATAATTCAGGATTTTATCGTACTGCGCTTTTGATGCCTGAGCACCGACCATGGTTTCAGTATCAAGAGGGTTACCCCGTTTGATTTTTTCTGCACGTGCAATTACTTTTTCGATAAAGGCATCATAAATAGATTCCTGAACTAAAAGCCGCGATGGACACGTACACACTTCTCCTTGATTGAAAAAAGCCAGGATAGCACCTTCAATGCACTTACTGACATATTCATCTTCCTGATCCAGGACATCAGCAAAGAAAATATTCGGCGATTTACCGCCCAATTCAACGGTAGAAGGAATAATATTTTCAGCAGCACATTTCAGAATATGCGAACCCACAGGTGTGGATCCAGTAAACGCAATTTTGGCAATACGTTTACTGCTAGCCAGAGCCTGACCTGCCTCGCTACCAAAACCGTTCACAATATTCAGTACACCCGCAGGCAATAGATCGCCAATCAATTCCATCAGTATCAAAATAGAAACAGGCGTTTGCTCTGCCGGTTTCATCACCACACAATTTCCAGCAACTAAAGCAGGCGCTAATTTCCAGCAAGCCATTAATAAAGGAAAGTTCCAGGGGATAATTTGCCCAACGACACCAAGTGGTTCGTGAAAATGATAGGCTACGGTGTTCTCATCAATTTCTCCGATAGACCCTTCCTGCGCCCGCATACAACCGGCAAAATAGCGAAAATGATCAGCACATAAAGGGATATCCGCCCCCAGAGTTTCTCTTACCGCTTTACCATTATCCCAGGTTTCTGCAACGGCCAGTTTTTCCAGATTGGCTTCAATACAATCAGCAATCTTCAATAAGATATTTGTCCGTGTGGTTACTGATGCTTTTCCCCAGGCATCTTTTGCTTTATGCGCAGCATCTAGTGCCAGCTCGATATCTTCTGCAGTTGAAGAGGGAATCTCACAAAAAACCTGACCATTAACGGGGCTTTTATTGTCAAAATATTGGCCTTTAACCGGGGGAACCCAGTCTCCCCCGATATAGTTTCCATAACGTGATTTAAAATCAACTTTACTATCAGTCTTATTAGGTGCGGCATATATCATTTTCATAAACTCCACTAGAATGAATAATCAAAAAAGGTTACGGTCTATCATAGTACTAAAACCTCACCTAATTTATTTCAACGCACTGCGCTGGAATACATGGACATACGCGGAGCATGGGAACGAGATTTATTCTTAAATTGTATAACCCAAAAACCACCAGGGCTTTATGCAAAATATACCGCAGGGGGGGCGTTTTACTTTATAAAAGGGTAGTGAGTTGAATAATAATCTCAATCCTGGGTCTTGGTGGTCTTATTATTGTTTTTTATACACCGCAACTTTACAAGTAAACATAAAGTTTACGCTCTAATGACTGAAATCTATACTCACCTCACTCCCAAACATTCTTATAATAATTTAATATGGAATGATCAGTCAAAGTTATTGATGTTTACTTTGCCTTATCCTTAAATTGAAAGCAATCAAGCCTGAACAGGAAAGCAATCAAGCCTGAACAGGATTGAAGTATTTTTTCTAATGGTGGAATGAGATAATGTGTCATTTCTCATTTCCAGAAATACGTTTTTTTTGTATTTAATAATCATGTTTGCAAGGTAAAAATACCCTGACAGCTTTGTTTATGGTTTAATGGCCGTCATATAACTATGGTCGAATTTGTAAAGTTGCCAGACTATTGCAAATCAACGTCATAAAGAAAATTATTGTTAAGCTTCTAATTTACAAGCAAGTTTTCTATTGACACTGAACCGTAGGCGAAATAAAGCCCTATCGAATGTTAACCAGGTTCACTGTTGAGTTTCACCATTCGAAAGTTCACTTGCTTTATTTTCAGCCAGCCTACCAGGAACCAGACCAGAGTTGTTACCTATTGGTTCTTATGCCAGTCAATTACATTAATGGAACATGCTATGGTTAAAACGAAGTTAGATGAAATTATTGAACGCCTGCGGGTAACCCAACAGGAACTGGAAGCTGAAATCGAGCGCCTATTAAAAGACAGGCGTGAACTATTTCATTACAATCTACGACGTGGCAAAGTGGTTTTTGAGCGAAATGTACGCCGTTTGCTACGCCAGCAACGAACTGGTTTATGGAGTTATTTGCGTAAAGCGCCTATGGCTCATATCTTATCATCACCCATTATCTACAGTTTAATAGTACCTCTGGTTATTCTGGATATATCGATTAGCTTTTTTCAACATACCTGCTTTCGTATCTATGGTATCCCACTGGTGAATCGATCCAAGCATATCGTTATTGACCGGCACCGCCTGCCTTATCTGAATGCTATCGAATCATTGAATTGTGTCTATTGTGGTTATGGCAACGGCCTGATTGCCTACACACGCGAAGTTATTGCTCGTACAGAACAATACTGGTGCCCGATAAAACATGCACAACGACGTCTGGACACGCACGAACGCACGCTAAAGTTTGTTGACTATGGCGACGTTGAAGGCTGGCGAAAAAATTTCAAAATAATACGTCATGACTGGTCTGACGCTAACGATGACGGTCAAAAAGAATAACCTAAACTAATAAAAGCATACTGTGCGGCAAATGGAATTGCCAAAAAATACAAGCTGTTTGCAACAAACCTTAGCAGCGCTTAAAACGACTCAGGCGTTTTTATGCACCCGTATCATCTATCTTTTGTTAAAATACCGGCATCATTCCAGCTTACAACTTGCTTATATAAAATCATGACGAATTTCTCTCTTACCGCTATTTCTCCAATCGACGGACGCTATGCAAATAAAGTCGAAGCTTTACGACCTATCTTCAGTGAATATGGATTAATTCGTTTTCGTGTTCAAGTCGAAGTTCGTTGGTTACAGGCTTTGGCACAACATAATCAAATTACCGAAGTTCCTGCCTTTAGCGCTGGAGCCAATCAACTACTAGATGCACTGGTGACGGACTTTTCAGCAGCAGATGCACAGCGCGTTAAGGATATTGAAAGTACGACTAATCACGATGTTAAGGCGGTAGAATATTTTTTAAAAGAAAAAATTGCGCATAATGCTGAATTAAATGCAGTGAGTGAATTTATTCATTTTGCCTGTACTTCAGAAGATATTAACAACCTTTCTTATGCATTAATGCTTAAAGAAGGCCGCGTTGCGATTCTTCCGCAAATCACCGATTGTATTGAAGCACTAAGAAACCTGGCCCATGATAATGCAGCTCAGCCGATGCTATCACGTACGCATGGGCAATCAGCCAGCCCGACAACCGCAGGTAAAGAATTTGCCAATGTAGTCGCGCGTATGTTGCGTCAAAAAGACCAGTTTGAAGCCGTTGAAATTTTAGGCAAAATCAATGGCGCGGTAGGGAATTACAATGCCCATGCCATAGCTTACCCGGAAGTAAACTGGCAAGAATTTTCCAAAAACTTTGTCCAGTCGTTAGGCTTATTCTGGAATGCTTATACTATTCAAATTGAGCCACATGACTATATTGCAGAATATTTCCATGCATTATCGCGTTTCAATACGATCTTATTAGACTTTGATCGTGATATCTGGGGGTATATTTCTCAGGGATTCTTTAAGCAAAAAACCATTGCTGGCGAAATTGGCTCATCGACTATGCCACATAAAGTTAACCCGATTGATTTTGAAAATTCAGAAGGGAATATTGGTTTAGCCAACGCCCTGTTTCATCATTTAGCCGAAAAATTACCGGTTTCACGCTGGCAGCGTGATTTAACGGATTCAACCGTCTTGCGTAATATTGGCGTTGGTATTGCACATACCAGTATTGCGATTCAAGCGACCTTAAAAGGTATTTCTAAATTAGAAATTAATGCAGAGATTATTGAAGCTGATTTAGCCGCCAACCTGGAAGTCCTGGCCGAACCCGTACAAACAGTGATGCGCCGTTACGGCATCGAAAAACCTTATGAAAAATTAAAGGAATTAACCCGCGGACAACGTATTACTAATGCGGACATGCAAGCCTTTATCGAAAACCTGGAAATCCCTGAAGAAGCTAAGCAAGTGTTACGTGAATTATCCCCACGTACTTACACCGGTTATGCAGAACAATTAGCGTCAGAAATTTAAGCCAATAGGTAGGTTGGGTTACATCTTTTCGTAACCCAACGCATGTGCGAAAAAGTTGGGTTAGAACAGCATCCCCAACTCTAACCTACACAACTTTAGGAATTCGTATGCCTACAATTTCAATGTTTTACGGAATTATTATACGCATGTACTTTTTCGACAATCAACAGCACAGCCTACCCCATATTCATGCGTATTATCAAGATTATAACGCTATTATTGAGATACCTAGCGGGACAATCATTGAAGGTAAATTACCAAAAGCCAAACAGAAACTTGTGGATGCCTGAATGAAATTCACAGAGATGAACTTGTGACTGACTGGGAGCTCGCAATGAACGGTGAGCCAATTTTTAAAATTGACCCATTAAAATAGGAAGCTTAAATGAACCCTTATGTTGTTGGAGTTGAAGTAAAACAAGAATACGTATTAAAGTTAGCGTTTGAAAACAAGGAAGTAAGGCTATTTGATGCCCGTCCTTTTCTGGACAAAGGCATATTCAACGAATTAAAAGATATTAATTATTTTAAACAAGTAAAGGTCGCCTTTGGTTCAATTGAATGGCCCCACGAACAAGACTTTAGTAAAGACACTCTTTATTTATTAAGCACTTCTTTTGAAAGCTAACACAAAATAACCAACTAGTTTGGTTGATTTTTTAGTTATAACAAGATTGTGAGAGCATGATGTTTGCTTCCCACTCAAAATCAAGCTGGCTGACCCTAATGCCGTAATTCTATAGTAGCCCCCTACGCTTCTGTTAAACATCATTTTGTGGCTCTCTTCGCGA
The DNA here is from genome assembly GCF_002072955.1 of Methyloprofundus sedimenti. Taxonomy (NCBI): domain Bacteria; kingdom Pseudomonadati; phylum Pseudomonadota; class Gammaproteobacteria; order Methylococcales; family Methylococcaceae; genus Methyloprofundus; species Methyloprofundus sedimenti. The sequence continues at coordinate 2,157,306 of NZ_LPUF01000001.1, read as the reverse complement.
TCACAATCTAACCTTGTTCGTTATGCATTGCTAAGCTCATCATCCTCGACCTTCTTTATAGTTTTCCCTTTTGCCGTTTTCCAACTTTGAGGACCACTACGAGAAGTTCCTGCCACTATTGCAGCTGCGTAGCTAGAAGAGTTAAAAAGAATATCTTCCGATGCGACAAGGTACGCACCCTCATCTGTTAATATTCCTTCGACCAACAACTTTTCCTTAATAGTTGAAAGTTTACCGGGCATGCTCTCTGAATTGTAGTGGTCTAATAATCCTGTACTAAACGATAGGAGTTTATAATAACCCCTTAATCAAAGATGCAGACCAATGAGTAAACGAAAAAGTTATACAACAGAATTTAAACATGAAGCGGCCAGTCTGGTATTAGATCAGGCATATTCCATAAATGATGCTTGCGAAGCTATGGGCGTTGGTACTACAGCAATGCGCCGTTGGGTCACTCAATTAAAAGAAGAGCGTCATGGTGTTACGCCAAAAGGAAGCCGAGCGATTACTTCTGATCAGCAAAAGATTCAAGACCTGGAAGCCCAAATAAAGAAATTAACAAGGGAAAAAGAAATTTTAAAAAAGGCTTCAGCTCTCTTAATATCGGACGTGTATCAATTTTAATGCTAATTGATGAGTTAAGAGAGCAATACAAACAATGCGAATTATTGCAAACATTTGAGATGAGTCGTAGTAGTTACAACTACCACCGTAAGCATGCAAACAAGGTAGATCCTGAGCGAGACAGGTTAAAATCCAAGGTTATTGCGTTACATGAAGCGAGCCGCAGTTCAGCGGGGAGTCGTACCCTTTCTGCTCAATTAAAACAGCAAGGTGAATCTGTTGGACGCTTCAAAACACGGAGTTTAATGCAAGAAGCGGAGCTGACAAGTAAACAGCCAGGCGCACATCGTTACAAGGTGGCTGAAAAGCCATCAAACATAGCGGATAACCACTTAAACCGTGAATTTTCTACCGAACTGGCTAATCAAGTTTGGTGTGGTGATGTCACCTATATTTGGTCGGGTACAGGCTGGATATATTTAGCATTGGTGATTGATTTAAATGCGCGCCGTATCGTGGGGTGGGCTTGCTCAACTAGTCCTGACTCAGTATTTAACTACACGAGCGTTAAAATTAGCTTATGCGGCTAGAGGAGAGCCCAAGAACTTGATGTTTCATTCTGATCAGGGGTGCCATTACACCAGTAAGGTATTCCAGCAGCAATTGTCGGAATATGAGATCAAGCAAAGCATGAGTCGGCGTGGTAACTGTTGGGATAATGCACCTATGGAGCGTTGTTTTAGAAGCTTTAAATCTGAATGGATGCCTAAGACTTTTTATTCATCTTATGAACAGGCAGAGAAAGATATTATGCAATACATCAAGTATTATAATAGTTTCCGTGTACATAGTTATAACAATTATTTAACCCCAATCCAAGCGGAGAAAGAAGCCGCTTAAAAAACCGATCGTTATGTACGAATTTACTTGACCACTACATTTCTAATAAAGGCTGAAATACATTTAAGTGCATGTGTGAGCGATATATTATTGAATTTACAGCTTCTTGAAATTGCTCATTTACAACATGTAATTCGAACATTAATTCTTTATGAGAAGTTTGGAATAAAAATGAAACCTTTTCCACCTTTAATTCGGACTCTGGCGTATGAAAATTAGCCACTGGCTGCATAGTTATCATTCTGTCTGACTGATCTCTAACAGGGCTAATAAAGTCAATTTGGAATAATTTTATAATGTTTAGCCGTTCAAAAAGAACGTATAAGAGTTGATTTGCAGCATCAAGTTGAGCCTCTCGTTTTTCTTTTTTCCTTGATCGAGACTCTAGAAAAAACGCTGTAGATGCACCAAAAAATGCTGCAAATAGAGCTGCAACTGAAGGGATTAAGTCTTTTCGCTCCGTACTCTCTAAAGCTGTTAATAATCCAATAGATATGCCTAATAAAAAAGATACTATTGCGATAGTGATAATTTTTTCTTGTTTAGTTGGAAATATTTTCATTTATATTGAACTTAACTATATTATTATCAATCAATTTTGCCCTCACAACCTGAAATTACCCGTTAATTCAGGCAAATTTTCTTTTATTTTTGATTATCAGGGTAATTCTTCTTGATAATATTGAAAATAGGGAAAATCACCCTAAAATTATATCCAGCAATAAATTACTTTAACCTACCACACACTGCTCCGCCTGTTGCGCAATCTCCAGCTCTTCATTAGTGGCTATAACCAATACTTTAGCTAATGATCCAGCCTGATTTATTTCTCTTAAGTCACCCTGTGACTGCTGGTTTTTTATAGCATCAAGCTCAATTCCCAGCACGCTTAACTCGGAACAACACTGTTCTCGTAGCCAGGCATCATGTTCACCAATACCGCCGGTAAAGACCAGAGCATCAACTCGACCTAAAACTGCGGTATATGCACCGATATATTTTTTAATGCGATAACTATACATCGCCAATGCCAACTGCGCTTGTTGATCGCCTTCGTCCGCCATTTTATGCACAGCACGCATATCATTTTCACCGCAAATACCTTTTAAGCCGCTCTGTTTATTTAAGGCATTATCAATTTCATTATTGGCAAGCCCAAGCGTACGACTTAAATAAAATACTATAGCAGGGTCTAAATCGCCACTGCGCGTACCCATCATCAAACCTTCTAAAGGCGTCATGCCCATCGTGGTATCGATACTTTCACCCGCAGCAATGGCCGCCATACTGGCACCATTACCTAAATGCAAGGTAATCAGGTTCAACGTTTCTAAAGGTTTATTGAGGTACTGTGCAGCCTGTTTTGCAACATAAAAATGTGATGTACCATGAAAGCCATAACGGCGCACGCCTTGCTCTGCATACCATTGTGTAGGCACTGCATAGCGAAACGCATAATCAGGCATGGTTTGATGAAAAGCAGTATCAAATACAGCAACCTGTGGCACGCCCTTTGCATAATCCATTGCTTCCTCGATTCCGATGGTATTGGCAGGGTTATGCAAAGGAGCAAGCGGGATCGTTTTTTTTATTTCTGCTAAAACCGCTGCATCTATTAAAGCAGGCTGACAGAACTTTTCACCTCCGTGGACTACCCGGTGACCTATGCAGAGCAAGTCTGAAATAGTTGTCAGCAAAGAGAGTTCTGATAAGACCTGAAAAATTGCTTTTAGGCCTTGTTGATGATTTTCAATCAAGACAGGAAAGGTTTGTGTGCTACCTGATTTAGTACGATACTGATGCGCACTTCCCTGATCACCAATTCGGTCAATCAACCCTTGTATCTGTGCAGTTTGTGTCTGCATATCAAACAAAGCATATTTTATGGATGAACTGCCGGAATTTAGTACTAAAACAGCGCTTTTTTTGATTTTCAAGAGAGTAAGTAATGCGTCTTTACTGTAGAAAAATCCAGTTTTCCAGTCAGTAAATAAGTGATTATTTTGAAGTGTTTTACGTGACATCCTCTGGTTTTTCTTTTTGCTAGCTGAATAACCGAGTTAAACACTTCCCGATGTTTTTTAATGCTTTTGACTGCTTTTATGCTGGGAGCGAGTTGTTTATGCGTTGCCCTGTAGTTCCAGATGTTGAGTAATCCTGAAGGTTGCACTGCACTTTCGCCAATTTGCATAGTATGTATCGCTTTCAAGTTACGCTTTGCGAGGCTTAACTCTGCATTTTTTACTTTTTTCCTGGTCATTAAATACGCTTTATTTATATACATATAAAATTGGTCAAAGGTCATTTATGCTTGCGGCTGGTTTTACTTGATCCCTTTTAAAAAAGCAAGGGACATATAATAGCCTTTGGTTTAAAAGCGTTTCAGTTGCCATATTTGGCTTCAAGCAATCCACAAAATCAACAACGGTCTGATTATACTTGCTACTGCTAATAGGCAATGCTTGTTGAAATATCTCAGTGATCATGAATATGCTTTGTTTGTCATATGCCTGAGTTGTCTCAATTGTCGGTTAACCGCCTGCTGTTAAAAGAGCCTAATAATTAGGGTTTATTATTCATGTCCTTAATAATTTTAACGCCTTTGCTTCTTTGTGCATAAATAATATCTAACTCCTGCTGTAATTCTGCTGCTTTTTCTGCGTCATCACAATCAGCAAGTTTTTGTGCTATTTTTCTTTCTTTGTCTTTTAACTGCTTCAGAATTTTTTTTATATCCTCGAACCGTTTTTCTTTCTCACGCTGGTCTGCATTAAAAAAATCCTGCAGTTTATGTAATAATTTTTTTTTGCCCATGTTAATCCACTCTCTTAAAAATTAATTTTCAGACTGCAACACTTTCACTAGCTCATTATCATCAAGCACTAATTCGCGCTGAGCTTGCGAGGTATTTGCTTTTTGTACCACAAAGACTGTTTCTGCCATATCGACTAGATGCTTTTTTATCCCATACATATAAGCACTATCATTAATAAGTGACGTTCCTGCTTCTGGCGAAATTTTATGTTCTCTGATTAAACCATCGATTCTTGCATTCATTTGTTGGTCCTGTTCTTTAATTTTTACTTTATAAACATCAAAGGATAACAAGCCTATATCACTTCCTTCCGCGTCTAGCTGAATACGAAATAACTCTAATTCACGCAATAAATCTGCAATTTGAAAACGAATTTTCTGGTACTCGTCCTTCACAAAATGATTCGCAGAAAAGCGCATCTTTAACAAGTTTTTCTGCAAATGCTTAGTATCTTTAATCGCCTCGACTATATGCCTGTTGGCTTCACGTAACCAATATAAACTACCCGACTGTTGCATTTCCCAGGTAAAACTCGCTTGACTGATATAGGCAATAATTGAACTATAGATTCCTTTTACACTACGCTCATAGGCTGCATCTACATCATAAGGCGTTATTTTTTTACTTGCATCTACCTGTTGCTGTAAATCCTGCTGTGAAAACACATTACTTGCAGACAAGCCTATCGTTTTTAAAATAATATGGCTGGCATGTTGATACAGACGCACCGTTTCCTGACGTAAGGCTGATACCAAGGTATCCGAGAATGCCATTACTGATTCATTCAAGTATTTAGGTTGATCCATTTTAATGCTTTCCCCCTTAAATACTTTTTCTAACAAAGACACCATTTGATTGATAAAGGGTAACATAATGCCTACACCGATCAGATTGAACAAAGTATGAAAAATGGCAAGTTTAAGTGTGTGATCACTGGCTGAAATATGTATCACTTTGGCTATCCAGTCAACTGCATCAATAAACTGGTTTATAAATAGCAGGGCAATAATCCCGGTCGTTAAGTTAAATATAAAATGCGCCCCGGCTAAACGCTTGCCTTCAATATTAGCGCTCATTGCCCCAATAATCGCAGTAACCGTCGTGCCTATATTTGAGCCTATCGCCAATGCCAGAGCATTTTCATAGCTAATTTGCTGTACTGATAAAGCGGTAATAATTAAGACCATGGTCGCATGGCTGGACTGCATAACCACTGTTGCCGCAATACCAATCAGAGTAAAAATTAACAATCCCTTTACACCTGTCAAAGCATATTCAGCTAAATTAAGGGTTTCCCGAAAAGTCTCAAAACCTTCTTTCATAAAAAATATACCTAAAAACAGGAACCCCATGCCCGCTACGATAGCTCCCAGCCCGTTTAATGCTTTATTCTTTTGAAAAACCAGTAAAATACCAAACACCAGCATAGGCATAGCGTAGGCAGCTATATTAACTTTTAAACCAAATCCGGCAATCAGCCATGCACCGGTCGTTGTCCCTAAATTGGCGCCAAAAATAATGCCTATGCCAGCCGTTAAATCAAGTATTCCAACACTCAAAAATGAAATCGTAATAACCGTTACCAAAGAACTCGATTGCATCAATGTCGTTGAAATCACCCCAAAACCAAGACTTTTCCATAGTTTATCGGTACTGACACGTAATATTTTCTCTAAAGTCCCGCCCGTAAAAGTTTGAAAACCCTGCTCTAAAGACAGCATACCAAAAAGAAAAATAGCCACACCCGCTGCAATTTGATTAAAATCAGCACTTATCCATAAAGCATACGCTAGAATCATGAAAATAATGGGTAACAGTATTTTTTTTATCATCTTAACCAAACCATTTACGACCTAAGGAATATATAAGGCTATTATAGGCTATACTTGCTCACCTATCTGATGCTTAAAATACTTATGCCTACAGACTTTAAAACGATTGGCATTTTAGGAAAGTCCAGCGATCCTGAAATAGCCGACACCCTAAAAGCACTTTATCTATTTCTTAAGCCACGCTATCAAGTAGCTATTGACCCCATCAGTGCCAAGCTAATTCCTGATTTTTCAGGCTCCATTTACCCTTTGTCATCTCTTGCTCAGCACTGTGACATTCTTATTGCAGTGGGGGGTGATGGGACCTTTTTAACGGCTGCTCGAGCCGCTGCGGGTTGTCATATTCCATTAATTGGGGTTAATCTGGGCAGACTTGGTTTTTTAGTGGATATTTCACCTGATGAATTACTCACAAAACTGGATGATATTCTGCAAGGTAAGCACCGTCAGGAACAGCGTTTTTTACTACGCACAAAAATAATACGCAATGATCAAATAATTCATCAAGAAACTGCAGTCAACGAAGTGGTTATACACCGCTGGGTAACCCCCAGCATGATTGAATTACAAACAACCATTGATGGCGTATTTCTTAATACTCAGCGCTCGGATGGCTTAATTGTATCCACCCCCACGGGTTCAACCGCCTATGCTTTATCAGCAGGCGGGCCAATTATTCATCCTGCATTGAACGCCTTGCTGTTAGTCCCGCTTAATCCACACACGTTATCTAATCGCCCTATTGTGATTGATGGTAACTCTGAAATTAAAATCAACTTTATCAAAACTAATGAAATTAATGCCCAGGTCACATGCGATCATATTGCACTTCCTGATGTATTAATAAGTGATACAATTTTAATCAAAAAAGACCCTAACCCAATTACTATTCTGCACCCGGAGAATCACGATTTTTTCCATACCTTACGCGATAAACTTAACTGGAGCAGTGGCTACCATTTCTAATCATGCTACAAAATCTTAATATTATTGACCTTGCCATCGTCAAGTCTCTGGATTTAAATCTGGAAAAAGGCTTATCGGTACTCACCGGGGAGACAGGCGCAGGAAAGTCTATCTTGCTCACTGCCTTGGGCCTGGCCTTAGGTGATCGTGCAGATGCGAGTTATGTGCGTCCTGACTGTGAACGTGCTGAAATCAATTTAAGCTTTGATTTATCTGATGCGCCTGCCGCTCAGGCCTGGCTGGAAGAAAATGAATTTGATGCCGATGGGCAATGTTTGATTCGTCGTACTATCCGTCAGGATGGTCGCTCAAAGGCCTATATTAACGGCCGTCCAACTACCTTACAGGCATTAAAGCTGCTCAGTTCACAACTGGTTGAAATCCACGGTCAACATGCGCACCTGACTCTGCTGGATAATGAGGAGCAACGTAAATTTCTTGATGATTATGCGCAAAATACAGATTTACTCGCCAAAACCAACCAGGCCTATTTACAATGGCGTAGCAATCATTTTGAGTTAGAGGCGTTGATTAAATCCTCAACCGAACTCAGTAATCAGGAAGATTTATACCTCTATCAGCTAAACGAACTTGAACAGCTAGACCTGATTCAATATGACTATATAGCACTTTCAGCAGAACATTCCAGACTGGCAAACCTGGAGCAAATATTACAAATAGGACAATTACAACTTGATTTGCTCTCTGAAAATGAACATCAATCTGCTAACCAGATGGTTGGACAAAGTATTAGCGCCCTATCTGATTTGAGTTCTTTAGCAGGTGAGTTTGAAGAGCCTAATAAGTTATTAATTGAAGCACAAATTCAAATTCAGGAAGCTTCGTCACAATTGCGCCATTTTCTTGAAGCTCAAGAGATAAATCCGCAGCGCCTGCAAGAACTGGAAAATCAGATCGGTATTATCCACTCCTTATCGCGTAAGCACCATGTAGCCCATGAAGACTTGCCGGATATTGCAGAAAAAATCCGGCTTGAATTGAATAATTTAAGTAATAGCACTGAGCGCATAGATGAACTAGAGAAACTCGTGGAGCAGAATAAACAGGATTACTTTTCTTTTGCCAAAGCTTTAAACCTAAAACGTACTGAAGCAGGCAAAAAACTCTCTGTCCTTATATCTGCAATGATTCAGGAACTGGGTATGCCTCAGGGAGAATTCAGTATTAGCGTGATTGCACAAGACATTAATCTGCCTAAAATTAATGGTAGCGATAAAATTGAATTTTTAGTCAGTGCTAACCCTGGCCTGCCACTACGTCCATTAGCTAAAGTTGCTTCAGGTGGCGAATTATCCAGGATTAGTTTAGCCATACAGGTTACCACCAGTCATGACAAAGATGCACCAACGATGATTTTTGATGAAGTTGACTCAGGAATTGGTGGAGGCATCGCAGAAATTGTCGGCCAGAAACTACGTACTTTAGGCAAGAATGCGCAGGTTTTATGTGTGACCCATTTACCCCAGGTTGCAGCACAGGCACATCAACATTTATTTGTGTTCAAAACCAGTGATGCAGCCATGACCACATCACAAGTTAAAACTTTATCAACCGAACAAAGGATACAAGAAACAGCACGCATGTTAGGCGGAGTTAATATAACAGACTCTACCTTGACTCATGCCAGGGAAATGCTAATGTCAGGTATGAAAAAATAATTGATGCTCCTGAGACCCTATAGTTAATAATAAAAATGAAAAAAACTACGGGTGAGCCTTAGTCTCGATTGGAACATATTTTTGCAGGTATAGAGCAGTCATCTAAGTAGAATCAAAGGGGGAGTAAATCAATAATACTGCCCCCTTTGATTGTAATTGTGAAATGTTGATTTTGCTTACTAACGTATATTAGCCATCAGTTGTTGACGACATTTAGACTGTAGAAATTGCCTCGTCTGCACCGTTTGACTGTAGCGAAATATCATCAGTTAATTCCTGCGCCGAAACCATCATTTGTTCCAGGGTAGCTGCACCAATGAGGGTTGCAAACGACGTATCGGCTGCATCCCGACCTGTCCCAATACGCACCATTCCATTTGTTGGCGCCATGCGAGTGGCATCAAACAAATACCAGCGGCTGCCTAAAAAAGCTTCGAAAAAGCCGTGAAAATCAGGCGGTTCCAAACCTACCGAATAGCCGGACACATATCGTGCCGGGATACACAAGGCACGGCACAGGGCGATTGCCAGATGAGCATAATCACGGCAAACACCGGTTTTTTGCAGCAGCACGTCACAGGCACCGGTACGAGCATCGGTCGTCCCTGGAACGTACTCCAGAGACTGATGGACCCAGTTGCAAATAGCTCTGACGCGCAAAAAACCAGGCGCCAATTGTCCAAATTCCTGCATGGCAAACCGTCCAAGTTTATCTGACTCACAATAACGGCTGGGATTCAGATAAGGTAGAACTTCATCAGGTAAATCACTGTAATTGTTTTCTTCGATCTGTGGCGGATTATCGCGATCCTGACTTAATTCCACCGTTGCTTGATAGGACACCTGTAATTGGCCCGGATTGCCTGAAAAGCGAATAATACGGTTTCCTAAGGTTCCGATTTCTTTAAAGGCATAGGGAAATGCCGGATTGAGAGTGATGACTTCCTGGCGAATAAACTGATATTCGTTTTGTACCGGCGCAATATTGAACAGGAAACTTGTCGGCGCTGTTACGTTATAAATCAGTTCGCTTTTGACTTCTATGAGACTCATGATGAAGTTTCATCCTTTGGTAATTTTAGAGTTGGATAATTCTGAAACAGCGGGTCAAGCCAATCCTGGGGCATTTCCTGCACTGATGTGCTGAGACGCTGTTGCCACCATTGACCCAGGCCCTTCAGTGATTCCGCGCTATACCGATGTTGACGTAAATGCTGTTGGGTGGCTTCATACACGATCATATCCAGTGGATAATCAACGTCAGTAACACTAGTGCGGGTTGCATCAAAAGCTAAAAAGCCTAAACCTGCAGCCGTTTGTATGTTCGTATCGCCGTGTAACAAGCGGTCGAGAATCGGCTTGCAGTATGGTGTACGACCGATGACAAAATATGGCGCATCAACCGTTGCCTCAATCCAGTTTCCCTCCGGGTATATATAAAACATGGTGGGTTCCGGATCGTCGGATAGCTGGCCGCCAATAATCGCGTGCAAATTGAAACTCAGATTGCCACGGGACAATTCCGCACCGTCTTCGTTTTTAACCCGGCGCAATTGGCTGCCAAAAATGTTAGCGACCTGGTAAAGACGCTGACATGACTCGGCACTATCTTTGAGTTGTTCCTCGGTGTAGATCACCGTTTTATCGCGAACAGAGCGTAAACCGGATGTCATAATAAAAAGTGACTGTGAATTATGATCAACCAGCGATATTTTGGCTTTGCTGAGACGTTCGGCGCCTTTCACAATTTGCGTATCTGCTATTGCAACCAAGCCTTGTTTTATTTTGATGCCCAGACAAAATGTCATTTTTTATTTCTCAATGGTTTTGTTCCCGATTCCTAAGAATGTGGATTTTTAATTTATTCTGTACTTTATCCAGTCCCTGTTCACATTTTATATATGGAAAATTTCAACTGTCCTAAAATGACTTAAACTATAATATGCTTGTATTGAAGTGGCTACGCTAAACCCTCTTTTTTCTATACTTCTATTGCTAAAAAAATCAGGTGGGTCTAGTAAGGTCTTATATCACGGCCTTGTTTAGGCACATCAGCTTTCAGCTAATGAATCAGATTACGACATTCTATAGCACATTGCCTGCAAGAATCTGCACATATTTGACAATGGCTCTCAGAAAACTGACTGATCTCTGATCAATGCACGTATGCATTGCAAGCAGGACTCCAGACATATATAACAGTTTACAGGTCAATCGTTAGAACTTTGCATACCCGTCATCGCGGTTAAGCATAACTCACACTCGGTAGCACAAAGTTGGCAGGTGTCAATACATTTCAGATACTCTTGATTAATCGTGGTATGCATAAATAACTTCCCTATTATTAAATTGAAACGGACCTAGGTAAGCGTCCGTATTGTATTTCAAGACTTATTAAATATAAGCCAGGTTTGCCATTCTAGTCGTCAACGTCATTTTTTAATTCACTTGCTTTATCTTCGACTGTCTGTTTAGTTTCTTCAGCACGATTAGCCGCCTTTTCTTTCAAGCATTCTAGGTCACTTTTCATACAGGCAGCTTCTTCGATACGATGAATTTTTTGAGTTGCTTCACGCTGTATATCATTGGATTGATCCTGTATCTTTTCATTTATAGTTTCTGCTGCATTTAATACTCCTGAAAATGACGCAAAACTGCAAATCAGAATTAATACTAATTTTTTTATTATTTTCTCCATTTGAAATTTGAATTTTCTCTTAAAAACTGTCTAAAGCATGAAAACAGTTATTTCGAGTTATCATCTTGAGCCAATCAGATACCATAAAATTAAACCAATAACGGGTAATATTAAGATAATAGCTATCCACAACGCTTTATTCAGGACTGGCATACCGCTTTGTATAACTTTGAGAATCGCTAAAATATCCAGAACTAAAATAACGATGCCCAACAATCCTCCTGTTTGAAGTTCCATAGGTGTTTCCTCTTTATAGTGGTTAACGGATCAGAACCCTGTCTAATAGATAAGTGGTTCATAGTTACTCATCGCACATCGAATTTTGACAACCTTGTTAGACGAAGGGTTAAACTGCAATTATCACGGCAAAATACCCTTCTTCTCGCTTTGGCAGCCTGGATTAATCCATGCGATAAGTAGACGTTTATTTTTTTAATGTCAAATTTCAACTATCAGCTAAAGCGATTTTTAGCACCATTGAATGCAGTGCTTACCTTATTCCAGGCTGAATCCATACCATCGCGGATGTCTTCCCAGGCGCCTTCGCTAGCGTCATTCAATTCTGCCAGCTTCTCTTTGCCTTCCTTTTGGTATTCTTTCAGGCTATCTATTTGTTCATTAAAATCAATTTTGGCATCCGCGCTAGCACCGGATGCTTTGGCCTGTAACAGGTCGATCTGGGCATCCAACTCATCCAATTTGGATTGCATTTTCTGTACATAAGCATTTTTATTACTCATTTTAAAACCTCATTTGATAAGTTTTGCGTTTCATTGCTTTACCCATTTACAAAGTAATGTATAAATGGATGTTATGCATCCTACACTGCTTGCAATAGATGCGCTTTATCATTTGATAATGAACATAAAAATACACTGATAAACTTTGCAGTAAGTCAGATGAATTAAAGCTTTTGTGCTAACCATGTGAGACTGACGGGTTCTAAATAGGTGACATCAAAGTCTGCTAGCGCTGCTAGTGGGATAGGTTGATCAGGATTATTTCAGTTGAGGTTCGTTTAATAAAGCCAGGTTGATTCAGAGGAAACGACATGGCTTCTTTACAATTAAAACCGCAAAAGCGCAAACGCCGGCGCAACTCAACAAAAAGGTGCGCCATACGATTAGTTGCTTTTCTGCGACCAAATGCGGACAATTTGTTCTTCAAGGATTCTTTCGTCCTGCCCTACCATCCATGCTAAAACCAGCAAGCAGAGGGCCAGGTCACTAATTGCGAATTTTTGGCCAACGCCACTTAAATCAATACAAAAGTATAAGGTAGATGTTAGGCTTGTAACAAAGTTGTCGGGGATTGAGAAGAAGGCTTTATCATTGTTAGTTTAAATATTTAACGAAAGCCCACCATTGACTGGAACTTCGTTTTTTAAAAATTCAGCTTCAGTAAAAAAGTAAGTAAGCTATTATTCGGTATATATAAGCGTCTCATTTATCTACTTGACTCTCTATCAAGAGAAAATTATCATAATGTTTAAAAAAATATCTTTTTTAATTCAAGTGCTTTCTCCCAAATAATATAGTATTGCTTATGCTTCCCATCTAATACTAAACAAAGGAAGTTCAACCTGAATTCGTCTCAACGATTTCTGGACTATCTGCACTAAATCTAATATATACTTCAATAAACTGAGGGTATATTTAACCAGCCTATAATCCAATTTATTATAACTTAGGAGCTTACAATGAAAAGATTTCTTAGTAAAAACAGTATTGCCAGTTTAATTAGCATAAGCACACTTATCGCTGCCAATAATGTCTCTGCCCATGATTATGAGGTTAAAGTCACCAATATTACTCAAGGTCAAGTGTTTACACCCATTCTCGGTTTTATCCATAGTCCAGCGATAAAAGCATTTACGCTCGGTCAGCCAGCTTTTCCTCAGGTCGCCATTCTTGCAGAATCCGGCAATACTGAACCGGCAAAAGAAGCTTTAGCCACTCTGCCAGACCTTATTAGCGGCGCTCATGATACAGGCGCACCCTTGTTGCCAGGAGAAAGCGTAATCCTTGAATTCGAAGCAGCCGATGGTATGACAAATGTTTCTGTACTTGCCATGCTAATACCGACCAACGATGCTTTTTTTGCCCTCAACGGTGCTACGTTGCCGGCTAAAGGTACTGATACTTATTTTTCCGTCGCTTATGATGCTGGAAGTGAATTAAATGACGAATCGTGCGTACATATTCCCGGCCCGGCAAGTGTCTGCACGGGAGAAGGAGTATCCACTGCCGGTGGTGAAGGCTTCGTTCATATTCATCCAGGCATTCATGGTATCGGTGATCTTGCTGCAGCAAAGTATGACTGGAGGAATCCTGTTGCTCAGATCGAGATTACACGCATTTTTGGTGATTAAGCCTCATTTCTAAATTTGTATACTTTATCCTTGTTCCCACGGTCACGGTCATTGCCATCAAGTTAATAAAGTTATTTATAAACAATATGTTGTATTAATCAAAGGGGCAGTGTAATGGATTTTGAATAATTATTCGTATATGTTATGCACCAAGCGAATACACGCCACCGCATTTTATCCGTTCCCACGCTCTGTGCGTGGGAAAGCGGAAAGCAGAGGGATGTTCAGGTCCCGAATTGCGAATTTATTGGCAAATAAGTTACCAAAAAGAATCGTCAGCCACCCGCCCCCTTTGATTGTGCCTTATCCCAGAGCAGGACTTTCACCCGCTGGGATTATCGACCTTGCTCGATTAAGGAAACCAAATGAACGCCAAGCTCTTGCCGGATGGAAGTGATAGCGAGTTGCCGGCATTCATTTATCGCAACAAGGAAACGCGAGAAGCGGGAGGGACAATGCCCTCTGTTTTAGTGATTCGCTCAATCCTGACTTTTCATCAATTTCATTGTTTAGAAAAGTACGATAAAATCCCTATCAATTTAATATAAAAAAATCCTGCATATGTCGATAAAAACAGCATATTTAGTCGTTAAGTGCCTTGAGAACCAGGGCGTTGAAATTATTTTTGGCATTCCCGGTGCCAAGATTGATACTGTTTTCGACGCACTGGTTGACTCTAAAATCAGACTGATTGTCTGTCGCCACGAGCAGAATGCTGCGTTTATGGCGGCAGCTTATGGTAGAAGAACCGGCAAGCCAGGTGTCGTTTTGGTTACTTCAGGTCCTGGTGCGGCTAATTTAACAACCGGACTACTAACGGCAACGACTGAGGGCGACCCGGTCATTGCCATTGCGGGTAATGTCCCACTTAGTATGAAGTTTAAAGAGACCCATCAAAATACCGATAATGCCAGGCTTTTAGCCCCTGTCACTAAATCAAGCATTGAAGTCACCACCCCTGAAACTGTGCCTGAAGCCTTTGCCAATGCATTTCGTATTGCAACTGCTGCACGATCAGGCGCCTGCTTCATCAGTTTGCCGCAAGATGTTCTCATGATGGAAAGCAATGCCAAACCCTCTCGCGCTGTGGCTAATATCTGTTATGGCCATGCGACTTTAGTCAATATTGATAAGGCCTCCGAAGCATTATCCAGAGCCTCTTCACCTATGTTACTACTTGGTGAAGAGGCAACGCTTCCTGAAAACGTATCGGCCATTCAACATTTAGTCAGAAAACACCGGATTCCGGTGGTCTGTACTTATCAGGGCGCGGGGGTTATCCCCAAAGATCTAATGAACTGTTTTTATGGTCGGGTAGGACTCTTTAAAAACCAGCCAGGTGATCGACTGATCGCCAAATCTGACTTGATTATTACCATCGGTTTTAATTTAGTAGAATATGACCCTGAAGTATGGAATGCAAATGAGGATAAGAATATTATCCATATCGATTCGATTGCCGCCAACATTCATAATCAATACCAGCCATCATTAGAGCTGCTTGGTAATATTCATGACAATATCAATTTAGTGACTGAAAAGACCTCAACCGTTAATCATGTATCTTACCCTGAGCTGCAAAATGAGTTAAACGTCGTTATCAATAGCGGCAAAAATAAAATTGGCAAAGGCAATACCATTCACCCTTTAAGATTTATTCACGAGTTAAACAAGGTAATTGATCAGGATACTGTCATCTGTTGCGACATCGGTTCCGTTTATATGTGGTTAGCACGATACCTCATCTCTAACTACCCACATCAGATACTCTTCAGCAATGGCCAACAAACACTTGGAGTCGCCTTACCATGGGCACTCGCGACTAAATTAGCCGTGCCGAAGAAAAAGGTGATCAGTATCTCCGGCGATGGCGGTTTTCTTTTTTCTGCAATGGAATTAGAGGCCTCCGTGAGAGAAAAAATTCAGTTCACTCATTTTATCTGGACAGACGGCGGCTATAACATGGTCAAAGAGCAGCAGATAATGAAATACAATCGAACTTCCGGTGTTAACTTTGGCGCTATCAATATACCGAAATTTGCTGAATCCTTTGGAGCCAAAGGATATGTGATCAGAGACCCGAATGATATTGTCACAACTTTAGTGAAGGCTCAAGCAGTTCAATCACCAACTCTTATTGATGTTGCCATCGATTATAGTGACAATTCAATGATGTTTCTTGATGCCCACGACCCTGATTTTGGTTGATCAATCATGTTAACCCTGGCTAAGAAACTTAAGGAACGTACACGAAATAACTTAGGCGACTAACTTGTCTTTTTGTCCGTCTTCGGTGTTGCAAAACAAATCAAGTATCACACGCGTAGCGGGTGGTTTTAGGTAACTCCTTCAAAGGGGAGTTAGTACCTCATGTAAGCCCCAATGGGGCTTTATCTAAATGAACCTGCCAAGTAATTTTAATTACATAATTTATTCAAAAAAATCAGTTTGCTCTAACTTTCAATCTTTTTCTTCCTGATTACGTATATACCTCCTTTTCCTAACCTTTATTAATAGAACAGATTATGTTTAAAATCACCGAACTCAATGAGCACTATGAAACATTAGCTTATATTGGTCATGTCAATAATGTTATCGAAGGCGTTATTCCTGAAAACCTGATCAATAGAAGGTTTTTAGCGAGTGATTTTGAATATGGCTTTGAACTGGCTTCACCGCAGGGAATATTTAATTTAGGTGAGAGCATTTTGCTGAATGGTATGATCTACTCCAGCCGAACCGATATCAGCCGTTCGGAGCGTGATCCATTAATGTGGGGGCCTGAATTTGTTACTTCGGGAATATTTCTTATTCCGAAAGGAACTAAGCCCAATTTGAATGCAAAATTTTTCTCTTTTGAGGGTCAGCTAACCTTAGCTGATCTATATCAAGCCATTTTTGATAAGATTCAATGCCCGTTTGCCGTTGTCGGCTGCGTTGAGCTATCAAAAGTCTATGCAAAATCGATTACCAGAGCCCCAATTCATCATGAAAATATTTTCAAAAACGCACAGGAATATTATACTGAAAAAGATTATATCGAAGACAATGTTAATTTAGCCATTACAGCGGTAGTCAGCGATCATAACGATCCAAAAATGACGGACATTAATGAGAAATTATCTTCTGTCTTATATTACAATCCTTTTGCTAAAAATAATAACTTATTAGCTCATACTCACGCTCTTCTGCTGAACAAACCTATTATTGATATTGAAGAAGTCAGGCCGAAAAATGCCAAAGAAGTTTTACACCTGTTAGACCATTCGATAATAAGATATGTCAACTTCAAAATATACCGAATTTCTGATCTGACCTGTATAGCTTCATAACCCCTACTTAAGAGGCTGTCCGCGAATAGAAAGCCTGCTACGGAAAGAACAAGCAGAGGGGCTTGCTGTCAATACAGCCCATTTTTACTTTTAAATGAATTGGTATGGAATTTCAGGTTTCTAGATGCTCCCTTAGGCATGCAACGCCTGCCCTATCCCGCCTATGTTCTTATGGACGCAACAATTCTCTATTCTGTCTCTGCCCAGGCAGGAAAAACATCAAGATCTATTAAAAAAACAGCTGTGCCAATGAGATAAAATAAAAGTGAGATAAGCAAAATACCTACAATATTAATATAGATCCCTGCCCTGACCATATCAGAAATTTTAACTCGCCCACTGCCAAAAACAATCGCATTCGGCGGTGTAGCAACGGGAAACATAAACGCACATGACGCTGACAGCGTTGCCGGAATCATTAACAATAATGGATTAGTGTGCATCGCGACAGCTACCGAGGCTAAAACAGGAAGAATCATTTCAGTCGTCGCGGTATTTGAAGTCAGCTCGGTTAAAAATATTATGCCCGAACAGATAGATAAAATCATCATTAATGGTGGCGTTCCAGCAAGTCCGCTAAATTGATTACCTATAAATGCAGAAAGTCCCGTGACTTGAAAGCCCTTTGCCAGTGCAAACCCGCCACCAAAAAGTAAAACAATATTCCAGGGAAGTTTATTAACAACGTCCGCGCCCATTAAGGTAGCACTCTTAACACTCTTATTTTGGGCTGGAATAATAAACATCAACATAGCCATCGTTAAAGCCACTGTAGCATCATCAACTAATGCCGGATAAGGCAGCAATTGCGACCAGCCAGGCAGGGTAACAAAACCAAGATTTAAACTTTTTCTAAACACCCACAGAACAGCTGTTAAAGAAAAGATAATCATTACCGCTTTTTCCTCATAACGCATAGGGCCCAAAGCGACATATTCCTGATTAATAATCTTCTGATCAATTCTGAGCCTGGCAGGGATGCGAAACAATATTTTGCTCAGCATTAGCCAGACGACAAGCAGCATAAGTACAGAAATGGGAAAGGCCATCAGCATCCAGTCGCCAAACGCAATCGGTTCCGCCGCAGGAAAAGTGATATGAAAGATCTGCACAAAAGAGAGATTAGGCGGAGTACCTACCAAAGTAGCGATACCGCCTATGGAACATGCGTAGGCAATGCCCAACATTAAACAGGTGGTAAATTTCCCGGTTTCAACCACGCCAAAATCCTCTTCCAACTGCAAGACTATGGCTAATCCTATCGGCACCATCATAATTGCAGTCGCTGTATTGGATATCCACATTGACAAAAATGCCGAGGCAAGCATAAATCCCAGGATGATTCTGTGCGGCCCGCCGCCAATAATTTTTATTATAAATAATGCAATGCGTTTATGCAGATTCCACTTTTCCATAGTCAGGGCAATCATAAAGCCGCCCAGAAACAGAAAAATAATACTATTAAAATAAATAGGTGCAGTGGCCGTACTTTTTAGAATACCCAGCAAAGGATAAAAAATCATCGGCAATAGCGCAGTCGCAAACAGAGGAATCGCATCGGTGATCCACCAGACTACCATCAGCAGAGTCACTGCTATCATCCGGATTAACACCGGGTTTTCCGGGGCAATATTGCTAAATAACAAGGTGCCTATAAAAAGCAACGGACCTAGAATTAACCCTAATATTTGCACAGTACTCTTGCCTGATTTTAGTCTGTTATGAACCAAGAAAATTCTCCTTATAGCTTACCAAAGCCACCTCCACCCGGTGTTTTAATAATCAGGGTATCGCCTTGCTGCATGTTAATTTCAGCGCACCCTTCAAGATTGACTATTTCCCCGTTATATCGCTTTACTGTATTCTGCCCTAAACTGCCTGCTAATCCACCCTGCAAACCAAAACCAGGTCTTAGACGATGACTGGATAATATACTCACTATCATGGGACTTAAAAATGTAATTTTCCGGGTTACTCCATTACCACCATGATGCTTGCCTGCCCCGCCACTATTTTTGCGAATGGAAAATTCTTCTAATATAACCGGGAATCGCCATTCTAAAACTTCGGGATCAGTGATTCTGGAGTTGGTCATATGTATATGCACTGCATCACAGCCATCAAAATCAGCACTCGCACCGGCACCACCACATATCGTTTCATAATACTGATATTCCTGATTGCCAAAAGTGACGTTATTCATGGTTCCTTGCGAACTGGCTAGAATTCCTAAGGCGCCATACAGACAATCAACTATATATTGCGAAGTTTCAACATTACCCGCAACAACTGCTGCAGGGTATTGGGGATTTAACATTGAATTTTCCGGAATAATGATGTTCAAAGGTTGCAGACAGCCTGCGTTTAAAGGAATGTCATCTTTAACCAAGGTGCGAAAAACATATAAGACTGCCGCTTTGCAGACAGCGGCAGGAGCATTAAAATTACTGTGTAATTGTGCACTTGTCCCTGTAAAGTCAACTGTTGCCGTTTTTTGTTGTTGATTAACGTCAATTGAAACGACAATTTTTGCGCCATTGTCCATGACATTTTCAAAACAGCCATTGTTTAATGTGCCTAATATCTGGCGCACCGACTCTGCCGCATTATTTTGCACATGTTGCATATAACTTAATACGGTTGTCAGGGAATAATGTGCAACCATTATTTCGAGCTCTTGCCGGCCTTTATTATTGGCCGCAATTTGCGCTTGTAAATCAGCCATATTCTGCTCAACGTTACGCGCAGGATAGTGACTAGACGTTAACCACTCACGAACAATGTGTTCTTGAAATTCATCCTTGATGACAATTTTCATCCCGGCACTCAGTAATCCTTCTTCATCTATGGTTTTACTATGTGCGGGCATTGAGCCAGGACTAATCCCCCCTATATCAGCATGATGCCCTCTTGAGGCCACGAAAAATAATAATTTCTGCTGTTCAAAAACCGGCGTAACAACGGTAATATCAGGCAAATGGCTACCACCATGATAGGGTGAATTAATTAAATACACCTCATCGGCTTGAATGTTAATAGATTGGTTTTTCAGTAAGGCGAGTACACTTTCCCCCATTGAGCCTAAATGCACAGGAATATGTGGCGCATTAGCGATTAACTCGCCTTGTGCATTAAACAAAGCACAGGAAAAATCCAGGCGCTCTTTAATATTGACCGAATAGGCCGTATTTTGCAGCACAAACCCCATTTGTTCTGCAATCGACATAAACAACTTATTAAAAATCTCTAACATCACCGGATCAACAGAAGTACCGATAGCAAGCTGACGTTGTTTGTAACAACTACGCGTTAAAATCAAGTCTTGTTGTGCACTCACTTGTGCTTGCCAGTCTGGCTCAATAATCGTAGTAGATGTTGCTTCAATAATGATAGCAGCTCCTTTTATAACCTGGCCTGTTACAAGTTCATGACGCTGATAGACCGGTGTTGCATGATAAGCATTATCACTGAACATCTGGGTATACATAAAGGCGATGCCTTTTTGCTCTTGCACGTCATTATTTAAATATACTGACTGTGTCAGCGATTCATTTTTTGCAATCACTTCTAAACACAAAGACTCAATAATCAGGGGTTTATGCTTATACACAAAACCAAACTGTTTTCGATAAGCCTGTTCAAATGCGTTAAACATAGTTGGTTTATCAGCAAATGCAACCACTAAAGCAGTATCTGTTCCTAAATAACGTAAATGCACAGAAGCAACAAACTCTAAAGACTGCAAATTGGGAGATTGCGCGCGCATTTCCGCTTGCCCCTGTTGCTGCAATATCGCAAAAAACTCTTTCAGCTTTGTATAACTCAGTTCATCCCAGTTCTGTTCTAAAGCTTTATCTTTTAATAATCTATAATCGGCAAGCCCCATACCATATGCTGATAGCACCCCGGCAAAAGGATGCAACATTATCTGTTGCATACCTAAGCGGTCTGCGACTTTGCAAGCATGTTGCCCACCCGCCGCACCGTAGCAACATAAAGTATATTCTGCGACGTTATATCCTTTTTGTACTGAAATCTTTTTAATGGCATTGGCCATATTTTCAATAGCAATACTTATAAAGCCTTCAGCAACCTGCTCAGGACTTTTCTGTTCATCGGTAGCATTTTGTATCTGATTTGACAATTCAGTAAATAATTGTCTTACCTTATCGATATCTAACGTTAAATCAGCATTTTCACCAAATACAGCGGGGAATACCGGCAATTTACCTAGCATCAAATTAGCATCGGTAACTGTTAGTGGGCCTCCTCTACGATAACTCGCAGGGCCTGGATTTGCACCTGCTGAATCGGGTCCTACCCGATAACGCATGCCATCAAAAAATAAAATGGATCCTCCGCCAGCCGCAACGGTATGAATATTCATCATAGGCACACGCATTCTTACCCCTGCGACTTCAGTTTCAAAGCTACGTTCTAATTCACCTGCATAATGTGCGACATCGGTTGAGGTACCGCCCATATCGAATGCTATGATTTTGTTAAAACCTGCTTGCTCAGCCGTGGCAATGGCGCCGACTATTCCTCCGGCAGGCCCAGATAAAATACTATCTTTGCCTTGAAAGCTCTTTGCATCTGTTAATCCTCCATTGGATTGCATAAACAACAACTGAGTTTTATCACTAGACTGCTCTGAGTACTTATCTAAGTCTTTACTGACTTGTTCTACATAACGTCTTAATAAAGGCGATAAATAAGCATCGACTACTGTGGTATCACCCCGACTGACAATTTTGCTAAACGGACTGACCTGATGTGAAACTGAAATTTGTTTAAAGCCTATCTTCTCAGCCAGCTTAGCTAACTGCAGTTCATGCTCTGGGTATGCCCACGCGTGCATTAACACGATAGCCATAGAACGGAAACCTTGTTGATAGACTGCTTTTAATTGCTGTTCTGCCAGAAGTTTATTCAAAGGCGTTAGAATCACTCCATGTATATTCAGCCTTTCTTCAACTTCAATCACTTGTTGATAAAGCAATTCCGGCAACTGAATATTTAAGGCAAATATATCAGGGCGATTCTGATAGGCAATGCGTAAACAATCTTTAAACCCCTGGGTAATCAATAATACGGTTGGCTCACCTTGTCGTTCTAACAGCGCATTAGTCCCCACGGTGGTACCCATTTTTAGCGTTGAAATCTCCTGAGTATGTTGATTATTATCTTGCTCCAGCAATTCCTTAATACCCTGTAAGGCCGCATCTTTATACTGTTCAGGGTTTTCAGAAAGTAACTTATGGCTTATTAACTGGCCATCGGGTGCCCGTGCAACAATATCTGTAAATGTGCCGCCACGATCAATCCAGAATTGCCATTGTTTATCAGAGTTGTTCATTAGTAATTGATTCAGGTTTAATTAAATCTGGAAAATTATTTTTTTAGCGACTGACTACGCAGCTATTACTTTATCAGTGCAAATAATGTAGATGTCGCATTAAGCTGATTATTATGCCATGCTGCAGGGTTAACGCCACATCCTACAGGCCTTTAGAAAAAAACGATACATCATTAAGCACTCTAGCCAGCTATTAAAACTCCGGTATTGAATTTTATTTCACTAAGCCTTTCACCAAGTTAAACTTTCTTGGTAATATACAGTTAAACATACCGCAACTTGTACGATTAACTGGATTTTTTCATGAGTGACTTGCTTAAATTTTTTCAAGATACCTCTGCTCTCTATGGAAGTAATGCACCTTATATAGAAGATTTGTACGAACAGTTTCTGGAAGATCCTGATTCCATTGAAAAAACCTGGCGTGAAAAATTCTCGCAATTACCACAGACACACAATAAACGCGATATTGCACACAGCCCGGTCGTAGAACGTTTTGCCCTGCTTGCTTCGTCTAACTCATCACGCATTGCTGAATTACAAGGATTTACTGAAGAAAGCGTCAAAAAACAATCATCAGTGGCACGTTTGATTAATCATTTTCGTTCGCATGGACATGAAATGGCGACCAATAATCCGCTGGGTGAAATCCACCGTCATGTACCCGATCTGGATCCGAATTATTATGGTTTATCTGAACCTGATATGGATACTTTATTCGATACCGGAACCTTATATGGTGTAGATCGTTTACCCTTAAAAAAAATTATCGCCACGTTAAAAGAAATTTATTGCGGCAATGTTGGTACTGAATATATGCATATCTTTGATGCCGACATTAAGCGCTGGATTAAAAACCATCTGGAGGGTTCAAAGCCAGGCGAAGATCTTGATAATAAAAAAAGGATCTGGTTATTACAGCAATTAATCGCTGCAGAAGGCATAGAAAAATACCTGCATCGTAATTTTGTCGGCCAAAAACGCTTTTCACTGGAAGGTGGTGAGTGCCTTATCCCTATTCTGGATGAAATTATTCAACGCTCGGGCAAACATGATACCAAAGAGATCGTTATTGGCATGGCTCATAGAGGTCGCCTAAATGTACTGATTAATATACTAGGCAAAAATCCTGCGCAACTTTTTAGTGAATTTAAAGGCACTGCTACAACTGATCGGGGCGTGATTACCGGGGATGTCAAATATCATATGGGCTTTTCTTCAAATATGCAGACTGATGGCGGATTTGCGCATGTGACTATGGCATTTAATCCATCGCATTTAGAAATTATCAATCCTGTCGTCGAAGGCTCTGTTAAAGCTCGTCAGGATAGATATGGAAAAGACAGTAAAAACAAGGTAATTCCTATTCTTATTCATGGTGATGCTGCTTTTGCTGGACAAGGCATTGTTATGGAAACTTTGAATATGGCACAAACTCGCGCATTTGATAACGGAGGTACAATTCATATTGTAATTAATAATCAGATAGGGTTTACCACCAGCAATCCATTCGATGCACGGTCTACACTGTATTGCACCGATGTTGCGAATATGATTCAGGCACCCGTGTTTCATGTGAATGGCGATGATCCCGAAGCCGTACTTTTTGTCACTCAAATGGCCATTGATTACCGTGCTACTTTTAACAAAGATGTCGTTATCGATCTTATTTGCTATCGTCGCCGTGGTCATAATGAAGCCGATGAACCATCGACCACTCAGCCAATGATGTACAAAAAAATCAATTCCTTAGCCACTACTTGCTCGCTGTATGCTAGCAAACTGATTAAACAGAAGTTTTTAACCGAACAACAGGTGCAGGACATGGAGCAGTCCTATCAGGATCTACTGGATACAGGTGAAACGGTTTCACGCCCCATTATTGATTCCAACTACTCCTATTCCAAGCTTTGGGACAAGTATGTCGGCCAACAATGGGATATATCTTGTGATACCAGGGTTCCTCTGGAACGGATACGCTTTTGTAATAACCAGTCTCAACGTTTACCACCAGGATTTGAATTACATCCTCGGGTTTCTAAAATTATGGAAAATCGACGCAAAATGGCGGCTGGAGCAATGCCATTAGACTGGGGTTTTGCTGAAAACATGGCTTATGCAACCCTGCTTATGAATCAATTCAATGTGCGTTTGGTGGGGCAGGATGTTGGGCGTGGTACCTTTTTTCATCGGCATATTATTTTGCATAATCAAATCAATGGAGAATCCTATATTCCTGTTAAGCACCTGGATATTAAACAAGGCCATGCACAAATTTTTGACTCAATTCTATCTGAAGCGGGTGTTTTAGGCTTTGAATATGGATACAGTTCAACAGTTCCTGAAACTTTAACTATATGGGAAGCTCAGTTTGGTGATTTTGCAAATGGCGCACAAGTATTAATAGACCAGTTTATTAGTTCTGGTGAAAGCAAATGGGGACGTTTATCGGGGCTGGTCATGCTCTTGCCTCATGGTATGGAAGGACAAGGTCCGGAACATTCATCTGCCCGTCTGGAGCGCTATTTACAATTATGTGCTGACCAGAACATGCAGGTTTGCATACCGTCAACCCCGGCACAGATATTTCATTTATTACGCAGACAAGTGATACGTGATTACCGTAAACCACTTATTGTTATGTCGCCGAAAAGTTTATTAAGGCATAAAGCGGCTGTTTCAACTCTGGAAGATCTGGTTGATGGCCATTTTCATACGGTTATTTCCGAGATAGATACAACAATAGATGCTAACAAAGTTACCCGGTTAATACTTTGTTCGGGTAAAGTTTATTATGATTTGCTAGAAGCACGAACCCAGAATAATCCAGATAACGTCGCCATAGTGAGAATTGAGCAATTATATCCTTTCCCGATTAGAGACTATTCCGCAGAATTTACCAAGTACCCCAATTTAGAAAAAGTCATCTGGTGCCAGGAAGAGCCTCAAAATCAAGGTGCCTGGTATCAATCACGACATAATTTTTATATATTCAAACCTGATCATTTGAAACTAATTTACTGTGGTCGCCAGGCGTCTGCATCACCGGCTGTCGGTAATTTGGCCAAACATTTAGAACAACAAAAAGAAGTTGTAGAAATGGCTTTATACGGCCAAGCTGCTGCAGCAAGGAAAACATCATGAGCATTGAAATACGCGTTCCAGCTTTACCCGAATCAGTTGCAGATGCGACTTTAATCACCTGGCATAAACAAGTAGGTGACACTATTCAGAAAGACGATAATCTGGTAGATCTGGAAACTGATAAAGTAGTACTTGAAGTTCCTTCCCCGATCTCAGGCGTATTAAGTGAAATACTTGTACAAGACGGGAGTCTGGTCGTCAGTGGTGATTTGCTGGCTAAAATTAACACTGAAACTGAAACTGAATCAGCAACTCAGGATCCAGTGCAAGAACCCGCCAAGACCGAAGTTACAAATAGTGATATCCCGTTAAGTCCTGCTGTACGGCATATTATTTTTGAAAATAATCTCGACCCAGCCATGATTACAGGTACGGGTAAAGGTGGTCGCCTCACCAAAAGTGATGTAATAGATTATTTAGCACAAAACTCAACACCTCCCGCTCTCCCTGAAGCAAAAATAGATCCAGAACCCGCAGCACCGGAAAAAGAATCCATTGTTAATCAGGTTAGCCCACTGTTAAATACTAACGGTGCACGTCCTGAACAACGTGTACCTATGACGCGTTTACGTGCTAAAGTCGCGGAACGTTTATTGCAGGCGCAGCAAAACGCGGCCATGTTGACTACCTTCAATGAGGTAAATATGCAAAGCGTAATTAACCTGCGTAAGCAGTACCAGGAGCGTTTTATTGCTAAACACGATGTTAAATTGGGCTTTATGTCCTTTTTTATTAAAGCCTCGATCGAAGCACTTAAGCGCTTTCCTGCTATTAACGCTTCCATTGATGGTGAAGATATCATTTATCATGGTTATTATGATGTGGGAATCGCTGTATCTTCCCCCCGTGGTTTGATAGTGCCTGTGTTACGTGATGCAGATCAGCTCGATTTCTCGGGTATTGAAAAGAATATTGTTGATTTTGGCCAGAAAGCCAAAGCCGGTAAACTTACTTATGAAGAACTCAATGGTGGCACTTTCACAATTACCAATGGAGGTATTTTTGGCTCTATGCTGTCTACTCCTATTCTAAACCCGCCACAGTGTGCAATTTTAGGTATGCATGCAATTACCGAGCGACCCATCGTAGAAAACGGGGAAATTGTTATTCGCCCAATCATGTATCTTGCTTTATCTTATGATCATCGCCTGGTAGATGGACGTGATGCAGTGCAGTTTCTATATGCAATTAAAGAAGGTCTGGAATCGCCTGCTCATTTACTACTTAATATTTAAGTTAGGATTACCTCATGTCTCAACAAAAAAATGATTTCGATGTTATTGTCATAGGTGCCGGACCCGCAGGATATGTTGCGGCGACCCGCGCTACTCAACTTGGTCTTAAAACGGCTTGTATTGATAATTGGGACTCAAAAAAATCTACTCCTTGTCTTGGTGGCAATTATGTCAATGGAGGATGTATTTCTGCCGTCGCACTATTAGAGTCAGCTAAATTATTTCATCTAGCCAATCATGGCCTGGCTGATCATGGTATCAGTGCAGACAATATAAAGGCTGATATTCCCAAAATGCAGAAGCGCAAAGAAGCTATAGTTGCCTTATTAAATCAACAAGTGGAACAAATATTTATCGATAATAAAGTTAAAACCATTAAAGCCCATGCTCAACTTATCAATCCTAATCGAGTAGAAATAATTCCCTTTAGCGACAACTTACCCAAAGTCATTACCGCTGATAAAATCATTCTTGCTGCAGGCTCTAGCCCTGTGGAGCTGAAATTCGCCCCGATAGACAATGAATTTATTATTGATGTGCAAAAGGCATTGAATTTACAAAGTGTCCCAAAGACACTGGGAATTATTGGTGCCGGCGCAATAGGTATCGAGCTGGCTGGTATCTGGAATAAATTAGGTACAAAAGTGGTTCTGCTTGAAGCACAAGAATCTTTTATGACCATGGCTGATCAGGAAATATCTGATGAAGCTTTTAAACTCTACTGTAAACAAGGCATGGATATTCGTCTGGGCGCACGGGTTATTTCCACTAATATAGAACAAAACCAGGTAAATGTGGAATATGAAGACAAGCAAGGACGACATCAATGTTTTTTTGAAAAACTGGTAGTCGCTTCAGGCAGAAAACCCAATACGGAAACTCTCATAGCAGCATCCGCAGATTTGCTGCTCGATGAAGAAGGCTTTGTGCATGTCGACGAGAATTGCTGTTCAACACTACCGGGCGTTTATGCAATAGGTGACCTGACATTATCAGGACCAATGTTAGCGCATAAAGGTATTGAAGAGGGAATTTTTGTCGCTGAACTGATCGCAGGCCAGCAATCCCCGATTAACTATCACACTATTCCTAATGTCATTTATACCGACCCTGAAATTGCCTGGGTAGGTCAAACGGAACAAGACCTGCTTGCCATAGGCGAGAATATCAAGACCAGCAACTTCCCTTTCAGCTCAACCAGTCGCTCGCAAATTAAGGGCACAACGTCAGGTATGGTGAAAATGATTATGCAGGCTGATACAGAAGTCATATTAGGCGTTCATATCATCGGTTTTCTGGCCTCTGAATTAATAGCCGAGGCTGTTTTAGCAATGGAGTTTTCGGCAACCGCTGAAGATCTGGCACGGACAATCCATGCCCACCCGACTCTCTCTGAAGCAATTCACGAAAGTGCATTATCCTTAAGCGGGCGTTCATTACATATTTCTGTTTGATATCCGCAATTCAGTAAAACTTTGCCTGTGAATGACACGCGAATTCAAGCAATTAATGCAACACCCTGTGATTTATTTATATCAACCCCCGTTATTTGGCAAAATACTTCCCATGGAGTTCTGTAATTTAACCCTTTTCTTGGACGATGATTAAGTGCTGTAATGGCACTATCAACCTCATCTTGAGTTACCTTATCCAAAGGTTCTTTTTTAGGGAAGTATTGCCTTAATAAGCCATTGTGGTTTTCATTTAAACCTCGTTGCCACGAATGATACGGTTTGGCAAAATAAGTGCCGCAGTCAAGTGTTTTTGCAATGGCTTCATGCCCACAAAACTCACGTCCATTATCAAAGGTAATCGTGTGAACCCAACGTTTAAAAGGCTCAAGAGCATTGATAATCGCCTCTTTCGTTAATTCAGATTCTTTACGCTCAATTGAGATGGCGAAGTTGAGCTTTGAGACCCGTTCAGTCAGCGTCACCAATACGCCTTTATGTCCTTTACCGATAACAGTATCTGCTTCCCAATCACCTAAACGCGTTTTATCATCAACCACTTGTGGTCGCTCATCAATATCAACACGGCTGGGTATCGTTCCGCGATAATCATTTTTTCCATATCGCTTACGATAAGGTTTGGCTTGATGCCTCAAATAAGTATACAAATCGCCACCGGCTGCTTTGTTAGCTAAAATATAACGGTAAATAGTCTCATGACTGACGGAGTCCTTACCTTGTTGTTTTAAGCGTCCTGAAATACAGTCAGGGCTCCATTTCTCTTTGATTAAAGGCGTTATTATCTGTTGTAACTCAGCCGTCATCTTGATGTTTTTGGGCTTATCAATATGGCGTTGTTTAGCTATTCTCTCAGCTTGCTTGTAACGATAACCACACTGACCTGTATTACGCGTAATTTCACGTCCAATAGTCGATTTATGACGCCCCAATGTGATGGCTATTTGATTCTTAGAAACGCCTTGTTTTAGTTGCGTATAAATGTAAAATCTTTCCTCTTGGGTTAGATGGTTAAACGTGTTCATTGAGCACCTCTTTTTAGTTTCAGGTTTTAGTCGACGGAAACTATACCATCTAACCCTTTAAAGAGGTGTTGCAGTTATTATATGAATTCGGGACAATTGAAATGGTCCGCAATTATGAAAAGAAAAGAGCTTGAGGTCTCTTTAACTATCAATGCATTAACACTGGCACAGCACTTAACAGTTTTTGCGTATACGGGTGTTCAGCATGCCTTAATACTTGATCGACTGTGCCATACTCAACAATTTTACCTTGATACATGACAGCAATCTCATCGGCTATTTCAGCAACTACGGCAAGATCATGAGTAATAAATAAGTAACTTATATTTTCAGTTTGCTGTAGATGCTTTAATAATGCAATAATTTGTTTTTGTACCGAGACATCTAAAGCTGAGGTCGGCTCATCGCAAACAATTAACTTAGGCTTAACAGCCAAGGCACGGGCAATACAAATCCTTTGTCTTTGTCCGCCTGAGAATTCATGCGGGTAACGATATAGTGCCGTTTCATCCAGGCCTACTTGTTTTAATAAGCCGGATACAATAACAATGCACTCTGACTCCTCTAACTCAGCATGCAAAGTCCGGAGTCCTTCAGCAATAATATCCACGATCAGCATTCTTGGGTTCATCGCAGCAAAGGGGTCCTGGAAGACAATTTGCATCGCTGAACGTTGCGCGCGTAGTTCTTCACTTGAAAGAGATGCTAGATCTACCCCGGCAAACTCAACCTGTCCTGCCGTGCTGGGAAGCAGATTTAAGAGCCCTTTTCCTAAGGTTGTTTTACCACAACCGGATTCACCCACTAATGCTAAAGTCTTACCTGCTTCTAGTGTAAAACTCACATCATCAACGGCTTTAACATGATCGACAATGCGCTTAAACAATCCTTTTCTAATGGGATAATACACTTTAAAACCGGTTAATTTTAGAATAGCAGTTGATTCCGGCTTTGCTTTTTCTGCACGATAATTTATATCTGGCAAGGCATTGAGTAATTTTTGCGTATATTGATGTTGAGCATGACTAAAAATATCTTTATTCTCTGCGACTTCAACAATACGGCCGGATTGCATTACTGCAACCCGATCAGCCATATTCGACACCAGTGCCAGATCATGACTGATTAGCCATAAAGCCATGCCATTTTCCTGCTGAATTTTCTTTAATAATTGTAATATCTGCGCTTGAATTGTGACATCCAAAGCAGTCGTAGGTTCATCGGCAATCAATAAGTCCGGCTCACCTGCCAGAGCAATCGCAATCATTACCCGCTGACGTTGCCCTCCCGACAATTGATGTGGATATTCATTAATGCGTCGTGATGCATCAGGAATGCCGACTTGTTCTAAAAGAAGCAGAACTTTTTCAGAGCATTGTGCTTTAGTTAAAGAAAAATGCAGCTGTATGGTTTCTGCGATTTGCTGACCAATGCTCATTACAGGATTGAGAGAGCTCATCGGGTCCTGGAATATCATAGCGACACGCTGTCCACGAACACGACATAAATCGGCTTCAGGAGTACGTAATATATCAATATCTGCAAGCTGTATGCTATCAGCCTGCAAAGTAGCTTGAGCAGGGTGTAGTCGTATAACTGAAAGTGCTGCCAGAGATTTTCCAGAGCCAGACTCACCTACCAAGGCAAAGGTTTCACCTTTATTAATATAAAAGCTAATACCCTTAATGACACGCTCCGTAGCAAAGCTTAATTGCAGATTTTCAACAGTTAATAAAGGCGTGCTCATGATTGCGCAAGCCTCGGATCAAAAGCATCTCGCACACTATCTGCAAATAGATTTGCCGCAAGAACCAGGGTAAACATAAACACAAAAGATGCCGACAATGACCACCAGACTATTGGCTCACGTGCCATTTCCAGACGTGCACCGTTTATCATGTTTCCCCAGCTATAAGTCGTTGGATCAACGCCGATATTGACGTATGACAACACCGCTTCGGCCAGCACCAAAGAACTGAAATCCAGGACCACAGAAATAAGTACGATATGCATCACATTGGGCAGAATATGACGATACAAAATAGCATAGCGAGGAACACCTAATGCCTGTGCAGCCAGTACATATTCCATTTCACGCAACTTTAAGGTTTCCGCGCGGAGCATACGACACAGGCCGGTCCAGCTAGTCACACCTAAAATTAAACAAAGAAATAGCAGGCGCATATCGGCTCGCACCACCAGACTGGTAAACTGCTCCTGATGGTTCGCCATATACACTTGTACCATTAGAATAGATGCGGCAATTAGCAATACCCCGGGAATTGAGTTTAACGTAGTGTAAACATACTGAATAATATCATCTACCCAGCCGCGAAAAAAACCCGCTAAAATACCGAAAATTATAGCTAAAGGCAGCATAATAAGCGTGGTTAAAGAGCCTATCACCAACCCTGTGCGGATACTTTTAAGTGTCTGATAAAAAACATCTTCTCCCACTTTATCCGTACCCATCACATGATAATCAGCAGAAAGCTCCACTAACATATAACTGAGAGTACTCAAAAATAAAAGGGTGGAAAAAACCGTATTGACTGTTTTATTATTAAAACTCGTTTGATGCCATAACCAGTGATAAGCATAAAAAAAGATTATGATAACGGACGAACCTTTAACAAAACCGATCCACGCTTTGTGTAATATATCAGCAATTTTTTCTGCTTGAACATCACTTAAATGACTACCCCCATATTCCAAGCGGGGGTACCCCCAATAAGGCGCCTGATCAGCGACCATTATTAATTCCTTACTGTATAAATATGCCGAAAAAGGAGCAGAATAAGTTTTTTCATGACGTAAACGTATCGGGTTAGCCCAATAATCAAATACACTGATAATGTCATTATTTTGACTGCCACTCGGTCTAAAATGTATTGAGTCTAATAAACCAATAAACAGAAAAAATACCAGAAAAACTAGCGCAGTCATTGCTGTTCTGTTATGTGTAATTTTTTCCCATGGGCGTACAAAATGTTCTTTGCCGCGTAAATTCAGTAAAAGTAAGGTGATGACCGATATAAGTATATAAATCAGTGCATCAGTCCATAAAATGATCATAAATTTATATTTTGTAAAGTAGATTCTAGCCTGCTATGGACAGCATTAAAAATCAGTTAAATAAAACCTGAACAGTATAATCCAAAAATGAACTAATAAGGAAGGCTAGTGAGTCGTCCCGTTCTGTCCATTTCCTTAAACGTTAATCTTGCCTGGTTTTGTATTGTTTGTTCACTATCAACATAAAAAAAGCGATTCATTTGCCAAAAGAAATAATAAAGTAGTAAATACCCGGTAATATTGCTCAACTCCAGAGCATAAAACGCGAGCTCGAATATGCATCGGCATAATTTTTAACAGTCTCCCCTAACAATTAATTCAGTGTTGTCGCTAATGGAAAAGTAATTTTAAAGTGTTGCATTCATGACATACCACACCTAAAAAATGGCATCAAACTGGATGACATTCCCTCTTGATTACTGTTGTTTTTTACTTTCAAATATAGCGAGTTGTTCAGCGGTTGCCTGTTTTTGAAATTGATCTTTCCATTCGTCATAAGGCATACCATAAACATATTCTCGCGCAACATCATAATTCATAGGCACGCCTTCTGCCTGTGCAGCAGCCATATACCATTTTGCCAGACAATTACGGCAAAAATCGGCTAAATTCATTAAATCAATATTTTGTACTTCTGTATGTTCTTGTAAATGCACTATTAATTGCCGAAAAGCGGCTGCTTCAAGTTGCGTTTGCGTATTAACGTCCATGATTACCCTCCAAAAAAAAGATTTATTCTAGCAGAAAGCCTAAGCAGATCATGTACAAAAGTAAAAAAAACACCTACAATCACATAAAAGTTTTCCTATAAACCTGACATTATTAGTTATAAATTTTTTTTTGAATAATATGCCCTATGCCAGACATTTATTCTTAGGTGCTTAATTAAAAACATTCTGGTTAACAATTATGTTTAGAATTTATCTCCATTACCCAATAAAAGTATTGATTTTTACTCACCAGTCCCCACTTCTATTTTCATGAATAAACTACTTTTTGATTTTTTCCCTATCGTCCTGTTTTTTATCGCTTATAAAACCTACGACTTATTTGTTGCCACTGCTGTTGTTATTGCCGCAACCTTCGTACAGGTTGGCTATAACTGGTTTAGGCACAGAAAAGTAGAAACAATGCAGTGGGTTACTTTAGGCTTAATGGTTGTCATGGGTGGAGCAACCTTATATTTGCAAGATGAGCAATTTATCAAATGGAAATTAACCATTATTGAATGGTTATTTGGCATAGTCATTCTTGGCAGCCATTTTATCGGCAAAAAAACCATTATTGAAAAAATGATGGGGGGTAATATTGAATTACCAAATAAAATCTGGTCTATTTTAAATTTTGTATGGGCGCTATTCTTTATTAGTGTTGGCTGTATCAATATTTATGTGATGTTTAATTACGATACTGAAACCTGGGTTGAGTTTAAAACTTTTGGAGTCCCTGCATTAATGTCCGTCTTTATTTTGCTACAGGTTATTTTTATGTATCGCTTCATGCCTGACACGGAATCTGAATCAAAGGAATAAATATCATGTTATACGCTATCCTAAGTGAGGATATTGCTGAAAGCCTGGAAAAAAGAATGTCTGCACGCCCTGCACATCTAGAACGCTTGCAGGCCCTTCAGAATGAAGGTCGCCTCGTCATCGCAGGCCCGCACCCAGCCGTTGACAGTAACACATCAGGTGATACAGGCTTTACTGGCAGCCTGGTCATTGCCGAATTTGATAATTTAACAGCGGCAAAAAACTGGGCTGATAATGACCCTTATATTGATGCAGGTGTTTATGCAAAAGTTTCCGTTAAACCTTTTAAGCAGGTATTCCCACAATGACCGTTGATTTAATTAAATCATTACTTACAGTATCCTTAACACCCGAGCAACTTGAAGTAGCCGATAATAGTCAGGCTCACGCTGGCCATGCCGGTGCTCGAAGTGGTGGTGGCCATTATCATGTGCGAATTGTATCCAGTGCTTTTGAAGGTAAATCATTAGTACAGCGCCACCAACTAATTTATAAAGCCCTGGGCGATTTGATGAAACACGAAATTCATGCCCTGGGTATAGATGCTTTCACACCAACTGAGTCACACTAGAGGAAAATGACCATTATGAAATTAAAAGTAATCCCTTTTTTACTAGCAGGATCTGTTTTATTAACTGCTTGTCAACAAAATGCCAATAACATTACTTCACCTACCATTCAGAAAGAAGATGCAGTTGCGGTTGTTAATGGTCAATATATCAGCAAATTTGCTCTGGAAACTTTGACCGAAGAAGTTAGCGAACGTGCTCGTGGACAAAAAATTCCAACTGAGAAACTTATAGATGAACTCGTACGACGTAAGTTATTAGTTCAGCAAGCTGAAAGCAAGCACCTTGACCAGACACCTGAAACACAAGAACGTCTAGCCATGATGAAAAATGCGCTGTTATCACAGCTTGCTATTGAAGATTACATGAAAGCAAACCCTGTTACAGATTCTGAACTAAAAGCTGAATATGATAAACAAATCGCTGCAGTTGCTGGAACAGAATATAAAGCAAGTCATATTTTAGTACCTGAAGAGAGTGAGGCTGTATTAATTATTGCTGAACTTGATAAAGGTGCTGATTTTGCAGAGTTGGCTAAAACAAAATCTACCGGCCCGTCCAAAACACAAGGCGGTGATTTAGGCTGGTTTGCTGCTAAGCAAATGGTTCCAGAATTTTCAGCGGCCGTGGTTGCTTTAGAAAATGGCAAATATACTGAAACACCGGTTAAAACTCAGTTTGGCTGGCATGTCATTTTACGCGAAGATTCAAGAGAGCAAACACCACCTCCATTTGAAGCAGTTAAGGCACAGCTAGAACCTTTAGTTCAAAGACAAAAAATGACGGCTTATCTAGATTCACTACTTAAAGATGCAAAAGTTGAAATTCTTATTTCAGACGAACAACCTGAACCAGTAGCTGTTATTGAAACAGTCACTGAGGAAGCAACCCCAACAACTGACACTGTCACTGACACAGTAGAAGAAATAACACCTACCTCGGATACTGTCACTGAAACAGTAGATGAAGTAGAAGCAGTACCTACTGCAGAGTAGTATTGTTTAACCCAGATGAAAAATCATGGTTGCTAGCCCTTCTTCAAGGGCTAGCAACCAATTTTGCTTGTACACATGAGCAATATACCCTAGATACAAATTCTAGCCGTAATTTTTAAGTACTTTCACTTATTAATTGCTGCATCATCACTTCTACCTGACGCAAATAACCGTTACCAAATAAATTCAGGTGATTCAGAATATGATATAAATTATATAAATTCTTTCGTGTTTTATACCCTGAATCTAAAGGCCAGTGTTCACTATAAGCTGCATAGAAATTTGCACTAAATCCGCCAAATAATTCGGTCATCGCTATATCCGCCTCTCGATCTCCATAATAGCAAGCTGGATCGTAAATAATCGCTTGGCCAGCTAAATCTGCGGCTGCATTACCGGACCATAAATCGCCATGCAATAAAGAGGCTTGAGGTTGGTAATCAGAGAAAAAAACAGGGATTAGCTGACATAGCTTCTCACCTTGCGATTGAATTTTACCCGTATAACCATTGTCTGCTGCCAATTTAAGCTGTGCAGTTAATCGCTGTTCCTGCCAAAAATTTACCCAGTTATTATCCCTGGTATTTTTTTGCTGGTTACTACCGATAAAATTATCATGATGCCAGCCAAAATAATCTCGCTTTATTTCATGTAATTCTGCTAACTTGCTGCCTAACTGTTGCTGGGTCGATTGTAGTGCCGACTTTAATTCAACATACTCCAGTACTAAAAAGGCAAATAGACCTGATATCCCGTATGCAATAGCTTCTGGAATGCGTAAAGTTTTAGTTTGCGCTAATTCTTGTAGCCCCAAAGCTTCCATTTCAAACATAGCCAGTAAATCAGCACGATTCAGCTTAACAAAGTAACTTTGCTCTGCGCCTTGCAAATGAAAAACCTGATTAATATCTCCACCATGTATTGCATTGGCTTTTAACAGGGTAAAGCTTCTTCCTGTCGCCTGTTCGATCGCTTCAATAACTATTTGCCACTCTTGCATCTGCATTACCGAAAAACCTCGTAAACCTAATACTGACTGGCTTTCTTTCTAGCCTGTTCTGCCCCTGCCATATTTCCCAGTTGTTTACGCGCCTCTGCAATTAATAACCAGTTCTGTCTCTTTAACTGTGCATTGCCTTCAGCTAATAATTCAGATTTCTTTGCCAGGTTCTCAGCCATGTCAGGCTGACCTTGCTGCAATCGTAATGTAGCTAATTTATACAGTAACAATGCATTGCGTGGTTCTATACGCAATGCGCGCTCAATAGTTGCCACTGATTCATTCAGGTTGCCCTGCTTATAACTGGAATCTGCTTCTGAAAGTAATGCGATAACCACAGTCGATGATTTTGGCTGAGAATTAACATTAACAGCAGGGTCAAGGTCTTGCTGCTTAATAATAACAGGATCTTGCACGGTCTTAATCTGTGTTGTTTGATCCGGGATTGTATTAATTGTAGACTTTTTTTCCTTATTGGCGGAGCGGTCAATTTTCTCATAAACAGGCGCGGGAGCTTGCTTACTGCCAAAACTGCTACAACCGGCTAATAGCCAGGCAATACAAACAAGTAACGTAATTTTTTTTTTCATATTAAAAATAGTTTATTGAAACAACACAACACATTGAAAATAATTATCCAAGAACAACAACTCATTACATAATTATTCATAAAAATAAATAACTCACACGGACCTAATTATTATAACTGCTAATTATATCCCATTCTGTGTTGAGTTTTTTCCACATTTGGTTATTCTGGTATTGTAAACAGCTAATGTCGGAAATCTGGAGCCTGGATAAATACCTGTTTAATATATACTACGTGTGGTCGCGAGTGCGGAATTTATAACGAATTGATTTTAGTCGAGAGAAAGGCGGTGAAACTGATGTATAGCAAGCTACGCAACTGTTTCAGCAACGCGGCTATCGGCTAAAGTCGGCCGCTAGAAAACCGCATATGTGGCCACGCGAAGTATAGCGTTAAAGTTTGATAGATTGAAACCGAAAATGGATACTGTCATCACTGCTATAAATAAATCTATAGAGAGACATAAAACAAATGAGATTATTAATTTTCTTGAGTAACTTTCCTGCGATAGCGATTGTAACTACAAAAAATGTAATGAAAGCAATAATATTCCTAAATACGTATAACGTCAGCCTATAACTAAAATTCTTTGTAGCCCGTTATGGTGCTAGCGGAATAGGGGATATTCATGGCATCTATTCCTCACATTCCGTAAACCCCATACGGTCTACATTAGATTTATACGCATTTTTAAAGATAGCTGAAGCTTGTGGGTAATCAGGTTGAAATTTGAATGTATTCAAACGAGAAGTAAAAATCTTTATCGCAGGTAAAAAGCTTATTTTAAGTCTACGAGGTATTCCCCAACTCAGCAAATCAATAAAGCGTAAACTAGGAAAGTAGCTATCCTCAATTATTGTATTCAAAATAACTAAACATTAAACTT
This sequence comes from Methyloprofundus sedimenti, assembly GCF_002072955.1. Classification (NCBI taxonomy): domain Bacteria; kingdom Pseudomonadati; phylum Pseudomonadota; class Gammaproteobacteria; order Methylococcales; family Methylococcaceae; genus Methyloprofundus; species Methyloprofundus sedimenti. The sequence continues at coordinate 2,119,268 of NZ_LPUF01000001.1, read as the reverse complement.
CCGCGAATTCAAGCAATTAATGCAACACCCTGTGATTTATTTATATCAACCCCCGTTATTTGGCAAAATACTTCCCATGGAGTTCTGTAATTTAACCCTTTTCTTGGACGATGATTAAGTGCTGTAATTGCACTATCAACCTCATCTTGAGTTACCTTATCCAAAGGTTCTTTTTTAGGGAAGTATTGCCTTAATAAGCCATTGTGGTTTTCATTTAAACCTCGTTGCCACGAATGATACGGTTTGGCAAATAAGTGCCGCAGTCGAGTGTTTTTGCAATGGCTTCATGCCCACAAAACTCACGTCCATTATCAAAGGTAATCGTGTGAACCCAACGTTTAAAAGGCTCAAGAGCATTGATAATCGCCTCTTTCGTTAATTCAGATTCTTTACGCTCAATTGAGATGGCGAAGTTGAGCCTTGAGACCCGTTCAGTCAGCGTCACCAATACGCCTTTATGTCCTTTACCGATAACAGTATCTGCTTCCCAATCACCTAAACGCGTTTTATCATCAACCACTTTTGGTCGCTCATCAATATCAACACGGCTGGGTATCGTTCCGCGATAATCATTTTTTCCATATCGCTTACGATAAGGTTTGGCTTGATGCCTCAAATAAGTATACAAATCGCCACCGGCTGCTTTGTTAGCTAAAATATAACGGTAAATAGTCTCATGACTGACGGAGTCCTTACCTTGTTGTTTTAAGCGTCCTGAAATACAGTCAGGACTCCATTTCTCTTTGATTAAAGGCGTTATTATCTGTTGTAACTCAGCCGTCATCTTGATGTTTTTGGGCTTATCAATATGGCGTTGTTTAGCTATTCTCTCAGCTTGCTTGTAACGATAACCACACTGACCTGTATTACGCGTAATTTCACGTCCAATAGTCGATTTATGACGCCCCAATGTGATGGCTATTTGATTCTTAGAAACGCCTTGTTTTAGTTGCGTATAAATGTAAAATCTTTCCTCTTGGGTTAGATGGTTAAACGTGTTCATTGAGCACCTCTTTTTAGTTTCAGGTTTTAGTCGACGGAAACTATACCATCTAACCCTTTAAAGAGGTGTTGCAGTTATTATATGAATTCGGGTTCACACGCTTATTGCTTAGCGTTAACGCTTTCCATTGCGACTATACCAGCTGTCATTTCATCCAGAGATTTTTGCGTTTGCATCTTTTGCCATATAACAATATCATTTTTCATACTGGTTTTTACTGCATTTTCTAGTAAAGTCTTACTGGTATTTTTATCCAGGCCGACCAGCACATACATCCTGCCCTCTGGCCCAAGTTGCGACTTATATGGCTTAGCTACATCCAGTGTTTCCACCGAAATATTATTAATTGTACTCGCTCCGGCTTTAATCGCTTTTTTATTCTCTACTCCAAGCGAAGTGAGATATTGGGTGACTGATTTACCCGCTTTCAATTTAAATAACTCGGTAAGATTTTTAAGTGCAGCTATTTCAGCCATATCTTGCATATAATTTATTCCTGCAACCGATTTATCTACAACACCAACAGCTTGAATATCTAATCCAGAAACAGGCCCACCACAGATCCAGCCAGGCGCCGCCTGCTGATTCGGAAATACACAGATTATCGGGATATTTTCTTGCTGATCTACCTGTTGAACACACGCTAGTAGATTAAAGACTGAGAAAGTTATGATCGGTATTTTGATTAGCTGAAAAATTGACATACTATCCTATATTTATAGTCACTTAAAAAAATAACTTGCTTTGATATAAGTTCATATAAAAACCATTCCCATCAAAAAGCAAACAAAAAAATCAGCGTAAAACCCAAACAATAAGCACAGACCAATTTAATCTTGCTAGCTAATGAAAGCGACTGCCAGTGTGAAGATTTACGCTTTTTATAGTTTAACCAGTCAACCGTGAGATGCCTTTTCAGACGATAGACAAATCTTACGCCATGAAATAGTTTGTATAAACCAAACAAAACAATAATCAGTGCTACATTAACAATAATTACTTCATTATGATGCTTAGCGGTCGAAAAAGTCTCTGCTATTACTGATTCCAGAATTTCCTCAATAAATTCAATCAGTAAATGAATGACTTCAAAAATGAGTTCTAGCGCCATAAGTGTTAAATCTATCAGAAAATCAAAACTCAGGATGATGATAAACACTAAAAGAAATTTTAGGGCCACATGTATCAGCATTTCCTTATCGGAATGAGGTGCATGCATATCAAGTTTTATATCATTCTCAACAGCATTTTCTTTATCAAAATTATTTGGCTGTTCCATACTTTTAATCTTGGTATTGCTTAAAGATTCGCCATGTTTAATGACTCACTGATAATATTAAAGAGCATATACATAAACCTTTAGAATAAGCGGATATTCAAGCTATCAAATAAAACTTGGTACATTAATAACATACTACATCATCTTGCCTAAACTACTCAGGATTATTAGAATTCTATTATACCCATGTTGATATATTTGCACCTACTCAAACTCATAAAGTAGGCGTGGTTTTATTTATGTGTTTGAGTTCGCCATAGATGTACGATTTCATCCACATCTATATCATCTACTCCTTTTCGCCAACTGGTAAAATAGTCTACATCATTACTTTTCGGCTCAGGATCAGGTTTATAAATTTGGACTCGCGTAGGCAATGGTGCGGCCTCACCTAACACTAACGCCTCTCCTCGGCCTAATGAAGCCAAAATATCCGCTAAATCGCCTTCAGCTTCTGGTACCAGACCCCGAATATAATCCTGATCGTCCGGATTAGTGGTACGCAAACAAATAAACGAACTGCATTGGGCCAGCATAGTTTCTGATAACTCTGTAGGTCGTTGACTGACGACTCCTATCGAAACTCCATATTTACGCCCTTCTTTCGCTATACGCTCCATCTGGCGCTTGGTTCCTTCATATTGACCATACTTTTCTCTGGGAATATAGGCATGTGCTTCTTCACAAATCAAAGTAATCGGAAACTCACGTCGTCTTGGGTTCCAGTAATTAAATTCAAAAGCAAGTCTACCCACCTGTGCACAAACAGCGGGCCTTACATCGGTAGGAATAGCACTTAAATCGATCACGGTCACGTTAGAGTTATACGCTCCTATACCTACAAATTCACGTAATAAATCTGCCATGGTATCTGAACTAGTACGTTTTTTGGGTTTTAGTAAAAAGTCGTAACGCACATCATTGAAACGGCTTTGCATGCGCACTAAAAACTCATCGAACTGTCCAAATAACGGGCCTGTCACTTTGCCAAATTCTTTCCTTTCTTCATTGGCATTTTTAAATTGACGGTACATTTCAGCTAATGAAAAATAAATAGGCGTATCAACTGAGACAACACCCAAGTTTAGTTCTTTAGCAGTCTCACGCTTTAAGTGTTGTAATATCTCACGCATAAAAGCCATTTGAATGGATGCGCCTGATTCTGATCGGTCAATAAATAAGTCGACTAATTCCGCATAAGTCATCATCCAGTATGGCATTTCCAATTCTGTTGCTGCAACATAATTAACTGCCGCAGGAGGAAAAGCCGATTGAATGTTGCCTGATTCATCTTTCCAGCAATATTCACCATGTAAATCCAGCAACAGAAGGTTGCATTTGGGCATGGATTTTATGGTATTCTGAATTAAACTGGTGACAGTCCAGGACTTACCTGATCCTGTTTGCCCAACAATGGCAAAATGCCGTCCAAATAAGGCACGAGGATCAAGACTTAAATGATAATCTTTGTGCGCAGAAAGTTGTCCAATAAAGAACTCATAGCTTCTATATTGTGAAAAAATAGCATTAATTTCGGCAAGACCCACGGCATAAACTTTGGCCCCCGGTGTTGGATAATGGCGCACGCCTCGAATAAAGGTTTCATTTCCTTTTAATTCACCCACGGGAATTAAAGCAAAGAAACGATCAGTTCGTCGCTCTCCATGTTCAAAACGATCTTGCTCACGCATTTTAAAAACCATCGCCAAAACGGCTATATTGGCCTGTCGAATAACCACGTAGGAGCCAATACTGGCAGCCAACATTTGCTCGTCACCAATAATCAGTACGGGGGTTTCAGTCGCGAATTCTTCGACGACACGAGCTTCCATGCCATCGCCCCTCACTTCCGTTAGAATACCGATTAAAATATTGGATTGCTGCTCTGCCATTAAGATTCCCTATTATTTAGATAATGATGTTAGCTTAGCCCAGTTTTCTGTTTTAGTTAAGAGAGCGTGCTAAAAACGCCGACGCTTTTTTACTCCAGCTGATTAAGTCAAATACCTTCGGCCAAGCAGGAGGCTTGTAATCGTGAACCGCTCGAAGTGGGTTAATTCATTTACCAACTAAAGGTGGTAAGTAGCTTTATTTAAATCGAATCGACCTATTCGCTTATCCTCGTCTTCCTGATGCTTAATATAATTTCTCACCGTTTTCTCATTTCTATCCACTATGGAAAAATAGTAACCTCTTGCCCAGAAACTCTGCCCTGTAAAATTCTTGCTTCGCCCCATATAGGTTCGGGTAATCGATATAGCACATTGCCCTTTAATAAATACAACAACCTGTGACACTGAATATTTGGGAGGAATCGAGATTAAAATAGGCTATGTCACTGTTAAATGTGGATTTTATCTAGCTAGAAAAAGGGGCTGTGCGACTAAGCGGGGGAATTTCTGATGAGCAAGTTTGCATTCTAATTGCTCGTGATCATTCAAAACAAACAGTAGATTTTGCAACAGGCAATAGCCCAATAAGCAAAATTGTTCTTGATACTCATTTAAACCTAGAAACCGCAGTTGACCGCTATAAAACATTATAAGTGACTGAATAAAAATATAATGATCGTAAATGCTTGTCACCTGTTGAGTGACTCTACTCCGCTTCACAGTTTTGAGGATAAACCTGAGCACGAAATACTGCGTTACAGCTCTTGCCAAGGGTTACGGGCCATTACCTGCGTACAGTGCAGTGTCTTTCACACTCAGATTTTCTAAAAATCCGTGCTCAACTGATATTTCTAGGTTTAAGCTAATGCTAGACCAGGATGCTCTCATTGTGAGTGATGGCAATCCAACTTATGGTGCATTTTGTAAAGCTGAAAAGTATCTCATAAAATCGTTAATATGCGTCAAGGGCAGCCGAATTACTAAAGAGGCCCATCAATATATAAAATGAAAATGCATACCACCACTTTAAAGCATGGCTAGACTGCAGTCATGGTGTAGCAACCAAGGATTTACCTAATTATTTGGTTTGGTGCAGAATTATGGGTCGGAACCACAATCTAACACCTGAGCAATGTTACATTCCGCTCTGGGTGATTTTCAATACTTAACGGTGCATAGCCAAATTATATGAGGTATTCATCGTTTGTTTCCTTATCTATTGAACTTTAAGAGGTTCACGGATAAGGAGACTCACGACGATTCCCGTAATTGTAAAACTTTACTAGTCCCCCAGCAGAGCTGGCTTACGCATTTGAAATTATCATATGGATGAAAGAACTCTAAACTTTATCCACCCACTCATAAAGCTCGGTCATTGCAGGGTCACATTTACAACAACCTGTACCACAGGCAGATCCTTTATCCAATTGTCTAACTTTACCTTTACTAATCCATTTAAGTAACATACCGCGTAAAGCATCTGCCTCAATATCAAAATGATTAGCCATCTCGAGCAAAGAAAGTCGCTGCTGTTGTTTTAAATAATCACGCAACTCAGATAAAATCATGCTGTTTTCCCCCTTAGCTCAGTCCTTCCCGCTATCCAAAAAGCAAATATTACTCCAGAAAAGCACATTAATAAGCCAATAACCCAGAATAAAGAAGCCTCTCTGTGCTGTGTAAAGGTAGCCAGTTGATAGAAGATAGTTGCTGTCATATAGGCAATACCTGTAGTCCATGAAACAACAAATATCGTCCACTTAGTGCCTGTTTCACGTTGAATTGCAGCTGTTGCCGCGACACAGGGCGCATACAGCAGGATAAATAATAAATACGCAAAGGCACCCGCCTGACCATCAAAACGCGCCTGCATTTCCCCAAAGGTGCCATGACTCACTTCCTGCTCTTCTGCAGCAGATTGCATATCACCTACATTACCAATATTAAGCCCTAATGGATCGAGCAAATTATCTGCAACAGCAGCCAAATTTTCTGGAATAGTCAGCGCCGCATCAATCAAGCTTTGTTGAAAATCAAAAACTGTTGGTTCTTGTTCTACGCCTTCTAAAGCCAGTTGAGTGTATAAAGCATCCAGCGTACCAACGACAGCTTCTTTTGCCAGAATTCCAGTAAAAATACCTACCGTTGCAGGCCAGTTATCTTCACGGATACCCATAGGTTGAAATACGGGTACTAAGGTACGTCCTATTTCACTCAACACAGATTTTTGCGTGTTTTCCTTACCAAAACTACCATCGATACCTAAAGAATTCAAAAAATTCAGAACCAGAACCATGGGTACAATAACTTTACCCGCATTAACCAGAAAAGTTTTTAAACGATCCCATGTGCGAATAGCAATACTTTGCAAAGTGGGTAAATGATAATTCGGCAACTCCATAATAAAAGGTGTAGATTCACCTTTAAACAAGGTATGACGCATAATTAAACCGGTAAAAACCGCCACCATAATACCAAAAACATACAAGGCAAACACCAGGTTCTGCCCACCTACGGGAAAAAATGCGGCTGCAAATAAAGCATAAACCGGTAAGCGCGCCCCGCAAGACATAAAAGGGTTCATAATATTGGTTAATATCCTGTCTCGCTGGCTTTCCAGGGTACGGGTAGCCATAATCGCAGGGACATTACAGCCAAAGCCAACTATCATCGGTACAAAAGATTTACCGGGCAACCCGATCATACGCATAAAACGATCAACAACAAACGCTGCACGCGCCATATAACCTGAATCCTCCAGTAAGGATAAGACCAGAAACAAAAAGCCAATAATAGGAATAAAAGTAGCAACAACCTGCACACCTCCTCCTGCGCCACTTGCTAATAAAACCACAAACCATTCAGGCAATGACAGAGCGTTTAATAGCACTGCAAAACCATCAACAAACACGCTTCCGGCAACTTGATCAAAAAAATCAATAAAGGCGCTACCTATATTAATAGTGATCATAAACATCAAATACATGACTAACAGAAAAATGGGGATACCTAAATAACGATTCAAAACCCATTGATCGATTTTATTAGTCATACCCCGACTAACTTCATTTATTTTATTAACACAACTCTGCGTCATTTTATTAACAAAACCATAACGCGCATCAGCGGCTAAAATATCTACTTCATCGTCAGTTGCATCTTCAATCGCCTGCTCCAGCACCTCTGCCTGATGAATGAGCTCGCTGCCAGCAATTTTCCGAGCCAAAGTATCTCTTTCTAATAAACGTATCGCTAACCAGCGTGTATCACAATGGTGCTCAATGGCTTTTTGTTGCAAAGCAACAGTTAAAGTATAAATTGCCTTTTCGATTTCTGGATGATACTCAATATCTAAATGCGGAACAGGCTTTTTAAAAGCAGCAAGGTTAATACTCGTTTTCAGCTCTTTGATACCCTGACGCATAGAAGCAGAAATGGCGACAACTGGACATGCGACCTGCTCAGCCAATTGCTCGATATCAATTTCCAGGCCACGCTGTGCAACGACATCCATCATATTCAGCACAATAATCATCGGCACACGCATTTCTATTAACTGAGAAGTTAAATACAAATTACGCTCAATATTAGACGCATCCAGAATATTAATAATTAAATCTGCTTCTTTAGCAGCTACGAAATCTCTGGCAACACGCTCATCCAGAGAAATATCATTATCGGCTTCTAAAGAATAAGTACCTGGTAAATCGACAACTTCAACCTGCTTCTCTTCATGCGTATACTCGCCGGTTTTCTTCTCTACAGTCACGCCAGGCCAATTGCCAACGTGCTGACGTGCGCCCGTTAACGCATTAAAAAGTGTCGTCTTACCACAGTTAGGATTGCCGACAACAGCGACTGTATAATCAATCTGCATCAAACCTTCTCTATACTTAAAATATCGGCTTCATTTTTACGTAAAGTCAAAGAAAAACCTCTCAGGGCAATTTCCACCGGATCACCCATTGGAGCATAACGTACGATAGAAAACTCGGTCCCTGGAGTTAAGCCCATTGCCAACAAACGCTTTCTATACGCTCTGCCTTGCTTGCTAAAACCTGTAACTCGCCCTTTATCGCCTATAGCCATATCTTTTAAATCAAATATTCTCATATCCATTTACTTCTCCAATTAAGAGTAAACACCTATCTAATTAATAATCATTCTCATTAATGGTATTGAATATAGCATATTCCAAAAAAAAAATCCTTTTTTTCTTACTTATCCTGGAAAAAGCAGTTATTCAAATAAAAAAGGAAAAAATACGCTGTTGCAGGAGGAGATAGTGGGGGATCAGGGAATAGAAGTTATTCTCATTAGTCAACTATCTTGTGGCTAACAAAGCTTAAATCAACAACTTTCCTTGCTCCTCTTTCTACATCTAGTCATTATTCCTTTATAATACTTGTATTATTTCTAATACCCTTAATCATGTTAACACTTCTTGACCCAAACTTTGCGAATCAGGACTTCCCATCAACTCACCTCGCTTTACGCGATCCAGATGGTTTGTTAGCCGTGGGCGGCTGCCTATCAACCCAGCGAATTATTAACGCATATAGCCAGGGAATTTTTCCCTGGTATAGTAATGAAGACCCTATTTTATGGTGGTCACCCGACCCCAGGTTAGTTATTTTTCCTAAACAATTACATATTTCCAGGAGCTTGCAAAAAACTCTACGCAAACAAGACTTCAAAATCAGCTTTGATACTGCGTTTACCGAAGTAATCAAAGCCTGTGCAGCGCCTAGATCACAAGAATCGGGCACCTGGCTAACGGCTGAAATGCAAGTGGCTTATATACGCTTACATGATGAAGGCTACGCTCATTCAGTGGAGGCATGGCATGATAATAAGCTAGTAGGTGGCTTATATGGGATAGCTATTGGTCAGGTATTTTTTGGCGAATCCATGTTTCATAGCAAAACTGATGCCTCAAAAGTGGCTTTTGTCAGCCTTATTCAGCAACTTTCATTATGGGACTTTCAGCTGATCGATTGTCAGGTTCACACCCAACACCTGGTCAGCATGGGCGCAGAAGAAATTAGACGCACCCGGTTTTGCTCATTACTGCAACTTTATAAGCAACGTAAACCTGCGGTTCATGCATGGCAAACATGATTTCTATTCCTTTATATCTTGATAAGCCGCATAAATGCAGTTATTTAGCGGATCACAGCGCACAATTCGCTTATATACACCCGGATTTTTCAGTAAATACCGATATTTATTCCCAGCTGATTAGCCAGGGATTTCGACGTAGCGGTGATTATGCCTATAAACCCTACTGCGCTACTTGTAAAAAATGTATTCCGGCACGCCTAGCTGTAGAAGATTTCCAACTATCTCGACAGCAGCGCAGAACCTTAAAAAAGAACACTGATATTGAAGCTAAAATCAAACCCGCTAAATATGAACAAGCGCATTATGACCTCTATCAACTTTATCAATTAAGCCGTCACACTGGTGGTGACATGGCTAATACCACTGAAGAAAACTATATTAATTTTTTAAGTAGTGACTGGTGTAATACTCTGTTTGTCGAGTTTTCCTGCAATAATGAACTAGCTGGTGTCGCCGTAATTGATCTGCTTGATAATGCCCTATCCGCTGTGTATACTTTTTTTGACCCTAAGTTTTCAGCTCGAAGCCTCGGAGTATATGCTGTACTTTGGCAAATAGAATACGCCAAATCACTTGGGTTAGACTGGCTTTATCTGGGTTACTGGATAGAAAGCTGCCAAAAAATGTCCTATAAAATCAACTATCAACCTCTGCAAGGGCTACTTGATAATCAGTGGCGACTAATACCGTAAACACAATGTAACTGAGCTCTTATAATTGTATGTGGACGATACTTCCCAATGCTGTTTCCTGTAAATTCACCAACTCATCAGAAGAGTAGCAACCAAATATTTCCTGCATTAAAAAGAAAATCCATCCCCCTGTCGATATACTTGATTAGTAAATGATTTCTCCCTATTTCATTTGTTTGCCACTCAATATAATCAGAAAGGCACGGAAAGCTTCTTTTTTTATATGGCGCGACAACTATTAGCAAACCACTAAATATCAGGATAAGCCCCAATAGCTAAAGCTTTTCGCTTGCTAAAAATTCGATAATCAAGCCTAAAGTATTTACTACAACTCTTAAGAATTAATAAATACATGCCATTTCAATAGCAAGCCTATACAGCATTCCTGTGGCTTTGCGGCTTTTATGGCGGTACTTGATAAAGTCATATTGGCGGTACCTGGCGGTACTTTTTCCTATCTTTAAAATAAGTACCGCCAATAAGGCGCGGTTGTCAATGGTTTTCCTCGGACACTAGCGGACATAAAAAAAGCCCAAGGCCTTATTTGGCGTGGGCTTTCTGGACTTCTCCGGACTGTACCGGTATTTCTATTGGTGCGATGGCCTGTCTTGAATAGAGCCTTATATATTATATTAATCAGTTACTTATAAAAAATATAAATTCAATGTACCGCCAAATGTACCGCCAAGTGATTAAAGTCACCTGTATTTTTATTAAAAATTAAATAGAATTTTTTTAATACTCATAAGTACCAGGAAATTAGAAACTCACTGTTAAATACAAAATTTATTATAAAAAGACTTAATTTTTGGTCTTACTTCTTTAGAAATTGCAAATCCAGCTAATATCTTTTCAAAAGTATTATCATCAAATGGTTGGTGAGTAGAAAACGACCCATCATCAATGTTTCTTGATATGGAATTCACTCCAAAAATATCAGCTTTTCTATAAAGAATATAACTATCGTGTTTTATAAAAGGGTGTTCGCCTATTTTTAATATACAGGTATTGTCGTAATCAATTAGAGCATTAACTGTACTTATATTAACCGCTAGAACACACTCCTTCACAAGGTATGGGTAAAAAACTGGATTATTGCAGATAACATGGAGGTGATCACAAGGGCCTGTAGGAATAAGTATGGTTCCTTTGCGCAGCACTTGAGTATTATTCACTTCAATTGATTAATAACTGAATCAAGTTGCTGTTGAGTGTGGTTATGATGCACTAGTGCATTCACTTCATCTTCATTTTTTCCCAGTGCTCGAAATATAGTCTCTGGCTTTATAGGGTAGGAGCTGCCATTGGGGTTTTCCCATTCAGCACAATGATCATGAGTATATTTAACAATATCAAACTTTTCCATGTTGCCAAACTCTAATAAAACATCATCTAATATTTCAAGTTCAGCATCACTAAGCTCATCAAAATTATCCCTGATTACATTTTCCTGTCTTAATGAAACTTCATAATTTTTTTCATCCCTAATCCAGTAATCCCAGCCATCATTAGATGAAAAGCTTGCACCTTTGATTAAGTCATAAGTTTGGGATAAAACAGGACCCTGTGGCATCGATACAAAACAATCCCCTGTTATTGACTCTCCCCATTTTAGTAGAGCGGCTCTATCAGCTAAATAGAGTAATTTAATTAGCTTTATATATGCCATCTGCAAGCCTTTTTTAGAGAGAAAATAGGCTGCCATTTGTGCTGTACGTTCTTCAGAATACATATTCACCCCCATGTAACATTAACCTGATCATTATCATAATATTACATAAATAATAATTCTATGGACTTTAAAGGACATTATAGCACTTAAGAAGTTCCACACGCACCCTCAACCGATTACACCGTGCCTACAGGTGGGTTAGGCTCTGGCGCAGGATTTACAGGGGCTTTTTTCTTGGCCGACACTGCCGGACCAGTTGCTCTACCAACAGCGCCCCCGATCGCCTGCCGGAGTGCTTTTAAATAGTTCATTGCTCAAGGTTTGCCGGTTTTTTGCGCTGCCTTTGCCATCGTTTTTTTTGTCTGCGATTCAGTCGTGAAGGCTTCACGTTCTCGTCATTCATTAGTCATATCCTGAATAAAAAAAAATAGCCCGGCATAGTGTCGGGCTACTAGGAAACCGCTGCCGGATTTAGCGACGGCAGCGGATCCATACAACCATCGCGGAATGATTGCATGAATTTGGTTGTCATAAAAATTAACTTTATGATCTTAGTTTTATGATATTCTTGAAATCTCTTCAGCCCACACACTATTTTTAGTTTTTTCTGGGCTGGCAGTGCTGTTCACATTCGCAAAAATACTATTCCATCCATGATCGGCGGCTTGATTGCCTGCTTGATTACCTGAATCATTGTTCAGTGTCTTATTTTTAGGTAACCCCGAAATAAGCGCCTGAAGTGATCCGGTGCTATCTGCAAAACCTGCATTGACCGCATTGGCCCCAACTAACACTCCGCCGTTTTCGCCGGTTATCTTTTCCTTGGTCAATACAGGGCGTAAGGTTGTCAATGAGCTAATAAAAACCGCTTCAATCGCATTTAATGTTTTTAGGATCGTTGCTCTACCTTGCTCACTTTCTGCATTGGGAAGCTTATCCTGGGCATGGCTGGACACGATTTCAATTTCAGATTTACTACCATTTTTTTGATAGGTTGAGACGATCCCCACCGAACCTATCACCGCGGTTTTATCCACAATAATTTCATTACAGGCGGCCGCTAACCAAAACGCGGCACTTGCGGCGGTTCCCGTAACATAAGCGCTGCAAGGCTTGGCTAAGTCGTTTATTGTGTTAGCCAGCTCATGAATTCCATTCACAGCGCCGCCAGGCGAATCAAAGGTAAGGATGATTTTACTCACACCTGAATCATTAACCGCCTGGTAAAGCTGGTTTTGTATTGATGACAGTGCGGTACCATAACCAAACAGCGTTAAAATGTTGATGTCCCGGAATAATACGCCGGTTATGGGAATAATTACTGTATTGCCGACTTTTTCAATGGTTGAGCCTGTTGGCGTTGGTGCGTCTGCTGCTCCTGCTGCTAAAAGCTTCGCCTCCAGATCGAAAATACCTTGCAGATCACCTTGACGAATTGCAAATATAGTTTCATTAAGCATCTTCTTTCTCCATCATAAGTACAACTTCTGGGTTACAATCATGACGACGATAGAAGCCACGGCCACCCAAGCGTTCTGACGCGCAGATTATTGCTTCCTCCTCAATCTCCAGCGTGCGCTTTTTGGTTAATAGCTCAGTTTTGAGTTTTGGGCGTTCATGAAGCATGGGGCCGCTTTGAATATTTTTTGCTGCCTTTGTCGCCATATCTTCTAAGATACGCTGTAGGTTTTGGCCAAACAGGCTACACATTATCTGTGACAGATCTGCAATACCACCTCTTCCGGTTAGGAAGCTATCCACCACACGAATCTCTGAATCAAGCTTCACTCTGACATCAAATACTCCATTCGCCTGTAACTCATGATCGTAAAAAAACTGTTCTATACCATTGGCCGTGGTATTTTTTTTAATAAAACTCCGGATCTTCGCCTTTGCATCATCCAAGCAAAGCGGGGAATTTTCTAGCCAATGTATTTCATCGTCAATGTTATCAATCTCCACTCGAATGGCGTCCAATGCCTTTTTAGCATTTACCGCGTTTTTTGCTAGTGCAGACTCTAATTTTTCTGGATTAATCATAATTTGAAAACCTTAATTTAATTTACAGGACTTACGATTTGACTCGAAATTTTGGTATGTTTTGTAGCGAATTCTTGTAGCGTATTGAATGATTGCCCGTAGCTTTTCCATTCGGATTGCACCAGGTCATAGCGTTGCTCAAGCCGCTTTAAGTCAAGTAGGCGATTGTACAAGGCAATAAGTGCGGGTTTTGCCGATGATTCTTCTGGAAGTGTGAATTCTTCGCAAACGTTTGGCCAATCGGATTTTATTTCCTCAACGCGCTCAATTAGCTGTGGATAGGATAATTTTCGATCATTATCAATAATGCTCGTTAATGGATAATCACGCCTAGTGTCATGCCCCCGCAAAAAAGAGTCTCGGTGTTTGTGATATTCCCGCCTGACAAAATATAGCTCCTCGTTGATGTTCATCAGCGCTACATGAAGATCATTGCGCCGATCTTGAATGGATTGCCATTTTAGTAAATTAAATTTCATATTTATCCTTTGTTTTTTAATTAATTTCAATTATATCAATCAAAATCAATAGCTTAAACAGAAATAATTGATTAGTTTAATTTTTCAGCTGTAAATAATGTTATAAAGTTGGCGTGGCGTTGATGGGATTTTAACGCCAGTTTTAATAATCTCGATGATAAGCGTTTCAAGCTCGGTTTTTGGCTCAAATGCGCCCGATTTCAGGGCCTTATTAATCGTTTTCACCACCTCCGCAAGTTCAGTACAGCGGCCATAATCACTGCCCTGTAGTAATGATGTCGCGCGTTTTAAAATTAAATCCCTTTGCTTCTTAAAATGCTGGTATTGTGCCGATTTTTTACCACGGGCCAGGGGTATGATTTTTGTGTGTTCAAAAATAAAATCCAGTGGTAAGCCCTGCTCGATGCTTGTCGCTACATTAATTAAATAATTTTGTTGTGGCTGAGTTAGTGGTTTTTGCGAAATTAATTGCTGTTTGATCTTAGAAATTTCCATTCATTTTTCCAGTGCTCTTTTAGAGGTCGTCATTATCATCAGTATCTGATTCTGCCGGAAACCAGTCTATGACGGTATCTGCAATATCATTTCTGACATCCGCAATAATTTTCCCGACAATATCCAGATCATCCGCAGTTAAGATATCAGACTGCTTTTTTAACTTGCCCACGATTGTGTCAAGTTTAGATCCAGCCATTGCCAGCACATCAGCAAGGCCTAATTCCATTTCAATAATTGGGCCGTATTCGCGCCTGGCTACAGCGTTTTGCATTTCCAGCCGTAACCGCTGCTCTTTTGCAAGCCCTGCTCTCTCAGTAGCAAGGTTAAGATCGCAATTTGTGGCACGACCGGCGGCAATTTCACGTAAATGGTTAATATACAGTTCCAGTTGTTCGCCAAGCGGCGCATGAGAATCAACCACACCGCGCTTAATTAAACCGTCTACTGTTTGCCTGCTAGCGCTGATAACACGCCCCAGTTCAGACCTGGTTACCTGGTGAGCTAATAGAGTTTCAATTGTATTCACTATTCATTTCCTTAATTAATGCTATGCAACCCCATTAGAGGATGCTCATAATCAGACAAATACCGCACTTTCTATCACCCGCAGTGGGTTGAGTCTTCAGAAGTACCTTTTATTATTTAGCCAAGATAATAATCTCGGGTCAATTTATGCCTAAACACTGAAAGCCTTTAAAATAGAGGTCTGTAGGCTATACAACACAATGCAGTCGAGACCTATGGAAGTACAAAAACTCAAAATTATTGCGCTCTTTTTTCCCCGCACTGACCAAACTCAGGAAAGTACCTTTTTGTTATCCACAGCAACATCATTTTAAAAATCTAATGATGATGTTTTGTTCATAAAATGAATCCTTAATATATTATTACCCTGTAACTTAGGTAACTTAGGTAACATAGAGCAATGGCGCGGCCTGTAGAGGTTGTAACTTAGGTAACTCAGCTGTAACTTAGGAAGAATTACTGTTTTAATGAAAGCTAAGTTACAGCTAAGTTACACCTAAGCTACAATGCTCTAAGCCTTGCTATATAACTAAGTTACCTAAGTTACCTAAGTTACTCACGAGGCTTTAATTATTAGTTACACCTTCCAAAATAAAATTGATCCTTTCCCTGGTTTATTATCTGGTCGTGGTCTGGTTTCCTGTCTTATTAATGGTGGCGCTGCATTCATCAAATGATTAAGCACGCCCGTCATTTCAGGACTCAATATCTTCCCTCTAAAAAACGTGGTTAAATTTGTTCGAGTGCATCCAGGGTTCTTGGTGATAAATTCATAAACGCTTTTTGCGTTCTCATTCAATTTATTACTTTCTGCTTTTGCGGCTAAAGTGCCAAAGATATAAATAACTGAATCCTTCCAATAGTTGATCCAGGCTAATGCGGCTTTAATGTGTTGCGGCTCAATAACTTTTGAGCAATCTAATAGAGCAAATATCATGGCCAGCATTCGACAATAAATCTCAGTCCTTACTAATAGATTGCCAGGTAAACCATTCAGCTCTTTGGTTAGTTCTCTATACTGACCGCACCAATACTTTGCTGCTTCAGGTGATAGCTTTATTTCCAGACTATTGTTTTCACTACCTGCTTCATATGTTGCAAAATCTACCGCTTCAGCTATTTTTATTGCCACGCGCTGTATATCTTCAATCGATGTTCTCTTGGGTAATGGGACCAGCTTAGGCCGTACAATATGCAAAATAATAAACCGGTTCATAAAACCGCTTTGCGCATCTACATCAGTCATACGGTCTATAAGTTCCGCCGCTGTAATATGCGCACTAATAACCACATGCGGATCGCTAGCGCACCACTTCGCATTTTTCACCAATGGACTGATTGAACGCCCATCCCATACAGTTCTTATAGTTGCACTTAGATTATTCTTTTCACGGCTTGCTGAAGCCATAGCCCCTGCAAATTCTGCTTCAGTTACATAGAGCCGCTTATCATTAATTCCTTCATCAGCAACGGACTCATTACCATCTTTATCCGTGGTGATAATGGCATCACGAATAGCCCAGCCCAAACCCTCACCCGTTGAAAGTCCGCCATTATGCCTATTAAGCTTAGGGTGGTCTTTGCCTAACATAGTCTCGACTTCATCAAAGATTCGATAAGGTGTATATTCTGAAGTGCCCTTTCGTGCTTTTCCGGTTTTACCCGCTAAAATAAAAAATGGTCGGGCATGACAAATACCATCACCAATAGGCTGATACGCAACTCGACCAATCATCGCGCTAAACGTAGCAATTATATTTGCTGCAATGGCAACCGCTGAAGCTTCGCTGTAGCGTGTAGATATAGCGCATGCCTCCTTTAACACACCATGAAACCCTTCTGCAGCAAGCTCAGGCGGTAAATTTAATAAATCATTATCTGCTTCAGCATCTTCTTCATCAGTAATTCCAGAATTTTTATCTTGCTTACGTTCATAAAACTGCTTAGCAGGCTCAATAATGGCCGCTTTTGTTTGTTCAATACCATGCTCAACATGAAAATCATTAAAATCTAAAGAATTACTCATTAAGCAACAACCTCTCTATTAGGAAATATAGCTAAAGCACCTACCGCTTTAGCCGCTTGTATTGCCTTTTTACGTCCAGGATTATCAGGATTACCAAAATCATCATCCCCAGCAATTACAATCTTTGCTCTTAGGTATTTTTCTCTAACTGCTTTCGCAACATAAATCAAATTACCCGCATCAAACGCGATATATACCGGCCAATGTGTAGCCATACGGACGCTTGCTCCAGTTGCATAACCTTCAGTAATCGCCATAAAACCATCAGGCTTTAATGAATTCCCCAGGATACAAAACCGGCCCTTTTTAATGGTTCCTGTCAAAAACTTCTTATTGCCATCAGGATCAATAAACTGTAAACCAGATAAAACACGATCAAAACCATAGACAGGTAAAACAATCGATCCTCTTGTGAATCGAATATTAAATGCCGCAATTTTTTTACGTTGTAAATATTTAGAGTGGCCGTGTTTCGGTAATTTCTCCCATATCTCGGTCGCACGCCTTGCGGTGGCTTCAATTTCTTTTTTTCTCTCCTGGTCGGCAAGTTTCCGTTTTTCTTCCTGCTCTTTTGCATAACGCGTTTTTTCTGCTGGTGAAAGCACCGCATCAGATTTTAAGGCTATGTCACCGTAAAGTATGGAATTTCATATAACAAGAGCGTATAAGTAAATAAAGCCCATGTAAATTAAGGAGATAGTTATGAAAGCCCCAGAGTTTTTAGAGTTCATTTCCGAAATAAATCAACTTGACCACCATCAACGCACTGTTCTAACGAAAGCACTGGATCAACTAGAGGACGAACCTAAGGTTTTTGATTTAATTGAAACAATATTTGATAGCAAAGGTAAATGCCCTCATTGCTCCCATACCGAAAGCCACAGGCATGGAATAAAAGATGGCCTTCAGCGCTACCGCTGTAAAGCCTGCAAAAAGACATTTAATGCTTTGACAGGAACGCCTCTTGCTCATCTACGCCTCAAGTCAAAGTGGCTTGATTACTTAGGAGCTATCGCAGAATCATTGACTGTCCGGCAGGCAGCTAAAGAAATTAATGTGCATCGAAATACAACCTTTCGATGGCGGCACCGTTTTTTAAGCTGGATTCAGCAGGATCGTCCCAGTGCTCTTCATGGCATTACAGAAGCTGATGAAACCTACTTACTTGAGTCACATAAAGGAGAACGCCATCTCAATCGTCAACCAAGGAAACGAGGGGGCTGTGCGACTAAGCGAGGGATTTCTGATGAGCAAATTTGCATTTTAATTGCTCGTGATCGCTCAAAACAAACCGTAGATTTTGTGACAGGTAATGGCCCAATAAGCAAAATTGTTCTTGATACGCATTTAAAGCCAATACTAGACCAGGATGCCCTCCTTGTGAGTGATGGCAATCCAACTTATGGTGCATTTTGTAAAGCTGAAAAAGTATCTCATGAAATCGTTAACATGAGTCAAGGGCAGCGGGTGACTAAAGGGGCCTATCATATACAAAATGTCAATGCATACCACCACCGTTTTAAATCATGGCTAGACCGCTTTCATGGTGTAGCCACCAAGTATTTACCTAATTATTTGGCTTGGTGCAGAATTATGGATCGGAACCACAATCTAACCCCTGAGCAATTGTTACATTCTGCTCTGGGTGATTTTCAATACTTAACGGTGACATAGCCGATTTTAAAGACACATTGAACGCGTAAGAATCAGCCCCTTTAAACCATCCAAAAGAACCGGCAATTAAGTCTGCTCCAGAATCAGTTTTAAAAGGAAATAAGATATACCACGCTCTTTTTTTAGCTGCCTTTGGCTCCCAATCGGGTCTAAAACGATGTAACAACCCATCAACAATTAAATTTTGCTTTGCAAGACCTGTTAGACCAACATCAGCCATTTGATCAATTACACCCATATCAACCCCCTGCGTTAGATAGAAGAACTTTAATGGATCTCACATGCTTTAAAATCTTAAGCCAGGCATTGCACTGTTTACATAATCCGTTATAGCTGCGTTCATTTGCTCCGCAATTACCACATACAGATTTTCTATATTTTTTAGTCATTTGAATATCAGTTATTTGTTGGAACCAATAACCAAAAATGATAAGATATAAAAGGTGTATATCTTTTTGTTTTGGTTACAAATAAAGGCCCTGAGCAACTCGTCATTGCTCAGGGTTTTTTTTATGATTGTAAATCTGTTGAGTTCTGCTCGATCCATTCAGCACGGAACGCGGCGGACTTAGCGAGATATTTTATTGAGGCACCCAGCCCGCCTAAAACGTAAAAATTCGCCAACTCGTCAACATTATCAATTTCACATTCTCCATTCAGGTGCATGCGCAGTTTTTCAGAAACATTGTTAACGACAGATAACGCGGCCAGGATCTCGATCAACTCAGTTGATTTCATTTTGGTAAAACTAGAAATGCTCATGACTCCCCCTGTTAACAAGATTGCGAGTATCGCTAACTAACGCTTGAAGGTCAGCTAAACCAGAAATTAAAAAGCCGAGTTTTTGAATGGCTTCATTACTAAGCGCGTCCTGTATGGCCAACGCTTCACCAACACCACTCAAGGAATCATTCAGAAAAATTTCTAAGCTCTCAATTTGAGCATGCAATTCTTCATGGCTATCTAAATTGGCATTTAACTCCATGCGGCCTGTTTTGGGGTTTCGTTTTTTTGCATGATACGCGTAGGCAACTGAAAAAATGAATTTTGCAGCGCTAGATGATCCAGGTTGATTTATTTCTTTGCCGTCTATAATTAAATTGTTCATGATGTTCTCCCGTTGAACTGAATGCGCTGCAAATGATCCAGGGCCAATAATTCAATGATAGTTAGTTGAAAAACTGTTTTACCCGTCGCATCAATTCGCGCCGCAAGTCCGGCGGTGTAATGGCCGTTAGAATCTGCAATATTGCCAATGGCTAACGCAGCATCTATTAGATTTTGTTCCGTTAATTGGCTCATAGCGACGCTTCCATGCAAGAAAATTTTACAATGCAGTCGGGATATTGTTTGGCTTGGTTAAACGTTACGCGTTCAGCAATTAATCGGCGGGTGCCTTTTGCCAATACGTTAAAACGGGAAGTTTTGCGTTGATTGTCGTGCTCGATTTCGTCAAGCATGCGCGCCAATTCGAGCGCATCCTGCTTTAATTGATCTTTGTTGATTTTGCTGGAATCAAAACAAAAAATAGTTAGCGCCTGGCTAATAATTTCGAGTTGTTTTTGTATGGATTGTTTTTTGATTGCGCTAACAGAAATGTTATGCGGATTTTGAGTGTAGTTAAGCATTGGCTTATGTCCTTGTTTTTGGAATAAACCACCTCTTAAAACTGCAATTTTTTTGGAGGTGGACTGTATCAAGTTTGCAGTACCGTACAAGGAGACGGCCAACCCAATTAAGGGTTGCTCAATACAATCCACCAAAGATGTGTTAAAACGGACTAATCCAGCTTCAATTATTTTTGATGGACAATAAAAAACCGCATTAAAAGCGGCCTTTCGACCTCGTACCGGGCTGCAAATCCCGTCCCCTGAATGTGTCAAGGGCATAGCTATATTAGTCAGTTGGTCGCGGTGTGTCAATAAGGAATTCAACATTAAGCTGCAACCTCACTAATGAGGTCACGTATATCTTCAACTCTCCACGCGCTTGATCGCTTAGATAATTTTATTGGTTTTGGGTAACGCCCTTCTTTAATTCCAGCATACCAACTAGATTTGCAAATCGGGATAATTGCGGGGATTGGTGGTTTTGCTTTTGGGTCGCCTATGATCTGGGGTAAGCGTAAAAATCCGGTTTCGGGTAGTTGAACCATGTTGCCCTCCTTAGGACGTTGTTAACATGGTTATCCATTCTAATCACATTTTTTTATTTATCAGGGCATTTAAAAAAATAATTAATTACCTTGTTTTTGTCGCTTTTTTCGTGGGTAGATAATATAACTTATAGCACTCTCTGATTTATGATATCTTTCTGCAAGCAATTCAATCGCTTGTTCTTTTGGAGTTCCATTAATACTTTTCCCTTTTTTTTGAAAAAACCTAAAAGCTCTTCATATTCACATTGAATAAATGCCTGCTCTTTTGCTTTATTCCAAGAGCTTTTTTTTACACGACCTACAGGCATTTTTACTTTTCCTTCAAGCAAGTCCGCAACAAAGTCTCTAAAATCATCAGGAAAAGGTTCTTTTGAGCGAAGTAACTTAATAATCAATTCTTTATCACCTGTTTCTATATACCTATTTTTAGCAATGGTATATTTTGAATCAATAATTAAAGGCATAAACACTCCATTAAAGTGCAATCATTACTGATAGGTTTCAGGCAAGGCGGGTAATGAGTCCGCCGGTTCCCCCGCTAAAGGTAGCCTGAAATTTGATTATACCTGAAGTTACAATACCCTTTTAAACGGTATTACATTTGAGCCACTTTTTAATTGATCCAGGTAATTAGCCCATGACTGCATTAATTTCCTGCGTTCATCTAAATATTGCGCTCGATTATAAGCCGCCCTCACCTGGTCTTTTGGCATGTGGCTTAATTGTCGCTCAATGGCATCAGGTGACCATCCTTGCTCGTTTAATAATGTGCTGGCTGTTGTTCGGAACCCGTGTGGTGACATATCCTCGTTACCATAACCCAGCGTTCTCAGTGCTGTTCTAACTGCATTATCTGACATAGGCCTTCCATCATTGCGGCTCGATGGAAATACATAATGTTGATTACCAGTGACCTGTTTCAATTCCTTAAATATTTTTATCGCCTGATCTGATAAGGGAACAATATGCTGTATTTTGGTTTTTGTGACCAGATACCGCCATTCTTTAGCGTCAAGGTCTACGTCTTGCCATAACATTTTCCTTATTTCTCCGGGGCGCTGGAATAATAACGGGGTAATGCGTAAAGCCTGCTGCACAATAAAAGTTCCTTCATAAGCGTAAATATCCCGAAGGAGCTGTGCAACTTCTTTGGGTTCTGTCAGTGCTGCTCTATGCTTTGCTTTATGTGCTGGAATTTGTTTTGCTACTGCCTGCGCTGGATCGTATTCTGTATAGCCATGCGCTATAGCATAGGCGTATATTTCGCTTATTTCTGCTCGTAGTCTGTGCGCTGTATCGATTTTCAGTCGATCTACCAGCGGCCTTACTACGTCAAATACATCAGGGGACTTTACATCACCAATGGCAAGATGACCGATAATAGGAAATACATGCAATTCAAAACGCCGTAGTTTTTTAATATGGGTTTTTTCATCAATGCTGTGCTGTTTGGATTTAAACCACTTCAAAGCAATATCGGTAAATAATTTGCTTTCGGTTTTTTTTGTGGCCATTGGGTCGATACCTTCAGCAATTTGATGTCTGGCTGTATCTCGTTTTTCCCTGGCTTGTTTTAGCGATATATCAGGATATACGCCTAAAGGTAATGTTTTTCGTTTTCCGTGTATACGGTAATTAAAACGAAAATATTTACTTCCATTTGGCATAATCAGTAAATACATGCCTTTTTCATCGGCAAGCTTATACTGCTTATCCTGTGGCTTTGCGGCTTTTATGGCGGTACATTTTAAAGTCATGTTGGCGGTATCTGGCGGTACATTTTAAAAATATTTTAATTTGTACCGCCAAATGTACCGCCAATAAGACGCGGTTGTCAATGGCTTTCATCGGACACTAGCGGACATAAAAAAAGCCCAAGGCCTTATTTGGCGTGGGCTTTCTGGACTTCTCCGGACTGTACCGGTTTTTCTATTGGTGCCGATGGCCGGAGTTGAACCGGCACGACTTGCGTCACCACCCCCTCAAGATGGCGTGTCTACCAATTTCACCACATCGGCTTTTTCTATTATGGAGTTACTACGCCTTCTTCAATGACATCTTCGTCAACTACAATCTCAGGTACCCCTTCTTCTTTCGTAACGACATCTTCTATGATGACTTCTTGTCCAGTTTCTGGTATGTCTGCTTCGATAACCGGCGGCGCATCAATAGTGGCTTGCTCACCCTCAATCACAGGCACATCTGTTTCTATTACCTGAACAACGGGAACATCCATAATATCCACATCACCTCCAGTGCTACCACTAAGAACGGCAAGGGCTAAGCTGGTTGAGAAAAAAACTGCTGCAAGTATCGCAGTTGTCCTGGATAAAAATGAAGCTGAGCCTTGTGCGCCGAATACTGTACCAGATGAACCACTACCAAAAGCAGCACCTGCATCAGCACCTTTCCCGTGCTGCATTAAAACTAATCCTATAACGGCTAAACCGACTAATACATGACCTATGATGATAACTTGATACATTTTATTTTTGAAATGAAGAATAAATCTTTAAAAAAGAGTCCGCATTTAACGAATCTCCGCCAACTAACGCGCCATCAATATCAGGCATTGCAAATAATGCTTCTGCGTTTTGGGGTTTAACGCTACCACCATAAATAATCTGAATATTTTCGGCAATTTGCTGATTTTTATCCGCTAATAATTGACGAATAAAGAGGTGCACTTCTTGCGCCTGTTCTGCTGAGGCAGTCAACCCAGTGCCTATTGCCCACACAGGTTCATATGCAATAACAGCATGTTGAAAACTTTCGATTCCAGCAAAATCGATAACTGCATTGAGTTGTTTTGCAACAATGTCAAATGTAATGCCTTGCTCTCTTTGCTCTAATAACTCGCCGATAGCAAGAATAGGGATTATATCTGCATCTATAGCCTGCTTAAATCGCTGAGCAACTGTAACATCTGTATCCGCATAGTTTGCTCTACGCTCAGAGTGTCCAACGATCGCATATTTGCAATTAAAGTCTTTTAGCATCAGTGCTGAAATTTCGCCCGTATAAGCCCCTTCCAGGTGTGTTGCAACATTTTGCGCACCAAGACCTATCGAAGTATTCGCAAGCCGCTGACTAACTTCAGGGATATACAAATACGGAGGGCAAACTGCAAGATCGGCATCTATATCAGGCATACCCGCAATAATTTCATCAACCAGCTTTTGTGCACTTTGCTGATTAATTTTCATTTTCCAGTTGCCAACAACAAGATCTCTACGCATCACTCACTCCAGAATCGAATAAACCGCTTATCATAGCTATTATGGCTTTGCATTTCAAGCAGTGATTGCATTCTTAACATCGTCAATTAAGGAATGGGCATATTTTTTAACTTGCGCTTCATCCGAGCCTTCAACCATTACTCTTATCAACGGCTCTGTTCCTGAAGCACGAAGCAATACTCTACCTTGAACTCCTAATACTTTTTCTACGGACTTCACCGCATTTTGAATAGCTTCATTATCTTTCAGGTTTACTTTTTTACTGACCTTTAAATTCAGTAAAATTTGTGGATATTTACGCATCTCAGATTTAAGCTCATGTAAAGTCTTTCCCGTCGCATGTATTTCAGCTAATATCTGCAAGGCTGCCACTATGCCATCACCCGTAGTTGTTCTGTCTAGGCATATAATATGCCCTGAACCTTCACCACCTAGAACACTCTTATGCTGCTTCATTAACTCCATAACATATCGATCTCCAACATTTGCACGCAGTAAATTGATATTTAATTTTTGAAGTGCATGTTCCATGCCTAGATTGCTCATTGACGTCCCGACTACCGGCCCTTGAAGATCACCTGAAGCCTGGCGAGCTTTAGCAATGATAAAAATCAACTCATCCCCGTCAACGACTTCACCTTTATGATCTACCATTATCAGACGATCACCATCACCATCTAATGCAATCCCTAAATCTGCACGAAACTCTATAACCGCCTCTTGTAAATGTTCAGGTTTAGTTGCTCCGCATTTCTCATTAATATTCAAGCCATCAGGATCAGATGCAATCTTAATAACTTCTGCCCCTACCTCGCTAAAGACATGAGGTGCAATATGATAAGTTGAGCCATTCGCACAATCGACAACAACTCTAAGTCCTTTAAAATCGATACTTGCAGAAATACTAGCTTTACAAAATTCTATATATCGACCTGCCGCATCAGGAAGTCTTTTAGCTTTACCCAGTTTATCAGAGGCGACGGTTGTCATAGACTGGTCCAGAAAATACTCAATCTGATGCTCTAACTCATCAGCTAATTTTGTACCCTCTGTAGAAAAGAACTTAATACCATTATCATAATAAGGGTTATGTGAGGCACTAATAACAATACCTGCCTGCGCGCGTAATGTTCGTGTTAAATATGCAATTCCTGGTGTAGGCATAGGCCCTAATAAACGTGTATTAACACCCGCAGCTGAAAGGCCGGCTTCTAGAGCAGATTCAAACATATACCCTGAAATACGAGTGTCTTTACCTACTAATACAAACCCCTGTCCTGAGTCAGCAAAAACTCTTCCAGTTGCCCAGCCTAATTTTAGAAAAAAATCGGGCGTAATAGGTTGTTCACCGACTGTACCTCGAATACCATCAGTACCAAAATATTTCTTCATATATATCCTGTTTATCCATAACAAAAAAAAGGAGCAGTTTCGACTGCTCCCTTATTTATTTAGTTTTGCTTAGCGGTATTAATGTTTGGAGCTTGTGGTTCTTTAGCTTCAGTAGCACTTGGCACCTTAACACCTGAATTAGGCGGTGCACTATCATCCCATCCCTGCGGATCCCTTACTGGCCTACGCGACATCAGATCATCAATCTGATCTTTATCAATGGTCTCATATTTCATTAAAGCATCAGCCATGGCATGGAGTATATCTTCATTCTCTTTTAAGATTTTTTCTGCACGCTCATAATTCTTATCAATAATAGAACGTATCTCTTCATCAATAGTGTGCGAGGTTTCATCGGCAACACTTTTATGCTGAGTTACCGAGCGCCCTAAAAACACCTCACCTTCTTCTTCGCTATAAGCCAGGGGACCTAAACGTTGAGATAAACCCCATTTGGTTACCATATTTCTTGCAAGTTCGGTCGCACGTTCTATATCATTAGAAGCACCGGTAGAGACTTGTTCCCAACCAAAAATCTGCGCCTCAGCAATACGCCCGCCATATAAGCTGGAAATCATGCTATCCAGTTTACGCTTACTGGCACTGTATTGATCTTTTTCAGGCAAGAACATAGTAACACCTAAAGCACGACCTCGCGGCATAATGCTGACTTTATAAACAGGATCATGTTCAGGTACTATTTTACCGACAATGGCATGACCTGCCTCATGATAAGCAGTCATTCTCTTTTCTTTTTCATCCATGACCATCGAGCGTTTTTCTGCTCCCATGATGAGCTTGTCTTTCGCTTTCTCGAGATCAAACATACTGACCAGACGTTTATTCATTCTAGCAGCATATAAAGCTGCTTCATTCACTAGGTTTGCCAAATCAGCGCCAGAAAAACCTGGCGTGCCTTGTGCGATATATTTGATCTGCACATCATCAGCTGCAGGAACTTTGCCCATATGCACAGCCAGAATTCTTTCACGACCTTTTACATCCGGCAGACTCACTGTCACCTGACGATCAAAACGCCCAGGACGTAAAAGTGCTGCATCTAATACATCAGGCCTGTTGGTTGCTGCAATAACAATGACGCCTTCATTGCCTTCAAATCCATCCATTTCAACTAAGAGTTGATTCAAGGTTTGTTCGCGCTCATCATTTCCGCCTCCCAAACCTGCGCCACGTTGACGACCAACTGCATCAATTTCATCAATAAAAATAATACACGGGGCATGACGCTTTGCCTGTTCGAACATATCACGTACACGCGAAGCACCAACACCAACAAACATTTCCACAAAATCAGAACCAGAAATAGTGAAAAATGGCACCTTAGCTTCACCCGCAATTGCTCTAGCTAATAAGGTCTTACCTGTTCCTGGTGGTCCTATCATCAATGCACCACGAGGTATTTTACCACCCAGTTTTTGATATTTTGAAGGATCTCTAAGAAAATCGACCATTTCTTCCACTTCTTCTTTAGCTTCATCGCAGCCTGCAACATCGGCAAAAGTCACTTTTATCTGGTCCTCTTCAAGCATCCGGGCCTTGCTTTTACCAAAACTCATTGGCCCACCTTTACCACCGGCACCACCTTGCATCTGGCGCATAAAAAACACCCACACACCAATCAGTAATAACATAGGAAACCAGGAAATAAATATCTGCATTAACATCGACTCTTCTTGAGCTGCTTGGGCTTTTATTTCCACACCATTTGCTAATAGATCATCAACCAGATGAGGATCGTTCGGCGCATATGAGGTAAACTTCTCACCACCTTGCAAGTCTCCTTTTATGCCATTTTCATCATCTAATACAACACTCTGTACTTGTCCTGATTTTACCGCATCAATAAACTGCGAATAGGAAAGCGCTTCACTTTTTTGGGTTCCCCGAGAACCAAAATTATTAAATACGGACATCAAAACAACGGCAATGACTACCCATAAAAGTATATTTTTAAACATATCGTTCAATTTCTTTCGCCCCTGACCAGAACAGTCCTTATCAAAAATTCATTAGATAGTGATTATATCAGGGTTGTGAACTCTGACTTATCACTATTCTCATTCTGGTTTATCGCAAATAAACCAGTAAATACTTACAATAAGGGCTGTTATTGCTTTTTAAAGCCCTTTGCTAAAATATAAACCTCGTTACTCCGTGCCCTTGAAGACTTAGGTTTTCTTATCAGCACTTTATCAAATGAGTTTGCTACTTGCTTTTTATACGCATCAAAACCAGTCCCTTGAAAGACCTTTACCAGAAATGAACCGCCCTCGACTAAAATAGCCTCTGCAGCCTCTAATGCTAATTCGCACAAATACATCGTGCCAGGCTGATCTATAGCCTTATTACCGCTTAAATTAGGTGCCATATCGGATAAGACCACATCGATAGGAGCTCCATCCAGAATCCTATACAGCTGTTCGTAGACCTCGTTATCCCTAAAATCACCCTGAATAAAATTCACCCCATCAATA
The DNA here is from genome assembly GCF_002072955.1 of Methyloprofundus sedimenti. NCBI lineage: Bacteria > Pseudomonadati > Pseudomonadota > Gammaproteobacteria > Methylococcales > Methylococcaceae > Methyloprofundus > Methyloprofundus sedimenti. Next base: position 2,091,080 of record NZ_LPUF01000001.1, on the reverse strand, counting down.
GGGTCTATATCCAGAATATCCAGTGCTACAACTTTTTGTTTTTTACCTACAATGCCGCGCACATATTCAGACCACCCACCGGGCGCTGCCCCAAGATCAACAACATTCATACCTGTTTGCACCAGCTTATCTTTTTCGATGATTTCAATCAGTTTAAAAGTAGCCCGCGATCTATAGCCCAGTGCTTTTGCCTTTTTAACATATTCATCATTAAGATGTTCTTGCATCCATTGATTACTACTTTTACTGCGCGCCATATATCATATTATTAGTGTAGAATTGCATTAATTATTTATATTGAAGGAAATACAGAGTGAATTCTGAACAACTGAAACAAATGAAAGCCCTGGCCCATGAACTTAAGCCAGTTATTATGATAGGTCAAGCCGGATTGACAGTAGCAGTACTAAAAGAAATTGAGATTGCACTTGATACTCACGAATTGATTAAAATAAAAATTCGCGCTGAACGAGAAGCTCGAAAACAGATCCAGCAGCAAATCTGCACAGAAACTAAGGCTGAACTCATTCAGGGTATCGGTCAGATTATTGTTATTTATCGCAAGAAACCCGAAGAAGCCAAGAAAAAACCCGCACCACATACCAGAAGAAGAGATGGAACTCGTTAAATAGTAACCTGGTTGGGTTAGAATTTTATGACTGCAGAAATAAATCTAACCCAACTTGCGCCTTTTATTATGAGCTTAAATAAATGCTAATAGCGTTTCATAAAAGTTATTTAAATATACTTAATAGACAAAATCTCATAGTCCACTTCACCGCCAGGCGTTTTAACAGTCACGACATCTTCTTCTTCTTTACCAATTAACGCTCTGGCAATAGGTGATCCTACAGAAATACGCCCTTGCTTAATATCAGCTTCATCTTGACCAACAATTTGGTAAGTCACTTTTTTCTCGGACTCTAAATCTTCAATTTCTACCGTTGCACCAAAAATAACCTTACCTTTAGCATCAATTGTTGTGACATCTATAATTTGTGCATTAGACAATTTTGTTTCAATTTCATTAATACGTCCTTCTGAAAAACTCTGTTGTTCACGCGCAGCATGATATTCTGCATTTTCTTTTAGATCACCATGCGCTCTTGCCGTTGCAATTGCTTCGACTATACGTGGTCGTATCACTGTTTTTAGCTCTTCTAACTCAGCTTTTAACTTGTTAGCTCCCGCTATTGTAAGAGGTACTTTATCCATCCAAAACTCCAAACTTTAAAATTTTATATTCAATCATTTAAAAACAAGGCTCTCAACTTAAGACAGGGTATTATCAAACTTGCAGAACGAGACTTTGGCTCGCCAATAAAATGGCCAAAGCCATGTCCTTAAATTATCCGGATTTATTAATCTTAATGTATTTTTTTATGCAAATCCTGCAAACAATTGACATCACCCGCATCTAATTCACCTAGTGCATAGCAGGCAGCTTTTGCTCCTGCCATGGTTGTGTAATATGTCACATGATGCTGCAATGCTTCTCTGCGCATAGTAAAAGAATCTGCTACTGCTTTAACGCCCTCAGTGGTATTAACAATCAACTGAATCTGATCATTTTTAATCATATCAACGGTATTAGGGCGACCCTCATTTACTTTACAAACTACTTCGCAATCAATTCCAGCCTTCTGAAGTACTTTTGCTGTACCACGTGTAGCAACAATTGCATAATTTTTGGCAATCAGCATTTGTGCTATTTCAACTATTTTAGGCTTATCTGCTTCCCTTATGCTGATTAGCACTTTACCACTATGACTTAAATCTACTCCAGCTGCGCGTTGTGATTTAGCAAAGGCCTCACCAAAGGTTTTGCCAACACCCATGACTTCACCTGTTGACTTCATTTCTGGCCCCAACAAGGGATCTACACCTGGAAACTTAACAAAAGGAAATACGGCTTCTTTAACTGAAAAATACTCTGGAATGCGTTCTTCAGTTATGCCCTGCTCTATTAGTGACTTGCCTGCCATACACAGCGCAGCAATCTTCGCTAAAGGATAACCTGTTGCTTTAGAGACAAAAGGTGCAGTTCGTGAGGCTCGCGGGTTAACCTCTAAAACATAAATGGTTTCACCTTGAATCGCAAACTGGGTATTCATTAAGCCAATTACACCTAGCGCTTCCGCCATTTTTGCAACTTGAATACGCAATTCATCTTGCAAATGTGGCGCTAAATCATAAGGTGGAATCGAACAAGCTGAATCGCCAGAATGCACCCCGGCTTGCTCAACATGCTGCATTAAGCCACCAATTAATAAGGTTTCGCCATCATAAATAGCATCCACGTCCATTTCAATTGCATCATCCAGAAAACGATCCAAAAGCACGGGTGAATCATTAGACACGCTAATCGCATCCTTCATATAACGCTGTAGAGCTTCTTCGTTATATACGATTTCCATACCACGTCCACCTAACACATAAGAAGGACGCACCACTAAAGGAAAACCTAATTCTTTAGCAACATTCATGGCCTGTTCTGATGAAGAAGCCGTGCCATTAGGTGGTTGTTTCAAGTCTAATTTTGTCAGTAATTTCTGAAAACGTTCTCTATCTTCTGCCAGGTCAATCGCATCAGGTGAAGTGCCAATAATGGGCGCACCAGCTGCTTCTAAGGCACGTGCTAACTTTAGTGGCGTTTGACCACCGTACTGCACGATAACACCTTTAGGATTTTCTAGCTGAATAATTTCCATCACATCTTCAAATGTGAGTGATTCAAAATACAAGCGATCTGAAGTATCAAAGTCAGTAGAAACTGTTTCCGGATTACAATTCACCATGATGGTTTCATAACCTGCTTCACGCAATGCTAAAGCTGCATGTACACAACAATAGTCAAACTCGATACCTTGTCCAATGCGATTAGGCCCACCCCCTAAAATAATAATTTTTTCTTTATCCGAGACACGTGCTTCACACTCATGCTCATAAGTGGAATACAGATATGCGGTATCTGAGGAAAACTCTGCGGCACAGGAATCAATACGCTTATATACTGGGCGTATATTCAGCTTATGGCGTGTATTGCGTATATCCGACTCGTTAGTATCCAGCAATTTTGCTAAACGCGCATCAGAAAACCCCTTTTGCTTTAAGCGGAATAACTCTTCACTCTTTATCGTTGCCAGGGTTTTTGTTGCTAAAGATTTCTCCGTCAGTATCAGGTCTTCCACTTGCGCTAAAAACCACAGATCAATTTTGCTAGCCTCATGTATCGTGTCAAGTGACATGCCACTACGAAACGCATCTGCAACATACCATAGTCGTTCAGGTCCTGGATGTCGCATTTCACGCTGCATTCTATCGCTTGCATCAGATTCACTAAAATCTACAATTTCATCTAAACCATCGACACCTATTTCCAGTCCACGCAAGGCTTTTTGTAAAGACTCTTGAAAAGTACGGCCAATCGCCATCACTTCACCTACAGATTTCATCTGTGTAGTTAAACGATCATCCGCTTGCGGGAATTTTTCAAACGTAAAACGTGGTACTTTTGTAACCACATAATCAATTGTGGGTTCAAAAGAGGCAGGAGTCACACCGCCTGTAATCTCATTCTTCAATTCATCCAGTGTATAACCGACAGCTAACTTTGCCGCTACTTTGGCAATTGGAAAACCGGTTGCTTTAGAGGCCAAGGCTGAAGAACGTGAAACTCGAGGATTCATTTCAATGACAACCATACGTCCATCAGCTGGATTTATCGCAACCTGAACATTAGATCCACCAGTATCAACGCCAATTTCACGTAGCACTGCCACGGAAACATTACGCAGAATCTGATATTCTTTATCTGTTAAAGTCTGTGCGGGGGCAACGGTAATCGAATCACCCGTATGTACACCCATCGGGTCAAAATTTTCAATTGAACAGATAATGATGCAGTTATCGTTACGATCACGCACTACTTCCATTTCGAATTCTTTCCAGCCGAGAACAGATTCTTCAATCAATAATTCGTTGGTGGGCGATAAATACAAACCGCGTTCACAAATTTCAACAAATTCTTCTTTATTATAAGCGATTCCTCCACCACTCCCACCCATAGTAAACGACGGTCGAATTACAGTGGGGTAACCAACTTCTGCTTGCGCAGCAAAAGCATCTTCCATGTTATGTGCAGTTTTAGATTTTGCCACTTCAAAACCAAGCCTTCCCATCGCCTGGTTAAATAGCTCTCTATCTTCCGCCATATTAATGGCTTTTTTTGTTGCACCGATCATTTCCACGCCATATTTTTCCAATACACCGTGCTTATCTAAATCCAAGGCACAATTTAACGCTGTCTGCCCCCCCATAGTTGGCAAAACCGCATCAGGACGTTCTTTTTCGATAATTTTTTCGACGGTTTGCCAATCAATCGGCTCGATATAAATCGCATCCGCCATATCCGGGTCAGTCATAATCGTTGCCGGATTAGAATTGACCAAAATAATACGGTAACCTTCTTCACGTAGCGCTTTACAGGCTTGCGTACCTGAATAATCAAACTCACAGGCTTGACCAATCACAATAGGGCCCGCGCCTAATAATAAGATGGATTTTATGTCGGTTCTTTTTGGCATATTAGTATAATTACTCTGCTTTGATTAATTAGCTTGATTCATCATTTCGATAAAGTCATCAAATAATGACTCTACATCATGCGGCCCTGGACTTGCTTCAGGGTGTCCCTGAAAACTCATTGCAGGAATATCGGTACGTGCTATACCTTGCAAGCTGCCATCAAATAAAGAATGATAGGTTGCCGTTAAATTATCGGGTAATGATTTTTCATCAACCGCAAAGCCATGATTCTGACTACTAATCATTACTCGTCCGGACGCTTTTTCTTGCACCGGATGGTTAGCACCATGATGACCAAACTTCATTTTTTCTGTTTTGGCACCACATGCCAAAGCTAATAACTGATGGCCTAAGCAAATACCAAATACAGGTATTTTTTTCTCTAATATAGTTTGAATTGCTGCAATTGCGTATGTGCAAGGTTCTGGATCTCCCGGACCATTAGATAGAAAAACGCCATCTGGATTCATAGCCAAAACATCACCTGCTGGTGTCATTGCTGGCACCACTGTTACTCGACAACCGCGATTAACTAATAAACGTAATATATTACGCTTAACACCAAAATCATAAGCAACAACATGTTTAGTTGGGATACTAGTCTGGGTATAGCCTTGCCCTAAAGTCCAGGTATTTTCCATCCATTCATAAGTCTCCTTAACCGTAACCTCTTTAGCTAGATCCATCCCTTTCAATCCCGGAAATGCTTCTATCGCGGCCTTTGCAAGCGCTGCATCAATCGTGTCACCAGCGATGATACATCCACGTTGCGCTCCTTTATCTCGTAATAAGCGCGTTAATTGACGTGTATCAATATCAGCAATGGCAACCACATTATTGGCCTGCAAATAATCGGATAAGCTTTTTTTAGAACGAAAATTACTAGCCAGTATCGGTAAATCACGAATAACCAGGCCACTGGCAAACACACCAGTCGATTCATTATCTTCATCATTAGTTCCGACATTACCAATATGCGGATAGGTTAAGGTTACGATTTGTTTCGCATATGAAGGATCGCTAAGAATTTCCTGATACCCGGTTAAGGATGTATTAAACACCACTTCTCCAGCCGAACAACCATCCGCGCCTATCGATATGCCATTAAATACTGTTCCATCTTCCAACATTAATAATGCAGGTTTGTTCAATGTAGCCACCTTAAATGTGCAAAACGGGAAGCACCTTGCGGCCCTTCCCGTTATAGAATAAATACGCCCAACAAAAGCGTCACTCGGATAACCGAATTATTTGTTTAATTTTACTGAATTATCAGGGCGCGGTCATTAAGATTTTGAAAAAACCATTTATCTACTATTATATTTCATCTAAATAAGACATCCAAAGTTGGACAAAGGTTTTTCGTCATACTGAAACTCAGATGCATTATCAGCAAATGGATTCGTTACACCTCGCCTATCCTGCTTGCATAATTTTTCTTAAAAGAGAAATTTAATATAACAAAAATAATATTAATATAGCGCAGTACTATTATCCATATTGCCTGTCTCGCTATAAAGCATTGCAGCACCAACATTAAGCTGCCTGGCTTCCAGAACTTCACAGATCACCAACTGGTGATCACCCGCTGAGACTTCATGACTTACTTTACAATCAAAATATGCAAGACTCTCTTGCAATACAGGTGCCCCTGTCACTGCCGCCGCCCAGGTTCCAACTAACATTTTATCGGGAACCCCAGACCGGCCAAAATGTGCGGCCATTTGCATTTGTTCCTGACTTAAGACATTCACGCTACAGACACTGCCTTGTTTAAGTAATTGATAAGAATAGTGCTCGGGATTAATACTGATCGCTAATAACACGGGGGAAAAGGAAACCTGCATCACCCATGCAGCAGTAAAGGCATTAGTTTTATCGCCATCGGCGACTCCAACTACGTAAACGCCTTGAGTAATGTACTGCTGCAGTATACTGTCTATATTATGCATAAGTCTTTCTCCAAAACGATACGCATGGATAAATCTATTGCCTGTACATTTTTAGTTAAAGCACCGACAGAAATATAGTCAACTCCTGTTTCTGCAATCTCGCGAATATTAGTTAATAAAATATTACCCGAAGCTTCCAGAGCACAACACCCTGCTACCTTGTTAACCGCCAACCGCAATTGGGGAATAGAAAAATTATCCAGCATAATTCTGTCTGGTTTAGCTGCTAAAGCCTGTTCCAGTTCAGTCATTGATTCAACTTCAACTTCAACTAATTTATCGCTAATTTGTCTTGCCTGAGCGATTGCCAGAGCAATAGAACCTGCTGCCATAATATGATTTTCTTTAATTAAAATACCATCATACAAACCGATACGATGATTATGGCAACCGCCACAGATTACTGCATATTTCTGCGCGTCACGCAAACCCGGAATGGTTTTACGTGTATCCAGAATTTTACACCCCGTTCCTGCAATTGCATTAGCATATAAGCGAGCTTGTGTGGCAGTTGCTGAAAGTGTTTGCAATAAATTCAGCGCAGTACGCTCACCTGTCAATAATGATCGCGCATTACCTTTTAGTGTGCATAGCAAGGTATCTGCTTCTAACCATTGCCCTTCCTGAACATGCCACTGCACATACAGGTCTGTTTGTAATATTTTAAAAACCGCATTAAACCAGTCTTGCCCACAACACACCATGGCTTCACGAGTGATTATTTCCGCTACAGCCATACTGGTTTCAGGAATAATTAATGCAGTAATATCACCACTGCCTATATCTTCATCCAGAAAAGCTTGAACATTAATAGGGCTTGAATAGGTCATATTTAACGTGGAAATAATAGAGAAAAGCTGCATACAACCTGACTCAAGCCGATAAAACCGCTGGGAGACAGGAGATACGCAGTGCGCTTTTCGCGCAATGAGCTCAAAAACTATAGACTACACAATTGTTATTTTGATGCTTGCAATTTGCTCAGTACAACACTCATTAATTGAGTATCATAATGACGCTTTAGAGTAGAATCTGTAGGGCGAGGCGGCATAGTTGCCTCTGTTTCTGCAACTAACTGCTGAATGACATCACGTTTTAATTCCGCTTCTTCAGGAATATTTGTTTTTTTGCTTGCTGGTATGATTAAGTCTTCAGCAGCAGCGACTTTGCTATCTGCTTTACTGATTACATTTTTATCCTGTTGAGCCGCCAAATTCTGTAGATAATGGCGCCTTAGGGTTGAATCCTCAGGGAATGGCGTTTCCCGACATTCTTTTGTTGCCGTTAAGTTCTGCATATAATGCCGTCTTAACATAGAGTCTTCTGGAATAACAATAGCAGGTTTACTTACCTTTTTTGTTTCTACAGGCTTAGCTTTTACTGGCTCAGGCTCTTGCTCTTGCATAACTTTAGGTTTTGGTGTAACCGTCTGCATCGTTGCAGACTGTGTTACTGAACCTTGTTTTTCTTTTTTTACGCGCAGATAAAACCATGCTGCAACAATCACAGCTAAAATCACCCCAATTTCAATCACAATCTTCCCCTTCTATTACACATATTTTTATTATAATATGGGATTAAAGAACACGCCCAGTGAACGCCCTTAAAAAATACCCATTACTCGAGCAGCATTATTCCATATAATAAAGCGGATAGTAATAGATTTTTTATTCTTTTTAAGCCATAGTTAACAATGAAAATCAACAATCACTGGCTAACATCAGCTCGCAAAACATGCTCGCCAAATTGCGATAACCGTGAAAATGAAAACGATATTTCTCTCATTGTCATACATTGCATTAGCTTGCCAGAGGGGCAATTCGACACGCCTTTTATTGAGCAATTATTTACAAATCAGCTTGATGCCGTGGCTCATCCCAGTTTTACAGAAATATGCAAATTACAAGTATCCAGTCATATCGTAATCCAGCGTAATGGAGCTATGACTCAATATGTCCCATTCAATAAACGCGCCTGGCATGCTGGCGCTTCAGAGTACCATGGACGAACAAAATGCAATGATTTCTCTATTGGCATAGAATTGGAAGGAACAGAATACAGCCCCTATACCGAGGAACAATATTCACAACTTGCTACTTTAATTCAATGCTTAATCCAGTCATATCCAAACCTAAGCCAGAAGGACATAACAGGGCATAGTGATATTGCTCCACAACGAAAAACCGACCCGGGAAAGTATTTTGATTGGGAAAAACTTAATCAGCAGTTAAAAAATTTAGAATTGCTAACTTGAAAAATCCGTAAAGCGGCTATCAAAAAGACTTGACATATCGATTAATAAATATCTCAGCTGACTCGCCTGACTCCAGATAACTATTAAATAGATCCATAACTTCGTTAAGAGAAATATACGCCAAAGCACCATAACCTTTATTTATCATAAAAATTTCATGTAATTGCGCAATAAAATTAATACGCTTTTCTGCTAGTTCAGACATTGTTTTCCTGTTGTTTACTATTTTCGTTTTCTTTAGTAGCTTTTTTATTATCTTTAAGGATTCAAGTAATGAAAAGCTCACCTGTCGCATGAGGGTAGCCATTAACCTTCTTGTTGTTTATGCATAAAAGATTCATATAACATTAAAGCCACTCCAAGTGTAATTGCGGAGTCTGCAATATTAAACACAGGCCAATGCCATACCTGATAATAGACATCAAAAAAATCTATCACATAGCCATAAATAACCCGGTCAATTAAATTACCAATAGCTCCACCCAGAATCAAACCGAGAGAAATTGCCGATAAAGTTTCTTCGGGTTTCAGCCGCTTTAACCAGATGACAATTCCGACACTAATTGATGCGGCAAGTAGTGCAAAGAACCAACGTTGCCAGCCGCCTGCTTCACTTAAAAAACTAAAGGCAGCGCCAAAATTATGCACGTAAGTAATATTAAAACCTGGAAATACCGGCATAGATTGATACAAATTCATATTACTGGCAATCCAGATCTTGCTTAGCTGATCTAATATTACCGCCAAGACAGATAGCCACAGCCATTTCATCATAATCTTCTTTTAAAAAAGGGTGGATAGCTTGTAAAAGTAATATCCACAGTGTGTACTTTAGTTAACCTGCGCCATAATCCAGGCACTTGTGCATAAAATCGTCATTCCTGGTGTTTAATCAGGAGTCAATATTTAACTTCACTGATGCTTGCTAACGGCATACAGGAATAACGAATTCTTAATTTTGCATTATTACAGGCCTGTGTATTAGAAAAACCATGCACTGAAAATAAATAGCTTAGGCAAATTGCCGAACTTCACCCTCACCCGCAACATTTTCCACACAACGCCCACAGAGCTCAGGATGCCCTGCATCAATTCCAACATTTTCTACGTAATGCCAACACCGGACACATTTATCATGCTCAGAGGCACTGATTTTGATCTTTAATCCTTCTAACTCAGTATTTACCGCCCCCTCCTGTGCATCTTGCATAGGCGCAACGAATGCTTTAGAGGTAATAAAAATAAAGTGTAATTCATCCCCTAGTTTATTCAGCACTGAAGCACATTCATCACTGCAATATAACGTTACTTCAGCATTTAATGAGGCACCGATAACTTCAGACTTACGTTTTTGCTCAAGTTCTTTACTGACAGCTTCACGAACGGACATGACTGTTTCCCAATCTGCACCGGAGAGTAAAGCATCCTCTGCCAAGGGAAATAAACCCTGATACCATGTTTCCAATAACACTGACTCACTGCGCTCTCCAGGCATGTACTGCCAGATCTCATCTGCTGTATAACTAGTAATGGGTGCCAACCAACGCACTAATGCTTCCATGACATGGTACATCGCAGTTTGAGCTGAACGACGCGCCAAACCATCTGCTTTTGCAGTGTATTGACGATCTTTAATAATATCCAGATAGAAACCACCTAGATCCATCGCGCAAAAATGATGTACTTTCTGGTTAATAACATGGAATTGATATTGTTCATAGGCCTGTATCACGTCCTCTTGTAATTGGAATGCCCGATCGACTATCCAGCAATCCAATGCCAGCATATCTTCTGCTTGCACACAATGCTGCGCCGGATCAAAGCCATCCAGATTGGATAACAAAAAGCGTGAAGTGTTTCTTAATCGTCTATAGACATCAGATGTACGCGTTAAGATCTCATCAGAAACGGTCATCTCACCACGATAATCTGTGCCAGATACCCAGAGTCGCAAAACATCCGCACCCAGTGATTTCACTACCGTTTGCGGAGCGACTACATTACCGCGAGATTTGGACATTTTTTTTCCATCGGCATCAACAGTAAAACCGTGCGTTAAAACTGATTTATACGGAGCCTCACCATTCATGGCAACTGAAGTTAATAATGATGATTGAAACCAGCCACGATGTTGATCAGAGCCTTCCAGATATAAATCAGCCGGAAAACGCAGTTGCTTACGTTGATTTAATACCGCTTCATGGGTTACACCTGAGTCAAACCAGACATCTAAGGTATCCTGAGTTTTCTCATAATTATCCGCTTCATCCCCTAGCCATTCAGCTTTATCCAAAGCGAACCATGCTTCTATACCTTTTTGTTCTATATGTAGCGCAATATCTTCAACCAGCTTATCTGTTTCCGGGTGTAACTCACCTGTTTCTTTATGCACAAAGAAAGGGATAGGAACACCCCAGGTACGCTGTCTTGAAATGCACCAATCAGGTCTGTTTTCTACCATACCTTCAATTCGGGCTTGTCCCCAGTCAGGTATCCATTGGACTTTTTTTATTTCTTGTAGCGCCTTTTCACGCAACTCACCTTGTTCCATAGAAATAAACCATTGCGGCGTTGCCCGAAAAATAATCGGGGTTTTATGTCGCCAGCAATGCGGGTAGCTATGTAACAATGCTTCGTGGTGTAATAGTTTATGCCTGCTACTTAAAACCTTAACCACATGATCATTAGCAGAGAAGACATGCTCCCCGGCAAATAATTCTGTATTAGGCAAAAATACGCCATTATCGCCAACAGGATTATCAATAGCTAAACCGTAACGTCGACCAACTACATAGTCATCCTGACCATGCCCAGGGGCCGTATGCACAGCTCCAGTTCCTGCTTCTGCAGTCACATGATCCCCTAAAATAATCGGCACTTTACGATGATAAAAAGGATGCATCAACATTTGATTCTCTAGCGCATCACCATTGCAGTAAGCCAGTACACGGCTATTTTCCATGCCATAACGTGCTATGGCATCGTTCCATAATTGACTGACCAGTACCAAGCGCTCTTTTTGTCCATCTTTTTCGCATTGTACAACCACATATTCGTACTTGGGATTTAAACACACTGCCTGGTTAGCAGGCAAGGTCCATGGGGTTGTCGTCCAAATAACCAACGATAATGGCCCTTCACCCTCATGTTCAGGTACGTGATGGCAACTGGCAAAAAATTTCTTTTCATCAATAACTTCAAAACGCACATCAATCGCTGGAGAATGCTTGTCTTCATACTCTACTTCAGCTTCAGCCAAAGCAGACCCACAATCAGTACACCAGTGAACAGGTTTGAAGCCTTTGCTTAAGTGTCCTTTGGCATTGATTTTTCCTAATGAACGAACGATATCAGCCTCAAATTTATAATTCATGGTCAGATAAGGATTATCCCAATCGGCTAAAACACCCAGACGCACAAACTCATCTTTTTGCAATTTGATTTGCTTGGTCGCATATTCTCGACATGCTTTACGAAAAACCTCTGCAGAAACTTTACCTCCAGCTTTGCCCACTTTCTTTTCGACCATTAATTCAATCGGTAAACCATGACAATCCCAGCCAGGCACATAAGGTGCATCATAACCGGAGAGCGTCTTCGACTTTAAAATAATATCTTTCAGAACTTTATTTACCGCATGACCAATATGAATGGCACCATTCGCATAGGGAGGGCCATCGTGCAAAATAAATTGCGGTTTGCCCGCAAATTCAGCTCGAATTTTTTGGTAAAGCTGCGCTTCAGTCCATTTTTTTAAGCGTTCAGGTTCACGTTGCGCCAAATTACCTTTCATTGGAAAGGCTGTTTTGGGTAAGTTTAGTGTCTTTTTATAATCGATGGTCATTAGTTTGCTAAATATGCATTAAAGTCTTGGCTTGTGCAGTATCCAATTGAATCTGCCGTTTTAAATCATCCACTGATTGAAAGCGCATCTCACTCCTTATTTTGTATTTGAAATGCACTTCTACATACTTTCCATAAATATCCTGGTTAAAATCAAACAAATGTGTTTCCAATAACACTTTTGCACCGCCATTAACCGTTGGCTTAGTGCCGACATTTGCTACGCCATATACCGGCTTTTCGCCTATACCTGTCATAGTCACGGCAAATACGCCTTGTATTGGCGTATTTTTTCGTTGCATTTGTATATTTGCCGTAGGAAAACCGATCTTTCGTCCCAGTTTTTCTCCATGAACAACTCGACCACATACTGAATAATTACGCCCTAACATCGACTCAGCACTGGCTAAATCACCATTATTAAGGGCGTCTCTAATCAAAGTACTACTGACCCTACTGCCCTTAACTGAATAAGACGCTGTATCGATCACCTTAAAATTATATTTGTCCCCGGCCTCCTGTAATAACGCAAAATTACCTCGCCGAGCTTTACCAAAGTGGAAATCATCGCCTACGACCAAGTATTTAACATTTAAACGCTGCACTAATATTTCCTGAATAAAATACGCGGGGTCTAAATCTGCAAAACGTTGATTAAAATTGACAATTAGTAAATTATCTACGGGCAAATCCTTGAAATGAATTATTTTTTCTCTTAATCGCGTTAATCGTGATGGCGCGTTATCTTTAAGAAAAAATTCCAGTGGTTGTGGCTCAAATACCATAACGACCACTGGCAAACCTAACAATTGCCCTTTTTCAGCTAACTTGTTGATAACAACACTATGGCCTTTATGTACACCGTCGAAGTTGCCGATTGTAAGCACACATCCAGAAGCAATGGACTGTAGCTTTTGTACACCACGAATTAGCTGCATTCAATTCTGCTTTAGAAAAAACGACTATATTAACATTTTTATAACAAATGAGCACTCAGGATCAACAGAATCGAATTGTTATTGACTCTGAAACCAGACTCCAAAATGCGTTCATCCTATTGCTTAGAGTAAATTTTTCAAAGCATCCTGCAATTCCTGCACCGATTGAGGTCGCTTATCCGGTGCCACTTCCATAGCCCAATCTATAATCATTAGCAGCCTGTTATCAAACTTCCCAGCATGGGCAGTTTGCGCTAAAGGAAAATCATCATGAGCTTCTCGATCCGGCGCTTGCGGCGGCACATTACAATCCAGGCAGGTACGCATGCTAATGCCCACAGCATAGATATCAGAATATGCACCCAAAACACCTGTCGCAGAATATTGCTCTATAGGCGAAAATCCTTTACTTAAAACCTGTGCTTTCTGCTTATTTGTACTCAGTGGAAAAGACTGAATGGCACCGAAATCGAGCAACAATAGATCATTACCAGGACGGATCAATAAATTAGCAGGCTTGATATCTAAATGCAGCATATTATGTTCATGAATCAGATGCAAACCTTCCAGCAATCTACTAAAAATTTGTATTAACCACTGGTTATTAATATTGACTTTTTGCGTTAGTAATAACTTATCCAGAGTAATACCATAAGCATACATCATCACCAGATAAACAGTCGAATTGGCATGAAAGAAATTAACCACCTCTATAATGTTAGGATGTTTCAGTGTTGCCAGCACCTTTGCTTCTTCAATAAATAGGCTTCGCCCGTGTACAAATAATCTTTGTGCTTCATCACTATTTGCGACAATATTATTGTTCCAGGTTCGATGCGCCAGTTTACGTGGTAAATATTCCTTGATCGCTACCTGCACCTGGGTTATACGATGTCTGGCTAAGTAAACTGAACTAAACCCACCATGCGCAATCTCACGCTCGATAATATAGTCATCAACCACGGTACCCGGTTCTAGATAATTCCATTGAGCCGGGTAGGTTCTGGGGTCGTAATATTCAGACATAAAAATCCCTGGCTAAAACGTATCTCTGGTACATTAGCATATTTTCTTTCTATTGATAAAATACTTATTTTTTAGGCTAAAACGATAGCAGAAAAATACGATTAAAACTGCTTATTTGCCTTAACGAGAGCTGATGAAAAAACTATTCTTGCTCTCTATATTTGATTTCAGAGTTTTGCCTCAAAAAACGCCGAACCTATTTTATTCTACTGCGATTTTGTTCCTCAAAAGTTCTGCTATACTAAAAATTAAATAACCAATACATATTAAGGTCCCTTGATGAAATTTAATAAAACAATCGTCTTAGCTCTATTAGCCAGCATTTTGCTATCTTTTTCTTGCATAAGCAACGCAACTGAAGTTGAAACTGGTTCGCAAGAAAATACAACTGGAGCTGAAACTGATTCGCAAAAAAGTACAACAAAAGCTGAAACTGATTCGCAAAAAAATACAACTGAAACAGAAACTGGTTCACAAAAAAAAGCTAAGGATACTTATGGCTCTAAAATAGGAAACAAAACTCTAAGGGCTTTAGCTAATATTTCAGCGGGAGTAATAGAGATCCCCAAAAATATCATCATAGTGTCCAACCGAACCAATCTGTTATATGGTCTCACCGGCGGTACTGGGCTAGGCATACTAAATACAGTTGGACGTATCTCAGTCGGCGTACTTGATCTACTCACTTTTCCCTTGGCGACTAAATCCATTACTCAACCGGTTTATCCCTGGAATCATTATTTAGACGTATATACTGCCTATGACGATATGTTCGTATTGGATTTTTAAAACAAGCAGAGCCAATAGGCAAGTATCATACTAAACACTCTAACTTAAGCACAATCTCCTTCCTCTGGAAGGAGAAACCTGATATTTCATACGGGCCTTTATTATCCCCAATATACCCTCCGAAAAGGGTTTGAAGACAAAAAAGAGCCATCACCTAATACTCTTGTGCAATAACACGACTCATACCATTAGGTTCCTTAATTAATTCAATCTGCGCTTTAATGCGTTCCTTTACGCCTTGAACGTGAGAAATAATACCAACCGTTTTCCCATGCGCCTTTAAAGATTCCAGTGTTGTTACTACTGTATAAAGCGTCTCTGCATCCAGGTTTCCAAAACCCTCATCAATAAATAACGAATCAATAGCCCTGCCATTGTTGGCTATCTCTGACAAACCTAAGGCCATCGCCAGACTGACGACAAAAGCCTCGCCTCCTGATAGAGATTTTACGGCACGCTTGCTTTTTTGCTGTTTATTATCAATAATTTCTATTGCCAGCCCAAGTTCACTAGGCACACTAGAGACATGATATCGGCCGTTTATTTTATCCAGAAAACTATTGGTCAAGACCAATAACTTTTCTGCAACAGCTGTCTGCACTCGACGCCTGAAAATATTCTCTGGCTCAGCATCAATTTTCTGTTGCTGCTCCTGCATTTGCTGTACAGAAATTTCCTGCTGCTCAATATGTTTGATCAGTTGTGCATTTTCCTGCTGTAATTGCTGTTGTTTTTGCAGACTGGTCTCCAATGTGTTGACTTCTTGCTGGGCGATTTCCATTTGTACTTTCTTATCCCTAAGTTTTATCACAACACTTTCCAGCGTCTCCTCAGTCGCTATATTTTCGCGTTCGGCATTTAACTGTCTATGCAATGCCTCAATTTGAGCAGGATATTGCACGATACTTTCCTGCAAACTTAGCAATAGGGACTGTATTTCATCCTTACGCACACATAAATCAATCAATTCCTGAACTTCATCCAAAGATTGAAAATTTGATTGTTGTAACTGCACATTTAAAGCTGAAAGCCTCTGATTTAACTCTAGCTCTAATTGTGCAATTGATTTTTCTTGTCCCGCCAACTGAGATTGTAAATCTAATTTAGCAAAATACAGCTGTGCAATTTCTTGCTCACGAATCTGGGCTAATAATGCCTGAAACTGCTGATCCAGATCATGCAGTAATTCATTACTCGCAGTGATTTTTGCCATTATTTGCGCAACTTCATCCGACAGGGATTTCTGGCGAAAACTGTAACTTTGATAATCCTGCCTACGCTTACTAAGCAAATCATACAAACCATCCTCTTTGCCGACACCTGGTAACTTTTCACCCAATTCAGCTAAAAGGGTGCTAATCAGTTTTGTAAGAGTACTTTCTTCCTGCATACATTTTGCTAATTCAGCTTCCAGATTAACAATCTCCTGAGGTCGTCCCTGACCACTTTCATCGAGTACTTTCTGTTTAGCCTGTATTCTTTCCAGCTGAACCTGTTTTTTAATTACCCAGACATCCATTTTTGCAATTTCTTTCTTTTTTGCCTGAAAGCGTTTAATCACAGCTGCAATTTCTTTTAGATCCTGCTTTTCATTTTTTATACGACTATTCATAGCTCGAAAGCTCGTTATATCAAAATCATCGCTCACCGCATTTAGCCGCGTACACAAGGTCAACCATTCTGTTTTAACCCGGTTAATCCGCTCGGCATGCTCGGTATTCTTGTCTTTGACAGCCATATAGGCAGCAAGCTGTTGTGCAATTCGTCTCGCTTCATTTTGCAGTGATTTTACTGTTGCAGATTGATCATTTAAAGCCTTTTGCGAATCATATATTGCAGGTGATTTTCTGGTATACGGATGATCAAGAGAGCCGCACAATGGACAGGGTGTATCATATTCCAGCCTTGTTCTATCTTCCGCTAACTTAATAGTTAGTCGCTCGCGATAGACCGCTTTTTCTAATATCTGCTGAATATTTTGTGCTGATTCAATTTGATTATTTTTAGCATCTAACTGCTTATCTAACTGCGCCCTATCAAAATGCTCATAGCGTTTAGAAAAACCTTTTTTAACAAAACTCCGATGTACTTTTGCTAAATTGAATAATTCAACAAAATTGGCTACACGCTCCTTCTGCTCTTGATGCAAGGCAATGAATTCTTCAAAACTATGTCCATCAGCTATATACTCCAGCTCATGACCTAATTGCTCTAAAGATTTTTTACCACTGGCAATTTCTTTCTCTGTTACAGATAACCGCTTGAGGTTTTTAGTTGAAGCGTAAGAGCTACTTTTATGTAATTTATTAAATGTTTTAAGTTGCTTTTGTATATCAACACTAAGATTGCGTAAATTTTTTAAACGCCCTAATTCAGGCATATTCTCAATAAGAATATGATCTTTTTTTCTGTCAGACAGCCAGCTATCAACCTCCGATAAGGTCTGCTGCTTATCCGGCAATTGAGCCTCTATCGCATTTAACAGCGCTGCTTCTGATTGCCTGTCTAACTTGAGTTGAGCAGTTTTAGCTCTTAAATCTGATAGCTTTTGCTGAACAAGCGTAGCATCCTGCCTGGTCAAAGAAGCTAATGTACTGTCATCAACTCCATCAACAGCTAATTTATCTTGAATTTTCTGTAAATCCTTTTGATAAGTCGCTTGTTGCTGATGTATTTGACCTATCAATACCCTTTTGTCAGCGACACTATCCAGACCAGGCTTGAATGCCAATACATCTGTCGCGTTAGCAATCTTGACCAAATCGGCCTGCGCTTGAACTAATTTTTTCTGCTCTTCAGTTTGAGTTCGCTCTAACTGGCTAATATTCTGCTCTAATTTCTGTAAATCCTGCAAACCAGCCTGTAACTGCAATAAGCTAGTGTTTTCTTGCTTTAATTCTGCAAAAGTTAATTTCTGATCCGCTAAATCCAGCTCAGCTGTCTCACGCTGAATATCTGTCATCAAATCAATTTCATCCAGGCGTACTTGCAAACTGGCTAATTGCTGTTCTGCCTGTTTAGTTAATACGTGAATCTGTTGTTTATAATCAGTATAAATATCATTACTGATTATACGTTCCAGAATATCCAGACGTTCAGCATCCAGCGCATTTAAAAATGCCGCAAAATCGCCCTGCGCCAACATAATTGAGCGAGTGAACCTGCGAAAATCCATCCCGGTTATCTCAGTATTAAGTGCTAGCACCTTATACGCCTCGCGTTCTATAATCTGATCTTCACCATTCACATGCATCAATTGCATTTGTGCTGCCATGATCTTACCTTCAGGGGAAGCATCCTCTCGCTTAACCTGCCAGCTGGAACGATATTTTTCACCATTCACTATAAATTCGACTTGTGCAAAGCACACAGCTGTATTTTTAGTCATGACATTTTCCGCAGGCTTATTAAACCGAAATGTCTCGCCATATAAAGCCAGGCTAATGGCATCTAAAATACTGGTTTTCCCGGAACCATTTGGTCCAGTAATCGCAAAGACACCCGCATCCACAAAGGGCGCCTTATCAAAATCAATTCGGTTTTCACCTGCCAGTGAATTGATATTATTAAAATAAACGTTCAGTATTTTCATATCTTATTGATTTACGTGGCTTACACCAAGGATATAAGCTGTCTTTCACACAATTAGCACACCCTTTGGTATACTTCAATCACTCACTTATATGTCATCTCTGCCTATTATAAATGAAAAACCATTATTCTAATTATTTTAGTATTAGACACGACACATTTAGCTCAATAAGTTTAATTACAGTAATTGCATTAAAATGAATGATGCAAATTGCAGTTTGCAATAATTTATACTGGCTTACACTTAATCTGACACCCTTAAAATAGATGACAATCAAGTCATCAGTTTTATATAGCTTGGTTTAAGCCAGTTTATTGAGCTTTGTTCGGTGAACAAGTCTTGTTGTTGGATGGCTTGATTTCGAGATATCCGACCGCATTGAGCGTCGTTGCGATATTAAGGCTTTCTGCGGGGACATAACGATTGAATGCGGAACCCGCAATTGTGCCTGAAAAGACACAGTCTCCTCCAAAAGCAGCGTCTCCGCCCGGAAACAAGTTGGCAAACAGAGGGTTGAAATCATTCGCAGGAAAATCGCTTAGAAAAAACCGAGACAGTTAAATTTGACACACTACGCACGTTGCCAATCAGGCGCTTTAGTGCGTAAACAGCGTTTCCTCCTTCGGACAAGTCAATACCCAGAATTGTGCATGCGGCAATGTTTTCGAATGACCTCATCGCCCCCTTGACAGCGTCTTCAAGTCAGGATAGATACGGGGCGAGTCAGCTCGTTAAGTGTCCAAATGTGCATCGTAGTAACCATCTGTTTTCATTCCAGTTATTGATAGCGCTCTATTTCACCCATGTAGTCAAAGTATGGGAATTCTAATGCTAGTTTAATTACAATTGCAATGCTTTTCGCCCAGCCTAAAAAACTAAATATACAAAGACTCAAGTCTGCACTGAAATAGGCAAAATGTGATGTCTTTTTCATTCTTTCAACTGTTGCAATGAGCTCCACTAAGGAACATGCACGAAATAATATGAGCAACTTGTAGGATGGGCAAAGGTCTTTTTCGTGCCCATCTTTATAGAGCACGGCCATCAGTCTATATTGGGTAGCTACGCAACAGCTTACGATAGATATAAGTCTTAATCCCTTCGTAAACAGGGCTACTTTCTAACGCCAAAAGAGCAGCAATACGAAGAAACATACTCGTCTTAATCCCTTCGTAAACAGGGCTACTTTCTAACGCCAAAAGAGCAGCAATACGAAGAAACATACTCGTCTTAATCCCTTCGTAAACAGGGCTACTTTCTAACGCCAAAAGAGCAGCAATACGAAGAAACATACTCGTCTTAATCCCTTCGTAAACAGGGCTACTTTCTAACGGCTATGGCATGTGCGCTGTCAGATTTTTTAATGGTCTTAATCCCTTCGTAAACAGGGCTACTTTCTAACCTTTGGTCAATAACTCATTCATCATTCCTTTTTTGTCTTAATCCCTTCGTAAACAGGGCTACTTTCTAACTTTAAATAGATTACCTTTCTATTTAGTTTGGTCGTCTTAATCCCTTCGTAAACAGGGCTACTTTCTAACAAAATGCCGAGCTAAAAACAGAGCTTGATGCGGTCTTAATCCCTTCGTAAACAGGGCTACTTTCTAACTTTGTTGTTCTAGCAGATTGATGCGCTTTTTTTTGTCTTAATCCCTTCGTAAACAGGGCTACTTTCTAACTAAGGTAACGCAATCAGGCCCTCCACCCTTGATGTCTTAATCCCTTCGTAAACAGGGCTACTTTCTAACGCATATGAGTCACCTAAGAAGTCTGCAAAAACAGTCTTAATCCCTTCGTAAACAGGGCTACTTTCTAACGAATTCACAAGAGCAAGCGAAAAAGCGCTTTCGTCTTAATCCCTTCGTAAACAGGGCTACTTTCTAACGGCAAGAAAATGACAGAACAAACAGAAGCAGCAGTCTTAATCCCTTCGTAAACAGGGCTACTTTCTAACTTAGCAGCAACAACAGAAACTCCGGACTGTTTGTCTTAATCCCTTCGTAAACAGGGCTACTTTCTAACAGAAGCTATCGTTCCTAATGGCTATATGGTTATGTCTTAATCCCTTCGTAAACAGGGCTACTTTCTAACAGTACTATTCAGCACAGACCAACGCGCCACATACGTCTTAATCCCTTCGTAAACAGGGCTACTTTCTAACTTAACCGTTCTCTTAGGCTTAACTATATTTAGTTGTCTTAATCCCTTCGTAAACAGGGCTACTTTCTAACATAGTTGGGTTGCTGCCAATGTCCAGGTCTCGATGTCTTAATCCCTTCGTAAACAGGGCTACTTTCTAACAGAAACGACTCATTATAGCGGCAATATCTCTGATGTCTTAATCCCTTCGTAAACAGGGCTACTTTCTAACAAATAATAGCCATAAAATTGAACCTATTGTTTGTGTCTTAATCCCTTCGTAAACAGGGCTACTTTCTAACGACTGACTTTGCTATTTGTTCACCTACAAATTTGGTCTTAATCCCTTCGTAAACAGGGCTACTTTCTAACATAAGTTACGGCCAGGATCGCTATAAATTAATGTCTTAATCCCTTCGTAAACAGGGCTACTTTCTAACACCATTACCACTTCGGTGGGATTCCCTTCTCCGTCTTAATCCCTTCGTAAACAGGGCTACTTTCTAACTGACATAAACTATCGCATCACTCAGCGTAAATAAAGTCTTAATCCCTTCGTAAACAGGGCTACTTTCTAACTATCATGACTAAAATAACTAAAAATATCGTGGCGTCTTAATCCCTTCGTAAACAGGGCTACTTTCTAACTTATAGACTGTGTAGGAGTTACAGATTCTACCAGTCTTAATCCCTTCGTAAACAGGGCTACTTTCTAACAAGAATATTACAGCCGCACAACACAACGCCATAAGTCTTAATCCCTTCGTAAACAGGGCTACTTTCTAACTAAATAGATCTTTCATGCCTCCTACAATATATATGTCTTAATCCCTTCGTAAACAGGGCTACTTTCTAACATACAGAGACTAGAAACGGAAACAAATTTCATAGGTCTTAATCCCTTCGTAAACAGGGCTACTTTCTAACCGGCCCTCCTTGTTCTATTACATTCACAGCACCGTCTTAATCCCTTCGTAAACAGGGCTACTTTCTAACTTAAACAATCGGGTGCTGCTGTAAGTTCTGCTCGGTCTTAATCCCTTCGTAAACAGGGCTACTTTCTAACCTACAGGAGTGGGGCAGCTACCTACAATAGTAGGTCTTAATCCCTTCGTAAACAGGGCTACTTTCTAACATAATGTGTGGAAATTAATACTAGTCATATGTTGTCTTAATCCCTTCGTAAACAGGGCTACTTTCTAACATCAATACACCTGCACAACTAAGCTCAATTACTGTCTTAATCCCTTCGTAAACAGGGCTACTTTCTAACAAACAAATTGCAATTGTTACATCAAAACAAGTGAGTCTTAATCCCTTCGTAAACAGGGCTACTTTCTAACGCATTCTTAGATACCTCATAAAGTGTTTGTCTGGGTCTTAATCCCTTCGTAAACAGGGCTACTTTCTAACAAAGGTAAAGGTTGTAGAGAGTATTCTTTAACTGTCTTAATCCCTTCGTAAACAGGGCTACTTTCTAACGTAAAGAATGTATGGGGTAAAGGAGGCAATTTAGTCTTAATCCCTTCGTAAACAGGGCTACTTTCTAACCTAGGACCCTGGAGAATTTGGAGGTCTTTATAGGTCTTAATCCCTTCGTAAACAGGGCTACTTTCTAACAGGGCTGGGTCCCTAGGTAGTTAGAGAGGGAAAGTCTTAATCCCTTCGTAAACAGGGCTACTTTCTAACTGCACGCCGCCAATAATCCTTTATATTCAATAAGCTGCAAATACCCTTCACAAGTAGGGTTATTGGGTGATTTTTTGAACATAAAAAAGGCGACTTTTTGCTCATTTTTCTCTTAAATACTACTATTTATTCGAATGTGAATTATAAGCTAAAAGACACTATTAGCTTACTTTATTTTTCCCCCTCAAGGCATCATCTAAATCAAATAAGCCCATGACATGCAATCTCAAGAAATATCGTAGCGATAAACTTTTGTTGCAGACTGAGTATCCATAAGCTTATCTATTCCACCGGATAAATCATATTTATGCAGCATTGAAGAACCATCAGCAGCAAGCAATTTTATATCAACACTTCTGTCGTGAAACTCTTTTTTATCTTTAAATGAATGTATTTCTATCGTGACTGTGGATCTAAGGTGGTTTAATTTCGCCTCCAAACAATCCTTAATATAATAGCTGGCCTCATAATTGGCATCTTTATAATGTAATTCACGACAGTGAATAACTATATGCTCTACTTCTTTTACCATATCCAGTAACAGAGTAACAAACTGAAGCAAACGTGCTCTTTGCCAATCTGGAGAGCCGCAAAAAGGATCTCTGATAACCATTTCTTCAATGTAAGCGCCGTTAATCGCTGAAAAAACCGCGTTGAAATCTCTTGTTTCTCCTGCTGAGAACTGCCACAAATCAATAGGCTGACCTTCCTGGAATTGACTATCAGGATAGACCTCAGAAGCTGCAATAAAGTTATTTAAAGCGTCCTGCATCACTGCATTTATGGGTTGTTGGTAGATAGGTGTGACCCATAAATTTTCTAATATCGCCGGCGAATCTTTGGGCGTTATCCAGCTTGTTGCTCCTGACGTTAGGTCTATAAAAATACGCGGGAATTCACCCTTTACTGGACTAAATCTAATCTCTAAACGCTTTTCTTTGATAAAAGGATACAAATAGCGAATAGTCTGACGCATATAAGGTGAGTTTGTCTTTGCTGATATATTGAATGGCTCGGTCAAATAAATACTTAAGCGTTTTCCAGAGTTGAGCCAATCAACTAACCACTGACGTACTTGATCTGACCCTCCGGATAGCAGGTTTAATCTTTTGCCGGTTATATGCAAATGCTCGCAACCGTCTAGCTTCCCAGAAAACCCCTGTAAACTCGGGCTATGCCATCGAATAGCGCCATTTACTGCGTAGGGATCGGTATCGCCTTCCTGCACAAGCTGCTTTAACCATTCAATCACTGGTTTTCGATCAAATAAATCCCAGACATGCTGGTTGGAGTAATCACATAGGCAAGCGCTACATGCACTGACACAATCACGCGGACAACTTAAAATGGATAACGCTTGCTGTAAAATATCTTTAAACGCAATATCAGAATAAATACGCGTACAGTAACCTGCCCCGCCTGAAACTGCATCATATAAAATGGCTTCAACTTCATTACCATTAATACGGAAAGTAGAACGCAGCTCATTGGATTGAACGTGTAAGCAACGCGCTGCAGCAAAACGTAATGCCTCACTTAAAGTTCGACAAAAGCCATCAAGAAAGCTTTGTATATTATCTGCCTTATCATCAGCACAAGGTAAGGTTTTACTAAACGATAAAATTAACACATCGGTATCGAATTCATGCGCTAACTCCACTGGATATGGCAGCTCATTTTTCTGACAACTTTTATCTGACAACGGATCAGCATGCTTCATTTTTATAAACTTTTTAAGCTTAGCAGGCTCACTGTATCTGCACAGCGGGCATACGTGATAGCCCAAACCATAAGGCCCTCTGTTTAATATAAATAGTTTCCCGGCAGGCGAATCATCAACAGGCTGTGCGCGTAAAATAGCCTTCTCAATTAACGTGACATCGGTTTCCTCAAACTGCTCAGACGTTGGCCTGGTAATTAACTTTGCCTCATCGGCTCTACGCTGTTTTTTACGCATCATACCAGGATCACTGCCATGCCGATCAGCATAACTGGTGACAAAGCCTAAGGGCTTTATATATTGCCCTACGGTTCGTTTATCGGTATTACCACAATGGCTACATTCCAGTGCGACATCTTGCTTTTCAATACCGATATCCACATGATGACATAAGCGACACAAGGCATACCATTCTGTTGGCATAAACATTTTAGGGTAACTCACCAAACCGCTGCTTTTCCACAAACGGCCATTGGCAACGACTTCTGCTCCGGGAGCATATTCACTAATCCCCTGACTCGCATCCCGACTCAGCGCAACATCACCCTGATTGCCATAACTATTGTTCTTGGCGTACTCCTTTGTGACTTCAAGCGTTAATGAATGCACAGGAAAACTGTAGGTTGGAATCAAGCTATGCTGTGACAGCTGATTGACTAAAAACTGCTGAATATAGCGTTTTTGCAAATTTTCCCAATGTGCGGCTTTTTTATAGTCTTTTGTGTCGCTCGCCTCTGCTATCTTGTCCGCATACAAAGACCACTTGCCATTGACCTCATTGGCAAAATTCATCATCTGACTACGGAAAAAACTCATCAACTCTTTGCCCGACAAGGCAATCATCGGCGAGGTATTAAAAGGCAAAAGAGTTGCTAACAATTCCGCTTCATCCAGCGCTATTTTGCCCTGCTCTCCTTCTATCCATTGATTAAGCTGATCCGTAAATGCCTGGTGTGCCGCATTATCAAAACGCTCATCAAACATGGCTTTTAGCGTGGGCGCATTCGTTGTGAGATCTGAAATTCTATTGCGCAAAAAATGCGCTAAAACAATGGCATTTTGATGGCGTCTAAACAATCGGGCATTGTCTGTTCTAATAAAAGGCACATCCGCACTGCTGCTTAAGAAATTCTTAAAATCTCTAAATATAGCTTGATCATATTGGCCTGAACGTGCAACGGTAATACAAACAGGTGCGGCTTGTGCCCGCCTGCCTGCTCGACCTGTTCTTTGCTGGTAATTGGAAATATTAGGTGGGATATTAAGATTTAATACCGCATCAAGATCGCCCAAATCAACGCCCATTTCCATTGTAGTGGTACAACTTAAAACATTGATTTGTTTATCAGCAAACTCACGCTCTATTTCTTCTCTTAACTCCGTCGATAAAGAGGCGGTATGTTCTCGCGCCCGTGCTGTTGTCGTATTGGCATTCAGGTAGTTATAAATATAATGATTTTCCTCTTCCAACGATACTCGTTTATCATGTGATAATTCACTCACACTGCCTTTACAGCGAAAGGCAGTACACTTTAAACTCACTGAGACCGTCTGCAACAAGCCACACTCATTACACGCATATAATGGAAAAGACTGGGCGGATATAAAGGTGATTTTTTTACCATCCAGGCCATAGCCAGGCTTAATTGGGCATAACAATCTTACCTGTATCAGTGACTCCCAAAAGTTATTTAAAAAGGCTCTTGTCTCTTCCCAGGTCCAGCCTAATTGCTCGACTAAATACCAGGTACGGCGATTATGTCGCTTAGAACCTTCCTGGGTAATCCATGCAAAGCGAATTTTGTCATTGGTTTTATACAGTTCAAAAGCACGATGATTAGCATACACCTGCCCCCAAATATACGGGTCGTGCATATCTAATTCATATAAATTAGCGATCGCTTTTTCACGCCTGATCGTTTCCAGTAAAAAATAAATCAGTGCGTCACTGTCGTTTTGATAGTTCTTTGGAATCCATTCAGAAATATCTCGTGTTAGACGAGATATGAGCTTTTCATCATACTCAACACGTACCAAACCCAATGCTTCCAATGAATTTCGTCGCCCTGTCGGCGTAAAAAATTCAGCCGCAATACGCCCCATTAACAAATCATGCATTTTGGCTTTCTGCTGAATAAGTAAGCCCTGATGATTAATCATCACGGGGAGACCTTGTATCTTCCAGTGCTTATACACTTCCTCAAACAACCACTCCAAATCCATTCGTTCTTCGCTATGCTTACGAAGCACTTGAACTAAAGCAGAGCGCAAAGCTAAATCACTATTAGTACGCTCAAAATACGGCGCAAAAAAAGCGGCATCCTGGCGGTTATCAGAAAAAGTTAATAAACTACGCCCACCCATTGGTTTAGGCACTGAATTATCATGATTGCCAGGCAAAGACTCGAGTAATTTTTGTAGCACAACGGAACCTAATGCTTCATTGCCCGGGTGCATTCGCGTCATTACCTCAGCCCCTGCCATACCACTTGAACCATTACAAGCGGGACAACGAGGCACATACAAACGGCCGGTTTCCTCGTCATCTTTGGATGCTATTTGGTATAGCTTCAGGCTAGCCGCCTCATTAGAAGATAGCTCACCGGTAAAAGGATCAATCCTGATGCTTTGATTTTCGCTTTCAACCAATTCTGTATCATCATCTTCTTCATCAATCGTACTATGGCCTAACGGTTCTCCTAGCCAAAAGAGCATACGTTTCGCACTGCCCGAGCTGAGGATGGGCATCCGGTTATGCAGTTTATTATGATATTTAAAACCTTCCATATAAGGCTGACCACACTTACGACAGACTAACATTGGATAATAAATACCTTGCTCATCCGCATAAAAGCGATAGGCTTTAATAGCACTCCAGCCTTCTTTATGGGTATTACTCGGACGAATTGAAATACCTTCAATACTATTCGTCGCAATATGATAACGCCCAGGCAATAAAGGAAAACCATTATCATCTGCTCTAGCCAGCATGCCCATATGAATAATAGCGCTTAGAGCGGCACAAGCTTGCTCATCATCCGCGCCAAAAATTAACTCTGCAAGATTTTTAAACTCGACAACACTCCCTGTATCAAGAATTTCAGACACTTTTCTGATTTCGATATTATTAGCAAAGACAGATTCTAATAAATGTCCTAAAGCTAATGATTCATTTAATTTGGGTATTTGCGCTGCTATACCTTCCTCTTCTATTAAATACTGCCACTCGCGCAGATTGAAATTATCATCTTCGATCAGACTATTCAGCACTTTACCGACACAACACCATGTCTGTGCATTTAAAGAAAATAAAGAAGCCTGTTGCTGTAGCCGTACATGGGGCACTCGAAGCCCTCTGACCACTCGATGCACCTGCTCCCCAAATAAATCCTCTGCAAAGGAGCGAATTTTTGTATCGCTTGCAATACCCGCCGGTAAACTCGCACTGGTACCAAAAACCTGTAAAGGTTGCTGAACCTTTAAACGATTTTTCAGTTTGCGTAATAAAAAGGCAACCTCCGTCGCCTGTGCGCCTTGATAGGTATGAATTTCATCCAGTACAATCGTTCTTAAGGTATTGTGTACAAATAACGGGGCATTTCTGGGTAACAACAATAAATGTTCCAGCATGGCGTAATTCGTCACCAGAATCTTCGGCGGAGACGCTAGCATCTCCTCTCTGGTTAGTCGCCAATGGCCAGGAATTTTACCGCCTAATGCCTGCATCAATTTATCATTATCCTGCAAACGAATTTCTTCTTCAGCTCGCGTCGTATTCGCGCGTATTTGCGAAGTAAAACGCCCAAATGAAATCTGCTGCTGCGCCAGCTGCTGACCAAAAAGCGGAGCGATACGGTAATACAGTTGATCGTTTGCCAAAGCATTCATCGGATAAATTAATAAACAACGTACCCCTGGCTCGTCTGGATTAGAATCACTTAATAATTGCTGGGCCAATGGATATAAAAAACACTCGGTTTTGCCACTGCCTGTACCGGTTGCGACCAACAAACTTTGCTGATCTCGGCAAGCGGCGGTTAACGCCTCTTGTTGATGCGCATGCAAGGCTCTGTCAAGCAAAGCATCAGGTAATTGAGCAAAACCATGATGCAAAAAGCCGCCGTGTTCTTTGAGTAAGGTACGCAGTGAGTTACCTTTTTCAAAATCGGGCAAAGCCTCAATATAAGGCCCTTTAACCAAGACTTCTGCATTTAATACTGCCTGAAATGCTTTTTTTAATTCAGGATAATTTCGACTAATCGGTAAAGTCGTTGGAATATAGCGTCTTAAGGTGTCACGCAACTGTCTATATAAAATTAAAGGGTTATTCTCAGTCATTTAGTCATCCAGGTTAATCCATATCCGCTTGAAAAACGATTTCCCAAAGAAGCAGATAAAACGCAAAAATATCTTCACCAACAAACAATAAATACCCTAACACGCCCTGCAACTCATTTAATCCGTTAGCCACTTGCGCAGATAATTCATTAATAAATAGTTTTAGTACACCTGGGCTACGCACCTCATGTCGACACACTTGCGCAAAAACCGCAAGAAACTGAATCATAGCCAGATAATTCTCTCTTTGTTGCGCAGCTTCATCGGATAATAAATCAATATCATCATCACTTAAGGCATCAAGTAAACCCAAAGAATAGGCTTGAAAAGAATCCGGCAACACCTCAGAGCAAAGTTTATCAATAGACAGGCGAGTACAATTTTTAATCAAGCCTAAAGCGGTAATGCGTCTAAAATCATTGCCTTTGCTGGTTCTGAGGTAATGATCTTTAAATGTCTTCACCGCCCATTGATAATGCAATGCCCCTAAAAATTCACATGCTCTTGGCTGCCAGTCATCCTGATAAATAACACTGACCTTACTGGAAATATCCTCACACACCAATGCATCTCTATAAGTACCCATATCAAAGCCTCTAGGCTCACTTCCTTGCATAACTGCCTGAAGATTGGCAAACGAAAATGCCAGAATGCCATTCAACAGGCCCTGTCTTAATAAAGAGGCAACACCGTCATTTAACGGCTCAAATACTTTAAAAGCTAACAATAAATTTTCTCTACGATGCTCAAAACCTTTATAAGCATCGGCCGAACAAGAAAAAATCCAGGGAATAGTAGCGCCTAAAGAAAGAATAGGCACCCAACCAGATGAAGCCGTATCAGGGGGATATTGCGCCGCCAAATGCAAAGACTCTAACAGCAACTCGCCTGTCTGCGGCTTAAGCCGATGCACCAGATAAAGCCACAGTGATTTTAACCACGCAATCTCATCCCATGACTCTTGCGCATAACAGATTAATAATGCCAAATGCACACGTCGCAAAACGGGTAATAACTCACTATTTGACAAGAAACTTAACAAAGCTTCAATATCTGATGGCAGCAGACTATGACCGCTCGCATTAACCAATAAGCCAAAAGCATAATGATCCTGCCTGGCATTACATAAAAAACCCCAGCGATTATTAACCTTAACCTCTAAAGTAATCACCCAGGCCCCTGAAGACCAGTTGCTTATTGGACATTCCAGTAAATAATGCCTTATATCACCTTCAGTGCTACTGGTTACATTAGCCAATCGACTTGCATTATGCAGGTTACTCACATCATCTGGCACCAATTCAACGCTGACACACTGCCCAGTTAATTGATCAACAGCCGTCAACCTGAAAACACTGACAACGTGGCTCAATGACATAGCAACCAACTGAAAATCATCAACGCGACTCACCCTGAATGACAATAATTCATTCGAGGTCATTAAATTTAATAGCGGCTCAGCGACCAGTGAACCATGAGCAGTAAACTGCAATATATGAGATTCTGGTGTTAAATATTCCACCAAACTGGAAAGATGCAGTCTTAGCGTCTTGTTTTTAACCCCTATGTTTTTACTAAAACGACCTAATTGCAAAACACCGGGCGTAGAGGAAAAAACCTCCAGCAAAGCACGCGAAGCATTATTCACGGTCAAAGGCGTATTTTTTTGTAAAATACGCTCACTATACTGGCCATTAGAATAATCTTTCAGACTTATAAAGACGCCCTGTACAAACCAGGCAAGCGAGATTTTTTTATGTTCACTTAATTGAAAACATAAACCA
The DNA here is from genome assembly GCF_002072955.1 of Methyloprofundus sedimenti. Taxonomy (NCBI): domain Bacteria; kingdom Pseudomonadati; phylum Pseudomonadota; class Gammaproteobacteria; order Methylococcales; family Methylococcaceae; genus Methyloprofundus; species Methyloprofundus sedimenti. Next base: position 2,060,429 of record NZ_LPUF01000001.1, on the reverse strand, counting down.
AAAGATCTCTGATGCGCATCCTTATACGAAACATATTTCTCATACGTCGCTGAATTATCAGATTCTGCTGACAGCAAATTCTCAGGCAATCGATCACAATAAAACTGATTCGCATTTTTGACAGACACCAGACCATTCCAGAATAACACCGATAAACGTGCAATAGGCCGGGCAATATCGCCCCGCTTTAATTCAATTAACAACCGCGTAAGCCCCGCTTTCCACTGTTTGGCTTGAGTAGAAAGAGCTAATTCCACAAGTCCGCTATCTGCAGGATTAATTGTAATTTCACACGCTTCACCCGAATCACCAGGCACTAAGCGAACAACATACCCTGACTCAGTTTGCTTTAAATACTCCGCGGGGAGGCTAACCCCAAGCTTTAATCCCGCAGAAGCATAGATTTCATGCCCTTTGGTATCATGATAAGACTGCCCTATTAAACCCACATACGGCTTAGCATCCGCCTGAACAAGCAAACTTGCATGACCGCGTTGTAAGCTAAGTTTTTGTTCCGGTCTTAAATCCACCTCTAAGCCATACAAATCAGGCCCTTCTGCCAAACACTCAATTTCAGCATCCAGGCCTTTGGGTCTAAAACGACTGACAAACTGATAATGCCCTGGTGCCAATGCCAAAACATTACTCTCGGCACTTAATTGAGCCTGCGTTATAAATTCACCCTGCTCAGAAAAAACCAACAAGCGATTGTCCTTATGATCCGGCCACAAATTAAAACTATACGTATTTTTTGCCTCATCCGATAAGTTAATCGCTTTATAGTCAGTCCTCTGCAAAGGTATTAGTTGTAGCTCATACTTTCCGACTTGCGAGATTGATTCATCATCTAACTGTACCGTCCATATAGACGACTCACCTGCTGGCAACTCAAGCGCAAAGCCATTATCTAACCATAACAATCGCGGTAAAGATAATTGACCTACATTGCTTAACTGCTCAGCACCAAAATCAGTAATCGTTTTAGCCATAATAGTTTCAAGCTCTGACTCTGAGGCAGATAACTCAGGACTATCAATAAGGCGCAAAAATAAACGTAAATAAAAGCCATGCTCATCATTTTCAATCGCATTACGTACAGTAATTGAAACCGGGGTTTTTAAGCGCTCGGCAAAAGCGCTCATCCACTGCTGAATCGCTTGCGGATTATCATCGGAAGGTAAACCGACTTTCTTAGCGTAGCGAATCATGCGTTTAACCAGATCTTCAACATAGTTTACAGGCACGCCACTCTGCTGAAGATACTCATTCACCATATAATTTGTACCCGACTGGCGCGAAGAAACCGCTAAACCTAGCTTTAAACAAGCCTGCCGATAAGCAAGCCAAAGCGCCTCTCTGTCATGTGTCGATAATTCTTGACGCGTACCAGATATCGCAAAGCCAATAGCGGGATAAACGCCGCGAACTGTTTCATCACCATAGTTTTCAGCGACATGCAACGTTAAATAACACGCATAAATAGCCGGCCATTTACGCAAAGCATGGATATATTCGTTAACAGGTTTACTTTTAAGCCTGGCCTGCTTATCCAGGAACTCGCGCATCTTAGTTGTAAAACTAGCACGATATAGACCTAGATAAGGGTATTCACCTTGTGTAATAGAGTTACGCAAGGCTTCCTCAGTATGTTGGTGCCAGATAGCGGCAGTCGGGTTTAAAGACATCATAAAATTCCTTTTAATATTTGTGTGCTAAGGGCTAGCAGCTGCTTCACAAAGAATAGTAAAACAATGCTAGTAAAGTAATTATTGCTCTATGTGCATTCTGACAACGTTGCCAGTACCATGTCGGGCACAGACGGCTCGTCTGTGTAAGAGGCAAGCTGCCTGCGCACCCAGGGATCGTTAAACAAACAACAAATCTTCTGTCTGCACTGCACACCCCAAACAAATGCGCTCTTGCTGTGGACTCAAGCGATAAAACATCACTTTATCCTCGTCCAAATTAATGATGCCCTTTAGCTCAGCCATCAGATGATCTAATTGACACGCACTTAGCTCAAGCTCAAAAATAGAAAACTGGATAGGGATGCCCCAATCTCTAATCAATCTGTGTACGCGACGTAAACGCGATACATCACAAATATCGTAACAAACCAGATATTTAATGAAGTGATTGCTCATGCTGGCTAACAATATGTGCCGCATAACGCGCATAGCGCCGCAACAAACATCTAAACGCAGGGGCCTTTAATCTAAAGGCCTCATAAAACCGCTGTTTTCCGGAGGCATGTAACAAACAACTCTCCGCGATAGTAAAATCTTCCTGGCCTAATACAGCCTGATGAAATAACTGATAGACCCACTTATCCACTAACGGTCTAAGGGGTTCCATTAAATCACAAGCCAGCGAATCCCGGTTGTAATAAGGCTCATGCAAACAGCCTAAGGCAGAATCCAATCCCGCTGTTTTAATCGCATTAACCGACTCCTGATAACACAAAGTATAGGCCAGCGATAAACAGACATTAACAGGGTCTTTAGGCGGTCTGCGATTACGCCCGGTAAAATTCAATGCCGCAGGAAATACATGTGTAAACGCCTTAAAAAACAGTGCAGCCGCAGCACCTTCTTTACCGCGCAAATGTGGCAAGGAAGTGATCAACTGTTCATTATACATCTCGGCTATTATTTTCTCCAATGCCTCAATTGACTGGGTCAGTGGGTAACGCAGATCAGGGCGTTGCAGGCGAAGTTGTGTCAATAATCGACAGTGGCGGATGATTTTAAGCTTGACCAGCAACACCGACCAGTGCAAACGGAACGCTGCATCCTGATGACATTGATATTGCGCTAAACGGCGATGGATATCGCCTTGCATCGTACCTGATAAAATCGCTGTACGGTCCGGATAGCGCGTATTAAGGACTAATAACGCCACCTGCTTCTCAGCCACCAGACCTAAAACGCCCGCGCTTAAAGCCACATGAGGTGCAACCACAATGCGCTCAAGTTGCGCTAACGGCACACTGCTCACTCGCTTACCTGCATGATAAAGCAATAAACAGGAGCGCTCATAGCGTAATTCCATCGCCTTTTTTTCTACAAACAAAGTCTTCATCACTCTCTCCAAAAATCAGGAACTCACTTATTTAGCCAGCGCTATAGCATTCCCTGATGACGTATAATTTTCAGCCTATAACCAAAATTCTTTGAAAACGTACAACTCACAGCCATATTAAAAAAATTTTAAATATCAGTATGTTAATAGTCTCGTCATTCCCGAAGTCTACCCAGTCAAGCTTGGGCACAAGCTTTATCGGGAATCCTTGCTTACCCCACGAGATTCCTGCTAAAAGCGTGCAGGAATGACGAATATAACTGAGAGTTATGGGTAATCAGGAAATTCTGTGTAGCCCGTTATGGAGCTAGCGGAATACGGGATTATTCATGGCACCTATTCCCTGCATTGCGTAAACTTCATGCAGACTACGATAACAACCCTGCAAACATGATAAAACTTCAGGAAAAACTGACATAACGTTGATCAAATTTATGTTGATCAAAGGTTACCTGCTGCAACGCCTGCTTTGCGCCTACCATGATTATCGGAGCACTAAATATATTTTTATGACCCACGCTTTGTCTCTGATAAAAACGGCCTAGCGGATCAATCATTAAGTAGGAATCAAGCAAATCATCATTGTATTCAACAAATTTGGGGACATCTACCGTTTCTGCATGATTGCAGATGAAATGCTCAAACTGCTGTTTAGATACTTTTCCCCCTGCATTACCATTAGGCAACACCTCAAAGATTTTCCATTTATCGGGAGCAATTCTATTGATCTCCGTCGCCATTAATTCATCATAATTTTTATGCGTAACCACGGTATTTAATTTAATTGATATCTCCGAGTTTAGCTTTCTTATCAAAGCAATTTTCTGCATAATCTCAGCGGTTTTATTAGCTTTACCAGACCAGGTAACTCTGCCGATATTTTGATTGGTATCCTCTTGGAATGAATCGATACTCAATCCAAACACGGATAAATGTCTTGCCTGCTTGTTAATAAAATCATCAGTCAGAACACTGGCATTGGTTATCAGCGAAACTTTAAAGCCGATTGCATAAGCCATTTCGATAATCTCGGGAAATTTCTTTAATATCATTGGCTCACCACCCGCAAAATTAATACGCACATCATTTCCAGCATTGCCATTTTGAAAGTGCTGGTAAATATCTTCAAGCATCAGCTTTACCTGGGATAAATCATGGTGTAACTCCATTTTAAATTTATCTTCCAGGCCATATTTAGCGAAACAATAATGGCAGGCAAAATTACACTTCTCTGTAATATGGTAATTTATGACCGTCTCTAAGCTGTTTTGCGCAGATTTTGTTTGCATTTTTTTATTCCCTGACTATTAAACTCAGGGTTATTAAAACAGTTATTCAAACCTGAATCCGTTTAGACAAATTTGTTAGTTTTGGCAGCAATAGAAACCTAAATCATCTGCATATACGGTGAACAAGCCGATGCTCTTCAGTGGTTTGAATATCGCCCCATAGCTCTCTGTAGTGGTCTAATAAACCAGCATACGTCTAAAGACTGGACAAGGTGCAGACGTGAAAACGATTAAGAACCCTGATTACGTACAACTCACAGCCCTATTAAAATAAAATTTACAATATCAGCATGTTAAGCATCTCGTCATTCCCGCAGTCTGTTGTCGGGCATTTTTGCTTACCGCATAAGATTCCTGCTATCAGCACAGGATAACGAATATAGCTGAGAGTTATGGCTAATCAGGTAATGAATTGCTTCAGTCAACTGCTGTGTCCAGGACTATAAAAGGCCGCCGTGTTCTTTGGGAAACAAGACGAATAAGCTGCGCATTTATTTGTGAGCAAGAGAAGGCGTCGCCTGCGACAGTATTGTGTCGCGTTAAGAAGGTCAGTAGCAGCGGCTTATTGTGCCTGAATTAAAAGCCCCGAATATTAGAACCCTTTGGATAACCAACATCAGCGATGACACATTTGTCGTATAAGCAATTGAAATGAAACGGTTGCAGCGGAGAATTTAACTAAATATTTATTTAATCCCTTCTAAACAGGGCTACTTTCTAACCGGTATCGCTGCGATAATGACTGGTATCACTTTGTCTTAATCCCTTCGTAAACAGGGCTACTTTCTAACTTAAGTTTCGAGTTAAAAGGGGATAATGTTATATGTCTTAATCCCTTCGTAAACAGGGCTACTTTCTAACTCGCAAGTTTGCAGCAAGAAATGTTGTTAGAGGCGTCTTAATCCCTTCGTAAACAGGGCTACTTTCTAACGAGTGAAACCGGGCAGCACCAAAGCACATGACGTCTTAATCCCTTCGTAAACAGGGCAACTTTCTAACTCAAGAGTCTGTGCGACTAACAATGATGGTTATGTCTTAATCCCTTCGTAAACAGGGCTACTTTCTAACGAATTGACCGGATCATGCTCGGCACATATTTGTCGTCTTAATCCCTTCGTAAACAGGGCTACTTTCTAACTGATTTCTTGAACATAAAAAAGGCGACTTTTTGCTTATTTTTCTCTTAAATACACTTTAATCGAGCGCTTATTATACGACAAAGTTCGCTATTAATTTAAGCTATTTTGTACTGCCCCATACCAAAGCTGGTTTTATTGCCCACGTGCAGCCATTGCCCCCAGTATAAAACAGATAAAAACTCGCTTAAATCACCTTGTAACTGTAATTCACCGAGTACCCCCCCAAATTTCATGGCTTGTTTTTGCCGTGATGAATAACGCTGCCATTCATACCACTGAAACTTCACATGACAGGCGATACCTGCCGCTTTTATGGCGAGCTCCGAGAACTGAGGGGCTTGATAGTCTATGCCGTAAAATTCCTGTAATAAATAATAGCGTCGCACCAATGCCATTAAAAAGTCTTTTGCGCTCATGTGTTCAGATAAAATTTTCCCTTTTTGTTGAATGCGTAAGGGCGTTACAAAAGACAAGGTTATGCTGTCTGTCTGCATTAAATGCTGTTCCTTATTAGCAGGAATGGCTTGTAACTGTGGCTGTTGCGCTTGATAGATCAGTGTTTGACTGTTCTCAGCTGCTTGATAATAAACCATACGCAAATTCAATTGTGCATGCTGCTTTCCCAGCCCTTGCTGAAAAGCGCGTTTCCATGCCTCAATAATAAAGGCTAATTGCTGGTTAGCCTGGCCAATCAGCACCATATTAAATTGCAGGTTTCCACCCTTCGCTAAAGAGCTTTCACCGATGGGTGGCGGCTCTATAATAAAAGGGCTGGGAATCGCGCTAAATTGTTGTAGCTCTGTATGCAAAGGCACCGGCGGCTCAAACAGCTGCGGATAGACACATTGCCGATACAGCAAGCACTGTTTGCATTGTGCCATGTTGGTCACACAGGCCAGCTTACGCAACGCATTGCCAAAGGCACCGCGCAGCATAGAGCCTGAATAGGCATTTAATTGTAAAGGCGCTTTGAGCTCGCCATTAAATTGATAACGGTGTACGTTTAATTCAAGCATTTAATTTCATTAACGTAAGTCATTGATACGGTGCGCTATCTTGCGTTGTCTCTCTTTATAAACTGGCTTTTCTTTGCCAGGCTTACCTTTCACTTTATCCGGGTCTTGTAATAATCCTCTGATATGCAGGTCTAACAGCTGAATCATATCCGCTAAAATAGTTGCATCCAGATTTTCTTCCAAGGTATCTAGCCAGCCTTCAATTAAGCCTGCCTGTAGAAATTTATCTTTATTATTCTGCCAGTCGCCCTCATCAGCTTGCCTAAAGTAGTCTTGCGCCAAGGGTGATAGATCCGCTAATTTGGCTTTGAGTGCCTGTTCTTTTTCTTGCCTTGCTTGTTGCTCGGCTAGTTTGGTTTTTAGGTCTTCGCTATAACGCGTATCTTCACTCATATAGCCATAACCCGCCGCTGTTTTAGCCCCTGCCCCTAACCATTCCAGGGCTTGATTTAAGGCATAAAAGACTTGCTCTAATTCAGCTTGAGGGTCTTTTTTTCGGGGGGCGATATGAAACACTAAGCTGGTTTTTTTAACCACTAAAAAAGGTACCGGCACGGGCTCATGCCAGTCAGCCGGAATGGTTGTACTATCGCTCAAACGCGCTTGATCGCCATCGCTATACCATTTACCCATATGCGGGGTCATAATATCGCAGGCTAATTGCGGTGGCGCATCGGGCAAGGCATCGAAAAACACAAAGTCGCCGGCTTGTTCGGCTACATCACCTTTCTTTTCTGTACCAAACCAGCTTTTTAAACGCGCTGCTTTGAGCTCTTCGCTTAACCCTTCATCATTCATTTCCACCCAGGCACGCACCAAACCTTTAACTGATGCGCCCGTTAAAAAAGGCACGGCTAAGGTGGGATGCCAGCTAAAACCATTTTCCACCGGATGACTATTGCCCATACCGGTGACAAAATGCCAATCACTGGTGTAGCGTTGGCTTGCACCTTTTAACTGCGCGACGAGAGCAATTTGGCGATGATTAAAGGTCTCTAATTTTTTAGTATCACCTGTAAGACCCACGACTTTTTTAATCCAGGCCTTTTTTGCACAACTATCCTTTGCACTACTATCCAATGTCCAATCAGTTGCATATTGATTAAAAAACCGATCAAACCATAGGCCAGTATGTGCACCTTCTGGTTTACTGGGCTTTGCTTGAAATTCTTTATACAAAGGGGTGATCATTGGCCCTCCTCCGCTAAAAAGGCTTTGGCAAATTTCTTCACCCAGCTCATAAACACTAAGGTTTCGGCTTGCGCGAGTTGATATTGATGCATATCACATTGGGTAATGCCAGTGAGTACGTCTTGCTTTCCTTGATAGGGTTGGCCTGTTCGGCAGAGCCAGTCAGATACCAAATTATATAGCTCAGCATAAGCACCAGGCTCTTTACCTTTCATCTTATAAAAAGCCATTGCCTGGCCTAAGCCATTCATGTGTATCATCGCAGGCAAACTATTAGCGTAACTAATAAACTCCTTTTGTTTTTCAATATTTAGCGTTACTCGCAATGCTTGTACGGCATTAAGAGCTTTTTTTGCCCGCTGTTGTTGTATGGTGAATTCCATGATTAGGCCTCACTTGCTAATACTGTAACTTTACACCAGCCCATGCCGACCGTTTCATTGCCGCCGAGTTGTAAATAAGGCGATTCAGCAAACAGTCCTTGGGTAATGCAGTTTAAAATCGCTTCAGCAGGCATATCATCACCGCGTGATTTATGCGCACTCAGGGCAAAATACAGGATGGTTTCAGGTGCTAAGGTTTCTTCATACCAAAGGGCGCCTTTTTCTACGACTTTTTTCTCATTATCAATGGCGATATGCGGCGTAACCGGGGTGGCATATTTGGCAAGATAGCTGAATTGGTCATTGCTGACGATAACTAATTGATCGCTGAGTTCTTCACTTTGAATACCCGTGATTTTAGCCAATACGGTTATTAAATCAGTCAAATCTGCTGTGTTAGTGGTAAAGCGGTATTCTTCTAAAAACAAGTCAGTCGCTTCAGTTGCGGAAGTAATGGCAATACCACTCTCCTTTACATCAGGTACTGTAAACTTTAGGCTGATATTAAGCCGTTCGGCATCGCGTAATAATCGTTGCAATATGGCGGGGCAAGTGACCCATTTATAATGACTGGTGAGTGAGCGTACCGGCAGTAGCAATAAACGCGCATCACTGACCAATAAAGCCCCGGCATGTTCTGAGGCCTTGTCACTGCTACTGTCCGGGCCAAAGACATAAGTAATACTGGTATTGTCTTTGCCTAGCTTATCTTCTGCTTTGGTGCGTAATGCGCCTTTTACTGATGAGCCAAAAACACAGGGCCATTGACTATGGCCTTCGCGTTGTATGGGTAAATCAATGCCATCTACCGAGCTTCCCGCACCTGCGTGAATGCTGGTTTCTGCCCAAAGACCTATTAATGCATTTTTTGTTGTCATTTATACTTCCTTATTTTTATTGAGTTCGGAACGCTGGAGCGTTCACGTATGAGTTTCCACGCTGGAGCGTGAGGAACTATAATTTTTTATCGTTCCCACGCTCCGGCGTGGGAATGCATGTTCGACGCTCTAGCGTCCTTTTCAGCAGACACTTATCAATCCGTATCTTGCCATTGGCCAATTAAAATCTGTCCCCGTCCGTAGGCGCTGTCTGCACCTATACAGTGACCTTGTAATGTATCGTGTACCTGTTGATAGTCATCTGGATTATCAAGCCGACAAAACCAGGCTGTCCCTGCTGGGGTATAACTTTTTACCGGTCGCGGCTGATGTTTTTGCATATCCCAGCCGCCTTCACGATGGGCTTTACCAATCACAGCGGCTTCTATTTGTAAGCCAATGCCATTGATTTCACCCTGCCAAACGGTTTGGCCATTTTGCTTAATTTCGTTGAAGTTTTCCGGGAACATATTGCCGTTAAAATCAGCGGGTGTTATAAACTGGATTAATAGCGTGTCGGTTTTCCTGGGTTTTATATAAGGTAAGGCTTCCGCTTCAGCACTCACACTTAAGCTTGCCATGCGCCCTTCCCCTCCTAATCTTAAGGTGGCTCTTTTCTGCGTTTGAGTTACGCTGTCTAGTAGGCCTGCTTCTAGGTTTTTAATATTCAGTTCTATATGAACATCGTCTTTTAAGCGCAGGTGCCGGGTTTGATAGAGCTGTCCTTCAACCACCTTACGCGTAGCGTTATCGCGGGCAATCCCTAAACGTGCTTCATGGCCAAACAGTTGTTCCGCTTTGATAATGTCTTTGGCATGCAGGACACTCCCATCAAGACATAGCCGCATGCCCGATGCAGTCAGCCAGTGTTGTTCCAGGGTTTTATAGCCCTGATATCCTTTGGGCATTTCAGGTAGTCGTACCGTACCTAGATCACAACGCACGGGCTGACCAATCATTAGCCGTTGGCATTGCTCTTCTTTGTGCATTAGATACAGCGGAGCGGGATACAGGCGTTGACCTTGATAAACGATGTAAGGGCCATTTAACTCTAGCTCGCCCAAGTGCTCGGCATTACCTAAGCTTTTTTCAAAGTCAAAAGTATTATTTGGGCATTGCAGTGTTTTCCAGTCAATGCCCATTGCATCACCCATATAGGTACGTAAGGCACCGGCTAAAGTACGAATAGGCGGTGGAAATAAACTGCTTAACTCACTTGCGCCTGCCGCATCATGCGGGCGTGACTCACGGAAGAACCAGGTATCAATCGCATGAATGTGCAGGTTAATTTCGCCATCTGCACAGGCTTGAACTCCAGTCTTTAATGTCATTTGTTGTTGTTCATTTTTTGCTTTCTGACGCTGCTGTTGTTTGTAATTTATTTTAGTGCCTTGCTGTTTTTTACCTTTACCTTTAGCCATGTTCAACTCCTTTTTGCGCTAGAAAGTGTATAAATTGCAGTGCTTTGATGTTCAGTTGCTTAAAACTTTCTTTATTGCCTCTTTGGTTATCTGGAGGTGTACGTTTTACGCTAAAGCATTGCTCTAACAAGGGCGTTACTCGAGTCATAGCATGCGTTAAAGGTATTTTCCCTCCCTGATGCACACCTGAGTTAAGATATTCAGCAGCAATCAGTTGAATCATGACATCTTTAGGAAATTCCTCACTTAAACTCTTTTCACCTTGTTTATTTTGATTTTGTAAACTGGCAAAACGTTCTTCTGCATGAAAAAAGAAGCTATTGGAAAAAGCGGTTTCTTGTTGGTCCTGCTGAAATGCTTTAGCGAGTTGATCAATAATCACTTGGCCTTGTGCATTTAAGGCATATTGCCAGGGCATCGCCCATTGTAAATGCTGCCCCCCTGGTTTCCAGACTCTAACCGCAATCGCATCACGCCCCGTTTGGTCTTTGGCTATTTCATCGAGTAAATGATGCGCATCGCCTAATACCTTACCTAGCGGCATTTTTATATGCGCGTATTCTATCGCTCCAGATAAGGTGGTATTAATATCAGGGTAGGCGCTAAAGCATTCTAAATAATGCGTTCGTAGTTCATTCGCACAGTTCAAGGCGTACTCCAAAGGCAATAAAGCTAAAACATCATCACCGCCGGCATAAATTAAAAAACCACTGTGATTCTCAACTATCGCTTGCACTCCAGTGGTAAATTCTTCCAGACCATCACTGATTTTGGTTTGTTTATCAGGGTCACTCATATGCGAACCGAGTGAGTCACCGTCCATCATTAATACAGCATAGAATGGACTGACGGGTTCCAGGGTTTGATCTGACACAGATTCGCGCAATGCTTTTAACGCCTTCTTAACCACTTGCGCTTGTTGTTGATCGGGGTAAATATTTTTATTGTCTAAAGCGGCTTCAAAAAATACATTGCCATCCAGACTTTTGGTATTCCAGAACAGCGTTATTCCATCACGTCGATCTAAAGCCGCTTCAATACAATCTAAACGGGTTGGGTATTCACCATAACTTTGCGTGAGTTTTTTGGCTACATCATGAAAAGTTTTAATTTTATCTTCAGGCGCATGGGTTAAAACTTGCGCTAACCAGGGCGCTGCTGCCATATACGCCACTGATGGGATCGAAGATTTCACTGCCCAGCCATGTAAAGTCCAACCACCAGGCATCTGTGTTTTTAAATCAGCAAAACAATGGGCAAAACGGCGTTTAACAAAGGCGATTGCGGATAAGTATTCATGTGCGCGTAAGTCGGTTTTTATTGCTGAACCCCCTTTTTCGCGCACCGCTTGCCAAAATATGTCTAAGCCTTTGGCATTGGGTGTGGCAATGCCTGATAGCTCTTGCCAGCCATCCATCATCATACATTTGACGCCCGCTTCTTCAGGAGGTAAGTAATTGCGCCAGTTTTTGCGACGATCAAGTAAGTTACTTTCATTTTTATCCTCAGATAAAGCCCAGCTGATTTCCCAGAAGTGCTCTATTTGTCTATCCCAGATGTCACGCGTTTCTTGCGCGCAATGACTTAAATCCTGCTGCCAAACTTGTTCGGCTATTGCTTGCCACGCCTGTTGAATGCTTGCTGTGACTAAATCAGGGTTAAAATCATGCGGGACTTTCGCTAACCCGCCTTTAAAGCGATTAGGCACACAGCCTTGTTGTGGTTCTGTATCCTGCTTTCCCTCGTGTTCTAGCCAGTTTAAGTAGTTATCACTGACTTTAGGGAAAATAATTTCGCCTTGTTGTTTGATCACGGCTTGCATGGCTACCGCTGATAACCAGGACAGTAAAAAAGATCCCGCCCAAAAATCACGGGTACGACGTGCTTGTGCAACGAAACCTTGAACGGGTCCTAAGGTGAAATGGAAGAATTGTTCTTGGTCATTCATATAATTCGCTCTCCTTGTTGAAATCGTTCCAAATAATCAGTGATCACAGTCCAATCCACATCACATTTAAGCATTTGTGTTTTTTTTCCTTTTATATCTTTCAGTTGAATTCGCCTGCCTTCAGGTAAAAAATCTGCTTTCAATAAACTCTGCACAGCAATGCTTTCGCCCGATGGAAACTGATGAATATGGATCATTAAAGGCGATGCGCGACGGCTCGTTTTACCTTGTTCTGCTTCTGCATCAACATCAACTTTAGTACCATTTGAATAGAAATAGTTATGCGGTAAACCAAATACAGCTCGTCTGGGTGGTTCTGATACACGCTGACCTTGAGCAAAACTAAGTATCAGGTCATGATCTTCTTTAAAATTTTGTTCTGCATCCTTACCATTCACTTTATGCCCGCTTCCACCATTTCTGCCATAGCTCCGATACATTTGCATCTGCTCACCCATTTCAGTCAGTAAGCTTTCGGGTAATTTAGATGTTGTAGCAGATAAATCAATCCGCGTGTGACCAGAAAATGCAGTAAAAGGTGGTAATGACGAAGGAAGGCTCGTTAATATAGTATTGATTGTTTTTTTATAACTGTCTTTATTGTCGGGTATCGCTATCTTTTGGCTATTATTCTCTTTATCTGTCAGTGTTAGTGATTGAATCGCTACTGATCCCCAGCCCTTTCTTGCCCTGCTGCCTAAGCCTCCTAACAAACCAAAAAGCATTAAGGCATCTATAATAGGCTGTGCATCAATATTATTATCAAGCTTTAGAATCACACTAAAATGCTGCTGACTAGCCAATGCTTGTTGTAATAAGCCATCCCTAAAATGATATAAGCCCTGACCTAGTAAATACTGTTGACCTGAACTTAAGTTAAGTATATTTGCTGTTTTTGAAGGGAATTTTTTTACCTTTAGTAACACCTTCCCTTGTCCATATTTGTTATCCTTAAAAGCCGCACCAAACAATACCGCTTCTTGTTTATGTAATTCATGCAATGCTTGCTCGGCATTATTGCCTGCATTTTTCAGGCATTCACCCCATTGTAGCGCTCGCCACCAAAAGCGTAATGCACCTTTAATTGAAGGCGGCCTTATTTCAGGCTCTTCCTGCTTATCGCCACCGCCGATAAACATCGGTGTAACAATTTCATAATCTGCTTGTATTTTTTGCATACACTAAAATCCTATTTTTCTGGGAGCAATTGAGAAAATAGCTCTGTTAATTTTTTTTGCAGTAATGATTCATCGCTGAGTATTGTCTGGATTTCTTCCTTATTTGGGCGGTTAGCATGGGCTAATGAATTGCGAATATTGCGTAACAATTTATAGTCAACAAGCTCTGACTTCGATAGCTGAGTTTCAATGGTTTTACGCACCTCATCTCTTACTTCATAATTCTCCACATCAGCACTTGGATTATTTTTCTTGAGATATTGGGTAATAACCGCTTCATAGCCTAATGCCGCTGCCCTAACATAATCCCCTTGCTGTAAATAAAAAATCGATTTTTCACGTTGGCGTAAATAAATACTGCTTTGATTTTTCCAGCTAATGCGTTCATTTAAACTATCCGTAAATAAACTCGCTATACCAGGAAGCTCCCCTGATGTCTTTTTAGAAAAGGCTTTCAATGGTCCACGAGCATTAGTAATACTTAATGTGCTTTCATGAAACGCTGCAATCTTGAGTAAATTAGCCGTTTCTGCATCCATACCTTCCTGTTTTAATAAATCACTAAAAGGCGCAATATCGCCGGTTTTATCAAAGCCATGTAAAGCACTGATCCAGTCAGCTATTTTCAATAAGCCGTCTAGTTTCATAACTGGTGTTATTTGATTTTCGGTGAGCTCCAAGGCTCCGTAATAAATGCCTTCAATGTGTACCTGTTTTGCCGTTTGTAAATACATCGCGCTTAATAAGCCCAGCATGGGTAAATGCCGTAACCCATGCGTTAAATCTAAAGATACTTGATCTTGATAGGCAATATCAGCGGCCATGATTTTAAGAATCGTGGATTGTTCTTGTTCATTCACACCATAAGGAATGAGCTTCAATAAGCACTTTAAGCCTAACTTTTCTGATAAATCTATGGAACATGCATCTAATTGTTGTTGCGTAACTTGATCAGCTTCCGCTGAGTCACTCAAAGCTATCCAGTGCGCTTCCTGTTGTTCTGAGTCTGCAAAAGCTTCATAAAAGACATCCCACATACTGCCGGAAGTACCTAGAATAATCAGTTGTTGTGGTTGAATAACTTCTAATAAGCCTAAACCAAAAAACTGTTTGGTTTTTTTCTCGCCATTAAAATCATACGTTGCCGTCCGGTACTGCCCCCCTTCATCTTTACGTGCTTTGCCTAAAAAACTAATGAGTGTATGTGTCATTCTGATTCCTTATCTATTGTTATTATTTGATGATTGCAAGTTTCAATTGCTCAGCCGCTATTTCAGTAAAATATTCTCCAGTTAATCGTGTCTTGGTTTTATTAATCAAATAAGGTTTTGCTAAGCGTGCACCTAAATTTCTGATTAAGGCGGCATTGATGCTATTGACTTTATCTGAGAAAAAGCCACTTTTCATACCGTCTGATAAGGCGGCCACTGTTTTATCCGTATCTTTCGCTTTTCCCGCTATTTCTTCGTAAGCCTTAATAAAGGGCTTAACGTAGTCTTCACGTGGTTTATTGGTTCTTGGCTTCTCTAAGGTTGTTTGTTTTACTACTGTGTTTTCTAATAACCAGCAATAAAACGCAAGCTGTATATCTGGCAAGGTGATCACTTCCCCACTGGCTGATACGCGTTTATTTTTTTTATCAATAATAAGTTCTGGCTCTAATTCTGCCTTACGTGCCAAAGTAATCGTATCTAAAAAGCCTGCCTTGCCTTGCAGTAACTTCTCCGGAATATCCTGACGCATGCGAATAAAGGGAATTTCTGCTAATGAAATTTCTGCTTTTGAGGTGTCTAAAGGACGGTTATCCCAGGTATGAATCACTTTACTTTCCAGGGTTGGGTAATAAAAGTCTTTATGCCCTTCATAGCCTTCAGAGACTAACACATGAGATAAGCGGTCCTGTGTACGGCCAAATAGTGATAAGGCATAGCCCAAATAATAGCCCATCGTTTTACGCCCGCCTGCTATAGAAACATGTACAGCAGAATCCTCATCGCTGGTGAGTTCTTTAATAGTATTGGTAATAAAATCAGCGGCAGCCGCATTCTGTTCTGGTGTACGTATGTCATCCAGCTCATTACCTTGCGCATCCTGAATAATATGGATGTTTTGTTCTGTAAATTGAATATCAGGTAATTGATATTCTCGGCATAAAGCATGAAACTTACCGCTGTCTTTATGCAATAAATTTAACGTTGCACGGCCCGCCCCTTCTAAAGTGGTAATTAAATGAATTTCTGTTGGAATATACGGCTCACTGCTATTAACTGCGAGTCCATACAAGGTTTCCGTAAGGATTTGCGGTGATAAGCCACTGACTGCTATTAAGATGCGTTTATTATATTCGTGAGGTTGCATAGTTATTCCTAGTTTCATTCAAAGAGACTGTGTTGTTGTATTGAAACGGGAGTTCGCATCAACGCAAAGGCTTTTTCTAGTGTTACCGCACCAATTCCGGGTACTGTTGAAAGCTGACTAATGGTGCATATGCGTTGGTCGATTAAAGCCTCGGATAATTTATTAATCGCTTGTTTACGCAAGCCACTTTGTTGCATGAGCTCAGTATCTGAGCTTTCTAAAACACGCTGCCGAAATTGAATAAATAAGTCATCTGTGGCTGTCGGATCATATTGATAAACTTCAATAGGGATAGTGCAATTTTTTAAATACTCTTCCATAAGCATTAAAACTTTATCTTCTGGCAGTCCGCCTTTGGCTGCTCCAAGTAAAGGAAAGGCGATTGATTTTATGCCTCGTTCTTGATAGGTTTGGACAAATTTATCCAGCCCACGCTCTAAATAGTCTAATTTACTAGGGTATTTCCAATGTCGTTTGGTAGGGAAATTAAGCACCCAATTTGCAGTATTTTTATAAAGCCATAATTTGCCTATATCAATCTGCTTTTGTTCGCATAACTGAGCATATTTAGCGAACATATCGGGGTAACGTAATTTGAATTCCAGTGCGATTCCTGCACCCATGACACCAACACAATTAATCGTGTTGACGCGCGTGTGGCATGAACTGGTAAAGATATTTCCTTTGATAATTTCCATATTCTTTCCTTAGAAAAAAAGCTCTGGTTGTAAAACCACCGAAATACTTTTGCCTGTCGATTGTAGCGCAGTTCTTAAGGTGCTTGAACCATTAACAGCAATTTGCATAATATTTTGTGTTTTAATACTGTTTGGAATGAGCATCTCAGCACATCGTTTGCGTTTACCACCTATATAATCGTTCCAATAACGACTGTTTAAACAATCCCAATCCAACTGATCTAAAGCATTTAGGTTATTAAAAAAATGCGTTTGGCAACACGCAGCATTACCATCAGTAAATAGGCTATCTGCTTGTAGCAATAACTCACGATTAAGCTTTAAAATAACTAACTCATTCGCTAGCTCTCTGCGCAGATAGCTCATGGGGTTGCGTGGTGTAAAATAAGTGGGCACATACTCATGCAAGTGACGTCTAAAAATAGGATCTTTCAAGGTACGTCGCGCATTGACTTCTAAGTCAGATATATCAGTCAGATCACACTGTTGATGCGCTAAACTATGACTTAAAAGGCCTGACGCTAAAATACTAGGCAGGTTATTGATATGCGTAATATGATATAAATAGCTTATACCATAATGATTTAGCAGTTCAATACCCTCATGATTTTGCGTATTGCCTGTAGTGGCTCTTTCTGTCGCTACAGAAGTTAATCGCATTGCTAACATAACTGCCCCTTGATAAAAATCATTCGCTTAATTCGGAATGAATTAAGCTGTTGGGGCTATTACATCGAACTTGGATTGAGAAAGGAGTTATGACAAATTTGTCATGGCAGTTTTTGTTCGATTATCTTGAGTATTGCTTTAAAATTTAGAAGGCATTGATGAGAGCATGCACATTATATTTGATGAACACCTTAGGCAGTGGAATGATGTTGCTGCTCCAGCCAGGAGTGAGATATGGTTGCCGACGTTATTATGTGCATGTTACTAACTACGCAAGATTATTAAGCACTAAGCTGAACCATGATCTATCTTACGCCAAATCCACAGACCTGAATTTGCGACCTGTTTCCACAGCTGAGATAAATTTTCGTGAGATTGTGTATCACTTATGCATCGTAATAACCGGGCACGGTTAGCTTCACTCATTTGCTGCCCTATCGCTTGCAGTAATGAGTCTACATTATAAACCCCTAACCCATCATTAGAACCCAGGCTAACAGGCACCATAATTGTACTTGCAGGTAACGACAGATCTTGCTGGATTGCATCTACCGCAGCCCGTATATTTCTAGATTTTGTACAGTTCGGTTCCAAAATGTTATAGGGAGGCTTCCATTCTCTTGATGGTCGCAGTTGATCAATATGTGTCACCACTAATATAACTGGAGGTAATTTTCTCTTTACCTGAGTTTCAAAATGCTCTTGAAATTCTTGAATAAAATTCCGGTCTGCAATTCGAGCTGCATTATTAGCCTGACACACTAATAACACTAAATCAGTTTTATCCAGCTCTTCGCGATTATTTTTTAGCCAATTTGTTTGTTCTCCATAACCCGGGGTATCAAAAATAAGCCCCGACAATTCTCCTCCTTGCTCCAGTTGGTACGGAGTAATCTCTGAAGTACAAGACACTACATCCGCTGCCGCACAGGGTTTATCAAACAGTGTGTTGATAAGTGTTGATTTTCCTGCGTTCGTTTGTCCAGCGATTAAAATACGTAACGGCTCTTTCTCTAAAGCACCCTTTTGCTTAATTGCCTGGTTCTTATCATGCTGAGATTTGGATGATAAAGACTCAAATTTATTAGTGTTGACTGCCATACGCCCGCTGTAAAGCAGGATGGCATAGTAGCCAACTTTTTTAATATATGTGTCTAATAGCCAGTTCTTCAAATATGACTGTGTCAAATTTGATGCCTTACCTTGAGCATAGTTTTTTGCTTCGCTTAATACACCTGACAATGGATTCAAAGCCATGCGGCTTAGACGCAAAACTGTATTTGCACCACTTAACCGTTCTATCCAGGCCTGTATGTTAAGTCCATCTGCTAAAGTAATCTGATGGCTAAATGGAATATTTTCATTGAGTAATTTGTGTATATCATGACTGACCTTTTCAATAATACTTAATAATTGCGTTGCAGGAATTTCCAGTTCAGGCTTTTTTGATTTAGGCCGGTAATGCTGAGCTACGACTGCTAATGCTCTCTGCCCCAATTGAAGCCAGGTATCGACTTGCTCTAAATTTTGTATGGATTCTTTTTTTATCTGATCCGATAGCGCTTCAACTGCATTCCATGCTTCTTGATCACGCTGAGAAAATGGGGTTTCTGGATTAATGGGACGAACAAAAAAATTCGTACTTTCGTGCTGATTTAATCGTTGTGTCAATATCCAGGCGATTCCACTACACGAAAGCAGGACACCCGCCCATATTAGAATCAATTGCTCCTGCCAAAGTACCCAGCCGCCAGCGATCATTAAGGCCAAAAAGGGTAAGCAAGGTAATAGAAAAATAGCTACTCGTAGCCAAAGAGTCCGGTTCATCATCAACTTTCCTGCTTAAAGCGAGCTTTTAATAACTCTCGACCACGTTGGAACTGATCCTCATATACATTTTTCAATGATTCCGAGGTAAAAGCTTCACCCTGTTTCGTTTTTGCATAGTAAAAACATAATGTCATACCTAATGCATAAGTCATTGCCGCTGTGGAAAGTCCTGCAATGGCTGACCCCCACCCTGGAATTAATTTAGCTAACTCTCGTACACCCAACCCGACTCCCAAGCCTCCAATACCCACTGCGCTTAATACCTCTGAAACACTCCGCTTGCTTAATGGTAGGCCGTAAATTGATGAAATACTATGAAAAAGCTTACTTTGCACTGCAATAACAAGGGGGACACTGACTACAGGTATCGGCGTTACCGCAACTAGCCCCGCAGAAATTGAATAGCCAATAATATGTGGGTGAGCTTCTGTAACATAAACATCATTAAGTAAGTCTGAATGCTCTTGATTTTTCATTAGCATTTGCCTTAAACCTAAAGGCAAAGCGTTTTCAATTTCAGACCAGAGGGCCTCCAAACCATAATATTGCGGAGTAAAACCATCCTCTATTTGTGTTAAATCCAGAGCAACAAACCGTGCATTTATACCTTTAAATTGCTCCCGTTGTGCACGCAAGGATCTAACAAGATCGGGAGGCAACTTGCTAGATAATGTGTTGCCTGAAAAAGGGTAAGGCTGAATATGATCCATTGTTTTACTCGTGTAGCCTTCATGTAAACAGGACTGCACAACCAGTATCGTCCACTCTGGATTTGCTGAATATATAGCGTGTACTGCAGCTAAAATTGAATCTAGCTGGTGGTCCATTGCCTTAATGACCACCATCAGCACATGAGACTTCTCCTGACACCAGGCCAAATCTTCCTTTGGGTCATATTCAGACTCGCCGAGCCCTCTAGTATCCAAAAAACGTACAAACGCAGTATCAGCACTAGGAAAGTCATAAACTCTTGCTGTTCGCGTACAAGGACGAAAACCTTCGCCTATCTCGGCTTGCGTCGCATCTGTTAATGCCTGAATGATGGAACTTTTCCCGCTTTGAGTTTTGCCTAGTAACCAAATAACCGGAACAGGTAAATTTTGACAAACCTTCTCCACTTCTTCATTCAGGTTAGCGCTAGAAACTTTAGGAGATAAAATCTGGTTCGACCAGTTTTCAAAAAAACGATTTTTAATTGACCAACTCATAAGATTAAGAAAATTTGATTGAATGTTTTTTATTGATCGAGAACCAACACTAAGTAAAACGGACTATCTTCCTTGTTTTCTTTGGCACAAAAAACCAATTCAGTTTCAAGCCCAAAAACTTTTTCATCTTGAGTATAGCTTAGATTCATCTAATTAAGTGCATAACCTCTGAAAGTAACAGGAAACAATACACTGTGTTAAACTAAGGAACGAGGGTTTAATAATACCCGAAAGTATGGCGCAGAATTTTGGCTTCACAGGTGTGTTAGGAAAGCAGGCGCATAGCAGGCTACGCAACTGGTTTTCTAGCGCGGCTGTGGAGTCAAAAGGCAAGTCAGACTCGGGCATTATTGAATTCTCGTTCCTAAGTCAGGATACAAGCGTAACACAACAACTAACAAACAATTCACAGGGGCTACGAATGAGCTATACACACCTATGTCCTGAAGGGAATGTTATTGTAGTTAGAAATTTACCCATTCAACCTGGTATATAACCTGTAGTGGTCAAGTACTTTCGCAATGGATTGCAATGATACCCGGTCTAACGCACAAGGAATACCCAGAAGGCTTATTCCCTCATACTCCTTGGGAATCTCAACTTAACGTACAGGTGGCCCAGTTTCTGCCTGATTTTTGATGATTTTACATTCCGGCCGTCCGCATTTTGAGAATTACTCAATGCGAATCTTATCAACACCAGGCGCTTCCTTATGAGATCTTACTTTTTTCCATGCGTCGGCTATACTCGTATTCGATATATTCCACCCATGCAAAATCGATAGATGATGGATTCATGACGCGTCTGGTATTCAATTCCTCGATAAACGTTTGAGTTCTCGTTCTCGGCTGACTTCTGCCCTGTTAACTCTGTAGTGGTCTAATAATCCTGTACTAAACGATAGGAGTTTATAATAACCCCTTAATCAAAGATGCAGACCAATGAGTAAACGAAAAAGTTATACAACAGAATTTAAACATGAAGCGGCCAGTCTGGTATTAGATCAGGCATATTCCATAAATGATGCTTGCGAAGCTATGGGCGTTGGTACTACAGCAATGCGCAGTTGAGTCACTCAATTAAAAGAAGAGCGTCATGGTGTTACGCCAAAAGGAAGCCGAGCGATTACTTCTGATCAGCAAAAGATTCAAGACCTGGAAGCCCAAATAAAGAAATTAACAAGGGAAAAAGAAATTTTAAAAAAGGCTTCAGCTCTCTTAATATCGGACGTGTATCAATTTTAATGCTAATTGATGAGTTAAGAGAGCAATACAAACAATGCGAATTATTGCAAACATTTGAGATGAGTCGTAGTAGTTACAACTACCACCGTAAGCATGCAAACAAGGCAGATCCTGAGCGAGACAGGTTAAAATCCAAGGTTATTGCGTTACATGAAGCGAGCCGCAGTTCAGCGGGGAGTCGTACCCTTTCTGCTCAATTAAAACAGCAAGGTGAATCTGTTGGACGCTTCAAAACACGGAGTTTAATGCAAGAAGCGGAGCTGACAAGTAAACAGCCAGGCGCACATCGTTACAAGGTGGCTGAAAAGCCATCAAACATAGCGGATAACCACTTAAACCGTGAATTTTCTACCGAACTGGCTAATCAAGTTTGGTGTGGTGATGTCACCTATATTTGGTCGGGTACAGGCTGGATATATTTAGCATTGGTGATTGATTTAAATGCGCGCCGTATCGTGGGGTGGGCTTGCTCAACTAGTCCTGACTCAGTATTAACTACACGAGCGTTAAAATTAGCTTATGCGGCTAGAGGAGAGCCCAAGAACTTGATGTTTCATTCTGATCAGGGGTGCCATTACACCAGTAAGGTATTCCAGCAGCAATTGTCGGAATATGAGATAACGCAAAGCATGAGTCGACGTGGTAACTGTTGGGATAATGCACCTATGGAACGCTGTTTTAGAAGCTTTAAATCTGAATGGATGCCTAAGACTTTTTATTCATCTTATGAACAAGCAGAGAAATATATTATGCAATACATCAAGTATTACAATAGTTTCCGTGTACACAGTTATAACAACTATTTAACCCCAACCCAAGCGGAAAAAGAAGCCGCTTAAAAAACCGATCGTTATGTACGAATTTACTTGACCACTACACTCGCGCCTTCGCAGTCTCTGTTCCGCTGCCGCTAAGAAACATGCACGAAATAATATAAGCAACTGGTAGGATGGGCAAAGGTCTTTTTCGTGCCCATCTTTATATAGTAAAGCCATCAGTAGCTTGATGGGCACGCTATTGCTTTGCCCATCCTACAGATTTTTAACTATTTCATGCACGCTCCTCAGTAACTTAGGCAGACAGATTTCCCCGGATAAGAACATAATCTTTCCCTGTTCAACCACAGCATTTACCATCCCATAGTGATCTAAATAGGCTTTATCATGTTGTGCTGACTCGTCCTGCGGTTCGGCCTTACTATGCTGTTCTTGTTCATAGGTTCGCCGATTTGCACTTAGGCTTCTTTCAGATAATCAGTCACCCGGCCACCATTGCCATCGGCTAGTACTTATTAAGGTTATCATATAAAATATTCTTTTGGATAATGTACAGAGGACTTGCATCTCATAAGATCATGTCAATGCCGGACACACAATCACATGCACTCGGACAGAAAAAATCACCCCGCCTTTCGTCGCACGGCTTTTCTCTCCCGGTAATATGAAGCGTTTGGTATGCCTAGATAAGGCATAATATTTATGGCGTTGGAAGGTACTTTGACTTTATACCTTTGTAATTTAACTAAACAGCAACTGAGGATTACTTTCATGACTATTCGGATCAACGATATCGCTCCAAATTTCACGGTGAACTCCACTGCCGGTATGCTTACACTCCACGACTGGATCGGTGACAGTTATGCCATTCTTTTTTCGCACCCGAAGGATTTTACGCCAGTGTGTACGACAGAATTCAGCGCCGTTGCTCAGCTTGCCCCTGAATTTTCCAAGCGCAACACCAAAGTGATGGGCGTATCTGTGGATAACGTTGAAGAGCATAAAAAATGGAAACGTGACATTGATGCATTTGCTGGCACTCCTGCCGATTTCCCGATCATCGACGACACTTCACTGCTTGTCTCCAAACTTTACGAGATGTTGCCAGCCGATGCCTATTTGACTGATGGCCGGACACCAGCTGACAGCGCGACAGTGCGAACCGTCTTCATTATCGGACCAGACAAAAAGGTCCGTCTTACCATGTCTTATCCGATGTCTGTGGGTCGTAACTTCGCAGAGATTTTGCGTGCGCTGGATGCTATTCAGATCACTGACGGTGCACCTATTGCAACGCCCGCTAACTGGGTGCCTGGGCAAGACGTGATCGTGGGATTGGGCCTGAACGATGAGCAGGCGAAGGAGAGGTTCGGCGAGATCAATATTGAATTGCCTTACCTGCGTTTTGCAAAGGCGCCGAAAAAGTAGCTAATTAAACTAGATTTATATCGATATTGAGCATTGGCAGCAGAGGCTCTGAGGTCTGCATTGTAATTAACGGATATCTCTGCTGCCAAATTCCATGTAATAAAACTAGCCATCCTTAACAAGGCCAGGCACAGTCGCTATGAAAAGGAATGGATTTATATCTCAGTAGTTGAGGCACAACCGTCATCCAGTTAGTGTACAAAAAGTTAGAAGCAGTTTTGAAAAAATAATTATCCAAGAGGGAGTTGGTTATCAAGTCGCCTAAAACATTATATTTAAACCTCACTCTCCAAGCTTTCCGTTTCGCAATACTTGTGAAACGCCCGATTTATTTCCATAGAGCCCTGCCCATTATCATTTATCTTGCAGCAGGACTCACTGGATGTGCAAGATTTCCAGTCTGGCAAGCACCCGCAGAAGTTCTAATCACGGATTACACAATCGCTTTGACCTTAAACGATTTCGAAGGTGGAGGAACCTCGAATGACTTCGATTCCAAAGATATACCAAACCTCCCTGCGCCTAAGGGATTGCGACCGTGTTGCGCATTCGGAAACAAGCTGAAGGTCAAGCTCGGTGAGATGCCGTTAGCAGGATTCAAGCTGGATAATATACGAGCCTCTGAAGACCTAGGGCCGCACAAATTCGATAATGGGCTAGTCTCACTTGATCTTTCCGACAATCGCGGCTGGGTCGACGATGAGAACAACGGTCTTGTCTATACGTGCCGTGGTGGCTTCATCGATATCGCGCACGTACGCGACAATGCCGACATGACAATATTTCTTGCCGCTGAAGCGGGCCGCAATATGGATGTAGGCGGAGTTTCCAATATGCCTGATCAAGGTGGTAAAATTCGCGTTGTTTTTCATCCTGTTGCCGAAGAAATTCTTGATGAACACGGGCGCCTCCAATTGGCCGCACGTATCGGTCAATGGGTTGCATTTCAACTGTCGATCTGGCACGAAATTGTCACCTGGTATGGTTTCGCATCAATGGATGCCTGGCCCGAGAAATTATCATCCTTTTCGCCAGAAGACCTTTATTCAAATTTGCTTGGAGTCAAGATTGCCGGTGCCATCATCACCAGCATGCAGGCATCCGATGACTACACGTATAATCGAAGTATGGATAACTGGATAAAGCGTGTCCTCAATCGATTGCAGGCCGTTTCCAGGGAAGACGGCATTGAGGCAATAGATAGGGTGGATGGAATCTGGTGGGACTCGCAGCGACCATTACCAGATTGGCAAATTACTTTACGGCGTCACTTCCTGTCAGAGAAACAGATTAAGCCCTGGCTCATCTCGATGGCAGGCGTAACACTGGACGCCTGTGTTACCGCTAAACCCAGACTGGACCTCCTCCTGCCTTCCGCTATCTCAGGAACACGCTTTGACGAACTGGCTACGATAGAGATCGACGTTGACAATGAGCTTATAAAGAACGGGTTCCCACTGCTCGCAACAGACCAGAGAACCGTTACGCAAGCCGATTTTTCACGCCTTGCCGAAACTATCCGAAGCGAGGTGGTGGAAGTGCTAGGATCAAAAGCCGGCCAACCTGAACCTTGAGTGAGAATTTTCTTTGGGATGTTCTTTACCCATCAATCACTCTTTAGTCAACAGTGATTGATTTTTCTAGCAGTAATAATACGATATGCTCTGCCAGTCTATCAATTTTGTCATATTTTTCTGGGTAATCAGGTAAAAAACGTCCTAAGGGCTGCAGTTCGAAGAGAGAGAACCAGACTTAAAATAGATATTGCCGTTAAATAAGCCGGTTGCAGTGGGAATAATTCTGATGACAGTTTTAATAATTCCCGAATTCATCCCTAAAAATATTATCCGCTAATAACTTAAGTCTTACTTTATCAGCAAGTAATAGCCCGTGCTGTAATAAGCGATAAAAATCTTGCTGATTACCCATAACTCTCAGCCACAATAAAATAAATATTTATATATCAGTATATTAAAGACGCCGTCATTCCCGAAGTCTTATATCGGGAATCTATGCTTAACCTACTAGATTCCTGCTAGAAACATGCAGGAAAGACGAAGTATAGTTGAGAGTTGTGGATAATCAGGAAAATCTTTATCATCAAGCATCATTTTTAATAAAAATGCACAAATAGACTTAGTGCCTAGTTTAGCTTATGAAATAAAACAATAACGCCCAGCTCTTCAATTTTAGCGAGGGATAAGTTTTTAAGTTTTTGGGCTGGACTGCAATGGACAACCTTAAAGTTCAGTTAAGTGGTAAAAACAGAAACGTGGTTTATCAATCGGACTGATCAACAAAAAGCTATTTTCATAGATTCTAATTACAGACTTCCTGCTATCGTGCCGGGCTTGTCCAATAAAGGTTCAGATTGTGGTTCGCTTCACGATCACAATCTAACCTTGTTTGTTATATTAATTGGGCCACAGTAATGCGATACCTCGGGCAATCATCTCAATTGCATAGGTGCCAGTAAACAATGCGACAACTCTACCAACAACCTCAACATAGCGATTTAACAAGCGCTCATGTCGTATTTTCAGCGGATCATGTATCAATTTGAAAACAATTATCGACATTAAAGAAAAAGATATTGCAATAACAATAGCCATAGCCGCTCTCGAAGCAGATAAAGAGGAGCCAATAAGCACGCTTGCGCTTATTGTTCCCGGGGCAATCATAAACGGCATTGCTATCGAACCGGCTATATGCTCAGGATCACCGTGCGTGTCTATTAAGACAACTTGTCCAGAAAATATTGATTGAATTCCAATCCATAAAAAAATAATGCCACCAAATATCAAAAAAGCACCAAACCGCACGTTAAAGATATTTTCAAAAACCCCTTCTCCCGTGATCGCGAAGATAACAAAGACAATCCCGCTTATAACGTGGGCCCGGATCATTACCTTAATAAACTCTCTGAGTGATAGATCCCTAATCAAACTGATGAGGTATATACTGATCAGAAAAGGATTTAGCAATACGAAAAGGATTGAAGACGCTTTTAGCAATTCCATTATTTATCCCAATTGGAAATATTGATATCCCTACAAAGATAACGCCTCACATCAGCGGCACATGGCTGTGGGCGAAGCGAGCAGTAATGCACCCAACTGCATGTGATTGCTATATGAATTGGTTTCATATTCCAATCCAAAAACTCAATATTGATATCGCGATAGCAACAATAATAGTAACCAGGAATTTGTATGCGGGAGTTGACTGCGAATTTTCAGATCCATTTTGCCTGCTAGTGTGTTCTGATTGATTTCCTTCATACTCTCGTATTATTTCCCTTGCTTTCTCGAAGTCATCATTATGCACATGAACTTTAGCCAAATCTATGGGTGCTAATTCCCCAATGCCACCTTGCAGATAATACCCACTTACATGTGCATCAATATCATTTGCAAGTAACATGCCTTTGACTATTTCTGCCTCTGTAATGTCTCCGGCTCGATAAACTATTTTCATTTCACTCGGTGAGAACTCTCATAACAAATTATTGTCTCGGACTAGTTATCATACACTCTAACTCCCGCTCCATATCAACAATAATCCTGAAAGCCAATAATTTTAAACGAGTTAACATGCTTTAACTGTGATCACCTAATCATACAAACTATAACTTAAGCTTTGGCGTTAGAGGTGATTTGATTGAGTGCAGTAAAGACACCCTGCAAATGATTTTGACTAGTTATGATTTCTATTCGACTATAGTCTGAAGATGAAGTTGGGGTAAATTTAATATTGCCATCATTACCATTAATAATAAACCAGCCCTTATTGGTTTTTAAAATGCCTTTTATCCTTTCGACTTTGAGCTGACTTAAAAAGTCGTTTAACTGCTTATAATTAAAACAACTTTGTGCGGGGAAAACATGACCAATACTTTGATAGCCGCCTACCTTATGGCTTAGCGGATTATCAGCATTATCAACTGGATAAAATTTAGTATTTTTATGGGCATCAGGAAATGCTGCTTGTCTTTGTGGGTTTCTGCTTATATCTAGCCAGGCAACATCCAGCTGCCCTTGCTGAGTTTGTGCAATCAAGGCCTTTTGAGGGTGACTATTGTTTGCCCACTGCTGAAATAAGCTAGTCGCATAACTATCCGCCAGGTCCATTTTATTCGCGACTAATACATCGGATAAAGCGATTTGATCGAGAAAGGTTTCGTGTGTTGTATTACGACTGTCTTTTAATTTTTCTGGATCGACGAGACACAGACTCGCGCGTAGCTCCAGAACCTCTTTAAACGATCCTGCCAACAGCATATCCAACACTTTTTTAGGATGACCCAAACCTGTGGGTTCAATCAGTAGTCGGTCAGGTTTAACTTCTTTTAATAGGCGATTGAGGCTGACTTGAAATGGCAATCCCACTGCACAGCATAAGCAGCCACCTGCGACTTCTTTAACAGTAATACCTGCCGATGAATAAATAGCACCATCAATCCCTATTTTGCCAAATTCATTCACCAATACTGCCCAGTTTTCATTTTTGGGTTTTTGCTTGAATAAATCTAAAATAGCGGTGGTTTTACCCACGCCAAGAAAACCCATAACCAGATTGGTCGGGATATTCGTTATGAATGGCTGCAATACTCCTCCTGTTCGCCAAAGATTCTGGCATAGTCTGTTTGCCAAGCCAGGCGTTTGATGTAATATTCCTGATTTTGTTTAAATACAGCCAGACAAACGGGACAAACAACTAATGCTGATGTCTCAGGCAGTAATTTTGTTCAGGTCCAGATTTGAACAGTTCGAGGCATCCATCACAACAGAACCAGTATTGTTTTTTATTATAAAGATAGGAAACCGCTTTTTGCTGAGAAATACCTAAGCGAACTAATAAACAGCCACAAGCCGGACAAATGGAGGGCCATAACTAAAGCTCTTTCTTGTAAATTAAAATGACTCCGGGCAGAGACAACGGGAGAACAAATATATACGCTCCCCCTTGCCTCCCTGAACATCCTCATTCGGTTGTTCAGGTGTTTAGTGCTTAAGCAGCTTATTAGCCGAAAGTACCCATCGGTCCCGGATAGCTCACTTCCTGAAGTTTTCCTGTATCAACATCATAGATGAACCCTCGTACTGTCGAAGCATCAGGTCCTTCAGTTGGAATCCATGGGTGCGTCATGATTCTGGATATCGAACGTCTGACGTCCCAGCTAAGGCGTTCGATTTGAGCCTCATCAGGCGCTGAATCAAGCGCTTCTAGTGGACCACGAAAGGCATGAAACTGGGCAGGTGTCGAAGCGCTGTGATGACAACTGGTAAAATCTCGTCCCGTCGCCTTTCCCAGCAACCTTTCAGCCGCTGGATCGCCTTCTAGCCCGGCTTTGAGCAGGTCATCACTAAAAGCCAACATACCACAGCGGGTGTGATGAATTAAGATGATTTCATTAGTGTTAAGCAGGTGGTGCGAGATAATCAGGCAACGAATTGCATCATCAGTAACAACACCACCGGCATTACGGATGATATGTGCGTCTCCAGTTTGCAAACCTAGCAAGTCCTCAACATCAAGCCGAGCATCCATACAGGCAACAACAGCCACATGTCTGGCTGGATTGATCGGTTGCTTACCAGGATGGGAAGAATTATGTACTTGCTCACCGTTTGCATAAAGTTTGTTGTTTTCTAGCAGTTTATCTGTGTTTACATTAGCCATGAATTATCCTCAAATTGAAATTAATTAACCAGCAGCAACATCCTTCCTGCGGGTCTCGTAGCACTTCTAATCGTGCAAAGGCATATTTTTCTTTTATTTCTAATAACTTAGAAAGCCTCTATACATACTCTACATTTACAATCTCTGCAAAGTTATTACATTATAATACAGCTTATATAAACTTATAGTTTATAAAATATAAACTATAAGTTTATAAACACAATACTATTAACTCACTATAGGATTCAGGATTAAATAATCCTTGAAACAACTGTTTATATCTAGTGTTTTTCGGTAATTGTTTAATTAATTCCACAATATCCATATCTATTCCTTAAAGGTTAATTTACTTACCGTTTTGCACCAACAAATCAAACACCACCCTAGCAAACCCAGCCGCTTTAGCTGGATCAGACAACAACTGCATCATCTGATTTTGATGCGCGTCATTACTATCCATCACCGCATCATCAATCGCTTTAGGGAAATCACCCAACATGGCTTGCTCGGGTGTATTGTTTGCAATTTGGCTCATCACCAAAGCATTCTCACTCAGCTTATCCCTAACCGTATAGGCATAATTAACCAAATCATTATCAGTCAGCTCATCGGTAATAAATAACTCATTTAAGCGGCTGATAATCTGTGACAAAAACTCTTCTTTTTTATCTTTAGCTTTTGCTGAACCTAGACTGTCCCCAGGGTTTAAATACTCGCCCGCATCTTCTTTTAACTGAATATCCTGCTGACGGATTTTGGATAATCGATAATGACTTAACTCCACGCTATTCAAATCAATATCATCTTCCTCGATCAATGCTTCACGCAACATGGGCCGTAGGTTTCTGGCATAAAGACTGAGCTGTTCTAAACCCTTATCGTTGTAATCAACAATTTGTGACATAAACTCATAAAAGCGCACAAAGGTACCTAAATCCTTTTTAAAGATCTCTAAGGCATCTTTTTCCTGCTTACATGCTTTAAAGCTATTTTCTGCATTGGCTATCAGTACCGCATCATCTGTTTTCTTGGTGCGATCGAACATCTCCTTGGCTTGCTTGTAGGCATCAACAGCGGACTTATAACGCTTTTGCCAGCGCTCTACTGCAGGTTTACAAATATTGGCAATGGCAGCATTGCTTTTGCTCTTTTGTAAAAAGGCATTGCAGAATTGTTCCACTTCTTGCCATTGAAAAATACCTGCTGCTCTTAGCTTATCGAATAAATCAAAGATCAAATCCGGGTCAGAAACATCATCCAGTTCGGCTGTTTGATAATAGGGCTGAAACGCCTCAAGAATATCATCAGGATCATTAAAGAAATCCAGTATAAAGGTGCCGGTTTCAGCTTTACCAGGATAAGTCCGGTTTAAGCGTGATAAGGTTTGCACACATTCCACACCACCCAGTTTTTTATCCACATACATGGCGCACAATTTAGGCTGATCAAACCCTGTTTGAAACTTATTCGCTACCAGCATCACTTGATAATCATCCGAATCAAAGGCTTTACGCATATCTCGGCCTTTAAGATGTGGGTTCATATTATATTCGGTATATTTCTCACCAATTAAACCAGCAGCATTCGGGTCTTTTTCGTTAAACTCTACTTCACCAGAAAAAGCCACCATAGCATGAATCTTTTGATAGCTTTTTTCAGTAATGTATTTATCAAAACATAATTTATAACGCACCGCTTCTTTGCGCGAACTAGTCACTACCATGGCTTTGGCTTGACCACCTAATAAACCCATCACATTGTCTTTAAAGTGCTCAACAATCACCTGTACTTTTTGCGAGATATTATAATCATGCAAACGCACCCATTGATTCAGTTTAACTTTGGCTTTTTTACTTTCCACCTCCTGGTCAGAGCCTTGAATCTTCATAGCCAGGTTATAAGCCACTTTATAATTGGTGTAATTTTTTAATACATCCAGAATAAAGCCCTCTTCTATGGCCTGACGCATGCTGTAGATATGATAGGCTTCGGGCTTATTTCTTTTAGACGGCGCTTCATCGGGATTAGGTAAACGACCAAACAATTCCAGCGTTTTTGTTTTAGGGGTGGCGGTAAAGGCTAAATAACTGAGATTGGCGGAAGCTTTACGTGAAGCCACTGCCGCATCTAATATATCTTCCGTGCTTAACTCTTCATCAGTGCTATCCACCATCAACACTTCTTTTAACTGCCGTGCGGTAGAACCTGTTTGCGATGAATGCGCCTCATCAGCAATCACCACATAATTGCGTTCTTTTAAGCTAACGCTGTTTTCTATGGCTTTTAAAACATAAGGAAAAGTCTGAATGGTAACAATAATAATCGGCTGTGAATTTTCTAAGGCACTGGCCAATTTTTCAGATTTTGAACCATCACCCTCTTGATTATTGATTCGACCGACTACACCCTCAACACTGGTAAATTGAGAAATAGTTTCCTGTAGTTGGGCATCTAATACATTTCTATCGGTGACAATAATAATAGAATCAAACTGTTTATTGCCACTGACATTATGTAAGGACGACAACTGATGCGCCACCCAGGCAATGGAATTAGATTTCCCCGAACCCGCACTGTGCTGAATCAGGTATTTATGCCCTGGCCCTTCAGTTCTAGCAGCATCGACTAATTTATTCACTACATCCCATTGATGATAACGGGGGAAAATTAAGGTTTCTTTTTTAGTCTTGCGGCCTTCCCAATCTTCTTTTTCTTCAATCTGTAAATGCACAAAGCGAGCGAGAATCTTTAACAGGTTATCGGGCAGTAATACCTCATTCCATAAATAATCGGTGGCGTATTGATCAACATTCTCAGGCACATCATTACCGGCAGCACCCTCTTTAGTGCCTTTATTAAACGGTAAAAAGTAAGTGTCTTCGCCCTCCAGTCGGGTTGCCATATACACTTCATATTGACTGACCGCAAAATGCACCAAGGCACCGCGTTTAAAGCTTAATAACGGCTCTGATTTTTTAGTCGCAGGATCAATAGCAAAACGCGTGGTTTTATATTGCTTGATCGCATTTTGTACCGCTTGTTTAAACTCAGACTTTAATTCCAAGGTGGCAATCGGCAAACCATTAACAAACAGCACCAAATCAATCCGCCAGGCTTTGGCTTTAGCACCAGTTTGTGCTAAATGCTCTTCAGTTGCCCAAGGGCTATAAACCAACTCAGGCACCACACGGCAACGGTTCTGTTGATAACGTGCTAAAGTATCAGGATTTAAATCATGCTCAGGCTTAAACTGACATAAACTAAAGCGTGTACCACGATCACGCAGCTCATGACGCAACACGCCCAAAGTGCCAAAAGTACGCATTTCTTTATTGGCGGCATTAGGATCAGCTTTATTCAGCTGAGTAGCTACCCGTTCTAAAAACTTTTGTTCAGGATTGTTGGGATAAAGTGCGCAGAATTTTTGCCATTGAGCATCCTGGGTATCTTTAACAAACCCTAAGACATCTTCTTCATATAAAGCCAGTTTGCGATTGTAGTTTTCGGGTTTGCCTATTAGCCAGCCATTAGCGACTAGCTGATTAATCATATCGTTTTGAAATGCACTTTCTTTTGATTTGTTATCCATTCATATCATTCCTATTTATTACATTTGATGGGCATGGGATAAAGCCCTTTGCCCATCTACGCGAGATTTAATGTAGGATGTGCAAAGGAGAGACGACGTGCTCATCATCACTCATGCCCAATACCATAAAAATCATCTTTTATTAACACGTCTGGATCATACCAACCTTGATCAACAGCTTTCTGAAATGAGCTATATAACCAATCGCCAGGTTTATCCACATAACCATGTTTAACGGGATTAAAATGAATATAATCCACATGCCGCCGCCAATCATCCTCATTCCGAATACAATGTTCCCAAAAGCGGCGCTGCCAAATACCTTTTTCACGTTTCTTAACTTTAGATTGACTTACCGCAGTCGATGGTAATCCTGAAGAAAATTTACGTTTAATCACCATCCATCGTTTAGAAAAGTCCGCATCACCTTCTGGTAATCGCCATATTGTATGTAAATGATCAGGCAACACCACAATCGCCTCAATCTCAAATGGATAACGCAACAAACATAAACGAAAAGCAGAACGTAGCCTGTCAATATTTTCAATTAATAAAGGTTCACGCTTCGCCGTTACCACCGTAAAAAAATACCGCGCCCCAGATTGATAAAAACGCCGATATTCCATACTTATCTCTTTGTAGGATGGGCAAAGGAGGTACGACGTGCCCATCATTGATATTGCATGATCCCGAATAACTTGTGATGGGCACGGGATAAAGCCCCTTTGCCCATCCTACCTTATCTTTTATTATCAAGTCTGAGTTTAGCATTAATAACCGCTTCATGTAATTTCAGCTCTAATTCGGCTCTCGGGGGCAGCACGGTTAAATACTCGGCAACATGAATGCCACTTTTATCCATTTCCAGTAGTTCGATTTGTTCGTGTTTTTTACCTGCACACAAAATAATGCCCAGCGGTGGATTTTCATCCGCTTCCTGTTCGTGTTTAGCTAACCAGCGCAAATACAACTCCATCTGGCCTTTATATTCCGCTTTAAAACGTCCGACTTTTAAATCAATGGCAACCAGGCGCTTTAACTTGCGGTTGTAAAATAATAAGTCGATATAAAAATCATCCTCATCAATCTGTAACCGTTTTTGCCGTGCAATAAAAGTAAAGCCTGAGCCTAATTCCAATAAAAACTGCTCCAGCTCACGTAATATGGCATCTTCCAGGTCTTTTTCTAAGTAGCTATCGTTTAAGCCTAAGAAATCCAACACATAAGGATCTTTTAAAATCAGGTTTTGATTAACCTGTCCCGAATCGCGTAATAACTGTAATTCCTGGCTGATCGTTTGATCCGGCTTTTTTGAAATGGCGGTGCGTTCAAACAGCTGAGAATCAATACGCTCGCTTAAAGTACGGGTAGACCAGCGTTCTTGGCCTGTCATAGTGATATAGAAATCACGTTTTATTGAATCAGAAATAGGCATTAAACAATTAAAATGACTCCAGCTTAATTGTGCAGACAGTGTCTGCACAATCTGAAAATCAGGAAAAGCCTCATTAAATTTAACCATTTGCGCTAAATTACGTTTCGACCAACCTTTACCAAAACTAACAGTTAAATCTTTGGCTAAATGAGCAATAACTTGCTTACCATATTCTGCTCGCTCGCCTTTTAACACCTCATCGGCAATCCGTTTACCCACCTGCCAATACAATAAAGTCAGCTCAGCATTCACCGCCACCGCTGCTTGTTGTTTAGCGGCTTGAATAAGCTCTTTTACCTCAACAAATAATTCGCTATTGCTCAACGGCTGGTTCATAAAACAGCCTCCATAAAACACAGTTCTGTAGGATGGGCAAAGCGATAGCGTGCCCATCTTTTATGATATTGAATATTGATGGGCACGGGATAAAGCCCCTTTGCCCATCCTACTGGTTGATTCATACGCTGGCTTCCATTTTTCTTTATTTCAAGCGTGTGCCGTGTAGGGAGGCACTAATATCGCGAGCGCATGGATGCGCAGGAGCGACCCGGTTTCTTACATCACAAATCGGTAGGGATAGCCGATTTGGACAGCGCCAATACTTACTGATCATTACTTTCACCCATTAAGGTATCGGCGCTGCCCGCAGGGAGTGAGGCATGATGGCGAACATCAATTTTTCCTGTGACGGCTGCGGAGATTAGGGCTGTGCGGCGTTCCTGCATTAAGCCAATAGCCGCTTGAGACCTATCAGATATACTATTTAATTTACTTATTTTTGATTGCAAATACTCAATAATTATTGATTGTTCAGCCAAAGTTGGTAACGCTACTTTTACTTTTTTCAAATCATTAACACCAACATTTCCCTGAGTGTTCGTGTTTATTTGATTTTGAATTCCTTGTAAAAAAGCATCAGATTTGAAGTAATAAAAAAGATATAAACCAATAACTTTTGAAAGATTAGGTTTAATCGTTACACAAGAGTAAGAAACCAAAAAATCATCATCTACATCAATGTACGATGCGGTTCCAATTGTTGCATATCGAGCCATAATTACATCACCTTTAGAACTTCTAATTTTACTGGAGAGCTTCAAATAATCTTTATGGCTTACCTGTTTGCAGTCTTCAAAATTTATACTGCTAACTAACTCCTTTAAATCACCAGTCATTACATAAGGTATGCCTTTTTCAACAGATTGCGGCATATAATGATCCACATCTCCAATAGCATTGAGAACATAATTTATACTACTCACTCCCCAATGCTCAGGCACTTCACCCAACCACTCAACACCTGAATCGCGCATGGGGGCATTGGGATTTAATCCTTTGGTTACGGCATGGCTAATCACTGCCTGCCGTTTTTCTTTTAGCAGTTTAATCAGCTGTTGTTGTTTATCGATCAGGGTATCGATTTTTGCGGTTTCGTGGTCGAGGAAATTGGCTATTTTTTGTTGTTCTTCCAAAGCAGGCAACCAAATATTACCTCTCCGTAAAATAGCCTGAGTCACACTAAAAACTTTAACACCTTTAACAGAATGCCTTATATGAGTTCTAAATTCCTGAGAATCAAAAAGATAAGCATAAAATCGACTGCTTTTCTTATTCTTTGGGCGAACAATAATTGTATGATAACCAGCAAATACAGCTTTATTACTAGTTAGCTGTGTAAAGTTACCAGAGCCATCAATATCTTCCGAAGTATCTGCAAAAACAAAATCACCTAAAAATAATAAGGAGCTTTGAGATGAGCTTAAATATTGCTCACTTACACATTTAAGAGGGTTAATAACTGGGTCTACTTCAAAGCCATATTTTGAATGAACTTCACCGTAATTTACACAAGGCACTCCTTCATCTAACAAGTTTTCCTTTGTAATAGTTAAACCCTTATCAAATGAGAACATGTAACGTAATTTGCTAGTACCCCAATGTTCAGGGATTTCCCCCAACCACTCAACCCCAGAATCCTTATATTTTTCATAGGCCTGATATTTCATAACGCACCGCCCCACTGAATTGATGGGCACGGATAAAGCCCTTTGCCCATCCTACGTAGCAGGTCTTTAGGCAGTGATTGCGTGCTGTGATATTCCGAAACACCAATCGGCTTTTGTATATCACTCAAAGCATATTCAGCGACCAATCTATCTTTATTTTTACACAGTAAAATACCAATCGTCGGCTGCTCCACTTCTTTGCTTATCGGAGCACGGTAAAACAACAAAAAAACAATACCGTGTAGGATGGGCAAAGGAGGAACGACGTGCCCATCAACCATGTCGCGCTGAATTGATGGGCACGGATAAAGCCCTTTGCCCATCCTACGTAGCAGGTCTTTAGGCAGTGATTGCGTTAACTGATATTCCGAAACACCAAGAGACTTTTGTATTTCACTCAAAGCATATTCAGCGACCAATCTATCTTTATTTTTACACAATAAAATACCAATCGTCGGCTGATCCGCTTCTTTGCTTACCGGAGCATGGTAAAACAACAAAAAAACAATACCGTGTAGGATGGGCAAAGGAGGAACGACGTGCCCATCAACAATATCGCGCTGAATTGATGGGCACGGATAGAACACTTTGCCCATCCTACGTAGCAGGTCTTTAGGCAGTGATTGCGTTAACTGATATTCCGAAACACCAATAGGCTTTTGTATATCACTTAAAGCATATTCTGCCACCAGGCGGTCTTTGTTTTTACACAGTAAAATACCAATGGTGGGCTGATCCGCTTCTTTGCTTATCGGAGCACGGTAAAACAACAAAAAAACAATACCGTGTAGGATGGGCAAAGGAGGAACGACGTGCCCATCATCGGCAGTGCGCTGAATTGATGGGCACGGATAGAGCCCTTTGCCCATCCTACATTGATTTATCACGAATGCACCTCGCGCAACAATTCCATAATTTCAGCGCTGACTTTATCTAAATCAGCATCAATATCAACTAGATCGCGCGGTGGTTGATATTGGTAGAAATGACGGTTAAAAGGGATTTCATAACCGACTATGCCGATTTCCTGATCTTTAGCATCTTTTTTACTGGCATCTATCCAGGCATCAGGCACATGCGGTTGCACTTCTTTTTTAAAGTAGGCTTCGTTAATGGCGTTGACCGTTTGGCTAGGATCAAGGGCGACGTTTTCATTATCGCGTAAATCACCATCGGCCTTGTATTCGATGATTTGGCCGTTGACTTCAAATAAACCATAAAGCGGATCGGCTTTATGTTCAGGATGAACGGTATGCCGCGGTGGCATGGATGCCAAAGAGCGGCGATGTATTTTTTTAATGACTTTTTCAGCCTCTGGGTTTTTCCAGCTGACGGCATCGGTGATTTGTTTTTTCTCTTTGGCGTCTAAACTCACCGATTGGGCTTTGCAGGCGGCTTTTAGGATTTCTTCATAGCGGTTCATGTCATCGTATTGGGCGGTACCGATGGTATCTTGCAGTTGTTTGGCTTTTAACAGGAGTTGTTTTTGCGTTAGCCAGAGTTTGTTATCCAGCAGGTCTTTGATCTGTTTTTCTTTCAGCTCGCTAAAGTGGCTTTTAATGCGTTTGCGGCAGGCTTCTTCATGTTCGCTTAAATCGCCATAGTTCGCACAATTTTTGTTGTACCCCAGAGCACCCTCGCTGATTCTTCCAGAATCATTCACCTTGTCAGACCAGTGAGTACCGTATTCCGCATAAAGCCATTGCATCGCGGCCTTTAACGGTTTGGGTGCAAAGCGGAGTTCGGCAATGCGTTCATCACTGAATTGAAAAGATTCTCTTAAAGGCCGCTCAATCGTGATACGGCGATAGCCAAACTCATGGCTGTTGAAAATTTTGCTGGAGAAGGTTTTAGGTGCTTCAGTTTTTGGGTTGGCTGATTGACGACCGCGATTGCTTTTTTGTTCGCTAGGCTTGTCTAATTCACGCGCATCGACGACTTCAAAAGCACCAAAGCTACGCGTAATAGTGGCAATGTCGCTTTCGTCCATAACATTACGTTTAGAACCTAAAGATTTACGCATTTTACCGCATAGGTTCACCCCATTAATTAACTGAACTTTACCTTTGCGCTGTTCGGCTTTTTTATTGGATAGCACCCAGACATAAGTGGCAATACCTGTGTTGTAAAACATATCTGTCGGCAAGGCGACAATGGCTTCTAGTAGATCGGCTTCAAGGATATAACGACGGATTTCGGATTCACCTGAGCCTGCGCCACCAGTAAATAAAGGCGATCCGTTAAGGATAATCCCGATACGCGCACCGCCTTGATCTGCGCCCCGCAGTTTACTAATCAGATGTAACAGGAATAATAAGGAGCCGTCTGATACTCTGGGTAAGCCTGGACCAAAGCGGCCATCAAAGCCTTTTAAGCTATTTTCATCTTTAATAGCTTGTTCAATCTTTTTCCAGTCCACCCCAAAGGGAGGATTAGAAAGCATATAATCAAATTTATCGGCATAAAGTTGATCATTAGATAAGGTGTTGCCGAGTTTAATATTGCTAACGTCCTGCCCTTTAATCAGCATATCCGCTTTACAGATAGCGTAACTTTCGGGGTTGAGTTCTTGACCAAATGCACGCATCACGGCTTGCGGGTTTAACTCATGCACATATTCCATACCTGCTGATAAGAATCCACCCGTACCTGCAGTAGGGTCATAAATGGTACGAATAATCCCTGCTTTAGTTAAGGCATCATCGTCTTCCATAAAGACGAGTGAGGTTGTTAGTCTAATAATGTCTCTGGGAGTAAAGTGTTCGCCAGCGGTTTCATTTGAGCCTTCAGCAAAGCGTCTGATCAATTCTTCAAACACCAGGCCCATATCATGATTTGAAATTGCTTTGGGGCTTAAATCGGTTTGTCTGACTTTTTGTACTATTTTGTAGAGTAAGTCAGCATCATTCAACTGACCGATAAATTCGGCAAAGTTAAAGTATTCAAATATCTCACGGGCATCTTTTGAAAAGCCTTGGATATAGGATTCCAGATTATCTTTAATGCCTGCTTCACCTAGCTTAGATAAATCCATCTTGGAAATATTGAAGAAGGATAAGTTATTTGTTGCACGTAACAACATCTTTTCCTGAGCCTCTTCAGGCAAATTCATTGCCTGTATTTTCTCATGCTGATCTAATACCGCCTGTTTGCTTTCTTCTAACACACCTTCAAGGCGGCGTAATAATGTAAACGGTAGGATGACTCTGCCATATTGGCTTTGCTTGAAGTCACCGCGTAGTAAGTCGGCTAGAGACCAAATAAAGGCCGCTAGATTGTTTGGGGCTTGAGTCATAGGCTATCTATATTGCGTGGAGATAATTTAAATTCGTAAGCGGCTGGCTTGTCGTGTTTATGCT
Organism: Methyloprofundus sedimenti; assembly: GCF_002072955.1. Lineage (NCBI taxonomy): Bacteria > Pseudomonadati > Pseudomonadota > Gammaproteobacteria > Methylococcales > Methylococcaceae > Methyloprofundus > Methyloprofundus sedimenti. The sequence continues at coordinate 2,020,623 of NZ_LPUF01000001.1, read as the reverse complement.
TAGCATGGCGCCAGTTTGGAGAAATTAACGATGCTATGGCTGTTGACCAGAAATGTCGGCTTTAAAGTTGGCACTAAGTTGTGCTGATCGTGTTCCATACGCTTGCTATCCATTATTGTTTTTACTTTATTGTAGTCGCTATGGCGCTGTTTGTAATCTGTATAAGCTTTGTAAGTGCGTATTGTAAATTCTAGTGCAATAAAAATCAGGCCATCCCAAGTTCGTCATATTCGATAAATAAGGTTGTTGCAGAAGTTTTCACTGGGTTTTCATGATGAGAAAAACTGATTTTTCCATATTTTCACCATGCCGGTAGTGATCGCAAGCAAAATTAAAATTTATCCCAAGTGGATTCCATGCAGGCTTTTAGCAGGCGTTCGCGTTCCTCATCATTTAAGAAGCGATCAATCTGATTATTTTGCGCTTTAATGCGTACTTTCTCGGTGGGATTTTTTCTAGGTATTTTTTATCAATGGCATAGATGAATAGGCTTGATAAAACGGACTTCATGCGCAGCGGTGTATTATTAGACTTTACCTTATCCGAACCGCAACCATTTACAGATCCGTTAGCGTATTGCTCTAATATGCTTTCTATATGGCTTGCTTTGATGCTTTTGGCAAGCTTGTTATCGAATACATTAAGCCAGAATTCAACGCGCCTGAATGTATTTTCATCTTTTCCCACCATTGGTTCATATATTCATTAGCCAATGCTTTATAGGTCAGGAAGTCTACATCTACGCCTAGCTTTTGAAATAACGCAATACCGCCCAGCTCTTCAACCTTAGCAGGGGATAAGTTTTTAAGTTTCTTAGGTTTGATGCTTAGGATTGTTTCTATCTTGCTTTCAAAATCAGCCGCCCATAGTTCAGCCTGCAATTTATCAGCAAAGGTTTTTTTAGATTGGATTGTGATTTTTGCGTATTTCTACGCGGTATTTACCGGATGGTAATGTGCGAATATGCCATTGCTATGACCTTTTTACAGTGTAAAGCAAATAGTACGCATCTCAAAAAAGGTGTAAGTGCGTACTGCAACAAAAGTAAAAATCATTCAACCGATGACATTTAGTTGAAAACACCTTAACTAACGGTGAGTTAAGGTGGTGGCGATAGGTGGATTTGAACCACCGACCCCGGGGTTATGAATCCCGTGCTCTAACCAACTGAGCTATATCGCCATATTTAGGTGAGCTATTGATAACCAAACTCAGATAAAGAGCGGAAATTATATCCGCTCTTTATCTACTCGTCAATTATAAATTATACGTTAAAGCGGAAGTGCACAACATCGCCATCCTGAACAATATAGTCTTTACCTTCTAAGCGCCACTTGCCAGCGTCTTTTGCGCCCTGTTCGCCTTTGTATTTGACAAAATTTTCGTAGGAGATAATTTCCGCGCGGATAAAACCTTTTTCAAAATCAGTATGAATAACACTTGCAGCTTTTGGAGCAGATGCGCCAACAGGTATAGTCCAGGCTCTTACTTCTTTAACACCTGCGGTAAAATATGTTGCTAAATCCAGTAATTTGTATGCTGCTCGTATCACACGATTTAAGCCAGGCTCTTCAAGACCAAGATCATCCATAAATTCTTGTTTTTCATCTTCCTCAAGCTGGATAATATCGGCTTCTATCGCAGCGCAGACAGAGACGACCATTGAGCCTTCTTTTTCTGCAAAGGCATGCACTGCGTCTAATAAAGGATTATTTTCAAAGCCGTCATCCTGTACATTAGCGACATACATCGCTGGCTTTACCGTGAGTAAAAATAATTCTTTGATAATCGCCAGTTCATCTTTCGATAAGCCCAAAGAACGTACCTGCCCACCTTCGTCTAAATGCTTTATTATTTTTTCATACAGTTCTTTTTTAACAAGCTCTTCTTTGTTACCTGTTCTTGCCGCCTTGCTGGTTTTTAATAAGGCTCTTTCGACACTTGCTATGTCTGCTAAAGCCAATTCTGTATTGATAACCTCTATATCGCCAATCGGGTCAACTTTTCCAGCGACATGAATGACATTTTCATCTTCAAAGCAACGTACTACATGAACGATCGCATCTGTTTCACGAATATTACCTAGAAATTTATTTCCCAGACCTTCGCCTTGTGAGGCCCCTGCCACTAAACCAGCAATATCGACAAACTCGATTGTTGTAGGTAAAGTACGCTCGGGCTTTACGATTTCTGCCAGGGCATCCATGCGTACATCCGGCACAGGAACTACGCCTACGTTTGGATCAATTGTACAAAACGGGTAGTTTTCAGCTGCAATTTCTGCATTGGTAAGTGCATTAAATAAAGTTGATTTACCGACATTGGGTAAACCAACAATTCCACAATAAAGTGCCATATTTTCTCTTGATTATTAAAGTTAAGATTTGCTCTCAGGCTTTATGCCATTGAGTGAAGTATATAATAGACAGGCGAAACGCTTTGCGTTCCAACGCAGATCATACGAACAAGCTGGGGGAGCGAGAATCAACCTTCCTTGCCATCGATTCTTGCTGTTGTTAAAATCGGTGCATAAACAAATGCAAACAAAGCAAAAGCGGTCAGCCACAATAAGCTCGATGCATAAATAATATCGGCATACCAATTAGGTAATAACAGCGGGATCAACACTCTGACTAATGCTGCCAAATTAATCAGTGCAAAGGCTATCGCCATCGCTTGTGATGCTTTTAATATTCGTCCTGTATGACCTAATGCAACACGCGCCATCATACCTAAAGTGATGACGCCTATTCCCCCGATGGTAAAAGCGTGTAGTGCCAGAGTGGGCTGAATAAGTCCAATAGCGCCCAACGCGGTCATGAAAAAGCCCACTATGATCCAGGCATAGCCGACATAAAGCACCCATAATAAAGGGACATACCAGATCCTGAATTCATACCAGTCCTTCACTCTTAATATATTTATGACGACAGCCAGGCTTGCAGCAATCGCTAAAAGATAACCTGAAACCTGCATAATTGTTAATGCAAAAACGAGTAGTGCCGAACCGATAGATAAGGCATCATACAGCGGGTTGCGTATCGTCAATGTGCCAGGCAGTCCTTTTTCGGTAAAAAATGGAAAAACACGACCGGCTATCACCAAGATCATTACGATAATCAGGGCAATGACTATTTGAAAACCTATCCAAGCGCTTTGTTCCACCCACCCTAATACTTCCATATGAATTAGCGCATTACCAAAACTCATTAACAGCAACAGCGCGATAAAAACATAACCTCGCAAATATCGTGCAGCCATGATTGGCTTGAGCAAACAAAATGCCAATACCGGTAAAAACAGGAAGTCAATCAGCGCGATAAATTCATCGGCGAGTAATCCTGAATAAAAAGGTAAAATCCTGCCATAAACCCATAATAAAGCCAGGCTTGCCAAACTGGCACCTGTAGGCGTTTCTTGCCCGGTCCAGTTTTTTACAGCCGTTAATAAAAAGCCGGAAATAACAGCTACGGTATAACCCAAAAGCATTTCATGTGCATGCCAATAACTATTGGAAAAAAAATAATTATCTACAACTAAACTACCATCATATAAAGAACGCCACAAAACCATCAGGACTAAAGCAGATAAGCCTGACAAGGCAAAAAAAGTTCTAAATCCTAATGCGAAAAAAGGAATATTAAAGGGCTTGATATGATTCATAATTGATCACTGCTCAGCATTTATGTACGGGAAATGCAGGATACAACCTACATAAGTATCTGGTTATTCTGGAGGTTAAAAAATTAGCCTCGCCATGTAAAAATAGTTAAAGCTTTGCTTTTCCCCTGCAAATGGTGAATAACAAACGCAAGCCGCTGTTTTTTTACTGCGCGTCTAACCAGGTTAATTCATTTGCAGTAAAACCCGCTTTTAAGCGCATCTCGATATTAAACGGGCCTTTTGGTTTGTTATTATTAAAATATTTTAAAAGCAAAGTTTTAAAAGTTTCTTCGGGGTCCAGCTGTTGCTCATGACACTGCTGGTAAAACCATTCTGAGCCAAATAGCACATGCTGCTGCTCATCTTCCAGAATGCGTTGTAATATTTTGATCCCGGCTTCATCTTTCACTTGCCTGATTTTCTCTATCATTCCTGGCGTTACGTCTAGCCCTCTTGCTTCCATACATCGAGGGATAATTGTTAATCGCGCCAGTAAATCATGTGCTGTGTCTTGTGCATGCTCCCACAACCCCTGATGTGCAGGTAAATCACCGTATTCAATCCCTAGTTTGTGCAAATGGCCACGGATCAAATTAAAATGTACCGCTTCTTCTTGCGCGACCCTTAACCAATCCTGATAAAATTTTTCCGGCAAACCTCGAAAACGATAGAGTATATCCCAAGCAAGATAAATGGCAATAAATTCAATATGTGCCAGAGCATGATAAAAGGCTTGTACGCCTTCCAGAGTGCCCAATTTACGCCTTACCATATACCGAGGCGCAAGCAGTTCAGGCTTATCAGGAAAGCAAACATTTTCTATCCCTTGCACTTCAAATAAAGAATCAAACTGTAAACCGCCTTGTTGATATAATTGCCAAGCTTTTGCCGTTAATTGTAACTTTTCATCAATATCTGCACGATGTAGACAGGCTTCGGCAAAATCAAAAACATTATTCATTTACACAGGAAATTCCACACAGACCTTAATTATGTCCGGATATTATAGCAAAGCATTAGTTTACGCACAGCTTATACTCTATTGTGTTTTGATTTACTGGCTCTCAGACCAGTCGACGCTACCAGCACCGCTGTTATTTCAGCATCAGGATAAAGTGATTCATGCAGGAGCTTATTTTGTTATGGCTGCTTTTGTGCTGCGTGCTTTTCGACATGTCATATCATCCTTGCCTCTATTGCTTATATCCAGTCTGATATTTTGCAGTGTATATGGGATGCTTGATGAATGGCATCAGTCATTTGTGCCAGGAAGAATGAGTGATGTTAATGATTGGCTGGCCGATTCAATGGGTGCCTTCATATTACTCTGCGGATACTATTGGTATCGCTTGCTGTGTGACAACAAAAGTTGTGAAACTTGACATGTCTTAGACATAGGATGTGACGCATAGCCACAAATGATGCGCTTCGTGCCTCAGCACATCCTATTTCTGATTAAGTTGTTGAATCAAGGGGGTGCTAATGGATTTAAAATCATAACCAGACTTAGTTTTCATTAAGCCTTTGTTCAACATCATACCGCCCATAACGAGCAAAATGACACCGGAAATTTGTGTAATTCGGTGGGTCATTGCGCCTGAAAGCCATCGAGTGGCCATACCAAAGGTAAGTAAGGCTGGCAAGGTACCTAAACCAAATGCCGCTAAAAACTTCGCCCCTGCCACCGGGTCGCCGTTACCTGCAGCCATAATATACATCGCTTGCAATGGACCACAACCTAACAGAAAGCCAGAGAAAAAGCCTATAAAAAATGGGCTGCGTGAACTTCTCCTTTTCTTGTTTGCATAACGCGCCATCGCTTCGGGCTGCTTAATCCTTACCCGTTTTAATACTGTAAATAAATTAAGCGTATTAAGGCCGAAAATAATTAAAAATATTCCCGCTAATAAAATACTCACACCACTGATAAACGGGGTAATACTGACAACCGAACCAATAAAGCCAAATATAGCCCCAAACATGGCATAAGAAAGTGTCTTGCCTACGCCATACAATATATGCGACAAATAAGCAGAACGTCCATGCTCGGCATCTTTAACGGTATAACCGATGACAAAACTACCGCACATGCCAATACAATGTAACCCGGTAATTAAACCAACTACGAAAATCATACCGTAGCTTAGCTGTGAGCTTATATCAGGCACACTAAATTGATGCCATAATTTGCGCGAAAAAACCATTAACAAAACGATACCGATTAATGCGAGTATCGAAACACTGATTCTGGTAAATAATTTCCCTTTACCAGACGGGATTAAACCAATCTGATAACCTTTATCTTCAATAACTTTATAAATACGCTCAAGGCTAGTTTTATTGTCTTCAAAACTTACCGTGCATTTACCACTAGCGTAATCAGCTTTTACATCAATAACACCGTCCATTGCAGAAACTGCATCCTCAATAATGGTCTCACAACCACCACACATCATCCCTTCAATAACAATTTGTTTGCTTGTTTGCATACTATTTCCTTTTCCTATATCTATTGCGCATAATCCAAATATAGCTTGCTACCTGTCCTGATTCTTACATCATGCAATCGACTTAAAACCGAAAAAATATTGAATTAAATCAATATCCATTCTATTTATTGTGCTAGCTATGTGTTTCAATAATATTACATTTTCATTGTTCCTGGAGATTAATTGGTTCACGTTTTAACCTAGAAACCGCAGTGCAGTGAATGCTTAAGCTACCCATTGCGGCAAAAAAACGCTCGTACTAAACTTTTCTATTTAACCAGTAAATCACGCATCATGCCCATATCTTCATGTTCCAGATTATGGCAGTGATACATAAACAGACCGGTATAGTCGTTAAATGGTTTCAATATTGTGACTTTTTCTCCCGGCATCACTAACACTGTATCTTTCCAGCCTTTATCCAAAAAGCCTTCAGAAACTGAAGTGTATCCTTTTCCAGATTTAGACCTAACTTCACGCTTAAGCACCTGGAATTGCTCACCATGTAAATGCATAGGATGAGGCATACTCATGCCCATCATCCCCATACCGCCCATACCATGAAAACCATTATCAAATTCCATTAGCTGCACGGTATTAACAGGAACTACCTCGTCTTGCCTGATATCATTCATTTTATAAGAACGTCCATTGAGCAATGCAGACATATGGCGCATCGACAGTGTTATACGACGAGGTGAGTGAGGATTTTCAGCATCAGCAACACTTAGCGCTGGTATTTTACTTAATCGTTTTGGCAAGACGTCATTACTGGAAGATTTTTTGGTTACACGAACTTTAAGCACTGTAAACTCCTCTCCAGCATGAGATTGCCCTCCTCCCATGCCACCCATCATGCCGCCACCACGGCCACCACGCATACCGCCGCCCATTCCCCCCATCATACCCATACCACCAGAAGAAAATTCCAGGCTACGCAAAGTTAACTCAGTGCCGATTTCCTTGCCACTAAAGTCAACCCATATTTCTCTTCGTTCTGCGGGTGCAAGTGTTAAATAAGGGAGCGTTTCTGCACGTTCTAAAAGCCCGCCATCTGTGGCAATGACTTTAATAGGCGTACCATCATCCCAGGCTAATTTATAAATGCGTGAGTTAGAGCCATTTAATAAACGCATACGGTAAGCACGCGTTTCTACAGGAAGTTTGAACTCAGGTCGGCCATTAACCAGAATCTGTTCCCCTAAAAACCCATGCATGCGTTGCATCATGCCGCCATCATATTTCAGCTGGTTTTGCTGATCAAAATTACGATCTTGAATAACCAAAGGGACATCAAATTCACCACGCGGCAATTTAAGCGCCTGCTCTTCATCATCACTAACAATAAAAAAGCCAGCAAGCCCTGAATAGACATGTTTGGCAGTTAAATTGTGAGTATGCGCATGATACCAATAAGTTCCCGCTCTATTGAGTATTTCAAATTCATACACAAAGGTTTCACCATTATCAATAGCATACATCGGGTTACCATCCATTTTGGCTGGCACATGTAAACCATGCCAATGTAATATTGTTGCGGAAGGTAATTCATTCTTCAGATATATACGAACTTTCTGACCTTTATGTAAACGAATAGTGGGTGCCAAATAGCTCTCTTTGTCATTCGTTATAGCCGTTTTATCACCTTTTAGTACTTCACCAGTCACTTTCCAGACACGAGTAGTTGGACCTTTAAAAATAGAGACATATTTAACTTCTCCCGTGAGGCGAATTTCTATATCGGGATTGAAATCAAGCGAAGGCCGGCTACCTACCCTCATCGTCTTAGCATTTAGAAAACCAGGAAATGTAGAAAATGCAGCAGTTGCGACTGCTCCAGCACCAGCAAATTTTAAAAGTTTACGACGCTGAATATTGACGTTATTTTTCATAAAGTACTCCTGATTAACAAATAATATTAGTCTTTTATAATTTACTTACTTAGTATTGTAAAGTTATTTCGAGAGTAATTTTACAATACCAAGTAAGTAAAGACTGCAAATCGTTAATGATGAAGGATGAGTAAGAATTCATTTTATTGTTGTATAAAATAATAACTGTCGGCAACACCAAAATCTATGATATTCCCAACAATCCCGATGCATAAGGCGATTTCAAATGATTAAAATTAATTCGCTGACTTTTTGCTTTACTTCAGGATAATAGACTCGCTAATGAATTTTCTGCCGAATTCGATATGCCAGTCAGGGAGTGGCGAGAGCCGGATAAGAAAGTATTTTGCTCTTACTGAGCCTTCTGTACAGGTAATTTTCAGAAGCTCCAGCATAGCATTACCGCTCTTAGTACTCAGGAAGATATCAATTTTCTGCATACCTCCCATCCAGGACACTTTTTTAACAGATTTGTTTGATCTGTCATTTGCTTAACCATCCATGATCATGACAAGTGAATAACACATGGATTTTGCTGAATTACTAAAGTACAAACTGGATATATTTACAACAAAAACCAATTGATATGCAGCAGAAGTACTACAAGAAATAATTTATGAAAATCTGAAATTAAGGAAAAACCTGCCTGGTTACAAAGATCAATCTTTTAACAGAAAATAAAAAAACCTCATAAACTAACTTGCAACCCTTTGATAAGCTGAATTAAAGTACAACAATGGCTCACCAGTATTGCACTGGTTAGATTGAATTTCACCGACAACAATCCAGTGTGTTCCCGCCTTAAACTGCTGAACCACAGTGCACTCTAGAGTTGCAAGAGATTCATCAAAAACCGGCAGGCCTAATTTGCCTTTATGCCAGATCACATTTTTGAAGCGTTCATCCATGCTCATTCCGCCAGCAAACTGATTTGATATTTGTTCCTGTGCTGATGTTAAAATATTAACTGCAAATTTCTTATTTTCCAGAATTGCAGAACCTGTATCCGTAACTTCATGCAGACAAACCAAAATTTGTGGCGGATCCATGGATACACTAGCAAATGAAGTCGCAGTCATTCCTAACGCTCCTGCTTCAGAAAATGTTGTAACTACTGATACACCACTTGCCCAAAGCTTAAGAGTATTTTTAAATTCCTGATTATCAATAGCCATTACTTACCTCAATTATTTTTACTGTCTCAATATGAAAATTATTTTTTACATTCAGCCTAGACTGAATATGCAGGGTTAATTTAATCACAAGACAGACTTAAGGTATAATATTTTCTATTTAGCGCTGAATTTATTCCTTGTTATAAATCTAGCGCGCTCTTTATTCACACTTTACTCTCGGAGACAACATGCCAGTAAAAAAAATGGCTGATTTAGATTTAAATGGTAAACGCATTTTAATCCGCCAGGACCTTAACGTACCTGTTAAAGATGGCAAGATTACTAGTGATATTCGCATTCGTGCAAGCCTGCCAGCGATCCAGCTTGCCTTAGATTCTGGCGCTGCTGTTATGCTAATGTCGCATTTAGGTCGCCCAACGGAAGGCCAGTTTGACCCGGCTGCTTCTTTAAAACCGGTAGCGGACTGCTTGGCAGACCTACTCGGCAAACCCGTTCGTCTCGAAAAGGACTGGATCGATGGCATAAACATTAAGCCAGGTGAAGTTGTTTTATGTGAAAACGTCCGTTTTAATGTCGGTGAAAGTGCAAATAGTCCTGAGTTAGGCAAAAAAATGGCGGCTTTATGCGACATTTTTGTAATGGATGCCTTTGGTACTGCGCATAGAGCACAAGCATCAACTCACAGCGTTATTGAGCATGCCAAAATTGCCTGCGCTGGACCATTATTATCAGCCGAATTAGAGGCCCTTGGTAAATCCTTAAATAATCCGGCAAGTCCTGTTGTTGCCATTGTAGGCGGATCCAAAGTGTCTACTAAACTGACGGTGCTAAAAACCTTGTCAGAAAAAGTTGATCAGTTGATTGTTGGTGGCGGTATTGCCAACACATTTATCGCAGCAGCTGGCTACTCAGTCGGAAAATCACTTTATGAAGCTGATTTAATTGCAGATGCAAAAGCATTAATGGCAGCAGCAAAGGCTAATAATTCTGAAATCCCAGTGCCCGTAGATGTGGTTTGTGCCAAAGAATTCTCTGATACGGCTGTTGCGACTATCAAAAAAGTAAGCGATATTGCTGATGATGACATGGTGCTAGATATTGGCCCTGAAACAGCTAAACAATATGCAGCTATCCTAAAGTCAGCAAAAACTATAGTCTGGAATGGCCCAGTCGGCGTTTTTGAAATTGATCAGTTTGCTGAAGGAACAAAAACCTTAGCTTTTGCAATTGCTGATAGCGACGCATTTTCCATAGCCGGTGGTGGCGATACCCTGGCTGCAATCGATAAATATGCTATTAAAGACAAAGTATCATACACTTCTACAGGTGGCGGTGCTTTTTTAGAGTTTTTAGAAGGCAAAGAACTTCCAGCTATCGCGGCATTAGAAGCAAAAAACTAAGAGTTTCAGTCGATTACAGATCAGGAATAAGTATAACTTTAAGTAGCTCCAAAATCATTCCTAATGCTCTCTATTTCTAAGGAAAGTTTTATAAGAACTTAAAAGTCTCATATAATGATCTGTTATTTCAATTTTGAATATCCACAAAAGGTTTAATAAAAATGGCACGAGTTACCATCGAAGATTGTCTAGATAATGTTGAAAACCGCTTTGAACTAGTATTACTAGCATCTCAAAGAGCGCGCCAATTAGAAAAAGGGGCCGATGAGTTTGTTACTCGCGGAAAAGATAAAGATACCGTGGTTGCCTTACGTGAAATTGCTGAAGGACATGTAACCAAACAAAATATCGACATGTTACATCAAGTTGGAGAGCCTACAGACTCCGCACTAAGTACATTCAACTAAAATATGAGCGCTCAGGAACCTACAGCTATGACTGCAAGCCCTGAGCAACGTCTGTATGAGCAACTCAATGGCATACTAGGTCAATATCTGGATCCAGTGCATATTGACCTGGTATGCCAGGCTTATCAATTTGGCGCTAAACATCATACTGGACAATTTCGAAAAAGTGGTGAAGCCTATATCTGCCACCCTCTTGCCGTCGCTATTTCTCTCGCAGAAATGCGTATGGATGTGCATGGCATTATGGCTGCAATTCTTCATGACCTTATTGAAGATACCGATGTTACTAAAGAAGACATCCTTAACTTATTTGGTGATGATGTTGCCGAATTAGTTGACGGCGTCACCAAACTGACTCAGCTAAACTGTAAAACCCAAGCCGAAGCACAAGCAGAAAATGTGCGTAAAATGTGCCTGGCGATGACAAAAGATATGCGTGTCATCATGGTCAAGTTAGGTGACCGTTTACACAATATGAAGACTTTAGGTGTCATGCGTCCGGATAAAAAACGCCGCATCGCTAAAGAAACACTTGATATTTACACACCTATTGCCAATCGTTTAGGCATGAACAGGATCCGTCACCAACTGGAATCATTGTGCTTTCAAGCCATGTATCCAATGCGTTACCGGATATTAAAAAATGCAGTAAAAAAAGCGCGTGGCAATCGTAAAGAAATTGTTGAAACAATTATTCATTCCTTAAACACACGCTTACAGCAATTGCATATTTCTTGCGAAATACACGGCAGAGAAAAGTATTTATACAGTATTTATAAAAAAATGCTGACCAAAAATCTATCTTTCTCGGATATTTTTGATGTCTATGCGTTTAGAATTCATTGCGATGATGTGGATACCTGTTACCGAGTCTTAGGCATTGTGCATAACCTTTTTAAACCTATTCCGGGAAAATTTAAAGACTATATCGCATTACCCAAAGCAAATGGATATCAGTCCTTACATACTATTTTAATTGGCCCGTATGGTGTTCCGATTGAAATTCAAATCCGTACCCATCAAATGCATCGTATGTCTGAGTCAGGTATTGCGGCTCACTGGCTTTATAAATCTGATGACGAAGAGCATTCTAAATCTAAAACCCGTGCCAACGAATGGGTACGTGATTTACTTGAGATTCAAAAAACAGCGGGTAATTCATTAGAATTTATCGACAATTTAAAGATTGATCTATTCCCTCAGGAAATTTTTGTTTTTACTCCTCAAGGCAACATTATTAAACTCCCCCGGAATTCCAGTGTGGTCGATTTTGCCTACGCGGTGCATACAGATATAGGCAACTCCTGTGTTTCAGCCCGCATTGATAAACACCTGGTACCCTTACAAACGAAACTGGAAAATGGAGTTACTATAGAAGTTATTACTGCTTCCTGGGCAAGACCGAACCCACTTTGGTTAAATTATGTTGTAACTAATAAAGCGCGTACTGGTATACGTTCTTATCTCAAGCATTTTAAACAACAGGAAGCGATCAGCCTGGGCCGACGTTTACTGGAAAAAGAACTTAAAGATATGGGTAAATCTTTAGTGGATATTTCTCAGTTAATGCAACAGCAATTATTGTTAGCAGTCAAACTTGAGAGTATTGATCAGCTGTATGAAGAGATTGGTTTAGGCAATAAGATGCCTTTTTTAATTGCCAAACAACTCAATCAGACAGATATAAGTGCCGTCATAAAACTGGATGACACTGAAACACGCAAAGAGACCCCGCTCACTATCAAAGGCTCGGAAGGCATGGTTGTGACTATTGCAAAATGTTGCAGACCTATTCCAGGAGATCCAATCGTAGGCTATTTCAACCCGGGAAAAGGGATTGTAATACATCATCATGAATGCCGAAACAGTACTAACGAACGGAAAAAATCAACCAACTGGCTAGAAGTCGAGTGGAGCGATGATGCATCTGGCGAATATCCAACAGAAATACGTCTGGAGCTGTTAAATCAGCCGGGAACCCTGGCGACCATTGCTTCAACAATTTCCAAGATGGGCTCCAACATAGAAAATGTCATTATTACTGATCAGGACGGGCGAGTTTCTGTAGATTTGATAACCTTAACAGTTAAAGACAGAGTACATTTAGCAAATATAATGCGTCAGCTTAAAAAGTTATTTATTGTTTTAAAAATCACCCGCACAAGAGGCTAAAAATATTCATGCAAAAAGAGAGCATTCATACTGAATCTGCACCACAAGCAATTGGCACTTATTCACAAGCCATAAAAGTAGAAACGACTGTCTATCTATCAGGACAAATTCCACTAGATCCAGATACCATGGAAATTGCAGCAGGTGATATCAGCATGCATATCAAACGCGTATTTGATAACTTGAGAGCGGTAGCTGAGGCAGCAGGCGGTGAATTACAGGATATTGTTAAGTTAAATGTTTTCCTTACAGATTTATCTCATTTCCCGATTGTAAATGAAATAATGGGCGAATATTTTACTCAACCTTACCCTGCCCGTGCTGTAGTTGGCGTCGCGGCCTTACCAAAAGGTGTCGGCGTTGAAATGGATGCCATTATGGAATTAAAACCACCTGAATATTATTAAGTGCTTCTAATATCCAGAAATTTTTAAAATATTACACAAGTAATTGGTGAGTTTATACTGTGCTGCATTGCAAACAGCCAGACTTTAGCCACCAGTCTGCTTGTTGAAATTGATTAGCCAGATTAATCATCACCCACTTATTAATCTCTCGCCATGGACTCACAGGCCATTCTTAATCAAGCTGTCACCTCATTAAATGGCATTGGCAGGCAAGCAGTAGGCCGCTTAGAAAAATTAGATATCCGCCAACTGCGTGATTTAATTTTCCACCTGCCATTGCGTTACGAAGATCGCACCCGTGTTCAAACAATAAATGAACTCATACCTGGCAACATTGCCTTAATTTGCGCCAGGGTCGTTTCCACTAGCATTTTAAATCGTGGTCGGCGCACTTTAATCTGCCAGATAAGTGATGAAACCGGCTATCTAAGCCTGCGTTTTTTTCATTTTAGTGCAACACAACACAATAGCCTGAGTTCAGGAACATTAATCAGTTGCTTTGGTGAAATAAAAGAGGGTTACTCTGGTTATGAAATGATTCATCCTGAATATAAAGTTATCCAGCAAATAAATGATTGCATAACCAGTGATGCATTAACAGCGATCTACCCGCTGACGGAAGGACTACGCCAGACAAGTATCAGAAAAGCAGTGCAGCAGGCATTAGCTCTCTATAATAACAACCCGGATTCACTTCCCGATCTATTACCCGCAGCTGTATTAACAAAGTTTCAATACCCAAGCCTGAATACCGCGTTAAATACCCTACACACTCCTGCTCCGGGCATCTCGGTTTATGCTTTACAAAACAGCCCGAATCCTGCTTTAAAACGTCTTGCTTTTGAAGAATTTATTGCCCACCAATTAAGTCAATTACAAAGTAAATTATTTGATAAACACTGGCAAGCACCTGTTTTAAAGTGCAGCCAAAAACAAACACAACAATTTCTCATTAACCTAAGCTTTAGCCTAACCAGAGCGCAGCAGCGAGTGATTAAAGAAATAGCCGCTGATTGTGCTAATAATTCCCCCATGTTACGTTTAATTCAGGGTGATGTGGGCTCAGGAAAAACGGTTGTTTCAGCATATGCAGCCTTGCTCGCTCTAAGCAGTCAATATCAGGTTGCCATTATGGCGCCGACTGAACTCCTCGCAGAACAGCACCTGCGCAATTTTAATCTGTGGTTCAAAGAATTTGATACAAAGATTATCTTTTTAACGGGTCAGCTAAAAGGTAAAAAACGTCAGCAGGCATTAGCAGCCATAGCTGATGGTAATGCGGGTATTATTATAGGTACCCACGCTCTATTTCAGGATGCGGTAACATTTGCCCGATTAGGACTGGTTATTATTGATGAACAACACCGCTTCGGTGTCAATCAACGGATGGCACTCAGAGATAAAGGCCAACATAAAAATACCAAGCCTCACCAATTAATAATGACCGCTACACCTATTCCAAGAACTCTGGCAATGCTCAATTATGCCGATCTTGATATTTCTATTATAGATGAACTGCCACCGGGTAGAATTCCAGTCGTGACCCGCGCGATTTCTTCAGAACGTCGCGCTGAAGTGGTTGCCAAAATTAGCAACTGGGTGCAACAAGGCAAACAGGTTTACTGGGTTTGTACCTTGATTGAAGAATCCGAAGTCTTGCAATGTGAAGCAGCAGAAAAAACCGCGTCAATGTTAGCAGAAATATTGCCCGATGTACGCATTGGCCTGGTACACGGGCGCTTGAAATCCGCTGACAAAGATCTTGTTATGCAAGCCTTCAAACAACACCAACTGGATTTACTGGTTGCCACAACCGTTATTGAAGTCGGAGTTGATGTTCCCAATGCAGGTCTAATGATTATTGAAAATCCCGAACGTTTAGGACTGTCTCAGCTACATCAGTTACGCGGCCGTGTTGGCCGGGGAAGTGATAATAGTTTCTGTCTATTGATGTATCAATCGCCACTCTCAAGAACAGCCGGTCAACGACTCAATATCTTACGCGAAACCAGTGACGGTTTTATTATTGCCGAAAAAGACTTAGAATTACGCGGTCCTGGAGAGATGATGGGCACGCGGCAAACAGGACAAATGCAGTTTAAAATAGCCAATCTGGAACGTGATACTGAGCTACTGGACCAGGTTTCAGAGGCAGTGCATATAATCCAGCAAGACTATCCCGAAAATATCCCCCTCCTGATTGAACGCTGGTTAGGCACAACAACTAAATATGCTGAGGTTTAACAACATTGAGCAATAAAAGTAGCTTATATCGCAAAGAACCCGTCTGGTTTTGCAATCGCTTAAAAAGTCGCTTAAACATACCTGATAACGCCGCTTCCTGGATTTATGAGGCAGGATCTATCACGCAGCGGCTCCGGGATTATTATGGTCCACAGGTTCGTGTAGAAGTACTTAACAACCAATGGCAAAGAGCCTTTATCTCAGAAAGCAAGTTGCTTAAAAGTCCCCCGGGGAAATATAATCTAACTCGTGAAGTACTGCTTTATGCCGACGATATCCCCTTAGTTCTTGCACGCACCATTATACCCAAACGAACTATCAAAAGTGCGCATCAAAACCTGTCGCATCTAGGCAACCGACCTTTGGGCGAAGTTATTTTTTCCTATCCCGGGCTGGAACGCCTGGCACTGGAAATAACCGAGGTTCAAAACAAGCATTGGAATAAAATCATACAGCAAAAAATCCAGGTCAATCAGCCCCTGTGGGGCCGTAGAACCATATATGCCATCCATCATCACCCATTATTAGTCAGTGAGTTTTTTTTACCTGAAATTTTGAATCATTAAAGGCATTGCTTAGCTCGCTGATTAAACTTACTATTCACCCTAACATAAGGAATACTAATGCGATATTTACATACCATGGTCAGAGTACAAAACCTGGAAGCTTCACTGCATTTTTACTGCCAGCAACTCGGCTTGCAAGAATCACATCGATTTGATGATGCTGCAGGTCGCTATACATTAGTGTATTTAAATGCTCCAGCTGATACTGCGCTGGCAAAAAATACAGCAGCGCCTTTAGTCGAGTTAACTTATAACTGGGATACCGAAGTTTACACCGGTGGACGCAACTTTGGTCATCTGGCTTTTGAAGTGGATGATATTTACGCTACCTGCCAGAAATTACTAGATAGCGGAGTGACTATCAATCGGCCACCACGTGATGGTCACATGGCCTTTATCCGCTCCCCAGATCTAATCTCAATCGAATTATTGCAAAAAGATAAACCTCTAAAACCAGCTGAACCCTGGGTCTCTATGGAAAATACCGGCGTCTGGTAATACATAATCTCCAGGCAAAAAAAACGCTTGTTACCGGAGTAACAAGCGTTATAAAGATAAACAAGATCACGAGGAGAAATCTTGTTTATAGGTACTTCCAAGAGGATACTACATAAAAAAATCTATTAACTTACTTAATTCTGCAAACGTCCAGTAAGGTGGATATTACTAAAAATAGCTGAAGCTGCAAAAATAGAAGCCGATGCGACAAACGCACCTGAAATAAAACCAAAAATGCCAGTAATGAATAATAGGCCTACTAAAATATCTTGTTGTAAGTCTGTCATTGTTTGCTTCCTTTTATCGCTAAAAATATTAAGTATTTGATACATACTATACAGCGACATAAGAAAATGACAATATAGTAATTTATTATTAGTTTGTTTCATTAAAGGAAACAATATGAGAATTAACTACAGCCTTGTTACTCTATAGCTATACATTGGAAAAAGATATGGTCAATACTGGTGTTTTAAGCTAAGGCTGACTTTCTCTTCATTATATAGATTTCAGTTTCTTGTCTTTCGTAATGGCTTAGTAAAAGCCAGACACGGCTAAAAACTCATTGAGAATGTGATTAGAGAGGTAAATTAAGAGTAAACGAAATTAAAAAGTATTATTTCGTCTTAAAAGATATGGGGGTTTAGCCACGATAACGTCCTTGTGTAACAAAGACCGTTTGCACTATGCAATTATGCTATTGAACTCAGCAAATAATTGACTTATATATCAACAAGTAAAGTGGCGGAGAGCAAGGGATTCGAACCCTTGATACGTTGCCGTATACACACTTTCCAGGCGTGCGCCTTCGGCCGCTCGGCCAGCTCTCCGTGTTTAGACTGACCAACATGCGTTGAACAGCCGATTATTTTAATTCAACATAACATTTATTGCAATAATTTATTCTGTCAAGGCCTCTAGTTCATCCCAGCGTGCATAGGCTTTCACTAAATCGGCATCAATTTTTGCTAACTCATCCAGCACTATTTTGATTTTTGTCTCATCCTGTTGATAAAATTCAGGAGCAGCCATTTGTCCACTAATCTCTGTCTGTTTGCTTTCCAAAGCTTCTATGCTGGCGGGAAGTTCAGCGAGCTCTTGTTGATCTTTATAACTTAATTTTTTCTTTTTAGCAGACGTGCCAACTGTCTGATGATTTTCAGTTTTGGCTATTTTTTTATTACTTTTCCCCTGCTCTTTTGCATGTGCCTGGCTATACGCTAACCAGTCCGAGTAACCGCCAACAAACTCATTGACCACACCCTCACCTTCAAAAACGATGACGCTGGTAACTACATTATCCAAAAATACCCGATCATGACTCACAATCAGCAAAGTACCGGTATATTCAACCAGGCGCTCTTCCAGCAACTCCAGCGTTTCCATATCTAAATCATTGGTAGGTTCATCCATAATGATCAGATTGGCAGTTTTGGTAAATAATTTCGCTAATAATAAGCGGTTTTTTTCACCTCCAGACAAGGTTTTCACCGGAGAGCGCGCACGTGCGGGTGCAAATAGAAAATCACCCAGATAGGACATAACATGCCGAGGCTCGCCATTAATCAGGACATGATCATTACCCTCTGCGATCGAATCAGCAACGCTGATTTCAGGGTTTAGCTCTTCTCTTAGCTGATCAAAATAGGCAACCTGCAATTTTGTACCTTGTTCAACAGAGCCGCTATCAGGTTCCAGATCTTTCAACAATAGCTTTAGGAAGCTGGTTTTACCTGCCCCATTAGGACCGATTAAACCTATTTTGTCACCTCGCTGAACGATGGTGGAAAAGTTTTTGACAATCGCCTTTTCAGGGTAGGTAAAGCTGACGTTTTTCATTTCGATAACTTTCTTACCTGAAGATTCACCGCTTTCCATTGAGAGTTTACTGGTGCCCTGTAAATTACGTCGTTGAGAGCGCTCTCTGCGTAACGCCAACAAGGCTCTGACGCGACCTTCATTACGTGTTCTACGCGCCTTAATACCCTGACGTACCCAGACTTCTTCTTCAGCAAGTTTTTTATCAAACAGTGCATTTTGTGTAGCCTCTTCTTCTAATGAGGCGGCTTTTTTAACCAGATAATCAGCATAATCCCCCGGCCATGAAACCAGCTGGCCTCTGTCAAGATCAATAATGCGAGTTGCTAATTTTTGCAGAAATGACCGGTCATGAGTGACAAATAATATAGCCCCTTTAAAACTAAGCAATTGTTCTTCCAGCCACATGATACTTTCTAAATCAAGATGGTTAGTTGGTTCGTCCAGTAATAATACTTCAGGATCTATGACCAATGCTTTAGCTAATGACACACGACGCTTCCATCCACCAGACAAACCTTTTACCTTAGTGTCTGAGGGGAGATTTAATCGAGTTAGAATATTTTCTACCCGCTGCTGAATTTGCCAGCCATTATGCACATCAAGCTTATGCTGTAAATCACCCATTTCTTTCATGACTGCATCAGTAAAGTCAGTCATCAAAGTCAGTTCGTGATAACGTTTAATCCATTTCCCTACTTCGCCTAATCCACCTGCAACAACATCATAGATAGTTTCTTCATCCGGCAAATGTGGCATTTGTTCTAGTACTGCTATACGCAATTCGGGTTTGTACCAGACATCACCTTCATCTGCATGAATTTGCCGCATGATAATTTTCATTAGAGTAGATTTCCCTTCTCCATTACGGCCTAGAAGCCCCACCCGTTCGCCCTCTTCCAGTTGAAATTCGGCCTGCTTAAGCAGTGCGTGTGTGCCAAATGCAATGGAAACTTTTTTTAAGCGTATTAATGCCATGTTGTTTTGTTTACTCTATATTCAATTGTGGGTTGCAGCTTGTTAACGGATCAATATCCTGGTGACTCACTGCAAAAAAAAGAGGAGCTATTGCTCCTCTTTTTTAGTCCGGGTAATACTAAAAATTTATCAGGCTGTCAGTTTTAGATACTTTTGATAAAGTGAATCTTGATCTTCAACTTTAGCGGGATCTTTATCAATACAATCTACCGGACAGACTTCAATACATTGCGGTACATCATGATGTCCGACACACTCAGTGCATAGCTCAGGATCGATTATATAGATATCTTCTCCTTGAGAGATAGCACCGTTCGGGCACTCTGGTTCACAAACATCGCAATTTATACATTCATCATCAATAAGTAGTGACATGCTTTCCTCTATTCAACTTTTCTATTAAACTTTTCTATTAAATGCTGTAGTACATTATCGGGTACAAATTCGGTGATATTTCCACCTAATCTTGCAATCTCCTTAATCATACTCGACGAAATAAACCCGTATTGTTCAGCTGGCGTTAGAAACATGGTTTCTAATTCAGGTGATAAACGGCGATTCATCCCGGCTAACTGAAACTCGTATTCAAAGTCTGAAATCGCTCTTAAACCACGGAGTACAACATTAGCACCCTGTTGTTTTGCGCAATCAACCAGTAAATTATCAAAGCCGATAATATCGACATTTGTAAATTCAGTAGTGACCTGCTCTAATAAAGCAACGCGTTGTTCTATATCAAACAATGGCGCTTTATTACTGTTAACAGCAACCGCAACAATAACTTTATGATATAACTTTGCCGCACGGGAAATAATATCTAAATGACCATTAGTGACAGGATCAAATGTCCCGGGATATATTGCTGTTACATTCATTATCTTTTTCTAAACCGAGTACATTGATAATGTACAGAATTTTTCTTAGCTGACCATTATACCTTGCTATTTATCAATGAGTTTATTTATTTTATCTGGAGTTTTTAAGCCTGGGACAGTTTTGCTTCAATGACTATATTTAACATATGCGGGGGCAGGTTACATTAGTTGTGTGCTATAGGCGGGCTAAAGCCACGCCCTACTTTCGGCCAGTAAAAACTTATTCGTCCAGGCGCTCGAATAAATAATAAGCAACCTCACCTGCTGTTTTATGTTTTAACATTGTCCAGTTTTCAGGTAGCCCGGTTAATTTTAGTTGGCTTTCTACTTCAATATAGATTTTGGCCTGACTTGTCAGCCATAACTTATCTTCTAACCAGTTTGCCGCTTGCACAGCATAGCCTTTAGCAAACGGGGGGTCTAAAAAGACCAGATCAAATTTTTCAGCGCTGCCTGCCAAATAGCGAAAAACATCCTGTTGAACAATTTTAACCTTGCTGGTCGCAACTAATTCGGTGTTCTGCTTCAATTGCCGACACACTTGCGCATCATTCTCTACCTGAACAACAGACTTTGCCCCACGTGATGCCGCTTCCATACCTAATGCACCACTGCCTGCATATAAATCCAGGCACCGGCTGACAACAACATCATATTGTAACCAGTTAAACACTGTTTCCCGAACTCTTGCCGGCGTAGGGCGCAGACCTTGTACATCAGGAAAAGACAGGTTACGCCCCCGCCATTCTCCGCCAATTATTCTGACTTTATTACTCACTTGCTTTACTCTTCACCGCCAACACTAATGATTTGCAATAAATCAGTATTTACCCTGCGCTGAAAGGCGGCTTTAATGTCATCGACAGTGACTTGTGAAACTTTATCCTGAAAACTATCCAGGTAATCTAATGGCAACTGATAAAAAGCAATCATTGCAACATAATCTAATAGTTTCTTGTTACTATCAAAACGCAAGACGAAACCGCCCGTCAGGTTTTTCTGCGCCGCTATCAATTGTTCCTGTGTCGGCCCTAGATGAATAAAATCAGCCAGAGTTTTTTGCATTAGCTCAATCGCCATGGTGCTTTGTTTGTTTTGCGTTTGCAAGCCCATGGTAAAAGGCCCGGGTTCTTCTAAAGGCATAAGATAACTATAGGCACTATAAGCCAGCCCGCGTTTTTCCCTGATTTCATCAAACAGTAGAGAAACTAAACCGCTTCCGCCTAGAATATGATTACCAACATATAAGGGAAAATAATCAACATCTTTTCTGCGTAATACTGGCAGACCGGCAAGAACATGCGTTTGTGTTGATGGGAAATTGATATGCTCTTTGCTGGCTTTTTCAGGTAAGCTCGCGTTTGGCAATGGTTTTGCTTTTTCACCCTGTTTTAACTGTTTAAATAAGGTTTCAGCCATTTGCTGCGCCTGTTGCTCTGTTAAATCACCCACAATGGCTAAAACAGCATTATTCCTCACATAATACTGTTGATAAAATTGTTGAATATCAGATAACTGTACTTCCTTTAGTGTCTCTATCTCACCATCGACCAGGTGTGCATACGGATGTTCGCCATAGATAGCCTTATAGAACGTTTTTTCAGCAATAAAGCCAGGCTTTTCTTGTTGTTGTTGAAGTCCAATCAGTGTCTGCTGTTTGATGCGCTGGAACTGGTCTTGCTCGAATCGAGGCTGGCTAATGATTTTCTCAAAAGTGCTCAAAGCCTGCTCTAGTAAATCAGCCTGGGTTAAGCTGCGCAAACTAACCCAGCCAGTATCCTGATCGGCTGCAGAAGTATATTCTGCTCCGACAGCATCAAATCGCTGTGCAATTTGATCGGCATTCCATTGTCCTGCACCAGTTGCTAGCAAACTATTAGTTAACGACGCAATACCATGATGCGTTCCATCACGCGCACTACCCGCATCAAAAACTAAACGCATATCCACCATAGGCAAACCAGGACTGGCAACAAAATAGACTTGCCCGCCCTGGCTTGTTTGCCAATGTTTAATTGTTTGAAAAGCGCATGCAGGTACACTAGCTAAACTAAATAACAGGGTGACTAATAATAATTTAATGCGCATGATTAACTCCCGCTGTTGTATTTGCCCGCATAGACTGCGGCTCTAGGTAAGCGATACTTAATTGTGACTCCAGCAGATATTTATCCGCCACCAGACGCACTTGCTCAGCAGTCACCTGATTAATTTTTTCTCTATATTGTTCTGATTTCTGCCATCCCAGACCTACGGTTTCAGCCATGCCCAATTTCATTGCCTGATAAAACAGTGAATCCTGTTCATAAACCGAGTTTGCCATCACTTGAGCTTTAACCTTTGCTAATTCACTGGCACTAATTGTTTCTCTTTGTAACTCGCGTATTTCCGTCTTTAATGCAATTTCCAAATCAAGCAGCGTTTTACCTTTTACCGGGGTTGCTTCAATCATGAATAACTCTTCCAAACGCGCCCCAAAGTCATAACCCACACCAACTGAACTGGCGATTTGTTGACCACGCTGCAATCTGGCCGGCAAACGCGAACTGTCACCACCATCCAGTACGGCAGCCAGGACATCTAAAGCATAGGCTTCCCATTCCTGATCCACTGTCATTAAACTGGGAACTTTATAAGCCATAAGTATATAAGGAACTTCAGCCGGTAATTTAACCGTCATACGTCGAACCCCCACTTGCTCGATTTCAAATTGCGGTTTTAAGGGTTTTATTTTCTCACCTGGAATAGCTCCAAAATAGTGCTCTGCTAATTTAAAAACCTCTTCAGCCTGCACATCACCGGCAACAACCAAGGTGGCATTATTTGGCGCATACCAGTGCTGATACCACTGCTGTAAATCAGCTATTTGATAATTTTCTATGTCGCTGGGCCAGCCGATCACTGGATTTTTGTAAGGTGAACTGGAGTAAGCCATCGCCATTAAATACTCTTGCAGCTTGGCACGCGGGTTATCTTCGGTACGCATGCGTCGTTCTTCCATCACAACTTGCAACTCTTTATCCAGCTCTTCAGCTAATAAATGTAAGTTGCGCATACGATCGGCTTCTAACTCAAAGCTTATCGCTAAACGAGACTTTTCCAGCGTTTGAAAATATGCGGTATAATCACGCCCAGTAAAAGCATTTTCCCGGCCCCCGTTTTCTGCAATAATTTCAGAAAATTTTCCAGCAGGGTAGTTATCCGTACCTTTAAACATCATGTGCTCAAGCATATGAGAAATGCCAGTGATACCTGATGGCTCATAGCTAGAACCTACTTTGTACCAGATTTGCGACACGACCACTGGGGAACGATGTTCTTCTTTAACTAAAACCTTTAGTCCATTAGTTAATACATGCTCTTGAACTTCAGCGGCATGTACACTAAATGAATAAAATAACAATATAAACAGACGGACTATCATTTATTAACTTCTCCCGAACAATAGAGCATAAAATACCCGTAAACCACGTATTCTATCTCAGATATGACTTAAACAAATAAACTAAGCATGACAAACGAAAAAACAACTATCACCTGGAAAAACTATCTTGAGTTATGCAAACCCAAAGTGGTTGCATTACTGGTTTTTACTGCCAATGTGGGCATGCTGCTTGCCGTTCCAGGCATGCCGCCAATTGCGCTGTTTATATATGCAACACTGGGTATCGGTTTGGCGTCTGCATCGGCTGCAGCCATCAACCATTTTATCGATCAAAAAGCAGATGCACAAATGGCACGCACCAAGAACCGTCCATTGCCTCAGGGCGATCTTAGTTCAACCAATGTACTGGTCTTTGCTGGCGTGTTAGGTATTGCAGCGATGTTGATATTGGTTTTACTGGTTAACACGCTCACCGCTGTGCTTACTTTTTTATCACTGATAGGTTATGCAGTTATTTATACAGTATATTTAAAGCGCATGACGCCGCAAAATATTGTCATAGGTGGCGCAGCAGGTGCAGCCCCTCCATTACTTGGCTGGTGCGCAATGACCGGAGAAGTTCACCCCTACGCTCTCTTGCTATTCTTATTAATTTTTGTCTGGACACCACCGCATTTCTGGGCGCTGGCAATCGCCAGGCGTGATGAATATGCAAAAGTTAATATTCCCATGCTACCGGTAACGCATGGCACAGAATTTACCCGTTTACATATCCTGCTGTATACTATTTTATTGTTTATCGTCACCCTGCTCCCCTATTTAACCGGGATGAGTGGTTTGATTTATTTGATTCCAGGTTCTTTACTGAGCTTAGGATTTATTTATTTTGCAATCAAAATGATGCACACAAAATCAGATAAAACCGCCATGCAAACCTTTGGCTATTCCATCGTTTATTTGATGCTGATTTTTGCATTATTGTTAATTGACCATTATTACAAATTTACAATTAACTGATATCGACTACATGCATGTGAATCCGTTGAAGCATGGATTGGTAAGACATGTTATCGATTGGCCTTATTCTACTTTTCATCAATACATTGCTCAGGGTATTTATTTGCCGAACTGGGGAGACGCTATAAATATTTAGACGGGCTGCGGTGAATAGCATGCGTCCGATTACGCTATGCTAGTCGGAACTACCGTACTGGTGCCATTCGATAGCTAAATCTATTGCGTTACATCATCAGTGTTTTTCAAAGACATGGATGACGACCACGCCGGCTATAATCAAAGCCATACCCATAATCACCGGAAAATCAGGAATTTCCTTGTAAACGACAGCACCCACAATAGCCACTAAAATAATACCCAAACCTGCCCAAATAGCATAGGTAATGCCCACAGGCATTGTTTCTAGTACTAGTGCCATCAAATAAAATGATACGCCATAGCCAACAATCACGATCAAACTGGGAATAATCCGTGTAAACTCCGCAGATGCTTTTAATGCACACGTGGCAGAAACTTCGGCCACTATTGCAATAGCAAGATATAAGTAAGCTAGCATCTGTTGAGTCAAGATCATTACTCTATTATGTTAATTTCGTCTGTTATCAAAGTCTACAAGCCTTAGCCCTTTAATTGTGTTGTCCTAGAAACCGCAGTTGACCGCTATAAAACACTATAAGTAACTGAGTATAAAATATAATGATCGTAAATGCTTGTTACCTGTTGGCTGACTCTATTCCGCTTCACGGTTTTGTGGATAAAAGCAAGATAAGCACATCAATATTTTTCGCGAAAGCTGCGACGAGGTCTGTACGTACTCCTTCACTATACCCTCCGAAGCTCGGCAATGGTTTCACCGTACTACTATAAACGATGACATAGACTCCTGTTACTTTGTCGTTGTCAAAATACACCCAAGAAATAACACTATGTTACCGTTAAGTATGGAAAATATAATAGTCGATCTCTTTTCAATCACAAAAATCAATTGCACGGGTTAGTTTATGCATTTGCATTATTCGACAAAAAGAGCGATTTGTTCTGAAAGTTATAAACAGCAGGAAAAGATCAAGGTTAATAATCCTTTAATCTTGTAACCAGACCGATTAAATATTCTTTAGTGTTTTGCGCCCTAGCTGAAATACTTTACAAGTCAACCTATTACACGTTTTAAAGTATTTGTTCAGCATCAGGTTGCATTTGTGAAAGTTGGTGTTTAGCTACTTTTGAAATAATAAAAATGACTAAGGCACAAGCAAAAACTCCCCCGAAAAGTAGCACATTATGAGGTCCCTCGTAGCTAGCCCCTTTAACTAACTGATCAGAAAAATGTCCCGCTAGGTAACCAAAATAAACCAGTGCCGTATTATAAATAAACAAGCCGGTTGTTGCTATCCAGTAAGGTAAAAACCGGATACGACTAATAGAAAAAACATAACTAAGCAGAGCAAATGGGATGGGTAATAGACGCAGCAAAAATATTACTTTAAAACCATTCTCATCGATTATCTGATTTAACATATTGAGTTTGGGATGTTGCTGTAATAACTTTTGTGCTTTTTCTCTGACGACATAGCGCCCTAGATAAAAAATGACAGCTGATGCCAGCATAGTTGCAATCATGACATAAACTATCGCATCACTCAGCGTAAATAAAGTACCCGCGATGACACATAAAACATCGACAGAGAAAAAGAAGGGTGTTAATACAATAAATAATGCAATAAATCCTACACTGGCCCAGGGTCCTAATTCTTTTAGGCCTGCCTCAATAAGTGCAATATGATTTTCCAGCCAATAGCCAATAAAGATAACACTGATAATAACAACAATAGAGGTAAAAATACGTCGTGTTGAATAAGTGTGATTATGCAAAGAAATCATAAAGTAATTTTTTAATAAAAGTGCAGAAAAATACCGTTTTGGTATACGGATATCTTGCTAATGCGAATAGTGTTTCCTGCTTACGTACAACTCACAGCCATATTAAAAAAAATTTAAATATCAGTATATTAATAGTCTCGTCATTCCCGAAGTCTTTTATCGGGAATCTTTGCTTACCCCACGAGATTCCTGCTAAAAGCATGCAGGAATGACGAATATAGCTGAGAGTTATGGGTAATCAGGTAGTTTTTTTCAATCAGGTAACGAATAATTTTTTTCATCTCAAACAGGGAACGTATCGCATACCTTTCACGCAACTCGCAATATTTTAATCGCTACGCTGGTTTGCGCTACGTACCCTGCATCCAGACTACGCCCCTGAAGTCTATATGGGACTTTTAATTTTCAAATAAAGCTGATTGCAATATATCACCTGTCATCGCGCCACCGCGTTGTTTAACATAATCGACTACAACAGGTACAAACTTATCAACCATATCAGGTGAAAGGTCTAAATCAATAAACGAAGACGCCAAAGCATCAAAATTGCCATAACTACTAACATTATCCCCTATCAGTGATGAAGCACCATTAATCAGGCTGGAAGAGGAACCGGATGTCTTAGGTGCAGCACTTAACAAACTATCCATTTCAGGAACTACGGCACTGATCTGTGCAAATTGCCCTGCATCCAGCTGACCTTTAGCTGCTTTAAAAATTGCCCCTGCCCCGCCTTGCGCCTGAGCTGATGAAATCCCCAATTTACTGACTAATGTTTCTGTTAACCCCGCATCCGACGGTAATACTGCGGCAGCTGTTCCCAGTGTAGTCATTTGCTTGCCTGTCTCTACCGCTTGTTGAGCTGTTTCGGCAGTATCTTGTATGCTTGTCAGACCATTACTTAGTGAATCCAGGCTTAAACCCTCTGCGAATACAGGCGCTGAAAAGCCTAGTGAAACAGCCAATAAAAGCGGTGAATATGATTTTACAATGTGTACGGTTTGCATTTCTTTTCCCTTTAAATAAAGTTATTTATAATTATACTTCGCACTGTCTTGACAGCGCGAAGTAATATCAAGCATCAAGTAAACGAAGAACTCCAGATTGATTAGTATCGCATAACAAAGTGTAAATTTAAAAAAACATATCTAGAATATAACCCCACAACTGTATTTTCGGCAAATAAAGTTAAATCGCGTTTATTCCTGCAAATCTTGCAACAGACTATTTAGCTGCATCGCGAAGTAGTACCTTCTGTCTTTGTTGATCTTTTTCCTGGTACTTCAATGCGCGACGCTTTGACGAAATATGACTTGCCGAGGAACCAATATGTTCTTCGCCACGTTGTTTAGCTAGCTGAACCTGTTTTTCCCGTTCAGCAAATCGACTCCTTTGCTGTTCATTGACCTTATCGTAACAATGAGGACAGCTGACACCTTTTTGATAGTGTTCACTATTTTTTTCTTCCTCTGTTATAGGGTATCGACAAGCATAGCATTGGTCATACTGACCTTTTTCCAAGTCGTGATTTACCGCTACCCGGTTGTCAAAAACAAAACATTCACCTTGCCAAAGTGATTGTTCTACAGGAATTTCCTCCAGGTATTTCAATACGCCACCTTGCAAATGAAACACGTCACCGAACCCCTGCTGTTTCAGATAAGCGGTAGATTTTTCACAACGAATGCCACCGGTACAATACATGGCTACTTTTTTGTGCTTTTTTGGGTCCAGGTGCTGTTTGACATATTCAGGAAACTCACGAAAGCTATCTGTTGCCGGGTTAATAGCATTTTTAAATCCGCCTATTTGAACTTCGTAGTCGTTACGCGTATCGATCAGTAATACTTCAGGATCAGAAATAAGTGCGTTCCAGTCTTGCGGTTTGACGTAAGTACCGACAATTTTCTGCGGATCTATGCTGTCAACGCCCATAGTCACAATTTCTTTCTTTAATTTAACCTTACTACGATAAAACGGCATTTCCTGTTCATAAGATTCCTTGCTTTGAATATCAGCAAGACGAGGATCAGATCGTAACCAGGCGATTATACTATCGATACCCTTTCGGTCACCGGCAATGGTCCCGTTAATCCCCTCTTTAGCAAGCAACAAAGTGCCCTTTACCTGATGGTCTTCCATCAGTTGCAATAAAGGACTTCTGAGCTCTTTGAAATCTTCAAGCGTGGCGAACTTATATAATGCGGATACTACAATATTTGACATATGACACCTGTATGCGAACCGGAACGTAAATCCAGAGCAATAATAAATAAACCACTTATTTTACAATACCTTCACTAATTTTATAAACTCTTACTCTGTTATAACACTAATTTTCTTCCGTTGATAATCCTAGAAACCGCAGTTGACCGCTATAAAGCATTATAAGTGAATGAATATAAAATATAATGCTCGTAAATGCTGGTCACCTGTTGGGTGACTATATTCCGCTTCACGGCTGTGTGGATAAATCTGAGCACGAAATACTGCGTTACAGCTCTTGCCAAGGGCTACGGCCATTGCCTGCGAGCTGTGCCTTGTCTTTCACACTCAGATTTTCCACAAAATCCGTGCTCAATTGAGGTTTCTAGGATAATAGATTTAAGGTAACCCGCAAAAAATATACTAACCAAATCTCGTACCCACGTTCTGCGTCACTGCCATTAAGTTAAGAACCAACACAGCTATAATAAATGTAGGATGGGCAAAGCGTAGCGTGCCCATCACCATCGCTATGATGGGCACGGGATAAAGCTCCTTTGCCCATCCTACTTTGAACAATAGGCATAACTTAATGGCAGAAACGCAGAACACAGGAACCAGGCAGTGTTCTATTTATTGTGCGTTACTCGAGTATTTTTAAAATTCAGTCTAACTATGTAAATTTGA
The DNA here is from genome assembly GCF_002072955.1 of Methyloprofundus sedimenti. Taxonomy (NCBI): domain Bacteria; kingdom Pseudomonadati; phylum Pseudomonadota; class Gammaproteobacteria; order Methylococcales; family Methylococcaceae; genus Methyloprofundus; species Methyloprofundus sedimenti. The sequence continues at coordinate 1,990,903 of NZ_LPUF01000001.1, read as the reverse complement.
TAAATACCTGAATGTAGAGAACGTCTGAAAAAATAAACAATAAAACTTGTATGTACAATTTCCTGATATACAATCATTAACTAATACACTTGCTTAAGGCGCATAAACTTATGTATGAAAATTTAGAAACCGCTAAAAATCCAGAAAAACTCAAGCGCGTAGTCGTTGATCCAGTCTCTCGTGTAGAAGGTCACGGTAAAGTAACCTTATTATTAGATGAAAATAATAAGGTGCAGCAAGCCCGCTTACATATCGTTGAATTTCGGGGTTTTGAAAAATTTATTCAAGGCCGCCCCTACTGGGAGTTACCCGTTTTAGTACAGCGGCTATGCGGCATCTGTCCTGTCAGTCATCATTTAGCTGCAGCAAAGGCAATTGACCAATTAGTAGGCATAGATCCTGAAAATTTACCTGTTGCTGCAGATAAACTTAGACGCTTATTACATTTTGGTCAGGTTCTGCAATCACATGCATTGCACTTTTTTCACCTCTCCAGCCCTGATTTGTTATTCGGTTTTGAAAGTGACATTAGTAAACGTAATATTATTGCCGTTTTAAATGACTATCCTGACATTGGCTTACAAGGCGTCAAATTGCGCAAGTTCGGTCAGGAAGTTATACGTATGGTGTCAGGTAAACGTATACATGGCACAGGAGCAATTCCTGGCGGCATGAATAAATCTCTTACTAAGGAGGAGCGAGACTATTTACTAGCAGATGTTGATCAAATGATTGAATGGTCTGCCGGTTCTGTCGCACTGATTAAAAAAGTACATTGCTCAAACTTACCATATTATGATGATTTTGCGACCATCAGCACTAACTATTTAGGACTCACTAAAGCCGATGGCGCTTTAGAACTCTATCATGGCGGTATCCGCGCCAAAGATACACAGGGCAAGACGATACTTGATCATTTCGATTACTGTCACTACAACGATATTATCCATGAAGAAGTCCGCTCTTGGACTTATATGAAATTTCCTTATTTGACGGCATTAGGCAAAGAAGATGGCTGGTATCGTGTTGGACCTTTAGCCAGAGTAAATAATTGTGATTATATCGATACTCCTCTTGCAGAAAAACAACGTGTCGCTTTTAAGCAGCACGCCGGAGACGCTGCTATGGTCCACAGCACACTCGCTTTCCACTGGGCAAGATTAATTGAAGTACTACATTGTGCCGAAAGCATTAAAACCCTGCTCAATGATCCCGATATTATGAGTAAAGATTTAGTGGCTCAAGGTGAAAAACGCTATCATGGCATTGGTGTTATTGAGGCGCCAAGAGGTACTTTATTCCATGACTATCAAATTGATGAAAATGATATTGTTACTAAAGCAAACCTGATTGTTTCTACCACCAGTAATAATATGGGAATGAATGAATCAGTACGTCAAGTGGCCGCTGAATATCTTTCCGGGGAGGAATTAACTAAACCCTTATTAAATAACCTTGAAGTTGCAATTCGCGCTTATGACCCTTGCTTATCTTGTGCAACCCATGCGGTTGGCAAAATGCCCTTACAGGTTGAGTTAGTAGACGCCGAAGGAGTGCTTATCGATAAGATAATGAAACAAAGTAATGGTGAAATTGTAAAACTAACAGAATAGAATAACTTATTAAAACGGGATTTATAGCCTGGCAATATACTTCGTGCACTTACGGATGCGGTTGTATTGCAGGCTAATTCCGTTTTTACAGCCCCGTCAACAATAATATGCCAAACGAACCAAAGTAGGTCAAGACAAAATATAACATTGATAAACTAGCACTTACCTTCCAGTTCAGATTAAAAAGGCCCTTTAGCAAATGAGCTATAATCGCAACAGACCACACAATTAAAGCAATTCCAAAATAAATAGGATAATTTGCATAGTCACTGCCTTTGGCCAGAATATACCAGAACAGTATAGGTAATCCCAAGGTGTAAACAAAATTTTCACAAACAAGGATTGCAGTCAAAAACCGCTCAAAATTATAGGTGCTACGATCATTTAGCAACAACCCAGCCATAAAAATAATAGTGATAATAACTTCAATAAATATTTGTACAAAAGCCTCTATAGGATCACTGATATTTGCTTGAATAAATAAGCCCAGTAGCAAATATGCGCCTAAATTAGAAAATAAAAATTTCCGATCTGAAGGTAAATCTTCCGGGTAGCCACTCAGCCAGCATAATTGTAAGTAATCTTTTAACATAAGTTATAAAATAAATTTAATATTCAGAAGTAGAGGCGCTATTCTCTATCAAGGACTCGCCTGGAGCCATTCCCTTCCGGTTCACTAACAATGTTTTCGTCTTCCATTTGATCAATCATTCTCGCTGCACGATTATAGCCCACTTTAAAGCGTCGCTGCACACTTGAAATAGATGCCCTGCCGGTTTCCAGAACAAAACTGACTGCATCATCATACAATTCATCGGTTTCATCTTGAACACTTTCTAAAGTAGTCGTATTTTCAGCAGGTTCTTCCCGGGTAATTTCAGATAAATAGTTTGCTTTCCCAAGAGATTTCAAATAATCAACCACAGCATGAACTTCATGATCATCAACAAAAGCACCATGGGAGCGCGTTGGTACACTGGTGCCCGAAGGTAAATACAGCATATCGCCGTTACCCAGTAATGCTTCAGCTCCACCTTGATCTAAAATGGTACGCGAATCAATACGCGAGGAAACCTGAAAAGAAATACGTGTAGGTATATTGGCTTTTATAAGCCCCGTTAATACATCGACAGACGGTCGCTGAGTTGCCAGTATTAAATGAATTCCTGCAGCACGTGCTTTTTGTGCTAAACGAGCAATTAACTCCTCTACTTTTTTACCTACGATCATCATCATATCGGCCAATTCATCGATAATAATGACAATGCTAGGTAAAGTTGTTAACACAGGAAATGTTTCGCCTTCCTCTAAAGGGACAATTAACTCGAACAATGGATCACGAATTGTTTCACCTCTCGCCTCTGCATCTTTTATCATTTGATTAAAACCGGCAAGATTTCTAACCCCTACTTTCGACATTAGTTTATAGCGCCGCTCCATTTCAGCGACAGCCCAACGCAAGGCATTTTGCGCTTCTTTCATATCGGTAACGACCGGAGTCAATAAATGTGGAATACCTTCATAAATAGACAACTCCAACATTTTTGGATCCACCATAATCATACGCACCTGATCAGGAGTCGCCTTATATAGCATACTAAGAATCATAGTGTTAATAGCAACCGACTTACCTGAGCCCGTCGTTCCAGCAACCAGTAAATGTGGCATTTTTGCCAAATTAGCAACCACCGTCTGACCAGAAACATCTTTACCTAGAGCAAGAGTAATAGGTGATTTAGCCTGCTGAAACTGATCAGAACTAATAATTTCACGAAAAGAAACCAGTTCTCGTTCCTGATTAGGAATTTCAAGGCCGATGTATGGGGTACCTTCAATAATTTCTACCACACGGACACTGGTAACCAGCATCGCACGTGCCAGGTCTTTCGCTAGTCCATTGACACGGCTGACTTTAACGCCTGGCGCCAAAGATAATTCAAAACGGGTAATAATAGGTCCAGGATAAGCTCCAACTACTTCTGCACTGACTTTATAATCATTCAGCACGCGCTCAACACTGCGCGACATGATATCCAGCTCATCAGTAGTATAGGCATGTACAGATTGCTCGTGTCGTTGCAAAAGTTCTATGGAGGGCAGTTGGTATTCTGTCTTTTGATGCAAACTGAATGATTTGGAAAATCTTTGCGAAAACGAGGAAAGAATATTTGCCGTCGTTTTTTCAGCCCGGTTAAGCAATGAGGAGTAAGAACCCGGATTTTCAACGTTCTTTAATCCTTCATTTGTTTGCATATCCGCAGCTGAACCCGTTTCCTTATCTTTAGCCGCTTGCAGTGCCTTGATCATAAAATCAGGTTCCCTGGGTAAGTTGGCTGGTTCTTTGTTCAATGCCTGTGTGCCTGAATTTAAATCAGATTCAGTTGTTAACCGCGTATCGGATGCACTATGGTTTTTTGAATGCAACACTTCATTTTTAGCTGCCTGTATCGCTCTGTTAATAAAATCATCATCATTCGCCAGGGAATCAGCTTTAAATGTTTCCGTTTCTAACGGGTATTGCGGCTCCTGAAAACGAGCATCTGGCTCAACTTTATTGACTGCTTCTGCAGCCGACTGGCCAGGGTCGACAAAATTGATCATTTCGTCCTCAGATGCATCCATTTCCCTGGTTTTATAAACAGGCTCACTGTGCAAAGTATCAGTAGCAGAAATGTCATTTTTTAGCTCTTCATTGGAATTCAGTTCACTAAAAACCTTTTCAGCCTCGCCTGTATCCAAATCACTAATGTGTTCGTCCGATTTATTATCAATCCAATCTTCAGTATCAGGAAAAAAAGTTTTTAATTCCAATTCAAGGTCATTAAATGTATTGTCCAGATCCTCAAATGATTGCAGATTATTATCCACTGCTGTTGGATTTGAATCTAAATTCACACCAGCTTCAGAGCGTAGACTTTCTGGTGCAATAACAGCAGCCTCTGCACCATCAGTTATCAAACCATCGACAACCACCGTTTCAATGTCCGTTTCTGCAGAAGAAAAATCCAAATCCGCTGCTCTTTGTTCGTTTAGGGGTACTTGAGAATCTGCAATAACAGGCTCACTTGCATCATCTGGGTACATGTCAGTATCGGGATCAAGTAGAGCAGTTCTGACATCCTGTGTATTGCCTGTTTTTTGCGGGTATTTACGTCTAAGCGTATGGACAGGAACACGGCGGTTGGTATTTTTAATTTCTACACCCAGCCATTGTTTAACAGTGCGAATACACCAATCAAATAGTTTTAGCGTCTTTTCTCCAACCCACTCAACGCCTGCAAGAATCGAAAGACCGGTGATCTTTTCAACAGCTGTCAGCACAGCAAAAATGACAGCCAGAGGAATGATCAGCATAGCTAACAAAGCGACTACATCTTCACTGGCGATTGCAGTACTTTCAGTCTCACTGCTATTACTCATAAGCTGAAAAATCCAGATAAAAACAGCTGCTACGAGGATAGCAAGCCCGGACCACACTAACCAACGGCCAGAGAATCTAGGGAATATAGCAAAATAATTTTTTTTAATTGGTTTTCTTCTATTCACTGTCCACCACGTATTTAAATCAAAATCAGATGTTATGCCTTAAAAAGGATATTAATCTTTCCAGCTATGCATAAGCCGGATACATAATTTATTTAATTCTTTTGCCCGGCTATAAGTGCCAGCCTCTGTGTAACAACGTAATTCAGGTGCATTACCTGAACCGCGCAGATGTACAATTTCATCATTAGCCAGGCTAACGCGAACGCCATCGGTAAAATCAAAGCCTGCCGCTGCCTCAAGTTGACCTGCAAATAAGCGTGCAAAAACCGCAGCATCCTGATTCAGGTCAGCGGTTTGAATTTTCGCTAAAACTGATTGACTTAATTCAGTAGGAAAGTCTGTGATTCTGTCACTATAAGTATAACGTTCCGGTAAGGTCTTGAGTAAGTTTGCAATCGAGCCCTTTTCCTGTTTCGCTGCCAGTAAAATACACAATGGCACGATAACGGCATCCCGGGTTGGCAAAGCGGAGAGTTGCTTATCTTCTAAAAATACCGGGGTATTTAATAAAAAGCCCCCATTTGCTTCATATCCCGCTACTTTCTGCGCATTTACAATCGCTTGCATTGCGGAAATCACATAGGGTGACCCTATCCTGGTACGCACTACCTGGGCAAAATCAGCGCATTTTTCTACCGCACTGTTACTACTAACCGGGGTTACCACAGCATCTATCTGTAAAAAGCGTGCCACTAATAGTCCGGCAATATCACCACGTAACCATTCGCCAAATTCATCACTGACCAAAGGCCTGTCTGCATCACCATCTGTTGACACAATACAATCTAAATTGTATTGTTCGGTCCATTGTTTCGCCAGCAAGACATCTTCAGCACGTATTGCTTCAGTGTCGACTGATATAAAATGATCAGAGCGACCTAATGGCAGCACTTCTGCACCTAAACTCGATAAAATGCTCACCAATAGATCACGTGCGACCGAAGAGTGCTGGTACACACCAATTTTTAAACCTGCCAAAGCTTGCTCAGGAAAAAAATCGACATAACGTGCTACATACTGCTGCTCTGCTGTCTTATTAACAGTCGGCAAGTAATCATCTTTATATAAGCTTTCATCGGCAAACAAAACTTCATTGAGCACCGGCTCCTGCGCTAAAATGCCCTGCTCATCCTGTTTAAGCACTTCACCATCAGGCTTGTTAAATTTGATACCATTGCGATCATCAGGTATATGACTACCTGTCACCATAATCGTAGGGATACCCTGGCTAATTCCATATAGAGCCAAGGCTGGAGTAGGTAGCAATCCACAATTTACCGGCTGATAGCCGGCATCAATCACAGCAGCAGCAACTGCATTCATAATACGCGGGGTGCTACTACGCAAATCACCGCCTATACCAACAGTATAACCTTCCTTAATTGCATCTATCGATTGCAGATAATCTAAAAAAGACAAGGTATAGGCATAACATACTTTATCGGTCATATCGCTGACCAGGCCGCGAATGCCGCTAGTACCAAACTTAACCTTATTTTTCATTTTTCCTTGTTCCCAAATATCTGACATACTGTTGAGCGGGCTCTACATGCTATTTTTTTTCTTTTTAGCTTCAATTTCCAGCTTACGTTCAACTTGCGCAACTTTGTCTAATACGCCATTAACATAACGGTGACTACCATCAGCACCAAAAGATTTAGCTAACTCCACCCCTTCATTGATAACCACACGGTAAGGCGTCTCGGGTTTGAGCAATAATTCATAAACCCCGATTCTTAATATGGCACGCTCAACAGGATCAATCTTCTCAACTTCGCGATCAACGAAATCAGCCATGGAAGCATCAATCCTGTCTAAATACTTTGGTACACCATGAAACAAATCAGAAAAATAGCTTTTTTGCGCATTTTTTAAACGTTGATCTTCCTGGAATTGTCCTTCAATAGCGCTTAAATTTTGCCCGGTCATTTGCCATTGATACAAAGCTTGTACGGCACACTGCCTGGCTTTCGTCTTTGCTGAACTCATTAAGCTTCCAAATTCTTGAATAAACTAACCATTTCAATAGCCGATAATGCAGCAGAAGCACCATTATTGCCCGCTTTAGTCCCTGCACGCTCAATCGCTTGTTCTATACTATCCACTGTTAACACACCAAAACTCACAGGAATATCATATTGCATAGACACCTGAGCAATGCCTTTTACACATTCATTTGAAACATATTCAAAGTGCGGTGTAGCGCCACGTATCACTGCACCCACGGCTATAATTGCATCATATTTCTTAGACGCTGCAAGGCGTTGAACCACCATCGGCAACTCAAATGCTCCCGGTGCTTTTACCAGGGTAATATCATTTTTATCAACCCCATGACGCACTAGTGCATCAATGGCACCATTTTCTAATTGCTCGACGATAAAGCTATTGAAACGGGAAGCAACAACACAATATTTACCGCCTTGTGCTGTAAAATTACCCTCTAATATTTTAACTGCTGACATATTTTTTCTCTCTAATTTGTAAACTATTAAAGATGGGCACGCAAAAGCGTTTGCCCATCCAGCTTATTCAGATGTTTCAGATGTTTCAACTAATTCTAAGTTAAACCCTGATAAACCAAAATAGGTTTTATGCGGGCCTAAAACTTTAATCTTATGCACACCCAGATCGGCAAGAATTTGCGATCCTGTCCCCGTAGTGCGCCAGGCATCCGATTTTTCTGCTACCGCAGGAATAACCACGCCATTATCCTGCATCTGATATTGATGAACCAGTTCAGCTAATGCCTTATTATTTTCATCCTGGCGAATGACCACTAAAACACCACGGCCCTCTCCAGCAATGAGCTTCATCGCTTCACGTACAGGCATCTGACAATCACTGCGTGTCGATGAAAAAATATCATCCAGTAAATTACGTGCATGTACACGCACTAAAACCGGCTCATCATTACTCACATCACCCATAACGACAGCAAGGTGTATTTTATTGTCATTACGGTCCTGAAAAGCGATTAGACGGAAATTACCATATTCAGTCGGTAAAGCACACTCACTAATACGTTCCAGAGTACTTTCATTTTCGGTACGATAATGAATCAGGTCGGCAATAGTACCAATTTTTAAATCATGTTCTTTGGCAAAGACCTCCAGATCAGGCCGTCTGGCCATCGAACCATCATCATTTAAAATCTCCACAATGACACCGGCTGGTTCTGCACCTGCCAGACGCGCTAAATCACAGCCGGCTTCGGTATGTCCGGCACGGTTCAAAACACCGCCATCCCGCGCGCGAATAGGAAAAATATGACCTGGCTGAACAATATCCTCCGGTTTTGCACCTTTTGCTACTGCAGTACGTATCGTTTTTGCTCTATCAGAAGCTGATATACCAGTAGTAACGCCTTCAGAGGCTTCTATGGAAACCGTAAAATTAGTCGAGAAAGCCGCATTATTATCACTCACCATCAAAGGTAAACGTAATTGCTGGCAGCGCTCACCCGTTAAAGTCAAACAAATCAGACCGCGCCCAAAACGCGCCATAAAATTAATATCTTCAGGACGGACATAATCTGCTGCCATCACTAAATCACCTTCATTTTCACGGTCTTCATCATCCATAATGATAACCATTTTTCCCTGGCGTATATCTTCAATAATTTCCTCAGTTGTATTCATCTAATTAAATAAACCCACTCTCTTTTAATAAATTTTCTGTTACACCAGAGGCGCAATTTGCAGCGGCCTCACCTTTCATCAGGCGTTCCATATAACGCGCCAAAAGATCTACTTCAATATTAACTTTATCATTTACCTCGGCAAATCCTAAGCTGGTTTCTTGTAAAGTATGCGGCACGATATTGACACTAAATACTGCACCGTCAACAGTATTCACCGTCAAACTGATACCGTTAATACAAATAGACCCTTTTTCTGCAATATACTTTGCTAGCTCATTTGGCGCTCTAAACTTAAATCGTATAGATCGACCATCTGGTTTCTTTTCCAGTAAAACAGCGAGACCATCGATATGTCCGCTAACAATATGCCCACCCATCCGAGTTTGCGGCGTTAATGCCAGTTCCAGATTAACCGGTGTGCCAATTGAAGCTTGTTTTAAATTTGTTCGCGCCAGTGTTTCATTTGAAACATCTGCAACAAAACCATGTTCGCTTAATTCTACCGCTGTCAGACAAATCCCGTTGACCGCAATGCTATCGCCCAAATGGGTATCGGCCAGGGACAACTTACCGGTATCTACAGCTAAACGCACATCGCCTGCTTTTTGCTCTATTCGGGTTATTTTACCTATGGCCAAGATAATGCCTGTAAACATATTATTTATGCACCTGATTTTGTACGTTAAAGTGAAGGCGTAAATCCAGACCAATTTTACGCATATCAACAAACTGTAATTGTATTTTATCCGCCATAACTGACACCTCAGGCATAGCAAATAAACCGCGCCCGCTGGCACCTAAAATACTGGGTGCCATATAGAAAATGCATTCATCTATTAAGCCCTGCTGCATCATGGCACCATTAAGAACACTACCGGCCTCAAGCAACACATCATTAATCTGTTGTTCGGCCAAAAAAACTAATACTTCCTGTAAATCCAGCTGGCCCTTTGCATCAGACGCTAAATGATAAACTTCAGCCCCTGCTTGTTCTAAGGTTTCTATTTTCTGCTGGTCTTCAGAACAGGTTAAAATAATGCTGCGCCCCTCTAAAGCTAATAGTTTTGCTGCAACAGGGGTTCTTAGCGAAGAGTCCAGAATAACCCGTACCGGTTGTACTACATCAATATTGTCCAGACGCACATTCATGCCTGGATCATCGGCTAGAACCGTATCAATACCCGTTAGCACAGCGCCACTTGCGGCACGAAGTTTTTGTACATCTTGCCTTGCTTCAGGAGACGTAATCCACTTACTTTCACCCGAAGCCATTGCCGTGCGTCCATCCAGACTCATTGCTAATTTACTGGTAACGTAAGGTTTGCCATATAGCATACGGTTAATAAAGCCCTTATTCAGCTGTTTAGCCTCAGCTTCCAGCACGCCACTGCAGACCCTTATGCCGGCCTGTTCAAGTAATGCCAGCCCTTTTCCAGCAACGAGAGGATTCGGGTCTTGCATAGCAACAACAACTCGCGCCACACCGGCCTTAATCAAAGCATCAGCACAAGGCGGCGTTCTTCCATAATGAAAGCAAGGCTCCAGGGTGACATAAACCGTTGCACCTCGAGCATTCTGGGTATGCTTTAAAGCTTCTACCTCAGCATGCCCCTGCCCTGCGCGCATATGCCAGCCTTCAGCAATAATTTCATTATTTTTTACTAAAACACAACCAACACGCGGATTGGGCTTGGTCGTATAACACCCTTTTCTGGCCAGCAACAACGCGCGAGCCATAAAGACACAATCTTGCTTTGTGGATTGATCACGCATGATTTTGCTTGCTTTGTAAATCAGCAATCATATCGGTAAATTCACTAACATCCTGAAAACTACGATACACCGATGCAAAACGCACAAAAGCAACATGATCTAAAGCACTTAATTCTTTCATCACTTGCTCGCCTATTTCCAGTGCTGCGACCTCTCTATCTCCGCTAGCCATTAGTGCTTTCTTAATACGTGTAACAGCAGCTTCAATCTGATCACTACTCACAGGCCTTTTTTCCAAAGCACGTAAAATGCCTGCACGTAACTTGTTTTCATCAAAAGGTTCACGCAAGCCATCACGTTTAACTATTCTGGGCAAATTAAACTCAGTCACTTCATAAGTTGTAAACCGTTCCTTACACGCCACACATTCACGTCGACGGCGCACTTGATCGCCTTCATTCGCCAAACGAGAATCAATCACCCGGGTATCTTGTGCACTACAGAATGGACAACGCATAAAATATCATACTGTGCTATAAATAATGAGAATGTGGCATCACCGTAAACAGCTAATTTTACAATAAATTAGCACTTAAAGCTGAGTTAATTAGCAATTCATCCATCTAATGCGTATACAAGAAACCGAAGGCGTTATTAAATATCGCTTACATCATGAGGTCACAACGGCACATTCCGACTGGAATATTGCAACAATCAATACCTGGCGCACACTACTTTATCAATTACAATTGATTGGCCAGCAGACTGATCGATATATGGGCTATGGCTATGGCAATATTAGTCAGCGTTTCAAAGGCGAACAATTTATTATTAGCGGTACCCAGACGGGCGGGTTGGCAGAGTTAACAGAAGTGCACTATTGTTTAGTAGAAAAAGCAGATATAAACAGCAATCACCTGTATTCATCTGGCCCTTGCAAACCCTCTTCTGAAGCCCTAAGTCATGCCAGTGTCTATCAACAAGATCAAACGATACAGTGCGTTATTCATGCCCATAGTCCAGAAATATGGCATGCAACTAAAGCCTTAAAACTAGCGCACACCGCATTAGATGTTACTTATGGTACGCCAGAAATGGCGCTTGCAATTGGTGAATTATTTCATTCAGAAGCATTAAAACAACGGGCTCTATTCACCCTATTAGGACATGAAGATGGCGTTCTTGCTTTTGGTCAGAGTTTCCCACAGGCAGCATGTACGATAATAACGACTTTAGCGAATGCTAAAACCCATGCTTACAACCTTTGAACAATGATAACCCCTTCAAAAATAAGCTGTTAACGTAGCGTAAGCAGAAATAGGTGGCCCCGGGGCAACTACTGCATCCTGTAAAAACAGAAAGGGTTCGTAGTATTGGCTATTGGTAAGATTCTGAATATTGACCGTCAAATCCAAATATTCAGTAAGTGGGTAAGAAGCCTGCGCATCAATACGATAAAAACCATCAACGGCATATTCATTAGGTAAACTAATATATCGTTTAGACATCCCAGTTAACCCCATCCCAACTCCCAACCCTTCCAGAACTCCACCCATAAAACGATAATGCACTGCAATACGTCCACTGTGTTCGGGAACGCGCGGCAAGAAATCACCTATTAACAGTTCGGGGCTAGAGTGCTGGGTCAATTTAGCATTGGTATAAGCATAATTACCTAAGATAGATAATGAATCAAAGGGTTCCCATAAAAAATCCAACTCGGCTCCGTAGGAGGTTTGCTCACCCGCTTGAATTGAGCTAAACGCACCATTGGGATCAGGTACAGCAACATTCTTACGGATAAGCTGATAACCCGCAACCGACCCACTGAGGCCCATCTCATAAAAGTCAAACTTAAAGCCGCCTTCAATTTGACTGGATTCTTCAGGTTCAGGCGTTTCACCAAACAATGCAGTAACGGCTCTAAATCCTTCGCCATAACCCGCAAAAAAAGAAAGCTTATCAGTAATATCAAAAACTGCACCAACGCGTGGTGTGACACTTGAGTTTGTGGTCTTTGCACCGATTTCATCGACCGTGACACTGGTCCAGCGCAATGAAGTCAAAAAATGCAAACGTTGGGTAATATCCATTTGATCCTGAAGATAAACTCCGAGGGTTTCATAGTGATCATTTTGTGATTGTGAAATATTGCCCCCTTCAATCTCCAGGTAAGTAATATCATCATAACGATCTGCAACATCCAGCCAGATATCATCGAGTTCATCATAATAAACACCCAACTGCGCTTTAGCCAGGGTAGTGTCATATTCAAGGCCGAACAAAATCTTATGAGTCATATCAGTCAGAAATTCAGTTTCAAAGTCAATTATAAGGTTTGGATTAATAACAAACTCATTCACCGAAGCAGGTAGCACACCAGAATAAAAAGGTAGATAAGAGGGGCCTGGTTTGCCAAAATCGCCCACGCCATCAATAATTAACTGATGCGTAAATGAGCTGTATTCTGCAAAGTTATTTTCATAATAACGCGCTTGAATTGAGCCTTCCAGATACCTCGAAAATCGATGTACAAATTCCGCTGTCAACATAAAATTATCTACCGTCGATTTAGGTGTATCAGTCGCACCTGAAAACCGATAAGGTGGAATAGTATAAGGTGCATCAGCAATAGTTCCTTCAGCACGTAAGCCGGAATATTCGAGAAACTCTACATGACTATACTGCCCGCGAACAATCAGATGAGTATCCGGCGAAAAATTAAATGCAATAGTTGGGAAAAATGCGTAGTTTTGATTTTCAAGCGCATCGATATAACTCTCAGAATATTCATATTCACCGGTCAAACGAAATAACACGGTATCGTCATCAGTTAAAGGCTGATTTAAATCAAATGAGGGGTTAAGCGTTGTAAAACTTCCGCCTCTGAATGAAAAAACATACTGCGCCTCAGGCATAGGTTGTTTAGAAACCACATTTACCAGCCCGCCAACAGGCGCACCCAACCCGCCACCGAATAAGGTAGATGTTGGCCCCTTCACCACTTCAATACGCTCTACATTGACCAGTGAAAGAGGGTCTGCAGCGTTTGCCGAACCATAGGTCGGCAAACTATCGGTATAAAATTGTGATTTAAAGCCTCTGACCAAAAATTCACTGGTAAGCAACTCCGTTGTTTTCGGAGCAACAACTGATGATACATTTTCAATTGCGCCCGAGAGAGTTTGTTGATCTTGATCTTTTAAAACAGAGCCAGGTATCACCTGAATGGACTGAGGGATCTCCATGATAGGCGTATCTGTTTTAGTCGCAGATTTTGCATCAAAAACGGTATAACTCATTGAATCATTGTTACTCTCCTCAATTAACATTGCATCAAGAACAACTCTGCTGGTATCGACATTCTGCTCGGCTAAAGGCGGATTTGAATCTATTACGTCGGACGCTGGTTCCGCCTTAACAGGGTGATAGCATAAACCACAAATCACACACAAGACCCTCATCCATTCCCTTGGTATAGAAATATTCACTGTCCTTAGCGACATAATAGTTAGAATGTTAATTTACCTGCAGTGTCGCACTAACATAACGATAAGGTGCATCGAACTGACCATTTTGAGTGGCGTCAACGCCAAAATAAAAAGGTATAGCGGTACCTGATGGCAAAGAACCAATAACTTGAGCAGGACTGGGCAAATCAATATGTCTAAAATCAATTAATGGACCCTGATAAGCCGCTGCCTGATGTACTGTCCATTGAAAATCAGAGTTCAGCCAATAAAGCGTATTTTGATAAACAAAAGCCGCAAAATAGTCTGCATTTGAATATTGCTCAGTCGAAGCAACCCCCAGATCTACTGCAATATTAATTGTCTCTGGCACTGAAATATTAACGTTTCCTGACTTGCCATTTAAGCTAATACTTGGAAAGACACACGGAATTTGTTCGATATCTTGTTCCGCTAAAGCATTATCATCTTGAGCACAGAGGACAAATTTCGACACGTTTCGATACAGCTCTGTTTCTGGAAAAAATGCGCGAGTCATTTCATGAGACCATGCCAATTCACCTGATAAATAAAATGAGTCAGAATTGCTAAAAGTCGTCTGATTGACAACGTCAAAAACGATCGTGGGAAAATCGATATGATTTCGCAAAAACCACCCAGAAACCTGATAATCCGCTGGATGAATGGGCTTATTAATATCACCGTCAAAATTATAATCCTGCGTACGCGACGTGTTATATTCTATAGTCCAGTCACCTAACATAAAATATCGAGGCGTGCCATCAGGTCGCGGAGGCAAATCGAAACGCATAACCCCTCCCAAGCCCAACCGCCCCATACTTGCATGATTCAAGACATTGTCGGCCTCAAATTGAAACTGACTGGGAAATGAGTTTATTCCGGGGACTCTATCAGGGTGTCCTGCGACAAAATCTGTACCATGAATGTTATACATAAAGGTATTGGTATTTAAAGGCGCAGGCCCTAATACAATATCCTGAATAAGATCATTTCTTAATCTGGTGGACAAAGCAGTATCGTCAAAAAAATCATTGACGGTAAAAGTGCTGCTGGCTTCAAGTGCTTCCGGGTATATCGTTTGAATAAACTGCCCACTGCTCACGTCAAGCGCATACACCGAACCGCTGATTAGCCAGCCACTGCAAATAACAACAAGCACTTTTGCTAAATAGAAATGCTGTTTGTTAGCTAGATTTAACATAAAGAAACTCCAATAAGAGGATAAAAGAATATCAAAAACTGCACACTGGCAAGACTGGAAGAATTAACACTCCCGCGCCCTGCCACCTGCCTCCATAAGCCGTATTGCATGTAAGCTTATATAAGAAAAAACAGAATTATTCGGCAATTGGGCTAGTGTTCAGCAAAATAAAACGCGCTGGAAAGTACCCCGCTTCTAATTTCATGGTAGCTTCTATTTTATCCCCCGATGCTTCGCCAATATCCAGCAGCACTACTTCAGGCATGCTTAATACGCCTGTGTTTATATCAAACATAGCGTGCGTTTCAGTCATTGACGCGCTAATAGCAATACTTGTTAGATCGAGAGCAACGCGCTTATCCTGCAATATAGAAACAGTGAAAGTCCCTGTATAATGACCTCCATCAGACATAATCATAGGCAGTGTTAATATTTGCGTTGCAAAAGAATAGCTGGCTATGCTTGCATCAAGGCTTGGATCGCTATCGGCAACGGTGGTAAAGGTAAAATCACCGACATCAGTCCCCTCTTCCGCACTGAGCAGCAAAGCCAATTCACTGGCAATCACAACATCTCCTGATAAGCTAAAATTTTCCTCATCTATCAGCGTGACTTCTACATTGGTTAAATCAAATGACTCAAGGCGAAAAGCATGATAATTGGTTATAAACCAGCCTGAACCACCCGCATTATTACCAATACGGCTGGCATCATAACTTAAGGCATAATCACCCATAGATACTCCGCCAGCAAGGGTCGAAATAATATGAAACCCGGCGAGCCCAATTCTACCTATCCCGGTTGTTGGATCGCCTTCATATTGAAAGGTCGATGGTTGTGGCGCGCGCTCTTCCAACCCCAAAGGAGGTGTTGGGATTGAAGAACCAAACACGGCAAAAGTAAAACTATCAGGTACGGATTCAGAAGGAGCCGTATCCCGCATTTCTTGTGGTGTTTTTTCCGCGCTCGCAGCACTATCAAACCAATTGACATTCTTCACCTGTACATCAAGATTGAATAGACTAGCTTCATCAAAATTCAGCACAAAAGCGCCTTTTGTAACAGAGCCCGCTGAAACACATGTACTAAGAACAAGTCCGCATAGGATTAAAAATTGTGTTAAATATTTTTTTATTTGCATATAATTATTCCTTAAAATAAGGTTTGTTAAGGGTTATATCGAGTAAAAAATTAAACGATAAACTGAGTATTCTGCTGCTTCCGGTTATTTATGACATATCAATCCTCCTTGATCTGATGACTAACTATCTAACTCATGCTCCATACCCACAATCAATGGAGCAAACATATCCCTTACTACATCTCTGATAAAAGGAGTGGCTTTTTCTGGAGAACCCGAGTTAAAAGGAGGTGCCGGATCATATTCAGCTTGTAGTTGAATCGCTTCCGCATACTGCTTGCCACGTAAAGCAGCCAGAATTTCCAGGCCGAAATCAATACCCGCTGTTACCCCCCCGCCAGTTACAATATTGCCATCCCAAACCACTCGCTTTTTAATGGCTGTCGTCCCAAATTTTGCCAATACATCCAACGTAGACCAATGTGATGTGGCTTTTTTACCTTTCAACAACCCTGCTTTGGCAAGTAACAAGCTCCCCGTACAAACACTGGTAATATATTTTGCGTTTGCTGCTTTCGTCTTGATAAAAGCAATAAATTTCTCATTTTGCATGGCCTTTAATGTCCCCAAAGCGCCACCTGGGATAAATAAAATATCCAGATCAGCAGGGCATTCGCTTTGCTTATGAGTAGGTACAATAGATAAACCACTGGCCTCAACAGGCGTTAAGTCCTCTGTCGGTGAAACCAGGTAGAGGGTCGCCCCCATCATCGTGCTAAAAATAAACTGAGGATTGACTAAATCAGCTGCATAAAATCCGGGGTATAACAGCATGGCAATTTTTTCATTGCCCATCATTTTAATGCCGTCTACCGCCATAAAATCCTTGTGCGCTTTAATTGAAGCGGCTTCCGCCAGACTTTTGCGTTGTTCAAAACTTGCCACAGCTTGTGCCACGCTGGTAAAAGGAGCCAGACTCACGGCTGCAATCATAAGTTGAGTAAATTGACGACGATCCATAACAATTCCTTGTATTTTTAATAAAGTTGAATTTTCTAAAACCTGACTGAACCTGAAAAAAACACTTGAATACCCTGTGCAGGTGTAACTCTGGTACCAAAATAATTAAGGCGCTGGTATTCATTTGCATCGGTTAAATTCTTAATGGAAACCCCCACCCTGTAGTTTTCCCGGGTATAAGCCATCGCTGCATCTACGCTATAAAAGGCGGGCGTTTTAAATGCATTTTCATTTTCTAAATAGACGCTGGACTGAGCATAAACACCCCCGCCAAGATTGAAACCATCCAGTAAGCTATTTTGAAATGCATAATTCATCCACAAGCGCCCTGCATGTTGCGGCACTCCCGGTACATGATTTCCCTGTGCCACAATTAGGTTGTCTGTAAATCGCACATCGGTATACGCATAGGTGGCAAGCAATCTCAGCCCATCACTTGCTTGCCAGCTCATATTACTGTCTATGCCTCGTGAACGTTGCTGACCTGCTGTCATTGCTCGCAGTTGAGAATCACTAAAATCAGTCACTGCAATATTTTTCTTATTAATCTGAAAAAATGCCAATTGCCCTGTTAATTGCTCTGCAATATCAAATTTCAATCCAAATTCAAGTTGATTGGACAATTCAGGTTCAGGTGTTGAAACAAAGTTCACACCACTTTGTGCACGCATACCTTCACTATAATTCACAAAAAAAGCATACTCATCACCCACATCAAGCACGGCACCAATACTTGGCAATATCCGTGTAGATCTCGCATTGGAACTAAATTCAAAACCCGTTGTAGTATTTTTATAATCACTGCCCACAGTACCGGCACGAAATCCAGCTAACAGATGTAGACATTCATAGACGGAGCCCTGCCATTGCAAATAACCACCATAGGTACTATTGGTCGTAAACTGCATATTTTCTCGCGTACCAGGATATTGGTAGGGTAAAAAGGCTGGCTGCGTTAAGTCCACCAGGCCTATAGGCGGGCTATCAAACGCCAAATAAGCAGATTCATCGTACTGACTAAAATCCCCCCCTATAACCACCGTATTACGCGTCTGCCCAAAATCAAACTGAGTAGTCGCAAACAATTGAAAACTCATCTCATCTGATGCCTGATACAACTCATCATTAATCAGTCCCCAGGTATGCGCTGACTCAGGGTAGCCCAGGATTGCCAAATCCTCAGTACTTAATGGTTTATCTGCGCCAAATCCGAAACCTTCACCCATAATCCCTTGCGTGAGAGTGTCATGCTCGGAATGCGCATACCGCGCTTTGGCAGTGATCGCCCAGTTATCATTAAAATCGTGATTAAATGTTGCCCACACCGCAGCAAACTCGGACACACTGTCTGCTATATTACTCGGACCTATGTATAGCGTCGGGTTAATTCTGAAGTCACCCGCCACAGTTCCCGTTGCCGGTAGCCCTTGGTAATCCTGTTGTTTCCAGGTTGAATACTTTCCCTGAATGATCAGTGAGGTAGTCTTATTATTGGTAAAAAGTAATGCAGGATTCAGGTTATAGCGCTCGGTTTCCAACACACCTATTTGACTATTACTATTGCTATACTCACCCGTAAAACGAAATAAAAACGTGTCATTAATCGGCTGATTGACATCTACATAAGGTTGCACAAAAGCATAATTCCCACCTTTTAGGCCAAACTCATAAGAAGCCACTTGTTCAGGTAATTTTGACAGCAAATTAATCACCCCACCTGATGGCGCTCCACCACCACCGCTATAAAGCGTGGCATTTGAACCTTTGATCACGTCAATTTGCTGAATATTCACCAAACTATCCTGATCTCCGGTATTAAGGTTCTGATAAAAACCATCAATCATCTGCATAGCAGAAAAACCACGAATCAAAGTTGGCTCAAAATTAGGTGTAATACCGGGTGTACGCGGCACCACCCCACTGGCATTACGCAAACTTTCCGTGACCGTAACATTCTGCTGATCCTCTAGCAAAGCACGCGTGATAACCTGAACGGACTGCGCCAATTCCATTAACGGTGTCTCTGTGCGTGTTGCTGTACTCGTGCTAAAAACATGGTAGCCATTCCAGATATCTCCCGTAATATGGCTAGCATTCCAATCACTGGGTTTGTGAATATCAATAACTTTTCCATAAACCCGCATGGCAGGCTCTAAAGCTAATAATTCTGGCGTATATGAGCTGATCAATGCATTGTTATCGACGAATAATGTCAGCGACTGCGTGTCTGTATAACGATACTTTATGCCGGTATTTTCTAGTAATTGTGCTAATGCTTGCGTAGGCGTATATCTGCCAACGAGTGCTTTGCTCGTCTTTTGCTGAGTAATCTCTGATTTAAAGAATATTTTCACCCCGCTCTCTTCCGAGAATTGCAATAGAGCAGAGGATAAATTTTGTGCTGGTATATTAAATTGCATGGCTTGTTCAGCTTGTACAAAGGCAGAAACAAGTAGCGATAGTAATATCGCCAATTGCCCAGCTCCTTTTAATAAATTTCCCATTTATAAAATGTCTGTTTTCTATAAGACGACAGCGTCTAACAAAAGTATCTACTCTGAATCTAAATTTTTTTACTTAGCAGAGATGAACACCAGTTTGTCAGTCACTTTATAGATTGTGACAGGTAGGCTTTGCTCAATAGTACTCAGTGCCATATTGGTATCGTCCGTATCAAAAACACCCGTCACAAACAAGGCTTTAAGCTTGCTATCCAAAATAATAATCGTGCCGGCGCGATAATGATTTAACTCCGCAACCACTTCACTTAAAGGCTTATCCTGAAAAACAAGACGCTGTTTAAGCCATGATTTAACCGCTGATAAAGACACGTCATGCGGTTTGGAAAAAGAGCTTTCTGTAAAAATAATTTGCTGTCCTGTTGCTAAAGTCTCCTCAGCATTTCCATTGTTTAAAGACACTCGGACAGCATGTTCAAATACCGTCACAGCAACTTGCTCATTTCTACTTTTTATATCAAATTCAGTGCCTAAAGCACGCACACTAGCAGCCTGTGTTTTAACATCAAAAGGACGTGCACTATCGGCCGCTACATTAAAATATGCCTCGCCCTGATATAAAGTAATCTGCCGTAAATTATCCGTGTAATTGATTGAAAGCGAGGTATCGCTATTCATGATGATCTGTGAACCATCCATTAAAGCCAGTGTGCGTAAACTTCCGGGAGCCGTCCGATAATCAGCAAAATAGGCAGGCATTAAGCTATATAACAAAGAAAACATCAGTAATAATGAAGCAGCCATACCCAGCATGGGTTTGAATATTGGCTGAAATTGCTTGATAAAGGCCGACTTTTTGATTTGTGCATGAATTGGCTGAAAAGCATTTTTTTCAACAAGGCCTTCCTCTTCTGAGCTTGCTGGAAAATCCTCTAAAAAGCGTATATCTGCTTCACTTAACGTATCAAGCTGTTGCCAAAATGCATGTACTTCTTGCCATGCCTGAGAATGTGCTTTACTTTGCCCAAGCCAATCTTCAAATTCCTGCTGTTGTTCAGCTGTTAAAAGATCGGAACTTAACTTAGCCTGCCACAAGGCAGCCTGAGCGTTTACATCATTTTCTTGTATAGATTGCTTCATATCACAAAGCTCATTAATTTTTTATATAAGACGACATAGCCATAGATAAGTATCTACTCACCTAGTTATGACAATAGATGTCCTTAATCCAGATCAAGCTCGGACATGCGTTTACGGCAATGCTGCATGGCTTTAACCATATGCTTTAACACCGTACTTTCAGAAATATTCAATTCCTGCATAATTTTAGAATAAGGATAGAATCTAAACTTATGCAGAATAAAGACCTGCCGACATTTAGGCGGTAACTCAGAGATGGCCCGCTTTAGAAAAGTAAGCTGTTCTTGAGTATAGATCTGATGCTCTAAGGAAGGGGTTTGATCAGTAAGTTCAACTAATTCAGATTCATCGGCATGTCGATTTTGGCGTCGTTTATGGCTACGATGATAATCAATCGCTAAATTACTCACTATTTTATAAAGAAAAGCACGAGGGTTTTTAATTTCACCACCGGGCTTTGCTTGCACTAAACGAATAAAGGCATCCTGTAAAATATCTTCCGCAGTATCTGGACTGTGATTATGTTGAATTAAATAAATTTTCAATTCATTATGATACTGCTCGATCAAGTGCGAGGCAGCTAGAGTGGATAATTCATCCATTTTTAAAAGTGGTTGATGCAAGATGTAATTTAAAAACCCGACAAGCGGTATTAATAGGCAAGAGATGAACTATGCAAAATTTCAGCCTACATCTTTTTTTACTTTATATTTCTATTTGTTATGAATAAATCTTTGGCATGCGTCTATTTAAACTATGTTATTTAATATCATCAGAAAGCGTTATATAACGCCTTCTATAACAAATTAAAAACACCAACCACTCTTAGGCTCTATTGACATTTAATTATTAGTTTTATATAAGATTTATTGAATTTGATGATATTATCAAAAAATCAAAAAAATATAAGTATTTGATTTTTAACATATGTCAACAGAAACTAGTACTGGTTTTTTCCGTCATTACCATTAGTATAAAATTGACACTCTCCAGGCACTTTGTGGTAAAAAGGCTTGCTCACAAACTCATTATTAATCAGTCAAACACTATGAAAATTCACCATCATCTAATCCGTTTAACCGCCCTCTCCGCTTTAATATTACTACCAACACTCAGTTCAGCCCAAAACGTAGAACCCACACCCAATGGCATTAAATATCCGACAGGCTTAACGAATTGGCGTGTAATCGGCACTTCGATCCGCAACGACAATAATACTCAGCGAGTTATTTTAGGTAACTCAATTGCCATCAAAGCAGCCCGCAGCAATACTGAAAAAAAACAATGGCCTGATGGCACTATTTTAGCCAAGCTTGTCTGGAAGAATGAAACACTCCCGACATGGCAAGCTGCGACAGTACCAGGGGATTTTGTACATGCTGAAATTATGGTCAGGGATACTAAAAAATATGCAAGCACAGGAGGCTGGGGCTTCGCCCGTTGGAAAGGACTGGAATTAAGCCCGCATGGCAAAGATAAAGAGGACGCACAACAACCTTGCTTTGAATGTCATAAAGCAGCAGAAAGCACAGGTTTTGTTTTTACTCAACCTGCAAAAATGCCTTAAACAACTTATAATAGCGTCTATCAATTCACATAACGATAAACTGTAATGGCTCAATATATTTTCTCTATGAATCGGGTGGGCAAGATTGTCCCACCTAAAAAACATATCCTAAAAAACATTTCCCTATCTTTTTTTCCGGGTGCGAAAATTGGTGTACTCGGCTTAAACGGTTCGGGTAAATCAACCCTGCTCCGGATTATGGCCGGAATTGATAAAGAGATAGAAGGCGAAGCAATTCCTATGAAAGGAATTAATATCGGCTACCTTTCACAAGAACCCCAACTCGATCCAGATAAAGATGTACGCGGCAATGTCGAAGAAGGGTTGGGTGAAATTCAAGTTGTCCTGAATCGCTATAATGCAATTAATAATGCATTCGCCGATCCCGATGCTGATTTTGATGCCTTACTAACCGAGCAAGCTGAATTACAGGAAAAAATTGAAACTGCCAATGCCTGGGAACTAGACCGGGAATTAGAAATTGCGGCAGATGCCTTGCGCCTGCCTCCCTGGGATGCGGACGTAACAAAACTTTCAGGCGGTGAAAAACGTCGTGTCGCGCTGTGTCGCTTATTGCTGTCTAAACCCGATATGCTGTTATTGGATGAGCCAACCAACCATCTTGACGCAGAATCAGTTGCGTGGCTAGAACGTTTCTTACACAGCTACCCTGGTACAGTGGTTGCCGTCACTCATGATAGATACTTCCTGGATAATGTGGCAGGCTGGATTTTAGAGCTAGACCGTGGCCAGGGTATTCCATGGGAAGGAAACTACTCCTCCTGGTTAGAGCAAAAACAAAATCGTTTAGCGCAAGAAGAAAAACAGGAAACCTCACGCCAGAAAGCAATGAAAGCCGAATTGGAATGGGTACGTTCTAATGCCAAAGGCCGTCACGCCAAAAGCAAAGCCCGTTTAGCGCGTTTTGATGAAATGTCCTCACAAGAAGCACAAACACGTAACGAAACCCAGGAAATCTTTATTCCACCTGGCCCGCGTTTAGGTGACGTAGTGATTGATGTAGAACACGTCAGTAAAGGCTTCGGCGACAGATTATTAGTCAATGATTTATGTTTTAAACTGCCTCCTGGCGGTATCGTCGGCATTATCGGCCCTAACGGTGCAGGTAAAACGACCCTGTTCCGCATGATGTCGGGAGTAGAACAGCCTGATTCAGGAACAATAAAACTGGGTTCAACAGTTCAATTATCCCATGTTGATCAGTCTCGTGATGACCTGGATGATAACAAGACTGTCTGGGAAGAAATCTCAGATGGACTAGATCTAATTACCGTAGGTACTTACGAAACACCCTCTCGTTCATATTGTGGCCGTTTTAATTTCAAAGGCGGTGATCAACAAAAACGTATCGGTGATTTATCGGGTGGTGAGCGTAACCGTGTGCATTTAGCCAAACTACTGCGTAGTGGCGGCAATGTATTATTACTTGATGAACCGACCAACGACCTGGATGTAGAAACCTTACGTGCCCTGGAAGAAGCATTGCTGGCCTTTCCAGGTTGTGCTGTCGTTATTTCGCATGATCGCTGGTTTCTGGATAGAATCGCTACACATATGCTGGCTTTTGAAGGTGACAGTCAAGTCGTCTGGTTTGAGGGCAACTACGAGGATTATGAAGCTGATCGCCATAAGCGCCTTGGCACAGATGCTGACACGCCTCACCGTCTTAAATACAAAAAAATCAGTCTTTAAAGCCTAAACAGCAGGGCGGACTTTGGTCTGCCCTGCTCTGTCTGTAATTTTTTTATGATTTTTCCACAGTAAGCAGAGAATTTATTGTTATAATAACCAGCTTGTCCCTGTTGCATAACTGGATAATGCAGTCCCCTCCTAAGGGATAGCTCCTGGTTCGAGTCCGGGCGGGGACGCCATTTTACTACCTAACTATCCCGATAAATTCCAAAGGTCTACCTGATTACCCACAACTCTCAGCTATATTCGTCATCCTATGCTTATAGCACACTGCCATTAAGTATTGTAGATTGGGTTAGATTTTTGTTGCAAAACAATAAAAACGTAACCCAACATAGGCTCTGACTTTTCAAGATAAAAAGGTGAGACTTAAATGCGTAGGTTGGTGCTGAGCTAGCGAAGCCCAACAGGATATTTCGCCGAATTTGTTGGGCTTCGTGCCTCAGCACCAACCTACATTTGGCTTACAAGGTATCAATTTATTTTCCGTGAGATCAGGTTGTCTGACTCCGGGGAAAGTATTTTGTGAAATGTCAGGGTGATTTTGAATAGATCACATGGCATTGCATTTATAGCTTGAATTCGCACATTATTATCTTAATAGTTATTTAGAAGCACATGCTCCATTAAATGTAAATTCATGACTCATAGATTCTACCCCTGCTTTCACTTCGACTGAAATACCTAATGCTGTGAAAGTCATCTCTTCTCCTAAATCCAGTATTTGAATCTGTTGCGGTCCGCTCCAACCCAAATTTGTAAACTGTTTTACTTTAACGCCTAAGTCATAGATATCAACATTATCAATAAATGCATCCACACTTCCAGTCGAAAATTGTAACGCTACATAACGTGTTTTTTGACCAAAAGATGATGGAGGGGCAAAGTGTATCCAATTGACAAGTCCGGACTTTTGATCAAATTGCAACCCCCAGCCAATATGAACTCTGTCCAGAGTTTCGACTCTGTTCACATATTCAATATTACCACTATGCCCATGCGTACATGCCCAGTCTAATGCCAGGATAGGTTGACTCAAAAACAACATTGCTGTGAAACAAAAACTCATTGTTAAGCACTTGCTGATCTTATATTGTGTAAACATGATTTTTTCTCCTCGATGAAAAAAGACCATTGACTTTATTACTTAGGAACACGCATAAAGTAACTTCGACACAATGGGGCGCAGGTCTTTAGTCCGCCTTTTTACAATGCAGGCTAAAGACCTGCGCCCCATTTTAAGATGCATACCTTATTTCGTGCACACTCCTTAGCTCTTTGATAACAAAGAATCAATGGATTAGTTAAGTAGCCGGTAAAATTGAAATAAATCAAAATAAGGAATCAAGTTTTGGTATATCTCAAATTTATTCGTCTCTGAATCGTCCAACAATACAACAATCTGTGCTTGTATTTACTGGAGTAAGCTATTAAATATCACCCCTATTCCAGGTAATTTTAAGAGGATATCTCGAAGGAAATAAACTTCAATTAAACTCACCTTTCTTGTAACATATATCCTGCCACTACACAACAAAACAACATAAAAATTGAGGGATTTTAAAAATTTATCATTTATGTTATTGAAATATTTAAAAATATAACACTCTGGAAAACAAAACAGGGAGGTCAAATTAGTTATAGATAACGCCGCAAGACCGTAAGAATCAGATTAAAATAATTGCATAGTTTCACCTAAAGACACAACTACCTGAAATCAGTAACGAAGATCGCACTCCCTAAATGACATGTGAGTGGAGTTGCTTACGTGACAGACAAACAGATATACCAGGACCTAGTAAAACCACGTTCTTTAAAGTTGATACTATATCTTATGTTATGCTGATTACCCATAACTCTCAGCCACAGTGAAATAAAAATTTAAATATCAGTATGTTAAAGCCGTCGTCATTCCCGAAGTCTTATATCGGGAATCTATGCTTAACCTACTAGATTCCTGCTAGAAACATGCAGGAATGACGAAGCATAGCTGAGAATTGTGGGTAATCAGGTATGTTATTGCATACACCGATACGGAGCACTAGAATATCAGGCTAGATAACTATCTCGCCTCAAGCGCATAGCTGAAATATTTAATATCCAGTTTTCCTTTGTCCCATTATTTTCATCGCCAGTGTTTACTTTCTTTAGGGTACAAGAGAATACTTCGAGGTCCTGATTGTAAGCATCATTTCATAAGTCCAGAATATAAAAGCTCCTGAGTCTGGACAACAGAGTCAATTACACCGTCATATCTTGATGAATATTTATATTTCAAGTTTGTAAGTTACAGTGCTTAACACTTATAACTTCATGACTTAATAACTTAAATTTCATAGTATTTTTTAAAAAAACAACATAAACCTTGATTATATAAACAATCACATTATGTAATATTCCTTAAAAAAAAAATCGTATTAATTCTTCATCGTCCTATGTTATATTAAAAACTAATTAATCAACTCAGCTATGCAACTAGATAAAATTGCATAGGCAAATCCCAACTAAAAAAATGCGGTGTGAGTTCATTGACATATTTCTTCAGGTAAGCCCAGCTTTCGCCTGAAGTGATAAAAATAAACCACTGTGAACTGATAAAATATGTGGGCAATGCTTGTTCTGAACCCTAAAAATCAACCATGCCCTGGCTAGATAAGCTAACGTGACTTACAAAAAAACTTTGGCAATTTAAGATAGAAATTAAAATACATTTAAATAATCTTACCAAAAAAGTATTAAATCATGGATTTTTTCACCCTAAAAACAAAACTTCACAACTCTAATATCTAAAAAATTAATGTACCAAAGCCACAAACACCAACGTATTCTAAATTATTAGCAACACGAGATACTTACTGCAACGTAAATCACAATTTATCAGGAATATATACAATGGACATATTAGGAATTAATTCTTTTTTTATAACTTTATTGATTGTGCTGTTTATCTCACCTATAGCCCAAAAAAAGGGCTTAACCGATAAGCCATGCAGCAGAAAAAAGCACTCAGGCGAGATCCCCTTAACCGGAGGAATTAGCATATATCTATGTGTGCTAATATTATTTTACTGGCTGCCAATAAATAATTACTGGTACATCGTTTCTGCAACTTTAATTGTTGCTTGTGGAGTAATCGATGATTTCAAACACCTAAATTATAAGATTCGCTTAATTATTGAAGTAGTTGCCACACTAATAATGATTTTCTGGGGAGGAGTAGAAATAACAAACCTGGGTAATTTATTTGGTTTTGGCGACATACAATTAGGCTATTTCTCACCTTTAGTAACGATTTTTGCTGTCGTGGGCGGCATCAATGCATTCAATATGACTGATGGTATTGATGGTTCCACAGGGGGGATATCATTAATAACAATGAGTCTGCTATTAATGCTAGCAAACGCAATGCCTCAGGTTACAGGTATATGCTCACTATTCATACCTGCACTTACCGCCTTTTTATTCTTTAATATGCGTGCCTTCGGCCGTAAAAAGGCAGCTATCTTTCTTGGAGACGCCGGTAGCATGCTGCTGGGATTTACAATCTGTTACTTAATAATTTTAATATCACAAGGCGAAAATAGAATTATTTCACCTGTTACTGTCTTATGGATTATTGGCTTTCCGCTTCTGGACGCTATTGCCATTATGCTGCGTCGCATGCGCAAAGGTAATTCCCCATTTGCCCCGGATAGAGAACACTTTCATCATATATTACCGCTTGCTGGATACACGCATCATCAAACGCTAAACATAATATTCTTCGCTTCCCTCAGTCTAGCGGCCTTTGGCATCATAGGAGAAAAGCTATTTGAACTACCGGAATGGCTAATGTTTTACTTATTCTTAGGCCTCTTTTTTCTCTATTATCTGGGAATGAGTCACGCCTGGAAAATGATGAAAATGCTTAAGAAAATACATGCTAACTAATCTTCACACAATTAAATAACCTTGCATAGAATAGACTAAAGTGCGAAGCGAAGCGCATCAATCACAACCTATGCGCCTTCTTCGTCACTGCTATTAAGTTAAGAGATTATTGAATATAATCAATGTATTACAGTGTAGGTTGAGTTAGAGTTAGAGTTAGATTTTAATTGCAAAGCAATAAAAACGTAACCCAACATAGCCCCCCAAACGAGGCTAAAAATATACGGTTTGATATCATGGGCCTTGCAATACTCAGCCTGAGTTAAACGACTGGCTTGCCATTGTGGTATATGCTCTTGCATAGCCGCTTTATTTTGAGATGGGCTCATAAATACCTCTGAAGTTAAATGGAGGTATTAGTGTGCCCTTTTTTATAGGGGTTTAGAATGTGTGGTTTAATTGACGCTTACGTTTAATTGACGCTTACGTATATGCGACGGATCGCTAACCACCAAGGTACTTTGCCAATGATGTGCAGCCAATACCCAATACCAATAAAGCAGCAGTATTGAAGCTCCAGATGGTCAGTTTTCAATCGGCGCCAACAGCTTGGCATACTGCTTGGCAATAATATCCCATCGATAACGTTTTTCTGAGATCTCAAACATCATTTTTCCTAAATCCGGCAATGATATTTCATTGAGATGCGCAAGGAGATTAATAAGCTCTGCCGATGAAGCAAAATATTTTGCCTGATGCTCCGTAGTCTCTCTGTTGTAGGCAACATCATAGGCAAAGATTGGCAATCCCAAATGCATGGCCTCAACGAGAGAGGGGTTCGTCCCTCCTGCACTATGCCCATGAAGGTAAAGTGTACAATTTGAACGTATCTGGTTTAGTACAGCTTGGTCATAGATGGCATTAATCAGCAAAATATTATTATGATCTGCATACTTCTTTTTAAGGTCTTGACCATATTGACTAGCTTCCCAGTTACCTATGACCACTAAAGGAAGTTCATCTATTTCAGCGACTGCTGCTATGATCATATGAATATTGTTCTCTGGTTCTATTCGACAAACAGTAAAGGCGTACTGTTCTGTCAAAAATGGGTAATCTCGCATTACCTCTTGTTCAATATGCAGCTTCTTGACATGGTCAGCTCCGTAAGCAATCAGCTCGCTTTCTTTGTCGTATTCGTCCTTGACATAGTCCTGGATGACCTTGTTGTCTGCGATGACAACGTCGGCGTATTTGACAGCCAGCTTCTCCGAAAACTTCAAAAACCACTTGGCGTACCTGTTCCACTTGTGGCGTTTCCACTCCAGCCCGTCGATGTTGATAACCAGCTTCTTTCTACTGAACAATTTGACGAACGGCAATACAATGCAGCCTGATACACCGAGGATCAGTAAGATGTCAACTGTTCGGTTGGCATGAAATATCGAGAGGATGTCATAGGGTATGCTCTGTATGCCGTTGGCTTTCAGGTTGATATATTTAAGCGCAGCGCCGTTATGTGTCTCAAGCTCTCCGTCATAACTAGGTAAGCTGCAGTAGACGGTCATCTTATAATCATCTGCGAGATGTTTTGTCAGGTGCTCTGCCAGTGTCTCAAAACCGCCGTATTTTGCCGGTAAGCCTACTGTGCCTATTATTGCTACTTTTTTATTTTGCATTCCAAAAAGTCTTCCCTGAAAATTTAATAATATCTTGCACTTCTATCTTTTTTTCACCACTAAGTCCATACCAAGTTGTGGCTATCATCCCTTCTGCATTTTGAGGTAATCCCGATATATATCTGGCGTAATTCACTGTGGTATCTTCAAATTTCCATGTTGCCCCAAGTACTTTATAACCATCATTGGCCAATACTTTTGCTGTAGGAAAAGCATCTTGTTTTCCTCTATAATGCCAAACATTCAAAACAATATCTTTTGGTATTTTACTGCGCAATTCGGCGTAACCATTCATACCATTCAAATTGGCACCAGCTTTTTTCATTGAAGGGAATTCCTCTTTAGTGTAAAACATATCACTCCACATCCATGTTTCTATATCTTTTTGTTTCAAATACGCATGTAAAGTAAGTATATCTTCAAAAAACAACTCCGGCGGTAACTGCTGCTCCCCTTTGTTCAAAACCTTTGTTCTATAATGCCACTCACTCCAACCGGCAACTTCATCATGCCCAATATGAAACTTTGTAGCACCGGTCAATAGAAGAAGTTCATCAATGTCAGGGAAAACTACCTCTTTATATAACGCTTTCTTACGTGGATCGTACGTCGCTTTATTAAACATATACTGAGAGTAATATTCCCCTATAAACTTGTCCTGGTGTGACAAAAGTTTTAATTCGGGTATGATCTCCAGTCCATTTTGTTTAACATAGGCAACCATCTCTTTGAATTGTTCAATAGTCCAAGGATTTATATTATTGATTTTTAAATGTCTTAAAGAGTTTAACTCAACACCAAAATGGTTTAACCATATTAGAGTATTGAAATGTTCAAGTCTGGCTAGCCTAATCGTTTCTTTAAAGTCCTCAAGTGTGCATGGCCACATAGATATGTGCAATACTCTCATCTTGAGATCCGGGTAATCTATAGTTTTCCCCAACGAAAGACTACCTTGCTGTTCTTCTGTTAATGCTTCTAAAGTACTTAAGCCATTTAAGAGCCCTCTATCTGTTTTAGCGGATATCACAACGGAGTTTGTTTTTACTTCGAGTAAATATGCTTCTGGTTTATTTAAATATACTCTCTGCATTTCATTAAGATGAGGAAACTGTTCCGTTTTTAATACTGTAACTTTAAAAAGGTTTTGAGTCTTTTCACCATACTTTGCGGCTGTGTGTGTTAATGAATTTACAGATTCTTTATATTTGTTGAAAAATTCCTTACTACTGTCTAGTACAATCGCTTGACCGACCTGTACTTTCATACTGTTATTCTCGATAAATTTGGGCTTTGGGTGCAACACATCTGCAGACTTTGCACAGGCAGTCGTATACAAAGTAAAGAATACTACAAACACTGCCAAGACATATTTTAGCCCTATCATAGTAAACGCAAATACTGTGTAGCTATCTTACCCCAACTATAGTCCTTTTCTATGGTTTCCAATGCTTTTTTTCCTATATCTCCGGCTAAATGTCCCGTTTCGAAAAAGGTCTTTATCTGTCTTGCAAGATCATCTGCATCTCCACTTTCAAATAACATACCATTTTCTTTATGCGTAATTATCTCTTTATTGGCAGGAAGGTCTGAAGCAATGACAGGAAGCCCATGACTCATAGCCATCAGCAACACGCCACTTTGAAAAATGACACGGTACGGCAAAATATTGACATCCGAAGAAAAAAAGAGCTTCTCCCTCTCATCATCTTCAATAAAACGTATCATTTTTACAATTCTATTTGTTAATCCAAGTGATTCAATTTGCTGCCCATATCTTGTAAAGTCTCCTCGCCACGGTTTACCAGCAATGATGAGTTTTATATCATCAGGTATTTTACACATTGCATCCAGCAATACATCTAAACCTTTTGCATCTTTTATCTGCCCGAAGAAAAGCATATATTTCCCTGCTGGTTCCAAACCAAGTTCTTTTCTTACCGTTTCTCTCTGTGGTCGTTCACCTATATGGTCCAAATAACCGCCATGTTTAATAATCACAACTTTCTTCGGATCCTTAATAGCTATACTCTTTAAAAGTGTCTCATATGAAAATTGGTTATGCACTATGATGTTATCTGTTAAAACATTATAAATAAGATTTTGCACTATACTGCTGTCTCTGTCCGTAAAGCTTGAAACGTCATGTGAAATAACTGCTGTTTTCAATCCAAAAAGTTTTGGTATCAAGATCAACGGTACCATGACAGGAACTGCTGAAAAAAGGTGTAACACAACAAGGTCTGCTTTCTTTTTTCGGGCATCATGAGATGCTTGCAAGGTGGCTCTTATAAATTTGAACAGTTTTTTTACACTACCCCCTAAAGTATGCCCTTCAAACACAGGCACATAATCAATAATAGAAGGCTCTATGCCTACAAAATTACTATATACTGAAACGTCACAGTCTTGGTTAACAAAACCTTTTGCCAAAGAACTAGAGTAGTAGTCCATTCCTGCTTTTTTACCAACATGGTCAAATATTGAAATACGTTTACTCATCAACAGTCCGTTCTCCAATTTTTTTTGCAGATACACCACCAACTATCCAATTATCAGGAATGTCTTTTGTTATGACAGACCCGGCAGCAAAAACAACATTATTTCCAATAGTACACTCTTTTACTATCAAACTGTTTGCACCTATGAAAACATTATCCCCTATAATAATTTTTCCAGCATAAAAGCTGTAAGGAGGTTTTTTTACATCCAAAAAATGTGTAAGAATTTTTGTGCCTGTTGTGATTCTAGCTCTTTTGCCAATAGTAATATACTCAGGGTAGATATCATCAAAGGTGACAGATTCACCTATAAATACGCTGCCAGAGTCAACAAAGTTCACTCCAGAAAATTTTACAAATTTTACCCGCATTGATCCCAGCAGCATACCCGCTTGATCAACATTTAACACTAACTTTCTAATAAAACGTTTTAATCCGTAATTTGTTTTTGCCTGTTCACGCATTAGTTATTTCCTCATACCATACAGACAGGTCTTTGTTAAGAAAACTTTCCAGATTTTGTATGTCCTGTCGGTAAATGTCCAGTAATTGTTCTCTCAAATTTTCTTCGAGTGCAGGTTTCTTTTTTCTCTCGAAAAGTTCATTTTTTATCTTCTCTTTTAGAGCTTCCGGAAAAACAACAGACAAGAGTGTACGAATGAAATACGATGTATACAATTTATGGACTACATTGCTTTTTGGCATGGAAAAAGCGTTATGCTCCCGTTCTATATTTGGAATGTTCGATGGATCGATCTCTAAAAATTCGTACAGGTCGAAAATGATTTTTTGTGTATCTTGGCGCAGGTCTTCTTGAAAATATATCTTAACCTGCTCTTTACCAAATAACTCCAAATAACGCTTAACCTGTTCATAATATAGCCCCAATTCAACATATTGTTGATAGTACAGATGCGCATTTTTATGAGTACTCGTTTTAAGAACGATCTCCTTGTATGGCACGTCAACCAGACCAAGTCTGTAGTCCATAAGGTAATGCGAGTATCCTCGCGCAACCGGATCTCTTAACAACATAATGATCTTAACAGCTGGCAAAAGAGCTTTTATTTTAGCCGGTGTTTCAGGGTAGAATAGATAAGAGACACTTCCTTCGCCAACTGCCTTTTTATCTATTCCTTTATCAAATAACTTTTCATAACTATCTAAATCTTTAGCTTTAAAGTCCTGATAATATAAGCCTTGCTCTTCGATCTCATCTTTAGAAAAAAAGTTAACTTCTTTAGGTTCACTCATAAAGACCTGCGGATGCTCGGAAAGATAGTGGTAAAGCGATGTTGTTCCTGCTTTAGGCGCACCGACTATAATGAAATTAGGAAGCATGAATACCCTTTTCATTGTTTAAATAACTCACCCAGTTGTCGCCTTTATTTCTATAACCTACTATTGTTGCTGGCACTCCTGCAACAATAGCATTAGCTGGAACATCTTTGGTCACAACTGCACCGGCAGCAATTACGGCTTCATCTCCAATTACCAGAGAACCTTTACCTCTTTTATTGCTGATGATCTGTGCCCCAGCTAATATCTCAACATAATTTCCAATCGTCACATTTGGACCACCGATAGTGACACGCTGTAAAATAGAACAATAGTCACCTATCTTTGCAGTTGGATTTACAACTAAACCTCTCGAGTGAGCAAAAGATAAACCTTTTCCAACTTCAATCCTCGGTCCAATCCATATACCGTGAAGGAAATCATTTAGATTTGTAAAAATATAAGCTAAAGGTCTTAATATTTTGTATTTATAACAATATTGACTCAATCTAAAAATAAATATCATCCGTATCTCTGGAAAGTAAAAGTATTTTGAAATGCCTTTTCCTTTTACTAGCTTGAAGATATTCAGGTCCTCTCTTAATAATGTCATCATTTATTCTCCTCACTAATAAATACAGAATATATGCCTCTTAAATGAGCTTTAAACAGGTCAAACCTTTTGTGTAAAAGCCACCAAATTGAAGTGTAAAAAATATGATAGATATAAGCTATAAAAGAGCATGTAGTTACTTCAAAATCTTTTATAAATTTTATCTTATTTCTCGACATCCAATATGCAAAAAATACACTCCAGTGTCCACTACTACTACCAACTTTATGGAGGATATGACTCTTGTCTGCTATTTTTAAAGTATACCCTTGTCTTATAACACGTCGACAGAACTCCAAATCTTCCACATACATAAAGTAGTCTTCATTAATAAAACCAACATCATTAAAGACTTTTTTAGGGATTAGCCACATACACCCACTTATAAAGGTTATAGGTTCTTGTGGAATTTGTCCTACGTCTTTTTCATTGAAATGAAAATGTTTTGCCTTTGCAGTGCAATGAGTAAACTTTCCACCATTAAACCAGATAGTGTCAGGGCGGTCATAAAAATAGATCTTTCCGGACGCTATGCCAATACTTTTGTCATTTTCACACATCTGCACCATCGGTTCTAAAAAGTCCGGTTCCACTACAGTGTCGTTGTTAAGCACCAAAACGTAGTCAGCGCCATTATTTAAAGCATATTTTATGCCAATATTGTTTCCATGACCATAACCGTTATTCTGTCCACTTTGTATCAAAGTTACTTGCACGCTTGGGAGGATACCGAGCATAGCACTTTCGGGTTTTTCAAAGAAAATATGCTCTATTTCATTCACTTGCATATATGCATGAAGTCTATCCATGGATACATCAGGTGAGGCATTATCCACGATGACAATGTCATAGTTCTCATAACTTATTTGCTGTAGGCTTTGAAAACAGTCGATACTATCTTCAAAACCATTATAGTTTAAGAGAATTATAGATACTTTCTTATTCATGATGTGCCTTTCTTAATAGTTGTGATTTAATATATATCAAACTAGCAATCAAAAATAATAAACTATTTGCCTTAGGTATTGATAAAATAAAATAATAAACTAATAAAAGTATAAATGAAACTAGTAGATAAACAGTCATTTCATCTTTATAAATTTTAATATTTTTTATAGCACGATTTATTACTCGAAAGACAACCGTCATAAAAAACATTAACCCTACAATCCCGGTTGACAACACAAGAGTTAAATAATAGTTGTCTATACTATGTAATGGTTCAACAGCTTTCATTTCCTCACCAAAACCAATTCCGGAAATAGGATGTAACTTAACTGATTCAAATCCAAGTTGAAACTGTAATACTCGCGCTAAAGTACTTAATGTTTCATCATCAATCTGCCCATGAACATTCATTGTATGTAGATTGTTTACAGTTGCTATATTTTCTTGTGTATAATTATATACTCCTATGATAATAATAACTGTAAAAAATATAACAATTGGAATTGATACGAGTTTGAACCATCTTTTTTTATACATCGCTATGTAGTATTTCAAGCAAGGCATCATTATTGCTAGTGCTAGCCCTGCACGAGAACCTGTCTTATATAATAAAAAAACTGATAATCCTATGTCCATGAATAGCAGTGATTTTATTATAAGGCTATTTTTTTGTTTGTAGTTATAAAACTGTAATGGAATAACAGCCAACAAAAACTGTGCATAGACTAAAGGGTTAGAAAAGACTGATCGTATTCTATAAATGCCGTTTCTGGTATTTTCCGTCATCGCACCTAATGTATATTCATTTTCTGTTATCAAAAAATTTTTAAATAATAGTTCACCTTTACACACTTCGATAAGCCCGATTATATTTACAATAAACATTATTAATATGATTGTAGAAATTAGATTATTTATTTCTTTTTCTTTAGTAATAAATGCAAAAGTAAAAAAAAGTAAAAAAGGTCCGAGTATAAACCAATTCGTTAAAGATGAAATAGATGCTGCAATATTTTCAGAGCCAAATATCGATGCACACAAATTCCATAAAGAATAATAAAATATTATAAAAACTATACTCTTATAATTTTTAAGTCGATTTATTTTTTTTGTTTTGAATACAAAATATAAGATAAAAACTAAAATTAAAGCCATTTGCATTAGCCGATCTGGACTAAGTGCGGGTAATGATCCAAATTTCATTGCAATATAGGTTGGCCATAAAATTAAGAAAAATAAACTAATTTTAAACAAAACCAATGGTTTAAACAAAAGGTAATCCTCCACCAATAGTATCTTCCGCACCTTTATGGTTTAAAAGTATAATTGATACTATCATATATTTTTTGTTAATCATCAACAGACCTTTGCTGCTTTATATTATTTTGTAGCTCATACAGTGAGGCTACATAATCCAAAATGACCATAGAATTAACAAAATATGGAATGCTATAACCTAATCGCATTGAACACACGTTACTTATACCAACTAGATATATCAGCATCAATCAAGACCTGTAGTTTCTCTAAGTCGCTTTTAAAGTATGGTAATAATATTTCTTTATCAGCGCTACTCATTTTAGGTATAGGTTCTGTGTTTGTTAAAACACTTTTTGTTGATTGTATTAACGATTTTGGAATGATGGTTGATATAATTACATTTAATTTTAAACACTTGATTATAGTATTCAGAAATGAATATTTTTGAATAGATGCTGCATTTTTCTTTTGCTTGTCATTAATCGTAACCGCTTCAATATCCAGAAAATCAAACAAACGTTTTAAAAAAAGCTCTTGATTGTTTTTCAAGTCATCAAAAGACATTATCAGAATCTGTTCTTCTGGAAAAATATCCAAATAACACTTAACCCATCTCCTTAAAAATAAGTATCGGGGGTTAATATAAATCAATGAGTTACATAGTTGTATTATTTTTATACAATTCTCTGTAACCCCTGATTTTACTGAATTTTTAAATTTTACCACCTTTATGTAAGTCATTGATTATTAGTATTTAAAAAGAGGTGTGTTAGGAAATGCGCTTAACCTGTTTATAATACATATCAAGTTCCATATACAAATGACCTCTTCCCCCCCAACCTTTCTCTTTTTTGGCTCTTCCCGATTTCGCGGGGCGACCACAACATATAGTGTTAAGCATATCCGAATAAACGTCGACCTTCGACACCAAGCCAAATATGCTGAAATAAACGCCCTATATCATAAATGCCATAACAACGTCTTTTGATCACCTTAATTTTGTTATTCAGTCCTTCTACAAAACCACTGGTTTCACGGCGAAGAAAATAATTAGTGATTTCATGCTGCCAGTTTTGTAAGGTCACTATAAATGAGTTGAAACAGTCCAACTTCAGATTTCTAACCTGCTCGACCCATGAATTTAGCTCAGCTTCTGCCTGACTTTTACTTAAAGGTCGGTTAAAAATACCCGTCAATGCTTCCCGATAAATATAAATTTGCTTAAGCTCTGGCGCATAATTAAAAAGCTGTACTAATTTAATTTGTTGCTCTTCATTCAAGTCCCAGAGTGATTTTCGGAATAACCACATCACGCCTTTCAGTTGGGCGTACTCTTCGCTAGAAAGCGCCTTGTTCAGTATTTTCATCTCTTTTATTCTTGCTTTCTCTGCACAGGCGCGATAGCTTTTGGTCACATGGCATCGATCAACCACAATCTCAACGCCAGGAAGTCCCTCATACACTGCATTACTGTAGCCGTCATACATTTCAACACAGGCACGTTGTATTGTTCTTTTAATTTCCACGGGGATGCTTTGTAGAAATATTTTCACTGTTTCCTTTTTGCGATTTGGCAATACGGCCAAAATGCATTTTTCTCCGCCTTCAGTGATCCCTTAAATGATAACAACAAAATCTTTATGTCCTTTATTTAACGCAATCTCATCAAGTCCAAGTAATGGCAGGCTTTGTATTGTCTCCCAGTCCATTTCTTGACGAATATAACGATTAATAATGCCTTCAATAAAGTTTGCCGTCTTAAATTATGGCTATCATACCCAGCCTGCACCTAAATAATCAAATAGCAATATACTTCATATAGTGACTACCCCGCGAAGTCGAGAAGAGCCAAAAAATAAAGCTGCTGCCTAATAGTATAATGTAGGATAAAAATACTAAGGTAGTAATAGTTTTTAACTCTATAAAGTAGCTAGTAATTTTTTCCTAAAAATAAAGATTTAATATATAAGTAACACCACAATATAATTCGTATATTCTTTTTTCATTATATTGGCATAGCTAAAAACTGTTCGGATTTGTTTTTTACACTAATACATAGTTTGTTGGATTTTTTAATAAAATTATTTGTATTTTCGTATGCTGAATTTATTTTAAAATAAATATCAGTCACACTAGTTTCATTATTAATTACATACTCTTTTGAGTCTACTTGCAGTGAAAATGAAATGAATTTTTTATAATTAGGAGATCCAACCGAATAATCATTAATGGCTATAATAGGTACTCCATTTCTTGTGGCAAGTATTAAACCATGTAAGTTTTCACTTATAACGAGGCTGCATTCAGATAATTCTTTTTCTAAAGTATGAAAAGATCCAGGAATAACTAGTTTAGTAGTTATTCCTAATGTCTCTAGTTTTTTCTGGACATATAGACTTGTTAGGAAGTCTGATTTCCATAAACGACTCATAATTATGTTTATGGAGCAATTTCTTTGACAAGAGTAAGAATATTTACTTAAAGATTGAGATAATCTTTCTAGAAAGTTTTTATCTTTATTTGTAATAATAAGACCAATAGTTATATCCTCAGATTTTATGGTTTCATTTATGGGTTTATTCCATTTTGATAAAACTATATCAGGGATTATTTTTGATTTTATATTTTCAATTTTAAATTGTTCTAGTGAAAATGAATCTCTAACATAAATATATTTTGCCTCTCTAAATATATTCATTATTAACTTGTTTAATTTTTTATCTGCAAATGTGCCTATTGTAGGGCCTGTCACTAAAAAAGGAATTTTTAATTCAATAGCTATTGTCATTTCAACCAAATGGGATATTACATTACTCATCCATTTTTCATTAAAATAGCCTCCTCCTGCCACAACTAATAGATCAGCCCCTTTAATAACATCTAATGCTGGCGTGCTAAGGCGTTTAAAATTTTTAATATTACACCAAAATTGTGATTCAACTAACGTTCGCTTGGCTAGAAGATACAATTTTCGATTAAATGAATATGTTATACCTAATTTTTTATAGGTAAGTTCGCTAGACCCTAAGTCAACGTAGGAATGCACAGATTTATGTAAGTGTACTGTTTTTGTTTCATGTATCTTAGAATCAGCAATATTGTAAGTAAGAACATCTATTATACAGTGTGGATATGCCGCCTTTATAATAGTTATAGTTGAGTTCAAAATTGCATCATCACCAAGATTACCATATCCCCATCCACCTGTTAATACTATTCTCATAACCATTCCTTATAAAATCTGTATTGTAAATATCAGAATTAACTAATAATAAAAGTATAACTAATAAAATAATCACAATGCTATTATAACTTATTCCACAAGGAACTTCTTTATTTTTCAATACATATAAATAATATAATGAGAGTATTGTGACAATTATTATTTGAGTGAAAATCATCCCTGTAATTCCATATAAATTAAGTAAATATGGTGGCAATATCAAAATAATAAGTATGCTAATGAACAACCCTAAAACACGCATGTTTTGAAGATAACTTGCTGTGAGTAGCACTCCTTGTGATATAGCTACATAACGAAGAAACAAGAATAAACCAAAATATGGAAATATGTCTGAAAGACCTGAAAACTTAACTCCATATATTATACTTGGAATTGTAGATTTCCCTAAAAAAATTATACAAAAAAATGAAAATCCAGTTAATAATAATTGTATGTGTAATTTTCGTGCTATTACACTAAATTCAAATGAAGTTGAGTTATATTTTGCTAATACTGGTAGGTAGACATTTGCCAATACAGGTCCTAATTGCTCTAACCCTCTTACTACATTCATTCCTGCTTGGTAGATCCCTACCTCAGAAACGCCTAAAAAATAATTTATTATAATTTTATCTAAATGGGCCATAGAATTAACTAGCCACGAATCCATTGCATATGTAAAATTATATACGATATTTTTTTGTAAAATCTTAATTTTTTTTCTTTTAGGAAAAGTAAATCCACCTATTATTTTATTATATCTTTTAATGCAGAGTAGTAGATAAAACAATCTTGATACAATAAATGAGGTTGCAATCATAACTGAATCTTCAGTTGTATATGCGACACTAAAAATTAATATAAAGTGAATGACTGAAGCAATAGTAACTATTTTTGTTTCTTCATGGTAATGACCAATGCCACGAAAAGCCACATTCATGAAATCACCAAATGATACCAATAAGGTTGCTATAATAAGAGGGGTAATTATTAACTTATTTAAAGGATCAATAAAACCAAATCTATTTAGTGAAAAAAATATTAACAAAAGAATTGTAAAAAGGAATAATTTTGTCATTAAAACCTTCCCCATTATATATTTAACTTTATGGTGGCTACGTCCTATGTCGATTAATAATTTATTAGTGAATCCATAATCCACTAGCAATGTCATAATTGAAGCTAAACTAAAGCAATAAGTTAATCTTCCGAAATCTTCTATGCTAAGAATTCTTGCTAATGCAATAAAAAGAATTACCCCGCTTAATAATCTAGCTCCTGTAGATATTGACATAAAAATAACTTTCTTTAGCATGTTTTTTTAAATAATTGTATGGGTAATATAAATTTAATTATACTTTCTTTATTCTTAACTGGATAAAATTCTAGCAATCAAGGGGCAGCCAGCTTGATTTTAGTGACATAAAAATCAAGCTATTTCAAGCCCGTCATATTCAATAAATCAGGCTATCCCATGAGTTTTCAATGGATTTTCTTGATTAAAAAGGGCTGAATTCTCGATACTTTCACCATGCCGGCACTTTTAAAACACGCGCTAAGAAGTGTGCACGAAATAAGGTATGCATCTTAAAATGGGGCGCAGGTCTTTAGCTTGCAGTGTAAAAGGCGGACTAAAGATCCGCGCCCCATTGTGTCGAAGTTAATAAATACTCATTCCTAAGTATTTAATTGTTATGTCTAATCTTCCTTATTATAAAACCGTTTATACCATACAATAAATTCTTTTATCCCATGCGCTAATTTTGTATCTGGTAGGTAATTAAACCGAGTTATCAAATCGCTTGTGTCTGCATACGTTGATTGCACATCACCTTTTTGCATAGGTAACATTTCTTTTTGTGCTTTTTGTCCTAACGCCGCTTCTATTTCTTTAATAAAGCCCATTAATTGAACGGGCGCATTATGCCCTATATTATAAATTTTAAAATTTGACAATGAACTTTCTGGTGTTGGTTTTTCAGCATCCCATTCAGCATTCTTATCGGCAGGCGAATTAATTACCCGGACGAGTCCGTCTACTATATCATCAATATAGGTAAAATCTCTGCTCATATTGCCATAATTAAATACTTTGATGGGTTTGCCAGCAAGTATCGCCTCTGTAAAAAGCATGGGGGCCATATCCGGCCTCCCCCAAGGACCATATACGGTAAAAAATCGCAGTCCCGTAGTCTGTATGCCATATAGATGGCTATAGGCATGCGCCATCATCTCATTAGACTTTTTTGTTGCTGCATACAAACTGACAGGGTGCTCAGTATGATCAGAGGCTTTAAAGGGTTGAGATTTATTTAACCCGTATACTGATGAACTTGAGGCATAAGACAGGTTTTTAATATTATTTTGGCGACAGCCTTCCAGTATATTTAAAAATCCTTTTATATTGCTTTCAATATAAACATGAGGGTTTTCAATCGAGTAACGCACGCCTGCTTGTGCTGCAAGATGACACACAGCATCAAAACATTCATTTTTAAAGACCTGTTCCATTTGGGATTGGTCTGCCAAATCAAGTTTTATAAACTTATGTTTTGCAAAAGCCTCAGATGGTGACCATTCATGTTTAACAATATTTTCTTTATGTATGCCGAGTTCTTTTAATCGCCCATATTTAAGGTTTACATCATAATAGTTATTAATATTGTCCAGGCCAACGACTTCATAGCCTTGTTCAAGTAATTTTTTTGCCAAATGAAAACCGATAAAGCCGGCACTCCCTGTCACCAGAATTTTCAATCTTTTACTCCAATTTGAAAATATTCAAATCCCATGTCTTGCATGCGCTGTTTTTCAAACTGGTTGCGTCCATCAAAAAAAACAGGGGCTTTCAATAGTTTCTTGATTTCATCAAAATCCGGACTTCTGAATTCCTGCCATTCAGTAATTAAAATTAACGCATCTGCCTGGGGTAATGCTGCATATTTTGCTGCAGCGTATGTAACATTTTTATTACCTTTTAAATAAAACGTTTTTGCTTCATGCTGTGCTTTAGGGTCATAAGCGACAATTTTTGCACCTTTACTTGTCAGTTCATTGATAATTGTCGTTGAGCTTGCTTCACGCATATCATCCGTTTCGGGTTTAAATGCCAGTCCCCAAACAGCAAACGTTTTCCCGTCAAGATTTTCTCCAAAACGTTTAATGATCTTGT
Organism: Methyloprofundus sedimenti; assembly: GCF_002072955.1. NCBI lineage: Bacteria > Pseudomonadati > Pseudomonadota > Gammaproteobacteria > Methylococcales > Methylococcaceae > Methyloprofundus > Methyloprofundus sedimenti. The sequence continues at coordinate 1,948,172 of NZ_LPUF01000001.1, read as the reverse complement.
TTGCAATAACCGATTTTTGAGCATAATTTACAGCTTCAACTGCATCCAGAATTCGCGGGACATAGTCAAAGTCTTTTGCCGTTTTTACCAGGGCTTGTACATCTTTAGGAAAGCAACTGCCACCATACCCACACCCCGGGTAAATAAAGCTATATCCGATGCGAGTATCTGATCCAATGCCATCTCTTACTTTATTTACATCAGCACCCACTCTTTCACAGATATTGGATATTTCATTCATAAAGCTGATTTTTGTTGCCAGCATCGCATTAGCCGCATATTTAGTCATTTCGGCCGATCGCAGATCCATTTTTATGAATCGATCATGACTTTTCATAAACGGGGCATACAGGTTACGCATAACTTGCACTGCCCGTTCACTTTCAGCGCCAATAATGACCCGGTCAGGCTTCATAAAATCATCTAGTGCCGCGCCTTCCTTTAAAAACTCAGGGTTACTCACCACATCAAAGTTTAATTGCTGAAGTGTCGCTTTTAATTTTTCATCAACGGTATGTTTAATTCGTTTATCTAGCTCTGCCTGGATGGTTATTTTTACCTTATCCGCTGTTCCAACAGGGACCGTTGATTTATCGACGATAATCATATCACCCAGCATATATTGACCAATACTTTTAGCCACCGCTAAAACATATTGTAAATCGGCTGATCCATCATCTGACATTGGAGTACCGACCGCAACAAATACAACTTGTGCATTTAAAATAGCCTGCTCTATATCAGTACTAAACAGCAAAGAACCTTTTTTTTGATTATCGACCACCATTTGCTCTAAGCCAGGTTCGTAGATGGGAATAATGCCTTGTTTGAGAGAGGTGATTTTTTGTTCATCTACATCTACACAGGTGACTTTATTGCCCATTTGAGCAAAGCAAGTGCCACTAACCAAACCAACATAGCCAGAGCCAATAACCGCAATTCTCATTAGTTTATTTTTCCATTATTTGTTATGTACCATTCTATTGATTCTTGCATTCCTTGATAAATATCATGCGTCGGGGCATAGCCAACGAGTACTTTTGCTTTAGAGCACCAGGATAAACAGTGGATTCATAAATGACCAGTTCACCCCGCTTTAATACTTTACCAATTGATTCTCTGGCTTTAAGTTACGGAACATAACCTATATATACAAACTATTACCTGATTACCCATAACTATCAGCTATACTTTGTCATTCCTGCATGTTTCTAGCAGGAATCTAGTAGGTTAAACATAGATTCCCGATATAAGACTTCGGGAATGACGGCGTCTTTAACATTCTGATATTTAAATCCTTATTTCACTGTGGCTGAGAGTTATGGGTAATCAGCAACTATATACCGTAGGCTGGGTTACGTTTGCCGCGCTTCCTGTCTCAGCACATCCTACATCTGTTGCCTTAACTTATTGGCAATGACGCAAAGTGCAGGTAGGAAACCACTTAAGTTGAAACATAAAGCCCGAAGTGTGATAGCTTTAGCTACTTCCGAGACAGCAATAGCCAAAGCTATTGCACTCCACGAAAAAATATACTTAGTCAGCTGCCTTAACAATAGATTAAAAATAGGCAAGTAGGGCGTGGCTTTAGCCCGCCGATATGCTAAAAAGGCGTTTAAAGCGGGCTAAAGCCACGCCCTACTTTCATGTGCTTATTTAAATTAATTGCAATATTCCTATGTTGACATTAAAAAGATAAACTTTGCTTTGCAAAATATATAGACCGCATCGAAAATATTTATTAAAAAAATTACAGGTATTGTAAACATTAGAGATGCTTGCTACCAGTTCTTCTGTATTCAATGAATATTCATGGGCAATCTCATTTCTTATTTCTCTTAGTTTTAGCCATTCATTTTTTTAATAATGTCTAGCTCTTCAAGTCTGTTTAAAATATCAATAAAAGTTATTCTTGATTACGTACAAGGCTCAGCCATTATGAAAAAAAACCTTAATATCAGTTTTTTATAAAAAAACCGACTTCGTCATTCCCGAAGTTTTTTATCGGGAATCTATGCTTAACTTACGAGATTCCTGCTAAAAGCATGCAGGAATGACAAAGTATAGCTGAGAATTGTGGGTAATCAGGTATGCTTGTGACACTCATATACTTGCTCTTTAAATGATTGTTCTCTGTAAGAATTCATTCTAATTCTAAGCCTTTTTTTATGGCCTCTTGCTCTATCAATCTTGAGCTGTCTTTAGCCAGGATAACATCAATTTCTTGATCTCCTATTTTAGCTTTTAAAGCAACTAGAAAATCTATTTTTTCTTATTTAAAGCACCTTGTTTTGCAGGCTGAATATATAAATCTATATCTCTCCTTTTAATTCATCATGAACTCTGCTGCCAAATAAAATAACTTTTGAACCCTGACCAAAAATACTCTTTGCAGTTGAGGTGGTACTGTCAATTTCGTATTGTTGTAATCTCATTGTTTAGCACCTGGGTTAATTAGGAATTCATGCGGAAACACTCAGTGCTCTGTGACGCAGAAGGTCACAAACTACATTACCACCCAAAGCGTTACTGCCATTAAATTGAGCCCATTGTTCAATGTAGGATGGGCAAAGGAGCTTTATCCCGTGCCCATCATAGCGATCATGATGGGCACGCTGCGCTTTGCCCATCCTACATTTTGTAAGCTGTGTTGGTTCTTAACTTAATAGCTGTGACTCAGTAACCTAGAGCATCACAAACTACATTTCCACCCAGAGCGACTGCCATTAAATTAAGCCCATTGTTCAATGTAGGATGGGCAAAGGAGCTTTATCCCGTGCCCATCATAACGATTGTGATGGGCACGCTTCGCTTTGCCCATCCTACAATTTTGTAGCTGTGTTGGTTCTTAACTTAATAGCTGTGACTCAGTAACCTAGAGCATCACAAACTACATTTCCACCCAAAGCGACTGCCATTAAATTAAGCCCATTGTTCAATGTAGGATGGGCAAAGGAGCTTTATCCCGTGCCCATCATAACGATTGTGATGGGCACGCTGCGCTTTGCCCATCCTACATTTTGTAAGCTGTGTTGGTTCATAACTTAATAGCTGTGACGCAGAGCCTAGGAACGATGCCTGACTATATAACACCTATTTCTGATAATCATATTGATAAAAATATTTACCATATCCATATCCAGATGCTACCAAATGAACATCATTAAAAACACAACCTTTTATATTGACATCATTTTGCTTTAATCGTTTTACACTTTGCTGTAATTCTCTTAACGGGTGTTGACCTGATCTAATAACCATCAGGGTTGCGCTGGCCATACGCCCAATAATACACGCATCGGTAACCGCTAATATGGGAGGCGAATCAATAATAATATGGTCATATTTCTTGCCAAGATCTTCAAGCAGTATTCCAAAATGCTCATGTAATAATAACTCTGAAGGATTGGGGGGAATTGCGCCAGTAGGGATAAAGTCTATATTAGCACTGTCTATGGTATGAATCGCTTCAGACGGCTTAATGACATTTGAAATAAGCTCTGATAAGCCATTTTCACGACTGACTCCCAGTGCTTTATTGATCAGGCCCCTGCGTAAATCCGCATCAATTAATAATACTTTTTTTCCAGCTCTGGCCAAGACAATAGCCAAATTGGTTGAAACAAAGGACTTGCCTACTCCGGGGCTGGGCCCGGTAATCATGATGATATTATTTTTTGCTTCCAGAAATGCGAAATGTAGTGTGGTACGAAGGCTACGCAAACTTTCTATCGCCATATCGTCTTCACTTTCTAACACTAGCACGACAGGTGGGCCGATATATGTCTTATTTTTATTAAGTTGCTTATTTAACTGGAGTTGTTTTTCACTGTGCAGAATAGTCGCATAAACAGGTACATTAAGCTGTTTTTCAATTATATCCGGGTCTTCTATACCATGGTGCATGGCTTTACGAATAAACACCAGAGCAATAGCCATAATTAATCCTAAAATAGTGGCTACTGCGACAATTAAGCTTTTTTTAGGTTTGATTGGTAAAGTTGGCATCACGGCATAATCTATGACTCTTACATCGCCAACTGTACCCGATTTAGCTACTTTTATCGCTTGCAGATTATTAAGCATTGTCGAGTACAATTCTGCATTAACTTGCACATCTCTGGACAATTCTAATATAACCTGCTGAGTTTCAGGTAGTTGTGTCACTTTTTTATTATGCTGTATTATCTGTTTTTGCAACCTGTTAATTTGTCTGTCGATAGAGATAATAGCGGGATGAAGCGATGTAAAGCTTTGGCGTAACTCGTCCTTTTTTTGCTCCAATAATGTTACCTGAGTATTTTTCTCAACAATGCCACCTAAAATACTTTGAGTTTCAATACCCAGGTTGACAGATCCCTTTTTTAGCCGATATTCATTTAATTCATCTGTCGCCACCTCTAATTGACTTTTAATAGTTGGCAGCTGTTTCTCCAGAAACTCTAGCGTCTTTTGTGCTTCTGCTGATTTTTTTTCAACATTCATGCGCACGTAAATATTGGCAACTTCATTCAGTGTTTGCATTGCCCTGGAAGGTGATGCTGACAACATGGTAAAGCTCAGAATTCCAATATCACGCCCCTTTTCAGCTACCGAAAAACTCTCTATAAGGTCCTCCATTGCACTCACCTGTGATTGCTTTAACACAATAAAATGTGTTCCTGGCCTGGCCTTAAGTATCGACACAAAAATACGCAATGCTGTGTCTCCTCCATCAACTGTTATGCTAACCGGTTTCCCGACCTCGCCATCGGTAACAAATTGCTCGTCCATATCAAATAGTTTGAATTGTCCATTTTTACCGGCAATCAAAGTGATTGGTATATCTATCCAGCTCGCAGGCATATCCAGAGTATCAACTTGAATTATCTCCCCTCCCCAGGCATAATCAGAAAAACCCAGCCATGGAGCGGCAAGCATATCTTTATTGCCAGCTTCAAATCGCCTGGCCATTGCTGCACCAATTACCGGAAAATATTTAGCCTCGGCTACGATTTCCAGATTGAGGCTTGTTACAGTTGCCCCCATGATCATTCTGGATTTGATGATCTCCATTTCTGCCTGTACCGGGGTATTACCACCTATCCCCATCCCTTCAGCAAAGGGATCTATCATCATTGACTGAGAAGACTCAACCTGTAACATTGCATCTGCCTGGTATATTGGCGTCTCTAATGTCACTTTTACTATGCCTATGACAAAGGCTATGATGGTAATTAAAATAATTAACCATTTATTTTCAAGCAAAGTGCCAATTAATTCTCTTAAATCAATTTCATCTTCATCCTGAAGCGGATAGTTCCCGGTAGTATGTTCCATATTTGACAAGTTATTTGGCATGTATTGGGCTAAATTCTGAGCGTGCGTGCTGCATATTTATACTTAAAAAATCCAGAAATTTACTGGATGAGTGACTGATATTATCATTTACAGTCTATCAAAATCACATAAATATACCTAATTACCCGTAACTCTCAGCCACAGTGCAATAAAGTTTTAAATATCAGTATGTTAAAAACATCGTCATTCCTGAAGTCTTATATCGGGAATCCATGCTTAACCTGTTAGATTCCTGCTAGAAACATGCAGGAATGACGCAGCATAGCTGAGATTTAAGGGTAATCAGGCGAATATACGACACTGACTGGTGCCTGAATCTATAATATAAAAAGTTTAATTAAAAAACACCTTGAATACTTCTAACTAAAGCCACAGTTGGTTCGATCTGATTGATAATTTGATTCCAGCGTATGCCTTCAGCACGATCAATAAAAATTATGTCTCGCGGTTGAAGTGGAAAACGCTCACCTAATAATAAGGCATCAGGCGATTTTGCATCCAGGTGATAAATTTTTGGCTCCCCAAGATCCGTTCTAAATATGAAAATTCTCGCTGGATCAGATGCATCTTGTGTTGGTCCACCTGCCTCACTAATTGCCTCGGTCAGAGTCATTCTACCTTTGTTCATATAGACACTGCGCGACCTTTGAGAACCTAGTCCTCCAATCCCGGTATCACCCAATACAAATATCTTATTAAATTGCCTATCTGGCACACTCAGAACATCCCCATGCTGAAGTGTCACATTTTGTCTGATATCTCCACCTTCATACAGTGCTAATAAATTGATATTGTAAGTTTTGTCATCCCGACTCAGCGTAATACTGCGTTGATCTGCTTCTGATGTCACCCCTCCCGCATTGTTAATTGCTTCCAGTACGGTTAAGGGAATATCCCTGACCAATTGTATGCCTGGCTGTTTAACCTCACCAACTATATAAGCGCGTTGACTACGATAGGTTGTTACGCGTACATCAAGTTGTACGCGTTCTATATATTTCGAAAGTTTGGCAGATAATTCTGTGCGAATTTCTTCTACTGTCTTACCCGCCGCTTTTACGACACCCACATAAGGATAGTAAAAATTTCCATCTTCACCAACCACATTTCCTGCTGCTTCTGCAGAACGAAATGATCCTGCAGGTATAGTGAGCTCAGGGTGATCCCATACCGTGATGGTTAAAATATCTCGGGGCCCAACACGGTACTGCCGGGGTTTTTGTGTGAGTTGTGATCCTTTGGTCGCTTTTGAACCTATACGCCAGTCAAAATAAAGATTTGCAACATTATTCGGCCCTAAACTATAGTTATTGAAATTTTTTTCTAAATCAATAATGGTTTGGGCAGTTATCGTCTGAATATTAAGTTCTTTTAAAATCGCTGCATTTTTTTCTTTAGTTGGCATTTCAATGCTGGATTCGTCCGAAAATGGACTCATATGCATACCAGGCACAACTGAACAAGCCACCAACCCTTGAGCAAGAAACATCAATATTATATTTTTAATTTGCATATTTTTTAACGTATTTGTTATTAATATAAATCATTGCATGAATTGTATTGTAGGTTAAATTATTTAGCGAAGCGCAGATAACGTAACTCAACAACTTATGAAGCCCCTAAGATGTTGGGTTACTTTTTTATTGCTCCGCAAAAAAATCTAACCCAACCTACGCTGTAACGTTTTGTGTGTAATAATATATCGCTTAACTTACCAGCACTGGCGCGTGAGAACAAGATCTATCTATGCGCTCCGCCTTAAGCACACTAGCTTTAAATTTTATTCACCCAGTCTTTAACACCTTTTTCGATTAGCCGCACAGCCTTTTCAAATACTTTACGCTCTTGTCGGTAAGGGTCTGCTATGTCAAAACTGCCCCAATGCCCTAATCTGAATACTTTACCTTTTGCGCTGGGTTGTTTAAGTTCAATTTGCTCTTTATGCACAGACTCCATGACCAGAATAAGATCAGCTTTATGAATCATATCCTGATTTAATTGTGTCGCCCGATAATCCGATATATCCAGGCCTTTCTCTAACATAAGTTCGCAGGCGATATTATCTGGCTTATGACCGACCAACGCCCCAATTCCTGCCGAGCTAATAGTGTATTTTTTATCCTGGTTTTTCAATGCATCTTTTAAAAGTGCTTCAGCCATTGGACTTCGGCATATATTACCGATACAGACGACGAGTATATTTTCAAACAAGCTGTGTGTCTCTGATTAATATTAAGTTAAAAAACACCTGAATGTAGGATGTGCTGACGCTAGGAAGCGCATCTTTCGCGACGTGATGCGCTTCCTATCGTCAGTTCATCCTATGTCATTGTTTTAATGTCAGTAATATGGAATGTGGGAATGAGATCTATCAAGTTGCCTCATCTTTACCCAAATAATGAAATCATTCTATCAAACGAACACCCATTCCACAATTTTTGCATTACTTCTGTACATCGGCAGTTACACTGCATACACCATCTTCTAACTTAAAATACGATCAGCCAATGCCAGACTCGCCGGTCTATGAATTATCAGCCCGTAGGATGCGGTGTGGCACAAACCGCATCGATCGAAACTATAGAGACATAAATCAAATGGCTGAATACGGTAGCGCAATAACAAAAGAAGTAGTTATTATTCAGCGTAAACCGTAGCTAATGCCACTGAAAAAATCTGTTAACGAACAATATCGACTTGCTGCGACAAACCCTGCGCAAGGTAAAAGACCATCACCATTTAAAATCGATGCGATGGTTATTCTCCCTGAGCATTTACATTGCATTTGGACATTGCCACCGGGCGATGCCGATTACAAAACAAGATGGGCGTTAATCAAGGCGGGATTTTCTCTGCACAGGACGCAAAATCCGGGCAATATATAGAAAAATACGAGTAAGCAAACATATTATTTTTCGCGTCGCCAGTATAACGCTATTAACGAGCCGGAAACATTATGCCATATACTAAATATTGCACCTGGCAATGCCGCTGCAGCAGAAAAATATTGCATGGCCAGGGCAACACTTAAACCTGAGTTTTGCATGCCGACTTCTATACTAACTGTACGACAGATAGCAATATCATATTTTAACAATCTTGGAATAAAGTAACCTGCCGTCATACCTAATAGATTATGCGAAACAACTGCGGCAATGACTGGCAACGCAAGACTGGATATATTTTGCTGATTAAGTGCAACGATTATCGCGATAATAAGCACTATGGCCATACTGGAAAAAACCGGAAAACTGCCCTGCACCTTGCTGATCAAATGCGCATACGATGAATTAATCGCAGTGCCTGTTAACACGGGTAGTAATACGATAAATAAAATGCTGCGCATCATGCTGACAACGGGAACCTCAACACTCTGATTCAGGTAAACATAACTCAATAAAGGCATGGCCAATACCGCACACAAAGTGGATGCCATGGTCATTAATATGGATAAGGCGACATTTGCTTTGGCTAAATAACAAATCACATTTGAGGCTGTTCCGCCCGCACTACAGCCTACCAAAACCAGACCTATGGTTTGTGCTGCCGATAATTGTAAAGCATGAGCCAACAAATAAGCGAACAGTGGCATAAATACAAATTGAATGCCTAAGGTCAACAATATAACCAGTGGCTGTTTAAGCGCCTCTGCAAAATGCCGCCAGTTTAAAGTCATGCCCATAAATAGCATCACTAAAGCTAATAAGGGAATAATCGCCCCTTTGGCAGCAACAAATATTGCGGGGTATAAATAGGCTATAGAAGAGAATAGCAATGCAGCGATGGGGAATAAAGCAATCAATTTATTGTTCATTTCTTTTGCAGGTCAAGCTTACCAGAGCATTGCCGCACCCTTATAATTAATAAAACATCCTGTTTGTGAGATGCTGAATTTTTCAACCTGTTCGCGCATACCCGCAATACTTTCATCTACGTCTATCAAACCATTCGGTCCGCCCATATCTGTTCTGACCCAGCCCGGATGAAAGATGATGACTCCGGTTCCCTGCTGACGAAAATCAAATGCAAGGCTTTTCATTGCCGCATTTAATGCAGCTTTGCTAGATCGATAGAGGTAACTTCCGCCGCTGGTATTATCCGTGATGCTGCCCATTAAGCTGCTTAAAGCAACAAAAACACCCTGCTCGCTTAAGGCCAGATTGCAGGCAAATACTTCCGCCAGTTTTACAGCGGCAAATACATTCACTTGCATTACCGTGTGCCAATGCTGATAATCTATAGCCCCAAAACCATGACGATCACCATAAATACCTGCATTGGATATCAATACATCTATAGCTGTGCCTTTTAGCTCTGTCGCAAGAGCCTCAATTTGCTGATGGTTCTGCACATCTAACTGGACTATACGAATACCATTATCATGGCTTGCCATTTGCGCCAGTGCTGTTGCTTTTTCAGGATTGCGACAGCAGGCAATGACCTGCCAGCCAGCTTGCGCATATTGTCGGGAAAATTCCAGACCCAAGCCACGATTTGCACCGGTAATCAAGACTGTTTTCATAAGTGTTGTTCTCGTGTCTTTGCTGAGGAATCTGTATTAATAATCTGACGTAGCCCGCATGAAGTTTACGGAATACGGGAATCAAATGCTACGTTGACCCCGTCTTCCACTGGCTACAAAAGGATAGTATGCAGCTATTCCTAGAACTGCGAACCAAAGCTGAATTGGAAGGCCTGTATCTGATCGCCTTCCTGATCATTCAGAGGTATTGCATAGCTGACCTGTAAAGCACCAAAAGGTGATAACCATTTAGCCGCTAGCCCGGTTGAATACCTGAAGTCAGAAAAAGAAAAACCCGGGGTAACTGTCTCTAAATCACCATTAGCGTTCTGCTGGGTATAAGGTCCTTGAATTGATCCTATATCAAAGAATGCCATTAAACGCACCGACTCGACATCTGACATAAATGGAATAGGAAAAATAAGCTCGGTATTACCTATGATTTTAATATTACCACCGTATGGCCGTGCCTCACCTGTACCACAAGGATTATCAGTGACAGGTGGATTACAGTGATCTTGAGGACCCAGGGTATTATCGCGCCAACCCCTTACTGAATTCACACCACCGCCAAAATAGTTGTCAAAAAATGGTAAACTCTCGGTATCACCATAACCATTACCATAAGCAAATGATCCCATAACCTTTATCACTAGATCTTTTGCGATACTAAAATAATGCTGATCTTTTGCACTGACTTTATAATAGGTCAAATCACTACCCGGAATAGTCACTAAACCGGAAAGTCGTTGCTGACTCCCTTCAGTTGGAAAAATCGGTTTATCCAGCGTATCCCGGACCCACCCAAGAGTAATTGGGAAGGTTAAAAAACTAGATCCATTTTGCTCTATCCACAGTGGTAATTCAGGTGGTGCAAAATCCCCTTCTTTTATTGTCGTATGCTTAATATCTATACCTAAATTAATGCGTTGATTTTCATTAATTGGAAAACCAAAATTGACCCCACCACTAATGATATCGGTTAGATAGTTTGAAATATTGGCAGCTGCTCCATCGGTTTTCTTGTACAAGAAATTATAACCAAGGCTTACCCCATCTCGCGTAAAATAGGGGTTGGTAAAGCCCAAGCTGTAGAGAGTCGAAACATCACTTTTATTAAAGTTGAGACTGACTCGTTTACCCGAACCAAAGATATTATCCTGAGTAACACTGGCATTGTAGATAATACCCTGAGTTTGCGAATAACCGATACCGGCCATTAAATTACCCGAGGACTTTTCAGTCACTGAAAAGTTTAAATCCAGCTGGTCACGTGTGCCAGGAACTTTAGGCGTTTCTATACCCACATTGTCAAAATATCCCAGGCGGCTCAATCGCGCTTTAGAGCGTTCAATTTTAACTGAAGATGCCCAGGCGCCTTCCATTTGCCGCATTTCTCTGCGCAACACCGCATCCCGCGTTTTGAGGTTTCCATGCATACTAATTCGTCTGACATAGGCCCGATCGGCAGGATCAATAAAAAATGTCATATCGACTGTTTTGGTATCATTATGAATATCAGGGACCATATTCACATTGGCAAAAGCATAACCTTCTTCACCCAAACGATCAGAAATGGCTTTAGACGTTAGTGTTGCATTTTTACGCGAAAAAACCTCTGTCGGCCCTACCTGTAACAACGCAATAAGTTCCTCAGGAGGCACTACTAAATTACCGCTTAGCTTGACACTGCCTAAGGTAAATATGTCACCTTCTTCTACATTGACTACCACATAAATATCTTTTTTATCGGAGGTAATCGAAACCTGGGTAGACTTGATAGTAAAATTAATATAACCACGATCCAGATAATAAGAACGCAAACGTTCTAAATCAGCAGATAATTTTTGCTTGGAATATTGATCATCTTTAGTATAAAAAGAAAGTATGCCGGTAGTGCTTAATTCAAAATTCTTTAATAAATCCTTTTCAGTAAAAGCCTTATTACCGATAATATCTATAGATTTAATTTTAGCAACGGCACCTTCTGAAATGTTAATATTAATACTGACTCTGTTTCTTTCCAGAGGTATTACTTTAGTATCAATTTTTAAGCTGTATTTACCATGACTAAAATATTGACGCCTTAATTCCTGTTCTACCTTATCCAGAATTTGTCGATTGAATACCGTCCCTTTAGCCAACCCAATGCTGGTTAACGCCGTTAACAAATCATCCGTTTTCAGATCATCATTCCCTTCTATCTTGATTTCCGCTATGGAAGGACGTTCCACCACCTCTATCACGAGTACACCGCCTTCCTGACGCATGGAAATATCGCGAAAAAAACCTGTTTTAAATAAAGCTCGAATCGCGGGAGCAATATTTTTATTCAGCAGTTTTTCGCCTATATTGACCGGCAGGTAATTAAATACTGTTCCGACTGATATCCGTTGCAGGCCTGTTACACGAATATCCTGTACGATGAAGCCTTGCTCTTCACCGTGTACGATTGAAGAAAGTGACAATAACAGCAAACATATAGGGAGGAAAAATTTAAATTTCATGTAAAAGTTTATGGCAGAAGAAAATCCGTAAAAAACAAAAATCTGGCTCACTAAGCATTTTCTATAGGAAATGCTAAAACCTCGTCGATATGATTTTTTTGACTTATTATCATTAATAATCGATCTAAACCCATGGCGATACCAGAACAATGCGGCAGGCCACTTTGCAGAGCCGCTAAAAAGCGTTCGTCCTTGTGTACTTTTGCTGCGCCATTTTTATCCCGGAGCAAAATTTCCTGATCAAAGCGGCTGCTTTGTTGCGCTAAATCCGTTAATTCATAATAGCCATTGGCGAGTTCTATCCCGTCTATAAAGACTTCCACCCGTGCTACTGTGAGTGGATTATCAAGGTTCAATCGTGCCAATGAAGGTAGACACGCCGGATAATCATAGACCATACACAATCCTGTTTTACCTAAATGTTGCTGCACACTATGACTAAATAAAAAATCCAGCCAGGTAGGATGATCATCTGCACATAGCTGTTTTGCCTCCGGGAAACCCAGTTTTTCAGCGACGCAGCTATATGCACTTAAATCAAACACTAGCGCATTTAAACCCGTATATTGCAGAAACACATCAGCGTAACTTATGCGTTCTGCCGGATCTGAAAAACGTTCAGCAGCTAAAAACCGGCTCAATAACAGCTCTACATCATCCATCAATCCTGATAAATTATAGCCTACCCTGTACCACTCCAGCATGCTGAACTCAGGGTTGTGCAACCGCCCTGACTCGGCTTTTCTGAAGGCTTTTGTAATCTGATAAATAGACCCTGTCTGTGCTGCTAACAAACGCTTCATGGCAAATTCAGGCGATGTTTGCAGATATAAAACAGGCTGATTTGCTGACAACTGACTGGTTGAAAAAAAATCTAAATACGGGTCAGTTCCAATCGCCTGGCAAAGGATCGGTGTCTCAACTTCGAGAACATTTTCAGCATAAAAAAAACTTCTGATCTCGTGTAATAATTTGGCCCGTAAACGGATAAGCTCTAATGAACAACTGGGTTGCCAGGTAGTTATCATTATCTGATCACCCTTTGAAGTGCAATAGCTTTATCTATTGTCTTCACGTCAAGACCAGACACTCGTATTGTTGATACTTTAAGCTTTTGCTCGTGAGACATATTCGCCAGTACGCGTATCAACTTTAATCAACTCACCAATCTGCACAAATAAGGGCACTCGCACTACAGCCCCTGTTTCCAGTGTTGCTGGCTTACCACCGCCACCCGAGGTATCACCTTTTAAACCAGGGTCAGTTTCTGTTATTTCCAGTTCCACAAAATTGGGTGGTGTCACACTAATCGGTGCATTATTCCATAAAGTCAGGATACACATGGCCTGATCTTTTAACCATAATTTTGTATCGGCAACCGCAGTCTCATCCGCCTGATATTGCTCAAAAGAATCCGGATTCATAAAATGGAAAAACTCACCATCATTGTACAAATATTGCATATCTAAATCGATAACATCCGCCCCTTCAAGAGACTCACCCGATTTGAATGTGCGCTCAATGACACGTCCTGTTTTTAAGTTTCTTAATTTTACGCGGTTAAAGGCTTGTCCTTTTCCAGGCTTAACAATCTCATTCTCGATAATGGAACAGGGATCTCCATCCATCATTAACTTTAATCCACCTTTAAACTCACTTGTACTATAAGTCGCCATTTATATCTCTATATATTTGTATGCTTAAATGTTTGTTATTATACCTCGCATCTATTGATTCCTGCAGAATAATGCTTATTTAAATCTATGACGGCTCACATATCCACCTGGCAACAAGAATTAGCTTCAGCCTTTAGCAAACCAGAGGACTTACTTCTGTATCTAGATATTGATTCTCAAGCGTTCTCTCATCTGTCCAGGCATGATTTCGCTATGCGCGTGCCTTTAAGTTATGCAAATTGCATGCAAAAAGGTAAGCTTGATGACCCTTTACTTATGCAGGTTTTGCCTATAGCTGATGAACTCAGTAATCCAGCGGAGTTTCAAAATGATCCTGTCGGTGACTTATCCGCATTAACCGAAAACTGCATTATTCATAAATATCAGGGACGTGTTTTATTCATTACAACTGGAGGCTGTGCAATTAATTGCCGCTTTTGTTTCAGACGCAATTTTCCTTATGCTGAAGTGCAATTAAATAAACATAAGGAAGCCACCGCACTAGGCTATATTCAGGATAATCCTGATATTCATGAGGTTATTTTGAGCGGAGGAGATCCCTTGCTTTTAAGTGACCAAAGACTAAATGATTTAATGCAGAAATTATCGCGTATAGCACATCTTAAACGCATACGCATTCATACTCGGCTACCTATCGTTCTGCCGGCACGCATTACATCTGAACTAATATCGATACTCAAAAATTCACCCATCCCCATTATTATAGTCACGCATTGCAATCATGCTAATGAGCTGAGTGTGCAAGTAATAACAGCATGTCGTGCATTAAAGCAGCCAAATATTACTTTATTGAATCAATCGGTGTTATTAAAAGGTATTAATGATAATACGCAAATTTTGCAATCCTTAAGTGAACAGCTTTTTGCAGCCGGGATCTTGCCTTACTATTTACATTTATTAGATAAGGCGAAAGGGACTGCGCATTTTGAAATAACTCAAACCAAGGCGTTAAAAATACATCAAGCATTACAACATGTATTACCAGGGTATTTAGTGCCTAAGCTGGTTAAAGAGCAAGCAGGAGAAGCAGCGAAAACCTTGATAGTGTAGCAGGCGTAAAAAAGTTTCGGCTTTTTTCTAGTAAGTGCAATAGCTATGCTATTGCACTCCTCTTTAAATAAAAAATTACCTGTTTACCTACAACTTACAGCCATTTAAAAATAAATTTTAAAATATCAGTATATTAAGCGTCTCGTCATTCGCGCAGTCTACCCAGCCAAGCGTAGGCACAAGCTTTATCGGGAATCTTTGCTTACCCACGAGATTCCTGCTGAAAGCGTGCAGGAATGACGAATATAGCTGAGAGTTATGGGTAATCAGAAAAAATTATGTGTGTACCAATACAACAGGTCTTTTCTGATTTCAGGCCAGGCGTAATTTAGCCAATGAGGCAAAAGCTTTATCACTATTAATATCCGGAATAATGCTTAATTCCAATAGGGTAACTGCAGCAAGCTCTACGCTATAGTCTTCAGTTTCGCTGGTTGCGCCAGTTGGACTAAAATTCCATTGCTGGCGTACGATTTCCTGAAAGGATTCTCCGTTATCCGACGAGTAGCGTATCTTGAATTCCTGAGTACGCTCGGTACTGGATTCGGCAAAACTTAACCAGATGCGAGTCAGTTTTTGCGGATTGCTAAACATGAGCCTGATAATTTGTGTTCCGGGCTCAGCAGCACGCCACCCTGAAGACTGATTAGGCAACAAAGCAAACTCAATCGGATAGGCGATATCTTCAGAACTAATTTCTACTTCTGCAATTTCCTCAAGGTCAAGCCAGGCATCATCAGGAGTTGCTATTTTATTTTTATCTGTAGTGATAATTCGTTTACGCATGAAGACCAGCCCTAAGTAATTTGGAAAAAATTAAAACGGGCTAAAAACCCGCCATCTTGTCATATCTATTGCAGGGTAAGCATCGCATACCATTTTTAGACATTTACCTAATGGTACGCGGCATATCCTGTATGATTGTTTTTAAGCCGTTGTCGCTAATGCTCGTAGTACATCCGTACGGCTAATAATACCTACCAAATCCTGATCGCGGTACACAGGAAAACTTCTAACCGAAGTATTCTGAAATTTTTCTGCCAAATCAACAATACTCATTTCAGCTTCGACTTTAACAACATCTTTAGTCATATATTCAGTCACATTACCAGCACTACTTTGATTATAAGCGACTTCTAAAACCATTTTCAGTGCATCTTTTTCAGAAAACATGCCGATTAATTTGCCATGTTCATTAAACACAGGTGCACCGGTAATTTTATGATCCAGTATTTTTTTTATTGCATCAATGCCTGTCATTTCTTTAGTTAATTTAATTAACCGCGTGGTCATATAGTCTGCAACAGTAATTTTTGCCAACATAGTCTTCTCCTTATTATTATTTTTAATAAAATAAATCTATTGCCGTCTCAATCCTTTTTAGCCGATATTAACCGGAGTCAGCCTCAGCTTCTATTTTCTTTCTTTTATCACACTTCTCGACACAAATACAATTTCCGGCACCCATACCGCCACATGAGCCTTTGATTGCATTGCGGCCAAAAATAACGCCTATAGCCATCACCACAATGACTATTAACATAAATGCAAATGTCACTAAAAAATAAATCATTGCTCTAACTTTGTTTGTTCAGAAAATAAAGGTGTAGCGCGTTCTTCAAAACCTTGCTCTGTTTTGACAATAAACAGCACTGCCAGATTTTGCTGCTCAGCTATGATATATCCTTGATCTGGCCCTAATACCATTAAAGCCGTAGCCCAGGCATCAGCCTTCATAGAAGTATCGCTTAAAACTGTCACAGAAGCCAATTTATGTGTCACTGGATAGCCTGTTTTGGGATCTATAGTATGCGAAAAACGCTTACCATCTTTTTCAAAATAATTACGGTAATCACCCGATGTTGCCATGGCTATATCGGTAATGGCAAGTATCATTTGCAATTCTCGTTTTTCTGCATTAGGTTTTTCTATGGCAATACGCCAGTTTTCTCCCTGCAAATTTGTCCCTTTCAAGTACAGCTCACCACCGATTTCGACCATATAATCAGTGATACCTTGCCCATCTAATACTTTTGCAACCTCATCAACCGCATAGCCTTTTGCCAATGCAGACAAATCAATAGCAACATCTGGCAATGTTTTACTAAGTGTTTTTATGCGTGGATGTAAGAATAAATTTTTATATCCTACATTCCTTAGTGCTTGTTGAATTTCTTCAGCTGTTGGGGCCTGATTATCCATTTGGTCAGGACCAAAACCCCATAAATTAACCAGCGGACCTACTGTAATATCAAAGGCTCCATCTGATAAACTACTAATTTCCTCAGCTTGAGTTAAAACTTTAAATAATTCAGGAGATATAAATGTGGCACCAGCATTTCTAGAACTATTAATAAAAGAAACTTCTGAATTGCTAATATAAGTAGACATACGCTGATTAATCTCATCCAGACGTTTCTGGATAAGTTTCTCTAGTCTATTTACCTTAACACTATCGGGTAACTGACTGGCTTTAATTGTGAAGCTGGTGCCCATGGTGGGTCCCGTAAAGTTAAAAGGGTATTTCTCGACATTATTATTATTAGCACAACCTGATAACACAAGAACGAGAATAAAGGTCAGGCTTAACCCACGTTTAGAGATAATTTTTTGCATTTTAATTTTCTGGAGTTGCTATTAATTTATTTAACTAATCAGTAACTCTTCAACATATCTTAAATAATAATAGGTTGTGGCATTAGTCCACTTTTAAGATTTGCGCACTAAAACCACAACCTACACACTTGTAATTGAATAAGATACCGACTAATGACAAGACTATAAAAGGTGGGCAGTACCCACCTCTACAACACATTTAACCACCAAAGTCATCTAACATGATATTTTCTGGCTCTACGCCATTTTCAATCAACATATTAATCACTGATGAGTTCATGATTGGAGGCCCACACATGTAGTACTCACAATCTTCCGGTGCGGGATGGTTTTTAATAAATTCTTCAAACAAGACATTATGGATAAAACCTGTATAGCCTTCCCAGTTATCATCAGGAAGCGCATCAGACAAAGCCACATGCCATTCAAAGTTATCATTCTCACGGTCCAGCATATCGAAATCTTCCACATAGAACATTTCACGCTTACTACGTGCACCATACCAGAATGACATTTTACGTTTTGATTTCAAGCGACGTAATTGATCAAAGATATGTGAACGCATAGGTGCCATACCCGCACCACCACCGATAAAGACCATTTCAGCATCAGTCTTTTTCGCGTAGAATTCACCATAAGGACCGGAGATAATACACTTATCACCTGGTTTCAGGTCAAAAATATATGATGACATAATACCTGGTGGTACTGAGTCAGGTGCACCTGGCGGTGGTGTTGCAATACGCACATTCAACATGATTTCTTTTTCTTCTGGATAAGAAGCCATTGAGTAGGCACGTAAAGCATCTTCTTTTACGTTAGAGGTATAGCGCCATAAGTTGAATTTATCCCAGTCCTCACGAAACTGCTCTTCTATATCAAAATCAGAGTATTTCGCAATATGTGGTGGACATTCAATCTGTATATAACCACCTGCCTGATAGTTGATTTCTTCTCCTTCAGGTAGAACCAGGACTAGCTCTTTAATAAATGTTGCCACATTGTGGTTAGATTTAACGGTACATTCCCATTTTTTTACGCCGAAAACACTGTCTTCGACTTCAATGTTCATGTCATGCTTAACGGCAACCTGGCAAGATAAACGCTCACCTTCTGCTGCTTCGCGTTTTGTAATATGTCCTAATTCAGTAGGCAATATTTCACCACCACCTGAATGGATTTTTACTTTACATTGTGCACACGTACCACCACCACCACAGGCTGAAGGTACAAATAAGCCATGATTGGCTAATGCTGTTAATAATTTACCACCCACTGGAACATGAATCTTTTTCTCATCATTGATAAGAATTTCAACATCCCCAGAGGCAACTAATTGACTTTTTGCACCGATAATAACAAATACCAGCGCAATCACGATAAACGTGAAAATAATAATTCCTAATGCAATCTCTAGCATTACGATACCTTCCTAAAGTTGGATTCCAGAGAAAGCCATGAAGCCCAAGGACATCAGACCTGCGGTAATAAATGTAATTCCAAGACCTTCAAGGCCTTTAGGAATATCACTGTATTTAAGTTTTTCGCGCACACCGGCTATTACTGTAATAGCCAATGCCCAACCGAAACCACTACCAACGCCGTAAACAACACTTTGTGCAAAGTCATAGTCACGTTCAATCATGAACAAACTACCACCTAAAATCGCACAGTTTACAGTGATTAATGGTAAAAATACGCCTAGTGCATGATACAAAGCAGGAAAAAATTTATCTAAAATCATTTCCAGGATTTGTACTAGTGCCGCAATCATACCAATACAGCTTAATAGAGCTAAAAAGCTAAGATCAACACCCGTGATGCCCATCCATGCTAATGCGTCTTCTTTTAGTAAAGTGTGATAAATAATGTTATTCACAGGCACTGTAATTAGTTGCACAACCAATACAGCTATACCTAAACCCATTGCTGTCGAAATTTTCTTCGACACAGCAAGGAAGGTACACATACCCAGGAAAAAAGCTAATGCCAGGTTTTCTACGAAAACCGCTTTAATAAATAAACTTATATAAGCTTCCATTAGTGATGTCCTCCTTCACCATGAGAGATAGACATAATTTTAAAATCAGCTGTTTCATTTTGTTCAGGCTTCCATTGACGGAAAGCCCAGATAATAAGGCCAATAATAAAAAACGCACTAGGTGGTAAAAGCATTAAACCGTTAGGATCATACCAGCCACCATCTTTAGTTAAGGTAAAAACATCTATACCCAGTAATTTACCTGAACCAAATAATTCCCTGAAAAAAGCAACAATCACTAAAATCAGGCTGTAACCCATTCCATTACCTATACCATCAAAAAAACTCG
This sequence comes from Methyloprofundus sedimenti, assembly GCF_002072955.1. Lineage (NCBI taxonomy): Bacteria > Pseudomonadati > Pseudomonadota > Gammaproteobacteria > Methylococcales > Methylococcaceae > Methyloprofundus > Methyloprofundus sedimenti. Next base: position 1,928,110 of record NZ_LPUF01000001.1, on the reverse strand, counting down.
CCATAGGCGGGTTCTTCATGGCATAAGCTTCGGCGCGCCCCATAACGATACAGTTAGTAATAATCAAACCAACAAATACCGACAATTGTTTGCTAATGTCATAAGCAAAGGCTTTTAACACTTGATCAACCACGATAACCAATGAAGCGATAATCGTCATTTGCACAATGATACGAATACTACTTGGGATATGGTTTCTAATAGAACTGATCGCCGCACTAGAGCATGCAGTAACCGATGTTAGCGCAACTGCCATAATCAATGAGGTAGACATTTGTGATGTCACCGCCAAAGCAGAGCAGATACCCAATACTTGTAAAGTAATCGGGTTATTATTGACCAGTGGATCAGTCAATACTTTTTTTGTTTCGTTATTCATAACGGCACTCATTTTAACCCCCTAACCTTTAGTTCTTACTTTATCCAGATAAGCCGCAAAACCTTCTTGGCTCATCCAGTACTTAACAAGATTGGTAACGCCGACACTTGTCAATGTCGCACCCGCCAAACCATCTACTTTATATTCAGCACCTGGCTTAGTAGAATCAACTACACCTTTAACCAGGCCTAGAGCTACCTGACCTGATTCATCATAGACTTTCTTGCCTGCCCATAATGCACGCCAGTTAGGATTAACTACTTCACCCCCTAAACCCGGTGTTTCAGCTTGATCATAAAAGTTAATGCTTTGTACCGTTTGACCATCCGCATCAAGCGCCAGGAAACCATACATAGTTGACCATAAACCATAACCATGCACAGGTAAGATGATTGATTTAATCACATCATCCTGTTTCACTAAATAAACTTTAGCAATTTTTGCACGTTTTTTGATACTGGCAATGTCCTGGCCTTTACTTAAAACAACGCTTAGCTCAGGATCTTTTGCCGCTTTACGTTGATCGTAAGCTTCCACATCACCATCGACATAATCACCGGTAGCCACATCCACTAATTTAGCTTCAATTTGCTGTGCAAAAGCGGTATGTATATCTGTACCCTCTTCCAACAAGCCCGCGACATCAAGAATATTTTTCTTCATATCCATCGCTTTGTTTTCAATTTGCAGTGGCTTTAAAGCAACCGCTGCCAATGAAACTAAAATCGCACAAACAAAACACAGCGATAAGGCAACTGCAATAGTTTTTTCCAGGCTATCATTATTTAAAGATAAGACTTTATCTCTATATCTGGCAAATTTTTGATAGTGCTCACATTTATCAAGCTTTTCGCAAAGTGGGCCCAAATACTTACACATAATATTTTCGTTAGGCATGACGTTTCATCCTTCTCTTAATATTTGCCTGAACGACAAAGTAATCAATTACAGGTGCAAACATATTAGCGAATAAAATCGACAGCATCATACCTTCCGGGAAGGCAGGATTTACGACTCGCACTAATATAACCATGACACCAATTAACGCACCAAATATCCAGCGACCCTTATTTGTCATAGCCGCAGACACTGGATCAGTTGCCATATACACCATACCAAAAGCAAAGCCACCTAAAGTAAGATGCCAGTAAAAAGGCATGGCAAACATCGGGTTAGTATCGCTACCAATAATATTAAACATTAATGAAGTCGCCACCATTCCCGCTAAGACACCGCCCATAATACGGTAGGATGCAATACGCGTGTAAAGCAGGAATGCCGCACCAATCAAAATAGCTAAAGTGGATGTTTCACCGAGTGACCCTGGCATAAAACCCATAAATGTCTGAAACCAGCCATAACCGGCTCCATGAACGGCATCAAGACCACCTTGCGCAGCCAGGCCTAGAGGCGTTGCTGCGGTATATCCATCAACACCAACCCAGACTGAATCGCCTGAAATAGCAGCAGGATAAGCAAAGAACAGGAAAGCACGACCTGTTAATGCCGGATTTAGAAAGTTTTTACCTGTACCACCAAATACCTCTTTACCGATCACAATACCGAAAGAAATGCCTAACGCAACCTGCCATAAAGGCATATCAGGCGGCAGAATCAAGGTGTATAGCATAGAAGAGACTAAAAACCCTTCATTAACTTCATGTCCACGCACTGTTGCAAATAAAACTTCCCATACACCGCCGACAGCGAGTGTCACGATATAAATAGGCAAGAAAAATAATGCGCCATGGACTAAGTTTGAAATGGGATTCATCGGGCTATACCCGAAAATAGCCATTGGAATACTACGCCAGCTTTGCGCTTCAGTTAACCCCATCGCTTCTATTGCTAAATTAGCCTGATAACCAGAGTTATACATTGCCATTAGAATACAGAAGAAAGTTGCAATAACCACAAAAGTCATAGTGCGTTTCAGGTCATTACCGTCACGAACATGCGTAGTTCCACGGGTTACATCTGAGGGGGTGTAGATAAAAGTATCAACCATCTCATACAGACCGTAATACCTTTCCAGCTTGCCGCCTTTTATAAAGATCGGCTCAATACTATCTAAAAAATCTCTAGCAGACATTAGCCTTCCTTCTCAATTTTAGTTAAGTTTGCACGTAATACAGGCGCAAAATCATGCTTGCCTGGATCAACGAATGTGTACAAAGACATATCCTCTTCATCTAACTCCAGGCATCCTAATAATTGCGCCTGATCAGTATCCCCGACCACCATCGCTTTTAACAAAGGCGTAGGTAAAATATCTAAAGGGGTAACAGACTCAAAGATACCCACAGGAACAATTGCTCTATTTGAACCATTTTTATCTGTGGTTAAAGGAAATAAACGCCCTGAAGCACGATCACGGCTTGATGTGTAAACATTCAATGCTGAATACTTATTTTTACCCGCAACAATCCAGCCAAACAATTCACGTTCGCGACCTTCACGCAACGCAGAAACCTGATTGCTATAAGCGCCTAAAAATGCGGCCCAGGCCGTTGCTTCATGCCCATATAAAACCGAGCCCGAAATAACACGGTTTTCGCCATCATTTAACTGATCTTGTACCAAATCATCAGTATTTGCACCAACACGAGTTCTTACTAAACGTGGTTCTTTAACGGCCGGACCTGATAAAGCTACAACACGTTGCACATTTAATTTACCGCTAGTAAATAATGCGCCTATCGCCATAACAGCTTGATAATCTATATGCCATACTGTTTTATTGATGCTGACCGGGTCAATTAAATGAATATGTGTACTCGGCAATCCAGCAGGGTGACCTCCAGAAAACTCAGCAATTTCCAGCGCTGCATTATCACCTACCGGGATATCAGCACCCTTAGCTTTACATAGATAGGTTTTGCCTTGTGTTAATTGCGCAACAACGGCTAAACCATTAGTAAAATCTTCACTGCGATCATGAATAATAACCGCAGGATCAGCTGCTAAAGGGCGTGTATCAATTGCGGTAACGAAAATTGAACGCGGCGTGCTGTCCAGCGTAGGTACTTTGCCATAAGGACGCGTTCTAAACATCGTCCAAAGGCCTGAGGCAACCAGATTTTCGGTGATTTGTTCAGTCGTCAAACTAGAGAGTTCTTTGGCAGAATATGCCTGAAATGACTCTTCCTGCTTACCTTTTAATTCAATTACAACGGATTGCAATACACGTCTTTCACCACGATGAATTGCTTTAACTGTACCCGCACCAGGTGCTGTAAAAATAACGCCAGGATTCTTTTTATCTTCAAATAGAGCCTGACCTAATTTTACCTTATCACCTTCAGCGACCAGCATTTTGGGCTTCATACCCACATAATCCATTCCCAAGATGGCGACAGATGAAATCTGATTACCCTCTTCAATGGTTTGTTTGGCCGCTCCGGTAATCGGAAGATCCAAACTTTCTTTTATAGTAAATTGCATAGTCATTAAGCCTGTTTCCCAGACAAGTTGAGATTCACCCTCTTAATTCTCTAGGCGGACGAAAACAAGAGGCACTTCAATACGTAAAACTTCGTTATTATTCCATAAACCACACTCATTCTCAATGAGAGTTCTCATGCAAAACAGGACAAAAAATCAAAAAAATAATTTCACAGATTATTAATGCTGCTATTTCAGCTTTTAGATAGGAGTCCTGGCAAATAAATCGATAATAGATAAACAGTTAAAAAAAATAATACCCCAAATAAAAACTGACAACAGGTGCAAGGTATGCCTCTGCTTTACTTAAAGAATTTCTAACTTGGCATAAGACAACATTAACCACTTCATACCAGCATTAGCAAAATTTATCTGTACTCGTTCTTGAGCACCTTCACCCTCAACTTGCAGAACGACCCCTTCACCAAATTTAACATGCCTTACGCGTTGACCTAATTGATAGCGCCCACTGGTGCCGATGGTCATTTTAGTTTGCTTATTAGTTGCAACCGGCTTACTCACATTGGCACGTAAACGAATTTCCTGTAGCAATTCTGAGGGAATTTCTTTTAAAAAACGCGATGGACGGGGATAATTTTCCTTGCCATATAAGCGTCTGGATTCAGCATAAGAAATATAAAGCATTTTCATCGCTCGCGTCATACCGACATAACATAGGCGCCGCTCTTCTTCCAGGCGGCCAATATCATCCACTGATTGCCGCGAAGGAAATAGACCCTCTTCCAGCCCCACCATAAAAACGATAGGAAACTCAAGCCCCTTTGCCGAGTGCAAAGTCATTAATTGCACACAGTCTTCAAAATCATCAGCCTGTGCATCACCAGATTCCAGAGCAGCATGCGCCAGAAATAAATCCAGCTCTGAAAAGTTCTCTTCATTGTCTTCATCATAATCAAACTGGCGCGCGGCATTAACTAATTCTTCCAGGTTTTCGACTCGCGCTTCACCCTTATCACCTTTCTCTTTTTTATGAAATTCAATTAAACCACTTTTCTCGATAACATTTTTTACCTGCTCATATAATTCCAGCTCCCCCGACTGTTTACTCAAGTTATTAATAAGCAGTACAAAGCCTTTTAAGGCATTTTCAGCGCGCGGCGTAAAATGCCCCGCTTTCATTAATTCCAGCATTGCCAGCCACAAGCTGATTTGCTTCTCTCTGGCCAGCCTGCGTATATCATCCAGTGTTTTAGTACCAACGCCACGCGTAGGTGTATTAATAATGCGCTCAAAGGCAGAGTCATTATCTTTGTGCATCATTAGAAACAGGTAGGCCAGGGCATTTTTAATTTCCATGCGGTCAAAGAAGCGCAAACCACCGTAAACTCGATAAGGCGTCCCTGTGGCCATTAGCTTTTCTTCAAACTGACGTGATTGCGCGTTAGATCGATATAAAATAGCAACATCTGAACGTAAATTGCCTTCGGCGACCCATTTCCGAATACGCTCTACAACAAAGTAAGCTTCATCCTGTTCATTGAAAGCAGAGTACAAGGAGATTAAATCACCGTCGCCATCATCGGTTCTAAGTTCTTTTCCCATACGCCCATCATTACAGGCAATCAGAGCATTAGAAGCTTTAAGAATATTGCCTGTCGAGCGGTAATTTTGCTCCAGACGGATAAGTTTATGATTGGGGTAATGCTTTTGAAAATTAAACATATTTTCAATTTTTGCCCCACGCCAGCCGTAAATCGACTGGTCATCGTCGCCCACGACAAAAAGATTGTCCTGTCCTTCGGTTAATAAACGCAACCAGGCATATTGAACAGTATTAGTATCCTGAAATTCATCGACATGCACATATTTAAAGCGCGCTCGATAAAATTCCAGTAATTCGGCATTATCACGTAGTGTTTCATGTGCTTTCAAAAGCAACTCGGCAAAATCCACCAGACCAGAGCGAGCACATAAGTCTTCATAACCACGATAAATCAGCAATAATTGCTGCTGGTATACATCACTACTCTCTTGAATATGTTTAGCACGAATACCTTCATCTTTTTGAGCATTGATGTACCAGACTACCTGCTTCGGTGGCCAGCGATTATCATCGACATTCATAGCCTTCATCAAGCGCTTGATCAAACGTAACTGGTCATCTGAGTCTATAACCTGAAAAGTATCAGGCAACTTCGCTTCTTTATTATGTTGACGTAATAAACGATGTGCCAGGCCATGAAAGGTTCCAATCCACATGGACCGTGCAGAAATATTTAACAAGTCTTCTACGCGACCACGCATTTCTTTTGCAGCTTTATTGGTAAAGGTAACGGCCAAGATGTTGAGTGGCGAGATATGCTCGATTTTAATCAGCCAGGCAATCCGATGCACTAATACACGCGTTTTGCCACTGCCTGCACCTGCCAAAACCAGCATTGACCTGGACGGTGCCGACACTGCTTCACGCTGCGCATCATTTAAAGAATCAATAATTGCCGCTACTTCCATTATTTAACCTATTTGACTTGCTTGATAGTCATTTAAACCACCTTCCTTATTAGCCCTGCCCAGGGTATGATCTTTTACAGCCATGCTGAAAACATCGATACCAACAGATTAAAGCCAGGTAATGCGGTTGACTTAAAGATATCTAATTAATGACTCTTAATCAGTCAATAAAAAAACGTTATATTATACCTGAACAGAGAAATCACTTTTATAATGCATAAGTATTACTGATTTTTTTCATCCTGTGCTTGCACATTTTTATTAGGCCTGTATATTTGTTCAGCTTAAACATTGACTTTTTAGTCTTCTCTATAATAACTAGAATAAAATAGGTAAAAACCATGAACTTTGATTTTAAACGCATGATTAAATTTCAAATTAACGTCGGCACCAAAGAGAAACAGATGCGCATCTATGCAGGCTCTGCATTGTTGTTTATCTCGATCTTCCTAGCCTCTGTGCCTTTACTACTCATCGGTCTGATTCTAGTCGCTACTGGCTATACTGGATTTTGCCCTGTTTATTCAGGTCTTGAAAAATCAACTGTGGAATCAGAATCAGAATAATTAATACAAGTTGGGCAAAGTAACGCAAGTGACGCGCCCAACTTAATCACAAAAAATAGCTTTATCGACTAATTTTGTAGAATCATTCGCATCTATTTCAATTCGTCCAGGCAAGTCTAAATCGTTTTTAAACTCCCTCGCCCAAATTTCCACCAGAATCAAATTTTGGCATGCGTATCTTTTTTGGTAACACACAGCCCGTCTGTGTTGAGCAGGCTGGCTGCATGCGCGCCTAAGAGCAAAATTTATTTTATCTACATTTCCATGCATTTGAAAGATCGCATGAATCATTCAATTATATAAGCATATTTGGTCGCATTATCAGCAAATTAAACTAAAATAATTATTAATTTATTAACATATTTCTTCCTGATTACCCATAACTCTCAGCTATATTCGTCATTCCTGCATGCTTTTAGCGGGAATCTCATGGGGTAAGCAAAAATTCCCGGTAAAGACTTCGGGAATGACGCGACTATTAACATACTGATATTTAAAATCTTTTAATATGGCTGTAAGTTGTACGTAATCAGGTATTTCTTTTATTAGCTGGTTATATATAACATTTTTCTGGGCTATTCTTCTCTCAAGGCGACTTACTATGCAACAGCAAATAATGGATTATTTTCGTGAAGGTCTGTGGCAACAAAAGACCGAAACAGAAGAACCACAATTCAAAGCGTATCTTGTACGTTTGTTAAAAATAGTCACTCTCTCTGCACACGCTTTTATTAAAGATAATGGATCTTTAAGGGCTTCGGCATTAACGCTATATTCACTCTTGTCGGTCGTTCCCGTTATCGCTATGCTTTTTGGCATAGCCAAAGGTTTTGGCTTTGAACAATTATTACAACAACGCCTGTTAGAGCAAGTACCTGAACAAAACGAGCTTATCGGGCAATTATTTGACATGGCAAGAAACCTCCTAGACTCAACTAAAGGAGGTGTAGTCGCCGGGTTTGGAGTAGCCATTCTTTTTTGGACAGTGCTAAAAGTCATTAGCAATATCGAGGAGTCTTTTAATTATATCTGGAAAGTAGGAAAACCAAGAGCACCGGGGCGAAAGCTGAATGATTACCTCTCAGTGATGTTATTAGCTCCTTTATTAATAATTGCGGCAAGCAGTATCAGTATCTACGTACAAACCCAGTTAGCTTCACTTATTAATGCCATAGCTCTGCCAGGCACAATCATCGCACTAAAACTACTCAGCTATTTACCGATACTCATTTTATGGGGCTTATTTAGCTTCGTGTTTATTTTTATGCCTAATACCACGGTGAGTTACCGCTCAGGGTTATTTGCCGGTATTATTTCAGGCACTATCTACTATATAGTGCAATCTTTATATGTCTCATTACAAATAGGGGTAACCAGTTATAATGCCATTTACGGTAGCTTTGCCGCCCTACCCTTATTTCTGGTATGGCTACAGATTACCTGGATAATTGTGCTGACTGGATCAGAATTATCCTTTTTTCATCAAAATTTAGCCTTTTATCAATTTAATCAGCATATAAAAAACCTGAGTTTCGTTTCCAGAGTGACGCTAGCTCAGCAAATTATGCATTTGATTATGGACCGTTTCAAACAAGTGAACGCAACACCTTATTCTGTTGAAGATCTGAGCATTCAATTACAACTACCCATTTCTCTAATTCAGCCTATCATTGATGAGCTGATCGAATGTCATCTGTTATCAAAATTAGACACTTCTGATAAGCCAACAGACAGCTATCAACCAGCATGTGCTATAAATTTACTCAGCGATGATGCCATTTCAGAAGCCTTAAAAAATAATGGGGAATCCTATACCGCTTTGTTTAATCAAGTATCGTATTAAACACTTCCTCTTAAAATAACATGTAGAACCTGACTGGATTTATCATGGCCAAAATAGCCTGTAGACCTAAAATAATATTTCAGAAAAAAATAATTAATCAGATGCCTTTTAAAAACAAACGAATAGGACGAGGGGCACATTTAAACAGCCAGTCTACTAATTGATGCATCAACACTTTGCCGGATTGTGATTCAGGTAATGGACCACAGAAAATTCCAGAGCTATTGCCTTATTGAGGATATGACAGCCATTAGCTGTATTCAATGATTCCGCCGTAAATTTAATGGCAAATCAGTTTTTAGAATATTGGTAAATCAAGCATTAAAAATGTGTATTTTACAAGACAGTTTGATGCAGATAAAAACTTTAACGATGAGTATTCTTATACACAAAACGATGCCTTCCTAATTTGCTTTAGGAAGGCATAAAGTACATTATTTACCTAACACATCCTTGCGTGTGCTTTCTGCTATTGCAGCTGCCTGTGCAATCAGATTATCAGGTACACCCAGCTCTGTCATACTAGCACCCAAGTGCTCCATTACGGCATCAAAATGCGAATTATCCAGACCCATTTTAACTAAATGCGCATGTACCGTACGCATGTCGGCACCCGTGTAATTATTAGGTCCGCCAAATGCCATGGTAAAAAAAGCTTTCTGTTTGGCAATCTGCTCTTCCATATTAGTTTTATTAAAAAAACGATTGATGCGATAATCTCCTAACACTTTACGGTAAAATAACTCAACAGCGGCATCAACCGCTGCTTCACCGCCAATTTGATCATATAGACTCGCTTCTTCAGTCATTAATGGTTCCTCATTATTATTTGTCATAGTTTATATAAATTATTATTATGGTTAATTACTGCAAATGAATAGTAACAAGTATGTCCTGACTATGCAATTGGAGTCATCTTTAAAATCACTGATAAAGCTAAGGGACATAGATATCTTGATTTTTAAAACTTAAATAAATACTGGTACAGTCATTAATTTGTACTTCTATTTCATGCAAATTCTGTCAGTCATTCCTGACTCAGACGGGGTTCCTGCATCATAATTTAAGCAATACTATTTTCCCGATACTCGAACCACTCTCAAGTTTTTTATGTACGGCCATTAAGTTTTCTACGGATAACTGCCCATAGATTTCCTTCAAGGTCGTTTTAAGCATCCCCGTATCAACTAAGCGTGCAATTTCATTCAACATCTGGTGCTGTTTAATCATATCAGCCGTTTTATACATAGAACGGGTAAACATGAACTCCCAGACAAAACCCGCGCTTTTAGTTTTTAATTTATCAAGATCATGACTTTGCCTTGTTTCCACTACACTACAAATCATTCCCTGAGGCGCTATTAATTCCATCATAGACTGCATATGAGAATCTGTATTATTAAGGCAAAGAATATAATCAGGTGCAACAAACCCCTTGTGTTTATATTGTTCCAGCATATCTTGATGATGGTTTATGACTTTATCGGCTCCGAGCGAGAGACACCACTGACGACTTTCTTCCCTGGAAGCGGTAGCAATCACATTTAACCTGGCAACTTGTTTAGCCAGTTGAATCGCAATAGAGCCCACACCACCAGCGCCTCCGATTATCAGGATGTGTTTACCCTTATCGGTTTGTGCATTTATTTTCAGACGATCAAACAAGGCTTCCCAGGCTGTAATACTGGTTAGAGGTAAAGCGGCAGCCGCCGCAAAATCCAGTGACTCTGGCATACGCCCGACTATGCGCTCATCTATCAATTGATGGGAGGCATTGCTACCGCTACGCGTAATATCACCAGCATAAAACACACGCTCTCCAGGTTTAAATAGACTGACATTTTCCCCCACTGATTCGACGATACCTGCAGCATCCCAGCCTAAAATTCGTGGCTGGTCTTTAGAATTCGAAATACCAAGCCGTACTTTGTAATCTACCGGGTTAACAGCAATAGCCTCTATCTTTACCAGTAAATCGTGGCCTTTGGCTTTTGCTGTCTGTTGCTCAACTTCGACAACCCCCCCTGATTTATTATCGCTATTAATTTTGTACGCTATCGCTTTCATATTTCCCCCTTAAAGCCGTATAAATGAATATTCACTATATCCTAAAATCAAGAAAATAGAAGTGTCCTGTTTTTAAAACTATGACACTACTCACTGGCATTTTCTTTAAATAAATGCATATAGTATTGTTTAATTATGTATTAAAAAGTAAGGTAATGAGCCGCTTTGCACTGCTCAATTTTTTTCATTTGAGCTATAAGTGAAATGCTGTTAAAGTCAAAACTGCTTGGTTTATAAAGTTATTAAATTATTTTCATTTCAGGAAAAAACTATGTCTGATTTCAAAAAATATCAATGCTCTGTTTGTGACCACATTTATGATGAAGCGCAAGGAGATCCTGACAGCGGTATTGAACCGGGTACTTTGTGGAAAGATATCCCTGAATACTGGGTTTGCCCCGAATGCGGAGCCGAAAAAAGTAAATTTGTATTAATGCCATAAACCCTTAAAGGAGCGATCATGCGTATAGTAATCATTGGCTCAGGCATTGCCGGAATCACTTTTGCCGAAAAAATGCATACTTTGAACCCGGATGCTGAAATTATAGTTTTGACTAAGGATACTGATGGTTACTATTCACGCCCGATTCTTTCGCATGGATTTAGCAAAAAGGACATTGAACAAAGCATTATTATGAAAACATTTGCTCAACTGGAGCAAAATGGCATTCATATTATCAGTGGTATCGAGGTCACTGCAATTGATTGCAAACACCGAATGCTTAGCATTAGCGGCACGGATGATCTAGATACGCTGGAATATGATAAATTGATTCTGGCACAGGGCTCTGCTGCCTTTATCCCACCTCCTTTCCTGGCTTATCGTAAACAGTTTTACGTATTTAATAGCCTTGCTGATTTAAAATTATTACGTAAATTTCGCCAATCGCTTAGAGAACACAACAAGTCACCCGGCTGGGCTATTATCGGGGGTGGTTTAATTGGTTGTGAGCTCGCATCTGATTTAAATGCTGCGGGGGATCAAGTTACCATATTTCATGCTATGGATAGATTAATGGAACGCCAACTCGTCGCTGAAGACTCAGGGAATTTATTAAAACATTTTCAATCATGCGGTGTAAATATACTATTAGATCAAGCAGTACAGGGCTTTGAGCATCAAGGAGACAAAGTAAGCGTATTAATTAAAGATACCACTGAAAACAAGGCTTATGATGCAGTCATTGTTTCCTGTGGTTTTAAACCAAGAACCGAGCTAGCGCAGGATGCTGGTTTAGAAACCAGTCGAGGCATTCAAGTAAATAATTTCCTGCAAACTAATGATGAAAATATCTATGCGCTTGGCGATGTTGCCCAATTACCCAATGAAAAAATATATGCGTTTATTATGCCGATTCGAAGTCAGGCATTATGGTTAGCTACCTATTTAAACGGGGATATAACTGAACCCTGGTCACCACCGGTTTTTAATCCCAAGGCCAAGGTACATGGGTTTACTGCAGAACATCCTTATATTTTCTAAAAGACACTACCAGCGTTGCAACACCTGATAATGGACACCATCAGCTGTACTACAGGATTCAATCAAACAAAATGAATCTGAACGCCATTGTATAGGCCGTATTTGCATATCAATTAGTCCATGCGCTTTTCGCGCCAGAGTGATATGCGGCTGATAACGCCTTTCTTCCGTCTGAATACCACACTGCTCAGCCATGCTCTTTATAGCATCAACTAATATGCCCAACTGCGGATCATATTGTTGCGTTGTTAAACATAAAATCCTGGGTTTACGCCAAAATTCCAGTCGCTCAAACGTTAATACAAATGGCTCAACACAAATACTTTCTGCCATTTGCTTAAGCATCAATTCAGTTGCAGCATCTGTGTTCCCCAGAAAAAGTAAAGTGACATGTAAATTAGCGGCTTTTACCTTCTTTAAGCCCTGCGATTTAACAGATTGATTAAAGGTTTCAAGCTGTTTTCTAGTCTGTTCATCAGGCCATAAAGCAAAAAATAATCTTTTCAAATTGTCCTCACTGATCTGCAACCCGACATAAGCGATTTTTTAGCTTTGTATAACAAATAAGAGTCCTGTTGCTTGTTATAAATAACCATTAACGCTAATTATACTGACTCTATGTGCAGTATTACTCAACAACATTACTGCGCAATGCCTTTGTTCTACTGCGCAGAGCTTTACTATCCAGCCGCCTTTGCTTTGCAGCACGACCTGGTTTCGTTGCTCGTCTGACTTTCTGCATAACTGTGACTTGTTTAATTATCTCCGCCAGTCGCTCAATAGCATCCTCGCGGTTTTTTTCCTGAGTACGATATTTCTGTGCCTTGATGATAATCACACCCGTTTTAGTAATGCGCTTGTCCCGCAATGCTAATAGCCGTTGCTTGTAAAACTCGGATAATGAAGAGGCCTTGATATCAAAGCGTAGATGAATCGCCGACGATACTTTATTAACATTTTGCCCTCCTGATCCTTAAGCACGGATAGCCGTAAACTCTAGCTCATTTTCTGCAATGGAGATATTCTGAGAAATTTCTATCACGACCTCATTCCTGTTTATCAATCTTCATAAATTATCAGCAACGCAGCTATCGGCTATAATTGGGCGTTAGCGAAGCGCATATGTGGTCGCGCGAAGTATTTACTCAATCGGTATTCGACGAATAAAGCGTATCCATGCTAATGATAAAATTTGAGTCATCATCATTCAGATAGAGCTCACCGTCCTGAATATTACATTGCAATTGCATACTACGCTTTATCAACATGTCCACATCTTCAGCATTGATATGCAAGACTTTAAGATTGTTAAATCGCTGTAACTTTTCTTGTTGCTGTTCCCACCAGACTTTTGCCTTGCGTTCATGGTAGGTATAAATAATCACTTGCTGAGCACGTCCGCAGGCTTTACGAATTCTCTTTTCATCAGGCTGCCCCAAATCAATCCATAACTCAATGTCACCGGTAAGTGTTTTTTGCCACAGATCAGGCTCATCGTCACTGTTCAGTCCTTTTGTAAAGCTAAGCCTTTCACTGGCATTCACCATAAACGCTATTAAACGTATCATAAAACGAAAGTCAGTTTCAGAAGGATGTTGCGCTACAGTTAATTCATGATGCTGATAATAATTCCGGTCCATATTGGCAATATTAAGAGTCACTTTATTGATTGTTGAGCTAATAGCCATAAGCAGATGTCATTTGAGTTGTAAGATTCATTGTAGAACATTTAGAGTGACAAATAAGGATTTCTTCTCAACTTACCGGCTATGAACTTAAGACGGGACATTATATATTGGTAGGGCGTGGCTTTAGCCCGCCAATGCCAATCACCTGTTCTAAAGGCGGGCTAAAGCCACGCCCTACAGTTTTCAATTTGTCCCGTGTTAAAATGATAGCCAACTTATCGAAATAATGTAGTCACTGTTTTAACGAGACAATCCGTATAAGATATACATTTGTATATTAAAGCCGGTTAATAGTAATATTATAATTTTAGGCATTCGACGCGGCAAAGCAGGTATTTTTATGACTAAGTCCAAACCCCCTACTCCCAGAAAAACCCGGGAGTTTCAAAACCACCATTTTGACTCCACAATATGGAATGATTTTAAGTTTCGAGACAACGATATTATTATCGCAACTTACGCCAAATCAGGAACGACATGGATGCAGCAAATCATTGCTCAATTGCTGTTCAATGGAGCCGATAACCTAGAAGTAGCAGAAATGTCACCCTGGATTGACCTCCGGGTACCGCCGAAAGAAGTAAAACTGTCTGTTATTGAAGCACAGACGCAACGTCGATTTGTCAAAACGCACTTACCTGTGGATGCACTGGTTTTTTCAACAAAGGCAAAATACATTTACATTGGTAGAGACGGTCGCGATATTCTTTGGAGTCTGTATAACCATCATGCAACTGCCAACGATGCCTGGTATCAGGCTCTAAACGATACTCCCGGAAGAATTGGCCCTGCAATTGAAAAACCGCACACGTCTATAACGCAGTATTATCATGACTGGCTGGATAACAATGGCTATCCCTGGTGGCCTTTCTGGGAAAACGTGCGTTCATGGTGGGCTATCAGAAATCTTCCGAATGTCTGTTTCGTGCACTACGCTAATCTTAAAATGGATATGCCCGGGGAGATTCGTCGCATAGCTGAATTTCTTGAAATACCTGTGGATGAGGAAAAATGGGAATCAATACTATTGCACTGCAGTTTCGATTATATGAAACAAAATGCCACTAAAAGCGTACCTCTGGGCGGTGCTTTTTGGGACGGTGGAGCCCAGACATTTATTCATAAAGGTACCAATGGTCGCTGGCGTGATATTCTGCAAAAGGAAGAATCGTTAAAGTACGAACAATATGCCGCAAAAGAACTGGGCAACGAGTGCGCCAGATGGCTTGCCTCAGGCAAAATGGTTTAGCAGCGAAACCCTAAAGGATGTCTAATAATCGCTGGTGTTCACTGTCGTACATTGGACAAAAACAAATCAAGTAAGCATAAGAATATTTACATTTTTACCACAGTAGATACTGAGTTTTTTATCGCGTAACTCTCGTGCTCTGTTAAAATTTCTATATGATTTTTTTAAATCGTTTGAACAACTATACTTCGCGCGGCCACGGATGTGGCCTCGCTAAGTATATGTATATGTATACCTGAAATTAGCCCTCCCTGTTTCAGGTCTCTTTTCTATATTTTAACTGCATCCCGTTTAGAAAATTGCGTAATATCTGATTTTTACATTCACGATAATTTTTGTGTGCTGGCTTACGGAAAAAAGCGCTTAATTCATGCTTACTTAAACGAAAATCAACCAGTCCCATTATCGCCATGATATCTTCATCTTTTAGATCTAAGGCGATTTTTAATTTTCTAAAAATGATATTGTTAGTTAAAGATTTTTCCGGCTCAACTTGCGGGCCCTCTTTTTTTCCACGTCTATCAATAATTAATCCATTTAGAAAAATAGCCATATTAGTATCATCACATTCCTGATAAGCCGGATCATCATCTTTTTTAAGCCAGTCGCTAATTTGTTCTCGCGAAACCTGATGATCTGCCAAGGCAAATATAGCCATCATTTTTGTATCATCAAAGTCAAAAGTATAGCGGATGCGACGCAAAACATCGTTATTAGTCATAGTTAATTTATTTAAGGTTCCAGAAAAACGAGTGATGAATTGCTAATAGCACTCTATATAGATAATATCTTTTATTACGGTTTAATAATGCGGTGGTCGTTCATCAGCAGCCGAAAATGCTCCGGCAGATTGCCCTGAAGCCTCCGACATATCTCGCACTCGACCGATTAAATATTGCGTAAGGCGCTCCAGCGTATCAATTTGAGTTTGTTGCTTGCACACCACTTCATTAAGCTGCGTGATAGTATCTTCCTGATAAGCAATTTTTGTTTCTATAGAAATTATGCGCTGCTCAGTCATGGCATTACTTTATATAAGAACAACAATAATCTGTGGGAGTTTTGATTTTGATATCAAATTTTGAATCAGCTGGCACTGCAAATGATTCACCTGCTTTGATACTTTGCCACTGTTCACTGCCAGGTAATAAAACGTCAAGTTCACCTGCCATGATTTCCATGATTTCTTTTGCGCAAGTACCAAAAGTGTATTCGCCAGGCAGCATAAACCCGAGTGTTTTTTCTGTGCCATCAGCAAACTGAATAGTACGACTGCTTACTTGTCCATCAAAATATATATTCGCTTTTTTAACGACTGTTACATTATCAAATGTTGTCATTTTGTGTCATTCTCTCTTAACTTTCTCTCCAGGAAAACCCGGTATTAATATAAATCTGGATAGAGCAGACTGAAGCCAACTCTACAGCCTAATTTTTAAATTATAATTTCTTCAATGATATTTTAGCTTCATTCCATAAGCGATCTAATTCATTTAATTCACATTGCTTAACTTCACGCCCGGATCGAAGAACTTTGTTTTCTATGTATTCAAAACGTCTGATAAATTTTTGGGTACTCTTTTTTAAGGCCTGTTCAGGTTCGACCTGCATATGCCGGGCAAGATTGACAGCGATTAACAGCAAATCACCAATCTCTTCTTCTATATGTTGTTGATCTCCAGAATTCCAGGCTTCTTTGACTTCCTCTAATTCTTCTAATACTTTGTCAAAAACAGGTTCTACTTCATTCCAGTCAAAGCCATGATTGGCAGCTCTATCCTGGATTTTCTTACACTGTACCAATGCAGGTAGATTTTTTGCAACACCGGATAGAATGGTATGATTTTCGGCTTCTTTTTCTGCTCTTTCAGATGCTTTCAATAATTCCCAGGCTTGGTGTTGCTCTGTTTCACTGGCATAAACAACATCAGAAAAAACATGTGGATGCCTGCGAATTAATTTATCTGCAACACCCTCTGCGACTTGCTCAAAATCAAATAAACCCTGCTCTTCTGCGAGTTGCGCATGAAAGACCACTTGAAACAGCAAATCGCCCAATTCAGATTTTAGGTCTTGCATATCATCGCGCTCAATCGCATCGACAACTTCATAAGCCTCTTCCAGAGTATAAGGAATAAGACTGCTAAAATCCTGCCTCCTGTCCCATGAACAACCGGACTCTGGATCTCTTAATTTCTGCATTACCTGCAATAATCGTAGAGTATTTTTCATGACGGCAGGCATTACATATCAAAAGTAAGCATTTTATCATCCAGACGCGGCCAGGCTGATGTCACTGCTTTAACCAAAGTGGCCAAAGGAATGGCAAAAAACACTCCCCAAAAGCCCCATAAACCACCAAAAAACAAGATGGCAACGATAATTGCCACAGGATGTAAATTGACAGCCTCAGAAAAAAGTAACGGTACTAAGACAACACCATCAATTGCCTGAATGACCGAATAAGCGATGACAATATACGTAAACTCATCACCACCAAAACCCCATTGAAAAAAGGCCACACCTAGCACTGGAAACGTTACCAGAGTTGCCCCCACATAGGGAATAATAACTGACAGCCCCATAAAGACAGAAAGCAATACTGCATAATTCAAACCTAAAGCAGAAAATGTCAAATAACTGGCAAAGCCTAGAATAATCACTTCAACAAATTTGCCGCGTATATAATTACCTAACTGCATGTCGACTTCTGCCCAGACATTAAGTGATAACAATCTGTCTCTGGGCATAAATTTAGCAAACCAGTTTAATAAAACCGCTTTATCTTTCAAACAAAAAAAGATTAACACGGGAACCAGAATAAGATAAACCAAGGCACTGATAATGCCCACGACAGATGAAGCTGAAAGACTTAATAAATTCTGACCATAATTCAATGCTTCCTGCTGTATGGCAAACATAAGCTCACTGAGTTTATCGGCTGAGATAAATTGCGGGTAAGCTTCTGGAAGTTTTAAAATTTCTGCCTGTGAGCTCTTTATTATCTCCGGCGTATGCTGTAGCAATTGTTTAAGCTGCTGATATAACTTCGGCATTAGCCCAAATAGAAAATAACAAAAAGCGCCCATAAACCCGGCAAATACAATCAATACTGCAGGCAAACGCTTTAGTTTATGCTCCAGTATTTTTACCACGCCCTCTAATAGATAAGCTAAAACAATAGCAATAAAAACCGGCATTAATACATCTGACAAGGACGTAATTAACAAGAAGCCAGCAATTAAAATAATAGCTAAAGCGATAGCCTGAGAGTTAGGGAAAATTCGCTTTATGCTGTCTTTTAAAAACTGTAGATTGGAATTATCATTACGCTGCATGGTGACTTATTATTATAATTAGATGTCAAGGTCGATACGTGGCATTTGTTTTCGGTGTTTCGCTCACACTGACTGAAATGACTTCATGCCATATGTGTTTGGCATGGTCATAAAGATATTTAGCAATACTTTCGGCAGTCGTTGGGCCTGTCAATACATCATTCAGATGACGATGATCCAGTGTCTCATCAATCATAGTTTTAAACACAGCAAGATCATTGTAATCAACCACAAAACCCGTTGCATTAAGTTCTTCTGCGGCTAAAACCAGTTCTACAACATAATTATGTCCGTGCAAGCGACTACAAGGGTGCTGCTCAGGTAGACCTTCAATAATATGACTTGCACTAAAATTAAATTGTTTGGAAATTGTATACACGCGGCTCTGCTACCTTACCTAAAGCTAAATACAAAAAATCCGATTCACAAAATTGAACCGGATTCAAATTTTTCGATATTTTAGCATGATTTATAGCCTTATTTCTCATAACAAAATAATGTTCCGCAGAGGAATAGCAAAAGTACAGAATCCCTACCCGAATTAAGCTGCCTTTATCTCCTTTTAAAATTCATGCTGATTTCCGACAACCGTCAGACATGCTCAAAAAACTAGTCATTCAAGAAAACAAAGGGTCAGGTCTTTAATCTATGATTATTTAAAGAGATAATCATAGATTAAAGACCTGACCCTTTGTTTTGTTAAAGACCTGACCCCAGTGTTTTTTACTTTTCTTGAGATCTTAAATGTTCTCGGAAACGTTTATTTGCATCTTTAACCATTTTTACATCAATTAAAAAATCCACATCTACACCCCACTCATCATTAAGCCAGATCCAATCTGGATTGTGGGCAAAACTAACATTAGATGGTGGTGGGTACTCAATGTCGCTGACAAGTATGTTACGAACTTGATTATCAGTATATTTGCAAAGATCTATAAAGAAATAATTTAAGAATGACATTGCTGCTTTTAAGGCAACTAGACCATGAGTATTTTTTAAGACAAAAAAACTTTTTGGTAGTTTTAATATTGCTGTTTCACCGAGGTCAACTGACTTAGTATTCTCATCTTTTTTTACCCATTTGTTTTTATAAGGTTTAGGATGAACAATTAAGTTTCTTGTGTTAATCAATTCGCTAGCCTGTTGTACGGGTAGGCAACCTCGATCAAACTTCATTTCTGAATTGACTTGTTGTAAGTAATACTCAAATTTACTAAGTACAGGGAGCTTATCTATATCCTTAAGATACTTACTAGAAAGACTGAGAGTGCTGATGCAACAATTTGCAGCAGACTCCAACAATAGTGATGAACTATATATAGATGAACGCACTAAAGACCATTCTTTCGGAGAATAACCTTCAACGGAAGTTTCTATAGCCATTTTCAATAAGAAAACTGAATCTTCAAGTAGCAACTTAAATTTCCGGTCGTAGAAATATTCAGAATCTATCATTTAATTTAGTTCTCATAACGCCAAGTTCAGTGGCCGTTGGCAGATATTCGATGAGTTCTGTTAACACGCAGGGCTTTGATATACAATGACTTTTTGAAAAAAACTGCGCTGCCAACGGTCAACTGGAACTTTTTGTTAGCCTTTTCTTGATTCTTCAACAGCACTTAAAATATTTTGCGTAGTTGCTTTTGTGTTTATCCCAGGCACATCAAAAGGTGACTTTGACGGCTTTCCCTTTGATACAAGTGAAAATATAGAGCCATCTTTCCTGCGAATTTCGACCTCTTCAGTTTGAGCAAGAACTAATAATTTAGAAAGGTTTTGACGTGCCTCAGAATAGGTAAATACTTGCATTTCAATTACTCCAAAACTTCAATATTAAGATCAATGGCAACTTGTTTCATTCTTTTATCTAACGTGAACAATGGATGTGATAGTGATTTTGCACACTGCAAAAAGTAAGCATCATACGCATAGATATTGAATTCTAATGCTAGCTCTAGTGCTTTAACAATATCAATTGGAACTAACCGCACAGGAATTTTACTTGCTACTTCAAATGTTGAAAACGCTTCATCATGAGTGATTTGTTTCCGTTTAATCATTGCAGAAAGTGCATTACCAATTTCATATGGCAATATCTCTGGTGCTACTGCGTTCCTATTCGAGGTAAGCTGAATAATTCTTGTTTTCTCTGGCTCATTAAGAGCCACTGCTAAAAATAGATTTGTATCTGTGACAATGTTCATAACTGACAATTGTACAACAGCTACAATTTTTTACAAGAGGCTAATCGGGATAGGGAGATGCTTCACAGCACCTCTCCTCCCACACCACCAGGCATACGGATCACGTACCATGGCGGTTCATTATTACGTTTCATATCATGCTACCAATGAAGGTAGCCCCAAGTTTGTAAAGTATTTATTCGACAAGCCGTAAGTCAAAGCTGGACTATTACTCAATCGCCAAGGGCCATGCGCTGATTTAGCTGTGTTCCAAGCCAATTGCCGTTTGACACCTAGTTTCCTGAGCTTTCGGTAGCCTGACCTACCCCACTGTTTGTATAAATAACACCGTAACTTCCGTCTTATCCATTTATCTATATCACGTAGCGGACTCTTTACTTCGGCTATACCAAAATATGCTTTCCAACCAAGCAGGGACTTTCTTAGCTCCGCAATAATTTGATTTGTGATTTTCCTCGTGTTCGACGACATAGCCCTCTCACCGTATATTTGAGCTTCTCCAATGCTGCTTCGGAGACTTTCAATTTATGTCCTCGGCGTGGGCTAAAGGTAAAACCCAGAAACTTTCGTTTCCATGGGCGATCTACCGCACTTTTGCTTTCATTGACCTTGAGTCTTAAGGTATGTTCTATAAAGTACGTTATACTCTGTTTTACCCGTTCACCTGCTCGCTGACTGCTTACATAGATTTGACAATCATCGGCATAGCGAACAAAGATGTGGCCTCGCTTTTCCAGCTCCCAATCTAACTCATTCAGCACTATATTGGCTAGTAATGGAGATAACGGGCTTCCTTGTGGAACGCCTTCTGTTGTTTTCTCATACTGTCCATTAATTTCAATGCCTGCTTTGAGGTAGCTATTGATCAATCGCAACAGTGTTTTGTCTTTGATCTCGCTCTTTAATGTATTCATGAGTCTATCATGATTCACACGGTCAAAGAAGGATTCAAGATCAAGATCAACCACCCATTGCTTGCCATTGTTTATTTCGCTTTGTGCAGTGCATACCGCTTGTTGGGCACTCCGCAGTGGACGAAACCCATAGCTGTTGGGATGGAATTGCGGCTCCCATCGCTGGCTAAGAATTTGGGCGATGGCTTGTTGTATCATTCGGTCTATGACCGTCGGGATACCCAATTTTCGCTTCTTGCCGTTTGCTTTGGGAATTTCTATTCGCAGTACAGGCTGTGGACTGTATATTCCTGTCTCCAGTCTGGCTTTGATGTCTGGCCAGTGCTGTGTAAGATAGTCAGGCAGTTCTTCTACTGTCATTCCATCAACACCAGCAACACCTTTGTTACGGACAACTTGTTTTAGCGCTTGCAGTAGATTGTTTCTTTCTAATACTTGCGCCATCAATGATAGTTCTTCGCTGGAGCTATGAGTATAAGCTTTTCCCATTACGGTTTGCCTTTCTAATTGAAAGATTGCGTCCACTGGTCTGTGAAAACGGCGTAATACTTCATCTTATTCATTCTCCAATAATGTTCTGACCTTCAGTGGTACAAGGAAGGAACCACCTACTATGTCTTCTGCTGACTTCTGTTATACGATCAAATCAAATTGCTTTGATTTCAGTGCTTTCCTTGCACATATAACAGATCTCTCGGGGTAAGGCACAGAGCTTTCGTTGCGTAGATGCTGGATTTATAAAACGTATCCCTTGCGTGAATGGAAGACTTCATGGTCACGTGCCCACTGGTCTCGAATACGTCACACCTTATATCCAGTTCCTGTTCGTCACCCCGCAACTTTGCGTTGTACTTCCTTCAGCCAATACCTCACGATATTAACCTTGTCCTTTCGCTAGCCTTCGGCTTCACGAATACCTGGCAAGAGGACTTGCACCTCTCTAGTTCTGTGCCATGCCCGACACACACGCCTTGCTAATGGGCGCGCGGCATTTTGCGCGTCCAACCGCAGGCGATCATTGAGCAATTTGTTATGAGCTGCGGACCAAATACTGAAAATCATTAATACACCGTCCTTTAATATTATTGCTTTGCTTTTACTGCGGCTGATACGAAACTTTGCTAATACTTTTACGATGATGCCTGGTGCTGCCAGTTTAACGCCCTGCTTTACAGCATACAATCACTGAACTTTCCACTTTCAGTAGGCACGGAACCTAAACGACTTTTGACTCATAACGTATGCATCAGCCGCCGCTAAAAGTGCTGCGAGCGAAGCAAGCGGTACTTTTTAGCAGTCGGCTGGATGCGCTCGTTAGCGTTGATGATGCGCGATGCGCACCCTACCCGGCTACAAGCTTATTTCTTACACTGGCGATACCCTGCACTCACCTGCTTCGCTGAGGTTCCCTTCGGGCAAACGCATTTATTGCCCGCAAAGATCGATTTGTCGACAGGACAATCCGTTGGTTGGCATTGTCGATACCCTGCACTAACCTGCTTCGCTGCGGTGCCCTGCGGGCAGGTGCATTTGTCGTCTGCAAAGATAGATTTGTTGACTTCACACTCCGCAGCCTGGGCACCCGCAGCCATGAAAAATGTGGCAAACGCTGCGGTTGCAAAAATAGTAGCTAATCTCATTTTCATATCGTTTTCCATTTATCTCCCTATTGGTTTGAAATGCTAGGAGATCTGGGAGGAACGATCTCCTAACGCCGAGTTGAGGTGCCAGTTTGCCCTATAATCAGCCTGGCGGGATGTATTATCGGGCAAACTGGTCGCCTCGAACGATTTGTTATCGGCTCCCGGAGCTTGCGTAGGGTGACGATGGCAACATCGTTTGAGGGGTTTCACCTCAACTCGGCGTTACCCGCGCCACGGAGCTTCAGCAGAGTGGCGCGGGTAACGATATTATTATCAGGCACATTAGCCCTGATATTCTACAGTACTCACCGACAAATCAGGCATATTTGACAGGATATTAATATCCTGACCTTTTGCCCTGTTTCTTTTAAGTATTGACCGAAAAATCAGGCATATTTACCTGCTATCCAATTTATCCTGTCATGTTGCCTTGATAATTGATATTATCCGATAAATCTGGAAATTAACTGTCAACATAAGTCTTTTTAATATCTATGTCAACTATGAATCCTGGAAAAAGCCTGCTGGAGGAAACCCGAGATACTCTGCAGCGTCTGCATTACTCTATTCATACAGAGCGCGCCTATTGCGACTGGATTACACGCTATATCCGCTTCCATCATTTACAGGAGCGGGCTGCTTTATTGGTTGCGCCTGAAAAGAAGGTCGAGGATTTTTTAACGCATTTAGCTGTTCAGGCTAATGTGGCGGCATCCACACAGAATCAGGCCTTTAATGCCCTGGTTTTCTTGTACAAGCGGGTACTTGAGTGCCCTTTAGACGGTGTGGAAGCTGCACGGACAGGTAAAGAAAAACGCATTCCTGTTGTCTTGACCCGTGAAGAAGTTAAGCAAGTACTGGCTTTGCTGGAAGGCACCGCTGAATTAGTAGTGAAATTATTGTATGGCAGTGGTTTACGCATTACCGAGGCGGTTCGTTTGCGCGTACAGGATATTGATTATGGTTTTAAACAAATAACGGTGCGCAATGGTAAAGGAATGCAGGATCGGGTCACACCGTTTTCAGAAAATTTAGCGCCGTTATTGTGTAATCATCTGGAGCGGGTTAAGGCGATTCATGAACAGGATTTAGCGACAGGTTTGGGCGCTGTTTATCTGCCGTATGCATTGGCGCGAAAATATCCTCATGCAGAAAAAGAGTGGCTGTGGCAGTATGTCTTTCCCAGTCGTAATTTATCTGTCGATCCGCGTAGCGGCGTTACTCGACGACATCATATTGATCAATCCGCAGTGAATAAGGCGATTAAACAAGCGGTGCGCAAAACCGGCATTGCCAAGAAAGTGAGTGCGCATACTTTTCGGCATAGCTTTGCGACTCATTTGTTACAACGCGGTACAGATATTCGGACGATTCAATCTTTGCTTGGACACAAGGATTTAGAGACGACGATGATGTATACGCATGTGTTACAGCAAGGCGGAGAAGGTGTAGTGAGTCCACTAGATGATTTGTAGCGCAATAATCTGTAAGTTAAAGTACGCGTTTATAGAACAAGCAGCCAACTTTAATAACAAAGCCGGCTTCAAGTTATCACATTTTGTGTTGCTTTAAGCCTTATCATGCATAACAGAAATTCTTAATGCCTCTACTTTTTCACTATAGTCTTTATACTCATTAGAATTACTGGGTGAATAATTCAGATTTTTAAATAAGCCCGTCAGTTTGGTGAAATAATCGCGCGCAGCATCTTTGTCAGTAAAATGGTAGTCAGTATCTACTAACTTGACAATCGTATTTAAACTCTCTTGCTGCCTTTGCAAGGGAACGGCTAAATCGACAGGATCAAAAGCATCTTGCTGCAGATAGACCATATCCAGAAACAGAGCCTGTTGATGAATAACAAAATCCTCAGTGGAAACACCTTCTTCGCCCGTTACCTGAATCATTTGAGAGATTTCATCGCCTTTGCGCAGCAGCTTTAATAATTGCTGCACATTACCTATCCAGGTTTGCGACAAATTTTCCGTAAACCAGGGTTGTAATTGCTCTAAATAGCGCGACCAGGACAACAGCGGATCCACTGCAGGATAAAAACGCTTATAAGCACGCGCCGCACTCAGACCTAAAAAGGTCTTTACTGTTCCTAAGGTTGATTGTGTCACTGGTTCTTCAAAGTTTCCGCCCGCTGGCGAAACGGTACCAATCATCGTTAAAGTACCTTCACTTAGATCGGCGGTTCGGATCACGCCAGCACGCTCATAAATACCTTTGATAGAGGAATCCAAATAGGCAGGAAAGGCTTCTTCGCCGGGTATCTCTTCCAGTCGCCCCGACGTTTCACGCATCGCCTGCGCCCAGCGTGAGGTTGAATCAGCAATCAGTAAAACATTCAAACCCATTTGACGATAATATTCGCCCAGGGTTATGCCGGTATAAATGGATGCTTCTCGTGCAGCAACGGGCATAGATGAGGTATTACAAATAATAATGGTTCTATCCATTAGCGTATCGCCCTTGGCATCTTTGAGCTTAGGGAATTCGGTAATGGTTTCCACCACTTCTCCGGCACGCTCGCCGCAGGCAACAACAATAACGATATCGACATCCGAGTTACGCGAAATTAAATTCTGTAAAACAGTTTTTCCCGCACCAAAAGGTCCAGGGATACACCCCATTCCACCTTTTGCAATGGGAAAAAAGCTGTCAATAAGGCGCAAATGCGTGACTAACGGCTCTTGTGGATATTTACGTACGGCAATATTCTGTTTTAACAGATTTTTAGGAAGTGCTTTACGTACTGGCCAGCGCTGCTTTAATGTCAGCGATCGTTCTTTACCTGATGCCAGTTTGATTTTTGCTACAGGCTCATCAACCGTTACGTTGCCTTCCTGAATCCAGGTAATAACGACTTCTTCCTGGATATCAAAAGGCACCATTATTTTATGCGTATAGCCTCTCTCCGGCACTGTCCCAATCACTGAACTGGCACGTAATACGGCTCCCGTTTGTACAATTGGCGTAAAGGCCCATTTGGTATTAGTATCCAAAGCCGGAGACTCAACGCCTCTGGGCAAGAAATAGCCAAACTCACTCGCCAGTTTATCCAGCGGATTTTGCAGCCCATCATACACCTGACCTAATAAGCCCGGGCCGAGTTCTACAGACAGCATTTCTCCACTTTGCTCAACCAAATCACCGACAGCAACGCCGGCCGTACTTTCATAAACCTGCGCATCGGCTACTGAACCATTAATACGCAAAATTTCGGCTTTTAATCGTTCCTGATATTTCGCTTCACTGCGTGTCGGTAAGATATACACGACTTCATTCTTGGTTAAAGGCTGTTTACTTCCAGCTAATGTTTCTATCGATACCAGGCTATCCTGGACAGATACAACCCTTGCACTTGCGTTAGTTGTGTTATTCATTTAACTCTCAAAACCTCTAATCAATTAGGCTGTTTGTAAAAAATCACCTAAGCCGCGATTTACTAATGCTTCAAATTCAAGCATTGCCGCCTGCTCATTACACTGGGTCCATCTGTTGACTATATCCCAGCGCAATACATAAAGTACAACGGCCTCAAAATCAAAATAATGGGCTTGACCTATGCGTGCATAATGCTGCCAACTCAAATTTAACAACAGCTTTTCCAGCTCAACACTTTGATCTGCTGCAAACAATGTCTGAGCTTTTGCTACCCACGGAAAGCGATGACTTAAACCAAAATCATCTAACTGCCAGTTATTGCGAATCAACGGCAGAACCTGACCATAACCCCAGGGCTCATGTTTTTCAGGCGGGGGGTGATTTAATTTGCGTCTTCTGATCGCCGTTACAATAATACGTAACTCCAGGCGCCAGATAATAGCCTCATGCAACAAGGGGTTATGAATAGATTGGATAACACGATCTGCTTCAATAGCAATCTCGGCATCACTGTTCGCTTGTTGTATTTTTGCCCAGTGCAAAATACTTTCTATGGCGGCTAATTGCTGGCTATCCTGTTCAGTTAATAATTTTAACTGGCGCTCCAGGCGCAAACGGGTCACTGGCTTACGCTTAAAATCCCACAAAGACATAGGATGCGGCGGCAAACTTGCCATTAGCATCGTATAAGCCGTTTTTTGTTTCACTTTACAATACCTTGCAAGAGCGTTCTAAATCTAGGCTGCAAATGCTCCAGCAATAAGTCTGAAATTGTTTCTTCGGTAAAATCAACCACCATATCATCATCTTCCAGCCGCACTGACAAGCCTTTGCTAACATCGTCAGAAACCTGTATCGATACACCTTTACGCAACATATCCGCTGCAATAGACGCAGTATAATGCGTTAGAGTTCCGACCTTCAGCTCTTCAGGATTATTCTTCAATTCATCAACTCCGACCGGATTATTTGGCAGGAAAATACTGATATTCTCTTTAGATTCCAGGTCCAGTTGCTCGCGTACTTTACCGGCCAACTGTAAGATCAAGCGCTCCAAAAAAGCATCTTGCTCCATTTTTTGCCCGACGACACGTTTCACTTCTTTGCTAAAACTACCCAATAATGTGTCTCGTAACTTTAACAAAGAATCTCTAGTAGCAAGTTTTAATGCATCCTCACCTGCGGCACGTAAGGCATCACTTTGTTGTTTAGCCTTATCGATTATTTGTTGCGCCTCTAACTCAGCTTCTTCAATAATCCATTCCGCCCGCTTCTGCGCATCGATAACAATACTTTCCGCCCGTTCTTGTCCCGCAGAAACGCCTTGTTCACGTAAACGTTCAATTAAACTTTCTACACCCGACGAGGTGACTTTTGTATTTTGCTCACTCATACCTGATTATCCTTATGCTACAGCCTGAGGAATATTGGCGCTAATGACTAGCGCAAAGATAAAGGCAAAAACCGCAAAACCTTCAACAATCGCCGCAGGAGCAATCGATAAACCAAAAATTTCTGGCTTGGATTTAGTCGCATGAATCGCCGATGCGCAACATTGACCTTGATAAATAGCACTCGCCATTAAGGCTATTCCAGCGAGCACACCAATGGCAAATAAACCCGGAGACACGTCTGCTGTTACTGGTCTGTTTAAGGTAAACATGACGACAATACCGTAAATAACCTGCGACGAAGGCATGGCAGAGACACCCACATAACGACCATAACCGCTGTCCGTATCTAACATTGCGCCAATAGCGGCCTGTCCGGCTGTCGCACAGCCAATAATACTCCCTATAGCACCTAAAGCCATTGGTGCATACAAGCCTATCCAACCTAAAACAACAATAAAATCAGTCATTAATAACCCTCTTTTTTAGAAAATGCTTTAAACGGATAGCCCTCATCAGAGACACTCCAGTTATAAAACTCAATAAAGTTCAGGCGCAAACCATGCACTACGCCACTCATAATGCCCAACATAATATTCAGCGTATGCCCAATGAGCAAAATAAGAATACTGAATAATAAACCCATACCCGGCACCGCATGATAAACCTGCTCAGCTAGCTGATTAAATGTAATAGCTAAAGACGCACTTGCCAGTCCTAAGGCAAATAAACGCATATAACTCAAAACATCACCAAATATTTTGGTAATACTGGTTAAATTTTTAATCCCATCAAATAAACGTAACACTATATCCAACGGTTTCTGAATTTTACGTTCACCACTGAATAATAATAAACAAAAAGCCGCAACAGATAACAGCCCATAAGCCGTTTGCTCTAAAATATTGCTTTCACTGGATTGCGCCAGCCAATATACAAACCCACCGACGACAAAAAAAGCCCAGCCTAAAGCTGCAAACCGCCTTGTTTTATGTTTAAGCTGATAGGCATGCACCAGGTTTGCCAAAGCAATATGCACCACACCGACGAAAATAGAAATACGCATCATGGCGTCAAAATCATTCATATCCAGAACATGTAACTTCGCGGCCAATTGCTCTGGAGCGGGCGCAAAGCCAAAGTAACTACCGACCATTATTCCCCAAATGGCAGAAGTGACTAAGGTAAAAAACAGTAACATCCTGAAACGCATACCCTGAGTTGTGCGTCCCATGCGCTGCCATTTAAACGCTAAAATGCTCATAAACAATGCAGCATAACCTGCATCGGACAGGATCATGGCAAAAAACAAGGCAAAGGAAAAAAACACCACAATGGAAGGATCCCAACTATAATAATTTGGCGTTTGATAGAATTTCACTACTTCTTCACCGCCGGCAAACGTTGTGGTATTTTTTAATAAGGTCGGTGGCTGTTCCACGCCATCCGGGTCTTCAATTAACAACGCCAGGCGATGTTCATTGGAAAACTTTTCAATTCGCGGTATATCTTCTACAGCAACCCATGACTGTACAACAAAAACATCAGGCTCGTCTCGAGTAAGTAAATGCGCGCCATCTAAAGCCGACTGATTCTCATAGGCCGCCAAATTTAACATAATTAACGACATCCAACGCGTTAAGTATTCACGTTTGGCATAAGCATCTTCAATCGCTAGTTCAGTATCATCCAGATCTTTACGTAATTGAGATAAAGATAAACTGCCGACATGCGTTCTAGGCACCGGCATCGCTTTACTTGCTGGTTCATCTTTCGCTATAACAACGACATAAGCATCCGTATTGGTTTGATTAACCATTTGCCAAATCATATCAACCTGACGGACAACTTTCATTAAGCGCTTCGGTACAATATAAAACCAAAGTTTATAACCCTGCAATTGCCCGTCTTCAGCAAAGGAAAAATCTCCCCATAAGGAAACTTCTTTAATGCGTTGCTGTAAAAATTCGTGCTGGTCTAATAAATCAAGCAAAGTATTTTTCAGCAACACAACCTCCTGCACGACAGTTTTGAATTCAAAACCTTCAGGCTGTGTCACTTGATGACGCTTTTTGGGGCATTGCTGCAAATACTTTAACGCAGTCAGCGCATCTTCAATATTGTGCGCAGGCACATTATCAGACTTGCTTACCTTGCCCGCCAGGGGAATAAGATGCGTTGCACCCAAACTTTGCAGCTTATCTAAAACAAGCGATTTATCAGCGATTAGCCCACAGAGAGTTACTTTATTAAGCGATACAATAGCCATTTAACCAGCCTCTCTAAGACGTTTTTGTTTGGTACTTTTAGCGCGCACAACGCCAGCTGTATCCATATCCGAAAGATATATACGAATTTTACGGATATCCTGCTGGGCTTGCGGTATCAATACCTTATCGAATAAATTAACCCGCTGAGTCACTTTTTTAAGTGCCAGGCCTAAAATTTCAACACGTTGAGCATCAATTTTCTGACGTATTTTTAATTCCATCATAAGCTTCAACTGAACGACTAGCTGATCTACCCAATGCGGTTCAGTAAAGAGTGAGTACGGCCGTATATCAACAGTCATTTTATCCAATACCGGGACATGCACACCGACCACATTCTCTTCGCCTATTTCAACTTGTGTTAATTTAACCAGATCTGCCACAGGAATGCTTTTATCCGCCATCATCGGCAACATGGCAGCTGTTTGTTTATAACATTGTTCTATATCCAATTCTGTCTGCTGCAATCGTACCTGCGCCTTCTTACGTTCAGCCGCTAATTGTTGACGCTTTAAATCCAAAGAAGGCAAAAACTTCTTATAACGCTTCAGTTTTGTGCCTAATTTACTTAAAGATGCCTTACTGTACGCTAACCTAGCCATTAGAATTTTTTATCTTGGGAAAGTATTTATCGATGAAGACTTGCTTCATTAACAATTCAGTTTCATCAAAACACTCCGCCAGTGTTTGCCAACATAAATCCAGAGCTTCTTCCAGGGCGATAGACACATCCAGGCGCATAAATCGCTCTCTAAATAAGCCGCCAAATTTGATTTGTTTTTCATCAAACACCGATAAATCAAATGCCATGGCTTGTTTTTGTTCCGCTTCCACCGCGCCTGAATAAAAACGGATCATGGTATTCATAATTTGCGAATGATCCTCTCGGGTACTGCTGCCAATCACATGCTGTTTTAAACGTGATAATGAGCCAAAAGGATCAAGCATATGATCATGCAAATAAAACTGTCCTTCGGTAATATAACCTGTGTTATCAGGCACTGGATGCGTTACATCATCACCTGGCATGGTAGTCACTGATAAAATAGTGACCGAACCAGCGCCATCGTAATCACAGGCTTTTTCATAGCGACGCGCCAATTGCGAGTATAAATCGCCCATATAACCACGGTTGGCTGGAACCCGTTCCATGGAAATACCCACCTCTTTCATAGCATCTGCATAAGCCGTCATATCGGTCGCTAAAACCAATACCCGTTTACCTTCTTCGACGGCAAAACGCTCGGCCACAGCCAATGCCATATCCAGCACCAGCAAACGCTCTACAATCGGATCTGAGGCGAGATTACAAAACATCACCGTACGCGCAAATACACCCGCATCTTCAAACTGCGCCTGAAAATAATGAAAATCATCAAAGATCAGACCTAATCCCGCAAACACCACAATATCGGCATCGGCCTGAATACCAATACGCGCTAAAAAGGCATTGTAAGGTTCTCCTGAAACGGAAAAAATAGGAATTTTTTGACTCTCGACCAGACAATTGAAAACATCAATCATCGGTACATTAGTACGAATCATTTTAGAGGCAAGAATGCGCTTTACTGGGTTGACAGAGGGCCCATCAATCGCTACTTTTGGGTCATGTTCCAGTCTGGATCCGCCATCCATTGGCTCTCCCATACTATTAAATATTCGGCCCAAAATATCTGCCGAATAAGTGACCTTCATGGCTGTCCCTAAAAAACGAATCGAGGCGGCATTAGAAACCCCTTGCGTACCAAAAAAAACCTGTAAAGCAATTTCGTCGCGATCGATTTTTATAACTTGAGCGATCGAAGTAAATAACTCATCCTCGACTATAGCTAAATCACCAAACCGCGTTACCGCATCAGTGCTTTCTTCCTTACTCGAAACACTGACAGTAATAATATTGCCAACGATGGAAAGGATATTATGATGCCTGACCATTTGTCGAATCATATAAAACTCCGAAAAAATTAAAAGCTAGTAATTGAAATCATTTACCTGTGAATCAAAAACCCACAGCGCTCAACATGAGTTATCAAGAACAATTTTTGCAAGATACCGGGGTTATAATATCAGGATGCAAGAATGCACTTATAATAATTCTCAGAATATTCAGCACACCACTCTAGAATATTACTCAGCTAATTTATTGTTATACTGATTATGCTATTTAAATAAGTTAGCTAATGCTAAATAATCAGAAGTAACACCAGATGAAACAACTTTATCTCTTCCTTGATTTTTTGCTAAATATAATGCTTTATCCGCTTTTTTAATTAGGTCTTCACCTATTTTTTCAGCTGTTAAATGCTTACGTCCTATAGAAGGTTTATAAGTCACACTACCGATTGAAATCGTCGTCTTAATGGAAGCCTCCTGGAAATCCACGACTAAGTCTTTAATTTCACCTCTTATTCTTTCCGCAATATCAATTGCCATTGATTCTTCAATATTCCCAAGTAAAGCAATAAATTCGTCACCACCATAGCGCGCTAAAACATCGCTATTACGTAACTGCTCACGAATAACTGCTGCAACAGAAACCAACACTTGATCACCAGCCTGGTGGCCAAAGTCATCATTTATTTTTTTAAAGAAATCAATATCTAGAAAGAAACAGGTTAAAGCCTCATTATTTCTTTGAGCCCTGTCAATCTCTTCACCTAAGCGTTGCTCAAGAAAACGGCGATTATTCACCCCGGTCAAGGTATCAACCAAACTACTGGATTTCATCACTTCATAATTCAAATGATTTTCTAAACATACTCCCAGAACGTAAGTCATATGTTCAATAAAATCAGTACTCATGCCATCTACAAACCGCTCAGGATCAAAACTTCCCATGGACAATGCACCAATAAATTTCCCTTTTCTAACCAGAGGAATAACTGTAACACTTGCTAATTTTTTTTCATCCTGCAGAAAAAAATCAGCACATTTTTCTGTTTTATAAGCGCCTATATATGAGCTAAGTAAAGAACCAAAAGCCAGGTTCATGACCTGATGATTTTCCATGAAAATTAACCGTGGTTTGCTTTCTAAATCATAGTCATTATTTACCAGGAATGACCTTATCTCCTTCTTTGCATCAACAATGCAAAAACCAATATAATCAAGTTTAAAAAAATCCTGGGAATTTAGAATATAATCTAGCATTTCAGCTAAAGAATTAAGGTTCAGTAATTCTATTTCAAACGTCTGAAAGCGTTTCAACGTGATACTATTAGACTGCATACGTTCAAGCATAGCGTCTAAGTGGCTTTGTAAAACCATTAAATCCGTTAAGAAATCATCTTTCAAAATTTTTTCTCAGCTTGTAAAAATACCAATGTTACTATGTTATCAGTTTGTGAATTAAAACGTAACCATTCATCACATGACAGAATCCATCGCTTCTAAAATAGCCACGCTACGCCAGCAAATTCAAGCACATAACTACGCATATTACACCCTGGATACACCCACTATTACTGATGCGGAATATGATAGACAAATTCGATCCTTACGTGAACTAGAGGAACAATATCCCCAATATGCAGCCACGGATTCCCCCAGTCTAACGGTAGGCGGCCCGGTATTAAGCTCCTTTAGCAAGGTAAAGCATGAAATGGCCATGCTATCTTTAGGTAATGTATATTCCGAGCAGGAACTTGATGAATTTATTGAGCGTATTCAAAATCGCTTAAAAAATACCCATGAACTAACTTTTTGCGTAGAACCTAAATTAGATGGCCTGGCGATCAGCCTTTTGTACCAACAGGGCAAACTGGTTCGAGCAGCGACACGAGGTGATGGAAGTATAGGCGAAGATGTTACCTATAATGTCAAAACCATAAAAAATATTCCGCATACACTACAAGGTAGCGATATCCCAGAGCGGCTTGAAGTGCGTGGCGAAGTCATTATGCCAATTAAGGACTTCCATGCTTTTAACCAGCAGGCAAGAGACTCTGATACCAAAGGGTTTGTAAATCCACGCAATGCTGCAGCAGGGAGCCTGCGCCAGCTGGATTCTAATGTCACCGCACACAGGCCGCTTGCTTTCTACAGTTACGGTATAGGCATTATGGAAGGTGGTAATTTGGCTGAGAGCCATTATCAACGTTTGCTGCAATTAAAAGCCTGGGGCTTACCGTTAACCGCTGAAGTAACATTACAAAATGGCGCAAAAGGATGTATTTCCGCCTATCATCAACTGCTAGAAAAACGTGCGACTCTCCCTTATGAAATAGATGGGATTGTTTATAAAGTCGATGCTATTGCCTTGCAAGAACAACTTGGCTTTGTTGCTCGCGCCCCTCGCTGGGCTACAGCACATAAGTTTCCCGCTCAGGAAGAACAGTCGCAATTACTTGATGTTGAATTTCAAGTGGGTAGAACCGGAGCAATTACCCCGGTAGCTATTTTAGAACCGGTATTTGTTGGTGGTGTAACTGTCAGTCGCGCCAGTTTACATAATGCTGATGAAATAGAGCGTCTGAAACTAAAAATCGGTAATACTGTGATTATCAGACGTGCTGCGGATGTTATTCCGCAAATTGTAAAAGCAATCCCCGGCTCCGGGGTACAAAAAGAAATTATATTTCCTGTCACCTGTCCCGTTTGTGATTCGGAAATTGAACGCATAGAAGGTGAAGCAATAGCCCGCTGTACAGGCGGCCTATATTGTGCGGCTCAACGTAAGGAAGCGATAAAATATTTTGCATCGCGTAAAGCCATGAATATAGATGGCCTGGGTGTGAAAGTAGTCGAACAACTGGTAGATGAGCAGCTGATTAATAATCCGGCAGATTTATTTACCCTCAAAGCCGAACAACTTATGCCACTTGAACGTATGGCAGCCAAAAAAGTAGAAAATCTGCTGAATGCAATAGAGCAATGCAAAAAAACTACCCTGGCTAAATTTATACTGGCACTTGGCATTCGAGAAGTAGGTGATGCCACCGCAAAAAACCTGGCTGAACATTTTCTAACGCTGGATGCTATCCAAAAAGCATCTATAGAAGATCTGGAGCGAGTTGATGATGTTGGTGAGATTGTAGCAAAACATATCGTCACGTTTTTTCGCCAAAGACACAATCAGGAAGTTATTCAGGCACTTTTAGCCGCAGGTATTCATTGGCCTGAAATACCTGCTAAAGCGCAACAAAACGTACCTCTTGCAGGTAAAACCTTTGTGTTAACAGGCACCTTGACTCAAATGGATCGAAATGAAGCAAAGCAGGCTTTACAATCTCTGGGTGCAAAAGTGTCAGGCAGTGTTTCCAAAAAAACGGATTATGTCGTTGCAGGCGCAGCAGCAGGATCTAAGTTAACCAAGGCGCAGGAATTGGAAATTCCAATTTTGCAGGAAACGGATTTGCTAAGCCTGCTAAAATCTTATGAAAATCACTCTTAATAAATATAGAGTCAACGCTTTTTAAATATTAGCCAACCAGGCTCAATAAGGGCTGAGACATTACCTGTAAATTGAATCACTAAGGAACATGCACGAAATAATATGAGCAACTTGTAGGATGGGCAAAGGTCTTTTTCGTGCCCGTCTTTATATAGTACAGCCATCAGTTTATCAGTGGTAGCTAAGCAATACATATATTCCTGAAAGCCACAAAAAAGATTCATGCTATTCCTGATTCTACCTGGATGACTGGCAATTATAACGTACCGCCCCTAACGAAGAAATATCGTAACCTGCAAGTTCTTGTGCTTTTTCCTGAAAGCGTTTATCTTTGGTGAAGTTTAGCAGTGACTGGAAAGGCGTATCAAAATAATGACGATGATGGATCAGTAAATCAAATTGCTCATAAACCAAGGGAATAAAATCGAGTTGAAACTGTCTGGCCACTGCTTCAATAGCGATACCAGCGTCCGCCTTACCGTGAGCAATAGCGTCACCGATATCAGTATGACTATAAGCGGGCTGAGTTAAGAATGTTAAGGTTTCTTTACTGATACCATCACGCTGCAGCAAGGTTTCCAATAAAATATAACTACCAGCCCCCGCTTGACGATCAATCAGCTTGACTTTTTTGTCACGTAAATCACTGATTTTTTGTATCCCTAAGGGATTGCCAGCAGCCACCAAAAGGCCTTGTTGGCGACGAGCCCATGCAATTAATACGACGGGCTGATTATCCAGTTTTTGCTGAATAATCGGTATATTGTATTGCTCACTTTCAGGGTCCAAAAGATGTAAACCACAAAGCATGGCTTGCTCATTGATAAAGTCAGCCAAGCCTTCTGAACTGCCAGTGGTTTGAATTGCAAACGGAAAATGACACTCGCGCAAAGCCCATTCTAAAAGTAAATCATGACTACCGACTAATAATAAGGGAGGCGAAGACGCTTGATGCGCAAGAGTTTGATGTTGTATTTCGCTGTTTTTCTCCAGCCAGCGATCAATTTGAAAGCGAGGAAACAGCCATTTTCCGGTTACACGCGTACAGGGAATGAGCTTCTGCGCCAGTAAATCATAGACTTTTCGTTCTTTTATGCGTAAATAATCAGCGACTTCTTGAACCGTCATTAATTCTTGCAAAACAGTATCTCCTTATGAATTGTACTGAATATTATCAGACAATTTATAAGGGAATGAAAGCAATGCGCTTTTTTTGTCGTGTTTCAGCCAAATTAATGATTTATATAGCGGCAACAACTGTCATGAATTTATGTCGAGATACGTCTATTTCTGTTGCGCTAATTTGTGCACCGCTTCATCGACAATATCTATTAATTCCATGCCACCTTGTTGTGCATAGTTAATAATTTCGACACGCATACGCGGATCCCAGAAATTTTTTAAATGCTGTTCAACACTTGCGACTGCTAATGTATGGTCAGGCTCAGATTTAAAAAAAAAGCCGATATTATTGGCCATTTTGACTAGATTTTGTATATCCATTTTTAGGAAACCATACTTTGATAATGTTGAATACGATGGGGATGCGTATAGATAATATGCTTGTTGTTACGCGCAAAGCCAATTAAGGTTAAACCACACTCATCGGCTAATTTAATCGCCAGCGCAGTAGGTGCTGAAATTGCCGCCATAATAGTAATGCCGACAGTTGCCGCTTTTTGTACCATTTCATAGCTAGCGCGACTAGTCACCAGCAAACAGCCCGAGTTAAATTGACAGTTTGTTCGAGACAGGGTTCCTATCAGCTTGTCCAGAGCATTATGACGACCAATATCTTCACGAATCATCTTAATACCGGCATTAGGTATTAACCAGGCCGCCGCGTGAACCGCACCTGTAAGTTGATGCAAAGATTGCTGTTGTTGCATTTCTGCAAGTGCTGCCATCATTGTGTCAGCATCCAGACTAAAGCCCTTACCCACAGGATGCGGTTTGCGTATCGCCTGATCTAAGGTAGTTGTCCCACATAACCCGCAACCTGTGCGCCCGGTCATATTGCGGCTTTTATTTTCAATCAGGGCAAAACGATGTGGTGGAATACGCATTCTCACTTCTATGCCTTTTGCTCTTTGTACCACGCGTATAGACATAAGTTCAGCTGAGTCTAAAACGATTTCCTCCGTCAGACTAAATCCCAAAGCAAAATCTTCTAGATTTAACGGTGTTGCCAACATAACGACATGCGGTCTGGTGTTATAAACCAGAGCAATAGGCACTTCTTCTGCGACATAGTCTTCCAGACGGATATGACTTTCACCCCGCCAGCTATCCACGGTACCTTGTCGATAACTGGCCCAACCTAACTCGGTCACCACAGGATCCATTAATATCTACTCGTGTTCGTTAAGTGAAATACGATTTTCCAATAAAGACTCTTGTGTTTCACTAAAAGCACGATAGCTTTTTTGCCACTCAGAAGGCTGGCTGACTTTGGCCACATGCACAGCGGTCACTTTGTATTCAGGACAGTTGGTTGCCCAGTCTGAATTATCAGTCGTAATGACATTAGCCCCGGAATGTGGAAAATGAAAGGTGGTATAAACAACGCCCGGTTGCATACGTTCACTAATTAAAGCGCGTAGTACAGTTTCACCAGAACGACTTTTGATGCCTACCCAGTCATGGTCAGCAATGCCACGAAGCTCTGCATCATGCGGATGAATCTCTAGGCGATCTTCTTCATGCCAAATAACATTTTCAGTGCGTCGCGTTTGCGCCCCAACATTGTATTGCGACAAAATGCGGCCGGTGGTTAATATCAGTGGATATTTTCTGCTAGTGCGCTCTTCAGTTGGGATATATTCAGTCAGCATGAACTTGCCTTTGCCGCGCACAAATTCATCAGCGTGCATGGTCGGCGTGCCATTGGGCGCACTGTCATTACACGGCCATTGAATGCTACCTTCAGCGTCTATCTTAGCGTAAGAAACATGGGCAAACTGTGGTGTTAATTGTGCAATCTCATCCATAATTTCTGATGGATGCTGGTAATTCATAGGATAACCCAAAGCATTGGATAAATCCTGCGTCACTTCCCAGTCTTCTTTAACTGCAAACGGTGTCATCACTTTTCTGACGGGTGAAATACGTC
Organism: Methyloprofundus sedimenti; assembly: GCF_002072955.1. Taxonomy (NCBI): domain Bacteria; kingdom Pseudomonadati; phylum Pseudomonadota; class Gammaproteobacteria; order Methylococcales; family Methylococcaceae; genus Methyloprofundus; species Methyloprofundus sedimenti. Next base: position 1,889,262 of record NZ_LPUF01000001.1, on the reverse strand, counting down.
GTTCGGCATTCGTAAAGGTACCATTTTTTTCTAAAAAGGAAGATCCCGGCAAAAATACATGAGCAAATTTAGCCGTTTCGTTTAAAAATAAATCCTGAATGATAATGCATTCCATTTGGCGTAAGGCATGATGCACATGATTAATATCCGGATCAGATTGAGCAATATCTTCACCTTGAATATATAAACCTTTAAAACTACCATCAATAGCCGCGGAAAACATATTAGGGATACGTAATCCAGGCTCAGACTGTAGCTTTACGCCCCAGGCCGCCTCAAATAAAGCGCGAGTTTCCTGATCAGACACATGACGGTAACCAACAAACTCATGCGGAAACGACCCCATATCACAAGAACCCTGTACGTTGTTTTGTCCGCGTAATGGATTAACGCCCACTCCTTCACGGCCAATATTACCGGTTGCCATCGCTAAGTTTGCAATTCCAATGACTGTGGTCGAGCCTTGACTATGCTCGGTAACGCCTAAACCATAATAGATAGCTGCATTACCGCCCGTTGCATATATACGTGCAGCTGCGCGAAGTGTTTCAGCATTAACCCCAGTAAGTTCTGCGACCGCTTCGGGGGAATTTTCAGCTTTGGCAACAAAAGTTTGCCATTTAGCAAACGATTCTGTATCGCAACGCTCGCCAATAAACGCCTCATCGGCTAAACCTTCAGTCACGATAACATGCGCCATCGCTGTGACGACAGCGACATTAGTACCCGGGCGTAATTTCAAATGGTAATCGGCTTTAACATGCGGAGTTTTAACCAGATCAATATTACGCGGATCTATGACAATCAGCTTAGCGCCTTCACGTAAACGACGTTTCATCATAGAGCCAAAAACGGGATGACCATCCGTTGGATTAGCGCCCATGACTAAAATAACATCGGCTTTTAGTACCGAATCAAAATTTTGTGTACCTGATGATTCACCAAAGGTGCTTTTTAAACCATAGCCAGTCGGAGAATGACAAACTCGAGCACAAGTGTCGACATTATTATTACCAAAACCTGCGCGGATGAGTTTTTGCATCAAATAGGTTTCTTCATTGGTACAGCGTGATGAAGTAATCCCGCCAATAGAATCCTGACCGTATTTTGCTTGCAAGCCTTTGAGTTTGTCAGCGGCAAACTGAATTGCTTCTTCCCAGCTCACTTCCTGCCACGGATCGGTAATGTGTTCCCGAATCATCGGTTGTGTAATGCGGTCTTTATGAGTCGCATAACCAAAAGCAAAGCGACCTTTAACACAGGAATGACCATGATTAGCATGACCGTTTTTATCCGGCACCATACGAATAACTTCTTCACCTTTCATATCAGCACGGAAAGAACATCCGACACCACAATAAGCGCAGGTAGTAATAACACTGTGTTCCGGTTGACCTTTTTCAATGATCGAATTTTCCATCAAGGTAGCAGTCGGACAGGCTTGCACACAGGCACCGCAAGATACACATTCCGATTCAAGAAAACTCTGGTTTTGTCCGGCTGAAATTTTGGAATCAAAACCCCGACCATCGATTGTTAGCGCAAAGGTACCTTGCGTTTCTTCGCATGCACGTACACAGCGTGAACAAACGATACATTTTGCCGGATCGAAACTAAAATAAGGGTTGCTCGTATCTTTAGCAGCATCAAGATGATTTTCACCTTCATAACCGTAACGCACTTCACGTAAACCCACTTCGCCCACAGTATCTTGCAATTCGCAGTTACCATTTGCCGAACAGGTTAAACAATCCAATGGATGATCGGAGATATATAATTCTGCAATACCACGGCGAATATCCGCCAGTTTGTCGTTTTGCGTACAGACTTTCATACCCTCATAAACAGGTGTGGTACAAGAGGCTGGATAACCGCGCGCGCCTTCAATTTGCACCAGACACATGCGGCATGAACCGAAAGGATCGAGACTATCTGTCGCACAGAGTTTAGGGATATTCACGCCCGCTTCTGTGGCAGCACGCATCACCGAAGTCCCTTCTGCGACCGTTACCTTGTGGCCATCAACTTCCAGAGTCACTTGCTTATCAGCAAGGCTAGCCGGTGTGCCGTAATCTATTTCTTTATTTAAGGTCATAATAACACTCCAGTTTTATCGCATCAGGCTGCATCTGCATCTACGTTAATGCCAAAATCTTCAGGAAAATAATTTAACGCACTTAAGACCGGATAAGGCGTCATGCCACCCATTGCGCAAAGTGAGCCTGCTATCATGGTGTCGCACAAATCACGCAGCAAAGTGGTATTTTTATCTTTTTGTATACCTTTCACAATGCGATCTATTACTTCAACCCCTCGGACTGAGCCAATACGGCAGGGCGTACATTTCCCGCAGGATTCTTCGACGCAAAACTCCATCGCGTAGCGTGCCATTTCGGCCATATCTACACTATCGTCATGAACGACAATACCGCCATGCCCTAATACGGCCTCAATCGCACTAAACGACTCATAATCCAGAGGTGTGTCAAATTGCGACTCAGGCATATAAGCGCCTAATGGCCCGCCTACTTGCACGGCTCTGATAGGCCGGCCGCTCGCCGAACCACCGCCATAGTCATACAGTATTTCACGTAAAGTTATACCAAAAGCGACTTCAAATAAGCCGCCATATTTGATATTTCCAGCTAACTGTATAGGTAAAGTACCGCGTGAACGGCCCATGCCGTAATCACGATAATAATCACCACCTTTATCTAAAATAATTGGAACCGAAGCTAAAGAGATAACATTGTTAACCACCGTTGGTTTACCAAATAAGCCAATAATCGCTGGTAATGGTGGCTTAAAGCGCACTAACCCGCGCTTGCCTTCCAGACTTTCCAGCAATGACGTCTCTTCGCCGCAAATATACGCCCCCGCACCGCGGCGCACTTCCAGATGAAACGCTTTGCCACTGCCTAAAATATCATCACCCAAATAACCCCTTTCATAAGCGGATTGAATGGCTTCATTTAAAGCTACATAGGCATGCGGATATTCAATACGCAAATAGATATAACCGCGCGTTGCACCTACTGCCAAACCGGCAATAGTCATACCTTCGATTAATACAAACGGATCACCTTCCATAATCATTCTGTCGGAAAATGTACCCGAATCACCTTCGTCCGCATTACAAACAATATATTTTTGTTCCCCAGGCGCATTAAGTACGGTATTCCATTTAATACCGGTAGGAAATGCCGCACCACCTCGGCCGCGTAAACCGGAATCGGTTACTTGTTTAACAATATCTTCAGGCGTTAAACTCAAGGCATTGTTCAAACCTATATAGCCATCATGTGCCACATAATCATCAAGCGAAACGGGGTTAGTTTTACCGACACGCGCGAAAGTTAAACGATGTTGATCTTTAAAATAAGGCAGAGCTTCTATATCGCCAAGATACAACGGGTGGTCTTTACCCTGCAGCATACCGTTATCTATTAAAGAGGGAATATCACTGGTCTGCACAGGCCCATAGGCAACACGTCCCGAAGCAGTTTCTACTTCAATCAAGGGCTCCAGCCAAAAAAGTCCGCGTGAGCCATTGCGCACAAGCTCAATATCCAAACCTTTATCAGCAACTACTTTTTGCAGGTTATCCGCCACCAGATTAGCACCTAATGACAAGGCCGTGGAATCGCGGGAAATAAATACTCGAATCATTCTGCTGCCTCTCTGTAACTGGCAATTACTTCATCAAATCGTTGAGGAGTCACACGGCCATAGACTTCATTATTAACCGACAAGGCGGGAGAACAAGCGCAGTTACCTAAGCAATAAAACGGCTCTAAAGAAAACTGACCATCGCTAGTAGTTTCATGCCAGTCAATTTCAAGTTGTTTTTGTGCATATTTTTCCAGCGCTTTGCCATTCATGGCCTGACAGGATTCAGCACGGCACAGTCGAATAGTATTTTTGCCGGGGGGTGTTTGGCGAAAATAGTGGTAAAAGCTGATCACCCCGTGAATTTCAGCATTCGACTGATTTAAAGCTAGGGCAATAACAGGTACTGAGTCACCTGGGATATAGCCTAGAGAATCCTGAATAGCATGCAGAATAGGCAACAAATTTCCTGGCATTGATTCGTGAGACTTTAAAATATCATCAATCTCTTGTTTATAACTATCATATCCATGCATAATTACACCACGATTATTATCTACTTAATTAAATACATATTTAAACATAAATAAACATATATATGCAATAAAGCAAAGGAAGCAAATCATCCTGACTGACTCTATTTCCTGTTGCTGATTCGAAGTTTTATCCTCCTTCCTGTCACCATGAATTCAACGGCATCAAACCTTACAAATAGTATAGCTTTATCTGCATACCTCGATTCATAACGCCTGCATGACTACAGCACTAAGAGTTAAAAGAGTTGTAGTTACTCCAACCAAAAATCAGACAACCTGATCTCACAGAAAATAACTGGACACCCTGTAAGTCTAATATAGGTTGGCATGAGGCACGAAGCCCATTAAATTCGGCGAAATATCCTGTTGGGCTTCGCAAGCTCAGCACCTACCTACGCATTTAAGTCTCATCTTATTACCTTAAAAAGTCAGTAAGCTTTTGATTTTATTAGACTGGATTCAAGTGCTCTGAAAATCCGGCATGCGTCTCTTCACAGGGCAAGATAGTCAACTACCTCCTGATCCACTTACCTTCTATACAACAACACGTTACGGTGAGAACATTGGGCTTGCGTGATTTTATTCCTCTTGTTGCCACCTTGCGAAGTTGCAAAGATCTGCTGCTGCGAGGCTTGCAAAAACACGAGGACTGGATTATCTCGTTTCCGGATTATGTTAGAGCTTTTTGCAAACAACATATCACCCAATGGTCATTCAATATGCTTCTCAATTGTTCAATAAATAGTGTTAGCACCACTAACCTTTTACTATTAACAACTAATTATTTGACCGCCAGATCAATTATATGGCTTAATTCTTTATCTCTGGAAAATGTAAAACAGGATATTATTGATCTATGTCTAAACCATTACGTTCTATTATTGGCCTATTGTTACTTATAACCACTGTTAGTCTTGCCACTTGCCAATCCTTATATAAGGTCACTCCTTTTGGCAGTCATTCAAATTATCAACAAAAATAGAGCTAATCGTACCCATAATCAAACAGCCGTCATGAATAAAACAGAGCAACTAAGAAAGCCCAAACCGTATCAGAGAAAAAATATCCAGGGTTTGCTACACAGCAGTCGCGGATTATTACTCTATATACTCCCTCTGGCGCTGATACCGGCCGCTATACTGTCCTTTGTATATGGTGACTTTATACGCATTATTACCAATATAAGTGGCTGTGCCGGCTATCTATTAGCAGCCAGCCTGTTGCGTAAAGGAATTGCCGCGGAAGTCGAATATCAGCAAAAAAAAATCACCCGGGCGCCTAAATGGCCACTAAAAACCTTTGCCGCTGGCATTGTTGCAGCGACAACGACAGTCATCGCTTTTATCGGAGCAGGTAATTCCTTTTTTGTAGCCATTGCTTTTGGCCTTGGCGCTTTGGCAGGCATGATTTTATTATATGGACTTGACCCGCGTCAGGAAAAAATGATTGCAGGCTCGCATGGCTATACAGCTGATGAAATATCAGCAACGATTGATGAAGCAGAAGCGCAAATTTACGGTATTGAACAGGCCAATAAGCAAATTAACAACCTTAACTTTAATAAACGCATCCGCATCATTTGCGATCACGCTCGGGACATTATCGGCATGCTTGAAGAAAGTCCTGGCGATATCAGAAGAGCGAGAAAATTTCTGAATATCTATCTTGATGGCGCATTAAAAGTGACTGAAGGCTATGCAGACATGCAAAGAAAGCATCAATCCGAGCAGTTAAGTAAAAATTTTGAAAATGTACTACAAACGATAGAATCTGTTTTTATTGAACAGAAACACAAGTTATTAGAAGATGATGTACTCGACCTTGATGTACAAATCGAAGTTTTAGCTGCCCAGCTAAAACATGAAGGGGTTATTTAACCCTCGTTTCTCACAACAAACAATAACAGGCAAGTCCCATGAGCGAACAAACTACGGCAACAGATGATCTTACTATTCCAGGCAGTACAGTTTTTAATGAGATTGTGCCTGGCGTAGGCAAGGATATTTTGACTTATGAGCAATCTGACAAGGACAGCAAGGCGCTCATTGAAAGTAAACTGGCTGAAATAGATATTAGCGACAGCAAATCCATTATTTATTTTGGTAGCAAAGCCCAGGAAGAGCTAACCACTATCTCGGACAAAATGTTGGAAGGAGTCAAAAATAAGGATATGGGCTCAGCAGGAGGAGACTTAAATGAAATGGTTTCCACTTTACGTGGCTTTGATGTTGATGCTTTAGATCCTAACAAAAAAGCAGGTTTTTTTGCCAAACTACTGGGTAAAACTAAACCCGTTGCCAAATTTTTGCAAAAATATGAAGACGTACGCAAACAGATAGACACCATTACCAACAAACTGGACACGCATAAAACTACATTATTAACTGACATTACCATGCTCGACAGACTGTACGAGGCTAATCTGGAATATTTTCATAACCTTGATCTTTATATCTCCGCAGGTGATGAAAAATTAAAGCAACTGGATGAGCAGGTTATCCCCGCGAAAGCTTTGGCTGCAGAAAGCTCGGAAGCCATTATTGAAGCTCAGGAATTAAGAGATTTACGCGCCTCAAGAGACGATCTGGAACGACGTGTGCATGACTTGCGTCTAACCCGTCAGGTCGCCATGCAAAGCTTACCGGGCATTCGCCTGGTTCAGGACAATGACAAAGGGCTGGTAAACAAGATTAACTCTACGATTGTCAATACCATTCCACTTTGGCGCCAACAATTAGCAACGGCAGTAGCCATCTATCGTTCATCCGATGCGGCAGGAACCTTACAAGCGGCAACAGACCTGACCAATGATTTACTGGAAGCAAATGCACAAAACCTTAAACAAGCCAATGCTGAGACTCGTAAGGAATTAGAGCGCGGTGTTTTTGATCTTGAATCCGTTAAAAAAGCAAATAACACCTTGATTGAAACCATTAATGAAAGCTTGCAGATTGCCGATGAAGGTAAAAAAATGCGTGCTGATGCGGTTATACAACTGCAGGAGTGTGAAGCAGAATTACACAAAACACTGTCTTCCGCGGCAAGCAGAGTTACCAAAACTGAAGCAAGCCAATCCGTTTAAACGACACAGTCGGAGAGAAAAATGGGACTATTTGATAAACTGTTTGGCGAATTTGTTGATGTTATTGAATGGCTGGATAAGTCGAGCAATACCATGGTCTACCGCTTTGAACGCTATGGCAATGAAATTAAATACGGGGCGAAATTAACTGTTCGTGAATCCCAGGTCGCTATTTTAGTGAATGAAGGAAAAGCCGCTGATTTTTTTGAACCTGGGCTGTATGAACTAAAGACCAGCAACATGCCAATTCTGACTACGCTGGAACACTGGCCGCATGGCTTTCAAAGTCCGTTTAAAGCAGAAGTCTATTTCTTCAATATGCGCCGCTTTGTGGATTTAAAGTGGGGCACTAAAAACCCGATCATGTTACGCGATAAAGAGTTTGGCGCTGTCAGACTACGTGCTTTTGGCAGCTATTGCGTCAGAATCAATGATCCGCTTACGTTTATTAAAGAAATTACCGGCACTAACGGACATTTCTCCACTGCAGATATCAGTGACCAGTTACGTAATCTGATTCTCTCCCGCTTTGCCAGTATTCTAGGAGAATCCAGTATCCCGGTTCTGGATTTAGCAGCTAATTATGATGATTTAAGTGAGTATCTCACAACCCGCATTGCGCCGGAATTTATGGAATATGGCCTGGAGATCACCAAGCTATTAGTTGAAAATATTTCCTTACCACCTGCCGTTGAAAAAGCGCTGGATAAGCGTACCAGTATGGGCGTGATTGGCAATTTAAAAGATTACAGTGAATTTCAGGCGGCTGAAGCAATGCAAGCTGCAGCTGAAAATCCATCCGGCGGCGCTTCTGAAGGAATAGGTATGGGAATCGGTTTTGCTATGGCTAATAAAATGGGCCAATCCTTTACTGAACGAGGCTCAGCCACACCGCCTCCCATTCCACAACATACTCAATATTTTATTGCGCTAAACGGCCAGCAATCGGGGCCTTTCAATCTTGCAGATGTAACGGCTAAAATCAAAGCATCGACACTAACACGAGACACGTTGATCTGGAATAAAAGCCTGGTGGAATGGACCAAAGCAGGAAAAATTGCGGAGTTGTCACCGTATTTTCCAATAATGCCACCACCCCTGCCCACTGGAAATGCTGAGTGAGAAATAAATGCACAGACAGCTACAGGCCTCTAAGGAACGTACATGAAATAACTTAACAAGTTAAAAATCTGTAGGATGGGCAAAGCAATAGCGTGCCCATCAAGCTACTGTACTATATAAAGATGGGCACGAAAAAGGCCTTTGCCCATCCTACAAGTTGTCTCATATTATTTCGTTCATGTTCCTAAGGGATGACTATTGTCAAATTGCGGACCGTAGTCCACTCCACAATGTACACAAACACATACAGGCTTCTCTCCTTCTACTTTTCACAGACCTAAATCACAGCTCGCTTGCAAATAACGTGAAAACTAATAAAAAAATACAATCACCACATTTACACAATCAGTTCCCCTGCTCCCAATGTGGCGCGATGCTTAAATATCAGCCGGGCACTCAACACCAGACATGTGAATACTGTGGACAAGAAAATACTATTGTCGATAAACAGGAGAGCATCAAAGAATACGATTTACACAGCGCTCTACAAGCACTTGCCAATACGCAACCCACTACTACATCGAAACAGGCGCATTGTGACTCCTGTGGTGCAAGTTTCAAGTTTGCAGCCAATCTCCATGCCGGGCAATGCCCTTTTTGTGGCAGTGATATCGTTAACAGCCCGCAAAAAAACAAACTGATAACACCTAAATCCTTACTCCCCTTTGTCATTAGTGAAGTCGATGCCCGGGATAAATTCCGGCACTGGATACAGGGACTATGGTTTGCCCCCAACAAAGTCAAACAATATGCCCGGAGCGACAGCAAACTCACAGGCATATATTTACCTTACTGGACTTATGATAGTGATACAGAAAGCACTTATACGGGTGCCAGAGGTGATACCTATTATGTTAACCAGAGGGTAAGCTATGTACAAAACGGACGTCAGGTTTCAACGGTAAAACGCGTACCCAGGATACGTTGGACAAATGTTAGTGGACGGGTTTCGCGATTCTTTGATGATGTTCTGATCGGTGCGAGCCAGTCATTACCACGACAAATTCTAGACCATTTGCAACCCTGGGACCTTGAAAACCTGGTTCCCTACGAAGAAAAATATATCAGTGGCTTTCAAAGCGAGGTATATCAAGTTGAACTGGATGAAGGTTTTGATTATGCCAGGCAAGTCATGGATGACATTATTCACCGGGATATCGCTTACGATATCGGCGGTGATCACCAGCGTATCTATCAGCTTAATACTCAGCACCGACATATGACCTATAAACATTGCCTGCTACCTATCTGGTCTGCGGCTTTTTTATATCGTGATCAAACTTATCGCTTTGTCGTGAATGGCCGGACTGGAGAAGTGCAAGGCGAGCGCCCCTATAGTTACTGGAAGATTGCATTTGCGGTGATTGCCGGACTGATACTTATAGCCGGCGGTATAACTTTTCTGCAACAGTCTGGTGCACTGGATCAGCTTGAGTATACTGATTATTATGCTTATTGAAGTTTCTGTGGATCACAAGATGTAGGATGTACTGAGGCACGAAGCGCATCTTTCGAGGCCTGATGCGCTTCCTGTCGTCAGCACATCCTATTATCACATTCTTAACTTAATGGCAGTGAACCAGAGCATGGGAACGAGTTAACGAGTTGAATTTCACATTTTTCAAGCTGCCTGACCTCTTTAATTTTAAATTTCCCCTAGTTCCCACGCTCTGCGTTGGAATTCATACCCGAATGCTCTGCGTTCCGTGACGCTGAGTGTCCGCGCACCCTATATTCCCCACGCAGAGCGTGAGAACGATGTAACGAGTTATATTTCACATATTTCAAAAACTGTCTGCCCCCGCTTGATGTTATCAAATTTTAATTTGTATCAGAGCCTCTCCCGGCGTTACCCGGTCACCTTTTTGAATATGCACAGCAGAGACGCTACCAGCGACTTGGGCTTTGATTTCTGTCTCCATTTTCATGGCTTCAATCACAAATACCGGATTGCCAATAGCGACTTTATCGCCTACTTTTACCAACACCTCGACCACATTACCCGGCATTGATGTACTGATATCTCCCGGACCTCTGCTGACAGGTCGTCCCGACTCATTTTGTGCAGTATATTCATTCAACGGTTCCAGTAGCACTTCTTCCGGAATACCATCCACGGTTAAATATAAATGACGTTGATGCTGTTCATGGGGTCCGGCGCCCGTTAATTGAATATTATAGGTTTCTCCATGCAAACTTATATTAAACTCTGTGGCTAATGCAGCACCCGGTTTTGCGGCTAACTGCTCAGGTGCAATTAAGACCTCAGGCTTTAATGTGCCCTGCTCGCGCTGCTCTAAAAATAATTGACCAATATCCGGGAACATGGCATAAATCAACACATCTTCCTCTGTTTTAGCAAAGGCTTCTGCATCTGCTCGCAACTTGGGCATTTCATTTCTTAATAAATCTGCCGGTCGGCCATCAAGAACCATTTCATTGCCTATCGCCTGTGCTCGAAGACTTGCATCTACTTTACCTGGCGCACGGCCATATCCGCCTTGCAGATAGCGTTTGACTTCATTTGAAATGGTTTTATAGCGTGCCCCTGTCAGTACGTTAAGCACCGCCTGAGAACCAACAATTTGAGAGGTTGGCGTGACTAATGGCGGATATCCGAGATCCTTACGCACGCGAGGAATTTCCTCAAATACTTCGCTGATGCGATCCAATGCGCCCTGCTCTTTTAACTGATTCGCCAGATTGGACATCATGCCTCCAGGAACCTGATTAAGCAGCACACCCGTATCAACTCCCGAATAAGCACTTTCATACTGGTGATATTTTTTGCGTATTTCTTTAAAATAATCAGCGATCTCTTTTAACAAGGGTAAATCAAGATCTACCTGATAACCGGCATCGCGCAAAGCAACAGCCATCGTTTCTGTGGGCGGATGACTGGTACCACCGGCAAAACTGGATATGGCAGTATCAATATGTTCGCATCCCGCTTCAACAGCCTTTAACTGGCACATCTCAGCCATGCCTGATGTTGCGTGGCTATGCAGAAACAAAGGTAAGTCAGTGCGTGATTTTAATTTGCTGACCAAATGTTCTGTCGCCGCAGGCGTCAGTAAGCCCGCCATATCTTTGATCGCAATACTATCACAGCCCATATCTTCCAGCTTTAATGCCAGATCTATAAAACTGTCCAGCGCATGTACCGGACTCACTGTATAACACAGCGTACCCTGAGCATGCTTCTGGTTGCTTTTGACAGCCTTAACGGCAGTGATCAGATTGCGTTCATCGTTCAGGGCATCAAAAAGTCGAAATACATCTATACCATTTTCAGCACTTTTGGCAATAAACGCTTCAACAACATCATCCGCGTAATGACGATAACCCAATAGATTCTGACCGCGGAGCAACATTTGCAAACGCGTATTGGGCAAAGCCTGACGTAACTGACGTAAACGCTGCCATGGGTCTTCCTTTAAAAAGCGCACACAGGAATCAAAGGTAGCTCCGCCCCAGACTTCCAGTGACCAATAACCCGCACGATCCAGTTTGTCGCAGATAGGCAGCATATCTTCGGTACGCAATCGAGTGGCTAATAATGATTGATGGCCATCGCGTAAAGCCACATCGGTGAAAAAAACGGGGTTCTTTTTCTGGATATTTTTTGTGTTCATGTGTTTTCCTAAAAACCTGAATGAATTGCGATAGCTGCGGCAATAACAGTGGCCAACTCTTCTGGATCTCGTTTCAGTGAATAATGGGTAAGCTCTGGATGCATGTCTACAAAAGAAGTATCAAAATCCGCACTTTTAAAATCTTCCGATTTTAAAATTTGCTGATAATAAGGAATCGTGGTTTTAATGCCGAACAAGCGCATATCATCCAGAGCTCTTTGTCCACGCGCAATGACACCAGGCCAGTCCTTCGCCCACACCACGAGTTTAGCGCAAAGTGAATCATAATAAGGCGGTAACTGGTAGCCAGTGTAGATTGAGGTGTCGGTACGAACTCCGGGCCCCCCGGGTGCGTAATAACGGCTTATGCGACCAAAACTGGGGAGAAAATCGTTCTGCGGGTCTTCCGCATTAATCCGGAATTGCAGTGCAAAACCTTTAATTTGTATCTCTTCCTGTTTGACACTTAAGGGCAAACCCGAGGCAATGCGCAACTGTTCCTGCACAATATCAATACCGGTGATTTCTTCAGTGATGGTGTGCTCAACCTGTACCCGGGTATTCATTTCCATAAAATAGAAGCTGCCATCACTGTCCAGCAGAAATTCAACTGTCCCCGCATTCTGGTAATTAACTGCTTTGGCCGCCCTAACTGCCAGTTCTCCAATAGTTTCACGTTGTTCTTGTGAAAGTTGAGGCGACGGCGCTATTTCTATTAATTTCTGGTTACGTCGCTGAATAGAGCAGTCACGTTCATAAAGGTGAACGGCATTGCCTAGACTATCTGCTAATATCTGCACTTCTATATGTTTCGGGTTAACGATACATTTTTCCATAAAGACATCTGCGCTACCAAAAGCCTTAGTGGCTTCTGAAATCACCCGATCATAATTCTGGCGCAATTCTGTTTCATTATCACAGCGTCGAATACCCCGCCCTCCGCCTCCAGATGTGGCTTTCAACATGACTGGATAGCCAATCTCACTGGCTTTGTTGACCGCATCATCCAATCCTGACAAATTACCATCACTCCCCGGTGTAACAGGTATATTAGCGTCAATCATGCTTTTTCTGGCAGCGGTTTTATCCCCCATTTTACGAATGACGGCGCCATTAGGGCCAACAAATGTAATGCCTTGCTGCGCACAAATCTCCGCCAGTAAAGGGTTTTCTGATAAAAATCCATACCCCGGATGCAAGCCATCACAGCCGACAGATTTGGCAAGATTTACCAGTTGCTGCGGATTAAGATAACCCGAAAGCGGGTCTGAACCTATGCAATAAGCTTCATCCGCTTTTTTTACATGCAAGGCAAAACGATCTGCTTCTGAATAGGCTGCAACTGAACGAATACCGAGTTCTCGACAGGCTCTGATAATGCGTACAGCAATTTCGCCGCGATTGGCTATCAATATCTTGGTTAACACACATTCTCCTCGGTTATTTTGCATAATTGTATAATATTTTAAATCAGATATTAATGATAATTAATTTAGATAATATATAGTATAAGTTTTATTTATGGTTACTTGCTATGCGTGCGACTCTTCACCAATTAAAAATATTTCAACAAGTCGCCGAGTTACTCAATCACTCTGCGGCAGCTAATAAACTAAACCTGACCCAGCCAGCAGTCAGCATTCAAATCAAACAACTGGAAAATAATCTGGGGCTCTCTTTATTCGAAAAAATAGGCAAGAAAATTTTTCTTACCTCCGCCGGTCGGGAACTCAATCATTTCTGCAATGATATATTTTCTCGAATTGATCATATGGATATGAAGCTGAGCGCCATGAAAGGCCAATTAGAAGGTGAATTTCTCCTTGCCGCCGTGACCAGTGCCAAATATTTTACACCACATCTTTTAGGTGCATTTCATAAACTGCACCCAAAAGTCAGTCTGCATTTAGAGGTTGCCAACCGCAGCCAGACCATTCAGTTATTAAAGAAAAATGAGGTTGATCTGGTGATTATGGGAATGGTTCCGGAAAACATGCGCTTAAAACGTTACCCAATTACTGAAAACCCTATCGTTATAATTGCCAACCCATCTCACCCCCTGGCATTGCAACGCAATATACCCTGTAGTGAACTGGCAAAACATACATTTATTATGCGTGAAAATGGCTCAGGCACACGTAAAGGTTTTGAGAATTTTCTGCTATCCCAGAATATTAAGTTAACACCCAGCATGATACTCGGCAGCAGTGAAACTATTAAACAAGCAGTGATAGCTGACCTGGGAATATCGGTACTTTCTCGACACAGCGTTGCTTTAGAACTTGCAACAAAATGTCTGGTAGAACTCGATGTGCAAGATTTCCCACTGATGCGCTGCTGGTATGTGGTTCACCATGAAACAAAACAGTTATCACCTGCAGCGATAGCGTTTATTGATTTTATTCTTTACCAAAAGGAAACCGTGGACAACTTGTGCAACCGGTTTCTGGAAACGCATTTTGTTGCACAATAAACTCCAGGCACGTCAGGTATCCTGTTAGCGCGTTGGCTGAGCTTATTCAGTAAGTGTTGACTTGCAAAAACCCCAATCTACGCGGCTGATATCGTCTATTCCGCTGAGCAATATGTATAAAATAATTTTATCATCCTAAGCGCGCAGACGGGGAGTCTGCACTGCCACAAAAAAATTGTTCACGTTACTGACTGCGCATCCCTTTTTTGTATATTAGGCTTTAGCAGAGTACTCTATTATGTATATGACTAACCTGGCTGAAAATCCAGTTTACAAAGCGCCTTTGCGGCATGTAACTGACCTGTCAATAACAGTTCCTTAAGTGTGTCTATACGTTGCATATACACCCCGGTTAATTCACCAAATGCTTCTGGTAAATAGTGCTTTTCCAGCCGCGATAAGTGACCGTCAAATGCTGCAGCAATACTTAACAAATCCAGTAAAAAATACTTCTCTTCAACGGATACTTCGTCTAATAAAAGCAAAAATTCGTCCCAATCGTCATAATTACTGTCTTCACGAATTTCAAGCGTCTCGGATAATTTAACCAATAATACCAACATATTAGGATGATAATTTTGTGCCAGCACCACCATATTCGCTACCGCCCTGACGGCACCTTCTTTGGTTTTATGACTGAGTTTATTGATAAGTTCAGGTGTCATGATTTCTTTGGCTAAATAGTGTGCTAAACGATTACCAAATAATCGCAATCTGGCCTCGCGTGTTACTTTATATAAGGTAAAGGCATCCCAAATTCCGGTTATAGGGACAGAAACCCAGATAAATCCGATACGTAAAGCCCCCTTACCCAGCATACGCACCAGAACGAACTTAACCGCTGCGCTGGATAAAATCACTTTGGCTTTATAAAGTAAACCGACCAACAACAGCTTTGATTTGGAAATATATTTTAATGGATCTATGCCCAGATAATGAATAACAGGATCAGGGACTTCCAATGCAGCACGAGCCAGGATATTGGGTACCGCATCATCACCGGGCAAAAAAGGATCATCACTGGCCCTGTGATGCCCGGTCAGACAGGCAAGTCCGTGAACCGTTTTTAATCCCAGCCAGAATAATACCAATAATTCAACACCGAGCATAAGTAGCACAACACCCCCATATAAGGCATAGTAGGTATACTGATCTAACTGCCCTGCGAACGTCCATTCAATCCAGACCGAAACAACCGTGGTCAAAGCGCCCACAGAAAATGCAATAATAGCCGCGAGCAATGTCATGTTTTCAGCAATTGAACGCAAAGTGTCATCAGGCGGCAGTTCATCAATGGTAAGCGCCGACATTTTATCAATGCCTGCATCTTTAGCCAGATGGCGATAATAATCTACCCCCACCCTTTCTAAAAAACCTGCTGGTTGTTCACGCATATAAGTACTTTTACTTTCTTTGCTATTAGACATCATCTCACTCTCACAAAAAAGAATATTATTGACATGAGTTTCAGTGTAGCCTGAATAAAAGAGCTATTCAATCAATCACAAAGTTAAGAATAGATATTCGCGTTTGCTGTTATGTGACCTATCGATTCGGCTGGCAATGGAGCCAAATATGACTTCACTGGTCCAATCTTTGTTGCGCTTCCGTACACCTCAATACTTAACCAGAAAATGTGTGTGTTTATATTGATAATTATATTATAATAGTCTAAAGTTATAATGTACTTAATAAATAAGGGAATCAATTATGAACAAGTTAAATATAAAATTAGTAACAATAGCTCTTGTCATGCCCATCAGTTTTTCAGCCTGGGCCACAAATAATGCTAATGGACTTATGCCAAATAAGATGATGGGAGATAGCATTTGTCAGCTAGATGTTAACCAAATTCAAATACGCTCTTTAGCGCAACCTGAAATTGATGTCCTGAAGTTTATGCGTGAGGAAGAAAAATTAGCCCGCGATGTTTATCAAGTTTTTTTTGAAAACACATCGGCGACTGTATTTAACAATATCTCGCAGTCGGAACAGAAGCATATGGATCAGGTGAAATTGTTTTTAGATGCTTATGAGATAGAGGACCCGGCTAAAACAAACGAGGGAGAGTTTACTGATTTATCATTACAGGCGCTCTATGATCAATTACTGGAACAAGGGGCTGAGTCTGATTTGGCAGCCTATAATGTGGGCGCATTAATCGAAGAAGTGGATATTAAAGATTTAGATGCAGCGATTGAGGATACAGATATCCCTGAGCTAATCAATATGTACACTCAACTTCGGGATGCCTCATATAATCACTTACGTGCATTCACCAGGCAAATTATTATGCTCGACGGATCTTACACCTCGCAGGTGTTAGATCAACAGACCGTTGACAGTATATTGAATACCGCAAATACTAAAATGCAAATAGGGAATGCCATAAGAGTGAATGGAACAGAGGAAAGTGCAAGCAGCGCCTGCTTTATCTCAAATTTAAAAGCTGACGAGCAAATCTTACAGAATGGAAGTTCAATTCCATCAAGCCAGATAGTGAATATTAGCTATCAGGTGAAAGCTGATGTTATAGATATTGGACAAACAGTTGATTGGGTCCTACTGGCTAATTATGGCACAACTGATGGTCCATCTAACTGGTTTGTACGCGATACAGATCAATGGAAAGACTGGAATGGTCAAGTAGCAGACCTGCCTGCTGCAGAGACTGGCTATGTATTACAAAGTGAGCAAACTATCCCTGTTTTTAACGGGACGTTAGATGCAATGCCAGGAACATACACTATTTATATCGGCTATCGCCTGGAAGATGATAGTCTTGTATATAAACAATCGCCACTGGTTTTTTCAATTATTCCTTAATTCAGCCGTTCCGAGCCTGGTTATCTATAGGTAGGGCTCGCTTAACATTTACCTTAATGAAATAAAAAGCCTCAATGATTATTGGGGCTTTTTTGTCTAATAAAAGATCAGCATAAAGCGAGCAACTGAGTGTTAAGGATAACTGGCTTTCCAGCTCACGTTAACCTGCCTTATAAGCAAAATTAATATGGTGCAGGAGATTTTGGCGGTTTCCAGGTTTAAGTACCCGAAATAGGTAAAATCGGCAAAATCATTTCCTCTGCGGCCAAACATATAAAAAATGTTTTATCGTGGTATCAACCCTCTTCATGCAAGAGGATTAATTCTTATCACCCCTTCATTCAACCGGTGGACAAAATTGAAATTCTTTGGCTTACTTGATGTTTAAGCCTGGTTTTACACAACACACCCGCTCCCTGATACTTTTACTAAACCCGTTTATGATCATGTAGTCTTGACAGGAATCAGGTTTCACTTAACCAATAAAAGCTAAATGCCGGAATCACCAGGGTATTGTTAAAAATATCAGGCTGTTGACCACTGTATAAATCATTCAATCTCCCTTGTTGAGAAACTGTCCAGCTATCAAGATTTTCCAAATTAAGTTGTTGCGGCTTGTTGCTAAAATTAGCGGTAATTAAAACGCGTTCAGTCGGTTTATTTGGATGGTAGCGTCCAAAAACAAATAAATGCGGATTTTCAACTTCGATCAACTCCCGGTTATTAAAGTCGGCAAAAACTTCAATTTCCTTACGAACCGCAATCATGCGTTTTAATGCCGTAAAAATTTCATATTCTACAGTGTTTGGTGAATTTCTAAGGGCGGCTTTATTCCAGTCTATAGTAGGCCTGTGAATCCATCGCGAGTCATCCGCTTTAGAAGGCTCGTGGTGATAAGTATCGTCGTTTAAGGTACCGATCTCATCACCATAATAAAGTAATGGAATGCCACCAAAAGAGAGAATCATCCCATGTAGTAATAAAATAATTTGTACGGCATCGGCTATTGCTTTTGGATCAGCTATTTCCAGCGCATATTGTAATCCAACTAATGAGGCTAGTGAGCCGGAAATACGCGCATCACCTGTTTTAATATTTTGACCGAAAGGTAAGCCTCGAGCATGAGAGTGATCAAAATTTCCGGTGTAATAATCAATTAAAAATTTCCGGTGATTACGGGGCTCATAACCTGCTGATGCAATATCTCTATCATCAAATCCCAGGCCTATATCATCATGGCAACGAATATAATTAAGCCATGTTGCGCGCTCAAGTTTGACAGGTAAATTTTTAATACCTAAATTCAAAAGCAGACTGTTTTTGGTCGCAACGGCATCCCATAATAACGCCATGAAGGTAGCGTTATAGGCAATTTCACATTCTTTGGCAATGACCGCATCTTCACCAAAATATTTAATCACTTCCACCGGTGCAACTATCGCTTCAGCAATAAAAACCACTCCTGGCGCAGTCACTTGACAGCAATCTTTCATTAATTGCAAAATCAAATGTGCTTCACGCTCATTCTGGCAGGTACTGCCTATTTTTTTCCATAAAAACGCCACCGCATCCAGTCGTAAAATATCCGCGCCGCGATTTGCCCAGTACAGCACAATATCCAGCATCTCTATAAAAACTTCAGGATTACTGTAGTTTAAATCCCATTGATAATTGTTAAAAACAGTCATTACCCAGCGTTGCATGGTTTCATCCCAGGTAAAATTTCCAGGTGCATTTTCCGGGAAAATCTCGGGCAAAGTTTCTTCAAACATATCGGGAACATTACGATTTTTAAACGTATAGAAATAATCCTGATATTTTTTATCGCCCGCTTGTGCTTTTTGCGCCCATTCATGTTCATTTGAAGTGTGATTAACCACAACATCAAGAACGAGCAAAATATCTCTTTTAGCCATTTCCTCAGATAAGTCGTGTAAATCGTCAAGACTGCCCGCGCGTTCGTCTATTTCTCTAAAATCACTGACCGCGTAGCCGCCATCACTATTACCTTCAGGACAACGCATCACTGGCATAATATGCACTAGATTAATACCTAACTCCTGGAAATAACTTAAATGCTGTTTAATACCGTTAAGATCACCGGCAAAACCATTGCTATATAAGGCCATGCCTACCCATTTTTGAGACAAAAACCAGTTATAGTCACGTTCTCTATCAAGATCCAGCTCGCGAAGTCTTTCCGGGCGATTGATATACTGTCGCGCCATGGTTTCTACCAGACGTAAGGCTTGCTGTTCAAAATCAGGACGATCACCATAAAGCCTTTGCAACAGCGAATGAATCGCATAAAAATTCGCCCCCAGGCGAGTGTAAAAATGACGTAAATCCTGCTTGGATATTTCTGGTTTTATGTGGTTTAAAATTGTGTTTAAAAGGGTATGTGAAACTTGTTCGTACATATTTCTTCCTGTCTTTTTTCGCAAAAGATATAAATAGTGGGCTACTGGGAGGCTGTGACAATTTTATTTGTCCACGCAAAGCACAAACAATTAATTTTTAAATTAAATCGTTTATGACGTTATTTTTTCGTGTCTTTCGTGGACAATGGTATCTTGAGCAATTATTTCATAATCTCTGAGGGAGAATAATTTAGTTTTTAAATGCGTGGACAGTTTGTTCGCAACTTTAAGACTCTTTATGCTTAAACAAAATCTTGATAAAACTCAATATCAGCAGGCGTTGCTCCACGTTGCATGATGATTTTACCGGCAAATCTTTGAGCAATGTCGAGGATATCGACAACCGGCCATGAAGCAAGAAGTCCATGAATAAATATGGCAGTGAAGGCATCGCCTGCGCCTACGGTATCAACGACATCACTGACCACCGCCGGCTTAATTGTATGAAACATGCCATCATTAGTACCAAGCAATGCACCCTGCTCGCCCCGGGTGACAATTAATTGCTCAATTTGAAATTGTGCCTGTAAATTTGTCATTGCCTGTCTGATATCCGGGTCAGAAAATCCTAAAAGCCGAAGCTCATCTTGATTTAATTTCACCCAGCGCGCATGTTTCATCCATGTATAAACATCCTCTTTTTGCCACCAGGGTGCGCGTAAATTTACATCTAAAAATACCGATAACTGTGGATTTTGCAGCATAAGCTGCATAAAGGCCTGGCGTGAAACAGCATTACGCAAACCTAAACTGCCATGATATAAAATACCGCCTGCATTCAGGTTGCTGATGGCTTTTTCGTCAATAAAATCATAGGCGCAATCAGGGCTAATGGTGTACTGCGGCTCGCCTTCGATAATAGAGATTTGCACTTGTCCTGTAGGATGTTCAGGGTCGCGTTGAACAAGGCCAGTATCCATTCCCCATTCCTCCATCGCGCTAAGGATTTTTTGACCTAAATTATCCTCACCAATCGAGGAAATAAAACGCGGGCTGTTACCTAAAGCTTGTAAATGCCATGCGACATTAAAAGGCGCACCACCTAAAACCTTTTCACCTGTAGGAAAACAGTCAAATAACACCTCACCAAAAATAACAACCTTTGCGTCATCATTCGCCATTATCGACTCCTTTTTGCAGTTTGTTACGAATTTCGGGGGCAAAATGCCACACTCCTTCTAATACGCCAGCCGCATAATTGCCATTCATATTTAATGCTTTGCTATTGGCAATATATAGGCTGTCTATACAATTATTTTGTATGACCAGCTTGATAGCAGTTTGTTTTATGTCGTCTGTCGCATTAGCGACTAATATTGAGGGAATGGGGCTGCTAAGCACAGGTAAATCATTGCCGCTATCGCCTGCAAAAATAACTTCATCAATGCGATAGCCCAATAGTTTATATAAAAAATCAATCGCATGAAGTTTAGTTGCATTTTGGGGTAACACATCTAGCAAGCCCACGCCTTTAGGTTCGTCTATGCTCCATATCAGGCTTGCCTTAACGTTTTCTTTTTCAAGGAGCAGTTGCATTTCAGCGATTATTGCATTTTGATCAACTTGCAAAGGCAGGTAATAACTTAATTTATAAGTATTCTGTTTGCTGACTTCCTGGATATTTAATTTTTTTATGTGGCTAAACAGCTGCTTGAGTTGTGCATGATTTTTGCCATTCCAGTCTTTAGCTATTTCCTCACTCCAAACAGGCATGTCGGTCCAGCATTTATTTTTAAGCTGATAAATTTTAGTACCTACATCGCTAATGACAAAATCAGGCTTAGGTAAGGAATAATTTTTTATTGCCTTTTCAACTAATGCCAGATGTCGTCCCGTTACATAGGCTAATGTAACTTCAGGAAGCTGGCAAAAATCAGCAAAGCGTTTTCTTGCATCAGATGATTCTGGCTGTAGACCGTTAGGAATAATGGTTCTGTCCATATCAGTACAGAGTAGTAATTTAAAATCATTCATTGAGATTTACTTCCTTTGGGTCTTTGCATTGATTAAAAAAATCATAATAATCGAGTGCTTCCAGAATTCCTGCAGCAAATTTTTTCTGAGCAAAATAAATGCGTTCCAACTCCAGTAATTGCGATAATTCCTCATAATGGCGGTTAGCTACAACAGCCGCTAATGTATTGCCACGCATCATATCTTCATCTGCACCAGAGCCGCCTGCCACAAAAATTCGCTCTAAAGGAATTTGCCATCGATCTGCAATATAACGCAAAGCCTGTCCTTTAGATGCACGTAATGGCAAAACATCCAGATATTGTTCAAATGCTACTTGCACGTGAACACTCTGCTCTTCTTGATGCAGCAGGCTTTTAATTTCTTCAATATCTACGCTCTCGGTATTAATGTAATAACTCAGTTTAAATCGGCTTTGTTCAGTTTTAGGCTGTTTTTCCAAGCCTGGATAATTATCTAGTATTTTTCTGATTTTATGCGCTGCCCAGTGATAATCGATATGTTTTTCCCAGGCAATATCAGGGGCTAGTTTTGGCGCGTAATTAATTTCAGCGCCACCACTGGTGATTAAAATATCAGGTTCTGGAATCTTATATTGTTTCATTATCTTTAATGCAGAATCAAGTCTACGCCCGGTTGCGATCGCAAATTTGGTACTTTTACGATGCTTGCGCAAGAGACTGATCAATTCTTGTAACGCCTCGGTATCGCCTAATAAGTTCTGGTCTAAATCACTGACAATTGCACGGTCGCTATATAGAGCGGTGCGACTTTTTACTGGCTCCCTTACCAGTTGTTCTGAACGTTCAACAATCGGTTGCACCAATTCCAGATAGCGTTTTGCATGTGCCTGCCATGAATAATGCTCACGCACTCCTTTGATGCCTTGCTCACTGAATTTTTGCCAAAGCTTTTTGTCGCACAAAAGTCTTAATAGTGCGTCACTAATGGTTTCAGGCTCTAATGGGTTAATTAAAAAACCATTCTGACAATTGCCAATAATATCTTTAGGACCACCGTCTTCAGTGGCTACAATGGGCAGTCCAGAGGCTGCCGCCTCAATCAGCGTCAAACCAAAAGGTTCGGTTAAAGCTGGATTAACAAAGACTCCGCCCAAATTGGCGGCAATACGATAAAACAGAGCGACTTGTTCGCGACGGTGATGTTTTGGCATCGAAACTTTGCCATAAATATCATAACGGTCAATGGCAACTAATAACTCATGAAAAACTTCTTGTGCACCATCTTCCAAATCATCAATATCATCACGATTACCTGCAACAATTAATAGATTAGCAATTTCTTGCAGACGTGGCGACTGTCCATACGCATCAATCAAAGCTGCAATGTTTTTGCGTTTATCTGGTCTTGAAAGAGCCAAAATAATAGGTTTATTGGCATTTTTTAAATGATAGGTCATCTTGTCAAATAAAGGGGATTCAAGCTCATTACCCTTAGGCGGCATAAATTTGGTTAAGTCAGTTCCTGGTGGAATAACCCGCATTTGATTCGGCTGATAGTAATCATAAAGTTCGTACTGCTCCTCAATTTCCTGATGCGTACTGGTAATCACTCGCTCTGCTGTTGCTAAAGCCAGCTCTTCGGCCTCTATTCTTCTCGCTATGTTATAACTCGCCTCGGTATCGGCACTGGAAAGACCGCTTGCCAATAAACTATGACGTTTAACTCTGCCTAAAGAATGACCTGTATGTATCAAAGGAACTCCAAGTAAGCTAGTTAAACGCGCCCCAACATAACCAGCATCCGCATAATGACTGTGAATAATATCAGGCAGTCTGTTGCTTTGATTGAACATCGTTGCGACATTATCTACAAAAACATCCATATAATCCCATAACTGCTCTTTAAAGATATATTCTTCAGGCCCTGCTTCTATACGCACAATGCGGAGCTTATCTGAGATAATTTCAATAGCCTGGGCATAATCTTCATCTACATTGCTGTCAACTACTCGACGAGTGATTAAATCAACTTTACCCACTTCAGGCTGGGAAGCTAATGCTTTAGCAAGCTCGACAACATACAAGATTTGCCCTCCTGTATCAGCATCTCGTCCTAGTTCAAGGTTAGAACCCCGAATTAAACCGTGAATGCTGAGTAATGCAATATACAAATTACCTTTTGATTCGTTCATAATCGTATTCGCTCATTAGTTTGTTGAAAATAAATTGGATATAAATTTTTTTGAATACCTTTGAAAGTTTCTTATGCAATTTGTAAAATTTTTCCTTGCTAACTGTAGTCGAATGAACATTGCATACACCTTTTCCGGTAAACGCAGAATACCCGGATGTTCCAGATAGAGAGATTTTAAGCAGCTCTGGCTATAACACTCAACAAACAAGTGGCTGATAGCTAAATTATGAATATAAAAAAACAGAGGGCTGAACCTCTGGAAAATTCATGAAAACCATTGTATTTGTATGAGATTATCAGGCTTGATTTTCAAGTTTTACCCAAACTAAATTAACTATATCACGTAATGTATAAGTTTTTTCAGCTTCTGAGTTTTGTATTTTGATATTGAATTATTTTTCTATAGCCATAATAATTTCTACATCTGCTAAAGAGTCAGATTCCCAGAAAAAACTAAGATTTTTAGAGAAATCATCTTTTGCTGATAATTGAGATAAACCAGCATTTAGTCGGGTGTTTTCTAAAAATATGTTTTCACCATAAACAATATGTTTAGGTATATTTTGGTTTTTAAAATATTTTTTATAGAAAACTTCTGTTGAAAGGCTTTTCCTTCTTTGAAAAGCATTATCTGATTACGTATAATTTTCAGCCTATAACTAAAATTCTTTGTAGCCCATTATGGAGCTAGCGGAATACGGGATATTCATGACACCTATCCCCCGCACTTCGTAAACTTCATACGGGATACATTGGATTTATACGTATTTTTTAAGGATAGCTGAAGCTTGTGGGTAATCAGGAAGCATTATTAAATTATCTTTTTACACTGCTATTTTTATCCAATAAAAATACAATAAACTGAATTAAAAATCCAGCTATGTAAAAGATATATGCCAATATTATTTTAAAAGTCTAACAAAAAATTAAGCAGCTGCATTCTGCGTTTGTATTGAGTGACAAATTATAAAAGTTTGGCAGTAGTCCAGCTTTTATTTTCTAGTCGAATTTTAAATCAGTTTGATAGGATATCTCAGGGCCAGAAGCCTCTTTAATGGTAAAATAACCAAATTCAATGAACCTTGATATAAAAGGATTTTCTCCTTTTCTTCTCTTTGCTTCAACCACAGAAACTAAAGTCCAACTGGACATGTTGGTTAGCCTCCATACCTTCTCAGTTACAGTTTCTACACTAACCAGTTTGCGGTTACTAACACAACGGAAAACAATACATAGGCCAAAATTACGACTATTTGAAAATAGAATGCCGCTATACCGCCTTGATCTCCAGTATAAAATGCGAAATAGAAGGACGATGCGCTACCAGCAAACACAATAATTCCTCCGACGATTCGATACAACTGACGTAAACGTGGCTTAAGCCTGTGAGATAAGGGGTATGTAGCCAGGTAAATGGCTGTTGGCATAATCAACATTAGCAACCCGATTATCATTCGATAATTACTTATATTAACTTTTTGAAATCTAGCATCAAAATAACCAGCTTGTCTGGTTGTTTTTGGTTATAAAAACGTTGGCTAACGTCAGTTTACTTCTACAACTTGATTTATCCGGCTTATTGATAACGGCAGCTAATTCTCCCCTGCACAAACAGATTTTCACTATACGAAAACTTATTTGTTCGCACAAAACCCAAAGCTTATATTGCTGTTGGCAAGCAGGAAATTATTCCATGAGAGTCCCTCAGCGCTAACAGTTGCACCGTTTTGCGAATAATTTGCATTCCAGAGATTATTGATGACGCCTTCAATGGAGAAACTAATGTCCCAATCAATATCAGCTGAAGAACTATTGCTGACAATAACGTCGGCGCAGTAACCGCTTGCCCACTCGCTGGTGATGATCACCTCGGTTGTCAATTGGGCATTCTCATCCAGTTCGCTGCTGTCATCGGCTGACAGGCAACCGGGATCATGCGGAAAATCCACCAGGCCATCGCCGTCGTTATCCAGACCATCGTTGCAAATAGAGGGCTGTGGAGGAGGCGTTTGCGAAAATTCCGCACAAAAACCGAAAGTGACCTTTTGACCGGGTTGCACCAGGTTGTTCCAGTCCAGTCCCTCAGCTATTAGCGTTTGACCTGTTTGGCTATACACAGCATTCCATAAGTTGTAAATTGAGCCTTCAACTTCAAGCACGATACGCCAGTTGACGGCTGAGTTGCCGGGGTTGCTAATGTGGACATCCGAACAATAACCGGTTTCCCATTCGGATACCGGCACTAAAGAAACAATCAGATCATCGCCAGAATTCGGCATATCTGCTTCGTCATCATCAATGACTGAACTACAACCGGAATCGTCCGGATAATCGACTAGTCCATCCCCATCATTATCAATGCTGTCTGCACAGGCTGCCGATGCAGGATCGGTTTCGGTGCTATCGGTGCTCGATGAACAACCGGGATCCTCCGGAAAATCCACCAGGCCATCGCCGTCGTTATCCTCGCCGTCAGAGCATACTGGCGATATGGCCTTACCGCCCCATAAGCGATTGAGCAAATCGACCTTATCCTGCCACACGGTGTTCCAGTCATCTTGCAGTATCCCGCCGGTATCCCCGCTGTTTGGATTCCACGACCAGTAAAAACCGCTGTTGACGTCTTTAGCCAGTAAATAATCAACCAGGGTGTTTTGCCAGTCAGGATCTCTGGTGTCACCGCCATGCCCGTATTGACCGCCAAATTCGCCAATAATAACCGCATAACCCTGGTCGATAAACTGTCCGAAATGCTGGTCCCAGATTGCGGGCATATTATCGGGAAACTCCGCAGCATTGAAATAAGGTTGATTGAATACATCCGGTCCATATACATGGGGACTCAGAACCAGCTTATCTTCTGGAATATTAAGCGGGTAGCAATTAAGCGGCTCCAGATTTCCGCCCCACCAGTGATTGACCATTCCCGTACAATCAGGATTGGTTTCAATTCCTTCAACGAAAATCAATATGTCTGGTGCTTCCGCCAATATCGCGGCAGCTGCACGTTCCGAGGCGCTGTTCCAGTCAGTGGCGGAATTCCCCGTACCCCATGTGGCGGAACCGTGCGGTTCGTTTTTCAGGTCGATTCCGATAAAATAAGGAAGTGTTTTGTAGCGTTCAGCCATCCAGACCAAATCGTTTATCCATGCTTGCTCACTATAGCTCGAGGTGTACCACAATTCTGAAATGGCATTACAGTCCGGGCGGTGATGATCCAGCAGAATATATAGACCTTCAGCATCCAGGTGATTGAGTACCGTGTCTAGAACTTGTCGAGAATCCATGTTTTGCAAATCCGGGTTCAATCCGTAATTGATGTTCAGATTACCTTGCCCCTGCAGTGTGCCCGGGCAAACCGGGATTCGTACGGCATTGAAACCCTGTGCTTTGATCTGCGCCACCATATCACGCCAGTTGCGGGCCCATAAACCATGCACCACATGATCTTGTGTTTCAAATCCAAACCAATTGACGCCGCGCAGTTGTATAGCCTGTCCATTATGATCGACAATGGTGCCGTTATTTACCTGATGCGCATGTATCGACATAGAACATAAAAATAAAATCAGTGCCGCTGTATGAACAAATCGCATTTGTTTCTCCTTGCCCGCTTCGGGATGACATAATGGCCAGCTCGTGAATTAACTCTGGCCAGGCCCATCGTTAACTTAGTTCAATTCCTGATAATCCGAGGATAAATGCTATGGCTAAAATAACCACTATCCGCTGAAACCCAACAAAAAAAAGGGTGTCTAGCCTTTTAACTTTTTCGATTTAGTTATCAAAGTACCATTGGAATAACCATTGCTGACAATCTCGATTAATATGGCCAGGGCTTCCTTCAGATCCCACTTTATCTCTCAATAACGGTGTTTAACTGTTGAGTAGCAATCGTGACTTTCTTTGAACACCCTTCCCTTCATCTACATTTTCCCTTCTCACAGGGCAATGACTGGACTTTAACAACTAGCTGGCTGGCTCCCTGTGCCAGCGCACCACAATCTAAGCTTGTTCGCATATGGTGTTAACTAACAACCTCAATTTGAACGCTAATTAAACCTGAAGAAGTATTACTGATACTATTGAAAGCAGATTTGGAAAGATCCACAATGCGACCTTTAACAAAAGGCCCACGATCATTTATTGTAACTACGACGCTTTTACCATTCTTGACGTTTGTCACTTTTACTTTGGTGCCAAAAGGAATGTTTTTGTGCGCCGCCGTTTTTAAATCATGATTGTACAGGTCGCCGCTGGCAGTCTTTTTGAACTGAAGATTATCTGCATAGAACGAGGTTCTTCCTGACTCAGTGTAAGCAACTTGCTTAGCACCACTTTTAGGCTTAACACTACTACTACGACAATCAACATTCGTAATCAAAACCAGGAAAACAAAAAAACCTATAATTTTATTCTTCATAAAATATATTTGCAATCACATAACGATAAGCATCAATTGTCGCCTGCTTTTCGGCGGCCTAATTGATGCGCGTGTGTTCACCCGGCATGAGCGTGAACCAATGGAGTGAAAGTCCTCTGCAGCAAAACCGACTTCATTCATTATTTTGGATGATTATAACTACTTGTCCAGGGAAATTGCAAACTCACGATAGGTTGTGAAAAGGAAGCCTGAGCGCACAAAATTATCATGCATGTTCTTAAACAGCTTCAGATGGCCTGCTGGTGAACTACAGGGAAGCAGCTCATATGCTGCGAGCTTCTGGATAAGAATGTCACAAAGACCCTGTATTAAGGGGAAGGTTAGCGCGAGATATAACAAAAACCCATTGGTTCGCGAGATACGGTAAATGACAAATCAGTGTAGTGACAGTTCGCTCTCATTTCTGGGGAGATCTGTTTAACATTCGATACGAGCATGATTGTAAATAAATGACAGTAAATGTCCAGGCGACTTAGCCGCTATATCAGCATAGATTCGAGCAAACAACAGATCATGACAATTATTTGAGCATAACGCTTATCTGAGGGCAACCTGATAGGTGATTAAACAACTCGTAGGCTAATCCTTTGATTACTTAACTCGTCAACCAGTTTTCTATAGAAAATTACAAGTTGTGGCGGTATCAGCTTTTTGAACATTCTGCTAATTTTTCTTCCAATTCATAGCATCGCTCGGTTGTTTTTCGCCACATCAGGATCACAGATTCCAACAACAGATGAGTAGTTGCGGCATCTTGATGCGATGTCTTCTGACTTTCATAAGCTTGCTCTGGAGTCATGCCGTGTTGAATCGCGGCTATTTGACTAGCCATTGTCTGATCCATGCCAAGTATATGGAAGGTTAGCCAGTTGGTAATAAATTCAGCCAGTTTTCCGGCTATTTCGCTAATACTTTCATCGGGCTTGGTATATGATCGCATATGCTGCGTGTCATATATAAAAGAATGGTGTTCCATACGATGAATAGAGCGGTGCCTCATGTCTAGATTATTCTCCAGCATTAACATTTCTTCGTCGACAAAGTGTTTATTTGCATATTCTAGTAACTGCTTCAAGATGTTATCCAGTTTGGCTTCACTAATCTCACCTGAATCTATGTTTTCAAATAATTCATTGAGTAAAGAGACCAGGTTTTTATGCTGGGTATCTACTATATTAATCTTTGTTTCAAATTTATCCGACCAAACAAGCATTCTAAGCACCTTTTAATTAATTAAGCGAACGAATGAATAATTGAGATGCTAGCATACAGCCTCAGTAGACACAATAAATATCACCTTCTGTTACATGAAAGAAAGGCTATGTATGCGTTAGATGCTGTTGCCCTTATATCCATTGAATGAGGTTGTCTAATCCCTCTGGCTCTGATGAAATCCGCGTATTCTCAATCTTATCAGACTCACCGCCTCAATGGGGTGCAAATTCTGGCAGGTTTCCCCGTCAAGTCAGAGGGTCAACATTCTCAGTTGGTTAACGATGCTCATACAGATTCACTTGTTCTGCGGCCTGAAACTTACCTTCGCGGAACCTACAATGCATCATTACTCATCATTCATCCTCAGTACTACTGGGATGAATGAGTAATTCCCCAAACGGGGAACGTCAACCCGCTAGATTAATTGCCGATGACGGCGTGCGACTTGCCCCATGCATGTCTCTTAAAAGACTTTCTTTGGATACCCTTGACCTTGCCGACATCTACCCTTCCCACAGAGCAATGGCCTGACGTCCAGGCCAGTCGTCGCTCCACAATGTCAGCTTATTCGCATATGGTGTTACTTAACAACTTCAATTTGAACACTGATTAAACCTGATGATGTATTACCAATACTATTGAAAGCAGATTTGGAAAGATCCACAATGCGTCCTTTAACAAAAGGCCCACGATCATTTATTTTAACAACGACGCTTTTACCATTATTGACATTTGTCACTTTTACTTTGGTGCCAAAAGGAATTTTTTTGTGCGCTGCCGTTTTTAAATCATGATTATACAGTTCACCGTTGGCAGTCTTTTTGAACTGATGTTTATCTGCATAGAACGAAGCTCTCCCTGACTGAGTGTAACCAATCCACTCACTGCCACTTTCAGGACGAACACTACTACAGCCAATAATCGTAATCGAAGCCAGGAAAACAAGTGGCCTTATAATATAATTCTTCATTAAAATATTTTTTCAGTCACATAACGATAAGCATATCTTACCGCCGGCTTTTCGGTGGCCAAATTGATGCGCGTGTGTACGCCCGGTATGGGCGTGAACTAATGGAGTGAAAGTCCTCTGCAGCAGAACCGACTCCATTCATTTGTTAATGAATGATTATAACTACCGGCCCAGGGCAATTGCAAACTCGCGATGGTTTGTAAAAGGAAGCCTGAATACACAAAATGATTTTGAACAGCTTCAGATGGCCTGCAAATGAGCTACGAGACTATGGTCAAGAATGTCACAAAGACCATGAATTAAGGGGGGGGTTAGCACGATATAACAAAACCCATTGGTTCGCGAGATACGGTAAATGACAAGTCAATGTAGAGACAGTTCGCTCTCATTTCTGGGGGAGATCTGTTTAACGTGCGATACGAGCATGATTGTAAATAAATGACAGAGGGCAGCTGAGCTAAAAGTCCATAGTAATGGTCGGAGCCAACACTCAAGACCTGAACATTAGTGAGGAGCAGCCTAGGTATCTTCGCGCTATTCACTTTAATTTTTTCTATTGGGGGCAAAATAATACAGCAATCCTATCTCCCAAGCTCAGCGTTCTGTGACGCTGAGCTTGGGAACGAGTTAATGGCTTGACTTTCAACAGCTTGCTGACTTCCATGCCAAATTACACTTAATAGCCCGTAATCATTACTCTTGCTAAACCAGCACCTAACCTGCCACCAGGGCCAGAAATGACGCGGTTAAAACCCGCAAAAATATCGTAATTGCCGTTTCCTGCCGGTCTGGATGATACAGGCGCATCATCGGGTAACTGGAAGAGTGACTGAGAGTTTGGATAGGTGGTGAGACTGCCCGCTGGGTTACCCCATTCCGCCGAATTATCACCCACACAAATTTTAAAGGAGCCTTGTGATAAACGCAGGCTTTCATTTGCTAACAGATCCACTTGTCCAGGGCCGAATGCAATACTATAAGCTGATAATTCCTGGTTGAGGATTTGTAATTCTGCTTGGCTACTTGAAAGACCAGGACTGGCACCGCCCCAACCATTATTGGTGCTATCATCACCAACATTGAATGTCCATCCTGACGACATTGCTGGAAGCTTGTCATAATCCAAGACAAAACAAATTTTATCAGGACAGTTTTGACCAGGATTAAAAGATAGTTGTAATACCGCTTCGAAGTACTGATCGCTATTAGTATCAGCGAATGCTATCTGGCTGATACATTGGTTAAATCCATAGTATCCGGGAGGGAATGGGCCGCCTGGCGTTAGCTCAACGTACCCCAATAAACGGCTTGTTTGCTGAGATGCAGGAGGGGCCATTATCTTTAGCTCTTCAGGATCGGGCTCCGTAGGCGCAATATCAACGATGGCAGCAACTTCCAAGTCAGACGACACAGCCGCAAAGCCAACGAAAGGAATAACAGCCAGCATACTGGCTGTTAAAATAAGTATTATTGTTTTCATTTCAAGACCTCTTGCTAGTTAAACGAGTTAAGGCAACTACGGCTTCATTTTGCCCAGATTTCATCCGAGCTAGTTGACGTGGCTCTGGGGTACATACTCAGTTGACACGCAGTGTAGAAAACCACTGGCGTCACACTTAAATCCAGCTCTGGAGATGGGACGTTAAAGCAGGAAATTAGAAACCAAATTACACGCTAACATAATTCAAGATTAATTCATACAATTATTTTGCATAAAATTAAAATGTATGGGCAATAGAGGGTCACAACACAGCAAAGGGGTTTAAACCGTTAGGCACATGCCAAGAGTTATATTTCATAAGTATGTTGTCTGGAAAGGAGCGTTACTTAATTTTTTAATGTGCTCATACGATGCAGCGGGTCTTGCCGGTAATACAACTGGAGCAGATGATAAACATCAGCAAAGTGTGTTTTTAAAATATCAGGCGCACAAAAGAAATATTCACTGAACACCGCAAAAAACTCGGCTGGGTTAGTCGCAGCATAAGGGTTAATGCAAACTCGCTGATGATGCTCAAGGCGCTGGGTAAATAGCTGATAGGCCTCGCTAAAAGTAGCCGCCCACTGTTCCGGGTGCATAGAAAAATGTAGCGGCGGCATGCCGTTAGCGCTGCCATTCAATGAATCAAGCTTATGGGCTATCTCATGTACAACGACATTATGTCCCTGCTGCCAGCGCTGCATATCCATCTCGATGTCCTGCCATGAAAAAATTACCGGACCTCTTAGCCATGATTCACCGCTTAAGAGGTGCTGCTCATGATGCACAATACCAAATTCATCTCGTTCGTCTCGACTGACTTGAAATGCACCGGGATAAACAACGACATTACTCCAGGCACTAAATAACTGTATGCCTAAACCAAGAATAGGCAGACATGCCTGAGCAGCAATAATGACACGCATTTCGTCGGTGAGTTGAAAACCCTGCACACCATAGATGTTTTTTTCATATAAAAAGAGTGTACTCAACTCACGCAAATGGGCTTTTTTAACCGCACTTAAACCCTGCAATAGCCCTAGTTTATTAATGGCTATCTCCCACAGCTCATGGTGAATAGCATAACGATGTAGAATGTAAATGACACGCGCGCGTTTAAAAATATTCATTATAATATTATGATTACTTTAATTAAGTTCCTAGTATAAATAAACTAATCTGTACTGGATTTAAAAGATGTTATAAATAACATCTTTCGAGTCTTTTATTTCAGCCTTCAACTTCCCCGTTTTCAGAGCAACTATTACTAAATCTCTACTATGATTAAACGATTCATTATTATCTTAATCTTATCCATCGTGATTTTTGGCGGACTTTTTGCTTTGAAATTTCATCAGCAACAGGAGTCGCTGAGTCGGCTTCAAGCCCCCCAACCTGCTGTCGTCGCGGTGAGCGAGGTGAAGCAGCTTGAATGGCAATCCACTTTGAAGGCAGTGGGTGATCTGGTCGCTGTATCAGGTGTTACTGTCAGTAATGAAATAGTCGGCATGGTTAAGGCCATTCATTTTAATTCAGGTCAGAATGTTAAAAAGGGGCAATTACTGGTTGAGCTGGATTCCGAGACCGACTTAGCTGAATTGAAAGGGTTTCTGGCAGAACAAAGACAAGCGGAATTCCAGTTTGACCGGAGCAAAAAACTGATAGACAAAAATTTTGTATCCAGATCTGATTATGATCAAAACCAGGCATTACTCGATTCAGCGAATGCAGCTGTCCAGACAAAAAAGGCCCTTATTGAGAAAAAGCAGATCCGCGCCCCTTTTTCCGGTGAACTGGGCATTCGCAAAGTTAATTTAGGTGAGTTTCTGACACCTGGATCGGCAATTGTTACACTACAGCAGGTGGCACCCATTTATGTCGATTTTGAGATATCCACTCGCCATCTTAAAGATCTGAGCCTTGGGCAAGAAGTTAAGTTAAATGTGCAGGCTTATTCAAAGCAATATTTTAAAGGTCAAATTACGACCATAAGTCCGTTAATCGATGTGCGTACCCGCTCGGTTCAGATACGCGCAACCCTTGCCAATACTGAGCGTCTCTTACGTCCAGGCATGTTTGCTGAAGTACAGGTGCTAGCAGACCAAAGCAGGCTGGTATTAACCTTGCCTGATACCGCCATCGCCTATAATCCCTATGGCGATTTTGTCTTTGTCATTGAAGCCGGAGAGCAGGGATTAACTGTGCAAAGCCGTCAGGTGGAGACCGGCATTACTCAAAACGGCCTGGTTGAAATTGTTAAAGGTTTAAGCCCTGGCGAAAGGGTGGTCAGTGCCGGGCAAATTAAACTGCGCAACGGCATGCCAGTCGTCATAGATGCAAAGCAGGCACCCGGTGAGCGAACAGAGGAAGTGCTACAGTGAAATTTACCGATATTTTTATACAACGTCCAGTACTCGCCAGCGTTATTAGCCTGCTGATTCTGGTAGTCGGTCTGCGCTCTATCACTGCACTGGATTTGCGTCAATACCCACAAACTGAAAATACCGTAGTGACGGTGACCACCTACTATCCCGGTGCCGACAGTGAATTAATCAAGGGCTTTATTACCACACCGTTGCAACAGGCTATCTCTGAAGCTGATGGTATCGATTATTTATCTTCCAGTAGCCGACAAGGCAGTTCGACTATTGAGGCACATATGAACCTCAATTATGATCCCAATGCCGCAGTCGCAGAAATTCAGGCCAAGGTGGCGAGCCAGCGTAATGTCTTGCCCGCTGAAGCAGATGATCCAGTCATCACGTCACAGACCGGTGATAGTACCGCACTTATGTACCTGGCTTTATATAGCGATAGCATGAAACCGTCGCAAATCAGTGATTATATGCTGCGTGTGGTGCAACCTAAAATCCAGGCAGTACCGGGTGTCGGCAGGGCTCAGTTACTAGGCAACAAAACCTTTGCCATGCGCCTCTGGCTGGACCCTGAGCGCATGGCTGCCCTGAATGTAACAGCTCAAGACGTGAGCGATGTCATCGGTGACAATAACTATCTTTCCGGTGCTGGTCAAACCAAAGGTAAATTTGTACAGGTTGATTTAAGTGCAACAACTAACTTACATACTGTACAGGAATTCAAGTCGCTCGTGGTCGGCAAACGTAATGGTACTTTGATTCGGTTGGACGATATAGCTGAGGTAGAACTGGGCAGTGAAGATTATGACTCACTTAACTGGTATCAAGGCAAAATTGCCATTTTTATGGGGATTGAACAGGCTCCTGGCGCTAATCCGTTGACAGTCGCACAGTTAGTGCGCAAAGAATTAGTCGAAATCGAAAAGGACTTGCCAGAAGAACTGCATGTTTTATTGCCTTACGATGCCAGTCAGTTTATTCAGGATTCGATTGATGAAGTCTTTCGTACTTTGATTGAGGCGGTCATCATTGTATTGTTGATTATTTATTTATCACTAGGTTCTTTTAGAGCCGCTCTGGTGCCCTCTGTGACTGTCCCCTTATCACTGATCGGTGGTACTTTCCTGATGTTGTTAATGGGATTTTCCATCAACTTGCTGACTATGCTGGCAATGGTGCTGGGTATCGGACTGGTGGTTGATGATGCGATTATCGTCGTTGAAAATGTGCATCGGCATATCGAACTGGGCACTTCCAGATTTCAAGCAGCTATCATCGGGACGCGTGAACTAGTGACACCCGTTATTGCAACGACTGTTGCTCTGGTTGCCGTATATATTCCTATCGGATTTATGGGCGGCCTGGTTGGAACTTTGTTTACTGAATTTGCTTTTTCACTAGTGGGAGCGGTGATTATTTCCAGTATCGTAGCCCTGACCTTAGCACCTATGCTCAGCGCTTTTGTACTGAAAGATAAAGGCAATAGCGGGAAATTTGAACAGTATATTGAACATCTCTTTAACGAATTATCTGAGAAATATCGGCGGCTATTGCATACCGTTCTTGAATTTCCGGGGCTGATTCTCGGCTTTGCTATTCTGGTCATGATCAGTATTTATTTTATGTTTACTCTTTCGCAGAAGGAACTGGCGCCGGTAGAGGATCAAAGCATTCTTTTTTTCATGGCGAGTGGACCGCAAACAGCGACACTGAAGTATGACGAAATCTACTCCAAGGAATTGCTGGAACAGTTCAAGACTATTCCCGAGTATAAAGAAAGTTTTTGGTTGCTGGGTTTTGGTGGTGATAACAGTACCGTATTCGGCGGTTTTAAAATGCCTTCAACTTTCCAGCGTACTCGTTCGCAAATGGAGATTCAACCAGAACTTCAGGCCAAGGTAAATAAGGTTGCCGGTTTTAAGACCGCAGTAATACCACGCCCCAGTTTACCCGGATCGGGCGGCGGTTTGCCTTTACAGTTTGTGATCATAACCGATGCTAACTATACCCAGCTCGATCAGGTAGCGGACCTATTACTCGCTAAAGCTATGCAAAGTGGCCAGTTTAGTTTTCTAATGAAAGAAGTCAATTTTGATCGGCCCAAAGCGACTTTAGTGATAGACCGCGACCGGGCCGCAGATCTGGGGCTTACAATGGAGGAAATAGGCAGCAATCTGGCAACTTTATTAGGCGGACAATATGTAAACCGGTTCAGTCTGCAAGGACGTAGTTATAAAGTAATTCCCCAAGTAGCTGACCTGTCGCGTCTCGACACCAGCAAGTTTGATACGTATTATCTGCACACCGCATCCGGGGGTCAGGTGCCTTTATCATCGCTGGTGCACATCGAAAATTCGGTTGAACCAAGCAAAAGAACTCAGTTTCAACAGCTTAACAGCCTGACAATGTCGGGTATGATGGCACCTGGTGTGACGTTGGGAGATGCCATGTCATATCTGGAACAACAGGCGGATGAGATCTTTCCGCGCGGTTACAGCTATGACTATACCGGTAGCTCGCGTCAGTATGCACAACAAGGAACGACACTCATCATCACGTTTTTCATGTCCCTGTTGATCATTTATCTGATGCTTGCAGCGCAATTTGAAAGTTGGCGCGATCCATTGATTATTCTGATATCTGTGCCACTGTCCATTGCCAGTGCTCTGGCTTTTATCATGCTCGGAGTTGCGTCAATTAATATATACACTCAGGTGGGCTTGATTACCCTCATCGGACTCGTTGCGAAAAACGGGATTCTAATTGTGGAGTTCGCCAATCAACTACAGATCAGGGAAAGTTTATCGAAACATGAAGCGATTGAGCAAGCTGCCAAGATTCGTCTAAGGCCGATTCTCATGACCACAGTATCAATGATTGTTGCAATGGTCCCGTTATTGATCGCGTCAGGACCAGGTGCCGCCAGCCGTTTTGATATTGGCCTGGTGATTGCCACTGGTCTGGGTGTGGGTACATTGTTTACTTTATTTATTGTACCGGCTTTTTATCTGTTACTGGCACGCGACCGCCAGCTTGACCCCATACATGCGGTGCAGATCGACACTCAGGAATTCAAGGAAGGTACTTAAGATGGAAAATAACCGCTATAACATTAACTGTCTTTAGTATTGCCTATAGACATTAATACAATGACCAGAAAAATAATCACTAGCACTGGCCAGAAATAAGGGGCAACCATAAAAACACCCAGCATAATGAAGGCTAATGCGGCTATAAACATAAACATGCCGACGCCCAAAAATGCTAAAAACATAAGAATACCGGTAAAAAGCATGGCAATCAGTAATGTCGGAATGGCAGCAAAGCGGATTAAGGGATCTGCGACAGGTTCGCCATTGATAATCAGGCTAAAGGAACCAACGCCCGGATGAAAAAAGTATACCAGGGCGGCTATAAACCCTCCCATGACTAAAGTTTTTAAGAGTAAATTATTGTTGCGTGGTTGTGACATGATATGACTTCTCCAGTGAGATTATTTTATGGGCTTGGGTTATAAAGTTTATATTGAGCATTATACAAAGTAAAAGACAGAGCGATTGCGTGCAAATATAGCCGCATAGGCTTACCTTTAACAAATTATTGCACCCACTGGCGATATTAATTGCAGAAACAATGGCACGATCAGTAACTGAAAACTTTCCTGATAGCAGCGAGAGTATAAACGGGGCAATATCTGTAAAACCAACTATGATGGATTGAAAATTAAAGCCCATTATCAACAAAACTTCAATAACATATTGGGTAATAAAAGCAAATAACACAAAACATAAAAGCAAACAGGATAGCGGTCGAAAGTTCCACAGGGGGTCCGCTTGTATTCGTTGATTGAATAACTACACCATTATTATCCAAACGTAGTAACCCCATAACAACCAGACAGGAAACAACCATTACAACTGAAAAGGGTACTCGTAAAATTTTTCCTGCCGAGCTATCCAGTATGAAAATAATAACCAGCAAGCTGAGAATGCATCATAATCAAAGCCGAAGAAACATTGCTGCGTTCATTTTTCATTAGCCAGGCACGGCGCATAAACACTGAGGTTACGGGGTACTGGGATAAAGACCGCCGGGCAATCCGGTCAGTAAAAACCCTTTCGTTTTGAAAAAAATAAGTTTGCGCGAAGCATAAACTCATATATGAAAAACCTGATATCACAAGGACTACCAGCCAGATATTAAAATAAGTAACAGGCATTGATGGTGCTAACTGTTTGTCGGGTAGCTGCGCTAAAATACCACCCGACAGAATTAAGTTACCACCGGCAATGCCGGTGATAACTTAATTGCTATGATGTTTTTTCCTTAGTAGCCGACTGGTTTAATTTATGAATGGACCAATTATCCATTTTTCTGAATAAGGGCTGGGCAAATGAATTCTCTATGTGGGTGAAGTATAAGCGGCCTGCATTAGTCACCACAAAAACTGAACTGAAGTGGTGAAGAATAGCGGCAAGTACAGGGTTAAGAAATCCGAATGTAGCCAGTGCAAGGCCAACTATATTAAACCCCATAGCCCAGGCATAATTTTGTTGAATTATCCCGCCCATTTTTTGGCTGAGTTGCAGTATTTTTATTAAGTCTTTTGCATCATTACCCAGTATGACAATATCTGATGACGTAATTGCAAGATTAACATTCTTATGTCCGCCGATAGCAATACCTACATTCGCAGCCGCCAGAGCGGGTGCATCATTGACACCATCACCGACCATAGCAACTTTTCCATAAGCCTGATATTTTTTAACCAGCGCAGTTTTATCTTCAGGCGTGCTATTAAAATAATATGCGTCAGCATTGATATATTCAGCGACACGTTTAGCTTCCTGCTCTTCATTATCACCCGTAGCAAGTATGACTTTTTCAATTCCAAAGGAATGGATGGTATCAGCCAGATTTTGCATTTCAGCTAGCATAATATCGCGAATAACAATAATACCTTTCACGTCGCCGCCAACCGCAACCCAGATTGCGCGGCCATTGTAATCAATTTCAGGGAGTACAACGCCCTGATTTAGCAGAGTTTCAGCACTACCGATCAAAATATCCTGATTTTCAATGACTGCTTTGATGCCACGTCCGGGAAGGTCTTCTGCCTGTTCGACAGAACGGAAATGAGTTACACCTTGAGTCTTGGCATATGTAATAATCGAGCGAGATATTGGATGATCAAAACGGGATTCAACTGAGGCAACCAGCTCCAGTAGTTCCTGCTGCTGCATATTAATTTCAATGACTTCACTGACCTCAGGTTCTGCCAGAGTGACAGTACCGGTCTTATCCAGAATTAATGTTTTAATATCCTGCATATTTTCTAGCGGTTCACCGCCTCGCGCGAGAATATTAGAACCTGCCAGCCGGCCAATATTGGCGGCAAATGCAGTCGGTGTGGCTAATGCCCATGCACATGGACACATGACGGCTAAAGCTGTCGCCATTAAATGCAAACTCCCCGTTACAAACAATAACAGGAAGGCATAGGCTGTGACGGACAATAAGAGAATCTGTACCGTAGTATCAGCACGCTTTTGCATGTCTGATTTTTTTGACAAGCTGGCTTCAATTTCCTGTGCAATGACCGCCATAAACGAATCATCACCGTTTTTTTCTGCACTAACTTGCAGAGGAGCCGTTAGATTTAAGGTTCCGGATGTCACTAGACTCCCTGCCCTTTTAAAGACCGGAAAGGGTTCGCCGGTAACAAAAGACTCATCAATGGATGACTCGCCCTCGGTTATTTTACCGTCGACCGCTATCATAGAGCCTTTTGGCACAATAATAAGGTCATTTTTTTGTACTTCGCAAATGGGTATTTCTTTAATTTCATCGCCCATTATGACCATGGCTGTTTTTTTACCTTCCTGTATCAGATTTTCTATTTTTTCCCGATTTTTTCTGATAATGGAAAATGAAATATATAAGCCCAACCCGATAAACCAGGCCACCATTGCACCACTTAATGGTTCGCCGTCTATCAATGTGACGATCATAACCAACACAATTAATAGTTCAGCGGAGACTTTATGCATTAACAACGCTGCTTTTAAAAAGCTTTCCAGATATATCCCCAGACAAAATAGATAAAATGGCATGCCTAACCAGTAGAGCACAGGCATATCGTAAAGCGCATCCAGGCCAAAACAGACTACCGG
The DNA here is from genome assembly GCF_002072955.1 of Methyloprofundus sedimenti. NCBI lineage: Bacteria > Pseudomonadati > Pseudomonadota > Gammaproteobacteria > Methylococcales > Methylococcaceae > Methyloprofundus > Methyloprofundus sedimenti. Next base: position 1,848,771 of record NZ_LPUF01000001.1, on the reverse strand, counting down.
AATAATAGAGGCAATAACGCGCAATAGCATGATGTCCTTATGCGGGCTGATTTTCAGTAGTTCAGCATCGATTTTGTCAAAATAAGCTTTATAGTCTTTTTTTTGCATAATATTACCTTTCGTTTTTAACTGCTCTATTTTTGATTGTAAGATTGATTTTTCAATGCACTACACTGATTTGCTTGCGCCTACCCCAATACCGAAACCCCAACATGATTGATATCAGGATAAGGCAGGAAGCGATTAGCCAACTGATTGTTACACCTGGGTGCTGGTTATAGGTTGCTAGCTGATAAAATAACGTGGCTGTCAGATAGGCTATTCCCGTTGCCCAGGTTGACATAAAAACAGTCCAGCCAAAGCTGGATTCTTTATAGGCTGTCGAAGTGGTGGCAATACAGGGGAAATAAAGTAACACAAATAATAAATAGGCGTAGGCACCTATTTGTCCATGAAAATTATCCTGCAGGGCACTGAAAAATGGGCTTGTGAATTGATCGTTTTTTGCTGCGGCATTAATGCCCAGCATCTTGTTAAGTCCTATGGGAATGGTCATAAAAGAATGTTTAATCGCTGTCCAGAATGCAAAGTTTTTTTCTGTTTGTTGCCCGGTGTGATCAGCTTCCGCATAAATAGTCTTCAAGGTGCTGATAACCACTACTTTATGCAGAACACCGGTAAAAACAGCCACGGTTGCTGGCCAGTTTTCCTGATCAATACCCATCGGTTTTAATAAGGGTGTAACCATGCGTCCGGCTGCGCTTAATACAGAGTTTTCAATATTGTGTTCTTTAAACGAGCCATCCGTTCCCAGACTACTAAGGATATGAAGAATTAACACCATCGTAATGATGATTTTTCCTACCCGGATAATAAAAAATTTCACGCGTGTCCAGGTATTGAGCCATACATTTTTCAATTTTGGAATATGGTAGCTGGGGATTTCCATAACCACTAGCGAAAACTCTTCTTTGAGAAAAGTGTGTTTTAACAGCATTGCAGTTAAAAATGCAGCGCCTACACCAATCATATAAAGACTAAAAACCACCAGCCCACCGTTTTCTGGAAAAAATGCAGCGGCAAATAATGTAAATACTGCCAATCGTGCACCACAGGTCATAAATGAATTTAACAGAATAGTTAATAGACGATCACGTGGACGCTCTAACGTACGTGTTGCCATCATCGCTGGAACATTACAACCAAAACCGAGTATTAAGGGTACAAAAGCTTTACCGGGTAATCCCAGTACTCGCATAAAACGATCCATGGCAAAAGTAGCGCGAGCCATGTAACCAGATTCCTCCAGAACTGAAATAAATAAGTATAAAAACCCCAGAATCGGGACAAAGGCCAGAACTTCACGAATACCATTACCCACGCCACCCGCAAGCAAAGTAATCAACCATTGCGGACTGTTAATCAAGCCGAGTAAATAGCCCGTTCCATCAATAAAAATAGCCTGTGCAAACTCATTAAAGAAAGGTTTAAAAGCCCTGCCCAATTTGATGGTAAAGGTAAACATTAAATACATAACGCCGAAGAAGATAGGAATACTCAGAAAACGATTCAAGATAACCTTATCAATGCTATCGGATAATTTCTTCCCTGCTTCAGATTTTTGTGTCAGTGAATCCCGGGTCAATGTATTAATAAAGCTGTAGCGACTATCTACGATTAAAATATCAGCCTCCTCCCCTGTCTTGGCTTCGATAGTCTGATAACATTCATGAGCTATATCTTGTAATGTTTTATCCACCAGACTCATGGCAAAACTATCCTTTTCCAGCAATTTAACAGCTATCCATTGCGGGTTAATTGATTTATTATTTAATTGCTTTTCAACTATAGGCGTTAGCTGATTAATGGCTGCTACAATTTCTTCTGGGTATTTAAACGGAGTTGATGACGGTTCCTTTGTTTTCACCAATTGATTGATTGTCGATTTCAGTGAATTTAAATCTTTTGCTTGTGTTGCTACCAGAGAGACTAGAGGGCACATTAGTTGCCGAGCTATCTCGTCACTGTCTATCTTGATATCCCGACCTGTTGCATCATCCATATTATTTAGTACAACCACCATAGGAATATGCATTTCCAGCAACTGCATGGTGAGGTATAGATTATGCTCAAGGTGGGTGGTATCAATAATATTGATAATCAAGTCAGCTTGTTGCGAAAGTATAAAATCTCGCGCAACTTTTTCATCCAGTGAAGTTGAGTGCTCATTGACATCAAGACTGTATATACCAGGTAAATCGACGACCGTAATCACTTTATTGTCATAGCGATACTGTCCGGTTTTCTGTTCTACTGTGACGCCTGCCCAGTTCCCGACATGTTGTCTGGAACCAGTCAGACCATTAAAAAGCGTCGTTTTACCACAATTGGGGTTGCCAATTACGGCAACAGTCATTGCTTCTTTAAAGAGATCAGTTTTCTGGCTTGGAGACTGGGGCTTCAGACGTTCAATTTTTATTGCAGCGACTTCATTTTGGCGCAAACTAAGGTCGGTTCCACGCACCCGAATCTCAATGGGGTCTCCTAAAGGAGCAATACGAATAACAGTAAACTCTGTTCCCGGTGTTAGTCCCATCGCCAGTATCTTTTGCCGGTAAGGCAGAAAGCTTGTGTCAAACCCTACAACACGCCCGGTATCGCCGACATGCATGCCGTTTAAACTAATCCTCATTAAAAATCTCCATTGTCTTACTGTTTTTAGTATTTAAGCATACCGGATCCAGCGATAAAATCAGCCATTATTTTTCAGCATGTTTATACCCGTGCTCATGAAGCTCAGCTGGTTGGGTAAGCAGAGTTCCTTGTAGATAATCCTCGACAGCTTTATCAGGAAGTGATTAATTTTCGTAATTGACAATTATCAAATCTTAAAAATAAATTAACTGTTCTGATGACTAATTAAAAAAAGCTGGAAACAGGTATATACCCAGCCTCCTCCATTCCATATTTTGGATCTTTTTTTCTTAATCCTGGCCTATTATTAAAACGAAAGTATCTTGATTTCCTGTTCCAGCATCAATGCAATAATTGAATCATGGTCAGCTACCATGACTCCTTCAAGCAGATCATCACTCGTTAACCCTTCACCTTCTAGGCTAACTGAGCAGACAACGATCAATCCACCTGCCTTCATAAAGCTAGTTATGTAATCATGAAGAGTCTTGTCGTATATCTTTATGTGCTCAGCAGCTAATGGTAATGCCTTATTAACAAAACGTACCGCTCCCAAACTTAGGTCAACGGTTACTGGAAGTTTATGATTATTCCTCACCATAGTGCCTACTACAAAAGCCCGTCTAATTTGGAATATATCACTACTTGATACATCAATATAAAGCCCTTTTGCCATTTCTGTCATAGTTGATCTCCTTCTAATAGCCAATTAATATTTATAAACTTTCGACATAAACCTATATGAATTCAGCAATTTCGATACCCTCTTTTCTGAAAATAAGCTTTTTAGTCTGCTTTTTCCTTCCATTTGTTATCTTTCGTGTTTTTAACCAAGTGAACAGTGGAAAGTGAAAATAATTAGCAAATATGTTACTTACCTTTTCGTGCATACGCCCTAAGGTAAAAGGTGTTTCCGTTATATTCTATTTCCCGAAGTTCGTTTTGCTCAATCAGGTCCCGAACAATATTCCATTGTGTTTCTGTCTTATTCAGTAAGGTCTGCACTGCCTCTTTCCGCATCGGATGAACTGCAGTAATAGCCAGTATATCTTCTACTGGGTTTCCACTGGAAGCAAATGCATTGCCTTCATAGCCAGTCAGTAGTTCAACTTCAGAAATGCCCTGTTTTACTGTTTGATAAATATGATTGAGTCTATCTGCATCAGGGGCATAAATGCCTTGTTCTGCTGTCGGACGTGTAGGAATAGCCAGATAGGCTTTATCCGGTGCCAGTTGCTGTAAAAATTCCACTAAGCTGGCAATATGTGCATCACCGGTATTTTTTCCTTCGAGCAACATGGTTTCAGTTGCCAGAAATCCGTCAAAATCCTTAGCAAAAGATAACATTTCTGACATTATTTCCTGCAATCTCAAGTTTTTATCGGGCTGATTAATTTGTCGCCATAATGATTCATTCACACTATCTACTTTGAGCGAAACCCAATCGGCTAATTGCAAAGTTTCCCGAACCTTCTTGCGCCAGATAAGTGAACTATTGGTGATAATGGCGATTTTAATGTCCAGATCACGTAACAGTTCGATTGTTTTTCCCAGATTATTATCAAGGGTCGGCTCTCCATCAGGTACAAAAGTCAAATAATCAATCGTCTCATTCTGTTCCAGAAGATTCATTACGCTAGTCTTGACTTCATTGAAAATATATTCCGGTTGATAAAAGACACGAGACTCTATTTCCGTTGCTTTTGTCGGCCCCACCTGACAATAAATACAGGAATAAGAACAGTGTTTAGGCGGAATGTTATTGATGCCTAAACTACGACCGAGACGTCTTGAAGGCACAGGCCCGAAAACAATCATATTTTCACCCCTTGTTCAGTTGTAAAGTCACTTTAACCTGATATTACATCTATTTATTTGCCATGCTGATGACCATGTTCATGAGGCTCAGCCGGCAGGGTGACCAGAGTTCCCTTCAGGTAATCCTCAACAGCCTTATCGGGGCTAATTTCTGTAGTAATTAACGCTTCAATATTTTTGTTTTCAAGTCGACGTAACAGACCTGTACCCAAACCACCCGCTATTAAAACCTGCACATCGTCTAATGCAGATGGATCGTGAGGTGAGCTTTCATGAAAGGATTGTTCTTTAGGTAATTCTAATAATTCCTTACTTACAATCATTGCGGATTCAATTTCATAGACCCAGAATTTTCTGCATCGTCCCGTATGATCTGTAATGTCTCTGCGATTTTGGCTTGCTACTGCAATTTTCATTAGATTAAACTCCTGAATAAATCTACACTATTTAGTGTGACGTGACTAAGTACCTTCTTGCCATGAACTCAGATAGGCTTGCTGTTCCTGAGTCAAGGTATCAATGCTAATCCCCATGGCGGCAAGTTTCATAATGGCCACTTTGTCATCAATACTGCCTGGAACCGGATGAACCTTGTTTTCCATTTTTTTTCCATTGTTCCATAAATGCACAATACTTAATACCTGATTGGCGAAACTCATATCCATGACTGTAGCCGGGTGCCCCTCAGCGGCAGCAAGATTAACCAGCCTGCCTTCTGCCAATAAACGAATCCTGCGGCCATCTGCTAACTGATATTCTTCGATAAATCGACGTGGTCGGGATGTCTTTGCAGCTAAATCCTGTAATGCAGGAATATTAATCTCAACATTAAAATGACCGGAATTAGCAATAACACAGCCGTCTTTCATAACTTGAAAATGGGAACGGTCAATTACATGCTTATCACCGGTTGCTGATACGATAAAATCCGAACAGACAGCCGCCTCCAACAAAGGCATCACTCGAAATCCATCCATTGTAGCTTCCAATGCTTTAAGCGGATTTACTTCGGTAACAATTACATGGGCGCCGTGGCCTTTAGCCCGCATTGCTATTCCCCGCCCGCACCAACCGTAACCGACGACCGTAAAGGTTTTTCCAGCCAGGAGAATATTGGTGGCCCGAATAATACCATCCAGAGTACTTTGACCTGTGCCATAACGGTTATCAAACAAATGTTTGGTCATTGCATCGTTAACGGCTACAACCGGAAATGTAAGCGCATTATCAGCCGCCATAGCGCGTAAGCGAATCACTCCGGTCGTGGTTTCTTCAGTTCCCCCGATGACATCAGACAATAAATCACGACGGTTTTTATGCAATTCACTGACCAGGTCAGCACCATCATCCATTGTTAATTGAGGACGATGATCCAGAGCTGCGGCAATGTGCCGATAATAAAGTCTGTTGTCCTCTCCCCGAACGGCGAAAACAGAAATTCCATAATGTTCAACCAAAGCGGCGGCAACATCATCTTGCGTACTAAGCGGATTGCTGGCACATAGCAGCAGTTCGGCACCCCCTGCTTTTAAGGTGCGAACCAAATTAGCAGTTTCTGTTGTTATATGCAGACAGCCACTGATACGTGCACCAGCCAGGGGTTGCTCGCGGGTGAACTGTTCTTGTAAAGACCGCAATACCGGCATTTCTGTCAGTGCCCAGTCTATCCGATTCCGTCCCGCATCTGCGAGTGAGTGATCTTTTATATCACAGATTACCCTGTTCATTGCAAAAACACGGCTTGTTGGGCTACTATTGGATTTTTCATATCAATCTCCCTTGGGATTCGTTATGATTAAGTTTTAGAATATTATAAAACTCTAAATAATTGCAAGTTATTTGTTAATCCCTTTAGTAGAATGATCATTTTTTATTGAGTCATTAATAACTCGATTGTCAATATGATAGAGAATAAAAAACGCTTGCGCATAATGTATCATTGAACATGATTTAGGAGGATAAATGCTTAATGAAAATACCGTATTAACAGTTAGTAAGCTTCAAGTAGCGTATGAAGGCGAACAGATTATCAATGATCTTTCCTTTACTGTTAAGAAAAAGGATATTCTGATATTTCTTGGACCGAATGGCGCTGGAAAGACCACTTTACTCAGAGCATTACAGAACTTACTGCCCTATCAGGGTTCAGTCTCATGGAATGCTCAGAAAATCAGTTACCTGCCACCACAAGAGTTCCTGCAACGACAAAACCTTCCCCCCTTAAGTATTGAAGAGTTCTATGCCTTTAAAACGTCGGATTCAAATGTTATCAAGTCGATGATTGCTGAAGTCGGGCTAAATGAGAGCCTTTTAAGCCATCAATTCAACGAGCTTTCAACCGGGCAGTTTCAACGTATGCTGATTGGCTGGGCATTGCTGGATAACCCGGAGGTCTTAATTCTGGACGAGCCGACTTCAGGCATAGACATCGGCGGTGAAGAAACCATTTACAGCCTGTTGCATAAATTCTGGCAAAATCAGAACTTGACTATTTTACTGGTCACGCATGATTTGAATATTGTCTGGGAATATGCAACTCAGGTAATCTGTTTGAACAAACAACAAACGTGTATGGGGAAACCGGATGAGGTACTGACACCCGAACAATTGAAAACGCTATACGGTACCGGTATTAAGTTTTACAAGCACCAGCACAGGTAAAGGATATGACAACAAAAATTTTGCTTGCCTTGATTATGAGTGGAACAATTGGAGCCATTGCAGGTTATTTAGGTTCTCTGATGCTGTCTAAACGGATGGCTTTAATGGGAGGTGCGCTTGGTCATCTGACCCTGCCAGGAGTTGCTCTGGCACTACTGTATGATTTTGATGTTTCAGTCGGGGCAACTCTGTTTCTGGCTTTTGGTGTATTGATTATATGGCTGCTAGAACAGAAAACCCGATTACACCTTGAGGCGCTAACGGCCGTGGTTTTTTCTGCCTCGCTAGCGACTGCTTTTCTGTTTCTGCCAAAAGAAGAAATTGATATCGCTTTACTGGGTGATGTGTCACAGATAACCCAGGCTACTGTGCTAATCACTGTTATTATTTCAATAATACTATTTTTCACCGTCAAAAAGATATACTCCAGTATGGTATTGGCCAGTATCTCCAGTGATTTAGCGCAAACTAGCGGAGTTAATCTTAAGCTTTATAATGCTTTATATTTGCTTTGTATCGCCGTGACAGTGGCCTTAGGAGTGCGCATCGTTGGCGGATTGATGACCGCAGCATTATTGGCAATCCCCGCATGCACTGCAAAAAATATCAGTAGTAATTTATCTCAATATACAGTTATCAGCACAATTACAGGCAGTCTTGCCTGTATTCTGGGCGTTGTCGCTTATGCTATTTTAGATATACCCGCTGGACCCTTGATTATTATTGCCAGTGCACTTTTATTCCTGATTTCGGTTTTTAAACAGAAACACTGATTGCTTAGGCAAAACGTGTTAAATATTATTTTTAACGTAACTTTTCTGAGCAAACATATGGCAAAAATTACACCGTTTGAAGACTTTAGTGAAATATACGATGACTGGTTTGAAAAACACACAGACAAATATGCAGCAGAACTACTCGCGTTAAAGTGCTTTGTCCCTGCTAACGCTTATGGTCTGGAGGTCGGTGTTGGTTCAGGTAAATTCGCTGATCCTTTGGGAATTAAAATCGGCGTTGAACCTTCACCTAAAATGGCAGATAAAGCGAGGAAATTGGGAATACAGGTTCTATCGGGTATCGCTGAGGACCTACCCATCCAGAACAGTACTTTTGATTTTGTGTTAATGGTGACCACGATATGCTTTGTTGATGATCTTAAAAAATCTTTTCAGGAAGCATTCCGTGTGTTAAAAAAAGACGGTTTCATTCTTATCGGGTTTATTGATAAAGACAGTGAATTAGGACAAGTATATAGAGCTAATAAAGTTAAAAGCCATTTTTATAATATTGCCGAATTCTTCTCAACACAGGAAGTTTTAGCCTGTTTAAAAGAGTCCGGATTTGGGAATTTTGAGACTAAGCAAACCATTTTCCCAGGAAAAGATACGCAACGCATTGAGGATGGTTTTGGAACAGGGTCTTTTGTGGTTATAAAAGGGTTTAAGATCAATAAGGCATCTAAGTAGTCATTCATTGTATTTTAACAAAAAGTAAACTCTTTCCAAAAAGAGTAACCACAGCAAACACTGAGAGTACAGAGTATTTACGATATAAAACTCAGTGCCATCTGTGGTAAAAATGTTAAATATATTGTCAGAATGATATTTTTTATAAACCAAAATTAATTATTTAGTATGAAAACCTATCTCGATTGTTACCCTTGTTTACTGAGACAGGCATTGAGTGCCGCCCGTCGCGCTGGTGCTTCTGAAAATCAGCAACACAGTATATTGCTTAAGACGATGGAAGAGCTGAGTGCTTTTCCGTCCAACTCCACTCCCCCGCAATTGGCCTACAAAATCCACCAACAAGTTCAGCAGCTAACTAACAATATTGATCCCTATAGAGATGATAAGGACCAAGCCACCCAACAGGCACTAGCACTCTATCCTGAGCTGAAGAAAAAGGTCAGCGTAGCATCAGACCCTCTTGAAATGGCCGTTCGTATTGCTATTGCAGGCAATATTATAGATCTTGGGGTTAGCGAGAGCTATGATCTGGATGCAACATTGAAGCGTGTTTTGACGCAAGCATTTGCTATTAACGATTTAGTCCCATTACGTCGTACTTTAGCTCTAAGCAAATCTGTATTCTATTTAGCAGACAATGCAGGTGAAACGGTGTTTGACCGGGTACTGATCGAAAGCCTTGATCTTCCTGTAAGCTATGTGGTCAAGGCCGGCCCGATTATAAACGATGCAACCTATGAAGATGCAGTTGCCGCCGGTATCGATCAGGTAGCAGAGATTATCGATAATGGTTCAAATGCTCCAGGTACTTTGCTGGATCAATGTTCAGACGTTTTCCGCAAACGCTTTGCACAGGCTGATCTAATTATCGCCAAAGGTCAGGCAAACTATGAAAGTCTAAGCGATAGTTCAGCTCCAATATTCTTTCTGCTGCAGGCTAAATGCAACGTGATTGCCCGAGATCTCGGAATTACCGAGGGAGGTACGGTGTTGAAACAGCAAGAAATGAACTCGTCCAACACAGGAGTATTCTCCTAATCTTGCAAGCTGGTAGCAAAAGCATCATACGACCCTGACCTAGGATAAAAAAATAGCCCGGCGACTTGTTCAAATAGGTATATTATCAGGCTCCAGGCTCAGAGTCATTTGGCTTGCGCTCTTTGGAAAAACTTTGCAGGTCTCTATTGATCAAGGGCAGTATTTTGCCCTACAAAATGAGGAAGTCAATGTCCTGGATTGTGAGATGGTGACGATGCCTTTGTTCTGGAAAGTGTTGACGCATCGATGATGGATCAGTCTTGAAATGACTGCAATTTTCCGGAAATAGGGTTTTCGGCACAGGCAATCTTCTATTCGCAGCTCAAAGGATGGTTGCCGAACCAAAAGGACATTCGTGAAAGCTTCACCTCTATCCAGGGACAAAAGACAAGACTCGATCCCTTCATCCTAAAGGAAATAGAAAAATAGAAATTAACCTGGATTTTCTGATTAAATTAGATATTCCGGGGGTTGACGGATCATAACAGTGTAGCATCAAAATATTCTTCAGGATCTGCTCGATGTGCAGCGAATTCATCATGCCAGCCTGTTGGAACTGGGATTTTCTGGTATAACTGAGATCTGCGCGCTTCAAGTAGCCAGCGGGGTCTGTTCATAAAATCCGCTGCACAATAAATCCTCTTTCCTGATTGTTTCGATAGTGCGTCCAACCAATCCAGGCCACTTTCACTGCGCATCAGATGATGATCAAGAATAACGACATCAATATTTTTACACAGATGCAATGCATTATTCCACGCGAGATGGCGTTGATATTCTGTCAGCACTGACAAGTATAGCGGTGGCCCTGCAACGAATACTATACCAGGCTGCCACTCGATAATATAATGAATGGTTTCCTCATCAAGAAGCTGGATGTCAGAGGCATGGACAAATATTTTATTGCCCATATCAATCCGGCTCATCATCACACTGCCAAATGGGCTGTTTTTTATACCATGCGGAACTGGCTGAGAAAAAGATAAGAGCGCCTGGCTACTGTTTTCCGCAGTTTGTAAATTATCCCCTAACAGGTTTTTAAGATCATAGTAGCGCTGTTGCATTCTTGGTGACGACAAGTTTTTGGGTGATAAGCTCCAGCAGGATAAGTTTTGAAATTCAGCCGGCAGATGTTGAATCGAAAGCTGATAAGGATTGGCATGTATCAGCGGCACATGGTCACCATGCATGTGACTGAAGATAACATCCGTGGCCTGACTCAGTGCCTCAATAATACGCCGGCGTACCCGCGCTCCAATTACGATTTGGCAGGGATGGGGTAATAACCCATGACGAAAATATCCAAGAGCAACGCCTGGATCAATGACGACTCGATGCGTCTTTGTCGTAACCAGACAACATAGACCGCGAACACCGAGCGATTCTGCCCCAATAATTTCGATAGGCATCACCTTACACCTGGCATAACCCACTTTATGTTATTTACCATGCCGACCTTTTCTTGCCCGTGCATTTTTTCCACGATGCTCTGTTTGACCATAGCCTTCACCACGTTCCAGGCATCTTTCAAATGCCGGTAAATGATTATCTTTTGATGCAGCCTGGAGATTGGACAGCACACGAGACACATCCACTTCCTGAGTGGCTGCAAGCAGTCGCTGATACATGGCCATGTTCTCGATTTCTGCATCCACTCCGGCCTGACAGGCTTCCCGCAAAGTATCAGGAGCCTGAAGGCGCGAACTCCAGATGTCTTCAGGAATCGGGATGTCATATTGTTCAAACAAAGGTATTAGCGCAGCAATATGTCGTTCCTCGGCTTCCATGATGTTAACAAAAGGGCGAACCGGTCCGAATTTGTCAATTACTTTTCGGTACATGGCGCAGGCTTTATATTCATCTTCCAGTGCTTCAGTTAATACTTGTTGCAAGGTCATTTTTATTTTATTCTCCTAAATTTATTCTGCTATAGAGCAAATGCAGCGTGATTGTCCAGGATCTGAGTGTTGCCGAAGGAAGTGCTGTGTTGAAACAATAAGCGTTAAAGTAGTGCAAAGCTTGAACACCTGTTCTTTCTTGAAACCCAGCAGTTTGCTTAGATAGACTTGTTTCAGATTCCAGTTCCCCCTGTGTGTATGCGCAATTAACGTTCATCAAGCAGCTCCAGCAATAACGCAATAGGTTAAAGCTAATTTTACCTATATATCCCTTGAATCCAAAGCCGCCCTCACGAGATGGTGCTCTTCCTCTTGTTCCATTTTCAAGAGATTATTAAACACCTCTTTTACTTCAGGCACTTCTGATTCTTCAGCCGCATCTTTATACAGCTTGATTAAACAATTATCTAGCTCTAATCCCATACGAATCACATCTTCCACAGACATATTAGACTTTATATTATTACCATTGGGAAGCTTAAGTGTTGCTTTATCTTGAGTAAATTGAAACCAGGTATCAAGGACTTGTTCTGAGGCATTTTCCTCAAAGCTCGCAATTCCCTGTTCAAGAAACTTTTCATGCCTGCCTAAGTACTCGAGCAACATCTTGATTCTTGCAGCTTCTTCCTGTTCGACAAGATTTTGATAAAACTCACCTAAATATTTATGAAATTCTCTGGCATGACCCAGGATATCGCGAACCTGTTCAAATCTCATGGCTATTCTCAGCTTGGTTGTATTTGTTAAATTTGATTGACATATTTTACCTTTTTGACGCGTTAATTTCGCTTGATAGTTCCCTCTCTTGCTGGAGACGGGTAATGTTGAGTTATCTTTTTTGTTTAGGCAATGGGCAGGCATTTGAAACCTTAATGATCAATACAGACTGCTTTTTGTCAGCAATTTTTTGAAAAGCCTCCTTCAATCCATCAAACACCTGTGGAAGTTCTCCTGATACGATTGAACTCATTCGTCCAAATTCCACATCAAGACCTGTGCTCTTTAGCTGATTGAGAAAATCATTAATGTCTGTGGCAATATCCAACTCTTTTAGAGGATAAAGACTAACTTCTGCCTGGATCATCATAAAAAACCTCTATTAAAATAAATTTTCTCTATGGAAGATGGAATATGCTTCCAATTTTTTCGGCGGCTAAGGCAATTCATCACAATAAAAATATCATGCCAGCCTGTGGCTGGATTATTTTTGTTAGCGCCGAGTGACTAAGCGTTTATCTTAATACACCGCTGGATGAGGTATAACTATCCAGTACTTCAATGTAATTTGCTCGTTCATAATCAGCAGGGTTAATGGCATGTTGCTGGCTGAGGCTACCTTTTAGCTGCTGTATGGATTCATATTCATGCTGTTCAAGCCAAGTGTTTAGTTCTTCTAGCAATTGCTTAAGATGTTGCGGACCTTTTTCCAGCAATACGCTACATAGATGAGTGACATCGGCACCGGCAAGCAGGGCTTTAATGATATCTTCAACGGTATGAAACCCTCCCGTAACAGCAATGGACAGATTCACCCGACCATAAAGCAAGGCAACCCAGCGAATGCGTAATAATGTTTCAGATGATGTGGACAAGTGTATTTTAGGAGTGATCAGCAAGGTTTCCAGATCTATATCGGGTTGGTAAAAACGATTAAACAACGCAACACCAGTAGCGCCTGCTTGTTCCAGTTTGCGAATAAAATGTAGTGGAGAGCTGAACTGGGATGACAGTTTCATGGTAATGGGGATGGAAACATGGCGACGCAATTCAATTAATACATTTAGATACTGGTCTTCAATAGCCTGAGCATTCAATTCAATATCAGCAGCAATGTTATAGACGTTAAGCTCAAGTGCATCTGCACCAGCCTGCTGTATAGACTTTCCATATTCAATCCAACCTCCTGGCGTAGTACCATTGAGACTTGCGATAACTGGAATACCAAGTTGCTCTTTTAGCTGATGTAATTTTTCCAGATAACGATCCTGATAGCTGTCATAGTCAAAATGAAGCGGGTGGAAGCTGTCTGCTTCGGCATGACCAATAGCCTGTTGGTGAAAAAATCGGTCATTTCGCCTGGCTTCAGACTCAATACGTTCTTCAAATAATGAGTGCATGACCAAGGCGGAAGCGCCGGCATCTTCCAGTTGTCTGGCTGCGTTCAAATCTTTGCTTAAAGGCGAAGCAGAAGGAACCAGTGGATTAATAAGTTTTAAACCAAGATAGTGCGTGCTTAAGTCCATCATGTTAAACCTCCTCAATGGCATGTTTGTATAAGGCCTTGACGGCTGCAACACTGGTACTGTCAGACCAGTCCAGTTCAGCTAGTTGATGATAATAGTGATAACGATGATTAACATCACGTTGTGCCTGAGCCAGAAATTTTTCAGCATCTTCAGGGTGAGTCTGCCAGAGCATATCAAAGCGTGCTTCTGTACGGATAAAGTCCTGGTATGGAATGGAGGGTGGAGCTGAATCAAGATGCATCGGATTTTTGCCCTGTTTAATACGATTGGGATCATAACGGAACAGAGGCCAATGACCACTTTTAACTGCCAGTTGTTGTTGCTGGTGATTATTGGATAAATCTATGCCGTGAGCGATACACGGTGAGTAGGCAATAATCAATGATGGGCCGCTATGTGCTTCAGCTTCCAGAAAAGCGCGTAGTGTCTGGGTGTCTTTGCCTGCGTAGGCAACGTGAGCGACATAAACGTTTTCATAATCCATGGCGAGTAGGGCAAGATCTTTTTTGGCTGTTGGTTTTCCGCTAGCAGAGAATTTTGCAACGGCACCACGTGGGGTGGCTTTGGATGTCTGGCCCCCGGTATTAGAATAGACTTCAGTATCCAGTACCAGAATATTGACATTGCGGCCACTGGCCAGTACATGATCCAGGCCACCATAACCAATATCATAAGCCCAACCATCACCACCTACGATCCACACGCTTTTTTTGCAAAGATCTTCAGCTAGTTGTGACAGCTGAGCGCCAATAGGCGTATCAATAGTCTGCAATTGTTGGCGTAAGCTGGCAACGCGTTGTCGCTGTTCATAAAGACCGGTTTCACCAGATTGGTCAGCATTGATAATTGCTTCAATCAATTCCTTATCTATGTATGGTTTGAGCTGTTGTAATAATTCAAATGCCTGTTCTGAATGTTTATCAATAGCGACTCGAATGCCCAAACCAAATTCGGCATTATCTTCAAATAACGAATTATTCCAGGCTGGCCCTCGACCTTCACTATTTTTGGTCCAGGGGGTCGTTGGCAGATTACCGCCATAAATGGAGGAACAACCGGTGGCATTCGCCACCACCATACGATCACCAAATAACTGGCTAGCCAGTTTCAGGTAGGGCGTTTCACCACAACCAGCACAAGCCCCTGAAAATTCAAACAATGGTTGCATCACCATTGAGCCTTTGATGGTTGTCGACTTGAGCAGACGACGATCATACTCTGGTAGTGACAGGAAATAATCCCAGTTTTTCATTTCTTGCTGTTTCAGTGGTGGCTGCTGAAACATATTGAGTGCTTTGCGACTGGCATTTGATTTATCGCGGATTGGACAAATATCTACACACAATGCACAGCCAGTACAGTCCTCAGGTGCAACCTGATAACTTATTTCCATGCCTTCCGGGAAATCCTTGCCCAGCATAGGCGTATGTTTAAATGTTTGTGGCGCATCTGCCATTTCGTTTGCCGGGAAAATTTTACTACGGATAACGGCATGCGGGCAGACCATCACGCATTTGCCACATTGAGTACATAGATCAGTTTCCCAAACCGGAATTTCAAGTGCCAGATTACGTTTTTCGTAAGCACTGGTACCTAAAGGATAAGAACCATCTGCTGGAAATAAACTGACCGGAAGCGTATTTCCATGACCGGCTATGATTTCTGCTGTGACTTTGCGAACAAATTCTGGTGCAGATTCAGGAACGGGAGAAAGCAGTTCAATGTCACTGGATACCTGTAGTGGAATTTCAATGTTGTGTAAACAGGCTAAAGTTTCATCAATGGCCTGAAAATTCAGCTTTACCATACGTTTATTTTTTCTGCCATAGGTTTTTTCAACCGCTTGTTTGATGGCTAGAATAGCTTCATCCTTGGACAATATACCTGAAATTGCAAAAAAGCAGGTTTGCATAATGGTATTAATACGTTTGCCCATCCCAGTTTTTTCTGCAACCGCATAGGCATCGATACAATAAAACTTGATCTGTTTATCAATGATTTGTTGCTGCATTTTTTTGGGTAAAGTGTCCCAAACTGTTTCACAATCAGCAGGGGAATTCAGCAGAAATACAGCGCCTTCTGTAGCCAGATCAAGCATATCATAACGTTCGAGAAATACGGGTTGGTGACAGGCGACAAAATTGGCATCATTGTCAGCAATAAGATAAGTGGAATGAATTGGTGCAGAGCCAAATCGCAAGTGAGAAATGGTAACAGCGCCCGATTTTTTTGAGTCATAAACAAAATAGCCTTGTGCATGCAAGTCTGTGTTTTCACCAATGATCTTGATACTGTTCTTATTGGCGCTAACTGTACCATCACTACCTAACCCAAAAAATACCGCTTGAATAGTGTTATTGTGTACATCAGTACGAAAATCTTCATCCCAGTCCAGGCTATGATGGCTGATATCATCATAAATACCAATCGTGAAGGGATTTTTCTGCTTAGCTTGGTTGAGGTGATCAAAAACTGCTTTGACCATTGCGGGTGTAAATTCTTTGGATGACAGACCATAACGTCCCCCTATCATCCGTGGCATATTGGCAAATTTACAGTCTGACGAACAAAAATATTGGGCAATAGCAGTCACTACATCTTTATATAAAGGTTCGCCATCTGCACCTGGCTCTTTAGTGCGATCCAATACAGCAATGCTGGTGCAACTGGATGGAAGGGCTGCGATCAATGCTTCTGTCGAAAAAGGTCGGTACAACCTGACCTTTACTGCACCAATAGATTCACCTTGTCTAACCAGATATTCGACCGTTTCTTCGACTGTTTCAGCACCTGAACCCATCAAAATGATGACCCGTTCGGCGCTAGGAGCACCAATGTAATCAAATAAATGATAGTGCCGACCCGTCAGTCTGGCAAAACGATCCATGGTGTTCTGCATTAAGGCAGGCATGTTAGCGTAATATGAATTGACTGATTCACGCGCCTGAAAATAAACATCTGGATTTTGTGAACTGCCACGTAAAACAGGATGTTCAGGTGATAAACCACGACTATGGTGCGCTTTTACCCACTCATTATCGATCATAACCCGATAGACATCGTTATCAAAAGTTTTGATTTTTGCAATTTCATGAGAAGTTCTGAAACCATCAAAAAAATGCAATATCGGTAAGCGCCCTTCCAGACTGGCTGCAGTAGCAATTAATGCGAGATCCATCACCTCCTGCGGTGAGTTGGAAGAAACCATGGCAAAGCCAGTCATTCTTGCGGCCATCATATCACTGTGATCACCAAAAATCGATAAGGCCTGACAGGCCAAAGACCGCGATGCAATATGAAATACTGTTGGTGTTAATTCGCCAGCAATTTTGTACATGTTGGGCAGCATTAACAGCAAACCTTGTGAAGCAGTAAAGGTGGTAGCCAGTGCGCCAGCCTGTAACGCACCATGTATGGCCCCTGCTGCACCTGCTTCAGATTGCATTTCAATGATTTCCGGTACCGTTCCCCAGAGATTTGTTTGACCACGTGATGACCATTCATCAGCAGCTTCACCCATTGGGGATGCGGGGGTAATCGGATAAATGGCGATAACTTCGTTAAGTTTATGGGCGACGATAGCAGCTGCCTGATTACCATCTATTGTTAACATTAATTGTTTTGACATATTTGGATCCTCAAAGAGCTTTTTTAAAAAAATTTGAGCCTGCTATGATCCTTTATACTCGAATTTATTCATAATTGCTGTCTTTGTTTTTTTTGTTCATTTTGGGTGTTCTAATATAAATTACCTACCAGAATATCAAAGCTACGTAATGTAAAGTGCTTGTATTCTTTTGCTTTTATCAAACAGATTTTATGTATGTTAAGCTAGGAAGTGAGTGAGTAGTGTCTAGAATTAATAATGATAGATATGAAATTAAAAAAGCAAACGAACTTATTTTCCCGGAAACAACGATTGCTAAAATCTGCCTGCCAAGCAAGTTCCAGTTTCTTTATTCTTATTGCCTGAAATGCTAGGAGCACTATTTGTAACCAGTCTTATCATTCCCTTCATACCCAGGCTGTTCGAGGATGGTTCTTTCGGACGGTACTCAATGATAGATGCCTTTAAAGGAGCAGGCATAGGCAACATTGCAGTTGGTCAGCCAGTAGTATGCTATCTACTCGGTGGAGAACTACACAGTAGCGGTATAAGTCTGGTCGGCGTAACTGCAGTGGTGATGGCATAGGTTACGGTTGGTATTGTACATCTACCAGTTGAAGCGATCATGCTCGTTAGACATTTTGCCATCTACAGAAACCTACTGAGTTTTCTGTTTGCCTTGATAATCACTTTCATCACGACAGGAGTATTGCATGTCTTCGGGGAAGTCAAGTCTGGCCAAAAAACTAAAAAGTAGTCTTGGCTACGGGGGCCTATTGGCAGACCTGATACTAAGTACTCACGCAAAATTGATTTAACCTTTTTGAAAAAAATAGAATTTTTATCGAAAATGATGAATTTTGACTCTCGTAATTTTAGTTCAAATAATTATGCATGGGTACTTACATATTGGTGTACGCTTAATTGTGCCGATTTATAGTATTGAAAGTCTGGATTATTTTGTAATGATTTTATACACGTAGCTACCAGCTTTTGGCTTTATTTTTGCCATTGCGGCTGGCACCATTTCTGTGGGTTCCATATTTATCTGGTACCCTCTGCTCCAGAAGAGCTATAAGCCAAAGGTATGCAAACATCTCTTCTCGTCTCATTACTTTATAACCGGGCAATAAAAATTCCCATACGGCCCTTATGGTGCACTGTTTTGGTATTCTCTACACCTTTATTTTTGTATTTAATATTGTGTTGTTTTCAGTTGTGAGTGGTCTTATGATGGAGTGCATTATTATGAAAAACCCTGGGGACATTAATCCCTGCAAGCGAACCCAGTGAAATTAAAGCATGTAACTATTTTATTTTCGCCCTTACCCATTCAAGGCTAAAGATTCTATGATGCCATTACTCGAGATACGCCACGTAACCTTTACCGCTGACAACAAAACTGTTCTGGATAATCTTGATCTGAATATTCAAGAAGCTGAAATTCATGCTCTCATCGGCACTAATGGCACCGGTAAAAGTACCTTGGCACGGTTGATTATGGGTTGTGAAGGTTATCATATCAATTACGGTGAGATATTTTTTGCACAACAGAAAATTGATCAGTACTCTTTACAGAAACGCGCGAATCTTGGTATTTCCATGGTTTGGCAAGAACCCGCCTATTTTGAAGGTATCTCGGTGCGCAACTATTTAAGTCTGAACAAACAGGCAGAATTGACGCAATGTTTGCTAAGCGTTGGACTGAGTGCCGATGACTATCTTGACAGAATGCTGGATAAAACCATGAGCGGTGGGGAAAGAAAACGCATTGAACTGGCTTCTATGCTAGCTTTACGGCCTCGCCTATGTATTTTGGATGAACCAGTTTCCGGCATTGATCTGCTGACGATTAAAAATATTATTTCAGTTATAAAGCAAATTCAATTGCAGGGATCTACTGTTCTATTAATCAGTCATCGCGAAGAGATTGCCTCAGTCGCAGACAAGGCTTCACTGCTGTGTGGCGGTAAAGTTATTTTAACGGGTACTCCTGAAAAGGTTATTCACAGCTACAAATCCAGAAGCTGTATTATCTGTGATGGTCGGGAGTGTAATCATGTCAATATTTGATAAATTTCGCTTGCTGTTAAATTCAGCTGGAGAAAATAGCAAACTACTGGATGACCAAAACACCGCTCATATTGCTGTTGACGGTCAGGTTTTGTTGAGCAAACAGACCATTCCAGGTATCAAAATTGAAGTTGAACAGCATCCGGATTTGACGATTGCCGAAATTACCGTGACAAGTTACACGCAGGTGACCAACCCCGTACATCTGTGTTTTAGCATGATGCAGCAAATCGGTAGGCAAAATTTCAGAGTTCATATTATCCTGGAGCCTTATGCCAATGTCAGTTTTATCTCGCACGGTTTATTTACGACAGTCGATACTGCCAAACACATCATGGACAAAACGATTGAGATTAGCGAAGGCGCATCATTATCTTTTACGGATAGTCATTTTCATAGCCAGTCGGGAGGAATTAAAGTCTTGTCTTCAGCCAAGATAAAGGTTGCTAAGCATGGAACCTATTTCTCTGATTTTTCCTTAACAAAAGGTCATGTAGGCAAACTTTACCTGGATTATTCAGTAGAAGCGGAAGAACATGCTGTTGTTGAGCTAACATCGCGTGTTTTCGGACATGCAAAAGATGAAATAAAAATAAGTGAGAAGGTTAGCCTTATTGGCCGGTTTTCGCATAGTGTGATTAAAAGCCGCGTTGCACTGGAAGGTGAAGCAAAAGCAGTGATAACCGGAATTACCGAAGGCTGTGCAGAAGGTGCAAGAGGCCATATGGATTGTCTGGAAATCATTAAAGATAAAGCGGAAGGACAATCGATACCTGTCGTCAAGGTCTCTCACCCACTGGCAAAAATCACTCATGAAGCCGCGATCGGGACTATCGAAAATAAGCAATTGGAAACTTTGATAGTGCATGGTCTTAGCCCTGAGCAGGCGACTGATTTAATTGTTCTAGGGATATTACGCTAATGTGAAATTTAAAAACTTGTATATGGGCGTTGCCCTTTATATATGATTAAATGGTTTTAATAAAACCTGATGAATGCATTGGTAAAGAACATCGGGAATAAGGTGATATTCCTGAGTGTTCATTTTGGTCTCCTGAGAAACATTTTTTATGGAAGACTGCACTAAATCACCACTCTAGATTGGAGAAATAAAATGAAAATAACAAAATCACAAATGACGAGTATTCTTTTTAGTTTGCTATTCTTTGGCTGTAGCATCGCCAGTGCTGAATACAAACCCTATACAAATACAGAGCAAGAGACAAAGCAGCAGAAAATGGAGAAAAGACAACAGAAAAGAGAGGCTAAAAAGGAAAAAAAAGAAATGAAACAAAAAGGTATGAAAGAAAAGGCGAAAAGTTATAGTGCTATAGTACTTGAACAGGCCGAAGTTTTGAATCTCACTGATGAGCAGCTGGGTAAGATCATGCGCATTCAGATGAATCACAAAAAAGCTCGTAAAGAATTATTAGATAGCCCTCGTAAAAGTATGACGAAAGCACTCAAGGAATTACGCAACCCCGGGGCAACTGTCGATTCAATTCGTAAAGCAGGAAGAGCACATACAGATGATTTTGATGCGCTTGTTGAAGCAGAGATAATAGTACGTAAAAATATAGATGCTACATTAACAGCAGAACAAAGAAAAAAGCTACAAGCGATAAAATTACCCGTTGAAGAAAAAATGAACGATTGAAAATGATGGGATTACCTGCTGATTTAAAATGCCTGACATAATTGTTGTCTGTTATGTGTGAATTATTTGCCTTAAGCGCTAAATACCCATGTCATCTCAAATTATCTTTGGCGCAATTTGTGCGGCATGCCACAGGCCTAAATCAGGATGGCTGGGGCTTAGCAAATATGGATGGCAATGACGCGTATATTTATCGCGAACCAGTAAGTGCCCATGAGTCATTTTTAGCCCGGTTTATGGCTCAGGAAGGCATTAATGGCAATACAATTCTCTCTCATGTCAGGCACTGTACAGTGGGTGACATCAGCTTAGCAAACACTCACCCTTTTAGTCGTGAATGGCAGGGGCAGAATCACTTGTTTATGTTCAACGGTGATACGCCTGACATCTTTGATTTGTTTAAAAAAACAGAGCACTTTCAGCCTATAGGAAGTACCGATGCTGAGTGGGCATTCTGTGTTTTACTTGAACGTATAATGACAGCAATAAGAAGCAACTCGGCTATCATGGATGTTATTCATGCATTTGGATGTGAGCTTGCGAAATTAGGCCCGTGCAACTTCCTTTATGCTGTGGATAGCCGAGTCTATGCTTTTGCCGGTTGTCGCAGCTATTCTAATGATGCAAGGGAGCCAGGCTTATGGAGGTTATCCAGGCATTGTAAAGAATTTCAAACTGATATTGTTGCACCGGGAGTTCAACTCCAACCAGGTATCGCTGTTGATCAACAGCTTATTTTATGCGCCAGCGTACCACTAACGGAAGAAGCCTGGCAGCCGTTTTTAGTTAATGAATTAATTTGCATATCAAAGGGACAATTGATAGATCAAAGAAAATGATAAGAAACAATATAATCTTTTTAGATTATACAAATTTAATTTTCAGAAGAGTAAACTTAACAGTATTAACGTTTTTAGTTTAGTTAAAATTTTACATAGGAGCATGTCATGAGAAGAATTTACTTTTTAGTACCAAATATCGAAGTTACTCATAAAATTGTTGATGAACTACATACATTAGGGATAGAAGATTATCATCTGCATATCTTGGCAAAAAGGGATACACCCCTGGAAGATTTGCCGGAAGCGACCGAATTTCAAAAGACTGACTTTATACCTGCTGTAGAACGGGGGGCAGCCTTAGGAGCGACAACCGGCTTGCTGGCAGGTCTTGTCGGCTTACGTTTTGCAGGATTTGCTATTGCTGGAGCTCCGGTGCTGGGAGTTTTAGTCTTTGGAGGGACGATCGGCGCCATGATGAGCGGATTGGCAGGCCTTCAGGTAGGAAATTCAAAAGTCAAGAAATACGAAGAAGCTATTGAAAATGGAGAGTTATTAGTTATGGTCGATATTTCTAAGGAGCAAATCGATGATATTAGTAAAATCATTGTCAAGCATCATCCGAGCGCCGAATTTGAGGGTATCGAACCGCTCCTTCCTCCTGCATATTAAATTAATTATTTAATTTTCAATTTACTTATTTCACTGTCATTGCGATTTGAACAAAAGAACAAATCGCAATGACTAGCAGGAAGAACAATTAAATATGAATTCAATAAATAGGGATCCATTGCTTTATTCAAAATACCATGAAGCGGTTAATTTTCGACATTCACTTGTCCACTGACATTCCAGTTCTTGACAATGGTTATTGTCCTCACTCTGAAAACAGGGACGATGTTTTGTAGTATTCTGAATAGCTTTTACTAGTTCAACTTTAGATGTTATCTCGTCCGATTTCTCTATACCTAATAAGGTTGCTAACTGGCTGTAAACTACAAATGGTTATTGGTTGATTATCTTCATCCAGAGCTGCTATATAAGCACTTATCAGCATGTCACAATAGGCAATTTCAGCTTCCAGCCAATCATTAAGTGCCTTGCCAGACTCAAAGTCTCTTGCTTTTGCCAGGAAGTAGGCTGCTTCAGAGATCCATTGATCCCGGTTTAACGGTTTTGCCAGTGCACTTAACATAGTGTTGAACTCCTAACGAGACAAAAAAGTGTTACATTTTCGTTACTACTCAGCGTAAATAATTAAAAAATTTCTTGACAGGATTTTAGCCTGATTTTGTAAATTTTAGTGACTTGATCACTAGTCGATAAATTTACTTTTTAATGCTTCTATCGCTATAGGCATCAAAAGATTCCCCCCCTTAAATACCTATGATCTTATTCCCCTTATAACCGCTTACAGCAAAGAAAATTCAGGATTTAGATTCCCTTGAGATAATGAGCCAGGCCCTAAGGCAAAACAGGTTACCACTTGAAAATAGATTTCATCGATGTTGATTCCGCAATCAGCCATGCCAAGCAGTTGCTTGAAACTGAGCGTGATATATCACCTGCGTTAAAATCAGTATTGGAAGTGATTCTATTTTTAATTACGGTATTACTCAATCGAGTGACACTGAATAGCAAAAATAGCAGTAAACCACCTGCAAGTGATCCTAACAGGAAAAAAAGCAATCGCAAACAATCAGATAAACATTCTAGCAGACAAAAATCGCATGTAGGCACAACAGTACAAAAAATTGATGATTCTGACGAAATCGAGATTATTACTATTGATCGCCGTTCCTTACCAAAAGGGCAACACACGGAAGATTGCTTTGAAACATGCCAGGTATTCGATATTAATATTTCAAGAGTCGAGACAGAGTAGCGAGCACAACGATTAATTAATGAAAAAGTTCAAAAAAAGCACAAAAAAGGGTCAGAAAAAAAAGCTCAGGCCCCGAATTGCGAATTCAGAAAATTTGGAAGTGATTGCCCTGATACCCTACGTTTATATATCATTCATTCTCTTTAAGACATCCATACTCCCCTTTTAACTTGTCTTATTAATACGGCCATTTATAATAAAATATGGCTGTATTAATCACAGTATTTATGTCTTATGTCTAATCAAGCAAAAAAAATGGCCGTATTTGGCCAGTTAAAACAATCCCAGCTAGCATTAAGTTTGCCTGAAATTTCAGTATTAATGGCACACTCTATACCAGAAAGAACTTTGCGACGCTGGTTGCATCAATGGGTAGACACAGGCATATTACAGCGAACGGGACAAAAGCGCGGCACTCGTTATCTCTGTCTTTCGGATACAAGCTTTACCAAGCAATATGCCACGGACTCAACTAATACTGAGCGCACTTTTTTAGATTCGGTAGCTAAACATAAACGTTCTGCTGTATTAGCACAGATTCGTGATTTATGGACACATAGTTCCACGGCATTAGAAGGCAACACATTAACTCTTGGTGATACTCATGCAATACTTGGCCTGGGATTAACCATTTCAGGAAAGCCACTTAAAGAGCACCTGGAGGTATTTGGACATGCTAAAGCGATTGATATACTCTATCAGAGCTTACAAAAACCACTATGCAAAACACTTATCTATGAATTACATAAGGCAGTACAAACAGAAATAGCACTGGATATCTATAAGCCGATAGGTGCCTGGAAAGTAGAGCCAAATGGTACGTATGCTGTTACATCTCAAGCAAAACAAGTATTTATTGAATATGCCCATCCATTGCATGTTGATGCATTAATGAATGAAGTCATTGAGATGATTAACACGGTAGATATTGCTACTGTCACAATCAATAATGCAGCTTACTATTACGCCAAAGTACATATGGCGATTGTACACATTCATCCATTTTGGGATGGAAATGGCCGTATCGCTCGTTTATTGGCCAATATTATTTTACTTAAAGCAAGCTTGCCGCCGCTGGTAATAGAAATATCGCAACGCCGTGAATATATTGAGTGTCTAGCAGATTATCAGGTACAGATAGGTCAACTGAGCAACACAACAGGCGTTTGGCCGAATGATGCACTTTTAAAACCTTTTACACTATTTTGTCAGCAATCATATGTGGCAACAAAAAATTTAATAGCTGAAGCCTTATGCACTTATTAGGTATTAAGAATATTTTCGGTAATCAACCTTGCATTTTAAACAGGTATCTGCACTTCACCACACGATCAAAAGGCTTGTCGTTTGTATGCATTAAAACAAGCTTTACTATATAGTAAATTTACCTCATTAAATTTCCATGGCAGCCCGCACACAGCGAATAACGCCATAGTTATACGCTGCATCTAAAGCTTCATACACGGGTTTTAAGGCATTATTTTGTTCCGCTGGCAGACTCAGGATTTCATCCTGAATAGTGTTAATTTCCTGGTCACTTAATTCAATCACATCGGTTAATTCTATAACGCCCTGTGCAATACCCTGAGCAAGATGACCGTATATGGTTGTGTCTGTTAAACCTCGCTGTAGTGCTATTTTTTCAACAGAAAACCCAACTTTAAATAAAGCAACAGACTCATCTACTGTTTCAGATAGTTCTGAGTTTTGATCTTGTGTTTGGTGAATATCTCTAATGATGCTTAGAAATTCATCCGCATACAATTCCAGTTTTTTCGCTCCTACACCCGAAATTTGCGCAAATTGTTGATGATTTAAGGGAACTCTTTCTACCATATCAGTCAGGCTGGCATCACTAAAAATAATATACGGTGGCACATCCTGATCATCGGCCAGCTCGCGGCGTTTTGCACGTAAAGCATCCCATAGGACATTATCTCTATGAAGAGCAAAATCCCCCCGAGTCACTTTGGCTTTTTTACTCTTTGGTTTAGCTAAATCCTTACGCAGCCTGATTTGTGTTTCGCCACGCAATATTGGCCGACAAGTGCTATTGAGTTTTAATGCACCATACGCTTCAAAGTCAACATCTACCAGACCTTTAACCACCAGTTGCCTGAAGACTGAACGCCACTGGCTTTCGTCCAGATCTTTGCCTATTCCGAAAGTACTTTGTTTATCATGTCCAAAACTCTTGATACGCTCAACATCTTTGCCTAATAAAATATCCAGTAAATAATTCACCCCAAAGCGCTGTTCGGTACGATAAATACAGGATAAAGCTTGCTGAGCCGCAACCGTACCATCCCAGGTTTCTACAGGTTCAAGGCAGGTATCACAATTACCACAGGGTCGAGTATCCATTTCACCAAAATAATTTAACAGGACTTCGCGTCGACATGACACCTGTTCACATAAACCCAGCATGGCATCCAGTTTATGCAGTTCAACCCGTTTATGCATTTCATCGGCATCAGATCCTTGTAACATTTGACGTAGCGTAATAACATCCTGCAAGCCATAAGTCATCCATGCATTAGCTGGCTCGCCATCCCGCCCTGCCCGTCCGGTTTCCTGATAATAACCTTCGATGCTTTTGGGTAAATCCAGATGCGCCACAAAACGTACATTGGGTTTGTCTATACCCATACCAAAAGCAACGGTAGCGACAATGACCACCCCTTCGTTCATTAAAAATTGATGTTGATGTTTATTACGCAGCTCATGTGATAGTCCGGCATGATAGGGATAAGCATCAACTCCCTTACTCTGCAGCCACTCTGCAGTTGCCTCAACTTTTTTACGCGACAAACAATACACAATCCCGGCATCACCCTGATGGTCTGCCTGAATAAAGTTTAATAATTGTTGTCGTGCATTTTGCTTTTGCACAATACTATAGCGGATATTCGGGCGATCAAAGCCACCAATAAATAGCTTTGCCTGGCTTAATGCCAATCGAGTAATAATTTCTTCACGAGTACGCTGATCAGCTGTTGCCGTCAGGGCTATTCGGGGAATATCAGGAAATCGCTCTGCTAATAAAGATAACTGTAGATAATCACTACGGAAATCATGCCCCCATTGAGAAACACAATGCGCTTCGTCAATGGCAAATAAAGCAATATTCAAACGCTTAAATAACTGCAGAGTCCTTTCTGACGTTAACCTCTCGGGGGCAACATAAAGCAGATCCAGCTCTCCACGCAATAATTGCTGCTCAGTCGTTTGAGCTTGTTGATAGCTTAAGGTGGAATTTAAAAATGCGGCTTTAACACCTAGTTGATGTAAAGCATTGACCTGATCCTGCATTAAGGCGATTAAAGGCGAAATAACAATACCCACACCTTCCCGGACTATCGCAGGGATCTGGTAACACAAGGATTTTCCGCCACCCGTTGGCATTAGCACAACAGCGCTTTGCCCGGCAATTAATAGTGCAACAATCTCAGCCTGATCTCCGCGAAAATGCTCATAGCCAAACACCGTCTGTAAAACAGATTGAGCCTGGTTCCCTTTATCATCAGATTGATTCACGTTGTTATCCTTGGAACTTAGCGGAGCGTATGCAATAACTTCGAAAACTTATTCCGAACGCTCTGTTAAAACAGTTATATAATACTCATATTATAAATTAAGCGTTCCCGCATCTATCAGGATTTTTTGCATATTGAGCATGAGTAGCACGAATCGTTTACACCTACTAATAAAAAATAATCAACAATCCCTGTTAAAACATGGACTGAAAGGCCTGGAAAAAGAAAGCCTGCGCCTATCCAAACAAGGCTTTATTGCACAAACTGAACATCCGTACCAACTAGGTGCAGCACTGACGCATCCACACATTACCACCGATTATTCTGAAGCTTTATTAGAATTTATTACGCCTCCCTTTGCAGATATTGATGAAACCATACACTTTATGCACACTATTCATCAGTTTGTGTATGACAATCTCGAGGATGAATTTTTATTAGCAACCAGTATGCCCTGTGGCATAAATGGTGATGAAAGCATACCTATAGCCAAATACGGTCATTCCAATATAGGTAAAATGAAGCATATTTACCGCAAAGGGCTATGGCACCGCTATGGACGCACTATGCAGTCTATAGCTGGAATACATTTCAACTACTCTGTGCCTGAAGCTTTATGGCCTGTTTTGCATAAACTCGAAGGCTCGAAGCAAACGCTTGGTGAATTTCAATCATCCGCATATTTTGACTTAATCAGAAACTTCCAGCGTCAAGGCTGGTTAATTCTGTACTTATTTGGTGCCTCCCCTGCGATATGTAAAAGCTTCTTTAAAAGCCGTCCAGAGTTAATGACGCAATTTGAAGAATTTGATAATGGCACACTGTATCATCCTTATGCCACTTCTTTACGCATGAGCGATATAGGCTATAAGAGTAATAACCAGGCCGGATTGGATATCGACTACAACTCATTAAATGGCTATGTAGACAGTTTATCCCATGCGATTAATACCCCTTATCCGGAGTATGAAGGCATAGGTATAAAAGTAAATGGTGAATACCAGCAGTTAAACAGCAATATTCTGCAAATTGAAAACGAGTATTACAGTACCGTACGCCCTAAACAAATCATAAAACCCTGTGAAAAACCAACGCTAGCTCTTAAGCGTCGTGGTGTGCAATATGTAGAAATCCGTTCTCTGGACCTGGATCTATTTAACCCCATAGGCGTTGACGTAAACCGTGCACGTTTTATTGAAGCACTATTACTCAGTTGTTTGGTTCAAGATAGTCCAAACATAAATGCTGAAGACTTTAGCATCCATAATGCCAACCAGCTAAAAGTTGCTCATGAAGGGCGTAGACCAGACGTAAAACTTATTCACAAGCATCAGTCTGTGCGTTTACAGGATTGGGCATACGATATACTCGATGGCATGCAGCCCATTTGCGAGATTTTAGATGCAAATGAAACGGATAACGTTTATAGTCAGGCACTTGCAACACAGCGTGAGCTAATTGACAATCCTGAACTGACACCCTCAGCACGAATTCTAGCCAAAATGCGTAGCGAACAACTGCCTTTTGCTCGTCTGGCAGACCATCTCTCTCAGCAACATGCGCAAAATTTCAGAACCCAGACACTCAACGCTGCTGATAGCTTGAAATTCACTCAAATGGCTACCGAGTCACATAAAAAACAAAGTGAAATTGAAGCGCAAGACAGCTTGTCTTTGGATGATTTCTTAGAGAAATATTTCAGTCAAAGTTAAATTATCCACACCCTTGCCCTGCACATAAAAGCGACAAAAAACTCAACAATCATGAATAACATCGTATCAATTCAAACCGAATTACAGGATAAAAATCCACGTAAAGTGCTAAGACATGCGCTGGAAAACCACGCGAAAGTTGCCATTTCATTTAGCGGTGCTGAAGATGTCGTGCTTATCGACATGGCCTTGAAAATTCGCAAGGATATACAAATATTTTCTCTGGATACAGGACGATTACATCCAGAAACCTATCAATTTATTGAACAAGTCAGAAAGCATTACAATATTGATATTGAAGTACTGACACCTGACTATCATTCATTAGAGGCATTGGTTAAACAAAAAGGCCTGTTTAGTTTTTATGAAGACGGCCATGAAGAGTGTTGTGGCATACGTAAAGTTGAGCCATTAAAACGCAAACTGGCAGAAGTTGATGCCTGGATTACCGGACAACGCAAAGACCAGAGCGCAGATACAAGGCAAAACATTCCGGAAATTCAAATCGATCCTGCTTTTGCAACAAACTGTCACCCACTGATTAAATATAACCCCCTGGTCAACCAGAGTTCAGCGCAGATATGGGATTATATAGAAGCCTATCAAGTACCGTTTAATGCGCTACATCAACAAGGTTATATCAGTATCGGTTGTGAACCCTGTACACGCCCGGTACTACCAAACCAGCACGAGCGCGCTGGACGTTGGTGGTGGGAAGAAGCAACAAAAAAAGAATGTGGTCTGCATATTGCTAAATAACAGGAGTGTAATAATTTTAGCTATTGCACTTGATTTTTTTTCAAGAAGGACATGAAGAAACTGAAGAAAAAATAAAGTGTCAAAAATATGTGTTATGACACTACGCAAAAAAACACATGATTATAAAGCCCGTCATACCTTTAAATTCTTCATGGTCTAAACAAATAACACTACCTGCTCTTATGCCATCTCTCACCGCACTCACCTAATATTAAAAATTCCAGATGAAAATCCAATGGTTCCCCGGGCATATGCACAAAGCAGGCAAGGAAATAAAAGAAAGCCTGCCTGATATTGATTTAATTATCGAAATACTCGATGCCCGCCTGCCTTTTAGCAGTGCAAACCCATTACTATCAGCACTACGTGGTGATAAACCCTGTATTAAAATTCTCAACAAGGCAGATTTAGCTGACCCGGTCAGAACGCAGCAGTGGCAGGATTTTCTGGAACAGGAAGACGGCGTTAAAACCCTTTCCCTAACCGCTGTACAAACAGATAAAGTCGATACAGTGATTGAATTATGTCGCAAATTAATACCCCATAAAGCCGCTGCCAGCAAAGTAATTCACGTGCTTATTATGGGCATTCCTAATGTCGGCAAATCTACGTTGATCAATGCCCTGGCAGGGCGCACCATAGCCAAAACAGGTAATGAACCTGCCGTCACCAAACGCCAGCAACGCATTGATTTACGCAATGGCATTATTCTCTGTGATACGCCTGGAATGCTATGGCCCAATCTGGAAAACCTAAATACCGGTTATCGCCTTGCAACAACCGGAGCTATCAAAGATACGGCATTAAAACACGATGATGTTGCATCTTTTGCCGGTGAATTTTTGCTACATCACTATCCTGAGTCATTAAAACAACGCTATCAACTCGAAACACTGCCTGAATCCGATTATGAACTATTACAGATAATTGGTAAAAAACGTGGATGTTTACGCTCAGGCGGACATATTGAGATGGATAAAGTCGCAAAAATTCTGCTCGCTGAAATCAGGGATGGAACATTAGGCAGAATGACTCTGGAAACACCTGAAATGATGCACAAAGAGCTGGCCGAATTAACGCTTATCCGCTCGCAAAAAGTAGCGCAAAAAGAGAAACGCAAGAAGAACTGGAAAAGCGAACGCTAGTTACATCGTCGTCAAATAATCAATAAGGTAAAGCCCGCCAACACCGCCAAAAGGCATTGCAATAGCACGAATAACAGGGTGTTGTGCCAATGGAACAAAGGGACCTGCCTGGATGCCATTTACTTCATCTATCAGCAGTTTTATGCGCGCAGATAATCCAGCTGCCTTGCCATTATTGGCACGTGATTCCTTTGCTAAAGTCTGGCAATAATAATTCTGTAGTTTATGCAGAATACTACCGCGTATTTTCTGTGCAGCTCGTCTAAATCTTATTGCGCTTGCAATCGCAATTAATGCCGTCACACCCATAATAACCATAAGCAGCTGGGTAAATTGCCAATTATCAAAATAATGGCTACGCGAAATGATCATCAAAAAAAGAATGAAAAAGGGGTAAAAAATTAATCCGTCAACAACCTCTGCTCGCTTGACAATTAAGTCCAGAAGGATTTTTTCTTTTGCCATATATCCCGGTATTCCATGGTGCTGACTGCATGATTTGATAACACTTTCAGACCATTTCACGTCACATTTAACTAATAAGCTGACAAAACGATCATTCAGGCGTGTAACATCGACAATCAGGAAGATTAAACATAAATATGAAACAACGGCTGCCATAAGGACACGTTGATTGGTGATAAAACTAACCTCCCCTCGGAATGGCATATTGGGCATGTCGAAAGAAGGAAAAATAAGAATGGCGCAGCCCGCATAAAGAGCAAGCATAAAAACTACTCTGACAGTCCGGCACCTAAAACTATTTAATGTCACATAATTTGACCAGAGTTGCTCAAATTTAATTGCAGCATTTTTACATAGACCCTTTCCCCATAAATCTACAAAGTCTCTTGCCTCATTATTTAATGTGTTGCTAATAAACCTGGAGTCGTGAGTAGTAGTAACCCTATAATCATACGGATTGATCTCAATTTCTTCATAAACGCTACTGCCTTTTTCATCAGGGGCGATACAAAACTTTTTCGAGATTTCCGCGCAATTTTCTCTTAACTTTATTATCGACATCCATATGAAGGTCAAGGAAGCTAGTATCGCTAAAAACCTTATCAGGCAAGCTGGCCAAACACTGGTACCACTAGTAAACGAGAAAGGTTCTCCATTAAATTTATCTTCTGATAGAAAACTTGCAAACCGGAAATAGTATACAGCGAATAAGCAGACAGCCAACGATATGATTATTAAAAGGGCTTTTCTTGTCCTTGAACCACACTGATAGAGTAAAAAACACATCAAAAGTACAATCGATGTAATGATCTCCCATCCAAATTCTGATTCAAACTTTAAATCTTTACGGTTAGGGTGTATTCCTTTGCCCTCAACCGGACTAAGATCAACTGCACCATTTTGACCAATTTCAAACATTCTAGGTGAAAACGTGTTACCGAGGGAACTGATATCATGTATATCTTTCATCGCCAGCGTTGTTGTGAAATATAATGCAGTCTGGTAGTTATCTCTAAAGGGCGGTGCGCCCTTTTGCAGGTCTTCATGTAACTCCAGCCCGAATGATGATGCCACAACTACATTACGTGCCCAGTCTTTTTCCGCTGGATGTAATAACCGGGCATCAAGGTCCGTAGTAAAAAATAAAATACCTGGAAACTGTTTGCGCAATACCTGGAGTATCAGCAACTTGTCATATACATCACTTCCAAGTATACCTATAGCCTGGACACTCCCTTGCTGTGCTTTTGACAGGCGGATATTTAAATCGCTTATGCGACCGGCAAGACGCCGCAGATAATCAAACTGGTTCGGACCCACAGGACGACGCAACTGCTCACCTGAATCATCTTTACTTGAATCTTTGGATTTTGTGTTTTTGCTGCTGACATCAGGGGAAAGGTTTCCGGCATGCACTCCATCTATGCCACGCAGGTAGTTAAAACTGTGCACCCATTCTTGTGTATCCTTAATTGACGTATTTCCAATGTTCGCAATTGTTTGCATGAATGACTGCTTTAAATTACGTGAATACGAGGTGTCCCACTCGCCAATAAGCGCAATATGGTGCTGGCGAGGCTGTTTATCAAGAAGACCAAATACGGCCCCAGCGCAATGCTTGGTAATGCTTTTCCTGTTATTCTTATCATTTATTTTAAACGGAATTATACCTCGAAGAGTCAGCTCACATACCAATGTATCAGCAAGCTGATTATCAGTATTTATGGTTCTAACAATTTTTTCTTTTAACCTTGTAATATTGTCTTCTTGCTGAGTATCTGGTTTCCCGGAGTGAGAGGCTTTTTTTGCATTGCTTATGGTAGTGTCCGTATCCAGTGTAGCCTGTGATGAGAAAATGGTACTATGTGCAAGGTAAGGGTATTCTTCATCTATATTAGAATCTAGATTGATCGTTTCGCTATACATTTGTGCCAATGTACCTGATCCGGCCGGACCAAGAACATCGAAAGTAATCCTGATGGGACTGGCTTTGCCAAATTTTTTTTCAGAGTGCCCTGGCGTTATTGAATTATGCAAGCGATTGAGCATGTGCAAGGGCTTATTACGTGAGAGGACGTCATTATCTAGCCAAAGAACCAGAACTCTGCTGGCTAATGTATGTTGCTTAGAAGCCAGGTTTTTATTGTTTTCCTCATTTTCATCTGGGGAATTTACTGTAAACCATTCGTAAGGAATATAGGCGGGCCAGTCACAAATTTTAATATCTGTCTTCTTATCTTCGAAAGCTTTATAACACTCACGCGAAAAATCCAGGTATCCTATATGCTCTGCATCTTCAGGAATATAGCCAGAATTTGCCAGGCCCGAAATGACAGCATAGCGACTGCGTAACCGCCTTTCACTATCTTCGGCATAAGTACCACCCGGGACCATAATGGTAAGCACCTGTATCTCCGGTATATCATTAGCAGCATTGATAGCAGTATCTCTCTGTATCTGACAGCGTAACTCGTCAAAAGAATGGGCATCTGCTTGTTTTTGCTTATTACCACCTCCCACTGTATTACAAATACGCTGAGCTATTCCATCGTTATAATACGCAAAATCAGAGTCATTTTCCTTAACAGCATTAGTGGGTGGCTTTGGTTGATATTGATTACGGTGTAGTGCAACGGCAGCAAACGGGTCCTGCCACATACGCGAACGTACATCTTCAGAACTTGCTTTTTGTCCACCGGATGCTGAAGACGGGCGTGATGCCTTGAAAGGCGTATCAGGTATCAGAATCAAGCCTAATGCGAGAATAGCAACTGCAATGCCTGGAAATTGAAATGATGCATTATCAGATTTATTTTGTAAGTCCAAATCACTGTACTCCCAAATATACGATCTTAGTCACGGTTTTTCGATCAACAAAATGAGTATGAACTACTCATAGAATTAGTAACTGATCAGCAGGAAAAATAGCATTTGAGCATACATGATTCAGGTAAAATATCACCTGAAATCACTACGGGTGTAATTCCCCGTAGCTTGTTGTGTTTAGATGAAAAGACGGTTTAATACTCCGCATATGGCGGAGTATTAAACTATACTTCGCGCGGTGACGGGTTTTATAGCGAGTTGATTTTGGTCGAGAGCAAGGCACTGAAATAGGCGCATAGCAAGCTATGCAACGGTTCAGCAACGCAACTATCGGCAAAAATCGGTCGCCAGAAAACCGCAACCGTGGCCGTGCGAAGTATGTCATAATCGCTAATCTTTCAATGTGATCATCTCAATCCTGTTAGTCGTGTCGATAGTTATTTTGCCTTCCTGAGCTAACCAGCCAATACTGCGCTGAATAATTTTTTCTTCTTCCTCAAGCTCCCTAAGCAATTTTGCAACAGAGGTTGCGCCATTTTTTTCCAGATAATGCCAAATGCTGCCTGCTGTCAGCCCGATGCGTTCAGGAATGGTCTTTACCGGGATCTCAGCAATGGCCTTGGGAGCCACGACTTGAGCCTTTTTAGCCGAGACTGGCTTTTTTTTAGGTGCTGTCTTGGTTACTACTGTGCTTTTAGCAAGCTTTTCAGTTGATGCTTTAGCCGCTACGGTTTCAATCGGCTTTTCAGGTGATGTTTTAGTTGCAACGACTTTAGCGGGTTGTTCGGCTTTAGACGCTGGTTTTTTGGTGATGATAGTTGGTTTTTTCATAATGAGATAAATAATATAAAGGTAAAAAAATAGTATAAACCATTCAGATATAAATGCACTTCCTTCGTTTAATGTGTCAACACATTTCTGGACTCATTACCATGCAGCTGATTTTCCCGGTTATTTGAAGCACACTTATTTTATTTTTAGGTTATTTTGTGTACAGCTTATTTTACCTGACCACTACAAAATGGTTAATGTAAATTTGCAATAAGTTAAGCGTTTATCAGGATTAGTCGATGCACATTAAATTCACTATAGGTAATCATAGATCAAAGACCTGAGCCTTTTTTACTACTTTTTTATTCTTTTTTACTTCATTGCTGAACCCGAAGATATTGCCAAAGCTTTGCTATTACGGGTCTCTAATGAATCGTCTTGGATAACTGCTCAAAATATTTTTGCCAATGGCGGGTGGTGCTAGTTAAGGATTAGAATAAGCAACTTGAGCCAAACCCTAAACTTCACTTGTCTTTAAGTATCTTTAAGGGCTCTGACCCCTTTTATTCCTCTGCTTGAACCAAACACGATTTATAGCGCCCTTCCCAGAGCGTACCGCTTCGCTGATACTGATAATTGAAATATTGCACATACCGACGACCAACTGATTGCATCACTGAGCTCACCGCCCCATCTCGTTGTGGTGTACAAAGCAGATGGACATGATTTGTCATCAATACCCATGCGTGAATATCCACTGCATACTTTATTGAATACTCTTTTAGCCAACTTATGTAAGCACTATAATCTTCCATCGCAGCAAAACAGGTATGCCTATTATTACCTCGCTGAATTATGTGAACCGGAACTCCAGCGGGTGATATTCTTGGGAGACGCGCCATTATATGATACCGATTATAAATTATTTAAAGATCAGTATAACATTTAATTTGTATCTGACCCCAGTTATAATACCCTGCTAAAGTTTGACCCGACGAAGATATTGCGCACAATGAAACCACGACCACAAGTCACTTGTAAGTGCTGTGGTGGTGCAATGATTGTGAGTCGTAGGCGAATTCCGAGAGTGGAAATTACGTTTCAGCCAGTGCCGACTTAACGACAGAGTCGATGACTGATATTATGTAAATTCACCCACCTTCACCCAGACTAGCAGCAAATTAGATGCTGAGGGGATTACTTGGTCAAAAATCGGAGATTAAGACTAAAAATCGCTCCGATACTTGTTGTTGAGCGTTGGCTGTAATGGACAACGCTCAAAGTTTAGTTAAACAAGTAAAAACATCGGTTCGATGAATCCATCGGGCTGATTAACAAAAAGCTATTTTCATGGCTATGTCACCGTTAAGTATTGAAAATCACCCAGAGCAGAATGTAACAATTGCTCAGGGGTTAGATTGTGGTTCCGATCCATAATTCTGCACCAAGCCAAATAATTAGGTAAATACTTGGTGGCTACACCATGAAAGCGGTCTAGCCATGATTTAAAACGGTGGTGGTATGCATTGACATTTTGTATATGATAGGCCCCTTTAGTCACCCGCTGCCCTTGACTCATGTTAACGATTTCATGAGATACTTTTTCAGCTTTACAAAATGCACCATAAGTTGGATTGCCATCACTCACAAGGAGGGCATCCTGGTCTAGTATTGGCTTTAAATGCGTATCAAGAACAATTTTGCTTATTGGGCCATTACCTGTCACAAAATCTACGGTTTGTTTTGAGCGATCACGAGCAATTAAAATGCACATTTGCT
The DNA here is from genome assembly GCF_002072955.1 of Methyloprofundus sedimenti. Classification (NCBI taxonomy): domain Bacteria; kingdom Pseudomonadati; phylum Pseudomonadota; class Gammaproteobacteria; order Methylococcales; family Methylococcaceae; genus Methyloprofundus; species Methyloprofundus sedimenti. Next base: position 1,811,953 of record NZ_LPUF01000001.1, on the reverse strand, counting down.
CATCAGAAATCCCTCGCTTAGTCGCACAGCCCCCTCGTTTCCTTGGTTGACGATTGAGATGGCGTTCTCCTTTATGTGACTCAAGTAAGTAGGTTTCATCAGCTTCTGTAATGCCATGAAGAGCACTGGGACGATCCTGCTGAATCCAGCTTAAAAAACGGTGCCGCCATCGAAAGGTTGTATTTCGATGCACATTAATTTCTTTAGCTGCCTGCCGGACAGTCAATGATTCTGCGATAGCTCCTAAGTAATCAAGCCACTTTGACTTGAGGCGTAGATGAGCAAGAGGCGTTCCTGTCAAAGCATTAAATGTCTTTTTGCAGGCTTTACAGCGGTAGCGCTGAAGGCCATCTTTTATTCCATGCCTGTGGCTTTCGGTATGGGAGCAATGAGGGCATTTACCTTTGCTATCAAATATTGTTTCAATTAAATCAAAAACCTTAGGTTCGTCCTCTAGTTGATCCAGTGCTTTCGTTAGAACAGTGCGTTGATGGTGGTCAAGTTGATTTATTTCGGAAATGAACTCTAAAAACTCTGGGGCTTTCATAACTATCTCCTTAATTTACATGGGCTTTATTTACTTATACGCTCTTGTTATATGAAATTCCATACTTTACGGTGACATAGCCATTTTCATAGAGCGGATTTAAACGACTTTTTACTATCTGTGCCGGGCTTGTCCAACAAACGGTTCAGATTGTGGTTCGCTTCGCGATCACAATCTAACCTTGTTCGTTATATTTTTTCTGAAAAGCACACGTATTAATGCTGTTTCTCTATGTATTTACCATCTGCAAATTTATGCAAAATACTGGTTATAAATGTTTGATAAGGAATTCCCTCAGCCAAAGCTAACTTTTGAAGCTCAGAAAGATCACGATTAGCAATACGAATATTAATCCTTTTATCTTTTTTAAATGTAGCTGCTGCAATTTGCCTATGCTTTTCTATTTCATCTTTTACATTTGGAACAGATTTAAGCTTTCCAGACTCAAATGCGTTTAGAATTTCTTGCTCCTCTTCATCTAACTTGTATTCAACCATAATTATTCTCCGATATATTTTTTCGTTGCCTTACGGCTAGGTATGATTGTTTTTAAAAATATTTCATTTTCTGATTCTACATAGGGAACCAGATAAACATAATCTTTGACCATTACAACGGAAATCATTTGATTTGGATAACGTGAATAATTTGGATGTGAGTATACATCTAGCTCATCGCCATTTCCAATATGAAAGACGATTTCTTCGAATGATATTCCTCGCTCTACTTTCAGAATTTCATTCTTCTCTCGATTCCAATTATAACTTTTCATAGAGCAACTATAACATAATGTCTGCCTATTGTACTCCGCTAAAATATAACGACAAGCTCACCTGACGCGGGAGGATAAACGATGAACTCCAGCAGCGTGATGAACTTTGATAAAAAACTAACCTTCAAAAACGAACTGCGCTTCCTGCGGTCAGGTGGAGCGCCTAGCTAGCGAAATTCTACGCATATCAATCGAAGTCTGACCCATTGGTTAAAGACCTGACCCCTGCTTCTTTGCCTGCTTCTTTCAGGATAGCCTTTGTGATCAGAGGATGATGGGGTAACTTTGTTTTTGATTTCAAATAACTGGCAATAACTGGGGTCAGAATAACTGAATAACTGGGGTCTGGAATAACTGGAATGGAATAACTGGGAATAACTGGGGTCAGATACAAATTAAATACCCTTCATTTTCTTACGCCACCCGATAGGTCGCCCTACTTTTTGGGGCTTCAGTCTTCTACCAGTCAACTTCTCAATCTCCTCCTTGAAACGATCATGCCCAATAGCCATGCCCTTGTTGAGACCCAACCTAATTTCATTCAATATATCGCCTTCCAAATGGTAAGCAAACAAAGCACGGTAATTTTCCATGCGCTCACTCTTTGTACTCCCTAACCTCAAATACTCAGGATGAGGTGTACATAAATCGGACTCCTTACCCAGTGCGTTAACCTGGTAACTTGACCAAACATATTTACTTGGATCTTCCACCATCTTTGCCCTTACTGGATTCATTTCGATATACCGATATACCTCTATCAAATACTTCTCTGCCTGAACCAAACACGATTTATAGCGTCCTTCCCAGAGCGTACCGCTTCGCTGATACTGATCATTGAAATACTGCACATACCTACGACCAACTGATTGCATCATTGAGCTCACCGCCCCATCACGTTGTGGTGTACAAAGCAGATGGACATGATTTGTCACCAATACCCAGGCGTGAATATCCACTGCATACTTTATTGAATACTCTTTTAGCCAACTTATGTAAGCACTATAATCTTCCATTGCAGCAAAACAGGTATGCCTATTATTACCTCGCTGAATTAAGTGAACCGGAACTCCAGCGGAGTGATATTCTTAGGAGACGCGCCATAATATGATACCGATTATAAATTATTTAAAGATCAGTATAACATTTAATTTGTATCTGACCCCAGTTATTTACTAAACTTCACTTGTCTTTAAGTATCTTTAAGGGCTCTGACCCCTTTTCTCACTCCTTTTCTCAGTAATTTATCCGAGTGCAGCGCCTTGTTGGACGAAGCCGCTATCGCGGAGAAAAACCAAGCTCTGCTCCCAACGCAAAGTATCACCTCATTTCCTCTTATTCTCATAACAGGGTAATTTGTAAGCTCATTAAACTAACAATGAGGTTACGCTGTTATGACACCATCTATCGAAGCTAAATTCAACCACTATTATTCTCAACACTGTAAGCATCTAGCACTTCAGGGTTTGCAACCCAAAACCATTGATGCCTATTCACGTGCTATCCGGCGTATCGGCGAGCATTTTCAGGGACATCTGGATAATTTATCGCAAGATCAGCTATTAGATTATTTCCATGCACTTTTAAACCGCCTATCCTGGAGTGCAGTAAAATTAGATCTCTATGGATTAAAGTTTTTCTATACCCATGTACTTCATAAACCGTGGGTTGATATTCCGATGATTAAACCGCCACGCTGTACGCGTATCCCTGATATTGTCACAGTGGAGGAGGCGCAGCAATTGTTTAGGGCGACACGTAAATTAAGCTACCGCGTGTTCTATTTTACGATTTACAGTATGGGTTTGCGTCTGGGAGAGGGCTTAAGCCTGGAAGTGGGTGATATTGATGCCACTCGAATGCGTGTACATATTCGCAATGCAAAAGGCAATAAGGATCGTCTTGTACCTTTGCCCTTCAACACCTTACAGGTGTTACGCCAATTCTGGGCATTGCATCGACATCCGACTCTTATGTTCCCCAATCGCACACGGGGCCTAAAAGGGGCACAACTTGCTGAATCCCCTCTGGATCGTGGCGGTGTTCAGAAGACGATCAGTCTGGTGACACAGGACATGGGACTAAAAAAAAGATTTCCTGTCACTCGCTACGCCATAGTTATGCCACTCACCTGCTAGAAGCCGGGGTTGATTTAATTGAACTACAGCGGATTTTAGGCCATACCAGTTTAGTGACGACGGCTCGCTATACGCATTTGACCGATATAACAGATGAAAATGCGGAGCAGTGCATTAATCAGTTAATCAATGGTATCGCCATGAGCTGGGGGAATATCTCATGATAACCCTGGCCTCAGTGATTGACCAATTCCAGTCCGACTTTTTAAGCGAGTATCAACACCGTTTACGCCCCAATCAGGTCAGTGCATTACACGCTATGAAATGCTGCCGTACACAGTTGAGCCCTGTGATGCAGGTCAACTGTTCAGACTGTGAGTATCAAACCTTTGTGCCACACTCCTGCGGACATCGCAACTGCCCCCATTGTCAGCATCATGAGAGTCAGCAATGGATTGAACGGCAAGTACAAAGACAGGTGCCTGCCGATTATTTTATGAATACCTTTACCTTGCCTGCTCAGTTAAGACCGCTGGCTAGACAGCATCCGCGTTTACTTTACAGCATGATGTTTGACTGTGCCTGGGCGACCTTACAGAGTTTCAGCAAAAATGATAAACAATTGCAGGGTAATGCAGGTGCTATTGCTGTCTTGCATACACACTCACGCGAGTTAAATTACCACCCACATATTCATGTGGTGATGCCCGCGGCCATCATAGACAAAACCAATAAGCTCTGGCGCACTAAACAGGGTAAATACCTGTTTCATCATAAAGCACTGGCAAAAGTATTTCGCGCTAAGATGCTGACGCGTATGAACGAAGAAAAGTTGCCATTCCCCACGGCTATTCCGGAAAAATGGGTCGTCGATTGCAAGTTTGTCGGAGCTGGCGATAAGGCTTTGATTTATCTGGGGCGGTATTTGTATCGCGGTGTCATTCGTGAAAAGGATATTTTATCCTGCGAAGATGACAAAGTGACGTATCGTTATCAGGACAGCAAAACCAAACGTTATCAAACCAAAACGGTTTCAGGGGCTAATTTCTTATGGCGGATATTACAGCATGTTTTACCTAAAGGCTTTCGTCGTGCACGGAGCTTTGGTTTTTTACACCCCAATAGCAAGCGTCTGATTAAACTCATTCACCTCTTGTTAAAGTTTGATCCTGCAAAGATATTGCGCACGTTGAAACCACGGCCGCAATTAACTTGCAAGTGCTGTGGCGGAATAATGACCGTTGGACTCAGGCGAATACCGCGAGTGGAAATGATGTCTCAGCCTGTTCCGACTTAAATGTTGGAACCACAAACGGTTATGTAAATTCACACACTCCAGCTAGATAGCAGACCAAGCTCTGAGAGAGTCGTTTGAGTTAAAATCGGGATTAAGGAATAAAACTGCCACCGGCCCTTGAACTTTGAGCATTGACTGTAATGGGGGAACCTTTAAAGTTCAGTTAAGTGGCAAAAACAGAGGTCAGATTAATCAATCGGGCTGATCCACAAAAAGCTATTTTCATAGCGTCTTTTTTAAACATCATTCAGGTATAGACATCGGGCTTGTCCAACAAACGGTTCAGATTGTGGCTCGCTTCGCGATATCGGGTCAGAGGGAGCCGCAGCTCCCGTCTGCCCACAGAACCGTGCGTACGGGTCCGTACACGGCTCCTCACGCAAGACGTATCCATTGAGAAACTTCAAACCAATGCTCTAACTTTCGGTCGGATCGTATTTCCTGCCCTTTCAGATTTATAAACCAACTGTTCGGATAAGCCCTCGTCACTGCTCGCGTATTGGAGAGTTGCCACCGTTTGTTGTTTGAAAAGACGGCTTTTGATGCTTGTTTTCGTGGTACGCCCCGTTTGACCAGTTTTCGATATAGATGCTGTTTTCTCTTTTGTTGATCGACTATTCGTGATCGTAGTCGTCGCCTGATATGGGCTTCGATTTTATTCAATTGTGAGGGGTAGTAAGTCAAACTGTAGTAATTTGACCAGCCCACATACCATTGATTGATCTCGTCCAGTGATGTATCCAGAGTCTGATGTGTACCTCGCGGTGTCAGTGCTTCGATTTTACTCATGGCTGTTTGCAGGGCTTTATGCGCAATGGCAATTGTCCCCTTAACCACGGTAAAACCTAAAAACTTTACCGCATCGGATTTAGCCACCTGGCTTTTCTCCTGATTCACTTTCAGTTTCAGCTTCTTTTCGATGAATTGGCTGACTTTTTCCATCACTCGATCTGCCGCTTTTTGCGATTTTACGAAGATATTACAGTCGTCCGCGTACCTGCAAAATTCCAGTCCACGTTTTTCCAATTCCTGATCCAGTTCATCCAGAACGATATTGCTCAGCAAGGGACTGAGTGAGCCCCCTTGCATTGCGCCTTCCTTGCTGGGGTTGACGATGCCATTGATCATGACGCCGCTACGCAACATGTTTCCGACTAGGCGAAGTATCCGTTTGTCGGATATTTTCTCGCCCATTCGGGCTATCAGCCTGTCGTGATGGATTCTATCAAAAAACTTGGATAGATCTATATCCACCACGTAGGGCTTGCCACTGTTCACTATCTGTTGTGCCGCTTGTACCGCTTCGTGCTGGCTTCGCCCTGGGCGAAATCCATAGCTGTGCGGTGAAAAATGCGGATCAAAGACCGGTTCCAGCAGTAGCTTTAATATTGTTTGTACCACTCGATCCCGTACCGTCGGTATGCCGAGTAGTCGTACACCTTTGCCTCCCGGCTTGGCTATTTCTACTCGACGGACTGGCGAGGGTTGATAAGTCCAGTTTGCGAGTTCCTCTTGCAACTGACTTAGCTCTTCGTCTAAACGAGTTTCAAAGTCTGCAATGGTTATTCCGTCTATGCCGGGTTTACCTTTGTTTTTCTTTACCTGTTTAAAAGCGACGCCCAAGTATAAGGTTGAGCATAACTGGTCGAAAAGTCTGGGTTCCTCTATTAATAGGTCGTGTTCGTTCATTTCACTTTTTTTTCTTTCTTTTGCAATGGGCTTTCTTCAATCTCGCACAACCGATTCGTTCACTGTTTACGACGCGAATAGAGGGTTGTTCCTGTTAGGCTGATCTCAGTCCATCAGTTTATAATCAACGGCCATGGCCGCTTACGTGTTCCGCCCTTCACCTCCAACGTCCTGTTGCTGATTTGATGTTTTACCCTCCTTCATGTCACCATGAATTCATCGGCACCAAACTTTACGATTACTATGGCTTCATCTGAAAACCCTCGGTTCATAACGTCTACATTACTGTAGCGCTTAGGGCTTAAGGAGTCGCAGTTACTCCGACCCAAAGCCGACGGCTCTTCACTGGGTAAGATAGTCAACTATCTCTCGATCTACCTACCTTCAATACAACAACACGTTACGGTGAGAATATTGGACTTCGGTGGTCGCGGGCACCTTATCCCCTTGTTGCCGCCTTACGAAGGTTCACTTTCGTTTAGGTGATCGATTTGGCTAGAGCTTCCTTCAGATTCCGCATTGGCTCCCAATAACCGTGTTTCCCTGTTGGGTAGCTACCGGGAGTTTCTTTGGACACCCTTGCTTTCGCCTACTTTTTCCCTTCTCACAGGGCAAAGGCCGGATTTCCACCAGCTAGCTGACTATCATGCCAGTCACACCACAATCTAACCTTGTTCGTTATACGGTACTTGAACATATATCCTAATAACTGCATTTGGCCAGAAGCGGACATCTATCTATTTTAGCTGGGATGCCCAAGTATGGTCTTCATAGCTACATAAAAAATCTTATTGGGTAAGGTCTGCTTTCGAGCTTAGGCATTCTAGCTACTATCTGGGCCATTATATGTGCATAACTCAGAGTAACTGGAAGTTGCACATATGGGCCGTCATTGTTCCAATCCATTTTGCTCAATGCAAGGATAGATTTTGCAATTTCATCCATTGAACCATGGCCCGCATATCTAACTAGCTCAACAGGGCTAGGGATCCCTTTTCCACCTTTGAGTAGCTGTTTTTTGTTATTTGAAAGGCTTGAAGAGGCTCCATGAATCCAAAGTAGTGAGTTGTGCCCTCCTAACTGTAAAGATGTCCCCCTTTTACATGGGTATCCATCGAGGGATATTTTTCCTCTATAATTATTTAAGTGAATTGCAGACCAGGGCGTATCTTGTTTGATATGAATAAGATCAACTTCATCAACAGCTGTAAGCGCGTCAAAGCAGCCATCTATTTCCTCAGGCTTAAACTCAGTATTTTTATGGATGATTACATGCTTTGGTTTTTTCCCAAAATGCTTCCTCTGATAAATCTCTATGCTTCGAGAAATCACACTTAGCATCTGACTCCGATTTAAGAATGGGTTGTCACCAAATATTCTTACATCTTCAGCTTCATATGCAATAAATTCTAATCCTGCTCCACTAGCATCAAAAACTTGACTGCAACATATTGCAAACTTTGATTTTCCATTGGGATTATTATGCAAGGCGTATCTTAGACCAATATAAGCGGTATCTTCAGGTCTGTTCGCCAAAACCCAAGGAATTCCACCAGCTTTGGTATAAATGGCAATGGACGCTCTCCACATAACACTGCATCTGCAAAAATATCTAAGTGCACCTGAATCATCATCATTTGTTATCTGAAGGGGCATATTCATAGAAGCCGATATGGCCTTTAAATAATGGTGAAGATCAAAATCTTCAAGTTCATTTTTAACTTTAAATGCTCTTTTCCATCTGTTCGGTATCAATAGTAAAACAATTGTGAATTCATGTTGGAGATTGCGGAGAGATTGCAGTGTACGAGTTATCGCATCGGCCAAGACTAAATGAGGGGTTTCACTTTCGTATATCTCCTTATCTAATACCTGAGGTAACTCAAGGCACGCGTGCTCATCTACGCTTACTAAAGTTGTTTTGTATATGTTTGAGAAACCTGAGTAGTCTATAAGGTAGTCCTTTCTTTCCTTTGGTGAATGTGCAGTATTTAATTCATTAATGAATTTTTTTAGCTCATTTGTTCTGCCAAAAGGTGATACTAGAGCCACCTTGATCGGATTAGGTATAGCAGCTAATTGACTGGCGCTAAATGGACCGAACTGACTTAACCCCATTAAAGGGTGTTCACTAACTGCGCGTGGATCGTTACAACTGAATGAAAGCAAAGGCTCTTTGAATACTATATGCCCTGGAAAATGATGATGTTCTACTTTGGTAGGAATTACATTGTTCATCTTACTTTTCCACTAATAACTGTATTAAAAGAAACTTCAAATACTGGATCAATATTGTCATTAATCCCTAAAACAGGAAGAGAAATAGAACTTGAATTAGTCCCTCCTCTAATTATTGATATCCAACCCGCTAAAATACTGCCCATAACTTGATTGTATCCTGTAGGAATATTCGAGCCGTGAGTCCATCTCGGAGCCGTTTTTTCTTTAACAAAGCTTTTTGCTTTTGTAATTTCTTCTTCAGTGCTGGCTTCATCAATATAAAGAAGTGTTCGCGGTTCCAAGACAATCCAATATCTATTGAACTTGTAATCAAGTTTTACTTTGCATGCTTCAACCCACTTAATGTTTGTTTTTGGCACAACTCCTTCTGTATCTGACACAGCCGATGAAACCAAAGTGTTGAATATTGCAATATTGATCTTAGATTTATCAGCTATTAGGTATTTATCATCCCTGCGCTCCTCTAAAATTAAATTAGTGTGTCGAGATAACGCTTTGCAAAACGCATCAAAGACCAACTTACTTTCTTCACTCGGGTAAGCCAGCCTTCCTTGGTCTATTCCGTAAACCTGAATTCTTTTAACGTTATGTTGTTTAAATGCTTTCTTAATTTCTTGATCCTGCCCAAAAACAATCATTCCTTTCTTTATTCTTCTTGCCACTATGTTGGCATCAGTGTTTTTGATTTCTTCTTGTATTAGCTTATACCCACCATTCAAATCACTATCTACTAGTTTGCAGGTAGTAGGGTATGTGTTTACTACTACCGCATTAATTCTTAGGTAAGGAGCTATTCTAGCTTCACCCCGAATAGGACTTTCAGTTAATCGACTTTCTTTGGATTTAAGTATATTTTCCACTTCGCCAGGGAATGGCCCTATATAACGCCTTATTTGATCGAGTGTTTCGTCAAAGTTATTTATTTCAATGATGTGAGCATCTATGCCATTTGACAATGCAGTTCGTATTAACCTTGTTACATTATCCAGTGGCTCAACTCCTGCCTTATTGAACCAGAAAATTCCATGAGGAAAATTATTCTTGTCTTCAGCTGCATGAATTAGTACATCCATTATAGAATTGTCTCGCCCACTGTAACCAATTATGCACAAACCATATGTCATACATGCTTTTGATAATGCAGTGCGCATTCTTTCATCCTGGCTTTGTAGCTCTTTCTCTGTATTTTTAAGGCGCTCTGAATGAAAGTCACCATGCAACTTTACTAAAAGAGGTGCGGTTCGCGCATCTATGGCTTTTGCCGCTTTTTCTGGCTCTCCTAAGTCAGCGACAACAAGGTCATTAGACGTGCCATATACTTTGAAAATGGAGTTTTCGTATAATTTGTCAAAGTTTGTTGTCCATACTATCGGAGCTTTCGATATTTTTGCTAATGAAGCTAAAACTAAATGGCCATAGGATGGTGAAGAATTCTTCATTAGTTCCTGAATATAAGCCTGTCTATCAGAAGGGGAAGAAATAGCTTTCTCAAAATAGTAAGTATAATCATCACCATCAGCTTCAGATTTGGGAAATATATCTTTAGTCTCTAAATAATCTTGTATTACCTGTTGAATGGCTGGGTTACTTATATCTGACACACTAGAACGTGGTACGCCATTTTCCGAACAATAAAGGCGACTTTTACAGTCCCAAATGATGTCATAGGCAGACGGAATTCCTGCCGCAATAGAGCAACCAGCACCTAAAAACCAATTTAAATTTGAGGCTCTAACTTCAAAAATTCTTAGAAATTCAGAATAATCCATATGTAGATATTCCCTTTACCAATATAGGTTCTTAATGACCGCTATGGGTTGAAAATGCTCATTCGTGCGGCTCCGTATAACGCCGAGTTGAGGTGCCAGTTTGCCCTATAATCAGCCTGGCGGGATGTATTATCGGGCAAACTGGTCGCCTCGAACGATTTGTTATCGGCTCCCGGAGCTTGCGTAGGGTGACGATGGCAACATCGTTTGAGGGGTTTCACCTCAACTCGGCGTTACCCGCGCCACGGAGCTTCAGCAGAGTGGCGCGGGTAACTATATTATCAACGAGCACATACGCCCTGATATACCACGGTATTCACCGACAAATCAGGCACATTTGCCTGCTATCCCTTTTATCCAGTGAAATTCCCCCTGAAAATCGATATTATTCAATTAATTATGAACATTAACTGCTAAAGTAATTCTTTTTAATGCCTATGTCAACTACAACTCCCGGGAAAAGCCTGCTTGGGAGAAACCGGGGACAGGCTCTGAATCACGAATCGCAATTCGTGACCTGAACAGACATTTCCGTTCCGCAAGGAAATCTTTTTAACATTCCGGTGCAAAACCTCATCCTTGTCTGGATCATCGCCTTATGCCAACCCTGCCGGTCAGCCCGAAATTTGTTGGTATTGCTTCCTCCGATCTCGCTTTTGGCTCAATCAACTATCATCCTGCTTAACTAGAGAGTATTATTGCCAGAACAATAAATACACAAGCATCTAAGTGTTGTTGAGATCATTAAGTTCCACATTCAATAGCGGCTCTAAGCCTTATGGATACTGGAAAACACTAAATCTTCCAGAAATGAAATAATTTCTAGTTCATCTTTATGAGCGCCAAAATCTGTCAATGAAGGCAGGTTATGCATAAAGAAATTCTGCAAATGTGCTATTTCAATGATTGTAGAGGCTAATGATTTTGGGTATTTGTAATTAGCATTACATTCTAAAATCATATGACCAATAACGGCACACAGATCTTTATAGGGCTTGAATAACTGATCCTTGTTATCTTCGGATACGTTTCTGGTCAGATAGGTTTTGGATCCTTCGGTAATAATGATTTGATGTAAACTACTTTCATTAATATGACCAGTTCTTACATCGTCTTCTACTTTACTGGCGAGTAGCTTAATCACCATTTTTAGCTTGACTGCTGGATCTTCAATATTTTGGGTATAAAAGCTGACCTGGTACTCAAGCCAACTCCAATACCAGGCGGTCAGGTATATCAGCAACTTGTGTTTATTTTCAAAATACCGGTAAATACCCGCCTCGGTTGAGGCCATCTCGTTTGCCAGTTTTTTAAAGGTAAAGTGTTCAAAACCATTTTTATGAATTAATTGAATACTGTGCAGAATAATCTTTCTTCCCAGTGCCGATTTCTCCGGGTTTCTGAGAAATAATTTATCATTCATTTTAATGTGTAATTGTACTTCCATCACGCCACCTAATTGAGCTGTGTTTTTAAACAATTTATTTATTTAATGCCTTAAGAACAAAGCTGTGCTGAAAATTATTGTTATAAATATAAATTCAAAGCTTTACAAGCCTAAATGATAGTATTACTATTCATTCAAAGTAGTAATACTATCTTAAGTTTAAACCAACTATTTGGAGAAGTACAAATGTTTAAAGAAATTAAAAACGATTTGCCTGCCAGTATTGTTGTGTTTTTTGTGGCACTTCCTCTGTGTCTTGGTATTGCCTTGGCATCTGGAGCCCCTTTATTTTCAGGCATTATCGCGGGTATCGTCGGCGGTATCGTAGTCGGTATAGCAAGTGGATCGACACTGGGAGTGAGTGGCCCCGCCGCAGGGCTTGCTGTGATTGTTTTGACCGCTATCGGATCTTTGGGATCCTGGTCTGCTTTTTTATTGGCTGTTGTCCTGGCTGGCGTCATACAATTGATTCTGGGGTTTGCAAAAGCCGGTTTTATTGCCTATTTCTTTCCTTATTCTGTAATTAAAGGCATGTTGACGGGGATCGGGCTGTTAATTATTTTAAAACAAATTCCCCATGCATTGGGCTATGACAAAGATACCGAAGGGGACTTAGAATTTTTTCAGCTGGATGGCGAAAATACTTTTTCGTCTATTACCAACGCATTTGAGGTGTTCACTGATGGAGCCGTTTTGATTTCAGTGCTGTCACTGATCATTCTTATTTTTTGGGATACTGTGTTAATCAAAAAACATAAGCTGTTTCAATTGATACAGGGACCGATTGTAGTTGTTCTGCTAGGCATTATGATGAATATGCTGTTTCAAAGCGGCGTGATAAATTTTAGTCTGGGTGCAGATCAGGTGGTTAAACTTCCTGTTCCTGATAGTTTTAGCGGTTTTCTAAACCAGTTTACCTTGCCAGATTTTTCTGCCATCAACCAGCTAAAAGTATGGGAAGTTGCATTTGTTATGGCGATTATTGCTAGCCTGGAAACATTATTGTGTGTAGAAGCTACCGATAAACTCGACCCTGATAAGAGAGTCACACCCACTAACAGGGAACTAAAAGCTCAAGGCCTGGGAAATATTGTTTCCGGATTATTGGGTGGTTTACCTGTTACTCAGGTAATTGTGCGCAGTTCTGCCAATATTGCCTTTGGTGGTAAAACTAAGCTATCTGCCATACTTCATGGGATTTTTTTATTAATCAGCGCGATGACTATCGCTGATTTATTGAATATGATTCCGCTCGCAAGTCTGGCGGCTATTTTGCTTATTGTCGGTTATAAGTTAGCTAAACCAGCCCTTTTTAAACAAATGTACCAATTAGGTTGGCAGCAATTTTTGCCATTTATATCAACGGTAATTGGCATTCTGGCCACTGACTTATTAATGGGTATTTCTATCGGTATGTTTTTTGGCATTTTTAATACCCTATACCATAGTTATCACAATTCCTATTATATGAAAGATATTATTAGCTCAGAACAGGGACAAAAGGTGCACCACTTTGTTTTGGCAGAAGAGGTTTCGTTTTTTAATAAGGCAAGCATATTACAGGCATTAAATAAAATACCGGGTAATTCAAAAGTTATTATTGATTTTTCAAATAATAAGTCTATTGATTTTGATGTACTGGAAATCATAAAAAACTATGAAAGCAATGCTAAGACCAAAAATATTACGGTTGAAAAAATCGACTTTATTGAGCCAGTTACGGCATAAGACCCTTAGGAAATAAATATGAAAACATTAACGCAGGAAATGCAAGCCGCCATCACGCCGACAATGGCCTTGGAATTATTAAAAGATGGCAATAAGCGCTTTATCAACAACCTAAAAATAAATCGCAACTTATTGCAACAGGCCAACGAAACCTCCGATGGACAGCACCCATTTGCAGTGATTTTAAGTTGTATAGATTCCCGTACCTCCGCAGAGCTGATTTTTGATCAGGGTTTAGGCGATATATTTAGTGTGCGCATTGCGGGCAATATTATTAATGAAGACATTTTAGGTAGTATGGAGTTTGCCTGTAAAGTTGCCGGCTCTAAAATAATCGTGGTGTTAGGACATACAAAATGCGGTGCTGTAAAAGGCGCTTGTGACCACGTAGAAATGGGTAACCTGACAGCTTTGTTGAGTAAGCTACAGCCCGCTGTTTATGATGAAAAAACGGTCACTGAGAATCGAAATTCAGGCAACGAAGAATTTGTCGAAAAAGTATCTACCATTAATGTTAAACGAACGGTACATGCCATTATGGAACGCAGTCCAATTTTAAAGGAAATGATTGAAAACGGTGAATGCGGAATTATTGGCGGCAATCATAATATCACTACGGGCGAAGTCAGTTTTTATGATGATGTGTTAATCATTAACTAGATTTTATTGTCATTTGTCAGGTTATTTTTGTCCTTTTATCATTTTGATAAAAACATCAATACGGATTTATTTTAACATCGACATTCCCTGTATTTTAGTTCAGGATTACAAGCATACACTATAGCTTCCTGATATGAACATGCAGGAATGACTGTCATTTTCTGAAGAGTATTTTAAAAATTTTTAAGGTTGATAAAAAAGCGACTTCCTATTTTTGTGACTTTTGTTTTTTCTAGACGCTTGGCTAACTCCACCCATTAGGCATTATGGCGCTTTTTTTGTTCACTCACGGACCAAAAATAAAATATTAATATTAAGGCATAGGATTGGCATATGAAATTTGTTTTTAGTGATATTTTTACCGAAATAGCGGCTTTATTATTTTTAGCCGCGCTTTTCGGTGCGATTGGTTTGCGCTTAAAACAACCATTGATTGTCTCCTTCATTGCGTTAGGTATCTTTGTTGGTCCATCGGGTTTAGAGTTAGTCAGTGCTAATGATCAGGTTGACCTATTAGCGAAACTGGGAATTGCTTTATTGCTTTTTGTTGTGGGTCTAAAACTGGATATGCATATTATCCGCACCATGGGACCAGTAGCACTGGCAACTGGCTTAGGGCAGGTGTTTTTTACCTCGGTATTTGGTTATTTGATTGCGCTTGCCTTAGGTATAAGCCCAGTTGGTGCCGTTTATGTCGCCGTGGCTTTAACCTTTTCCAGCACCATTATCATTGTAAAGCTCTTATCGGATAAACGCGAAGTCAATGCTTTGCATGGGCGTATAGCTCTTGGATTTTTGATTGTTCAAGATATTGTTGTGGTGCTGGTGATGATCGGCCTGACGGCTTTTGGTCAAGGCGGCGATTTCGAGTCATTGCAAAATGAAGCCTTAAAAGTCCTGGTGAATGGCACTGGGCTGATATTAGCGATTATGCTGTTAATGCGCTATGTATTACCCCATGTCTTACGCGTGCTGGTAAAATCGCAAGAGTTGTTATTGCTGTTTGCGATAGCCTGGGCAGTATCGCTGGCAACCATTGGTGTTATGTTAGGTTTTAGCAAAGAGGTCGGTGCTTTTCTGGCAGGAGTTTCGATCGCTTCTTCACCCTATAAAAATCTGATAGCTGCCAGAATGGTGGGCTTGCGTGATTTTCTGTTATTGTTTTTCTTTATCGATCTGGGCGCACAGATGGATTTATCGATAATCGGGCAACAATTAACACCGGCGCTCATTTTTTCAGTGTTTGTTTTGCTGGGTAATCCCTTAATCGTGATGGTGATCATGGGTTATTTAGGTTATCGAAAACGCACAGGGTTTCTGGCAGGACTAGCTGTGGCACAAATCAGTGAGTTCTCATTAATTCTTGGCGCATTAGGTGTTAAGTTAGGACATATTACCCCGCAAATACTGAGCGTCATTACTCTGGTCGGGGTAGTCACGATCAGTATCTCCACTTATATGATTATTTATTCGCACCAGTTATATGAAAAATTAGCACCCTGGATGGGGATTTTTGAGCGCAAAATTGCCTACAGAGAACTGCAGGAAGATATCGATGCATTCGATAACCGGGCAAATGTTATTTTGATTGGACTAGGACGGTTTGGTACAGGTATTGCTGATATTCTAAGCGCCAATCATTATCGGCTGCATTGTATAGATTTTAATCCTGATCTAGTGCATAAGGGACACCGCTCAGGGAATCCGGTTTATTATGGCGATGCTGAAGACCCCGAATTTATCAGTACATTATCTTTAGCTCATGTAAAGTGGGTGATTAGCACGGCAGATGACCCTCATGTGAGTTTATCTTTATTGCAAGGTTTGAACAACCAGGATTTTCAAGGAAAAATTGCAGTTACGGCACATAATCATGCAATTGCAGATAAATTAGAACAGGCCGGTGCAGATCTGGTTTTAATCCCTTATGAAGATGCAGGTAAAGGCGCTGCTGCACAAATCATGGAAATGAGTAATAAACAAACATCAGTGACGAATATTTAACGATTGCCCTCTTCCTGTGCAAAGATCAATTTCTTATTTTCAACAACCTTGTACTAAATTGCGACTGTATTATAGAATCGGTATGTCCGTAAAGTGCAGGTAATCAATTATGAATCGAAAGATTTTTATTGAAATATTCAGGTTTGCTGTCCAGAAAGCTGATTTCTCTTTGTTTTTTTAATTCAGGATATTGATTTATGATAGGGCAATGGCTTACTGACATAAATAATCTTTCGGTCACGTTTTATCAATGGCTTTCTCTACCCTTCGTTTGGCCATGGCTTGTTATATTGATAGCGATATTTCTCGGCATTACTTCTGCATGGATCACCTGGCATATTTTACAAAGGCAGCAAGGGTCACAACCAGAAACGCAGATATCAGCAGATAAAACTGCCTGGCACAGCTTAAGTGTTGAACAGGTGTTGGATAAATTGCAGGCGTCTATTCATGGTCTTAAGCAGATAGAGGTTAATGAGCGTCAACGGCAATACGGACTTAACCAATTACCGGAAATAAAACCCCGCAGCGCTTTTTTGCGTTTTCTCAGTCAGTTTCATAACCTGTTTATTTATGTATTGCTGTTTACTGCGATAGTAACCTTGGTGCTGGGTCATCTGGTCGATAGTGGGGTGATTTTTGGCGTGGTGATTATTAATGCGCTGATTGGTTTTATTCAGGAAGGGAAAGCGGAAGACGCATTGCAAGCGATTCGCAATATGCTGTCGCCACAGACTTCGGTATTGCGTGATGGCAAGCAGATTGCTGTTGCTGCCGAACAGTTGGTGCCTGGAGATATTGTAGCC
The DNA here is from genome assembly GCF_002072955.1 of Methyloprofundus sedimenti. Classification (NCBI taxonomy): domain Bacteria; kingdom Pseudomonadati; phylum Pseudomonadota; class Gammaproteobacteria; order Methylococcales; family Methylococcaceae; genus Methyloprofundus; species Methyloprofundus sedimenti. The sequence goes on along the minus strand of NZ_LPUF01000001.1, from coordinate 1,794,915 downwards.
CTACAATCCGGTGATAAAGTACCGGCTGATTTACGTTTATTCAAATGTAAAAATTTTCGTGTGCAGGAAGCGGTATTAACCGGTGAATCATTGCCCGTGGAAAAGCAGATCGACCCAGTCGCACAAAACTCAGAGCTGGGTGATCGCTTATCGATGGCGTATTCAGGCACTTTAGTCAGCAGTGGCCAGGCAACAGGTCTGGTTATTGCAACCGGCATTGATACTGAAATCGGCCTGATTAGCGCGTTGGTATCTAAGGTAGAAACACTAGTCACGCCGCTGCTTAAACAAGTCGCTCAGTTTGGTCTCTGGCTGACAAGTTCTATATTGATATTGGCAACAGCAACATTTTTCTTTGGTCACTATTACCGCGGCTACGATTTTACTGAAATGTTTATGGCCGCCGTGGGCCTGGCTATAGCAGCAATCCCTGAAGGTTTGCCAGCCATAATGTCGATTACCTTGGCGATTGGCGTACAGCGTATGGCCAAGCGTCATGCCATTATCCGACGTTTGCCAGCAGTGGAGACTTTAGGTTCGGTAACAGTGATTTGTTCTGATAAAACCGGTACGCTGACCTGTAACGAAATGACAGTAACTTCAGTGTTGACTGCTGATAGTCTGTATAGCGTTGATGGTATCGGTTATAACCCGCACGGAAATTTTCAGCTTGAACAACAGGATATTACTCCCGATGAGTATCCGGTTCTGGGTGAATTAGCGCGTGCTGCGTTGCTATGTAACGATGCATCTCTGCACGAAAAGCACGGCAACTGGTTGTTACATGGCGATCCTACCGAAGGCGCTTTATTAGCAATGGTGCTGAAAGCGGGCCTGGAGATTCATCTGGAACAGGAAAAGTGGCCGCGCACAGATGTCATTCCCTTTGAATCGGAACATCGTTTTATGGCGACCTTACATCACGACCATAGCGGACATGGATTTACTTATATTAAAGGTGCACCGGAAAGGTTACTTGAAATGTGTACTAAACAGCGTAACGGTAGCGAAGATAGCTTACTGAATCGTCATTATTGGTTAGAGCAAATGCAGTTGATGGCACAAAAAGGCCAGCGACTATTAGCTATCGCGATGAAAGCGGACGCAAATCAACAGCGTAACTTAACCTTTGCTGACCTGGAAACCGGATTGACTTTATTGGGCATCGTCGGCATGATCGATCCACCTCGAGGCGAGGCAATTCTGGCCGTGCAGCAATGCCAGGCGGCAGGTATCGCAGTCAAAATGATTACCGGTGATCATGCCGATACGGCAGCCGCTATTGGTACGCAATTGGGGCTGTGTACCCAAGGTGAGGATGTGTTATCAGGGCATGAAATTGAAACCTTATCGGATAAAGAATTACAGCAAGCTGTCAGTAAAATTAATATTTTTGCCCGCTCCAGTCCAGAGCATAAATTACGCCTGGTTAAAGCAATGCAGGCGAATGGCGATATTGTCGCAATGACAGGTGATGGCGTCAATGATGCACCGGCCTTAAAGCGAGCTGATGTCGGAACGGCAATGGGGCAAAAAGGAACAGAAGCTGCTAAGGAAGCAGCGGAAATGGTCTTAGCCGATGATAATTTTGCTTCCTTGGCTCATGCAGTAATGGAAGGGCGCACTGTTTACGATAATCTGAAAAAAGCGATTTTATTTATTCTGCCCACTAATGGTGGCGAGGCGTTAGTGATTATGGCGGCTATTATGATGGGTAGAATGTTACCGATAACGCCAGTGCAGATTCTTTGGGTGAATATGATTACTGCAGTAACACTTGCCTTGACGCTGGCTTTTGAGCCGCCAGAAGCTAATGTTATGCTACGGCCGCCACGTAATGCTAAAGAGCCATTATTAACGGGGCGGCTAATCTGGCGTATTGTGTTTGTTTCTTTGATAATCGTAACAGGTACTTTTGGCTTGTTTTTATGGGAGCGGCTTCATGGGGAAACTATAGAACACGCACGCACCGTGGCAGTAAATACTTTGGTGATGTTTGAGATTTTTTATTTATTCAACTCACGAAATATTGAGGGGGGTATTTTTAATTTTGAAGGTATATTTGGCAATCGCTATGCTTTGTTAGCTATCGTGTTGCTGTTAATCTTTCAGTTTGCTTTTACTTATCTGCAGGTAATGCAGCGTTTATTTGGTACAGTGCCAATAAATTTGGGTCATTGGTTGTTGATTACCCTGATTGCCTTTTCGGTATTACCGCTGGTAGAACTTGAAAAGTGGGTGATACGTAAACTCGGGAAAGCGGATTAAAACCCGCGCCCCAAATTTGAAGTGCTTTTTGCCCTTTATAAATGGAATGTCCGACCGCTTATTTTCTTAGATTATACTTCGTGCGGTCACATTTACGGTTTTCTAGCGGCCGATTTTAGCCGATAGCTGCGTTGTGCTGAAACAGTTGCGTAGCTTGTTACTATGCACCTGTTTCAGCGCCTTGCTCTCGACTAAAATCAACTCGTTATACAACCGTATCCGCGACCGTACGAAGTATATCTATATCCCGGCCGCCAACACCGGGAATAAACCCTTTAAACCATTAGCAATAAATTCAATCGCCAGAGCAGCAATAATCAAGCCCATTAAACGGGTAAATACATTGATGCCTGTACGGCTGATATGCCTGTTAAGCCAGGGTATACACGCTAACACCCCCCATAAAATCATCACTACCAGAACAATTATCAGCACCATCATCAGATAATGATGCAAACCAGCTCCTCTAAAAGCATACAATATGATGTAACTAATGGCTCCCGGACCAGCTAATAACGGTATTGATAAAGGTACGATTGCGATAGATTCTTTAGTCTCACCTTCTTGCATTTCCTGTTCGGTTTGTAGTGTTTCACTGACTTTTCCGTGTAGCATATCAATAGCCATCATCATCAGTAAAATGCCACCAGAAACCCGAAATGAATTAATGCTTATACTAAAGTAAGTCAGCATGTATTGGCCCATAAACAAAGCAAATATCGGCTCTTCCCGATTTCGCGGGGTGACCACAACATATAGTGTTAAGCATATCCGAATAAACGTCGGCCTTCGACATCAAGCCAAATATGCTGAAATAAACGCCCTATATCATAAATGCCATAGCAACGTCTTTTGATCACCTTAATTTTGTTATTCAGTCCCTCTACAAAACCACTGGTTTCACGGCGAAGAAAATAATTAGTGATTTCATGCTGCCAGTTTTGTAAGGTCACTATAAATGAGTTGAAACAGTCCAACTTCAGATTTCTAACCTGCTCGACCCATGAATTTAGCTCAGCTTCTGCCTGACTTTTACTTAAAGGTCGGTTAAAAATACCCGTCAATGCTTCCCGATAAATATAAATTTGCTTAAGCTCTGGCGCATAATTAAAGAGCTGTATTAATTTAATTTGTTGCTCTTCATTCAAGTCCCAGAGTGATTTTCGGAATAACCACATCACGCCTTTCAGTTGGGCATAATCCTCACTAGAAAGCGTCTTTTTCAGTGTTTTCATCTCTTTTATTCTTGCGTTGTCTGCACAGGCTCGATAGCTTTTGGTCACATGGAATCGATCAACCACAACCTCAACGCCATGAAGTTCCTCATACACTGCATTACTGTAGCCGTCATACATATCAACGCAGGCACGTTGTATTGTTCTTTTAATTTCCACGGGAATGCTTTGTAGAAATATTTTTACTGTTTCCTTTTTGCGATTTGGCAATACGGCCAAAATGCATTTTTCTCCGCCTTCATTGATCCCTGAAATGATAACAACAAAATCTTTATGTCCTTTTTTTAACGCAATCTCATCAAGTCCAAGTAATGGCAGGCTTTTTATTGTCTCCCAATCCACTTCTTGACGAATATAACGATTAATAATGCCTTCAACAGCCGCTTCATTAATGCCACGTTTGATACTGATGTCGGTTATTGTGCTATTGATTAGGTCGCGCAATATCCACTGTTCATAGGCTTTAGTATGTGGGCTTTTTTGATCATACCAACTACAGCGCTGAGTGGTTGTCGGGCCTTGATCACAATAAGGGCATTGGTAACGCTTCGGTTTGATCTTAATCCAGACGGACTGTTCAAAGATCGGTAAATGGCGTAACGTAATTTCTTTGCCATAGCCATAAAACTTATCGATAGGCTGATGGCATTGCCGACAAGTTGTGCCTTTGCATGTACTTTGGACTTTAATAATAATTCCTTTTTTAGACTCAGTATCAAATGCCTCTATTTGCACATCGGGTAAATCCAAAGGAATTTGTAACAATATCGGGTTCATTTATTTAAAGTTTGCCGTCTAAAAAGATGGCTATCATACCCAGCCTGCACCTAAATAATCAAATAGCAATATACTACATATAGTGACTACCCCGCGAAGTCGGGAAAAGCCCAAATATCAGGATAGTAAACACTGAAAAAATGACGGTATGTACTAATCTCTTGAGTTCCTGTTGTTTAATTTCTGGGGCCAGTGCGACGACGATAGGTACTGCCGCCAAGGGATCCAGCACGGCTAATAAACCGATAAAGATTTGTATATAATTTGTATATTCAAGCATTATCGCTGACACTCATATTGTGTATTCCTTTTCACTTAGGATATTATTGTAAATCAGTCTTTATGACGCGTCCTGCTATATTATTCCAATATCAGAATATTATAGCCAATGGCCTGTAATCATTGTTAAACAAACTTAAACTGCCTCAAAGTTATTGCTATATTGAATAAGTTAGGCTATATTTTTCTAGGGTTAATTACAACTCTATATCCTAAACCGTTAATAAGGAGATTAAAATATGAAAAATTTTTTGGTAAAAACAACTGGAATGACTCTGATCGTTGGAATCGCTCTAAGCGGTTGCACAATGATTGAAAAAAGTGATGCAACAAGTGCTGAAAACAAGCTGGCAGCGGCTGGATTTATAGTTAAATATGCAGATACACCCGCAAAGCTAGCGCACATTAAATCAATGCAACAGAGAACGATAATCACCCATATCAAAAATGGTACTGTTTATTATGCTTATGCCGATGCCGAATTCTGCAAATGCCTGTACATGGGCAAGGAAGAAAATTTTGGAGAATATGAAAAATTAACCATCCAGCAACGCACCGCCGAGATGAACCAGGATGCAGCGATGAACTGGAATGCCTGGGGGGGATGGAGAGGCTACGGTTATTACTAAGAAATATGCATTACAATAATTTTTTCACCCTGGGATCTCAGACAGCCTGTCTACACAGTTGAGACGGCCTGTTAACGTTCCCTCAAAAAACAGCTTGCTCATGTTAATTTATGCATATCTTAAAGCATAAATTTGTCTGCTAAATGCCAGGGCGTGCTTTAGCAGCTGTCAAAGTATTAATAATTCGGAGTAAACAACTTGTTTATTTACTCCGAATTATTATAAAAAATTGTCCTGTTTTAACTATGCTGAGTGTAAATCTGCTCAATTAATAATTACTATTTTTGTTTCTTCAGAACCAAAATAACAGCTGCAAGAAGCACGATGACTTCTTAATGATGGTCATCATCATTATTGCTATGCGCTGACGTTATTGAAAGCATAAATGCAATAATAGCCGGATTTAAGCAAGTAGCGATCCTTGAGTTCGGATAATATTAAGTGTAATGCCGGTTTGTTATCGTTGTATAGTTGTAATTTGTTATTATAACTAGTTGCTAAGCAAACTAGTTCTATCAAGGTCTCCAGTCTTAAGCGCGCAGCCTTAAATCTATTTTATAAACCGTGTTATTGCGTAATATGACAAATTTTTTATGCTCAAGCTAAGTAAACTCCAATCACTATTTCTGCTGGAAAAAAAATGGCTAGTTTCCTTTAGCTGGTTTCCTCAGGTTCCACTTGCTCTCGCCTCAGCTTTGGCCGGCTTGATGTATTTGGCTCCAGTGATGAAAGCTACGCTGGGATGGGATGTTGTAGGAACGCAGTTTGCAAATGAACTTGGGGATTTAGTTGATCCAAATATTCTGGGAATCTCTCAATCTGCTATTGGCGCTTTATTACTGATTATGTCGCTAGGTTTATTCCTGCGTTCACGGCTTGCATGGGCAACGTGTGTTCTAGTGATCTTTTTTGGTTTGGCATTGCAGTTAACTATCTTAGCAAAGTCAATACACTGGTGGCGGATTATCTTTGATGGTATTATTTTAATGCTGCTGTTACCAGCCTATCATCGTTTTGACCGGCACAATGTTAGACTCGGTACTCTGTTCGCCTTGGCATCAGTAATAGTTTTAAATGGCTATGCTGTTTTGGGGGCTTATTATCTTGGTGATCAATTTGTCCCGCCGATCACGGATTTAACCACCGCGTTATACTTTATCGTGGTGACCATAACATCCGTTGGTTATGGTGATATAACACCGATTACAATGGAAGCGCGTGTTTTTTTGATTTCGGTTATTACTCTGGGAATTACAGTCGTCTCTGTTTCCTTAGGAGCCACCTTGATTCCGGCATTTTTAAATCACTTAGAGAAAGTAACGGGCAAAAGAAATATAATTATGGAACGTAATAATCATTACATTATCGTCGGCTTTTCCGCGCTCGCTAGTAACACCTATCGTGAGCTGACTGATCGCGGAGAGAAAGTTACCGTTATCATGCTTTCATCTGAGGAATCGAAAGACCCTAAATTTTCTGATATTGATGTAGTCGTTGGAGACGGTAGTGATATCAACACACTTAAAATAGCTGGGGGCGAGGAAGCAAAAGCAATTCTAGCTTTATTGAATGATGATTCTGAAAATGCCTTTGTTATTCTGGCAGCTAAAGAGCTTGATAAGCCTGTAAAAACCGTTGCAGCGGTCAACGATGTAAAAAATATGAACCGAATTCGGAAGGTGCATCCTTCTTTTGTGATTGCACCACAAGTGCTCGGAAGTGAACTGTTGACCATGGCTTTAACCGGTGAGAAAGTCGACAGTTCTACGATTATGCAGCGTTTAATGGGGCAAGCTAAATTGGTTTCTGACAAAGACTAAAATAGCCTCTAATGGATAAAGTTTCGCTTACTCAATTTTAATGAGCATCAAGGTCAGGTCAGGTTAAATTCTCTAGCGATGGACAAAAAGCTAATCCGGGCTACACGGGGTTTAATATGAATATTTTGGAAGTGCAATATTTATAAAGCCTGGGGTGCAATGCCATAGGTAGAATTTTTTCCTGATGGCAATGCTACATTGTACAAGGTAGACATTATAAATCTCACCGAACCCGGTAAATTCAATACGCTAATCCATCATTCAATATTAGAGCTAGCTGCCCTCCCATAAGCCGTGCCGGAAAAACTTATATTTCCATTACATGAAAATCTGTAGGATGGGCAAAGCAATAGCGTGCCCATCAAGCTACTATATAAAGATGGGCACGCAAAAGACCTTTGCCCATCCTACAAGTTGCTCATATTATTTCGTGCATGTTCCTAACCGACCGCGCTCACGTAATTTATCAGCCATATCAAACAACGTAAGGTTGATAGAATCAGCAGTTAAATTTTTTCAGACTTTGTTGGTCAAGACTTTAAAAGATACTCAAGTTTTCTTCCTTAATTATAATGATATTTCAGATATTATAAACTGAACGAACAGTAGCTTTAGCCACTTTAGTGGACGAAAGCCACAGTCCACAGCCATAATCTTTGCTTAGTTTTACCTATAAACTCCATGACGCATACAGCATAGAATGAAACCAGGTCTGTCCACCACCTGTATATTGTCTTGCAGCCTCTCCCGGTATTGCCATAGCTAGTACAGCACTGAGCGATAAACTATCAAGTACTTGCCAGTCAGCTATCAAATCCACTTCATCGGCAAAATTATGTGCTGTTACATTGTCAGCTAAAGACTCTGACTGATCAATATTGAAATGATAATAAAATAAATGCATGCCCAGTGTTTTAGTCGGTTTAGCACTTAAGCTAACTAAATAACTGAATAAATTACTATTTGCCAGCACATATTCACCAATAATTTCCCCTTGAAACCAGGTTCCCCACTCACTCATGCCGTAGGTTAAAGGCGTAAACCCTTCATCCCGGACAGTATCTGGATTATCGCCCTGTAAGCCTGCAAAACGAAAACTCACAGTAGGTGTCCAGCGCGTATTTTTAAATTCGTAACTGATTTTGGCAAATCCACCATTAGACTGAAATTCACTACCCTTTTGTTCAAAGGCATACTCAGCATTTAATGTGAACTGGGGCCAAAACGGTAGCGGTGTAATATCGACTCTGCCATCGAAGACATCAAGCCCGTCAATAATTTTATTATCGGTATTATAGATATGTAAATAAGTAAAGCCGAAAGTATTTTTGCTAGTCAGCGTAAATTCCAGGTTAACGCCATTGGTACTACCGGCTTCGTTAAATTCCTTAGCTGCGTCAAATACAAGATGAAATACCTCAATTTTAGTCGGGCCTGAATTAATACGGCCTATCACCGTTTCTTTGAATGCTGTACGCGGACCGATCCAATAGGCACCTTCTATGCCGCCATTAGTTGCACCAGTATAGATTAAGAAACCGCTACCAATTTGATAGTTCTGTCGACCACCAGAAATATCGATAGCATTCTTACCCAGAGTAGGGAAAAGCGTACCTGAACGCCAGCCGGCATAGGCTTTTTCGGTATATCCAAACCCAGGATTATCATATCCAAAACTTAACCCTGATGCATCATGCCCTACAGTCTGGGCATAGATAAAACTATATGCACCATATAATTCAGTATCTCCAAAAAAATTAACTGAAGCTTTAAGCCCAGCTTCAGTAGAAAATTCCCACCAGAAATTTGCTGTATCCCCGATATTGTCCTGAGCTTTCCCAAACCAAGGATTTGCTTCTGCAAATGCCGCTGTATTGATATTTAAAATGGCTGCCAGTTTGCCATATTTTCCTTTTACTATCTCATAGTCAGCAAAAACGCAGGAACTAACAACCAAAAGAGAGCATATGCCAATTTTAAAACAAAGTTTCGCTGAGTTTGCAGGGCGAAGCTTCGGCACGCCTTTAGCGTACCCGGTAAATCCTGACGTGCTAAAAGCGCGCCCTGCAGACACCCTAATAAATAAGACCCTATTCAGAAAACATTTCTGGAAGCAATAAATAACTGCCAATAAAAAAACACACGCCTCCCTGAAAAGTAAAAAATGCGGACAACCAGCTAAAAGTAGACGAAGTATCACCAGCAGGTACTGCCAAGCTATATAAGGCAGAAATCATAAATCCCACCGAACCTAATAAATTTAGCACGGTAATCCACCATTCAATATTTCCTGGCTGCCACCCCCAATAACCATGACAGATTTCCATAAAAGCCAAACGACTCGCAATCAAAAAACAGATACAACCTATCATATTCGGCGTCCAGATCAAAATATCCTGCTGTATCCAATTCAAATCGTTAATAAGGGCATTGCCGGTATTAAAATTAAACATCACCGTACCAATCAATTGCACTAGACTCGCCATATAACCAATGCGTTGTGGATGCCAGGCCACCCACTGAAAACTATCCGGAAGCTTTTGCTCTGCATATAAGCCCTCACTATCCCCAGCATTTACCGACTCCAGCAACTGACAAAAGGCAGCTGAGGTAAAAAAAAGTGAACCGATAAAAAATACCCAGTCTACAGTCAATCCCGTTGTCAGTGATGTAGGAATATCTTGCGGGAAGGTAATCGCATAGCCTCCCACACTAAATAAGGCCGACCCGATAATAAATAGCACGGCAACCCACCATGTTAAGCGTGCCGGCGCCCAGATATGCAACCAGGGATATTTAAACCCAGGAGATACCGCATGGACACCCTCAGGCGTAACAAGTAATGCACCACGTCCTTTGCGATGGCGTCGCGAAGTAACGATTTTTTGTCTTCCCCCTTCCAGTAAATGAACGGCTTTTGTTACATAACCCAGGCCGGAAAAACTAAGATTTACAAGAGAATCTGTCATAAGCTCTTAATGATGGAAATGACTACCTTCTTTTTTAGCGATAAATCCAGGTTGAGATTCAAACCAAGCCAAAGCACGACGCATATCTTGCAGCAGCATATCAGCCATATCATGGCTAAAACCTTCTTTCACAACGACCCGTTGCACGACAAGATCCTGACGGTTTGGTGGCATCGGATACGCAGGCACTAACCAGCCTCGCTCACGTAATTTATCAGCCATATCAAACAGCGTAAAATTGGAGGAATCCGCAAAATCATCTTTTAATTTCCAGCAAAATACCGGAATATCACTGCCATTAGTAATCAATTCAAATGGACCCAGCTTGGCAATTTCGCCGGACAAATACAGTGCGACATCCTGACAAGCCTGTTGGATACGCTGATATCCATCCATACCTAATCGCAGGAAGTTATAATATTGAGCAACTACCTGATTGCCTGGCCGTGAAAAATTGATTGAAAAATCAATCATATCACCGCCCAGATAAGTAACATGAAAGACTAAATCTTCAGGCAAGTGCTTTTTATCGCGCCATAATGCCCAGCCGACACCCGGATAAACAAGACCGTATTTGTGTCCGGACGCATTGATCGAAACGACACGTGGCACACGAAAGTCCCATTCCAGATCAGGCTGAATAAACGGGGCAATAAATCCCCCGCTCGCACCATCCACATGGATCGGAATATCAATCCCGGTTTGTTGCTGATAACGATCCAGCGCTTCAGCCACCTCTTTGACCGGTTCATACTTGCCATCCATAGTGCTACCCATAATGACAACGACACCGATAGTATTTTCATCGACCAGTTTTAAGGCTTCTTCAGCATTAAGGGTAAAGCGATTACCTTCAGCTTTAACTTCGCGTGCTTCAATATCCCAGTATTTACAGAATTTATGCCAGCAGATTTGCGTATTGGCACCCATGACTATATTAGGCTTGTCAGTGGATTTGCCCGCTTTTTTCATTTTCTCCCGCCAATTCCATTTCATCGCCATGCCGCCCAGCATTGCTGCTTCGCTGGAACCTATTGTAGAGGTGCCGGTTGCCGTTTCATAATCCGGCGAATTCCACAAATTAGCTAACATATTGATACAGCGGCTTTCGATTTCAGCCGTTTGCGGATATTCATCCTTGTCAATCATATTTTTGTCGAAGCATTCCGACATCAGTTTCATCGCTTCTGGTTCCATCCAGGTAGTTACGAAAGTCGCCAGATTTTGCCGTGAATTACCGTCCATGATCAATTCATCATGAATCAGGTTGTAAACTGTTTCCGGTGCAGTACTTTGTTCCGGGATAGTATGCTTAGGAATGCTTCCTGTCATTTCTCTGGAAGCATAGGTTGGTGTTAATACCGATTCTTCAGCCGATAGGTCTTTAACTTTTTGTTCATGCATGGGTTTTATTCCTAATATGAATTAAATTATTGCATGCCCGGCACAGGCATACTTGATTTTTCAGATGACATCTTACACAGCAAATCCAGGGGCTTAAGTTATTTGGCGCCCCGATAACAAGTGAACTATCTTTTGTGTTGGAGTAATGTTTGTCCAGGTCGACCTGCAAATGTTCTATATCATATCTCAGTTTTATGTCCCATTACACCCAACGCCAATGAATAATCGCATAACACTTAGCATATAGTTAGTATTTCAATCATTGGGAAACTTCAGCTTAGTTTGGATTTTCTTGAGCTATACGCCTGCCTATCAGATTGGCAATCAATACCGCAATAAAAAATTGCCCCATAATGAGCTTCCAGTACAACAAAAGCTCTTGCTAATATGGTTGCGGGGACAATATCACTCTAACCCAATGTGGTTAGGGTAATCATACTGAAATACCACATCTGGAAAATAATAGTCAGACGGATGAAACGGGTACGATAAAGATCAATGGGTGACATCTTTCCTCATACCAATCGGGGAACACAGACAATGAAAATGTGCTGGAAGAATATTCAGAGCTAATTCGAGCCTGATATTTACCGGTCTCCACACTTATAAATGTGAGTTTCAGTAATCACAGTATGCATATAAACATCATATTCCTGCATTAGGATTTGCTCGAAAATCTGACTATCAAAACAAATACCAATTAATTTACTTTTTGCTGCCAGACATGCAAACAAACGATCATAATACCCTGCCCCATTGCCTAGTCGGCCGCCCTGCGCATCAAATGCGACACCCGGCACAATAGCTACATCTATTTGCTCAATTGCGATTTCTTTTCCGGGTTCTCCCCAGCGCTCCTTTGGCGGTTCTAATATGCCCCAGGTGCCTGCACTCAACTCGGATATATCTTCTAAATGCCATAAGCCTAGTTGATTATTTCCCTGCGTATCTTTTGTACAATAGGGAATAACAATTTGTTTATCCCGGTTTAACAACTCGGTTAGGACTGTATTATAGGTATGTACTTCAGAGCGGCAATGTAAATACCATAAGACAGTCTTTGCCTGTTGATACTCGTTTAATGCAAGTACTTTATCAGATATTACCCGACTTAATCGCTCTTTGTCCTGTTGTGCATTACGGGCAACATAAGCCAGGCGACGTTGTACAGTTTTAGCAGGTCTCTCACACATTGGAAGAATTGACGATTTTTATTCAGCAGAATGCATTACATAATCTAATATGGGGTTCGCTTTAATATGCATATTTTTCTGCAAATACATGGGTAAATAAGTTGGCTTGTCCACCATACCGCGCGCCATCATTTCATTGATTATTTTTAGATAAGCAAAACCTGTTTTACCCACATAAAGCCCCTCTAATGAACCCTGCTCATAAGCTTTAAGCGCATCTTTAACTCCCCTTAAATACAAGAAATCTTTGGTAAATCCACCGCCACGATAAACACGAGCCGTTAAACGAAACGCATCATCCACATTACTGCCATATTCATTGACTAAAGTATTAAAGGTATGACTGAAATCATGCTTTTTTACCATCATATTTACTGCGATTACGCGTAGAGCGAGAGTTTTCAGGCGAGGCAAATTCATATTGCCGGTCATATACTCGGATAAAATAGCCAAACCTTCCTGTGTATGAGTGTTACCTGGCAAACCCACCTTAAAGATTTTAAGCTGCTGCAAATCGGAGTTAAACGTCGTGACCATGTGTACACCTAACTCATGATGAATCAAAGCATCGATCTCTACATGGTTCATTTTCGTCGACTTGTTGATGAAAATAATTTTTTTAGCGTTATCTACCATCGCCGAAGCGATAATCTTATCGGTTATCTCAACTTTACACTGAATATTGTATACTTTCAACGCCTCTAAAAAATGCTGCTTTGCCGCTTTAGCATCTATATTACGCTCTAGGGTTTCTTCATAAGGCTTGGCAAATAACAGGAAATTTGCCATCTGTATATCTTCTTCGCTCGGCTCACCGTAGTAGCGTAAAGAGTTATACATAAATTTATCTGTACCAATGGTGGTTAATAAATCAATTTTGGTCGCATATGAGTCAATCACATCCCGATACATCTGCTGAATAGAAATATCAGCAATATCATCTTGAGGTAAACGGTATAGTTTTTCCCTAAACTCAAAAGGATCAATTTCCAACTGTCGATAAGTAAACGCAGGTGTGTAATTATAATTTTTAGCAAAAAACTGCTTCTTTTCACTCACCAAATTCTTAGGATTAATATAACTTAAGGTTTCAATTCCTGTTGCGAGTTGGTACAGTTTTTTATCCAGTTTCAAAACCGCTGGATCAATTTGGGATGACAGTAATTTGGTTTTATTACTGCGTACTTTGGGTTTATGCTGCTTGGAAAAATACAAAGCATTAGACAAAATTATCTCTTTTAATGCTTCTTTTAAACTATCAAGCACCAATGGATAAACTTCGCCTGATAACTCATCCATAAACACTTTTTTCACTTCAGTCGGTAAAACCAGTGTCTTTTTAAATTTTTGCTTAACGAAAGTTGCTAAATAGCCCCTACCGAAAAAAACCTCATTTATTGCCGAACGCGTCTGGATATTCGGCAAATCGATCACTGCTAAAGTTTTATTCCAATGCGTAATTACACGCTCCCAACGTTCACTATCCAGTTGTTCTGTACCAATATTAAAGGTCGGCGGCGTTTGTTCTGTCTGCATTCTTACATAGTTATAAGAATGCAGATCATAGACCAGGCAATTACCATGCAAAGCTTCCACTTTCTTGATAATCGCACCTAACAAGCGATAAAACAGCGCATGCTTATCCAAGCTCGTTTGGTGTTGCTGTTTAGTAAGTGGCTTAGTCCAGATCTGTTTACCCCAGGCTTCATCATAAACACACGTTTCAGGTGGACGATTCAGATCATATTCATAACGGGAATCCAGGCCAATTAAAGTAATCGGCATAGAAGCAATCATGTCGCCGGTATAAGGATCTTCTTCATACAGTCTCTCATCTGAAACAAGCCTGCACTTTTCGGCTAGATCATCTCTTAGATTATGACCATTATGAATTGCAGTACATACAAAGAAGCCATAATCTTCAATCTTGATTTCAAACGCATCATCAACCTGCGCATGAAACAATTCGCCTTTTTTTATGGCTTTAAGACAAGCCGCTTCCGTTAGTTTATACATTATCAATCGCCGTTGAAAATTCAGTTTTACGGGCTTGAACATACTGTCTACTGTTTTTAGTCTTCACCACAAGCTCGACAAAATCAATAACTTTAGTCTGTAATTTAACGCGATTCAGCTTATTAATACGCATAATTCCGCCGGGACTTAAGACATTGACTTCAATTAATTTCCCACCGATCACATCAATACCAACAAAGTACAAGCCATCCCGCACCAACTTAGGACCAATCAGATCACAAAGATCTTTTTCTGTTTTTGTTAACACATGCTTAACTACACTGCCTCCTGCATGGACATTAGAACGCACATCACCCACAGCAGGAATGCGTTTCATGGCACCAAGCACCTGGCCATTGAGCATTAGAATACGCACATCACCCAGTTCTGCACCTTCGACATACTCTTGAAGAATAACGTAATTCCCTTCTTTAGTGGTATTAATATAAAAGTCCAGAAGTGAACGAAAACTTGCCTGTGCCTTTTTCTCAACCATAATAACACCATGTCCTCCGTAACCATCAAGGGGTTTCATGATCATCTTATCGGTTGCTGAATCACGCAATACTGACTCAAGATAGTCAGGTGTTTTAGACACATAAGTTTTCGGAATATACTTATTTTCAGGATCATCAAATGAAGAGGTATACAATTTATTATTTGCAATCCTTAAACCATCGATATCATTCATAATAAACACATCGTCACGTACAGAATCTAAAAAGTTCAATGCCGTGACATTAAGTGGCGGATTAGAGCGCATAATAATCGCATCAAAGCCGCCTAATGGCAGTTTAACCTTACGAAAACGAGTATTTTTATAGAATGTAGTAATTTTTGAGGGAACCACGCTCTCTCTAATAAAAACATTACAAAAAGCCATCGCTGTGGATTCGCGCATCGTCAGATTATGTACTGTCGCTAATGCAACAGTATGTCCACGTGAGACACATTCATGAATCATACGAATTGTGGAATCAGTTTCCGGGTCAACTCTCTCCCACGGGTACATCAAAAAAAGAATATTCATTCAGTTAATCTCAAAAATACTTCAATAAAAAATGGGCTGCATATTCTTATGCAACCCATTCTGTTTGCTACCATATAGTTTTAATTTTGTGCATTATAACTCTGCAATTATCGCCTCACCCATTTCTATGGTACCGGCTCTAGAACTGGGGTTTAAGTCAGGAGTTACATTGTCACCAGCGTTAACTACTTTTTCCAGTGCAGCCTGAATGCGGTTAGCTGCGTCTCTTTCGCCCAGATACTGCAGCATCATCACACCAGCCATGATAACAGCTGCTGGATTGGCTAGATTTTTCCCCGCTATATCCGGCGCACTACCGTGCACTGCTTCAAACAATGCTGTATCTTCACCTATATTAGCACCTGGAATCAGGCCTAAGCCACCGACCAGACCTGCCGTTAAATCCGATAATATATCGCCAAACATATTCGTGGTCACTATGACATCAAATTGGTGCGGATCCATGACTAAATGCATACAGGTAGCATCGATAATTTTTTCATCAAATTCAATTTCAGGATAACGCGCTGCAACTTCACGACCTACATCTAAAAACAAACCCGAAGTATATTTAAGAATATTCGCCTTATGACATAAGGTCACTTTTTTACGGCCATTGTCACGCGCATATTTAAACGCATAATCAACAATACGCTCTGAGCCTTTACGTGTTATAACAGCAAGGCTTTCGGCAACATCTTTCTCTTTGGTTAAGTAATGTTCCAGCCCCATATAAAGACCTTCGGTATTTTCTCTAATAACAATAATATCAATATCTTCAAACTTACTTTGCGCCCCTTTCCATGATCTTGCCGGACGAATATTAGCGTATAAATCATATTTTTGACGTAAAGCGACATTAATACTTCTAAAACCCTTACCCACAGGCGTGGTTAACGGGCCTTTAAAGGCTACTCTGTTTTTGTCAATAGAGATTAAAGTCTGATCAGGAATAGCCGTTCCATATTTATCATAAGCAGCCATTCCAGCATCTGCTTCTTCCCAATTAATTTTGACACCGCTAGCATCAATTATTTTTACTGCCACATCCATAATAGATGGACCTATGCCATCCCCTTTGATTAAGGTTACATTATGCATTCAGATATATCCTTTAAATTTAAAATTAACGAAAATAATACACACTTTTATTTGAATTTAAAAATTTCAATGTGATTAGCTCGTTTTTATTTTATACTTATATGTTGAATTTTGATATTGAAACACGATTTTAAGAGAGTGTCATGAATAAACCCTTTATCTTACATATGTTCACCACCGCTAAAAACCTAAGTCCATTTGATGTCAATATGGCAGTTGATGCTGGCTGGCTGGCAGCCATACCTTATACAAATGTAGAACCGAATGAAGTATGTGGTTTAGTTCAAGATACAATTTTTTCTCGTAGCCCTAAAGGCCTAAAAAACACCGGAATTTTTATTGGAGGCCGTGATACACAACAAGCAATGGGCATGCTTAAAAGCGCAAAAAAATCCATGTTTTCACCCTTTGAAGTATCAGTCTTTGCAGATCCAAGCGGTGCATTTACAACCGCAGCGGCCATGGTTGCAGTAGTCGAAGATAAATTAAAAACAAATTTTGCTACCAACCTGACAGGTAAGAATGTATTGGCCATAGGTGGAACCGGACCTGTTGGTCAAGTCGTTGCCGTCTTAGCGGCTCAAGCTGGAGCAAATGTAAGAATTATAGGTCGTGAACTAGAAAAAACACAACACATAGCAGATATATGTAACCAGGAATTTGGTGCGGGTAAAATTAACATTACCGCAGCTTCTGACGCCGATAAAGCAGGCTATATTAAAACTGCAGATGTGATTTTTGCTACGGGCGCAGCAGGTGTTGAATTATTAAGCGCTGAACTCCTTGCCTCAGCAGTGCAGTTAAAAGTTGCCGCAGACGTAAATGCTGTCCCACCATCTGGTGTTGCAGGATTAGATGCTTTTGATAACGGTAAAACAATTACCGGTTCTAACAGCGGTGCAGTGGGTATAGGTGCATTAGCAATCGGCAATGTAAAATACCAGGTTCAAAGCAGACTTTTAAAGAAAATGACTGAAGTCGATAAGCCCGTTTTCTTACATTTTGAACACGCCTTTACAATGGCTCGCGACTATATAATAGCGGCTAAATAATCTGTGCATTCCGTGAATACCGACCAACTACTAAGGAAACCTTATGGCTAAAAGAAGCATATTACACATGTTTGATCCAATGCCCAATAACAGCCCTTTTGATGTCAATATGGCACTTGACTGCGACTTTGATGTACTGATGTCTTATGCCAATGTCAAACCTGACAGCATGCATCGAATGACTCAGGATGTCATTTTCTCGCGCGGACCTAAAGGCGTTAAACAAACCGCTATTTTTATTGGCGGGAGAGATATTGGCGTTGCAATTGACATGTTAGTTAGCGCTAAAAAATCCATGGTTCCGCCATTTGAAGTGTCTGTTTTAGCTGACCCTAGTGGTGCATTTACAACAGCAGCCGCTTTAGTCGCTTGTGTTGAAAAAGAACTAAAAACGAAATTTAATAAACAGTTAAAAGACTGTAAAGCATTGGTTTTCGGTGGTACCGGCCCGGTGGGCATTGCAACTGGTGTAATTACATCATTGGCTGGAGCAGAAACTAAGTTGGTTGACCATTTTTCCAAAGATGTAGCACAAAGTCTGGCTGAAGAATATAACCGTCGCTTTAAATGTAATTTATCAGGCACCATTGCAACCTTTGATGAAGATAAAATAAAACTAATCGAAGATGCCGACTTAATTTTTTGTACTGCCAAAGCAGGTATCCAGATTCTAAGTGCAGAGGTATTAGGCCACGCTACACAACTCAAAGTTGTCGGTGATGTTAATGCCGTTCCGCCTTCAGGAATAGCAGGCGTAAATGTCAATGATTTTGGTACCCCGTTAGCGAGTACAGAAAGCGCTGTCGCAGTAGGCCCATTAGCAGTCGGTAATGTTAAATACAAAGTTCAACATGCCCTCCTTAGCTCAATGCTAACAGGTGATAAGCCAGTTTATTTAGATTTTATCGAAGCTTTTAAAAAAGCCAAGGAAATATTAGATTCATAGAACTCTGCTTCCACCAGCTTCTCGCGCAGTAGCAGCAATTATAGAGCGGGCTTTTGTCCGCTTCGCTTCAACCTCTCTCACACCATCTTAATATCCTGCGAGGTAATCACTGCCTAAAGCCCGCGCTGAGGGATAGTTTTTCCCCTAAGTTACACAACCTGTTCTAAAACCCAATCGCCAGATGACCACTCAGTTAATAGAACCATTACATTATATAGTGCCAAAAAACAGAAAATTTCCTGATTACCCACAACCCTCACCTATGCGCCAGGCAACTGAACATAAAATTTAACCTTTTTTAATTACAGAGGATACTGCGTATAAACAATAAAAAACTCTGTGTCCTCAGTGGTGGTTGTTTATAATTTCTATACAGAGTGCCGACTTGTGCTTTGACCCTTTCTTGTTCTCATAACCTCTTTAAGACTTACTATGTCCTATATACTTATTCCAGACAAAGGTTAAAGTAATAAAAGCCAGAGCTATTATGGCAATGATCCATATATATTCGTCTAAATAAGAAATAATGACTGTTGAAATAGCGAGTAAAATACCCAGCGCATAAAATTGCCAACCGACATGAATTCCATCCAGAAAAGTAGACAGCGATAGAATCAACAGAATCATTAGCGCAACTGTTTCATTCTGCACCTGACCCGAGTGTAAAAAGGCATAAACTACCATCACTGCAATAAAAGTACTGCCCCAGTGCAGCAGTTGCGTTGCTACTAACTTTGTTTTTGTTTGCCTATCACGCGCCCTTTGCCATCCCGTCACAATGGCTCCAAGAGCAAAAACAAAAGTCATGCTCAGCCAATAGAAATGGGCGTCAGCAGGGGAAAAATTAGTAATTGCCATACCTAATAAAGCAAGCAGGACTAATGTTACATAAATAACCTTGTCTATTGTCGACAATTTATTGGATAAAACACTCATTTTTTACTCCTTAAAAATCATAATAATTGACCAATACTGAGCACGCTTTCATTCGCATGAACGCACGTAATCGGACTCTTTACACGCATTTAGATTAATATATCTAAATACTCACACCTAAAAAATCTTACCTTACTTAAGCAACTGATTCCTAATCTCATCAGTAATTTCCTGGCTCAGTTTTTTCAGCAACCGGCTTTGTGCAGCGACATAGGCTTGGTAGTCTGCACCATCAGTATTTTCCTGAAAAAATGTTTTTTTTGTTATCACGGTTTTGTCTTCGCCCTTAGCAGCAACTGTCCAGTCAGCATTCAGTGTCACAACACCACCAAGTGCGCCATCAAATTCGCGAATATTAACCAGCACTTGAAAATCAACTGGTAATAAGACTATTTCCTGACTTAAAAAAACCTGGTCCGTAGGCAATAATACAGAAATATTTTCTCCAATAACTCGTTGAATATCACTCCGAAAATCACCACCCCAGCGATTAAATTCATCCGCAACCAGCATATTCGGTCCTGTTCGCGTAACAATCTGCGATTGATCCAGCGAGTCTGCAATAGAAACAGGTCCTACCTTAATAGCAACACTGCGACCTTCCAGAGTCGTTGCCGTTAGTGAATTATCCCTATGCATTGCATCTAGTATATATAATTTGGCATTCGGCGAACTTCCACAGCCTGCAAAGAACAAAGTTAATGAAATGAGCGATGCAGATAAAATAGTCTGGTTATTCATGATTAGTCTCTTTTTTGCCTTGAATTAATGATTCTGGATGTCTTTCAAGATAATCAGCCAGATCCTTGATAGATCGTGCTGCTTTGGTAAATTCTCTAAGTGCGCTCTGTAAATCCTGCTGTACAGGTGAATCATTTCCCAGAGTCTCTTGAATAGTCACCAGAGTGCTTTTAGTTTCCTGTAAAGTACCTGAAAGTTCAGGTTCTAATTTATGGTTTAGCTTATAACTGAATTGGTTGACCTGAGTCATCATGGCATCAACTTTTTTCAGAATGCTGGCTATTTGAATTTTTAGCTCACCTAATGTTCCCGGTATTGAAGGAAATTCAGGAATTTCAGCATTCCAGTCCATCACAAAGGGCGCAGCATCGGGAAAAAAATCCAGTGCAACAAATAACTGTCCGGTAATAAGGTTTCCCGTTTGCAATTGTGCTCTAAGGCCCTGCTTTATAAAATAATTGGTACGACTTTCATGTGATACATATAACTCGTTTGCATCACTTATCGTTCCATTCACGACAATTCTCTGATAATCAAGTGAGATAGTGACCGGAACGGTCATTTTATTCTTTTTAGTGTCAAATGACAGATGAATATCTGTCACTTCTCCTATCTGTATTCCTCTAAAATCAACTGGTGCTCCCACTGCCAACCCACGTACTGACTCAGAGAAATTAAGTACATATTTTATGCCAATTGTGTAATTTTTTTGTAAAGAATCAGAACGATTTGCAAATAACTTAAATTCACTGCTATCTTTTGCTGGAGTGACATCATTACTTAAGTCGCTAGACTCAAAGGAAATCCCCCCTATCATAATAGAAACCAAAGATTCAGTATTCACATTAATTCCATCAGCAGTCATATTAAAATCAACGCCACTGGCATTCCAGAACTTAGTACTGGAATTAACCCATTTGTCAAACGGAGCATTAACAAATATACGTACTGTGACAGATTCACCATCTTCATCAAGCTTTACATCTTCAACTCGACCGACATTAAATTTTCGATAATAAACCGGTACATCCCTTTCTAAAGAGCCCAAATTTTTGGTATGTAAAATAAAGTGCTTACCTGGTTTGTTCCCTGTGATCACAGGCGGCACTTCTAAACCAGTAAATACACGACTGCTTTTACCTTCCGAACTGGGTTCAATACCGATATATGCTCCTGATAACAAGGTATCCAGACCTGATGCACCACTGGCATTTATACGTGCGCGGACGACCCAAAATTGGGTTTTATCAGTAAGATAGGATTTTATATCTTTACTCATTTCAGCCTTCACTATCACATTCTCATGAAAGTGATTTACATGAATGCTTTGTACTTGACCAATTTCAACATTTTTATATTTGATTTTAGTTTTACCTGCTTCCAATCCGTCTGCTGTATCAAAATAAATGGTAATTTCAGGCCCTATCTCAGACCAGGCTTTATAGCCTATCCAGGCACCAGTCAAAATAGCGACAATAGGCACCAGCCAGACGATAGAAAATGTTGACCGGGGCTGAATATTACTTTCTGGTAAATTATTCATAGCCTCACCCTGCATCGACTCACTCATTTACTCTCTCCATGTTATCCCATATTAATCGAGGATCAAAAGCCTTTGCGGCTAGCATAGTTAATACCACCACTGCACCAAAGGCAACAGCTCCAACACCCACTTCTATCACCATTAAACCCTGAATTTGAATTAAAGCAGCCATTAATGTATCGACAAAAATATCCACCATAGACCAGCGACCAATACCTTCAGTCAAGCGATACAAACGGGTTCTTTCCCTGAGCCGCCATGGTGATTTAAAGTAGACTGTTATCAATAACAGAAATAAAATCAGTAATTTAACAGTGGGAACACAGATACTGGCGATAAACAGAATAATAGCAAGTGGCATATCTCCTGTTTTTGCCAGATAAATAACCCCACTGATGATCGTATCACCCTCAGTTTGCCCCATGCTGCGAACCACCATCACCGGTAATAAATTAGCAGGAATATATAAAACTGAGGCAGCAATCGCTAACGCCGTACAGCGCGTTAAACTGTTCGGTTTTCTGAAGTGCAACGCAGTTTTGCAACGGGGGCAGAAAGACTCATGCCCTGCAATGACTGCACATAATAAATTACAATTATGACAGTTGGTTAATTGAGTCCCTGGCTTAGATTTTTGCTCCTCAACCGCTTGTGTCTTGGGAGTAATTTGTTCCCATAGCATTTCTGTATCCAGATCATTCAAAATAGCGGCAATCAAAAACATCAACAAACCGAAAGTCCACAAGGCGATACTAGGAACCACAGTAGCCAATGCAGACAACTTAACCACGGAAACCAGAATACCCAGCATCAGCACTTCTAACATGCTCCATGAAGTAATAATACGTACTAAACGGTATACCTGAGGTGCATAGGGTGAGATTCGGCCAAAATTAACCGGCAGTAGAATATACAATAACCCCGTCAGTTGTATCAGCGGCGCACCGATAGTCGTTAAAAAGACCAGCCCGGCAAGAAACTGCATCTTATGAGTAAACAGGTATTTTACACAGCCAAACAAGGTCGCTGCCATCTCATGCCCTTCAGCCTGTATTTGAAGAATTGGAAACACATTGGAGATGACCAACAATATCAGCGCTGTTATAACCAACGCCAGAGTATGCTCAATACTTTTAGC
This sequence comes from Methyloprofundus sedimenti, assembly GCF_002072955.1. Taxonomy (NCBI): domain Bacteria; kingdom Pseudomonadati; phylum Pseudomonadota; class Gammaproteobacteria; order Methylococcales; family Methylococcaceae; genus Methyloprofundus; species Methyloprofundus sedimenti. The sequence goes on along the minus strand of NZ_LPUF01000001.1, from coordinate 1,771,838 downwards.
GGGTTTAATACGCTGACGTTTGCGTAATGTTGCATCACAACGGCAACATGTAACTGTCCCATCTTCAGGCATATGACTTATTTTTTGTAATAAACCACAATCGTGACAAGTAGTGACAGGAACAAATTGAGTCATAAAATATTACACAGTGTTAATGAAAGCTTATTTTACCGAAATATATGATAAGAAACATAACAATAAAGAAAATAGCCATTTGTAAAATAGGGATCGAAAAAGCAAAAGGCCAAATGGACTTAGGTAAATTCAGGACTGATCAATTCTTAGTCCATGCGACTTTATTACCTTGCACTTTTCTCACCTATATTATAGAGCGCAAATGAGTCAGTTGAATAGCAACAAAGCTTGTACCAAAGGAAACCAGAAATAATTGACTATGAAAAGTGGGATAGTAGAGTTAAGGTCGGCTAAAAAATTGCCAGGCTTATCAGTTCAAAAAAAATTTCTTATTTAAGACCATACTATTTGGCAGCGTATTTTATTGACCTGAATACAAGTACGCCCCTTTTATTATGCAAGCGCGCTATTTATTTTAGGGCCGAATCCAAGAAGCCGCCTTAATTGACAAAAAAGCTAAATAATTTGGATGACTGATTCTTTAATCGTCTAAACTAATTTTATTTCAACCCTGAACTTGCAGGATTCAGGTACTACTTAAATCCTTTTAATAAATCCACTGGGAATACGATAGTGGAAGATTTGTCACCTGCAATATCAGTCAATGTTTGCATGTATCTTAATTGAATTGCTCCAGGTTGTTCTGCCAGTACTTTTGCTGCTTGCATCAACTTTTCAGCAGCCTGCAGTTCTCCTTCGGCATGAATGACTTTAGCGCGTCGGGTTCGCTCAGCTTCTGCTTGTTTAGCAATTGCTTTGACCATACGCTCATCCAGGTCCACATGTTTAATTTCAACATTCGCTACTTTAATCCCCCATGCGTCGGTTTGCTCATCCAGACTGGTCTGAATATCAATATTCAGGCGCTCACGTTCAGCCAACATTTCATCCAGTTCATGTTGCCCCAATACCGAACGTAAGGTAGTCTGTGCCAATTGACTGGTGGCGTCATAAAAGTTTTCCACTTGTATAATCGCTTTTTCTGGATCTATAACGCGAAAATAGACGACGGCATTGACTTTAATTGAAACATTATCACGTGAAATAACATCCTGAGTCGGTACGTCCATCACCACAGTACGTAAATCAACCCGCACCATTTGTTGAATCAAAGGGATAACAATAATGAGCCCCGGGCCTTTTACTTTATAAAAACGGCCCAGCATAAAAATAACACCACGTTCATATTCTCTGAGAATCCTGAATGCACTAATCAACAATAACAATAAAATACTGATGGAAATGAAACCAAAATTTAAAAACATCACATATTCTCCTATTTTTTAATGGGCACAACCTGTAAATGCAGACCCGTAATCGCTGTCACTCTCACTTTTTCATTTTTATGCAAGGACTGGTCACATGTAGCCTGCCAGGTTTCACCATGAATATGAATCATCCCTTTCCCCGTAAAATCATCCACCACTACGCCGGTGCTATCCAGCAACTGTTCTTTACCACTGACAACTGGATTGTGTCTTGATTTTAATAATAAACCAAGTGCGATAATGAAAAAAGCTGCACTACTCAAAGCAAAGCCGGCAATCAGCCCCGCATCTATCCCGAATCCGGGCATCTCAGTATCCATTAATATCACCGAGCCAATCACAAAGGCGACTACTCCTCCCAACCCGAGTATGCCGAAACTGGGCATAAAAGCTTCCACTATCATCAGAGCTATGCCAAACAAAATCAGCCCCATACCGGTATAATTCACTGGCAATAGCTGCAATGCATATAAAGCTAACAGCAAGCAAATTCCACCAACTGTACCGGGAACGAGGCTGCCTGGATGAGAGAACTCCAATACCAAACCATAAATACCAACCATCAATAAAATATAGGCCATGCTAGGGTTAGTAATGACCGCTAAAAACTGACTGCGCCAGTCAGGCTTGATACTTTGTATTTCAACATTCCCGGTATTTAATATCAGTTCTTTACCGGAAACATTAACTTTCCTTCCTTGTAACTGCTGAAATAAATCACTTACACTGGGGGCAATAATATCGATCACATTCAGCTTTAATGCTTCAACAGCAGAAAGGCTGGCCGCTTCGCGTACCGCCTTTTCTGCCCATTCTGCGTTTCTACCATGCATCTCTGCCAGACCGCGAATATATGCTGAAGCATCATTAACCATTTTATGAGTCATTGGGTCGTTAAGTGGCCCGGGGGAGTCCTTGCTCTTATCAGGAGAACTTTTGTCTTCGCTAAAACCGCCAAAACCACCGATTTGCACAGGCGTTGCCGCACCCACATTGGTTGCCGGAGCCATTGCAGCAATATCACTGGCATAGAGTATATAAGTCCCGGCACTGGCAGCGCGTGCACCACTGGGCGCTACATAACTGATAACAGGAATGGGGGAAGCAATGATGTGTTTGATAATCTGGCGCATGGAAATATCCAAACCACCCGGTGTGTCCATCAGAATAAGGACTGCCATGGCCTGGCGGTCAACCGCTTTTTGTAGATTACGGACTATATAATCTGCTGTAGCAGGGCCTATAACATCATTAATTTCCAGTTCTATAACTAAAGATGATTTGAAGGGTTGATTATCTTCATTTCCTGCATAAGCAGTGCTCATGACAGTTAACAAAATCAGCAAAATAATTCGAATACCCCATGCCATAAACATAATGTTTTATCCATTATTTTTGTAGGTTTTTCAGTGTACTCCTGAACAAAGTAGGTGGCAATCAATAAAAATCAGGCACGTTTGATATAAGCGTGTTGACCGTACAATCAAATATTTGCTCTCAAAACAGGACGTAGGCCACTACGCACTTTCTTAAAAAATTGTTTTAAATAAGGTGGATTCGACTCTGGAAAGTAATTCCAGCATTTTTACCTCGGTTTTAACTGCCTCATCATACAGCGCTAATGGCCCAAAATATTATAACGAAAGATACAAGACAAAAAACGACAAGGAATAAGTGAAAATTTCAGTGCCCCTCGGCCTGTTGCAATCCAGTGAAGACTGCAGTAGCCAATGTAGATCAATCCTAAAGTTGCACAGTATCTAACTCAAAAACCCAAAAAATAACCTTTAAATCAAGATCAATTCAGCCAGACCTAAAAATACAAAAAAACCAATTGCATCTGTTGCTGTCGTGAGTAATAACGGCGATGCAATCGCAGGATCACCACCAAATTTTTTAATTAATAGGGGTATCATAGAACCCATTAAACCTGCTACTGCTAAATTTATGATAATCGCCATAGCGATAACCAGACCTAATAATGCCTGATGAAACCATATGAAGGTTATACTCGAAACTATAGCTCCCATGATCAATCCATTAATACTACTCATAATAATTTCCCGTTTAATAACCGGGAATGCATTCTGCCAATCAATCTGTCCTAAGGCGATCTTTCTAACTGTTACCGTTACCGCCTGATTTCCCACATTTCCTCCTAGTGCTGCAACAATTGGCATGAGTACTGCAAGAGCCACTATCTGTTCTATCGTTTCTTTATAAACATTCACAACGAAAACTGCACAGAGCAGTGCCGCCAGATTAATAAACAACCAGTGTAATCTTGCTTTACGCGCGGATTCTAAACTTTCTTCTTCAGCATCTTTATCGGCACCCGCCATTTTCAGAGCCTGACTTTGTTCTTGCATACGAATTAAATCATAAATATCTTCGAACACAATACGACCTTGCAGTTGCTCTTCATCATTGATGACAGCAATAACACTTAGTTCATATTCTTCGAATAAATGGATGACTTTTTCAATTGGAGTCGAGTTATGGACACTCAATGGTTTATGATGATGGATTACCGCCTGGGCAATAATTTCTTGCATGGTATTTCTTTCATCAAACAGTAACAGATCAGTAAAATGTAGAGTCGCCACCAAGTGCTGCTCTGCATCTACAACAAATAATTTATAAATAGGGCTATTGGGTTCTTCCCTTCTAAAAGCGCGAACCTGTTGTTTCACATGTGCAAGAGTATCAGTCAATTCTGCTGATAACATTTCCATTTGCATATACGCACCTGCCTGATCCGCAGGAAATTGGGAAAGATGGGCGACCTCAGCCTGCTCATCGGGTGCGAGTAAATGATAAGTACTTTTAGCGTAATTTTGATCATACTGTTTGACGCGCTGTAAGAAATCGGTCAAATCATCACTGGTTAGATATGATAAGGCAGTCGCCATTTTTTTATGAGGGATACGTGACAAGGTTTCTTCAAAAACATGACTAGGTAGTTCAAAGAGTACTTTGCACAAGATCTCTAAAGGCAGTTTCGCTACCTCGGCAAAAAAAACACCGATATCTGTTTCATATTGCTGATTTAATTGTTTGGCAATTTGCGATGGTGGCTCTGTACCTTTCTCTATGCCATGAATTTGATGTTTTTTTAAGTTATCTTCAGTAGTCAGCATATTATCGTTTCTATTAGTCAAATACCTCCGGCACAGCCGGAGGCTTGTAATCGTGAACCGCTCGAAGCGGGTTAATTCATTTACCACCTAAAGGTGGCAGTGTCTTAAAATAAATCGAGTTGGTCTATTCGCTTATCCTCATCTTCTTGATGCTTAATATAATTTCTCACCGTTTCCTCATCTCTGCCCACTGTGGAAACATAGTAACCTCTTGCCCAAAAACTCTGCCCTGTAAAATTCTTTCTTCTCCCCATATAGGTTCGAGCAATCGATATAGCACTTTTCCCTTTAATAAATCCAACAACCTGTGACACTGAATATTTGGGAGGAATCGAGATTAAAATATGAACATGATCTGGCATTAAATGCCCTTCTTCAATTTTACATTCTTTTTGGAGTGCTAAATCTTTTAGAGTAGTACCAATATATTTCCTCAAATCCTTGTAGAGACTCTTCTTTCTATATTTGGGTATCCAAACTATATGATACTTACATTCCCATTTTGTATGATTTAAACTATCTGCTGTATTCATCGTTTGTTTCCTTATCTATTGAACTTTAGGCGGTTCACAGATAGGGAGACTCACGATGATTCCCGTAATTGTCAAACTTTACTAGTCCCCCAGCAGAGCTGGGGGTTTACTCATTAGAAATTAATTTGTTTAATGATCATGTGAGTAGAGGGGACAATAATTTTGTAAATACTCTGCCTTATTCACATAAAAGTGGATTTAAACTACACGTTCAAGTGATATTTTTGCACACGATAACGGAGCGTTTCCCTTGAAGTCCCTAGCATTCTAGCAGCGGCAGTGACATTATTATCGCTTCGGGCCAGCACTTTCTGAATAATATACTTTTCCATATCTAACAGTGTTAATGTGCCATCAAGAGGGAGAAATATACCATTTTCTGTTGCAGCAGTAGGTTTGCTTGAGCGATTGGGTAACTGTAACCATTGCTCTGGGAATATATCCCCAGTCGCCAGCAATACACAACGTTCAATAATGTTACGCAACTCACGAATATTGCCTGGCCAGTGATAACTTGCCAACTTTTTTGCAACACTTTCAGGAATCACTCTGATATTCTTATTGGACTTCGCATTGTTTTCAGCTATAAAAAGTAGCAGCAACTCTCGCAAATCATCCATGCGCTCTCTTAACGGTGGTACATGCAAACTGATCACATTCAGACGATGGTACAGGTCCTGCCTAAATGCACCTATACTGACCTCATAATGTAAGTCCTTGTTCGTTGCTGCGATAATTTGCACATCAACGTCAATTTCATGTTCCCCACCCAAGCGACGAATGCGCAGTTCTTCAACGGCTTTAAGTAATTTTCCCTGCAACTCTAAATCCATTTCGCCGATTTCATCCAGAAACAAAGTACCCGTGTGAGCCTGTTCAAACAATCCACGATGACGTTTTTTTGCGCCAGTAAATGCGCCCGCTTCATAACCGAATAATTCAGATTCCAATAATTCGCGAGGCAATGCAGCACAATTAATCTCGATTAAAGGCCCTTTGGCACGTGAACCTGAATAGTGCAATATATTAGTAATTAAGCCTTTCCCTGTCCCTGTTTCACCAGTAATAATCAAGCTGGAAAACGGGACTTGAGAGACTTGCATAATCATTTCACGCAATAAACAAATAGCCTTGCTTTTACCAACCAGCATGCGAATGGAATATTTGTCATTTTGTTCCTGTGCCTGGATTTCTAGCCGACGTTGGGCCCTGGCACTTCTTGCAGCACCTTCAACCAACATATTCAGTCGCTTTAACTCACAGGGTTTTTCTATGAAATCATAAGCACCCAGGCGTACCGCTCTGACTGAATCGGTAACCGAACCATAGCCTGTTAAAAACAACCATTCTGTACTGTTTGTAGTCTCTTTGAGTTGTTCCAGAAAATCCAATGCATTTCCGTCAGGTAGATTCATATCTGACAATACAACTAGAGGGTCTATTCCTTCCTCCACTAGGCATTTTCTTGCTTCAGTTAAAGAGCAAACCAGAGTCGTTTCCCATTTTTGTTTACGAAAGTACCGGGCTAATTCATTTCCCAACAAGGTTTCATCTTCGATGATTAATAGGCTATCTCTCATTGGCTTTCCGGCAATATCAGGGACGCACACGCGTAACCCTGTTTATCATTTTTTAATTCCAGCTTGCCTCCATAAGACTTGGCAAATCGCTGTACCATAGGCAAACCTAAGCCGGTGCCTTTTTCTTTATAACTGGCAAAAGGCCTGATACCCTGTTCCAATAATGCATCTGGAAAAGCGGCACCGGTATCACTTATTTTAATAATTAGCATATTGGCTTGATGTTTTACTTGTAGGTTAACGCTACCCACTTGAATTCCTATGGATTGTATCGCATTCAGTAATAAATTTAGCAGTGCCTGACGCAATTCATTTTCTGGTAAAAAAGCTCTGGTATTTGCTTCAACCTGATAATGCAAGGAAATATTTTCTGTTACCTGATAATTCACCAGGGTCATCAGTTCATTGATTAATACATATAAATCGATATTCTTTGCCTTTTCAGGTGTTTGTCTGGAAAACGCCAATAAGTCATTGAGCCGACCAGTTAATCGATTTATTTCTGCATGAACCATTTGTAGGCGCTCACTCATATCTTCGTCATGACAGTCTTGAAGCATATTTTCCAATGCTACCTGAATGCCTGCCAGCGGATTACGTAATTCATGGGCAGCACTGGCAGCCAGTTCACCCACAGCAGCAAGACGCTCTGTACGTGCAAGACTATGGCTTTGCTCAAGTAAAGTATGGGTTGCATTTCGCACTTCTTTTTCCAGCGAATATGTATATGACAGATGCTCTTGTTCTAACTCTGATAAACGAGTAATTAAACGATTATAGTTTGTAAACAATGGCCGCATCACTGAATCGTTTGGGATATCTTCGATGGGTTGCTTTTCTCCCTTAATCAGATTAGATAATAATTTATCCAGTGCATTGATAGGAGCCATAACATGACGATTAAAGAACAAGAACCCAGAACCTAAAAGAATTAAAAAAACACCGGAAGGAATTAAAATAGCCAGTTTCAACTCTAATTGACTATCGAGATATACCTCATCTAATAGTTTTTCTTCTTCCTGCATTTGCAGCAACAACACCTCGCGCGATAATTGTAATGCCTTAATTTGATCTTGCTGATAACCTTGTTCAACACTTTTCAGCAATTTTTGTAATATTTTCAGTGATTCACTGGTATTTTTTTTCGCAGGATATTGGTTTTCAATAAAGTCTATAATTTCTTTGTGTAGATCAGCTTTATTTTTTGAAGTTTTCCCTATAGCAGGAGAAGGAGGTATCGGCTCTTCCCATTGGTGCTTGAGTAATTCGAAAATCCATTGCTGCAGTTGATTGCCCTGTGTAATGTCTTTTTTTATGGTATCAATACGTTGCTGATTTCTCCAGGTCATACCGCTTAAAGCACCTAGTTCAGCAACAATCAACAAGCTGAAAACCAGACCTATAATAAGAAAAGGTCGATAGATTAATTTATGCATGGGTTAATGAGAATAGTGGAAAATCAAATGCAGGCAAAAGATAAGGTACAGCTGATACCGTCATTGAAAGATTTTAGGTTAATGCATCATAAATTCAATATTCTGATAATAAGGTATGGGGATTCCAGTCCCTGCTCCTGTAAGAAAATAGTATTGTATTATGACCGCATATCAACTTAATATTACAATTTACAGCTAATTCTATACCAAGTTGTTCATATCCTTATTTTTTTAGAGGATAAAGCTACTGTTACCTAATAAGTCGCTCTATGTATAACTTATTCAGAATGTCTATTAACCATATTAAATGGCTGATATCAACCAAACTCAGCGGTTTATATCAACCACACCTAAAATATAATGCTTAGTAATGTATTTCAAAGACCGTTTTAAAAATACCTTATCATGGTGTAAGCTTTATATAGAAGGATATGCGGCTTTGTTGGTATAATTTTTTGTTTGTACCAGCTCAGAATATTAAAATAGATTCTAGAAAAAAAGACAACAAGGAAATATATGACACTCGACGTTTATTTATCCGTTTTTACTCTGATGTTGTTTTCTCTGGGAATTAATATCCTCTCTCTGAAAACACGTATTCCCTACACAGTTTTGTTAGTTATAGGTGGTTCATTGTTGGTACCGCTTTCTGAAATCAACGCACTTTCATTTGTCACCAGCTTTCAGCTAACACCAGAACTATTGTTTTTTGTTTTTCTACCAATCCTTATTTTTGAATCAGCTTACAACATCAAAAGTCGCAATATTAAAGAGAATAAATTTGCCATCAGTATGTTGGCGATTGTGGGCTTACTCATTTCAACTTTTTTTATCGGATTTGCCGGGCGCTGGGCATTTCAGCTAATGGGTTTTGATATTCCGCTGTTAGTCACTCTACTCTTTGGTGCCATTATTTCTGCAACTGACCCTGTTGCCGTGTTGTCACTATTTAAGGAATACGGAGCACCACGACGTTTAACCTTGATATTTGAAGGTGAAAGTCTGTTTAACGACGGAACTGCTTTTGCTATTTTTCTGGTATTCCTGGAAATTATGCTCCACGGTTTTCATGGCACAACAACTGTTTTAGAAGGTCTTTTTTCATTTTGTACCATGATCGTAGGCGGTGGACTGTTTGGTTTATTTATGGGTTTCTTGTTTTCTAAACTCATTCAATGGGTAAAAGGCCATGAACATCTTGAAATTACGCTGACTTTACTGGTTGCACATTTCACCTTCTTGTTAGCGGAGCTAATTTCTGAAAAATTAGTCATAGACGGTCACCATATTCAATTTTCTTCTATTATAGCCACGCTGGTTTCCTCCATTGTCATGGGTAATTACGGTCGTTATAAAATGTCCGTAGGTGTGGAAGAATATATGGAAAAATTCTGGGGTTATTTTGCTTTTCTCGCCAACTCTCTGGTTTTCATTCTAATGGGGTTATTGTTTACCAGTCTTTCCATCTCTATAAACGTTGCCATCCTGCCCATATTAATAATGATTTTAGTGGTCGTTATCGCCAGAGCAGTGTCAATTTACTGTTCAATTGGCGTGATCAACCAAATAACGTCTGAGGAAAGTATTCCTTTAAACTGGCAGCATTTGCTCTCCTGGGGCAGTTTGCGAGGCGCTATCGCTGTTATTATGGTCATGCTCATACCTGATGACCTAAGTCTTCCAAACTGGAATTATGATTTTTCAATCAAAGAATTCATCACTGCTATCACCATCGGAAGCATTTATTTCACCCTGCTGGTTAAAGCAACTACGATCGGCAAAGTAATACGCTGGCTAAATATAGATACACTTTTACCCCACGAACAAATGAGTTATTTTAAAAGTAAGGCACTCATATACCAAAGTTTAAATGCCAGAAGCAAAGAGCTTTTCGAAAATCAGAATATTAGTGAATTACAGTACAAAACCTTTACCTCTGAATACCAGAATTTATACCAGCAAGTTTGTAAACAGTGCGTTGATAAAACCGAAGATTCAAGCCATGTTGTTGAAAATATGTTACGAATTTATACCCTGGCTCTACAGAAAATCGAATTAAAAGAAATTTTTAGGCGAGATGAAATCAATGAGAGCATCTACAAAAGAAACTTATTGATTTTAGAAACACAAACGGAACGGGTTGAACAGGATCGACCGCACTTAGGATCACTTAATACCTATTTTAATACCTGGATGGGTAAATGTATGCAAATGTTCCAGCGGTTATCATTGTCATCTACGAAATTAAGTGAAACGCAAGAACATTACCTTTATTATCGAACCCAATATAAGCTGATTAACAAAGTTATCGATGAGTTAGCTTTAATAAAAAACTCGCCCTTAATAGAAATCTTCGATGATCCTAAAGCCTTTCAAAATGTCGAGAATATATATCAATACTTAAAAGATAAAACCGTGCAACAAATGGCGAATGAAATCCAGTCTAACAAAGATATTGTCGATGACATGAATGAACAATCAGCTAAAGCCTTGTTAGGCATTAGCCAGATGGATACCTTAAAAGATTTACATGAACATGAAATTATTTCCAGTAAATTATACTTATTACTCAAGAAGGAAATGGATCATGAACCTACTTAACTTCAAGCAGACGAAACTCATACAGTCATTTGAGTGAGAAATTTAAACTAACAAGCTGATGCTCTTCATCAATGACGCGTATAAATTAGCCTTAACGATATTTGATACTGACAGTATCATCTTGTTGAAGTAGGCGTTGCAAGCGTGTCATCAATTCATCAGTAGGATGTACGCGCCAGTCATCACCTAATTGCACACTTGCTTTGGCCGTGGCCGATTGATAGTTAATGATAAGCATACATTGCCCGCCGCAAAAAGGCTGCAGGGTTTCCTGCATGCTTTGTATAAACCCCGGCGTTTTTCCTGCTGTTATAACACTGTCCCAATCCAGCATTAAACACCGGGCAAAGCTTTCTCTGGCCTGATCCATGCTATATAATTTTTCAGCTGTAACACTTAACATGCCCGAATATCCATCTATACGCGCTGAGCCTTCAACCACCAGCACTTCATCTGTGGATAATAAATCTTTATATAGCTCAAAAGTTTCACTATAGATGGCTACATCGACTCGCGCACTTTTATCATCTAAGGTCGCGAAGCCCATGTTGCGTCCTTTTCGGTCTAAGCGGGTTCTGATGCCAATTAATAATCCTGCCAACCGAACATCAATTTTACCTCTGCTATTTTCAACATTTGCCATGACTTTGGCGATACTGCCATGCACGATATTTTGTAACTCAGGCCAGTATTGATCTATCGGGTGGCCTGTTAAAAACAAGCCTAGCGCTAATTTTTCAAATGCCAGACGTTCTTTTTCTGGCCAGGTAGCTACATTGTTAGCATAATCCTTAATTTCATCATCCCGACTTTCAGCATTTACAGCCAGACCAAATAAATCATTTTGCCCCACTTCAGCCATTTTGACATGATGTTCGGCAACTTTTATAGCTGTTGGCAATTCCACCATATGACTGGCACGATTATCATTAAAAATATCAAAGGCACCACCACGTATCAGAGCTTCAAAAACACGCCGGTTAACTTTACGCAAATCAACGCGTTTACATAGATTATATAAGCCTGTAAAAGGACCATTGGCCTCTCTTTCACGTAACAGATCTTCTATTGCCGCTTCACCAACGCCTTTAATGGCTCCGATTCCATAGACGATTTCACCGGCTGCATTAACGGTAAAGCGATAATTAGAAACATTGATATTTGGTGGACATACCGCTAATTTCATTTCCTGGCATTCTGCAATCAGGATAACAATTTTGTCGGTATTATCCATATCTGAAGACAGTACTGCAGCCATAAATGCAGCTGGATAGTGGGCTTTTAACCAGGCAGTTTGATAGGCTACCAGAGCATACGCGGCTGAGTGCGACTTATTAAAACCATAGCCGGCAAATTTCTCCATTAAATCGAATACATAAGTCGCTATTTTTTCATCTATACCATTGGCAATTGCGCCTTCCGTAAAAATAGCGCGCTGCTGGGCCATTTCTTCTACTTTTTTCTTACCCATGGCTCGGCGTAATAAATCAGCACCGCCTAAGGTATAGCCACCCATTTCACGGGCAATTTGCATCACTTGCTCTTGATACAAAATGACGCCATTAGTTGGCTCTAAAACGGGTATCAGACTAGGATGCGCATATTCCGCCTTTGTTCCATGCTTTACATTGATATAGTCATCAACCATGCCTGATTCTAATGGTCCGGGGCGGTATAAGGCAACCAGGGCAATAATATCGTCAAAGCAATCGGGTTTAAGTTTTTTAATCAGCTCTTTCATGCCGCGAGATTCAAGCTGAAACACGGCTGTAGTTTCCGCGTTTTTTAACAGCTCATAAGATGCAGTATCATCCCGTGGAATTTGGGTAATATCTACCAGCGGTTGATTAGCCTCTGCCTGACTCTTATTAATCGTTTGCAGAGCCCAATCGATAATAGTTAAAGTTCTTAGGCCTAAAAAATCAAACTTCACTAAACCGACAGCCTCAACATCATCTTTATCAAATTGAGTGACTAAATTACCACCGCCTTGCTCACAATATAAAGCTGAAAAATCTGTTAATTTAGTTGGCGCTATAACCACTCCACCGGCATGTTTACCGGCATTTCTAACAGTACCTTCTAATGAAAGCGCCATATCCATCAGGCTTTTTACATCAGCGTCGTTAACATATAGTTCCTGAAACTCAGCGACATCCTTTAAAGCTTTTGATAGCGTTATGCCAATTTCAAAGGGCACCAGTTTTGACAATCTGTCGACAAAACCATAAGGATGGCCTAACACCCGCCCAACATCACGAATAGCTGCTTTAGCCGCCATCGACCCGTAGGTAATAATTTGCGATACTTTATCCCGTCCATAATGTTGGGCAACATATTCAATCACTTCGTCGCGTCTATCCATACAGAAATCGACATCGAAATCCGGCATGGACACCCGCTCAGGGTTTAAAAAACGCTCGAATAGTAAATCAAATTCAATCGGGTCTAAATCAGTGATATTAAGTACATAGGCAACTAATGATCCCGCTCCCGAACCACGCCCAGGTCCAACAGGAATAGCATTATCTTTTGCCCACTGTATAAAATCAGCAACAATCATAAAATAGCCTGGAAAACCCATTTGTACAATGATATCCAGTTCCATTTTTAAGCGCTGATCATAAATTTTACGGTTTTCTTCCGCAGTGCCCTGGCCAACAGCAGGATATTTTTCTAATCGGGCATCTAAACCTTTCTCAGATTCAGCAATAAAAAACTCATCCAGAGACATGCCCTCAGGCACCGGAAAATCAGGTAAAAAGTTTTTTCCTAAAGTTAATTGAATATTACATCGTTTAGCTATTTCTACAGTATTAGCTAATGCTTCGGGAATATCGGCAAATAGCGCCTGCATTTCGGCAGTGCTACGCAAATATTGCTGTTCTGTATAGTCTTTCGGACGACGCTTATCATCAATTACTCGTCCCTGATTAATGCACACCCGCACCTCATGCGCACCAAAATTTTCAGTTTTTAAAAAACGTACATTATTAGTTGCTACGACGGGTAAATCTAGCTCTGTGGCTAAAGCAACCACACTGGCAAGATAACGCTCTTCATGTTTCTTGCCTATGCGTTGTAATTCTATGTAAAAACATTGGGGAAATAGTTGATTCCAATATTGTGCAATTTTCTTTGCTTGCTGCTGATCATCGGCTAACAAAGCCTGGCCAATATCACCCTCCATGGCACCTGATAAAGCAATTAAGCCATTGTGGTTTTGTTCCAGCCACTCACGTTGCAGCATAGGAATACCTAAATGCTGGCCTTCCTGATACGCTCTAGATATGAGTTCAGTTAAAGTAACATAGCCTGCGTTGTTTTTAACTAATAGCGTCAGGCGAAAAGGCTCGGATGCAGCATCTGGGTTAAAAACATTAACATCTGCGCCTGCTATCGGTTTGATACCTTTAGCAAGTGCAGCACGATAGAACTTAACCAGAGCAAACAGATTAGAATGGTCAGTAATGGCAACCGCAGGCATGTCAGAGCCTGCTAACTGATTTATAAGCGGCTTGATTTTGACAATACCATCAACCAGAGAATACTCGGAATGTACACGTAAATGGACAAATTCAGGCTGCATAAACTTGCAATTTAGATAGGTGAGGTGAATTATTATACTGCACGGGGAATAACGCTTATGCTGCTATAGTGAAGACCTCGACTATAGCATTTGTCTTACAGGAGTAAAAGAGCATCGGTGTTGCTCGCTTACTCCCAGCTTAATTAATTTCTCTTTATGGAATTTTGTTGGATAACCTTTATGCCGGACAAATTCATAGCCCGGGTAAAGTGCATCTAAGACTGACATTTCATTATCTCGATAGACTTTTGCAATAATTGACGCTGCAGATATTTCAGCAATTAATAAATCGCCCTGAATAATAGTTTCTCCTGGACAGTCAATATCTGGATATTGATTTCCGTCAATTTTTAACCAGTCGGGTTGCACTGATAACCCCTTGACAGCGCGTTGCATTGCTAATAATGAAGCATGCAGGATATTAACTTGATCTATTTCGCTGGCTTCCGCTCTACCTATTGACCAGGCGATACATTGTCGCTTTATGGTATCAGCTAACACGTCTCGTTTCTTTGCAGATATTTTTTTTGAATCGGTCAATCCAGTAATGGGACGTTTTGGGTCTAAAATAACTGCGGCCGCTATGACGGGACCAACAATGCAGCCGCGACCTACTTCATCAACTCCGGCTATGATTTTTTGCTGCGAATACAAAGAAATCAACTTTCAGCGTAAGATACCACGAGTGACATTACGCAAGAAACTGACCATGTTGGAAATTTCATCACACTCACCTGCCAAATCTTCCATTTCTTCGATTGCGTCTTCCAGACGAAGGTTGTTTTTATATAAGATTTTATAAGCTTTACGTATTAAACGAGTTGCTTCAGGACTGCTACCTGAACGTTCCATGCCTACTGAATTAATTCCGTGCGGTCGCGTAGGGCGACCACCAACCATGACATAAGGCGGAACATCCTGGGTAATGGCACTGCCCATAGCCGAGAAACTAAAAGTACCGATTTGAGTGAATTGATGTACTAAAGTAAAACCACCTAATATGGAGTTATCACATAGATGCACATGTCCAGCTAGAGATGCACCATTTGCCATAATGACATTATTACCAATCACACAATCATGAGCGACGTGGGTATAAGCCATAAAGAGATTATCATCGCCTATACGAGTTTCAGCATGGTCTTGCAAGGTACCTCTATGCAAGGTAGCAAATTCGCGGATAACATTTCTATCACCTATAACCAGGCTGGTTTTTTCATCTGCGTATTTTTTATCCTGAGGATCTTCACCAATCGAGGTAAATTGATAAATATGGTTATCTTTACCTATCGTCACCGGGCCTTTCATTACAACATGTGGGCCAATAACCGTCCCCGAACCAATAGTGACATCAGCGCCAATAACAGAAAAAGGTCCTATCTGGACATCTTCTGCAATTTCGGCCTTAATATCAACTATTGCTTTTGCATCAATCAAACTTATCACCAACTGCTGCACAACGAATATTAGCACTAGCAACAAATTCACCATCTACTGTTGCAGTACAGTTAAACGACCATATATTACGCTTACTTCTTTCAAACACTGCTTCCAGCATCATTTGATCACCCGGTACTACAGGGCGTTTGAATTTTGCTTTATCTATCCCTGTCAGGAAGTAGGTCATACCATGACCTAACTCGTCTGGAGAAGTCTCAGATGCCAATAACCCAGTTGCCTGAGCTAATGCCTCAAGAATTAATACACCCGGAAAAATTGCCATATGTGGAAAATGTCCCTGAAAGATAGGTTCATTATAAGTAACGTTCTTGACCCCTAATAACCTGACCCCAGGTTCACATTCTACGACTTTATCAATCAATAAAAATGGATACCTATGGGGTAAAAATGCTTGAATTTTCTTGATATCAAGTAATGTTTCCAATTTAACAACCTTTTCAACTTAACGAATTAACACTTTAAACATATCTTTGTATTGATGGTGATAACAACAAAGTTACTCATATTTTCTATAAATAGAATTGCAAAACATGAAATTAAAGTTATGTTTTCTAATTTTCTCTTGAGCTAAAGAAAGCACCCCACTCTCAAGGTGGGGCTGCATTCTGATTTAGAAACTTGACAACTACACTAAGGCATTTTAGAAAGTTTATCTTGTACTTTATCTGTAACATCTACTTTAGCACTGGCATGAATCACGCCTTCAGTTAAAAGTAGATCATAATCGCCTTCTTCGGCTAATGCTTTAACAGCTTCAATAATTCTATTCTGCATTTTACCTAACTCTTCGTTGCGGCGAATACTAAAATCTTCTTTAAATTCTTGCTGAGCACGTTGTGCATCTCTACGGATGGCAATTATTTCACGTTCCAAATCCCTTTTTTTGGTTTCCGACATCGTCATGCCATCTCGGGCCAATTTTTCTTCCAGACTTTTGATCTTTTTTTGCTGTGCAACTAACTGCTTGTCTTTAGGCGAAAACTCTTTTTCCAGACGCTCCTTGGCTTCAGCCGCTTGGGGAGCATTTGCCATTAACAAGGGTATATTAACAACTCCTATCTTAATTTCTGCCTGAGCCAATTGACTTAACATAAGCAATCCCACTAAAACAGCTAATCTTTTTAACATTAACATTCTCCATATCACTATTTAAAAAAGCTAAACTCAGTCATTCATTATACTGTATCTATAAAAAAATGAGAGCCTTTAGCGACTAATTTAATCAAATTTAAAGCTTTTAAGTAACGCCCTTCTTTTTGCCCGCTGTAGTTATGCGCAAAATTGGTTTGCCAGCCATTATGGGCGGGCTAATAATAGGCGCTCTGGATAAGAACGTTTTTTCAGTGGTCATCTTCACCGCCTTTATCTTGGACCTGATAACGCCATTACTCCTAAAAGGCTACGCAATATTGATAAACAGGCAAACAGAACTTTAAAGTGCCTAAGGAATAAGACGTTAATAACTTGAGCAGGCGTAAAAACGCTTTAGCTTTTTTCGTCATACACTGCAATAGCTAAAGAGGCTATGAAAGTATTCATCACTAAATCCCCATTTTTTTAAAACAGGGCCTGTTTTGCAAGCTTTTAAAGTATATATTTCTAAAAATGACGTTTTTTCTTAGAAAAAAGTCCTTTTTCCCACTATTTTTAAGCATATTGGCTGTTTTTTAATTTATTTTTTGTCGTTGGACGCAATAATCCCTTAGAAAATCGACGCCGAGCAGGTTTATTACGCGGACAAAGTTATAACCTAAGACCATTAAACCAAATTCACCACCGCATTTTTCTAATCCACGCATCAAAAAGTGATTTATGCCTGCTCGGTGTTTTAATGTACCAAAAGGGTGTTCAGCTAATGCCGCTCGCTGACGCATTTTATTGGGATTTTTTGCCATACGTTGCTTGTGGTGGTCAACGACTTCTTCATGCTCCCAACGTTCTATTTGTTTTGATTTTGCTTTTTCACTCAGACATTTTTTTTGCAAAGGACATTCCGCACAAACAGCGGCATCGCTTTTGTAACGAATATAGTTTTTGCCACCTTTTTGCAAAGGCTTGCCTCGTCGAGTCAGTTTTTCATCTTGAGGGCAAACATAGCAATCTTGCTCAGTATCATAACCTGAGTTCGGGATAAGAAAAGGTGGGCAGTCTTTTGAAAATCTGAAAAAATAGAAACAACCAAGAATTTATTTTTTCTAAGACTGCCCAATGCTAAGTTTAACCCGATTATTTTGTGATGTAGATGATTTTTGTAAAACCTTTTTACCCCACTGGGAG
Organism: Methyloprofundus sedimenti; assembly: GCF_002072955.1. Taxonomy (NCBI): domain Bacteria; kingdom Pseudomonadati; phylum Pseudomonadota; class Gammaproteobacteria; order Methylococcales; family Methylococcaceae; genus Methyloprofundus; species Methyloprofundus sedimenti. Next base: position 1,753,818 of record NZ_LPUF01000001.1, on the reverse strand, counting down.
AAAACCCAAATAGAAAACGGTGAAAAGAAAAGACGGAAAAAGCGTTGCATTAGCCCCAGTGAAATAATTACTTTGATTGTTTACTATCATCAGTCAGGGTATGACACATTTAAATGGTTTTATTTACGCTACTTGCCCAAAAACTTATCTAAAGCTTTCCCAAAGGTGCCGAGTTATAACCGTTTCATTGAATTATTGCCCGATATTATCGGTCCTTTAACGGCTTTTATGCAAACACGTTGTGGCCGAAGTGAAGGTATTGCATTTGTTGATTCAACACCCCTTTGCGTTTGTAAAAATATTCGTATTCCGCGCCATAAAACTTTCAAAGATGTGGCCCAACGAGGCAAGTCTTCTACGGGCTGGTTCTATGGGTTTAAATTACACATTATTGTGGATGATCGAGGGGAAATACTTTCTTTTTCAATCACGAAAGGGAATGTTGATGACCGTAAACCCGTACCAAAATTGGCTAAAAATCTGATTGGAAAGCTTTTTGGCGATAGAGGATATATTTCTAAAAAACTCACTGAACTTTTAGCAACCGATGATGTTGAGTTAATCACAACTCTCAAGAAAAATATGAAACCACGAGTCATAGCTGCTTTTGATGCACTTTTATTGAGAAAGCGTAGCATTATTGAAACTATCAATGATCAACTTAAAAATATTTTTCAGCTTGAGCACTCTAGACATCGTTCGCTTACGAATTATATGATCAATATTGTTGCTTGTTTAGTTGCTTATTCTTACCAGGAAAAAAAGCCTGCACTCAACTTACGTAGAGAAGATTTATTACCTTTGTTATGACGTCTTATCCCGAACTCAGGTTATCATATTCAAATTGTTCACGGGTTAATCGTCCTTTTTCAGCCATGCGCCTAGACTTATCAGGGACAGGGACATAAACCGTGATATTTTGATCTTCACAGGCTTTTATTTGGCTTCCATTGAAATAACCTGAGTCCCCCAGGCCATCAAGATTTTCTGATTGCAAAATGCTCTGAGCCTTTTCCAGCATCGGCGCAAGCTGCTGCATGTCATTACCGTCTTGCACCACGTCCTCGGCAACAATCAAACGGTGTTTGTTATCAACAGCGATTTGAACGTTATAGCCCGCCACCGTTTCTCCGCGTTTGGTCAAAAGCCGCGCATCTTCATCAACTGTAGAAATTTGCTTTTCACCACGGTCTTTTAACTGTTGCTGCAACGCTTCTTTTTCTGCCTTTTTCTGTTTGATTATCGCCAGCTTTTCAACCAAGTTGTTATCTTCATTTAACGAGTCTTGATCTAATTTATTATCGGCAGTATCCTGTTTATCTAGTTCATCTTGATATTGGGTGATTTTCTTTTCCAATGCCTCAAGCTGTTTTTTAAGCTTATCCTCGGTGTAAATACCTTGCTTACTGACGTCGCCTTTAAAAAAACTCCCATCCACCGCGACTGTCTCTCCACCAAATAAGGACAGTTCTTTACATAGCAACAAAAAGTCACGATTAGCCGCTTTCAATGCCGTACTATTGCTTTTGCGAAAATCGGCAATCGTTTTGTATGTGGGTAACAATCCTTCAACTAGCCACATCACCTCCAAATTACGTCGAGTCTCACTTTCCAATTTGCGACTGCTGCGAATCCCCTGCAAATAACCATATAAATAGAGTTTTAATAAAGCAGCAGGATTAAAAGGCGGTTGTCCTGAAGTGATAATAGTTTCGGTGTGCTGAAATCCTAGTTCCTTAACATCTAATGTATTGACATAAGCGTCAATCGCACGCACAGTATTATTTTGACTGACATAATCCTCAACACGCGAAGGCAGTAACATTTCTTGCTGACGATTGAGGCTGGATTGGTAGCGACGAGTAGTCATTATTTCAGTTTTAGATCTATTTAATGATTCTAATATTATATCGCATTAAAGTAAGTGAATACTTTCACAGTCTCTAAAGTTATTGCACTCCTTATCAAATGTCGAAGTTAAAAAATATTCGTTCCTAAGAGGAATTACATTATGTTTATTCGGCGTGCTGATAACTGGTCGTCATTCTAAATATGACGGGGCTTAATAAAGCCAGAGCAATCAGGTTTGGAATCGCCATCATGCCATTCATGATATCAGCAAACAGCCAGACTAGCGTAAGCTTGCTCATGGCACCTACAGGAATGACAATTAACCATAACAGACGGTAGGGCCAGATAACTTTTGTACCAAATAAGTATTCCGCACAACGTTCACCATAATAACTCCAGCCTAAAATTGTCGTAAATGCAAATACGACTAGCCCCAGAACGACGACATAACTCCCAACGCCAGGCAAGCTGGTTTCAAATGCCAAGGTCGATAAAGCAGCACCATTTTCACCGCTAGACCAGGCTCCACTGAGAATTATTACTAATGCAGTCATCGTACAGACTAAAATAGTGTCTATAAAAGTACCTAACATGGCTATCATACCTTGCTGTATGGGATCATTTGTTTTAGCAGCAGCATGGGCAATTGGCGCACTCCCCAAGCCTGCCTCATTAGAGAAAATACCCCGTGCAACCCCAAAACGAATAGCCGCCCAAACGGCTGCACCGGTAAACCCTCCTACAGCAGCAGTTTCAGTAAATGCACTTTGAACAATTAAACTTAGGGCTTGTGGAATCTCCTGGTAATGCGTAAAAATCACCCATAGAGCACAAATTATATAGCTAATTGCCATAAAGGGAACCAGACCAGAGGCAACCTCTGCAATCCGGTGAATACCGCCAAGAATAACAACGGCACTAAGCAAAGTTAAAGCAATAGCAGTGTATAGAGTCGGGATATGAAACAAGGTTTCAACTGCATCAGCCACTGAGTTAGCCTGTACCATATTTCCAATGCCAAACGCGGCAAATGCACCAAAAAAAGCAAAGGCAGTTGCAAGCCATTTCCATTTTGCTTTAAGGCCATTTTTAATATAATACATGGGACCTCCAACATGCTGGCCCTGATCATCTATTTCACGATATTTAACCGCCAATACTGCTTCAGCATATTTAGTAGCCATGCCAAATAATGCTGTGAGCCACATCCAGAATACGGCACCAGGACCACCTAATGCTATTGCCGTGGCAACCCCTGCGATATTACCAGTGCCTATGGTTGCTGATAATGCGGTCATCAGAGCCTGAAACGGAGTAATATCGCCTTCTTTATCAGACTTTCGACCACGCCAGAGCATGCTCATCGCAGCGGTCACTTTGCGAAAAGTAAAAAATTTTAAGCCAATAGTTAAAAAAATTCCTATACCTAATAGCAGTGTCAACATGACAGGCCCCCAGATATAAGAGCTGATTTCATTTAAGACACTTTCTAGCTGGCGCATTTTACTTACTCACTTGAATTAGGGGTAATAGTCTGTAGTTCACTTCTTGACAACAGACGGTGGCATTTCTGCATATGTTGGAATATCTGGATCCATAAAATCCCAATGTGGTTTACGTTTGTTATACACAATGACGCTGGGCTTAAACCATGAGCTATCATCTAATGAACCAACAGCTACTGCCAGCACATTTTTGATTCCTCCTAAGGCGCCAAAAAGAAGACTGCCACACACGGGGCAAAAATAGCGGGTTACTATCGAACCACTATCAGCGACTGAGTCATAACTCCGAGGCTCACCAATGATCTGCACATCCTGTTGTTTAAAAAAAGCATTTGATGCATGCCCTGTTCCTGTCGCTTTTCGACAGTCATCACAGTGGCACTGACTCATGACTCGTGGAGGAGCAAAAATAGTATAACTAATTTTTCCACATAAACACTGCCCTGTTGCGAAATATTTCTCTGACATAAACTGTTTCTCCAGATGAGTAATACCCTTGAATTTTCACCTTACTATTACATAATTACAAAAAGGGTTAAACCTAGAAACCACAGTTGTGCACGGATTTTGTGGAAAATCTGAGCGTGAAAGACAAGGCACAGCTCGCTGGCAATGGCCGTAGCCTTTGGCAAGAGCAGTGTATTGTTCCATGCTCTTAAAATAATATTTTAAGAGCACTGGGATGTCTCACTAACACAGAAAAACCATTTTTATATTTATTGACCCAGCCCCTGACTTCAATTTTTTTTCCCTTTAATAAGGATAAAGTGTCGAAATACTGTAAATGCTCTTTTTTGATACGTACATCAAAATTATCGTTTAATTTTAAATAGCGGCTTTTCGACGTACTTTTAATCCTCAAGACACGCCCGATTATTCGCTGCCAACCCTGCTTGTTTTTGTTACTTAATTCACTGGTAAATTTTGGGGCATAGTCAGAGTACTGCCAGATACCAAGACGCCCTGTTTCTGCCACTTGTTGCGCAGCAAGTAATTCAGCAACATATTTTAAATTTGGAGGATAGATGCTAGTACTTGCATAGCCTAATCGTACGAGTTCACGATTGAGATGTAATCCTTGTTCGGTAAAAATATGTGCTAAATGGCGTTTATATTTGTCACGTTTTTCAGAATCAAATTCCAGTCTGACCCGGGTATTCAATAATTGTTGCGTTAACCATTGCCGTGCTACCTCACCTCCAGCTTGCTCAGCTTGATCTGCATGTTCTATTTCCGGTGTATTAATACCTAACAAGCGTATTTTGCGTCCATCACTTAGTAGTACGGTATCGCCATCATAGACTTTTTGAACATTATAAAAACTAAAATCCTGAACAGGCTTATATTCTATTGCATTGCTATGCTTTTTATCTGAATAATGGATCTGGCCTTGCGGGTCAGTCCATTTGAAGATATCAGTTGCATAACTAAACCGGGTAAATAACAATAGCACAAGATATATATTCCAATAATTGCATTTGTTTTTCATTTTCTGATATTTTGAACAGTAAGTGAACGCACCTGGTCAGGCATGTTAAATAGATTTGAAAGTTATTGTTGATGTTATACTTTATGGATTAATATTCAATCACATTAAGATACCCAGAGGAAGTAATGAGCGCGCTAGATTTAACTAATATTTTTGATAAATGTAAGTCACAACTGAACTCAAATTCGTATTATCAAAAATTACAAGCGATGCCTAAAAATGAGCGTTGGCTTACTCTAGCCGCACTTTTTTTAGTCTCTCAAATTCTTGTTTTTGGTAGTTTATACCTGTTTTTTGGTAAAGTTGCCATGATTGGCTTTTTGGCCAGCGTCTTGGCTGGTCTGGCTACTGGTGTAGGCGCCTTACCGGCCGCTCTTTTTAAACAAGTTTCAACGAGCGTCTATAATGGCTTACTCGGTGGTGCTGCAGGTGTAATGCTTGCGGCGGCAGCTTTCTCTTTATTAGTTCCGGGTATTGAATATGGAAACCAGTTATGGCCTGGTAAAGGACTTTGGTTCGTTGCCGCTGGCATGTCATTTGGCGCATTATTTCTGCATTTAGCCGATAAAAAATTACCGCATATTCATTTTAAGGATGACCTGAATGAGCACGCTGAATCTTTACAAAAAATCTGGCTATTTATATTCGCCATCACTATTCATAATTTTCCCGAAGGAATGTCTGTTGGTGTTAGCTTTGGCACAGGTGATCTGAATAATGGTATTGTTCTAGCTATCGCTATCGCATTACAAAACATCCCCGAAGGTCTTGCCGTCGCCTTGCCTTTAGTTGCTTTAGGCTATAACAAATGGAAAGCCGTCGGTATTGCTACGCTAACAGGTCTGGTTGAGCCCGTTGGTGGTCTATTAGGGATCACGATGGTCGCGACTTTTTCTTCCGTACTACCCTTTGCCATGGGCTTTGCGGCTGGCGCAATGATATTTGTAATCTCGGAAGAGATCATTCCTGAATCTCACTCAAATGGACGCTCTCGCTATGCAACGTTTGCTCTGATGATTGGTTTTATTATTATGATGGCTTTAGAAAACCTGCTGGGTTGAAATACATTCACTTTTTAAAAAATGATTTCTATAATTCAACGTGTTACTCAGGCCCAGGTCAGCATTGAAAATCAGCTTGTGGCTAAAATTGATCGCGGTATTTTGGCATTAGTCGCTATAGAAAAACTGGATTCTGAGAAATCTGCGCAGCGAATGTTTGAACGCATTATGAACTATCGCATTTTTCCTGACGCAGAACAGCGGATGAATCTGAGCTTGCAAAGCATTCAGGGAGAGTTATTGTTAGTGCCTCAGTTTACTCTGGCTGCTGATACTGATTCAGGTAATCGCCCTAGCTTTACACCGGCAGCCTCCCCCGAAAAAGGTAAGCAATTATTTCATTATCTTGTTAGCTATGCACAAGGTAATTACCCGCATATACAAACGGGAAAATTTGGTGCAGATATGCAAGTGTCACTGACTAATGATGGCCCTGTTACCTTTACGCTTAAAGTTTAAAATCATAGCCCTTTATATTCAAAGATACTCCCCATATGAACTTATTCTTACTTGAAGGTTTAGCATTTTGCTTATACTTTGCCAGTAGCATTACTCTAATAATCGATATTAAAGAGAACCAACATAAAAAACTGGCTCTAACGTTTGCCTGGCTTGCTTCTATTGCACATCTTTTATCACTTTCGCTCAGTGCCTGGCATAATCAGGGAATTGATTTTAGCTTTTTTCATACCGCTGCCATTATTTCACTAATCATCGCTTTTTTACTATTGTTTGCATCTTTGTCTAAACCTGTTGAAAAACTAGGCATAGCACTTTTTCCTATCGCAGCACTTATGCTGGCACTTGATGTGCTTTATCCCAGTTCAGTAAAAATAACGCAAGATTTTTCACTGGCAATGAATGTACATATTCTCAGTTCAATTATTGCTTTTAGTTTACTCACTATAGCGGCCTTCCAGGCACTATTACTGGCCCTACAAAACAAACAGCTTAAGAGTCATAACCCTGGACGATTAATGCTTGCCTTTCCACCTTTGCAGGCGATGGAGTCTTTGTTATTTCAAATGATCAGCACGGGGTTGTTGTTTTTAAGCTTTTCTTTACTCAGTGGGTTTATTTTTATAGAAGACTTATTTGCACAGCATCTGGCGCATAAGACTATTTTATCCATAATTGCCTGGATAATTTTTAGTTGCTTATTACTCGGTAGAAAACGTTATGGCTGGCGAGGCAAGACGGCAATACGCTGGACTTTATACGGTTTTACATGTCTATTGTTAGCCTACTTTGGTAGTAAACTAGTGTTGGAACTTATTCTTAATAAAGTTTAAATTTCCACATTACCAGAGAATACATAATAGACGTCTAAACATATTGCTGTCAGTGTATGATCAATTGTTTTTAACTTTGATTAGCCATCTTTAGGCATACTATTAAAACGATTTCTAATTTAAAGGCTATCAAGACACTGTGTAAGCATGTAAAATCTTAAGATTTATTTTCTACCTGAATACAGGACTTCAATCCAGATTCAGGTACTATTATGGGTAATAAAAAGTGGATTTTAGAGGTACAACAATTCTTTCTGTGCGCCGTGGTGATAAAGTTGTTATCGGTGGTGATGGCCAGGTTACATTAGGTAATACTGTTATGAAAGGTAATGCACGTAAAGTGCGTCGTTTATACCATGACAAAGTAATTGCCGGATTTGCGGGTGCAACCGCCGATGCCTTCACGCTGTTTGAGCATTTTGAAGGAAAACTGGAAAAGCATCATGGCAATCTTACTCGTGCAGCCGTTGAAATGGCTAAAGACTGGCGTACTGAACGCGCTTTACGTAAATTAGAAGCCCTACTCTCAATAGCAGACAGTAAAACCTCCTTAATCATCTCGGGTAATGGTGATGTTATTGAGCCTGAATATGATTTAATAGCCATTGGTTCTGGCGGTCCTTTCGCGCAATCCGCTGCGCGAGCGTTACTGGAGAATTCTGATTTAAGCGCACGAGAAATTGTCGAGAAATCGCTCAATATTGCGGCTGATATATGTATTTATACTAACCACAATTTACGTATTGAAGAGCTAGACGCCGAGCCAAAGGATTAAAAAAACAAATGACACAGATGACTCCCAAAGAAATTGCACACGAATTAGATAAACATATTATCGGTCAGGCCAGTGCTAAACGTTCAGTTGCTATTGCATTACGCAATCGCTGGCGACGTGCCCAGGTCGAAGGCACGATGCGCGATGAAATCACGCCTAAGAATATTCTAATGATTGGCCCTACCGGGGTAGGTAAAACAGAAATAGCACGCAGATTGGCACGTCTTGCAAATGCACCTTTCATTAAAATTGAAGCAACAAAATTTACAGAAGTGGGTTATGTCGGTCGCGATGTCGAGTCTATCATACGAGATTTAGTTGAAACCGCCTATAAAATGACACGCGAAACAGAAATGAAATCAGTACAACATCGTGCCATGGATGCGGCTGAAGATGAGGTTCTGGATATTTTATTACCCCGTGCTGATAGCGGAATGCTCTCTGAGACTGAAGAGAGTACCCGGCAAAAAATGCGTAAGAAATTACGTGAAGGTGATTTTGATGCCAAAGAAATTGAAATAGAAGTACAGGCCTCACGTATCGGCGTTGAAATCATGGCACCTCCTGGAATGGAAGAAATGACCAATCAGTTGCAAGGTATGTTCCAGAACCTTGGCAGCCATAAAACCAAAGACCGTAAACTACCTGTCAAAGATGCCCTTAAGTTATTAACAGAGGAGCATGCTGCTAAATTAGTGAATGAAGACGAAATTAAATTAGCTGCTGTTTCTGCAGTAGAGCAACAAGGCATAGTCTTTCTGGATGAAATTGACAAAGTATGTAAACGTTCGGATAGTGGTGGCGGTGGTGATATCTCACGTGAAGGCGTACAAAGGGATTTATTACCTTTAGTTGAAGGCAGCACTGTTAGTACAAAGTACGGCATGATTAAAACTGATCATATTTTATTTATTGCTTCTGGTGCTTTTCATATATCCAAACCATCTGATTTAATTCCTGAATTACAAGGACGATTCCCAATTCGAGTTGAATTAGACGCTCTAACAAGTGATGATTTTATTCGTATTCTCACAGAACCAGATGCCTCTTTAACCGAGCAATATCAAGCCTTACTGGCAACAGAAGGAGTCAATCTTAGCTTTACTGATGAGGGTATTCAACGCATTGCTGAACTGGGCTGGGAAGTAAATGAGAAAACTGAAAATATTGGTGCCAGACGTTTACATACTATACTAGAACGTTTATTAGAAACTGTTTCCTTTGATGCGCCTGATTTAGTCGATAAAAATATTGTTATCGATGCGGATTATGTAAATCAATATCTTTCTGAGTTTGTTCAGGATGAAGATTTAAGTCGTTATATACTATAATTATGCGTATTCAAGCAGAATCAATTGATACTTATCCAACGGAAATCAAATTACACAAAATATCCCGTATTCTTGAAGTAAGTTTCGCCAATGGCAAAACTTTTCATCTGCCTTGCGAGTACCTGCGGGTTTTTACCCCTTCTGCTGAAGCATTAGGACACGCGCCAGGACAAGAAATTTTACAAACAGGTAAAGAATCTGTCGCGATTAATGCAATAAGACCGATTGGTAATTATGGAATTTCACCTGATTTTAGTGATGGGCATAGTACCGGTATTTATACCTGGGAGTTGCTGTATAAACTCGGTAATGAATATGATGAGCTTTGGCCTGGGTATTTAAATGAATTAGCGGCTGCAGGACATCAGCGTACAGAAGCAAAACAAAATTAAACCGATTACCTCAGTTTCAACTATATACTATTAAGGAGAGAAGGCTAAATGCCTCTCCTTTTCAGAGATCACTGGCAGCAATCAAGTCTGCCCTTTAACTAAAGACACAACATGACAACTGATAACACCACTCATTTTGGTTTTAAACAAGTCGAAACAAAAGATAAAGTTAACCTGGTGCGCGGAGTTTTTGACTCTGTTGCCAGTCAATACGACATAATGAATGACTTAATGTCACTCGGCATACACCGTATCTGGAAGCGTGTTGCCGTGCAATTAAGCAATGTACGCGAAGGCGAACAGGTACTGGATTTAGCCGGTGGAACAGGTGACTTAACGACACTTTTTTCCAAACGCGTTGGGAAAAGTGGCAAAATTGTTTTAGCAGACATTAATTCTGAAATGTTACGCACAGGGCGTGATCGACTAATTGACCGGGGGCTAATTGAAAATATAACTTATGCTCAGGTCAATGCAGAGTGTCTTCCCTTTGAAGATAATAGCTTTGATTGCGTGTGTATCGCTTTTGGTTTACGCAACGTAACCGATAAAGATGCGGCATTACGCTCTATGTATCGCGTATTAAAGCCAGGCGGCCGTGTAATAGTTCTGGAATTCTCTCACCCGACCGATAAAATCACTGAAAAAGTCTATGATTTTTATTCATTTAAATTATTACCAAAAATTGGTAAATTCGTTGCCAAAGATGAAAACAGCTACCGTTATTTAGCTGAATCAATACGCATGCACCCCAAGCAGGATAAATTAAAAGAAATGATGCAGGAAGCCGGTCTGGAACGCTGCGAATATTTCAATATGTCGCAAGGTATTGTTGCTGTACATAGAGGTTATAAGTTTTAACTCACTTCACGGTTGAGTCGTGTTTTTTTTATCCGCCTTGTGGTGCCCCTCCTTATAGGGTGGACAGAAATGGCTTGCTCACCCCATTCTTTTCCTAATCAACAATAATAACGATGATCAAACCTCTGCTTACGAGCGCTTTTGAAACCGCTCTAAATAAATACCTTAGTCTGGATGAAGATATTGCTATTTTTTTAAAGCCACTCACAGGTAAGATCATTGCTGTTACGATTCAGCCTTTTGATGAAACACTATACCTTTGCCCGAATGGCGAAAACATCCAGATTATGGATTATTATGAAGGAACTATAGATACCACCCTAACGGGTTCCTTACCTGCCCTGGGTTTAATGGGGCTAAGTTCTACCCCTGCACGTTCCTTTTTTTCAGGTGAAGTGTCGATAACTGGCGATTTAAACGTTGGCCACAAATTTCAGCACCTCTTTGAACAACTAGATATTGATTTAGAAGAACAACTCTCGCATTACACGGGTGATGTCATTGCTCATAAGCTAGGCCGATTCATGCGTAGCGCCAGCCTATGGCATCAGGAAAACCTCAAAACTCTTCAACTTAATATTAGCGAATTTTTACAGGACGAAACACAAGACCTTCCCCCTGCACCTGAAATTAATTTATTCACCCGGCAAGTCGACCAACTTAAAGAAGATTTTGACCGGCTTGAAGCTCGGATTAAGCGTTTAGATACTCAATTAAAAGCTCAGCAGTCTTAGGAAGATAACGTGAAGCACCCCAAACTCATATTACGAATTTTACACATCAACTGGGTACTGGTTACTCACGGACTCGATGACCTGATTCTCAAAACACATTTATTCAGGCCTTTACGCTTTCTGGCTATTTTTTCACCCAATTTCTGGCGGAAAAATAATTTTGAACAACGCGGGGTTCGCATTCGCCGCACCCTGGAAGACTTAGGGCCTATTTACGTTAAATTTGGCCAGGCTCTATCCACCCGTAAGGATATTTTACCTGATGATATTGCCGATGAACTCGTTATGCTTCAAGATAAAGTTCCCCCCTTTTCAGACCAGCAAGCCCGAGAAGTTATAGAGCAGCAGCTTGGCATGTCTATCGATCAAGCCTTTGCTGAATTTTCACCCAGTCCCTTAGCGTCTGCTTCTGTTGCCCAGGTCCATGCAGCTGTTTTACACAGCGGTGAACAGGTGGTTGTCAAAGTATTGCGACCGGACGTAGAAAAGTGGATACATTCTGATATAGGCTTATTATATGAGCTTGCTTATTTTGCTGAAAAATTTTGGGAAGATGCAAAGCGTCTCCATGCCAAGGAAATTGTCGCTGAATTTGAAAAAACGCTACTCGATGAATTAGATTTGGTCAGAGAAGCTGGAAATGCCACAAAATTACGGCGTAATTTTGAAAACTCCGATGCTATTTATATCCCTGAAATTCACTGGGAGTTTACCCGCAAAAAAGTATTAGTCATGGAGCGTATTTATGGCATCCCAGTGGGTAACATAAAGGAATTACGTGCTGTAAATGCTGACTTTAAATTACTTGCCGAGCGTGGCGTAGAAATATTTTTCACCCAGGTCTTTAGAGATAATTTTTTTCATGCCGATATGCATCCAGGTAATATATTTGTAGACCCTCCGGGTAAATATATTGCTGTTGATTTTGGCATCGTCGGTACTTTATCTGAATCGGACCAACGCTATTTAGCGGAAAATTTTCTCGCATTTTTCAATCATGATTATCGTCGTGTAGCCGAGATGCATTTAGCTTCAGGCTGGGTTCCCCCTGAGACACGGGTTGAAGAATTTGAGTCGGCCATTCGTAGTGTCTGTGAACCCATTTTTGATAAGCCACTGAAAGATATTTCCTTTGGCCTGTTATTACTGCGTTTATTTCAAACAGCACGCCGCTTTGATATGGAAGTTCAACCGCAATTGGTCTTATTGCAAAAAACATTGTTGAATATCGAGGGATTGGGACGACAGCTATATCCTGAACTGGACTTATGGCAAACCGCAAAACCCTTTCTAGAATCATGGTTTAAAGAACGCTTGAGCCCTAAAGCAAAAATCAAACAAGCCATGCAAAAGTTTCCTGAAATAGCAGAACAATTCCCTGAGATTCCTTCATTGCTTTTTCAAGTATTAGATGATGCTGCACATACTAGTCAACGCGCTAAAATACATAATCAACAATTAGAAAGAATGCGTGTGCAAATGCAAAATAATCATAAAAGTACGATTTACGCATTAATAGCCAGTGCAACAATAATAAGTGCAGCGATTTTCTTCCAATAAATCACATGTTAGTCAACTTCATCCCACAAAAGGAAATTTCAGCAAGAGAAAACTTGCAGTGGCTGTTTATCCTAAGAAATCTAATGATAGGTGGCGAATCGCTGCTGTTGTTAATTTCTATTGATATATTAAAAATACCTCTGCATCAAGAAGCTTTATGGCTAACTATTTTAGCGATTGGTACTGTCAATTTATACACATGGTTGCGTTTAAAAACAGATACGCCTGTGACAGAAATGGAAATTTTCTCACAATTAGCTATCGATGTACTGGCTATTGCTTCACTACTCTATCTAACGGGAGGTGCAACAAATCCGTTTACCTGGATTTTCCTACTACCCGTTATTCTAACGGCTATCGTTTTGCCACATGCATATACCTGGTATATGGTGATACTAACAACAAGCCTTTATACATTTTTGATTCCCTACCACGCAAATCTGACAGCAGTTGAACCGCACTTAATGCTTATGGATATGGATATGGCGAATATGTCTGCAAGCATGCATAATATGCAGGATGAAGAATTCTTAAATTTTCACATTTTTGGTATGTGGTTTGGCTTTGTATGCAGTGCCGGATTAGTCGCTTTTTTCTCAGTAGAGCTTTCTAATACCATTAAAGCCGGAGAACGAAGATTGGCAGAAGCTCGTGAAAAAACACTGCAAGATGAACGCATTATAGCGTTAGGAACTCTGGCTGCAAGTGCAGCACATGATATGGGCACTCCACTCGGAACAATGGCCATCATTGCGCATGAACTAAAAGACGAATATAGTCCAGAGGTGCATACTGAATTGCATGAAAAAATGCAAATCATGCAAGACCAGATAAATAGATGTAAACAAGCGCTATCAGTCATGTCTGCTTCTGCGGGTGAACTAAGAGCAGAATCCGGGCATATTAAAAAGCTCAGCGATTATCTGGATGAAGTATTAATGCAGTGGCGCAGTCAGCAACCCGGGGTAAAATTAAATTTACTGATAAACCCAAAGGCACCTTTAACTCAAGCCATTCTAGCAGAGCTTACTTTGACCCACTCTATGATCAATATCTTGAACAATGCCGCTGAAGTAAGTTCGCTTGATAAAGGTATCGACTTTAGTATCAATCCTTGTACAGTGGAAAATTTTGTCGGCATACGCATACGCGACTATGGCCCGGGCATTTCAAATAAACTTATTGATAAAATAGGCAAGGTCCCGATTAATGAGAGTAATCAAGGATTAGGGGTCGGGTTATTTCTTACCTTTTCAATAATTAAACGATTGGGCGGTACAATAGAAATCAGCAACGCACCTACAGGAGGTGCATGTGTTGATATTATCTTACCGCTTGTTCCCCTCAATTAACTCGTCTAAGGATTATGACTAAACAAAATCAAGTGCAATTATTGTTAGTAGATGATGATTTAACCTATTGTTCAGTCCTCAAATCTGCATTAGAAAAAAGAGGATTTTCGGTTTCGGTAGCTCATGATGTTAAAAATGGCCTCGCCCTGGCTGAACAAATAGAACCTGAGTATGCTGTGATTGATTTACGCATAGGACATGAATCAGGGCTGGAGTTAGTACAAAAATTAATTTCACTTGACGACAATACGCAAATTGTTATGCTGACTGGATTTGCCAGCATTGCCACTGCAGTTGAAGCAATTAAATTAGGTGCAAAACATTATTTAACTAAGCCAGCCAACCCTAATGAAATCATGAATGCATTGCATAATAATGCAGCTGACAGTTCCGTGGCAATCAGTGAAAACCCACTTTCAGTAAAACGTCTAGAATGGGAACACCTGCAAAAAGTATTAATGGAGCACGATGGTAATATTTCTGCAGCTGCTAGAGCACTGAATATGCATCGTCGAACTTTACAAAGAAAATTAGATAAACGTCCGGTAAAAGAGTAACTCAGATGACAAGTAATAATACAGAACACCCTTTTGCCGAATTTATTCGTATCTTAGGTAAAGGGAAAAAAGGCTCTCGCCCCTTGACGCAAGAGGAGGCCTATCAGGCTATGCGCATGATATTGGCAGGCGAAGTTGAAGAAATACAGCTAGGCGCATTCTTAATGCTAATGCGGGTCAAAGAAGAGACACCTGAAGAACTCGCTGGGTTTGTGCTAGCCGTGCGTGAAACCTTGCCTGGTATTGCCAATAACACTGCAGAGTTAGATTGGTCAGCCTATGCCGGAAAACGGCGGCATTTACCCTGGTTTATGCTGTCAAGCCTCTTATTAGCGGAAAATGATATCAAAGTACTGATACATGGTTCAGCATCACATTCAGGGAACCGTCTTTTTGTACAGGATATGCTAACACAATTTTCTTTAGCTAAAGCAGACTCATTGGAAGTCGCTGAACAACAGTTACAAACTCAAAATTTTGCATATTTATCCCTGGAACAACTTTGTCCCGCGCTCGACAGAATGATCCACTTACGTTCATTAATGGGTTTACGCTCTCCAGTCCACACCTTAGTCCGTCTCATAAACCCTTTTAATGCCTCTTACAGCATCCAGGGTATATTTCATCCTGGCTATCGTCCTGTGCATCAAGAAGCGGCATTACTATTACAACAGGCACATATGACGGTAATCAAAGGAGAAGGCGGTGAAACTGAACGTAACCCCGACATGCAATGTTTAGCTCAAAGTGTGCATAACGGCGTATTATCCGAAGAGATATGGCCTGCTTTATTTCCCAGACGCCATGTTAAACCCGAGGCTCTTGACCCCAAGCAACTTATTCAGGTATGGCGCGGTGAAATTAATGACGAGTTTGCTGAAGCAAGTATTATCGGCACAACGGCTGTCGCTTTAAAGTTAATGGGCAAAGCAGATTCACAAGAGATAGCACAACACCTGGCAACTGAATATTGGCACAAAAGAGATAAAAACCGGTATTAAGAAATTTTTTTATATTTTATGGACGATAAAATCGAGGAATGCCTTTTATCTCAGACTTTTCCATATGCAGATATTCCATACCTAATAAGGTGCCTTCCTTTTCATCGTACTGGAACCAGACAACACAACCTTCACCATATAAATGTAATTTTTCAAATTTAAATTCGACGATCATATCCACCTGCAGATCCACATGCTCATCAATATAAATCAAAATTCCATCAACGGATACATTTCGGGTCATAAAATCGTAAAATTTCTCCGCTATTAGTACTTGTCCTGGAGCTGCCATGCTCTTGCGGTAAGCCTTTCTTTTATACAGTAGACTTTGTGGATCATAAGATATTTCCTTAAACTCCAGGCCGATTAAGATCCTCTCACCTTCCATATCGACACGGACTATCTCAGCTTCGCCGACTAAATTTAAACTTTCTATGTAAAAATCCACAATGCTGGATTGTTTAATTAACAAAAAAACATCTTTCTCATCAACTAGGTTAGCGACAGTATTAATAGCTACAAGCCCCCCGGAAATTGACAGATTTTGTACCTGCATTTCATGCTCATGATTACCAATAAACAGCAAACCTGAAAGCGAAATATTTTTCCGAAAATATTGTCTGGAATTAATCAAATTAATCATATTAGTTGGCTACTGCATAGAATCATATTAATCTATGATTAATTATCATTCGCACAAGTATAAATAAACGAAATCTATCCTAAAAAGATAGCTTATATTAAACTAAAATGTATCTAGTTACTAAAATCTTATTCTATTGTAGATATGTCATACGTCAATCCATGCTAAATTTCAACAAGACGCTCAGGCACTATATTAAATCAACCGTGCTACTAATACTTTTATTAATTTTAAGTGCGTGTACCGCCTCGCAACCCAAAAATACGCAAAACGTCTGTGAAATTTTCCGCGAAAAAGATAACTGGTTTGATTATACACAAAGTACCTATGACAAATGGGGGGTGCCTATTCATGTACAAATGGCTATTATTCATCAGGAATCCCGTTTTATTGCCGATGCACAGCCACCCAGACCCTGGATTCTTGGTTTTATCCCCTGGTTTAGAGATAGCTCAGCTTATGGTTATCCTCAAGCTCAGGATAGCACCTGGGACTGGTATTTAGATGATGCAGGAAGCTGGTCTGCTGACCGCGATGTGTTTGAAGATGCAAGTGATTTTGTCGGTTGGTATTGCGCTGTTAGCTATAAGCAATTGGGCATTTCAAAATGGGATACAGCTAAGCAATACCTGGCATACCATGAAGGACATACCGGTTATAAGCGCAAATCCTATTTGAAAAAGCCCTGGTTACTCAAGGTTTCTAAAAAAGTGGCAAAGCAAGCACGCACCTATAATCAACAATTAAACGCCTGTAAAGCAGAATTAGAAAATTCCGGCTGGTTTTTTTGGTAAAATAGAAGAGTTTAGTTTTCTTAAGGAGTTACTCATGGGTAAAACCCAACTCGTTATTCTCGTTGTATCCATTATTTTATTTATAGGTTATTTTATGTTTACCAAACCAGACCCTGAACTTGCAGACAATAACAAACAGACCGGCGAAGCATTTTTAGCCGAAAATGCCGGCAAAGAAGGAGTCATCACCACTGCAAGTGGCTTGCAATATATGATACTGAAAGCTGGCGAAGGTAATAAACCAACAGCCAGTTCAAATGTAACGGTCCATTATCAAGGCACTACACTGGATGGCAAAGAATTTGACAGCTCATATAGTCGTAATGCACCAGCGACCTTCCCTTTAAACCGTGTTATTGCAGGCTGGACTGAAGGCGTACAATTAATGCCTATTGGCGCTAAATACCGTTTTTTTATTCACCCTGATTTAGGCTATGGTGCAAAAGGTGCTGGTGCAGCTATTGGTCCCAATGAAACACTGATTTTTGATGTCGAGTTATTAAGTATTCAATAATAAGTAGATGAACAACCCAAAAGGAGTAAAAAGCTTTCGCTTTTTCTGTTAATAATAACGGCAATAGCTAAAAAGCTATTGCACTCCTCATCAAGATAGATAACATCCCTATAAGAGATGTTATCTATAAATATCTCGCAATTCCCATGACACCATTCCAAAATAATATGAGCAATTTTAATTTTTTTGCCACCACGCCTAAAGCCATGGAAGACATCCTGGTTACCGAATTAAAACAACTGGGTGCTGAAAATGTTAAAGCTGCTCTAGCAGGTGCTTATTTTGAAGGCCCGCTGGAAACAGCTTATCGTGTCTGTCTATGGTCTAGAATTGCTAATCGAGTGTTGTTAACACTTGATACTTTTACGGTCACTAGCCAGGAAGATTTATATGATGGTATCTATAAAATAAACTGGTTTGAACATATGACGCCTGATAACAGTTTTGCTGTTTCATTTAATGCCAAAGGCTCGAAAGCAATCAACAACACCCACTTTGGTGCTATAAAAGTAAAAGATGCTGTGGTCGATCAGATGCGCAAGAAATTTAATAAACGCCCGGATATCAATACCACACAGCCTGATATTCGTATTAATGTATATCTACAAAATGAACAGGCAACACTTAGTTTAGACCTCTCGGGGGAAAGCCTGCACCGTCGTGGCTATCGTGATATCAGTATTACTGCCCCCATAAAAGAAAACCTCGCTGCAGCCATTCTCTACCGTAGTAAATGGCTGGATATCGCCCAGCAAGGTGGCAGCTTAATCGACCCTATGTGCGGTTCGGGGACTTTACTACTTGAAGCGGCGATGATTGCCGGCGATTATGCACCGGGACTACAACATAAACAATTTGGATTTTTACATTGGAAAAAACATAATGCCGTACTATGGCAATCTCTGGTAGATGAAGCGCAACAGCGTAAGCTATCTGGCCTGGAGAACATACCGACAATCGTCGGATTTGATCAGAGCCGACGTGCAATTAATGCTGCTTTATTGCATATAGAAAATGCCGGATTACAAAACAAGATTCATGTAGAGCGACGTGACATAAGTGAAGCAAGCGCTGCCGAAAGCTGGCAACAAGGATTAGTCGTATGTAATCCCCCTTATGGTGAACGCTTAGGTAATACAGAAGAAACGGCGCAACTGTATCGCACCTTTGGCGAAGTAATAAAAAAACAATTTACCCACTGGCAGGCGGCCATGATCATTAGTGATCCTGAGCTTGGATTTCGCCTGGGGATTCGTTCACAAAAGCCAATTACTCTGTTTAATGGCCCTTTAGAATGTAAATTACTACGCCTTGCAATTGAGGAACAAAACTTTTTCACACCTAAGGCAAAATCCCAACAGGAACGTATAGAACAAGTTAAGGCAGAGGATACAATAGCCGATCCAAATGCTGAAATGTTTGCCAATCGATTGCAAAAAAACATCAAAAAAATATCCAAATGGATTAATCGCGAAGGTATTAACTGCTATCGCGTTTATGATGCTGACTTACCTGAATATGCAATCGCCATTGATGTTTATCAGGGAGATAAAACATGGCTCAATGTTCAGGAATACCAGGCACCTAAAACAATTTCACAAGAAAAAGCCATGCTCCGCTTAAGTACTGCTGTGAATGAAATCGCCAGAATATTTGCCATACCTAAAGAACACATTTATTTAAAAACACGCAGCAAGCAAAAAGGCATAGATCAATATGAGAAACTGGCTAATCTCGGTGCTTTTGAAACTATTGAAGAACATGGCGCTACTTTTTATGTCAATTTCGAAGACTATTTAGATACCGGGCTTTTTCTTGATCACCGGCCTCTACGTCTAAAAATCCAGCAACAGGCAAAAAATAAACATTTCTTGAATCTTTTTGCATATACCGGTACCGCATCCGTTCATGCCGCTATCGGCGGTGCCATCTCAACAACTACAGTTGATATGTCTAAAACCTATTTAGATTGGGCACAACGTAATATGACTTTAAATACCAATCAAAGTAAAAATCGATTTATTCGTGCTGATTGTATTGAATGGCTAAAAACCGAGGCAAATAAGTCTCAGCTGGCACAGACTTATGATTTAATCTTTCTTGATCCACCCACTTTTTCTAACTCCAAACGCATGGAAGATAATTTAAGTATTCAGGAAGATCATGTTGAATTAATAAACCATACAGCAAAGTTATTAAGCGCTGACGGAATACTCTATTTCTCGACAAATTTTCGTCGCTTTAAACTGGATACGCAATCACTAGCACACCTACAAATACAAAATATTAGCGCACAAACTATACCCGAAGATTTTTCCAGAACACCTAAAATTCATTATTGCTGGGAAATAAAATGCCAATAGAACACTACAAAATCACGGTAAAAGGTCGTGTGCAAGGCGTTTTCTTCAGAGCCTCCACCCAGAAAAAAGCTAGCCAGTTAGCCGTAAAAGGAGCGGTAAAAAATACGCCTGCTGGTGATGTAGAAATTATTGCCACGGGGGAAAAAAAAGCGCTGCAAAAATTTATCCAATGGTGTCACAAAGGCCCACTAGCAGCAAAAGTCACTGAAGTAATCGTTGAGCCATTCACCGGTTCAGTAGACCACACAAGCTTTATAATTATTAAGCACTAGAAAAGCTGACATTACTTTTTTGTCATAGCGTTCTATGCTGCGATATTATCACTTACAAAGGTATAATCAGCTTTAAGGCAATGGTCTAACCACTTTTCTAAAAAGTAATTCAGTCGCCACTTATAATTCATAATATCGGTACTAAGACTGATATCACCGATAGCATTGCTCACTTCTACACGCTTATAGTCGCGTAATACTTCGGCAATACAAACATCAAAATAGAGTCGAATTTTGACTGCCGGTTCTAATAAAGCCTCTGCATCATTTTCAAAAAAATAACTTAATTGAATAGTTTTTGTATAAGGTGATTGCTCAAGAATTTTCATATGTAACATAGGTTTACCATCAGAAAATCCCTGTGCTGAAGCGTCAATACTTTTTAGATTAGGGATCAGAGAAAACAGTTTACGGTAATTAGTTTCACAAATATTTTGCAAACAAAATGATTTATTAAGCAAAGAAACTTTAGCCATAATCTAATTAATATTCCCTAATGCCCTTTATTTCCGTTGCAACTTCATATTGCTCTGGTCCGACTTCCTTGCTGCGAATCACTTCTACATAAGCCCTTAAGGGTTTTGTTAATTCATTTTTAGTTGCAATCGTCAATTCTAATGCCATGCCATTTTTCAGCATATGCTTGCCCATAAACAAAATTCCGGCTCCGCTAATATTTATACATTCACCGTCATAAGACGGTTCTGAGTCAGGAAACTTATAACTTATAACGCACGGCAAATCCAAACGATTAAATTGCCTGGATTCTGTTTGATTTAACATAGTAACTCCGAAATTTTCTTACAAGTATTGCCAATATTCGAAATAGAAATACTTATGTTCAGCACACAGCGAAATAAACTATCATTATATACATTACTAGGTTTCTTAGTGGCAAGAATATCGTAAAATAGCGAGTAATAAAAAATAAGCAGTGTTTGCCTTGATTTCATCAAAGTTGTATTACGAAAGATCACTGCAATCACATAATTAATTAACACGAGAATAAATCAGCATGAATAAATCGACAATACTCACCGGTATCACTACTACAGGTACTCCTCATTTAGGTAATTATGTCGGTGCGATTCGCCCTGCTATTAAAGCAAGCAAAGATGCTAATGCGAGTCCATTTTATTTTTTGGCCGACTACCATGCCTTAATTAAATGTTCCGAACCAGAAAAAGTACGCCACTCCAGTTTAGAAATTGCTGCTACATGGCTGGCTTTAGGCCTGGATACTAAAAATGCCACATTTTACCGTCAATCAGATGTTCCTGAAATAATGGAGCTCACCTGGATGCTAAGCTGTGTGACAGCAAAAGGCTTAATGAACCGTGCTCACGCATACAAAGGGGTAGTTGCTGAAAATGAAGCAACAGAGAATACCGACCCTGATAAGGGTATTACTATGGGCTTATTCAGCTACCCTATTCTGATGGCTGCCGATATTCTTATTTTTAATGCCCATAAAGTCCCCGTTGGTAAAGATCAAATTCAACATATTGAGATGGCACGCGATATCGCTTCACGCTTTAATCACATTTACGGTGAACATTTTGTCCTGCCTGAAGCTATTATTGATGACAATGCCTCTATTTTATCCGGATTAGATGGGCGTAAAATGAGCAAAAGTTATAACAACACCATCCCCTTATTTGTTCCGGAAAAGAAACTAAAAAAACTGATTAATAAAATTAAAACCAACTCTCTAGAACCTGGCGTAGCCAAAGATCCTACAGATTGCACTCTATTTAGTACCTACCAGGCATTTGCCTCCGAGCAAGAAGTTACTGATATTCGTCAACAATATGCAGAAGGTATCGCCTGGGGAGAAATGAAGAAAATCTTATTTGAAAAAATTAATAGCGAAATAACACCTGCGCGAGAACGCTATGAAGCACTGATGCAAGAACCAGCACATATTGAACAACAGCTCCAGGAAGGAGCCGTAAAAGCACGTGCGATTAGCGCTCCATTTTTACTGGAATTACGTAAAGCCGTGGGCATTCAAAAAATCGTATAACGTAAATTTATATTAAATAAACCCGTCAGTAGAACATGGCTTTAAACCGTTGATATCAACTAATCAACGACTTAAAGCCAGTATTTTCATATTTAGAAACTGAATCAGGATTTTTACTATTTTTTTTAAGCTGACTGATAACCTGCTTTCCCGGATCGTAGCACGTCGCGCATTGCAAATTATTCAACAGTAACTACAGCCTTACTCCTTAACCATAATAGTACTCATCATGCCCGATTCTGCATGCTCTAGTATATGGCAATGATTAGCCCACAAGCCTTTATCCATAGGTACAATACCAATATCAACTGATTCTTTAGGACCAACCAGGACAGTATCTCGCCAGAAATTTTCCTCTACTTTTTGCCTATTTTTTGCAATAACTTTAAAAAATTGTCCATGCAGATGCATAGGGTGTAAGCGTGATGATTTATTGTTAATTCGTAATCGAGTAAATTTACCCGATTGCAGTTCATAAGCCTTACCTTCCAGCCAGACTTTATCATCTATCATCCAGGATATTCCATATACGCCGCCACGTCTAGCATCCAGGGTAAACTCATGCTCAACTGGTATTTTTAGTGCATCGGACCACAGGGGAAAATGTTGCGCCTGAGGTGATTTAAAGGAAGGTGTTGCAATGGGTTCTGCAGACGCTACCTGGATAAAAGCTAAATCGATATTGTTTCGTGTAAAGGCATCTTGCAGAACAAAGGTTTTTCCGGCAGCCGTTTGGGGGATAATAATATCAAGATCCACTCGATTTCCTGGTGCAACAAAAAATTGTTGCAATGCAAATGGAGCTTTAGCTAACATGCCGTCTACTGCAATCACAGCAGGTGATAATTGCTCAAATACAGGCTTAAAAACCCGACCATTAGCAACATTAATCATTCTGATACGGATTCTTTCTCCCGCTTTAACCTTAACCGTGGGTTGATACTTGCCATTGACCGTTAACAGGTTTCCCCAGCGCCCATCGTGAGCCAGGTCATGCCTGGTCACAAATTTAGAATAAATTTCCCCACCGTTTGTAAACAACCAGTCATCCAGAACCCAGACTAGATCTTGTGAATAGACTGGTTCACTTGGGTCTTCCACGATTAAAACTCCATGTAAACCGCGTTCAATTTGCTCTGCCGCATTAATATGCGGATGAAACCAGAAAGTACCCGCATCTTTCGGAGTAAATTGATAGGTAAAGCTATCTCCTGGCTGGATCGGTGGCTGGGTTACTCCGGGCACACCATCCATCGCATTAGGAACGCGGACACCATGCCAGTGAATTGTTGTGGGTTGAGATAATTCATTTTTTAACGTCAACTTTAGTGTATCACCTAGCTTAATTCGAATAACAGGGCCAGGAATGGTTCCGTTATAAGTCCAAACTGATGTAGTGTAGGGTGGCACGATAGACCAAGTACCCTGCTTTGCCACCAATTCGAATTCTCTTAACTCTCCAGTTGGAAGAATTTTTTCAGGATATGCCCCCTTGAACTCATTTTCTAATATTTCAGTAATATTGTGAGTATCGGTTATAGAGAGTTCTGCAGAATAAAGCTGCACAGGACAACTTAGAACAACAAGTGTAAGTAGCAAGTAATAAGAAAAAGTATAGTTCATGGGTTAATTAAGAATTGGGCTGTAAAATGACTCATATCCTGAAAATCATAGCGGCTGTTCGTCATAACAACATCCTTTCCAAAGAACTATTTTCAGGTATTTCAATTGCCCTGCCGCTACCCCGATGACACCCTTTGATAATGTCTTCAGCTTTCAGACGTAACGTCTCCTGAACCTGTGCATTGCTATTAATCGCTTCCAGCACCTCTAATTCCAAAGTTTGTAGCGCGGTTAAAAAGCCACGACTCAAGCCTTTTAACGCGGCTTTTTCTATCGAGGGCTGCAATTTCTTTTGTAAAAAATAGGGAAATAACCAGGAAATAGCAATTAACATTATGCTGTTTATTGCGAAATTTGTGCCTACATAGTGAGGCACTTGTTCTAAACTGCTTTCATAAAATTCAATAAATACCTGATAGCCTACCCAACCCATAGCAGCAATAGGTAATATAATTTCTGCAAATTGCGCTATTTTTATGATTGCACGCTGTAATACATTTCCTGGTTTAATCAAAGCTTTGCGCACTGATAACAAAGTTTTTTCTTCAACAATTTTCTCAGCATTGGCGCGAATAGGTAACAACAGTTTTTTGATTGGTAAAACCGGTATTGCCAATTGATCTGCTTGTAAAATCAAGGCATCCAGAGCATCATCAAAGCGTGTTTGTGCCCATTTATCCCATAAACGCTGATGTAAATAAGGCTCTGTTTGTTTGTGTGCCAAATCTCCGCTATGTAAAGCATAATATGTTGCCATTTGCTGTTGAGGTAAAACAGTTGCTTCAACTAAAAGTCTTTGCAAATCAAGTCCTTGTTTTTTCCAGAAGAGAATTAATTCCTCAGTGACTGTTGCAGGACCTAAAAGCGCGATAGAGGACTGCAATACTTTACTTAATTCAGCTTTACGTACCTGTTGACCTCTTAGCTCCAGCTGTTTAATGGTATTTTCTGTTGCCAGGTTTTGTAAGCTTGTCTGTAAAGTATCAAATTCATCTAACTGACCGGCTGCCATATCAAGCGCACAGCACGTTTGATAAACCAGAGGATTGTTAAACCCTGCTTTGGCCAATTGTTTGATAAAGTCTTGATACTGTTCTGCCTGACCTCGATCGGATTGATTTAAAATAAAAATCCAGGCATGCCTGCCACCTTCAGCTTTTAAAATCTGCCAGGCTTTGCTATCACGATAACGTTCAGGACTCACCACATAAATTAATACATCAATATGCGGCAACCATTCTAAAACTAATTGCTGATTGCTTTGCTCTGTACTGTCAAAATCCGGCATGTCCACCCAGATAATATGCTTATTTTTTTCTTCTGAGTGCTCGGCAATTTTAATTTTGTCTAGCGGTAAAAGGCTGGGTAAATGTGAAATTTTCACACTACGATGATGAAACAATGTGACTTCCTTAGAAGTCGGTCTGACGACTCCAGTGAGTGCAATTTGCTTACCAGCCAGACGGTTTAACAAGGTACTCTTACCCACCCCGGTCCCCCCCAGAAAAGCAACAATTAACGGCCTGGAAGTCACATCGGTAAATAAGCTGTCAGGTGTTCTTGCATCATAGCCCAGCAGTCCCTTAAGTGCTGACTCTGAAGCCCATGCACTATCAACGACTTCTTGTGCCCAGAGCTTAGCCTGAACGACTAAATCAGAGTATTCGTAATCCATGGCGTTTTTGTTCCAATTGTGCCTCTGCTTCAGCAAGCTGATTTGGAGAGATATTAAAATAAGTGTTATGCATCATTTTTTCTGGTAAGTTCGCTAATTCCTTGTGCAAAATTAAAGTAAATAGCTGGTGCTGTACAGCATTCAATTGATGCTGCTTTAATTCAGTTTCAGCACGTTGCAAATAACTGCCTATGGCACTTTCAGCTAAATATGAAGTGACCGATAGCATTGCCGGAGCAATCAATAAATCATGCAAGCCGATTCCACCCGCCTGCACGGCCAGCGCTAACATGGCTGCGTCAGCAGATATGCGGGTTGCGCGTAAACCGTTTAACAACGCAGGATGTTCTTCCAGTTTATGAAATAAACCTTGTGCCGTATTTTCGATTTCCTGTTTAAAGCCCTGGTGGTAAGCCTCTGTGTTGTATTCAAAGTGTTTTAAAATAACTATTTTTTCTTGCCTTAGCTGGCTGTTTATTGCTTTCCACCATTTATTATGGTCTTGTGTCTGATCAATCTGGTCTAACACCTTATCACCTAATTGCAGGAACACACGCTCTGCAATTTGCTGTAAAACAGCTGTTTCTTGCGTTTTTGGATAAGCCCGGTCATATTTATGCTTGCCTAGGGAAAAAATCTTTCTTAAAGGCCAGGCTAATATTTTTCTGCTTTGTGCTATTACATTTGCCAGCCCAGGGACTTCCAGGAGTGTAAGCAATTTTGCCATAGCATTCTGGAAAGTATCGTAATGATGCGGGTGATTCAGATAATCCCGTTGATACTCGACAATAGCTTGCTTAACAGCCTGGTCAATCAATATCTGCCAGGTCGTTTGTGCTTCCTGCTCAGATCTGACCGGTGCCAACCAGGATTGCCAGTGTTGTTTGATGAAATTTGTCGCCGCAGTCTCGTGTTTTTTGCGCTTCACTTTATGCATGCTGCGTCGCAATAGACTGATTAATTCAGCCTGACGATCCTGCGGCACCAGGCCTTTGCTAAATAAAACAGGCAAGATATCGGGTACTTTATCCTGGCGAATTTGCTGCCATCGCTCTTTAAAGGAATCTACGACAAGAGACTGAGAGTCTGCTATCAGTTTATTAATCACTACCAGCACGGGTTGATTCAGAGGCTCAATTAAAGCCATCGCATCCCAGACAGACTGATCAGCATATTTCTCTTTACTCACCACCAACACCAGAACATCCGCAAGCGCTAATGATTTTAATACACCTTCCCGATAGCTTTGCGCATCGATCGAATCAAAATCAGGTGTATCCCAGAGCATACAGGCACTTAAATGACTTGCACTAACATGATTAAGTGAATAACAAGTATATTTTTCAGCATTCAAAGACAGTTGCTGAACTTCCTGAAAACCTGAAAAATATTGCGCAATATATGCTAAATCATCCGTTTGCAAATCCACCGCAAAACCTTGGGGATGTACTGTATAGCCAGCCAGTGGACTAACTCCTGCAGCATTTTGATTGAGCAATAAATTAACAACTGTACTTTTGCCTGACTGAGTTGGGCCAATGATGGCAATATTTATTGGCAATCTCCCGTGTTCAATTAACTGCTCCTTATGTAAAAAAGATTCAATTAAGATTAATTGCTCAATACTAGTCTGAAAGCTTGACCATTGCCTGCTTTCCTCGGCTAACCCCGATTGAATTATCTGGTAGCGCTGTTTTAAATTTGTAATAAATTCCAGCATTGATATTGGCTTATGTATATAATTACATAGTAATTTACTATGTTTACGTTTACCTTTTCAGGGTGAACTCAGACGAACTATGTATTATAGTCAAATATTTATAATAAAAAAAAATACTTACCCGAGGATTCTTTTATGCGCATACTTTATATTATCGTTATTTCTTTCAGCATTTTATTATCTACTGGTTGTAGCAGTGGCAGCGAAATAAACGGACGTAATTTTAAAACAGCCTTAAGATCAGTCAAAATGATAAAAGGACGTTTACCCCAGGAAAAAAGAATAGCCTTTGAATTATCTTTTTGGGCGGCACGCACGACTTACAGAAATAATGAAGAATTCTTGGATATAGTCGGTGGTAAATCGCCTGATGAAATGATTGAAGTGGGTAAAGAAATTTTTGCACAACGTAAGGCGGAAGGTTTTGAGGAATATCAACAATATGCAAACTGGGACGAAATGATTGCCAAATATACAAAAGAGCGTGAAGAGCAGAATATAAGGCAGAAACGCGATCCCAGAGATAGTGCAAATAGCGTCATATACAAACTTTAATACTTGATTTGGGGAGCAGGCTTTAGCCTGCTGGTATAATCCTGCTTTCAAAATTCATTTAACATTAGCAGAAAGAACCAGGATTTTTACCCCCCTGTAAATTTTGCACACGCATCATAACTTATTTTACGGATTATCTGAGGCATGTTCTACCGGGGATGGCAGGCATACTCTTGTTTACAATTTCCGGCTTATGCTGACACTATATTAATTGTTATTGGTATTTTAGGCATCGTGTTAAACCCTTTCTCCGGGAAACTTTTCACCCCATATGAAATATACTCCGCTCTTGGTTTTTTTGCGGCATTTATAACTAGCCTGATAGCCGACATACAAGAAACCTTTTAAATTGTATGTTCGGATTAGTGCAGACGCTTCACTTTTGATAGTCAAAATCGGCGTGCACCCTATAGAGTGACAAATCGATTATTGTTATCATCAGCCGGATCTGTGTCACCACTGGCATAATTATTTTCTGCAATACATACCTAAAGTTAGTTATCTGATTGATTATTTTGATCTGCCTCTTTGGCGATTTTACTTATGAAATTGGGCACTAATCCCTCAGAAAAACCGGCGATAAAAGACCAGACGATGGCTTTGGCAACATCTACATTCTCATCAGGAATGGATAGCTTGGCAAAATCACTGAAGGTTGTGAAACCCTCTTCTCCCGATGCAAAGATCGGAAATAGCGATCCCTGAACAAAACCAGCCATAAAAATCAAATATAAAACAAAAGCAAAAACCCCTCCTACGAAAGGAGATAAATAGATTTGGATGGTAACCAGTCGCTTTGTCATTGCATCCTCGGTTTCACTTTTGGCTGTGCTTATGATTTGAATACGCCGAAAACTATTAACTGCCCCTCCTACGGTACCGGATACAAAAATGAGCGTCTCAAAAGGAATTAAGCCTAACATGGCAAGGATCGCTGAGGCTGTCATAGCAACCACAACCATAATGATCGCTATGGCAACGTGCGTCGCCTGGTTAGGTCCTGTCTGGGTGTGATCGGTCTTGTTCACGGTAGCAAAGCCTCGTATTAATTTTCCATTATGTATTTTGACAGTATGTAGGGCGCAATAGAGAAGCGTATTGTGCCATCAAAGAAAGCAAATAAAGGTGATGAAATAAAAAACTGGCGCTACCCATATAATGTTATCAAGGTGTTAGAGCGTCGATTGAAATTTAAAATCACTCAATGTCTGCAATGAGTCGATCCAGCTATTACATTTGGCAGAATTAGTTAAAATTAAAGCTTTAAGCTGCCAACCAACGTCTGAATTACGACGCCTGTTATTAGTGTAAAACTAAAATAGCAATCTCTCAACTCGTGTGGACCAAAAAATATATACCCCAACTATTTATAAGATAAATAAGAACCATAAAAACTATAGATAGATATATTTTTCTATGAATCAGAGAACTTAAATGCATTTTTTGTACTTGGAGAAAAAGCGATGGCAGTCCTGTATAACCAGGTGCAATCAGCAATTACGAAAACTTAAGGCTTATATTTACCTGAAAAACCGGCTAACTGAACTGCCTAAGCCAGGCCGACATTATCCACCAGATGCGCTGAATCAATTGTTGCATTGTAAAATTAGCGTTGACTTTTTATGAAAATATAGCCGATAAACTAAAATTTACTATTATTTGTATAGGAATAGGTAAATTGCCCTGCCCCCATTGCTACTCTCTTTGCTATTGCCAGAGCAAGACTTTCACCCACTGTAATAATAGTTCTTGCTCGGCTACACAGCCTTTTGATACTATTCAGAAAAATATTGTGGAATCCAAATATAACCAATGAATTTCTTACACTTGCCAGGCGGTATATTCATCAGTAGCACGGTGTGCCTGGGAGATACGATGAAGTGGTTAAAAATTATCACACCGATCGGAAAATTCCTTGGATTAATACCAATGATTAAGTTTTTTACTAAAGACCAATTGAGGGATTGTATAGTAGATGCTGGTTTTGATATTGATCAATTTTGGCATCCAGGTAAAGGTAAAGCTGAATTTATAGTCGCCAGGAAACGCCTTCTTAATGAAGAAACATCATGAATAAGATACTCGCAATTAATGGTTCATATCGAGATGACGGTATAACTGATAAAGCTGTTGAGGCCATGGTACGCTGTGTAAAATCAGCGGGTGCAGAAGTCGAGGTTATCCTGCTTCGTGAGTATCCAATTGAATTTTGCCTTAATTGCCGAGAGTGTACTCAACAGACAGGTAATTTGCCAGGTAAATGTGTGCAACATGACGGGATGGAAGAATTAATTAATAAAATAGAACTGGCTGATGGCTTTATTCTCGCCTCACCCACAAACTTTGGTTCAGTCACTGCCATCTTTAAACGCTTTATGGAGCGGCTAACTGTTTATGCCTATTGGCCATGGGATAAGAATTATCCTCAATCTAGAAAATCAAATGTACAACAGAAAAAAGCTGTTATTATTTCCTCATGCGCAGCTCCTGGATTTATAGGACGTCTGATGTATGGAACCCTTAAGCAACTTAAAATGACTGCGCGAACTATTGGGGCAGAAACTGTTGGCACACTGTTTACAGGTTCTATTTCCAAAGAATCTCACCCAACGTTAAGCGATGCAGTGCAGAAAAAAATCAAGATATTGGCTGTAAAACTGGTGTGATAAAACCATCAAATATCAGCTATGACAATGAACTCACACAAATAAGGTAGTCTAAAAAGCACACTAAACGCGGACATTTTGCTACACGGCACTTCGTGAAATTGCGATGTTATTTTTCTATAAAAGATAATTTTGACTGACCGTTGGGACTAGATTTTATAATACCCAAAATATCAGATTTTATGATCTCTTGCCATCCAGCAACTGGCCATAGAAATTTATTAAATCAATGACATAAAGTGCTTAATTGGCAATAAAAGTCTCCCATGACCAAGCAATTCGGCAAGCGATAAAAGCCGTATGATTTAAGACTCTAAATTACTTTAGCTATTACTATCACAAGCTGTTTCAACAAAAGGAGACAGGTTTACCAAATCTGCAATAGAATCAAGGACAAGGTCAGGTACTACTTCGGAGTTAGCAGCATACTCTTTTCTATATTTGCCTGTCTTTACCAGTATCCCTTTTAAACCTGCGAGCTGCCCACCGCCGATATCTGAATCAATATCATCCCCGATAATAGCAACTTCATTTGCTGAAAGTGACATGTCATTAAGAGCCATTTGAAAAAAATCAAAAGAAGGTTTGCCGATTATTACTGCACTTTTGCCACTGGCATATTCCAGAGCAGCAATAAAGGCACCGATATCCATTTGCAGTCCATGTTCTGTTTGCCAGAAACGATTTTTATGAATGGCAATCAGTTCAGCGCCATTGACCAATAAATTAAAAATATCATTTAACATTTTATAGGTCCAGGTATCACCAATATCACCAATAATAACGAAATCAGCGTGCTTGGCAGATTGTTTGAAAGTACTAAAATCGTGCTTAACATCATCTGCTAACAACAAATAGCAAATCGGGTTAGTAACTTTCTGCAAATAGATTTTAGCTGCTTGCGGAGCACTGATAATCTCTTCAAGCTTGATATTAAAACCCAGCTTCCCCAGCTTTTGTTGTATGGACGCTCTTGAAAGAGTGCTGGTATTGGTAATAAAGCGGCATTTTATGGCAGAGTTTCTTACACTATTAATTGCTTCTAATGCACCGTCAATTCTTTTTGATCCAACATAAAGCACACCGTCAAGATCGAATAATATACCTTTAATATGGCTTAGGTTATTCATATGAGTAATGCTCCAAATAAATAGGTTAAGGAATGAAAATTCTATTTCTCTGTTAATAGCCAAAATAATTATTGCCTGACACACGCCATCTACAACTTGCCTTAATCAGCCAAAACCGAAAATTAAATATATGGATGTGAATTCATTTTATTTTATATGTGGCTATTAATTTTTTTAACTTCATTTGTGCAATCTGGCAGTACTCGTAGTCACCATTTTTTCATTCAGACTAAATTGATTAACTTGATACACTGGCTGAGACACAGTGTAGGAAAAAAAGAAGAATAGGTAAATAAATTTATGACACAGATTCGATTACGTTTCTATGAGGAGTTGAATGATTTTATTACACCCGCATTACGAAAGGTTGAGATCGTTCATGTCTTTTTTCGGAAGGCTTCGATAAAGGACATAATCGAATCTTTCGGTGTTCCGCACACCGAAGTAGAATTGATTTTGGTAAACGGTATTTCGGTAAATTTTGCCTATACCGTAAAAGATGGTGACCGTATCAGTGTGTACCCCAAATTTGAAAGTTTTGATATAACACCGATATTGCGACTCCGTCCAAAACCCTTACGTTTACCAAAATTTGTCATAGATGCTAATCTTGGGCGACTAACTCGCTATCTAAGATTATTAGGGTTTGATTGCCTGTACAGCAATGCTTATGATGATGCCACAGTTGCAACAATATCGAGTGAGAAGAACAGGATCGTCTTAACACGTGATCGTAGGTTATTACAACGTAAGATAATAACTCACGGATATTTTGTCCGTGAGGTAACCCCTAAACTTCAGGTCAAAGAGGTTTTGAAACGATTTGATTTATATCGCTTGATAACACCTTTCACTCGCTGCATGCATTGCAACGGTATATTGGAGAACATCGAGAAACAACAAATCAAGGAGCACCTGAAACCGTTGACAAAAATGCACTACGACAATTTTCTCGTCTGTTCTGGTTGCAAACAAATTTATTGGCAAGGCAGTCATTATAAGCGTGCAAAACAATTAATAGATGAATTTATGCAAATTAGCGGATGACTGTAAAAAATAGATTCAGAGCTCCCCATTGGCCGACAATCAAAGTCACCAATCAAAGGGATCGGTGTCATTGATTGTCTTTATCTTTTTCAGATTTCCTATTACATCCAGACATTCAGGTTTTTTAGTTGCGTCGCGTATTTCATTTATCGTATAAGCTAGAATCTATTGTGCAAACAGGCTCCTATACTCTGCCTCACGGTTTTGTGGATAAATCCGTACTCAACTGAGGTTTCTAGGTTGAATCAGACGTCTCACGCCCTAAAACATCTGCTCTTATTGATTTTGACTTTATTGACCTCGGAAACTTCGAGTAGAGCCGGTGAGAATCCGGCTCTACTCAGAAAGTTTTATAGGCATTAGAAAAAACCAGTTTCGGATACATTAGTTCCAGCCAGAAGTTTCACAGTGAAACTGGAAAATTTATCAAAGCGCTTCTGGGCCTTTTTTCTGCTGGAAAATCCTTTAGCCCGCGTACCGAATATTTGATTGTTGAGCTGCATGAATCGTGTGCCTTGCTCGACGAATCCCTGACCAAAAGAGCCTAGTAGGACAGCATCGCTATCCCACTGAGCATTGCTGAACTGAGAGGCCGAAGATATAAATTCTAGCCTAAAGATATCTTTTCCAGCGGTGCTTTGCAGGATCGCCATTGGCAAGAAGGTTTTGGAAAGGTCATGAGCATTTAACTTGTTTTGCCAGAACTTGATATCCTGCCCGGTTGCACGCCGTGCATAGAGCGTCCTATAGGTGGTATCAACGATTGTAGCTACATCCGCTGATTCCAGGCTGCTTCCAAAATGCTGAATGACCAGAGCTTCAGCTACAGAGCTGGATAGAAAATCGTCGACATAGTCTTGTATTGAGTTTACCGAACTGAGTGAGGCTGCAGCTGCAGCGGCTCCGCCGGGGTTGGGAAGTCTGCCGAAATAAGTGGCATAGGTAAGATTAGCCATGTTATTGCGTTGCTGAATGTCTTCTTCGTTGAAGGACGAATGATTGTAGCCAGTGATATCATCTGCATCGACTATATTCATCCCATTAAGGTCAATGACGAGTTGCTGGGCTGTATCGAAGAGGTTTAAGGATGTGCTGGCGTTGCCATTAGCGGCATTACCCTGAGCTAAAAGCATTCGGTTATTCACCACGAGTACCCCATTGCCAAACACGGAGGAAAAGCCTGGTGTAGAGGCTTTCGTACTGGTCGGTATCAGGGCAATATCTGAAAGGTGTAATGGTGTGGAACTTGGATTGATCAGATTGATGACCTTGTCGTCGTGAAGGAAGGTGGTTAATCTGCCATGGCTTTGATGCGTGGATGAGAAGCTGAACCCTTCAGGGTTATTGGGTTCGGATGTGGCTATGAAATGCCCGGCATCAAGCTGGAAGGTTAGTTGCTGAATTTTTCCAGTTTTCGTGACAACAGTCGCAATAAGATTCTCAATTGCGGATTGATAAAAACTGTTGAAGCCTGAATTCAGGCTGATCGAACTGAGCCCTTCCAGGCTTGGGTCGATAACCAGCGCATCGGCAAGAATCGACTCATTAGGGAAGAAGCCACCTTCTGATTGACCTGTGGAGTACAAAAGAGACGCGGCGGCACCATCAAGGATGGTGATTCTCAAGCCACTATTTGTAGCATAAACAAGGGCGTAGTCATTGAAATTATCAAGATTGAAGTCGCCAATTGTAATACTGAACTGGGAAGATTTCAGCCCTTCAACTGGAGCGAGGTCGTGAACCGGTTGAGGTTCAGTATCTGGATTTTCCTGATGGGTAAAGGCGTCACCACTGTTTTGAACTGATAGAGAGCCGTTATGATTCACCATACCAGAGATAGGAAGTGTGCCGTTGTTATTTGCGTTGTATGGCGTTGAATTGAAGGTAGAAACGGTCCATTGCTTCCCTTCTTTGCTGCCAAGCCAACCAGTAATAGTAAAGTCTGTCAGGTCAATTTCTTCGTTCTTGCCGCCATTAGCAAAGCCTGCTGTGACGATATCTCTCTGATTGTCACCCGTGAAATCTTCTGCGAAGGCATAGGGAGCAAGTGAGCTCGCTTTATAGGGAAGAATCTTTGCTATTACTTTGCTAAAGGGCTGTTCATGGTTCTTAACTTTTTTTGATTTTAGTATTGATTCACCATCGACTACTCTAACGATGCCATCACCAGACGAGCTGATTAGCAGATCCTGAGTAAAATCGGAGTTGATATTGCCTACATCAAGCCTCTTAAGCTGGATGGCTTTGGATTTTGTTTTGATTCCTACTTTATAGGCTTTAAAACTTTGAGCCTGAAATATTGTAAAATGCTGGATATTATTGTGGTGGTTACTGCTGACTGTGAAGCCTTCGGCAGGCGCTAACCAGCTGGACTTCGTATTCTCAATGACAGTGAGTACCTGCATCATGCCCGCATCTTCATGGGGAAGTATATGGCAATGAAATACATAGGTGCCGACATAGTCCTGAAATACCATCCGGATCGTTTGGGTATTAGCTCCCCAGGTGCCGAGGCCAGCAACAGTATCAGGATCAATAGCAACAGGAATCGACTCGAAGTTACCTTCGAGGGGAGGCAGGGTATCTCTTTTCTTCAGGGCTGTGTTATAGAAATCGTACCCAGATGAGTTGAGCATCGTAACGTCTTGCAGGCTCCCTGTGCCATTACGTTCAGTATCTGAATTTTTTACCTGAAAGTCATTAATATGAATATGAAAAGGATGGCCGATATATTGACTTGGTGTTATGGTCGAATTAAGAGCATTTATTCTGCTTACGCTCCAGTTCTTCAGGTCCCATTCTTCGATGGTTCCCAGTTGAGCAATAGTAAGGTTTCCCTGAGGAAAGACATGGTCATTGATCAGCCAGGGGCCTGCATACCCAAGCCAGGTTGGAAAGTTTGAAAATTGGTTACCATTTAGAGCAATGGGTAGCACTTGATAGCGTGTGAAATCATTCCCCGGGTTCTGCTCTTCATAGTCATTGATTTGAGCCTGAGTGGGTGCGTCCCATTCACTCTCAGGCCCTACCAGAGTACGTGAGAAGCTGAAACTGCGTGACCGGATCGGAGTCCAGGTTTCTTGTCCGTTTGACGTAGCAAAGAGATCAATCCGAGGTACTGCATTGGGATTATAATCCTCGGCAACTGTGGTAGGCTGAATATCCTGAATCTTGATTGTTGCATTGAACGCCTGAATGTCTTCAGCTTGTTCTGTTGGAGATAGCATCTCAACATGCTGGTCAACGACAAAAGTTGCCAGTGCTCCAAAACCAGTGAGTCCAGCAGGGTTCATTGATGTATTACCTCCGCTAGCAGTGGTATTTGCGTTACTTAATTCGGGGTAGCGACCTGCATTGCGAACAAAGTACTCCTCATTGGTTATTGGGTGTTTAAATGAGTATATTGATGCCAGTTCAGTAGTACCTTCTGGAAGATAGACTAGAATATCGACCCTTTTACCAGGGGGTAGGACAAGTGCATTTTGAGTTTGTGCATAGGCTGTTGGTGGAGCAGACTCACCAGAACCAAAATTCTGGGAGTTCTGACCCAGCACACCTGTTACTTCAAGAATCTGAGGGAATTGATGACCATCCTCGCCATACTGGAAAAGTTTTAGCGTTTCCCTGTTTCCAGACTTGTCTGTGTGAATCAGTATAATCTGATATTGTGCATTATTGGTTTGATTACTGAGGGTCAGTGATTGCCAACCGCCTTTTCCTGCATCAGCTTCAGGCTGGAATTGCCCGTTAACAGTCACCATTGTCAGTCTATTAACCCCAGTGCCAATATTATCGTAGCCCGTTAGCTGAAGGTCTTCACCACCATTCTTACTGTCAATCTGGGAAAGTTTTAGAATGGCAAGGTTTCTTGGCGTACTTGCAAGAGCCGAAATTTTTGCCAGAGGATCTCCGATCTGCATAAACCCTGACAAGCCACCATAAACTTGTTGATTGACTGCAGGGTGATAGTGGGAGTGATACCAGTAGGAACCAACACCATGATCGATTGGGATTTCGATATTTGTTGTCCATGACTGGCCAGAGGTATATCGCGCCACCACATTGTCTCCAAAAGCTGTCGGGTTTGTATGTGAACCGTGCAAATGAAAGTTGGTTGACGTGCTTCCTGCCAGGCCTTCACTGGCACTGTTGCCATATGTGTTATTGGCGATTAGTGTGGAGAGTTCAAGTTCTTTCTGGCTTAGAGTTCCGATTTTAATATCATTGGAAAAATTTAAAATAACATCATCACCGGGTTGGATAATCAGTACAGGAGCAGTCAGGTTTCCCCGGTTTTTGATGTTAGCATGCTGGAAAGTATAGAGAATGCTGGGGTACCATAAATCCGGGTTGGGGGTTGCCTTAGGGTCTAGCAGGTTGTCTATATTCTGACGCAGGGCGTGCTCATCGAAGTCTGAATGGAGAAGAATATTCTCAGGATCATATAGTCCCCATAGTGACTCTATATTGTAATTTTCAGCCATCTGGATATCTGCAAATAGATCATCCGAGGAGGTTCCATTTGCATTCCAGTATGTATCGTTAGTTGCCAACTGATCAGCGCCTGGCCCCATGTAGCCAATCTGAACAAGATCGCTCATCGAATTGTTTCTGGGAGTCCCTGTCCATTGATTCTTGACAGTGGAATACATTTGCACCCACGACGTCTTAGTCCCTTTTGGATCTGTATCTACAGAGTTTAACTGTGGGAACAGCCAATCCTGAATGAAATTATTAATTCCAGGAATTTCCACAGGGTCAGTAGTGATGCGTAGATTCGCCTCCAGCTTTCTTGGGCCATTCGAACTAGTGATTCTGTTTCCTTTTAGTTTCAAACTGCTAGAGAGAATTATATCGTTGGGAAACAACCCACCTAGAACAAAATTAAATGATTTTTTTGATGTCTTGTGTGCTTCTCGATCAGGATATTTACTGTCCTTATCGTGCTTGCTTCTGAATGATAGCGGAGTAAATAGTTCTCGTTGCTCATTACTCGTCTTTTCATTAGCGGGGTCTGAGCCGGCAGCAACTGATTTTGGTACAAGTGTTGAAACAGGCGAACCAATCACGTTAGCTTGCTTATCAAGGGGTGGCTTTTTCGAAACATCAGCAGTTGCTAAACCGCTCATTCCTGCCAAAGTGACTGATGCAAATATGCGCAAATAAAGTTTTGTTGGGGCAAAAATTTTGTTCATTGCTTTATACCTCTTTTAGTAAGGCTTATCAGCCACTGATTTTCGTTAATCTAAAAATAAATGAATGGCAACATATTGTTTTTTAAATGAATGAATACCTTGGGAAGTTGTCGATTTCAGACTTCAAGAATTTGGCTAAAAAAATATTATAATGAATTTAACATTGTTATTGCCTGAATTCATCAAAAAGGTCAGTGTAATTGATTTTCTTTATATTTTTCAGATTTTTTATCGCCACCCCGTACCTGAGATGGCGAACACCGCCCAGTTTGATCTTCTATTTGCTGTTTAAACCTGTCACACCCTAACACCCGGGCTTTATTTGTTGCATCGCATATTTCTTTTATCGTATTAGCTGAAAGTTTTGATGCAGACAGGTTCTTATACATATCTTGTCTTTCTTTATCAGAAAGACCTAATGATAGGTAACAAGTATGAGTAGTTAGAAACTCAACTGACCTGCCCTACGCATTGGATTGATAGCTTGACCAGAGATACTCAACGAGGTGTTTTACCATCTGTGCTGGGCTGGATTCTACTCAATATATCGACTGACCACTAAAAATAATTGTCACTATCAACCAGCGTTGATTTACATCTTCTCTCACATCATTCTCTCTTGGGATTGCCAGTGAATAAACATGATGAATCATTAAGAAATAGCTATGCACTGCAACATTATACTTTTGACTATATTCTTTAAGCCTGGATAAATAAAGGGGTTAATCTTGTTCAGAAAATAAGCTGACTTGTCGACTATTTCCTCGTTGAACAATATGCTGAAGAATTCCCGGAAGGTTTAAGCGCACTAATCAAGCCATGATATTGCCTTGTCAAGGCCACTTAAAATAAGCTTACTCTAACAAAAACAATAAAATCAATGCCTCTGACTGCTTTGATACAACTGTCGCGATGTTATAAGCGGACTGGTTTTCTATTTGTTTCTATAAATGGCCGCTTCGATATGATGTTTTTTCAGTTTCTGGTGCACCGCTCGTGGAGTCATTCCAAATTCTTTTGCGGTTGCACTCACATTTCCAGAAAATCTCTTTAATGCATCATGAAGCATCTGAACTTCAACTTCACAAGCAACTTTCTTCTTTGTCATATTAAGACTTCCCGTGTCAATATGACCTAAATCTAAATCAGTACAATCGACAGAAACATTCTCAATAATAGCTCCCTGTGCGAACAGAAATGCATGTTCCAAGACGCTTTCCAATTCCCGGATATTGCCCCGGGCCAATCATAGATCATCACTTTGTGCCATGCCTTTTCACCAAGAGTTTTTCCAGGCTTTTGATATTTATTCGATAACTGCTTTAGAAAAAAATCAGTTAAAGTCCCAATGTCTTCACGCCGATCGCGCAAAGGTGGGATCTGAATAGGAACAACGTTTAACCGATAAAAAAGATCTTTTCGAAAATCACCGGCTAACACCATGTCTTTAATTGATTGATTAGCGGCAACGATAACCCTGACATCCGCCTTGATCGCCTGTCTGCCACCCACTCTTTCAAATTCACCTTCTTGAAGTATACGTAGCAATTTTGCTTGCCCCGACAAACTCAAACTGTCTATTTCATCTAAAAACAGCGTACCAGTACAAGCTCTCTCGAAAAATCCCTTATGCACATTATAAGCGCCAGTGAACGCACCTTTTTCATGGCCAAATAAAGCACTTTCAATCAAAGTCTCAGCTATAGCAGCACAATTTACAGCAATAAACCTTTCCGGGTTACGTCCGCTTGCGGCGTGTATCGCTCGAGCAATAAGCTCTTTACCAACCCCTGTCTCACCACCTATCAATACATTAACCATGGTCGGAGCAACGATCTGTATTGAATTAAAAACTTCTCGCATCGCTTGCGATTGCCCAATAATGATATTTTGCGAATTTTGCTGAGGATCAGATTCAATCGTTCCACACTGATACCAATTTTTCTCTATCCCCTCTGTTACCTGCACAATAGTTTCGCTAGAATTCAATTTAGAAATGATCGAGCTTTCCTGGTTGTGGTATTCATCCCCAGATATCGCCTGACTCAGCGCCTTATCCAAATGAATACTGATGTCGCAATATCTATCCCCAGTAGCAATCCGTTTTGTTAATTCGACTTTTGCGTACCCGAAATTTCGCGCGGCAATACCACCAAAAACCGAAGATGTCATTTGACACAGCTCAGGCGTTCCTTTTACCATCTCACCAAACGGACAACGTGTATTTTCAACGCGGATAGTACCTACATCGCTGGAGACCCTGGAAAATCCGCCACCAATTTGATTCTTAATTTCGATGATAACATCGGCATATTGGTCATGCGTTAATGTCTTTTCATACTCTAATTTCTCCCTGACAATTTTTTCTAAAGAACTGCTCGCCAACAAGCCAAGATGTTGGATATATTTGTCATTGCTCTCTTGCTCTGAATTTTTCTTGCGCCATAACTTCATACTTTGAATTACAAAAGCCTGAAGGAATGAAGTTGGAGTTAAGCGAGACAATAATTTATTTTTCATGAGCATCAAAGACCTTGTCTATGAAAATTCAACTTTATGTATTGCTTGGCACAGAATGTCATGATGACGATGACTTACAACCGCAACTGGGGCCATGTTGATGCCCATTATTCGATGCTTTCGGTTGTAGCGAGTGCATCGCCTGTTCACGACCGAGCGCTTTATAACCATGCGCAGCGGGGGGCGATAGAATGAGTTTCTCACATGCCCCGCCGCAAGTTGGACAGGTAGGACGAATATCATTCATTCGATGATTTGCTTCAAACTGCACCTTGCATTGAGTGCATCTATAATCATAAGTTGGCATATTTTACCCTCAACTATAATAAAACTGGAGAATGTTTTATCACTCTCCAGTCATGTATGGCCCTTTAACCCCAACGCGCAGGTTGTTTAGTGTTCACCCCAAACGCAGTAGAAGACGCATCGGTTCTTAACCTTTTTTCAGGATCAAGTGTAGGCGCTCTCAATCGTCGAGTTTCAACCTCCCAAACCCAGCCACTGATAATAATATCCTTAGGTATAAGTGGATGATTCTTAAAAACATCAATCGTTTTCATACAAGTTACATCGACATCGTCCATCATTCCGATCCACTTTGCAAATGAACCTTTTCCAAGTTTTTGTTCAGGCAATGTTGGATCAAGTACCATATCGTCTGTTTCTATGCCTTTGTCATTAAACATTTTTTCAAGGTCCTGAGCATTCGCTGACAGCATGCCGCACTGAGTATGCTGCACAATTACAATTTCTTTGTAACCGTCGATTCTTACCACCTAGACAAGCTACTCCACTTACTTTAAAGGCTTAACTTTTTCAATCAAGTTCCAGGGTAGAAACTGATCTAACGCCTCTGGTTCATAATGCCTACCAAGCTTGGGTAGCTCAGTAAGTAAATACTTCAGATAATCAAAAGGCTCCAGATTATTGGCAACCGCTGTTTGCACCAGGCTGTATAGCAGTGCACTGGCATTTGCTCCACGAGGTGTTTGATTAAACAACCAGTTTTTACGCCCAATCACAAACGGTTTGATACGACGTTCAGCTGCATTATTATCAATGTGTATATTTCCGTCATCAATATAGCGAATCAGGCTACTCCACTGGTTAAGGGTGTAACGAATGGCTTTACCTATCGTGCTGTCTTTTGCTGTCCTGGTAACATGGTCATCGCACCACTGCTTTAAGTCATCCAGCAAAGGTTTACATTTTTCCTGACGTAACAAATAACGCTGCTCTATTGTCAGATCTTTAAATTGTTTCTCAAACGCATAAAGACGAGTGAACTTGCGTAATGCCGTTTGAGCCATGCCCATTTTATTTTTGCGGCTCGCTTTGGGAAGTGCTTTCAGTGCTTCATCGAATTTACGACGCGCATGCGCCATACAACCGACGAGGAGACAGTCATCTGATGCAAGGGCGTGATAGCCGGCATAGCCATCCACTTGCAAGTGGCCTGAAAAGCCCTGTAAAAAGCTCGCCGCATGTGCACCCGCCCGGGTTGCCTGATACTCATACAAAACAATTGGGCATTCAGCTTCATGACCACCACTTTGATAGAGCCACATATAGGATTTTGATTTCGTCTCTCGTCCATCCTGAATAACATTCAAAGTTGTTTCATCAGCCTGGAGAATTTTCTGCAGGATCAGTAATTCATGCAGTCGATCATAAAAGGGGGCAAGCAATTCAGCGGACTTCAATACCCAGATTGATAACGTTGCACGCGAAAGGTCGATACTTAAGCGCTTGAAAATCGTTTCCTGGCGATAGAGTGGCAAGCTATCCATAAACTTGGCTACAATAATGTAGGCTAGTAAGCTGGCC
This sequence comes from Methyloprofundus sedimenti, assembly GCF_002072955.1. NCBI lineage: Bacteria > Pseudomonadati > Pseudomonadota > Gammaproteobacteria > Methylococcales > Methylococcaceae > Methyloprofundus > Methyloprofundus sedimenti. The sequence goes on along the minus strand of NZ_LPUF01000001.1, from coordinate 1,711,487 downwards.
GAAGCAAAACTGCGTGGAATGGGCTGTGCCGGTTTAGGCGCATTAATAATGCCATTTTCGCAGGCACGACAGGCATACTTTACCTGCACATGCTCAATCAGCTTGATTTGAGCAGGAATGATTTCTAACTGCTCTGACGTGTCTTCGCCAGCCTCATGCAAGGCATGACCACAGTCACACACACGTTCTGCTTCAGGTAATTCATAGCGAACGACTTCTCGCGGAAGATGTCTGGAGAGCGGTTTACGACCTGGCTTTTTGCGTTGATAGCTAACCGTTTCTTCAAGATCAGTCTCCTCTTGCTTTAAGGCGTCAAGAATCGATTCCGCTTCATTAAACAACTCCATTTGGTCAGGACACTTTTCACTGGATGCTCCAAAGCGCTGGTGTTGAAACAAACGAAACTGCTCCTCATACCACGTCAGTTTTTCCTGTAATTGATCTACTGTCGACTGATAGTCCAGCACCATTTTTTGCAGTGCATTCGTCTCATCTGGCAGTGTCTCAGGAAGTGAGTTCATGGTGATTATTATACCACTAAAAGGCTGATAAATAAGGTTTAACTTGCTGTTTTATTGATTCTTTTTATGCAGAATAGAGTCGCTTGATCAGTTGTTTTTTAGACCAGAAACAGCCGTGTGCGCTTGCACTTGGTGATAGGATAAACCATCCAGTAACCAGTGTAATTCACGTGAGGTTAGTGACACAGCCTGCTCGTTCAATTCGCTTGGCCACTGGAACGTCCCCTTATCCAGGCGGCGATAATAAAGCCAGAAGCCATTACATTCCCAATAGAGTAGTTTTAGTTTATCGCGAGAGCGATTACAAAAGACAAAAACACTCCCGGTAAAGGGATCATGGCCCAACTGCTCTGAAACGATCAGCGACAAGCCATTAATGGACTTACGCATATCCGTAACACCTGTCGCCAGATACACCTGATTAACAGCAAGACCGTTTATCATGAGATGGACCTCACCAACTCCAATAACGGTTTTAAAATACTGAGTTCCGTATTGGCCTGTATTTCCAGGCTAAAGCCATTGGTATGAGTGACTTTGATAACCGACGATAGCCTTGGGCCACTTAAATTGTCTTCGGCAACAAATTTTACCGGAACCAGTTGGCTGGTTTGTTGCACTGACGAGCTGGCCGAACCGAATTTCTTTTTGTAATAACTGAAGATATGCGGCTTGATATCATGGACCTTGCAATACTCAGCCTGAGTTAAACGACTGGCTTGCCATTGTGGTATATGCTCTTGCATAGCCGCTTTATTTTGAGATGGGCTCATAAATACCTCTGAAGTTAAATGGAGGTATTAGTGTGCCCTTTTTTATAGGGGTTTAGAATGTGTGGTTTAATTGACGCTTACATTTCTTTAGTTCCAAAAAAATTACATGTCAACATGGCAGAGCGTATCGCATCGTCCGTTACAATTCCACCCGCATTACGAAAACAATGCGCATCTCCACCTCCGACAGGCGTATCTACATGAATGCCCAGTGCCTCGTCTACTGGTAAACGCTCATCCATACAAGCAAGAACCCACAAACCGGCGTTATTATGTCCTTCAGCGCCATAACGGCGACGTTGCGCCCAATAATCATACTCTGCAGTCCGTTTATCTAACTTACCTTTTAATGTAGTCATAATCTTATTATCCTCAATAGTGAAGTAAAAAACTTAAACCTTAAAATGATGTCGCCACCACACTATGTCTTCAGCAATTCACATGCCACCAGTAAATTCATTTATATTTCAATAGCTTACAAAAATAATTGATTTATACGCGGACACTTATATTTTCGAGAAACATAACTAAAATTAATTTTATTGCTTTAAAATCAATTGGATAAATAGAATTAAGTGAAATATTTTTACTGAGAAATAAAGGTTCTTACTAGGAAATAAAATTTCCTTAAAAAATCCTATAGCTTGATGTTCAAGTTTTTAAAATCAAAGAGGTTAGAGAATTTTCTTTATATTTTTTCAGATTTCCTATCCCTACCCCTCACGGAATGCGGGGAATAGGTGTCATGAATATGCTGTATTCCGCTAGCTCCATAACGGGCTACAGAGAATTTTAGCTATAGACTGAAAGTTATACGTAATCAGATATGATTATTAATAATTTCACTAATCGTGGAATAATGCAGACCAAAATAATCTTCAATTTGTTTCATAATACTCCCCACTGGCATAAGCATTTACAGAAGTGACCAGTTATAACGCTTTAGAAAATTCAATCCTTAGTGATCTAGCCATCTTGCCACACTTAATTTTTCTTTGGCTGATAACATAACTCATTTCATAAATACAAGACCTAACCTCGAACCTTGACTGTATTATTAGTATCGCGGCTGGCGAGAATCAGTTCCTTGCTGTCATATCTTTCTGCCGACTTAACCAAACGATCATAAAGCAGCACATTTACCGAAGCTGATAAATTCATGCAGCCAACCGTCGGCACATAAACCACTGCTTCTGCCCGGTCAATAATCTCCTGATCAATAGTGCCATCTTCCGGCCCGAAGATATAAAAAACATCGTGCGGGTGCTCATACCCCGGCAAGGACATCGCGTTCTCGGCAAACTCAACACAGACAATCTTCATGCCTTCAGCCACGACTTCCAACAGGCTCTGGGCCTGAATGAGTAGAGTATTCTCACTCACCTTACGGCTCATTTCCGGCGCATTAGGATTAAGCCTGAGCGCCCGTGGATAACGCGAACCGGTATAAAAAACGCTATCGACGCGAAAATTGCCGGCAGCACGCATCACCGCGTGAACATTATCCGGACTTTTGGGGTTGATTAAACCGATACTGACCTTATTTTTTTCATGTGGGATATGTTTAGCATATTTAGGGGTCATATCTCTTGACCCCTTTGTCTTGCCATAGTTTGCTACTGCTACCATAGGATTGATTGACTAAGCTTACTCTATCAAAACAAAAAAAAACCTGTCCCCTTTGATACTTCAGCATCCCACTATCACTTAGCCCGCAACAATAAAATCCTGTTCTGCTCAGCAATCGCAGCAGATTGACGGCGTAACTCATCAGCTTGTCGTTGTTCAGAAATCGCCACCGACTGCCTTGTTCTCAGCGTATAATAATCAATTGCCTCTTTGCGTAGCTTTTCTGCCGCATCATCATCGATCTTTTGCTGCGCAGATATCTGCGCCTGATGATCGCTAATCCTTTTTTGTGCCGCATTATAGTCAGCCTGACTAAAGTTATCATTCAGCTCAATCTCTTTCCCCGCACCGGCGCAAGGTATTTGCTGATAGATTGTTTTTCCATTCACCTCGCACTTGTAAGCCTTGGCTTGAACTGTCGAACAGACAAACATCAGTATAATAAAGTATCGCATCAAAGATCCTATGTGAAAAAAATTCGGAAAACGCTAACGCCTATATTTTAATAAAAAATTAGCGCTGTGTAAGTGAGTGGAGTTGAATGTCATCACTAAAATAGTGTAGTACGGGTTTCACGCAGTCATTAATTTCTTTTTCAGTCATTGACGTTTCTATCACAATGCGGTTTTTATTACCCTTAATGCGTGAATCCTCAGATAAGCTAGTTTCAATGGTGTCAATAAAATCAGCAATTAGATTATCTAAATCTTCACTAGAAATTTTCGAAGCTGATGCTTTTTTTACTTTTAATTCAAACATGTATTGTGTCCTTTATATGACTGACTTTAGCGCCAAATTTTGATCTAAACGGGTTAATGCCTAGTATAAATGGCTTGAGTTCATTGCGGGTAGCTTATTTGAGTAATGCGTCAAATACATAAATCAGTACGAAAGATAAACTCAGAAAAGATGTGAGCAGGTTGCCCCCTTGCCCCCTGAATTAAAAGCCATTAAACAGCCGATTGATACCAGCAGCACGGCGGGAAAAGCCAAAACTAAAGGTAAATTTAAAGGGCGTAAGTCCTACGACTAAAGAATAGGCGACACAAGTTCATAAATTAAAAGAGCAGCACTTAACCAGGCTGGCTATTGTAGATCAGCTGAAGATGGGCATTGTGTCTGTATATAGAATACTCAAAAAATAAAAAGTAGAGTAGTATGATCAGCGATAATTAAAACAGAGAGGATAACCAAAATGCAAAAATATAAAGTGATAGAAATTGAAGTTCACGTAGGCGGTGAAGATTATCTTATTAACCTGGAAGGATTTTATATTGACGCAATGATTCAAGCAGGCCACCCGGATATTGAAGAGTTTTTAGCCTCTAAAATAGAATCCCAAGGGGGGTGGCTTGAAACCGATGTACCTATAGAAAAACAAGCGCGCTGTGCAATTGTTCAGACATTGGCTGAAAGTCATGTGTAAGTATTAGGGGTTAGCGCACGAAACAAAATATAAACCCGGCTATATAAGAAGGGGTCAGGTCTTTGAACTATGATTATTAATAATTCCACTAATCGTGGAATAATGCAGACCAAAATAATCGCCAATTTATTTCATACTATACCCCCCCGATGGCATAAGCATTTGCAATAGCCTCATTGCGAATATATTTTTCAGCATATTCAGACAGTGGCTTGACAATACCCCTTCGTTGAGCCCCTGGAATTTCACTTAAGCCCTGCTCTGCATTTAACAAACACTGCATAGATTCAACAAAATGCTGGTTACCTAAAAACACCTGATTTCTAAAAGCCTCTCAAGGCGATGCCTGTCCACGCCTCTGACTACCAAAGTGTTTATAGGCTTTAACAGCTTCGGCTTTGTGCTCTCTAAAATTTGATAACACCCCACCCTTATCCGGCCATTCCGGTGTATTTTTTTCTTTAGCTGATAACATAACACAATTCATTTCATATATCAAAGACCTGACCCTAAGGTTGCTGATGTGTTGTAGGCGGCAGGATTTAATCGGTGTCTATGAAACAATACAAAGTAAAGTTGCTGCACAAAACCAGTCTATCGAAATGCAAGAAGTCTGGATATTTCGCATTAGTAATGGCAAAATTGCAGAACGTTGGTATGCGCATGACCAATCAGCATCGATCGGTTAGTTAATATCCGGAAAGATACAGTCAGGTAATTTGGATACTTCTCACCTAAGCCGTTCAATGAATGTGCTGAACAAAACTAGTCATGCTACGTTGGCAACTCTAAAATCAGGAGAATTAGAAAATGACTATGTTTTTTAAAGTAATTGTACAAGGAAAAGACGGCAAGCCTAATCAAGGACTTCTTGTTTCACTAGGAAACGCGACAGACATACGCGCTGAAACGAAACTCCGTGACGCACCGATGATTAGGATGAAGAAGACTTCAAACATCGGAATGGTTGAGTTCGAAGTTGATTTAGATACAAAAGTACGTCGAATTGTATTGCTCATCGCAGAACCAAAAACAGGCGAACTAATCCACGTAAGCGACCCTATTCAGGTTGCGAAAATCAAACGCGATGAGGTGTTTACGGTTATCACATCACTTGGTGGCGCCGATATAGACCCTCTCCAAGGCGATATAAAGGGCAAAGAAAATAACCTAGAGTCAGATATTCAAACTGATAGTAAGGCACCCTTAAATATTCGACGATTTAGACGTTTCTCCAGCGATGTAGAACGAAGATATTCGGAACGCGAATCGACTCTTGCGGAAGTCAGCAAAACTACCGCGGATCGAAGAGAGGCAAAACGCTCTAAACGAGTCGAAATCAAAAGTAACATTAAAAAATTATTACTAAAGAGAGTATCGAAAAATCCGGCCTCCTCTTCAGAGCATTGGTTAAACGACAATAAGCCAGAAGAAAAACAAGAGAAAGTTGTTGATCAGGGACTGGATCAACTCGCAAAAGTCTCAAAAGATCGCAGAGGCATTATTGTTCGACAAGATGTTACGGGGGAAATGCCGAAGTTTCCCGGCGAAGCTATGTCCCCTGATGAAGCAAGAAATATTCTATTTCCAAATAAACCACCATCCAGACAGAGAATTCAGACGCTACTAGTTGATTGTTTTGTTAGGAAACGACAATCAGAATTTTCCCCAAATGAGGAAACCCGAACAGCGGTTTCAGCCTTAGAGCAGCCAGCTGGGCCTGGGGCAGAACAGACCATCGACAATAAACTATCTGAGTTGATCAGCAGAGCCTACGATATTGCTTTGGGGAAACGGCCTGATATCGAGTCTATCAATAACAGCTTAAGAGACAAAGAGTTTTCCAACGGACCTGCTGATACTACTGCTATCTATGATTACAACTCGCTGCAGATAGCCTGGAAAAATATATGGGATTCAGTGCTCGATAAGGAAGCAGTCAAAGAATTGACGGAACTGTATCTAGAAATTCTGGCATTGGATCCAGAAATTGAAACATATATTGATCTTACTGAGATCGATGAACTTGAAGAACTGTTCGACACGCTCCATCATGTTGCGAATGATTTGTCCGCCGACCTGGAAATACCGGATTATTTATCCGCATGGTGCCCCGAAATTAAATCAGTACAAGATCGATTAAAACCAGAAGATGTCGATTATTTGAGGTTTCTATGGTATGTCGATTTAAGGGTTAACCAAGACCATCCACGACGTAATGGAGAACCAAATTACAGTCGATTTTCAGAATTGTTTTTTGCTGAAAAATGGTGGCCGGAAGAATGGGAACCCAGTCAAACCTTAGCGAATTTACATAAAATTGACTGGGCGAAAACCACCGCAAAATCTTATATCAGTCAGCAAGGTAATGCTGGAATAGGACGAGTCCACAGGCTCATTACAGAGCTTCAACGATATTTGGCGGAACCATACAAGTTTGATGTGTTTTTACCTAACTCCTATAACTTTGGAATAATTTCTACTTATAGACAGTTTTGGGAACCTCAGGGATTCCAAGCAGGGGAACTGGTGAGCACCATACCGTTGTCACCCGGAGAAATTCGTAAAATTAGTGTTAAGCATAATATTAAAACTGAGGATAAATCCTTAAATAAAGTGCTATCCAGCTTTGCCGATACTCGTGATCGCAAGGATACGTCAAAAATTACCGGCGAAATAAACAGGAAAGTAGATTCAAAAATGGTTGGAAAATTTGGCACCAAAGTTGATTACAATAATTTTGAGGCCTCAGGAGATTTTTCAACTGACCAAGGATCTGAATCATCGCGTAAGAAAACGGAGTTACGAGAAGCTGTTAAACATTCCGTTCAAGAATATAAAGATGAGCGAACCGTTAAACTCACAGCAGCAACTACCGAGGACATGGAGCATGGTAGTGAAATTGAAATCAAGAATCCAAATAACGAACTCACAGTCACCTACTTGTTTTACGAATTACAGCAACGTTTCCATGTTAAAGAAAGATTGCACAATGTAGAACCGGTAGTTATGGTTGCTTTTGATGTACCTGCTCCTCACGAAATTAATGAAGCATGGTTGTTACGACATGCCTGGATCCTACGTGATGTTTTACTGGATGAGAAACACCTCGTGACATTGGAAATGTTGTCTGTGTCATTCACTGGCAACGAGATAAGTCTCCAAGTTTTCAAACGACAGTGGCTAGCTCAAATTGATATTTTGGAATCCTACAAGCGGGATTTTGAAATTCATTATCAAAATCGCGAACTAGGGCGTATGCGTATTGACGGCTTTTTAAAGCAAGCATCAAACGAGCTCTCCGAGGAAGAAGCAGATGAGGAGAGAAATACAGTTGGCACTCGTCTACGAGACGTTTGGCATTTCTTAAGCCCAGGCACCCAGGCGCGTGATGCGCTTTTTGGAAAAAAGGATAAGGAAAGCGATCCATTAACCGATCCAGAATACGATGCCGCGCGACAAGCTTTAGAATGGTTTGAAGCTGATTTAGCGAATGCTGACGCCAGTGTGCGTAATGCCAAGTCTTCTCTTGAGCGTGCAACTTCAGCCTACGTTTCCGGTGTAAAGGAAAGTTACAATCGAAGAATTGCTATTGATCAGTTAAAGGCCCACATCAAGCAAAATATTCTTTATTATATGCAAGCGATCTGGCATGCCGAGGTTCCAGATCAACGATATATGCGGCTTTATGATCTGGAGATTCAATGGCCAATCCCTGCGGCTAAGGCGAAATTCGTGTCTTCCACTTCAGCATTTTCCGATAGGATGGTATCGGCAAGCCTGCCTAGCAAACTTGGATACAATAATGTCAAAGGCTTTTTGAAGATGCCTGGAGCGAAACTCGGAGAAAAACGTTTACTACATGAAGTAGCTGACCTAAATAAGATTTTGGGATTTAAAGGTAACTATGCCCTCTTTGCTCTCAAGGAAAGTAATGCGTTGACAGATTACATGATGCAGGATTTTCTGGATTCAGAGTTTAATGTTTATGATCCCGACCCAGAAGGCGAGATCCTGAGCGCTAATGAAATATTAGATATCGCACATTGTGCCTGGACCAATGAAGAGCTGAATGACGACGATAAAAAAGAGCTACAACACTGGATGGTTGAAAGCTTACGAATTGCCCACCGACAAGGTGAAGACGTTGTAGTACCGACAGGAGAATTGTTTATTGAAGCATTACCGGGCTCTCATCCACTACTCGAAGATTTTAAATTGGCACATCGAAGCGTAGATGTTGAGAAAGCAATTTCAGAACGAAATCTCGGAGAAGTCGAGGTTATACGTCGGGTCGCCAAGATACAGTCTGGAGATTATTCGGATCCAGATATTGATCGTCGCATCGAACTTAGCGGAACAGACAATGTATCGGTAGAGGTCGATACGCAAGACAGCGAATAATCAAATGCATGTGATTTTGACATGCCCGAATTCATATAATAACTGCAACACCTCTTTAAAGGGTTAGATGGTATAGTTTCCGTCGACTAAAACCTGAAACTAAAAAGAGGTGCTCAATGAACACGTTTAACCATCTAACCCAAGAGGAAAGATTTTACATTTATACGCAACTAAAACAAGGCGTTTCTAAGAATCAAATAGCCATCACATTGGGGCGTCATAAATCGACTATTGGACGTGAAATTACGCGTAATACAGGTCAGTGTGGTTATCGTTACAAGCAAGCTGAGAGAATAGCTAAACAACGCCATATTGATAAGCCCAAAAACATCAAGATGACGGCTGAGTTACAACAGATAATAACGCCTTTAATCAAAGAGAAATGGAGCCCTGACTGTATTTCAGGACGCTTAAAACAACAAGGTAAGGACTCCGTCAGTCATGAGACTATTTACCGTTATATTTTAGCTAACAAAGCAGCCGGTGGCGATTTGTATACTTATTTGAGGCATCAAGCCAAACCTTATCGTAAGCGATATGGAAAAAATGATTATCGCGGAACGATACCCAGCCGTGTTGATATTGATGAGCGACCACAAGTGGTTGATGATAAAACGCGTTTAGGTGATTGGGAAGCAGATACTGTTATCGGTAAAGGACATAAAGGCGTATTGGTGACGCTGACTGAACGGGTCTCAAAGCTCAACTTCGCCATCTCAATTGAGCGTAAAGAATCTGAATTAACGAAAGAGGCGATTATCAATGCTCTTGAGCCTTTTAAACGTTGGGTTCACACGATTACCTTTGATAATGGACGTGAGTTTTGTGGGCATGAAGCCATTGCAAAAACACTTGACTGCGGCACTTATTTTGCCAAACCGTATCATTCGTGGCAACGAGGTTTAAATGAAAACCACAATGGCTTATTAAGGCAATACTTCCCTAAAAAAGAACCTTTGGATAAGGTAACTCAAGATGAGGTTGATAGTGCCATTACAGCACTTAATCATCGTCCAAGAAAAGGGTTAAATTACAGAACTCCATGGGAAGTATTTGCCAAATAACGGGGGTTGATATAAATAAATCACAGGGTGTTGCATTAATTGCTTGAATTCGCGATGAGTGAAGGAGCCAATATTGTGGATTCGCCCATTCTAGATTTTGCGCACTCTTCGTTAGTCGAAGATAATGGATTGATGCTGAGCGACCCTGGCTATCAAGATCTAAGCCTCGATGTGGTAATTCAACGGCTCCGCTATATCCACGCTAATCCGATGCTGCTAAAAGAGCATAGACAAAAGCTGCAAGATAGAGATCTTCGAATTCACTCTCCAGGCGTTCACCCGGAATACACCGCTATCACAGAACAACGTGCGCCGGCTTATGGCTGGGTAAGTTACGACGACTTCAAAAAAGCCTACGAGCATGATCTTTCGCTCTTCGAATCACAATTGAAAGTCGATGCCAAATTGCTCGGCAATACAATCTACTCGCGCCGCAGTGGAATTGTTAGTTCCATTCGTGCGAATTACCAGAACCCAAGCGACACTACAGAATTGGCAGCTTACATCGCGCAAATGTTGGTGGTCGCCCAGGGCATACCGCTTCCTCTTACAGTCGAGCTTAAGTCGTTATTGGCTAACAACATCATGTCCGGAAATAAAACCAGCAGTGGCAAGCCCCTATTCTTTGATACTGGTCCAACTCCTGATACTCAAGCAGAGGTAGAACAATATGTGTTACCAGATACTTATGACCGAACCATAGTTCAAGGTTCTGGAGACACCATCGGTGGACGAAGCAATGTCGGAAAAGTGATCAATACAAAACGCCCTAAGTGGGAAGGCGTTGGCGGTTGGTTAAAGGAATGGACTTTCTATGGCTTATCACCATTTCGCGATAGGAGAGAGGGACTCACCAAAGTTCTAGGCGTTAAAGACAATATTTCAAAGTTACGACAACGGCTGATATCTAAGCATCCAATCATCTTCTTACTAAGACACTATGAGCCTTTGGAATATGACAGTTATTTTTCCTGGTCAGATAAAGGCTACTTCTTAGCAAACAGTGTCCGCATGACTAATGTCGTCAACCGACATTTCCGAATAATGAAAGTGATATTGCGGTTGCACGCCGATCTAAAAAAATCAAATAAACGATTTTCAGATGAGTTTATTAAAAGCGAGACAAACACCATCGATTGGTTTAAATACAAACCCGTTTTCGAATCTGCTGGCCTGCCCTATTTTCTTAACGAAAATGATCCACTACTTGGGGCCGTTAAGGAAATATCTTCTCGCTTTCAATCAAAAACCGGCTGGATAGACTGGATTGAATTCGCACTACTAATCATTGGGCTCATTACACTATTAGCACTACCGCTAGGTTTTGCTTTGTCTCCAATTTTCCTCGGAATGATCAGCACCGCAGGTGTTGGCACTGCTTTACATCGTGCTGTTGAAGCACGTATTAATTACCAAAAAACAACATCTCAGTCACGATTCACGGAGATCGATCCGTTTTTAAAGGTAGTCGAAGTCAATGACAAACGTAACCTGACTTCGTTTTTTTTGGCACTTGAGTGTATATCGATCATACCGGTTTCTAAGTTGGCAAAATTAATCTGGAAACCCGTGCAACAAAATATCGATAGTACAGGTAAAATGGCAAGAGAAGTGCTGGAGCAAGCTAGTAAAGCAAAGTCTATTAACAAACCAGGTCTGGACAACACCAAAAGACTAACGCTAGAGTCTGACAAAGGCATCATTTCAAAACCCCATCCAAAGATTGACTCGTTAGAAGAATCAAGTATTAGCGCTCGATCAGCAAAAGAAGAAATCGAAAGGCTAAAAATTAAAAATAGACAAACCACCATCGAGCAACGACAAACTCAAAGATCAGAAGCTCTTAGGCCTGAGTTACAAGGTAAACCAAAGCCCACTAAGTATCGAGATAAAGAGACGGATATGATTGTGGAAGACATTGAACGTCAGCGCGAAACTATGCGCAAGAAAGACTTCGAAGAATTATTTGATGATGTACAACCTCGTTCCCATGCATCATCTACCAACAGCATCGTTGACGATATATCTACCCGTTTACCACCAACTGCCAACAATATTCAGTTCCTTAATCAATATCAGAGTTTAGTTAATGGTATTCCACTTAGTGGAGGTCCAGTAACTTCTGCTTCAGCGGTGTTACCCGCTGATATTGAATATGCTTTGAAACACGGATTAGGTCAAAAAAATAACTTCAAATTTCAGGCAATCTTGGATGCCGATGAGATCCGAAAACTACAAGCCAGTGAGTTTTGGCGTTTTATGAAACGAATGGGAAATTATGGAGAGAAAGCCGTTTTGGAACAGACCCTAAATGCCGCCGGTTTAAAGTTCCTGGGCGAGCAGATTTATGTTGATCTTACAATTAAGACTGCAAAAGGTAGAAAAGTCTTCCGGATCATCGATATGCTTTGCCAGGCCACTGAAGACAATGCGCTCGGATTAAAAGCAGGCCAATTCGTAGCAATCGAAGCCAAAGCATTTTACGCAAGCGCTGGACACGCACGAAAAATGACAATGCGGGGGCCACGCCAGCTGACTGCAGATGCTATTATGTTTACCCAACAGACAACGGATAGTGCTAATAATGCAATTGCAGCCCAGACTCGATTCGCTGGCAAAGCAGCGGCAGCTGTAAATGTTAACGGCAGGCCCAAAGGACTTTCTGGTTTATTGACCGGATCGATCCCAACCATTGAAATTCAGATTCCAATTACACACATGGGCAAACCACCTCCTCCCTATTGGGGGGGGGCAAAAACAGTTGCATGGACTACTCAGCTGGGACCAAACTATGGCGTAGTCGATGATTTAGAACTAAGTAGGGGAATTTTAGATTTTTAGAAAAAAAGAAAGCGAGGCAGTCGACAGTTAAGGAGATTAAAGAACAGCTAAAGAGCCTACAAAGTAAGGAGTATGGTTGTCAGGGACTAACTAAGTCAGAAAGTCGTTGCACCAAGCAAGCAAAAGTACAAACTAACTGGCATGGAGTAGAAATAAATACCTGCTTACAGCACAAAGCAATAAAAAGGTAGGCTCCAAACGAGGCATTGTTGGGTTACGATATCTACGCTTCGCTAGATAAGCTAACCCAACCCACAGGGTAACCTTTTGTTTAATATAGATTTATTCCTTGACTTAATGGCAGTGATGCTTTCAGCAGGAATCTTGTGGGCTAAGCAAAGATTCTCGATAAAGCTTGTGCCCAAGCTTGACTGGGTAGACTGCGAAAATGACGAGACGCTTAATATACTGATATTTTAAAATTTATTTTAAAATGGCTGTAAGTTGTACGTAATCAGGTAATATTTTATGCAACCTTGTAGGATGCTACAGGCATAAAAAAACCCGATAACCTAGCATTAACAGGGTTTTTCGGGTATTTTTAAAGTTTTATAAAACGTAATCTTGGTGGAGACGGGGGGAATCGAACCCCCGTCCGCAAGCACTCCGCCTTTGGATCTACATGTTTATTCCGCGCTTTTGATTTAGCTAGAAGCTACCCGTCGGACCAAGATACTTTTAGCGATTTCGATTGGATTTAGCGTGTTTGAACTCCGAACAAAGTTCTTAACGCGATCTTATGTAGAGTGACTCCTGAGTGTTCCGAAGAACCTACCCGCATAAGCACAGATAGTCAGGAGAATGGTGCTGTGTTTAAGCAGCTAAAGCCATTGAGTAGTTTTCGTCATTTGCGAATACTTTAAGTTCAGTAGATTTTACGAGGTGTACTGTCCTCGACATGCCCCTAAGGTTTTGCTACCCACGTCGAAACCTGGTCGTCCCCTTTGGAATTGATATTATAATAGATTTTAATGTTGAATATATATTATATTTTTAAGGCGGGAAGTTGTTAGCCCCTTAGCACCAGGAAAATAGCCAGTATTGCTGTGATATATTTATTGAACAGAGTGTGCTAAATGTAGTTATGCGCTAATTTTTAATCCAATAATGGGATTTATTTGAATAATGACAAATGTGTTAGTTTTTGGCTATGGTAACCTAAGTCGTGGTGATGATGCTTTAGGACCGTTACTAATTGAATATATTGAACAAAATAGCTTCTTTGAGGGGCTTGAGGTCATAACTGATTTTCAATTACAGATTGAACATGCCCTTGATCTGGAAGCTCGCCAATTGGTGTTATTTGTTGATGCCTCAGTCGCATGTGAGCAGGCTTTTTCATTTATGCAACTTGCTCCCGAACAGGACAAAAGCTATACCACTCATGCAATGAGTCCCTCTTCGGTATTATCGGTTTATCAGCGGGTTGTGCATAAACAGCCTCCCCCCAGCTTTTTATTAAGTATTCAGGGCTTGAATTTTGAATTGGGTACTGATTTGAGTGAGCAGGCATGTGCAAATTTAGTTGCAGCAAAAAACTTTGTCCAACTGTTATTGGATAAACCGGAACTGGCGTATTGGCTGGATTGCACAAAGTAGACGAGCCCGCCTGTGATCCCAAAGCAGCTTTAAGGAACGCGCATGAAGTAACTTCGACACAATGGGGCGCGGATCTTTAGTCCGCCTTTTACAATGCAGACTAAAGACCTGCGCCCCATTTTAAGATGCATACCTTATTTGGTGCACGATCCTAAGTAATTGATGCGTACTTCTTTTAGCTTATAAAGCTGACAGGGTAATTAATTTCTTCATCAATTCCGCCTGATTATGTACATCCATTTTTTTCATGGCATGTTTAATATGATTTCTTACCGTTTCCTGGGAGCGGTGAGTACTCGTCGCTACGTCAGGAATAGAGGGCGTTTTCATAAAATGCAGAGCACAAAGGGCTTCACATCGAGAGAGTTGATAAATTTCTGACAGGCGATTCAGCGCAGGATTTTTATCTTTAGAATGCGTAAATACAAGAATAAAGCTATCTTTAAAACATTCCCATTTGTACAGGTTTTCTAAACTTGAAATGGGGATCAGTGAAATCTGACAGACATGGCATTGGTTGTGAATCGAATCTGTGCCCTGATTATTGTCAATTAATGTTAATAACTGCTGCTCAATAGCCGGAGGAGTCATACCAAACCGGTCACCAGAAATGTTGACGCAAGCCAGTTTGCCGATAATGGAAGTGTAAACAGGGTCTGAAAATAGAATATTTAAATATCGGTCAATAATAATATACCCGTCAAAATGGTCGCCCATGTAAGGTAGAATTTGACTGTTTATTTTATATCGCTGCTCACCGTGCAATGCTTTTTCTAAAGCAGGGATAGTGGATTGCAAAGTCCTGTTAATATATTGCTGTTCTTCATCACTAAACGCATTTTTACGATTTAATATCAGGCTGAGGGCATGATTATGATTGCAGGGGATCGATACACCGAACCGGTATTTCTGATTGGCTGGCAGTTTGAAGTGTCCGCTGATTTCCTGGTAATGGTTGTTGTTCAGTGTTTGATTAAAAAAAATCTTTTTTGGGCTTTTGCTAATAAGATAATTAAAGCAATCCAGTCTGTTTAAGTCATTTTCATATTTCTTCTGATACGCTGGCGGGATATTAACACTGAAAAGAAAATGCGTATTTTCTCGTTTAATGAGATCAGTAACCAGTAGAACACCGGAGCTACAATTCAATTGCCGGGTCAATTCTGTAAGAAAGTAGTTCCAGATCAGTGGATTCCCTGGAGCGTTAGCCAATATTGAATTCAGGTCTATCGCATCAGCTAGTTGAACCATTTAATTCAGCCTTTATTATTATATTTTAATAGCTTTTATCTTTATATCACGACACTGATACATAGCCAAAGAGTCAGATAGATAAATCAACCTACCTGGCTAAACATGATGACCTGCAATTCACAGCAAATTTCCAGAGACGGGCTATAATTGCTGTATCAACTAAAAAACAGAATCAGGATGAAAAAGAATAAAGTCCCGTTTCAAAAAGGTATAGTTTGCCTCTAAGGAAGTAATTTCTGGCCTGGTAGCCTGTTAGTAAGTCTCAAGGAAAGCATCAAAAATGTGTAGATTGGGTTAATTTTTTTAAGCAGTATTATAAACATAATCCAGCAACTTTAATTTATCAGGAGTAGATTATGAGTAGTTTACGTATTCCGGGATTAGGTCCTATTGTTGGGCATACCGCCGATGATTGTTGTCGAATCTGGATCAGGGCTGGTGATCCGGAAGATGAAAAGACTGATCTGTCTGCATCGCGGCGAACTCTTGGTATTATTACCATCATTGCTATTAATGGTAAAACCGTTACGGATTCTCCTATTTATTATTTTAGACTGCATCGAGAGTATGATCGTACCGGTACATTTCTACTAGGTAAAGAGTCTGGTATAGACTCAGCTACTGATTTTCAACCTTTACAAGCTGATACAAAATATACCGTAAGGGTCGCTACTTTAACAATTGATGATCCATTTCCCGATGACTTCATGATAAATGATCAGGAACTTGTCTCTCGATTACCTGATGCAAAAGTCTGGCGAGATATTCTGTTAGATGATCAGCAACTGGAGGGTGTCCGTTCCATTGCAGAATTCCAGACATTTCCTGATGCCAACAAGCTGATTGATCAATATAGTTTTATTCTAGGTTCTTGCCGGTTTCCTGGCATACTCTGGCGAACTAAACATGCCGATCGCATTTTTGGGCCCATTGCCAGACAAGTCTCTAAACCAAGTAAAAAGGAACCAGCACCCAGATTTGTGCTGATGGTCGGTGATCAAATATATGCGGATAAGTTAAATCGATCGGTTCCTGTGGGTCGCGCTGATACCTTTGAGGAATTTCAAGAACGTTACCAAAGCGCATTTAGTTCATTAAATATGCGTGAGCTGCTACGTATTGTACCTCAATATATGATTCTGGATGATCATGAGATTGAGGATAACTGGACTCAAGATCGCTTTGTGAATGGATCAAAACGTCAATTATTCGTGTTGGCCATGAATGCTTATATGAGCTATCAATGGTGCCACGGACCAAGAACGTTTGGTACACGTTTATATTACACCTTTGAATGTGGAGGTTACCCGTATTTTGTGCTGGATACCCGGACACAACGATATCTGAATACTGAAAATAAGGATCTAAGTGAAAATCATATGCTGGGTAGGCCTGCACTGGGTGGTGAGCCAAATCAATTATCACGCATGCTGGAATGGCTACTTAATCAACAAAACCAGCGTGGGAATACGCCAAAATTTCTGGTTACTTCTAGTGTGTTTGCTCCTAACCCAATTGATGCCAGAGAAAAGTCAAGTAAATGCAATAAAGAAGAGAGTGATTCCTGGCCTGCCTACCCTACGACAAAAAAAGTTCTGCTGGATTATATTGTAGAAAATAATATTCAAAATGTTATTTTTTTATCTGGCGATATTCATTGCTCGAATGTTGCGCAAATCATTTTTTCCGGTACTGAAGAGGCTAATAATCTAAGGGCATTTTCTATCACTTCTTCAGCCTTTTACTGGCCATTCCCTTTTGCAGATGGCGACCCATCCAACTATGTTCATGACTCAACTCTGGAAAATCAACAGGATACCTTTGACCTGGCGAATGGTGTCAAAATGGATTACAAAGCGGATAATTTCACACAAGAAGATAATTTTTGCCGGCTTGATATAGATCGAAATAAACAGCGGCTCACTGTTCGAGCATTTGACAAGGAAGGAAACCTTATTAAGGAAGAGATGCAGAGCGGTAAAATTAAAAAAATTGAAACTAAACTCAAATTGGCAGAATGGTAAGGAAAAGAATAATCTATTTTAACTTTCCCCCTCTTCCCTGTGGAGCCTGGGGGAAAACGTCTCAGAAAGTGAACGGTTACATTTGTTTAACTCTTTTTGTAGACGTCGTTACCTAACGTTATTGGATAGATAAGTAAAAAGGGCATTATTTTGACCCATATGGGTCATTTGTTTTTAGGGTAAATGGTGTATTCTTATCCTCTTAAACCTTTTGTCGCTGATTTGCTAACGCTCTTAGTCTTTTTTTTTGAAAGTTTTTCCAATCAGGAGATGTGCCGCAAATAACTTGAGTAAGCTGTTTTTTTTGAGAGCGCGGACGGCCGGTCTGCAAGTGTATTCAAGCCCCCTGCGCTCATAACATGAAAAATTTATTTTATGCATATTCCTAAGCTATAAGGAGTCAAAAATGGTAGCCGAAGTCCCCGCTTTTAAACACAAATATACTGAAAGAGTCATTCCTTTTACTGCAGGGGATGGGATGGCATTAAACCTGATTAATGTTCAAGGAGAAAAGCCGCCCAGTAAATGTCCTGTGCTTTTAGTTCATGGTGCTGGCGTACGTGCCAATATTTTTCGGGCACCAGTAGAGGTGACGATTGTCGATGCATTAATAGCACAGGGCTATGATGTCTGGCTGGAAAACTGGAGGGCAAGCATCGATTTTGCGCCGAACTTATGGACGCTGGATCAGGCAGCCTTATATGATCATCCTCAGGCGGTAAAAACGGTTATTGCAGAAACAGGCGTCAGTGAGATCAAGGCGATTATCCATTGCCAGGGCTCAACCAGTTTTACCATGTCCGCAATGGCCGGATTAATTCCAGAAGTCACAACCATTGTAAGTAATGCCGTATCACTACATCCTGTGGTGTCTAAATGGTCACTCTTTAAACTCACCTATTTATTACCCTTAGTTAAAGTCATGAGCCAGTATCTCAATCCTCACTGGGGTGTACAGGCGCCTACGTTGATTGCAAAAATAATAACCTTGTTAGTCAATCTGACCCATCATGAATGCAATAATGCCGTTTGTAAGCAAGTCAGCTTTACTTATGGCAGCGGCTTTCCAGCGCTGTGGAGTCATGAAAATTTGAATGAGGAAACCCATGAATGGTTGAAGGAGGAATTTGCTGCCGTTCCTTTATGCTTTTTTGAACAAATTACCCGCTGCATCAACGTTGGAAATCTGGTTTCTGTTCAGGGATTTAAAGAATTACCAGATGATTTTGTCCAGGCAACGCCTAAAACAGACGCACGATTCGCTTTTTTTACCGGTGCAAACAATTTATGTTTTCTGCCTCAAAGTCAGCTAAACACTTATGAGTACTTTTCTGCTCTGCGTCAAAATTACCATACACTTCACATCCTGCCTGATTACGGGCACCTTGATGTGTTTATGGGTAAAAATGCGGCACAAGATACCTTTCCTTTAATTATTCAAGAACTGGAAAAAACTAACACTTAATAAACACTGCTCAAGAGGTAATAATATGTTTTGCATTCCCCAGCGTATAAAGCAATATACCGGTCGTTATTCATTAGTGGACGGGATTCCCTTTAAGCTTCCCGTCAATACCAGTAATTCACCTGCATTGATGGCTATTTTTCCAATAAATCCGGAGAAAGCAAAGCAGTTTCTTCCCGCAGGTATCCATCCATTTCGTCTATGGAAAAAAGCTTTACTGGTTATTACCGTGATTGACTATAAAGAAACGACTATCGGTAAGTATATCGAATACAGTATTGCGATAGCGTGTACTCATGGGGCAAAACCAGCACCCAGATTATTACCTGCTATATTTATGAATTTCTTTAAAACAGGTCAATACGTTGTGGATTTGCCAGTTTCCTCTGAAATATCAGTTAAAGGTGGCAAGGGAATATGGGGTATGCCAAAACATCAAGGTCATTTGAATTTTGAAATAGAGGACAATAAAGTAAGCAGCCAATATGATCTGGATGGCAAGTTGGTGACTTATGTTGAAATTGAAAAGCCTAAAAAAACCTGCATACCTGTAAAAACCAGGGCCTCTAATTATTGTTCTTTTCGCGGTATGCTAATGAAATCGGATATTTTATTAGATACTAAATTTGGTGTGCATTTATTTAAAAAAGCCAAAGCACGTTTCGTCATTGGCGATCATCCAAGATTACAGGCGATGAAAGAACTGGAAATTGGCGAGGCTATTGCCACAATGTTCCTGCCTTCGATTAATGGCACACTGGATGATCATATAGAAAGCTGGTTTCTGGATTATGAACAGTTACCGGATACCCTACCTGAAGGCCTGGAATCGGTTATCAATCTTGGTTTAAGTGAGGAGTGGCTTAGTCCACCGACAGCGCCTATTCCAGAAAAATAAAAACTGAGGGTCTATAGTAATAGCGAGAGAATTAACTTTTATGACTAATCTAACTCATATACCGCAAGGTGCAGCGGCAGGTAATCATAATTTACCTAAAAGAGCATTAATTCTGCCCGGAGGCGGATTGCGCCTATCTTATGCAGCGGGGGCACTACAGGAAATATTTAAACACGATCTTAAGTTCCAACATATGGATGGTACGTCTGGCGGGTCACTGAATCTGGCGATGTTACTTTCCGGCGTGCCTATAGATGACATCTGTGAACGATGGCGAACTTTAGATATGTTAAATACTATTTCTTTTATGCCGCTTAAAGATATCCTCAAAGTCAAAGATTTTAAAGGTGCAAGTAGTTCACAAGGGTTCCGCGAGCAGGTTTACCCTCATTTGGGTATTAATTTTGAAAAGATTCGTGCCGCAGAAGGGGTTCAGGGAACCTTCAATGTGTGTAATTTCAGTACTAAAATGAATGAGGTGATCGAACATCAGGATATGACTGAAGATTTCTTAATTGCAGGCATGTCGCTTCCCGGTACCTTACCACCCGTTATCATCAATGATATCGCTTATCTGGATTCGGGGTTTATTCAAGATGCGAATTTAATGGAAGCCGTCAAAAGAGGCGCTAACGAGCTCTGGTTGATCTGGATTATGGGTAATGTCCCAAGATATCGAGGCGGAGCGCTTAACATCTATGTGCAAATGCTGGAAATGAGTGCAAATGGCGCCTTACAAAAAGAGTTAGAACAAATTAAACACATTAACAGCAGAATTATGCAAGGAGAACAGGTTTACGGACATCAACAACCCATTACTCTCCACTTAATCAAGCCAGAACATCCATTACCTTTGGATTCAGCACTGTATCTGGGTGAAATATCTCATGCAACTCTGATCGAAATGGGGCGGTCTGACGCGAGAGCTTACTTTAATAACATGAAACCGGAGGGGGTTCCTTTTGAACCCTATGTGACCAAAATGACAGAACTAAATCCAGGCATTCAATTTAAGGAAACAATGGCAGGTGGCTTTTCATTAGATGCAACTGACCCGGAGAAAGGGAGTAATCTCGGGAAACAGGCAGGGACTGAATTGGCAATGCATGCTCAAGTTGATATTGATGATATTGATAAATTTGTAGCGCAGCGTGATCATTCTGCAAAGTTAACGGGAACAGTTGATTTTCCACCCATGGGGATGGGAATAGCAGCGAGTACAGGTGTTTTTAATCTATTTTATCCAACAGAAGACCCTAAACTTAAATTGATGGTTTATGAACTGGGCTTCGAACATCAAGGCGAGTCTTATTATCTGGCAGGCAAGAAAAAAGTACGTGACGAGTCAATTATTGACTTATGGCCTGGTACAACTACTTTGTATACTCAATTACATAAAGGTGTCGATAAATCTGGGCCGGTTGTTGGTGCCGGAATTTTAACTCTGGGCGTTACCGACTTGTTAAAACTGGTCTCAACGATAGAAGTGTTACACACCAGTTCAAGTACGGATAAGCTAAAAACTATCGGTACATTTGGAAAGTTTTTTATGGGTGAACTTTGGGATAGCTATGTTAAGCATGCAGGATAAGACGCAATAATTTTTTGTACGCGCGGCCTTTAGCCGCGATAGCAACATTATCAATCGGGGCTAAAGGACCGCGCGTGCAATTTGGCATTAAAATACTTTCTGGTTTCCATGCACTTTTGCCTGTATAGCTAGCGGGAAATACCAGGTTTCATGCCGCTGTATGACATATGTAAGACATTCCCATGTTCTAAATGGAAATATATAAAAAATTTAATTAAACCATTGAGGAAAATTCTATGGCAATAAAATATGATTATGAAGCGATTGTTATCGGTAGCGGTTTTGGCGGTTCCATTAATACCTGTCGTTTAGCAAAAAAATGGCCCGGTAAAGTGATGTTACTGGAGCGTGGCAAGCGCTATCCCATGGGGTCGTTTCCGCGTAAACCACATGATATGGCCAATAATTTCTGGAATATTGTGCGTGAAGGACGTAATAGACCTAAAAATATCGGCAGTACTGATAGCCATGGTATGTTTGATATACGTCTGTTTGATCATATTGATGCGTTAGTTTGTGCAGGTTTGGGTGGTGGCTCGCTGATATATGCCAATGTGTTTTTGCAGCCGCCCGATGCAGTATTTGACGAAAACTGGCCAGAAACCTGCAAAAAGGAAGTCTTACAACCTTATTACCAGGCAGCTAAATCAGTGCTGGGGGCAAGACCTATTCCACAAAATGATGATCCGCGTCGACAAATTATTCGCACTGAGTTATTTAATGATTTTGCCAAACATGATGGTCATGATTCTGAATTAGTCGATATCAATGTGTTCTTTGGCAATGACTTTGAGAAGCCATTAGATATTGGCGTTCAGGAAAAAAATAGATATGGTGCAATACAAACCTCCTGTGTTTATTGTGCTGAATGCGATGTTGGCTGCAATACGCATTCAAAAAATACAGTCGATTTAAATTATTTGTTTGTTGCTGAAAATGAGCATAAGGCGCAAATACAAACAGAGGTGCTGGCAGAAAAAATTGTGCCCTTAAATGAACAAGGCGCCGAGGATCCGGCTGCAACAGGGGATTATGGCTATAAAGTTTTCTGGTTAGACCTGAATAATGCCAAGACTGAATGCAGTGCAATTACACAGAGAGTTGTCGTTTCAGCAGGTACACTAGGATCTAATGAGCTATTAATGCGTTGTCGGGATATCTACAAAACATTGCCTGATATTAATGACAACCTGGGTAAACATTTCTCGGGAAATGGTGATTTCTTATCATTTGTTATTGAAGGAGAAAAGCCTGCCGACCCAAATTATGGCCCGGTTATCACTCAGAAAACTGATTACAATTTATTTAAGAATTTCGATAAAGAGCGTGCTTTTGTACTGGAAGATGCAAGTTACCCCAATTTTGCTGCATGGTATGTTGAAGGCATCAAACCTGGTTTATCTCATTTCAATGCTTTTGTTAGAACAGCTAAACTTTTTACAGCCCGTTTTTTACAGGGCATCACTACAGGGCCTATAGGCTATGCCTTTAATGAACTATTAAAGGGAGATGCGTCGTTTAACAGCGTTGTCTTGTTATGTATGGGCTTAGATAAAAGTAACGGTACGATAAAACTGGGTGATAAGGGCTTTATTAATATTGATTGGCCTTATAAAGATAGCATGTCCTTGTATCAGGCAATTCTGGATGTAGGTAAACGCTTTAAGGAATGGACCGGCGGCAAGGTGTTTATTCCGCTTCCCAACTGGCTATGGCCTATGAAAAGCAATATTACCGTACATTCTCTGGGAGGATGTCGGTTAGCTGACAGCCCTGAAAATGGAGTAACCAGTGCCAATGTTGAAACCTTCGGTCAGGTCTTTGGCTATACAGGCTTATATGTTGCTGATGGGGCATTGTTACCCACTGCTGTCGGTGCGAATCCAGTCGCCACAATATCTGCATTATCCGAGCGTGTGGCAGAGGGGATTACAGGTATAAGTCCTGATACGGGAGGTAAATTATCCTAGAAAATTAACAGGGCTGGGATTTATAGTGTAATAAACTGGATTGAACCTGGAAACATAAGCTAAACATTGAATTTGTGGAAATCCGGGCAAAAGACATCAGGAAATGGAAAGTAAGTAATAAATTTTATATGCAACCATCTGCTTTTATGGCTAGTGTTTAACTGATATTCTCAGGTTTAAAGTGTCTAAAAAAATCCTGGTTTTTCATAAGCTTCAGTGGGTATTTTTTAAGTACAGTAGAATCAGGAACTAGCACTAGAAACTGAAAGTAACTGGCTTTTACAGGATTATATAAAGAGGCAAAAAGGTATGAATACTGACACAAGCAATTCACATAGTCTGAAATCTGCATGGCTGAAAGTGGTTCAGTTTGCAGGCTATGCAGCGGTCGAAAATCAGTATATGGAATTAATTGCTGAAACACATAAAGACAATAAACGTGGAAACCGTCTTTGCGTTTGTGTCAGTGATATTCATTTAACGGATGGAACTGTCGGCTTTCAGAATCTGGGCAAATTTATCTGGGATAGCTTTTATGATTCACTGGTAGAGCGCTGTAAAACCTATTATATCAATGAGGTTTTGTTTGTTCTGGATGGTGATATCGTAGACATGATCCGTAGCGGTCGATGGGCAGAGAAAGGCATTTATCCATGGGAGCGTGACCGTGAACAGGAATTCTCTGACGTTGTTAATCTAATCATTAAAGACATCGTCGAAAATAAGCATAGGGATTTTTTTGCATCACTGTCAAGCTTAGCAGACCGCTTGGAAAGAGATGTAGCAGGAATCGTTAAGGATAAAGTAAAAATTGTCATTACTATCGGTAATCATGACAAGGAATTGTTCTGTGATCAAAAAGCATTAAGCTATTTTTATGAACAGGGATTAGGCATAAAAATACAGGACATCTCGCTGCAAGAACGTCAGGCTATCGGGCGTATGTACGGCAATGAAACAATGTTTGATGATAGAAGCGTTGCGCCGTATTTACCTTTTTATTATGGTGATACCGGATTCCGTTTTTTTACCACGCATGGTCAATGGCGAGATAAAGCGAATAGTCGAGAGGTTGACCCAAAAAAGGATTCAACGGGCTGGTCAGTTGCGGATGGCTGGAGCATTGAGAAGTGGAAAAAATTACACTACTCGCCTTTTTTTCTGCCCTGTTTTGGCGATTCAGTAGCAGCAGGTGTGCTATCAACTTTTATCTACAAAGTAAAAGATCAGTTAGAAAAAGAAGGCTATAAAAATAAACGATTAAATTGTATTCTGGATGAGCTGGATTTATATCGTCCTACCTATACAGCGTTAACAAGAATTCTTGTCGAAGCAGATCGAATGCGCGGTGAAAACAAACAAGCACAAAGCAATCAGGTGCTTGAAACAACACGTCTAAAACAGAAAAATGCCATACATATCATTGAAGATACACTTTATCGTTGTATTATCGAATGGCTGAGCTGGGATTTTACTTATCAGACCTCCCCTGTTATCCGGCGTATTGGCTTTAGAATAGTCAAGAAAATGCTTGTCTTGCTACAAAAAATTGGTTATGGCCTGGAAATTACCGCTATTGCCTGGTTAATGAAATTTCTTGCCCTTATCGACCGACATCATAATAAAGGTGTAAATTTGCGGGAAATGCGTAAATTTCCCGCTTTTTTACCTGAATACCTGCATTATGGATTCCAGATACACGGAGAAGGTCATACCCATATTCCTTTACAGGAACAGCCCGATATTGGTGGCAAACACCCGAGTACTTATATAAATTTCGGTACCTGGCGAGATCAGATACTGCCCAGAAAAGATCAGGGATATAGACGCCAGGGTGTATTGCGTAGTTTATATATTCTGGATTTAGAAAATAAAAGTAAAAAGGTAACTGAGCCAGAACGCGCGTTTGATTATTTTGTTGAAGACATAGTTCACTGGAGTGATTTCAAAGACAAGATGGACCAAAGTGGCAAGGCTGAGCCGAAAATTTAATCTGTTTTTTGCATTAGTTTAGGTATCGCAATATAACCTCCCACAACCCCATTCATCTAATCAGATTTACTCGCTCTTTATGGATGTTCATACTGGAACCGGGGGGAAAACAAGGGGCTGATAAATGGATAAGAAATTTATATTTTCTTTTTTGTTATCCGAAGCCAACTTTGATCGTATTCATTGCTGAAAATCAGGTGAGACAGAGCTTAAAAATGGGGTCGGTATACTTATGCAGTATTGATCTCTATATCATAGAAATTTTGTTTGGGAGAAAAAAATGAAAACCAGTGATATCCGTCTGATCCAGAAAAAACTATTTGATACTCGCCTTTATACTGGCGCTATAGATGGCAAGCGAGGGACGCAAACCAACACAGCAATTGAAAAAGCTTTAGCTCAAAGAAGCTCCAGTCTTCCTGATGACTGGCAAAACTGGTCAGACAAAAGACAGGCTATTGCTTATTTACAATTACTTTGTCATGAAAACAATATAGACGCCGGGAAGATTGATGGCTTCAATGGGCCTACAACTGCAAGTGCCGTTAAACAACTTTCTGCTCTACTTGCTACGGGATCGATTCCACGTGGCTTTGGTGATATTAATCCTAGACGAATTAATCCGCATAACTTTCCTTTAGAAAATATTAATTCCCTTAACGAATTTTATGGTAAACCTTGTGAAATTCCTTTGGTTCAAGTGCCCTGCCCCTGGAACCTTCGTCTGGATTGGGATCTTAGGACCACCACAAACAAAATTACCATACATAAGAAACTGGCTGATAGTCTCGCTGGTATTCTGCAAAATACCTATGACACATATGGCATTAATGGAATTAAACAATTTGGCCTGGATCGTTATGGCGGCAGTATGAATTGTCGTAAAAAACGCGGCAGTGTTTCAGCCTGGTCAACTCATGCCTGGGGGATTTCTATCGACTGGTTTCCATCAAGAAATAAATTACACTGGGACAGTCAAAAAGCAAGTCTGGCTCATCCGGATTTAGATGCATGGTGGGCATTATGGGAGCAGGAGGGCTGGCTAAGTCTGGGGCGTACCGAGAATCGTGACTGGATGCATATTCAAGCGGCAAAACGGGGGTAGTAAGAAGGAGCACAATACAGACCAAATCTTTACGGGGAGCCGCGCCCTTCTCGGCTCCCGCCTTCCTGAAGTACTGTAGGTGCGGATCTGTGCATGGCTCGCATCATGCCTATTGCACCAGAAATTACTCGCACCTTAAATTAAAAGTAATGAAATACATCAAGCTCACTATTAATTAAAAGAAAATTCCAATACCAGGCCGACAAAAATCGTTAAACCAAACAAATTACTATTTAAAAATGCTTTAAAACAATCAGCTTTTTTACGATGAAAAATCAGTTTTTGCTGATAGATAAAAAAACCACTTGCGCATAACAGGGTTACATAATAAATCCAGGATAAATCCTGCATACGCCCTATTTGAATCAACAAAAGCATTATTATTATTTGCAGTATGGCCATGATTTCGCGTTCTTTATCGCCAAATAAAATCGCTGTTGATTTAACGCCTATTTTTAAATCATCTTCTTTATCAACCATTGCATACATCGTGTCATAGACCATAGCCCACAAGGCAGTTGCCAGATACAACAACCAGGCGACAGCAGGAATTTCATTACTTTGTGCGGCAAATGACATAGGCACGGCCCAGCCGAATGCAATACCCAGATAAGCCTGGGGTAACTGCGTATAGCGTTTCATAAACGGATAGCTAGCTGCCAGAAAAGCACCGCCAAAAGATAGCATGATGGTGTATTGATTGAGCAATAAGACTAATCCGAAGGCACTTACACATAATATACCAAACAAAGCCAAAGCCTCTTTTGGTTTAACGTCCCCGGATGCCATAGGCCTTAATTTTGTACGTTCCACATGCGGATCAAAATCTCTGTCCGCGTAGTCATTAATAACGCACCCTGCGGCACGCATTAATACCACACCAAGACAAATCACTGCCAATACCAGAATATTCGGTAGCCCTGAACTCGCTATCCAGAGCGCCCATAAAGCAGGCCACAATAAGATTAATATTCCAATTGGCTTATTAAATCGCGCTAGTATCCAATACTGTTGAGCCCTATCCAAAATTTTTTCTTTATTCACAACAACAACTCTATTTAAATAAATTCAACAACTTACCAATGTCAACTTAATATATTACATTAAATTTAAGTAATCTATTTGGAAAGTCAATAAAAATGTACTAATATTATTAATATCTTTATATTTTATATATTTACATTAACTATTTAATGTAAATTTTCTATAAAAATACTAGGCAGGTAAACTTATGTTACATATTATCGATAAATTCCCCATCCAACTTTCCTTTTTAGAACAAATGCACTCAGGCGACACGCTTATCTTAAAAGATAATGCTGTCTACGCTGCTAAACAAGATAATATCAAGGCGGCGCTGACCAGCAAGACATTTGCTCATCTTAATCTTTGCGTCAGTAAAGCTGATTTAGCAATACGCAATATCTCAAACGGTGAGCTTATTCGTGGCGTGGCAATTATTGACAGTGCTGACGAGTATCAAGAATATCTCGCACAAAATATAGTTTTTTTATCGTGCAACTAAATCAGCATTCAACGCTTGATGAGAATGAAAGTTACAGACTTATTTTGTTTTTAATAAAGCAATAAGCTTTTCCATAAAGCTGCCCTCCACCGTCGCTTTTACAGGAACATACCAGTGCTGTGCGGATGAAAAGGAGCGACACTTGACCGCATCTTTTTCGGTCATCAGAACCGCCTCCGCTGCATTAAATAGAATATCTTTCTCGGTAAATGCATAATGGTCTGGAAAGGGATGCGCCTGGCACACTACGCCCTGTTTTTCCAGTAAATCAAAAAAGCTTTGTGGATTACCAATACCGGCTAAGGCATGACACTGCATATCTCTAAATTCTGCTAAAGGTTTATGTTCCTGGGTTTGCATATTAACCGCATCCCCCCCCTCCAGTTGCATCAGAATTTCATTCTCTTCTGCTTCGCCTCCGTTACAAATAACAAAATCAACTTCTTGTATACGCTCTTGTGGCTCGCGTAAAGGCCCTGAAGGCAAGCAAAAATTATTGCCAAAGCGGCGCACTCCATCAATCACGACAATCTCAATATCGCGATACAAAGCATAATGCTGCAGGCCATCATCTGAAATGATCACATCTATACTGGCATTTTCCAGTAACAGTCTGGCGGAATCCGCCCTTACTGGTCCAACTGCAACAGGACATCCGGTCTGCTGAGCAATCAGTAAAGGCTCATCACCAATTATTGCTGCATCACTATCTACATTTACTCTGGCCGGCCAGGTTGCAGATTGCCCGCCATAACCACGGCTAATCACTGCCGGGGTATACCCAGCAGCTATTAACTGTTCAACCAGATAAATAACCACTGGCGTTTTTCCGGTACCACCCACGGTTATATTGCCGACAACAATCACAGGTACAGGCAATTTGTCTACCGACTTATAACCTTTTTTATACAGCCAGCGTCTAAACCTTGTTACATCTCTGAAGATAAATGACAAAGGCATAAGCCAGGTACCAATAAAATGATCTTTATACCAGACTTCATCGACAAACTTAGCGATTAATTGTTGCATATTATTCTCGTTTCTGCGTTGCAAAAGTGATGCTGGAAAAACCTGCCGTTGATGCAATATCCAGAACTGAAATTGCTGACTGCACGGGTGCACCAGCATCCGCACTAATAATTAAAGGAATATTTTTATTGTTTTTACTCGCCGTTAATTCCCTGGCTAATGTATCCAGACTATTGTCACTCAATGCTTTATCATCAATAAAATACTGACCTAATTTGTCAATCGTCAACATCAATGCCTGGTTCTGCTTTTCGGCTTGTTGCCCATCCGCTTCTGGCAACATGACTTTTATAATAGATTCCCTGCTAAAAGTTGTTGTGACCATAAAAAAAATGAGCAACAAAAACACCACATCAATCATGGGTGTCATAGAAATATCCGGGGCTTTAGATTTTTTATTGCGAAAGTTCATTCTAATTCTTCATGTGTACCGTGAATTACTTCAATTAATTTTATAGATTCTTCTTCCATATTAAGAACATAGGCATCTACCAGGCCATCAAAATAACGGTGAAAAATAACACAGGGAATCGCTACAACCAGACCTGCGGCTGTGGTAATCAATGCTTCGGAAATACCTCCCGCCAAGACTGCCGGATCACCGACTCCGTGACTGACAATCGCGGCAAATACTTTAATCATTCCAACCACTGTACCCAGCAAACCAAGTAATGGTGTAATCGTGGCAATGGTACCGAGGGTATTTAAAAATCGCTCCAGTTTATGTGCGACTTGTCTGCCGGATTCAGCGATAGATTCTTTCATTACATCGCGTCCAAGGCTTCGACTCATCAGTCCGGCCGCCAAAATTCTGCCTAACGGAGAACTATCCTTTAAATGTTTTAAAGTCTTGGCATCCAGCTTTCTGGCTTTCGCCAGATTCCAGACCTGGGACACCATTTCCGGCGGTAGAATTTTCTTTTTACGCAAAGTCCAGAGACGTTCACCCACAATACCCATTGCCATAACTGAACAAAAAAGTATGGGGATCATTAATAAGCCCCCACTTTGAATTAACTCAAACACTAATTTTACCTATATTATTTGTTTTTATTGATGACAAAACGCTTTGCCCTTACCTACCCAGATAACTGCAATAATATACGCTAAAGCACTTAAAATTGCTGCAAAACTGTACACCAAATGCCCGTCATAAATATCCCAGGCATAGCCACTATACAAGCCGCCTAACATACCGCCCAAACCAAAACTGCAGCTGCTATAAAGCGCTTGTCCTTTACCTTGATGATGCTGGCCAAAATAACTTTGCACTAGATGAATGGCCGCAACATGTGCTGTGCCAAAAGTAGCCGCATGCAAGACCTGTGCACTGAGTAAAATGTATAGATTATCCGCATACCACGCGATCATCAACCATCTTAAAATCGATAACAAAGCACTAACTAACAAAATTCGACGTAAAGAAACAAACTTTAATAACTGGCGCATAAAAATAAACACAATAATCTCAGCCCCAGCGCCAAGAGACCAAAGCATACCAATCATGCTAGATGAATAGCCAAGTTGCTTTAAATATATCGAAAAAAAGACATAATACGGGCCATGCGCAGCTTGTAACAACATATATACCAGCAAAAAAGCAATAATTTCTGGCTGTTTAACAATTTGCCAAATTCTCACTGCCGCCTGACTTGCTTTAGCAGTTGACACCTCGGGTGTCAGCAAGGAAATTAACCAGATACTGGCTAACAGTAAAACAATTAAATAAGGCAATAATTTAATTGAATATAAATCCAGTAAATAACCTACCCCCGAAACCGTCACTATAAACCCTATCGACCCCCATAGGCGAATATGGCTATAGCGATGCTGTTCTGCTTTTAAGTGATGCAGTGTAGCTGCTTCAAACTGTGGTAATGCCGCATTCCAGAAAAAACTAAAACTGACAGTAACGAAGGCAAACCACTGAAAAGATTGCTTATATAAAAAACCGGCAAATAAAACCATTGCAAAAAAAGAGGCAATGCGAATAACGCGTAAACTTTTTCCGGTTTGATCCGCAATCCAGCCCCAAAGATTAGGTGCAATGATTTTGGTACCCACCATGCATGCGGTTAATTCACCAATTTCAGCCGCACTAAAACTGCACTCTTTAAGATACAAACTCCAAAAAGGTAAAAAACCTCCCAGCGTTGCAAAATAAAAAAAATAAAAACCTGATAAGCGCCAATAAGGGGTTTTAGATTGCAATAGATGATTCCATGTTAGATTTATTGATCCTTGTCAGTCATCACACACTCTTCAATCTTTATTATTTTATCGCAACACCGGCAAAGTCGACTGCACATCATAATTTTGTGCTCTATGACGCAACATATGATCCATTAGCACGATCGCCATCATCGCCTCGGCTATCGGCGTGGCACGAATACCCACACAAGGATCATGACGACCTTTAGTGACTACTTCAATTGCCTCGCCTTGCCGGTTGATACTGCGCCCGGGCAAATGCAGACTAGAAGTCGGTTTTAAAGCAATGCTCGCGACAATATCCTGGCCACTGGAAATACCACCTAAAATACCTCCGGCATGATTACTTAAAAAACCCTCAGGGGTCATTTCATCTCTAAAATCAGTCCCTTTACTGTTGACACAGTCAAAACCATCGCCAATTTCCACGCCCTTAACCGCATTAATGCTCATTAAAGCACGCGCTAATTCGGCATCGAGTCTATCAAAAATAGGCTCACCCAATCCTGGCGGTACATTACTTGCCATGACATTGACCTTTGCACCAATTGAATTACCCTGTTTACGCAAGGCATCCATATAAGCCACTAATTCTGCTTCCTTACTCGCATCAGGACAAAAAAACTCGCTATTATCCATTGCTGCCCAATCAATAGTTTCGACTTTAATCGGGCCTAATTGAGATAAATAACCGCGAATCTCGATACCATACTGTTGCTTTAAATATTTTTTGGCAATACCGCCCGCAGCAACGCGCATTGCCGTTTCTCTAGCTGAAGAACGACCGCCACCACGATAATCTCTAAAACCATACTTATGGTCGTAAACATAATCCGCATGGCCTGGTCGATAGGTTTCAGCGATATTGGCATAATCTTTTGAACGCTGATCGGTATTTTTAATCAGCAAGCCAATCGGTGTGCCTGTTGTTTTACCTTCAAAGACACCCGATAGAATTTCTACCTGGTCGGCTTCACGGCGTTGTGTGGTATGTCTTGAGGTGCCAGGTTTACGCCGATCCAGGTCGCCCTGCAAATCTGCTTCTGATATCTCTAGCCCCGGCGGACAGCCATCAACGGTTGCACCTAATGCAATACCATGACTTTCACCAAAAGTCGTGACTGTAAATAATTTTCCTATGCTATTACCTGACATACTTAGCCTAATGCCTCTCTAAATAATTGATTAAATGCAAACACTTGCTCTGCACTCAGTAAAAATACCCCATCACCGCCCTGCTCAAAATTCAGCCACAAAAATGGCACGGCAGGAAATTTTGTTTGCAATGTCTCTGCACTACTGCCTACTTCTACAATTAAAACCCCTTGAGCACTGAGAAAATCTGCCGCATCCACTAATATTTTAATGACCAGATCCAGCCCTGTCTCTCCACCGGTAAAACCCATTTCAGGTTCGGCATGAAACTCGGCAGGGAGCTGTTCCCATTCGTTTATAGCTACATAAGGCGGATTGGATACAATTAAATCATATTTACGTACGGGTAATGCAGCAAACAAGTCTGAATGATACAGTGTTAACTGTTCTTCTACTTGATGTTTAGCGACATTGATTTTCGCCACTTCCAGAGCATCTTCCGACAAATCCACTGCATCAACATGCGCATCAGGAAAAGCATAGGCACAGGCAATCGCAATGCAGGCGCTACCGGTACATAAATCCAGAACATGCTGCACCTGATCAGCATCAACCCAGGGCGCAAACTGCTCACGAATTAATTCAGCTATGGGCGACCTGGGCACTAAAACGCGCTCATCTACATAAAAAGGTAAACCGGCAAAAATAGCTTCATGCATTAAATAAGCCGATGGAATACGAGTCTTGATACGGCGATTAACAAGATCAACAATTTTATGTCGTTCATCTACTGTCAAGCGAGCACTAAAATAGCTTTCGGATAAGTCATACGGAAGATGCAAGCTATGAAAAATCAAAGCGGCGGCATCATCCAGAGCTGTTGCTGTGCCATGTCCATGAAATAGCTTTGCTTCCGCAAAACGGCTGGCAGCCCAGCGGATATAATCCCTTACTGACACCAGGGTCTGAATCGTTTCTAACGATGTTTGTTGCATAACAAAAATTGTAAAAAGAAAATTGTTTAGATAATTTTAAACTATTTCAGGTGATAAATAGTCGTTCAAAATTATTGTAACAAAAAAATATAAAGAAATTTCGACACAAGCACTGAGAAGACAAAGGTTACATAAAAAAACATTGTGTTCTCTGTGAGAAAAATGTTAATTTTTTTTGGCTACTAACTTGTCAGAATAATATTCAGCAACAGACAATATCTCAGTTATTCCAGTGTCATGATTTTTAATGCCACGAAAAGCTGTCGGTATGTCTCGGCCGATACGGCATCGCGACAAATCAGTAAACTCCGGTGTTTTTTATCTATCTCAACCTGCAGAATAATAATAAATGAAGTGAGTACGCTGGATTTTAAAATGCGCAGATAGGAGTAGTCATTGTGTTCGACCAGTTCCCAGGAAAATTCCTCAGTATGTCTTAACGTGAAAGTATAAAACCCTTGTGTATACCGTTTTAAGTAAAAGTATAGACTGCAAACAGGCAAAAAGCTTAATAACATTTTTGAAGCAATCGTTACAGGCAGTAATAAGCAACTAAGCGTCACCAGAACATGTACAACAATAATAAAAGCCAGTAAGTAACGGGATTGTTTTACTTCAACCCACAAAGGTACTTCGGATTTTCTCAACAAGCGGTTTTAACTCTTCTTTTTCAGGGAAATTTTTAGCAAAAAAACAGGCAATTAACAGATCATCTTCTAATGCTAATAATTCGCTAAATAAATGCTGATCGCTTGGACTTGACGCTACATAATAACTGTCCAAATAAGCGCAGAGTACAGCATCCAGCTCTTTCACTCCGCGCCGGCACTGCCAGCGCAGGCGTTTCAAATCTTGCATTAAGCCATTAACCTTCCTGCCTTACCAGCAGCATTTTTTTGATATCAGCAATCGCTTTTGCCGGATTCAAACCTTTCGGACAGGTATCAGTACAATTCATAATGGTGTGACAGCGATACAATTTAAATGGATCTTGCAAATCATCTAAACGCTCACCGGTATTCTCATCACGACTATCATTTAACCAGCGAGAAGCCTGTAACAAAACAGCAGGGCCAAGGTATTTCTCACTATTCCACCAATAGCTAGGACAACTGGTTGAGCAGCAGGCACACAACACACACTCATATAAGCCATCTAACTGTTTGCGTTCTTCAACACTCTGCAAGCGTTCACTATCGGCCGGAGGTGGCGTTTGTGTTTCTATCCACGGTTTAATGGAGGCATATTGCGCATAAAAATGGGTCATATCTGCAACCAGATCCTTAACCACGTCCAGATGCGGTAATGGAAAGATTTTAATTGTCCCCTTATAATCAGAAATCGCTTTAATACATGCCAGGGAATTTTTGCCATTGATATTCATTGAGCATGAACCACACACGCCCTCACGACAGGAACGTCTAAAAGCCAGACTACTATCGATTTCATCTTTTATTTTAAGAATTAAATCCAGCACCATTTCACCACATTGATCCAGATCAATATCGTAGCAATCTATGCGCGGATTTTCATCGGTATCAGGATCCCAGCGATACACCTCAACTCGTTTAATGCGTGTTGCACCTTCCGGTGCAGAAAAAAATTTGCCTTTTTGGACAACTGAATTTTTTGGCAGCGTAAATTCAACCATTAGTAAACCCTCTTTTTGGGTGGGATCATTTCAACTTCATCGGTTAAGGTATACATATGTACAGGACGATAATCAATCTTGACTTTATTATCTTCAATCCATAACAGCGAATGTTTTAACCAGTTTTCATCATCTCTGTCCGGAAAATCATCTCGTGCATGTCCACCACGACTTTCGGTGCGATTGGATGCAGCGGCAATAGTGACCAGTGACAAATCCAGAAGATTTTCCAGTTCCAGCGTTTCGACTAAATCGGTATTCCAGATCAGGGAGTGATCGGTGGTATTGACATCAGCAAAAGAAGCGCGAATGTCAGCAATTTTTTGCTCGCCTTGCGCCAGAGTATCTCCAGATCTAAATACAGCGGCATGCGATTGCATGGTTTTTTGCATATTCATACGTATCTCGGCGGTTTTTAAGCACCCTTCAGCAAAACGCAGGCGGTCAAAACGTGCCAGGGCTTTATCATAAGCGCCCTCTGCTAAGGGTTTATGCGCAGTTCCCGGTTTAATCAATTCAGCACAACGAATCGCTGCCGCACGACCAAAAACCACCAGATCCAATAAGGAATTAGACCCTAAACGGTTAGCACCATGCACTGAAACACAGGCGGCCTCGCCAATGGCCATCAAGCCCGGGACAACCGTATCAGGATTGCCATCTTTTAAGGTCACGACTTCAGCTTTATAATTAGTTGGAATACCGCCCATATTGTAATGCACCGTAGGAATAACAGGGATAGGTTCCTTGGTAACATCGACTCCAGCAAAAATCCGGGCTAATTCAGAAATACCTGGTAAACGTTCATTAATAACTTCAGGATCCAGATGCTCAACATGTAAATAAGCATGATCCTGATGTTCTCCAATACCACGCCCCGCATTAACTTCCATGGTGATAGCCCGACTGACCACATCACGTGAGGCTAAATCTTTTGCATGCGGCGCATACTCTTCCATAAAACGCTCGCCTTTGGAGTTGGTTAAATAACCACCTTCCCCGCGCACCCCTTCGGAAATCAAGCACCCTGCGCCATAAATTCCAGTTGGATGAAATTGAATAAATTCCATATCCTGCAAAGGCAGTCCTGCACGTAATACCATTGCGCTACCATCACCGGTGACCGTATGTGCAGAAGTACAGGAAAAGAAACAACGTCCATATCCGCCAGTCGCTATAACCACAGTATGAGCTTTAAACACATGCATGGAACCGTCATCCAGGCACCAAGCCAGGACTCCACGACAAGCACCCTCTTCCATGATTAAATCGATAACAATGTATTCGACAAAAAACTCGGCTTCATGTTTCAATGACTGCTGATAAAGCGTATGCAAAATAGCATGACCAGTGACATCCGCTGCGGCGCAAGTCCGTTGCGCTGTGCCTTCGCCAAAATGGGTGGTCATGCCACCAAAAGCGCGTTGATAAATTTTGCCATCTTCGTTACGCGAGAACGGTACCCCATAATGTTCTAGCTCTAAAACTGCCGGGATTGCTTCACGGCACATATATTCAATGGCATCCTGATCACCTAACCAGTCAGAACCTTTAACCGTATCATACATATGCCAGCGCCAGTCATCTTCACCGTTATTACCCAGCGCAGCACTGATACCGCCTTGTGCTGCAACGGTATGACTACGGGTTGGAAACACTTTACTAATGCAGGCTGTCTTTAAGCCTTTTTCAGCCATTCCAAAAGTTGCCCGCAATCCGGCACCACCTGCACCAACAACCACGACATCATATTCATGCTCAATAATCTTGTATTTATCTTTCATGTGTAATTATCCTGCCGAAATAGCAATGCGTATAACAAACACTAGCGATGCAATAGCCATCCCAGCAAAAGTCAATTTAATCATCCAGACCAGGACAATTTTCAGCCAATCAGGATTGACGTAATCTTCAATAACAACCTGTAATCCCAATGCCGCATGATAAAATCCGGTAAATGCCCAGGCGAGCAATAAAGTGAAATTAACCGGGCTGATAAGCCACTGCTTTATGTCATCATAAGAGGCATTAAACAGTTGATTAATAAATAAAATCAGCCAGAATGCCAAGGGGATTAAAGCAACGGCTGTTATTCTCTGCATCCACCAGTGTGTAGTACCCGTTTTTGCAGAACCCAGGCCACGCGCTTTCGCTAAAGGAGTGCGATATTCCATATTTAACTTCCTAACTGAACGAATAAGAAACTAATAAATGTCAGCGCAATGGAGGCAAACATTTCTAATAAAATATAGTAATTCATTAAAGGCTTTTCATAGCCTTCACCGGCATCCCAGAATAAATGGCGAACACCATGGCATAAATGAAAAAACAAGGCATAGATCATCATCCAGACAGCAATGCCCATCAATGGCTGGTGTATCAAAGATTGCATAGACTCAAAACTACTGGCACCGCACTGAATAACTGCCAGGCTAAGTACAAATAACATCAATCCTGCGGCTAACAAAACCCCCGTCATTCTATGCGTAATCGATACCACCGCAGTTAAGGGTAATCTATACACTTGTAAATGAGGAGAAAGTGGTCTTTTTCTCTGTTCCATAGCACCAACACTCGACTTAGAAATAAAGCCTAATAATACAGGCTCGTTAACGATTATTCCAATGACAATTAATATTTATCGTGCCTGTTTAATTGCCCATGCCACATCTGCCGCCTGTTTATTTTCTTTTACATCATGTACGCGAAACATTTGTACACCTTGTTGTACACCCAAAGCTGTTGTTACTGCCGTTGCGCAAACTAATTCGGCGGGGTCTCTGACTGCACACAAGCTGCCCATAAATCGTTTTCGACTGGTACCCAATAAAACGGGATAGCCTGTAGCGACAAATTTATCTAAATGGGCGAGTAATTCCAGATTGTCCTGCCTGCGTTTGCCAAAACCTATACCGGGATCTATGGCAATCTGCTGTTTTGCAACACCTGCTGCCAAAGCGGCATCGACACGTTCCTGTAAAGCGCTTAAAACTTCACGGACAACATCCTGATAAAAAGGTGCATTTTGCATATTTTCCGGCTGGCCTTTGATATGCATCAGAATAATCGGCACTTTTCGTTTTGCTGCCAAAGATAGAATTTCTGCATCCTGTTCGCCTGCTGAAATATCATTAATGATCGTCGCGCCGGCATCAAGTGCTGCCTCTGCGACTCTACTTAAGGTGGTATCTATACTGATGGGCAGCGTAGCCGACAAATCTTTGCGTATTGCCTTGATAACCGGAATAACGCGTAAAATTTGCTCCTCTGTCAATACCGGCTCTGCGCCTGGCCGAGTTGACTCACCACCTATATCGATAATGTCCGCTCCTGCAGAAATCATGCGCTGTGCATGTGCCAACGCACTATCAATACCGGTATATTTTCCTCCATCAGAAAAACTATCGGGGGTGACATTAAGAATCCCCATAATCAGAGGATGAGTTATATTATTGAACATAAGAGGATTCGCTCCAGAACATGTACTATTACCAAGAAATCTGCCAAGAAAGCATCGCAAAGTATATAATATAACCCACGATCACAGGATGGCCTTCTGCCGCTACTCCACAAATTTTTGCGGTATATGCAGACTAATTTCGCCCTGCTACTGCTTATTAAAAAGCGAAATAATAGATAAATCATATGACTTCACCGCGCATTGCATGGGCTGTTACCGGCTCGGGACATTATATTGAAGAGTGCATAGACTATATGCTCACTTTAGAAAATGTCGATTTATATCTGAGTCAGGCCGGTGAAGAAGTATTAAAAATGTACGGTATCCATATTAATGATTTACGCGATAAAGTGCATATCTACCGTGATAAGGCTGCTTCCTCTCCACCCGTAGGCTTATTTTATAAAGGCTATTATCATACACTGATTGTTGCTCCGACAACTTCGAATACTGTCGCTAAATGCGTCCTGGGTATTGCCGATTCGCTGGTCACTAATTTATATTCTCAGGCGGGTAAATGTCGCATACCCAATATTGTTTATCCTTGCGATATTGCCCCCGAAATGAAAACCACGGCGCCCGGTGGCGAGGTGATGGTTTATCCCAGGAAAATTGACCTGGATGCAACAGAGGCTTTACGCAGCTTTGAGTACACCACCGTGGTTGAAAGTGTAGCTGAGCTCCAACTCGCCATGCAGCAACGCCTGGCATCTTTATCATGAGTGAACATATTTTATTTTTGACAGGCAAGCTCGCGGAAAAACAGTTGCAGCAGATTTTACAAAAGATGCAACCTGAGTTTACTTACAATGTTCACCAAATCGGCGTTAAAGTCGCTGCATTAATGACCGCTGACATGATTGCCCGGCGTTTAAAAGATACTTTTAACGCTGACCGGATTATCATTCCGGGGCGTTGTCGGGGGGATATAGAAGCACTTTCCAAGACCTTATCGATTCCCGTTGAACGTGGCCCTGACGAATTAAAAGATTTACCGCTTTATTTTGGCAAACAGGCATTACATATTGATTTAAGTCACTATGCTGTGAAAATTTTTGCAGAAATAGTCGATGCGCCTAATCTTCCTGTCGATGAAGTGGTGCAACGCGCTTATTATTACCAAAGCAATGGCGCGAATATTATTGATATAGGCTGCTTGCCGGATACGCCTTTTGCGCATATGGAGGATATTATCCAGACCTTAAAGCAAGAGGGATTTCAGGTCAGTATCGACTCTTTAGCAACAGAGGATCTATTGCGCGGTGCAAAAGCGGGCGCTGATTACATGCTCAGTTTGCATGAAAGCACTTTATGGGTGGCTGATGAAGTAGATGCCATTCCCATTATTATTCCAGAGCGACATACTGATATCATTTCGCTGGATAAAGCGATTGCAGTATTGCAAGCCAAAAATAAAGCCTTTATCGTTGATCCAATTCTTGATCCAATCCATTTTGGTTTTACCGAATCAGTGGTACGTTACCATGCTGTCCGACAAAAACACCCGGATATAGAAATGATGCTGGGAGTGGGAAATATTACCGAACTTACGCATGCGGATACTGCCGGCATGAATGCGATATTAATGGGTATTTGTTCTGAACTCAATATCAGGCATATCCTCGCTACCGAAGTTAGCCAGCATGCAAGCAGGGCAATTAAAGAAGCAGACATGGCCCGGCGCATTATGTATGCAGCCAAAGAAAATAATACCCTGCCCAAGCATATTAATGCCGATTTAATGGCCTTGCATGAAACCTCACCCTTTCCTTATCAGCTTGCGGAAATCAAGGAATTTGCCGAGCAAGTAAAAGATCCGAGTTATCGTATTCAAATTAGCCAGGAAGGTGTACATATTTATAATCGCGATGGCTTATATAGCGCCATTGATCCGTTTGATTTATATCCAAAATTACAGGTCGAAGGAGATGCAGGACATGCATTTTATCTCGGTGTAGAACTTGCACGCGCTGAAACCGCCTGGCAATTGGGTAAACGCTTTAATCAAGACCAGGCCTTAAACTGGGGCTGTGCAGCAAAAACCAGTGAACCAACGGTCGACCTGCACACGTTTAAGCCCGCAGGAACAACTTTTAAAAAAACATGATTCAAGAAACTATCGTAACTACGCTAAATAATAAGGGTGAAATGCATATTGCTCCTATGGGTATTCATGTCGCAGGTGATGAATTTATTATTCTCCCCTTTCGTCCCTCTGTCACACTAGATAATATCCTGGCAACAAAAACAGCGGTCATTAATTATACTGATGATGTCAGAATTTTTGCAGGCTGTGTTACTGGTCGAATTGATTGGCCTGTAAAAAAAGCAAAAAAAATCGACGGCCATTATTTAGCGAATACATTAGCCCATTGCGAAGTGAAATTAAGTCATATCGATGACGATCCGGTACGCCCAAAATTATTTTGCCAGGCAGTACATCAAGTTAATCATGCAGCTTTTAAGGGCTACAACCGTGCTCAATTTTCTGTACTGGAAGCTGCAATTCTATTAACCCGCGTCAATCGCTTATCCCCGGCAAAAATTCATACTGAATTGGAGTATTTACATATCGGCTTTAATAAAACGGCTGGCTCTAGAGAAAGAGAAGCATGGTCATGGATCACACAAGCGATAGAACAAAAACTAAGAGAGAAATAACGCGTATGAATCGTATGCTGGCAAGCGTCAATAGTCTGGAAGAAGCGTTTATTGCGCTACATTTTGATGTAGACATTATCGACCTGAAACAACCTGCTTTAGGAGCTCTGGGGGCATTACCAGCACATCAGGTACAGGCTATCGTTACTCATCTAGCTAACGTCAGACCTGTTAGTGCTACAGTAGGCGATTTGCCGATGCAGGCAGATGTCATTTTTAATGCCGTCCAGGAGATGGCCAATACCGGCGTAGACTATATTAAAATTGGCTTTTTTCCTGATCAGGACTGGAGTGCAGTGATTACAAAACTAGCAACACTAACATCAGGTGCCATACAGCTAATCGCTGTGTTATTTGCTGATCAACAGCCCGATTTGAGCAGCATAGAACAATTTTCCAAGGCTGGTTTTACGGGCATTATGCTAGACACCATGGATAAAACCAATGGCTCGCTTAGTAAGGTAATGCCCCTGGCGACCCTGCAACATTTTGTACAAACTGCACAACACCATCAATTACTCTGCGGCCTGGCTGGCTCCTTACGTGCAGACGACATTCCTGCTTTGCTTCCACTTCAAGCTGATTATCTGGGCTTTAGAGGCGCATTATGCGAACAACAGCAACGCACTGCAGAACTTGATTCGGCAGCATTAATGAGAATTAAAGCCCTTTTAGTCTAAACAGGAAGGCAGCCCAGCTACTTAAAAATCATGAGCAAAAAAATATCACTGACTAATAAAATCTTAATCGCTATGGGCTTAGGGCTGATACTGGGCAGTCTAATAAATATTTTTACTCCCGAGCAGCCGATCATCCAGACCTATTTTGTGAATGGTTTATTTCACGTGATTGGCTCAGCTTTTATCAATTCCCTAAAAATGCTGGTCGTGCCTCTGGTTACCTTCTCACTCATATGTGGCGTCTGCGGGATTGGCGATATTAATGCACTGGGGCGCATAGGCCTAAAGTCTTTTCTGCTCTATGTATTTACCACTGGACTTGCAGTATCTCTCGCTTTAACCATTGCCATAGCCTTAGCCCCCGGGAAAGATTTTGCTCAGCAACATCACGCGACTGAGTTCGTTGCCAACGTTTCTCCGCCAATTACTGATGTCTTTATAAATATTATCCCCAGCAACCCAATTGCAGCATTTGCTCAGGGCAATATGCTACAAATTATCTTTTTTGTCATTCTATTTGCTATCGCCATGCTTATGACTGGCGATATAGGTAAGCAACTGGCAAAAACTGCTGAGAAATTAAACGAAGTAATGATGCAAGTGGTTACCTTGGTAATGGACGTCGCGCCGGTCGGGGT
This sequence comes from Methyloprofundus sedimenti, assembly GCF_002072955.1. Lineage (NCBI taxonomy): Bacteria > Pseudomonadati > Pseudomonadota > Gammaproteobacteria > Methylococcales > Methylococcaceae > Methyloprofundus > Methyloprofundus sedimenti. The sequence continues at coordinate 1,668,986 of NZ_LPUF01000001.1, read as the reverse complement.
CTTTTGCTTGATGGCAAAAACATTTTCCGAACAAGGATTTGCTTTGATTGTGCCTATGATAGGCTATTTTTCCGTAGTTATTCTATGCTTATTGCTACATGCATTGGGGACATTTTCGATATTACTCACCTTGTTTGCCAAACTCAATCCAGTCGCGTTTTACAAAAAAATGCGCCCTGCCCAAATATTTGCCTTTAGCACGGCAAGTTCTAATGCGACCATTCCAGTGACTCTTCACGTATTAGAAAAACGTATCGGAGTCAATAATACCACTGCCGCTTTTACTGTACCCTTGGGTGCGACCATTAATATGGATGGCACAGCCATTATGCAAGGTGTTGCCACGGTATTTATTGCTAATGTATACCAGATAGATCTGGGCTTAAGCCAGTACATCACTATTATAGGCATGTCCATACTGGCATCAATCGGCACCGCAGGCGTACCAGGCGTTGGTCTTATTATGCTTGCCATGGTGTTTAATCAAGTAGGCCTGCCTGTTGAAGGTATAGGCTTAATATTAGGCGTAGATCGCTTATTAGATATGCTAAGAACTGTTATTAATATCACTGGGGATGCGACTGTCACCTGCATCGTAGCAAGAGGTGAAAATACGATTGATGATGCTGTTTTTAATGATCCTGAGTCGGGTATTATTCCTGAACTGCATTTACCGCATAAGTCATCATAAAATAAATGTTCTGCTACCGGGCAGGTAATCGCTATTACAAAGCTTAATAATACTGCGCACGCTGCGAGATAGATTTTAAAATTTATGCCTGAACTCTTTTTGTGTTTTTCGTGACAATGCTCATTATGCCTTACTTAAACACGAAAAATTATGTCTGATTTTCCTACTTTATTTGTTTCTAATCCCCCTATATTAGCTACTTCTGAACAAGCGGCGTATAAAAAAAATATTTCCGACATAAAAAAACCATATCTCTTTACAATCAATAGGATATATTTTATTTTAATTAAATAATTACCTTAACTAATTAATTGTTTTGACACGACACAATCAATCATGATAAAAATACACCGTCGATTTCGAGTAACTTGCTCCCGACATACGCAAGGCAAATAATATTACTGATCTGCCTTACCTGTGCAAAGCGCAGTTTTTTTTATAAAAATAACAATAGAGGAAAGTCAAATGGCTGAACAAAAAGATAACTCAACATTATACATAGGCGGAATCATTTTAATTGCTATCATTGGTGTTTTCATCCTAAAAGGTAGAGAAACTGAGCATTTAACACTAGGTCCTTCAACTGAATCTACTCAACAAGCATTTGAGTCAGCGAATGCAAAAAGATTAGCTACACAAAATATTTTGGTTGAATAAACCTTTTTAAGGTTGGTTTAAAAAATGGAATATTTATATACTCCATTTTAATGAAAGTAACTACCTTAACTTCCACGTTAAGGTAGTTTTCCTCCAGCTAAACATCGCACAATACAACGCTAATTATTACAGCGCAATCTATCTCCACTTCTCAGTTTATTTCCAGGTATTTTACCTCTCTAATTTCCTTAGCCAATTCCTGGGAAATGCTCAATAGAGTATAAAGCTGCTGCAAACCCAATTGATTAAGTTTCTGCTCTGATCCATAACGTAAATCAAATAATTTGTTTTGCTTACCTAAAGGTAAAGTCGATTTAATTTTTGCTATTTTTTGCGTAATAAGCTTCCTGGCCAGGCTTATATGCTCTTCTCTTTTATTAGCACAAGGCTTGAGCTGATGTGACAAATTTTCAGGAGGTATTTCCTGAGACTTGCGTATAGCCGCCAGGCGTTTACTCTTTCCCAGACTAATAATCGACTCTGTATTCTGCACAACCGCTCTTGTTTTTTTTTGCATACGACTCAAACTTTAAAATCATTAGCTTGCCACTTTTTCAGTGCATTCAAATATAACTCACCTTCTACAGAACGCACTCTCTCGCCTAAGCTAGCGATTGTATCACCAGCCAAAACCGGTACTTGCTTTTGCAATAATACAGGGCCAGCATCGTAATCTGCGTTAATAACTTGCACAGATGCTCCACTCACCTTTTCTCCAGCTGATAAGACTGCAGCATGCACATAGTCTCCATACATTTTATGTCCACCATACTTAGGTAATAATGAAGGATGAATATTTAAAATTTTATTATTAAACGCAGCCAGGGTTTCACTACCAATTTTTTTCATATATCCTGACAACACTACAATATCAGTCCCTGCATCAATCAAAGCCTGCTTTATCGCCAAGTCTTCATTGCCTGGGTGAGTCTCACCACTAACATGAATAACCTTTAACCCATTTTCCAGACACCATGGATAAATAGCCGTGGTCTTATTGTTAGTGATTAAAATACCAATTTCGAAACCCGCCAAACTGTGTGCTTTAATTGCAGCAATTATTTGCCTTGCAGAACTGCCACCATGTGAAGCTAAAAAGCTTATTTTCATTAGATACTCATTAGTCTTTGTTTCATTATTATCAGATTCCGCTCATTTGCTTAAAGAGGATTTTATAATCAGCTATCAGTACAAATCAGCTTGCTTTAACCCTGGATATAGTTTTCAATTCAGCCCATGCTGCTAATTTATCTTTATAAGGCATTGCTGCATAAGCGGGACTGGTTGAGGGTAATTTAGTATAGCTATATGACCTGAATTCAATTGCTAAAGCCTGATAGACATGTTTTTTATATAATGATTCAGCCATCCCGCCATTAAAAAATACATATTTAATACGTGTGAATTGCTTAAATAAAGAGGCAAAATCATTTATTTCTAATGAATTTTTATCAATTGCAGAATCCAGGCTGCCTTGTCTTGTACAAGATTTTAACACATCCCAGACAGCAATTCCCTCTACCTCTAAAAGCTGTTCGGCCTGGTGATAGACTATTGGCTCATCTTCATTAAACAAAGCAGCCATAATGCGCCAGAATGCATTTCTAGGATGAGCATAATACTGTTGTTTCTGCAAAGAAACCACACTCGGCATACTACCAAGTATTAAAATACGTGCCTGATTATTTCCCAATAAATTAAAACCTGTTTGTTGTTTCATTAAAAAACCAGCTGATCACTAAAGAATGAGACGATAGCATATTAATGATCGATATATTTACTGATTTTTGCGATAATGCTTGACCTGTTCTAAAGTTGTGCGAACAAAGGATTTTTCTTATCTAGTCAAAAAATCCAGCAGTAGTATTCACAACACACTCAAATCTAACTCTAAATTTATCTTAAAAAATATCTGAACTATGTGGTTTAAAAATCTTGCTATTTACCGTTTAACTGAAGCCTTTACTTTAACGCCTACAGAACTAGAAGAAAAACTGCAAAGTTTACGCTTTAAACCCTGCTCACCTAGTGAAACATTCAGCTATGGTTGGACATCCCCTTTAGGTCGCGGATCAGAACAACTTATTCATCAGGCTAATGGCTTTATGATGTTATGCGCGACTAAAGAAGAGAAAGTACTTCCCACCACTGTTGTTAACGAAATGACAGCAGAGAGAATTACTGAAAAAGAAGATCAGGAAGCCCGTAAATTATCAAAAAAAGAACGTTCAGAACTAAAAGACCAAATTATATTTGAGCTATTGCCTCGCGCTTTTTCATTTTCCAAAAAGACCTTTGCCTATATTGACCCTAAAGGCGGCTGGTTAATTGTTGATGCTGCATCCGCAAAAAAAGCCGAAGAGTTGATCAGTTTTTTACGTAAAAACCTGGGCTCTTTGCCTTTGGTGCCCGTCAGCACTAAAGAAAAACCTGTGAGTACCATGACGCAGTGGTTATTGCAAAATGAAACACCTGCCGATGTCTTAATTGAAGATGAATGCGAATTACGTGCTCCTGAAGAAGCAGGCGGTATCATCCGTTGTAAACGCCAGGATCTGGCTGCGCCAGAAGTCAAAAATCATTTAGATACCGGCAAACAAGTGATTAAACTGGCAATTAGCTGGTCTGACCGTTTGTCATTTATTGTCGACGAAAATCTATCCATTAAACGTCTGAAATTTTTAGATCTAATTCAGGATCAAGTTGCAGACACTGAGACTGACTCAGCTGAAGAGCAATTTGATGTAGATTTTACGATCATGTCGCAAGAACTGAGTTCATTCTTGCCACGCTTAGTAGAGCTTTTTGGGGGCGAAAATATTAACTAATGACTTCATTACACTACACCATCCGTGCTTTGCTAGCCGGTACATTTCTCCTAGCTAGTCATAGTGCGCAAGCCATTTCTTTTTTGTTACCCGAGAATCCAAAAGATAGTCTGGTTCAAGAGTTTGCCGAGGGCAAAAATAAACAAACTTTAGCCAGCAAGGATGAGGATTTATTAGATATTGCGCGCCGCTTTGATTTGGGTCAGAATGAAATTATCCGATTAAACCCTGATGTTGATCGTTGGATGCCCAAAGCAGGCGCGAAAATTCAGCTCCAAAGTGAACGCCTGTTGCCTGATGCACCTCGTTCAGGCCTGGTGCTAAATTTACCTGAATTTAGACTTTACTACTTTCCTAAGCCGCAAAATTATGGCCCTGCTTTTGTCATTACTCATCCTGTCAGCATAGGACGACAAGACTGGGAAACGCCTTTAGGGCAGACCAGGATTGTTGAAAAAAAAGAAAATCCCACCTGGACCCCGCCAGAGTCAATAAAAAAAGAACATGCGGCTAAAGGTGATCCTTTGCCTGACGTTGTTCCAGCAGGCCCCAATAACCCATTAGGTTTATTTGCCATGCGCCTCGGTATTCCCGGCTACCTTATCCATAGCACTAACAAACCCTATGGTGTTGGCCTGCGGGTTAGCCATGGCTGTATTCGTATGTATCCTGAAGACATGAATACACTCTTCCCTGTTATTAAAGTCGGAGAGCCTGTCACTATTGTTAACCAGGCGGTTAAAGTAGGTTGGGGCGGAAACAATTTATATATAGAAGTTCATCCACCACTGGAAAACCATGAATCCGATAATTTATTGGATATTGCTCTGGATTTGATTGAACGTGCCAATAACGGTGTGTTGCCAGTTCTAGACGGTGCTGCTTTAAGAAACGCTCTGACAGACAGAAAAGGCCTACCAATAAAGATATATGAGCAAACTAGCTTATCAACAAGTGAAGAAGTTATTGATCTGAATTGAACAAACCCTGCATTAATCAGTTCAGGGCTTTTAATCGCACAAAAAAAGCCCGCTAACTTAAAAAGTTAGCGGGCTTTTTACTGATAAATTTATAACCTTATAAATCTTTCAATTACTTCATCATTGCTTTGTTAAGCATACGATCTAATTTATGGTTTGTTTCAGCTGCAGAATCTGCGGCACGATTAGCAGCTGCATTTGCTGCTGCTGCATTTGCTGCTGCTGCGCTTGCATCTCTTGCTGCTTGATCAGCTTTAGATGAAGTTTGAGCTGTCTGCGCTTTAAGATCATTTACATCTGCTTGTAATTTTTTCAAATCGCCAGTGCTTGCACAACCCACAGCAAAACTTGCAGCTAAAACTATTGCAGAAACTTTTAATAATTTAATCATTTGTATTATTCCTTATAAAAAATAAAAAAAACCTAACTGTTACTGAACATAAACTCTAAGCTTAGGCCGACAAAATAAAAATCTTTAATTTGTATAGAGCTGATTCTATCGCAATCTTAAAAAGATTGCCAAATTATTTAATTTGCACGCGCATCCCTTGATAAATCCATATTGCCAGCTGATCAATTTGTTGATTAGATAATGCGACACAACCCTGAGTCCAGTCAAAAACACCATGAATGTTTTTATTTCCCTGACCTATTCCATGAATCCCGATATATCCTCCCAATGCCGTATCTTGGGGTGGCAACATATTATTACTATGCGCCAGCTTAATTTCTTGAAATTCTAGATCAGAAATTCGTTTGTCCATAATTGCTGACTCAGCATCTGCCATTGATGGGTAATTGAGTCCAAAAAACCGACTAAAGTGACTATTATCTTTAATATAAGCAATTTCATAAGTCCCCAAAGGAGTTATATTATCTCCTATCTTTTGCTTAAGTTTTGCTCCTGCCCGTCCTATAGAGATTCCGGTAAAGCTTGCTAAAGTCCGCCAACCTTGTTTAACCTCAATGACTTTTTTCTGTGTATCGATCAGTAACCAGGTAGTTTCTTCTGCAATACTAAAGCAGGCAAAGAAAAACAGGAATAAAAAAATGAAATATCTCATATAAGTATAATGTTAAAATCTTAGGCTAAAATCCATCGTACAGGTTTATTTATTATGCAAATAGAAACAGCTCAAACTCATGCTTATTCTGATCAAAAACCAGGCACTTCAGGTTTAAGAAAAAAAGTCAAAGTATTCCAGCAAACGCATTATCTGGCAAACTTTGTCCAGTCTATTTTTTCCTCATTAGAAGAAAGTGATAATAAAACGCTCGTTATCGGTGGCGACGGGCGCTATTTTAATCGTGAAGCGACTCAAATTATCATTAAAATTGCAGCTGCAAATGGCTTTACTGATTTTATCATAGGGCAAGGTGGTCTTCTATCCACTCCTGCTGCCTCGCACTTAATTAGAAAATATCAGGCACTAGGCGGTTTAATTCTTTCCGCAAGCCATAATCCAGGCGGACCTGATGAAGATTTTGGCATCAAATATAATATCAGCAATGGCGGACCAGCCCCAGAAAATTATACCGATGCTTTTTATGACTATAGTAAAAGTATAACGACTTATAAAATTGCTGACATTCCTGATGTTAACCTTGATACCGTCGGCGAACAAACAATAGACCAACTCAAGATCCGCATTTTTGACCCGGTCGATGACTATGCAGAATTAATGTCCTCTTTATTTGATTTTGACTTACTTAAACAAGTAATCAGCTCAGGTAAATTAAGCCTGCGCTTCGATGCGATGCACGCTATAACAGGTCCTTATGCCACCCGAATATTAGAAGGCATATTGGGCGCACCAACAGGCTCTGTGATCAATGCCACACCATTAGAAGATTTTGGCGGCCATCACCCCGATCCAAATCTGGCTCATGCAAAAGAACTTGCTGAACTGATGTTTAGCCCGGAAGCGCCCGATTTTGCAGCAGCCTCCGATGGAGATGGCGATCGAAACATGATTTTAGGCAATAATATTTTTGTTACCCCTAGTGATAGTCTCGCCATTATCGCTGCCAATGCCCATCTGGTACCCGGTTATGCATCAGGCATTAGCGGTGTTGCGCGCTCCATGCCCACCAGTCAGGCAGTTGACCGTGTAGCTAAAGCAATGAACCTGCCTTGTTTTGAAACGCCCACAGGCTGGAAATTTTTTGGTAATCTACTTGATGCCAATAAAATCACTTTGTGTGGAGAAGAAAGTTTTGGCACCGGTTCCAGTCATGTACGTGAAAAAGATGGCTTATGGGCTGTTTTGTTCTGGCTGAATATTCTGGCTAAAAAAGCGCAGCCTGTTAGTCAGATAGTCACCGAACACTGGCAAAAGTTTGGTCGTGACATCTATTGTCGTCATGATTATGAAGCAGTAGAAAGTGATATCGCTAACGGCATTATGGATCATTTACGCGAGCAAATAAAACCCCTGGCAGGAAAATCATTTGGATCCTACAGCGTGCAATATGCCGATGAATTCAGTTATACAGATCCGGTAGACAATAGCATCAGTAAGCATCAAGGAATACGCATCGGCTTTGCAGACGGATCGCGTATTATTTTCCGCTTATCCGGTACAGGTACTGTCGGTGCGACTCTACGTATTTATCTGGAAAAATATGAAGCTGATGCCAGTAAACACGATCAGGACCCACAAGATGCACTTGCTGAATTGATTCAGCTTGCTGAACAGTTTTGCCAAGTTAAAAAACGTACAGGACGCACCGAGCCTACTGTCATTACTTAATACAAAAACTTGTCTGGGGAGCGGAATTTAGCCATGATTAAATACAGCTAAAAACCCTCCCACACACAGGCAGGCAGTATTTATCTAAAAATGTTTTGAGAGTGCTGGTACTTGATGCTTACTTTTTTTGCAAAGACCGTTCACATTGATAAAGGCTACAGATTCAAACCACGCGACAAATCCAGCTTTATATCTTCTACATTTTCCAGACCTACGGAAATTCGCACTAAACTCTCTTTGATACCTGCCTGTAATCGCACTTCTGGTGCTAAACGGCCATGAGTGGTACTTGCTGGATGCGTGATCGTAGACTTCACATCGCCTAAATTCGCTGTAATCGATAGCATCTGTGTCGCATCTATCAATTTCCATGCCTGATCTTTTCCACCTTTTAACTCAAAACTGACGACTGCGCCAAAATGACTTTGCTGTTGTTTGGCCAGTTCATGCTGAGCGTGAGATTCAAGACCGGGGTAATGCACTTTATCTACAGCGGGCTGTTGTTCTAACCATTTCGCTAATTCAAGTGCACTATCACAATGCGCTTTCATTCTAACAGCTAGAGTTTCTAGTCCAGACAGGAAGATCCAGGCATTAAACGCACTCATAGTAGCTCCGCCAGTGCGTAAATAAGGATAAATGTATTTTTCAATAATTTCCTCACTGGCAATCACTGCACCACCCACACAACGGCCCTGTCCGTCTAAATATTTAGTAGCTGAATGTACGACTATATCTGCACCTAAGGTTAAGGGTTTTTGCATAATCGGTGTACAAAAAACATTATCAACCACTAATAGGCAATCTTTATTATGGGCAATATCTGCCAAGGCACGAACATCAACCAGTTCCATTAAAGGGTTTGATGGTGTTTCCACAAACAGAAATTGGGTATTAGGGCGTATGGCCGTTTCCCAGGCATCCAGATTAGATAATTCAACAAAACTGGTCTCAATACCAAATTTGGCAAAATAGTTCTGAAAAGTCAGTACTGTATTACCAAAAACACTGCGTGAACAAACGACATGATCGCCCGCTTTAAGTAGACTCATACCTATCGCCATAATAGCCGCCATGCCTGAAGCAAAGGCAAGACAACGATCACCTTGCTCCATCAGCGCCAGACGCACCTGAAAGGTATTCACTGTCGGGTTAGTAAAGCGGGAATATATATTCCCTGGCTGCTGGCCAGTAAAGCGTAACGCGGCCTCTTCTGCGCTGTTAAAAACGTAGCTTGAAGTCATATAAATGGGCATACTATGCTCACCTTCATGGCTACGCGTTTGCCCTGCTCTAATAGCCTGCGTTTCTATTGAATAGTCGTTCCAATCTAAATCTGTCATGTGTTTATTTTTTTAAATACCTTGAATACTAAGCAGTTATAAGTAATTATCCAATGATAGAAGCGGACTAAGGCCGCAAACTGTAATTGTTTTCAGAGCTGTATTACTGGCATTTGCAATGTAGCGTTATAATTGTAATTTGATTTTAACAAAGTATTGACCTTAGCTTAAATATTAATAGCAAACAATGTACTTATGAGCTCACACCTAAACCTTACTCTGGCAGCTAAAAATCTTGGACACTTTTTAAACACCACCCATATGCGTTTAGTAACTGCCGAATCCTGCACCGGTGGCTGGCTAGGACAATGCATTACTGATATATCTGGCAGTTCAGCCTGGTATGATCGTGGATTTATTACTTATAGCAATGCAGCTAAAACAGATATGCTTCAGGTTCAAGCTGAAACTATTGAACGATTTGGTGCAGTCAGTGCGGAAGTGGCCAGGCAGATGACCCAGGGCGCACTACAAAACAGCCTGGCAGACTATGCTATTGCAATTACGGGGGTTGCAGGTCCTACAGGCGGTACCACCGAAAAACCAGTGGGTACTGTTTATATTGCCTGGCAAAAAAGAACTCAACTGGCACATGTCACTTTAGAGTATTTTATCGGTAATCGACAAGAAATTCGCCAGCAGGCTGTCTATACAGCGCTGAATTTAATCCCTGCTGAATTAAGTGCAATTAAATCAGCATAACCGTATATAATGCTTACATTAAACCCCCCTTTCTCAATAATTCATGTCACAATAAATACGAGAAAAAATGATAGATTTAATATTTGATGTATTGCCACAAATACACGGTGGCGGCAGCCATGATGGGTTAAACCTAGTAAAAGGTCTGGAAGCTTTTTTAAGCTTTATAGAGTCCCTTACAACTAAAAGCCCAGCAGAAATATTTGCGGCTATTATGCCCGGCTTTAACGCTATGGATAATATCCATCCTTTGCTGGTGCACTTTCCTATCGCCTTATTTACAGTTTTTTTCTTTACTGACACACTTGGGGGGTTATTTTCGCAACCTGCATGGCGAAAATTGGCCACACCTGTACTCTATATTGGCACATTATCAGCAATATTTACTGTGGCGGCCGGATTTCAAGCTGCCTACTCTGCACCTCACAATGATGCCACACATGCCATTATGCTTCGTCATCAAGCCTTTGGCATAAGTGTAGCCGTGTTAGCGTTGCTGTTATCGCTACGCCGTTATTTTGCGGCTGAAAGCTTTCTATACACAAAAACCTACGGGTACTTTTTTTTATCAGCACTACTCGTCATACTCATGGCTCTGGGCGCTGATTTAGGTGGCTTAATGGTATATAAGCACGGTGTAGCAGTTGCTCCTGTTTTGCAGCAAAATATAGTTGGGGAGCAAAATCCACGGCATGAACTTACTCATGACTCTGCAGCTCATGTTCACACTTCTGAGATGAACACCCCGGAGGAACCAGCACAAGAAATCACAGTACATACTCACAGTCATGATGGTGGTCAGCCGCACAGCCACTAAATTTTTCAAGTACCGTTCTTTATTGAGACGTTATGAATACTAATGCATGATGGTCATTATCAATGAGTTGTAATAACACGAATTACTTGCTAACCCAACACTGTCTATCTTTTGATCATTGGCGGTTTTTTAGGAACATATTTAAATCTATCTAACTAGCCATTTCTCCTCTTCAAGAGAGTCCTTCAATATGGTATTCTAGTCGGCTTTATTGCTTAATGATTTTATACACAGAATGAAACGAACACGGGTCAAAATTTGCGGTTTTACTTCTGCTGATCAGGCAGCTTATGCTGCCTATGCAGGTGCAGACGCGATAGGCCTGGTATTTTATGCAGCGAGTCCCCGGAATGTCAGTATTGCTAGAGCTCAGGAAATTATTGCTGCATTGCCTGCCTTTACTACGGTGGTCGCACTTTTTGTTGATGCATCTGAAATACAGATTAGAGAGGTCATCGGGCAGGTATCGATTGATGTATTGCAATTTCATGGTGATGAGTCAGCTCAAGAGTGCCGTCGGTACGCCAAGCCTTATATAAAAGCCCTCAGAATGCGCCCTGATGTAGACATACTCGCTTTAACAACTGAGTTCCATGATGCCCGAGGCTTATTGCTCGATGCCTATCATACCAAGGCAAAAGGGGGCACAGGGGAACAATTTGACTGGGATTTAATCCCTGAGCACTGTAATTTACCTATTATTCTTGCAGGTGGATTAAGTGCACACAATGTACGCGATGCAATCACACACGTTAAACCCTATGCTTTGGATGTGAGTAGTGGAGTAGAAACGGCAAAGGGTATAAAAGATAATAATAAAATAGCAGCATTTTTAACTGAGGTTTGCCTAAGTGACAGAAACAACTAATTCATACAATATGCCGGATGAACGGGGACATTTTGGTCCTTATGGCGGTTTATTTATCGCAGAAACATTAATTCCTGCGGTAGAAGAACTCAATGATGCCTACAAAAAGTACATGGTCGATGCTGATTTCCTGGCTGAACTGGATAAGGATTTTCAACATTATGTAGGACGGCCTTCGCCGCTATATCACGCAGAACGCTGGAGTCGTGAATTAGGTGGCGCACAAATATATCTTAAACGTGAAGATTTAAATCACACCGGTGCACATAAAATCAACAATACCATTGGCCAAATTCTATTGGCTAAGCGTATGGGTAAAACGCGTATTATTGCTGAAACTGGTGCTGGTCAACACGGTGTTGCAACTGCCACTGTTTGCGCGCGCTTAGGTTTAGAATGCGTGGTCTACATGGGTGCGGTCGACGTAGCTAGACAAATACAAAATGTCTACCGCATGGAATTGCTGGGTGCTAAAGTCGTCGCGGTAGAATCAGGCTCAAAAACACTAAAAGATGCACTTAATGAAGCCATCAGAGACTGGGTTACCAATGTTGACAATACCTTTTATATTATTGGTACTGCCGCAGGCCCAGCACCTTACCCGGCGATGGTGAGAGACTTCCAGTCCATTATCGGCCGTGAAGCAAAACAACAATGCCTGGCACAAACAGGAAAATTACCTAACACACTGATTGCCTGTATCGGTGGCGGCTCTAACGCAATTGGCTTATTTTATCCTTTTATTGATGATGCTGATGTCAAAATGATTGGTGTGGAAGCCGCGGGTGATGGTATTGAAACCGGTCGTCATTCTGCGCCATTATGTGCCGGTCGTCCCGGAATTTTACACGGCAACCGCACTTATTTAATGGAAGATGATGACGGCGAAATCATTGAAACACATTCTATTTCTGCAGGCTTAGATTATCCGGGAGTAGGCCCTGAGCACTCCTGGTTAAAAGATATAGGCCGCGCACAATATGTCAGTATCACTGACAAAGAAGCTTTAGAAGGTTTTTATGCATTGACACGCATGGAAGGAATTATTCCTGCATTGGAATCTAGTCATGCCTTGGCTTACACGATGAAATTAGCACCGACGATGCAATCAGATGAAATTTTAATTGTGAATTTATCCGGTCGTGGTGACAAAGATATGCAGACCATTGCAAATCATGAAGGGGTTCAGATATGAGCCGTTTAGCGACTAAATTTGCCGAATTTAAAAAATCGGGACACAAAGCGCTGATTCCTTTTATTACTGCAGGCGATCCTAATCCAGAATTCACCGTCCCCATGATGCATGCCATGGCTGAAGCAGGTGCAGACATTATCGAATTGGGCGTACCTTTTTCTGACCCTATGGCTGATGGCCCGGTTATTCAGCGTGCCAGCGAGCGTGCTTTAGAACATGAAATGAGTTTACGCCGTACGCTTGAGATAGTTAGCGAATTCAGAACCAGCAATCAATCCACTCCAGTTGTTTTGATGGGTTATGCAAACCCTGTCGAAGCAATGGGTTATGAGGCTTTTGCGCAAGCAGCTAAAAATGCAGGCGTAGATGGCGTTTTGACTGTTGATTTACCCCCTGAAGAAGCACACGAATGTGCTGCTTTGCTGAATTCACATAATATTGACCAGATTTTTCTGCTGGCCCCGAATAGCAGCACTGACAGAATTAAAAAAATGAATTTAGTCGGTAGCGGCTTTCTGTATTATGTCTCTGTAAAAGGGATTACTGGTGCTGGCCACCTGGACACCTCAGACGTACAAAGAAAATTAATCGATATTCGCGCAAACACGCAGTTGCCTGTAGGCATTGGCTTTGGAATAAAAGATGCCGAGACTGCTAAAGTTATTGCGGGGCTTGGTGATGCTGTCGTTGTCGGTAGTGCATTAATTAGTAAAATTGAGGCGAACTTATCTGCCCCTGAAGTCGCTAGACAAGAAATTATCGAGTTATTAAAATCCATGCGTCTTGCCATGGATAATCAAGATTAAAAAAGGAGCACACATGAGCTGGTTTGAAAAATTAGTCCCTTCTACTATTATAAAAAAAGAAAATGACAGCAAGAAGATTGCAGTCCCCGAAGGTTTATGGAACAAATGCCCTTCCTGTAATGCAATTTTGTATAATAGTGAACTGGAAAAGAACTTTAATGTTTGCCCTAAATGTGATCACCATATGCGCATTGGAGCAAGACGACGTTTAGATCTATTTCTTGATACAGAGGATCGTGAAGAAATTGCTGCATACTTGAAGCCTTTGGATCCCTTAAAATTTAAAGACAGTAAAAAGTACAAAGACCGCATTACCCAGGCGCAGAAAAAGACTAAAGAAAATGATGCGCTGGTAGTCATGAGTGGAACTCTGGAAGGTAAAACTGTCGTTGTGGCTGCTTTTGATTTTGGCTTTATGGGTGGCTCAATGGGATCTGTTGTAGGAGAAAAATTCGTGCGCGGTGTGAATAAAAGCCTGGAGACGGGGGCGCCCTTTATTGTCTTTACGGCCAGTGGCGGTGCCCGTATGCAAGAGTCATTATTCTCCTTATTTCAAATGGCTAAAACCAGTGCAGCACTGACAAAACTGTCTACTGCAGGCATCCCTTACATCTCTTTTATGACCGACCCCACGATGGGTGGTGTATCAGCCAGTTTGGCAATGCTAGGTGATATAAACGTTGCTGAACCCGAGGCGCTCATCGGTTTTGCCGGGCCACGAGTCATTGAGCAAACGGTACGTGAAAAATTACCTGAAGGTTTTCAGCGCAGTGAGTTTTTACAAGAGCATGGCGCTATTGATATGATTATTGACCGTCGTGAAATGCGTAAGAAAATCAGCTCTATTTTAACAATTCTTACCGCAAACGCTGCTACTTAATACGATTTTCACACATTCTATTTTAATACCTTACAACACTGGTCTTGGTGTAAAGATATATGCTAATTATGATGTACTCTTAGTGTGGAAGGCATAAAACTACTCTGCTTGATAATCATTTTTTATTATGCATTTTGATACCCTGAAAGGTTGGCTAAGCTGGCAAGAAAACCTGCATCCACGTAGTATTGATCTAGGCTTGGACAGAGTAACCCAGGTTTTTAATGCCCTGAATATTTCTGCGCTTAAAAAGCCTGCCACCATCACAGTCGCGGGCACTAACGGCAAAGGTTCCAGCATCGCTTTTCTGGAAGCGATTTATCTTGCTCAGGGCTTAAGAGTGGGTGCCTACACCTCTCCTCATATTATTGATTATAACGAGCGTATTAAAATTAATGCTGTCGCTGTTAGTGATGAACTAATCTGTGCTGCTTTTGAGCGCATAGAGGCGGTGAGAGAAAATATTTCGCTGAGCTATTTTGAATTTGGAACTTTGGCTGCTTTAGATATATTTTCCCGTTCAAATCTTGATATACAATTATTAGAAGTAGGTCTGGGTGGCCGTCTTGACGCTGTCAATATTATTGATTCCGATGCCGCTATCGTCACTACCATATCCATAGATCATACCTCCTGGTTAGGCGAGACTCGCGAAGAGATTGCTTATGAAAAAGCAGGTGTGTTTCGCACTAATATAGCGGCTATTATAGGTGACCTGGACCCACCCAACTCCTTAATTGACTATGCTCTGAATATTAATGCGAAGCTATTACGCCTTGGGCATGAATTTACTTATCACAAAAATGGGACCAGCTGGAACTGGCAGTACGGTAATAAACATTTAAACAATTTACCTGCACCTCATTTAAAAGGCGAACATCAATATAGAAATGCTTCCTCTGTTTTGACTGCCATTGAGAATTTGCAGGCTAAACTATCTGTCAGCGAAGAAGCGATCAAACAAGGGCTCAGCAGCGTTAATCTACCGGGACGATTTCAACTCATTAAGTCTGATCCCCCGGTTTTATTAGATGTCAGCCATAATCCTCAAGCAGCTCAGACTTTAACCGATCATTTACAGAGCGAGTTTCAGAAAACCCCGGTACATGCCATTTTCACCATGATGAATGATAAAGATATAACGGGAGTTATTAGTCTTATGCAACCATTTATCAAACACTGGTATATTTCACCGTTAAACAACCCAAGGACCATTAAAGAAACTGAGCTGAAAGATGCTTTCCAACAATGTAATATTGATCAGGTAAGCTTTGGATTTAAAGACTTCCTGGCCGCTTACTCAGCAGCCAAAGATAAGGCACAATCTGATCATGGTATTATATTAATTTTTGGCTCTTTTTTTCTGGTCTCTGAATATTTAACACATTTTAGCAAGCCACGAGGACAATAGTATGAACGTTATATTAAAGCAAAGAATTGTAGGAGCGATTGTTATCACTGCCCTCGCGGCCATTTTTGTTCCCATGATATTTGATGACCCGGTATCAGATGTTGACTTATACATGAATGAGCTTGCATTACCTCAGGAACCTAAAGAAGATTTTCAGCCTTTACTGGACAATATCCCCAAAACAACGGATCAAGTCTTGTCAAAACCTATACCTGCCCAAGTTAATCTGCAGGCCGAAAGCATTAATCAATCAGCCGAAAATACCGGTCTTAAAAGCTGGATCATTCAAGTAGGGAGCTTCAGTCAGGAACAAAATGCTATTGAGTTTCGGGATAAATTGCGTAAAAGTAAGTTTACCGCCTACGTAGATTCAGTGACCACTGATCAAGGTACCTTATATCGACTACGTGTTGGTCCGGAATTAGATGAAAAAGTTGCATTAAAAACCCAGCAGCAACTCGAAGTACAGTATAAAGTAAAAACTCTACTGATTTCTGAATAGAGATAATAATGATCTGGATAGACTATGCCATTATTGGCTTAATCAGTATTTCACTAATAATAGGTCTTTTCAGAGGCTTGATTAGAGAGGCATTTGCTCTGGTTATATGGGGCGTAGCCGCCTGGGTGGGCTTTAATTTTTGTCTCCCCTTTGCCACTTTTTTTGAAAGCACTATAACCCACGCTAATGCAAGAATTGCGACAGCTTTTATATTGCTGTTTATATTAACTTTAATTGTCGGCGCAATTATCAATAAATTACTCGGTGCCTTAATTAAAAATACCGGACTAACTGGAACTGACCGCTTAGCGGGTCTGATTTTTGGTATAGCTCGAGGGGGTATAATCATTATTCTGTTGGTCATGTTAGCTGGCTTAACTCCTGTTCCTGAAAGTTCATGGTGGCAAAAATCACAACTGCTACCGCATTTTCAACTATTAGCAGTCTGGTTAAAAACACATATACCTGAAGGTATTGCAGACTATTTAAATTTTCAATAACTTATATAAAACCAGGAAAAAACATGTGTGGTATTGCGGGGATTGTTTCCCATCAAAATGTAAATCAAGATCTCTATGATGCATTAACTGTGCTACAGCACAGAGGGCAAGATGCGGCAGGAATTGTGACATGTGAAAACGGACGCTTACATTTACGCAAAGATAATGGCTTAACTCGTGATGTCTTTACTGCAGAACAAATGGTCAAGCTAAAAGGCAATATGGGCATAGCTCATGTGCGTTATCCAACGGCTGGCTGCTCCAGCTCATCCGAGGCTCAACCCTTTTATGTCAATTCACCTTTTGGAATTACTCTGGCTCACAATGGTAACCTGACTAACACAAAGCAATTAAAAAAAGAGCTATTCATTCAAGATCAACGTCATCTGAATACCAATTCTGATTCTGAAGTGCTATTAAATATCTTTGCTCACGAATTGCAGCAACTGGGTAAATTAGAACTCAATAAAAATGATATTTTTAAAGCCGTTGAAGGTGTACATCGGCGCTGTAAAGGTGCATATGCTGTTGTCATAATGATTCCACGTATTGGTATTATAGGTTTCAGAGATCCACACGGCATCCGTCCTATCATCTTTGGCGAACGCAAGACTGAACTGGGCTCCGAATATATGATAGCCTCGGAAAGTGTTGCTCTTGATGCCTTGGGGTTTGAACTTATCCGTGATATAGCACCCGGGGAAGCCGTATTTATTGAACAATCCGGAAAACTGCATACGCAACAATGTTCTGAGATTATTGACCATTGCCCGTGTATTTTTGAATACGTTTATTTTGCCCGCCCTGATTCAATCATTGATAATGTCTCAGTCTACAAAGCGCGTTTACGTATGGGCGACAAATTAGCAAAGAAAATTATCAAAGAATGGCCTGATCATGACATTGATGTAGTTATCCCGATTCCTGATACCAGTCGTACTTCAGCCATGGAAATGGCACATACACTCGGCGTTAAATACCGTGAGGGATTTATAAAAAATCGCTACATAGGCCGAACTTTTATTATGCCTGGGCAACAAATGCGCAAGAAATCAGTGCGTCAGAAACTGAATGCAATCGGCCTGGAATTTGAAGGTAAAAATGTTTTATTAGTTGATGATTCGATTGTACGCGGTACCACATCAGAACAAATCATCATGATGGCAAGGGATGCAGGTGCTAAAAAAGTTTATTTTGCTTCTGCTGCGCCTGCTGTACGTTATCCCAATGTGTATGGTATTGACATGCCTGCAGCCAATGAACTTATTGCCCACAACCGTACTGATGAAGAAGTCTGTGCCGCCATTGGTGCTGACAAGATGATCTATCAGGATTTGCAAGACTTAATCGACTCGGTGCGCAAAGGGAATACTGACATTAAACATTTTGATACCTCCTGCTTTGATCATCATTATATTACAGGTGATATTGATGATGACTATCTACACAACATAGAAGTTCTGCGTAATGATGCGGCCCAGGCTGACCAGCTAATACAGACTGCCAGTATAGATATGCATAACTCTAAATAATGTATAGCATTTCTGAGCGGACCGAAGTCCGCTACTTTAACTTTAAGCCCACCATAATGAAATAAATTCAACTCTGCCTGATCTTTAACCAAATTCAATAAACCTGTCAGCTTCCAGTATTGCTTCAACCCACAGCCCCAGACCAGCAATACGGAAGCCATCAGCAACATCATTATCTACTTTTCCTTGACGTTTAGCCTCATTACTTGCTAACAAACCGCGCCGTTGTGCAGCAGAAATACACACGACTAGATCTATATCATAGTCACGTGCCAATGCACTCCAGCGACTAACTATCTGCACTTCATCATCGGGCGGAGTTGCAAAGCGAAACGCATGATACGCCCCCTCCTGATAAAAAAACACGCGTAACACTTCATGCCCCATGTCTAAAGTACTTTTAATAAATTGATATGCAGTTTCAGTGCTATTAGACTGGTAGGGACTAGAGTTGATCTGGATGGTGTATTTCATTATTAATCGCTTTGAATCAAGAAAGATAAATTAACATTGAGTACAATATCATACACAATAATGACGATTACACTTAAATATAGTAATCTCAAAAAATCCTATCCTAAAATGAGAAAATGAGTCTATCACTTGATGAAGCTAAATAAATATCCATTGCTTTTTGCTTTGCTTACTCTCAATTTATTTTTAAGCACTGCCAGCACGGCTGATGAGCTACAACTACCCGACATGGGAGATTCAACGGGCACTCTGATTTCCCCTGCCCAGGAAAAAATACTAGGTGAGTCTTTCTTTCGCAATATACGCTCACAATTGGATATTAGTCTTGATCCAGATGTGCAACACTATATTCAAACGCTTGGCCAAACGCTGGTTTCTAATAGTGACAACCCTACACAAGAATTCTATTTTTTTGTAGTTTTATCCGATGATATCAATGCATTTGCGGGGCCAGGCGGTTATATAGGCGTCAATTCAGGACTTATTTTAAATAGCGATTCAGAAAGCGAACTCGCTTCAGTTATGGCTCATGAGATTGCTCACGTCACCCAACGCCATATCTACCGATCTTATGAAGCAAGTAGCCGCATGTCATTACCAGCCGCCGCAGCCATGATTGCAGCTATTGTTGTTGCAACGCAAGCTCCTGAAGTAGGTATTGGAGCATTATCAGCCATACAGGCTGGAAGTATACAAATGCAAATTGACTTTACTCGTGATAATGAGCAAGAAGCAGATAGAATCGGCATAAAGACCTTAGAACGCTCTGGTTTTGATCCGCGCAGCATGCCTGCTTTTTTTGAAAAACTGCAATATGCTAGCCGCTATTACGGTGAGGGTGCCCCTGAATTCTTAAGAACTCACCCTATTACCTCATCACGTATATCTGACACTCGAGGTCGAGCGGAAAAATACCCTTATCGCCAAACCCCGGATTCACAAAACTATCGCCTGATAAAGGCAAAACTACGCATAGACTCAGAAAATACAAATCAGGATGATTTAGTGCGTTATTTTCAAAGTAAATTAGATCAAGGCACTGCAGAACAGCGTGCTGCCATACAATATGGATTAGGACTCACTTTTATAAAAAAACAACGGTTTGCCGAAGCAGAAGCAATTTTTTCGAGCCTTAACCAGCGTTACCCCAAACAAAGAGAATACTTAACGGCTTTAGCTCAGGTAGCCGTTAATCAACAAGATTTCGAAAGCGCAAAAAAACGCTACCTACAACTGCAACAACAGTACCCGGACAATGCAGAATATCAGTTTGAATACATTTCAATTTTATTAAGATCCAGGCAACCCAAGCTTGCGCTGCAACACCTAAGATTAATTGATTACCGTTATCAAAATTATCCCAACTACTACCTGTTGCTTGCCAGAGCCTATGGCGACCTGGGCGAAAATGTCAATTTGCATCGTTATATGGCTGAATACTTGTATGCCATAGGTCAAACAGATGCAGCCATCATGCAAATAAAATTAGCCCAAAAAGATAAAGGGCTCAATTTTTATCTGTCATCAATATTAGAAGATCGTTTAAGTTTCTTTACCGCACAAATACTGGCACTTAAACAACTGCAGGAATAGTTTATGATTTTTTTGCTTACAACTGAATGCAGTACAAAGCATCAAAAGTCTAAACAAAATAAAAAGCTGCGCCCATAATACCACCAAACAAACCACCCCAGACGACTAACCAGCCTAGGTGTTCGTGGATAATTTGCTGTACCATTTCTTTAACTGTCTGCGGAGTTAATTCAGCCAGGCGTTTATCAATCACAGTTTCAATTTTACTAATAATATCTTCACCAATTTGATGTGCATTTAGGCCCTGTTTTAAAGCGGCCTTAAATTTATCTGACTCAACCATCTCTGTTAAAGTTACTTGCATTTTAGCCGTAAATGGCTCTTTTAATGGAATTAATGCTTCTTCACCGCCCATCATTTGTAACATCGCTCCAAATGAAGATTCCATAATCGAAGTAATTAAACTCTCAAAAATGCGATCGTAATCAACAGCCGCCAATAAAGGCTCAAGATTCAATACCTTCTCGCCTTCCTGCTCTTCAGTTTCAATAAAATGCTCAATATTTTCCACAGTAAAAAACTGGCACATCATCAAATGCTTAATAGACCCTTTAAACTCCTCAAAGCGATTGGGAATAATCCCTGAGCCATATAAAAAAGGTACTTTTTCAAATAACATATGAATCGCTATCCAGTTTGTCAGGGCACCCGACAAGGCAAAAAAACCAATAGCTTTAATGAGATCAGCATAGACAGGTGAAAAATACCCTGCAGCAATAATAACTGCCGCAAGAAAATTAGTGATAAAGCTTTTATTAAATATTTTCTTCATTGATTGTTTGAATTTATAAAAAAAGTCGTCATTCTCGTCTATAAATGAAGAAATCTCTATTATGAGAAATATTCATGTTTTGTAGTGAAAAGTCATTGCCCAGCGTTTATGAGTCCTGCCGGCGTGTATAATTATTTGATATGTCTGCTCCTTCAGTTACCAGCCCAGCAATGGCCGCTTGCCTTGCTTTGCAATTTCCACATTATCTTCCCAGACAGCCAAACCTGTAGTCAGGTCGGTTAGAGCCATATGAAAGAAAAAGTAGGATTCGCGCATTCTACCTAGTGAACTGGTCTGCTGTACAATCTCACCTGAAAGACTCATATCGGGAGCTATCGCCGTACCACGTTTCTGTACTGTCGACTGATTAAACATATCATCTTCTTCCAGTCTGCGTACCTGTTTGCTGGCCGCATCATCAGGACCATTACCACCGACAGCAGTAGTGGTGAGCACTTTTCCGGAACGTAACAATGCCTGTCTGATTTTATCAGTAAGAATTCGAGTATTGATATGCTGTGTTGTGGCATTTTTTACAGTGCTGATCATCAATATAGTTTTACGTCCGTCTGATCGATTTAGCACACCCGATTCCAGTAAAGAATTAATGCCTTTTTCAGCAGCAATTTGCCAGTCCTTAAAATCAACTTCATCGACTGTCACCAAACCTTCATTACCGGTCGCATCTATGCGAGCTGGTGAAGTACCACAGGCTGTCAAAAAAAACGCTGTACCGATAACGCCAATCAGTGAAATTATTTTTTTATTCATTATTATTCCTATATTCTTACAAGCCATATTTTTCAATTTAAGGCGCCGACCCTAACTTCTTGCTGCTTCATTTTCTCTAATGCTCAAAGTAAAATCCCTACATCTGGGGTTTGGAGAAACTGCATTTAACCTGACCGTATCACCAGGTATCACCATGATTGGAATCCAGGTGCTGGTAGCAGTATCAACCTGCATTCCATTAATATCCAGCCATGTGAAACGATAGGCAATCTGATAGGGGCTATCTCCCATAAACCAGGATACCAACTGCGCCCAAAATCCGGTTCTGACATTCCGCGCAGTAACCTGTACTTTGAATAATCCGCCGTCCAGCTCTCTTTTATCAACACCAACGATTTCCAGACGGTTTTTAAGAAATGTATCGGTTGACACTTTGGTGGTATCTACTGCTTCAACCTGCATACTTTTTTGTTCATTTTCGACTGTATTGACTGTCGCCTGGCAACCAAAAAGCAATAGACAACTTAGCGTAATAATATAAATTTTTATCATATTTAGTCAGATCCTAAAGGGCATATAAAATGCATTTTTATAAGCTTAGAAAACTTATTGTAATTCAATCAACTTATAAATCAGTTTATTTGCAGATAAGGCTCGAATATAGACGATCGCGATATTAGTATCTTGTTTTAATGCTATCTCTTTAACCAGCCCTGTCGAGCCTGTCGGGCTGATTTTTAATACACCATCATCCGGCATAGGCACATGGGCTACCTGCACTTCCTTGGGCAAGGTTTCCCAGCCTCTGGTATCAGCGGTATTAAACGTGAACTTATAGATCCCTGTCAGTATATAGGCGAGAATCTCGGCATTGTTGTTCCTGCCATAATTGCTATCAGAATGCTTTGTAGCATGGACAATTGCATAACTAGCCAGCTCTTTGGTCAGGGTTGAAACAACCAGTCTGGTAATCATCGATGGCAGTTTATCATGGTATTCCTGAGACATGATGGCATCGAAATCCGCAACCTGTTCTGTTCTCAAAGTTTGCTGTTGTTTATTATAAGTGTAATCAATATCCAGTCCCGGTAATAAAACCGGAAAATACTCGTATCTGGGAAATGCTATTCCGGTATAACCTACATAGGGTAGAATTATTTGAAATTTTTCCTGTTTTAGCGCAGGAGCGCTGCCATTAAATAAAATAAAATATACTATTTTACTATTAAGCGGGTATGCATAAGGCTCTATATTTGCCAGCTGTATGGGTATTTCACTGCCTATTCGTTTTGCAATACTTACATAATCTCTTTGAATCAATTGATTGTCCGGGTTCATTCTATACAGATTACGCACATCTACTAGCGCTTCGCCATAATTATTTTCAATTAAATAACCTAAAGCTGAAAAATAACTTACAAAGGGATTGGATAGATTCCCATAGAGTTTATTAGCTTTGTTGGCTGAGCTGGTGTAGGCCTCATTAACAGCGGGATTTTTTACTAAGGTACTAAAAGCTATATGAGTATTTTGATTACCCAAAGACCGGCTTTGTTGCTGGTTTTTTTGTACTTGTGCCTCTATTTCTTTCTGGCTGTTACGAATTTCATCAGCAAATTTTTTGACCACTTGCTTTTGCGCTTCACGCATTCTACGTAATTCAACTTGTGCATCGGCAGGGTTATTCAGTACAAAATAATTCAGTGCTTTATAGACATTCAGCATGACTCTGTCCAGATACATGCCTTGAAAAGGTAGAGCATTTGGATTAGTCAGGGCAGAACCAATTTCTGAACCGGCTGCTCTGGCATTGATGACGGCCCGCCGGTCAAAACCCTGAATCAGCGCTTCACATTGTTCGAACTCGCGTATGCTGGTCTGGTATTCACCAGCAGTGTAATTTGCGGTTCCTGCTTCAAGCGACCACATTAATTCATCACCGGTACCGGATCTAGCCTCACTTTTTTTAGTAAAGTCCTTAGCTGCAAGTGCTACATTCCCTGAATAATAAGTATTGATATAGGGTTGTTTCTGTTTTCTGGCATCAAAGATTGAAGAGCAACCTGCAGTCAAAGTACTGATAAAAATCAGGAGCAATACGCACACATGCTGCTTATAAAATCGCGGATCCATATTTGCTAGAGTTTACAGCTTATTGAGTGATATAAAATCAAAAAATCCATTAGATACTGCCACTCCCTGCCTTCCATCGAAGCATACAATCTAGCAATACGTTGCCCTTACCACCCAGGAGTCACTCTGGGATAGTCAGGGACAGTTTCTCTAATCCCGGTATTCAATAGCCTACAAATATCTCCATACAGGATGCGCCCTGTTCCAGAAATTATTTTTGCCTTACTGAACTTCTCTTCGACCGAAGTCACTTCTATGCTACCAACCTGCTCTTCATACCCTCCCAATGACTCGCCGGTATCAACATCAATTAAGGATTCTCTTTGATGGACCACCTTACATTGTTTGCCTACTTCAAGCCCCACCCCTTTACCTCTATTTAAAATAACACCAGTGCTTGATACTTCAATAATCTTTATCGGATATATCCCGGCAAGAATTACATTTCCAACTTCTGTTGCAGCTTGGGTAAATAACAGATCTTTATAATCAGCTTCAGTCCAGTAGCGTCTTTCTGCTGATGGAATTTCCCTGCGCACTTCATCAAATTTTATTTTACTAATGACTTGATCCGCTAATACAATTTTCCCTGTGCTGCTTTGAATAACCTGAAATTGACTTTTGAATGTTGTTACCAGCCTCGGTAATGTTTCTCCAGTGATAGCGATATTCTGACTCACAGCACTGGTTTCCAGCCGGTTAATAACACCAGTGACTAAATAGTCTGCGACCAGAAGTTTACCCATTATTTCTATTTGCCCAGGCGCTGCCCAGGATGATTCAGTCAAGCGGTTTTCAGCCATGACTTTGTCGATCTGGGTACGACTCAACATATTAAACTTTCTGGACTTTGCCAGAAACTGAATTAGCTGATTAGAAAATTCTCGTTCAGCCAGTGTCCGTGTTATAGCTACCTCACCTATGTGAGTTGTTCCAATCACCTGACTAAGTTGAAATGGCAGTACCGCCATTGTAGGCTGTTTTACTGGAACGGCGAAGGATACTTCTATAAAAAAAGAGGCTAGCAGTAACACAAAAAATTTTTGCATATATTCATTTCTCCTTATGTGTTTCTGGCAAATTATACTGCATATAATGAGCCTTTACTGAATGTGCAAAATAACTTTTCGCTTAAACAGGCCCTTGACTCTAAAGGCAGTATAATAGTTTCAAATTAATATAATTCCGCTTATCCTCTTTTTCCCTTGAAATGGGCTTTCTAAAAACTATGTACGCATATCTAAAACTACTTTTCAATGTCTGTTTATTCAAAAAAGGGCCACATGAAATACCTCATTCAAAACAACTTTTGCGTCTGTCTACTATCGCCTATGCACTTATCAGCTATCTACTTATACTGTTATCTTCCGATAGTTTAAGTGCTTTGTTCCAGGTTGCTACAGAACTTATCATTACATTCAGTTTTGCAGCTTTGATACTAAGTATTGCAAATAAACTACAACGCTTTGTACAAACTACGAGCACTTTGCTCGGTACTGATGCGATTATAAGTACTTTTGCGATACCTATACTTGCAATACTGAATCAGGATCCTAGTAATATGCTTGCTATTTTAACAATGCTAGCACTTATGATATGGAACTGGTTAGTAACAGCCCATATCATCCGTCATGCCTTAAACAAATCATTTTCTTTTGCTTTAGGTATCGCTTTCTTATACGTATTTAGCGCCTCTCAAATCATGGGGATCTTATTTCCCATTAGCCCTGCATCTTAAGTCATTGGTAATATTAGATATTAATATACACTTAAAAAAACCAGACATAAAATTCTAGACTGCGTATACACTCTGTTGCAAAAGATGTTAAATTAGAATTATTGAATTACTTAGGGAGGCTAGAATGCATAACTATCAACATATTTTATTAGCTGCAGATTTTTCTGAACATGGTCAAGTCGTGGCTCAAAAAGCACGTTATTTAGCGGCAAAATATCACGCAAAGCTGAGTGTGATACATATAGTCGATAACTTGCCCATCACTGATGCTGCCTACGGACCGGTTATTCCTTTTGATATTGATTTAAATGAACAATTGATTAATGCAGCAACGAAACGATTGGCAGAACTGGGTAAACAACTGTCTATTCCTGAAGACAGACAGTTTCTGGAAATGGGCAGTGCCAAACTGGAAATCGTGGCTACTGCCGAGGAACAGCATGCAGACCTGATTGTAGTCGGCTCGCATGGTCGCCATGGTTTGGCTTTATTATTAGGTTCGACGGCTAACGGGGTTCTACATCATGCAAAATGCGATGTTCTGGCAGTACGTTTAAAGGATGATTAAATCATGAAGCATCTAATTTTAGGTGGTGCACGCTCGGGCAAAAGTAATTATGCCGAACAACTCGCTCAAACGAGTAATAAACAAGTTATATACATTGCAACAGGGTCAGCAGGTGACGATGAAATGCTAGAGCGTATTAGCAAACATCAGGCTGAGCGACCTAGATACTGGGAAACCATTGAAGAACCTATTCTTATCGCAGATGTATTAGCGCAATATGCGAGTACCAATAATTACCTGATAGTGGACTGCTTAACCTTATGGTTAAGCAATATTCTCTTTAATACCCGGGGAGAATATCAGGAAGACATTTTTCTCCAGCAAAAACAAGCCCTGCTGGAAATAGTACCCGATTTACACACAGATATTGCTTTTGTCAGCAATGAAGTCGGTTTGGGAGTTGTTTCAGTGGATGCAATGACACGTCGCTTTGTTGATGAAGCAGGCAAACTGCATCAACAACTGGCAAAGATTTGCTCGCATGTTACTTTAGTAACAGCTGGATTACCCCTTGCGTTAAAGCATTAGCAATGGACTGGTTGCAACACCCTATTCCACAGCCAGATCAACGCTATAAACTAACGGCAATAAAGCGACAGGAGCAACTGACTAAGCCCGCTGGCTCCCTGGGTGATCTGGAAGACCTGGCGATACGGCTTGCGGCGCTACAGGCAACTAATATGCCTAGTGTCGATAAAGTATGGATCAGTATTTTTGCTGCTGACCATGGTATCGCCAATGCAGGTGTTTCTGCATTTCCTCAGGCAGTTACCGCTGAAATGGTAAAAAACTTTGTCCATGGCGGCGCTGCTATCAGTGTACTGGCAAAACAACACCAGGCACATCTTGAAATAGTCGATGTCGGGGTTGCCAGTTCATTGACTGAGTTAAATATTATTCATCAAAAAATAGCCTTAGGCACAGCTAACTTCTTGACTCAGCCCGCAATGACTGAAAAACAATTATTGCTGGCTTTACAGGCTGGAAAAGATGCAGTAACTAGAGCACTTGCTGATAATAGTGATCTGTTTATTGCTGGAGATATGGGTATTGCCAATACCAGTAGTGCTACAGCAATCGCCTGCAGATTACTGAATATAAATGCCCAGCACTTGACGGGGGCAGGTACAGGATTAGACCACTCAGGTATACGACACAAGGTTAAAATCATACAGCAAGCCTTAAATAAGCATGCCAGTGCAGGTGACTTGCCGCTCTCTGTCCTGCAACATTTCGGCGGCTTTGAAATAGCTGCCTTAACGGGCGCTTATCTGGCAGCGGCGCAACAACGCACACCTATTCTGGTGGATGGCTTTATCTGCAGTGTTGCTGCTTTAATCGCCACACGCATTAATGCTGATATAAAACCCTGGCTAATATTTGCACACAAATCGCAAGAACAAGGTCACCAATTAATTCTACAAGCGTTACAAGCCAAAGCACTGTTAAATCTTAATATGCGCCTGGGTGAAGCAAGCGGAGCAGCGGTTGCGATTCCCTTATTACGTTCAGCCTGTGCTTTACATAAGCAAATGGCAACATTTGCTCAGGCACAGGTCTCAGACAGTAATAGCAAGCAAACTAAATCGCTTTAACATAGCTCCTATCAATTGATACCCTTTTTTTTATTCTTTGACGGCCAGTTTTTGAAAAACTGACCGTTTGATTTTTTCAAAGTGAGATATTACTCACTTTTTTATACTACGCGCAGTTTTACTAGTACGGGCAAATAGAGCGCTGCTTTTGCTCAAGAGCATGGCACTAAAACATGTGCAAAACAGGCCATGTCGCTGTTTTCACAACAATGCCCCTCTATCGGCAAAAAAGCCAGATACCAGAAAGTGGCAGTTCAAACTCACGCAAAGTATGACTAGAGGTTCTTCAAGCCTAAAACATCCTGCATATCATAAAGCCCATTTTTTTGCGCTTCCAGCCAGACTGCGGCACGAACCGCGCCATTGGCAAATGTCATTCTGCTAGTCGCTTTATGAGTAATTTCCACACGCTCGCCTTCATCGGCAAACATAACAGTATGTTCACCAACGATATCGCCAGCGCGAATAGTGGAAAAACCGATAGTTTTACGATCACGTTCACCGGTATCACCTTCGCGCCCGTAAACAGCACAATCCTTTAGATCGCGTCCTAACGCCTCAGCAACCACTTCTCCCATACGTAAAGCGGTGCCTGACGGGGCATCAACCTTATGTCGGTGATGAGCCTCAATGACCTCGATATCGGTATAGTCTCCCATTACCTTCGCAGTCATCTCCAACAATTTTAGTGAAAGATTAACCCCTACGCTCATATTGGGTGCAAGAACAATAGCGATATCTTTAGCTGCCGCAGCGATCTGCATTTTTTGCGCATCGGTAAAACCCGTTGTGCCAATTACTATCTTTTTCCCGGCCTGGCGACACAGCTCTATATATTGCATAGATGGCTCTGGACGTGTGAAATCAATGAGTACATCAAACTGATCCAGCACACCGGCCAGATCATCATTAATGCTAACATCAAGCTTTCCAATACCAGCCAAGTTACCCGCATCTTTACCACAGGATTTGCTTCCACTACGCGCTATGGCTACACTTAAGGTAGTTTTTTTGGCTAACTCTGCAGCTTTAATCAAACATAAGCCCATACGCCCCGAAGCGCCGACAACTGCGACTCTGATCATAGGTATTATCCTGTTAATTTATCAAAAAAGCTTTTTACACCATCGATCCAGGTATGCTCTTGTGGGCTATGGTGCTTGCCCCCGGTGGATAATGTCTCACGAAATTGCTCGACCAAAACCTTCTGCTCTTTGGTCAATCGTACCGGTGTTTCAATTTGCACACGACACATCAAATCACCGACTGACCCACCACGTACTGGCTTAACACCTTTACCTCGTAATCTGAATAATTTTCCTGTTTGTGTTTCGGCAGGGACTTTTAATTTAACCTTACCGCTTAAGGTAGGTACTTCAAGTTCACCGCCTAAACAGGCAACAGGAAAACTAATTGGAACTTCGCAATATAAATTCGCTCCCTCACGAGTAAAAATTGGGTGATCTTTTACTTGCACCTGTACATATAGATCTCCTGATGGGCCACCATTTGCACCAGCTTCACCTTCGCCACTCAGACGAATACGATCTCCGGTATCAACACCTTCTGGAACCTTTACAGATAAGGTTTTGTTTTCCTGTACTCGCCCCTGTCCATGACATTGATGGCAAGGGTCTTTGATTTGCTGGCCACTGCCATGACAAGTAGGACACGCTTGCTGTACTGAGAAGAAGCCTTGTTGCATTCTGACTTGCCCATGGCCCTGACAGGTTGAACAAGTTACCGGACTAGAACCTTTCTTGGCACCTGAGCCGTTGCATTCGCTACAAGTAGTCAGTACAGGTACTCTGATTTTAGCTTCAGTACCTGCGACAGCTTCTTCCAGAGTCAGTTCCAGGTTATAACGTAAATCCGCACCACGCTGCACATTACTGCGCTGACGGCCGCCACCACCGCCGAAAATATCGCCAAAAACATCACCAAATATATCGCCAAAGCCTTCAGCACCACCACTAAAACCGCCACGACCACCGCCCATAGAATTATCCACGCCTGCATGACCGAACTGGTCATACGCTGAACGCTTCTGTGGGTCGGATAAAATTTCATATGCTTCTTTAATCTGTTTAAAATTTTTCTCAGATTCTTCTGGCTTTTCTTTATTTCTATCCGGATGATACTTCATAGCCATCTTGCGATAACTCTTCTTTATTTCCGCATCACTTGCGTTTTTACCCACACCCAGTAGTTTATAAAAATCTTCTTTTGCCATTGTTCAGTCCACACCCTAACATTGCCAGGGCTTAACCCCTGTTAAAATTCTATTTAAATAAGCTTTGTGCCTTACAGGACTTTCAAGCGAAGTGCAGAAAATATGCCTCAAGATATTAAGAAATAATAATTATCGTCGATAATATATTTTTCTCTTAAAAATAAAGCCAAACCACAAAGCTAGCATTTATATACTTACAACAACGCCCCGGCACAGATTCTTCCCGTGACGAGGCGTTTTCATTATTAAAACATCGATGTAAAAAACTTATTTTTTATCGTCGTCTTTTACTTCTTCAAACTCTGCATCAACAACACTATCGTCAACATCTGCTGCAGATTGCTCGCCAGCATCAGCAGCAGACTCTTCAGAGCCTGCATGCTGTGCATACGCACGCTCAGCCAATTTTCCTGATAATTCAGTTAATGCAGTAGTTTTCGCTTCGATAGCGTCTTTATCGTTGCCTTTGATCGCTTCTTTAAGTTCCGTAATGGCAGCTTCAATCGCAGTTTTCTCTTCAGCAGTGACTTGCTCACCGAGCTCTTCAATCGATTTTTCAGTCGCATTAATCATGCTTTCCGCAGTGTTACGTGCAGAAACCAATGCAGTAACTTTTTTATCTTCTTCTGCATGAGCTTCGGCATCTTTAATCATGCGTTCAACTTCATCATCCGATAAACCACTCGACGCTTTAATGATAATCGACTGTTCTTTGCCCGTTGCTTTATCTTTTGCAGAAACATTCAAGATACCATTGGCATCAATATCAAATGTTACTTCAATCTGCGGTATGCCACGACGTGCAGGTGGAATATCAGCCAGATCAAAACGTCCCAATGATTTATTGCCCGATGCTACTTCACGCTCACCTTGTAATACATGTACCGTAACCGCTGTTTGATTATCATCAGCTGTTGAAAATACCTGTGATGCGTTAGTTGGAATCGTCGTATTTTTTTCGATAAGCTTAGTCATTACACCGCCCATAGTCTCAATACCCAGAGACAGAGGCGTAACATCTAATAATAAAACGTCTTTAACATCACCACCTAATACACCTGCCTGAATCGCTGCACCTAAGGCAACCGCTTCATCAGGATTAACATCTTTACGCGGCTCTTTGCCGAAGATGCTTTGTACCATAGCCTGCACTTTCGGCATACGTGATTGACCACCGACCAGAATAACGTGATTAATCTGTTTAGCTGATAAGCCTGCATCTTTTAATGCCATTTCACAAGGACCTTTAGTGCGATCGATCAAATCACTCACTAAAGATTCTAATTTAGCACGTGTTAATTTAACATTTAAATGCTTAGGTCCTGTGGCATCAGCAGTCACATAAGGTAAATTGACATCAGTTTGTTCTGCTGAAGAAAGTTCAATTTTCGCTTTTTCTGCTGCCTCTTTTAAGCGCTGTAACGCTAATGGATCATTGTGTAGATCAATGCCATTATCTTTTTTAAATTCTGCAGCCAGATAATCAATAATACGTAAATCGAAATCTTCACCACCGAGGAAAGTATCACCGTTAGTGGCTAGTACTTCGAACTGGTGCTCACCTTCCACTTCTGCAATTTCAATAATGGAAATATCAAAAGTACCTCCACCTAAGTCATACACTGCAATTGTAGAATCACCTGGCACCTGGTCCATACCAAATGCCAAAGCCGCCGCAGTTGGCTCATTGATAATACGTTTAACATCAAGTCCAGCAACACGACCGGCATCTTTAGTTGCCTGACGCTGTGAATCATTAAAGTAGGCAGGAACTGTAATAACCGCTTCTGTAACTGTTTCACCTAAAAATGCTTCCGCATCTTTTTTTAATTTCATCAATACACGAGATGAAACTTCAGGTGCAGCCATTTTTTTACCATGACATTCCACCCAGGCATCACCATTTTCTGCTTCAATGATTTTATAAGGCACCATTTTGATGTCTTTTTGTACCACATCATCTTTAAAGCGACGCCCGATAAGACGCTTAATCGCAAATAAAGTATTTTCAGGGTTAGTTACAGCCTGACGTTTAGCCGATTGACCTACCAGGACTTCGTCATCTTTAGTAAATGCAATAATAGAAGGTGTAGTACGTGCGCCTTCGCTGTTTTCGATAACACGCGCTTTACCATTTTCCAGAACGGCAACACAAGAGTTAGTCGTTCCTAAATCAATTCCAATCATTTTAGCCATTGAATGCTCCAAAAAGGTTTATATATTTAAAAGTTAAATCTGATATGTGGTTGTTAATTTTTATTTCAAGCCTACTTTTCAAAATGAATTATTTTATGCGATAGCCTGGGCAACCACTACCATTGCAGGGCGTATTAAGCGGCCATTCAAAACGTAACCTTTTTGAAATACATTAATGACAGTATTTGGCTCTGCATCCGCCGTTGGCACCATAGTCATTGCCTGATGGAATTCCGGGTTAAACGGCTGGCCGATAGGGTCAATTGCTTCAATATTAAATTTAGCAAATACTGCTTCAAACTGTTTAACGGTTAATTCACTGCCTTCTCTTAATTTGACAACTTCAGGCACATCACTAGTCGCAGCTTGTATACCTAATTCCAGTGAATCAATCACACTGAGCAATTCCTTGGCAAATTTTTCCAGGCCATATTTATGTGCGCTATCCAGGTCTTTTTGTGTGCGTCTTTTCAGGTTCTCCATTTCCGCCTGAACTCGCAAGACTTTATCCCAGTTATCAGCGGCTTTTTTTTCAGCTTTTGCCAATTGTTTTTTTAACTCTTCTACAGAAAGTTCTGCATCTTCGGACTCTGGTACTTCAACTGCCTCTGCAGTTTCCTCATTATCAAGTTCAGCAAGGCCTTCAATCAAATCGCTAGCTGCTTGAGACTCCGGGGATGGTTGATCTTTACTCATTTATCGTACTCCAGAAAATATTATTAACTCATTGTAAAAAGATTCTTTTATCATGGGGATACTTACTCACTATTCAAGACTTGGTTTTCAAGGCAGCACCCAATAATTTTGCCGTGACATCGACATAAGGAATAATTTTCTCATAAGCCATCCGCGTTGGCCCTATGACACCTAACACGCCAACGACTTCATTATTGATTGAATAGGAAGATGTAACCAGACTACAGCGATCAAAAGCCTGATAACCTGACTCTTCGCCTATATAGATTTGTACACCATCGGCTTCCAGACATTTATCTAGTAAATGAATAATGCCACGCTTCTGGCTAAAAGCATCAAACAATCCTTTTAAGCGATCCATATCTGACAACTCAGAAAAACCCATCAAATTGGTTTCTCCGGATAGAATATAATCCTCTTTCTTCTCATCATTGCTGAAAGCCAGCTGCGCCATATTAATGGCATCCAGCATACTTTGATTGACGCGTTTCTGATCTTGCTGTAACTCTTTAACTACAGCTTCACGAACTGCGGCAAGACTGCGCCCCGTATATAAAGAAATAAGGTAATTTGCAGCTTGCTGCAATTCTGTAACAGAAAACTTTTTTGAGGTATGAATTATCCGGTTATGCACTTCATGCTCGTTAGTCACAAAAATAACAAGCACGCGCGTGTTGGATAAAGGTAAAAATTCTATATGCCGCAAACAGACCAGGTCTTTACGCGGTAATGTGACCACGCCGGCCATATGCGATGTTTCGGATAATAATTTAGATGCCATGCCGACCACATCTTCATTTTCCTGGTTGCTGAAACCATCATGCAGTAAATCAAGCTCTTGGTCTTGCAAGGGTTTAACGGATAATAAAGTATCCACAAAAAAACGATAGCCACTCACCGTTGGCACTCGTCCAGCCGAAGTATGCGGCGAATGAATCAAACCCAGATCCTCAAGGTCAGCCATCACATTGCGGATGGTGGCAGGACTTAGTTTTAAATCAGAATCTTTTGCTAAAGCACGCGAACCGACAGGTTGACCATCATGGATATAGCGCTCTACCAGAGTTTTTAATAATTGTTGCGAGCGTTCGTTTAGTTCAGGAGTAAATGCCACATCTGCCTCAAATAGTAATTACTAGCACTGTAGTCGTGCGAGTGACAGAATAGAAAAATAACAGTTTATTGCCGAAGAAGCAATGTTGTTAAGTCGTATACCCGGAATAAGAGGCATCAAGAATTAGTGAACAACCTGCTTTTTGCTGAAATATATCGACTAAAATGTGAACATCGACATCCTGGTGAAATTTCAATAATTTTGCAGCATCGTCAGAATCAATGCCTGTTTACTGTCAACTGTTGATCACTGCTTTGATTTTAAAGACCATAAGCGCATAGCTATTTTTCGCAACAGCTGCAGCAACTATTCATTGTCTAAGATAATCCCCTTTTTCTCAGTCTACCTGCCTTCAATACAATAACAAATTATGATGAGAATAGGAGTTTCGGAGGTCGCGGATGCATTATCTCTTTGTTACCCCCGCTTTATAAAGTTTCACTTGCGTTTAAGTGATCGTTTTGGCTGGCGTTTACTTCTGATTTCGTATTGGCTCCCAGTAACCGCTATTCCCTGTTGGGTAGCTTACCGGGAGTTTTTTGCACTTTTGCTTTTGCCCACTTACTCTCTTCACACAACGCAAAGACCGAATTGTCAACAGCTGGATGGCAGTTATACCAGTTATACCGCTCCGCGATACTAGCTAATTCAGGCTACGATTTGGCTTGCGCGCTAACAATATTGAAGTAATAGAACGACTTACTTTTTAGTGAACTGATAAATATTTCCATATTTAGCTTTTAATACCATATTATTTTCGCCTCTTTCTTCCAGTGAAAATATTTCAAATTTACCAGCCCTGCCAAGTACCGAAACTTTTAATTTACCATCCTCGATAACATATTTGACGGGTGATTGATCATAATAGCCGCCATCACGAGGGATATTAGTAATTGTCACAGTGCCATTTTTAAATGTCCAGGTATCTTCACGTTCAATGAGTTCACTGCTGGTAGCGGACTGTTTGGTCGTGTCGAGTTTCCAGCTTCCTAGAATTTGATTATCTGATTCAAGAGGAATAGCGGCATTAACAACGCCTGCAAATGTTGATAAGCTTAATAAAATAACTATAAAATTTAATATTTTCATCTTTTCCTCTTTATTTATAATACAAGTACTTCATTGTACGCGTCCGTTAGTACAAAGTGTCATTAATTTTAAACACGGCAGGTTCGGTTTAACTCGTCTCTGTCATCTTGATGTTGTCAAATAAGCCCTTAATATCAAACTCAAGCACCTAACCGCTGCACCCACAACACTTGCAACGTTAACTTATTTAACCTATAGCCCGTTTTATCTGAGGCTCAAACTCAAGTCGCAGAATTTTCTGATTTACTCACATTTAGACATCGAAATCGCGTAGAATACGGCTCTTTTTAAAGATATTACATACATAAACGGCATACCTACCTGTCCCTTCAGGCTTATGAGTTTGTCGTTGTTACTTTACTCCCTAGAATATTATCATGCTTACAACAGCAAACATCACAATGCAATTTGGCGCCAAGCCACTTTTTGAAAACGTATCTGTTAAATTTGGTAACGGACATCGTTATGGACTAATTGGTGCCAATGGTTGTGGCAAATCAACCTTTATGAAAATTCTGGGGGGTGACCTGGAAGCCACATCTGGAAATCTCTCCAAAGACCCTCATGAACGTATCGGTAAATTGAAGCAAGACCAGTTTGCTTATGAGCAATACGCCGTAGTGGATACCGTTATTATGGGCCACGAGGAGCTATGGAAAGTAAAGTCAGAACGTGATGCCATATACGCTAACCCGGAGATGACAGAAGCGGATGGCATGCGTGCAGCTGAGCTGGAATTTGAATTTTCCGAAATGGATGGCTATACGGCTGAAGCGCGCGCCAGCGAATTATTGGCCGGCGTGGGAATTGCGCAAGATCAACACTATGGGCTTATGAGTGCCGTAGCGCCTGGCTGGAAATTACGTGTATTATTAGCGCAAGTGCTATTCTCTGAACCCGATATTATGCTGCTCGATGAGCCGACTAATAACCTGGATATCAACGCCATTCGCTGGCTAGAAAGCGTCTTAAATGAGCGTAATTGCACAATGATCATTATCTCGCATGATCGTCATTTCTTAAACAGCGTCTGTAGCCATATGGCTGATCTGGATTATGGTGAGATTCGCCTCTATCCAGGTTCTTATGATGATTATATGACTGCATCAACGATGGTCACAGACCAGTTACACGCAGATAATGCCAGAAAACAGGCAAAAATTACTGAACTCAAAGCTTTTGTCAGTCGATTTTCAGCCAATGCGTCAAAATCCAAACAAGCGACATCCCGGGCAAAACAACTGGAAAAAATTGACCTGACCGAAATAAAGCCCTCCAGCCGCAAAAACCCGTTTATTCGCTTTGATCAAGATAAAAAGCTACACAGGCTTGCGCTGGAAGTAGAAGGTCTGACGAAAAGTTATGATCAGGAATTATTTAGTCATTTTAATTTAATGGTAGAAGTTGGAGAACGTATTGCCATTATCGGCCCGAACGGAATAGGCAAAAGCACACTATTAAAATGCCTGGCAGGAGAAACAGAACCCACAGCCGGCAAGGTCAAATGGTCTGAAAATTCAGATATAGGCTACTGCGCACAGGATCACGCTGCAGACTTTGCACAAGACAAACAGTTATTCGACTGGATGGAGCAATGGCGACAACCGAGTGATGATGATCAGGTCATACGAGGCACCCTGGGGCGCTTATTATTTACCCAGGATGATATCTCTAAAAAGGTGAGTGTCTTATCAGGCGGTGAAAAAGGCCGTATGATTTTTGGTAAACTGATGCTGCGCCGCAATAATATTCTGTTACTGGACGAGCCCACCAATCACCTGGATATGGAATCCATTGAAGCACTCAATCTGGCGTTGGAAAATTACCCGGGCACCTTGATTTTTGTCAGTCATGACCGAGAATTTGTCTCCAGTCTGGCGACTCGTATACTGGAATTAACACCGGCAGGGATTGTTGATTTTCGTGGCAGCTATGAAGATTACCTGGCGAGTCAGAATGCTGGATAATAATCCTCCTGAATAGAATGCAGGGTGAATCAATGTCTGTATTCATGCGCCGTGTCACTTTTGAAATACACTAAAGTTTAATCTCCAGCAAATACGCTACAATTCGTAGGGTGGGCAAACAGCTTTACCGTTTGCCCACCATTGGTCGATAAACACGATGGGCAAAAAACCTGCCCACCCTACTCACCATAATCCATATCATCGTCTTGAATTAAATTGTTGCCACCCCAATTAGCCGGGTATATTCCTCGATTGACATAGCGATGAAATGTCGAATATGGCCATTCACTCACAGCTTTTACCAGACCGTGCTTAACCGGATTGTAATGAATATAATTCATATGTCGCTGGTAATCGTTATCATCACGGATTTGATGCTCCCAAAAACGTCTTTGCCAAATGGTACCTTCCCGATGTTTTTGCTTTGAGGCATTAAGCCATTCAGGTTTATGTAAGCTATCCTTTGCAGACTTTGTAAATCGTCTTTTGATACCATTCCAGCGTACCGAAAAATCGTTATCATTTTCCGGCAAGGTCCAAATACAATGAAGATGATCGGGCAACAATACCCAGGCGTCAATTGTAAATGGATAGCGTTTTCGTGTATTGCCTAGCGCATTGCGTAACCAGACGCGAGAATCATCATCGGTTAAAATATTCCGTCGTCGAAATGTCACCACAGTAAAGAAATAACAAGCCCCCCGTGTATCCACGCGGCGATAATTCGACATAACAACGTCCTCCCATATTCAACGTAGGGTGGGCAAACAGCTTTACCGTTTGCTCACCATTAACCCACCATTGGCCGATAAACAAGGTGGGCAAAAAAACCTGCCCACCCTACATGGCTTCAGCGTACCGAAAAATCGTTATCATTTTCCGGCAACGTCCAAATGCAATGAAGATGATCGGGCAACAATACCCAAGCATCAATTGTAAATGAATAGCGTTTTCGTGTATTGCCTAGCGCATTGCGTAACCAGACGCGAGAATCCTCAACGGTTAAAATATTCCGTCGTCGAAATGTCACCACAGTAAAGAAATAACAAGCCCCCCGTGTATCCACGCGGCGATAATTCGACATAACAACGTCCTCCCATATTCAACGTAGGGTGGGCAAACAGCTTTACCGTTTGCTCACCATTAACCCACCATTGGCCGATAAACAAGGTGGGCAAAAAAACCTGCCCACCCTACATGGCTAACGTAGAATTCAGCCGACGCTTGGAGCGTAGCGGAAAGCGGTCGGCTGGAATGACTTGTTGGGCGCCGCCGGTGTCATGACCTAAACAGCTTTGCGAAAGACTTATCGGCCGCTGCTGTGTTCCAGCGCCACTGCCTGGGTTCTGAGTGCAGCACGTACTGCTCATACCACCACCCAAGGTGCTTCTTTGGAGTTCTGGGTTGTTCAGCCAGAACTCGCAATAGGCCAAGTGCCGGAGTTTCAGATATCAGTGCCTGTATCTGATAAGCAGGAGCACGGAAGATAGTAATTTGCTGGCCGGAAGCCAAAAAAGAAGCAGGGTTATCACTCCCGTTCCCAGCACGCATTTCTGCATGGTGGTAGTTATTTCTGAGTCCGTCACCTCGGAACATCCGGTCCTGCGTCTGAGCTCCGACATATAAGCGCTCTTGAGGCGCTAATGCTGTAAGGCCAGCGTTTGCTGGAACAGCGAAGTAAAGCCACGACTCCCCTCGCTTGCATTTTGGGCCGTGCTGGTCCACTTCAATGACGGGTAGATCGAAGTAACCGCGCGTTGCATAGTTGTAGCGCTTGGACGGATGAACCCGTAGAAGCGTGAGATAGTGCTCTGCAACCGGGGTAAGATAAGCGATGAGATTCGGAAGTGTTGTCATGTGCAAAATGCGTTTCGTGATGCCCAACGCCGAGCTAAGGGGCGCGACGTTAGGAGCGTACCTTTGAGCGCTGTGTTATACATATTTTGCCACCAACATTTTAGTAGCACCTTTTTGGAACTCATAATCGACCGGAACTAACGAAATGCAGATCCCCATTTCAGTTAATTTTGAAATGACAGGTTCGAGATGTTTTGATTTGGTATTGGTACTAATAGAGAGCAGCGGATAGACACGCACTTCTTTAGCCACACGACACAATTCTTTCATAGATAGGATATGCTGCTCTTGGCTTACATATTCGCTATATAAAAATAAATAATGAGAACACAAGGCCAAATCAAATTCAGTATCCTGAAATGGCAAGACCGGCAATGACGCATTGATGTACTTCCCTGATTTTTTGCCATCTTCATAGTCAGCCAAAAATAGCTTCATGGCATCTAATCTAACCTTTCCAAGCTCTTCAACACTTCTGATGTTTTTCCAAACATAATCATCCCCGAATTCATATAATAACTGCAACACCTCTTTAAAGGGTTAGATGGTATAGTTTCCGTCGACTAAAACCTGAAACTAAAAAGAGGTGCTCAATGAACACGTTTAACCATCTAACCCAAGAGGAAAGATTTTACATTTATACGCAACTAAAACAAGGCGTTTCTAAGAATCAAATAGCCATCACATTGGGGCGTCATAAATCGACTATTGGACGTGAAATTACGCGTAATACAGGTCAGTGTGGTTATCGTTACAAGCAAGCTGAGAGAATAGCTAAACAACGCCATATTGATAAGCCCAAAAACATCAAGATGACGGCTGAGTTACAACAGATAATAACGCCTTTAATCAAAGAGAAATGGAGCCCTGACTGTATTTCAGGACGCTTAAAACAACAAGGTAAGGACTCCGTCAGTCATGAGACTATTTACCGTTATATTTTAGCTAACAAAGCAGCCGGTGGCGATTTGTATACTTATTTGAGGCATCAAGCCAAACCTTATCGTAAGCGATATGGAAAAAAT
This sequence comes from Methyloprofundus sedimenti, assembly GCF_002072955.1. NCBI lineage: Bacteria > Pseudomonadati > Pseudomonadota > Gammaproteobacteria > Methylococcales > Methylococcaceae > Methyloprofundus > Methyloprofundus sedimenti. The sequence goes on along the minus strand of NZ_LPUF01000001.1, from coordinate 1,628,739 downwards.
GATTATCGCGGAACGATACCCAGCCGTGTTGATATTGATGAGCGACCACAAGTGGTTGATGATAAAACGCGTTTAGGTGATTGGGAAGCAGATACTGTTATCGGTAAAGGACATAAAGGCGTATTGGTGACGCTGACTGAACGGGTCTCAAAGCTCAACTTCGCCATCTCAATTGAGCGTAAAGAATCTGAATTAACGAAAGAGGCGATTATCAATGCTCTTGAGCCTTTTAAACGTTGGGTTCACACGATTACCTTTGATAATGGACGTGAGTTTTGTGGGCATGAAGCCATTGCAAAAACACTTGACTGCGGCACTTATTTTGCCAAACCGTATCATTCGTGGCAACGAGGTTTAAATGAAAACCACAATGGCTTATTAAGGCAATACTTCCCTAAAAAAGAACCTTTGGATAAGGTAACTCAAGATGAGGTTGATAGTGCCATTACAGCACTTAATCATCGTCCAAGAAAAGGGTTAAATTACAGAACTCCATGGGAAGTATTTTGCCAAATAACGGGGGTTGATATAAATAAATCACAGGGTGTTGCATTAATTGCTTGAATTCGCGATCCTTGTTTTTTGACATTTACTCCATTATTTGGGAATAAACCTCGTCAATTCTTGAACGGATTTCACCTGTGCTGAATTGGTATATGGGATCAGCAGAAATGACATTCCCTCCGTTTCGTGATACTTGAGCGTTGAAACAGGCAGGTCCATCGCCACAGCCAAGGACCTTTCCGTTAAGATCATTTTCCGATAACAAGAACATTTCACTGTATTCGTTTAATGACCTTCCCCAAGGTACTACTTTTGATAATTCCACAAGAGCCTCATCTATGTATAACGTTACGGTAAGGGGCGCGCCGCCTCTGCGGGCTTAAGCGAAGCCACCGAACCTTGATGAAAAACTAAACTTCAAAACCGCCAACGGGCGGTGCGTCCCTTTGACCGACTTGTTGGGCTTGTCAATCAATATAGCAGTTAATACTACCTTTAAGGCCGAGTCTATTATGCAAAACATCTAAACAAGCTGAATATGCTTTTTCATAGATTTCATACTCTTGTCCAGTAAGATTAAATTTTTCATTAAGTTCAATGGTATTTAGGCTAATACGGTTACTTGCAAATGAAAAATTATCGAGTTCAATTAGCTGATCTTCCAGCATGAAACTAATGAAGCTATGATCAGGAACATAAATGTCAAAAAAGGAGAATCCACAAGCGAAAAATGGCCTTGGTTTTCCAGAGAATTGAGCCAGATAATTGCTTATTGCGTTTTCAGCCGCCTCATATGAAAAATGGAATATTTCAGAAATATTACCACCAATACTATACAGTTGCGGATAATCTAGCTTTAACCGCCGAAATATTTGGCCGTTAAGCTGCCTGTATTTCTCAAGTTTCTTTTCGGTTAAATTTGTTAAATTTACGACTTTTTCTAAATTTTCGTTTAATTCCAAAAACGACTCAAAAAAGTATGACGAATAATTAGAAACTTGATAGTCTTCCAAACTCAAATACAAATCTTCGTTTTGTTTCAAGTTCTTATAAATCTGAATAAATTTCCCTAAATTTTGAATATCTTCGTTCATTATTTTATTTTTGATCATGATTGCTTCATGACTTTGCTCAACGTTAAAGCTTAGACGCGTCGCTTTGGCGGAGACTGTTCCGCCGGATTATAAAAGATAGTGTAATGCCCGCATGTGCATTGAATAGCGTGCCCTGCGATTCTTGGATAGGCATACCAATGAATATGCTCGTCTTCAACGTTATCAGCAGGATATGAACACTGATACAACATGAAGCTCAAGTTGCTTCGCGTACAGACCTTATTTCCGCATGCAACCGTGCTTGGAAGCTTCTCTCTGGTTTTTCTGGTCATATCTTTTACGCCCAACGCCGCATTCAGCGGCTTGTCCGCTGCAATGCCTTGTTAGGCCATGCTCTATATACACGGGTTTCCTCTATTTCGGCGAGGAACTCCTGTCTTTCGTGCTTGTAATCGAAATGCCTATCAATTTCCGCGAGATATTTGTTTCCGTTGTAGACCCAACTATCCTGAGGAGAAAGGGTATCAACCATTAAATCCCCTACTGTACTTACGCCAGCGGCATGAAAAGTAAACACCAGAAGAGATGAATATACTTCACTCAATAACTCAGCGACTTCTTGAAGTTGTTCAGCTCGGTCAAGTCCGATAGTGATACCTTGCTCATACAAAGAAAAGCGCTCTTCTATTTGCTTTGTAGATGCGTGAACATACTCACAGGCTTTGTAATATGTTGATTTATATTCAGAGCTGAATTCTGACTTCAAGTCTGGTGACTTTATCATGTGTAGGTCGATATCGTTGATGTACTTAATATTTGATTTATCAACTTTTTTATCAAAGTACATTAACTTTTCTTCAATTCTGCCACGCCAAAGTTGTTGGTCCACATAGAGGTAACGCATACTAGAATCAATCAAGTATCTAATTTCTCGCTTTGCTGGATTAATTCCCCCTTCCTTTAACATCATCATGATCATGATTGCCGACATGAAATAGTCATCGATGTGGTTCAAGGAGAGTGAGTTATCTCTGAATTCAGCGCCGCGACTACAATACATCGAGCACGCCTTCATACCCTTTATAAAATCCGAGGTAACGACACTCAGTAGGTTTAAAGCATTCTGGTATTCTTCAGAGGACAGGTGTTGCTTGTGCTCCGCAAGCCTCTCTTTTCGCGCTTTTTCCATTTTTTCTAGCAATTCGTGGGTATCTTCCATGCTCAACTCTTAATGTGCCTAACGCCGCGCTCTGCGGCAAATTTGGAGCGCAGCGGAAAATTTGTCCGACAGCAGCGCCTTGTTATGCATTCTACGTGTAGTTGAAGCTCTGGAATATGTCATTGTTAAAATCAATGTCGGAATGGCCAAAATCATACTTCTCAGAGTCAGGGACATTGGTGGGATATTTGAGCCGAAAGAACCCTCCAATACTCGGTTCGAAACCATCATTTGGGCCTCCCGGATTTACAGATAGCCCCATGCCTGCCGGTGAAAAGTCATTATCAAGAAATTGCGAGGCCAAAAGAGCCGAAAGCCCTGCAACGGCATCAATTAAGTTTTCAAAATTTGCTTGGTTGAAATTTAGATGTCGGTCGTGCTTTGTGTGGTTATAAGCTGTGTACCAGCCCAGGGAGCCTGAAGAAGCCCAAGAAGAAAATGGATTCCTTACACCAGCTGAGCCAAGCCAATTAGGTACTTTAACTTCGTACTGTGATAGATAATGACTTTGTTCGATTTTCTTATAATCACCCATATTCCAATCGCCGCTTCTTGTGTATCCGTTTTCTCTTAGTATGGCAGTACAATTAGCCTCTACCTCTACGCATGTTCTCAGCAGAAGTTCATGAATTCGGTGAGAGTGGGTAGCCAGATTTGCATCTGACGGCTCGATATAGTCGAAAAGTTCTAAAACATCTTTTTGAATTAATAGGAAAGCGCGTACAAAATTTTCGGGGGAGTCCGCATAATTTCCATGTAGAACATACATCCACTTACCTGAATCAGAGTATGTATTATCGGTAAAGATTCTAGCAGTTCTTCTGTAAGGTGCAGTTACTCCCACGATCTCTCCTTTGATGCATAACAAGTTATTATCTAGTTTCTGCATAACTTATACACTAGACTTTACTTATTTGACAAGCACATTACTGAAAGCTACTATCTCTAGGCAGTATATCCATCTTTTTCTATCAAAAAACAGTTTCAGTATATCTTCCCATGTTCACTATTCCAGAACATATTAACCACTATTTCTGTGATTTATTAATTCAAGAAGCTGTACCAAAACCGGAACAAGGTTACTATAAAAAATGGCTACGCTATTATTGGGATTTTTGTCATAAATATGAGCATAGCCCTGATAATAAAAACAGCTTACCACTTTTTTTGCAAAAATTAAGGGAAAAACGGCAGTCTGAACAGCAATGTCAACAAGCTCAACAAGCTATCCAGCTCTTTTATCGGATGAAGCTCGTTAATCATGCCAATATCCGTACCGAAACACCTCAAAATTCTGATCATACTGATACAAAAACTGCCTACCCTCTTCCCCGGAGTGATTCTAATCACTCCTCCACTTCAATCAGGAATCATTCGCCTGCTGCGTACCCTATTGCTGAACCGCCTCATCATAACCATACAGACAACAGAAAAAATAATGCTCCTTCTTATCAACAAACCGGGCAGAGTTGGGTTTTTGTTTTCAACCAATTACAGACTGAAATCAAACTGAGGCATTATTCACCCAAAACCCTAAAAGCTTACCAGTCCTGGATAAGACATTTTCAAGCTTTTACCAAAAGCAAAGCTTATCAGCAACTGACGCAAAAAGATGTGGTTGATTTCCTGAGTTATCTTGCGGTTGAAAAAAAGGTTTCTGCTTCCAGCCAGAATCAGGCATTTAATGCATTGCTGTTCCTTTTCCGAAATGTTTTAAAAAAGAGTTTGGTGAAATCAAAGGTGTTGCCCGGGCAAAAAGAACAACCTATATTCCAGTGGTGTTATCGCGTGAAGAAATTGATCTCATTTTGATCATCTTGATCACCCGGTACACTTGATCGCTAAACTGTTATATGGGTGCGGATTAAGATTGAGTGAGTGTTTGAGTCTACGGGTACAATGTTTTAATTTCGATGCCGGCATTTTGACAGTTCATGATGGCAAAGGAAAAAAAGACCGAACTGTGCCTATTCCGGAAACACTTGTGGATGAATTACGGCAGCAGTTGAACTCGGTTATTGCCTTGTACGAAAAAGATATGCAGTCAAATTATGATGGTGTTTTTTTGCCGAACAGTTTGAGCAGGAAATTTAAAAATGCAGCGAAAGAGTTAATATGGCAATGGTTTTTCCCGGCCACTTCACTAACCAAGGTTCAAGAAAGCAAACAACTGATGCGCTATCATTTGCATGAAACAGTCGTGCAAAAAGCCATAAAAAAAGCGGTTGCTAATGCGCATATAACCAAACGAGCTTCCGCGCATACCTTTAGACATTCTTTTGCCAGTCATCTGCTACAAGCGAATTACGATATACGAACAATACAGGAACTTCTAGGACATAGCGATTTAAAAACCACGATGATTTATACGCATACTGTACAAAGCCAGACAATCAAGCAGGCGAAAAGTCCTCTTGATTTCGATAAATAACAGCATTAGTCAATAATTGACGCAATACTGATGACGTGTTTATCGATTTTCCACAGCCCGATTTCGCGGCTAATGCGTAGAAGCGCACGGGGTCTACTATAGAATTATGGAGAGAAATGACTAGTAAGTAATAGATATAGTGTTTATAGGAAAAGTTATCTATATATTTATATCTACAAGTGCAAACCGAATATTTTTTTCGATTATTCTGCAACCTGAAATTCTCTTCAAAGCAAGTGGCGGGCATCTTGCCAGGGGTGTAAAACTGAATTTGGTGGGGATGTGGCTCATGGGGTCCGCCGTACTTTAGGGTAACGGCTCGAACTTGAAATGCCGCCCCGCCACTTGCGCCCGTCCAGGATGTCTTTATTGGGATGGTGCCGAGTGATCTCATGTGACTTTTATTGAAGTTATTTGTGGTTCTACTAAGTAGACGAAACACAGGACGGTTTTTTATCCACTGTTATTGTTAACCTATGGAGACCGTCATGAACATTCACAATTCACCACACTTACAAGTCGCAGTTGATATCGGTAGTCGCGAGCATTATGTGGCTATTGGCCTTTCTGAAGGCGGGATTCTGGACGAATTCTCAATTACCCATACTCCTGCAGTATTTAAACATTTTTTCAGCCGTATTGAGTAGCAAGAACACCTATGTCATCTACCCGTAGATGTCGCGATTGAAGGCTACAATGGTTGCGCTCGCCCGTTGGATAGCCAGGTCCAGAGGCACGGATATCAGCTTGACAACGTCAATAACCTCAAACTTGCTCGCTTTAAAGAAATCTTTCCCGCACCCGCAAAATCCGATTCGATTGATGCGCATAAAATTCTGGAGTTGTTTCAGCTTCAGGATCATTTACCCCTCGCTAAAGGTGTTCTGCAAGCGGTGCTTGCCTGTGCACGCAGTCAACCATAGGCTAAAACGTCTAACCAGGCAACGACGTCAGCTGAGCAACGATAAGGTTGCCTTGCAAAACCTTATACAGCTCGACCTACAAACAGAGTAGCTTTTCAATCTATATCGGCATGGCTCCTCTGGACAATCAATCAGGGGCCTACCAAGGAACTAAATCACCTAAACACGTCAATACCCGGGCTCGTAAAGCGATGATGACCGCTGTTTGTCGTCACATGGCTTACGTGCCTGAGTCTCGCGCTTACTATGATAAAAAACGCTCCGAAGGAAAGACGCACAACAAGGCTATTCGAGCATTGGGGCGGCATATATCACGAGTTATCAGTGGCTCTTCCGCGAAGCTCCAGAGCCACTGATAACACCGTGGTGACTGGTCTATGTTACATCATGACCGAGATTACATTGAACTTGCGAGTATATATGAAAAGGCGGCTTAACAGCTAATGAGAAGTGTTCACTTATGCTGACGTGTATGATAATGACGGCAAAGTATGATTGCCTAAATAATAATTAGAGATATATCAGTATTCTGTTTTATATTTTTTCTGATTTGTAGAGAGGCGGTTAATTGCGTCAAATTTATGAGTTGATTTTGAAAAATAACTTGCAAATTCCAGAGGGATGTTCAGGTTTTATTTAAGAATCAGCCAATAAATTTGACACTTATCGCTGGTTATTACAGGCTACATAGAGCTAATTTAGGGTTATAATCTCAATTTAGCACCACTGAACCTACTACTTGCACATCAAAGACACATTCATCAAAATGCAGCTTGAAGATAATACACTCTATTATATATATGATCCCATGTGCAGCTGGTGCTATGCTTTTGAGCAATCCTTGAGCGCATTACAAAAACAATTGCCTGCTGAACTTACTTTCACAGCCATTCTCGGCGGTCTGGCAGCTGATAGTAAAATACCCATGCCTCTTGATACACAGGTGATGATTCAACAGGCCTGGCGGCAAATAGAATTAACCGTTCCTAAGGTACGATTTAATTTTGATTTCTGGACAAAAAACATACCTTACCGATCCACCTACCCTGCCTGTCGAGCGATCCTTGCAGCGACAAACCAATCTGCAGAATTTGCTAACCCCATGCGCCAGGTAATTCAACGCGCTTATTATCAGGATGCCAAAAACCCTTCACTAAATGAGATTCTTATCGCTTGTGCATCTGAGTTACCGTTGAACATCAGTCAGTTTAGCCACGATTTACTCAGCCTGGATATAGATATAAAACTCACTGAACACAGACACTTTTCGCGACGATTAGGCGTCAGTTCTTACCCTTCTTTACGTTTGGTTCTGAATGCTGAAATTTACACAATACCGGTTAACTACACAGACATAACTCCGTCCCTGGAACAAATCAACAATTTGCTCAATAGCTACCATACAGCTGTCATTGAATCTCCCTGTATCCGCGAATGCAGCTTAAATAATGAAGATATGTGCGTAGGCTGTTTTCGCTTAATGGATGAAATAACGCAGTGGGCATACTGTAAAGAACCTGAAAAACAAGCTATTTTAAATCGTGCGCAAAGACGCAAAATACTACTGACTAAAAAACCTGTTTAACTACCGATAACGACTATGACTACAACTCTCACTTGTGTGAAAATACCAGCTACTTCTACCCCGCTCTACTCCATCATCTGGTTACACGGCCTGGGTGCTGATGGGCATGACTTCGAAAGCATTGTGCCAGAACTGCGCATTGATAAACCAGAAAACATTAATTTTATTTTTCCGAACGCCCCTGTTCAGGCTGTCACTATTAACGGCGGCATGAAAATGCGCTCATGGTATGACATTCTCGAAGCGTCCCTGGACCGTAAAGTGGCTGTAGAGGATATTTATCAATCTTCAGCATTGCTGGTTGACGTCATTCAAGGCGAAATTGATAAGGGCATTAAAGCTGAAAATATCTTGCTAGCCGGCTTTTCTCAAGGCGGTGTCATTGCCTTGCACACAGGCCTGCGCTTTCCCCAAAAACTGGCAGGTATTATGGCTTTGTCAACCTATCTGCCGACCACTGAGCAACTTATAACCGAACGCTCGCCGAGCAATAATGAAACACCCATTTTTATGGCACATGGCACGATGGATCCAGTGGTATACCCCCAAATAGCCAAAGAGTCTTTTAAGCGTTTGAAGTCTATGGACTATCCAATAAGCTGGCATGAATATTCGATGCAACATTCGCTATGTCTGGAAGAAATTACCGATATTTCGCATTTTATTAATCGTGTTTTTTAAGTGTACTCTCGTATCCACTCACCAGGTGGTAATGTCGGCTCAGGAGCTGGCATAAGATAACCTGATTACCCATAACTCTCAGTCATATTAAAGTACGCTAGTCATCCTGTATGTTGTTAGCAGGAATCTATAGGCCTAAGCAATAGATTCCCGATAAGAGACTGCCGGAATGACGCAGTCGGTTTTTTTCATAATGGCTGAGCCTTGTACGTAATAAAGTAAAATAATATTTCATCTTAGGCGCCAACCGGCCTGCCCAACGCAGACGCGTTGCACTTACATTAAATATGATTTGATGCATATCCCCTGGACGCGTCACGCCATATACTTAAAAAGGACACAGCTTATATGTCGTTTTTCAAAGATCTTACCCTACGTCGTTTTTTTCCTATCGCACTATTCACTTGCATATTTATTGCTGTTGCCATTGTCAAGTTACAACCCGAAATGGTACATGAATCTGGCGCTGGGTTAATAACGCCGGTTAATATTATAGAGGTCAGACCTTACCAAGTCAGACCTGCAATCATTGGTTTCGGTACTGTTGAACCGGATATCCTGCTCGAATCCAAGGCTGAAGTATCAGGAAAAATAACCTATATACATCCACAATTACGCAATGGTTCGATCCTGATGAAAGACACGGTGATCATGCGTATCGAAACAGAAGATTACCAATCAGCCTTACAACAAACACAAGCCACCATCGCCAGCAATCAGGCAAAGCTTAGAGAGATTGAACTGCAGAAAAGCAACCTGCTTGCCGATCTTACTTTGGTGCAGAAAAAGCTAAAACTGGCTAATGTAGAATTATCGCGCATGCAGTCTTTATTAAAAAAACAATCTATTTCCAGATCCAGCTACGATAATCAGCAAGTGAATGTTTTACAATTACAACAGGAAGTGCAAAAGCTTAATAATCAACTAAAAACCTTACCGGAACAATTAGCCAGTGCACAAGCAAACCTGGCTAACTCTGAAGCCTTAGTCAGCACTCATCAGCGCAATCTTGACCGCACCATCATCAAACTTCCTTTTAATGCACGTATTTCAGAACTGGCGGTGGATGAAAATCAATATATCAATAAAGGCACCTTACTCTATACAGCACAAACCACCGATAAAATGCTGATTAACGCCCAATTTGCTATGCAACATGTCAGAATGCTGGCCAACGATTTTCAGGGGCAAGCTCCCTTACTTAAAGAAGCCTTTACATCGGTATTATCACCAGACATCTTCAATCAATTAGGTCTCAGCGCAAAAGTTCGCCTGGCCAGCAAGGATTCCCCCTATTGGCCAGCCAATATTGAACGTATTAGTAGTCAACTTGATCCAGAAACACGCACACTGGGTATTATCGTCAGCGTAGATGATCCCTATCAACATCTAATCCCGGGCTTCAAGCCACCCTTAATGCAAGGCATGTTCACAGAAGTCTTGCTACAAGGTAAAGCCAGGACTTTCTTTGTCATTCCTCGCGACGCATTGCATGAAAATGAAATTTACATTGTCAACCAGCAAAACCAATTACAACGTCGCACAGTAAAAGACAGTCAGATACAAGGTGAAATGGTGTTATTAGCAAATGGCTTGCAAGCTGGAGAAAGCCTGATTGTCTCAGATGTATTTCCGGCCATTCCAGGTATGCAAGTTAAAGCCAGCGTAAACACCGTTTTACAACAATCAATTGCAAACTGGGTAAAGGAGCAATAGCATGATTCGTTACTTTATCCTGCACCCCACTGCAGCCAATTTATTAATGAGTCTGCTTATTATTATTGGTTTATTTACTCTACCCGCACTTAAACGCGAAACCTTTCCAGAGATAAAAAATTACGAAATTGAAGTTAAAGTTCTTTACCCCGGAGCAACCCCTCGAGAAATAGAGCAAAAAATATGTAAACCAATAGAAGAGGCTATTGATGGCACCAGCTTTATTGATGAGCTACGTTGCGAAGCACGTCAATCTATGGGAATAGCCACCATTAAAATGCAGGAAAGTGGCGATTTTGTACAATTTAATAATGATATTAGAAGTGCAATCGATGAAGTGGAAAACTTCCCCGATGACAGTGAAGAACCCATTATAAAAGAACTAGGCCGCACTCAAGATGTAGTGACTATTGCACTGAGTGCCAATATTCCTAAAACCGAATTAAAGGACCTGGCAGAAAATATCAAGGAACGTATGTTAAGAGTGCCGGGGATTCCATTAATCAGTATCGAAGGTTTTTCAAAACGTCAATTTCAAATACAGCTTGCACAAGATAAATTACGTCTTTATGGGATAAGTCTGCAATCCGTTGCCGCTATTATCGCACAGCAAAACCTGGACTTACCCACAGGTGAAATTCAGACCGCCAAGCGTGATTATCAAATTCGCTTCAATGATGAGCGTCGCTCAGTTGAAGAGTTGAACGAACTCGTTATTATCAAAGGCAAGCATGGCAATGAAGTACGCCTGGGAGATATTGCCACGATTATTGATAGCTTTGAAAAAGCTGAAGATAAAGCGACCTATAACAATATGCCCACGGCATTTTTAAAAATACGTAAAAACTCTCAAGATGATAGTTTACGCGTACTGGAAACAGTGAATCAATTTATAGCTGATGAACAACAACGACTTCCTGAGCAAGTCCAGTTTAATCTGACACAGGATTTTACCAGTATCGTAACTGACCGAATCTCCTTGCTGGTTACCAATGCCTGGCAGGGTTTACTACTGGTATTCGGCGTGATGTGGCTGTTTTTTGGCTCACGCTATGCTTTTTGGGTCGTCATGGGGCTGCCTGTGTCTTTCCTGGCCAGTGCGTTTATCCTGGCCCAGTGGGGCATTAGCGTGAATATGCTGTCGATGGTCGCTCTGCTCCTTGCCCTGGGTATTCTGATGGATGATGCGATTGTCATTAGCGAAAGCATAGGCAAACATATAACCTTGGGTAAAACACCGACACAAGCTGCTATTGATGGCACCATGGCAGTAAAAAACGGTGTTATATCCTCGTATGTCACCACACTGTGTATTTTTACCGGTTTATTATTCCTGCATGGCAATATAGGCCAACTACTGTTCACCATTCCTGCAGTATTAATTTCAGTCATTACAATTTCGTTGATTGAAGCTTTCTTGATATTGCCGCATCATTTACAACACTCATTACAAAACAGCACTGCACAACCCATCTCAAAAGTTCGTCAGCGATTTAGCCTGTCTTTTGAAAAATTTCATCTAAAGGTCTATGGCTGGGTAAAAAAACTGATTATCTACCGCTATTTATTCATGGGCTCAGTCGTCGGTGTTTTTATCTTGTCTGTCAGTTTATTAGTCTCGGGGATCGTTAAATTTTCTGCCTTTCCCAATATCGAAGGCGATTTATTACAAGCACGAGTACTGATGCCCGTAGGTAGTTCACTGGCACAAACGCAACACACCATAAACAAAATCACCAGCAGCATTCAAGCAGTTAATAAAAACTACCAACAAAACTATCACGTACCCTTGATAAAAGGCATGACCGTACATTATGGTAAAAATGAAGATGCCTTTGAAGGCGGCGCGCATTTGGCCACGGTCAGCGTAGATTTGTTAACTGCTGAGCAACGCAAACTGTCAGTTATTCAAATTGCCGAACAATGGCGCAAAAATCTTGGAGCCATACCTGAAGCCTTAAATATTGCGATTAAAGAACCCATTATTAGTCCCGCAGGACGGGCTATTTACATACGTTTACAGGGTGATAATCTAGACAGGCTTGCACAAGCCTCCCATCAGTTACAGAACTGGATAGCCGGTTACCCGGGTGTTAGCAACCTGATGGATGATTTGCGTCCGGGAAAACCTGAATTTACGTTAAAGTTAAGGCCCGGTGCTTTTGCATTGGGTCTAACTGCACAGGAAATAGCTGCGCAATTACGTGCTGCTTATCAAGGTATAGAAGTTCTGGAGACCTCGATTGATCTGGATACCTATGAGGTCATTGTGAAGCTGGATAATGCATCCAAGGATGAATTAGCTGACTTTGATTATTTCCCTGTTATTCACCCTGTATCGGGAAAAATCATTCCACTTGTTAATGTTGCCGAGATCATGTCAACTCGTGATTATTCTCGTATCCAGCGTATTAATGCACAACGCACAGTGACTATTTTTGGCGATATAGATGCAACAGTGAATAATACCCAAGCGATTTTTCAGGATTTGCAAAAGACATTTTTGATTGAATTTAAACAACAATATCCTGATATCAGCATGCATTTTGAAGGAGAAATTAAAGAAGGTCCGCTCACTCGAATTTCCATGCGTAACAGCATGATAATGGGACTGATCGGTATTTTTGCCCTATTGAGCCTGCAGTTTCGTTCTTATTCGGAACCCATTTTAGTGATGGCCAATATTCCGCTGGCTTTTATCGGTGTTATCTTCGGACATTTATGGATGGGGCTGGATATCACCATGCCTTCTTTATTGGGTTTTGTCTCTTTAGCCGGTATTGTGGTCAATGACTCTATACTGTTAGTTGAGTTTGTTAAACAACATATTGGTGAAGGTATGAGCCCTCATCAGGCAGCGGCAAAAGCCAGTAGTGAACGATTCAGGGCGGTAATATTAACCTCCTTAACCACCATAGTCGGTTTAACACCGTTATTATTTGAGCAAAGCCCACAGGCTCAGATTTTAATTCCACTGGCAACCAGTATTGTGTTTGGCATTCTCAGTTCTACTCTGTTGGTGCTTTTTGTGGTGCCGTGTTTATATACGATTCTGGAAGACTTGGGGATAGTACAGATGGATAACAAAAATACGCCTCTTACGTTGCTGCCCTAGCCAAAAGTATCGGTTCAGCGCTACACATTAGCAAATAATAACCTAACCTATTGAAAATATTCAATATACTTGACATTCAAGCTCTGAAACAAGTAAGATTAATTTCCAATAAAAACAATAATAAAGGTGCGCGATGAACTTAAAAATAAAAAAAACAATGTTAGCTAGCAGCTTAATCCTCGCAGTTAGGTCAGTTTCAGCAGAACCAGTGATTGATATATGTCCCGAGCCAGCAAGACCATCATACATAATGTGGTAAAAAGCTTGTTAAGTACAGTCCAGGCCGAGGATAATGGCGGCTTTGGCTTTAACATGTGGGGAAATGTAGTTAACCGTGACGGCAAGGTTTGTGCAGTCGTGTTTACCGGTGATCATAGAGGGGATCAATGGCCAGATAGTAGAAACATAGCCGCAGCAAAAGCCTATACTGCAAATTCCCTAACTCTACCCAAATTTGCATTGTCTACTGCAAACTTATATGAAGCGACACAACCAGGCGGAAGTCTTTGGCATGTATCAAATGCGTCTCCAGTCGATACTGCGGTTGCTTATATGGGACCAGCAGAAGATTTTGGAACGCCTGCTGATCCCATGCTGGGGAAAGTACATGGTGGCCTTATACAATTTGGCGGAGGACTAGGTTTATATGATTCCAGTGGTAAATTAATTGGTGCCCTAGGGGTCAGCGGCAGTTCATCCTGTGAAGACCACGTTATTGCATGGAAAGTACGCCATCTGGCTCAGCTTGACTATGTTCCTGCAGGCCCAAGTCAGGATGGTGATGATAACCTTACTTTTATAGGCGGTGGGTCACCGGGCTGGGAACACCCCGAATGTGGTGTTGCTGGTGAACTTGAAGCCCAGGCAGGATTACCGCCCGTTAGACAAGTATTAGAGTTGCTAATCTTACCTCCAAAGTAATGGAGATGATAATCTTCCCTTTATGCGAGGTGAATCATCTGGCTAGGAGGACCCCCTGAATATGACGTTGCCGGTGAACTTGAAGCCTAGGCAGGATTATCACCCGTTAGAATAATAGGCGGGGTAAACAAGCTAAAGCTGTTTCTGATTTCCTACAAGCGTCAGCTATCCTTAAAAAATGCGTATACATCCAATGTAGCCCGCATGAAGTTTACGGAATGCGGGGAATATGTATCATAAATATCCCGTATTCCGCTAGCGCCATAACGGGCTACAAAGTGGTTAGTGATAGGCTGAAAATTATACGTAATCAGGAAGTTGTTTTAAATAGTCCGAGGTGCTTTAACACATCAAAGTACCTTGGACTACTTGGCTTTTGTTTGGCAAAATGAGCGCATCTTTTCACCAGATTTTATTTTTATGTCCTATAAATTTAATTTTTAACTTACTTGTGTATTCAATATCGGCTCCCCGAGAACAAGTCCCTAATGCATTTATTTTTTGTGGGAAATTGAATTGCCAACATAGACACATATAAATATAATATATTTATATCATACACTTAGATAAATTATCTAAGGTAAACTATAATATCGCTTAGTTGCTATCACCCATTTTTATTAAGTGATACTTGACAATATTTTTGCATCTATAGAAACTATACCTAACTTAACTAACTCAATGCTTATCTTTTGAACGACATTCCCCTTAGTATACTTTTTGGTGTACTGGCAGTATTACTTTTAATGTCCGCCTTTTTCTCAGGCTCTGAAACAGCGTTAATGACCCTTAATCGTTATCGTTTGCAGCACTTGGTAAAGCAAGGACATAGAAGTGCAAAAAAAGCTCAGCGTTTATTAAAACGGCCTGACCGTCTTCTTGGCCTAATCCTGTTAGGCAATAACTTCGTCAATATTCTGGCTTCTTCTCTGGCTACGATTATTGGTATGCGCCTTATGGGCGATGAAGGTATTGCTTTAGCTGCTGGTATTCTAACCCTTGTGGTATTGATATTTTCTGAAGTCGCACCAAAGACCCTAGCAGCACTTAAACCCGAAATACTGGCGTTTCCTGCATCCTGGATTTATACCCCGTTATTAAAATTGTTTTATCCCATCGTTTGGTTTGTCAATCTTATTGCCAATGGTTTATTGCGTATTTTCGGCGTGAGAGCCAGCGAGCATACTCATCCAACACTTAATAAGGATGAGCTTAAAAGTATCGTTTTAGAGACTGATTCGATTATGCCGGATAGATATAAAAATATATTACTTGGTATCATTGATCTGGAAAGTGCAACAGTCGAAGATATTATGACACCACGTAATGAAATTATTGGTATTAATATAGAGGATCCGATTGAAGATATAGTCCTGCATCTTAAAAAATGTCCACATACTCGCATACCGATTTATAAGGAAAGTATAGACCGAGTCATCGGATTCTTACATCTAAGAACCATTCTCACGCAGCTTTTTAATACTGAAAATTTCAATAAACAGGATATAACCAATAACCTGATTACACCCATTTTTATCCCGGAAACAACCCCACTACACAAACAGATACAAAGCTTTAAAGTTGACAGAATGCGCATTGGCTTAGTTGTGGATGAATACGGTGATGTGCAGGGACTTGTCAGCATGGATGATCTACTACAGGGAATTGTCGGCGAAATCATGACTGAAGAAGCCGACATTAAAAAATATGAAAATGGAAGTTATCTTGTTGATGGCAGCGTAACGGTGAGAGAACTCAACCGTATTACCCACTGGAACCTCCCTACCGAAGGCCCTAAAACCATTAATGGCTTAATTATTGAGTTTCTTGAAACAATCCCCCAGGCAGGGACCAGTCTTATGATGCATGATCTGCAATTAGAAATTATTTCGCGCAATAAGCATGCGATTACTCAAGTCAAGTTTTTACCTAAAAAAATAAATCAAGGAGTTTCAAGCAATTAAATTTGCTTAGTTAGCATAGAGCTTTACTTTAGTAATATGTTTTTAACAACATTGCCAAAACTTGTCTATACTTAGAAAAACTAAACAAGCACAGATATTCTCTAATACAATGGCAATATTTAGCATTTTTTTTAATGATAATCCTGTACATACCGCAGTATTTAAATCAGGCGTTGTAAGTATAGGTCGTGATGAAAGTAATGATTTGTACATTGATAGTCTGGCTTTTGCACCCGCACATGCTGCTGTTACTCTGCATACCACTGAAAGCATTATTAAACAGTTAAATGCAGACTTTCCTCTGATCATCAATGGCGAACGGCGTAGGAGTCATCATTTAAAAAATGATGACATCATTACAATAGGCAAACATCGTATTGTCTATAACCCTACTGAAACAACTCCCCCTGCCTCTCAAGCTATTTTTAAGCAGCGCACCAAAAACCAGCAACATCAAAACCTGCCCGGTCAACCCGAAGCAAGTCTTCAAATAATGGCAGGTAAACATATTGGCCGTATAGTACAACTTAAAAAAATATAACCCACATAGGCCATAAGGGTGTAGGAATTATTATCATTGTCCATAGAAAAGAAGGCTACTTCGCCTCAATTCTGGAACCTAATGAGAACATCAAAATTAATAATACAGCACTAGCGGATAAATCCATTTTACTAAAAAATGGCGACCTCATTTTTATTAACCATATTCTCATGCAATTTTCACGGACTGTTATGACATGAAGCCAGATAAGGATCTACTACAATTTCACACTCTTTTTGACTGCGCTTTAGCTCTATTCAATTATGGCGATATTGAGTATCCATGTGAACTTATCGATATTTCTCTGCATGGTTGTATACTAGGCTTTAAAGATACATGGGAGCAACATAGCCTGGAGTCACTCTATACACTGACATTGCAATTACCTGATACAACGCCGATTGTAATGAACTTATCTATTAGCCATGCTGTAGATAATGAAGTCAGCTTTAAATGTGAGCATATTGATTTAGATGATATTTCAGCGTTAAGTCATTTTATTGAACTTAACCAGGCTAACAGCGCATTACTAGATAGAGAACTTATAGCGCTTATACATTGTTGCTAAGTTTTAATTGTTCTCTCCCCCCACCTGTTTTCCCAATAGCGCCATCTTCCAAAGGCTGTAGAGTATAGTTATTGCCGCTGATAGTGCAATACCGGCGAACTAAAGCACTGCGCAACCAACTCAGCCAACACTGATTAGATTTCTCAATAACAACACAACAAAGTCTTATGGCAAAAAAAACAACTGCATTTGTATGCTCAGATTGTGGTGCTGATTCGCCTCGCTGGTCAGGCCAATGCACTGCTTGCAAAGCTTGGAACACGATTAAGGAAGTACACTTGGGCAATAACACTCCAAGCTCACAGTACCTGGGTTATAGCGGCACAAAAAGTACAGTGCAATTGCTGTCTGAAGTGACTTTAGCACAAACAGAGCGACTTGCTACCGGCATTTCAGAGTTTGACCGAGTATTAGGCGGTGGCATAGTATGCGGCAGCATGGTACTTATAGGCGGTACACCAGGGGCTGGAAAAAGCACATTATTATTGCAAGTTATCGCCAATCTTGCTGCTCAAGAGGTCAGTGTCTTGTATGTATCAGGCGAAGAATCTTTACAGCAAATTGCGGAACGCGCCATACGCCTTAATCTGCCATTAAACAAAATCAAGATGCTGACTGAAACTTCAGTGCAAAACATTTGCAATACGCTTGATGAAATAAAACCCAGAGTTCTTGTTATCGATTCCATTCAGGTAATGCACACGCAAAGCTCTGAATCAACACCAGGCTCGGTTTCCCAGGTTAAAGAATCTGCAAGTTATTTAACTCAATACGCCAAAAGAAATGGTGTCTCGGTTTTTATGGTGGGTCATGTCACTAAAGATCAATCATTAGCTGGTCCTATGACATTAAGTCATATCGTCGACACCCAGCTTATTCTTGCCTCAACGGATGATGCCCGATTTAGAGTACTCAGGGCCGATAAGAATCGTTTTGGCAGTGTCGGTGAACTGGGTTTTTTTGCTATGGATAGCGCCGGCCTAAAAGAAGTCAAGAACCCTTCCGCGATGTTTCTGAATCGGACAGAAAAACCATCACCCGGAAGTGTTGTTACTGTTTTATGGGAAGGTACACGTCCTTTATTAGTTGAAATACAGGCATTAGTAACCGAATGTCAGTATGGAAATCCACGCCGATTGGCCGTGGGCTTTGATCAAAATCGTCTGGCCATGCTGCTGGCAATATTAACCCGGCATGGAGGCATATTCACCGCCAGCGATGAAATCTATGCCAATGTGGTAGGAGGCATCAAAGTCACCGAAACCAGTTCTGACCTTGCTATCCTTATCAGCATTGTTTCCAGCCTAAAAAATACCGTCGTGCCACACGATAGTTTTTTCTTTGGTGAACTGGGCTTAAATGGTGAAATAAGACCCGTAGCCAATGGTTATGCTCGTCTAAATGATGCAGCAAAACATGGTTTTAAAAAGGCTATTATCCCCAAAGCCAACGCACCCAAGAAAGCCATTGCTGGCTTACAGATCTTTCCTGTCAGTAGTCTATCCGAAGCATTAACTGCTCTTTCTGATATAAGCTAATTTCAATCAAAATACTTTGAGCTCAAGTCGCCAGGAATTGTATTAATTAAGTAATGTATTAATAAGATATGGTCAGTGAGAGATTTATTATTGAATGGCTGCTTACAGCCAATAGCAGCCATTGAAACAAGCAATTTCAATCGAGAATGACCCTTTTAGTAAGGCTATGTCACCGTAAAGTATGGAATTTCATATAACAAGAGCGTATAAGTAAATAAAGCCCATGTAAATTAAGGAGATAGTTATGAAAGCCCCAGAGTTTTTAGAGTTCATTTCCGAAATAAATCAACTTGACCACCATCAACGCACTGTTCTAACGAAAGCACTGGATCAACTAGAGGACGAACCTAAGGTTTTTGATTTAATTGAAACAATATTTGATAGCAAAGGTAAATGCCCTCATTGCTCCCATACCGAAAGCCACAGGCATGGAATAAAAGATGGCCTTCAGCGCTACCGCTGTAAAGCCTGCAAAAAGACATTTAATGCTTTGACAGGAACGCCTCTTGCTCATCTACGCCTCAAGTCAAAGTGGCTTGATTACTTAGGAGCTATCGCAGAATCATTGACTGTCCGGCAGGCAGCTAAAGAAATTAATGTGCATCGAAATACAACCTTTCGATGGC
This sequence comes from Methyloprofundus sedimenti, assembly GCF_002072955.1. NCBI lineage: Bacteria > Pseudomonadati > Pseudomonadota > Gammaproteobacteria > Methylococcales > Methylococcaceae > Methyloprofundus > Methyloprofundus sedimenti. Next base: position 1,609,352 of record NZ_LPUF01000001.1, on the reverse strand, counting down.
GGCACCGTTTTTTAAGCTGGATTCAGCAGGATCGTCCCAGTGCTCTTCATGGCATTACAGAAGCTGATGAAACCTACTTACTTGAGTCACATAAAGGAGAACGCCATCTCAATCGTCAACCAAGGAAACGAGGGGGCTGTGCGACTAAGCGAGGGATTTCTGATGAGCAAATTTGCATTTTAATTGCTCGTGATCGCTCAAAACAAACCGTAGATTTTGTGACAGGTAATGGCCCAATAAGCAAAATTGTTCTTGATACGCATTTAAAGCCAATACTAGACCAGGATGCCCTCCTTGTGAGTGATGGCAATCCAACTTATGGTGCATTTTGTAAAGCTGAAAAAGTATCTCATGAAATCGTTAACATGAGTCAAGGGCAGCGGGTGACTAAAGGGGCCTATCATATACAAAATGTCAATGCATACCACCACCGTTTTAAATCATGGCTAGACCGCTTTCATGGTGTAGCCACCAAGTATTTACCTAATTATTTGGCTTGGTGCAGAATTATGGATCGGAACCACAATCTAACCCCTGAGCAATTGTTACATTCTGCTCTGGGTGATTTTCAATACTTAACGGTGACATAGCCTTTAGTAAAGCACTAGAAAAACGGCTCTCCCAGTTACTAAAAGCAAATAGCTTATACCGAAGTGGGGGAACGTAAACGCTCTAATCAGCCGAGGGTTGTGTAATATTAATGAGTTAGCTTGCTACTGGAATCGGTATTGGATTCCGACCGCATTGATTAGCCTCATAAATCAAAGATCTGAACATCCCTTATGTTCGGTAGCAGGATTGGTTATTTGTGCATTAATTGAGTTGGAAGCAACAGAAGCGATAGAGCCTATCCGAGACGCATTTAATCGAGACCGTGTGAATATAGGTATTCCTGGTGACTTAGAAGATGTAGAAATTGCTTTAGGGTTGCGAAATAAGCGAGACACACCAAAGCCGAACTATAATCGGTTTGCGCCTGAAATGACTGAAAGACTAAAATATCTGCTTGGTTCCGTAGAGCCGGATTATTTGGAATCAGCGGTTAGGTCTTTAGTGAAAGTGGGACGTAATGATCCCTGTATCTGTGGGAGCGGGAAGAAGTATAAGAAATGTTGCTTGCAGTAGTAGTTGGGGATTTATAAAAAGAAGTGCTGTTGACGGCCCTTTTTTCCAGGGGGTCAACTTTTTAACGTAGAAATATGAAATTACTTCATTAGCCTAATATTGGCACGAATCACAGATTTAACCCACCACCAGAAATAGGTTTAAGAATGTGTCCTGTTTTACTTGACCATTACAACAATGGGCTGGCTGGCATAAAACAGCAACTGGGTTGATATGTTGATCAGATTATGGATGCTGTCGAAGAACCCAATATTTCTTTGTGCAAGCACTGCAATTAGACCATTTTACCCTCAAGAAAGAGGTTTTAAATCATGGTGAGCCATGAACTATTATGCTATTTTGAACTCCAAAACTTGAGTAAGTAACTACTTAAAATCGAACTTGCTATAAAAAATACATTTTGGCGATAATTCAACAGCTATATTCTCGGATAAAACTTTCTCATGATCAATGATAACAACAATGCTTTTTTAAATTCTTCCATAGAAGAAACTAAAATTTCTGTCAAAGAACTAGAAGTTGGTATGTATGTCTCAAGACTTGACCGCTCTTGGTTAGAAACTAATTTTTTATTTCAAGGGTTTGAATTAAAAACCCTATCTGACATACAAGAAGTTCGAAATCAATGCGACTATGTATTTATTGATCTTGCAAAACAAAACAAATCTATACGCCTTGCGGCGAGAAACACCCCCTACTCTAAAGGCTGGTTAGAGGATCGCAAAGCTCCCGCCAGTAAAACCAGCTTTGAGCAAGAATTTTCCTATTCAGAATTAGTTTATAGTAAAACTAGCAGTTTGGTAAAAAGCTTTATGGAGAATGCCTCTCTAGGTAAAGCACTTAATGTAGCGATTGCCAAAACAGCTGTCTCGGAATGTGTAAACAGCATCATCAACTCACCTGATGCGTTAATGTGGTTAACACAATTAAAAAATAAAGATGAGTACACTTCGCAGCACAGCATGAATGTCTGCATCTATTCCATTGCCCTTGGAAGGCAACTTGGCCTTTCGACACCTGAGCTCGAGGAACTAGGTTTATGCGGCATGATGCATGATATGGGAAAAATGCAAATCCCTTTAGAAATTCTCAATAAACCTGGACGCTTTGAACCTGAAGAACTAGCAATAATGCAATCACACCCAACTCGCGGCTGGAAATTACTTATATCAAGTCACGGCATGCCAGGAAGCGCAATTGATGCTTGCTACGGCCACCATGAGCGCATGGACGGCAAAGGCTACCCAAGAGGCTTAACAGCTGAACAAATCGCACCATATACCCGTATTGTCACCATTGCTGATATTTACGACGCGCTCAGCAGCGACCGCGTATACAAAAAAGGTATAACTCACTTAGAATCCATCAAAATATTGTACCAAGCAAGTGGCGATCAACTAGACTCGAGTTTAGTCCTTAAGTTTATAGAAAGCTTGGGGATTTATCCGCCAGGAAATATTGTAGAGCTTAGTAATGGAGAAGTTGCCGTCATCATCGAAACCAATCCCGTTAAAAAACTAAAACCTAAGATCACCATGCTATTAGATGAAAATAAGAAGCGCGTTAAGCCACGTTTAGTTGATCTAGCCAAATTAGACTTGGATGCTAACGGCCAGCCTTACGCGATAAAACGCATACTAAGACCCGGAGACTATGACATTGACCTTAACCTATTATATAAAATGGGAATTGTAAGCAGCAGCTTAGCTACTGCCTAATAAATTAAGACAAAGTCATTCAAGAAACAGACTTATATGATGCCATTTCTGTCTCCTAAAATATAAATTTTACAGGCGACAGGTATGTTGACATAGGGGGGTATGTCAGAAATGTCGTCATCAAACATCTGTCACTCGAGTTGCAATTTTTGATAAAACACGAACACCCCTTAAAACTTGGTTTGAGGCTGCTTGGCATATGACAACAGCAAAAAATGGTTTATCAGCTAAAACACTGCAACGAACATTAGGTACAAGCTATCTTACCGCTTGGAATATGCTTCACCGGTTTCGTATTTCTATGGTGAGGATCGAACGGGAACAGCTCTCTGGTATTGTTGAGATCGATGAAAGTCTTGCTGGTGGTATCCATCATGGCGGGAAAAGAGGGCGTGGATCTGATAAAGCAATTGTTGTAATAGCTGTTGAAATCAAAGAGCCTATGGGGTTTGGCCGAATTCGGATGCGTCATATATCGCATGCATCAGGAGATGAGTTGGTCCCGTTTGTCTGTGATGTAATTTCTCCAGGTTCTGTTGTACAAACTGATGGCTGGAACGGCTATAATGAGTTGTAACATAATGGTTATGTACACCAAGAGAAGTTTCTTTCTGCTGGCGAAGATCCCGCACACGTAGTTATGCCAGGTGTTCACCGAATAGCAAGTTTGCTCAAGCGGTGGATTCTCGGTACACACCAAGGGGCAGTGCGATCTGAACATCTGCAGTCTTATTTGGAAGAATTTACATTTCGGTTTAACCGTCGGGAATCATGTAGTCGGGGATTGTTTTTCCAGAGACTGCTTGAGCAAGCAATTGTTACAGAACCCATTATTGGAGCAGAAATAGCTCATGGATTTGACTGGCAGCACCACAATATATAGTAGGTGGAGGCGCTAATCGTACACCTCCTTTTAATCAACTCCATGCGGAACTTCTTGATAAAATTTGAAATTATTTTTCCCTTTGTTTTTGGCATAATACATAGCAAAATCCGCTTTTTTAATAAGTGCTTCGGAGTCTTGTGCATCAAGAGGATAGATAGCAATACCCATACTTGCACCAATATAAATATCATTCCCTTTAAAAGGAAGAGGTGATTGAATTGACGTAATTATTTTTTCAGCAACAACGTTTATATCGGACGTGAGATTAATATTTTCTACCAAAATAAGAAATTCATCTCCCCCTAAACGGCTTACGGTATCCTCTTTGCGCATCATACCTAAAAGCCGCGTAGCGACAGTCTGCAGCACACTATCGCCTGCTTCGTGGCCAAAGGTATCGTTAGCCTGTTTAAAATCATCAAGGTCAAGAAATAAAATAGCCATCTTGTTTTTCTTTCGGCTCGCTCTTTCTATAGCATGACTCAGACGATCCAGAAACAGTGAGCGGTTTGGAAGGTCTGTTAAAGGATCATGATAAGCCTTATATTTAATTTCATCTTTGTTTCGCTGATAATCTGTTACATCCTGAGTTACTGCTACATAATGCTCAAGGTTATCTTTGGCGTCTTTGATGGCAGATATAGAGGTTAATTGCGGGTAAAGCTCTCCGTTTTTACGACAGTTCCAAAAAACACCTTTCCAATGGCCTTTTTCCACAAGGCTGTGCCAAAAATTACGATAATACGTCTTATCATGCTTATTAGATTTTAAAACTTTAGGATTATTACCAATAGCTTCCTCTAAGGAATACCCCGTTATTTTTGTAAATGCAGGATTAACCGAGACAATTATTCCCTTAGGGTCGGTAACCACGATACCTTCATTGGCGCTTTTGATAATCTCAGCGGCTAAACGTAGTTGCTTTTCAGTCTTTTTACGTGTGTCTAACTCTAATTCGAGGCTGTGATTGATACGTTTTATCTCAGCTGTACGCTGTTCCACTAGCTGTTCAAGGTGCTCTCGGTATTTTAGTAATTCATCTTCAGTATGCTTGCGTTCAGTGATATCCCTGACTATAGCAACAAAACGTCCACGCTCACCTTTAGTTGACACCAGCTGAAGCAATATTTCCACCGGAATCAGACTGCCATCTTTATGCTGGTGTACTGTTTGAAAAGTAAGCGCCTTTTTTGTACCATCCAACAAAGGAGAGACTAGCATCAAAAAATTTTCCCTATTAAAATCAGGCTTTATATTCAGGGGAGTATACTCAAGCAGCTCATCTCTACTAAATCCTAACTGATCAATGGCGCCTTGATTTACATAAAAAAACTTCAGGCTTTCGGAGTCAAACATAAAAATACAGTCAAGGGTTTGGTCTAATGTAACCTGAAAGCGTTGAAGTTCTAACTCAGAGTGGCTTAGGGAAAAAATGCCAATATAATATTCAATTACCTTTTGTCCATTATAAATGCATATAATTGTCAGCCATTCAGTATAGGTTGCTCCGCTTTTATTACGATTAATAACTTTCCCTGCCCAATAGCCATTGTTTTTTAGTTCATCCCACATCTCTTTATAAAACGAACTATCATGGATATATGAAGATAGTACAGAAGGGTTTTTTCCCTGAATATCCTGCAAAGCATACCCTGTGATTTCTGTAAATGCGGTGTTTATATTAATAATTTCATTATCTTGATTGGTAATACAAATGCCTTCCTTCATATTTTCAATAATTAGAGCTTGTAAAGCATTCTTTTGTTGTTCAGATTTTATTTTTAGTTGTAAGTGAAAATGTTTAATTGCCCGCTCTATCAATAATGGTAACGACTCTAAATAATGGTTAGCTACATCCTTTATCACATACTCATCAATACCCGCCCTAATTGCTTTAACGGCTAATAATTCATTGCCATTCCTTGCCATTAAAACAGTTGGTACTGATATTTTTTTATGTATCGGATGTTGCAGGAATTCAAAACCACTCATACCTGGTAAGTTGAAATCCGCAATGATTAGGCTAACCTGGTCACTGATAAGGTAACCCAAGGCATCTTCTGCCATCGAAAATCTGATAATTTCATATCGAAAGTCCTTAAGAGTTAAACAAATAGCTAAATAGTCGTCATCACTATCTTCAACTAACAATATTTTTTTATTATCTTCTGATCTCATAATTTAATCCTTATCGTTCGCTTAATTTTACCCTTAGTTCGTGAAATTATGGGATATTATTCAATATTTTCCATGCAACCAAAGTTACAGATTCAGCGCGCCACTATTTTTCGGGAAAGCTGCGACGGGGTCCGTCCGCTCTCCGCAGCGAAAAATTGCGTGGCATCTCCATGCCTGTGGCGGCCCGCGTTCGCCCTGCGTACGTACCGCTTCGCCATACCATCGTAGAACAAATTGGGTCACATATGGTCCGCCCCGTATTGCAAGTAATATTTGTTGGTAACATAAAGAAATATTGCTTCTCACAAATGAGGTCACTTTTTAACGTTACACAGCGTTTAAAAATTGCGGTGGTCAGAGCAGCTAAGGTGCACAGTGGCCTATCCAAACGAAGCATATCGCCACACATGATTAGTCATACCACAGTAATGCATCTCCTAAAGTCAGGAGTAGATTTTAGTGTCATTGCATTGTGGTTGGGACACGAGAGCATGACCACTAAGTATCGGTACGTCGAGGCTGACTTGGCAATGAAGAGAAGGCATTGCCAAGGCTTCAGGAACCCGGTGCAAAGATGTCCTCTATAATCCACTTGATGATGCACTAATGCAGTTTCTTCAAGCCTTGTAACTATATAGTGAACTATGTGTAGGCACAGCAGGCCTAATGCCTTTCGGGATAGGGGGCGGACCGCAATTTGCGGTTGCAACTTAACATAGTTGAGTTCTACACATAGGGGTCGATGACAGCCGATTAGTTATACTTCGCATGGCCGCGCGAAGTATATATTAGGCTAGCTCCACAGACTCATTACAATATTCTCAAATTAAACCAAAACGACCTGTTTTTTATCACATTATTTTCAGAGAGGCTGGCACAGTTTTTTATGTCCCTCTTCTACACTAGATCAACTCAAATTACTCTTTCCATCGCCATTAAAAGCATATAACCCTCTTACCCCATCTTAGTCACCTATACTGTAAATTCCCCATTGTTTCAATGAGTTAAATTTTTTAATCGGTCTCAGTTGGCACTACAGATTTCATATCAACGATTGTTTTATATTTTCCTATTGGGTCGGGGTTAATGTTCAAAGCAGTGTATATTTGTTTTTGCCTGGCTTCCGCCTTGCTTGTGGTTCGCAGATGAATGAGGGTACCGCTGTCTGTAGGCAAGGTGATGATTAGACGCTGTTGAGTTGACATAATAGTGAGAATGCTGTCCCAGCTTAAGTGAATTCCCTACAATCTGAGTTGGTGGCGCAGTGTATGCACAAGATGGTAAGCCAATAAGGTGATGAATAAGTGACCGGTGACTCGGTCTTCTTTTTGATGGTAGACAGGTCGCAAACCCAGTTCGGTTTTCAGACTTTTAAAGGTGGCTTCAATTTCGGTCAGCAGGGTATACGTTGTCCAGAGCTGCTCTTCCGACCAGTCAGGAATATTTGTTCTTAGGCAGTAGACACCACAGTGCTTATCTTTTTGGTCGCTTTCTGCTTTACGTTTCCAGTCTATGCGGGTGGCTTTGCTTTTTGTGTCGTCAGCGGTCACGTCAATGATGTAATCTGCGGCAACGCGACTATGTTTTTCGCGTAACCGGCCAATACGTTCCAGTATTTTATCGTATTTCTTAATAGTGCCTTTTTTGTTCAAGCCTTCGTGCAGCTTTGTCAGCGCCTCTTCCAGGCGAACATCGAAGCGGTTACGGATGCCTTGTTCTTTTTTTGATTTGAGGTCCGAGTGACAATAGAGTCGGGTTTCCTTTGTTTCCGTATCGACTTCACGATAAACAATGACACGATTGTCCTGAGTCTCTCTGAACGTTACCGGAGAGCCTTGTTCTCTAGGATCTTTGACGTGTCGCTCTCGACTGACGACAAGATAATGATAGTCTTGCTTGATGAGCCAGGCAATATTGTCGGCACTGGCAATACCGGCATCCATGATGACTACGGGTTTTGTTTGATTGAATGGATCTTTGTCTCGGAGCCCGTCCAGCATCAATTCCAAAGTGGCAGGCTGGTGCTGCCATAATCATGATCCAGCAACTCGCCCAATCCTGTCCTGTTTTGCAGCCAGTCATGTGTGTACAATTCACTGCCGGGTAAAACCGCACAACCTATAATGCTCCCCAATGCTGCTGCAATATCCCGTTTATTAAAGCCGAGAGCTGAGAGCTTTTCATCAAGTTGCAATTGCTGTGCAGCGTGCAACACCAAGGTTTCTGCACCGATGCTGCGAGCATTAATGGCTTCAACATGATGAATGTCAATACAATGATAGTCCCGCGTTGTTTTTTTCGAAGTGAGCGGTTTTAGACAGTTTTGCCGTGATCAGGGTGCTATAACGTTGAGCTGTTGCTTCCAGACGTTGATTTAAGTCATCAGCCAAATCAAACAATTCCTCTTGACGAGAAACCGAGCCTTGTTGTAACTGTTCTATTCTGGCAGTCAACAAGGGCCAATGTTCTTGCTCAATAGTAAAGTCCGCACCGATATTAAGTAAGGTGCGCTGCTTGACCTGATGGCCTATGCGGACTGACTCAACAATACGATACGTATAATAAGCGTTACCGTCTTCCAGGTTTTTGTTTTGGTTCGTCGAATATACATACGGTTAGCATCGTCGAAAAAACCAGAGAAATGCAATAGGGTGACGAAACTAAAATGGCACTACAAAAGGCTTTCAAAAAACAATCTTTGATTTTAAAGGTGTTTTTTTGGTGGAAATAAAGCGCGAACGATAAATCAATGACTTATATTGGTGGCAGCTGCGAAGATGGGTTACGTGATCTGCTATATTTTTTCCAGCATTCAACTAAGTTAAAAACTTCCATAAGCATTTTAACTAAAGGTTATAATACCGCCTTGAAAATAATAATAAACTGCAAGATTTTGCACATAAGACATAAAGGGCCAGGCAATGCTTGAAATTGAATATGAATTCGGTGATAGAGATTTAGTTCATTACAATGAATTACAGATTGATCAATCAGAAGATTTACAAAAAAAGTTAAAAAGAAACCGTCTGGTTTTCCCGGGGATATTAGCACTTTTTGGTCTGTTTCTTTGGAATTATTATGATGATTTTCGTACCGCTTTGTATATTGTTACTATTTCTGTTTGCTGGGCTATTGTTATCCCACAAATTATTATTTTGAGTTTTCGTAAACAAATACTAAAAAGCTATACCGAAGAAGAAAAAAAGGCCATGTTTGGCCATTATACTTTAAGAATTGACCCTACAGCCTTAGCCGAAAAGTCTCCCAGTGGTAAAAATAAAATGCCCTGGAAAACTATCCTGCGTATCGAACATATCCGTGATTATGTTCATATCGTACTGGAAAACGGCGCAGCACTGGTTATTCCGATAGAAAAGGTTTCATCTGGAGATATAAAGGCATTCACCAAACAAGTGAAAAAAATGATCGACCTCTACGGATAAAACACGCATTAATATATAGGAAATCGGAGGCCTCACTTTATAACAAGGCCTCCTGGCTTATTGCTCACCTTTCCTATCAGGAAACTCCAGATACCTAATTTTTATTAAACTTTTACAACACACCCTCACGCTTTTGTATGTAATACCTGCATGCATCAACACAGTCTGGTTTACTGCTAAATGGACCACTGATCATCTCAATCGTAAAAAACCACCAACCTTGTTGATTAATATAGTAACGGTCTTGCGGCTTAAATACAGGGCTATGTTGTTTCTTTGTCTTTACCATACTGTTTATGCTCAATTTTAAAAATATATCCTTACGCCGTGGCACACGCGTGTTATTAGCCAATACCTCGTTTACATTACACAAAGGACAGAAAGTCGGTATTACCGGCGCAAATGGTGTCGGAAAATCCAGCTTGTTTGCGCTACTACGTAATGAATTGCACCTTGATGCCGGGGATTTTACCATGCCTCCTCAGTTAGAAGTTGCTCATGTTGCTCAGGAAACACCCGCAGTAGCACAAGCCGCAATCGAATATATTATCGATGGTGACCAGGAATTGCGCAGAATACAACAAGCCATTAATAAAGCTGAACAAGACAATAACGGCTTAAAGCAAGCTGAATTATTTTCTAAAATGGACGTCATCGGTGGCTATACAGCAACTGCAAGAGCAGCCCGGTTAATGAATGGTTTAGGCTTTAAACAACCTCAGGAACAACTTAGCGTCAGCACCTTTTCCGGTGGCTGGCGTATGCGTTTGAATCTGGCTCAGGCCCTGATGTGTCGATCAGATGTACTATTACTCGATGAACCAACTAACCATTTAGACCTGGATGCTGTTATCTGGTTACAGGACTGGTTGTGTAAATATCCCGGTACATTATTGCTAATTTCCCATGATCGTGAATTTCTGGACAGCATTACAGACCATATTGTGCATATAGAAAATCAAGTAGGTGTCATTTACACAGGAAACTACTCAGCCTTTGAAAAAATACGTGCTGAAAAGTTAGCCCTACAACAATCCTCTTTTGAAAAACAGCAACGTGAAATTACTCATATCCAGAGCTTTATAACTCGATTCCGCGCTCAGGCCACCAAGGCAAAACAGGCACAAAGTCGTATAAAATCTTTACAACGCATGGAGTTAATTGCTCAGGCACATGTAGATTCGCCTTTTCATTTCAGCTTTCCACCACCAGGAAAACTACCCAATCCTATGATTAAGCTGGAAAATATTGGTATAGGCTATGGCGAAACGAACATATTAAATAATATTAATTTATTTATTTCCCCGGGTGACCGGATTGGTTTATTAGGGCCAAACGGTGCAGGTAAATCTACCTTAATTAAAGTATTAGCTAATGAACTCGATATAAACACCGGAGAAATTCAGTTTGCTGACACCTTGAAATTGGGCTATTTCGCCCAGCATCAATTAGAACAACTCAATCTGGAAGAAAGTCCTCTCTGGCATTTACAGAAAATTAACCCTAAAGCAACAGAAAAGCAATTAAGAAATTTCCTTGGCGGATTTAATTTTAAGGATGATAAAATATTTGACCCAATCGCTCCCTTTTCAGGCGGAGAAAAGGCGCGTTTAGTGCTTGCGCTACTGGTCTATCAAAATCCTAATCTATTATTGCTGGATGAACCGACTAACCACCTAGATCTAGAAATGCGTCACGCACTGAGCGTCGCCCTGCAAGATTACCAGGGTGCAATTATTATCGTCTCGCATGACAGGCATATGCTGCGCTCGGTTACCGATCAGCTATATTTGGTTGCAAATGGCACAGCCTCGGCTTTTGATGGTGATCTAGACGATTACCGCTTATGGCTAAACGAACAAAAACTCCTGAGCAATAATAACTCTGGAGACACTTCGAACACATCCAGCATTAATAAAAAAGAACAACGTAAATTAGATGCTGAACGACGTAAAACATTAAAACCTCTGTATGATGCATTAAAAAAAGCTGATAAAGCATTGGAAAAATATCATCAACAACAAAAAGACCTGGAGAATCAATTAACCGATACCAGTCTGTATGATGAAGCTAATAAATCGCGCTTAAAACAAGTTCTACAAGAGAAAGCACTGGTCGACTCAGCTTTGGAAGAAACCGAGATAGAATGGATAGAGATTAGTGAACAGCTTGAGGCAAGTGAGGATTAAAGCTGGAATTCGAAGTCCATCTAGTTGGCATTACCAGAAAAGTGGCGATTAGACATAAATTTTTACTGTCTCGAAAAAACCTGAACAATTTCTGGATGATAATTCAAGATTTGATTCTGCACTTTTGAAAACAGACTCAAAGAGCAATTGCTTCTAATGTATATTAGAAATAATTGCTCTATAGTGACAGGCTTTGATTATTTACACTTTACATAATCTAATTTAATTCCATCTTTTCTCATACGATCATGTGCTTTTGTTTCAGCAACGGCTGTCTTTGAAGCTTCTACCTTGATAGCAGGACCTACCGGAGCGCCATTAAAATATCCAGTACATTCAAATGTTTCAGCAAATGTAACAGAACTTATTAACATTAATGCTAAACCAGCGATAAGCTTTTTCATTTTAATATCTCCACGCCCTCTTTATTACAGTTTTGCAGACCTAGGGCATATAAAATGTCTGCATAAAAAATAACCAAGTAATTTAGCTATTTAATATATTATACCTTTAATAATGAAGCTTATCTGCCTTTCCTCAGTCAGTAAGGAGTATTCATTTTAATTCTGGTATTTATCGTCCCTATGCTCTGAATTATTTATTATTTTGATTCTTAGATAAATAAAACAGGCGTAAGCTATTTCATCTTATTTTATTAGACTTTTGCTTTCCTGAATACTCAGGTTAAAAGCTTGTAGTGAAAAATAAAAGAAACAATGCCTAAATCGTCATTTTTTTCATTGTATAAAACATTTCAGAGCCAGTTTAGAGGCCACTTCAACCTTTTACCATGTGCCAGAAATAAAAAAAGCCACCTGCTTAACAGCAGGCGGCTTTCCTCAAAAGCTATATAATCGAGCTAGACAAGCAAGCTCGACATGATTACTTATTTTTTTGCTGCTTTAGCTTTATTACGTTCTTGAACTTCTTTAATAACTTCCTCAGCAACGTTTTTAGGGCATGGCAGGTAATGTGAAAATTCCATAGAGAATTGTCCACGGCCTGATGTCATTGTGCGTAAATCACCAATATAACCAAACATTTCACTTAAAGGCACATCTGATTTAATACGTACACCCGTAACACCGGCATCTTGTGATTTGATCATACCACGACGGCGATTTAAATCACCAATAACATCACCAACATGAGAGTCTGGAGTAAAGGTATCAACTTTCATAATGGGTTCAATTAACTGAGGACCCGCTTTAGGAATCGATTGACGAAACGCAGATTTCGCAGCAATTTCAAATGCAATTGCTGATGAATCGACCGCGTGAAAGCCACCATCCAATAAAGTTACTTTAAAGTCTAAACAAGGAAAACCGGCTAAAACACCTTGATCAATCATGCTTTTAAAGCCTTTTTCAACCGCTGGCCAGAATTCTCTAGGCACGTTACCACCGGTTACAGCAGACTCAAATACGAAACCTGAACCTGGTTCACCTGGTTCAATTCTATAATCAATTTTACCAAATTGACCAGAACCACCTGATTGTTTTTTGTGTGTATAGCTATCTTCAACCGTTTGGGTAATGGTTTCACGATAAGCCACCTGTGGTTTGCCGACTTCTACATCAATGCCGTAAGTACGTTTTAGAATATCAACTTTAATATCTAAGTGTAACTCACCCATTCCTCTAAGAATTACTTCACCACTTTCTTCATCTGTTTCAACTCGGAAGGAAGGATCTTCAGCGACCATTTTACCAATCGCTATACCCATTTTTTCAGAACCGGCTTTATCTTTAGGTGCAACAGCAAGCGAGATAACAGGATCAGGGAATACCATAGGCTCTAATGTTGCCGGGAATTTAGGATCACACAGAGTATGACCTGTCTGTACGTTTTTCATGCCGACAACCGCGATGATATCACCCGCTTGCGCATAATCAATTTCAATACGATCGTTAGCATGCATTTCTACCATACGACCAATACGTTCTGTTTTACCTGTAAAGGTATTTAACAGCGTATCCCCTTTATTCAGTTTACCCGAATAAATCCGGATAAACGTTAAAGCTCCGAAACGGTCATCCATAATTTTGAAAGCCAAGGCACGCAAAGGTTTATTCACATCAACAAGCGCAAATTGACCAGTAGGCACACCCTCTAAATCCACTTCAGGTTGTGGTTGAACTTCAGTTGGGCAAGGCAGGTAATCAACAACCGCATTCAATACTAATTGCACACCTTTGTTTTTAAAAGCAGAACCACAATACGTTGGGAAGAAAGCCAGGCTAATGGTACCTTTACGGATACATGCTTGAATTGTTTCCAGGCTTGGCATTTCGCCATCCAGGTATTTCTCCATCGCTTCATCATCTTGCTCTAATGCCGTTTCGATTAGTTTCTCACGCCATTCAGCGACATCATCCACCATATCAGCAGGAATGTCTTGAATTTCGTAATTCATTGGATCACCTGAGTTATCCCACACCCATGCTTTTTCTGTTAATAAATCAACACAACCAACAAAATTATCTTCAGTACCGATGGGTAAAATCATGACTAATGGGTTTGCACCAAGTACATCTTCAACTTGTTTTACAACGCGGTAAAAATCAGCACCTAAACGGTCAAGTTTATTAACAAAAATAACTCGAGCAACTTCTGAATCATTCGCATAACGCCAGTTAGTTTCTGATTGAGGCTCAACTCCACCCGAACCACAGAATACACCAATACCACCGTCTAGCACTTTTAAAGAACGGTAAACTTCAATTGTAAAGTCAACGTGTCCCGGAGTATCAATAATATTAAAGCGATGACCATTCCAGAAACAAGATGTTGCTGCTGACTGGATAGTTATTCCACGCTCTTGCTCTTGTTCCATGAAATCTGTTGTTGCTGCACCGTCATGTACTTCGCCAAGCTTATGAATTTTACCTGTAAGCTTTAGGATGCGTTCCGTAGTTGTCGTTTTTCCCGCATCAACATGCGCGAAAATACCGATATTTCTATAAAGAGATAAATCTGTCATTGTTGTACTCTAAAAGGTTAGGTATAAAACCATTCTATAATTGATGTTTTACCAATTATTTGGAGCTAAAAATCAGTAATAAATCAGCTATACCTGACACTACCAAGCCCACTATTGAAAAGCCGCCTATTTTACCCTAAATTACAGGTAAAAATACAGGGCAATCGCTAATTAAATTTTATGCACCAAAAGATTGATTTAATAAGTCATTATCTAATTTTCCCGCACGAAAGCTATTGCCCGACTCCACTGCCGTAACAATCACGCTTGCAGGGCTAAATAGCATGCCATCAATTTTGAAAAAATCATATTTTGCATCTTTAAATACCTGAGCAAAAGGTTTACCATAATCTTTAGAAGTAGAGCTAGGTAGCGCAGTGGCCAGTTTTTCTGCTTCTTCATCAGAGCCTTTTACAAACAAATGCACCTGGCCAGCAAATAAAATCGCATCGTTGGTACGCCCCATAGCCTGTACAAAGTCAGGATGCGGAGGACACAGCGGAGCACTACCCATACCATCAAGAATATTTTCCAGAGGAAAATGTAATTCATGTGCTTTGTGCATAGCCACTTCCAATACACGGCCGACCACTTGCACCCCCCCTGCTAAACTGCTTGTTGGGGTAACAATAATAGTGAGCTTATCGAAGTCAACTGCACAGGCCTCAGCAATTTTTTCAACTATTTCCATAGGAGGAATTGCATCATTTTCGATGACTAAAGTGGCTGTTTCAGCAACATCTCTATAGTCTAATTCTTTATATAAATCTTCAACCGGTAAAACCTGACCCTCTTTTTCTTTAGTCGCCATTGCTCTTGCAGGCCCTGAACCTAATGCAAAGTATTTTTCATGCGCCAGACTCCAGCCGGCATACTGACTACCTAAGCAAGCTAGAACTGGATTGCTGGTATGCACATTAACAGTGATCGGCCAATTATCCGTATAAGAACTATGCGCAAGAGATACCGTACCCATGCCGCCCAGACAAATTTCAGTAATAATGCGCCCGGCCTCAAGCCCTCCAGGCACATTAATCCCGGCATCAATAATGGTGCAGCCGTTTTCCAGTTGTTGCACATTCAATCTTAATTTATCTGCATTTTCAATTAATTCTTGTACTAAAGGCCTTGTCAGCTTATTAACGCTCGCCGTGTATTGCATGATGATAATTACCTATTTAATATTATATTTTCAATGTGTATTTGTTTGCTCTTTAACAGGGTAAAAGTCTGCTCAACTGTTGACCCCTGCGCCATGATACTACAAACGGGTTCATCAACCTGAATACTAGTTTTACATTTAGGCCTGTCAAAACTCCATTCTGGCCAGTCGATTCCCTGTTGAATTCTACTTTGTTGCTTTGCATAAACAATTTGAATGGCACGAATCAACTTGGCTTCTGTCGTAATATTTATCCGCCCTGTCCGATGGGCAGTTAACAAATCTAATTCAGGGTATAACATCATGCTCGCAGGGGGGCGTGGATTTATTTCTAAAAAGTAACACCCAGTATTATTGTAAATAAAATCCAGGCTTGCCAGACCTGTTAAGCGAAAATAGCTAACTAACTTTTTTAGCCATTCACATACTGTTTTCTGGTGCTCTACTGCTAAACACGCGTCTGTCATAATACCTGCAAAAGCGAAGTTATCATGGGTTACTGTCCATTGCCGATGAAAACCTATTAGTGTAAATTGCTCACCATCCGCACAAAACAAAACTGAACCGGCCTCTCCCTGGCAAAATTTCTGATAATATTCATCATCTCTTGCGCTTCTTCTACACCAACTAATACCTATTCCACCCACATGATTTGTCGGCTTTATCAACCAGTCAGCACTATTTATCGGAGGATAAAACTGCACTTCAGGATGCGCTATATTCAGGCTATCCAGTCTTTTAAAAAATATTCTGTTAGCTACCAATTGCTTAATGACTGAAAAATCATTACCCGTGACACAAAAATGACCAGCTAGATACTCGAGCGTTTCAGGATGATTTTCCAGTCCGCTACCATAAATAACCCATTGGATTTTATAGCTTAATAATAATTTTTGTACAACTTCCCGAATAACCGCTAAGGACATATTCTTTACTTGCCAGACTTGCTCCGCCAGCTGTTCAGTATCCTGATCTGCAAACAGATCAATAACCAGTGAAATATAACCCGCCGACCTTACTGCATTTGCTAACATCCGCCCTGAATTAGCAATAACCAGGACACCTTGTTGAGCCTGCTTTAGTCTGCCAGTATCTGGAATATCGGACATCAGTTGTTTAGCTCTGAACCTAAGTCCGCTCTACCTGTACTTCACCACCCGTATTTCTGGCACTGACAACTAAAACAGATAGATTTTCACAACACGCAAATTTTTGCTCTACTTGCTGCTTTAACTGTTCAGCCAGGTCGTCACCTTGTACAGCACAAAATCCTGTAGGTCCCCATGATGTCTGCCCTATCGCTACAGCCCCTTGTTGCTGAAGAAACTGCATTGCTGCTGCTACTTCCTGACTGGTAAACACACCGCCCTGCGCACTGGCAAAATGCTCACCAACCGAGGATTGTAACTGAGTAATCACATCGCCAAATAAACCAAGATTATCCTCGGCCAAAGCCGGCAAACCTTGCATCATCAGCAAATAACACAACCGCGCTGCTTCCTGATGCGGAAAAGGAGGAAGTTCTTTAAAGGCTTGTATTTCAGCATCACCATGTAAACCCTGTCCGCGTTTGTCAAATACCAGGATAAAACGCCAATCCTCAGGAACATTCATTCGGGATATAACTGGCGGGGTCAATGTGTGTTCGCCTCGTCCACCATCAACGACCAGCCCTCCCAGCTCAAAAGTAGCAATACCGATTCCTGAGCGTGTGCCACGCGCTGTTAATCTGGCAATATCGCGCACATCAAGCCCTAAGCCATAATAAACACTGATAGCCAGACCCAAAGCAATCGACATTTGTGTTCCCGATCCTAAGCCCACATGCTCCGGGATACTACTAGTTAATTCAAGATGCAGTTTATCCGAGACATTTAATGCCGAACACAATAGTTTGATACTTTTTAAAGCTCGATCAGACGGCATTCCTGTGAGTTTTAGTTGATCAGAATAACCAACAGACAAGCGAGTATTAATTTCATTTAATGCAACACCAATACTACCGAAATGCCGCCCTAATGAACCACTTAAATCGATAAAGCCCATATGCAAACGTGCGGGAGCAATCACTGTAATTTTGTTATGAGTTACTTTCAACGGACTATATTCAATACCAGAATCGATTAAAAATGAGCATTATACAGGATTACTGTTGTCATATTTGCCTTGTAAAAGTAAACAGAGTTCAAACAAATCATTGAGCACAATGCTTGCTAAAGCTTGCATTTTGCCGTCAACATCAGGACTAGAAGGAATCAGGATTGAAAATGCATTAGCATTGTTTGCCGCCAATAATCCAGTTAAAGAATCCTCAACGACCAGGCAGGATTGAATTGGTTGCTGCATTTTGGCAGCTGCTCGCAGAAAAATATCTGCTGCAGGTTTGGGTTTCTGAACATGATCACGACATACGATAATACTAAATAAATTCTCAATACCTGCATATTGTAAACATTCTCGCGCATTAAATTCCGGGCTATTAGTTGCCAGGCAAAAAGGTGTCTGAGTCTCTTGAAGGACTGTTAATAAATCATACCCCCCCTTTTTGACTGCAATTCCCTCTCGCTCTACATTGCTACGCCAAAACTCTGCACTTAATGCGTAAAATTCTGTAAAAGGAAATTCCTCAGCAAAATACTCAGTCAGCTTGAGCTCAATAACCGAAAAAGGAAGACCGGAAAGAGAGGTACAAAATACATCACTCATAGCATAGCCAAGTTCAAAAGCTGCTTGTTGCCAGGCTGTAAAATACGTAGATTCGGTGTCTAAAATCAAACCATCCATATCCAGAATAATGGCATTATAATCTGGTAGAAGACTCATACCCTGGAGATCACTTTAATATATTCTCCCTGTGCTTCTCGTGTTGAACCGACCAGAATACGCACTTGTCCAGTGCTGGCAATTTCCAGCTGACCAGATACTTCAATACGCTCGCCCTGCTCAGCCTGTCCGGTATAAGTTGCCGTATAGCAAACAATTTCAGTTATAGACGGGTGATCAAGCATAAATTTTGCTGGATAATCAAAAGCTTTGTGAGCATCAATAACTGTTGCCTGAATAACAATCGCTCCCTGTTTTAAATAACTTATATTTGCTTGCTCAACAACTGGCTCAATCAAGTTTAGATCAAATTTTCGTTGCTTAATCAGCGCCTTATTATACTTTCTCTGTTCATGCCAGACATACTCGGAATAAGTCAAATCACACTGTCTACGCAGGTATGACTCCTGCCAGGCCATCTCGTCCAGTTGTTGCAGTTTGTTTTTTGCAATTAACTGCCTGATCAGCCGTCGGTGTATATGAAAGGGTGTTCTGCCGTAAACGACCAGATCAATATCAGAGTTTGTTTGTTGCGCACCTATCAATAATGAACCCGTGATACCTAAGTCGTGTAACTGCATTCCCTGCTCTATCAATAACTGACACAATGAAATAAGATCTTGCTCAATAGCATCAGGATTTTGTTTAGCCAGAATACTCTGTAAACGCTGACGAGGTTGATAATGAATGCTAATAGAAGACACTGAAATTGCATGTAAATGCGCAGATTTTACTTCTGAATAAAATAAATATTGAGGATATTGCGTTTTTAGTAATTGATTAGCTTGCTGGGTTGCCAGTTTTTGCCACGATTCCCCCTGTTGTTTATAACGCAAAAAACAGAGCACTTTCCCCTCTTCCAGACCTTGTTCTACAACGGCAAAAACCAGCCCCTCTTTAGTCTGAATAAAATCTTTAGCTTGGTATTGAGTCACTTGCCATCTCTTCTGCGGGTACTTAGTGTGAAACTGCCTGGAAATTAATCTTTAGCCCATTCCGCCAAAACTTACTGCAAAATATCCAGTCCTGCAGTATCGCTTTCAAACACAAGTGGCTTTTCACTGCTTTGTCTATCTAACTTTAAACCCATAAAATCAAATAACTGAGTATCTGCCATTTGCGAAGGCGCTATATTTTGCAGGCTGGAAAAAATACTTTCCAGTCGCCCTGGAAACAGCTTATCCCAGCCTTCCAGCATGTGTTTCATCGCCTGACGTTGCAGATTTTCTTGCGAACCACATAAATTGCACGGAATAATTGGAAACTGCATGTACTCATTATACTTAACAATATCTTGTTCTTTACAATAGGCAAGCGGCCTGATTACCATATTTTGCCCATCATCACTAAGTAACTTGGGCGGCATAGCCTTTAATTTACCCGCATAAAATATATTCAGAAAAAACGTTTCCAGAATATCATCTCGATGGTGGCCTAAAGCAATTTTGGTCACACCTTGCTCTTGAGCATAGCCATACAAAGACCCACGACGCAATCGTGAACACAGACCACAAGTTGTCTGGCCTTCCGGTATCACTCGCTTAACGATACTATAAGTATCATTCTCAATAATATGATACGCAACACCCAGTTTTTCCAGATAACCTGGTAATACATGCTCGGGGAAACCCGGCTGTTTCTGATCCAGATTAACCGCCAATATATCGAATTGAATCGGTGCTGTTTTCTGTAAATGCATCAAAATGTCCAGCAAAGTATAAGAATCTTTGCCGCCCGATAAACACACCATGATTTTATCGCCTGCTTCTATCATATTGAAGTCAGCAATCGCACTACCTACATTTCTACGCAGGCGTTTATGCAGTTTATTAAATTCGGTGCGATCTTTTTTAGGATTAGTCATGAAAAAACATTTTAGTTATAACGACAAAAGGCGAGAAAATGCCTCTATTAGAAAACACTTTCTCGCCTTTTGTTTTGTTTATTGAATGGCTTATGTTTAATACTTAAGCGTAGAATAAAATTCAGTCCGCTCTAAATCCGGCTTTACACTATTAGCCGTTATAGCGTTGAAAAATCAAAGATGCATTTGTTCCACCAAAGCCAAAGCTATTCGACATCAAAGTATTTAAAGTAACATTATCTTTACGCTCTGTAACGATAGGCATCCCTTCTGCCATCGGATCAAGCTGGGTAATATTTGCCGAGGCACTGATAAAATTATTCTGCATCATCAAGATAGAATAAATCGCCTCGTTAACTCCCGCCGCGCCTAAAGCATGACCTGTTAAGGATTTTGTGGAAGTAATAAAAGGCATGTCTTCGGGCGAAAATACTTCACGCAAAGCACCTATTTCACGCTCATCACCCACAGGTGTGCTGGTACCATGAGCATTCACATAATCAACTTTACCATCAGTAGTCGCCATCGCCTGTCGCATACAACGAATAGCACCTTCCCCTGAAGGTTGTACCATATCATAGCCATCAGATGTGGCACCATAACCGGTTATTTCAGCATATATTTTCGCACCGCGAGCTTTTGCATGCTCCAACTCTTCAAGCACAAGCACACCCCCTCCACCGGATATAACAAAGCCATCACGCGTTAAGTCATACGCTCGAGAAGCCGTAGTAGGAGCGTCATTATATTTAGACGACATAGCTCCCATAGCATCAAACAGGACAGACATAGTCCAATGTACTTCTTCACCGCCACCGGCAAAAACAACATCCTGCTTACCCATCTGAATCTGTTCCATCGCATTACCAATACAATGCGCACTGGTTGCACAAGCCGAGGTAATTGAGTAATTGATACCCTTTATCTTAAATGGTGTTGCTAAACACGCAATATTAGTGCTCGACATTGTACGTGGCACCATATAAGGGCCTACTTTCTTAATACCCTTTTCGCGTAAAATATCAGCTGCAGCAACCAGATTTGATGTAGAAGGACCACCAGATCCCATAATCAAACCAGTGCGCACATTGGAAACTTCATTCTCTTCCAGACCTGCATCTAGAATAGCTTGCTGCATGGCAATATAATTAAAAGCCGCACCATCACCCATAAAACGCTTAATTTTACGTTCAATAAAATCATCCAGATTTATATCAATCGCACCGCGCACATGACTACGAAAGCCTAATTCTTTATAGTCTTCAGCAAAGCTAATGCCTGACTTCCCTTCTTTTAAAGATGCAAGAACTTGTTCACTGTTATTTCCAATACTAGAAACAATCCCTAGTCCAGTTATAACTATTCTTTTCATATCTCGCCTCTTAAAACTCTGTTGTATTTGTAAATAAACCTACACGTAGGTCTTTTGCTGTGTAAATTACATTGCCATCAACTTCCATTGTTGCATCTGCAATTCCCATAACAAGTTTACGCATAATTACGCGCTTTAACTGAATGCGATAGGTCACTTTTTTCGCCGTAGGTAAAACCTGGCCCGTAAATTTAACTTCACCCACGCCTAAAGCACGCCCTCTTCCAGGTCCACCTTTCCAGCCCAGATAAAACCCTACTAATTGCCACATTGCATCAAGCCCTAAGCAACCAGGCATAACCGGGTCGCCTTCGAAATGACATTTAAAAAACCATAAATCCGGGTTAATATCTAGCTCTGCAATAATTTCGCCTTTATCAAATTCGCCGCCCTCATCAGTGATAAGAGTAATTCGATCCATCATTAACATATTAGGTAGAGGCAATTTAGCGTTGCCAGGACCAAATAGACCATTATGTCCTGATTCTAATAAGTCTGCGCGATCATAACTATGCTGCTTTTGCATTCCAAATCCTGTTTCATTTTTTATAATTATGTTTTCAGTCGAGCATTATACCCTGTTATTAATAAAGGTAGAAAAAATTATCATCCGTTTTCTATCGTTAAAATATCTGCCAAAAATAAAACTAATAAGCTCTAAACAGCAAAATTACTGGGCTAAAATTTATTATTTATATTTAATATCTTGCATAAAATCATTCATACGCAAGTTGCCACTCTGCAAACGGCTTTGATAAATCAAAGCATAAGTAAGGACGGCAGCCACATAAGCTCTGGTTTCTTTATAAGGAATTGTTTCTATCCAGATATCAGCCGCATAGTCCCGATCAATTTTAAGCCATTTATTAACATTGTGCGGGCCTGCGTTATAAGCAGCAGCCGCAAGCGCAAAATTTCCATCAAACTTATCTAACATTTGCTTGTAATAATAAGCACCAAATTTTAAATTTACTGATGGCTGCAATAAGACTGCCTTTGAACGCCAGGGAAAGTGTGTTTCTTTCGCTATCTGTCTGCCTGTGCCCGGCATAATTTGCATAAGTCCCATAGCACCGGCTGGAGACCCCGCTGACGGATCAAACATACTCTCCCTACGCACCAGGCCATATATTATTGCACTCTCCAACTGTTGAATCAGTGCATTTTCCTCAATCTTTTCCGCATAATCAACAGGAAAACGTAACCCTACATCGTCCCAGTACTTTGCTCTAGACACCGTAAGTATCGCTAGTCTATGCCATTGCCATTGCTGAGCTATTTTTGCTGCTGATAACAAATCATCACCCTTCAAGTTACGCACAGCCTCCCACCAAAATTGTTGCGCTTCTTTTTCCATTTCCAGTGCTCGAAATTCATTAATGATAACAAATTTCTCTTGTGACAATAAACGTAACTTATTACTTTCATTCAATATTATTGGCTTATCAACTAAAGCATAATCCTGATGCAAATAGTCAGCCGCCAAAAATCCATAATAACTACGTTCATTCGCAAGTTGCTTATAAATTGCCAGGCCTTTCTCGCTCTGATTAGTCTGTAATAATGCTTTAGCTTGCCAATATCGCCAGCGTTCCTGATTTTTTTCCTTGACTGATAAGTTCTGTAATGCCTGATCAACATGCTGCCAATTATTCTCAATTAATGCCGCTCTGACTGCCCATATTCGTGTTGTTGCATCTAATTGAGGTAATTCACTAAAGCGGGCATACGCTTTAGCAGATTTATTAAAGGTAAACTGTAAAGCAATGGCTCGTTCGACTTGAAAAACCTGATTCTTTGATAACTTAAAAGCTGTCTTTTTTGCATCCCATAATCCTGCGGCATTTTCTACATCAGCACTCACCATCCTTTTCATGGCATAAGTAAACATTTCCGCTTGCTGTGCTTTTGAAACTGCTGAAAAAAAACCTGCCTGTGAGATTAATGCTGGATTTTTTACCAGCTTTAACCATTTTTCAGCATTTTCACGCTCAATGGCACTGCTTAACATTTTGACTAAATAAGTCGCTAAACTATACTGCCTGGCCTTCGCCGCAAGCATAAATCGTTGCCAAATCAACTCTTGTGTTAAATAAGATGACTGCGTAAATTTTGTCAGTAAGGGATCGCAACCTTTTGGCAACGAAGAGCCCGTTAACCATATTTTTTTTGTAGCCTTTAGCGCCTTGGTTTTATAGTTTCGCTGATACTGTGCCCAATTATATCGACATTGAAATAATTTACTGTTAGAAGACGTGTAATTTGCAACAAAGGTATTCCATTTACCCTGCCGATAAAGATAATCTAGCCATTTCCAGCGTAATTTCTGCGTGTAACGAGACTCCTTGGCGTTGTGCAAAAAATCAAGTATTTGCTTATCTTGCTCTAAATGCTTACTTAACCATTGATATTGCAAATAAAAATACAATGGATATGATTTTAAATCAGTGCTTATCGCAGCATAACCCTGATCATCACCCGATGCTATCATCATCTCGGCTTGCAAAAAGCCCTGGCGCTGTTGCTCAAGCACACTTGCATAACTCTCAAACGAACCAGAAAGAAGAAATAGAAACAAAATTTTCTGGCATTTAAGCCACATACTTCCCTTTTTAATTGTAGCTTTACCACCATTTTTAAACACAGAAACTCTCCAAATAAAGCTATAATTCATCTTAAATATCTATAACTACCAAACTAAGTAAACATCGTGCTAAATCAAGACACGCCCAAAACAACTCTATATACATGGCCTTATATTTTAAGTATCGTCAGACAACACAAAAAAGAACTTGTTAGCGCACAATTACTCGCTATTCTTGCAACTCTCGCGACCGTGCCAGTACCACTGTTAATGCCTTTACTGGTTGATGAAGTTTTGCTAAATAAACCCGGCTTCACCATACATACCATTAACCAATTTGTACCATTTCATTGGCAAACACCGATACTTTATATCAGTGTTATATTAATCACCAGTCTTGTTTTAAGAACACTTGGAATTATTTTTAATATTATCCAGTCGCGTCAATTTTGTCGTATTTCTAAAGATATTATTTTTCATATTCGAAAAAATCAGATCAACCACCTTAAGCATATCTCTATGGCTGAATATGAGAGCTTAGGTAGCGGCACAGTCATCACTCACTTGGTTACAGACCTGGATACCATCGATACTTTTATCGGCAGTACCACCAGCAAACTACTAGTTGCCTGCTTAACCATTATTGGCACCGGTGTCATCCTGTTATGGATGCACTGGCAATTGGGCTTATTTATCTTATTGCTTAACCCTATCGTAATCTTCTTTACGCGTAGCCTGGGCAAAAAAGTTAAAACCTTGAAGGCAAAAGAAAATTCTGCTTACGGCATTTTCCAGCAGGCTTTATCCGAAACTTTAGAAGCCATTCAGCAAATCCGTGTCAGCAACCGGGAAAAACATTATTATAAAAAACTGATCGATTCCGCTGCCGAGGTAAAAGAACACTCCATTTCCTTTGCCTGGAAAAGTGATGCTGCAACCCGTTTCAGTTTCTTAATCTTCTTATTTGGGTTCGATATCTTTCGTTCAGCGGCCATGCTAATGGTGCTGTATTCAAACTTAAGTATCGGTGAAATGCTCGCCGTATTCGGTTATCTATGGTTTATGATGGCTCCAGTACAAGAAGTATTAGGCATACAATATTCATTTTTTGGTGCTAAAGCAGCGCTCGCTCGCATCAATCGCCTGCAAGCCTTACAACAGGAACCGATTTATCCTGCACTTGAGGACCCATTTAAAAATAAACATACTGTTAGTTTGCGCATTAAGGACTTGCACTTTAGCTATGCTGATGAACAAGATGAAATACTAACAGGCATTAATTTATCTGTTAAAGCCGGCGAAAAAATAGCCCTGGTTGGTGCTAGCGGCGGCGGTAAATCGACATTAATTCAAACCTTGATAGGCTTATACCCGGCTAAAAAAGGAATGATTTATTATGACAATGTGCCAATTAATAAAATTGGTTTTGACCGGGTTCGAGAGCATGTAGTTACTGTCCTGCAACACCCGATACTGTTTAATGATACGATTCGTGAAAACCTTGCGCTAGGTAAACTGGTTACCGATATAGAATTATGGAAAGCACTTGAAATAGCGCAATTAAAAGATACAGTCAGTCAACTGGAAAAAGCTCTGGATACCATAATTGGGCGCCAGGGAATGCGCCTGTCCGGTGGACAAAGACAGCGCATGGCCATCGCGCGTATGGTCATTGCCAAACCCAGTATCGTGATTCTTGATGAAGCTACATCTGCCCTGGATACAGAAACCGAACGCAAGTTACATCTAGCCTTGGCAGATTTCTTAAAAAACCGCACCACCATCATTATTGCCCACAGACTCAGCGCGATAAAACAAGCAGATCACGTATATGTGTTTGAAGAAGGTAAAATTTGTGAACAAGGTAGCCACGAAAAATTAATCAATCAAAATGGACTTTATGCAAAACTGTATGGAGAATATCAGCAATGATTGAAAAAAAATATGACTTGCATTGCCACTCCAGCTTTTCCGATGGCTCACTATCTCCGACTGAACTTATTTTACGTGCCATAGAGCAAGGCGTTACCACCCTCGCTCTAACTGACCATGATACAGTTTCAGGTCTCTTCGAAGCGCAACACACCAGTGAGCAACATGATCTGAATTTCATTCCCGGCATTGAACTTTCCTGCATCTGGAATAAGAAAACATTCCATATATTAGGACTCAATATAGATGCCAATAATGCCGAACTGCTAGCAGGAACGCATCAATTACAAATTATTCGTCTTGAGCGAGCCAAAAAAATTGCATCCAAATTAGAAAAACACAAAATCCCCGGTGCATTCGAAGCAGTACATGAAGCTGCAGGTCCTGGCATGATTACCCGACCACACTTTGCTGATTTTTTAATTAAAAAAGGCCATGTCAGCACGACCCAGGAAGCCTTTGACCGTTATCTAGGAGAAGGCAAACCAGCTTTCGTAAAAACCCAATGGGTAGACCTAGCAGATGCTATACACTGGATTAAAGCAGCTAAAGGCATTGCTGTACTGGCCCACCCGATGCGCTATAAACTCACTGCAAGCTGGATGCGCCGGTTTTTATCTGACTTTAAAGAAATGGGCGGCCAGGGAATAGAAATTATTACAGCACGCAGCAACCCCGACGAAATAAGGCGCACGATTCATTTCGCCAAACAATACGAACTCTATGGCTCAGTTGGCTCAGATTTTCACACGCCAAAAAACCAATGGGTTGAACTAGGTCGTTTAAGCTCACTGCCAAAAAGCATCCCGCCTGTATGGGATTTATTTACTCATTAAAAAAAATCCCTCTACAAACAAAATATTACAGAGAATCCTCCGAATAAAACAAAAATTTACTAGTCAAACCCAAAAAAAGCATTATAATAGTCTGCTCTCAATCAGAGATTGATGCCTCGGTGGCGAAATTGGTAGACGCAAGGGACTTAAAATCCCTCGCCTTCTGGGTGTGCCGGTTCGACTCCGGCCCGAGGCACCACATATAAATAAAGGGCTACAGCCGTAAGGCTACTGCCCTTTTTTTATGCCTGTCGTTACGGTGATATAACAGCCTCAGGCTGGGCCTTCTATTGCTCTCGAATAATAAAATACTTTACTCGACTTCTTTGGCGAGGAAAACCGCTGCCTTTTTTAATATTTCGCGTTCCATGAGCAATTACTCAACTTCCTTACGTAACCAGACTAATTACTAACCAGATGAGCTAGGTGTTGATTTTATTTCGATTTTTTGTCTTCGTCCTGCTCTAACTCAACGCTCAATGACACTTAAGGGATACGCTTAAGCTGTCTGCGACTTGTTAGTGGATATGTCCTGTCTCGATAACGTATTTGGCTGCATCTTGTTTAAATTCAAGATTATATTCAGGTCTTTTTGGTTTATTTTGCTTACTCATATTCACCTCGAATGCCATTATAAGTCAGCCTTTAGAAGTGTCGTGGTGTATTAAACCATTTCAACGCAGATGATTGATATAGACCAGGACGGGCGGCCTGGATATTATTTCCATTGACAGGAGCACCAAAAAATCTGGCTGTATGAAAATTCTGCTGGCCCTATCAAAAATTCCAGGTAATCAGATTTTTACTCGATGTCTATAATTTATATCTCATCAACTGGACACCCTCTATCATCTGCAGTGCAAAAAAACCGGCTTTACCATTATTATCAAATTTGAGTAATTTAGCGGCATTCGCTAAATCATCGGATAAATCTTTGACAGCTATTTTTCGGTTTTTGATGTTAACTTTTTTGGATATTTTTGAAAGCTCGCCATTTGACTTGCGAACAAATTTTTTGAAATTATTTTCCACCCCACAGTGCAACGCTTTGGGGGCAAGATGTAAATCGATCTGTACAACTTCAACATTAAATGTACACAACATCAGATGAGGTGACAGACGACGCATGACTGATGATTGTTTAACACTATTCTTATCAATCCCCTGCGCCATCAATCCAGGATATGCAGAGACAATTTCTGAGCGCATTAAGAAACCGGCAACCGGGAAATTAACGGATTCTATTGCTGTTCTTAGCTTAAGTTCATGCTGATGATCGTTTGAGAGAAAACGACCGGGACTAAATGCTCCTTCCAGCAAGCATTTTAACCAAAAGTTATCCACCTGAAAAAATCTTATAGAATCAATTGGTAACATTGCTTCTTCTGGCAAAAGATAATTTAATGGAACAAGCTCAAGGGATGCGAGTTTATTTAGAAATGAGGAAATTTCTTCAGGAACTTCATCCGCGGAAATTGGGGAATTTGCCGACCGGGCAAACCCGATATGACTGACTTGTAGCTCCGCCTTGTTAGCCAGGATAGCGGTTTTTTCCTTATGCTTCCAGCGAATCAAGGACTGAGCGAAACTTCCTGCAGAAAGACCTAACAGGCGCCCAAGTTCCCAAGCCGCTGCATAGCTCACATTGAAAACGCCTAGCCTCCCCCGCACATGAACTTCATGTCGATGGGACGATTTGTCAATAGAACCGTTCTGCAGAGACTCTGTAAGTGGCAGGTGAAGTATCAATCCGTCATCAAGTTCGGCCATGTGCGCTCCTAGTTATTTTCGTTATCTTGCTTATTCGGGTTAAGTTCCAGCCAGCCTTCGCGAATTTCCTGTTTAGCGGATGATGCACCTGAAGCCGCCGCAGGCTCAGATATCGCTTGTTGATCTGTCCGCTCCCATTGTTCACGTCGCCTTTCTAACCAGTCCCAGTGTAATCCGTGATGACGCGGTAATGGCAGGGTGAGCTTGTCACTGGGGGTCAGTACGGGTGCAGTCAGAAATATCGGTCGCATTTTTGCTAATGCTTCACTATAAAACTGTTTCGGCAAGGTGATGCTTTTTTGTGGCAGTATGCCACTGGTTGCCTGCAAATGACCGCGAGGGTCAATCAGCAAGGTAAGTATCTGTGCAGGCTGACGAATTGAAAGCGGAATTAGCGGAGGCTCTGTAGCCCCGATGATTTTATTTTCAGTTTTTGAGGAGCTGCCTGTTTCCTGCTGCGCCATCTCAACGGCGTTCGCGTTAGGTGCATGAAACTGCTTACTAAGTCGCTCTTCGTTGTCTTCCCGCCAATAGCCGACCAGGCCATCGTTAACTTGCCTATGATCTCCGATCCGTACCGGGAACTTGACATTTTCATAACCGGCACTATCACGAATACCGCTATGCAGATCGCGATGGAATGCTCCGTAGCCCTGGTCATTTGCGGGTAGTCCTTTTAGTAACAGTTCCACTTTAACCTGTACAATCGCCAAAGGCCGTCCACTCATCAAAGCCCATTCGTCGGCACCAAAGTTCTCGGGATGGATAGTGTCCAGGGAATTTTCCAACGTATGAGCAAAAAGATCGATAAATTTCCCCCCTTGCCTGATTAACCATTCGATGACCCTCCTCAGCGTTGGATTGGAAAACATTGCCGGTGCCAACGGCCGTTCCATGCCGGGCGCAGGTTGCCAAATCAGGTCTGAATCAGCATTTAATGTACCCAGAGGATGCCCCTTTGCATCATGAACCATAATTAATTCATCAAGATCATTCACTGTCAGCCAGCCACAAACCGGCGATCTATTGTGGTGTTCTGACGCATCTTTAATTTTCTCGGCAGCCTGTAGCAGGCGAAACTCGAGTCTTGCCGATTGTGAAAGGCGAACCGGCAGTGATACCAGATTGTCATGCTGTGCCACTTCAAGTCGTTCGGTCCGTTCTATTTTGTTAACGGATTGTTCCCGGCTTTGACCAAAATTGTCAATTAAGCGCAGACGACGCAATTCCAATGCACCGGATTGGATCGGGTGAAAATCCAGTGTTGGGTCAGGCGCTGTCGTGCGTTGTTGTCCAACCGCATTTTTGACCCTTTGGGCGAACTCGGCGTATTCTGCAAAAGCCAGAGGATCATCAGCAGGTAATTGCATAACCTGTTGCTTTTGCAGCATGGCAGCGTTAATGCCACTGAGCGGGAATGTCAGCATTTGCGCTTTTGTTGCAGATAGTTTTTTTGTATATCCAAAAACTCTTTGGGTACAATGCCTTTATGGGCATTAATAAATTCATCCAGTCGTACATTCATTGCTGCTGATGCATTTGGACTGATCAAACTTCTGCCGCCTAAAAAACTTGCTGTTTGTGCTAATGGGCATTGTTCTGGCATCAGTTCCAATTCATTAGACTCTCGCGGTAATTGATAACCCTGATAAATAAACTCTGGATCATACTGGCTACTTTTTCCGTTATGAAGATGACTAATTGCCAAGGGATACAATGCAACTTCCCATTCAGCAAATAAGGGATTCCAGGAAGTCCCATCCGCTTCAAAATAACCGAATGAATCAGGTTTTGACTGTTGAATATGATCGAGAGTTTTTCGCAACGACTGAATAACCTTGAGTGATGCTGGCTTATCATTACCCAGAAGCGCGTCGGTTGATAATCCTTGTATATAAGTACATCTCAATAGATCATGTGGGTAATGATCTTCAGTTTGAAAGCTATCACTGCTTGTTGCATCGTCTCCCACAATTGCCACTGCGGGTTCTTTGGGTTGCCAAAATCGTGGTGCTGCAACCTGGCGTAAGGAAAAAGCAGGTCTGTTGCCAGGGTTTATTATTGCCTTGAGTTGTTTAGAGTCTGCCTGTCCTCTAATAAATCGAAGACCTGTTATTGCACCTTTAAAGTTGCCTTTAACTTCTTGTAGATCTGAGAATTCAGCGGTGAAAGTAGAGACTCCCAGATAACCGGAGCGCGTTTTACGACCGCCAATCAGTCCAGATTGGGTGGGTTTAGATTGTTTGTCCAGCTGATCTATCTGGATGGATTGTTCGGATTGAGATGTATTATAGGTGACAGTGATACTTCGCCATTGTCCGTTGGCAACAAGCTCATTACTTTCCATTCGGTCTATCACACCTAATGAATTGACTGTGGTCAACACTAGATGACCTGACGAATTACCGCTACGTAGCACTTCGATTTCGAACCATTGCGTGGGATCAAATGAGACGACAATGCCACCTTCTCCCGGATTTAATTTAAGCCAGAAAACCAGGGAAAAATCTCGTAATGGTTTATCTTCGTAGAGTATTGGGCCGTTTAAGCCCTCTAGATGATCCATTTTGACAAAAGTATTGGCATCTCCAAAACGAAGATACCCCCGATTGTAGAATCTTGTTCCAGGGTGATGTCTCCGTGAATTTTCCCCGAAATAAAGCAATGATTATAAATTGACAGTTTTTTCGTTAATTGATTAA
This sequence comes from Methyloprofundus sedimenti, assembly GCF_002072955.1. NCBI lineage: Bacteria > Pseudomonadati > Pseudomonadota > Gammaproteobacteria > Methylococcales > Methylococcaceae > Methyloprofundus > Methyloprofundus sedimenti. The sequence continues at coordinate 1,577,785 of NZ_LPUF01000001.1, read as the reverse complement.
GTGCTGTAGCTAAAGTTTGCGCCGTGTTTGCTTTAGTTCCCGTTGATGCTTTTGCTTTAAGTAAGGTTTGATTCTCAGTGAATCGATAATTGATTTCACCCGTGTCACGTTGCATTTCATGTAGTTTCTTTATTGAAACATTCTGTATAAAATGCTTTATTTCATCGACGTTTGCATGAATCCTATTTTCCGTACCTTGTGGATACATGGCAAACTGATAGCGATGCCAGTCGAAAAATATTTGAGTTTGCAAATCAATAATCGAATATTGCGCGGTTTGATATTCTTTTTGCAGTTCATTAGCTTTTCCAAGTAATTTTCCCAGTTCAGCGGGATATTCCTGTGCTAAACGATTGCCAGTGTTAACAGCATTGGCGGTTTCTTTGTTGGGTTCGTTACGTAATGCCCAGCTGATACCACCTGATTCTGCAACATAACTCTGTTCATGGCGTGTTTCAAGAAGTTTGTAATATTTGTCACTTTTTTTATTTGCAATTGCATTAATGGCACTTAGGTAATCAAGTTGTTCTTCTATTTGAGATTTTTTGAGTACGCTTTTTCCATTATTAAGAGTCTGTTTTGTCAGATAAGCGGCTAAGGCATCATTTGCATTACTACCTAAAGACACTTGATGATTAGTTAACTTACCCGGTTTACTATCACCTGGGCCTATTTTTATGCGTGAGTAGCAAACAACGACATCGGACGGATTGGATTGAATCGTTGATTTGTTGCCTGGATTAGCATGTCCAAGGTGCCAACCAAATGACTTTGAAATCAATTCATCCGTATTAAAACGTTTTCCCGAGATGCTGTTATTTACAATCCAGTTGATCAGGTTGTCATCTTTTTCTTTTCTCCAGCCTATTACTTCATAAGTCGGAGGCTTTTTTAAATCAAATATATCCGGGTCATGAAAACCAAAACACCTGGAGCTGGACGGGTAATAAGAAGCGAAAGCAGCATCACCGTAACCCATTGCCGTCAATTTAGGATATCTGTCTGGCGCTTTTTGTTCATCCAGTCATTTTTGTAAAGCTAATGTCCGGCCTATCATTCTAAAAGGTGGAGAACCATGCTTGGAATCATATGGCATATAACTGCCACTGGCATGCGGAAAATATGCAGGCGGCATTAAAACATCACTCTCCACCACCCATTCCTTACTTTCACCATCACCTGAAAAACGTCTAACAAGCCAGATATTGGGAGCTGGACAATAAATATGCGACATACCATTTTGAGAATTGAGAAATGCTCTTCGATAGGCCGCAGGTAAAAGCCAATGCAAGTGGATTCCAGGTTTTAATCGGAAGGTATCAGAAGCAAAGGAAGAATTCAGAACACTTAAACTGAGATAGGGTGTATCGGGGTTATGGTCATGAAAACCATCTGACCAAGGCAGACTTGAAAAATCTACAGCTGGCGGAACAACATATCGGTCTTCTTCAAGGAATAAGGCATTAATTTTGGTTGGCGTGAGAATTATTCCGTTCATTAAGCCCCCTTTCTTAATATCCGATGTAATCGCCTATGCCTTTGAATTGTAACGCACTTTTTCAAACAATCAAGTCGGTTTGAGGATTAAAAACTTAACAAGGAAATGCGAGAAGAATGAGGGGTAAGGTCTTTGATAGATGATTATTAATAATTCCACTAATCGAGAAATAATGCAGACCAAAATAATCTCCTGTTTTTTTCATAATATAACCCCACTGGCATATTATGTTGCTGCTCGAAGTTCCTGCCTAGCTGAAGTTATGACCCGAATAGATGAACGCATTAATAACCAAACCAGAGCAATCGCAACTAAAATATCTGGCCAACCTGATTCAGTAATCCACACCGCGCCTGCTGCGACAAAAACGGAAATATTTATCACGATATCATTTCGCGAACATTCCCAGACTGAACTCATATTTACATCTTCATTCCTGTGGCGCCAAAGCAGATAAAGACAAATAGAATTAGCGATTAGGCCAAGCAAACTAAATGCTCCCATGATTTCAAACACTGGAACTGTTGGCACCATAATGTGATAGACAATTTGAACAAGCACAGCAATTGCTGCGAACAAAATCAGAAAACCTTTAAATAGTGCAACCTTGGCCTTTGTTGCATTTTCTCTAGTTACAGCATATAAACTTAGTGCGTATGTTAATGCATCGCCAAGATTATCCAGACTGTCCGCGAATAATGCTGTTGATTTCCCATACATAGCGGCAACAACTATAATCAGAAACATGGCTAAATTTATACTTAGTACACTTAGCAATGTCCCCCTTTGTTTTTCTCTTAGTGCCTCTACAGCGCAACTATCATCACAACATCCGCTCATAAAATTATATTATTTAGTCTGTAAACCAGACCATTTTTCCATGATTAAAAATCTCAAGTCTAGCACTGGGACAGGTTAAGTCAAGAGGAAAAGGGTCACAAGAGGAAAAGGGTCAGGTCTTTGAACTATGATTATTAATTATTCCACTAATCGTAGAATAATGCAGACCAAAATAATCGCCAATTTCTTTCATACTATAACCCCCGCTGGCATAAGCATTTGCAATAGCCTCATTGCGAATATATTTTTCAGCATATTCAGACAGTGGTTTGACAATCCCCCTTCGTTGAGCTCTTGGAATTTCGCTTAAGTCCTGTTCTGCATTTAACAAACACTGCATAGATTCAACAAAATGCTCATTACCTAAAAACACCTGATTTCTCAAAGCCTCCCAAGGCGATGCCTGTCCCCGCCCCTGGCTAACAAAGTGTTTATAGGCTTGAACAGCTTCGGCTTTGTGTCCCGCAAAATTTGATAACACCCCATCCGTCTCCAGCCATTCCGGTGTATTTTTCAAACCGATCATGGCACGATAACTACTCCATTGCCAATCTTTTGCCGACCGCACCATGCCAGCGCGCACGGGATTCAGCACGATATATCGGCATAATTCCAGTAAATAGCTGTCTTTATCCACCAGGATGGCCTTATAACGCCCTTGAAATACATGCCCAACATGTTGATGAGTACGATTAAATGATTGTGTATATTTCCCGTTTAACTGCCGCATGCCCTGGGATAAATTCCCCTCGGGGGTTTCAATCAGTAAATGGTAATGATTACCCATCAGACAATAGGCGTGACAGAGCCAATGATATCGCTTACACACTTCAGATAAGATCGTTAAAAAGTTTTCTCTGTCGGTATCGGTTTCATAAATCGCTTCCTGTCGATTTCCTCGGGAAGTGACATGATACAACGCGCCAGAAAATTCAAGCCTTAGTGGTCTAGCCATCTTGCTATCCTTTATTTTTCTTTAGCTGATAACATATCACAACCTATTTCATAAATCAAAGACCTGACCCCTAGGGGTCCTATTTCAATCTATACCGACCCCATTGGTTTGTTTATTTTTTTACTTGCAAGTACTTTACTTTTCTTGTGTGTTAAATACTGATTATGCGCCAAATCAAATGTTTCCGCCATATTAGTAAATAACTGACTAAAAACCCATATAGCCGATTCTTTAAATTGATTGTATTCTTCTTTAGTTACAATATGGCTGGCGTGTGCAATCCTATCTCTTGTACCCCACAAGCTTTCACTGGTTTTCTTCCCATCAGCAAAAATAATAATATAATTGTTGCTGTTTGCTTGGTGTAGATTTTTTAAAATACCCCAGCTTCTATTGATAAAGTTAAGTTTATCAGGATATTCTTCATCGATTTTTTTGTAGTACTTTAAAAGCTTAATTAAAGATTCGATTTGATTCCAATATAGTAAGATAGAAAAGCTATATTCTTGGATATCTTCTAGTTTTTTAGTTCTTATCTTGAATGATGGATCGTAAACATTTCTCAATGCTGTCATTGCTTTTGTAGATAAACGAATAGGATTTTTTTTATTCAACTACTTCTCATATTTGCTAAAAATTATAACGCTCAGCATCACTGGGAATTTACGGTGCGTAAGCAGAGCAAATTTTCCATGTAAATCAAGGGGGCAGCCAGTAATACCGCTACCAGTCAAATAAATCATTAATAATATACACTACAGTGACAAACAATAGCTTACGAAAATCGTTTATTAAAAATTGTACCAGAAAAATAATATACAACGGTTAAAGTCATTGTTTCTAAAGCGATCATATATTTAGAAAAGATGAAAAATATTCATACTTAACCATTATAATTCAACGACTTAATGTTTCACTGGTAGCGGTATTACTGGCTGCCCCCTTGATCACTCTCATACCACCCAATCAAAACTTATCGAATCTAGTTTCAATATCCGTTCTGCTGTTAATTGAACCTTATTTCTCCTTTGCCTAGCAGCCCAACGTCCCAAGTTAAACCCATCCGCTACTTTATATTTATATGGAATTCTTGAATGACCGTGTTGTTGAACATATTGCTTTAAATAAGCAAAGCCCTCTTCCCAATTAAATTCTAATGGATCCCAAACCCAACTCTCCAGTGATTCTAATTTTGAAAGTCGTTCAGGTGTTAATTGTTCTATTTGTTTTCTTTGGGTCCTAACCCATCTCCCCAAATAATATTCATCTTCGGTTTTATACGTTGAAGGAACTCTTGCATGACCTTGCTGTTGAACATACTTCTCTAGATAGGAATATCCTTGATCCCATTGAAACTCTAATGGATCCCAACCCCATCCTGGTAATAATTCTAATTGTGATATATATTTCGCTGCTAATTGTTCCCTACCACGCCTTTGAGTACTGACCCAAATACCTAATTTATATCCATCCGATGTTTTATAGTTTGAAGGCACTCTTGCATGACCTTCTTGTTGGGTTGTAGTGGTCAAGTAAATTCGTACATAACGATCGGTTTTTTAAGCGGCTTCTTTCTCCGCTTGGATTGGGGTTAAATAATTGTTATAACTATGTACACGGAAACTATTGTAATACTTGATGTATTGCATAATATCTTTCTCTGCCTGTTCATAAGATGAATAAAAAGTCTTAGGCATCCATTCAGATTTAAAGCTTCTAAAACAACGCTCCATCGGTGCATTATCCCAACAGTTACCACGCCGACTCATGCTTTGCTTGATCTCATATTCCGACAATTGCTGCTGGAATACCTTACTGGTGTAATGGCACCCCTGATCAGAATGAAACATCAAGTTCTTGGGCTCTCCTCTAGCCGCATAAGCTAATTTTAACGCTCGTGTAGTCAATACTGAGTCAGGACTAGTTGAGCAAGCCCACCCCACGATACGGCGCGCATTTAAATCAATCACCAATGCTAAATATATCCAGCCTGTACCCGACCAAATATAGGTGACATCACCACACCAAACTTGATTAGCCAGTTCGGTAGAAAATTCACGGTTTAAGTGGTTATCCGCTATGTTTGATGGCTTTTCAGCCACCTTGTAACGATGTGCGCCTGGCTGTTTACTTGTCAGCTCCGCTTCTTGCATTAAACTCCGTGTTTTGAAGCGTCCAACAGATTCACCTTGCTGTTTTAATTGAGCAGAAAGGGTACGACTCCCCGCTGAACTGCGGCTCGCTTCATGTAACGCAATAACCTTGGATTTTAACCTGTCTCGCTCAGGATCTGCCTTGTTTGCATGCTTACGGTGGTAGTTGTAACTACTACGACTCATCTCAAATGTTTGCAATAATTCGCATTGTTTGTATTGCTCTCTTAACTCATCAATTAGCATTAAAATTGATACACGTCCGATATTAAGAGAGCTGAAGCCTTTTTTAAAATCTCTTTCTCCCTCTTTAGTTTCTTTATCTGACTTTCCAAATCTTGAATCTTTTGCTGATCAGAAGTAATCGCTCGGCTTCCTTTTGGCGTAACACCATGACGCTCTTCTTTTAATTGAGTGACCCAACGGCGCATTGCTGTAGTTCCAACGCCCATAGCTTCGCAAGCATCATTTATGGAATATGCCTGATCTAATACCAGACTGGCCGCTTCATGTTTAAATTCTGTTGTATAACTTTTTCGTTTACTCATTGGTCTGCATCTTTGATTAAGGGGTTATTATAAACTCCTATCGTTTAGTACAGGATTATTAGACCACTACAGGTATATTCTTCTAGATAAGCAAAGCCTTGCTCCCAATTAAACTCTAGTAAGCTCCAAACCCAGCCATCCAACGATTCCAGTCTTGAAAGTCTTTCAGGTGTTAATTGCCTCCTTTTAACTCTTTGATTAGTGACCCAATTACCTAAATTAAACCCATCTGCTGTTTTGTAATCACCAGAAACTCTTGCATGACCTTCGTGTAAAATATACTCTTCTAAATAAGAAAAACCCTGTTCCCATTTCAAATCAAATAACCCCCAAACCCAGTCATCTAACGCCTCTAATAGTGAAATTTGTTTCGAAGATAATTGGTGCCTATTACGTCTTTGCATATTAACCCATTGCCCCAGGTTATATCCATCTGATGTTTTATAATTCCAGAGTACTCTTGCGTGACCTTTTTGTAGAGTATACAACTTTAAATAATTAAAACCTTGTTCCCATTGAAATGCTGATACACCCCAAACCCAGCCATCCAACGATTCCAGTCTTGAAAGTCTTTCAGGTGTTAATTGTCCCATTTTAGCTCTTTGATTAGTGACCCAATTACCTAAATTAAACCCATCTGCTGTTTTGTAATCACCAGAAACTCTTGTATGGCCATGCTCTTGGGCGTATTTTTTTATATATGAAAAGCCTTGCTCCCATTGAAACTCCAACAAGTCCCAAACCCAGCCCTCTAACGATTTCAATTTGGTTATCCGTTCTGCTGTTAACTGTGTTTTATTTTGCTTTTGAGTGCTGACCCATTGCCCCAATTTATATCCATCTACTGTTTTATATTCCTTAGAAACTCGTGCATGACCTTTCTGTTGAACATATTGTTCTAAACGAGAAAAACCTTCTTCCCATTGAAATGCTGACACATCCCAGGCCCAGCCCTCTAACGATTCCAGTCTTGAAAGTTGTTCATTAGTCAAAGACTTTCTCACCGTCTTTTGATTATTAACCCAACCACCTAATTTATATCCATCCGATGTTTTATAGTTTGAAGGCACTCGTGCATACCCTTTCTGTTGAACATATTGTTCTAAACGAGAAAAACCTTCTTCCCATTGAAATGCTGATACATCCCAAACCCAGCCCTCTAATGATTCCAACCTTGAAAGCTGTTCATCAGTTAATGACTTTTTCTTTGCCTTTTGATTACTGAGCCAATTACCTAATTTAAATCCATCTGCTGTTTTATATTTGCTAGGAACTCTTGCATGACCTTCTTGTTCAACAAACACCTCCAACAACCCAAACCAGAAATGCCAGGACGATGTGGTTTTTTCAACAAGATATGTTTTTAATGATTCTGAAAATGACTCATCTATCGTAGTAGGTAAATCAAAAGCAATTTTTGAAAAACTTTTTTCAGAATTAGCTAAATTACTGCCCCTACCTAAATTAGTACGAAATTCATCCAGTTCGTATGCCAGCACTTCATCATGTGATTTCAAGGCATTCAGCACTTCCCATACAGGCTTAAAGTGACTGGATTGCATGGATGATTCTATATTATCCCCATCTTCAATAAATACAGGGACAATAATGGTGCCAATAGTCTTGTCATCGCTTAAGCGGATGGCTCTGCCAACTGCCTGGATAATATCAACATGACTACTTCTTGGATCTATAAATGCCACACCATCCAGTGAGGGAACATCAACCCCTTCAGATAAGCATCTTGCATTCGATAATAGTCCACGCTCACTTATAGTAAGGCTTTTGAGTTGATCAAGCTTTAAGCGTCTTTTATGGGTAGTCATTTTTCCGGATACAAAGTCAGCCCAGATTTTCCCATCAGGACGGTATTCTTCCTCGATTAAATCAATCGAATTCTGTATCTCTGAGGCAAATGTTTCTGCTCTATTTACCCGACTATGAAAACTGATCATCCTCTTCAGGTCATAGTCTTTAATGGCCTTAATAAGCCCTATTTGTGATGCTAATGATTTTGCATCCTGTGTGTCACCAGCTTCTGTTTTTACCAGTTTACTTTGTTGTATCCATTGCGCTATCATCGGATTATCAACACCAACTAGTACCATCTGATAATCGGTTAATAATTTACGCTTGATGGCCTCACCAAATGTTAAGGCATACAGGACTTTGCCAAAAACAGATTCATCATCCATTCCTGTGACATCCACGCCCATTTCACTAGCTTTCTTTTTTAGATTTGCAGAATAAGTTTTTGGCGTTGCTGTTGTGAATAATCTTTTGTTTGCTCTGATTCGGGATTGATCTAATATCGTCGTAAAATCGCTTCCAGCTTTACCTGTACAGCGATGCGCTTCATCGGCAATCACTAAATCAAACTCTGGAATGTTATTATCACGTTGAGCATCAGCAATAATAGGAGATGATTGATAGGTTGAGAAAATAACTTTATTACCAGAACCTTTTAAAAACTGGCTGATGATATGCATATCCGATGTAACAGGGAATGAGAGGTCTTTTACAGAGTGAATTATGTCATCTTCACTTGATTGCTTGCCCACGGTTTGGTCTGAACATATACATAAAACATCAAAAGGTGTATTCGCAGCATATGTCCATTCTCTTAACGACTGTGATAATAATCCGAGTGACGGGAGCAATACCAGTGTTGATACAGCCGCCTGGCGTTCTTTAATCCAGAGTGTTGTATATGTCTTCCCCGTGCCACAAGCCATGATCAATTGACCACGTCCATTATTTTTAAAGCCTTTTTCTACAGCATCAATGGCCTCTATCTGGTGTGGTCGAGGGATCGGTCGTGATTTTCGTTTTGCGGTATTGAGTGCAGATATGTGTTCAGGGTATTCAATTGCAGCTTGATCAAAATCAGAAAGGAAAAAATGTGTAACCGTCTTTTCTTGAGCATGACAGACTTGCTTGGCATTTTGGCCCATTTGATCTGTCGTTGCAATTAATAGCCTTTTATCAATTCCTGTTCGATTTGATTCACTTAGAAATTTATCGACATCAGATTTGCTGATAGAATACTCAGGAGAATAGCATTTTGCCTGAACTGCCCAAATATCGTTATTTTTATGTTTAAAAACAAGATCAATACCACAATCACGTCCCCATCGGTCTGGGTATTCGTCCCATAACCAAACTTGATCAATTTGTGTAGACCATTCAGGGTCATTTTTTAGAAACCACTTAACGAAATGTTCAAATTGGATGCCCTTTTTTTCAGGGTCAAATGAACTTAAAAAGTTAGAGAATGTTGCCATTAAGTTTTATATTTATACTTTAGAATATTTTAATCAAACTATATCATTAAAAAACCATGAGTGGTGTGAGGCATACAGACGCAAATATGTTTAAATTCTCATTTTCAGTAAACTTTTCATTTCAACTGTTAATATTGAGTGCTTATCAATTATTTCTGTCCTATCAGCTTCAGATAATTGGTGAAGATAGCCATTTCGGAAGAGAAAGGGGGCAGGTATTTGAACTATGATTATTAATAATTCCACTAATCGTGGAAGCGTCATTTAGAATATATTTTTCAGCATATTCAGACAGTGGTTTGACAATCCTCCTTCGTTGAGCCCTTGGGATTTCGCTTAAGTCCTGTTCTGCATTTAACAAACACTGCATAGATTCAACAAAATGCTCATTACCTAAAAACACTTTATTTCTCAAAGCCTCCCAAGGCGATGACTGTCCGCGCCCCTGGCTAACAAATTGTTTATAGGCTTTAACAGCTTTGCTCTGTGGTTTTTAATTCACACTTCGTTCCGCCCATTTTTATTGTTTAACCTGCTAAATCATCCGGGTATTTCTCGGCATCCAGTGTTGCCATACAGCCTGCACCCGCAGAAGTCATTGCCTGTGAATCCAAAACTTATTTCTTTTCCATTGTATTGATAAATGAATTAGCTTCATTAATAGATTGTTGCATGGCATCAATCAGTACTGACACATCTGATTCAATAGTCCGTAATTCGCCTTTCAGAGAAGAAATAGCCTGGGCATTGAGATTATGTTTTAAATATAAAACCTGATCTTTGAAAATTACTAAAACAGGATCTATTTTCTTTTCTGCCCGTTTCATAGCGGCAATAAGCTGGTGGTATTGCTCTTGTGTCTGATTGAGTTGTTGTTGACTACTTCTTTTTAAAGACGCACTGCTGTATTGATCGAGTTCCTGTTCCCATTCTTTAAATAGTGCGCCAGAAACGTCTTCAATATCTTTAATACGTTTATTAACTTCCTGCGCTTTATCGACACTGGCAAGGTATTCTTTGTTAAGTTTATCGTAGGCTTTTTCTAGGTCCCCGCCATCAAAATTGGTCACCGCGGTGAATTGTTCCAGGGCTGTTTGAAATTGCTCCATGGTCTCTTCTTGAGTATCGCGTGCTTTTTCAACACGGTGTACCATGATGTCCCGTTTGGGGATACCCATGGAATCGAGCGTGTTGTAATACATTGTTGAGCAACCGGATAATGCCGCAGTGCTCAGGATAACGAGTAGTGATAAATATTTTAATTTCATAAATATTCCTTTGTGTATAAACAGTTATTGTGTTGTCAGGCTTTAAATCATTTTTTGAATACCGACTGCTTTACTTCACTCCTGTAAAAATGGAGCACTGATAGCACGTACTTTTTCTAATCCATAGTAACCAATAGAACCAAAGGAAACCAAAGGGTCAGAGACTCTATTGATCTCCTTTGATCTTGATAAATATATCTCATTGTTTTATATATTTACTGACTATCCCTTTGGCACACCCCTTGATCTCATATGCAGTTTCTTCTAAAATTTTTATCCTCGTTTAAACAAAAACTTTATTATCAATCACCTGATCCCATTGCTGTCTTAATCGGCTATTTGCCTCAACTAATGGAATTGCATTAATCAGTTGATCACAACGTGACAGTAAATTTGATTGTTGTAGTTTGTCCAAGCCATCATCAATCTCAAAATCCATGGGAATGGCATATTTTTCATGTATATAGTTTTCAATACTTTGATCTAAATTGGCCCGGCTAGTTTCGCCAGCAAGCAATAAAAAAAAGTATGCAAGTATTGCTTCTTTAGATTCTTCAGCTTCAGCGGTATCCGCTAAATAGGTCAGCGCGCCCATATTATTATCCAAACTGTAAAAATACAGATTCTTGGTTAACATTGCACTGTATTTAGCTCGCTGCGAAAAAATCTTGGCGATTTGTCGCCATAACAGCCCCAATAAACCACCGATAGCAATGAGTGCGGAGATTGGATCAATAGTAGCACTGAGTTTACCAATCGTTGCCATTACGCCGCCAGCGGTTCCCCCGCCTCCGGTTACTGCTAATTTAATTTTATCAAAAAGACGCATTTGTATGCGTGTATTGGGAAATTGCATTTCCAGATCTTCGCGTGGAATATCTTTAAATAATTTTAAATACACAACATCATTGTCATTGCTTATACCAAAGACCTTTAATGCTGCATCGGCTTTTTTTTCAGCTTTTTGTACCGACATTTTTTTGTTATTAATAAAATGTTCTATCCATTGCTGGCGGTTTTTTGGCTGTAGCAAAACAAATAAGCGTCGATAAATTAGAATATCAATAGGTTGCTTTTTAAAGCTGAGTTTTTTCCAGTTTCGATATAGTTTTTGCTGTATAGCTGAACCACGATAAAACAAAGCGACTTCAGCGAAATCTCCAAAATCAACGGAAACTTGCACGCCGTAAGGAGAAATTTTATTGAGTGCCTCATTCAAATCCGCTTCTGAAATCTGCTCGTAGTTAGCATCTTCCAAAATCAAATAAAGTTTTTCTTTTAAATGCGTTAGCTGTGTACTGGTATTTTCCTGCGCAGTCATTAAGGTATCCCGATCGGGATTAAACGGTAAATACAGTCGCTTCAGATCCTGTAGGTGTGTGTGGGATTGAGCGTGGAATAAAGAGGTATAGGTTGAACAGAATTGTTTAAATGCATTGTGCTGCTCTGCGGGCAATAACTCTGCAGTTAATAAATCACTGATCAGTCTATCTAAACTAATAGGTATAAAACGTTCCAGTACATCGGCTTGATAGTGGGTGCTATTCTGCATACGTTTCCCGTTTCCTGTCTATTTAATAAATCATTATCTACCCGGGTTAACTTTAAGGTAAATAGAGTGTTATAGATCTTTTTGCTGTCTACTCTTCTGGATATATCGAAAGTAGAAACAGTTTAAATGTTTTAAATTCGTATTATTTTTTTGCTTAATTTAACTTTATTGCACACACTACAGGGCACTGTTTTTTTTGGTAAACCATTAAGTAGATCGGCAAGTTATCAGATATTATTTAACATAATGAGTATCATATTGTATAAATTCCAAAATATCGTTAGCGAATTCTAACAGATTCGGGGGGAATCCATATTTTTACGCAAGCTTATTTTAGGCATCGTTGTCTACAACACGGCAAAAGTTAAGCAGGGACTAAAAATCTTCACTTCGCTTACGCCTGGTTGCCAACGTTTTCAGGTGAAGCATCAAAAACAATTCCATATATTAGAGTTTTATTATATTATAGATCACCAGTATCTCTACATCGCGCCAAACCCTATTCATAACATCAGGAGCTATAACCATGCTGTTTAAACAACTATTTGATAAAGAAAGCTGTACTTACACTTATTTGATTGCTGACCAGGATACTAAAGAAGCCGTTTTAATTGATCCTGTAGATACACACTTAGACGAGTACCTCAACTTATTGCAAGAAAATGATCTTACTTTAAAGTACTCACTGGAAACTCATGTACATGCTGATCATATCACCGCAAGTGGACAATTAAGACAAAAAGTAGGCGCTAAAACCGCCGTAAGTTCGCTTTGTGGTGCAAGCGGTGCAGATATTCAAATCCAGGATGGTGATGTATTTGAGTTCGGCAAAGGTGAAAATATCAAAGTTATTGCTACTCCAGGGCATACTCCCGGTAGTATTTCATTTTTATGGCGAGACCGAGTTTTTACTGGCGATACGCTATTTATTGATGGCTGTGGTCGCACTGATTTTCAAGGCGGTAGTGCTGAAGCTCAATATGACAGTATCACGCAACGATTATTTACCCTGCCTGATGAAACTATCGTTTACCCGGGACATGACTATAAAGGACACTGGATTAGTAATATTGCCCAGGAACGCAGTAGCAATTCGCGGATAGCTGGAAAAACCAAAGCAGAATTTATGGATATTATGGCCAAGCTGAACCTGCCCAAACCTAAGCTAATTGACATGGCAGTTCCAGCTAACCGTTATTGCGGTATAGATGAAGAACTTGCCAATCAAGCGGCCGAGAATCGCGTTGCAGGCTCGGATCCTAAACGCAAAATGTCCAATATGGAAGACCTGCTCAAGCAAATCAAACAAAACATAACCGAAATTGAGCCACTCAAAGCACAAGAGATTATAGCCAATAGCGCTGTCAATATTGTCGATGTAAGAGAAGAAAGCGAGTTTAATGCGGGGCATATTGACCATGCAATCCCGTTACCTAGAGGTGTATTAGAGTTTAAAATCAATTCGATAGCTGAACTTACCGACAAATCGGCTGCAATCATTGTTTATTGCGCCACTGGAAAACGCTCTGCTTTAGCTGCCAATACTATGCAAGGTATGGGCTACACCAATGTGCTGTCGATTGCCGGTGGCTATGAGGCTTGGAAACAACAACTATAGCGAGTATTATCGGATCAGCAGCACTTTAATAGGTGTTGTTAATCATCACCTTAAAACTAAAAATAATAATTAAAGCGAGGAAATATGTCTGAACTACATCATTCTATTCTTATTGTTGGCGGAGGCGCTGCAGGTGTTTCTACAGCAAATAATATGCGGCGTAAAAATGCAACGATTGATATTGCCCTGATCGAACCGTCTGAGAAACATTACTATCAACCCGGCTTTACTATTATTGGCGGCGGCGCTTATACGCTGAAACGAGCAAGCAAAAACGAAGCGGATCTGATACATTCAAGTGTGACCTGGATTAAGGATTTTGCCGAGAGTTTTCAGCCTGAAGAAAATAAAGTCACCTTAAAATCCGGTGACGTTATCAGTTACGACTTTTTAGTCGTCTGCCCTGGTCTGCAACTGGATTTTAATAAAATTGAGGGGTTAGTTGAAACATTAGGAAAAAACGGTGTTTGCAGTAATTATTCTGCAGATACTGTGGAATATACCTGGGAAGTCTTGCAAAAAATAGAGTCAGGAAATGCCTTATTCACCCAGCCACCTATGCCTATCAAATGTGCCGGTGCGCCGCAAAAAATCATGTATCTGGCGGCTGACCGTTTTCGCAAAAAAGGTATAGCAGATAAAGTTAATGTGGAATTCCTTAATGCTGGCCCGGGGATGTTTGGTGTGCCTTTCTTTGCCAAAGCACTGAGCAAAGTGGTTAAAGATTACGGGATTACCACTCACTTTAATCATAATTTAGTAGCCATTGATGGCGCAGCTAAAACAGCAACCTTCGAAGCAACTGATGCTGATGGTCTTAAATCGACAGTGACTAAAGCATTTGACATGATACACGTCACCCCTCCGCAAAGTGCCCCTGACTTTATCAAAACAAGTCCTTTAGCAAATGAAGCTGGCTGGGTTGATGTTCATCAAGGCACCTTACAGCATAACAAATACAGCAATATTTTTGGATTAGGTGATGTGACGTCAACACCAAACGCTAAAACAGCAGCTGCAGTCAGAAAACAAGTGCCTGTAGTTGTCGATAACATTCTCAAGTTGTTGGAGAATCAATCAGTTATTGACGGCTATGATGGTTATGGCTCTTGTCCGCTAACCACATCATTAAACATGGTGATGTTAGCTGAATTTGCCTATGGCGGTAAAGTAACGCCTTCATTCCCTTTTCTTGATCCCAGAACAAATAGCCGTCTGTGGTGGTTTGGGAAAACATTCGGCTTTCCGTGGTTATATTGGCATATCATGATTAAAGGTATACGTTTTGATATTCCACATAAAGCCTCTTACGTGGAGAATCTGACCAAAGAAGACTAAGCAGCGAGAATTCAATAATACCCGAGTCTAACTTGTCTTTTGTCATCAGCCAGCTTTGGTGATGATCTACTTTAAGATGGGACATAACTATGTGTAGGGCGCGGCTTAAGCCCGCCTTTAAATGCCCTCTCTGGCATTAGCGAGCTACAGCCGCCCTACAGATTTGATGCTGTTTTGTTGCAAACGAAAGTTAACGTGTCACAGTAATCAATAAACCTGCACTACTCATTTCCCAAACAATCATAATAACTTTCATGGCTTTACCAAAAACCAGCAAATGGATTAACACATACTTCACTATCTCAGTCTGGTTAAAAAATTACACCCGGGAAGATCTGAGCGGTGATATTTTTGCTGGTATTATTACAGCTATTTTGTTGCTTCCCCAAGGCATTGCCTATGCAATGCTGGCTGGGCTTCCACCACAAGTCGGTTTATATGCCAGTATCCTGCCTCCACTTATTTACGCTCTTTTAGGCACCAGCAAAACTTTATCAGTAGGTCCTGTTTCTATCGCCGCCATTATGATCGCCAGTGTTTTAACTGCACCAGAAATCACAGAATTAGGCAGCACTGTTGAAAATGCCATTATCCTGGCTGCGGAAGGTGGTTTTATTTTATTATTCATGGCCATGCTACGCATGGGGGGGCTAGTAAATTTTATCAGTCACCCGGTACTAACAGGATTTACCAGTGGCGCAGCAATACTGATCGTATTAAGTCAGATTCCGCACTTACTCGGTTTATCAAAACCTCAATGTGGCCTTGACCTGGCCTGCTATGGCGACTATTTTCAACACTTCAATCACTATACTGTGGGACTAAGTCTTTTTAGTATCTTGCTATTACTGTCCTTTGGCTCGCCTTTGGCAATGCTGCTTAAACAATTTAAAGTTAGACCAAACATGATCATCGGGTTCAGTAAAAGCGCACCTTTATTAGCCGTTATCATGACCACTTTACTGGTTAAATTTTATCAGTTGTCAGACTTGCATAATGTCTCTATTGTCGGTGAAATTCAACCCGGCCTGCCAAATATCAGTTTTGCATTTTTCAGCAACATCACTCAATGGCAAGCCTTATTACCCGGCGCTACTTTTATCGCCATTATTGCCTATGTTGAAAGCGTCGCTATTGCCAAAGTCACCGCCAATTTAAGAAACCAGAAGATCAACCCTAATCAGGAACTGATTGCCTTAGGTGCTGCTAATCTGGCAACAGCATTTTCGGGCGGCATGTCAGTTGCGGGCGGGTTTAGTCGTACCATGGTTAATTTCACTGCCGGTGCACGCACGCAAATGGCTATGTTAATTGCCGTGGTACTACTCAGCATCACGGTTATCTTTTTTGCCGAACAATTCACCTACCTGCCTAAAGCCGCTTTAGCCGCAGTTATCCTCATCGCTATTTTTCCTCTAATAAAATTACGTAAAATCATTACCACCTGGAAATATGATCCAGGCGATGGTATTGCCGAATTAATTACCTTGCTTGGAGTACTCGCACTAGGCATTGAAAAAGGCATTGCCCTGGGCGTTATCATTACCATATTATGTTATTTACGCCGCACCAGCCATCCGCATATTGCAGTTGTAGGGCGCATAAAAGCGACGCAACATTTCAGGAATATAAAGCGTCATCAGGTAGAAACATGGAAAAAACTACTATTGATTAGAATCGATGAAAATATCAGCTTCGCGAATGTCAGCTATATTATCGATTTTATAGAAGAGGAAACTCTCAATAATAAAGAGTTAAAACATGTCATATTAATTTTTTCTTCTGTCAGCTATATTGATAGTACTGCTTTTGAAGCTCTGGAAAATCTCATTAACACGTTAAAAAAACAACATATCCTACTGCATTTAGCAGAAGTCAAAGGCCCAGTGCTTGATAAACTGAATCAAACTGATCTGCTTGATCAATTAAGCCCAGGTTTGGTGTTTTTTCAGACGATTGATGCAGTAGAACAGCTTAGTGCCTGATAACATCTAGGTATATATCAATATCAGTTATAAATACCCTGACCGAATCTCATCGTTCCTTTCGCTTTCCTGATTACGTATTAGTTGCAGCTACTATAGAATAAAAGCATTAAATTCAGTATATTAAAAAAGTAGCCGGTCATTCCCGAAATATTTTATCGGGAATCTATTTTCTTATCTACCTGGAATCCTGCTAAAAGTCTGCAGAAATAACGAGGCCTTGAGTATAGCCAAAGGGGTATATGCATAATCCTGATATTAGGATATGGTGATTTTACGATTGATATTAAGTATGATATTTATCGTCATAAACAATAGACATTTCTCCGGAACTGTATTTGCAAATTCAGCGTCAAGATTATGCTAATAACGAAGCGCTAATACTATGCAGGCATACATTTTCCCCCTTATCCGCCGAATATCAATACTGGCTGGCTGCCTGGCAATGTCCAATACAGCACAAGCCGAATGGTCTGGAGGTTTTGATTTAAGTACCTACTATACAGATGATGTCGGCCTGTTTTCAGTCACACGCCGTCTTTCATTAGAGGAGGACCCTACCCAACCTATAGTAGATGAGCCAGACCAGGGTTCTGATTTTGTCTATGAACCTAATGCCAACATCAGCTGGGGTACTGAAAATAATCTGGGAGAATTTGTAATGTCTCTTGATGCTGGCGGATATATTTTTCAAGATCATTCAGACTACACTCATGGTTTTTTCCAGTTTGCCATTGAACAGGAACTCGCTGAAAATACAAATTTAAAACTGTATTATGACGCGAATTCAAGCAATTAATGCAACACCCTGTGATTTATTTAGAAGTTACGCATTGACGACAGGTTGAAATTCTGGGTTTAAATGGCTTATATTTGGCATAAACGTCTCAATAAATGAAGCCATGATATCTTTGAATAAATTTCTTTGCACGCTATAGCAATTACTAATGACCTCTGCGAAGCTCAATTTTTGTAATTGAACAAACCCACAAATTGCAGCAAAAAGGTGATTTTTAATGGCTCCTTTGCTGCGAACCTGAAATCGCTCAATGTTACATACTTGCTTAATTGCACGATGATATTGCTCAATTTGCCAATGCCGATCATGTTGTTCGGTAAAATCCCTACTGCCAAAGGACTTGGTTTGCTCGTCATTAGGTAGTGCACTTATATAATGGCGAAGTTGGTCTTTCAACTTTGTCCGAAATAATTTCACGTACCCAAAATTTTTGAGCCAAACGACCAAGCCTTCCTCTGGAACTTCTAGTTGCTTAACTTGAACCCATGTTCCTTCTTCAACAGAAACCAAGCGGTTACTTTCCAGCGCAAAGAGCAATCCTATCTGATGATTTCTAATCCGTTTAAGATTTTTTACGCAACTGTACCAACTATCTCCTGTTACAAAGCCTGGCTCAAGCCCCCAAGATAATACCTCTGCAAGCATATCCAGAAAGTAGTCATTTTTTGTTTTCCCTTCGGCTTTATCTACCACTCGAAAATTGACAGGTTGGTGTTTTCCTTGAGTATCCGTGTAGTACAAAGTAACAAGGTTAATCCCTTTGACCGCTCGGTGATGCTTGCCTGACCAAAAATGACTGACAAAAGCCATGTACTGACTATGAGGCTTATCCAGTACGCTATCGTCAACACTTAAGGTTCCGCCCTTTAAATTCAAAGTAGGACTGGCTTCGTTATATAAATCGCGCCCGGTATACGATTCACGATTCAGAAATCGGTTGACGCTATCATGTGAAATTGACATAACTTCTCCTAGCCGGCAACAGCTAGCCTGTTTAGGCTCACTTAACAAAAATCCTATGTACATCGGTAAAGTACAACGAGCAGTTGATGGGCGGGTTATTTCTCTTATCAAGGTCTAGATTTATAGTGGATTCGGCATTTTTCTGTATTATAGTTTAACATTGACTGTCAATGCGTAACTTCTATTATTTATATCAACCCCCGTTATTTGGCAAAATACTTCCCATGGAGTTCTGTAATTTAACCCTTTTCTTGGACGATGATTAAGTGCTGTAATTGCACTATCAACCTCATCTTGAGTTACCTTATCCAAAGGTTCTTTTTTAGGGAAGTATTGCCTTAATAAGCCATTGTGGTTTTCATTTAAACCTCGTTGCCACGAATGATACGGTTTGGCAAAATAAGTGCCGCAGTCGAGTGTTTTTGCAATGGCTTCATGCCCACAAAACTCACGTCCATTATCAAAGGTAATCGTGTGAACCCAACGTTTAAAAGGCTCAAGAGCATTGATAATCGCCTCTTTCGTTAGTTCAGATTCTTTACGCTCAATTGAGATGGCGAAGTTGAGCTTTGAGACCCGTTCAGTCAGCGTCACCAATACGCCTTTATGTCCTTTACCGATAACAGTATCTGCTTCCCAATCACCTAAACGCGTTTTATCATCAACCACTTGTGGTCGCTCATCAATATCAACACGGCTGGGTATCGTTCCGCGATAATCATTTTTTCCATATCGCTTACGATAAGGTTTGGCTTGATGCCTCAAATAAGTATACAAATCGCCACCGGCTGCTTTGTTAGCTAAAATATAACGGTAAATAGTCTCATGACTGACGGAGTCCTTACCTTGTTGTTTTAAGCGTCCTGAAATACAGTCAGAACTCCATTTCTCTTTGATTAAAGGCGTTATTATCTGTTGTAACTCAGCCGTCATCTTGATGTTTTTGGGCTTATCAATATGGCGTTGTTTAGCTATTCTCTCAGCTTGCTTGTAACGATAACCACACTGACCTGTATTACGCGTAATTTCACGTCCAATAGTCGATTTATGACGCCCCAATGTGATGGCTATTTGATTCTTAGAAACGCCTTGTTTTAGTTGCGTATAAATGTAAAATCTTTCCTCTTGGGTTAGATGGTTAAACGTGTTCATTGAGCACCTCTTTTTAGTTTCAGGTTTTAGTCGACGGAAACTATACCATCTAACCCTTTAAAGAGGTGTTGCAGTTATTATATGAATTCGGGTGATTTTATTCCCGGGCTATTTTTAGGAAAGAATTCACTACCTGAAGAACACCTTAGCGGCTCAGAAGAACATAATGAAACCGAAGTAGATGAACAATTAAACAATCATATTTTGGCAATACATCTTGAACAAGAGCTCACTGAGCATCTTATTTTACGTGCTTTGGTTCGCTATGGAGCCAGATTATACAACCAGCCTTTTAGCTATCGTGATACCCAGTTTTTTACCATTGGTCCACACCTGGAGTGGATTATTACCCCTGACATTGAGCTATTAGTCGGCTATCATTTTGAACGCGGTTATACCGATAAAGATCAAACCGCCCAATATCAGGATGATATCGGCTATATCAATCATTTTGCATCAGCCGAACTTAAGCTCCGTCTACTACCTGAACTGTTCATGAACATAATCTTTGATTACGAACATAATGATTATACCAGCCCATATGAAAATGATATTCATCATGATAGCTACGAAAATGTTTATCAGGGAGAGATCGAATTTTTGTATGAAATGACTGAAGCAATTGCGCTAAAAGCCGGTTGGCAGCATGGCAACCGAAAATTTAGTTATGAAACACGTAATGTCCATAATAACAATGGCTGGATTGGTGTTGAATATCACTTTTGATATTGCTCTGAAATCCAAATTCAGGAAAGCAAATTCTCATATTCATTAATAATAATTTTCACGTGATTTAACATCCCTGCTCTCCGTTGTTGCAGAAAATCAAAAAAACCAGTCAATCAGCTAAGTTCCTCTCTGCCCACTAGCACTGCCCCACAAAAGTGCATAAATTTTTTATACTGCACTTAAAGATCGCACTCCAGGCAAGAATAGTCTTGTAAAAAATACTAAAGCATCCGTACTTCTATTAACCTGGAAACCGCAGTTGAACGCTATAAAACACTATAAGTGGCGGAATATACAAATATAATGATCGTAAACGCTTGTCACCTGTTGGGTGACTATACACCGCTTCACAATTTTGTGGATAAATCTGAGCACGAAATCCGTACTCAACTGCGGTTTCTAGGATTAAAAAATGTACCGCGCAAAATAAAACAATGACTATAGCGAGATATTAGCTATTTTTGGAACAGTTGTTGCTTTGATCATGTGATATGTAAAAAGCGATTTACATAACTCCCCCTTAAAAAAACTTTGAACCCTATCTTAGAGAGAAATAATTATGTCTTATTTAGAACCAACCGAATTTGTTACCAAAATGGTTGATGCTGGTGAATCTAAAGTTTATATGTCAACTAAAGACACTTTGATTCGCGCGTTCATGGCCGGAGCAACGTTAGCGCTTGCGGCTATATTTGCGATTACTGTCGCAGTAAAAACAGGCTCACCTTTATTAGGTGCAGTGCTTTTCCCGGTTGGATTCATTATGTTATATCTAATGAAATTTGACTTGTTAACTGGCGTCTTTATGCTCGTGCCGCTTGCTCTTCTTGATAAAAGGCCCGGGGTCACCGTAAATCAGGTATTGCGCAACTGGGGATTAGTGTTTATTGGTAATTTCGCAGGTGCCCTGGCTGTTGCTTTTATGATGTCTTTTATTTTGACTTATGGCTATAGCACTGATGGTGGTGCCATCGCAGCAAAAGTGGGAAAAATAGGTGAAGCCAGAACCTTGGGTTATAAACAATACGGAATTTCTGGGTGGATGACGATTTTTATACGCGGCATGCTGTGTAACTGGATGGTTTCTATGGGGGTTGTCGGTGCGATGATTTCTACTTCCGCAACGGGGAAAATGATGGCAATGTGGATGCCCATTATGCTGTTCTTTTATATGGGCTTTGAGCATTCAATTGTAAATATGTTCTTATTCCCATTCTCAATGATTATGGGAGGTGGGTTTACTGTAGCAGACTATTTAATCTGGAATGAACTGCCTACTGTATTGGGTAATTTAGTCGGCGGCTTTGTATTTGTTGGATTACCCTTGTATTACACTCATGTAAGAACTAGCCCGCAACGTGCTTTATAACGGTAAGCTTGCTATCAAAGTAAATGAATTATCAGCTCACAAAGAGCTGAAACTTTTATTATGCCAAATCAATTAAAAATAGCCACCGGTCAATACTCTGACAAAGGTCGTAAGGAAGTCAATCAGGACTTCCATGGCATCGGCATCCCGCAGGAACCTCTGCTAACGACCAAAGGAATTGCCATTGCCCTTGCCGATGGTATCAGTAGTAGTGATGTCAGCCAGATTGCCAGTAAAGCGGCGATTACAGGCTTTTTAGAAGACTATTTTTGCACCTCGGAAGCCTGGTCAGTAAAGAAATCTGCACAACGCGTTCTGATTGCAACCAACTCCTGGTTACATGCACAGACTCGGCAAAGCCAATACCGTTTTAATAAAGACCGGGGCTATGTATGCACATTCAGCGCCATCATTATCAAATCGACAATGGCGCATATTTTTCATGTGGGAGATACCCGTATCTATCGGTTGAACGGTAATGCTTTAGAGCAATTGACCCATGATCATCGCTTGTGGGTTTCGCCGGATAAAAGCTACCTTAGCCGTGCTTTAGGTATCGATTCTCATATTGAAATTGATTATCAAACCCTGCCCGTGGAAAAGGGAGATATTTTCCTGTTAGCGACAGATGGTGTTTATGAATATGCTGCTGATCATTTCATCAGCAAAGCGATAAATAAGCATCAAAATAATCTGGATAAGGCAGCTAAAATTATTGTAGAAGAAGCCTACAAAAGAGGCAGTACAGATAATCTCACCACGCAAATTATCAGAGTTGATGAACTACCCGATCCGGGCTCCGATCAGATTTATCAGCAATTAACCAGATTACCGTTTCCTCCCGTACTTGAAGCAAGGATGACTTTTGATGGCTACACCATTATCAGAGAAATACATGCCAGCAGTCGTAGTCACGTTTACCTGGTGTTGGATAATGCAACCAATACGCAAGTCATCATAAAGGCGCCTTCCATTGACCTTCGGGATGACCCGGCTTATCTGGAACGATTTTTGATGGAAGAGTGGATCGCCAGACGCATAAATAATGCACATGTACTCAAGCCGTGCTTACAGACCCGGCAACGTCATTATCTCTATATCGTCATGGAATTCATTGATGGCCAGACCTTAGCTCAGTGGATGATCGATCATCCAAAACCGGAGATAGAATCAGTGCGTGGCATAGTGGAACAAATTGCCAAAGGATTACGCGCTTTTCACCGTCTGGAAATGCTGCATCAGGATTTAAGACCCAACAATATTATGATTGACCGCACGGGAACGGTCAAAATTATTGATTTTGGTTCAACTAGAGTAGCCGGCATTATGGAAATGACAAGGCCCATTGAACAAAACAATCTGCTCGGTACTGCTCAATATACTGCACCAGAATATTTTCTGGGAGAATCAGGCTCAGTGCGCTCGGATATGTTTTCTTTGGGCGTTATTTGTTACCAAATGTTAACCGGCAGACTACCCTATGGAACTCAAGTAGCAAAATCCAGGACTAAAGCGGCACAAAATAAATTAAGCTATAGCACCCTACTTAATGATGACCGCGATATTCCTGAGTGGATTGATGACGCACTCAGAAAGGTATTACATCCAAACCCATACCAGCGTTATCAGGAATTATCCGAGTTTGTATTTGATCTGCGTCACCCTAATAGAGAATTTTTAAATAAAACCCGCCCGCCACTGATGGAACGTAATCCAGTGGTTTTCTGGAAAGGTGTCTGTTTAATCCTGACAATTATTATAGGCGTATTATTGAGTAACTGAGGCAGCACATTTTCTTAATGATGTAACAGCGCATATGGGTATTAACAGTAGGCGATTTTTCGTAAAACAAGAAAATTGTAATCAAACATTATAAATTACGTAAATCCGGCGTTAT
The DNA here is from genome assembly GCF_002072955.1 of Methyloprofundus sedimenti. Lineage (NCBI taxonomy): Bacteria > Pseudomonadati > Pseudomonadota > Gammaproteobacteria > Methylococcales > Methylococcaceae > Methyloprofundus > Methyloprofundus sedimenti. Next base: position 1,553,837 of record NZ_LPUF01000001.1, on the reverse strand, counting down.
TTGTCCGTGCTTTGCACCCTTAATAAACCCGTTTCATTTTATTACCTTAGTGGAGTCAAATATGGAAACCAGTGAAATAACTCAAAAACTGTTAGCCGCAAAAAACAAAAAAGAGAAAAGTTTTGCGGATTTAGGCAAACTTATCAACAGAGATGAAGTCTGGGTCGCAGCGCTTTTTTACCGTCAAGCGAGTGCTTCCGAAGAAGAAGCATCAATAATAAGCGTTGCACTTGAGCTTGAACAAGACATCTTTAATAAGTTAACTGAATATCCTGTCAAAGGGCTTGGGCCTTTGGTTCCTACCGATCCTCTGATATATCGATTTTATGAAATCATGCAAATCTATGGAATGCCTATGAAGGAAGTCATACAGGAGAAATTCGGCGATGGCATCATGAGTGCCATAGATTTCACTTTGGATATTGATAAAGTAGAAGACCCGAAAGGTGACCGAGTCAAAGTCACCATGAACGGGAAATTTTTGCCTTATAAAAAATGGTAGGCTTAATTTCTTATAGCAAAGTAAACCGGGTAACCGCAGTTGAGGACGGATGCAACGGAGTATTGTCGCCCAACAGGTGACAAGCATTTACGAACATTATATTTTATATTCAGTCACTGATAATGTTTTATAGCGGTCAACTGCGGTTTCCAGGGTAAATCAAGCCGATGTATTTTATTGGCTGCAATAACCAACAAAACAGTCTTTCAATACAGGATTTGATTGCTATCGCTCGATGCTCAAGCTTGACGATTATCCTAAGAAAATAAGATGAGACTCTAATTCATAGATCAGTATCAATTTAAATTTTCTCGTTCCTCACGCTCTGCGTGGGAATGCAGTTTGTGACGTTCTGCGTCACAGAACGCAGAGCGTTCCCGTATGAATTCCCACGGAGACCATGGGAACTAGGCCAAAGGTTTGCCTCGCCCATGATTAATGTAATATCAAGAAACTATCGTGAGTTCAGGTTGTCTGATATTGAATATTGACAACAATCCATCGCACCAAGAATGTGATTATTGCACCAAATTAAGACATAAAAAATCACACGATTATTACCTGCTAACAAGCCTTCTATTTTTATTCCATATAAAACAACTAGATACACACGCAATTATATTGGCATAGCTATTGCATTTGAATTAATGTACCTCGTTATTCCTTTAGTTTTTCCTTGAGCTTGAGTGCTTGCCCTGCAAAAGGGCAGGCACTTTTTTTTAAAAGGCAACTGAGTAACCTCACCATGTGTCACTGCTATCTGCAATGATTTCATTATAAACATAGAAATATTATGCTATTCGGTCGTAATAAAAAAAATCCCATTACTATTGCAGATAAAAAAGTTGAAAAGTGGACTTATTCAACCTGCGGCTATTGCTCTACTGGCTGTTCTATTGAAATCGGCACTAATCAGGACGGTATACCTGTTTCTTCCCGTGGTGTGGGTGGTGCTGATGTCAATCAAGGCAAGCTTTGTTTAAAAGGGATTTTTGAACATGAATTATTTGAATCGCCGGGCCGAGGCACAACGCCGTTAATCCGCAATGATTTTCATGACCCTTGGCAAAATTCAGACTGGGATGATGCAACCGCTAAAATGGCTGCCGAAATCAAGCGCATCCAGTCAACTTATGGGCGTGATGCATTTGCCATCGTATCCACCGGACAAATTCTGACTGAAGGTTTTTATACCTTAGGAAAACTGGCTCGTGGTGTTATTGGTACCAATAACTATGATGGCAATACCACCTTGTGTATGGCCTCAGCCGTATCCGGTTATAAACGTTCATTTGGCTCTGACGGACCGCCCGGATGTTATGAAGATTTTGAGCATACGGACTGTCTAATTGCCTGGGGTTCTAACCTTCCAGAGCAACATCCTATTATCTACTGGCGCATGAAAGAAGCTCAGGAAAAACGCGGCTTTCCATTAATTGTCATTGATCCTCGCGTGACCATGCTGGCACAAAATGCAGATATGCACCTGGCAATTACGCCAGGCACTGATGTGGTGCTGCAAAATGCTTTAATGCATGTGATTCTGGCTGAAGGTCTTGAGGACACAGACTATATAAAAGCCAATACTAACGGCTTCGAACAACTGCAAAAAGAAGTGCAAAATTATGATCCAATCAGTGCCGCAAAAATTTGCGGGATTGATGAGGATACTATTCGCCATGTCGCACGGCTTTATGCCAAAGCAGGTGCTGCGATGAATATCTGGACGATGGGCATTAATCAGAGTACTCATGGTTCTGATGGTGTGGTTGGCTTGAATAACCTGAGTTTATTGACTGGTAATATCGGCAAACCCGGCGGCACCAGTTTATCGATTACCGGACAGTGTAATGCCATGGGCACCCGTGAATGGTCATCATGCTCAGGTTTACCAGGTTACCGTGCCTTGGAAAATAAACAGGATCGTGAAGAAATCGGCGCATTCTGGAATGTTGACCCTGAATTCTTCCCTAAAAAACGCGGTATGGCTCAAACGGATATTTTCCCTGCCATTGAAACCGGTGCCATAAAAGGACTATGGCTAATTGGCACCAATCCAATGACCTCCATGCCTAATACCGCGCGGATACGTAAAACACTGGAGAAACTGGAATGTTTAGTGGTTCAAGACAGCTATCAGGATGTTGAAACCATAGAATATGCGCATATCTTTTTGCCTGCTGCCATCTGGGCTGAAAAAGAGGGGTGTTTTACCAATACTGAAAGACGCGTCAATATTGTGCGCAAGATAAAAGAGCCTTATGCAAACACCAAAACAGATTTGCATATTTTTAATGAGATTGCCAAGCAGTTTGAGCGATCGGAAAAAATGACTTTCCCTTATAAACCTGCTGACGTATTTGAGGAAATGCGTCATTTATCTAAAGGCCGGTTAGTAGATATATCGGGGATGACGCATGATTTGATTGAAAAAAATCGTGGCATTCAGTGGCCTTATACCGAAGAACAGGCTAATAACGGTGAACAGCCTCCTCAAGGTGGCAAACGTTTATATACTGAGCCAGCTACTTTCCGCTATGCAGATGGATTGGCTAAACTGATTCCCCTGCCCTTTATTGATAATAACGAAATACCTGATGAACAATATCCCTTCTGGTTAAATTCTGGACGTTTGGTTGAACATTTTCACACCCGAACGCGTACCGGAAAAATCGGTAACAACAATAAATACAGTCCGACACCTTTTATGGAGATGAATCCTGATGCAGCGGCTGATTTAGGGATATTACATCAGACTTATGTGCGCGTTGTTTCCAGACGCAGTGATGCTGTGGTCATGGTGATGCTGACCCAGCGAGTGCCCAGGAATATGGTGTTTATCCCTTTTCACTTTTTTGATTGTGTTAATCGCTTAACACTGGGTTTATTAGACCCTCATTCAAGACAGCCTGCATTCAAACAATCAGCAGTACGTATTGAGCATATCAATCAGGAAGAAGCTGCCAGGATTAATAAAGAATCGCGTAGTTTTTAATATTAGCTGCATTTTTTACCCGCTATTTGCAAGTTCCCATGCTCCGTGTGGGAATCCATACAGGAGTGCTACTACGCTCCGGGACGCAGAGCGTCTAAACACGCATTTCCACGCAGAACATGGGAACGAGAACAACAAATGATTAAAGTAAGAAGTGACGAACCTGAATATGCCTACCTTTGGGATAAAGAAACCAAAGAAAAGAATCGCTATGGAAAAAATATTGAACTCACCGAAGAAGGCGACGAACGTAGAAACAAAAGCCTCAATATCAATGGTGATGATGGCATAGGGGAGAACCCTAACCGGAATAAGCAACATGGGTTTTTCCTCAATGCAGATAACTGTATCGGTTGTCACGCCTGCGAAGCGGCATGCAGTGAAAAAAATGATAATCCGGCGCATATCGCTTTTCGTTCTGTCGGCTATGTTGAAGGCGGTACCTATCCTGATTACCAGCGGCTTAATATATCCATGGCCTGTAATCACTGCGATGATCCGGTATGTTTAACCGGTTGTCCGACACGTGCTTATACCAAATTTACCGAATATGGCGCAGTACTACAAGACCCCGATATTTGTTTTGGTTGTGGTTACTGTACCTGGGTTTGTCCTTATAATGCTCCCCAGCTTGATCCGGTAAAAGGAGAAGTCAGTAAATGTAATATGTGTGTTGACCGTCTGGAAGTTGGTTTAAAACCTTCTTGTGTCAGTGCCTGTCTGGGCAATGCCCTGGATTTTGGCGTGATTGAAAATATCCCTGAAAAACGTGATCAGGCCATCGCTGAAATCCCTGGCTTTCCTACTACCGATATCACCAACCCCAATATTCGCTTTCAGCAAAAAAAGCAGAACCATCGTGAAATGACACGCACTGATTCAATGCCGCTGAAATATCATAAAGACGACAGCGCAGGCAAATACAAAGCTGTTGTGGATGAGAAAATGGGCCATGAAAAACACTGGAACCTGCGCAAACTACTCACCAGCCATGAAAGTGCGCATGTGATTTTTACGCTGTTTACCCAGGCGACTGTGGGTGCTTTTTTAATGCTGATAATAGGCCCAGCTATCGGACTGCCAGGTTTTTCTCTATTACAAGATTATGCTATCCATATAAGCCTGGTCGCTACGATTTTTGTACTAAGCACCATTGGACTCTTTAAATTAAACATGCATTTGGGTAAACCGCACCGTTTTTACCGTGGTTTTAATAACTTAAGGCTCTCGCCTGTCAGTCGTGAAATTGCAGGTGTATCGATGTTTTACACCGGTTTACTCGGCTATGCTTTTTTTGCACTGTTCGATATATCTATGCTCAACCTGGTTGCCGATATGTTTGCTTATTTGGCAATTGTCAGTGGTCCTATAGGTTTATATTTTATGTATAAGCTATACCGTATTCCAGCACGACCTTTCTGGAACCACCTGCAAACAGGAACCGCCTTTTTAGGCTCCACGCTTAGTTTTGGTGCGCTTATTATTGCTGCCGTCAGCTTCATCTTTTTGCCATTATCAACGCTGGGTGGACTGATTCAAACACTGGCAATAATCATCACCGCCGGCTTAATCATCGAGAGCATGGGTCATATTATTCATGCCCGTGATATGCAGGCGATTGAAAACGAAGGCGCTGCCTCTTATTACCGTCAAATCACGCAATATGGTAAATCCTATCTGTTACGCAACGGTTTATTAGCTTTCAGTTTGATTGTTGCTGGCAGTATTATTTATACAGGCTTATCGGGTGTATCAGGTTTGGTCTTAGCAGGTCTATTGGCGCTTGCCATGATTGTCATGGCCGCCTTTGGTCGCTCGTTATTCTTTGTACTGGTTATTCCAACCACGATGCCGGGTGCATTCTTCTGGAAAAATGACGGCTTTGTTGATCATGCCCGTGAAACGGGATTAGCCGAGGCACAACAAGTCGGTGTTGTCTATCAAAGACATCATGCGTTTAAAGTAGGCGAGTTAATGCAAACTATAAAAGAAAACTCCATCAAGGATATGTTTGCCCATGTACTGTGGATTTTTGGTAAGAAATAGTCTGTTTTTACGCAACTTGACGAAAAATTATTGCTTTATATACAATAACTACAGCACGTAGGATGCGGTGAGAGGGACGAACCGCATCAGTCGTGTTTTCACCTGCCGCCACATCCGATAAATTAATGCCATTACCCGGTTTCAGGCGACTTCCCACGCTTTACATAACCATGGTGTTCGGCCATATTTATCGTAAAAAAACCAGGTAGCTCCAGGCTATTAAAATCTGCAGTAGACCGTTATAGTTTAAATGTAGCCGTTATGTTTTTCGATTGATGCGGTTCGTCCCTCACCGCATCCTGCCGAGCTGTTATAATTAATCAAAATAATAATGAGGTAAGACAATGAAGCAATATTACGGTTTTAGATATTTCGGTAGCGATAACACAACGACAGGTAAGCCACATAAGCAATCTGGCAACGTGTCCATTGCGGGCGAGTGTATCGTTTTCAATAACAAGCAGCAGCTCGAAGAATGGCTGAGCCAGGAAAAGCTAGACGCGCCTAGTGAGTCAGGTGGCGGTAAACGGATAAAGTCATCACGGGTCGATTTACGCAATAAATGCTTAGGTTTGACAATGGCTAACTTTAATAGAATGTTACTCCTTAACACCGTTGCTGAAGATGCGGCAAAAAAGTCAACAGCACCCACCAATCAACCCGTTTAACCATAAACCTTACTAAGTTATCAAGAGGCTCAGACAGCTTGATTTTTATAGTTTTCACTTTTCCTGTCTCCACCATGCGCTGTAAGCTTCTTGATTCTTGCTCTGAGATATTGATATTACCGGCTGTTCCTGGCCGGCAACTGACGGCTATTTTAAACTAAAAAATCAACACGCTTTCAGAGGGGTTTGCAAATAACAATCTATTTTCTTACTCCTGTTTTTTAATGGCATTTTACCAGCGGGAGTTCATCCCAGTTCGTTGTATAGTGCCTGGATCGATACTCTACCGGGCTTTGCCAGCTATTTGTCATATGCGTTGCACTAATAGCAATACCTTTGGGGAAACGCTGGTTAATGTTGTCCATCGTGAGCATCAACTGACTGGCTTTATTCTGCTGATGACCTGACAATTCAAACAGATCTGCCTGATGAGATATTGCTGCTGGCCGGATGTGCCCCAGGGTAATGCCGCATTTCTGGTAGCGATAACCTGTTTTAAAAATTTCCTGGAGCAGTTTTTTTGCTATGCTGATAATTTTTCTGCTATCGCTGCTTGCCTGATTGAGCACCATACGGATTGAGCGCTGGTATTGTGGCTCATTCTCATTATGCGCATTCGTTCGGATAAAAATGCTGATAGAACCAGTAACAGAGTGCTGTTTACGCAACTTTTCTGCTGCCCTGCTGCTAAAGCTGGCTAATGCTTCTGCCAGTTCATGATATTGGGTTAAACGTCTACTAAAGCTACGCGAGCAAACAATTTGCTGTTTATCCGGAGCAATATCTTCCAGTGATAAACAGGCTATACCCTTTAATTCCATCACTGTTCTGGCAATAACCACATTAAATTGTGCCTGTATGCTTTCCACCGGCTGTATTGCCAGATCATAAGCCGTGTTAATGCCCATTAGCTGTAGTCGCTGAGTTGTTTGTCGTCCCACTCCCCATATTTCATTGACAGGCACTAAACGCATAAGCTTTTCTTTACGCACAGGATCAGACAGATCCAGAACACCGCCGGTTTTTTGCCATTTTTTTGCCGCATAATTAGCCAGCTTGGCCAGGGTCTTGGTTGGTCCCATCCCTACACAGACGGGAATACCAGTCGCCCGATATATCGATTTTTTTATCTGCTGGGCATAAGCAGTAGAGCTATGTTCACAAATAGCGGTTAAATCCAGAAAAGACTCGTCAATGGAATACACTTCAATTTGAGGGCTATACGGCTCTAAACATTGCATAACCCGCTCGGACATATCGGCATAAAGCGCATAGTTGGAGGAAAATAGCTGGATCTTATGGCGCTTGATCAAGTGCTGCACCTGATAAACAGGAACTGCCATTTTAATGCCCAGATCTTTAACTTCCTGGCTACGAGCAACAATACAGCCATCATTATTACTCAATACGGCGACCGGTTTATTGCATAAATCAGGACGAAATACCCGCTCACAACTCACATAGAAATTATTACAATCCACCAAAGCAATAAGACCCGGTGCAGATAAGGAGTTCACAGCGGATGAATCACATTAGTCACCACACCCCAAATCACCAGCTCGATATATTCCTGCACGATAATATCAGCATAGGCTGGATTTTCCGCTCCCAGCACAATTTCCTTACCGATACTTTTTAAGCGTTTTACCGTGAGCTCTCCATTTAATGCACAGATAACAATTTTACCGATAACTGGCTCAAGCGAACGATCTACCACTAAAATATCATTGGGATGAATACCTGCACCAAGCATCGATTCCCCTTCTGCGCGGACAAAAAAAGTGGCTGCTGGTTTTTGAATCAGCAGGTCATTCAAGTCCAGTGTCTTTTCTATATAATCATCTGCTGGCGAAGGAAATCCGGCTGATACTTTGCCATTAAACAACGGAATGTTTAATTTAGTGAGTTGCTCCGCAGGTAATATAACAGCCGAATGATCGCTTGTATTGCGCGCTTTTTGCTTGCGTAATCCGAGCACGACCTTAAGCTCCGGCAGCATACTCTCAGGCACGCGAATAGCACGCGTACTCTCGCCATACACAGAAGAGCCTTTTTTACGCCCTGCACCAGAGCGGGCACCACCGCGTTTACTGTTCACTGTATCGGACATATGTACACCCTAAAAATTAAGTTAGAAAAGTGTACAGTATTCTTAATAAAACAAGCAAGCTCTTATTTTTGGTATCTATACTCCGCGCGGCTATCGGCTAAAATCAGCCGCTAGAAAACCACATATGTAACCGCGCGAAGTATATTACAATGAACGCTTAGGAATAAGTATTTATTAACTTCGACATTTGAAAAGGAGTGCAATAGCTTTAGCTGTTGCTGTGTATGACGAAAAAAGCTAAAGCTTTTTTATTCCTGCTCAAGTTATTAACGTCTTATTCCTCAGTATTTGTTATCAGGAGGACTTATGTGTGGTCGATTTTACTTAACTGCGAGTCCAGAGCAGCTGGCAGAAACCTTTCAGTTGCACGGATTGCCGCATTATGAAACCAGTTACAATATTCCGCCAGGGCAAAAGATACTCTCCGTTGTTAAACTGGATGATGGCTCATACAAAGCCGTTAATCTACACTGGGGACTGATTCCACATTGGGCCAAAGAGCGTAAGATCAGCAATCACATGATCAATGCCCGCGCAGAAACGCTGACCGAGAAGCCTGCTTTCAAAGTGGCCTATAAACAGCGTCGCTGTCTTATTCCAGCAACAGGATTTTATGAGTGGCAACAGTTGCAAGAAGGTAAGCAGGCTTATTGCATCAGCCGTAAAGACGGTCAATTAATTGCCTTGGCCGGGCTTTGGGAATACTGGGAACATGACACAGAAACTGTTTATAGCTGTAGCATTATTACCCGACCGGCTAATGCCCTGATCAAGCCCATACATCAGCGTATGCCCGTTATCATAGCCAACGAGCATCACAAGGACTGGCTGGATAAGCAGGCATCGCTGGAAACAACAGAGCAGCTATTAGCAAGCGATGCATACCAGGACATAATACTAAAACCGGTAAGTAGCTGGGTCAATAACCCCCAGCATAATGATCAGAATTGCCTGAATTAATAGTCAAGCTTCAAACAGACTAAAGAGGTCAACCTCATTAGCAACATAGAGACGCTGATTTTTTGTACATGGCTACCGTTTTAGATTTATTAAATCCGCGAAAAGTGATCACTTTTGCTTTAAACTCAGCATCAATGAACCATTCACATCGACTAGACGTAGCTGCTGCGCACGAATCTCATAGCGTGACACTTGTGTTAATGCTTGTAATAACCGCTGCTCCTGAATCATTAATCCATTTTCTGCACAAAATTTACGCGTACTGATTACCGGACCAATAGATAATTCACTGCCGTTGATTTGATAACTGGCTGTTAATGCATTACAGCCACTGCTGCCTTGCAACTTACCATCGATAAATTGCAAGTTGGCTTTCCCCGTTTGCGTACTACTGACCACGTTCCCCGTACCATTGTTAATACCTGTCATTTGCCAGGCAGTTTGCTCTAATGTTAAAGCGGGTAACATTTTAAATACCAGACGCACCTCCCTGTCAGCATCTAGCAGTCGTAATTGTTGATCCTGAAACAGATAAAAATTGATCTCTGCCAGATTCTTTAAAAACTGCTGCTCTTGCGCCGCGATAGCTTCTACACAAATCATCATGGTTAGACCTGTCTGGGAAATTTTCAGAGTGTCATCACCTATCAGCTGATAGTCTGCAAAATATCTGTTACAGCCTGTACTACCGGATACTTTACGTTCCGAAAATTCGATACTCGCTTGTGTATCTGCTAAAGCCGACTGCATACCCTGCTCGCTCAAATAACTCTGCAATTGCCACTGATTTTCCTTTAATGGATTTTGCATCCTTTGTCCTTCCTGAATATCTTTGTCTGGTGCTACACTTGCGTATCGAATATCAGGCGGCTCTATTAACTGCTCTGCCGCTGTATTTTGGGTTGGTGAATTCATACTGCAGCCTTGCAGTAAGATAAGGCTTATCAATAATTTTTTTTGCATAATGGTAGTTTTTTGAGTTAAGTGATAATCGCGATTTTCATTATTCCAAATCTATACTTCGCGGTCATGGATACGGTTGTATATACATAGCAGGCGTATTAATTTCGCTATGATAACGGCTTGAAACCTGCACTGCATTAATAAACCTGAACTATAAAATCCATGGTTGCATCATCATTAATAGTGTTTATTACCAGAGACCGGTGAGCCTTACCCGTTTTATCGAAAGAAATAAGCCCCTCAATTCCTTCAAAGCGATCTATGCCGAGTATTGAGTCATTAATGCATGCACGCATATTTTTAGACTCCAGGCATTGATTCATTATATCAACTAATAACGCATAGCCTTCCATCCCGAGTGCGCTATGCGTATCGATACTTCGCATATTTATTCCCATTGATTGTATCTGTGCCTTCAGTTGCTTACCTAAATCAGTCAAATGCATATCATAAGAATAGGTATCAACGGCTAACATCCCGGCAAGAAAATTCATCGGGTATTTTGTTTGTGCCTTGACATCAGCCATAATCCCATCACTAACCATGATAACAGGATCCCACTTTAACTTAACCAGGGCCGTTTTGATTGCGAATAAAGCGTCGATATCAACCGGTAAATAGAGTAACTCAGGAGCTGTGTTTTTTATTTGTTGAAGAATTTCCGTATAGTCTTGTCTGCTAGTAGTTAAATAGACAGTATCTGTAACTTCCCCTTCTACAGCTCTAAACTGCCGGGAAAATTCATTAGCTAAATATAAGTAATGTGCGTTATTCGACTGCGCCACAATAGCCACTTTATCGAGTAATAATTCATCTCGCACATACAGTGCTGCGACCGAAGCCTGGAATGTATCATCAAAATTTAACTGCGTAACAAAAGAACTGTATTTGGTAATATCTGGATGAGAAGCAATCAGTGCAAAAATCGGAATTTGATATCGATCTGCAACTTTAGCGATGGCTAACACAGAATTACTATCCGAAAAGATCATAATCGCAGTCACTTGGTGTTTTTCCGACAGTTCACGTAGCGCCTCGACTGATTGCTCAGAGACATTTTTATCATCAATCATTATGAATTCCAGCGCATCACCATTATTCAGATAAGGTAAGAGTGCCTGACTGATTTTTATGCCTTGCAACCCACTATCACCTTGACCTTTATTGACACCGCTAAAAGGACCAATAACGCCTACTTTGATCTTATGGCCACTGGGCGTAATTTGTGGCGTACTTTCATGTTTCATAAACCATGAGAATACCGCCAACAAAGCCAACAAAAAGAATAAATGAGATAATTTCATAGCTAATATTAAATCTCTATGGCTTGATAAATCGCGGTTAAATCTTTATGACACTCTATTTATAAATTATACATAACCCAGATTCTAATAATAGGTTTGCCAGGAAAATGGAGTTGTATTTTCTTTTTAAGTTCCTGCATATCCTTTCGGGTGATCGTGCTGCGCATCAGAACTTCCGCCGTGACTATTTTAGGTTTATTTACCCTGTTGAGCTGTACTTTCTGAACGATAATATATTTACCATTAATAAAAAAACGTTTTTTCTTAAAGGTTGACTCGAAAGTAATCTTTTCCACAATTTGATCATAAGATGCATATAAAGGCACTGCAATGACCATAAACAAAACAAACACTATCCCCAGCCCCCGCCTGGCATAAACTATCGGGGAGTAACCTAACACTCTAAAGGTAAATGTTGCCGCGAGAGTAATGCCAATCAAGTTGGTGGAAAATAATAGAAAGGCCTGTAAAAAGAAATTCATATCCATCCGGCCAATACCAATACCGGCAACTGCAAGCGGGGGTACTAAGGCGACAGCGACCGCAACCCCGGCCAGACTTTGCATGATTTCCTTATATGATTTCGAATACGCGCCAGCTACGCCCGATACAATAGCCACCGCCAAATCCAGCAAAGAGGGACTTAGCCGCGAAGACATCTCATCAGTCACCATTTTATAAGGGAATAGCTGAGTAATGATGGCTGATGCTAATAATGCAAGCACAATCCCTACCGCGATTTTACTCGCTGAATTTTTAAGTAATTCAATATTGCCGCGCAATAAACCCATTGAAAGCGACACGATCGGCGCCATTAAAGGCGCTAATAACATAGCCCCTATCACGACGGCTGTACTTCCCTGAAAAAGTCCTATAGTTGCTAACAGAGTACTTAATATCATCAAAGTGATATAAATTGAACCCATCTTTGCATCATCTCGCAAGGAGATAAATAACTCACGAAAACGCGCTTCAGAAGCATAAGCAAATATGGGTATATGCTTCAGGCTTATCTGATCCAGTTCTTTGTCGCCAGGAAGATTAGCAATTTTTACGCTTTCTTTATAAACCTTTACCTTTTGGCAGGTTTTAGTGAGTGTATCACCCATATTCAATCGAATCGCTTTAGGCAGCACTTCACAATGTAGAGGGGTCTGTGTCACACTCACATCATCGATTGTAACGTTCAGCTCCGGGACTGTTTCAATATCAATTTGACTGCTTTTAATATAGCCAATGCCTGGAGGTAAACGATTTTTATTCCTGGAAAAAGTCAGTATATGCAGTAAAATTTTGCTATACACGACGATCGAAATAGGTGAAAAAATCACCATCGAAATAGCACCATCGTTAACAGTACCATCATTTTCAATAAGCTTTGATACCAGGCTTCCCTGATGTTGCTGGATAAGAATACAGCCACTTGCTGCGGTGGTTATTTTTTGCCCTTTCGCTGTGGTAAAACAGAATTTTAAAAGTTTGAGTTTAAAACTTTTTTTAAATGATTCAATCAGGAATCTGGCTTTGCTGATATCGGCACTGGTATCCAGTAAAGGTAGCCAACCTAGAGTTGCTTTAAAAAGCAAAATATTATCATTGCATAATACCAAGTCAATCGCCTGAGTATTTTCACGGCATGCAAGTTCGATGCACTTATCGGATTCAATCGGCAGATTGAATGATTTGATTAACTTTTTTTCGCCTTTCTCGGGAATTAGACCTACACTAAAATTATATTTTAAAGCCAGTCTAAAAATTTCCTTAATCTCTATTAACCCTACCGCAATAATGACATGCCCGACACCTTCTAAAGAAGCGTGCGGATTGAGTAATAAACTATCAAAAGAAATGGTATTAAGCTGTGTACCAAAAGCATTGCTTTGCAACGGCTCCAGTAAAGCTGCGGTTTTTTCTGTATAAACAAAGAGAGCGGAATTTACATAAGTTTGCATTACTATTTTCTCATGCGCTAGCGATAATTAAGCCACAGAATCAGGGTACTAAGTTACTACCTAAATCTTACAATGAATAACCGAACCAGTCAGTGAAGTGATTATGCAAAACTAACCGGACGCAACACGGAACGCTAAGCAACTAAACCGTATTATAATCGCGCTCCGGTTGAGTGCCATATCAGACATTTAATTTTACTATGCTCCTGATTATTTATGCCTTTGGAGCAGGTATTAAGTTCAAAACCTTCGCAAAACTGAAAAGCAGGCAATTACTGCATCCCTTTCATGACGCCATACTCTTCGCCCATGAGGATATGTTCATAGATGTCTTCTGATTTCTGATTAGCATTTTTAACGGTTGTTTTGGCCTTGCGGGCAGTCAGTTCAAATCCGGCTTTATCCTGAAAAAGCATCACAAAGTCAGATCCGCCGAAGAGAAAATTACCGAGCATACTGCCTTTTTTATGCGCAATCCCAGGTTTGACACTGCCCTCAAAATTCACTGAAGAAACCTGAGCCATCCCCATTGGAATAAGTGCTACCAATCCGTATTTTTCTGTATCGACTATGACATATCCACGCGTCTGGGTAAACTGCCAGCCTGTTGAAACAATGGGAGCATATTTATTTTGCTTTTTGCTCCAGATAACTTCTACAGCAACATTCTGCGCAATGTTTTGCTTTTCCTTTATGATGCCTCCAACAGCGAAATGATAACGGTGGTAATCGTTAACATTCAAGAAGGTGTGTGTCAGAACGCCATTGGCAAAGGCGCCCTTATACTGGCTGTCATCACTCAGCAAATCATCTACATTGTAAAAAGTTGTCAGTTTGACTTTTAACCCACCGGCAACTTTGATATTTGAGTCTTTATCAATTGTCCATGCGCCCTGCGGTACTGAGTCGGCAGGGGCAACCACGACCATCGGTTCTTCCGGGGAGGCAATAGGCCGTTCATCAACAGACTTCAGATATCTGCTAAAAAACTCGTTAAATGTTTTCCAGTTGGATGAGGGTTCATACCATCCTTTCTGTAAGCCAAAACGCGGGTCGTTATAAAACCCTTGATATGTTTGTTGGTTCCATGATTTTTCAGTATCAAGAAATTTCCCCCATGCGTTCACAAAAGCACGATTCCAGCTAGAAAAAGGCGCGTAATACTGAAGCGAATTATTGAATAATCCCTTATCCTTCAATTCTGGTAAAGGCTGGTCAATAAGAAAATAAAAGTAACAGATACTCTGCAGTATTTGATCACGGGTGAGATTAGATGGGTTTTCAAGTACATTCTGTGGAATAAGCTCAGAAGCACTGTCTAAAAAATCATAATAATCAGACAGGTTTTGAACCGGATTTGTTTTCAGATCTGGATTAACTTTTTTTGCTTCGGAAATCGATTTTTCCAGCATATGCTTGATGTCAGGATTATTTTTCACCAGACTTATCAGATCCTGAGTTACCTGCTTATGAGCGTTTTCTTTAGCGAATGCCAGGTTTTCAGAAACAAGCCATCCTGTTAACAATAAAATGGCAAAAAGAACCTTTAGTTTAAATGTATTTCTTTTCATAAATCTTGTCTCCAATTGTGTTGTTTTTTACAGGATTAGATATTGCGTATCAAATAACTCTGGCTGCTCCTCAATTTATACCTGAATAAATCACCTCAAAATTTAATCATATTAGCCCCATTACAAACCGGTGTTTCTCAAGCTCACTTTCTTGGTCACCTTCCCTGGTAACTGACATGAAGCATATGTTCTGAGACAGGACTCATTCCTGGTAAACATCATCACATCAAAGACGGTCAGGAAGCGTATTCTAAAGTTCTTTTTCTGAATGACTGTCAAGCAGGTTTTCATCACTAAAGGCTACATTTTCTTGATCTATTTGCTGTGTAAGTGTGTGATCTGCAGCAACATCCTGAATCTCATGGTCGATAGCTGTTTTATTATTTATATTGATTTTTTGATGGTGACTGGCTGAATAACCTGCTTTGTCACGAGAAATATGAATGTCATAAACCGGATTGGGTAAGGCGATATGTGCCTCATCGAAAGCTTGTTTGACTGCTTTTATGGCCTCACTGCGAACTTTGCCAAGACTGACTTCCTGTTGATTGATCCAGCAATAGATACGGACAATGACACTGGAATTTCCAAGCTCATGAACTATGACCTGGCATTTGGGTTCTTGCAGAATACCGGGCATTTCATCGAGTGTTTTCAGCACCAGACCTTGAGCATATGACAAATCCTGATCAACGCCAACGCTAATATCAAATTCAAACCGTCGCTCCGGTTTACGACTGAAATTAGTGATAATTGCTTTATAAACAGTCGCATTCGGAATACGAATATGATTTCCATCAAATGATAACAGGATTGTGGCCCGTGGCGTCAGCCGAACAACTTGCCCCTGGTGACTATCAATGCTAACAACGTCATTGACTTCAAATGGATTGCGTATGCTTAACAACAGACTGGCAATAAAGTTTTCAACAGTGTCACGTACTGCGAAACCAATAGCCAGGCCAAAAATACCGGCTGCACCTAAAATTGTACCTAATAGCGCTGTTGCATCCAGCAGGCTAAGAGCCAGCACAATGCCAATGATTATAAATGTCAGATGGATTATTTTTCCCAGTAAGTCAGCAATAAAGGGATTAATGGTAATGCGCCGGTACAGGCTGTTTTTATTTGAAACCCATCTGCCTGTAACCCAGAAGATCCAAAATACAAAAAAAGCCAGAAATATAATAGGCAAGCTGGAGATCGCCTGTTCAGCCAAAGCCGTGAGTTTGGTAAACGTTTTTTGTAAGCGCTTTGTTGCATTATGGCTGACCTGCAGATTATTTTTAACTTCTATGACTTCTTCCATCTGGTTTGCAAACTGCAAGGCTTTTTTCTCTGAGGCGCTTGAGTCAAGCTCACCTTCCAATGTTGCAATCCCATTGCTGACATAAACACGTAAACCTTTTAAATCATCCATTTCAGAATAAATTTTGTGCAATCGTTTTTCAATCAGCCTGTCGGATTTTTCTGTATGATTTAGAGAAATAATCTTGTTATCTGAGCTTTTATCCGCTGCTGTATTCTCAGTTAAAAGATCATTGATTGCATCTGCATGACTGTACGGTGATAAAGTCAATATAAACAGAAGACAAACTATGTTCGTTATTAATTTCACGAATATTTCCTTTTGGGGTTTATGTTAGTGGACGGCAGAGATGCAATTACGGGGTATCCAGGTACGCCAATAGGGAACAGTCTGTAATATCTCCATAGCCATTTATTTTATATCTTCATTGATGATCTCTTCCACGCCAATACTTAATTTCTGATAAATTCCCAGGCATACAATGGAAAGTGAAGAAAACAGAATTAATAATGCCGGATAAATTAATAGTGCCATATCGATTGTTCCTGCTTTAAATATATAAACCAGTCCTTCCATTCCCGATGCGATGGAAATGATGACAAATATTTTAGTAATGGTCTTCCTGGCTTCTGAAGGCGATCGCAGTTCTTTATCCCTAAGAACCTCCTCTTCAACCAGATACTTTGCGACATCCAAAACTGCAACCGAAATAATGATAGCACCTACCGACTGTAAAAGATTTGCAATGGATACCGGAAATTCCTGCATAGAAATAACTGCTTCGTAAATCGACCAAATCATGATTGACAAGGACAAGAATAATAAGCTGACGGCAGCTAACAAGTAAATCATTGAAGCATAATAATTATATAATTTCTTCATTTCGCTTAATTTTATATTTCAGGTTGTTTATTGAATGAAGGGCTGGCACACCGATAATTTCAGACCTAATAAATAGCATTCATCGCTTCCCGTAAAACGATTGAGGGTTTGCCACAACGCCGGGAAGATTAACTTGCTTTGTTTGAGATCACTTTTTTTATATTCTCAAAACGTTGCAACATGGCTTGCTGATCATGCGCCATCTCGCATTTAGGTATCGCAGAGTTTAAGGTAAGCTTGGCAGTTTCTATCAATGCATGCTGATCTTCCTGACGCTCAACAATGGCAGCAAGCTGTGCTAAAGTTTCCAGCAAATAAATAGCTACCGGTGGATTGTTTGCACACATTTGGCGAATAACTATAAAGCAGGCATCATATAAGCTTTGACACGTTATCGCATGCTTAATCAATAGCAATCTGCCCTGCTCGTTGCGAATTTTGCAATCAGGCAAATTCCGTGTGGCAATAAAGGCCAAACCTGCTCCCAGGTAATCAATGCATGTCATGGCGGTAAACGGGTCGTTGATACCAGGAGACAAGGCCCTGGCTGCAATTTGCACTAACTGACGTACAGTAAATTCCAGGTCTTGCTCTGCGCTTGTTTTTTTACCGATTAAAAAGCAGACGCGTATGGGTTTATCGATATGCGATTTTAAATGTATTACAGGCCAGACTTCTACCAGAGGGGCTCCTGTAAGAACAAACTGCCCCGGTTTAAAAAGTAATTTGATAGTAATATTTTCACTCTCGGCCAGTGCGCTTAACGCCTGGTGATTAATGGCCTGAACATAGCCAAAACTATCAGCCCGGATAATACTGGATGGCTGATCGGTTATGGCATCATCAAAATCACCCTGACTTTTATTTTCGGTATACTCATCGGGTAAAAAATCGTTAATTCCATCCATGAGTTCTTTACCGATTTCTGCAGTAATTCGCTCAACCTGTATAGATGACGTTAAATGGTGTATGAAAGCAATGAATAAAGCGGCGTCAAAAAGCACCATGACAACCGCCAAAGATATTGAAATATTAGGAATATGATTAGTGTTTATGACCAACACTCGCATTATCAGCAAGCAATAAATAAAGGTTGAGATAAAAGCGCCGAAGGTAAATTGATTAATTGGATCACGTAAAAAATTTCTCAGTAACCTAGGTCCGAACTGAGAGCTTGTCAGACTCAGTGTCACCATTGTGACTGAAAAGGTGAGCGTTGCAGCTGAAAAAGTCGATGCGGCAATGGTTGATAAAACAGCCCCACTGCCTTCAGATGAAGAAAAAACCAGCCATTTCAAGGCTCTATATTGGGATATATCGACTAGATTATCAACCGCCAGCAAGCCGTAGGATAATGCAATAACAGCGAGTAACATGGATGCCGGTATAAGCCAGTAGCTGTTACGCATTTTTTCCCAAAAATGATTTAACCAAGTTTTCATATTTTGTTTTATCCTGATTTTTACTAGTACTGAATTGATTTTCAATTCACTAGTGAGCACCTTGACAGTTAAACCTCTTTTTAGCTATGAAATCTATTTTTACATATGTACTGCAAATTCTACATCAGGATCTTACTACGTTATCGTTTTAATTCATCTATTCAAGCACCCACTTGCTAAAACAGTTTTACTGTCTATTTTTATACATCAGATTATCTAAAATCAACTAGATCAAACCATTAATTTAGATACTACATATTGATTTATTGCTTTTTTTTCGCGCCATTGAAACGAGTATAAATAGTTTTTTACACTCACTTAAAGTGTTTTTTAGCTTCACTAACAGCAGAATTCATCGTATCCCAGGCTGATTCCATACCTGCTTGTATATCTTTCCAGGCATCCTGACTCGCAGCCTCAAGTTCAGATAGTTTTGACCTGGCTGCTGTTCGATGTTTTTTTAAGGTTTCCAGTTGATCCTGATACTCAATCTGCGCATCTGCGGCAGAGTCCAATAATTTAGCCTGCAATAGATCTATCTGAGCATCTACTTGATCGATTTTTGCGTGCATTTTTTGTACATAAGCATTTTTATCAGTCATTTTATTTACCTCATTCAGTAACGTTAATTGTTTAATCCATTAAATCTAGAATTTTCATTAACAGATTGATTAGCATACTACACCGTTCAAAATATAATCATATTAACTTTTGATAATGAGGATTAAAATTAATTCTTGGCTTTATAAAGATGGGCACGAAAAAGACCTTTGCCCATCCTACAGATTTGTAACTTGTTTAAGTTATTTCATGCACGTTCCTTACCTGATTACCCATGGCTCTCAGCTATATTCGTCATCCTATGCTTATAGCAGAAATCTCGTGGGGTAAGCAAAGCATCCCGATAAAGCTTGTGCCCACGCTTGACTTGGTTGACTTCGTGAATGACGAGACTCTTAACATACTGATATTTTAAAATTTATTTTAATATGGCTGTGAGCTGTACGTAATCAGGTACTCTTATACGAGACAACCTTGCCAGGGCTGCCCGCCTTTGCTAATCAGATTTCTCGTCATCTGAGCATTATGGCGGCTATTCAACAATGAGTAATACGGCAGGTTTGTATACCTCAACAACGAGGACCGCTTTAGGGAAGTTAATATAACTATTTAGGTGACAACTGTCTTGAAAAACGCCGTGAATTTTAACCGATAAACCAGTATAGTGACATGAAGGTAAATCTATTAATTTGGTAGGTGAATTTATGACAACAGCTCAAGATATTACTCAATTAATTGGCAATACTCCGCTGGTTAAATTAAATCATATTGTTGAACCCGGTTCAGCTGAAGTCTGGTTTAAAATTGAAGCCAGCAACCCCGGCGGTTCTGTAAAAGACCGCATAGGCCTGGCAATGATTATGGCAGCTGAAGAATCAGGCGACCTCCAGTCAGGGGGAACTATTATTGAACCCACTTCCGGGAATACGGGCATTGCCCTTGCAATGGTAGCTGCTGCTCGTGGCTACCATTGTATTTTAACCATGCCGGAAACGATGTCAGTTGAGCGTAGACAGTTGTTAGCGCTTTATGGTGCAGAAATTGTATTAACTCCCGGCCCCGAAGGAATGAAAGGTGCAATTGCCAAAGCTAAAGAAATTCTTGCTCAAACCAGCAATGCATATATGCCTCAACAATTTGAAAACCCCGCTAACCCTGAAGTACATAGACAAACGACAGCTCAGGAAATCTGGTCTGCTACCAATGGCAAAATTGACGCTTTTGTTTGTGGTGTTGGGACCGGGGGTACTATTACGGGCGTTACCGATACACTTAAAAAAAGAAATCCCAGACTGAAGTCTGTGGCTGTAGAACCTGCTGAGTCCCCTGTTATCTCAGGCGGTCAGCATAGCCCACATAAAATTCAAGGCATAGGAGCAGGTTTTATCCCTAAAAACCTTAATGTCGATTTACTCGACAGTATTGAATTAGTCAGTACCGATGAATCATTTGCCATGCGTAAACGGCTGGTTGAAGAAGAAGGTATTCTGGCAGGCATCTCTACGGGTGCCAGTGTCTGTGCAGCGTTACGTGTTGCCAGGGAACTAGGCGAAGGTAAAATTGTTGTAACTATAATGCATGATACCGGTGAACGTTACTTGAGTATGGGGGAAAAGAATTAGCAATATACGTTAGATATTGACGCCCTTTATATAACAGCGCGTCATTTGTAATTAACAACCCTTGATGCTTATATAACCAAAGAATGTCTCCATTAAGGCAGAATAGCCCCTGATCCTACGGCCCTGTCCCAGATCCAGACATGCAGAGTAATGCGCAAGTCCCAAAGTAATATCAATCATATCTTGGGAGGATTTTTTCATGAGCAGTTATTTCCAGACTATTTTTCAACAAAGTGGAAATATCAAAGCTACGGCCTTAAAGTTGGAAAAACTTTAGGTCCAGTTTGAGGATGTCCTCTCGTTGCACATTTTTGTTGGATCCTCGAACTTTACCCTGTGTATTCAAGGTCTAGCCATGCGTTTGATAGCAGCATTAATGTTGTAATATTAGAACTGACACCAACTTTCTTTTGCTATAAATTAAAATCACCACAGAAAAGCACTCGCTTTTTTCCCAATAACTTTACCATCAAATACTAATTTGGCTGTAGAACTACAGGTCCCATAACACACATGTAGCGGTAATAAGTGTTCCTCTCTAGGATGGCAATATCTGGCAAAAGGGGCATCAGACCATTGAGCTAATTTTCGCTCTCTTTCATTTTCTGAAATGTCATTATCCGTACAGGTATTGATAAGCCAGCGTTCAAAATCTTCATTTTTTTCATCGGGACTCTCTTTTGATTGGAAAAACGCGCTCATATTATGAAATGAAAACCCTGAGCCAATGATTAATAAATTTTCATTTCTCAATTCTGATAATGCTTTGCCCATGCGGATGTGTTCTTTAGGATCGAGACTTTTCAGCAGGGATAACTGAACACAAGGAATACTGGCATCAGGGAACATGATTTTCAACGGAATAAATAATCCATGATCAAAACCACGATGATTATCTAGTTTAGCTTCAACTCCGCTACTCTGTAATAAATTAAAAATTTTCTTCGCAAGCTGCGGGTTGCCTGATGCTGGATATTTAATTTTATATGCTTCATCAGGAAAGCCCGCATAATCATAAATTAAGGCGGGCGTTTCCCCGCCAGTAATTGTTGCTCTGTCTTCCTCCCAGTGAGCGCTGATAACAAGTATTGCTGAAGGCCTGCCTAATGATGGGGTAATGTGTTTTAAGAAGTCGACCAACTCTTGATGTCCCTTATCACCTAACAAAGGAAGCGGACCTCCACCATGAGGAATAAACAACACCTTACTGAGCAAATTGTTTGTTTTTTCTTCCATATTTCTCGATAAGTAATTAGTTCGTTAGTGGAGATGCTTGAACTTTAGGGGCAGTTCTAACATTCATACATTTTTGTTGGCATCTCAGACTTTACTCTGAGCATTAACGGTCTAGCCATGCGTTTGATAGCAACATAAATATTGCAATGTTAGGACTGACCTTTTTCCTTTCTTTTTCTTTCAGCTCTTACCCGACTAGCCTTTATGTGAATAATGATACCTACACGAAATAATCGTAAGATGTGTTTCTGTAATAGCATAAATGAGTCTATGCGTATCATTTATTCTACGAGACCAAAAACCAGATAAATTTTCTTTTAAAGGCTCAGGTTTACCAATTCCTTCAAAGGGCTGTCGTTTCACAGCTTCAATTAATTTATTAATACGCCTGAGTGTTTTTTTATCTTGAGTTTGCCAATATAAGTAATCAGACCAAGCTTCATCTGTCCAGGCCAGGCATCTATTCATTTATCAGATCTTTAACTTGCACTTTTCCTTGATTAAATTGATCAATAGATTTGCGAAGATGCTCAGCATTTGCAGGGGATTTTAATAAATAAACTGTCTCCATTAAGCTATCGTAATAATCTAATGACATAACAACAGCATCCTCACTATCTCGTCTTGTTATAATTGTACAATCAGCATCATTAATGACTCGATCTAAAACAGATTTAAGACTATTTCTTGCTTCTGTAAATGAAATAATTTGCATTGCTACCTCACATAACTAATTTATAAAGATTATACCAATGAGACTTAACATGTACAATTAATTGGACATGTTATGTTTTGGGAAGGCGAACCAGTGAGTCCACTTGACCGCACAAACAAAAAGAACAAAAAGCAAAAAGGGTCTACTATAGAATTATGGAGAGAAATGACAAGTGAGTAATAGATATGATGTTTATAGGAAAAGTTATCTATATATTTATATCTGCAAGTGCAAGCCGAATTTTTTTCGATTATTCAACAATCTGAAATTCTCTCCAAAGCAAGTGGCGGGCATCTTGCCAGGGGTGTAAAATTGAACCTGGTGGGGGTGTGGCTCATGGGGTCCGTCGTACTTTAGGGTAACGGCTCGAACTTGAAATGCCGCCCCCGCCACTTGCGCCGTCCGAGACGTCTTTATTGGGATGGTGCCGAGTGATTTCATATGGCTTTTTTTGGGGTCATTTGTGGCTCTACTAAGTAGACGAGACGCAGGATGGTGTTGTATGCACTGTTAACGTTGACCTATGGAGGCCGTCATGAACATTCATAATTTAGCCCATTTACAAGTTGCAGTTGATATCGGTAGTCACGAACATTATGTGGCTATTGGCCTTTCTGAGGGAGGGATTCTGGACGAATTTTCGATTACGCATACACCAGCAGGGTTTCAGTATTTTTTTAGCCGTATTGAGCGGCAAGAGCATTTATACAACCGACCTGTAGACGTTGCTATGGAAGGTTACAATGGCTGGGCTCGACCATTGGATAGCCAGATTCAGAGCCACGGCTATCAGCTTTACAACGTCAACAACCTCAAGCTCGCCCGGTTTAAAGAGATCTTTCCCGCACCCGCAAAATCTGATTTGGTTGATACTCACAAAATGCTTGAGTTGTTTCAACTTCAGGATCATTTGCCGCTCGCTAAAGGTGTTCTGCAGGCAGTGCTACCGGTACCCGATGCCAATCGTCGGTTAAAGCGTCTGACACGGCGGCGACGTCAGTTGATCAATGAAAAGGTTGCTCTGCAAAACCGTATACAGCCTGACCTGCAAGCCACCTGCCCGACGCTTTTGGATATGACAGGAAGTATTGATAATCTATGGTTTCTGCACTTTCTAACTTGTCGCGATGATTTGACAAAATTAATGCGACTACAAACCAAAAGCCTGCTTGCCATTCAAGGGGTTGGCCGGAAATATCTCAACCTCATTCTTGACTGGCAGAAACAGGCAGAATTTTCTAATGAAATCGAAGAAGTCGGCCCGATGATCCAAGAGGATGCACGCCGCTTGTTAGCCTTGATGGCATCAATTAAAACCATGGATGCAAAAATCGACTCACAGATTCAAAAGTCTGCATATGCTCAGCATATTGATTCGATTCCTGGCTTTGGTTTGGTCTGTAGTGCCGAATTGGCGGGTGAAATCGGCACTTTAGACCGCTTTCCGAAACAGAGTAGCTTTTCAATCTATATCGGCATGGCACCTCTGGACAACCAATCTGGAGGCTACCAAGGAACTAAATCACCTAAACACGTCAATACCCGAGCTCGTAAAGCGATGATGACCGCAGTTTGTCGTCACATGGCTTATGTGCCTGAATCTCGCGCTTACTATGATAAAAAACGTTCCGAAGGAAAGACGCACAACAAAGCCGTTCGGGCTTTGGGGCGACATATATCACGAGTCATCTGGTCTATGTTGCGTCATGACAGAGATTACATTGAACTTGCGAGCATCAATGAAAAAGCGGCTTAACAGTTAATGTGAGGTGCGCACTTATGCTGACGTGTATGATAATGAGGGTAAGGCATAATTGCCTAAATAATAATTAGAGATACACCAGTATCCTGTTCTATCTTTTACTCAAATTTTTGTTGAGAGGCGGATAATTGCGTCAAATTTATGAGTTGATTTAGAAAATTAACTTGCAAATTCCAGAGGGATGTTCAGGTCTTTAGTTTATGATTATAAAAAACCACTTTCTGGTTATGGCGTGCGAGCTAATTCATTTCTGATAGATCTTGTCGCACTACCCTGCGTATTGTAGTTATTATTCAACACGCTTAATGTAGCAATTATCATAGATCAAAGACCTGTCTCAGTTTTTTCTTTTAGGCTATTTTGGTTAATTCGCATAAGTATCTA
This sequence comes from Methyloprofundus sedimenti, assembly GCF_002072955.1. Lineage (NCBI taxonomy): Bacteria > Pseudomonadati > Pseudomonadota > Gammaproteobacteria > Methylococcales > Methylococcaceae > Methyloprofundus > Methyloprofundus sedimenti. Next base: position 1,528,853 of record NZ_LPUF01000001.1, on the reverse strand, counting down.
TGAAGAAGTAAGCAGTAACTCCACAGCTGGCTATAATAACAAAAGCCCTCACATACTGTTGAGATAGCCGCTTAGAAATATGAGCTGCTACATACCCTCCCACCAGAGTTCCGATAAGAACACTTCCCCCTTCATGCCAAGAAATCACACCATCATAGATAAACAAAGCTATAGCTGTTAATGACACGACAGAAGAAATAACAAGTTTCATACCGTTCATAGCATTGATATTGGAATGCCCAGCCAATGCAAGATAACTGAGGGCGATTATCCCAAGCCCGGCATTGAAAAAACCACCATAGATACACACGCCTAACAATATCAAGAACAACAGTAAATGCCCAAAAAATGGCGCATGTCGGTGATGTGACGCGAGTCGCTTCAAAATACTATTAATCTTTCCGCCAAAGATAAACAAGAATGTTGCAATTAAGAGTAACCAGGGGATAGATTCACGAAACAGTGACTCGGGTGTTCGGAGCAACAGCCAGGCACCTAAAAACCCACCAATTAGGCTTATTAGAATTAATTGCGGTAATTCTTTTTTGTGTACATATAGATCATCTCGAAACGCATAAGCACCACTAAGATACCCTGCGCACGAAGCAAAGGTATTGGTTGCATTAGCACTAATTGGTGATACGCCTACAAAGAGCAAAGCTGGGAATGTGATGAAACTGCCTCCTCCGGCTAATGAGTTGAGAACACCACCGAAAAAACCTGCGCCGAAAAGAAATAGCAATTCAAACAACACAGCTAACAATCACCTGGGTATTTCATCATTTTTTATAGCCTAACTATATAGTATTATCAGGCACATTCGCTCCGAAAAGCTGATATTACCCCCGGTTTTCAGGCACCTTGCCTGCCTTTTTATTATCAGAGCAATTTACCTCAAAAAATTGATATAAGCCTGTCAACCAAATAAACGTGCTTGTATATATTTACGACAGCTTAAATGCAACAAAACGCCATGCTAACACAAATAAACAGCCCATTACCGGGTTTTATTTTGCACAATTTATAGCGGTTTATAGAGTAATGTCTTTAGTTGATGATTATTAAAAATCACTTTCTGGTTATGGCGTTAGCTAATTCATTCCTGATAGATCTAGTCGCACTATCCTTCATCTTGTAGTGATTATTCAACAAGCTTAATATGGCAATTATCATAAATCAAAGACCTGAACATCCCTCTGGAATTTGCAAGTTATTTTTCTAAATCAACTCATAAATTTGACGCAATTATCCGCCTCTCTACAAATCAGAGAAAAAGATATACCTGAATTCAATCCATCATTATCATACACGTCAGCATAAGTGAACACTTCTCATTAGCTGTTAAGCCGTCTTTTCATTTATACTCGCAAGTTCAATGTAATCTCGGTCATGACGCAACATAGACCAGATGACTCGTGATATATGTCGCCCCAATGCCCGAACGGCGTTGTTGTGCGTCTTTCCTTCGGAACGTTTTTTATCATAGTAAGCGCGAGATTCAGGCACATAAGCCATGTGACGACAAACTGCGGTCATCATCGCTTTACGAGCTCGGGTATTGACGTGTTTAGGTGATTTAGTTCCTTGGTAGCCTCCAGATTGGTTGTCCAGAGGTGCCATGCCGATATAGATTGAAAAGCTACTCTGTTTCGGAAAGCGGTCTAAAGTACCGATTTCACCCGCCAATTCGGCACTACAGACCAAACCAAAGCCAGGAATCGAATCAATATGCTGAGCATATGCAGACTTTTGAATCTGTGAGTCGATTTTTGCATCCATGGTTTTAATTGATGCCATCAAGGCTAACAAGCGGCGTGCATCCTCTTGGATCATCGGGCCGACTTCTTCGATTTCATTAGAAAATTCTGCCTGTTTCTGCCAGTCAAGAATGAGGTTGAGATATTTCCGGCCAACCCCTTGAATGGCAAGCAGGCTTTTGGTTTGTAGTCGCATTAATTTTGTCAAATCATCGCGACAAGTTAGAAAGTGCAGAAACCATAGATTATCAATACTTCCTGTTATCTCCAGAAGAGTCGGGCAGGTGGCTTGCAGGTCAGGCTGTATACGGTTTTGCAGGGCAACCTTTTCATTGGTCAACTGACGTCGCCGCCGTGTCAGACGCTTTAACCGCCGATTGGCATCGGGTACCGGTAGCACTGCCTGCAGAACACCTTTAGCGAGCGGCAAGTGATCCTGAAGTTGAAACAACTCAAGCATTTTGTGAGTATCAACCAAATCAGATTTTGCGGGTGCGGGAAAGATCTCTTTAAACCGGGCGAGCTTGAGGTTGTTGACGTTGTAAAGCTGATAACCGTGGCTCTGAATCTGGCTATCCAATGGTCGAGCCCAGCCATTGTAACCTTCCATAGCAACGTCTACAGGTCGGTTGTATAAATGCTCTTGCAGCTTAATACGGCTAAAAAAATACTGAAACCCTGCTGGTGTATGCGTAATCGAAAATTCATCCAGAATCCCTCCCTCAGAAAGGCCAATAGCCACATAATGCTCGTGACTACCGATATCAACTGCAACTTGTAAATGGGCTAAATTATGAATGTTCATGACGGTCTCCATAGGTCAACGTTAACAGTGGATACAACACCATCCTGCGTCTCGTCTACTTAGTAGAGCCACAAATGACCCCAAAAAAAGCCACATGAAATCACTCGGCACCATCCCAATAAAGACGTCTCGGACGGCGCAAGTGGCGGGGGCGGCATTTCAAGTTCGAGCCGTTACCCTAAAGTACGACGGACCCCATGAGCCACACCCCCACCAGGTTCAATTTTACACCCCTGGCAAGATGCCCGCCACTTGCTTTGGAGAGAATTTCAGATTGTTGAATAATCGAAAAAAATTCGGCTTGCACTTGCAGATATAAATATAGAAGTTACGCATTGACGACAGGTTGAAATTCTGGGTTTAAATGGCTTATATTTGGCATAAACGTCTCAATAAATGAAGCCATGATATCTTTGAATAAATTTCTTTGCACGCTATAGCAATTACTAATGACCTCTGCGAAGCTCAATTTTTGTAATTGAACAAACCCACAAATTGCAGCAAAAAGGTGATTTTTAATGGCTCCTTTGCTGCGAACCTGAAATCGCTCAATGTTACATACTTGCTTAATTGCACGATGATATTGCTCAATTTGCCAATGCCGATCATGTTGTTCGGTAAAATCCCTACTGCCAAAGGACTTGGTTTGCTCGTCATTAGGTAGTGCACTTATATAATGGCGAAGTTGGTCTTTCAACTTTGTCCGAAATAATTTCACGTACCCAAAATTTTTGAGCCAAACGACCAAGCCTTCCTCTGGAACTTCTAGTTGCTTAACTTGAACCCATGTTCCTTCTTCAACAGAAACCAAGCGGTTACTTTCCAGCGCAAAGAGCAATCCTATCTGATGATTTCTAATCCGTTTAAGATTTTTTACGCAACTGTACCAACTATCTCCTGTTACAAAGCCTGGCTCAAGCCCCCAAGATAATACCTCTGCAAGCATATCCAGAAAGTAGTCATTTTTTGTTTTCCCTTCGGCTTTATCTACCACTCGAAAATTGACAGGTTGGTGTTTTCCTTGAGTATCCGTGTAGTACAAAGTAACAAGGTTAATCCCTTTGACCGCTCGGTGATGCTTGCCTGACCAAAAATGACTGACAAAAGCCATGTACTGACTATGAGGCTTATCCAGTACGCTATCGTCAACACTTAAGGTTCCGCCCTTTAAATTCAAAGTAGGACTGGCTTCGTTATATAAATCGCGCCCGGTATACGATTCACGATTCAGAAATCGGTTGACGCTATCATGTGAAATTGACATAACTTCTCCTAGCCGGCAACAGCTAGCCTGTTTAGGCTCACTTAACAAAAATCCTATGTACATCGGTAAAGTACAACGAGCAGTTGATGGGCGGGTTATTTCTCTTATCAAGGTCTAGATTTATAGTGGATTCGGCATTTTTCTGTATTATAGTTTAACATTGACTGTCAATGCGTAACTTCTAAAATATATAAATATATAGATAACTTTTCCTATAAACATCATATCTATTACTCACTTGTCATTTCTCTCCATAATTCTATAGTAGACCCTTATCTTTTCCATACGAAATTTATAGATAACACGCACGACGATACTTAACTTCTGATAATTCGCTTTGCAGTTGAGCCATTAGCTTATCATGGTCTTTTTCTATATTGTAACTATCCCAAGATAATTTCAGCTCATGGCAAGTATATATTTCCGCGCTTTTTTCTATCGACTGGCGCTGCTCCATACCGCTGGGAGTTAATGGATCAAAGATTTCTAGCGCTTTCCAAGCACGCTCTATTTGGGTAGGGGTAAAATATTTTAGTTTCTTCGCTTCGTCTGCCATATCAGCAGCAACATCAGGAGGAAACAATATTTCTCCCTTATCGAAAAGATTAAAAATACGCAAAGAAACCTCTTTACTTTGGCGGAACCTAATCATTTGAACTTGTGGCCATTTTGCAAAGTCATCCTGAGCGCGCATGAGGATACCTACTGCTCGCTGCTGCTCAGGCCGTGGTAATGGTTGCCAGCCCACAGTAGTAGCTCGTTTAGGAATCTGATCAACCAGTAATGGGAACATCACTCGATAAACGACTCCCAATTTTTTTGCCTTATTTATTGGGATAAACGATCTACTTTCATCGTTCCAACGACAAGTTGCAAAAAAACTCGCCACATCAAAATTAAGGGTCAAGTCCAGCATGTCAGTAGCGAGGCCGTAATGCTGCGCCAAACCAGAAACGTCGACATACAGCAGCCTCTCTGTGAAAGTCGAGTTTTTCGTTATTACAACGTATGGATGTTCTGAAAGAATGTCTTGGAATGCAATATTTTGACAGGCAGCCAAAAGCCGATCTTCGATTTTTTCTTTTCTAGCTAAAGTAGGAACGCACGGCCAATCTTCCGTTTGCCCCCTGTACGCGAAGGGTGCTAATTCTAGGCCGGATTGAAAAATGATGAAGCCATTTTCGTCTGTCATGGCTGTTAACTGTTCCATGTCGGTCATGACTGGCCCACTTGGTCCTAAAGGTGTAACAGTCCGACCAGTGTTTATTGTCGGAAGTTGCAAATATGGCCGGAGTTCGTCGAGGGTCTTGAAACGCTTCAATAAAAAATTCCTTTTCAAATTACCAATGTCCGCTATTGCGAAACAGGACATTGCCGACGATGGAATTTAAGTTCAATCATTGTACATGATTTCCTTTTGAAAGCTAACGTTCGAAATAACGCGACGCGCTTTTGCGGTCGCTGTTAATTGACTTGTTAGCCAAATTATTCAACCTGTGACGTATACGTAGCTATCTCACCAATAAATAGATATGTATGAATCACAGCTAATTGCGCTTCACCTTCTGATACATCAATATGAACACCCTTGCACGTTTTGTTATATATATCATCTAAACGAGACGCAAGATGTTCTAATTCTGACTCTAATAGTGTAAATGAACCGCTGCTTTCACCTAACTCTGCTAAATAGGCAAGCAATCTATTTTTATATTGTTCAACACCAACTTTTCTTGCTTTACCACCTCGGTCTTTCCATTCTTCATCTCGTGCGGGAAAGACAGAGTCTGCCACTTCCATTAATAGCCTTCTACATGAAGTTAGCGCAGCGGAACGTGACTCAGTAGAGCCGTCGCTCATCCTCTCATTTATAGCTATAAGTTTCTCGGCCGCATTTGGGCAATGCGAGCGAACAAATGCATCAACTATATTACGAGTGCTTTCAAAAATATCCTCAGCCACATCGCCAAGTTCAATAGCTAAGTATGTGTCAGTGGCATAACTATGTACTGCCAACTTCATTGAAGAATATAAAGATTTAGTGCTTGCGTAGTTTTTTTTCTGATTAAATTGTATCTTTAGTTGAGTAGACATCAACGCTTCTGTAGCGTCCTTTTCTATAAAGTTTTTTACTTTAGTATTTGGCGTACGAGTAGTACGTAAAGAATCAAGTAAAGCCTCATCAGACTCTGCATTTGCTTCTATTTCGGGTAAGCTTTGACTGTAATATTTAGAATCCTCGACAGTTAACCGCCCACCAGAAACTGCGTATTGTCTACAAGTGCCAAGGTCTGAAAATGAAAAATCTGTTGGATATCCTCTTGTTTCTAGATCTAGCCATAACTGCGCATCTGAGTCACGCATTAGACGGGCTAGCCGTTTTGCCCTCATTAAGATTGCATCAATCGGCGAAGATGAGGTTTCAAGATCATCTAGTAGTGCCTCGCCAACTTTACGTGCTTCATCTATTCTTTTAGTCAATTAACAACTCCTTATCCCCCTTATTATGGCTAACTATATTATTATCAGGCACATTCGCCCTGACAAGCTGATATCACCCTGATTTTCAAGCAACCTTGCCTGTCTTTTTTATTTTCAGGGCAATTTACCTCAAAAAGTTGATATTAGCCGGTCAATCAGGCAAACATGCTTGTATATGTTTACGACAGCTTAAATGCAACAAAACACCATGCTAACAAAAAAACAGCCTATTACCGGGTTTTATTTTGCAAATAACGTCTTAATAAATCCAGCGCATAAATAGCAGCCTGATTTTGCTTCCGCGTATTTGAGCCTGCGATTGAACGCTGTTTATGTATCACTCCGGAGGGAGTCAGTAGTACGGTAAAGAGTTTAATGCTTTGGTCTTTTTGCTGAAATTGTTCAGTATTACCTTCGTACAACTGAACCAGGACAAGCTGGGTTCCATCCTGTTGTTGTCTATTTTCGGCAATGCTTACTGCAGCATTCAGGTAATCCGCTATAGCCAGTTTTTCAGTCTGCTGTTGCAGGGATAGATTAAAAACCGAGCTGATCAGCCAGGGCTGTGCGATACATTTTGCAGCAATGAGTCCCTGCGAGGCTGTTTCCTGAACCGACAGGGTAAGCTGCTGCTGGCGCATTAATTGACTGATCACTTCCACAAGTCCACCCTGAGAATCATCTAGACCCTCAATGGCAAAGATATAATCGCCAATACTCTCTGCAACCTGATTAACCGTCGCTCTTACCAGCGGTTGTTCAGCATCGCGGGGAAAAATAAGTTTGGTTTGCACATCGTCAATTGCAGCGCGAAAACTCAGTTGCACACCCTCAGGCAATATCAGAGTATTGAGTTTTTGCTGTAAATCGGATTCACCAATACCCACAGATCGCAAGGTAATCAACTGCTCTGGCTGTAACACAAAACGCTGCGACAACTGGCGGGCAATTGTTGCGGTAAACATATTTTTCATTTCATAAGGCACGCCAGGAACAAAGACAAACCAGCATTGATTGTACTGCAATGAAAAACCCGGTGCCGTGCCCCATTCATTATCAATACGTTGTGATCCCTGTGGAAAAAAAGCCTGTTTACGATTGATGTCAACCATATCGCGTTTTCGACAACTAAAATAGCGGCTGATTTGCTCCAGTGCGACAGTGTCTAATTGCAAGGGCAGTGTGAATGCTTCCGCTACCGCCTGTGCCGTCAGGTCATCGATGGTTGGCCCCAGACCGCCGGTACAAATACAGAAATCTGCGCGTAAGGAAACATCCTGGAGCAGTTTTTTTAAATCCGTTAAATTATCGCCAACGGCGCTATGCCGTTTAACAACAAAGCCCATTTGCACAAGTTTTTGTGATAGCCACGCCGCATTCGTATCAACCGTCTGGCCGCTAACGATTTCTTCGCCTTGAGAAAATATTTCAGCTATTACTTGCATACATATCGCTGACTTTTGTAGTCCATCCCGTCTATATTTTGATAGAAAGCATATTCTCCAGCGCAATTTTGGCGTATTTTGCCTCTTCGGCAGCAACTGTTATTCGATTAACCACCTGTCCAGCAACCAGGTTTTCCAGAATCCAGGCCAGATGTTGCGGATCGGTGCGGAACATAGTCGAACACATGCTTAATGTCGGTGACATAAAATGCACATTTTTACCATCCGCTTTACATTCATCATGTAAGCGATTGACTAAATTCAGCTCGGTTGCAACGAGCCAGCGGGTATTCGGCTCAGCCTCACGGACGATTTTTAAAATGACCTCGGTAGATCCGATAAAATCAGCTTTTTGACACACTTCAAAGCAGGCTTCAGGGTGTGCAATCACTTTAGTTTCAGGGTAACGCTGCAAAAAAGCATCAATTTGTTCAGGTTGAAAGACCTGATGTACGGAACAATAGCCGCCCCAGAGGATCATTTTTGCTTTACGGATTTGCTCTTCAGTCAGGCCACCGAGTGGCTTGGTGAAGTCCCAGACCACCATCTCATCTAAAGGAATCCCCATTTTAAATGCTGTATTGCGGCCTAAATGCTGATCGGGGAAAAACAGTATTTTTTCCCGCTTTGCAAAACCCCATTCAAGAATTTTTTGCGCATTCGATGAGGTACAGACGATACCCTCATGTTGCCCGCAAAAGGCTTTTAAATCTGCCGCCGAGTTAATATATGTGACGGGAGTGACGGTGTTTTCAACATCAATCACTTTAGCCAGCTCATCCCAGCAACGCTGCACATTGACTTTATTCGCCATATCCGCCATTGAGCAGCCTGCGGCTAAATCTGGCAATATGGAAATCTGTTCAGGGCGAGACAGAATATCAGCGACTTCCGCCATAAAATGCACGCCACAAAAGACGATATATTCGGCATCGGATTCAGCGGCTTCGCGGGAGAGCTTTAATGAATCACCTGAAATATCCGCATGCTGAAATACTTCATCACGCTGATAGTGATGTCCTAAAACGATACATCGATTACCTAATGAGGCTTTCGCCTGCCCGATTTTTATTGCACATTCTTCATCTGAAAGTAATGCGTAGTCTTGAATAGCTAATGCAGTCATAATAATTTCTCAATAACTCTTTTTGTAGGGTGTGGCTTCAGCCCGCAAATATCTATGTACTTAAACGCGGGCTAAAGCCACGCCCTACACTTATATATTAAGCTTCTTCGCTAACAATGGGTTTATGCAGTCTAATATGCAATTCTTTTAATTGCTCTTCATTGATCACTGCCGGTGCATCAACTAACGGACAAGCGGCTGACTGGGTTTTAGGAAAAGCAATAACTTCTCTAATTGAACTCGAACCGGTCATCAACATGACCAAGCGGTCTAATCCATAAGCCATACCACCATGCGGAGGGCAACCATATTTTAGCGCTTCTAATAAGAAACCGAATTTATCATTCGCTTCCTTTTTACCTATGCCTAAAATGTCTAAAACGGTAGACTGCATTGCTGTTTTATTAATACGAATTGATCCACCGCCCACTTCCGTTCCATTAAGCACTAAATCATAAGCACGCGATAAAGCCGCACCCGGATCAGCTTTTAATTCTTCTTCAGAACAGCTGGGTGCGGTAAAAGGATGATGAATGGCATTCCAGCGCTGGCTTTTTTCATCCCATTCAAACATTGGGAAATCAACCACCCAAAGGGGTTTCCAGACACCTTCTAACAGGCCTAAATCTAAACCGATTTTTACGCGTAATGCGCCTATTGCTTCATTAACAATATTGGTTTTATCTGCACCAAAGAAAATCAGATCACCTGTTTGTGCACCGGTTTTTTCTAACACAGCTTCCCATACTTCAGCCGGTGCAAATTTGACAATCGGTGATTGCAATCCTTCTAGGCCGCCATTACGATCATTGACTTTAATATATGCCAGGCCTCTCGCCCCATAAATACTGACAAATTTCGTATAGGCGTCAATATCTTTACGGCTTAATTTTGCTCCGTCAGGAATGCATAATGCAACAACCCGTCCTTTGGGATCATTGGCCGGACCTGAAAATACTTTAAACTCAACGTCTTTCATTTCATCAGCAATATCCACTAACTCTAATGGAATACGTAAGTCAGGCTTATCAGAGCCAAACCGTGACATCGCTTCTGCATGCGTCATGCGTGGAAATGGCTTGTCCAAATCAACATTAAGCACGTCTTTAAATAAATTACACATCATGTCTTCCATGATAGCCATAATTTTATCTTCATTCATAAACGAGGTTTCAATATCCAACTGAGTAAATTCAGGCTGTCTATCAGCACGTAAATCTTCATCACGGAAACAGCGAACCACTTGATAATAACGATCCATCCCTGCCATCATCAACAATTGTTTATATAATTGTGGAGACTGCGGCAAGGCAAAGAATGAATGCTTATGGGTACGGCTGGGAACAATGTAATCACGCGCACCTTCAGGCGTTGCCTTGGTTAAGATAGGCGTTTCCATTTCAAAGAACTCTTGCGCATCCAGGAAGTTACGTAAATTACGTGTGACATCACGACGTATTTTCATTTTTTCCAGCATTGACGTTTTACGCAGATCAATATAACGATATCGCAAGCGCATTTCTTCATTAACTTCTATGTCGCTTTCAATCGGGAACGGTGGCGTCTCTGATTCATTCAGTACTTCAACATGGCTGACAAGAATTTCAATTTCGCCAGTTGCCATATTCGCATTAACAGTGCCTTCCAGGCGTTCTCTGACAACGCCTTCAACACGTAAAACATATTCACTACGCACGCTTTCCGCAATAGCAAAGGTCTCTGTAGATTCAGGATTAAAAACCACCTGAACCAATCCGGCACGATCTCTTAAATCGATAAAAATAACGCCACCATGGTCACGTCTTCTATGTACCCAGCCGCACAATGCAATTGATTCACCTAAGTTATCTTTGTTTAATTCTCCGCACTTATGGGTACGCATATATCTTTTCTCTATTAATTGAATGTTTATTGACGCTATCGGCATGAATCATTCTTACCGGTAACTCTTCTTGTTTAAATTGACGGTTACAACATTATTCAGCTGTACTGGTCTTAGCGGCAGGTGCTGATTTTTCACCGGCAACATTTTTTTTATTCCCGTTTTTAAAATCAGTTTCGTACCAGCCGCCGCCCTTTAACCTGAAACCAGCCGCAGAAATTTTTTTCTTCAATTCTGGCTCATTACAGCTAGGACAGGTTACCAGCGGCTCTGCACTCATTTTCTGCAAGGCCTCATGCTCGTTACCACAAGCCTGGCACTGGTATTCATAAATTGGCATTTGCTACTCCGAAAAAGAAAAATAACTAGAAATATGGAGACTGATTTGCTTTTTTTCAATAAGCAAATCAAAATTAACCGTTCATTTTAGTAATAAGCTCTTATACAAGCAAGAAACTGCGGCTTGTACTTCAAAAAAATTCACATCCAGGCACATAAAATGCAACAAATAACGCTTACCCAACCCGATGACTGGCACTTGCATGTACGTACAGGTGAAATGCTAAAAACGGTGATTAATCATACAGCCAGGCAATTTGGGCGTGCTATTATTATGCCCAATTTACAACCCCCGGTGACCAATGTTAGCCAGGCGCTAAGTTATCAACAGGAAATCCAGCAAGCAACATCCGGTCAGTATAACTTCACTCCGTTAATGGTGCTCTACCTGACGAATACAACGACGGTTAACGATGTCCAGCAAGCAGCAGATTCAACTGCTGTGCATGCCTTTAAACTCTACCCTGCTGGTGCGACAACCAATTCTGCCCAGGGCGTGACCGATTTAAATGCTGTTTTCCCGGTCTTTGCAGCAATGGAAAAACTTGATGTGCCACTGCTGGTACACGGTGAGGTTACAGACCCGGAAATAGATATTTTTGATCGCGAGCGTATTTTTATTGAGCAAAAACTGAGTACCATTCACCAACACTTTCCCAATTTGCGTATAGTACTGGAACACGTAACAACCCGTGAAGCGGTGCAATTTGTCCAGCAAACACCCGGCAATATTGCGGCGACTATAACACCTCAGCATCTTCTCTATAATCGTAATGCGCTATTAGTTGGCGGGATTAAACCGCATTATTATTGTCTGCCGATACTGAAACGGGAAACCCATCGAGAAGCATTAGTCAGCGCGGCAACCAGTGGTAATCCTAAATTCTTTTTAGGTACTGACAGCGCACCACACTTAAGCCATTTAAAAGAAAATAGCTGTGGTTGCGCCGGTTGTTATTCTGCATATGCAGCGATTGAACTTTATACTGAAGCTTTTGATAAAGCCGGAGCTCTGGATAAATTAGAAGGTTTTGCCAGTTTTTATGGAGCTGATTTTTATCAACTACCCCGAAATACACGGCGCATCACTTTAGAAAAAACAGCCTGGCAAGTACCTGAATATTACCCCGTAGCTGATAAAACGCGATTGGTACCTCTTAAAGCGGGAGAAACTTTACACTGGAAATTACAAGCCTGATTTTATTCAGCTTGATTCTAAAAATACATACTGATGTTTACGACTTAGCTTCTTATGACAAAGCATAAGAAGCTAAGCCTGGCAGGACATATCCAGGATCATTAATCCAAATCTTTATATAAGTCCGCGCCCAAATCTTCTCCGCCCAGTCCTTCAAAGTCTTCAAAGTTATATGATTTTGCCGCACCGTCATTGATTAAATAATCTCTGCGCTGCATATAGGCCGAACGGAAAAAGATATACCGATCTACGGCCGCTTCCGAGGCCACGGCTTCCGCTCCCAAAAAGTCAGCTCTGACATCAATAACTTCTACACTACGCAATCCGGCAGATAGTCCCCAGGACAAAGCTGAACTACCAAAAAAACCCGTATAGCTAAGAGGGTGTACAGCGGCATCCCCTACGTAGCCACCGACACCTCTAACTGAACTAGGCCCCAGAACAGGGATAACTAAATAAGGCCCTCTAGGCACACCCCATACAGCCAGTGTTTGCGCGAAGTCTTCTTCATGTTTGGGTAGATCAATCATCGTTGCAACATCGATAAATCCAGCAATACCAACGGTACTATTGACTAAGAATCGAGCAGCATCCATACCACCTTGCTTAGGTTTAGCCTGTAAAAAATCGTTAATACTGACACCGATATCTTTTAAATTAGAAAAGAAGTTAGTGACGCCCGTATCTGCAAACGTGGGCATTATCCATTGATAACCCTTGGCAGCTGGTTTTAAAGCATATTTATCTACCTGATCATTGAAAGCAAAAATATCCCGATTCATCCCTTCCCAGGGATCAGCAGGATCCGGATGAGCCACGGTAGTCGAGCAGGCTTGCAACATTAACAGAAGAATTCCCCCAAGAATCAAGCGATATTTATTCATTTTATTTATCATTACTTATTTAAATACTAGCTAAAAAGTTTATACGCACAGAAACTTCGCGTAACATAGCATACATTTTACCCAGCAATTTAATATTTAGCACCATGGAATCAGTTGAACATCCATTAAATGAACGTTTCAGAGGATATCTACCTGTTGTTGTAGACATAGAAACAGCAGGGTTTGATGCAAAAAAAAATCCCTTACTAGAAATCGCTGCGGTGATTGTTGAATATGATGAAAATGAGCAATTACACATTACAGAAAGCTATTCTGCACATATTATTCCGTTTGAAAATTCAACTTTAGACCCATCCGCTTTAAAATTTACGGGTATTGATCCTTACCATCCTTTTCGCATGGCAGTCAGCGAAAAAGATGCATTACATAAATTATTTGTGCCGATTAAACATGCCGTCAAACGCAATTTATGCACCCGCGCCATTTTAGTCGGACATAATCCTAATTTTGATATCAACTTTTTAAACGCGGCCATTAACCGCACAAAAATAAAACGCAGTCCTTTTCATCCGTTTAGCACCTTTGATACTGCCACCCTGGGTGGTTTAATGTATAAACAGACAGTGCTGGCTAAAATTGGCAAGGAAGCAGGCATGGAGTGGGATAATGTGCAGGCCCATTCAGCGCTGTATGATGCCAGGCAAACAGCTGAAATTTTTTGCAAGATTGTTAATCGCTGGAAGCAACTGGAAACCTTAGACACTGGGGATAAGTCTGCCCCCTGTTGAAATCAAAAAACTTAGCTATTAGCTATTTATATTTCTGATTTTTTATTTTTGCATTGATATGCCTGGCCCCCACCAAGGCCAGAACAAAGAAGGCACCGGGTGTAATAATAGCCGCAGCAACTGAAGCAGAAAGTTTTAATTTCTGCTGTCGACTACTAAGCACATCTTTGATGCGTTTATTTTCCACTGGATACCGAATTGCGCCGCATGAATGGCAGAGAGGGTATTGTTTCTCTTCTGCGGCACCACAAAATGAACAATCTGGCATATAGAGCACCCTGTTTTTATTATTTTTATAGTTTTCAATAGTAACAGAAAAATACCATGCTACAAATTGTAAATATAATGCCTATCTCGTCGCGCAAATAAGATTTCGTGAGTTTAATTTTGTTTATAGAAGATAATGAGTCGCCAAGCCCAGAAAACTCATGAAGCCAACCACATCGGTCACAGTCGTTAAAATAACCGCGCCTGACAACGCTGGATCGATGCCCAGACGATGAAGCGTTAACGGAATGGCAATACCTGCCGCCGCTGCGGCAATTAAATTAATCACAATTGCCGCCGCAATAACTAAACTGATCCCTATATCCTGAAACCATAACCACGCAATTCCAGCGACCACAGCAGACCAAATCAATCCATTTATGATACCGATCAGCACTTCCTTACGTGCCAACCAACTGGTATTCCCGGAACTTATCTGATTTAGGGCCAGACCTCTGATAGTCAGCGTCAGGGTTTGACTTCCCGCAATACCTCCCATGCTGGCAACCACCGGCATTAATACCGCCAACGCCACTATTTTTTCCACTGTCTCTGCATACATGCCAATCACCCAGGCAGCTAAAAAAGCAGTGATTAAGTTGATAAACAGCCAAATGGTACGTTGTTTAGCACTTTTAATAACAGGTGCGAACAAATCAGCTTCTTCATCTAAACCAGCACTACTCATCAGTGCATGATCTGCTTCGGAGCGCAAAATATGTATCACATCATCCATAGTGATCCGACCTAGTAAATGGTTATTTTCATCAACAACCGCCGCTGAAACGAAATTGGATCGTTCAAAAAACAAGGCAATTTCATGCTCACTGGTGAGCGATGGTATAGCCTGATGCTGGATACTCATAAGCTCTTGTACAAGAGTATCCTCATGATGAGTCAACAGTTTATTTAATAATAATTTTCCTTGATAAATGCCTTCCCGATTGATTACCATTAAACCATCAGTATAATCAGGTAAGTCTTCATGTATATGCAGGTAACGAAGCACTGTCTCCAGAGTAACATCACTTCTGACGGTAATCACATCAGGACTCATTAATCGCCCTGCCGTGCCATCATCAAAAGACAGGCTTGTTTCCAGATGTTCAAGTATTTCAGCAGAAAGATTATCTTCAATCGATTGTCGTACCGGCTCCGGAAGCTCTTCGATCATATCAGCCAGATCGTTGACTTCCATCAGCTCTGCAGCAGCAATCAGCTCTTCAGCCGGCATGTCTATAATCAGCGCATTACGCACTTCATCATGCAGAAATGTTAATGTTTCGGATCCCAAAGACTCAGGAATCAGTGCCCACAACTGTTTACGCTCAGTGGGTGGCATCGCTTCGAGAATATCCGCGATTTGCCCGGGGAGAGCGCTACTTAATAATAACTGTAATTGATCGATATTCTGCTGTTCGAGCAGAATAAAAACCTGATCCAGAGAAAGTTCATTTATTTCTATCTGTGTATTTTCCAGCTCTGTCATTTATTACGATATTCCTGTTATTTGTGTAGAAAAAGAGTGACGCGAATTCAAGCAATTAATGCAACACCCTGTGATTTATTTATATCAACCCCCGTTATTTGGCAAAATACTTCCCATGGAGTTCTGTAATTTAACCCTTTTCTTGGACGATGATTAAGTGCTGTAATTGCACTATCAACCTCATCTTGAGTTACCTTATCCAAAGGTTCTTTTTTAGGGAAGTATTGCCTTAATAAGCCATTGTGGTTTTCATTTAAACCTCGTTGCCACGAATGATACGGTTTGGCAAAATAAGTGCCGCAGTCGAGTGTTTTTGCAATGGCTTCATGCCCACAAAACTCACGTCCATTATCAAAGGTAATCGTGTGAACCCAACGTTTAAAAGGCTCAAGAGCATTGATAATCGCCTCTTTCGTTAATTCAGATTCTTTACGCTCAATTGAGATGGCGAAGTTGAGCTTTGAGACCCGTTCAGTCAGCGTCACCAATACGCCTTTATGTCCTTTACCGATAACAGTATCTGCTTCCCAATCACCTAAACGCGTTTTATCATCAACCACTTGTGGTCGCTCATCAATATCAACACGGCTGGGTATCGTTCCGCGATAATCATTTTTTCCATATCGCTTACGATAAGGTTTGGCTTGATGCCTCAAATAAGTATACAAATCGCCACCGGCTGCTTTGTTAGCTAAAATATAACGGTAAATAGTCTCATGACTGACGGAGTCCTTACCTTGTTGTTTTAAGCGTCCTGAAATACAGTCAGGACTCCATTTCTCTTTGATTAAAGGCGTTATTATCTGTTGTAACTCAGCCGTCATCTTGATGTTTTTGGGCTTATCAATATGGCGTTGTTTAGCTATTCTCTCAGCTTGCTTGTAACGATAACCACACTGACCTGTATTACGCGTAATTTCACGTCCAATAGTCGATTTATGACGCCCCAATGTGATGGCTATTTGATTCTTAGAAACGCCTTGTTTTAGTTGCGTATAAATGTAAAATCTTTCCTCTTGGGTTAGATGGTTAAACGTGTTCATTGAGCACCTCTTTTTAGTTTCAGGTTTTAGTCAACGGAAACTATACCATCTAACCCTTTAAAGAGGTGTTGCAGTTATTATATGAATTCGGGTGATAAAGACTAGCAAGAAATAAAAAAAGTCACATGAGGAGTGTCTTTTGTGCAATAAACATTGCTAAACTAATTACTTTGGAAATATCTATACACATTTTATTTGACCAACCAATAATATGTGCTTTAGATCACTGCATTCTCAGATTCTTTTGAACAACAAGATTATACCTGCGGTCCAGAGACTTAGGGCAGCTTTCGCGAAATAATTAACCCAGCATTTTATTCAACGATTTAACAGCGAACTGCGACAAGATACTCTTGCATGCTATCCAGACAATTTAGCCTAAGCACATAAACGCCTTATAATTCAAGCTATCAGCTGCACTTTTTTACAGTATTTTTTATCACCAGAGAAATTATGTTTGAAAATTATATACCGCAATATTTGGATATTGCGACTTTACAATGGTTTGGCATTGTGTTTTGTGTTTCGCAATCAGCAATGTTTTCAGGACTTAATCTGGCTTTCTTTTCTTTAAGTCGTTTACAGTTAGAAGTTGAGGTCAGTCAGGGGAATAAAGCGGCTGTAAAAATCCTCAAAATGCGACAGGATTCCAACTTTTTACTGACCACCATTTTATGGGGTAATGTCGGTATTAACGTATTGCTGACCTTATTATCTAATTCCTTGTTAACAGGTATCAGTGCCTTTGTTTTTTCAACAGTGGTCATTACCTTTCTTGGGGAAATTATTCCACAGGCGTATTTTTCACGTAATGCCTTGTGTATGGCAGCGATGCTTGCGCCGGTGTTAAGATTTTATCAAATTCTGTTTTACCCGGTCGCGAAAACCTCTTCCATTATGCTGGACTTATGGCTAGGCAAAGAAGGTATTGATTATTTGCGGGAGAAAGATCTACGCTCTTTCATCACCAAGCACATCGAAGCTGAAGAAGCGGATGTGGATCATATCGAAGGCGTTGGCGCGCTTAACTTTCTTGCTATCGACGATATCAGCGTAACCAATGAAGGCGAAAAGATTAACCCGAAATCAATCATTAAATTACCGGTATCGTTAGACCTGCCGATTATCCCCGTCATAGAGCGTACTGCAAATGACCCGTTTTTACAGCAGGTACACGCCTCAGGGCATAACTGGGTGGTCCTGACTGATATGAATGATGAGCCACGTTTGATTATTGATGCGGATGGTTTTTTACGTGCGGCCATTTTTGATCTTGATCATCCTTTTGATCCTTATCATTACTGCCACAGACCATTGATTGTTCGCGATATGAATACGCCTATGGGTGACATTATTCCTCATATTAGGGGGGTCGCAACAAAGGACAAGAACCATGACGGTGAAATCGAACATGATGTCGTACTTATCTGGGGTAAGGAAAAGCGCATTATTACCGGCGCAGATATTTTAGGTCGATTATTTAAAGGAATCGGTCATAAAGCTTCTGAAGTGATTTTTATTGACAGCAATGTCAGTAATGAAATCAATCAACAAGACTCGTAATCAGAACCCATATTTTTCTCTGGAAACCTCATTTAAAGCATGCCTTTACAAAAAAAAATATATTTCATTTATTCACCTTGTGTAGAAGACCAATTAGATAATGTTATTAATCACTCTCTATTAGCGGAAGCAGGTATTCAGGTACGTAAGATAAAGCTGGCAAATTTATCTGCCATTCACATTAAAGATGACTTAAATCATGCTTTAGTCTGGATTGAACAACAAGATTACCCACAAGTTTTGTTATTTGCCGATCAAAATCACATGTCCCTCGGTTTTTTACCGATAGAGGGCGATCCACCCAGCCAGTTCTATAAATGTTTGGACCTGCCAAAAGACTTTAACGCGTGTCTGGAAATTGCTTTACATGACGAGCCGCTGTTTATTGATATCATCGTGTGTAACAATGAAATTGTCACCAATGGCGTTAACCTGGAAAATCAGACGACAATGACCGAATTTATCGGCGATAGCCATGAATTTACTGGCTTAGGTAAAATCAGGTTTCAAATAAAACGTTTCATACATGCGTTTTCACTAACCCCTCATCCGGTTACCTTGATTACCGCAAAAGGTAAAACTGTTTCAACTGCAATTACCGGCATGGTCTTACTGGATTTTCATAAAAGTGGTCTATTAACTGATTTGTTTATTGATTCTATTTCTTTACGAGACAGGCGTATTTCTGTGGCCTTATTTGCACCACAATCGATCCTTTCCTATCTACAGCTATCTTCATCACTACTGCTTGCTACTCAGAAAAAAAACTTACCTCAACAACTAGGCTATATTCGTACTGCTGCGTTAAATATCAAATCGCCTGTCGAAACGCATTTCCTGGTTAACAATAAACCATTAACCACGCATGAATTATGTATAGAAATACTCAGCGAAGGTGTCAAAGTCAATGCAGGAAATAAATTCCGCGACAGTCAACACTATGCCGATGACAAAGAAAATGTTATTTGCGAACAACTCCCCCAGCAAGACAGCAGAGTAAAATATTTAAGTGCCGCGTTGCCTTTTTTTACACACGCCCTGGAATCAGACTTTAAAGATCTATTCCTGGCCTTAAAGGAAAATGCTAAAACGACAAATACTTTTGTATTATTGATGATCCTTAGCGCTTTATTGGCAACTTTAGGCTTATTTCTAAACAGCCCCTCGGTGGTTATTGGTGCCATGGTTTTAGCGCCATTAATGTCACCCATTATTTCTTCTTCAATGGGTTTATTGCGTTCCGACTCTGATTTAAGTCGGCGCTCCTTTGCCACCTTATTGACAGGCATGTTTATTGCGCTTTCTTTATCTGCATTGATGGCCTTTCTCTTGCCGTTTCAGGAAATCACCAATGAAATCGAAGGGCGCCTCCACCCTTCCACCCTGGATCTGCTCGTTGCTGTACTTTCAGGTATCGCCGGCGCTTTTGCCAATGCCCGTGAAAACATCGCCAAAAGTTTACCGGGCGTAGCCATTGCGGTTGCACTGGTTCCGCCTTTATGCGTTTCAGGCATTGGTATTGGCTGGTTGAATTTCAATGTTTTTTATGGCGCCATGCTGTTATTTCTAACCAACTTAACAGGCATCATTATGGCAGCTGGCGTATCCTTTATGGCGATCGGTTATGCGCCGTTCTCACGCGCTAAAAAAGGGATTGCGATTTCAGTCTTTATGGTCGCAGTAATTTCAGTCCCCTTGATTTTATCTTTTGCTGATATGCAAAAAATCGCCGCTGTAAAAAAACAGTTACTCAGGCAGAGTTACACTATTAGCGGTCAAACCCTGCAATTACGTAATATTAAAGTACGTTTAGGTCGTTCATTGAAAATCAGTGCTGATTTGATGAGTACGCACATACCGGACAATAAGGAACTGGCAGACTTTGAACAACAACTCACTCAGCAATTAGGCCAATCGGTGGCAATCGATTTTTCAGTTCGCCTGGTCACTGACAATTATTTTAAGCAAGCTCCATAGCCTCATATTGCACTGTTATAACCACTTCTTCTTTTTTAGGTAAATTAACTGAACAATGCCGGTAGAAATAAAGACTCCCCATAAAACAGGGTAAGCCCATTGCCACTTCAGTTCTGGCATATAGTCAAAATTCATCCCGTATACACCAGCTATAAAAGTCAGCGGGATGAAAATGGAAGCATATATAGTCAATACTTTCATGGTTTCATTCATCTTGTTGCTAATACTGGATAAATAAATATCCTGCATAATCGCAATTCTTTCCCGGTATGATTCCAGCGAATCGGTAACGCGCAACACATGGTCATGTATATCAGCGTAATACCGTAAGGTTTCTACTGTCAAAAGCGTATTATCTGAACGCTGGATGGTGCTCAATAATTCGCGCAACGGAGATACGCTGCGTCTCATGGATATCAATTCCCGGCGAATTTGCTGGATTGTAAGCAGTATTTCTTCAGCGGGGTTCAACAATAAGCTATCTTCCAGAGGCTCAATAATCTCATCGAGACTATCTCCAACAACAAAATATTCGTCTACAATCGCATCCAGTAATGCATAAGCAAGATAATCACTTCCTGTTTTGCGCATGCGCCCATGAGGATTTTCCATGCGATGATAGATTGACTTAAAGGCATCATCTGCTTTTTCCTTGAAGGTGATGACATATTTTTCCAGTAGCAGAACACTGATCTGATCATATTGCAGTTTAAACCCTGCGTCGCTCTCAGCACTGATGCCTTTAAGAACGAGATAGAGATAATCTTCATACTCTTCTAGCTTGGGACGTTGCTGAGTACTTAAAATATCTTCTAAAACAAGCGGGTGAATATTAAACTCGTGGCCTATGCTTTCCGCCACACGTGTATCAGATAAACCATCAATGTTTATCCAGGTAATAAGATCACTATCCTTAAACTGACTCAATTCTGAAAATATAACATCCTCATGCTGCACCAAAGTATCAGCATTATATTGAATAATTGAAATCTTGCTTGTAATGTCATGCACTTCGCCGATGTGAACCAGCGACCCTGGCGGCAAACCTGATTTGTCAGCAGAACTGTTTAACTCCATTTGATCTGACTGTTGATGCAGACGATGCCAGTGAGGATAAGTAAATTTCATAATATCAGCCCTGTTTTAACCTTTTTATTGTTAACATTTCAAATCTGCAAAACCAAATAAACTGAGGTTAAACAGCTAATTTATTACGATATAGGGTTGCGCTAATCACGGCAATGGGAGGTATCACAATATTTAACACCGGAACCATCAAAGCTAACAATACCATTCCGCCAAAACTTAAAGCGCCAATCCGGACTGTTTTAAGTAACTGTCTTTGTTCAGAAAAGAGTGCGCCTTCATTTTCCAGAGGATAGGCAAAATATTCCATACTCATGCCCCATGCACCAAAAAGTCCCCATAAAACCGGAGCAATCAAATTTACTCCGGGGATAATTGAAATAATAACAATGGGAATGGCACGACTCACTAAATAGGCAATTCGCCTTAACTCAGAGGCTAAAACAGCAAGTATTGCCTGTTCTTGAATATCTCCTGTTTGATCATTCAGGATATGCTGTGTTTTAGCGGCCAAACCTCCGTAAAAAGGGGATGCGATTAAATTAGCGATTAAGGTAAAAGTAAAAAAACCAGCGACAAAAAAGCTGATAAAAAACAATGGGTATATTAACCAATCCAGCCATAGTAACCAGTTGGGTATAAATTGTGCGATTAACACGCCGACATAATGGTAACCCAGATACAGCATACCGGAAAACAGTATTAAATTGATCGCTATCGGGATTAATACATATTTTCTTAATCGCTTATGCCATAGTAAAGACGTACCTTTTGCTAAACTCTGCACGGCCAGCCACGGGTTTGCCCCGGTTTTTTTATTAAATTCAATATTCATTTTTTAATTTTCTAACACCTTGTTCAAAAGGATTAAACACCGCGCCACGCTCGGTGACAATAACACTGATTAATTCTGCCGGCGTGACATCGAAAACAGGATTCCATGCATTGACTAAACTACCCTCCTGCACATAACTAGCCGGTAATAACTCACTTGCAGCACGTTCCTCTATTTCAATTTGGCCGCCGTTTTCAATCGTAAAATCTATTGTTGATACGGGAGCGACAACCATCACCTTAATACCATGATATTGGGCTAAAACAGCTAAAGAGTAGGTGCCAATTTTATTAGCTACATCACCATTTGCGGCAATACGATCAGCGCCGACAATAATCCAGTCAACCTGCCCGCTGCGCATCAACATCGCTGCTGCAGAATCGGCAGTAAGTGTTGCCGGGATATTATCTTTAGCCAGCTCCCACACTGTTAAGCGTGCACCCTGCAGCCAGGGACGCGTTTCCCCGGCAAAGACAGTGCGTGCCTGTCGGTGATACGCACTACGAATCACCCCCAGCGCCGTTCCGTAACCGCCTGTCGCCAAAGCACCAGCATTGCAATGGGTTAATATGCCTTGAGCATCAGCTAAAATATCCGCGCCTATTTCACCCATTTGCTGATTGGCGGCAATATCCTGTTGATGAATCTCTATTGCCGTATTGATCATTGCATCGACGGGCGAATCCTGCAGGGATGCCAATTTTTCCTGCATGACAGCTAGCGCCCAGAATAAATTCACTGCCGTCGGCCGAGACGCAGCCAGTATTTTAATATCAGCATTCACTTTATATTGCCATTCAACATTATCTGCTACAAAATACTGTTGTACTGATAAGGCAACAGCATAAGCTGCAGCGATACCTATCGCTGGCGCACCACGCACACGCATGCTTCTTATCGCTTCAGCAACCTCAGGAGCCGTGGCGTAAATATCATAATGCACCTGGTCCGGTAATAGCCGCTGATCCAATACTGATAACTGCCTATCCTGCCATAATAAAGCATGGACATTGAGTTTATTTGGGGAACTACTCATTAACACGTATACTCACTTATCATTATTATTTGCAATCATGCACGAATTAAAATTAACAGGATAACAGGTAATCTAGCCTATCTTTTACTGACAGATTTCGACCTGGCTTATCGCGTTTTTCTGGATCAATAACCGCCCTACTTACTTTAATATATGCAAGTTGACACTCTTATTAATGCTCGCTGGATTATACCTATAGAACCCCATGAAATTATACTAGAACATCACTCCTTAGTGATTCATGAAGGCAATATACTGGATATCTTGCCACAACAACAGGCACAGGAAAAATACCAGGCTGCGCAACAAGAAGACCTGAGCAACCATGCCCTTGTTCCTGGTTTCATCAATGCTCATACACATGTGGCCATGACGCTATTTAGAGGTATTGCTGATGATTTACCGCTTATGGACTGGCTGGAAAACCATATCTGGCCTTTAGAAAGAAAATGGGTGAATGAAGCCTTTGTACGAGATGGAACCGATCTCGCGATTGCTGAAATGCTGTGTGGCGGTACCACCTGTTTTAATGATATGTATTTTTTTCCTGAAATCACCGCTCACCAGGCTATTCAGCATGGTATACGTGCCAATGTCGGACTTATCATGATTGACTTCCCGACTGCCTGGGCTAGCGGCCCTGAGCAATATATGGAAAAAGGGCTGGCACTACATGAAAAACTTCGTCACCAACCTTTAATACGTACACCTTTTGCACCTCATGCCCCTTATACTGTTTCTGATGAACCATTACGTCAAATCAGTTCGCTCGCAGATGAATTGAATCTGCCAATTCATATGCATGTTCATGAAACACACTCTGAAGTCAGTCAAGGTGAACGGCCCCTAAAACGCCTGCATGAATTAGGCCTGATAACCCCTGCGTTTATTGCGGTACATATGACTCAATTAACGCATAGTGAAATCACCAAATTTGCACAATCAGGTGCGCATATTGTGCATTGCCCTGAATCAAACCTAAAACTGGCCAGTGGTTTTTGTCCGGTACAAAAGTGTCTGGATGCGGGCATCAATGTTGCCCTGGGCACTGATGGCGCAGCAAGTAATAATGATCTGGATATGCTCGGGGAAATGCGTACCGCTGCATTATTAGCTAAAGGGGTTGCTCAGGATGCCAGTGCCGTTAATGCCGCAACGGCATTACGCATGGCTACCCTAAACGGCGCTAAAGCTCTAGGGATAGACGATATTACCGGATCTTTAACCAGAGGCAAAGCCGCAGATATCTGCGCCATAGATTTATCTGCAATAGAAACACAGCCGCTTTATAATGCTATTTCGCAAATTGTGTATTCTACCTCACGTCATCATGTCAGCGATGTCTGGGTCGCAGGTAAACATTGCTTAAAAAACAAACAATTGACGACGCTGAATATTCAGGATTTAAAAAAGAAAGTTGCGCAATGGCAACATAAATTACAATCACCTATCAGTGAATTAACTTGAACCCTATCAGGTGCGTCACACGCTGGTCATTTAAGTCAAAAAAACTCTACATTATTATTTAAAATGTCCGAGCAATTTCTGTTTGCCTTAAACGTCACAGCACCGATTCTGATACTGTTAATATTAGGTATTACATTCCGTCGCACAGGCTTTATAGATCAACACTTCATCAATATCGCCAATAGCTTTGTGTTTAATATCACCTTGCCATGTCTACTGTTTTTCAGCATTGCAAGTACCCCCCTTGCTCACGCCACCAATATTCCGCTTTTTTTGTATGGTGTTTTATTTACCCTGGCCAGTGCTATGCTATTCTGGTTAGTCAGCCTGGTTTTAATTGAGCCAGATAAACGCGGTGTTTTTATTCAGGGTGCGTTCAGAGGAAATCTGGGTATTATTGGCATCGCTATGGTATTCAATGCTTACGGTACAGAAATGTTGGCAGTCGCCAGTCTGTATATGGCACTCATAGCTATAATAGATAACCCTTTATCAGTTTTAATATTAAAGCCCAAGGGACACAAGCCCTATAAATCCATCCTGACAAACCCCATTATCATTGCCGTTTTTTTAGGTTTGGTCTTTTCAGGGCTGCAAGTATCTCTACCGACATTTATAAACCAATCAGGTCAATATCTGGCACAAATGACGCTCCCCCTTGCGCTTATTTGCATTGGAGGAAGCTTATACTGGGAAAACTTTCAACATCACCCTAAAGATGTTATCTGGGCCACACTTTGCAAATTATTATTTATGCCATTATTAGGTACTATTCTCGCGATTTATCTGGGTTTTAGAGACCAGGAATTAGGCCTTATTTATCTGATGCTCTCATCACCAACGGCAGTATCCAGCTATATTATGGCTAAAAAAATGACCGATCACGGCACAATAGCCGCTGAAATTATTGCGTTATCAACAGCCAGCAGTACCCTGATCATCACTGCGGGGTTAATCCTTCTACAATCAACAGGCTATCTATAATGCGTATTGTGCTGTCATTTATCTTTATAGTATTGCTATGGTCAACAACGCCATTGGCTATAAAATGGAGTGCAGAAGGATCCAGCTTTATTTTCTCTGTCACCGCGCGCATGTGTATAGGTCTGATATGCACCCTCTTTATGCTATTAGCTATGCGCCAACGGCTGCTCTGGCACGGTAAAGCTAAACAAACTTATTTCGCGGTTGCTGTGCAAATTTATGGCGCAATGATGGCCGTTTACTGGTCCGCTCAATTTATCCCCTCCGGCTGGATTTCCGTTATTTTCGGTCTAACACCTTTTATCACCGCGGTATTGTCAGCATTATGGCTTAAGGAAAGAAGCTTATCCTGGGATAAATTACTGGCGTATACCCTCGGTATTACAGGACTCACTGTGATGTTTCATTCTGCCTTGCACATTAGCTACAACACTGCCATAGGTGTATTCGGTGTATTATTTGCTACCTTTTTACAAGCCTTCAGTGCCGTCTGGGTAAAACTAATTCATGCTAAATTGCCAGCTATCACTCAAGTAACGGGTGGATTGCTATTCGCGGTTCCCTTTTATTTAGTTACCTGGTGGCTAATTGATGGCACACTACCGAACACACTGCCAATCAGTAGTACTTTGTCAATCTTATATTTAGGCCTCATTGCTACCCCGATTGGCTTTGCGTTATATTATTATATTCTGACGCATCTGCCGGCAACACGCGTAGCTTTAATCACCTTGATTTCACCCGTATTAGCACTATTATTAGGTCATTACTTGAATAAGGAAGCGTTAACACTGGAAATTGCAATCGGTTCGGGGCTTATTTTATGTGCTTTGATTATGCAGAGTTTTGTCGGCCAAATAAGGCATTTTAAAACTTAAAGTTAATATTATGTTATTTTCACAAAAAAAATTATCACTCCCCACTCCAGCTGAAGCGTTACCTGGTCGTGTAACTGCAATCTGTATTCCTGAAAAACACTTTGTCACTGCTCAGCCTATTGCACCGCCCTTCCCGGAAAATATCCACGAAGCAATCTTCGCTATGGGCTGCTTTTGGGGTGCTGAAAGATTTTTTTGGCAACAAAAAGGCGTCTTCAGTACTGCGGTAGGCTATGCTGGAGGACTAACACCTAACCCGACATATAAAGAACTTTGTACCGGGTTAACCGGGCATACCGAAGTCGTCAAAGTAATGTTTGATCCAGAGAAAATTAGCTATCAGGATTTACTGATTCTTTTCTGGCAAGCCCACAACCCAACTCAGGGAATGCGTCAGGGCAACGATATCGGTACACAATATCGCTCTGCTATATACGCAACCACTGTCGAGCAACTTGATACCGCTCTCAGTTCTAAACAACATTATCAGCATCAACTCGATAAGGCCGGACTAGATCTAATCACAACAGAAATAGCCCATGCGCCTATTTTCTATTATGCGGAAAATGAACATCAACAATATTTAGCCAAGAACCCTGATGGGTATTGTGGACTAAGGGGAGTAGGGATTTCTTTCAGATAAGGAACTCGATTTGAATGAGTGTTTTTTACCTTGAAAGGCCTTGTATTTTCTGAAAATATTTAAAATCCATTTGCTGGTTTATAATACCGCTACCAGCCGTTTTAACCTCAAAAAAATCAAAACGTTCATGTGTCATTGGTAGCGGTATTATTGGCTAAACCCGCGAAGTTATCTGCAGATGTTTATATGTCAATTGGCCGAATCGGGAACAAAAAAGCAACGGCTCGTAGGTGGGACGTTGCCTTCTAACAGCTTTGTAAGGACCGTGCCGCTTCCCGTGACGGCACCGACGGCCAACCGCGTCCCCGTGGATACACTCGTACCGCCACTACCACCACCCTGAACACCACAATACTGCTCGAAAAATTCACGATCACAATCGGCTGGTCCAATGAACTGAAAACCAAATTGGGGCGATGCTGCTATGGGACATGAACAGACAACCTCATCTTTGCCTATAGCACCCAGAAACGGCCAATTTGTTCCAGCGGTAGCTTTGACACAGAGTCCGCCATTACACTGTGCAGACAAATTTCCAGAGCCTGGACACGTGTATATTGCTTGAGCATCAGGTCCAGGATATCCCTTTACCAACTGCGGAGGAGGAGAGAACGTGCTCACCAAAAAGTCACCTTCGCCAGACACTTCCATCAAATCACAGACATCTCCTACAATTGGCCCCGGTGCCGATGGCTTGTTGTTAGTAAAGAAAAAGGGCAAAGAAATACTTTGCCCTACCTTCTGATCACATTTGCAATATGCCACGTTATCAATAGTGAAACACTGTGCAGATGCACAGAGTGCGTATTCCTGAGCAGGATTAGATTCAGGGTCTGGACAGGTCTTGAACGCCGTAGGTCGGCCGAACCATACTTCCAAACCTAATTGTTGCGCTTCCTCTTTTTCCGAGTCCGATAATTCTTGTGCCGCATAGATAACCGGCGAACACAAAATGCATAGTACAGCGAGCCTGAACCATTTCATCATCGAATAAAAATATAACATCACACATATCTCCTTTTAAAAATAAAATAAGTAAAGATAATCATTTTATACGCCAAAAACTATAACTCTGGCGGCTGAATTTACAGTGACCTCACCATAGACTCAATACATTTAGTAGTCAACACAATCCAATTAAAAAACAGTCATAACTAATGCAATCAAAAGATCAATGCAGCTGGACAAAGTTCACGCATTCCAATAACTTAAAACGTCTATCCGTCAAAACCAATTAGACCTGACAATTTAGCTTACTTTAAACTTAATCATCATGGCAATATATGCACTGTCATCGTCCCTATCATGCTACACGTACATTCCGAAAATACTGCAAATTTAGTTTCGTCAGGCCACTTATGCGATTATCAGTTCGCAACGATTATTCATAAGGTATAATTCAAGTTTTTACCTAACCATCATTTGATTCGAGGGAGCTTAATGAGTATCAAACTTTCTGACCGACTTAGCGCAGTTAAACCATCACCCACTCTGGCAATTACTGCAAGGGCCGCAGAAATGCGTGCAGCTGGAAAAGATATTATTGGCCTGGGTGCTGGCGAACCTGACTTTGATACCCCTGATCATATCAAAGCAGCAGCTATTAAAGCCATCAATGATGGCTTTACAAAATATACAGCTGTTGATGGCACGCCAAGCTTAAAACAAGCTGTTATTGACAAATTTAAAAACGATAATGGCCTTGACTATACACTTAAGCAAATCCTGGTGTCTTCTGGTGGCAAGCAAAGCTTCTATAATTTAGCTCAGGCTCTATTAAACAAAGGTGATGAAGTTATTATTCCGGCACCTTACTGGGTTTCTTATCCTGATATAGCTCTGCTTGCAGATGCCATCCCGGTGATTATCAAAACTACGCAAGCACAAAACTTCAAAATAACGCCAGCTCAGTTGCGTGCAGCTATTACCGATACAACCCGCTTATTTGTTATTAATAGCCCTTCTAATCCTACAGGAGTAGCCTATTCTTTAGATGAACTACAAGCACTTGCTCAGGTGTTACTGGACTTCCCAAATGTCATAGTCGCAACTGATGATATGTATGAACATATCCTGTGGGAAAAAGGCAGCTTTGTAAATATACTCAATGCCTGTCCTGAGCTTTATAGTCGTACAATGGTACTTAACGGCGTGTCTAAAGCCTATTCGATGACCGGTTGGCGCATTGGCTATGCGGCTGGTCCAGAAGAGATTATTGCAGGTATGCGTAAAGTACAGTCACAAAGCACATCTAATCCAACTTCTATTTCTCAGGTAGCAGCTGAAGAGGCTTTGAGAGGTGATCAAAGCTGTATTGATACCATGCTAGTAGAATTTAAAAAACGTCACGACTTTGTGGTTGATGAATTAAATAACATCCCTGGAATTGAGTGCATTAAATCTGATGGAACATTCTATGTTTTCCCTAATGTGGAACATTTGATTGCTGAGCTTGATGGTATTAATAATGATCTTGATTTAGCTGAGTTTTTTATTGAACATGCTGACGTCGCTTTAGTTCCAGGTTCAGCTTTTGGCTGCCCGGGACATATTAGAATTTCTATCGCCACGAGTATGGAAAACTTGCAGACTGCTTTGCAACGTATCAAGAAAGCGATTACTTAAACTTGCTTTTTCGGCTTAGGTTTTTTTCTAATATAAACCTAAGCCGATCTACAGTTTAAAAATTCATATTGCCTTGCACCCATATTTTCTGGGTATTTTCTCCTACACCTGCATCAACAGCGGCTACACTATCAGATGCGTCATAAAAAGCGTACTTAGCCAGTAATTGATAATGTTTTCCAAAATGCTTGGAGACCAGAACATCGTATTCATTACCATATTCTCCATGACTATTTGAATCAGTAAAGTGATGATAAGCAAATAAAAATTGAACACCATAAAAACTTTTATCTATGGATGCTTGAATGTCTCGTATGCCGTCTTCAGGCGTTACAATAAACTTATCCGCCCACCCTTGAAAGAGATGAGTTGAGCCCAGAGGTGTTTGAAAAGCATAAGTTCCATTACCATCTAATTGCTCCATACCCGATTTAATGGTAATCCCGGCATACGTGGCCCCTAATATAATATTGTATCTATCTAGGGCATAATTGCCGGGATTATTTTGATAGTTAGCCTGATTACTGTACCCCACATCATAGGATAACTGAATATCATGCTTTAACTTGGGATCGCCATGTATTCGCACCCCGTATGTTTGAGTTGAATTAACAGCATCAACATAATCAGCTAACCAATACCCATATCCTGTTAAGGTACTAAAGCGTCCAAAATTATAACTAAAATTCAGCACAGGCATGGTAATCGGATGCTCAGTAGAAATAACTGTCTGCACTTGTCCTATATAGATAAAGTTTAGCGTTAAGTTTTCTATGGATTGGTTGCTAATCAACACAGCATCAAAGGTTTGCTCCATTTGCCTCCAGGAGTCATTACCAATAAACCGCTGATTATCTAAAACAATCTTCTGACGCCCCCCTTTTATTAAGGTATCAGGAAGGCCAGTGTAGCTCAACCAAAATTGATTAAGTTCCTGCTTTTGCGGATCTGCAACAACTTCATAATTCGTCAAACCATTACGTAAACTATTATAATCGTCCTGCATAGCAAGGTTGCCTTCGTACTCAGCATAAATTTGCACACCATGAAACTCAGGCGTGAGATAGCCAAAACGCAAGCGTAGAGTATTAGCATTCGCTGTTTTTATGGGTAAATCATTAGCTATGAATACATTTTCGTAACGAAAACGTAAATCAAACTTAACTTGCCCATATTGACCTTGCTCACCAAACAAGAGCGCATTTTCTACTTTTTCATTTATATTTGCTGCCTGGACAGATGAAGCCATCAAAAAAGTAACAGCACTGACACAGCTAACTCTAAACAAAGAGCTAGTTAGTTTTATCATTAGAACCTTTCCCCACTAATCAATCGTCGATTTTCATTTACAAAAAAACCTTCTATTTAACCTAAAAACCGCAGTTGAGCATGGATTTTGTGAAAAACCTGAGTGTGAAAGACAAGGCACAGCTCGCAGACAATGGCCGTAGCCCTTGGCAAGAACTGTAACGCAGTATTTCATGCTCAGATTTATGCACAAAACCGTGAAGCGGAGTAGAGTCACCCAACAGATGACAAGTATTTACGATCATTATATTTTATATTCAGTCACTTATAACGTTTCCTGATTACCCATAACTCTCAGCTATATTCGTCATTCCTGCACGCTTTTAGCAGGAATCTCGTGGGGTAAGCAAAGATTCCCGATAAAAAACTTCGGGAATGACGAGACTATTAACATACTGATATTTAAAATTTTTTTAATATGGCTGTAAGTTGTACGTAATCAGGTAATGTTTTATAGCGGTCAACCGCGATTTCTGGGTTTTAAGGAACATTCTAAAGTAGCAAGCTCATTTCTCTAAGTGTCACTTGCTGACTATCAATGTTACTATTAATTAAATACTCCCTTATACCCTCGCCCGTTATTCAGAGGGAAGCTGATTCAATTCTACCCCCCTTCAGAACCTGAGTGCCCCGACACCAACATTAAGGTCAACTTATATTCTTTAAAATAGACACAATTTGATCTAAAACTCCAAAGACAATCCAATTCAACAGAGCTGAATTAACTCCAAAAGCAATATTTCAATAATTTTAAATATTGGAGAGTTGGTAGTTATATCCCTGATTCACTCTCTCTATGCAATCATTACTTATAAATCAATGTACTTTGTTTTATTAAATAAGTTCACTGTTAACTTCGGCCAAAGCGCTAAAAGCCATTCATCTGGCATTAAAAATTGGGATCAGCATCTCTTGAAAATTAGTTAACACTCTATGGGCAAAGAACCTACAAGAAATATAATACTTTATTGTTTAAAAGTTTATGCATGTCAAAGTTAACAATTGAATGTTAATGATACCAAAATTCCTATTAGCATTGCATCCTCTCATATCAGTATCTAGTATATATTTTTCGTTTTAGAATTTTTACGGCTTTCCTCTTGCAAAGCAATTATATTTGCTTCACCTAAATTTACTGCATCAAAATAACGCACTTTCATCTTTGATTTTTTTAATTCAACAAAATCAATCACAGTAAAACAATAAATTAATATATGGCATAATTTATGCTTTAAATATACTTAAGTCTCATGACTCAAGAAAACAGGCAATTTTTATTTTTATATTGTAATATGCTATATTTGTTAAGCTAGGCTGTATATTAACAGCTAATTCAAACAACCCTTAGGAGATGTCTTAAATGTCAGTAGATAACGTACTAAAATTAATACAAGAAAACGATATCAAATTTGTTGATTTCCGTTTTTGTGATACCCGCGGTAAAGAACAACATGTAACCTTCCCTGCTCACAGCATTGATGAAGACACCTTTGAAGAGGGTAATATGTTTGATGGCTCTTCTGTGGCAGGATGGAAAGGCATTAACGAATCTGACATGATCTTGATGCCAGATCCAGCTTCAGCTAAAATCGATCCATTCTTTGATGACAATACTTTAATTTTACGTTGCGACATCATCGAACCAAAAGATATGCAAGGTTACGAACGCGATCCACGTTCTATCGCAAAACGTGCTGAAGCCTACTTACAATCTACCGGCATTGCAGACACTGCTTTTTTTGGCCCGGAAAATGAATTTTTCGTATTTGATGATGTACGCTGGAATACCGACATGGGTAGCTGCGGCTACCAAATTGATTCAGACGAAGCAGGCTGGAACTCTTCAAAAATCTATGAAGATGGTAATATCGGTCACCGTCCTGGCGTAAAAGGCGGTTATTTCCCGGTACCTCCAGTTGACTCTTTACAAGACATGCGCTCTGCAATGTGTTTAGTATTAGAAGAAATAGGTCAGACTACTGAGGTTCATCACCACGAAGTAGCAACAGCAGGCCAATGTGAAATCGGTGTTAAATTCAATACATTAGTTAAAAAAGCTGATGAAGTTTTAGAATTAAAATATGTCGTTGCTAATATTGCACATGCATATGGAAAAACAGCGACGTTTATGCCTAAACCTATTGTTGGTGATAATGGTAGCGGCATGCACGTACACCAATCCTTAGCTAAAGATGGTGTTAACCTATTTTCGGGTGATTTATACGGCGGTCTATCTGAAACAGCTTTATTCTACATAGGCGGCATCATTAAACATGCTAAAGCATTAAATGCACTCACTAACGCATCAACTAACAGCTACAAACGTTTAGTACCTCACTTTGAAGCGCCTGTTATGCTCGCTTATTCAGCACGTAACCGTTCAGCTTCCATCCGCATTCCTTTCGTCAATAATCCAAAAGGTCGTCGAATTGAAGTACGCTTTCCTGATTCAACAGCAAACCCTTATCTGGCATTTTCAGCTATGCTAATGGCTGGTCTTGACGGTATCCAGAACAAAATTCACCCTGGTGATGCAATGGATAAAGATTTATACGATTTACCTCCAGAAGAAGAAAAAGCAATTCCACAAGTCGCATTCTCTTTTGATGAAGCGTTAAAAGCATTAGATGCAGACCGTGAATTCCTGACTCGCGGTGGCGTTTTTACTGATGATGCAATTGATGGATATATTGCTTTAAAAAGTGAAGAAGTACAACGCCTACGTGTAAGCACGCATCCAGTAGAATTCGATATGTACTACAGCTTGTAACCACTACTGATTACCGTCATAGGTATATTAATAGAAAAGGGCCACTATTTATTTAGTAGCCCTTTTTTTTGCTAAAAATAAAAAACGCACTTTTATGGTGCGTTTTTTATGCCCTTTAGATCATTATTGGTGCATAATAAGGATTTTTATTTCTGCCCTTGCCAATTCATTAATTTTATAAATTGGCCCATAATTTGCTTATATTTAATTATATAAACTACTTCTTTCAAGTCCTAAAAGTGCATAAAAAAATTCTCGATAACATCAATGAAGCTATCCTCTTATTCAATAGAGATCTCAAACTTATTTATATCAACACGGCTGGTGAAGTTTTATTTGAAGATAGTGCAAGACATTTGCTGGACAAATCTGCAAAAGATATATTTGGGGCCGATTTATCACTTACTGATGATTTATTACAGTGCATAGAGCACAACGAAGGTTTTTTTGACCGTGAGCTGACTCTGAATTTGTTCCACAAAAACATAACCATTAGCTTTAGCGCAACGCCCATACTTGAAAACCAACAAGAAGCAGAAGTTCTTATAGAGTTACAACAGCTTGATCGGCATTTAAGAATATCTAAAGAAGAACAACTCATTGCCCAAGAGCACACCTCACGGATGTTGATGCGGGGATTTGCTCATGAAATCAAAAACCCTCTCGGGGGTTTACGCGGCGCTGCTCAGCTACTGGAGATTGAATTACAACAGGATGATTTGAAAGAGTATACGCGAATAATTATCGAAGAAGCTAATCGTATGAAAGCCTTAATGGATAAAATGCTCGGCCCTAACAAACTGCCTAATAAAGTCGCTTTAAACATTCACGAAACATTAGAACGAGTACGACAATTGGTTCAGGCTGAAGTGAGTGATTCGATAACCATCAAACGTGATTATGACCCCAGTATTCCAGAACTAAAAGCAGACAAAAATCAACTAATTCAGGCCTTTTTAAATATTGTTCGCAATGCAACTCAGGCAATTCAAAACACAGGCGAAATTACTCTGCGAACTCGCATATATAGGCAAATGACCATTGCCGGAAACCGTCACAAATTAGCCGCACGCATTGATATTATCGATAATGGCAGCGGCATAAAGCCGGAATTAATGAACCAGATTTTTTATCCCATGATCACAGGACACAGTGATGGTACTGGATTAGGCCTGCCTATCTCTCAATCGATCATTAATCAATATAACGGCATTATCGAATGTACAAGTACAGCAGAAAATACCATTTTTTCAATTTATTTACCTGTAGGAAATGTAAATGACTAGCAATATCAGCCATGTCTGGATTACCGAGGATGATAAATCTATTCGCTGGGTAATTGAAAAAGCACTCAATAAAAACAACATCGCCACGCGGAGCTTTGGCACAGCTATGGAAATGTTGAATGCACTTGAAAATGATACACCAGACGTCCTGTTATCCGACATTCGCATGCCGGGCATGGACGGCTTTCAATTACTAAAAAAACTTCAGCATACACACCCTGAACTGCCAGTAATTATTATGACTGCACACTCTGACTTAGAAAGTGCCGTTTCAGCCTTTCACGGGGGGGCATTTGAGTATTTACCCAAGCCTTTTGATATCGAAGAAATGCTTGCGGTTGTTCAGCGAGCCTGTCTACATAATCAGCCGCAGGAAAACAAGACGCCAAAACTTAACAATGATAATGACGTATCTTCTGAAATCATTGGCGAAGCGCCTGCAATGCAAGAGGTTTTTCGTGCTATCGGCCGCCTGGCACGATCTCATATTACTGTACTCATCAATGGTCAGTCAGGCACAGGGAAAGAACTGGTTGCCAAATCCCTACACCGACATAGTCCGCGAGCAAAAAAACCATTTATTGCCTTAAATATGGCTGCCATACCTAAAGATTTAATGGAATCTGAATTATTTGGTCATGAAAAAGGCGCATTTACGGGTGCAAATGCACGACGCGCCGGGCGATTTGAACAAGCAGATAATGGTACTTTATTTCTTGATGAGATAGGCGATATGCCAGCTGAATTACAAACACGCTTGTTACGCGTGTTATCTGACAATGAGTTTTATCCAGTTGGAGCACACGCCCCCATTAGAGTCAATGTACGTATTATTGCTGCCACCCACCAAAACCTTGAAGCATTAGTTGAGCAGGGGAGATTTAGAGAGGATTTATTTCATCGTCTTAATGTAATACGCATACACATTCCACCACTAAGTGAACGAACCCAGGATATTCCAATTTTAATGCAGCATTTTTTAGCTTCTGCGGCACAAGAACTGGACAGCGAGGTCAAGATATTAACAGATGAAACAGAAGCCTACTTATGCACTCTACCCTGGCCTGGAAATGTGCGCCAACTAGAGAATATTTGCCGCTGGATTACGGTAATGGCTTCAGGAAGAGAAATTCATCTAGTCGATCTTCCACCTGAATTGTTACCTGCTTATAAAACAAGCGAAACTAATGAAAGCAAATCTGGATCAGAGACTAATTGGGAATTAAGCTTAAAAAAAGCGATAGAAGAAAAAATCATACTTAAGCAACATGACATAGCCAAACAAATTATCCCCCTCACTGAATCTATCTTAATTAAATCTGCTTTAGAACACACACAGGGACGCCGACATGAAGCAGCTATTTTATTAGGCTATGGACGTAATACTTTGACTCGAAAAATCAAGGAATTAGTTATTGAGTAATTTATTAATCATGCGCAGTTGTATTGCCCGCTCTGAAAGCTGAATAACTATCGTGAGTCTGGCGGCAGAATATGGCGTACTTTTCTATCTAGCAATTTATTCTGAGACTTCAGTTTAATAATATGCATAAATGCAACTAAGAAACCGATAAAGATTCCTGCAAATAATTCGATGGTTAATGCTAAAGCCAAAGGCATTTGTATGGTCGTAAAATACAGATCAATCGATATGGCCTGGAAATTACGCAAAGAGAAGATCACAGCAATCACAGCAATTAGTAAAAAAAAAGCAAACACTATAATCCGCATCATAAAACTGTCTCAGGTAATATTGTTAATCCGTTATGATATGAGTATGTCTGGTTTCATCAACACGGTCACGCAATTCTTTGCCCGGTTTAAAATGTGGGACATATTTTTCTGTTAAAGAAACGGCATCGCCTGTTTTAGGATTGCGCCCCATCCTGGGCTTACGATGATGCAAAGAAAAACTTCCAAAACCCCGCACTTCTATTCTTTCATTAGTCGATAAAGCCTGGCTCATCTGCTCCAGCATACATTTGACAGCTAATTCTACATCCTGCAAAGCCAAATGAGGTTGTTTCTTTGCTAATTGTTCAATTAATTCAGACTTTGTCACAGTTTTTCCTAAAAATTATTGTGATATTTTATTTAAACGTTATTGACTGTCCACAGCAAAAACGCCCTTGCATAAAGCAAGGGGCGTTAATCCATACAAATTAACACCCCTGTTTTTAACGCTAAGTTATTACTTATCTAACTGCTTAAACAAATCACCCATGGTAGGAGTCCCAGGAGTTTGCTCTGAATATTCCTTCATGACGCTCGCTTCTTCATCAGAATCTTTAGCTTTGATAGATAGAGAAATTGATTTATTTTTCTTGTCAACTCCAAGAAATTTAGCTTCAATTTCATCGCCTACGCTAAGTAATTTAGTCGCATCTTCAACACGGTCACGCTGAATTTCAGACGCTCTTAGATAACCTTCAATATTTTCAGCTAAAGTTATCACAGCACCTTTTGCATCAACCTCTTTTACCACACCTTTAACCATGCTACCTTTTTCGTTAATAGCAATATAGTTCTGGAATGGATCTTGCTGTAATTGCTTGATACCTAATGAAATACGTTCACGTTCAGCATCGACGGCTAAAATAACCGTTTCTACTTCATCGCCTTTTTGATAATCACGAATCGAATCTTCAGGTGTATCTGACCATGAAATGTCAGACATATGTACCAGACCATCAATATTTCCATCAAGACCAATAAAGATACCAAAATCAGTGATTGATTTAATCTTGCCTGAAATTTTATCGCCTTTATTATGCGTAGCAGCAAACTCATCCCATGGATTAGTGCGACATTGCTTCATACCTAATGAAATACGACGTCTTTCTTCGTCGATTTCAAGAATCATGACTTCAACCGGGTCACCTAACTGGACAACTTTAGCTGGGTTAACGTTTTTGTTAGTCCAGTCCATTTCAGAAACGTGAACTAAACCTTCAACGCCTTCTTCAATTTCAATAAAGCAACCATAATCCGTTAAGTTATTCACCTTACCTGTTACGCGGGTGCCTGCTGGGTAGCGGTTAGCTATATCGTGCCATGGATCCTCCGCCATTTGTTTCATGCCTAGTGAAACACGCGTTTTTTCTTTGTCGAACTTAAGAACCTTAACTTCGATTTCTTGACCAATCTCAACACACTCAGATGGGTGACGAACACGACGCCATGCCATATCTGTAATATGTAATAAACCGTCTATTCCACCTAAATCAATAAATGCACCGTAGTCTGTTAAGTTTTTAACAATACCTTTTACGACTATTCCATCAGCTAGTGTTTTAAGTAATTCATCTCTTTCTGCACTATATTCTTTTTCAACCACTGCACGACGAGATAACACAACATTATTGCGTTTTTGGTCGATTTTAATGACTTTGAATTCAAGATCACGACCTTCAAGGAAAGTAGTGTCTCTGATTGGACGAACATCTACCAATGAACCAGGCAAGAAAGCACGCAAAGCACCTACAGATACCGTAAAACCACCGCGAACTTTACCATTGATACGACCAACAATCGTAGCTTCGGTTTCAAAAGCAGTTTCCAGTTCACCCCAAGCTCTATGTTTCTTCGCTTTATCACGAGAAAGTAAGGTAGCTCCCAAGCCATCTTCGATTAAATCTAATGCAACCTCGACTTCATCGCCAACATTAACTTCAAGGTCGCCTTCATCATTTAAAAATTGCCATCTTGGAATAACACCTTCCGATTTTAATCCTGCACTGACAATAACTTTATCGTTATCGATGTCTACGACAGTACCAACTAGCATAGCGCCAGTACGCATTTCCGTTTGTTTTACACTTTCTTCAAATAATTCAGCAAAGCTCTCGCTCATTGTTTTATGTCCCAGACTTGTATGTAAAATCCAAGTCTCTATCTCTATAGTTAAAAAGAGCCGTATGTCATCATACAGCCACCAAAATATATTACTTCATTCAGTCAAAATAATTACCTGATTTATGACTTCATCGATACTTAAATCAGATGAATCCAGGTAAAAAGCATCTACTGCCGGAATTAAAGGGGCAGCTTTTCGTTCACGATCACGACGATCACGCAATTCTATCTCATGAGTAATCTTATCAAGGTTAGCATCTATTCCTTTTTCTTTCAACTGTTTAAATCTTCTTTTTCCTCTTTCGAGTGCGCTAGCCGTTAAAAACACCTTATAGGGGGCATCTGCAAAAACGACTGTACCCATATCACGACCATCAGCAACCAAACCCGGAAACCGACGAAAGTCTTTTTGTTTTTGCAATAAAACCGCACGCACTTCAGGATATGCAGCTATCGTTGAAGCTGCGGCACCGGTCTCTTCGGTAGCTAAGCGGTGGGTAATATTTACGCCATCTAATGAGACAATTAACACATCATCACATTCAAAAGCCAAATGCATTTTTTCGGCGAGCAACGTTATTTTGGCAATATCTTGCAAGTCAATCTGTTTATCGAGAGCAGAAATTGCCAGAGAACGATAAATAGACCCACTATCCAGATAATGCCAGCCTAATTTTTTTGCCACCGCGCGGCTTACTGTGCCCTTCCCTGCCCCACTAGGACCATCAATAGTCAATACAGGAATATTCATTAAGCTTCCTTACTACCGATATTAAGTCCTAATTGTGCCGTTAGCGTCACAAAGCCAGGAAATGAAGTATTTACATTCGCACAATCATCTATAATAATAGTTTCGCTTGCCCGTAAAGCCGCCATAGCAAAGGACATGGCAATACGATGGTCGCCATGAGAAACAACAGTTCCACCGCCTATCTTACCACCCTGAATGACCATGCCATCTTCCGTTGGTTGCGCATCAACACCTAGAATTTGTAAACCATCTGCCATTACCTGAATACGATCACTTTCTTTAACTCGCAATTCTTTTGCACCGGTTAAAATAGTTGTTCCCTCTGCACAGGCAGCTGCTACAAATAATACTGGAAATTCGTCTATCGCCAATGCGACAAATTCTTCCGGGATTACAATTCCTTTTAAAGTAGCACTACGTACTCGTATATCAGCAACAGGCTCACCTCCAACTGTGCACTGATTAAGCAGTTCAATATTCGCCCCCATCAATTGCAAAATATTAATCACACCCGTGCGAGTTGGATTAATACCTACATGCTTTAAGGTCAAATCTGAATTTGCCGCAATTGAAGCACCCACCAGAAAAAAGGCTGCTGATGAAATATCACTGGGGACTTCAATATCAGTTGCCTTTAGTGGCCCTAGTCGAGAAATTGTTACCTGATTACCTTTCTGTTTGACAGGGTGAGCAAAGCCCGAAAGCATACGTTCTGTATGGTCGCGTGTTGGTGCTGGCTCAGTTACCGAGGTTTCACCCTGTGCATATAACCCGGCTAATAACAAGCAAGACTTAACCTGAGCACTGGCAATAGGCATATCATAATGAATACCCTGTAAAGCACCGCTTTGACCTCTAATAGTTAAAGGTGCAGTTCCGTTTTCGGTACTTTCAATTATCGCCCCCATTTTACTTAAAGGGTCAATGACACGGCGCATTGGACGACCCGATAAGGACTTATCTCCAGTCAAAACTGCATCAAATTTTTGCCCTGCTAACAATCCGCATAGCAAACGCATTGATGTCCCTGAGTTACCTAAATAGATCGGCTCTTTAGGAGCCTGTAAACCATCCAGCCCAACACCATGAATGGTAACCTTACCATCTACAGGTCCTTCTATTTGCACGCCCATCGCCTGAAAAGCACGCAAGGTAGCTAAAGCATCATCGCCTTCTAAAAATCCTGTCACATGTGTTACACCTTCAGCAAGTGAACCCAACATAATGGACCGATGCGAAATTGATTTATCTCCGGGCACACGTACTTCACCTTGTAAGTGGCCGCCAGGCTGAACAGTAAAAATTATTGATTGTGTCATGTTATTGTGTTGATCTAAAAAGCGCTGCCGAGCATTTCGGGCATAAGTAAAAGTATTGTGCAGTGCCTGAGCTTGACTGCCTTGCAGCATTTGCTTAACATCATCTAGCTCGGAACAAAACTGCTCAATTAATGGAATAATATGTTGTTTATTTGCCATACAGATGTCCACCCACATAGTCGGATCACTGGATGCAATACGCGTAAAATCTTTAAAGCCTCCCGCTGCATATTTAAATATATCGCCTTGCTCGTCTTTTCTGCCTAGCAAATCCACTAAAGCAAAAGCCATGATATGTGGCAAATGACTGGTGGCAGCGAGAACTGCATCATGCTGTTCTATTTGCATATATGAGACTGTACTGCCTAGACCCTGCCAAAAACGGGTTGCTTGCTGAATGAAATTATCCCCGGTTTGTACACAGGGCGTAAAAATGACTCGTTTACCCTCAAATAAATCAACCAGAGATGCATCGACTCCGCTTTTCTCCGCTCCTGCAATGGGGTGAGCCGGAACAAAATTAGCCGGCATCCCGGAAAACAACTCAGACAACGCAGTCACTACACTCCCTTTAGTACTACCCGCATCCATATACAACACGTTATCCGACCAGTACGGTTCAAGCTGCTTAAAAATATCGGGCATTGCCCCCACAGGTGTTGCAATAATCACACAATCAGCATCAGCAACGGCCTCCCCCAGATCGAGACTATAACTATCAACAACTTTTAATGCTAAAGCTTGCTGTAAATTATCCAGCTCTTGCTCACGCCCATAGGCAGAAATCGTTGTACATAGGTTATTTTCTCTGGCCGCACGTGCAACAGACCCACCAATCAGTCCTACACCAATAATGCATAATTTGTTAAACATCCGCTAAAACAGCCTTAAGCGCACTGATAAAAAAATCATTTTCAGTTTCAGTACCGATACTGATACGTAAATGATTAGGCATTTCGTAATTGGCAATAGGTCGCACAATGACGCCTTTATGTAATAAAGCGGTATTTATAGTACTTGCTTCGCGTAGCAAATCGACAGCAACAAAATTGCCTGCTGATTCAATCCAGGGCAAACCCATTGCAGAAAAGGCTTGCGTTAGAAACTGCATGCCAGCATTATTCAGAGCAATAGTCGCTGTCAAATAATCACTATCCTGTATGGCCACCTCAGCAGCTGCCAAAGCAAGCGCATTATTATTAAAAGGCTGACGAACGCGATTTAAAATATCAGCTATCTCAGGACTTGATAAACTGTAACCCACACGTAGACCAGCCAATCCGTATGCCTTGGAAAAAGTGCGGGTAATCACTAAATTAGGATATTCTGCCAGCCAGGAAATTGAATCCGGATAATCATTTTTAGCAACATATTCAAAATAGGCTTCATCTAATACACAGATTACATGCTCAGGAATTAGCGCTAAAAACTCATTTAAGGCTTGCTCAGTTAAATATGTCCCTGTTGGATTATTCGGGTTGGCAATAAATATTAAACGTGTTTTATCGCTAATGGCCGCTAACATGCCCTTTAAATCATGCCCATAATCTATTGCCGGAACCACCCTTGCCTGTGCGCCAACTGCCTGGGTGACCAAAGGATAAACAGCAAAAGCATGCTGGGAAAAAATCACTTCATGCTCAGTTGTTAAAAATGCTCTGGCTAATAATTCCAGAATTTCATTGGAGCCATTGCCCAAAGTAATTTGAGTACTTTTTAAATGATATTTGTCTGCCAGAACCGCTTTTAAGGCAAAACCATTACTATCAGGATAACGCGATAAATCGGCAAAACTTGCCTGTATCGCTTGCTTAACTTTCTCACCAGGCCCCAGGGGGTTTTCATTCGAGGCTAGCTTAATAATATAGGTTAAACCTAGCTCACGCTCTAAATCAGAAATAGGCTTTCCTGCCTGGTATGGAACTAATGTTTGAACGCCTGCTGTGGCGAGCTGGTAAATACTTGATGGCATTTTGAATAGGAAATAAAGAGTTATTAAAGTGAACTATAGATTCGGCGTTGAGGATTTAATATGCGTATAAAAGCCCATTCTATACAAGTTTATAAAATAGCTTTAGGGTATGATCCTAAAATCTTTATCATAGTAACTCGAGATGATAATTCTTCTAACGCAGAGGTAATATCTTTATCAGTTTGATGTCCATCTATATCAATAAAGAACAGGTAATCCCATAAACCTTGCCTTGAAGGACGCGATTCAATTTTAGTCATACTGATCCCATATTTAGCAAATGGCTCTAATATACCGTATAAAGCGCCTGCATGATTTTTAGTGGAAATCAATAATGAGGTTTTGTCTTCAGCAGTTGAGGCAGACGCTAACTGCCCAATAATCACAAAACGCGTGGTATTATCTGATTGATCCTCAATACCATGTACGAGAATCGGTACATGATAAATTTCGGCAGCAATCTCTCCCGCGATAGCCGCTATACCTTGTTTTGCAGCTGCAATTTTCGCTGCCTCAGCATTACTATTGACTTCAGTACAGGGCACTCCTGGCAGATGTTTATCCAGCCATTGACGACATTGTGCCAATGATTGCCTGTGCGATAAAACCTCGGTAATCTGGCTTAAGTCAGTAGCATTGGCCATCAGATTATGTTCTATCCTGATCGCCACTTCACCGCAAATTTGCACAGGTGACGCTACAAAACGGTCTAAGGTTGGAGTGACTACCCCTTCAGTGGAATTTTCTATCGGCACTACACCAAACTGACAATCCCTTGATTCCACAGCCTGAAAAATCTCCTCAATCGTAGTTACTGGAACTGTACAGACTGCATGACCAAAATGCTTAAAGGCGGCTTGCTGAGTAAACGTCCCTTCCGGTCCTAAAAAAGCCACTTGCAATGGTTTTTCAAGCGCCAGACAGGCAGACATTAATTCACGAAAGAAACGTGCAGCCGTATCATTACTCAAAGGTCCGGGATTTAACTCTTTAATACGCCTTAAAACTAATGCCTCCCGATCCGGACGATAAAAACAACTCTCTTCACCAGACGCGATCTTTGTCCTGGCAACCTCTTCAGCCAGCGAAGCACGCTGGTTAATCAATTGCAATATTTGTTGATCGATTACATCAATCTGATTTCTTAACTCAGAAAGAGGGATTACATCAGTCATATGGATACTACGCTTTAGTTAATGAGTACGCTCAAACTCAGCCATAAATTGAATTAAGGCTTCAACGCCTGATTCTGGCATGGCATTATAAATACTTGCACGCATTCCCCCCACTGAACGGTGCCCTTTTAATGCTAAAAAGCCTTGTTCTTTTGCAGTACTTAAAAATGCTTTATCAAGCGTATCATCACTAAGGATAAAAGGCACATTCATCCGCGATCTATCAGCAACTGCAACAGGGTTACTATATAAAGCAGACTGATCGATAGCAGCATAAAGGCTTTTCGCTTTGCGTTGATTGATTTGTTCAATCGCCGCAACGCCTCCCTGGGCTTTCAACCATTGCAACACCAGACCCACTAAATACCAGGTATAGGTGGCAGGTGTATTCAGCATCGACTCTTGTTTAGCCTGTTTTTCATAATTAAAAATATCAGGTAAACTTTTTTGTGCCT
Source organism: Methyloprofundus sedimenti (assembly GCF_002072955.1). Classification (NCBI taxonomy): domain Bacteria; kingdom Pseudomonadati; phylum Pseudomonadota; class Gammaproteobacteria; order Methylococcales; family Methylococcaceae; genus Methyloprofundus; species Methyloprofundus sedimenti. The sequence continues at coordinate 1,484,139 of NZ_LPUF01000001.1, read as the reverse complement.
TGCCGATTAAGTCATCTCTGACGATAACCACTGCCGCGCCTGCTGGCCCCATATTTTTTTGTGTGCCGGCATATATCAAGCCAAATTTACTGACATCTATATGACGAGATAATATATTAGATGACATATCTGCCACTAGCGGCAAATCGCCTACATCAGGTATATCCTGAAATTCCACACCATGAATAGTTTCATTCGGCGTGTAATGTAAATAAGCAGCCTGCTCATCTATATTCCAGGTGGAACGCTCTGGAATACTGGTGAAATTATTGGCTTCAGAAGTAGCAGATACCACAACATCACAATAAGACTTTGCACCTTTAATAGCTTTTTCAGACCAGGCACCCGTATTGATATAACAAGCCTTGTGTTTATCACCTAATATATTTGCTGGAATGAATGAGAACTGTGCTGTCGCTCCTCCCTGTAGAAACAGGATTTGATAATTATCAGGAACTGCCATTAATTCCCGCAAGTCATCATGCAAGGTTTTAGCAATCGACATAAATTCAGCTCCGCGATGACTCATCTCCATCACCGACATGCCTGAACCTTGCCAGTCCAGCATTTCAGCTTGTGCTTGTTTTAATACAGCCTGGGGCAACATTGAAGGCCCGGCACTAAAATTATATACTTTGGTCATTATTCACTCTTACCCGTATCAGGGTCTAATTTTTCTAATGGTTCACTTGCTGCATCTATACTATCTTCAACTTGGTCACCGACTCTACTTTCATCCAGCCCAGCTTCTGTCTCGGACTCTTCATCCTCAACCAGACCATCAATTTTATCCACGCCAATCAGCTTTTCATTACTGCCCAGGCGTATTACTCTAACACCCTGCGTATTACGTCCGACGACCGAAATTTCATCGACCCGGATGCGTACCAGTACGCCGCCATCAGTAATCAACATAATTTCATCATTCTCGGAAACCAGTAGAGCTCCGACTACCTTACCATTCCGTTCCGAGGTTTGCATCGCAATCATGCCCTGCCCGCCACGTTTATGCCGAGTGAACTCTGCTAAGCGTGTCCGCTTACCATAACCATTTTCAGTGACATTCAGAACCGTCCCCTCAGAAGACGTAATCAGGGAAATAATTTTCTGTTCTTCTCCCAGACGCATTCCTCTAACACCTGTTGCAGTCCTGCCCATAGAACGAACATCAGCTTCACTAAAGCAGTTTGCCTTACCATTACTACTAAATAACAGAATATTTTGATTACCATCCGTTACTGCAACGCCGACTAATTTATCGCCTTCACGTAAATCGATGGCAATCTTACCATTAGCACGTTGACGCTCAAATTCCTTTAACGGCGTTTTCTTAACCGTACCGGCCTCAGTCGCCATAAAGATATATTCGGATTCGCTATATTCACGCACTGTCAACATTGCGCTAATTTGCTCATCTTTGTCTAAAGGCAATAAATTAATAAATGGCTTACCGCGCGATGCACGACTGGCGCTCGGTAACTGATACACTTTTAGCCAATAGACTTTGCCAGCAGAAGAAAAACATAAGATCGTATCATGGGTATTAGCGACAATTAATTTATCAATAAAATCCTCTTCTTTAGTCGCCGTTGCGGATTTACCACGACCACCACGCCTTTGCGCCTGATAGTCTTCCAGACGCTGGGATTTAACATATCCTTCATGTGACATGGTGACGACCACATCTTCTTCGGTAATAAAATCTTCTTCGCTTAAACTGAGCTGATCAATAACAATTTCGGTACGTCGCTCATCAGCATATTCTTCCTTGATAGCCTCTAATTCTTCGCGAATGACTTCCATTAGTCGTACTGCACTTGCCAGAATCTCAAGATAGCCATCAATCAACTCCAGCAATTGTTTATATTCGCTAACAATTTTCTCTTGTTCCAGGCCTGTTAAACGATGTAAACGCAAATCCAGAATAGCCGAGGCCTGTGCTTCAGAAAGACGATATTCAGCCCCATGAATGCCAAACTCCAATGCCAAATCATCGGGTCTGGAGCGATCTGCATCAGCTCGTTCCAATAAAGAAGCAACTAAACCTGCATTCCAGGTTTTAGCCAGTAAACCCGTTTTAGCCTCAGCAGGATTAGCCGCTGCCTTGATTAAAGCGATCATTTCGTCAATATTGGACATGGCGACAGCCAAACCTTCCAATACATGCGCACGTTCACGCGCTTTACGTAACAAGTAAACGGTACGCCGGGTAACAACTTCACGACGATGATTAATAAAGGCATGCAGAATTTCTTTTAAATTCATGCACTGTGGTCGACTATTGGAAATAGCCACCATATTGATCCCAAATACAGTACGCATTTGAGTTTGTTTATACAGATTATTCAATACGACTTCAGGCACTTCACCGCGACGTATCTCAATGACCATACGCATACCGTCTTTATCGGACTCATCGCGCAAGCCTGAAATACCTTCAATTTTAGATTCTTTAACCAGCTCGGCAATTTTTTCCAATAAACGCGCCTTATTCACCTGGTAAGGCAATTCAGTCACTATAATGGCTTGACGAGTCCCTTGGTTATAATCCTCTACATGACTACGCGCACGTATATAAACCTTTCCACGACCAGTGCTATAGGCATCAAAAATACCTGATACACCGTTAATAATACCGGCTGTTGGAAAATCAGGCCCTGGAATAAATTCCATTAACTCACGCACTGTAATCTCAGGATTATCGATATGTGCCAGGCAGGCACTAATCACTTCACCTAAGTTGTGCGGTGGAATATTGGTTGCCATACCCACAGCAATACCTGAAGAACCATTCACTAATAAGGCAGGCACTCGCGCTGGTAAAACAGCAGGTTCGGACTCTGATTCATCATAGTTAGCATTAAAATCAACAGTTTCCTTATCCAGATCAGCCAGCATTTCATGCGCAATTTTTGACATACGCACTTCGGTATAGCGCATCGCAGCAGGAGAATCACCATCAACCGAACCAAAGTTACCCTGGCCGTCAATCATCATATAACGCAACGAGAAAGGTTGCGCCATACGCACAATGGTATCGTAAACAGCGGTATCGCCATGAGGGTGGTATTTACCAATCACATCCCCAACCACACGCGCTGATTTTTTATATGCTTTATTCCAGTCATTACCCAACACGTTCATCGCATATAAAACGCGTCGATGAACCGGTTTTAATCCATCTCTAACATCAGGGAGTGCCCGTCCGACAATAACGCTCATCGCGTAATCCAGATACGACTTCTGCATCTCGTCTTCGAGATTAACTATGGTAACTTCTTTAGCAAATTCTGACATGAGTCCGTCTATTTAAAGCCGATAAATCAATTTACCAGCTTGTAATTTTTCTAAATAACCTGGGCTTTTAATCCAGATTAACATGATTTTTGATAACTGCTTATTATAGCAATAATTACAGGCATTTGGACGCTTAAAATTTATAATCAAAATATCGCGCATAAGCGAGATATGATTTATCCATCTCAACTGACTAGTTGAATCATGGGGAAGTATGTTTAATCGGGAGTCACCTGCAATTAATCGCAAAACATTAAAGATCAGGGGTTATTTTCAAAGATAAGCCTACATATTTCTATGCTAACCCTTAGATTTTTGATATAGGCGCAAAACCTCTTTTACATACTTTTGGGTTTCAGGGTAAGGTGGAATTTTATTATTATATTTTTTGACTGCATTTTCACCAGCATTATAAGCCGCTATTGACAAGCGTAAATCATCATTAAAAAGATCGAGCAAATACTTTAAATACTGCGTTCCTGCAAAAATATTTTGCTTAGGATCCTTTCGATTTAGAGCACCATATTGCTGCGCAGTTCCAGGCATTAATTGCATTAAGCCAACCGCGCCAGCGCTGGAAACTGCCGTGGAATTATAGGCAGATTCTGCATAAATAACCGCATGCACGAGTTTAGGGTCTATACCGTGCTTGGTAGCAGCCTCTTCAATTAACGGCGTATATTTCTTCTTGTTCATTTTCAGATATTTAAACGAAGCTTGATACCCTTTAGGCTTGCTACGAATAATTAGCTTGTATTTTTTATGCTCGGGCCGATCGGTGTAGTAAACCTTCCCGTCAGGCGCTGTATACTTATATACATCTGCCCATGAACTGCTACTGGCAACTATTAAACCTAGCACACAGAAGCATGACTTCCTGCAATTAAACATCGTCAACTATCCATTCGCCAGATATCCGGCTATATCTTCCTTGGAAAAACCTATCTTTTTTGCCACACGATGCGCATGACTCACTCTTGAAATACCCGGAATCAATTTATGTGTTGGATCTTCATCCATAAACTCAACTTGCAGGGCAATACCTTTATTTTCAGCCAGAAAGTGATCAACTAACTGGTGGTTATGAGTAATTAAAATAGTGTTATTGCCTTTCTGGTAAAAGCCGTTAAGCACATTAGCAGAGGTTTCCATTTTTTCTTCAAAAGTAGTTCCTTCAGATAACTCATCCAGTACTACCAGACTTTTTGCAGTTGATGCTAGGAAAATAGCTTTGGTACGTTTCAATTCAGTACCAAAACGCCCTTCGCCATCATCAAGCTGACTAATTTCAGGGACTTGATAGAAAATCCTGTCAGCTACCGCTAGCGTTGCGGAGTCTGCTGGAACATAACTGCCGATCTGTGCTAATAACTGGATCTGGGTTACTGTCTTACAAAAAGCAGTTTTACCACCACTGTTAGGGCCGGTAATAAGCACCAGTTTTTCCTGATCAATTGTAAAATCATTTCCGACATACTCGGCATCTACCTTACTTAATACTGGATTTTTTGCATTCTTTAAACTGATTTTATGATGCTTAGCCTCTATCAACTCAGGTAATACCAGAGCATCTAAATTTGCTTCAGCATATTTTACCAGAGACATTAACTCATCCAGTTGACCTAAAGTATCCAGAACTTTGCCCAGGTCATTAGATTTCCGGAATTCTTCACGCAAAGGCTTAATACAACTATCCCTATCAAAACCACCAATGATTGGAAAGTAAATAAGCATCAAGGGCACTAAAAAAATAGCAAACATTGGAGAAAAGCTTAACAAGCCAATAGGGACAAATAGATTAACCAATACCAGAGCCGCAAAAATACTAGCAATTAATAGTGGCTTAAAAATACGTGGCTTAAAAATAATCGCAGGACTAAAGCGACGTCTATCTATCTTGCTTTGTATGCCTTTTTCCGTGATGTATACCGGCCCGGACATTAACGAATACACGCGCGATTTAGTAAACGCTTCTAACTCACTAAAAAGCGCATCAAGATAGCGGCATTTTGGTTTATTTAACTGCAACACGCCATCAACAAAACCTAATATAAAGCGTATTCCACGCCTGTACTGTTGATAACCATACCCCTCTATTTCTGCATCATCTCGAGCAGTCCCCCCTGATCCCAGAAATTTTGCGAAGAGTAATTGATAAAAAGACTTTTCATTTTTCTGAGCATTCAGCAGCAAATGCTGTAATGCGTTTTTTAATTCCGGGGTTGCCAGGATTTCCTGTACTGCTTGCTGCTTTTCTGAAATCTCTTGCAGCTGATCCGAAGGCTGCGCCAGTGAACGAAATAGAACCGCTTGCCCTATGACCGTTTGCGCATGATTAATAGTATCAAAAACACTATCAACTTCTATGCTTTTAAATGCTCCCGAATCAAGTACACCTGCACCTGTTTCTGCCGGTTTGCTAACACGAATATCAGGCCATTGTTCTTGCCACATCTGTAGTAAAGTCATGTAAATTCTTCTTATTATTTTCTAAATAACCTCAACACAATAATGACCGGGGCCACTATTCCCAAACAAATACACCTGGTTTCAATACGTCTGATAAATATGTGAATCCATAACTCTCAACAGATTAACTGCCTCTATTAGTTATTAAATCCAGCATCAGTTTAACATTGGCATCGGAATCATTTAAAGCTGCAATGTATCGATACTGCTCACCGCCTGCTTCAAGAAAAATATTTTTATTAGTCATATTAATTTCTTCCAGAGTTTCCAGGCAATCAATCGCAAAACCCGGGCAAATAATATCAATATTTTTCAAACCTTCATCAGGTAGTGCCTTTAAGGTTTCTATGCAATAAGGTTGTAACCATTTCGCTTTACCAAATCGCGACTGAAACACGACACGCCACTGTCCATCTTTTAGATTAAGCTGTTCAGCAATTAATTCTGCTGTATTAAGGCATTGATAATAATAAGGGTCCCCTTTTTGGGTTAATAAGTCAGGTAGACCATGAAATGACATCAATAATAGCTCACCACGCCCCTGCACTGCCCATGCTTGTTGCACAGAATCTGCAATCGCGCTGATATATATAGGATGACGGTGATAATCACTGATAAAGTTTAATTCAGGAATATAACGCCACTGCATTAATTCAGTGGCCACTGCATCAAATACACTGGCTGTAGTGGTAGACGAATATTGCGGATACAAGGGGATAACAGTCAGCTGCTCACACTGCGCTTTTTGTAATTTGCGCAATTGCGACGTCAGCGATGGAGGCCCGTAACTCATCGCCATTACCACTGAAACATGCGGATCTTGCTGAAAATGACCCGCCACTTTATCTATCAGGTCCTGAGTTAAATAAATCAGTGGCGAGCCTCGGTCAGTCCAAACTTCAGCATACGCTTTGACTGATTGACGAGGTCTAAATGGCAATACAAAAAAATTTAAAATAAGCCACCAAAGCGAGCGTGGTAAATTGACCACACGCGGATCACTCAAGAACTGACGTAAAAAACGTCTGACAGCTCTTACCGTTAACTGTTCAGGAGAACCTAAATTAACAATTAAAATAGCTTTTTTTTTACTCACCACATGCCACCTTCCTGATTAGCGATTAATTAAACTTAAAAACTCGGCTCTGGTGCTCATTTCATCACGAAAAATTCCGGTCATTACAGAGGTGGTCATGACCGAATTCTGCTTTTCAACGCCGCGCATCATCATGCACATATGTTTAGCCTCAACCACCACAGCAACCCCTTTAGCTTGAACCGCCGTTTCAACTGCATCGGCAATCTGTTTGGTTAGCCGTTCCTGAATCTGCAAACGTCGGGCATACATATCGACAATTCTAGCCAGCTTAGATAAGCCTAACACATGGCCTTGGGGTAAGTAAGCAATATGACATTTTCCCACAAAAGGCAACAAATGATGCTCACATAAGGAATACAGCTCAATATCTTTGACAATCACCATATCTTCAGTATCGGCTTCAAAAATCGCGCCATTTAATACTTCTTCAAGGGTTTTTTCATAGCCATTATTTAAAAACCGAAAGGCTTTAGCAGCTCGTTTAGGAGTGTCAACTAACCCCTCACGCGTCACATCCTCACCAATTGCTTCAATAATTTTGCTGTAATACTCTTCCATCATCCGCCTCTAAAAATTAATAGCCTGCTAGTATACATCATAGTTGTACTAATTCTAATGCCCGCAAAATAACATTCTCATCTGCCCCTATCTTAGGCCCCTGTTCACTTAGATGACGGCGCCATGCTCTTGCGCCTTTAATTCCGTGAAACAAACCCAGCATATGCCGCGTTATACTATGTAACCGGACGCCGGCTGCTAATTGTTGCTGTATATAAGGCAGCATTGCACCCACTATTTCATGACGTGTTTTAAGTTTGCCAGACTGCTGATAAATCACACCATCTACATCGGCTAAAAGATAAGGATTATGATACGCTTCACGGCCAATCATGACGCCATCAACACTCTGTAATAAGTCAGTTGATTGTTCTAAACTGGTAATTCCGCCATTAATAATTATTTCCAGATCAGGAAAGTCCTGCTTAAGCCGCTTTACCATATCATAACGTAAAGGCGGAACCTCCCTGTTCTGTTTAGGAGAAAGCCCTGATAACCATGCTTTGCGTGCATGAATAATAAAGGTATGACAGCCACTGGCCGCTACGCTGCCAATAAAATGAACTAACGCCTCATAAGAATCTTGATCATCAATTCCAATGCGGGACTTAACGCTAACTGGGATAGTCACAGCGTTTCGCATGGCAGCAACACACTCTGCGACCAACTCGGGTTTAGCCATTAAACAGGCGCCAAACAATCCATTTTGTACGCGATCACTTGGACAACCGACATTTAAATTAACTTCATCATACCCATAGTCCTGTGCCATTTTGCTGCAAACAGCTAAATCCTTTGCAGCACTTCCACCTAATTGTAAAGCCACTGGACGCTCTTGCTGAGTAAAGTCAAGATGACGCTCTATATCACCATTTAATAAAGCGCCTGTCGTAACCATTTCCGTATATAAGACAGCATGCTTAGATATTAAGCGATGAAAATAGCGGCAGTGCCTGTCTGACCAGTCCAGCATAGGGGCAACGCAGAATTTATGCGTTGCAAATAAAGATGTATTATGTGCCATACTTCGCGTTAAATTTAGTTTATTTTTAAAATGACATTGCCTGTGACGAACACAGCTAAGTATCAGTCAAGATATTGAAAACAGGAAATTATGACTGTGCAGAAAATAGCATTACTTTGAGCAATTATTAGGCATATAATTAAGCCAACAGTAATCCCGCGAAGTACAGTTCAATTTAATAGGACTATCTTTCATAATCAATAGCATCGCGTTATTGTACACAGAGAATACTAACCATGAAAATCATCTCTACACTCATACTGATACTTGCTATTTCACCTGTATATGCAGAAATTTATAAATGTGAAGAAAATGGCATAATAAGTTATCAACAATTTCCCTGCAAAGAGGGTGGTACGGAATTTATACCGCCAAAAGATATTAGCCCGGAACAGCAGAAAGCCGCGATAGAGAAACTCGACAGAGAAATAGCCATTCAAGCCGAGCAAAAGCAACAACAGCAGGAAGCCGATGATAAAGAGCGCCTGATTCGCGCCCAGGAAGAAAAAGCCGACGCTGCCGCTCAGAACGCCAGGGCAAATACAGCACAAGTATTACAAAATGCACGTCAAACTGAACAAATACGCAATCAAAACCAACGCCCGTATTTCCCTATTGCGCCAGTTAACCCCCCTGATAATTTCCCTATTGCACCAACCGATCCGATTATCCCTGAACCCTTACCGGCAAATAACTGAATAGCTTAAATAACTGGGGCAAAAATAACTAAAGTTAAATTCTGGAAACATCTGAAATTTAAGTTTACGCTGCCCCCAGTTACGCATACCTAAGCCGAAGTGCAGATCAATTAGACCATCTTCCTTCATAGCTGCAATATTTAATTTCTGCTCATTATTCAAAATAGATAGAAGCAATTCCACTGCATCAGTTACAGTTTCGGGTGTCTTAGTGATGTTATGTTATGTAGTGACCAGGTCATTTTTTCATAAATTATGGCTAATGTATTCTTTTACCTGACCACCTATCTCGCCCTTTCCAAAAAGAACATTCTTGGCATTCTTCACCATCTGGATAATCTATACCTTCTTGATGTGGACAACCGATGATAGCATCAACCATAGCAATGGATTTAACACTATATAAATCGATGAATTCTAATATTCCTTCCAGTATTAGAGGGTCTTTTCTGACATCTTCAGTAGACAGCCAGGTTTTCATAGGTTCCGGAGCAGCATTTTCGCTTGCAACAATACCAACCACAACTTTCGTGGCTTTCTTATCGGTTGGACCATAGTATGCAATAGTAGCGGTAGGATAGCCTCTAAAACCTTTACGTACTTTATTGGCTATTTTCTTTTTATTGCGCTCAGATTTTAGACTCATGTTTCAAAATTAATAATGTATACCACGATTTATTGAACTATCTTCCTACTGTCTATGGTTCTGCATAATCCGCAAACCATACCTAATAATTTCCCGTTGCGAGGCAGGGGGGAGACTGATTTCCAGCTCTTTTAATGCCTGACTGATCACAGCTGAATAACCCTGCTGTTTTTCTGTATTGGGAATAGCCATTTTTCAAATACCCATAACTTAACAATTGGTTAGAACTAACTTAATAACAGTTAGAGCTAACTGTTTTACACATTAATATTTATGTTAATACAAAATTAAAGTTTTGTCTGTTTTAGGAGAAAATAGCCAAAAAACGCAACTAAAATTACTAAAATATTTGTTTTACGTAATTTTAATGTTTAGGATATTGTAACTGTGTGTTTTTGTCGTCCTTAATAGGCTTTTTTTGCGTGAAAACTAGATTTTTACGTTTTGCCACTTCCAGAGTCTTTTGGCCGGATACTAGCTATCGCTATAGCTGATAAATACCGCGAAGAATATTTGTTTGCTAAAAAAACTGGCGGCAAACTTGTTGGCCAGCACGCAGCACGGGCTTATTTAAAGAAGCTCGTGGATAAAGCCGGTATCGATAAAAAAATCACAGCACATAAATTAAGGCATACTTATGCCACGAGATTGCTGGAAAAAGATGTACATCTGATCGATATTCAGGCTTTGTTGGGGCATGAAAGTATTGCCACCACGCAGATTTATACGCATGCTGGGCAGGAGCGGTTGAGTAAGTTGGTGGCGGATATATAAATGAACCGCGCGTACCTGGAGCAATACGATAACGACAAAAACATGCATCGGTTTTATCAAATGCATGTTACACCAGGTCTGTTTAATGAATGGTCATTAATACGAGAATGGGGAAGAGTCGGATCTCCTGGAACCGTTCGTAAAGATTGATTTGATACTGAAGAACAGGCTGTTACTGCGGGACAAAAGATAATTGATAGTAAGCAGAAAAAAGGGTATGAAACGATTGTTTTGTTATAACCAAATTATGCCTGGATGGACCTGGAATTTTGGTTTGAATCATAACTCAGGGATTGGCATGTTACGCGTATTCCCAGTCATGCTTGATGATAACTAAGATTTATATGTAGCTGGTCAGGAGAGGTTAAGTAAATTAGTGGCGGATATTTACTTACTTGAATTACTATAACGACGTTTAGTGTAATCAACCTAAAGATTAGAATAAAACTCGCTAAAAAGATTACAAATGTTTTCAGTTTTATTGAATTGCATATCCAAGCTACTTTAACGCTATCTTTGCCACTAAATGAATACCAAAATAAAATATTGATGACAATAACTCACTCAAGCGCTCACTATATCGCTCATGTTAGAAACATAGACAAAAGTAGACAAAAGTAGACAAACAGTAGCAACCCATTTACAAGAAGTCGCTGGCATTGCTAAGAAATTAGCCACTAAAATTAATGTCCCAGAAGCGGGAGAGCTCATAGGACTTTTGCATGATTTTGGTAAATATAGTGCAGTTGCATCAAATTAAGGAAAGTAGAAAAAATGATGAATCAACTTGCCGATAATGAAGAAATCAAAAATATTTTTTATGCACACTCTACCGAACGAAGTGATAAAAATGATTGGCAACCGTTAAAGCAACATCTCGTGAATGTAGGTGAACTTACAGAAGGATTTGCAGCCGCTTTTAATTGCGCAGAATATGGCAAAATAGCGGGGCTGTTGCATGATTTAGGGAAATATACAGTAGAGTTTCAGCAGCGGCTTGAAGGTAAACATCCACGCGTTGACCATGCTACATGGGGTGCAAAAATTGCACTTGATAAATACGGTAATGGTGGCTATTTCATGGCTTATTCTATAGCTGGGCATCATGCGGGGCTTGCCAATGGTGATTATCGTGAAGATAAAAAACTTACGCCATTAAAACAACGCTGTGATAATCCTAATTTGCCTATTTTAAATTCAGTATGGCAAACTGAAATTGATCCGTTGTTACCTCAAAAACTATCCACTCCACCTTTAAAAATCAAAAATTATTTTCAAGTGTCTTTTTTATTCCGCATGATCTTTTCGTGCTTGGTGGATGCTGATAGACTCGACACTGAAAAATTTTGCCAAATTGCAGAAAATAAACCGTTGTCAGCACGAGGACAATACCCAAGTATTACGGAATTAAAAACTCAATTTGACCAGTCTCTCAATGCTTTCCAGCAAAATGACATCGATATAAATCAAAAACGTAGCGCCATTTTATCCACTGTGCGACACAATGCCAAAACGTTTAATCCAAGTTCATCAGGTTTATTCAGTTTAACTGTGCCAACAGGCGGCGGCAAAACGTTGACTTCAATGGCATTCGCCCTTGATCATGCCGAAACCTATCAAAAAAGGCGCATTATTTATGTCATTCCATTTACCAGCATTATTGAACAAAACGCGGAGGTTTTTCGTAAGCAGTTTGGAGAAAACCATCAGCACGCCATTATTGAACATCACAGTGCATTTAATGACGTTGACATTAAAAATCCCGACAGCAGAACCAAGTTAAAAATGGCAATGGAGAATTGGGACGCGCCGATTATTGTCACAACGGCGGTTCAATTTATGGAATCGTTATTTTCTAATCGTCCCAGTGAGTGCCGTAAATTACACCGCATTGCCAATAGCGTCATAATTTTAGACGAAGCGCAAACCTTGCCTTTAGACTTATTACGCCCTTGTATGGCAGCGATTGATGAACTGGCTAAAAATTATGCTTGTTCAATTGTGTTATGTACTGCGACACAGCCTGCTTTGCTAGAGAAGGAAGACGGCTTCAAAGGCGGTTTTCAAAATGTGCGCGAATTAGCTCAATCGGACAGTATTAATCCAGAGCAGCTCTACAAAGATTTTCAGCGTGTTTCTGTGTCACATATCGGTGAGTTAGATGATGCGGCAATTATTCAATGCTTGCGCAACGAAGAACAAATTCTCTGTATCGTCAACACAAGGAGGCAAGCGCAATTGCTTTATCAGGGCATAGTTGATTTAGAAGGTTCATTTCATTTATCAACCTATATGTGTGCGGTGCATCGTAAAGCTGTTTTAAAAATAATTCGTGAGGCTTTAGATGCAGGCAAACCTTGCCGCGTGGTTTCAACCTCCTTAATTGAAGCAGGCGTGGATGTGGATTTTCCACTCGTCATGCGTTCTGATGCGGGTTTAGATTCGATTGCACAAGCCGCGGGGCGTTGTAATCGTGAAGGTAAAAATAAAAAAGAAGACAGTCACGTTTGGATTTTTACCGCAAAAGATCATAAGCCACCGAATGAATTAGAAACTTATGCCAGTAAAATGAAAGAAGTCATGGATATAGCGGAATTTAAGGACGACCTATTAGGGATATCAGCAATTAAAGAGTATTTCTCTCGTGTTTATTGGCAAAAAGAAACCGGGCAGAACAGTGAATTAGATAAACATAATATTTTAAAAACACTTCAGGACAGCAATATTAAAAACTTACCATTTGATTGGATGGCACAAAAATTCAAAATGATTAGCACGACGATGAAAACCGTCATTGTGCCATATGACGATGTTGCTAAAGATTGCATTGAACAATTGAAAAACTTGCCTGAATGGGAAAGTGTTGGGAAATTAGCGCGAAACTTACAAGTTTATACGATTTCTGTTCCGCAACATTTAACTGGTGAATTAATTAAAATTAAAGCATTGCAATATGTTCAGCCTGAACGCTTTGGCGACCAATTCTTGGTTTTGGAAAGCGGTAATATGTATGACAAAAATATCGGCTTTAATTCTGAAGCGAATCCGTTGTTGATAAATGGCGAAGAGTGCATTTTGTAAAGCATTTTTACTAAACATTTATAGAAGATTTTATTTGTGATACGGTGTTTTCTTCTTAAATTTAGCGAGAAAAATATGAAGCGGGTTTTGTTCAAGGTTGAAGAAAAAAGTGATGATTTTACTATTTTTGAAGCATTACAGCATTATATTCGCTAGCTTCATGTTAGTGAATGTCGCTATCTGAAAAAGATAGCGTGGGTTGAAACTACAAATGTTTGAGAAAGAAAGTCATCACCGACTAAACATCGGTGATGTGGATTTACACATTAAAAAGGAGACAATATGAGCAAAGGCATTATTTTAAAGGTCTGGGGCGATAATGCCTGTTTTACCCGGCCTGAAATGAAAGTAGAGCGTGTTTCTTACGATGTCATAACTCCTTCCGCCGCACGCGGTATTGTAGAGGCAATTCATTGGAAACCTGCGATTCGGTGGATTATCGACCGCATTCATGTTTTAAATCCGATTTGTTTTGAAAACATCCGCCGTAATGAAGTGGCAGACATGATAAGCCAAGATAAAGTGAAACAAGCTATGAATAGAGGCAATCTTTCCGAGTTAATTTATCATGTTGATGATGGTAAAAATCGGCAACAACGCGCGGCGGTAATTTTAAAAAATGTCTGTTATGTGATTGAAGCACATTTTGAACTCACAGAACATGCTGAAGCATCCGATAACGAAGGCAAACACATTGATATGTTTAGGCGCAGAGCCAGAAACGGACAATGTTTTTATCAGCCCTATCTAGGGACGCGCGAATTTACAGCTAATTTTGAATTAATTGAAGACCGCACCGCAATTCCGCGCTGTCATGAACAGCTTAACGGCGAAAAAGATTTAGGTTGGATGCTCTGGGATATTGATTTTAAAAATGGCATGACCCCTCATTTTTTTCGTGCCAGCATGACCAACGGCATTATCACCATACCTAGCCAGAAGGAGATTATTTTATGATTCTTCAAGCGTTAGTTAATTATTATGAACGGCTTACCAAGAAGGACAATGTGCTTCCCGCTTACGGTTGGAGTGCAGAGCAAATAAGCTATTGCATTGTGTTAAATGATGATGGTTCTATTCATCACATTGATGATATACGCCTTGCACAGCAGGTTAAAAATAAAACGACTTATCAACCGCTGTCACTTATTGTGCCTGCCTTTCCTGAAGGTAAAACATCAGGGGTCAAAGCTAATTATAGCTGGGATAACACAGCTTACGTTTTAGGTGTTTCTGAAAAGCCCAATAAATTGGATGAAAAATATCAACTTTTTTGGAAGCAAGTGCAGGAGCTTGATGCTACACATTCTAAAGCGTTACAAGTGCTACAAAAATTCCCTGCTTTTTGGGATATTCATAAACAAGAGTATGCCGATTGGAATACCAAAGATTTTTTCGAGAAGAACATTATTTTTCGGGTGTTGAGTTTAGGCAATCAGTTTGTTCATGATTGTGATGAATTTAAAAAACAATGGCAGAGTATTCTTGATCTCTATATGGGAGATCTTTCGAGTGGACAGTGCTTGATTGAGGGTAAAATGGCACAGATCGCCAATTCACATAAAACTATCAAAGGGGTTGATAAAGCACAATCTTCAGGCGCTTTTATTGTTTCATTTAACAAAAGTTCTTTCGAGTCTTATGGATTAAAAAGTGGTAAAAATGCCAGTGTCGGCACAATAGCAGCTTTTAAATATGTGACCGCGCTAAATCATCTATTGCGTCGAGGCGAACATAACAAACAACGTTTAAAAATTGGCGATACAATAACAGTTTTTTGGGCAGAATCCGCTAATAAACAAACTGAAGTAGAAGCCGAAGAAGATTTTTTAGGTAATCTAATTAATTCTACTTCCGAAGAAACCGCCAGCCCTACCGATGGACAAGAAACCCAAAGTTTAGCCACGGTATTACAGCAAGTCGCACAAGGCATTCCTTTACAAAAACTTCGCCCTGACCTTAACCCCGCGACTAAATTTTATGTTTTAGGTATTTCACCCAATGCTGCTCGTCTTGCGATTCGCTTTTGGTATGCCACAACTTTAGACGAAATGGCACGACATATTGGGCTGCATTACCAAGATTTACACCTTGAACCGCAATTCGGTAATGGCTTACCTGAAATTTGGAAGCTCACTTATGCGACTGCACCTATTTATACCGACAACGGCAAACAAAAAACGGATGCAGAGAAAATTTCACCACAATTGGCGGGCAATCTTGCGCGTGCCATTTTTACAGGACAACTTTATCCGCAAAGTCTGTTATCACAAGTGTTAGTGCGAATTCGCTTAGATGGCATAGTGAGTTCAATTCGCGTTTCACTTTGTAAAGCGGTGATTAACCGTGACATTCGTTTGAGTAAAAAAAACCATCAGGAGATACCCATGAGTTTAGATATTGAAGAAAAAAATCCAGCTTACCGTATGGGGCGGTTGTTTGCCGTGATTGAAGAGATGCAAAAAAAAGCATTAGGGGAAGAAATTAAAGCCACGATTCGCGACCGTTATTGGGGGGCGGCTTCAGCCACGCCCGCGCTGGTTTTTCCGATGTTAGAACGTAATATGATGAATCATCTGTCCAAAATCCGAAAAACAGATTCTTATCCCTACGGTAAAGATAAAAAAATAACGGGGCAAAAGTTAGCCAATTCTCTGGATTGGCAAATCGGGCAAATTAAGGAAGGAATGGAAACCTCCTATCCTAAAAATTTGAATTTGCAAGACCAAGGGCGGTTTGCGATTGGCTATTATCATCAACGTTTCACGCGCAAAATAAAAACGAAAACGGGTGAAGAAATTGATAATCCTGTCACTGGAGATAGCGAAGTTCCAGCGCAAAATACTGACGTACCAGCATAATTGTTTTTTAATTTAAGGAAACCACACCATGACCGCACTCAACAACCGCTACGAATTTGTTTTATTGTTTGATATTAAAGATGGCAATCCCAATGGCGACCCGGACGCGGGCAATATGCCGCGTTTAGACCCTGAGACCAATCAAGGGCTAGTTACCGATGTATGTTTAAAACGCAAAATTCGCAATTATGTGGAACTGACGCAAGGTGACAATGCAGGTTACGCAATTTATATGCAAGAAAAAGCCGTTTTGAATAATCAGAATAAACTGGCTTATGAAGCACAAGGTTTAAAGCATGTCGCAAAAAAATTGCCAAATAAGGCGGAGCAAGCTCAGTCTTTAACAAAATTCATGTGTGACCAGTTTTTTGATGTCCGTACCTTTGGCGCAGTAATGAGTACCGAAGTCAATACAGGCACAGTACGAGGCGCAGTTCAAATTGCATTCGCGCGTTCCATTGACCCTGTGTTTCCACAAGAAATTTCCATCACTCGCATGGCAGTCACCAACGAAAAAGACGTTGAAAAAGAACGCACGATGGGGCGCAAACATATTATTCCTTATGGCTTGTATCGTGTTCACGGATTTATTTCAGCAGCATTGGCTGAAAAAACAGGTTTTAGTGAAGAAGATTTAGAGTTGTTATGGAAATCATTGACTGAAATGTTTGAACACGACCATTCTGCGGCACGCGGCGAGATGGCAAGTCAAAAACTCATCATCTTCAAACACGCGGATAAATTGGGCAGTGCACCAGCGCATAAACTGTTTGACCTAATCAAAGTGACGGCTAAAAACCCAGACGTTCCAGCCCGCCATTTTAGTGACTACAACGTTGAAATTAATCCTGAAAATGTATCAATCAACGGTGTTGAAATCATAGATTATGCAAACGTTTGAGCCTATTTTTCTCTCACGCCTCCAACACTACCTGTTCTGTCCAAGACAGTTCGCCCTGATCGAACTTGAAGGCGTTTGGGCAGAAAACCAATGGACGGCAGAAGGGCAAGTGTTGCACAAAAAAGTCAATCAGCCAGACCAACAAAAACGCGGTGCGATTCGTACCGCGTGGGCGTTACGTTTGGCAAACGAAGAACTGGGAATTGAAGGTATTGCCGATGTCGTGGAATATCACAAACAAGAAAACGGCACAGAAATACCCTATCCGATTGAATATAAACGCGGCAAGCCAAAGACACACCGAGCCGATGAAGTGCAATTATGCGCTCAAGCGCTCTGTTTGGAAGAAATGCACGGCATAACTGTACCCGATGGAGCCTTGTTTTATGGTGAAGTACGTCGCCGCACCGCTGTGGTTTTTGATACTGAATTACGTAACTTAACACAAGAAACCATCGCGGCTTGTCGAATGATTGTACAAACTAAGCTCACACCTAAAGCCATCTATAAGTCAAAAAAATGTAGCCGTTGCTCGCTAATTGATCAATGCCATCCAAAAGGTTTTCATAAATCAGCGGCGGCATGGTTAGCTGAACAGATCAAAGAGGATTAAAAATGCGACCTTTACGCAACGTCATTTATATTCAAACGCAAAACTCTTGGTTACACAAAGACAATGACAATCTGGTCTTAAAAGTAGAAAAGGAAACTAAAGCGCGTGTACCCATTCATAAATTACAAGGTTTAGTCTGTTTTGGCCAAGTCACCATTTCACCTTATCTCATGGCGCACTGTGCCGAAAACGGTATCACTATTACCTTTTTAAATATGTTTGGTAAATATTTAGCGAGAGTTGAGGGGCCGGTTAGTGGCAATGTGTTGTTACGCAGAACACAACATTTAACGGGTCATAGTATAGAGAAAAGCGTTGCCATTGCTCAAACGATGCTGACAGGAAAACTATATAACCAACGTTATGTTATTAGGCGATATTGTCGTGATTATGGGGAACAAATAAGTGATAAAAACGTTTTGGCTCAATTGCAAACAGCAGAAAAACGACTCACTCGTTGTTTAACACAATTAAGCGATTGCAAAGGCATAGATACCTTAATGGGGCGTGAAGGAGAAGCCGCGCAAGTGTATTTTGGCGTTTTTAAGCATCTGATACGTCAACCTGACTTTGAATTTGATACTAGAAGACGAAGGCCACCCACTGATCCTGTTAATGCTTTATTATCATTTTGTTACACATTGCTGACACATGACTGCCGTTCTGCATTGGAAACAACAGGACTTGATCCTGCCAGTGGGTTTTTACATCAATTACGCAGTGGTCGTCCTTCTTTAGCATTAGATCTAGCAGAAGAGTTTAGACCGATGGTTGACCGGTTTGTCTTGTCGTTGATTAATAGAAAGCAACTGTTCATTAAGGATTTTGAAACTTTACCTAATGGATCAGTTACGTTAAAAGAAGAACCTCGCAGAACATTATTAGCAGCATGGCAAGATCGTAAACAGGATACCTTGCTACATCCGTGGTTTGAAGAAACTGTACCGATAGGTTTATTACCTTGGTTGCAGGCTCAAGTGTTAGCACGGTTTTTGAGAGGTGATTGCGATAGTTATGTGCCATTTTTGTGGAAATAGAGAGTATTTAGCATGATGATTTTAGTCACTTACGATGTTAGTTTTAAAAATGATTCAGGGCCAAATCGCCTGCGTAGAATGGCCAAATTATGTCTTAAATATGGACAACGAGTTCAATATTCTGTATTTGAAATTGAGGTGGATATGGCGCAATGGACAAAACTAAAAAATGAATTAATAACGGTTATGGATGAATCAGTAGATAGTTTAAGAATTTATTATTTGGGTAATAATTGGGAACGTCGAGTTGAGCATATTGGTGCTAAAGAGGTATTAGATTTAAATGGTTTGTTATTACTGTAATGCGAACTATAAGCGAACATAAAAATATTAATTCTCGCTATGTGCTTAGTTGATTGATTGTTATGAATTTTTTATTAATGAGAAGAATGATTTATAATGTTTTTGGCAGATGCTTTAATAGGTTCGCAATTAATAGCTTTATTAGCTTTCAATTTCAATCGGTTAAGCATAGGCTGTCGCGTCCCGCGTGGGCGCGTGGATTGAAACTAAAAATCCTTTAGCATCAATTAGTAATAGTAGGTCGCGTCCCGCGTGGGCGCGTGGATTGAAACTTTTATAAAGGAAAACAGTATC
This sequence comes from Methyloprofundus sedimenti, assembly GCF_002072955.1. Classification (NCBI taxonomy): domain Bacteria; kingdom Pseudomonadati; phylum Pseudomonadota; class Gammaproteobacteria; order Methylococcales; family Methylococcaceae; genus Methyloprofundus; species Methyloprofundus sedimenti. Next base: position 1,464,484 of record NZ_LPUF01000001.1, on the reverse strand, counting down.
ATTCTATCTTGTCGCGTCCCGCGTGGGCGCGTGGATTGAAACTCAACTGAAGATTCTACAGCAACTTTTAAAGTCGTCGCGTCCCGCGTGGGCGCGTGGATTGAAACTTATATTTATATATATATATAGTAATTATATTGTCGCGTCCCGCGTGGGCGCGTGGATTGAAACTTTTATACTCTATACGATAGTAGTCAAGTGCCGTCGCGTCCCGCGTGGGCGCGTGGATTGAAACAATCCACTCAACAGTATATATTTAAACAGTCCGGTCGCGTCCCGCGTGGGCGCGTGGATTGAAACATATAGTACTTTATCACCTTGCAAGGTGAAGTGTCGCGTCCCGCGTGGGCGCGTGGATTGAAACACTTGCACTAAGAAGATGATCGACTATAGATATGTCGCGTCCCGCGTGGGCGCGTGGATTGAAACAGAGAAGGCTAGTGATAATGTCCCGTTCGCAAGAGTCGCGTCCCGCGTGGGCGCGTGGATTGAAACCGCGAGTGTAGTGCTCCAGACTTTGGCTTTGCGGGTCGCGTCCCGCGTGGGCGCGTGGATTGAAACTTATACCCAAATTATATTTATATCATGTATCAGGTCGCGTCCCGCGTGGGCGCGTGGATTGAAACATTACGCTAGTTCTATGCCTTATGGAAGTATAGGTCGCGTCCCGCGTGGGCGCGTGGATTGAAACTAGCCTCTGTATAACTGATACCCAACTCTCTCCAGTCGCGTCCCGCGTGGGCGCGTGGATTGAAACATAAAAGATGGTACAAGGGCAGCGATAAGAGCCGGTCGCGTCCCGCGTGGGCGCGTGGATTGAAACCATAATAGTCAAGTGCGAAGCTATTGCGGCTCGTCGCGTCCCGCGTGGGCGCGTGGATTGAAACTCATTAATCTTATCAACGGGCAAAACTTTGAGTGTGTCGCGTCCCGCGTGGGCGCGTGGATTGAAACTTGTTCTGAGGGTCGTAAGACTAATGTATGGACGTCGCGTCCCGCGTGGGCGCGTGGATTGAAACTTTATATAAAATGTATCTAGTATCCTTATACTTATGTCGCGTCCCGCGTGGGCGCGTGGATTGAAACAGAAAAATACTGTCGAGATACTAGCTAGTAAGTCGTCGCGTCCCGCGTGGGCGCGTGGATTGAAACACCCATACAAACCATAAAAATAAGACATTAGAGTCGCGTCCCGCGTGGGCGCGTGGATTGAAACAAGAAGTTAGAACAGTATGCGATATGTCATGTGTCGCGTCCCGCGTGGGCGCGTGGATTGAAACATCGGCTATAGACTTATTATAAGCCACATATAGGTCGCGTCCCGCGTGGGCGCGTGGATTGAAACAAGCATGGAACGCACCTACACCAAAGGCAAAGTCGTCGCGTCCCGCGTGGGCGCGTGGATTGAAACATGTGGTCATCGTTAAAGTCAGAAGGTGCTAATTGTCGCGTCCCGCGTGGGCGCGTGGATTGAAACTTTCAGTATCACTGGCATAATATCTTGGTAATGTCGCGTCCCGCGTGGGCGCGTGGATTGAAACAACATTAGCATTTACAGCCCAAGCGTGACCTGGTCGCGTCCCGCGTGGGCGCGTGGATTGAAACAGGTAAAGCATCTAGATAAAGCTCGAATAGTTGTCGCGTCCCGCGTGGGCGCGTGGATTGAAACAATATAAATGATCCTTACCATGATGAAGAGGCGTCGCGTCCCGCGTGGGCGCGTGGATTGAAACTTAATGTCCTCTTCAAAGTCCGCATCGTCTGGGGTCGCGTCCCGCGTGGGCGCGTGGATTGAAACTAATGTATCGCCTGTCTCAATCGAATTACCGTCAGTCGCGTCCCGCGTGGGCGCGTGGATTGAAACAGCGTCTAATTGATTGCCGTCCTTGTAATCCATTTGTCGCGTCCCGCGTGGGCGCGTGGATTGAAACATGTATGCTCTAACTAACTCGAATATCTCTTTGTCGCGTCCCGCGTGGGCGCGTGGATTGAAACTCTTTCTGCATTTACAAACACCTATACTCTCCGTCGCGTCCCGCGTGGGCGCGTGGATTGAAACTCTTTTAATTTATTTGTTATGCCGGCCATTTATGTCGCGTCCCGCGTGGGCGCGTGGATTGAAACGTATATTGTTAACTGCATCTACAGAAGTAGATCCGTCGCGTCCCGCGTGGGCGCGTGGATTGAAACTAGCGATAACAATGTCATCATTAAATAGCTGATACGTCGCGTCCCGCGTGGGCGCGTGGATTGAAACACGAAAACCGTACTGTAATGCGCCTGGCGTAGGTCGCGTCCCGCGTGGGCGCGTGGATTGAAACTTCCGGAAGATCTGTTGATGTCAATTGTTATAGGTCGCGTCCCGCGTGGGCGCGTGGATTGAAACCGAAATACTTATTGCATCGCTCATGACAGACTGTCGCGTCCCGCGTGGGCGCGTGGATTGAAACCGTTAGTATGAAATCCATTAGGTATTGCAACTGGTCGCGTCCCGCGTGGGCGCGTGGATTGAAACGAGTAAATCATAACGAGCTGGATACCCGTTATGTCGCGTCCCGCGTGGGCGCGTGGATTGAAACGATATCAAGTTAGTTACTAACTAACCCGCCGAGGTCGCGTCCCGCGTGGGCGCGTGGATTGAAACTTTGTATAATATGTATCGGTTATCCCGATACTTAGTCGCGTCCCGCGTGGGCGCGTGGATTGAAACTAGGTTATCTGGAAGGGCTAGACTTATTATATTCGTCGCGTCCCGCGTGGGCGCGTGGATTGAAACGATGGCACAGAAGATGCCATATTGCTATCCGTGCGTCGCGTCCCGCGTGGGCGCGTGGATTGAAACCACATATGCTATTTAATGCATCATTAAAACCGGTCGCGTCCCGCGTGGGCGCGTGGATTGAAACTTACACTTGCTTGTCTTTGGATGATTCGCCCGGTCGCGTCCCGCGTGGGCGCGTGGATTGAAACTTTAACTCATATTAAATCAAGCAATTCTATTTTGTCGCGTCCCGCGTGGGCGCGTGGATTGAAACTACTACTAGGCTTTGCTTTATTTACCGCCTTTAGTCGCGTCCCGCGTGGGCGCGTGGATTGAAACATATCAGCGAATGTTTGCTGCATAGAGATCAGGTCGCGTCCCGCGTGGGCGCGTGGATTGAAACTGTTTTTGTGATAGGGACTGCTACTGTGGTAGTGTCGCGTCCCGCGTGGGCGCGTGGATTGAAACTTGCTTGATTTTGCCATGTAACTTATTGATAGGTCGCGTCCCGCGTGGGCGCGTGGATTGAAACTACATCGTCGATAGACTGCCCCCCCACCCACGAATAGCCAACCTAATCAAATAACCAGCTAATTCCCCAGCCCTGTACTCGGTTTACATGACAAACCCATAAATCAATTAAATCCAATCAGGAAACAATTTGTTAAACTGCAGTGTCATTGTAAACTTATAATAACCCCATATAATTATATACGTAGTTTAACTACACCCATTTTTTAATTTTAAGAGGACTTACTCATGAATGATTTATACAAAGATATTTTAACTGGATTAGTATTTATGGTTGGCCTGCTTGGCTTTCTTTCCGGTGAATTTATCATCTCATCTGCTTTATTCGCCACTGCGGCTATTGCTAGTAACGTAAATGTGAACAGTAAACGAGGTAAAACAGGAAGCATCGCATGATGTTACCAACCGTCTTTGTACGGTTAAACCTTGCAACCAAAAGGCTTCTACAGACTTATGTCTTGGAAGCCTTTTTTTATGGCTTACAAGTCGTTTAAAACATCAGGCATAGAATCAGCAGCACCACTACTAGAAAAATTCAACTCCACCAGGTTTTAACCAAAACTGCACCACAACCTCCCCCTTGATCTTCACATATTCATCATGAGCAATTTCAACGTTACGCAGAATTTGATGTAGCCCACCTCGTAAACCTAAATTACTAACCGGATACAAACCAATACAGAAAACAATAGTCGCACACATCACTATCATTTCTGCCTTACTGCCCCACTTCCAAACGGTATCAAATCTTGCCAGGCATGATCTAGATACTATCAGTCACCTGTCGAGCGCGAACACTGCGTCCTTTTACCTTGCCATTTGCAAAATAATTGAGCACCTTGTTTAAAGCTGATCGCTCTACTGCAACATAGCTGGAAATATCAAATATATCGATTTTTCCTATCTGAGAGCCTGATAATCCTGCATCACCGGTCAAGGCACCCAAAAGATCACCCGGACGAATTTTATTTTTTCGCCCGGCATCAAGCTGAATAGTCACCATAGGTGACTGCAAGGTAAGGCCGGGATTCGCTTGCAAAAATTCTAGCTGTGCACAGACACAAGGTTTATTTTGATAGCTTTCAATCGCCTTAACACGTAGATGTTCTTGCTCTGTAAACAGGCTCAGCGCAATACCTGTTTCCCCTGCCCGACCGGTACGACCAATCCGGTGTACATAGATATCGGGATCACGCGGCAATTCGAAGTTAATGACAGCCTGCAATGCTTTAATATCCAGACCCCGCGCTGCAACATCGGTGGCAACCAGCACCGAGCAGCTATGGTTAGCAAAGCGGACCAGTACCTGATCACGCTCACGCTGCTCCAGATCGCCATGAATAGCCAGGGCCTCAATGTGGTGATTATGCAGAAACCGGGCAACTTCATCGCATTGTATTTTAGTATGACAAAACACCACTGTGGTCTCAGGCTGGTAGTGTTCAAACAGACTTAATAGAGCTTTATTACGCTGATGATCTTTGACTTGATAAAAGGTTTGTTCTATGACGCTTTCGGCGTGTTCAGACTCGACAGAAACCGTTACCGGATCATTCAGGATAGAGGCACACATCTTTTTAATGGTGCCCGGGTAGGTCGCAGAAAACAGGAGTGTCTGACGCGTTTTCGGTGTTTGTTCAATAATCTCGTTTATAACATCAGCAAACCCCATATCCAGCATTCTGTCGGCTTCATCCAGCACTAATGTCTGCACACCCGCCAAGGTCAAGGTTCCTCTGCTTAAATGATCCTGAATACGCCCTGGCGTACCCACGATTATATGTGCCCCATGTTCTAGCGAGCCTTTTTGAGCTGCAAAGGGTTTACCGCCACAGAGTAAAACCAGTTTGATATTAGGTGTGCTGCGAGCCAGCTTACGCAATTCTTTGCCAACTTGATCAGCCAGCTCTCGTGTGGGGCACAAAACCAGTGCCTGAGCACCAAAGAACCGTGGATTAATCCGCTCTAATAAACCTATGCCAAAAGTCGCTGTTTTACCACTGCCCGTTTTTGCCTTGGCGATCAGGTCCTTACCTTCTAATACATGAGGCAAGCCCTGGGCTTGAATAGCGGTCATTTGTTTATAACCTAGCGAATCCAGATTAGCAATTTGCGCGCTAGAAATGGGAAGAGAAGAAAAGCTGTCGCTGGTCATATTTTTGCTACCGTTATTAAATCAAGCAATTATACCAGAGCTGAAAATAGCACATTAGAATAGAATCAGTTTATAAACCTTGCCACACCAAGTGTTAATATTTCAGGAGCCAAACAATGCTTATCATTACAAGCCTGCAACTGAATTTGAATATGTATATAAGGATTATCTTTAAGTGTCTCGGGTAATGTGGCCTGCACAGTTAGCTGATTTTCATAGAGGGCTAATTTTTGCTGCCCAAAACTTAGTTTTTTCAAGATGGCAGGCGGATAAATCACTTTATCCAGTTCATTATTAGGTAAACTAATTTTTGTTGGAATCAGGTAGTCTTGCAGTGGTTTCTGGGCATTAATATGCCAGCCGGGTTTTACAGATAGAATCACTTGCAGTTGATTATCTGCCATACGTTTGGCGCGAAGTGTCACTGCGCCTTTAGCCGCATATTGTATACTCCCCACCTGTGCATAATTCAATCCAGCCGCCGCACTCAGTAACCGGGTATAACTGGTTGGCTCCGCAGTGACTTTTGCAGAAAAAGCAGCCAGAGCGGCGGCCGCCTTATCAGGATATTCAGGATTTGGGGTGCGCTTAGATAATTGCGCTAGCACATGCACGGCAACAGCATTCGCTGATGGCAATGCATTATCTTGAATATCTTTAGGACGCAACATCATGGATTGAGTTTCAGCCCCGCTATTCATAAAAAAACCGTAGTCCTTTTTATCCCAGAACTGTTTGATCATAATATCAGTCAATTGTTCGGCTTTGTCAAACCATTGCTGGTCGCCGGTTTGATCATATAATTTAATTAAAGCACTGACAAAAAACGCATAGTCTTGCTGATTAGCATTGACTGAAGAACTCCCTTGCCAATGGATCCGCCAAAATTTGCCGCTAGATTGTCGGTTGTTTTGCCATAGCCAGTTAGCTGCTTTTTCAGCTGCAATAAGATATTCTGGTTGCTGTAATACTTCGGCAGCCAGAGCCAGGCTTTCGATCATCATTGCATTCCAGGCGGTGACAATTTTATCATCACGTAATGGCGCGATACGTTGTTGACGTTTTTGTTTTAATCCCTGCCTGATTTGTTCAATTTCAAGAAGTAACAAAGGTAGGGAAAGATCATTTTTCTCGGCGTAGCTTTCCAGGCTAAGAGGTAAATGTAAAATATTATGCCCCTCAAAATTACCTTGTGAGGTGATGGCGTATACATCAATTGCTCTTTCAGCAAGCTCTGGACTCAAAGCTTTCTTAATTTGCTCAGGAGTCCAGACAAAAAACTCGCCTTCCACACCATTACTATCAGCATCTGTAGCAGAATAAAAACCACCTTCTTTTGCACGCATATCATTGAGTACATAATCCAGAGTTTGCTGAGCAATACGCGCATACTCTGCTTTGCCCGTCAGTTGATAGGCGAGCAAATAGACTTGCGCCAACTGAGCCTGGTTGTATAACATCTTCTCAAAATGCGGAACCTGCCACTGCCTGTCGGTAGCGTAACGATGAAAACCGCCACCCACCTGATCATAAATCCCGCCCTGAGCCATTGCCTGTATACTGGCCTCAACAACCGCCAGCGATTGTTTATTATCATAGCGTTGATAATCATCGCACAAATACATTAACAGTGTCTCATTTGGAAATTTCATATTCTGACCGAAACCCCCATATTTCCGGTCTTGTACGCTAAATAAATTTTCTGCTGTTTGCTTGAACAAAGCACTATCAAGTGTCTGGCTTTGTTGATTATTTTCCTGAGTACTGGCGACCGCTTTTGCGATTGCATCCGCACGTTGCAAGACTAAAGCTTGTTGCTGCTGCCACGCGTCATTGACACGCAGTAATAATTCTTTAAACGGTTCTGGCGGGAAATAACTATCACCCAGAAAGGTTTTACCTTCGGGAGTTAAAAAACTCGACATAGGCCAGCCACCCCGTCCAGTTAACAGGGTAATTGCCTGCATATAAACTGTATCAATATCTGGGCGGCATTCTCTGTCGACCTTGATTGCAATGAAATGCTGGTTTAAAACCGCAGCAATCGCCGGATTATCAAAACTCTCTTCTTCCATCACATGACACCAGTGACAGGTAGAGTAGCCTATGGATAAAAACACAGGTTTATTTTCGCGTTTAGCCCGGGCAAATGCGTCTTCTCCCCAGGGATACCAATGTACCGGGTTATGCGCATGTTGAATTAAGTAGGGCGAATCCTGAAGAATAAGTTGATTAATATAAGCAGGCTGTCCATTATCTAAAAGATTAGCCGAACGAGGCTGATAGTCTTTACCTTTGGCAATATAAGCTGCATGTAGTTCTGATTGCATTTCAGGTGGAAAATATTGCATTTTAGCGACTGCTCCCGTGCTGTATATACTGCCAACTAAAATAAAAATGCTGAGTTTATGCTTGAAAGAAAACATGACTTAAATCCTTTGAATTTCTTTTACTCTGGCACCTTATCCTTAATTTCTCTAAAATCCAAAGCGATTTGTAGCCCCTATGGCACTTTTGAAATACCGGATGCGACGACAAAACACTTCCTGTATTCCATGCGCCCCATACATTAAATTATTAGATTTTGAATATAAACTTTCTGATATTATGAATATCTGCACTCCTTAACACACGTTTTACGCTATAATCATGCGTTGAGTTTAACACTCATTTATAGGCATTGTTACAGCACAATCAAACTATAATTATATTAAAAAGCACTCATCACCTGCCTGGTGATGTGCTTTCCTGACTGTAATAATTGATTTGCTTACCCCTGATAAATACCTTTATTTATATTACATTACTTTTTACTCGATTACTCAAGTAAACATATTAGATATTCGGAGAATCCTTTATATGCGTTTTTTAATTTCCTACCCACAAACCAATTGGGATTATGCCAAATTTCGCTTAAATCGCATCATCAAAGGCAAAGACAAATCTAGTGATGTATTTACAGGTTCTCCAGGTGGAAAAATTCAATTACTGGAACAACTCGAGCCTTTAGGAAAGTTTCGCTTAGTAGATGAAATTTACCCGACGAAACCTTTTGGCATGGAATATGTTGCTGGCGAAGGCTTGTACTTCTTAACTGGCCTGCCCTGCTGTGTTGATGGCACTCCAGGTGATGAACATATACTCCGCCTGAATGATCAAGGTGAAATAGACCTGGAAATAAAGCACCCTTTATTTTCTCAGCTACGTTCACTGCGGCGCACTAAAAATGGTTTATTAATCACCTCCAGTGGTATTGATGCGATTCTGGAAGTTGATTTACAAGGTGAAATCATCTGGTCCTGGTTTGGTACCGAACAAGGTTATTCGACCCGATATGGTGGTGGCGAACGCACAATTGATCATAACATTGATCATCGCAATTTGTGCTATCCAGGCCGTTTACAAACGACTCATTTAAATTCTGCTATCGTTGATCCTTATGATGAAAGCAAAATTCTTACCATCCTGTTTTATCAAGGTAAAGTAGCTCGCATTGACCGGGAGACACTGGAATTAGATATAGTTATTGAAAACCTGAACGGTGCGCATCATATACGGCCGCATTCCAAAGGGTATATCCTGGCAAACTCGCGTAAGGGTGAGGCCCGTGTCTATGACCGTGATTTTCAATTGCTGGAGGTGATTGCCGGCACCAGTCCATTATTTCCGGTGAAATGGGTACAGGATGCCATTGAGCTCCCCTCTGGCTCGCATTTAATTGCCGATTGTAATTCGTTTAACTTACGCGAACGCAATCAGAATGGTCAGGAGAGAACCTTTAATACCAGGATGCCCAATCGTATTTTTCAGATAGAACCAGTCAGTGATGACTTTATTTTTAATGAGCTAGCCCATAGCCACTTTACAAAAGATTAATTTCACCATGCGTTATTTCATCCTTATTTCCGCCTCCCTGATATCATTTTCTGCTCTGGCATATGATGATATTCCACCTACTCTATCCGAGTGGCAAAGAGCGGCACAAAATCCATTAAGTCCTAATTTTAGCTTACCGATCGAATACAAGTATCATGGTGGAGCTCCTGATGGCGGCGTGAATATAGGCAGTTTTGCACCGATCATGCCAATCAAGTTCGATGGCTGGAATATTATTAACCAGCTAACCTTGAATGTTATGGGGACACCAGGGGACATAACTGGAATTAGAGGATTGCCAGAGCCTTATACAGGTAATGGACATGGAGGAAGCGATGGTTATGCGGCTGGTTTAGCCGATACCTTCTTTACCAGTTATATTTCGCCAGACATTAATGATGAAATTTCCTTCGGTATTGGACCCACATTTGTTTTTCCGACTGATGAGCCATCGCGTGAACTGGGTAGTGGTAAATTCAGTATGGGGCCGGCTGCTATGTTCGTTTACCAGACTCCAACAGACTGGACACTGGCTTTCCAGGCGCAACAAATCTGGTCAGTCTTTGGTAGTTCGGAAAGAGAAGCTGTCAGTCAAATGATACTTAAGCCGACTGTTAATTATAATTTGCCAGATGGCTGGTACCTGCTATCAAATATGGAAGTAATTGCCAACTGGCGATCCCCTTCTGATCAACGCTGGACAGTGCCAATCGGCGCCGGTGTTGGTAAACTATTTGCTGTTGGCGAAAATGCCATAGATACACGAGTACAAGGGTATTATAATGTTGTTACGCCTGACCTGGGGCCTACCTGGTCTATCGGTGCCACTGTCAGCTTTATTTTCGGAGAACTTTAATAATCTGGATTAAAGCATCTCTCCTGAGATACAGGCTACGGCCTGTATCTTTCAAAGCGAAATAAACTCCTGCTCCCCAGATCATCGAGTCTTCTCTGCTCATTCCCTTGCTGTGTTAAACATAATAAGATTCATAGCATGAAAGAATACTCACAGGCTTTTAAATTTATTCAAGCATTAGCAAACCACCCAAAGCACAAGTGGCTTTTTCGTATTTTTATAAGCTTTTTTATTCTGCTCAGCGTTACTTTACTCGTCACCGACCCGGTATTACAAAAATCCAGTTATCACATACTCGCTGATACCAGACCCTGGTTATTTATCCCCAACGCTGCTGATGTCATCAGCAATCTACCCTTTGCGCTTTTTGGATTGGCCGGACTATTATATTGTTTAAGAAAAAATACGCACATATCCCTTTCATGGCAGGTTTACTTTATCGGCCTGATTCTTGTCGCAGCAGGTTCTGGCTATTATCACTGGAACCCCAATAATCAAACTCTAGTCTGGGATCGTTTGCCGATAACGATTTGTTTTATGAGTCTGTTTAGCGCATTACTGGTCGATAATGTTTCTCAGCGACTGGAAAAACCTCTCTTGCCCGCAAGCCTGTTAACAGGTGCTTCGTGTGTTATCTATTGGCATTTCACAGGGGATTTACGATTTTACGCTATTATTCAATTCGGCACTTTAGTAGCCATACCACTGATACTGTTTCTATATAAAAGCCAGTACACACTTCGCCATTACCTGCTGTATGGATTAGTATTTTACATTCTTGCCAAGATTTTAGAACTCAATGACAGAGGTATCTTTGAGCTTAGTGCCGGAATAATTAGCGGACATACAGCAAAACATTTGTTTGCCGCTGCTGCAACTTATTGTATTTATTTGATGCTAAAAAAACGTCAACCTTATTAATCGTAGGGCGGTGCTTTAGCCCGCCAGCATACCCAGACAGCGGGCTAAAGCGCCGCCCTACGGTATTATGCTACAAGCAACAATTCATTCTTGTCAGTATGCTCGAAGGTTTTACCATAAATATCAATCATCATGGTTTGCGCATAGGATAACTTGCCATTGCCTAGCGTAATGCTGTGACTAAAAGTTGTGGTTCGCGCATTTTCCTGCATAAAGGGCGACTGAATAATTGCCCAGTCCGGATTATCAGCATAAGCGGCCACCTCTATGATGACGCTCCCATCCGGCGCCTTGCGTCCAGTATACTGCCCACCCGCAAGCACACATACAGCGCGCGGTATGGCTAGAGAATGCATAACAAGCTGCCTTGCAGCATCCCACATCCAGTATCCCGTTTGGTCGTGAAATACACTATTATCGGATTTACGTTTAACGATCTGGCGATAATAAATTGCTGCTAAAACCTGAGTTTCAGCATTAGTCACATCACCACAGGCTGAGTAATTAATGCTTTCATAATAAGGGCTGTTTTCTGAACCCTCTGGATCAGGGGCAATATCAAGTCCTTTATCTCCCTGCCAAATTCCGATCAAGTCTTGTAATGGTCCGTAATCTACCTCAGTTAATTCACTCATATCTTATCCTTGCTTTTTTTGATGTCGTGAATGCAATAATACTCTTTTCAGCTATACTTTTGCATTTACCGCATTATTTCATTTATTATCAAGTAAGTACATTGCTCTGACGAACCCGCAGAATACAGAAATATCTTATTTGGCAAGGAAATGCAAGTTAACTATTCGCCCAGAAATTCACCTTGCTGGTGCTGCCACATTTGAAAATAACGTCCCTGATGTGCTAATAATTGCTGGTGAGTTCCCTGCTCTATTATCTGCCCGTGTTCCAGTACGATAATTCTGTCCATACGTAGAATAGTAGACAAACGATGTGCAATAACCAGAGCGGTTTTATGTTTCAGTAATTCAAAAATGGCCACTTGAACTTGTTGCTCAGTTAGTGAATCCAGCGCACTCGTCGCTTCATCTAAAACCACGATCGGTGCGTCTTCCAGAAAGGCACGGGCAATAGCTATACGTTGTTTTTCTCCACCCGATAACTTGACACCCCGCTCACCCACTTTAGTCTCAAATTGCTGCGGCAATTGCCGAATAAAATCCAGACTATGAGCCTTTGCCGCAATCTCGTGCAATTCAATATCAGACACCTCCGTACCCATCGTGATATTATCACGTACTGAGCGATGAAATAACTCCGGTTGCTGTGGGATCAGGGTTATTTGCTGGCGCAATGACGCCAAAGTAAAATCCCTGCTATTTATACCATCGAACTGAATTGTCCCGCTTTGCGCATCAACAAACCTGAATAATAAACGCGTCAATGACGACTTACCAGAACCTGAGTGCCCTACCAGCGCAACTTTCTCGCCAGCTTTTATGTGCAAAGAGAAATCCTGAAATAAAGGCTGACGACCGGCATAGGCAAAGCTAATATTATTAAAACTAACCTGCCCTCGGGAAATTTTCTGCATTTTTGCCTGAGGACTATCCAGTTCCAGATCAGTATTTTTAAACACTGCACTCATTTCCGTCGCATCGGCCAGTGCGGTAAAGAAATTACGCAAATTGCGTCCAAACTCCCACAGTCGCTGTATCAACATCAGCAGAATCGACTGGAATAAAACAAACTCACCTACCTGGAAATTACTTGTCTGCCATTTACTGATCATTAAATACATCAATAACAGCTCTATAGCAAAGATCATCAAACCTTGAACGGCAAAAGAAATAAACATCAAGATCCACGCAATTTTTTTGCGTTGATACACTTCATCAGCAGCCTGATCAACACGCTGCTGTTCGATATTTTCGAGTACAAAACTCTTGACGATAAAGATGTTGCTGATAGCATCTGAGTACACACCCCCTACTTTCGAATCCGCTTTAGCAACGGCCTCGTCAAATCTTAGCTTCCACCATGAAAAACCTATATTCCATGCTAGATAGACAACGACCCAGGCAAGAAAATATAGGGCGAACCGAGGTTGTTGCTGATAGAAAATAACAAAAGCTATGCTGATAGCCAGGATGTTTTGAAATAACTGAAACAAACACCAGTCCATAATAATTTCAAAAGACCGTGAAAACCGGTTCGCCTGTTTAATCAGACTGCCAGAAAAGCTGTTTTCGAAGAAAATATACTTCTGTTTTTTCAACACATCAAAACAGCGTTTTTCCAGCAGGCTTACACCACCGCCATCAACCGGTATAATGCCAAATTCCAGAACCCGCCAAGATAACCAGATACCAGCATAGAACACTGCAATCAGGACCAGATTATGCAGCATCATCGCATGAGTAGCAGCGGAATATTCCGAGGCCAGCCCATTGGCAATGTTTTTATATAAAACAGGCACATAAAAATCCAGTATCGTCGCGCTGCTTAAGCCGAGAAGACACAACAGGAAATACCATTTTTTCTGCCAGATGACCTTGCTGTATTCTTTAAATATAATCTGCATACTTATGTTATTTTTCCTGCATCAATAAATCATCACCCTGTCAGTCGCGAGATCCTTCAACGAGAATCTAGTCAATAGCCACCTGGATGCCTGCTAACAACATGCAGGAATAACGAGCCCGTCACTCATATTGTCATTTGAACAGGAAAAGTAAACGCTAAGTTTTAAACTAAACAAGGTCACAGGAAAATACTTATCGATTGAAAAGAAATTTAGCCTGCCTTTCGTTAGTTTTAGCCAGTAACCATCGACTATTTTTTCTGCACATAAAAAATTTGCTGCTCCTCTTCACGGATATATTCGATAATTTCATGGCCCGTTTGCTCACTATAAACACCAAAATCCAGATGTGCAGCGGGATCAGTAGCAATAACCCGCACAATTTCACCTGAGAGCATACCTTTCAAGGCTTTTTTTAAGCGCAATAAGGGTAAAGGACAATGTAAACCAGCGGCATCTACTTCAATATTAAATTCAATCATTCTGATTTTAAATTTTCTCAATCATGCTTTATAAAGAGCATATATAATAGCATCACAAGACTTTTCCTGAACAATGAACTTATAGATTTATTATCATTACATGGACTATTTTCCACTTTTTATCGATTTAAAAAACAAAAACTGCCTGGTTATTGGTGCGGGTGATATTGCTGCACGAAAAATTGAATTACTTGCCAAAGCAGGGGCGATTATTTCAGTGATTGCGCCAGAAATAAGTGATAGTGTTTATCAGTTAGCGGCAAATAATCCAGATATAAAAATACAGCTGAAAAAATTCAGTCCTGATGACATTACTCAACAACGTCTGATTATTTCAGCAACTAATCAAGCCGATATTAATATATTGGTTGCAGCAACGGCTGATGCACACAATATACCCGTCAATGTTGTGGATAACCCTGCCCTGTGTAGCTTTATTGTTCCGGCAATTATTGACCGCTCACCGATAGTTGCAGCCGTTTCCTCAGGAGGTGCATCACCAGTACTCGCCCGTTTATTACGCGCAAAACTGGAAAGCCTTATCCCGCCTGCTTTTGGCAGAATGGCTAAACTTGCTGAAAAATACAGGGCATTAGTTAAAGAGCACATTAATCCCCCCGCACAACGACGCATATTCTGGGAAAACGTATTGCAAGGTTCAATTGCCGAGCTATTTTACTCAGGCAAAGAGGCCGAAGCAGAAGCACGCTTAAAAAATGCAATACTTGAAAACCCTGAGAACCTGGACAATACAGGTGAAGTTTATCTAGTTGGCGCTGGGCCTGGCGACCCTGATTTACTGACCTTTCGCGCTTTACGTTTGATGCAGCAAGCCGATGTGGTTGTTTATGATCGCCTGGTTTCTGAGGAGATTCTGCAGCTGGTTCGTCGTGATGCAGAAAAAATATATGTTGGAAAACAACGTGACAATCATAGCCTGGCTCAGGAATCGATTAATGAATTACTGGCCCGCCTGGCAAAAAAAGGCAAACGCGTTGTGCGCTTAAAAGGGGGAGACCCTTTTATTTTTGGTCGCGGTGGTGAAGAAATTGAAACACTGGTCGAGCAAAATATCAACTTCCAGGTAGTCCCCGGTATCACAGCAGCATCTGGCTGTGCAACCTATGCAGGCATTCCCCTTACTCACAGAGACCACGCCCAATCATGTACCTTTATTACCGGTCATTTAAAAAATAATTCCGTTAATTTAAATTGGCAACAGCTATCTGCTCCAAACCAAACAATCGTAATTTATATGGGGCTTGTAGGACTGGAGATAATCTGCCAATCCATGATTCAGCATGGAGCTTCCTCTGATTTACCGATTGCATTAATACAACAAGGTACGACGCATAGACAGAGAGTGATTACCGGAACGCTGGGCACTTTACCAGAAAAGCTTAAAGGCCAGGGTATTCAGGCGCCAACCTTATTTATTATAGGCACCGTTGTTTCCTTGCACGACTCATTAAAATGGTTCCATCCAGAAAATAATCACCGTGAATAAACTAGCACTATGTAATCCAGAGTATATTGCGTGGAGAATGCTGCTATTTACAGATGCTACTGAGGAAACTGACAATAGTAGTTGAAAAAATTGTCTAAATTATCTATCATTTACTAGTCAATTTTTTTCTAAACTGTGTTTTTATGAATAACATTCAATAAAAAAAACATGGTTATTTTATTATTACTAAAAGAGGAAGAGGTCAAAATGAAAAAAATATTATTAGCTGTTTCTACAGTTGCTCTACTAGGCTTAGGCGCGCAAGCTTCTGCAAGCGAAGAGATTAAAATAGGTAAAAAAATCTATGACCGTGCTTTCGGTCGTGGTTGTGGCGCTTGTCATGATATTGCCTCAAACCCACAATTAGTTGCATTGATCAAATCTGGCGACCTAACGAAAGCCAGCTTTACTACAACTTTGAAAGAAGGTAAAAACGGCATGCCAAAAGCAGTAGATGCGATTATGGCTGTTGGACCTGTAAAAAAAGCTGGATATACTGAACAACAGGCTATCGATGCTGTATGGAGTTTCTTAGCACAGTAAGCGTGTAAAGAAGTAATATCCATAAAAAAAGCCGTTCCAGGGTTTGCCCTGGAACGGCTTTTTTTTGTCTTGCTACTTAAGAATACAATCGCTTTAGCTATTTGCAGTCAGCAGAAATCTGCTATGATATTTTTTTCTGATCACTGGAATGATCTTCCAGCGCATAGCGTTTACGCACCCAGACTCCACCAATAACAGCAAACATCAAACCACACGAAGTAATCAGAAAATTTACCAGCCCTTTGAGCTGCGAGACCTGCTCAGCTAAAGCGACAGTTTCAATATTTTTTGGCTGGGGTAAATATTTCTGAGCAATTAAACGTCCCGCTCCTGTTTCAGAGTAGGTTTTCAAAACCACCAAATCATTCTGTAAAGCATGAATTGTATCCAGACCCGTCTCGGAAATTGTTCCACTGTGCAGTGATTCTTCTAAAACCTTAAGCTTGCTTTCAATAGAACCACTAACCAAGCCAACCAATTGAGATTTTAAAGCATCCACCTCTGCGGATAAAACCGGATTCATCTGCACTTCATACAACTCAGCTGCCTTCGCAGCCTCAGCAGCTTGCTTGATAGTATTTCCTGCAGGCATCAGTAACATACCCATAAAAACAACCATTGCCATCAAACCGACAAGCAGAGCTAATACCAGCCGGTTCATCTTCAGCACACTAAGCTCTGTCGCTGAATTTAAAACGGCCAAATTACGCACTGGTTTATTATTCTTATTATTTTTGCGTAAGTCGCTCATTAAACCTAAACCTCATCCCCTATAAACAATCCCAAGCTCATTCATTATACAAGTTTAACAAAAAAAATCCCGTTCACTTTGGCAGAGAACGGGATTTATTGCAAAACTATTTTAGCCGCTTGGCTGCAATCCGCATTCTTAAAGCATTTAGCTTAATAAATCCCTCAGCATCTTTCTGGTTATAAGCGCCTTCATCATCCTCAAAAGTAGCAATCGCTTCATCAAATAAACTATCCGTATCAGACATACGGCCGACAACATCGACATTACCTTTATAAAGCTTCAATTTGACTTTACCATTAACGCTCAACTGCGACTGATCAATCATAGTCTGTAGCAATTCACGTTCAGGACTCCACCAATAACCATTATAAATCAGCGTTGCATAGCGTGGCATTAACTCATCTTTTAAATGCGCAACTTCACGATCCAAAGTCAATGACTCAATCGCTCTATGCGCACGCAGCATAATCGTACCACCAGGCGTTTCATAACAACCGCGTGACTTCATGCCCACATAACGATTTTCCACGATATCTAAACGGCCAATACCATTATCACCACCGACCTTGTTTAATTGAGTCAGTACCTCAGCAGGCGAACGCGGCACGCCATCAATAGCAACAATATCACCTTTAACATAAGTCAACTCTATATAAGTCGCTTGATCCGGTGCAGCTTCAGGTGACACACTCCAGCGCCACATATCGTCTTCAGGTTCGCTCCAAGGGTCTTCTAAAATACCCCCTTCATAGGAAATATGTAATAAATTAGCATCCATAGAATAAGGTGAAGCCTTGCCTTTCTTCATTTCCACCGGAATACCATGCTTTTCGGCGTAAGCTAATAACTTCTGTCTGGAATTCAAATCCCACTCACGCCATGGCGCAATAATCTTGATATCCGGACGTAAAGCATAAGCACCTAACTCAAAACGCACCTGATCATTACCTTTACCCGTCGCACCATGAGAAACTGCATCTGCACCCGTCTCATTAGCAATTTGAATTAAGCGTTTGGCAATTAAGGGACGTGCAATCGAAGTGCCTAATAAATACTCGCCTTCGTAAATAGCGTTGGCTCGAAACATAGGAAACACATAATCACGCACAAATTCTTCGCGTAAATCATCAATATAAATTTCTTTAATGCCTAAAGACTTTGCCTTTTCCCGCGCCGGCTCAACTTCCTCGCCCTGCCCTAAATCCGCTGTAAATGTAACCACTTCACAAGCATACTCATCTTGCAACCACTTCAGAATCACCGAAGTATCCAAACCACCTGAATAAGCTAAAACTACCTTTTTGGTATCTGACATTGTGCCCTAACTCTAATAAATGAAAATTTCTTAATTATACTATAAATACTACCGGCTTCATTTTAAAAATTAGTCTCAAAAACCATTGATTTACTCGAACCCGTGTCCAGGCACTCCATTAGATATATTAATATCAACCCTACAATGACATGTCTATACGAGGATTCCTTAATGACCATCAAAACCCATCTGGCTTTTTTATAAGAAACAAAAATAAACATGTTCCACGTCCTATATACGCTAAAAAAATAATTTATATGAAACGTACAATTAATCAACAAGATAGATAATATTTAACAAATTATACTTAAAAAAAGGTTGACGACAAAAAGGATAACTGGAATAATGGCGTCTCTTTAGCAAGCCCAGGTAGCTCAGTCGGTAGAGCAGAGGACTGAAAATCCTCGTGTCGACGGTTCGATTCCGCCCCTGGGCACCATTGCTAAAGCCAAATAAATAAAGGCTTGATAAGATTATTCTTACCGGGCCTTTTTTATGTCTGAAATAATTAGTATGCCTATAGTATGCGCAAAATCAAAGAAACATTGGTTTTTATCGTGCGGTAGAACCATTTAAGCAAAACCTGACTATAAGTGAATATTGACAATAAAAAATTCTCTAAACACTTATGCCAAAATTCAACCTCACAAATCAGTTTGTTCGAACCCCCCCCCATTCTGAGAAGGGACAAAAATTCTATTGAAATTCCCAACTCAACCGATTCGGCACTCGAGTTAGCGCAACCACTAAATCCTTCATTTGCGAAAAAAAAGCAACGGGAAATCAACAAGAGTCACTTTGGGGAATTTGTCCGACAGCAGCGCCTTGTTATACGGGTGGCGGGTCAAATCTGTTACTAAGCATGGATGTCTCGGCCAAACTCTACTTTATTGATTAATAATCCGATCACAGTGTCATGTATTTTTTCTAACTTTGAAAAACAAATAGTTCTGCGTGTTAAATGCTTAACCCATGTTCTAAACTTTAGATTTTTCCGCTCAATTTTTTGTGTGTTTCTTTTTCCTATTTCATGCTCTTCTGCATTCAAATGTCGCTCATAAGCGCCCCAATCGTCGGTATAGTAGCGACTAATATTGAAAGGAGAAAGTAAGGATTTTAGTTTTTGAAAAACAGTATCTTTACGTTTCCCAAAGACATAAGCAATCACCGTATTGGTTGCATGATCAACGGCATGCCATAACCATCGCTGGTTTGATTTCTTTCCTACAAATGACCATTGTTCATCTACCTCTGCTTCATCGCAGACCAATTCAAACCTGACATCCAGTGGTGTGTCTGTATGTGTCTGTAGGAAAAGAGGATTTACCTGTACTAGGCTATCTTCTTTGCTTTTTAGAATACTGATGACGGTATTTTTGTGAATTCCAAGAACCCGTGACGTATCTCGGATACCACTACTGTTGATTGCCATTTCAACGACTATTTTCTTAATTCCTGATTCGCATCCTTTATAGCGGTACTTGAGCATGAAAGTTTGGGTGGCACACTCATTATTCTGGCAGCGATATCGCTGAGTATTGTACGCGTTTTTCCCAGATTTCATGATAATGTTACAACTACAATTCGGGCAGATAATTTCTTGATAGCATGTCATTTAAATATTATGCTATCAATTCAGTCGCTAACCTAATGTATGGGACAAATCACAGATTTGACCCACCACCCACTTGAAAAACAAGTATGATTTTCAATCGACAAATCAACCCTATTTTCAATAACCCAAATTATTCATTTGTAGCAGTATCCATGACTGGCGTCGAAGCATATAGGCTGAAGGTTTAGCTGTATTAAATTTTATAGGATTTGGTAACGATGCTGCTAGTAATGCAGCCTGTTTTCTAGATAGGCGCATGGATGAAATACCAAAATAATGCTGACTAGCGGCTTCAATGCCAAATAAATGATCACCGAACTCAACACTATTCAGATAGACTTCGAGTATACGTTCTTTACTCCAGAATGCCTCAATCAATACCGTAAACCAGGCCTCAAAACCTTTGCGCCAAAAGCTTCGTGTGGGTACTAAGAAAAGATTCTTTGCCACTTGCTGACTGATGGTACTCGCACCTCTAAGGCGGCCTCCATCCAACCAGGTTTCGATCGCTGATATCATCGAGGCGGTATCATAACCATGGTGTTGATAAAACCACTGGTCTTCGGCTGCAATAACCGCTGCAAAGGCGTGTTTGGAAATCTTGTCGCTGTCTACCCAGTGATGATTAATAGCCTTAAAATTATTACCTTCCTGAAAGCCTGTCATCTGCCGATAAAACATAAAAGTCGTTACTGGCACCGGTAAATACCGGAAAACACCAATCAGTAATAATGATGAAGCAACGAAGGCAACTATAAGAAACAGCAATAACCGCTTTACCCCTTTGAGAAAGGTCTTTCTAAGTTTTATAAGCATAAGTTTGACTGTTGCTCCTAACCCACCTTCGTCACTTTTGGATCCTCTATCCTTATAAATCAATATCTTGAATTTTTAAAAAAGCGTACAGTTGGCACTACAAATTTTGTATTTTTTAGCAAATCGTTGAATTTAGACAAATATTTTCTTAACATCAATATCACTTTCTATTATCAAGGATTTTTTGACAAAAAAGCAATGAACAACAGATCAATGACTTATAGAATTAAAAGCTGCGAAGATGGGCTAACAATTTTACAGTCTAAGTATGATCAATAGCTTGAATCAATCATTATGAGCGTAAGCGAGAAATCTTATGATATTAATATATAGCTCCCCCTAGTCGAGATGATAATTTTTTAAAAAAAGAACTTAATGTGTCTGCTCTTGGCCGCTTTGTTGCCCTTCAGCAGATTTTATCATACAGGCTATTTTCATGAAAACATATATAGCAATACATATATTGCTTTTCAATAAAAAAGAAACTAATATATTTCTTATATCTAAAAAGCAACAGTTTAGTTTCCTACGATGAAGCCATTACTTGAACAACTAAAAAAACGCAGACTAGCCCTTGGCTTAAAGCAAAAAGACATGATGCTTCGCATCGGCGTATCACGCCAACAGTATCAGCATTTAGAGTCCAAGGGCAACCCTAGACTAAACACCCTTGAACTCATTGCCAAAGGGCTGAAAAGTGAGTTGATATTGATCCCTACAGAAAAACTGAACCTTGTAAAAGAAATTCTGGAGAATGAAACATTATCATCTCCAACATTAAAAAATACAGCCTCTAAACAAAGTGAGGCAAGCACACTTGCAAATGATCCATGGAAGAATTTGCTGGGGGGTGAAGAATGAGTCCTCATAATCAAGAAAGTGATCAAATAGATGAAATTAATGTTCTTAAATTGACTTTGCATGGCAAGCTCGTAGGATATTTGGCTGGCTTTCAAAGCGGTCGTAATGTTTTGAGCTTTGCTGCTGAATTTAAGGATGACCCTTTCCGCCCCACATTCAGCCTGATTACGCACCCGAACTTTCCTAATTCTGTAAAGCTCATGTCACAGCCATGGGTAAACAACCAGAGACTACACCCCGTTTTATCCAACCTTGTATATTAAACATATCTCTTAAACACAAGATTATTTAACACAAAACAATTATAGTAATAACTGATTTTCTGGGGAAGCCGGCCCAACCTTAAGCTTTGAGCTTGCTCGTAGATTGGCTCCCCACCCTCGTCATCCATGCCGTGGAGTATCTGAGACCTGTAAGCTATGCTTCTGAGTCTGCATTCACAAGGACGGTAGGTGAAGTGTCAGGGTTGGGAAACCAGTGATCATTATAATACTTAATATGGGATAAAAAATGAATACTGTCGGAATTGATGTGAGTTGCAAGGAATTAGTTGTTGTCGTCATGGTTAATGGTAAGGCACGTAAAGCGAAATCCTTTGATAATACCCCTTTAGGTCATCAATCAATTATTCAGTCTTTAACAAAACTTAAAGGAGAAACAAAGGTTTGCATCGAGGCAACAGGCATCTATCATTTTGATTTAGCTGTCGCTCTTAGTCGAGCAGACGGTATTGAAGTGATGGTGATTAACCCCAAAGCTGCACACAACTTTGCTAAAGCCTTAATGACGCGCAGCAAAACCGATGCGATTGATGCAGAGAATTTAGCGATTTATGCTGAAAGAATGCCTTTTGAAGCCTGGGAGCGTCCAGCCGATGAATGTATTAGCTTAAGAGCGACTGCGCGTCGTATTGCCGCCTTAAGTAAGCAAAAAACACAAACTAAAAACCAGCTTCATGCTTTGGAATCAACAGTGGAAACACCCGTGCTAGTGATTGAACAGACAGAGCAGTTGATTGATATTTTAGACGCACAAATTAAAACCTTGCGCGACAGTGCACTTAATATCATTCATCAAAATGAAGATCTGAAGCAGGCTCATTCATTAATCACCGGCATCAAAGGGATTGCACAAGCCTCAGCGGTACAAATACTGAGTGAACTGATGATCTTGCCTAAGGATATGACTGCGCGGCAGTGGGTTGCTCATGCAGGGTTGGATCCAAGGATATTTGATTCAGGTAGTAGCGTATCTAAAAAGCCACGCATTAGCAAAGTGGGTAATAAATATATTCGTCAGGCCTTGTATATGCCAGCTTTGGTTGCCAGCCGATTCGAGCCGAATATTCAAGGCTATTATCATCACTTGATTGAGGATAATGGCTTAAAGAAAGTACAAGCGGTCTGTGCTGTGATGCGTAAATTATTACACGCCATCCATGGCATGTTACGTACTAACAAAAAATTCGATGGGGCTCGTTTTTATACGTTACCTATCACTATAAATGCATAAAAATATAAATTTTTATGCATTCACGCTTGCGTTTTAATAGAGTATCTACTCCCAGAAGGTGCATTACGGGAATTAATCGCCCAGGGCTTAAAAACCCATATCGACAATGAGTTTCAGATGTTCTCTTATCTGGGTCAAGACTTACCAGGCGCATTGCTTGCCACACCGATGGAACCCAAAGATGTACCGATGAGTGTACTGACCACCCACGGCCAGGCTAAAGCCATACAATTCGAAGACAGCAACCAAGAAAATAAATTTTCCCTGGCAGGCATTCAGATGAAGTTTTCCATGAAGGAAAAGGATGGACGCTATAACCTGGCTAAAAATGGCGAGCTAGGTGACTGGATTATCAAAACTCCATCCACCAAACATAAAAATGTGCCTTTAAACGAATTCACCGCAATGTCCCTTGCCGCTTTGGCCAGTGTTGATATCCCAGATATCAGGCTCATTGAGTTGAATAAACTGGATAAGTTACCACAAATTAATCTACCCGATGAAAAGCTTGCTTTTGCAATCAAGCGTTTTGATCGTGATGGCAATACAAGAATTCATATGGAAGACTTTGCCCAAGTCTTAGTGAAATATCCGCATAAAAAATACGATTCCGCTAATTATGAGCAAATTGGCAAGGTGATTTACGATTTTTCCGGCGATGGACTATCTGATGCACAACAATTTGCCAGGCGCTTACTAGTAAATATTTTGCTGGCTAATGGCGATGCTCATCTAAAAAACTGGAGCCTTCTGTATCAAGATCAAGTTACACCAAGACTGTCTCCCGCATACGATATCGTAACCACCAGCGTTTATTTCGACAATGAAACTCAATTTGCCCTGAATCTTGGTAAAACGAAAGAGTGGTTTACAGTGACGGAAGACAATTTCCAATATTGGGCTAATAAGTCTGGTATTCCATGGCGTGCGCTCAAACCGCATATTGATGACACTATGGAAAAGGTGCGAACATTATGGCCTGAAGCTCTGAAAAATTTGCCGATGGAAGAAGAGCATAAAAACAAACTAAAAGCACACTGGCTTAAACTTCAAGCTGATTTTCGGATTGAAGTTTAAAATAAAGCTCCTTTTACAGAGTTTCTAGCGGAGTTGATTTATGCTGAATTGAAAAGCAAGCCTACTACTGAACTTCTATAATAATAGAGACTAACCTAACTTGTGTTTAGGTAGACTTAACAAAGAAAGTATTTTTTGATCTGTAGTAGAATTGTCACACGGTTAAAATTTAAGTGACGTTTGGTGTAGCATCAGTGTAGTAGGAATTGGTTGGGCGATTCCTGCAAGGAATTGATTTATTGGTATTTATAAATTTAGTAGGGTACTAAAAATCCTCGTGTCGACGGTTCGATTCCGCCCCTGGGCACCATGCTAAAGCCAAATAAATCAAGGCCTGATAAGATTATTCTTACCGGGCCTTTTTTATGTCTGAAATATTTTCCTGTCGATCTCCGATCGGGTTGGTGAAAAATTTTCCAAACAACCTTAGCGACCACAATCAAATTTATTCAACTCAGACTTAGAGCCGATGTCTCCAACGGAGAATAGTATTAGGGTGAACATTAAGATTGGATGCGGCCTTACGAACAGTCGAAGATTGATTTAAGGCATTTAGGTAATCAAGCCACTTAGACTTCTGTCGAAGATGGGCAAGAGGCGTACCCGTTAATGCATTAAATGTTTTCTTACACTCCTTACACCGATAACGCTGGAGCCCATTACTTAAGCCATGCCGAAACATTTCTGTATGCGAACAGTAAGGGCATATTCTATTTGCAGCAAAGGCAGTGTCAATCACTTCATAAACCTCAGGCTCACCTGGCAATTCATCCAATGTCGTAATCAATTTGGTACGTTGAATATGATCTAAGTGATATATATTAGAAATTAACTCTAAAAACTCAGTGGCTCTCATAACTACCCCCTATATTAGCGCTAAATTAATTTATACGCTCTTGCTATATAAAATTCCACACTTAACGACCGCACTTTCTGATTTTTATAGCTCTATGTTTTAGTCAATAAAAGCTAATCAACCCCAATAGCCCTTTGCCACCACAGCTACCCTAGATAGACTGATGGCTATACTATATAAAGATGGGCACGAAAAAGACCTTTGCCCATCCTACAAGTTGCTCATATTATTTCGTGCATGTTCCTTAGCATCGGCATTCAGCAGAACTGTAATGTTTTTTTTGCCTTGGCTTCATCTGCATGAACCCAAGCGCATTGACGCTACATGTCTAATTGCTCCCACAACAAACCGGTAACATTTGCTTTTCTTAAGGATATTTTTAACGTATATAAGATCATATCCTTACAGAAAACAAGACTACATCACAGCCTCATGACTCAGATGTTTCTTTAGCTTGCTGCAGTTTCTTTGCTATACGTTGCTTTGCCGCTTCAGGTAACTGACAAGAGACAGTATGTCCGTCCATATCGCCTAACGCCTTTTGTATCATACCCAATTGCCGTGCATAGCGAAGACAGGTTTTGCATATCAGATAATGCAATTTCAGTTCCATTCGTGTCGCCCAGGGTAGCGTGGTATCCATATTCTGTGATGTCAGTTCTATTATTTCTTTACATTTATACATAAGTTATTCCTTACTAAACCAGTTTGTTTCCAGACATAGTCTTAGTTTTACGCGGGTACGTGATAAAGTCACCCATAGCTGGTTATCTGTTTCAAAGCCTAATAAAGCGCAGCATTCTTCTGTTTCCAGGCCATCAACGGTACGCAATAACAACAGATCTGCCATACGTTGTGGTAAACGCGAAAGGCAGTCATTAAACGCGACCCAGAACTGTTCATCGTGCATGCTTTTTTCGGGCGTCCCCCATTCAATCAGATTAATTTTCCAGTGTCCCTGTTGGTCAAATTGATAGGCTAATACATTCTCAGCTGTTTCATCATCATTTAAGGTTGTGATTTCATGCCGGTTTTTTCTAAAATGATCAATGATTTTGTGCTTTAAAATCCCGACTAACCAGGTTCTTACTGTGGATTGACCTGAAAACCGATCAACGGCCTGTAGTCCTGCAAGCAGGGTTTCTTGTACCAAATCTTCTGCCGTCGCTTCTGAACGTACCCGTATTAACGCGTAACGATACAGAATATCACCATAGTCGTTAAGCCAGTTTTCAGGTGATGTGTCTGTCTGAGTCATAAGAATATCCATTCAAATAGATGAGTAGCATTAATTATAAATGATACGCATCTATCATCCCCTTGTTATTCGATATAGCTATCCTCGCTTCCAGGCATGGAATCTGGCAACCCACTGCAATAATTTCTCGGGCTGATGATTCTTTTTCCACACACCCGCGACATATTTATTGGCTTCTGCCATGGTGGGGTAGATATGAATCGTACCCAGAACTTTATTCAGGCCCAGTTTATATTTCATCGCTAGAACGAATTCGGCAATTAAATCGCCTGAATGTTCCCCGACTATGGTTACCCCTAATATTTTGTCTTTTCCAGGCACGGTCAAGACCTTAACAAAACCATCCGCTTCACCGTCGGCAATTGCACGGTCTAAATCATCTATCCCATAGACACTGGTTTCATAGGCAATGCCCTGCTCTTTTGCGTCTTGTTCATTGAGGCCGACACGCGCTACTTCAGGATCAGTAAAAGTGGCCCACGGAATCACTGAATAATCAGTTTTAAACTTTTTAAATGCACCGAATAAAGCATTGACCGAGGCATACCAGGCTTGATGTGCTGCCGTATGGGTAAACTGATAAGGCCCTGAAACATCACCACAGGCGTAAATATTTGGAAAATTGGTTTCCTGAAAATCATTAATTTGTACGGTACGTCGATCGGATAATTGCACGCCTAATTCTTCCAGACCATAGCCGGTAGTATTGGCAACACGCCCAATGGCTAATAATACTTGATCAAAAGGAATACGTACTTGCTCACCTTTATGTTCTGCCAGCAGAATTTTTTCGCCCTTTTCGATCATAAACTCTTTAGCAGTATGCCCCAGTCTGACGTCAATACCTTCTTTGATAAACCTGGCCGCGACGGCTTCCGAAACTTCAATATCTTCGCGGATCAGCAAACGCGGTGCCATTTCAACCTGTGTCACATTAACACCTAAACGGGCAAATGCCTGTGCTAACTCGCTACCAATCGGTCCACCGCCTAATACCAGCATACGTTTAGGCTGTACACGTAAGTTCCAGACGTTATCCGACGTTAAATAATCTATTTTATCCAGCCCAGGTATCGGTGGTACAAGCGGACGAGCACCAGCGGCAATGACGATAGAGCGTGTGGTGATAGTTTTCGTACCTTCTGCGGTCTTAACTTCAACTTCCCACGGTGAAATAATGTTTGCTTCACCAATAACGACATCAACGCCTAATTCAGTATAGCGTTCCACCGAATCATGGGGAGCAACCGTTTGTATAACCCCTTGTACACGCTCCATAACGTCGCTGAACTTAAAATCCGCTTTAATTTCATTAATGCCAAATTCTTTTGAGCGCTTTAACAGGGATAATAATTTGCTGGATTTGAGCAAGGCTTTAGAAGGCACACAACCGGTATTCAAACAATCCCCGCCCATTTTATGTTTTTCGATTAAAGTCACTTTCGCCTTAACCGCCGCTGCGATATAAGAGGTCACCAGCCCCGCCGATCCACCACCAATGACAACAATATTGTTAGCGAATTTTTTAGGTTTTTGCCATTTCTTATCCATTTTCTTTGCTCCTGATTGCTGTGACAATTTTTTTGGCAAGCAGAGGAAAAAGTCCTAATAATATGAAAGAGCCAAGTAATGCAGGTGATAAAACACCAGCCAGAGATTTAACTTTACCTAATTCAGTCCCTGCATTGACATAAACCACGGTACCAGCCAACATACCTATCTGACTTACCATATAAAAAGTCCAGGTTTTCATATTGGTTAAGCCCATTAACAGGTTAATCATAAAGAAAGGAAACAGCGGGACTAAGCGTAAAGAAAACAGGTAAAACCCGCCTTCGCGCTCCACCCCTTCATTAATGTCTTTAAGGGAATCGCCGAATTTTTCTGTAACGCTATCACGGAATAAAAACCGTGCCGCCAGAAAGGCCAGGGTTGCACCGATAGTCGAAGCAAAAGAAACAATTAAAGTTCCCCATAACACACCGAAAACAGCACCGCCCGCCAAGGTTAAAATTGTTGCTCCCGGGAGAGATAAACCGGTTACAGCGATATAAATCAGTGCATAAATAGCAATGGCTAATGAAGGATGTGCGGCTCGATAGTTTTCTATTGCTGATTGCTGCGCTTTCAAGGCTTCTAAAGTTAAGTAACTTCCTAAGTCAAAGTAAAAAAAAGCCCCTATAAAGGCAGCGATAAAAATCAGTAAAATAATGCGTGAAGATGTCATAGTATTTTTGTTGGAATAAATTATTTTAGTATGAGTCGTGTGGCACTCTAGTAACTTAGTTTATTTACTGACAGCGTTAATCGACCAGTCATAATCAATGTCCGCATCAAAAGGGTATGATACCGGCAAATCAGTACGATACCTGCGAATAAAAGACTCTACGCCCCCTACTTTATCGAAATCCTGCTTAAACCATTTAAATATTTTAGAAACCACGACTTCATCCTTAGCGATATACAATCCTTTTTTATCATTACGCAAGAAGGCATTCGCTTGCTCATCAAGCTGATTATTGAGTTTCGCTGCCGTATAGGGCTCGTTTCTTAAATCAGGGCAACTCACTGATGCGCATACGATCGCTAAATGAATACGCGGTTCACCCATAGGTCGAATAAGATTATTCTCGACATCATCTAAAGAAACGCTTTTGCCGCCAATCATTCCCGCTTCTTTTCCCCAGACAGGACTAAAAATACTACCGACATCTTTAATACTCTCTACAGGCCAGTGATCAACCACGGTTTTTAACGCTAAAATATTATAAGTATTAATATAGAACGCTAACGTTTCATCTCTACCGCTCAATGACTCCACAGGAAACGCAGAAATCTGCTGATAAACTTTGTCTACCAGACCATTTTTCTTCAAAGCAGCGTAATCAACCAAGGCTAATGGCGTGCCATGCTTTTCACCTTGCTTAACAGCACTCAACACGCTGGTATAATCTTTCCAGTCTGGTTCTACTGCTGCAACATTGTTTGCTAACAATAAACCCGCAATCACTTTTAACGCTGAATTTTTCATAAAACACCTTACTTATAACACAATAATTAGTAATGATAGGTCGTGGCAATAGCCGAAACCTTACTGTTTTTTTCTGATATTTTGTCCATAAGCGACATTTCCTTAGCAAGAACAATGGCTGTATTTATTTTTTCGTTTTGGCTAGAGACGTTAACCACACTGCAATTTCTTTATTAGCCTGCTCCGTCAAAACCACAAAACCTGCAATAGCGCCATTTGCATCAGCTGTAGCCGTCTTATGCGACAATGTAAACGAGCGCTTAGCAAGTAAACTGTTGCTATCACCTGAAAAAGCACTGACCGTAAATGTCATCACAACTTGCGCGTTATTTATCGATTCAAATTGCTGCTCAAATTCAGTTAATCGAATCTGTAATTTAAGCGCTGGCTGCTTTCCAGTCACTTTTATCCGGCGCTCTAATAAAGCAGGCAATGGTGCTTCCCAACGATCCAGATTGTAATAGGCAACAGCCGTCGCATCTTTATAAAGCAAACGATAGCGAATACGCTCACTCCACAACCAGACAGGGGCACTCAACGTTACCGGAATACTGTCAGCCTTAGCTAAGACTATTGGTCCAAGATCATGACTGACCGGTATAGCAGGATGGGAGCCGACACTGCAGGCCGTCACTATTCCCAAAAGCGATAGGGCTAACATTTTATTTATGATGCGTTTCATAGTGCCTCCTTAAATCCTGGTTCACCAGGTGCAAGTTGTAGCGGCTCAGCGCCAAATAAGAACATTTGCGGTTCGGTTTCTATCAGGGTGCCTACGCGATCGAAACGACGAGTAGTTGCTTGCAATTGCATAATCAGAGTATTTGCCTTAGGCAAAGTGGTCTGTAGCAACTGCTGACCTACTGCTGTGCCCGTGAGTATTAGTTCGCTAGATTGTCTGGATAAGGTAGCCAACTCTTTGCGCAGTTGTTGACTCAATCGTGTAAATTCATCAGTCAAATGATTCATTTTATTCAAAGAATGATGTGCATCTGCCGTTAATACAGGGACTTGGGCGAGTACTTTTTCAGCGTTATCTTGTAAATGATTGAATTTATCAGTGGCCGTTTCAACATTCACCAGAATCTGTTCCACATGCTGAGTATTTTTGTCATTCAACAAACGATTCAATCGGATCATCAGTTCATGTGTCTGGCTTAGCATTTCTTCGCCCGACACTGTCAAGCGCTCAATAAGTGAAGGCTTGATTGGAATACGATTGCCAGGCTGGCTGCCGCTTGGCAGCAGTTCCGGGTTATCGCCATTATCCTTCAGTGCGATTTGTGTTAAGCCTGTCACACCTTTCATATCCAGAGTGGCATAAATACCCCGAGTAAACTGAACTCCCTTGTTTATTTCCATAGGGACAACAATAAGTGCGGGATTATCCGGATCGAAAGCTATGCTTTTGACTCTACCGACTTCGATGCCACGATAATAGATAGTGGAACCGGCCTTAAGTCCGGTCACAGATGATCGTGTTTCGGCTATATACGTTTGCGTTTGATGCTGCACACCTCCCAGCCAGATACTGATAATCACAACACCTGCGATCAAAATAGTCATAAACAAGCCAGTCACCAACGCGAAGCTATCTTTACCCATGATTAACCTCCAATGCATTAAAAACCCGCTCAGCGCGGTGGTTGTGAAAAAAAAGTTTGATAAAAGGATGCTCGCAGCTAAGCACCTTTTCTAAAGTATCGAAGGCAATCAGCTGATGATCAGCCAATACTGCAACTTTACTGCAAAGATCCCGTAAAATATGTAAATCGTGGGTAATCATCACCACTGTAAAATTCAATTCCTGATGCAATTGGCGCAGCAGGGTTACAAAATCCTCACTGGCAATCGGGTCAAGGCCAGAAGTGGGCTCATCCAGTAATAATAATTCTGGCTCCAGAATCAATGCGCGGGCTAAAGCAGCTCGCTTGACCATTCCGCCGGATAATTCAGAGGGACTACGCATCGCAGCTTGAGAATCTAAGCCCACCATAGCCAATTTCATACACACCATTTGTTTTACCAATGTTTCATCGTTGATACCTAACTCCCGCAAAGGAAAGGCAATATTGTCAAACACACTCAGAGCACTAAACAGCGCACCGTTTTGAAATAACACGCCGGTTTGATTGCGCCGCTTTCTACATTCTGTAGCACACGATTCCTGCACCTGCTCACCCAATACTTTAAGCGTCCCTTTGCTAGGTGTTTCCAAACCAATGATCTCACGCATCAGTGTGGTTTTTCCGCTACCTGACGCCCCCACTAGCCCAAGTATTTCACCTTCTTCAAGACATAAACTAATATCTTGATGCACCAATTGATCAGCAAAATAAGTCCAGATATGTTCTAGCTCTACTGCATGCGGTTTGTTCATGGAAACCCCACATTTCTAAAGACAATGGAAAAAACAGTATCAACCATAATCACTGCCGTAATGCTAGCAACTACCGCATGTGTCGTTTCACTACCCAGACTCTCAGTATTAGGTTTAATCAGAAATCCGAAATGACAGGCAATCATCGCAATCATCATGCCAAACATAACGCCTTTGGCCAGACCTATATAAACATTAACCACAGGCACCGATTTAGGCAATTGCTCAAAAAATTGCTGATAAGAAATATCCAGTGCTAATTGAGCCGAAGCCATACCGCCCATCAAGGCAATCACATCGGTCCAGACTATTAATAAGGGCATAACCAAAGATAAGGCAACTACTTTAGGCAAAACCAGGCGTAGCGAATGGGAAATACCTAAAGCAGATAGCGCATCCAGCTCCTGAGTCACGCGCATAATGCCAATTTCAGCTGTCATTGAGGAACCAGAACGTCCGGCAATAATAATTGCTGCAAGCATAGGTCCCAGCTCTCGAATAATACTCAGCCCCAGTAAATCAATAATATAAATTTCTGCGCCAAAGCGTTGTAGTTGTAGCGAAGACAGATAGCTCATTGAGACACCCACTAATAAACCCACCAGTGCGGTAATGCCCAGGGCACTGACACCTGCTTTATATATCGTTAAGGAGATCTCCTTAAAAGGAATAGCACGTGGATGGCCTAACAAATAAATCATATCAAGCGTCAAGCGGCCAAATAAGGTAAGCCAGGCGCAAATATGTTGATAAAATCCTAAAAACATTGCCTCCCAGAAATGCAATACCATGGACAGATCAGGTAGCATCATTTGTGGCTCTGGGATTTTGCGCCCGTGCCATTGCTCGAATAAGCGTCGATGTTCCTCACGCATATGTAAATTACTTGGCAGTTGTTTACCCCAGGCCTGCCAGAGCAGAAAGGCCGCAGCACTATCCAGTCGATCTACCTGACTTATATCCCACTGTTTATCTTTACGAGTACCCAGTTTTTTAATCGCCTGGCGCAACTTTATCGACTCTGCCAGTGTGCGCAAAGTCCATTGCCCTTCTAGCATAATCAGATTTCCATTGCCCTCCTCTGGAAAGATCATGCCCGGTGTAGTAGCACTATGTAAGTTATTGTTAGTCATGAAATGCTTATCCAGATCGTTACTATTGGCTTATTAGTCGCCAGTCACAACAAAACCTTACTGAAGATAAAAAATTCAGTTTGCAGCGTTTAACCTCGTTGAATTAATTTTGTAAGGAATACGGCAATCGAATGACTAATCAGTGAATTTAATATTCAAACTTTCACTTAAATACTTAAATGAGGTATTCGTTATGAAATCAAATATTACAAAAACTATTCTAGGTGGCTTTGTCGGTACTCTGATGATGTCACTTATGATGAAATTTGCAGCACCAATGTTAATCGGGCACCCAATGGATATAGCCGCCATGCTGGGCAATATGATGGGCGGAGTATATGCCTTAGGCATGGCTGCCCATATGATGCTTGGCATTGTGGTTTTTCCATTGATCTATGCTTTTTTATTCTTGCGCTTTCTACCGGGAGCACCGGTTATAAAAGGTATGTTGTTTGGCACTATTTTATGGTTGATGGCTGCAACAGTCATCATGCCAATGGCTGGCGCAGGGTTTTTTATGTCTGAAATAGGCGGTATCAAAGCGGCTATGGCAGCATTGATGGGGCATCTCGTTTATGGTGGGTTGCTCGGTGTTGTTATAGGAAAAAATAGTTATTGCGCAAATGCAGATAAAGACTGAATTAGCTCAAATCAATCGAAACAGGAAAAAACCTGACTAACACTAATTTACCTCAAGATACTTATATTGAAGCGGTTAACCCAGATACATATCGAGAGCTGGTTGCAGAGTGCGCTTATCATAAAGCCGGAAATACTGGAAAAACTACCAGGCTTCAAACGACGGCTAAAATGGTTTTTAAACTATCGACCCGACCTCGCAGGTTTGGTATCACACTGGACTGAGCCAGGTCATGGCAATCGGCGTTTATTATCGCTGTTGCGCGGACATCGCATGAAGAAATTATTGCTGCGTATGCTGGATGAAACTGAATTTTTATCCGACTATGGCATCCGTTCGTTATCACGGTCTCATTTGGATACGCCCTACGTTTTCAACTGCTGTGATCATCTTGTGTCGGTGCAATACCAGCTAGGCGAATCCGAATCTGGTATTTTTGGAGGCAATTCCAACTGGCGTGGTCCTGTCTGGTTTCCAGTTAACGACTTACTGATTACCTAGCTAAAACGCTACGCCACTTATTATGGTGAAGATTTTAAAATCGAATGTCCCACCCATTCTGGACAGTACTTGACTCTCAATAAAATCGCCGATGAACTGGCCGTACGCTTAACAAGATTGTTCTGGCGTGATAAATCGGGACAACTACCCGTATTTGGCGCTAATGAAAAGCTGCAAACGGACCCGCATTTTAAAGATTATGTTCTGTTTCATGAATATTTTCATGGTGACAATGGATGCGGTGTCGGAACATCGTATCAAACCGGATGGACTAGGTTAGTAGCAAACTTACTTGAAGTAAAAAACTAAACTAATAACCGAATTTACAAACACATGAAATCATAAACTTAAACCTATGAAACGTTCTTTTTCTTTTATAAGAAAAGCCCTATCGCCACCCATTTTATATGATTCGATTAAAACTGCGCTGGTAGTCGGTTTACTCTTGAATCTTATCAATAACGGGCAGACATTATATGCGTTTGGACAAGCTATATTTCATCTAATTCGACAGGGACAAGCTTCGTTTAATGTGAAGGAAACAGGTGTCAATTGGAACAATTTTTACTCGATTTTTTTGTGCCATTTTGCGTTTCAGCATACTCCGGTGCAAAAGGCGCATTCACACAATGTCAGCCCCGGATGAAATTGAAAAAGGAAAATAAAAAAGTAAAAAGATCGGATAAATAATAATCTTGTAGCTTTTATCAACTCAAGTATTTACAACAAACAATATAGAGGTAACCTGTATCATGCGTATTCGCTTTATTTTAATCTCAGTTTGTATTCTCGCTTTTATCCTGGCAATTAAATTTGTTTGGCCTCCTGTGCTGTGGTCACTCCTCATTGTAGTCCCGCTAGTGCTTTTGGGTCTCCATGATATGTTTCAGTCCCGCCATTCGCTACGGAGAAACTTTCCACTGTTCAGTCGTAGTCGTTGGATTATGGAGGCAATCAGGCCCTATATCCGCCAGTATTTTATTGAATCCGATATTGACGGCAGTCCGATTAACCGGATGTTCCGCTCAATTGTTTACCAAAGGGCCAAAAATGCCCGGGAAACTGTGCCTTTCGGTACGCGGGTAGATACCTATCGTACCGGGTATGAATGGATTGGACACTCCCTTTCTGCCATAGATGTAGAAACATTGGATCCTGACCTGCGCGTATGCATAGGTGGACCCGATTGTAAGCAACCTTATCTGGCAAGCATATTCAATATTTCAGCGATGAGTTTTGGCGCTTTAAGTCGCAATGCCATTATGGCGCTTAATAGCGGTGCGAAAAAAGGCGGTTTTTATCACAATACCGGGGAAGGTGGTCTGAGTGAGCACCATTTAAAAAATGATGGCGACCTAGTCTGGCAGATAGGAACCGGCTATTTTAGCTGTCGGGATAAACACGGTCATTTTTCGCCTGAACTTTTTGCTGAAAAAGCCAAACTGAATTCTGTACGCATGATTGAGATTAAACTGTCGCAGGGTGCCAAGCCCGGTCATGGTGGTATTTTACCAGCGGATAAAAATACTCCGGAGATAGCCAAAATCAGAGGCGTAACGGCCGCCACTGATATTATCTCACCACCCACGCACAGCGCATTTGATTCGCCGCTCGGTCTAATGAAATTTATTGCACAACTGCGTGATCTCGCAGAAGGTAAACCGATAGGTTTCAAACTCTGCATTGGTAGAGAAAGTGAATTCATTGCCATTTGCAAAGCCATGGTCGAAACAGGCATTGTCGCTGATTTTATTACTATCGATGGCGGTGAAGGGGGTACCGGCGCGGCGCCATTGGAATATACCAATTCGGTAGGGATGCCATTACGTGAGGCGCTGGCATTTGTCGATGATGCACTGATCGGTTTCGGACTGAGACAACATATCCGCATCATTGCTTCAGGAAAAGTGCTTACTGCCTTTCATCTGGTTAAAAACCTGGCTTTAGGTGCTGATCTTTGTAATAGTGCCCGGGGTATGATGTTTGCTCTCGGTTGTGTGCAATCACTCACCTGCAACAGTGATCATTGTCCAACCGGCGTTGCCACACAAAATCCAGAACTTTATCGGGGTCTGGTGGTGACTGACAAGGCTAAACGGGTTGCACAGTTTCACGAAAAGACCGTGCATGCGGCAGTTGATCTTATTACTTCAGCAGGTCTGAGTCATACCAGCGAACTAAATCGAACGCATATTTATCGCCGTGTCAGCCAAAACCAGATTCAGCGTTATGATCAAATATTTCCTTATATGAAGCCAAAACAACTGTTATCAGAAGACCTGCCTGAAGCATTTGCTCTTTATGTTCAGGAAGCAACATCAACCAGCTTTATGCCAACGCATTGTTTAACCCGGTTGGATGACGAATTTCAGGCAATTGAGCCCTGCATTCATACCAACGACCAGATGGAATTAAAAAATGAAAACGCCTGATCTCTTAATTAAAGCTTTGGAATCCGGAGTTGTGGACTATATTTCCGGTATTCCAGGTAAGGAAAATCTTGATTTTCTCATTTCACCCAAAAGTGTTTCGTTTACGTACGTGTTGTTGAATTGTTTGTCATGATGATTATTTTGTCCCTGTTTGCTCAGTGCCGCTATCTTTTTTGCCTAGTAACCGCCATTGGTGGCCATTACGCGCCAATAGCTCATCAGCAGCCTTTGGGCCTTCACTCCCTGCTTCGTAAATTAAGTTACCCTCTTGCCCAAAAGTTCTCTCCCGTAAAATTCCTTTGCTTTCCTCTAAATTTACGTGCAATCGCAAAGGCACTTTTCCCTTTTATATAACCCACTACATTTGATACTGCAAATTTAGGTGGGATACTCAAACAAATATGCACATGGTCTCTCATCAAATGACCTTCTAATATTTCAATACCCTTTTGCTTTGCAAGCTCATGAAGTATCTCTCCAAGGTAGTTTCGTAAATTGCCATAGATGACTTTCTTTCTTTTTTTCGGAATAAATACAATATGCTATTTGCAATCCCACTTAGTATGCAACAAACTCTTATAGTCTTTCATTATCATATCCTTAAATTTCTTGGTCGAAATTCAAAGATACTGCGATACTACCGATAACGGTAAAACCTATGAGAGTCTCCCCAGCATAGCTGGTGGTTTACCTTATTTAATTAACAATCTTAGCTTAACCTTCTCTTTAGTAGGATGAATATAATGATTTTTCAAGAAAATAGACTCTATACCTTTTTAATATGCGGAATGCTCTTACAAATCTCATTTGAAGTCCAGGCAACGCTACCCTCGCCTGCATCCAAAGCTAAGGTTAGCTCACTCCCTGATGATACACAGCCTATCATTATAAAGTTTACTAACAAACCTTTTTCTGAAATTGCCACTTCAATTGAACAACAAAGCAATATCAAGATTCAAATAGTACCCTTTCTGCAAAATAAACTGATCACTGCTGATATCCATGCTAGTAGCTGGGAAAACGCAATAGCCCAGTTATTAAATAATTATAACCGGGCTGGATTTATTGATAAATATGGACGGACTAGTCGAATTCTAGTGACCGGAATAAACGGTAATGGCAGTGATTCCATTACCTCACCTGAAGACCTTTTCAACTATTCAGAAAACAATGTGTTGCAGAAAATACCTGATCATCTAAAAAAACTGCCTGACGGGTCAGTTATCAGGATTAATTTCAATAAATCAATGCTAAAAAATATGGTTCTGGGCGATGCACTTCCCTTATCATTACCCATAGGGCAGTTTAATGTCATTCATGATAATTTCGTGTCTGATAAAAACGGTGATTTTACCTGGATTGGCTATATTGAAGGGGCATTCCCTAAAAGCAGGGTCATACTAACCTTTGACAATAATCATAGTTTTGGGAGAATTCAAACGCCTTATGGCGTGTTCCGTGTAGAAACCAGTGCCGGTGTAGACTGGCTGGTGGACGTTGAAGGTGCAGGCTTGAATCCTGAACCTCTACAGGAAGATACGATTGTGAATCAACTTCCTGTCGCGGAACAGTCTGGTACTGATACAGAATTAACCAATAATATCAATCCTTTGAAAATTCAACAGCCTACTTCTTATGTTGTTAACACCAACATTACAGCCAAGGATTTAAAAAAATCTACAACGGTAACGCATGCAAACAAGCAATCCCTGCCAATCGCTGCAAAGAGTATACCAGCAAAAATAGTAACAATTGATATCATGGTACTATTTACGGAAGGACTGGAGACAGCTCGAATCAAAAACCTGATTGAGATATCTAATCAGGCATTTAAAGACAGTCATGTGCAAATCCAATTACGCCTGGTGCATACACAACGTGTTTATTACCCCTATCCTACCTCAAATGAGACTGCGCTTTACGACTTGAGTTTTGGGCGAAAAACCTTAACCGGCTTTGATGCTTTACGCATAACTCATGGTGCTGACCTGGTTAGCTTTATTAGACCCTTTGACGCTGAAATACACAAAGGCTGTGGCCTTGCCTGGATCGGTGGTGCAGGAGGACGCAAGTTTAATTCTGCTGAGGCTTATTCAGTTGTCAGTAATGGTATTGACGATTTTCACTATTGTACGGATTATACTTTTGTTCATGAACTCAGTCATAATATGGGCAGTTCTCATGACCGGGAAAATGCAAGTTATCAAGGCATATTTCCTTATTCCTACGGTCATAATGTTGACGGACAATATGGAACAATCATGAGTTACTCGGCTGCTGAGCTTGGTCTTTTTTCTAACCCAGGCATCACCTGTCTAGACCAACCCTGTGGGGTTGATGTAGAACAAGAAAACCCAGCCGACAATGCTCTATCTTTAAACTACGCTGCAACAGCCGTTGCCGGGTTTATGCAATCTGTCCATTCTGACTCATTATTCGAAACCAATAAGAAAAAACCATTAGAATTATTTAACTCCGAGAATTAATTATTTTACCCCCTCCATCTCTTCACTTCGTCCCCGCAACAGGATTTTATGTTGTGTTTGCTATCTGACCTAATAGCTAGATACACTGTACTTGTTATCCATAGCCAGTTGCTCTTCAGTCATATCAATACCCATTACATGACCTGACTCACCGACTAAACGTGACAATAAATAACAATCACGGCCCGTGCCACAACCAAGATCCAGGACCGTAGCGCCTTCTAAAGCAGGTGATAAAGGCGTTCCGCAACCGTAATAACGGGCAACGACTTCAGGGTGCAAGTCAGATAATAAAGGGCGTAAGTGTACAGGGACAGAGTCTAATGTACAGCAAGCGCTGGTTTTCAAGTCCTGACTGGATTGCAAGACCTGTCCATAATAGTTTTGTACTGATTCACTGATTGCTGTGTCGTTCATGTAAGCTTCGGAATAAGTAGTGACGCGACCGAAATCTTTTTGAAAGCACGTTTTTTATGAAAAATTAGAAAATGAGTCGTAAAGATACAGGACTCCTTACAATCATTTAAAAAATTTATATTTTGAGAAAAACTTATATCGCCCTAATATCATCAGAAAAATACCGCCTAACATTATAGAAGCTGAAACCATCAAACGAAGCGTGATTGTTTCTGATATAAATATAACGCCACCCAGTGCTGCAATAACGGGTACTAACAACTGAACAGCCGCAGCCTGTGTGGCTGAAAGACCTCTAAGAGCAAGATACCATACGGTATAACCCATCCCTGATGCAATACCGCCTGATAAGACAGCTAATAAAATTCCTTCTGAAGAATAATTTGCATTTTTAACGGTGATCACTAACAAAATTAAAACCAGGGGAATCGTCCTAATAAAGTTATCGCCCGTGTCTATTAAGGGATTGTTTGCCCCTCGTCCTATAAGCGTATAAATACCCCATGCAATACCAGCCAGACTCATCAGCAAAAAACCGTTTATAGATGGCATCGTAATCTCTGGTAGCATCAAATATACAAAGCCAGCAAAAGCAATGAATACACCTAACCACTCAGAAATATGTAATCTGTTTCCTGAAATAAGTGATAGCAATACCATGGTTATTTGCACCGATCCAAATAAGATGAGCGCACCTGTTGCTGTATCCAGAGTAATATAGGCGAAAGAAAAAGCAGTGGCATACAAAAATAGCATCAGGCTGGCAAACCAGCTACCATTTTGTAGGGGAGAACTCGTTTTATGATTAGCCATTTTAATAATGACTAAGAGAATTATCACTCCAGAGAGTAAGCGTATGACAGTGAAGCTCGCGGCATCAATAGCCCCTGCTCCCAATGCTAATCGACACAGCACCGAATTAGCCGCAAAGGCTAATAATGCAAGGCTAGTATAAAATATCGTTTTTACTACGCTATGATTTGAATCCATATTAATCTAAACGAGATCCGGGTATTTTGACTTCCAATCCTGCCAAGTTGTATGCAGCACTGACAGTCATACAAGGCTCTGCCCTTTCTGTCTCTCACTAATTGCTTGCGTCATTAATGAGACCACAACGACAGGATTTGCCGGTCGTATTGCAATACATCACTGTTATATAAAAGCTCTGGTACACCAAAAGTGAGTGCCTTGCCATTGATGTAAGACAAAAAGGTCATTCCACTACCGCATAATGGACAAAAAGTAATAACGACTGGCTTTCCATTAAACTGATCATTAACAATCTCGTGCCAATTAAGAATATTTATCGGATAAGCCTTATCTGTTGAAACGAATGCTGGCTTATCGATAGCGGTAACGCTATTTTTACCCGGTCCACCACTTAGAATATGACCTACTGGCAGCAAAGCGCTTTCAGGATTGAACCCGTTTTTACTTTGCGTAAAACACCTGTTAGCTAAAAAAACAGTAGCCATAATGACACCATCATCAAATTTTTAATCATTGATATATTTTCACACTAAAATGGCAATTTATAAAGTTGAGGAATGAAAAACAGCCATCTTTTCTATTTGCATATCCCGATATGTATAAGGAATGCCTCCAGTTCCGTAACCCGATTGCTTAAGACCCCCGAACGGCATCCAGTCCACACGGAACGCGGTATGATCATTAATCATAACGACTGAAGCCTGAATGTGTTTGAATGCAAAAAAAGCGGTATCAATACTGCGCGTCATCACAGCGGCCTGAAACGCATAAGGTAGAGCATTCGCCCGTGTGATCGCATCCTCTATCTCATCAAATTCATAGATACAAACGACAGGGCCGAATATTTCCTGCTGACTGACTTTACTTTTCTCAGCGGGATTAAATAAGACCGTTGGCGAATACAGTGACTCCGATATTATTTTGCCACCTGTTAGTAATTCGGCCCCTTCAGTTATAGCTTCACTAACCCAGCTCGAAACACGATCAACTTCTTGTGGACGAATCAAAGGCCCCACTTCGGTATCTAAATTAGCCGGGTTACCCACAATTAAAGCATCTGCTAATTGAATCAGTCCTTCTGCTAGTTTTCTGGCAATCGATCGATGAGCATAAATACGTTGCACAGAGACACACACTTGCCCTGCATGATAAAAACTGCCTTTAATCAATAATGGTAACATTGCATCCAGATCCGCATCTTCTGCTACTACAACAGGTGCTGAACCACCATGCTCTAAAGCGCAACGGACACCTGGAGCAAGCCTAGAGCGCAAGTGCCAGCCAACTTTAGCACTGCCAATAAAACTAAAAAAAGCAACTCTGGGATCCGTCACTAGTGCTTCAGCCACATCCAGATCTTCAGTCAATAAGGGTTGACACCACACATCAGGCAAGCCTGCTTCACGCAAAATATCAACCAGCAGGAATGCAGATAAAGGTGTTTTTTCAGCCGGCTTGATAATCACCGGACAGCCAGATGCAATAGCTGGCCCAACCTGATGGATGATTAAATTGATCGGATGATTAAAAGCACTTATTGCAACTACCGGACCAATCGGTTCACGATGTGTGAATGCTAGCCTATTTAAGGAAGCCTTATTAAGCTGCATGGGGATTTCACTACCCTGATGAGAACGAATGCATTCTCTACAGCTCTTTAAGCCATCAATCGCTCTGCTTAACTCTGCTTCAGTATCCCGGTAAGGCTTCCCCCCTTCAGCGATTGCGACAGAAATGAGTTGTTCGTAACGACTTGCCATTAATCTAGCCGCATCTTCCAGAATATCTGCGCGCTGCTCTGCTGACAGCCAGGTAGAGCGACTATGAAATAGTGTCTCACAATTGCTTAGTGCTTGGTCTACACCAGAGAGTCCAACAGTTGCAACACTGCCGACTTCAGAGCCATCGAAAGGTGATGTCACTAAAAGGGTACCTTCCTGCTTAGCCCCCGGTACTTTTATTGAAAAATGCATATCAAGTTCCTTTCATTAAGAGTTCAAAAGTAGTTTACCGAGTTTTTCGGTAAGGCGCATATTTTCAGAATAATCAACGGGCACATCAATCACAACCACTGTATTATCGGCAAAAGCCTGCTGTAGCGTAGGTAACAACTCATCTGCTGTATTTACCCGATACCCTTTGGCACCAAATGATTCAGCATATTTAACAAAATCAGGGTTGGTAAACCCAGTAAAACCGGTACGCCCAAAACGGCGTTGTTGATGCCACTTGATCAATCCGTATTCACTGTCGTTCCAGATCATAATCACTATGGGAATCTGATAACGTAAGGCCGTTTCTATTTCCTGTGAATTCATCATGAACCCACCATCACCGGTAATTGTTAAAACCTTACGATCCGGATAGACCAGTTTAGCAGCAATAGCGCCCGGCACACCAATACCCATGGACGCAAAGCCGTTAGAAATAATACAGGTATTAGGTGCTTCACAACGATACAGACGAGCAATCCACATTTTATGTGCGCCAACATCTGAGATCAAGATGTCTTCATCATCTAATGCCTTGCGTGTGTCGTATAAAATACGCTGTGGCTTGACAGGAAAACTATTCTCTTCAGCATAGCCATCAAGTTCATGAATAATTATTTCCCTAAGAGAGTCAGTCCTTTTTAGTGCTTGTGGGTGGGTCAACCGAGCAATTTTCATTAATGAGTTAGCAATATCGCCTACGACTGCAGATTCAACAGCATAATGTGCATCAATTTCAGGGGACGTTTTATGTATATGAATAATTTTTTTATCGCGTCGCGGATGCCAAAGATTAGGATGATACTCAACCATATCGAAACCAATGCAAATAACAAGGTCTGCCTGATCAAATCCACAAGCAACATAATCATGTGCTTGTAAGCCGACTGTTCCTAAAGACAAATCATGGGAAAAAGGAATTGCTCCTTTGGCCATGAAAGTTTGTGCAACAGGAATATTAAGATGTTTGGCAAAGCGCAATAAATCTTTACATGCATGACCTCTGATAACACCGTTGCCTGCCATAATTATTGGCGATTGTGCAGCTGAAATTAATTTAGCCGCACATTCAATGCTTACATCGGTAGCATGAGGTGATACGAGGTTATGAACTTGCAAAGGACTCGCGTCTTTAGCAATCTTAACTCCCGCTATGTTTTCGGGTAAACACACGAAAACACCACCTGGATTATCACCTTGAGCCTCTTGAAATGCCTTACGAATAATTTCAGGTATGTTTTCCGGCTCCATCACCATAGTACTGTAACGCGATATCGGCTTGAACAAACTCACCAAATCCAGGATCTGATGACTTTCCTTATGTAATCTAGTTGTAGCGCCCTGCCCCGCAATTGCAACAATAGGCGCTCTATCCATATTAGCGTCAGCAAAACCTGTAATCAGGTTAGTCGCTCCAGGTCCTAATGTTGCCAGACAAACACCCGCACGCCCCGTTAAACGCCCATAGACATCGGCCATAAATGCCGCACCTTGCTCGTGCCGTACCGTAATAAACTGAATAGAACTATTCAGTAAGGCATCCATTACATGCAGATTTTCCTCACCAGGAATACCAAAAATAAATTCAACACCTTCATTTTCCAGGCATTTAACAAACAATTCTGCCGATACTTGCATTATAATTCTCCTTATTTATACGTATATAAATCATGCTGCTAGTGCTTTTCGAGCTGACATAACTTTACGAAAGATGGCAGGCACACAATAATCTGAAATATTCAAACAGAGTGAGAGCGTTTGATTATTGATTAACTATTCAGTCGCTTGAAATGGGGAATACTTACAAACAAGAGGTACAATTAGTTGTTTAAAAGAACTGGTGGAAATTTTAAGCTAAAGTGAGATAACGAGTACGACTACGTTACTCTCTTATTATTTATTCAGCGACAACAAACGATCGTCTTCGCGTAACAAATAAAGCATCAAACAGCCTGCTAACATGGGCCAGGCAGCAAAAAACAACAAATGAGAGCCGTCAAATGGGGAGAGGTATTGTTGATACGACGATAATGTAGAGACTGTTTGGAGAATCAGCACCACAGCATAGCAAAGCCGTTTATATATCCCCAAAATAAAACCAGCCAATATCACCAGTTCTATACTTGCGATAATAGCCATAATGGAACTTTCTAGCCCTGCCATAAAATAGAATTTTTCAAAAACCTTGGCAGAATGGCTAGGGTTAATAAATTTATCCAGCGCCCACATCAACATGACCGTAAAAATACTGATGCGCATTAACAATAATGACAATCTTAAACTTGCAGAGTGACTCATTTCTCTATGCCTGCTCTGCTAAAGCCTTTAATAAGGCAACATAAATTTGATGACAAAAATCGCGTGCGTCTTCAGAATTTGACTCCCACGTTGATTTCCATTCCACGAAGGTATCACCCGATAAAGTCACCGGTTTAAGTTGCACTCGGCCAATATAATTGTTCACTTCACTCGCAGAAACAGGAGAAGGTCCGTCATCAATGGAGTAACGCATTCTGTGTTCATGATCATTACACTCCAGCAAAGTTTCATGAAAAACGCCGTTCAGTATGCGTCTTGCTCCGACCTCAGTTCCACTAATCTCTCAACTGCTTCACACTGCTCAATCACAG
This sequence comes from Methyloprofundus sedimenti, assembly GCF_002072955.1. Classification (NCBI taxonomy): domain Bacteria; kingdom Pseudomonadati; phylum Pseudomonadota; class Gammaproteobacteria; order Methylococcales; family Methylococcaceae; genus Methyloprofundus; species Methyloprofundus sedimenti. The sequence continues at coordinate 1,419,615 of NZ_LPUF01000001.1, read as the reverse complement.
GACTCGCCCATGACATATCATGGAAATTTTTAAGGGTTTCCCATACTTGTTCAATCGGTGCATGAACGATGATGGATTGGTAACACTGTGGCATGATAATCTCCTAAATAGAATAGTTATTGAATATTCATTCAATATTAAAATGCATCATATCTTTTGTTGAGTGATTGTTCAATAATAATTATGCGCTTGACAGGATTTGTCTACACACTGACTAACTGATTTCTCTAAGGAGCGAGGGTTTAATAATACCCGAAAATATGGCGCAGGATTTTGGCTTCACAGCCGCGCTAGGAAAACAGGCGCATAGCAGGCTACGCAACTGGTTTTCTAGCGCGGCTGTGAAGTCAAAAGACGAGTCAGACTCGGGTATTATTGAATTCTCGGTAACTTCTCATTATCCACTGGCAGCGGCCGCACGAATGACTTCCGATAACGGAGGAATCCCTTCTAACTTCAGTAAGCGACTTTTTAAATAACCCCAAAATGACATGCCGTGCTTTCGGCAGGTCTTCTTGAGACTGGCAAAAGTATCACGGGCTTTCCGCCCTGCATCACTTCGTGTACTCCCGCTGATTTTTCGTTTCTTGACGTAATCCCTTATATCCCGTTCGCTTAAATTGTTATGAAGTGGGAGGTAGGGTTTGTCGAGTACACGGAGGAGTTCATGTTGATTTTTCCCCATTCGCCCGAGGGCCTGGTTAAGCGTTTCGTAACAGGTTTTGGTACTGCATAGGATTTGAAAGCGCTGCCTGATACTGCTCGCCTGTTCGGTAACAGGATTAAGTTTATAAGCTTTCAGGTCATGGTAAATCGACCAAAGCTGGTCGCGTGCGTCATCTACTGCCTTGGTATGGCTGTCATTTAAAGGAATCAGGCGATTAATCACTCGTTCGGCATGGATCCAGCACAAGGCATGATCAAAGACGTTAAACTGCCCTGCATCATCACTGATAATTGAAAAGTCAGAGGAAATGCCTTGGTCTAGCAGCCCTCCCATCAAAGCACCTTCCGTGACTATTTTTCTGTGCCGAGGTTTAACGATGCCTTGCTGATCCAGCCATTCGCACCAGTCAGGTGCCGTGTTAATGCAGACACTGATATTTTCCAGTGTCGCCAAGATTACAACAGACAGCTTATTTTGTGCCATGTATTCAATGGCACCTGTGTTCAATGTATAAAGCGTTGTTTTGCCTTGTGATAGACAGTTTAAAAAATTGATTCTGCTTTTACTTTCTGTACTACTGAACCAGGCAAAAAAATCATTGCCAATATGTGTGCAATAGCCATTTTGCCCTTTATGCCGTGCGCCAGTATCATCTGTATGAATATATTTAGAAACGGATAATCCCGTCTTCAGTAATTCATCTTTTTCGGCATGAAAATCGTCCAGATCTTCTGTTAGTATATAACTGAGCTTACCGCTCGAAATATCGACGCCTAAATCACGAATTTGTTCCAGTAGTAATGGCTGTGTGACATGTTGGTGATGGTATTGATAGAGAATAAAGGCAATAAGGCTTTTACCAAAACTACCTCCCTGAATGTCTTCAGGAAGCTGACCTAAAATCGTAAGACCCTCTGGCGTTATATATTCTGCTAAACGATAACGAATGTTATGAGTTTGAAAGGTAATATCCTGAATAACACGATCCTGATACCCTTTAAAGCGTGAACCCTCTGGGATTTCATTCGGCTGAATAATTTGGGTTTCATCTATTTTGAGGTTGCCTTTTTTACTGCGCCTTGGGCCTTTTTTCCTTTTTGATGAGGAGTCATCACTTCCTGGGGCACCCTCCTTATCCATTGTACTCGGTTTGATTTTAGGCTTTGTGGTTTCACCTTTAAGCTTGAGTATCTCTTGTGCTAACTCATCAATCTGCTTTTGTTGCCAGGCAAGCATTTCCAATAACACATCGACTAGCGGTGTGCGATCTTCTTTGTTTATCTCTGGTAATTCAGGTTTAGGCGAGTTCATAGAATATATTGTAAAGCAACTTTTTAATATTTTCCCGTGGATAATGAGAAGTTTCAATTCTCGTTCCTAAGCCACTGATCACAGTAACAAAGCCAGCCATGGAATATTTAAGCATTATCATTATCGCTCTTATATTTATGCGTTTGTTAAGTTTAATCCTTATCCGTATGCTTTCCGTTGCATTGTCCTTACTCGGGCCAACAAAATCTATTAAGTACTTTTTTCTCAGCTGGTTTGGACCCAGGGGCCCAGCTACTATTTTGTTTCTATTACTCATCTTAAAGCAGGAGCAGATAGCGCATTCCGGCATTATTTCCACCAAACATGAGTCACGATTAGTTTTAGAATTATTGCACACGGCCTTGGCGCCGCACCATTTGCACGCTTCTATAGAAAAAAAGTTGTTGCAATGGGACAATGTGAAGAAATGGTTCCTATTAAAGAAATTCCCGCCAGAACGGGCAAATTATTTAAAAAAATAACCAACACAGACTCAAACAAAACAACTACGTATTCTTAAGCTTATGGCCAGACCCACTACCTTTGACCGTCATGATGTATTACAACAAACCATCCAGTTATTTTGGCTGCAAGGCTATCGCAATACTTCAATCAAAAATCTGGTAGAGGCGACAGGGCTTCAACCAGGCAGCCTTTATGCTGCTTTCGGTGACAAACGTGGAGTGTTTCTTGCGGCACTTGACCAGTATTTCGAGGCCATGAAACTTAATCTATTTGCAGTATTGCATAATAATAAACCACCTATCGAGCGCCTCACGAAGTTTTTCAATCAGCTAGTTCAAGAGTCGTATTGTGACCCTGATCGTAAAGGCTGCTTGCTGATAAATACCTTATCTGAAATTCCGGTTAACGATGTAGAAATCAATACACGTTTACAGGCCATGTTCGCCGAGGTAGAGCAGGAACTACAGCAACTATTAATCGAGGCACAAACGATAGGCCACATAGGTGAACATCAAGATCCGGAAACACTGGCAAAATTTTTAGTCACTGGTATTTTCGGACTACGCCTTTTTAATAAAACACAGCCTGATTCTGATAGCCTTAAAGCGATTGTTAAGCATCTATTATCTTCAGTTCAAATCAATAAGTCGCAAATAAATTACCTGAACTGCAATAAATAATCCTTCGGAATCTTCCAGAAATTTCCCTGCCTATGTTGCAGGGGGCGGCCTAATTCTCCAGGTCGGTCATCAGTTAATAAAGTACGTATAAGATCTGAGCTTGTTGCTGGACTACTACGAAAGTATGCATGCCCAAAGCCTTTGACTTCTCCCACATCGATAAAGCTCACATTGGTCACTTCTTTAAAAATATTCTCAGCTCGTTGACCGAGGTCTGTGGGTTTCATGCGTCCAAATCGCACACCGCTCATTAATGCTTCAGAAACACCCAAGGCTTGATCAGCCTGAGTGGTGTAAATAGTTATTTGACCAATAGCGGGCCCAAATTTTTCAGCCATAAGACGTTGCTGGACAACACCAAGATCTAAATCAGGGGCAGCCAGCACAAGGTTTTTTATACGCAATCTCTGAGATGGATGATGTCCGGAAGCCCAGGCTTCAATGACAAGTTCTCTCAGTGCTGTTGTTGTCACATCAGTCCCGCGACTATGGGCAATAATATTAATCGCTTTAACCTCGGGGTAAGATGCCAGCAGTCTTAGTAATTGCTTAAGATGGTAGATAGTAAACTCGCCCGATTCACGATCCGTAAAATATCCAAAAAGCCCCCCGCTGGCTGCAGGCCAGGTATAAAGTATTGGTACACCCTGCCTACCTAAAAAATGCCATACCTCAGCCAATGATGAAGCCGCAAAATCGAATGTGTTATTAAACCCGTGCACAAATACCAGAACAGTTTTATCATCACTCATCATTAAGCGACGATTGAGTTCTTTTCTAAATTCTGTTGCGATACGCTTATGCTCAGCTTCGACCTTCTCATCGTTAAGCAATATGCCATCGACAATAGAAAAAGGATAAGGCGTTTCTGGAAATCTCCCTTGCTCCGTTCTGGATATGACATTAAGTTGCGAAGAAGAATCGCGCTGCTCTGACTCGCTCTTCTTAACCAGATCAGCCCATGATAAATAGTCCCCAATCTCAACCACAGCAGAACCAAATGCCATTGATGCTGATCGTTTTGCACCATAGCTCAGTTCATTTAGGTCATTATGCTCAGGAGCACGATCAGTTACATAGAGAAGATCTACCGAACTTTCTTGCAAATCTGGTGGCACTCGGTTCGCTGGATAAGAATTTTCCTGTAAATAAATGTTTGGTGTCGGCATGAGCTTATGACTTGATGAGCAGCCAGCAAGAAAAGCCATACTCACTAATAAACAAGGGATAGTACGTATTAATATTGCTGTCATTATCTTAGGCACCTACATTGGGTAAGAATTTGGTGAATTCAAGTTACAAGTGCAACACTTACAAACTTGAAAATGCATCGTGAGAATCTGATAGATCTAAGTTACCACAATTTAAAATCAGGAACGCACGATTGCAGAGTAATTATCCCCCTCGCCTAGCACGATTAGTCGAGAACTAAAAAGAAACAAACCCCATCATTCAGTGTATTGGTACGAAACCGCCGAAGATATCAGTCAAGAACGTAAATCAAAACCAAGATCAGGAAAAAGAAAAGCTTATAAACCACTCTATGATTTAGTCGAAAAAAATATCCGGCAAGGTTAATCGCCCGAATTTATTTCTGACCCATTAGAAAGAGAATATCGTAGTCAGAAAATGCAGGTGAGTCACGAAACCATCTACCAATGGATATTTACTGATGCGCAGCAAGGTGGTGATTTTTTTCTTTCCTTAGTCAGGCATCATAAAAAGCGAAGGAAACAGCGCCGGAGCAGTAAAAAAAGGTTATTTGAGGTTCGAATATCCATTACTGAACAACCTAAAATAGTGGCAGACAGAGTTCGTTTTGGTGATTGGGAAAGCGACACCATGAAAAGTGTTGCACTTGTAACTTGAATTCACCTAAATAAATCACAGAGTGTTGCATTAATTGCTTGAATTCGCGACTTCTTATAGGGTTTATTTAGGAAAAGTAAAAACAGACCTGATTAAGATTGTTCTGGTTCCACTTGGTTTAACAATTTATTAGCCATTTTAATTAGCTCCACTTTTTGAGAAACTTCAACAAGTGGAGCCTCATTTTTTTAGTCATCAAAACTTTTACTTAAGCTATGACATAAGTTACATGCCACTTCATCGCCTGCCTTTAATGTTGCAAGCGTTTTACCTTCACTAGATTTTAGTACTCTATCTACTGGTACTTTAGATAATCGAGTACCTAAATGATCTGCACCATGACAATCAGCGCAACGATCACCATTCCGGCTATTTTTAGCAAAATCTCCGTGACTGTCCTCATCCATCCAGTTTGGATCATTCACCGGATGCATACCATGAGGTCCATTTAATGTGCCCCTAGGAAAGCTGTTATCCTCATGACAAACGGTACAGTCAGATATCGTTCCAGCGTGCCCTTGCAGTTGTATAGCCGTGACATTATCGTTAGCATCCGGGTTTCGGTTTGGCCAGATGGCATGAGGACTGCCGTGACAGGATTCACAACCTAAACTGGCATGGCCGTCAAGACTATTCCGGTATAAAGTCAGGTCATTTTCTGCAAAACGCGTTGTCTTAGCAGGTAAAGGCTCTGCTGATGGATCATTAGGGTCATAGGCTAAATTAGCCACAGCTTCACTGCCAATACCACTATGACATGCCCCACAGGTTGGTTCCTCTGCCCAGGGTTCACGTACCGAACCGTCTGCCCTGGTAAATTCACCGCCCATTGCCAACAGACCACCATGACAGTCATCACACTTTTGTCCAGCGGTATACATTGCGCCTCGGAAACATTGTGTGATTTTACCCGGGTGACATTGAAAGCAATTTTCTTCCATGGGTACGTTATCGCCAAAAGGTATCAATGAAACATCGTTAGCCTGATTTTGCGGATCGATTAAATCCGGATCACCTTGAAAATTACGCAATAACACGCTAGCGGCATCTACCTTTAATCGCCCATGAAACCCGTGCATTACGTTTGACATATTGTCGAGTGTCGGATCACCAGCAGGGCCACCGACTGAAGCCAGCGCATTGGATTTATGACAACCCGCACACAACACAGGTTTATCTTGAGCAATAAAGTGCGTGCCATGCTTATAGTCATGCAGCATTAAGATATTCTTTTTCGCTGCTGTTTCTACGTCCAGCCGGTCATTCGATAGCGGCTGTACAAACACCGGAGCAGGCACACCTGCATTATTAGGAATGGTGCGTGCAGCAGAATCTGCCCCCACTTTTCCTGCTGTATGACAATCCCGGCAGTCAACTTCACCAGAGACAGGCGTAACCACATCAGTCGTTGCTACTGTCAATCCGGTATTATTATCAATGGCCTGAATACGCATCATTGGGTAAGAATTTAAACGCCCAGTATCATCAACCGATGTCAATGGAATACCTTGGGCTGTAAACCAGCGTTTTTCTTCTAAAAACGTGCTGAACCCTTGTGGATCATTAGACATATAAGGATCGACTATTCCCGGCATATAAAGCCCTCGCCCCAGACTCATATTATCAATGGTGGCAAGTCCTTCATCGGGGACAGGATTTAAATCTGGAAATAAAAAGGAAGCAATCGTCTGTCCTGTATCTCTTAGCTCATCCCAAAAGTCAGATTTTTTGATTTCCGCATCTGCAATTTTACTGCCTACCGGGTAATTCTGACTGGTCGAGTTAATTGACCCAGAGCCTGCCGGATCGTTAGGGTTGGAAGCAGCCGAGTATTTTAGAGTGACTGAACTAGCATCTAAAATAAGCGGTCTATTGGCTCCAGTCGATCCTTTTAAAATGGTATGTGCATTAACGGTATTAAAAGGTGGCAAGATATTTAGCGGGTATGAACCCAAGTCAGCACAGTGCATGCCTAAATCATTCGCCGGTAAAACTACATGGTTGCCATCGCCTGCGCCAGTGGTATTAGGTGCAGGTTGTTGAGGAACCATATCAATCGGTGGGTTAGGAACATCCGTACCAACAACCACAGTCATATCCGCTGTACAACGTGTATTATGATCATCGGTTACTATGAAATGAACTAGAAAACTGCCATTATTAACATCAAATAAGATATTACCTGGAGATAATACGCTAGGGCGAGCATCTGCACCGCCATTAAAATCCCATTCGTATGTTAATATACCGCCCTCAGGATCACTGGCTTGACCTCTAAAGTTAATTGAATCACCTAATGCAATATTGATAAGACTGCTATTTGGACTGATGATTGAACAAAGCGGACTTTGATTATCAGGTGGGGGTGGAGGTTGCGGAGATGAGCAATCATCCGGAGCATGTTCAACCTCTTTGCTAGCACTAACCTCACCTGTCTTCACTTTAATCCGACAAGGAATGGTTTTTAGATCCTTTACTCTAAAACTGAAGTGCCTTGAGTCTTCACTTCTGTTCCGTGTAGAAAGTATTTCTCCGGTTTGATCATCATACAGCGCGATTGATTCACCAGTGGATCGCGATAACTCACCTTTTACAGTAAGGCGGTTGTCCTCATATTTTGCATCATCAATTTTAATCTCTATTAATGCCTGAGATACTTCTTCATGCGACCTTTTTTTATCAGCTAAAGCTAAATTAGAGCCTACCAGGCTGATAATAATGATACAAAGAAATTGCGGCAAGAAAACTTGGGTTAGTCTATTTAGCATATGATCCTCTTATGGTTATGTTATAAGCTAAATTAAACGCTATATCAGCAGGATTTTCACTTAGGATACCCCAAACTTATATCCACTTTTGATAACGAGTAACCATTGAAGCTGATGCTTTCATTGTATACGAGGATGGAATGGGGCTGAAAAACTCTCCTTTATTATCAAAGCAATAATTATGCCTATTTAATCGTAATTAAAATATACCTGTATAAAAGGCATCCAATTAGCTCTGATAACGCCCTCTATACATAGACTTTGAACCAGTAACAAACTTTATAATCAAAACAAAAATCTTTAAGTGGTTAGGGGGCAATTACATAAAAACAATAGTGAAGCACGTCTTAATTACTATCATTTTATGGCTGACTACTTGATATCGTCCCCATTACCAGACAAAAATTATGGTTTTATTTGTTTCTGTAGAATTATCCTATTAAAAACACAATACTAAATGAATATAATATATTGGAATATAAGGGTTTATTAATTAATGAGATGACTTAATTTAATCTTTTTCATAGCGTCTCAATTTAGAGACACTATGAAATATTTTTGGGTAGTGAATTTACCGAACAAATTGATGGTGTTCTCAACGAAAAGTGCGACGTAAGGCTCTGCGATAGAAAAATAAATGCACGCCCAGATTTGCAATAAATAAATAACCTGTCAGTTGATGCCAGCGTATCCGAGATTTCCTGCGCTCTATACGGAGTGCTATTAACGACGCTCCTAAACTCGCTAACATTGCCATTTTGTTATAACGGGTAAAGTTCTTTTTCGACAGCAAAAACTGTGGTTTCGGAGCTTGACCAATTATTTGTTCAACAGTGGAGTCAATATTCGCTTCCATGGTCGAAAGCGCAATAGAATTTCGGTCGAAGTACAACAAAAGGCTGCCGGTACGGGCATTGCCTTGTAACGAAGTAATAACGGCTATTTGAGATAGCGCTTTTTTCAATTCGTTTAGTTTGATTGGATCGCGCAAAATTTTGTCGCGAAGCCTTATGCGGCCCGGCACCGATGATATGATTCTGCTCATTTTCTTGGCTTACATTTGATGGTTAAATATTCTTTCAATGATATTTTACATCGGTCTCGACCGATATGCTTCACATTGTTGATACTAGGGAAATGCTTAGATTGTTAAACTAGATGAGACTTGGCACTTAGATAAACCCAATAAATCACTCCAATTAGTCCGATAAAAACAAACCTCCAATACTGTTGGCAGCTCTCCCTGTTTATTAGGTTTCTGGCTATCAAGCGACCATTCAGATTCGTAGTTATAGGTAAATTATAAGTATAAGCTCAATGTGGTCAATACCCAACTCACAGCAGTCACTCAAAAAATCAGAGCAAGCATCCTGTTTCATCTAATATTAAACCAATAAAGGTTGAGCTTAAAAAGAGAACGACTTTTTCTTAACCCTTGTCACTTGTTATGTTTTGAATTTTCTACTGACATAAAGCCTGTGAATTTATAAATCGACTCAGCTTACCAATTCAATCTGAACCAAGTTATCTGAAAATGTCGGTGCATGGCCCATATCAACAAATTCGGCGGAACTAATGCAGTTAACCGTCCCTTTGTTTAACTGCCTCCAATAACCCAATGTTGCAACAATAATACCGGCACTCACATCATCGGTAATTCTGGCATCGCCTTCAAATGCACCTCGACCATTAAACACACGTACCTTATTATTTTCCTTAATGCCTCGAGCATCAGCATCAATAACATGAATTAAAACAAATTGTTCACCTTGTCCTTTAATTTTATGATCCATGTTGGCATAGCAGGAATTTAGAAAGCCATGGCTTTTAGGTGAAAGAATATTCAAAGGATATTTTTTAAATAACTCTGGATTAGTCTCAGCCGTTTCTCTGGAAGCAACATAATCAGGCAGACTATCCAATAATTCACCCGCTTGAAAACCTTCATACATTTGGCGAAAGGGTCCTGCAACAAAGTTGGTTGCACCATCGAGTTTAAATTCACATTTACCCGAAGGTGTTGGAAAGTTGCCTTCTTTATGCGGCGCACGATCATCTTTAGTACCGACATTCAACCGTGCAAAGCCATGTTCTCGCATGTAATTCAGATCAATGCCTGCGCAGGCAGGTGACTCCCAGTCCACATAGTTTTCTAAACATTCACTATCTGACCATTTGAAATTTTCTTCTTCATATCCCATGCGCTGCGCTAATCGACGGAAAATCTCATTATTCGGGATAGCTTCGCCTGGGGATTCGACACATTTTTCATTATATGTCAGATACAGATGTCCCCAGGAGAGAACCATATCTTCCATTTCAGCGCCCATCGATGCAGGTAGTACAATATCGGCATACGCAGCGGTATCAGAAATAAAATGTTCGGCGGATACCATAAACAGATCTTCGCGTTTCAATCCCTCGATAATCTTGTCAGTTTCAGGTGCCTGTGTCACTGGATTGGTATTCCAGCACATCATTGATTTAATCGGCGTATCAAGCTTTGTCTCACCTGTTAGCACGCGACCGAGTTGAAGATTATTAACCACAGGCGTACCTTCTGGAATTAAGTCGGCGCGACAGATAACATCAAACTTATACGGATGTTCCCATACGGGGAATTGTAATGCACCGCCACCGACATGACGCCAGGCACCAATTAAAGCAGGAAGACAAGCCACCGCACGAATAGCCTGGCCGCCGCCATAGCTTCTTTCTAAGGCGACACCCAGACGAATGGCGGCTGGCGGAGTCGTGGCATATTCTCTGGCAAACTTACGTATATCATCAGCTGGGATACCGGTAATTTGTTCCGCCCATTCTGGTGTTCGTGCTTTAGCACGTTCGGCTAAATCAGCATAACCAACCGTATAATTATCCACATAATCCTGATCGACCAAACCTTCTTCAATAAGAGTGTGAATTACGGCCATCGCCAGGGCCCCATCTGTGCCTGGCTTGGGCGCAATATGCCAGTCGGCTTCTTTGGCCGTTTTTGAAGCAAAAGAATCTATAACAATGACTTTCGCCCCTTTTTTCTGCGCTTCTTTAACGGTATGCCAATGATGTAAATTGGTACTGACTGAATTACAGGCCCAAATTACGATGTATTTAGAGTGAATAAAACTTTCGGGGTCAACACCCGCCGTAGGGCCGACAGTCAACAACCAGGCCGTACAAGAACCTTCACCACAAAATGTACGTTCGGTAACCGTTGCGCCCATACGATTAAAAAAGGCATCTCCGCCATTTAAGCCATGCACCAGACCCTGGTTGCCAAGATAACTATTAGGCATAATCGCATGCGGTCCATGCTCGTCGATAATCGCTTTCCATTTAGTGGTGATTTCATCCAGCGCTTCATCCCAGCTAATCCTTTCGAACTGTTTGCTGCCTTTTGGACCTGTACGACGTAGTGGGTATAGCAGACGGTCTGGATGGTAATGCCTTTTTTCGTAATCTTTTAATTTGACACATAAACCACCGCGAGTCATAGGGTGATCAGGGTTGCCTTTAACACCCACCAGCTTTCCATCCTCAACTTCATAGACCATTGAACAGGTATCAGGACAGTCATGTGGGCAACCACCATGTGCAGTTTTTTTTATTTGAGCGGACATCGTTAATACCTCTTTATTATATTTTTTTTAATTCTCTGCAATATATTCAGGTGATTGCTTTAAACAATAGTGCGAATAGCAATTTACATCTGTTTCTATTTTTCCAGCTTCCAAGCGTATTTTTCTTCAGTTAAACGCTTGATCACCGCCATCAATCTCAGCGTTTTTCAATATTACTGTTTTTCAACCAAATTTCCTCGCTAAAGATATAACGTTTCTCTATGACGCGCGGCTTGTAGGGTGACATTTGCTAAAAATGACCATCAACCATGGAGGTAAAATACCTTGTTCATAATTTTCCACTCACCATCAACTTTTAGTAGTGTAAAAAAATCAGTGAATTTATGACCTGTCCAATTATCTGATTCTAATCTTACTGTCGCGATTAAACCTTCAATATCAATGTTTGCAATATTTGCCACGATATCAGTGGCGGGGCCGTTTTCATCATTCCAATCATAAAGTTTTTTAATTGGCCCTGCAAACAAATCACTTCCGATGTAGCCAAAAATGGTTGCATCTTTATGAAATACAGGCTTCATATCATCGCCCTTACCAGATTTAGCGCCATTTATATAGTACTGGATTGTCGATTCAATTAACCGGATATCATCATTACTCATTTGTCTTTCCTGTATTTGAATTGAAATTATTAAAATGGATGGTCATGTCACCTAACAAGGAATATTTATCATACAAGCTATTATCTGGGTTTGGTTTGTTTATCTTACCTTTGTCCTTTCTCAATTTAGAAGCAATATAAGGTAAACCTTATTTCACTAATCTGGATAACATATTGCATATACTGAATGGCTTCTCCTATTGACCGACAAGGAGTCAATCAATGAAAACAATCTACCACTTATTTTCCTCCACCATAATAACTAGCTACAGCGCTATCAGCTCATTCATAACCAAGTTCCTTTTCAAGTACCAGAATAGATTCTTTAACATCATCCAGATAGGTCTTCCAGCTGACTACTTCCTCGCTACTAATATGTGTAGTATCGAGCCCTCTTAATGTCTCACCTAATTTACTAGCCTTGCCCATTGCTGATATATGGTGTTTTTTAATGGCTGCGGCTTGCTCGTCAATAGATAACTCAACGGGTTTAGCCAAAGCCTTTACAGCCTCTTTATTGGTCTTCCCTCCAGTCGCATTACACACTTTCATTGGTACTATGCCAACATCCGACTTCCTGAGTCGCTTTTGCCGATTATTTCCAGTCTCCAGCATGCCATGCTTTACAACCCCGAAGCAGCCCTATGGTACTTTTCATGCGCGTCATAGAATGGGGACTTCAAAAGGGGTACTCTGTCGTCCTGTTTGTGTAAAATCATTTCGAGGCTAAACCACTTCAACTTGCGCATACGGCCTGCTGGCTTACGCCCATCGTGCTTGACATTTGGAGTCACCTCCGCCTGCCCGATGTTTACTATCTGGTTGTTGACCTATCTTGCCAGAGCTGGACTTTCACCTGCTGAAATTATCGACATTGCTCGGCCGCACACCCCAGTTATTGAATAGAATCTTTAACGTGCGACGTCGCAATATGACTATTCAGTTTATAGTGTCTAGATTTTCGTTATTTTGTTTGTCTCTACCATAATGCCTCCGTATTCAGCACGCACTCCAATACTTCATCAGGTGTGGTATCGACGCGATGTTTAAGCACAAGCTTTAGGCAATGGAACCGATTGACTTATAGATCAATATCGCATTGATCATGGTCAATACTGGCATCAGTAAGGCAATCAATTTATAGTAGAATATTCTTATTCCAAACCTAATTATCGACAAAGTCGAACTCTTTATGAAACCAGATGCTAAGTCGTTACCATTGTTAGTTCGTGGACCTTACAAGGGCTATAGTGGTCATGATTGTACCGTACGCAGTTTTGTGCGCTACCTTGTTAAAGCTGGGGCACGTATAAATTTGCAGGATCTTGCGCATTGGTCGCCAGCAAAACTAACGACGGATCAACGAGATTCATGGTTTGATCAATTTGAAAAACCGATAGAATCGAACATTGCCTTACATTTTTGCATGCCTCATCAAGTTAAGGTTTTGGTCGATAAAGCTAACGTTAATTTCACTATGTTTGAAGCCAGTCGTATTCCTGAGTTTTGGCTACGGCAAAATCAACAGCATGATTTGGTCATCGTCCCGACCAAATCTTCTAAACGCTTCTGGTGTGATTCTGGATTTCCAGAACAACGTATTCGCATTTGCCCGCTTGGTGTTGATAGCCAACGCTTTCGACCGACTGTTGTCCCTTTGAACTTAACCGATAAAAATGGCAAAGCGGTTAGCGAATACCGAGTACGTGTTTTGAATATTTCAGAAATTGTTACCCGTAAAAATTTATTATCATTACTTCGCGTATGGATTCAAGCTACCCATCAAGATGATGATGCCATACTAATTATCAAGCTCAATCATAGCCCAGCATCGTTGCTTAAATTTTTGCGAGATCTAACCCTGATGGAAAAAGCTATCGGTAAAGATCGCAGTCAAGCGGCGAGCATTTTATTCACCGATCAAGTGCTTACTGATGCGCAAATGCCGGCACTATATACTACGGCTACCCATTATTGGAGTATGTCGTTTGGCGAAGGTTGGGATCAACCGATGACTGAAGCGGGTGCCAGCGGTTTGCGTTTGATTGCTCCCGATCATACCGCTTATCAAAGTTATCTTGATAGCAGTGTCGCATGCTTACTGCCGTGTCGAGAAGTCTCTATAGACCCAAACAAGATAGATAAAAATATCCGCTCCTTATTCCAAAATGCCCAGTGGTGGCAAGCTGACGAAGAGGCAGCCGCGGCAGCTATTCAGCAGGCAATAGCTGGAACTGACCAGCCGCAAGCAGATATACGTCAACGCTTAAATCGTCAACTAAACTGGACGCTTGCGGCTCAGCGCTTATTAGAAATTGTTAATGATATTTAATTGGGTTTGTCATCAAGTAATACACGTGCCATGGACAACTGAATTTGTTTCATGATGATTTCCTGGCTGTAGTTTAGACATACAAGCTTGTAAGCATTATCCGATAATTTTTTTGCCTGATCAGCTTGACCAATTAAACTGATACACGCTTTGATAAATGCTTCGCTGTTTTCAGCAATTAATACATGTGTTTCGTGGATTGCTGCAATCCCTTCCAATGCCAAAGTGGTGGCTATTACCGGACGTTGGTAGGCAAAGGCTTCCAGAATTTTAATGCGTGTACCACCACCAGCACGTATGGGCGCAACCACTATATCGGCTTGATGATACAGCGGAGCCAAATCGCTAACTCGCCCAGTCACTTGAACGCCTGGTTGTTTGCTTAAAGCCAGAACATTTTGACTTGGATTGGCACCGGCAATCACTAGGTTCACTTCACAGGCGAGTGCTTGACGCAATGCAGGTAAAATATCTGTACAAAAATACATAACGGCATCTTGATTAGGAAAATAGTTCATGGTCCCAATGTATAGCAGGGTGAAAGGCTTACCTGGCTCTGGCTTCGGCATTGTTTTGGGTATCGATACGGCATTAGCCAGAGTCCGAAATTTAGTTTTTGGGAAGCGCTTAACAAGACCTGAATAATCTTGCTCATTACTAAGATACACATGCTTAAAGCAAGGTATCCAGTGCTGCTCCATATGTGTATATTTAACGGCTTCTGCATGTTCTAAGAATGCATGGGCAGGCATTTGTCTGCGCCTATATAATTCGGCAAAACGATGATGCGTAACAGATTCGTAATCATCCATATCCAAAATAATAGGAATTTTGTTACCATCAAAATAAGCTTGGATAAAGGCCACCATATACAAACGAAAAACATGGATAGCTGCGAATTCAACCGATGCATAAAGGCTCTGAATTTGACTACGTGCTTCTGGCGTTGCAAAACGGCTGAGTGCAACTTGATGATATTCAGCTAATGCCGCCAAGCGATGTCGATCTAAACTAATGTTATTTATAAATTCATAAACGGGATCTTGCTGTAATTTTTGTACTGTCACTTGTCTGCAAAAATCATCAAGATTCAAGGTATTTAAAGCGTCAGGTACGGTGCCTAAAACGGGAATAACATGAAGATAAACTTGATAATTTTTTGCCAATGCGCGCACAAATAAAGCGGCACGCATTGCCGGCCCGTTGCCGCTATCACTTGGCATAATCGGGCTAATAAATAAAATTTTGGGCCGATGATCTAAGGCTTTATCAGGTATCATATGGCTACTTCTTTTTATCGTTTAAACCCTATGATAACGAGGCAAACATAATTTGACTACAAAACCCGTAATCAATTTAGGTGCACATTTTCATGCCCAAGGTGGTGTTGGCCGACATGCACGCAGTTTTGCAATGGTTTTAAAAACGTATGCACAGGTATCGCCCTTATATTTTTTTCGTCCTCCTGCACAAATGCATATGGAAGGCTATCCCTTGCCCAAACCTAGACTCTGGGATCTAAGCGCTCCAGCTATTTGTTTATCAACCATTGATGCGCAACGCAAAATACCAGGGAATACTCAAATTGCCTACACCGTTTGGGAAACCACTAAGATACCTGAACCTTATTTACGTTATCTTGATTCTGTTGACCAGATTTGGTTGCCGACAGAATGGGGCAAATCAATTTTTATTGAGAATGGGGTAAATGCGAACCGCATCAGAGTGGTGCCAGAAGGTGTGGACAGTGACCGCTTTAAACCCGTCGATGCAGCAGTCAACAACAAGGTATTTCGTTTTTTATGCATCGGTAAATGGGAGCAACGTAAAGGTATAGCCGATTTAATCAAAACCTTTTGTCGTGAATTCAAACATCAGGAACCGATAGAACTCATTATTCATGGCTTTAATTTATCCTTACCTCAGCTCAATATTGCGGCAAAAATTAAGCAGATATGTCATCAACACGGACAACAAAATGCACGGATCGTCATCAGTAATCCTAAGCCTTTGGGTGAGCTAATTGCTTTAATGCAGCAATGCGATGCCTTTGTGTTACCCACCCGTGCCGAAGGTTGGGGCTTGCCGATTTTAGAAGCCATGGCATGTGGCTTGCCCTGTATAGTTACGGACTACAGTGGTCATCGGGTTTTCGCCAACCATAACAACAGTTATTTAATACGCGTAAAAAACATGTGTAAAGCCATGGATCCAGCTGTTTTTCCGTCAAATATGGATTGGGGTGAGTGGGCGCAACCGGATTTAGAGCACTTAGCTTATTTGATGCGTTATGTTGTCGATAATCCTGATGCAGCTAAAGCAAAGGGTCTCAATGCGCGTATTGATGCGATGAGGTATTGGCGTTGGGATCAAGCAGCAAGCATTGCTATGCAATATTTGCAAGACGACAAGTTATTATGAACACAGCTCCTGAAATATTAATTCTTACTCCCATTAAAAATGCTGCAAACCATTTGGAAACTTATTTTACTAACCTGCTAAAATTAAGCTATCCAAATGCACATATTTCATTAGGTATTCTGGAAGGTGACAGTCGTGATGATAGTTATCAAATGGTGTTACAAAGAAAGCCTGAATTAATTAAACATTTTAGTAATGTTGGCATCTGGCAGAAAAATTATGGTTATCACGTATCAGATACCATACCGCGATGGCAGCCAAGTATTCAACCTATGCGACGCAACATTTTGGCTCGTAGTCGCAATTATTTACTTTCTAAAGCCTTACAGGAGCAACAATGGGTGCTTTGGCTTGATGTTGATATCATTGAATACCCAGCTGATATTATTGAGCAATTGTTAGCGACCAAAAAAAATATTGTGCATCCGAATTGTGTTTTGGAATACGGTGGCTTAAGTTTTGATCAAAATGCTTGGCGAGGTCAGAATAAGCAGTTTCTAAGTCAGTTACGCGATGAAGGGCCACTAGTAAAACTTGATAGTGTAGGAGGCACAATGCTGTTGATTGCCGCTGATCTGCACAGGGATGGCTTGATATTTCCCCCTTTCCGTTACCGACCTTCTAGTCCCATTAAATTACCTAATGATACCTTGTTCATTGAAACAGAAGGACTTGGTTTAATGGCTAGAGATATGGGGCAATATTTATGGGGTATGCCAAATTTAGAGATCAAGCATAAGTAATGCATAAAGCAAAATGCCTTAATTAGTCATCAGTCGTTGACACAATTGCTGTTTAACCGAGTATTCCATTTTATCTGGCGCATGTTCTCCGGCTAATTGGTAATAATGTTTAGCCTGATCAAATTCTTTTAAACGAAAATAACACGTTGCTAAACCATCGAAGGCGAGTAAATCAAATAAGCGACTATCCACGGCAATAAAGCCATCGCTCAAATGTGGCCTGGTCTGCCAATTAACAATTTCGTGCCAATGTTCAATCGCTTGTAGGTACTGCTGATCGCGCATTTTTATTCGGGCTTGTAACCAGGTCAAGTGCGGATGATCAGGATAGCGTTGCAGTGTTTCATTCAGTAAGGGATCAGTAATTTCAGAGTTACTGAAATTAGCATCAATCATACTGATAAAGCTTAAGGAGTTTACCCAATTACGCCCCGTTTGTTTACGCGCACTTTCTATACCTGATTGCCAGGCTTGAATGGCTTCTTCGGTTTGTTGCAAACCCCAATAGACAGAACCTAAATGCCACCAGGAAAAGGTATGATCGGGATCGTCGACTAATTTATCTAATAATAGGGGTAGATTGCGTTGATATTTATGCTGCTGGTCGCCTTCATAACCGACATGGTCTAACGTTAGTTCACAGTAGCTGATTTTGCCATTACTGATTTTTTGATAGCGTTTAAGCGCGGGCCAAATGTTTTCATGAATACAGCCTTCAAAGAGAACCTGCGGCTGATTGCGAAACAGTCTCATCTCACGATAAGCGGTATGTCGTGGTGTGGGATGTAGCCACAGATAACAACCAATAAGCTCGGACTCGGTTAATTGTTGGCGCACCTCAGAAAAATCTTGTTGGCGTAATCGTTCATCGGCATCAATGTAGAGAATCCATTGTCCTTGACAATGATTTAGTGCAAAATTACGCGCCGAAGCAAAATCATCCTGCCATTTCAGAGTAAAAATCTTATCGGTGTAATGCTGAGCTATTGATACGGTAGTATCGGTAGAGCCGGTATCGACAATGACGATTTCATCGGTGAAATGCTGTATTGAATTAAGGCAGGCGTCTAAATGCTGTTCTTCATTGCGAACAATAAGAGCAGCGGAAATAAGGGGGGAGGGGAAATTCTGCGTAGGTTGACGACTAAAAGCTTCTGCCATATACCACTTTACTCTTTGTTTTATTTGAAAGCTGAATTATAAAGCACCCAAAATAAATGAGGCGACACAGGTTCGCCTCATTTAGATCGTTTTAATTGCTTATTAGTTGTTATCGACTAAACCGCCCTTTAATACGGCCAACAAAGCCTAGCATCAGGCTTAATAATCCCAGCGACCATACACTTAGCACTGGAATTTTTTCCGGTGTGGAATCGAAATCACACGTTTGATTACCGACCTGAGTCATATTGCCCCCGATACACATATTACTGCCAAAGCTATCAGCAAATGCATCGCCACCTAAATTAAGTCCTTCCATAGAAAAGGAAGTCATCAGCGGTAAACTATAAATAGCCGCACCGCCTAAGGCCATTTTGATAAGTTTGCGGCGACTTTCGTCGACATTTTGTTCTAAGGGGGATTCGGTATCTGGGTTTTTTGTTGGTTTATCAGTCATGATTAGTCACCTAAGGCAAGGTTAATATGATTTTCCACGTAAAATTATAACACATATATAGTGTAATTATTTAAAGGTATTAATAGTTCCTGATTACCCATGAGTTTCCGCCATGTTAAAACAACCAACTACTGAGTACGTCATTCCTGCATGCTCTTAGCAGGAATCTAACCAACAAGGAATAGATTCCCGATAAAAGACCTCGGGAATGACGCGCTATATAGAGTGTTACAGCCACTTTACCCTAATTTGGCGGAGGCTTCTGGGTAATCAGGTAATAGTTTGCATAAGTATTCGCAGTATAAACGATACTTCAATTGCGAACTAACCATAAAAGTTCATGCGAGAACTTACGCAACGATTTATAGTCAAAATGGGGGTGATTACAAGTGAAGTAAAATGATAGCGTTGTTTGAAAAAATATATATTTCATCCCTGTATGCTCTTAGCAGGGATCTATTGCTGGATAATACACCCCTGCTAAGAATATGCAAGAAAGGCTACTCTCTTTTTTAACCTGCTTATTGTAAAGAATTATTCATGATTGAATGGTTGATCGTACCGGCCGCATATATGATCGGTTCAATTTCAAGTGCAGTCATTGTTTGTAAAGTTAAGGGGGTTGCCTGACCCACGGGTTCAGGGCTCAGGTAATTTAGGTGCAACTAACGTGATGCGTATTGCTGGTAAAAAACCGGCCATCATCACTTTAGCTATTGATGTACTCAGGCATTATTTTAGTTGCGCTGGCACGATACCTTAGTTCAGATACCATGGCCGTACTCACGGTCTTGGTGATATTTATGGGTAATATTTATCCGATCTTTTTCGAGTTTAAAGACGGCAAAGGTATATTACATTTCCCGTATTAATGAACTGAATTTTAATGTACTATAGCTTTCCCAGTTCTCCGTTATCAATCATATTTTTGTGCCAGCCCCTTACTCAGTCGATATTCGAAAAAAAGTGCTCAATGCTATTGAGATAGACAAACAAAGTAAACCTGATATAGCTAAACGTTTCGCTGTTTCTTATTCTTTTGTTTATACCTTATGGCAACATTACCAGGAAACTGGCATGATTGCAGCCAAAAAAGTAGGCGGGCATGTTGCACCAAAAGTAGATGAAGCGGGTGCTCTTGAGATAAAAGAATGGCTAATAAAAAAGCCTGATTTGACACTAAATGATCTTTGTGACCGATATGCTGAACACTTTGGTATTAGCATGGGGAAAAGTTCAATGGATAGAGCTCTTAAGCGTATGAATATTCGATATAAAAAAAAGTCCGTACGATCCAGCTAAATATTGTGACCGAACTAAAAAGCTAAAAATAGACTATTGCACTGAAATCGCCGATATATCGCTCGATAAGCTCATTTTTCTTGATGAAATGGGCGCAGGACTGAATCTCTCACCTCTTTATGGGCGAGCACCGTCAGATCAGCGTGTTTATGATGAAGCGCCGGTTGCTAAAGGGCAGCGTATAAGTATGGTCGGGGCAATGACATCAGCCGGTATGAAAACCGCCTTAAATTTTGAAGGAACCATGACAGGACTTGTATTCCTCTACTTTTTGAAGCATTTTCTTTGCCCCTTACTCGCTGAAGGTGACTATGTTGTGATGGATAATGCCTCAGTTCATAAAGTAGATGAAATTAAGGATCTTATTCAAAAGACAGGAGCAAAGCTTATTTACCTACCGCCTTACTCACCTGACCTTAACCCGATTGAATTAGCATGGAATAAAATTAAACAGTACTTACGCAAACAAAGACCACGAACCGTTGAAGCGTTATATCAAGCTTATGCCGAAGGGTTGAAATGCATCAGTACAGATAATGCTCAAAGCTTTGTTAATCACTCAATGAAGTTCGCTATTTAAGTGGGATATGTAATAGCAACAGGCTGTGACGTGTTATATGGCTTGTACTGGGCACTGGGTTTAGCGGTGGCGGTGGCATTAACGTGGCTGGCATGCTTCAAGAAAACCAACATTTCTTCATTATCGGCGCTGGTTTCCGCTATACTGATGCCGGTCTATACTTGGTTAAGCATCGATCAGGGCATATATTGTCGTCACCAGCGTACTGGCCATATTATCGAATTGGCGTAATCGTGGTAATATTGCTCGACTCATAAAGAGCGAAGAAGATTAATACTGACACTAACTATTCTCTTTAAAACAAGGTTTGATTATAGAATGATTGTTTATCCCAAACAGATTGATGGACTAGAGCCATCGCCAGCCGATGACGGTTTTTTGATTTATTTTCAAGATACTGATCGAGTACATTATTTGAACCATATCGCAACGTTGGTTTTATTGTTGTGTGATGGTAAAAACTCTAATGAGGATATTCCTAAATTATTGCAACAACAATATGATTTACCCGAAGCACCTATAGATGATGTCGACGCACTACTCAATCAATTCGTTGATGAGGGATTGATAGTATTGAACGTTACTACTAGCGCCTAATAAGGCTTCTAGGGGCTGTAAGCATAACGTTTTAAGAAAGGTTTTAAAACCAATCCTTCTGCTTAAACTGAAGGAACCAATCAGATAATGTAAACTCTTCTACTCCATTATATTTTTCTAAATCATTACTCATAAACACGCCATTCTATGTGTCATCATTCCTGAGTGGAACCAGTTAATAAGGGGGATGAATTCTTAATTTCAGCCGCCAAGCCTGGACGGGTTAATTTGAATTATAACTTACCCGTTAAATACTTGACTCATTACACGCTCAGCTAATACTGATTTAATGATTTGTACTTAGATGAGCTTAACGTTTCGTGGTTTGTTCAGATTTGTGCTCTAAAATCTGCCGCCTCATGAAGTGTCGCACCCGCCATAACCAAATAATATGATGCTCCCCATCGTCCAGACCAATTCCTTAAATAGCTAAGATAGTCTTTCCCTTATTTTATATTAATAAAATAATCAATCAGAAAAGCTGGTTATTTAAATGATATTCTGTGTCATAAATAATTTATCCTATGTCTCTTATGTCTCTTATGGGTCTTAACCTACCTGTCATTATCCTATTCACGGCTGACTGCTCTTTAAGGAATACCGGTCATTAGTTTTTATCAAGTTTGGCAGTGTCTGTTTGATCAAGTTCCGACTAATACAAATCATCAAGATGCTACCAGCTCATTCATAACCAAGCTCCTTTTCAAGTACCTGAATAGATTCTTTAACATCATCCAGGTAGGCCTTCCAGCTGATTACTTCCTCGCTGCTAATATGTGTAGTATCGAGCCCTCTTAATGTCTCGCCTAATTTACTAGCCTTGCCCATTGCTGATATATGGTGTTTTTTAATGGCTGCGGCTTGCTCGTCAATAGATAGCTCAACGGGTTTAGCCAAAGCCTTTACAGCCTCTTTAATGGTACTTGTTGTGATTGGTTTATCTTCTGCTTTAGCCTCAACTGCCGCTTTATCCAGTACGGCTAATCGCTCTCCTTTCGGGGCCTTTGCTAAGGCGACTAATTGAGGGGTACTAATATCGGATAAATCAGAAGAGCTAAAGACAGGTTTAACGGGTTGATGACTTAAACTATCTGAAGCTTTTTTTTGATTTACTTCCTCTTCTGATTCAGAGTCTGTAAAAGTAATATCAGGTGCATTGTTTTCTGATGTATTGGGGTTTCCAAATGAATCCGGTGTATCAGGAAGTTTTACTGTAGCAGCAACTCCCGTTAATAATTCCTGCTGAACTTCACCGGCCAGGGCAAGCTCATTTAGTCTGGATTTTTTCAAATTAAGCGTGCTTTCTCCCCAGGCATAGTAGGAATCAAACCCCAGAGCGCTGTATGCTTTGGTATCTCGCATTTTATGGCAGGCAATGATTGCCTTATCCTGCCCTGCCTTTAACTGATTCAGGCCCTCTTTTGCTTGCTGCTCTAATTCTTTAGCCCGTTCTACTGAGGGTGCCTGGTTTATTACTTCATTACTCATTCGTGTTTTTTGCCTTATTTGTATCAGAATTGTATAGTTTACTCTCCAGCGTCAAACTTCTGTCAAGGAAGAGGCGCATCTGTAATTTTTTTGGAACAAATAGATTAGCCATTTTCATTTCTTAGCGCATTCCTTGAGGCTCTATCTACCAGTGTAAAAAGCCTATCAATTTCATCTTTGTGCCTGGTCGCTTGATGTCCACGTACTTTTACCAGTTCAACATCAATTTGATCTGTTATTCTGTAAAAATCCTTATACAGCTCGTAATTGTTAAGACGCTTATTATTCTTCGAGTAATAATCACTTTTCTCTAAACGCTCCCGCCTATCGGGTAAGCCTATAATATTTTGCGAGTCCGTATAGACAAGCACATTACGTCCTGTATTCTGGATATCGCTTAACGCCCAGAGTAAAGTTTGTAATTCCAGTTTCGTTGAAGACGTATTTTCAAATCGCTGCACTTTTATGTTTTTGCGCAACGATTCCAGTGCTAAATCTGGATCAGACACAGCGAGGTAAGCTCCATAGCCAATTTTTGATCGGGTATTCACACTTCCATCTGTAAACAACATGAGTTCATCCATAAATAACTAAGCCCTAAGCTAGTTGACAAGGTGTTTGCTGGTCAATATACGGTATCGACTGCAACACCTTATTTGCGGGTGAATCGGCATTCACCAATTCTGCAGAAAGTTGCGTACATGCTTTTTTGGGGTTTTAGCCAGCTTCTGCAGCAAATTAAATGGAATATCATGTATATCATAATGTTGATTTATATTGCCTAGCATTGCCATCCATAGTTTTGTGGTCATTTGGTAGTCATATAATGCTCTATGAAAAACGCCATCGACAGGAATATTTGCATGCTTGATCAAGGTTCCTAACTTATGATTTGGCGCATCTTGATAAATTCTTCGTGACACAAGCATTGAACAGGCGAATTTACCTGAGTATGGTCTTGATATTCTGGCTAACTCTGCATCCAGAAAACGCTTATCAAATGAAGCGTTATGCGCCACAAGGTTATAATCACCCATGAAGTCAGCAAATTCAAGCATTACTTCCTCGCAGGGTGGAGCATCCGCCAGCATTTTATTAGTAATCCCCGTATATCCTTCAATAAAACTGTCAATACGTCGACCAGGGTTCATCAGCGCCTGGAAATGATCTTTTATTTCCCCATTCTCAATACACACCGCGCCTATTTCAATAGCACGGTCTCCCATATCAGGTGAGAGCCCAGTAGTTTCAAAATCCAGAATTATTACAGTATTTGCCATAGACATTTATAGATGTCCCTCATTCCTTTTCAAATTTTCTATTTTGCAGAAGATGCTCACGGATTTTAATCATTGCTGTTTTTTACTGATTATCCCTTATTTAGAATAATGCATGAAATAATAGGCTACAAACTTAAGACGGGACATTCAATAGACTTGTAGGGCGCGGCTTCAGCCCGCCTTTAAATGATCTTTGGCATTGGCGGGCTGAAGCCGCGCCCTACAGTTTTCAATATGTCCCGTGTTAAAATGATAACCAAACAATAGATTGTAAAAGAACAATATCAATCGCACAATGTCAGGTATATTTTTGTATGAAGAATAACAAAGCCTAAACCTCATATTTGGTGTCTTTTTACCCAGATAACCGAGAAGTGCATTATAAGCAAGAAAATATTATGGAGCTCGATCTGGCTTATGCAATTACCATATATAAGTCTCAGGGTAGTGCAGTTAAGGCGGTGATTATTCCTATTCTTACCCAGCATTTCAAGATGCTGTATCGTAATCTGATTTATACGGGATTAACCCGGGCAAAAGATCTGGCGGTTTTTGTGGGCGCTAGAAGAGCCTTATCTATGGCCATACAGCAACAGAATGTTAGTCAGAGACAGACTACTGTAAAACTCTTGATTAAAGGTCAGACCACGCATAGAACCGGCAGTCTGGAAAATGACTACAGCCTATATAATTCTGGCCAATTTTTTTTGCCTCGAATAGCAGTACGCACTTCAAGTGTATGACTGCATTCTGGGCAAGAATCACCTGCCTGGTATTGTTTGGCTGGATAAGAGCCTGTCCGGCACAATAAATTTGAAGCACGCCTTTACCTCAGAAGATCGTCGGAAAATATATGCTGGCAATAATATTAAGGTAACTCGCAAAAATCTCCCTCCCAAAAAAACCTCGTTCCCATGCTCTGCGTGGGAATGCAGTTTGTGACGCTCTGCGTCACGGAACGCAGAGCGTTCCTGTATGAATTCCCACGCAGAGCATGGGAACTAGGCGTTATATTATTATTTTGCGACTTACCTTGATTAAAGGCTAGGCCACGCATAAAACCGGCAGTCTGGAAAATGACTGCAGCCTATATAATTCTGGCCAATTTTCTTGCCTCGGATAGCAGTACGCACTTCAAGTGTATGACTGCATTCTGGACAAGGGTCACCTGCCTGGTATTGTTTGGCTGGATGAGCACTTGCTGGTGTTACGCTGTTAGAAGAAACAGGCGATGATTGATACTTTGTTTGTGGCTTTTTAACCTGCGTAACAATAGCATTGAGCAACAAAATTTGTTGCTGCAAAAAACCATTAATATCCTGCCCCTTGTTATTGGCAATATCATCTAACTGCTGTTCCCATTGCGCGGTTAATACTGGGTCTTTGATCGTGTCAGGGACCGCATCTATCAAATCAAATCCAAGCTGTGTTGCTTTGAGCAATTTCTTTTCTGCAATAATAAATTTACGCTGGAACAGTGTTTGAATAATATTGGCTCGGGTGGCCTGCGTTCCCAATCCCGCTGTTTCTCTCAATATCTTTTTCATGACCTTATCGGTCACCTGAGTACCAATCGTTTCCATGGATTTTATCAATGTGCCTTCGGTATAATGCTTGGGTGGCTGGGTTAATTTATCTAACAGTTTGAGATGATCACAAAGTAGTTGTTCGCCTTTTGTTACCGCTGGAAGTTCCTGCTTATTATCTTCTCCAGCTGGCTTAGAAAAACTCTGTCTGCTCTCTGTTTCAATTGCTTGCTTCCAGCCTTTAACGCGAGCTATACGCCCGCTGGTTTGAAACTGGTCTGTATCAATCGTGACGATGATGGTGCTTTGATCGTATTCAAAATCAGCAAAAAACTGCGCAATATAACGGCGTCGAATTAAATTGTAGATATTCAACTCTTTGACATTGAGACGAGTAATACCAGGTGTCGCCTGCGTGGGAATAATGGCATGGTGAGCCGTGACTTTTTTATCATTCCAGACTCGGGATTTCTGTGCTTTATTAGCCTGTGCAATGAGATCACAAAGACTCGCATCATTTTTACACAGCGCTTGCAATATGGTACTGACATCATTAAATTGACTGAGCGGCAAATATTCACAATCACTTCTAGGGTATGAAGTCAGTTTATGAGTTTCATAAAGAGATTGTGCTAGATTCAGTACTTCCAGAGCTCCATATCCCCAGCGACGCGAAGCCTCTTGCTGCAATCCTGACAAATTATAAAGTAAGGGTGGTGGCTGTTTCTTTCTTGCGGTTGTTGCAGTTGTGACAAGGCCTTGTTGATTTTGACATCGATCAATAACAGACTGTGCAACATGCTTGTCCAGACATCTTTTTTGCTCGTCGCCCTGCCCTGTTGATATTTGTTCTGGAAACTGCCATTTTGTTTCCAGCAATTCACCCGCTATCCCATTATGGGTTTTAAAATAAGCTGAAATTTCATAATAAGGGACTGGTTTGAAATTTGAGATTTCACGACCCCGATTGACTATCAATGCTAATGTAGGCGTTTGCACTCGACCGACTGATCGCACTTGTCGATCATTCACTAACAGCGTAAAAGCCCGGGTGAGATTCATGCCGATTAACCAGTCAGCACGCCCTCTAGCCAAGCCTGAATGATATAAAGGTTCGGTTTCTATACTCGGCCTGATCGCTTTCAGTGCACGTTGCACACTCACTGTATCCAGAGCCGATAACCATAAGCGACGCGTTGCACCGGTATATTTAAAATAATCCAGGACCTCTCGGGCAATCGTTTCCCCTTCACGATCCGCATCGGTTGCAATCACCACACTATGGCTACGTTTTAACAGCTTTTTTAAAACCGTTAATTGTTTGCTCGTCGACTTTTTTGCCGACATTTTCCAGTCCTGAGGCAAAATCGGCAAAGTGTCTAATGACCAGCGCTTATACTTGGGATCGTATTCATCGGGTGGAATCATTTCCAGCAAATGGCCAATACACCAGCTAACAACCACTTTATCGCCCTGAAGATAGCCATCATTACGTTGATTAGCACCCAGAATACGTGCGATATCACGCCCTTGTGAGGGCTTTTCACAAAGGTAAAGTTCAAATGTGTTGTTTGCTCTTTTAACCAAGGTAGAATGATCTCGAAAGTGATCAAGGCTGACTCGCCTTGAGGTGTTTATTTAATCAGTTATTATACCTTTTTTACGAACCCCTTCTGTGATACCAGTGCTTGCTATGATCTGCAAAGAAAAAATATCCAAGGCAATTAATGTTAAAAAGGTTCAGCTAATTTCAGAGGAGCTGTCTAATATCGACAGACTGAAATATGTAAAAATTTACAATGGAAGTATTAAACCTAGAAACCACAGTTGAGCACGAATTTTCTGCAAAATCTGAGTGTGAAAGATAAGGCACGGCTCGCAGGCAATGGCCGTAGCCCTTGGCAAGAGCTATAACGCAGTATTTCGTGCGCAGATTTATCCACAAAACCGTGAAGCAGTGTATAGTTACCCAACAGGTGACAAGCCTTTACGATCATTATATTTTATATTCAATCACTTATAATGTTTTATAGCGGTCAACTGCGGTTCCTCGGTTTAAAGATCCCAGTGATTTCACTTTGTCATAGCGCAGGAGCAATAGATTTTCAGATAGGCTACCTATGCGTAAGTAACTTCCACAGCCAAACAAACTATCAGAGTCATAAGGGCTATAAAGATTTAAAATAGAAATTTATTATCTGAGAACCTTTAAATTTAAAACCGAACCCATGAATCAAACTAACTCCCTTAGCGCCACCTTGATTAGCTCACGTTTAGCGATAGTTGGCATGCATTCCTTTGCACAACTGGGCCTTACTCCCGAAGAAGTCAGGATTTTCTTGACGATCAAAGAACGGTCGGATTGGCCTGTGAGAATGCAGCATTTATTGCCGGATTTTGCAGAACAGGATATTGATGAGGAAGAGCTATAAAAAGCATGCTTATGAATATTAAGATTGCCTTGTAAAACCACCTTTCATTTTAAAACAAAATAAAACAAAACCAGATTTATTAGCAACAATATGCTGCTCAGGACTTTCCAGAAAGTAATCGGGTTACGTTCTATAAGCGGCTTACTCCTCTCTGCCTCTTTTAAAAACAGCGGATTGGGGGTCGACAAATCATAAATAAATTCAGAGACTTCCTCATAGCGCACTTGCGAATAAATAGACGTCGCTTTTTTTAAAGCGCCATCTATCCATATAGGCACCATAGCATTTTTATGAAAACTCGGCACATAAGCGAGTTTTGCCAGGTTAATTTTATTGGGCTTTTCCGGCATATCGACACCAAAAGGCAGAGCGCCATTGATCATTTCATAGCTAATCACGCCTAAAGAATAGAGATCAGATTTTACAGTACCGCGCTGACCCAAATGATATTCAGGCGCTGTATAATTAAGTGTACCTAAGACATTCTCATTTTCTTGATTCTCGAACGGGGTCATTTCAGCAATCCCTGCTATTTTTACTGACCCAAAATCAATAATTTTTACCGTGCCCTGCTTATCAAGCATGATATTCTCCGGCTTTAAATCCTGATGTAACATTTCCATACGATGAAATGCTCGCAAGCCTTTGGCAATCTGTTCAACTATTTGCCTCACTTCTCGTATATAGGGCTTCGGATGATTATCAATCCATTCTCTTAGCGTTATTCCATCAATAAATTCAGTTGCATAATAGATACACGTTTTCACCCTGTCTGTACCCAATACTTTTAATACATTTTCATGGTTAATACGTTTCCCGGCCCATTCTTCATGCAAGAAATGTTCTATATAGAAAGTATCATCTTCATATAAAACAGACGGTGTTTTTAAAATAACCTGTGTGCCTGTTTTTGTGTCTAACGCACGATAAATCTGAGTACGTTTACTGGCATGCAATTCTGCTTGAATTTTATAACCATCTAATACCATGCCCACGTCTAAGGGCGGTGGAAAAGGCAAATTTGCATAGCGGCGCAATACCTCATCTTCTTTAGCAAGCGGTATCTCATCTACCCTAAGCACCTGACAGCTTAGGTTATCATCACTTTTATTATCACTTGCCTGGTGCACAATACGCTGTGCAATGTGCTCTAAATCATCCCCGGATTGTAACAATGACTTAAGCGCTTTTTCGGCAATAAAATCATGCACGCCATCAGTGCTGGTAAAAAACAGATCACCTTGTTCCAGCGGAAACGCCTTGTAGTCGACTTCTAAACGAGGCTCTATTCCCATAGCGCGATTTAAATAATTTTTTTTATCGGAGATCCAGACACGATGATCTCGCGTCATCTGCTCTAAATTACCCTTACGTAGACGGTATATTCTGGAGTCACCTATATGAAAAATATGTGCGGTGTTGGACTTAAGCACCAATATACTTAAGGTACTGACCATTCCTTTAACAGAATCGTAGCGTTGTTGACCCTGGCTATATAGCCAGGAATTGGTAGCGGAAAGAATTTTCTGCCCTGCCTGTTTAACAGACCAGGAATCGGGCGTACTGTAATAATCACTTAAGAAACTGTCTACGCAACAATGGCTAGCCTCATGGCCTGCATCACTGCCACTCATACCATCAGCGATGGCGACGGCAATACCTTTATGTGTGAGTTGCGCACCTGCGGGAATTGTGGCCCCTAAAAAATCTTCATTCCTGGCTTTAATTCCTTTGTCACTCGCTGAAGCTATAGATATTTTAAGTGTTTGTCCGGTCATAATTGCTTTTGTTTATGCTGATCTTCAGCCATCCTGTATTTTTCCAGTTTACATATAGAATGCAAGGTAGGCAGCGTTTTTTTTGCCCGACAAACTAAACAACCACCCACTAAAAGACGGAGGGGTTAGAAAGTTTGACGACTGGAAGTGGTGATACAAAGCCAATAGCCCTGTTGCCTATATTTAGTACTTACTATGTAAGCTTACTACTTAAACTTGAGCAGCCGTAGGATGGGCAAAGGGGCTTTATCCCGTGCCCATCACTAATACCGTAAAAGATGGGCACGAAAAAGCCCTTTGCCTATCCTACAAGTTTCTATTTCTCATAATGACTATGCGAGATAAATCTGTTCGCCTAAAAGGCTAAGGTTCTAACCTTATGAATGCAAAATAAAAATAGCCAAATACGCTAATGATCGGTGGGTAATAAAGGCGCTGCCCACCCTTTGAATTGTACAAACCTAATCCAGTTCAATCATTTCAACCGAACCATCTTCCTGAACTTCAACCATATGGCCTTTAGGTTCTTCAATAAACTGTACTGCGACCAGAACAATCAAAGCACCGCTAGCAATGACTAAAAAGAATATAGATGGAGAAACAAACGAGAGTACCGTTAAAAATAATACGGCCCCCACATTACCATAAGCACCAACCATACCGGCTATCTGTCCCGTCATACGACGTTTAATTAACGGAACCATGGCAAACACAGCACCCTCACCTGCCTGAACAAAGAATGAACAACACATGGTTAAAATAATAACCGCATATATAGGCCAGTCGGGGGTAATTAATGACATGACATAATAGCCGAACGTCAAACCAATAATAAAAATTGATAAGGATAATTTACGCCCAAACTTATCACTGATCCAGCCGCCGCCAGGACGTGCAATTAAATTCATAAATGCAAATCCCGATGCAGAAAGACCCGCTTGCACCAGTGTAATCCCTTGTGATTCATGAAATGTTTCATAAAAGAATATCGGTAGCATTGAGACAATCGCCAATTCCGAACCGAAGGTAATCAAATAAGCTAAATCTAAAATAGCTACTTGCTTAAACTTATATTTATGAATGTCGTCTATGGGTTGGGCAAGGTGATCTTCATTCACATGAACAATTTTATACACGTTATAAATGAATAATAGCCAGATACCGATATAAATTAATAAGGCAGAAAAATCGCTTAATAAACTGACACCTGCAGGCGATAATTTCCAGGTTAATAAAGTCAGCGTTGCATATAAGGGAATGGTCATTAGAATATAGAAAAATAAGTCCCTTATACTGGTGACTTCCATTGCACCTGCTTTTTTCGGTTTAAAATAGGTAGATCCTTTCGGTGTGTCGCTAACACTGAAAAAATAAATAAGCGAATAAACCAAAGCAATCAAACCGGTAGTGGCAATCGCATAACGCCAGCCATCAGGTCCACCAAATACCAGTGCCAAAGTGGGTAAGGTCATCGCTGCTGCAGATGAACCAAAGTTCCCCCAACCACCATAGATACCTTCGGCAATGCCAACTTGTTTAGCAGGGAACCACTCGCCTACCATGCGTATGCCAATCACAAACCCTGCGCCTACAAAACCCGATAAAAATCGTGCTAATGCGAGTTGCTCAAAGCTATTTGCAAAAGCAAACATAAAGGTAGGCAAACTACCCAAAGCCAATAAAATAGAATACGTCCGCTTAGGACCAAATTTATCAACTAAAATCCCAATAATTATTCTTGCAGGAATAGTCAGAGCGACATTTAAAATCAGGATAGTCTTGATTTCAGCTTTGCTCATACCTAATGAATCTGCAATCACCAGCATTAAGGGCGCATGACTAAACCAGACGACAAATGAGATAAAAAATGCAATCCAGGTCGTATGCAGAATCTTCATCCTGCCCGAAAATGAAAAAAAGTTTAATGCTTGTGCGCTCATAATCAAATCCAAAATAGTAATATTGACTATAGCAATAGCACAACACATGCCATAAAGTTATCATATTGATTTATATGATTTTTTTTTGCATTTTCCTTTTAAATATTCAAATTTACAATTTTGGACAACGATGTGCAGCCAAACGACCACTTTCAGTGCGTTACTTAAAATTTAAAAGCACTAAAACAGTGCATTGCCAATCGCTCCTGCGCTTTGCATCACGAGAAGATGAGCTTTCCGTACGCATTTCCACGTTGACCATGGGAATGAGATCTTCCAAAATGTAGTTTTAACAGCGTAGTAATCCTCGAAGATTGCAGCTAACTTGCAGTTTTTATGCTGTTCACTAATTATCAATAGATATATATAATGGCATATTTTATGCTTTTCATTATTATTACGAATAAACTTGCAATGACACTTTTTGAATAAACAACCTAGCCATAATAATGAGCCCTTACAAAATTTTAGTTATTGAGTATCTTTCTAAAAGTAAAGAACTTGAAACGATGCTAAATAAACTAGATTTTCAGGCCATTACCCTGTTTTCTGAATCACTTGATATCAATAAAATTTCTAATGAAATAATGCCTGAAGTCATAGTATTCAACAGTGAAAAAGTCACTGATAAGATGATCCAGTTTATTAAAGAACTGAATCTGGTTTATGCTCGCCCCACTATTCTTTTTTCAGAAGACTCTGATAGCAAGTCGGTAAATAAAGTAATACAAGCCGGAATCAGCGCCTACATCGTTAACGGATTGGAAAGCAAGCGTATCAAAAACATTATTGACATTGCTGCAGCACGCTTTAAAGAACAGCAACAACTGAAAGCTGAACTGGAAAAAACCAGGGATAAACTGGAAGAGCGAAAACTGGTTGATCGCGCCAAGGGAATTTTAATTAAAACACGCGGATTTTCAGAAGACGAGGCATACCACACAATTCGCAAATTAGCGATGGATAGAAATATCGCATTAGCAGAAATGGCAAAAAATGTTATTGCAATGTCTGAATTACTTGAACTCTAAATTTGCTGCTAACACCAGCAAATGACCAGATATAGCTGAAGATATACCTTATACCTATTTTCTAACGACTGAGTGCCCAATGATCAGGAATATAATTCATGTCTAAAATAAAATCAGAGCAAAACGAATTGCCCCACTGGTTTACCCAGAAGGCAGAATCTCGCTTACACTTACTCTATGGTGAACATCTGGTTGAACAGTTAATGGAACGCCTGATCAGCCGTTTGAAAATTGAACAAGCCAAAAATCCTGAAACACACACTGGAAATCTCTGGAGTGAGAAGGATATTATCCTTATTACTTATGGCGATAGTATTCAACAGGCGAATGAAAGGCCATTGCAAACTCTGTATGAGTTTCTCTCCCTGCATTTAAGAGGCAGCATTAATAGCGTACATATACTGCCCTACTTTCCGTATAGCTCAGACGACGGGTTTTCAGTTATTGATTATAAAACCGTAAATCCGGCTCTTGGAGACTGGTCCGATATAGAGCGCATTGATAAGGACTTTTGCTTAATGACTGATCTGGTCATTAATCATGTGTCCCGCGACAATCTCTGGTTTATTCAATACCTGAGCAAGCAACAACCTGGCAGTGATTACTTTATCGAGAAACCTGAAGAGACTGATACCTCAATGGTAGTACGTCCGCGAAGCACGCCTGTATTAATGCCTGTGCGCACCCTCGACGGTGTAAAGCATGTCTGGGCAACATTCGGCGAAGACCAGATCGATGTCAACTTTGCCAATCCTGATGTATTATTTGAATTTATTGATATTTTATTATTGTATATTTCTAAAGGTTCACGCTTTATACGCCTTGACGCAGTAGCCTTTTTATGGAAAAAATCAGGGACTCGCTGTATCAATTTACGTGAAACGCATGAAGTGGTGAAACTACTCCGAGATATTGTCGATGTGATTGCGCCAGGAACGATACTGATTACCGAAACCAATGTGCCTAATGGTGAAAACATTAGTTATTTCGGTAACAGTGATGAAGCGCATATGGTCTATCAATTTACCCTGCCACCTTTATTACTGCATGCACTGCATCATGGTAACAGCCATTATTTAAGCAAGTGGACCAAAGACACCCCACGCTCGCCCAAAAACTGTACCTACCTGAATTTTCTGGCATCTCATGACGGTATCGGTTTGCGACCTGCTGAAGGGATTTTGCCACAACAAGAAGTACAAACATTAGTCGATGCCATGCATGAATATAATGGCTATGTCAGTATGCGTACCGACCAGTTCGGCAAGGAATCACCCTACGAAATTAATATCGCGCTGTTTGATGCACTCAAAGGCACCAATCAAGGCCTTGATAACTATCAGGCATCAAGATTTATCTGTGCGCATGCCATTATGATAGCGCTGCAAGGTATTCCGGCATTGTATATTCACAGCCTGACAGCAACAATGAATGATCATCATGGCGTAGAACAATCGGGTCGTACCCGTTCAATTAACCGTCGTAAATGGCAATATGATGAATTACTCGAGTTACTAAACAATCCCGAGCTCCCGCACGCAGACATTTTTCATGAATTAAAACGGCTATTAAATATACGTAGCAAGCAAGCTGCATTTCATCCTAATGCAGATCAGGAAACACTTTCATTAAATGATAAAGTATTTGCATTTTGGCGGACTAGCCTCGACCAGCATCAGCGCATTCTGGTTATCAGTAATATCAGTAACGAGACACAAACAATACCTCTACCCGCTCATCCCACGATTGCAGACTCCGGTGTCTGGCGGGATTTAATTGAGCGTACTGCTCTAAGTAAAAGTACTCAAGAGATCAAATTATACCCTTACCAATGTACATGGCTGGAGGCACTGGATTAATACGGTAGTTGCAATACGCTGGTAACGTAGAACCTGGGTAGTAACATAAGTTATATGGCACCAGTCTGTTTAATATCATTAGATAGGCCGTTATCGACCCATAGCTGCCGTTGAATTTTCTCAGTAAAGAGGCTGTAAATTATTTTCTGTAAACGGCTACGACCCCTTTTTGTTCCTATCCAGATTGTACAAAAAAAAACAGACCCCAATATTTTGGGTCAGGGGTCAGAGGTCAGATTAAAATTAAGTATCGAAGAAATAATAACCAAATGTTTTCACTCCAAAAGGTTTAACGACCAAGCTGTGCGGTGCAAACGAAGCGTAGCGTAGTTTTCATCCGAACGAGCGCCTTGTTTTATGACTGTACAAAGTATAAAGGGCTCTGAGCCATTATCCGCAAATCAGCTATGCCGTTTTGTGTGCTTTAATAATCAATGGTTAAATTAAATGGATCTTGTCCTTTTATAATAAACAAAAAAATCTTCCGCAGGGATTGGACGCGAGAAGTAGAAACCTTGTGCCGCCTGTATGTTCGCCGACCGAAGTGCAATTAACTGCTGTTCCGTCTCAACACCTTCGGCTATTACCACCAGCTGCGACGATCCTAACAACGCTGTAATACCTCCGAGCCATTCCGGAGAGGGGCATTGCGGGCTGATCTGGTTCGCCAAGGATTTATCGAGTTTAGTTATGTCAAAATTGCACCGTGCCAGTATTGCAAGATTGGTCCCGCCAACGAGAGCAACATCGTCTAAAGCGACCCGGACGCCCAGCCTCCAGGCGTTGTTGATCGACTCGAGTCCAAGTAAGTCTGGCACTCCCCGCTCAGTGACCTCCATAATGATTTGAGAGGCCAGCTCGAATAAACCGGACTTTTTTGCCACATGCTCCAAACCGCCGCGACCCAATATTTCTGGCGGTACATTGAAGCTGATGTGGGCCTCTGGGTTGGCACGTAACCAGTCTATTATTTCGTCCGCCAACGTTTCGATCACCCAGTATGTGAGCAGACCGGAAAGCGGGGTGTTCTCCATCACTGGGATAAAGTCATCGGGCTGAACGATACATGCCTCCCGGCCTCCACCGGATGAGTGCTTCCGCGCCTATACAACGGCCGTCAGACAGGGAAATAGTAGGCAGGTACTCCAGTAAAAACTCCCCCTTGTCCATGCTGCCCGCTCGCATATCATCAATACTTATCATACGATGCTCACGCTGAAAATGGTGGCTGGCGCTGGTTTACTATTGATAGTGTTTTCATCTGCTTCTCCCTGCTAAATAGAACGTTTCAACAAGTTATATTGTCTCGGTCTGGCTATTTTACACTCTAGCGCTATTTCTACGTCATTGAAAATACTTAAGGCTTGTAACTCTTAACGAGGTAATATGTATTTTATGCAAGATAACCAGATATAGATAACATTCAATGTTTGAATTTCCAAACAAGTTGTTATTCTTAAGCAAAGTTTATCTACTAAAAATAATCTTTAAATATATAAACTCTAGCTGTTTTTTGAATGACCGTAGTTGGCTGACAAGCTCCCATCCAGATTCGTAGTTTTAAGCTAATTATAGGGCTATGCTCAATGATCGGTAACCGGCCCACTGCCGTCAGTCAAAAGTAACAGGAATAACCTAGAGCTAACCGGCGTGGGCCGGAAAGCTGAAAAATAAAGTAGTATTTTAACTGCATTCCGGTTGAGCGTATGTGAGTCCCTATGTCTACCACTGTTGAGGAACTCGCTTAATATTCTCTACAGAATAGCCCATCTCAGAGACCCGCTTAATTATCATATTCAATGTTTCATCATTCATTTTCCAATCTGCTGACATGATCCATATCCACTCTTGTCCTGGAACACCAATGACAGTCCATGAATAATCCTCTGCCAAGTCAATAACGAGGTAATTAAACTTCAAAGGCCAAAAGGGACTTACCTTCCAGTGCGCATTCGTTTGAGTATTTTCAATCCATCCTTTTTGAGGAATAGATTTTTTCTTTCCCTCAAAAGAGTCTTTAATCAGAGTGAAATCAATATCAATTCGATCTTCTTGATTGTTCCAAGTGTATACCTCAACAGCGTTGTATGCACCTGACTCCATAAAAGTTAATCGACCTGCGATCACATACCATTTTTTCATGAAGCGATTTATATCGACATAATCAACTGTTTTTGAAAATTCTGTAGTTGCACAACTCGTACTCATAACAGCGGCCAAGATCATCAAGATAACTTTCACAAAATTCCCCTACAAACTAACAACAATTTGCATTATATCTCATCAATATGAGAACATTTTTAACGATTTGGCAGAAAGGCCGGACTAATCTGCCGGGAGTAGATTAGCATTTACCTGAAAGGGGATGTGCGGGGGATGCACAACATGAATCCAGACAGATGGATGTAAATAATGCCGTCCATGGCACTCTATCCGGATATAGTCCCTGCTCTACGCATTATCCTCTTCAACTGCATCCTGCAACCGATCCAGAATATCCGGTATGGCGCTGACTACTCGATTCCAGCTGGGAATAAAAGGCGTTTCACTTGGTCGTTCCAGAAAAGTATCACCCGCTCGAATAATATTCTGAGAAAATAATTCCACAGTTTTTTCTTCCTGATGCCGGTCAAATGTTAAGCCATTAAAACAGGCATCATTATAATAGGCTTCAACTGTATCCAGTGCTTCACGATAATATGTCGCCTTCACTGTTCTAAAAACCTCCTTACTTAAAACCACACCCTCGGTTGCCAGCTTGCGAAAAATTGATTTGGCAATATCAATACTCATCTTGGATAGTCCGGCATCTACATATTCAGGGGATAATTCCTGATGCTTATGATCATAGGCATCGGCTATTTCTACCTGACAAATATGTTTGCGTGATTGATTGCGATACATTTCGGATAACACACCGATTTCCAGCCCCCAATCACTGGGAATCCGAATTTCCTTGATAGTATCCATGCGTGTAGCAAATTCACCCGACAGTGCATAGCGAAAACTATCCAGATAATCCAGATAATCCATTGGGCCTAATATTTTTTTAAGCGTTCTTAGCAAAGGAGTCACTAGCAAACGGCAAACGCGGCCATTTATTTTGGCGTCTGCCATGCGATAATAATAGCCTTTGCAGAATTCAAAATTAAATGCCGGATTAGCAACCGGGTAAAACAGACTCGCTAACATACCCCGGTTATAGGTCAGGATATCGCAATCATGTATTGCTATCGCCTCAGAACGTCCTGAAGCAATTGCATATCCATAGCAGTACCAGACATTACGCCCCTTACCCAACTCTTTGGGCGCTATGCCTTTTTCTATCAATTGCACATTCAGTTTGCGTAATCTAGGTCCTTCATTCCATAAGATTCTATGCCGTTGCGGTAAGGCACTAAAAAATTCCCGGGCATAAGCAAATTCATTAGCATTGGCATTATCAAGCCCAATAATGATTTCATTCAAATAAGGAACCTGACTGATCTCTTTAATAATTGATTCCAGTGCCGGCCCTTCTAGTTCTGAGAATAAGGAAGGTAACACTAGGCCCATTGGCCTTTGCTCAGCAAATGATTGTAGTTCGGCTTCCATATCAGTTACCCGATCTTTATTCAATTTATGCAACGTAGTAATCGTACCATTCTGAAAAAAATCACTCATTCCTTTCTCCTAAAATTGTATTAGTAATTAATTGAGTCATTGCCTCCTGCCATCCTAGCGGGGCAGGATGTTGCGTATAAATAACCCGCTGTGAACGTTTATTCAATTGCAGATGCTTACCATCTAATTGACTGATAACCACTGCATAATCAGCGAGATCCAACATTCTGGAATCATTCATACTATCACCCAAAGCAATAGTATGAACATGGTGTAGCCTAAACTTATTTATCATCCAGGCCATCGCCTGGCTTTTGTCATTTTGTCCTATCACATGCTGAAAACGTCCACCCTTAATTAATTGTAAGCCCTGCTTTTGCAAAGCCTGTTTAAACAGGTTTAAATTTTCCTGAGTATCCAGCCATTTCACCGGCTCACTGGCTAATCGCTGCTTTGCCTGCTGCGCCTGAATTTCAGTCAACCCCGTTTCAAGCATTAAGGCCTGCACACTGTAATCAGAAAATCCTTTAAATAAAAATCCATATTGTTCACGTAGGCTATTGATGACTTTCAAAATGTCTTCAAGAGGTGAACCTAAAATGATCTGCTGCATGTTATTGTCATAGCCTGATAAATTGCCCTGAGGCAAAAAAACAGCAGCGCCATTTTCTACAGCAAATGCCCAGTGATTATCCAGTTCTCTACGTATGTCTTTTATTTCTGCATAGGTTTTGCTGGAGTTGATAATCAAAGGAATTTGCAATTGCCTGATTTTTTCTAATGCCGGCAATGCCTGAGTAAAACTGTAATCATCATGATCCAGTAAAGTTCCATCCAGATCAGTAAAGATCATCCAGCTATTCAATTCATTCTCCTTCAATTTTCTGTAGTTCAATATTCAATGCCTGGGTTGAAATCAATAATTCCCACATGGACACCAATAAAGAAAAAACAATCAAGATCATCCCCGTTAAAAAACAGTAGTTGGCGATTTTTTGTAAACCGAAAAAAATCAGGCCCATGGTGAGCACACAACTAATAATACCCATCACTGCCAACAGCTGCATAATAATTATCAGGCGAATGCGCTTTCTTAAGCTTTCAACCTGTTTCTTTGCATAAAAACTTTGTGTTTTATTATATAAGCCATGCAACTCTCGGGTTCTTTTCGAAATAGCTAAATAGCGGTTTGCATAAGCTAGAAATAAGACCGAAATAGCTGGAAACAGTAATGCCGGCGTGGTAATACTTATTTGCATATATGTTCCGACGGGTATTGTATTTACTAATAAGGGGTCGATGTAATTTACCTCAATTTCATATCGATCATTAACATTCTCTCACTGTCCAGATACAAAGATAAAGTCTGGCACAAAACGCCACTTTCATAATCCCGGTAACTGTCAGAAATCACTACTTGATTATTTATGCCACAATTATTCAGAGCAATTGTTTCATAGCAATAGGACCGCCACGACCAATTGTGGCCTATTTTTTTTGCATCGCTGTACCAGTGCTTGTTCTTGAAGTTAAAGTCTGGGGAAATTTGCTCACCACTGCAATTGCATAAATAAAACTTAAGCACGCCAAGATCCTCAAAACCCCAGCTGGATAATTCATTCAAATTAAAATCATCCTGCAAAGCCTCTTTTAATTTGTAGGCTAAACATTCAACTTTATTGAATCTATCAAGTTTTTTCTGTTCATCCGCCAGATTTCTTATCAAGAACTTATTTCTCAAGGATGAGATATGTTGTTGATAATAATCGGGAGATTTAAACTCCAGCTCTGCAGCTGAGAACAAACGGCCTTGCATATATTGCGCTCCGCAACTCAGACCAAAGAAAAATTCATGCATGCTCTCGACGCCTTCGCAAATAATTTGATAGCCCTGACGCTTACCAAAGCGAGTCAGCAGTTGCACGGCCTCACTAGCAGCCCCTCCTTTTGCCGCCTGCTTGAATAAACGCATATCAATTTTGATAATATCAGGATTAAGCGCAATGACTCGATCCAGCTGTGAATAGCCCGAACCGTAATGATCCACTGCTACTCTCAAGCCCTGTCGGCGATATAATTTAACTGCCTCTTTCAATTTAGCTATTTCAGCCGCGCCATCAGTAATCTCTATAATCACCCGGCTTCTATCTATCTTTAATTTCTCCAGCATCTCAATCGTAGGCAATTGTTTGACATTATTTAGACAATCAATGTTCGTCGCCGATATATTAAGTGTTAAGTAACTGGTTTTATCCTCCAATGCTGAGAATTTTTGCAACGCCAGCCAACGTACCTGTCGGTCAAGCTCCCTCGCCTGCTCCTCTGAAGCTGTGCTTTGTACTGCAATTGCTGCTTCAGAAACAAGCGGCGGCTGATTATCAATGTGTCTTGCTATTACTTCATAACCGACAATTCTCCCGCTTGCGACGCTGATGATAGGTTGAAAATATGGAAAAACTGTTTGCATTTGTCTGTGTAAAATCCTGTGTATAGATTAATTATTATTTTGTATCTTTATTCTGCTAATAAAAATCAATTATCCACTTCTGTCGCCTGTATTTACTTTATTGCGCCCCTTAACCAACATGACTTCCGCCTTACTACCGAGATAGATATAAACTCCCAGCGCCAGTAGTAGCATGGCCGATGCCAACATTACCCAGACTGCATCCAGCATATGCTCGCCATCATGTAAGGCAGATTTAAAAATCATTAATAATGCTTCAATTGAGACTGCAATAATAATCGCTGCAACAAAACGGGTAATCGTTCGCCGAGTTGAACTATGGCGCAATATATCCTTATATAAGAGTACCTCTTCTTCCAGAGTGGTCTTGGCTAAATCAAAAATGGCCAGTGCCAGGGTTAAATAAATTACTACACCAAATGGCATAACAATCTCACCGGGTTGATATATTAAAATATGTAGCACTTGCATACATTCCCTCAGTGCCGCATACAATAAAATCAGTGAAACAGCAAATAGGCCGAGAACAATCAACGAGTACATTGCTTTAAAATAGGGCTCAAAATGTTTACGCTTACTATCCCCGGTTAAAAAGGACAAGATTGCCGACAAATCAATATCCAGGACGATAAAACCGAGAAGCTGTCCACTGTTATCACACACTTTAATACTGGTTGAAAGGCATAGCTCCCTTTTGATACTGGATAAATATGGCTCTGTGACAGCAACCGAATCAGACTTCATTGCTAATAAATAATAAGGACGTTTACTTCTATCTAAACCACGCCCGATTTTGGGCTGATTTTTAAAATTCATCCCCGGAACATTCATACTTATTTGCTTGCCAGATTCATCCAGTAGGTACAACAGGCTAATAAAAGGATAATAGCTACATAAAGAATTAAGCATCTCTTTTAAGTCTTTTTGATTTAGTTCAAACACTTTTTCATCGGAGAAACAGGTCAAAATAGAAGATAGCATGCTATGAATTTCATTATGGTGCTCATCATACTTTTCAATAACACTGATATGACTCATTTTGGACATATTATTTTTTCCTTATATAAATAGTCATATATTATCAAGCAGGTTTTATACCACTTTAAAATCTAGCCTGACCCTAAAAGTAAAATATCCTAAGCGCGGGCAAATGGATAATCAATCACTTAGCGACAGAGGATTCGCCTACTACACACCGTAATCACCATAATAGCGCATATGCCAACACATACGCACCATCTCAATGCGCGTAACTCAACATGGTAAATATTATTTATTGCACAAAACCAGAATGGTATACATATCCTATTGAAATATAGATAAATTACTCAATAAATAAAAGATTTCAAGCAGCTTGGCACGACAAATGCCAATTATTTTTGTATTGTTTTATCACCGGTATAATGTATGCATATAACAGCATCTTGATGCCTCAAATAAGCGTTATAAAATAATACTTGATTACGTACAAGGCTCAACCATTATGAAAAAAGCCTTAATATCAGTTTTTTATAAAAAACCGACTTCGTCATTCCTGAAGTCTTTTATCGGGAATCTATTGCTTAGGCCTATAGATTCCTGCTAACAACATGCAGGAATGACGAGCGAGCTTGAATATGGCTGAGGGTTATGGGTAATCAGGAAATAATATGCAGCCATCAGACTAGAATATAGCAGCCCACTTAGCTAGAATTCCATTGAGTAACAAAGCCTATATTCTGTATAAAGTCAGCAAGACTGGAAATGACTATTAATGCTTTCTATAGTTGTATATCGAGCATAGAACCATAAACAAAATTAACTTGATGAAAACATTTATTAAAATTACTGAAATCTGGATTCCTAATAAACAACGCACTCATCTTGAATTAGCCGATGGTATTTATGGAAAGTTCAAGGAATTTGGCGAAATCAGTGCGCGCAAACAATTTGCCTATCAACAGGGCCTCCCTGGCAATGTCTGGGCAGCAGGACATCCTATTATTATTACCGAATTAGAAAGCCCATATTATGAACGAACAGAGGCCGCGCAAAAAGCGGGACTAACCTGCGCAATAGGTATGCCAGTCATGGCAGGCGAGTTTTTAATGGCTGTCATTGTGTTTCTATGCGGAGGGGATGAAAATCATATGGGCGCAATCGAAGTCTGGGCCAACACTCCTGAGCACAATAATGAGCTCAATGTCATAGATGGGTACTACGGAACCTTAGACTATTTTG
Source organism: Methyloprofundus sedimenti (assembly GCF_002072955.1). Taxonomy (NCBI): domain Bacteria; kingdom Pseudomonadati; phylum Pseudomonadota; class Gammaproteobacteria; order Methylococcales; family Methylococcaceae; genus Methyloprofundus; species Methyloprofundus sedimenti. The sequence goes on along the minus strand of NZ_LPUF01000001.1, from coordinate 1,376,396 downwards.
AAAAAATTTCCCGTAAAACCACATTGCTAAAAGGCAGTGGCTTACCCGGCATTGTCTGGGAAAAAGAGTGCCCTATTATCATGGAAGATATAGGCAACAGCCCTGTGTTTATTAGAAGCAGGGATGCCAAAAAGGCAGAAATCACCAAAGGCATCGGCATACCCGTTGCCATCCATCAGGAGCAAGTCTACATCATGACTTTCTTATCAGCCAAATCCACCCCCATAGCCAAGCGTATGCAAATATGGTTACCAGATAAAGAACATAAAAAATTACTCTGCCAGACGGCTTACGGAAAAGAAAATAACGCCTTGGCCAGTATCTTTGAAAGTAAAACCATCGCTAAAGGCGAAGGTTCAGTTGGTCGAGCCTGGCTTACCGGGGTTCCCGTTATTGGTAAAAGCAATATCAATGGTGCAACATCCGACCCGGCAGCCATTAGCTCTTTGCTTGCAGTGCCTGTGATTGATAAAGGTGCACTCACAGCTGTCGTCACTTTTCTTTTTTAAAATATGCTCCACGCTCTCTTTTTTGTGCGCAAGTACGAAATAAAGCCCTGTTTTAGTGCAATATGATCTCGTTAAAACAACTGCCACCAGCTTGTCTAATTGAAATATAACAACATAAACAACTGAATTAAAACGATTTTTTAAGTAATATATTTTTACCCTTACATTTTGGCATGCCAAATGCATAGACATAAACATATAACTCCAACGGCGGGGTTTAAATAAGGGCTCAAAGCTGAGCCAACCAGACAAAGGCGTCTTCAATCGGAATGCATTTCCCCCCCCAGTTATGCATTCAGTTTGTAGACGCTTTTTTTTTGTAAAAAATTATTGTTCTCACCGAGGATATCCATGAAAGAAACGACTATGTTTACTTTAAGAAAATTAACCTCAGCACTATCAGTTGCTTTGACAGCAACAACTCTGACAATTTGTTCTGCTGCTAATGCAGTTGAAAACCTTGAAAAAGAAGACCTTAAATTTGGTTTTATTAAATTAACCGATATGGCACCTTTAGCCATTGCCTACGAAAAGGGTTACTTCGAAGATGAAGGCTTATTTGTCCAGGTAGAAGCACAAGCCAACTGGAAAGTATTATTAGACCGCGTTATTAACGGCGAACTTGATGGTGCACACATGCTCGCTGGTCAGCCGCTGGGAGCGACCATTGGTTTTGGAACTAAAGCCGATATTATCACGGCTTTCAGCATGGATTTAAACGGCAATGCAATTACCGTTTCCAATAACATCTGGGCTCAAATGAAAGCTCATGTCCCTATGGAAGCTAGTAAACCGATCCATCCTATTAAAGCCAGTTCATTAAAGCCAGTCGTCGAAAAATATAAAAGTGAAGGTAAGCCGTTTAATATGGGCATGGTATTCCCTGTATCTACACATAATTACGAATTACGCTACTGGCTAGCGGCTGGCGGTCTTAACCCTGGTTATTATGCACCACCACAAGATACCAGCGGAAAAATTGATGCAGATGTCCTGTTGTCAGTTACGCCTCCACCACAAATGCCTGCAACGATGGAAGCAGATACTATTTATGGATATTGTGTAGGTGAGCCATGGAATCAACAAGCTGTATTTAAGGGGATCGGTGTTCCCGTTATTACCGATTATGAAATCTGGAAAGATAATCCTGAAAAAGTTTTTGGTGTCAGTAAAGCCTGGGCAGATAAAAATCCAAATACTCACCTTGCTGTTATTAAAGCGCTTATTCGTGCGGCAATCTGGCTCGATGCGGACAATAACAAAAACCGTCCGGAAGCAGTCAAGATCTTATCTGAAAGTAAATATGTAGGCGCTGACTACGATGTTATCGCGAATAGCATGACCGGTACTTTTGAGTATGAAAAAGGCGACAAACGCCCGATGCCTGATTTTAATACATTCTTTAGAAACAAAGCGACTTACCCGTATTACAGCGACGCCATCTGGTATTTGACACAAATGCGTCGCTGGGGACAAATCAACGAACCTAAATCAGATGCCTGGTTTATGGAAATTGCGAAAAAAGTTTACCGTCCAGACATCTATATGAAAGCAGCTAAAGAATTGATTGCTGAGGGCAAAGCCAATGCAATTGATTTCCCGCTTGATAACGAATCAGGCTTCAAACCACCACAAAAAGACTTTATCGATAATATTATCTACGATGGCTCACACCCTAATGCCTATTTATCCAAATTCTCGATTGGTCTAAAAGGTAATCAAAAAGTTGTGGGTGGAAAAATCATAGACTAACTTGAGCCAAGCCTTCCTTCCCCCTATGTAGGATAGTTGTAAGCTACTTTTAATAAGGAAGTTTTTTGATACAAGGATGTATCTCTCTTGTTAAAAAAATATAAAGACAATCGATTATTTATGCAATGCCGCAAAACAGGTATCCAACAATGACCAATCAACTGATCAAATTCTTTAATATAACGGGACTTACGTGGTTTGTACCTTTCGTTAAAATAGCTGCCGGCGAAAACCCGACACAGCAAGTCAAGCAACTCTGGTTAATCATGGGCGTGCCCATTATAGCCTTTATCATATTCCTCGGATTGTGGAGTGCCTCCGCAACGCAAATTCATACCAGCTTAGGAACAATCCCTGGCCCCTCCGCTGTTTGGCATGAAGTAGGCGGTTTAGTAGCTGATCATAAGGAAGAACGCCTAAAAGAAGTCGCTTTTCACCAGCGCCAGGAAGCCCGCAATGCAAAGAAGTTAGCCAAAAACCCTGACGCTGAAATAAAAAAGCGTCCTTATACAGGAAAAGCAACTTACTGGGATCAGATTATTACCAGCTTATATACTGTATTTGCCGGTTTTTTTATTGCCACTATTATTGCTGTACCCGTCGGTATTATTTGCGGCATGAGTCCACTGTTTAATACTGCTATTAACCCTTTAATACAGATTTTTAAACCGGTTTCCCCGCTAGCCTGGCTGCCTATTGTTACCTTGATTGTCAGTGCGCTTTACGTCACCACCGATGATTCCTGGTTTGAAAAATCATTTTTAACCTCGGCAATCACTGTGACCTTATGCTCTTTATGGCCAACTTTAATTAATACTGCGGTCGGTGTTGCTTCCATTGATAAGGATCTGGTTAACGTTGGTAAAGTGTTACGCCTTAACTGGTACACACAAATCAGAAAAATCATTTTGCCTTCTGCCCTGCCCTATATTTTCACTGGTATGCGCTTGTCATTAGGTGTGGGCTGGATGGTTTTAATTGCAGCCGAAATGCTGGCGCAAAACCCGGGCTTAGGTAAATTCGTCTGGGATGAATTTCAGAATGGCAGCTCGCATTCCCTGGGTAGAATTATGGTGGCTGTGTTCACCATCGGTATTATCGGTTTTATTCTGGACCGCATTATGCAGTCTTTACAAAATATCTTTTCTTTTGATGGTAACAATCTCTAATCGGAGTCAAATATGTCAGCACTAGAAAAAGATATTATGCGCGACAACGCAAAACTAATTGCATCAAATGATGCAGTCAAACCCTTATTAGAATTAAAAAATGTTTGTAAATCCTATGGTGAAGGCAAAGCAAAAACATCTATCTTAAAAAACATTAATTTAGATGTTAGAGACGGAGAATTTATCGCCATTGTTGGTTTTTCCGGTAGCGGCAAAACCACATTGATTTCTGCCATTGCCGGACTCATTCAACCGAGCACGGGAGATTTATTAAAACATGGAGAGCCTATCACCTCTCCAGGCCCTGACAGAGGTGTGGTTTTTCAAAATTACTCACTCATGCCCTGGCTGACTGTTTTTGAAAATGTCGCTCTGGCTGTCGACGAAATTTTTAAACATTGGTCATCTGAAAAACGTGCCACGCATAGCAAAAAATACATAGAAATGGTCAGCTTAGGCCATGCCATGGATAAAAAGCCTGCTGAACTGTCAGGTGGTATGCGTCAACGAGTTAACGTGGCACGCGCCCTGGCGGCAAACCCTGATATTTTATTATTAGATGAACCTCTCAGTGCCCTGGATGCCTTAACCCGAGGTAATTTGCAAGATGAAATCATCAGTATCTGGGAAAAAGAAAAGAAAACTGTTGTTTTAATAACTAATGATGTCGATGAAGCTATTTATATGGCGGATCGCGTTATACCGTTAAACCCTGGACCTGACGCAACACTGGGGCCTGATTTCCATATTAATCTTCCACGTCCTAGAGACAGAACGGCACTGAATCACAACGAAGAATTTAAACGTCTACGTGCTGAAATTACTAAATACTTGATGGATATCGGGATTGAAAAATCCAGTCAGGAAGGTGGTGATAAAATTATTCTGCCTAATGTCCGTCCCAATACCAGTAATGACTGGCAGCATGATCATTCAGCACTAAAACCTACAAAAGATGATATCGGCAAGCCTAAATACCTGGAATTTTCCCAGTTATCGAAAATATACCCTACCCCCGATGGCAACAGCACCGTTAAAGTAGTCGATGGTTTTGAACTCAGCATAAAAAAAGGCGAGTTTATTTCTATTATTGGCCATTCAGGTTGTGGAAAATCGACTGTACTCTCTATGACAGCAGGTTTAAATGAGGTCTCCGAGGGCGGGATTATTCTGGACAATAAAGAAGTCTCTGGCGCAGGTCCTGACCGTGGTGTAGTTTTTCAAGCCCCCAGTTTGTTCCCCTGGCTGACGGCTTTTGAAAACGTTTTATTAGGTGTAGACAAAGTCTATCCCCATGCGACCAAATCAGAACGCAATGATATCGTCGAATACTATATTACCCGTGTGGGATTAGGTGATTCTTTATTTAAAAAAGCTGGCGAACTATCTAATGGCATGCGTCAACGCGTCGGGATTGCACGTGCCTTTGCCCTGTCACCAAAATTATTATTACTCGATGAACCCTTTGGCATGCTTGACTCATTAACGCGCTGGGAATTACAGGAAGTGTTAATGGAAGTGTGGCAACGCACCCGGGTGACTGCGATTATGGTCACTCATGATGTCGATGAAGCTATCTTATTAGCCGACCGCGTGGTCATGATGAGTAATGGACCTAATGCCAAAGTCGGTAAAATCGAAGAAATTGATTTACCTAGACCCAGAACACGAAAAAATTTATTAGCGCATCCAGATTATTATAAATACCGAGAAAGTTTATTAACCTTCCTGGCTGAATGCGATAAAGCACATTGATTTTAATTACCTTAGGAGAGTACTCTTATGCCTGCACAACTAAACAATACCCTGAAACCTAAGCGTTTAATTCAAACAGCTTTGTCCTCTGTCATCCTGGCAGCCCTTGATATACAACCTGCTGTTGCTTATGATTTCGATAAATCTGTCGAAAGTGCCTTAAAACTTAATCAGGATGATGCAAAATACGGCCAGTTTAAAGTTGATTTACGCTACCGTTTTGAATTGGCCGATGTTGCCGACAATGGCCGGGAGACAGCGTATGCCAATACAATACGTTTACGCCTTGGTTATTTGACGCCTGCATTCAAAAGTTTTCAAGCTTTTGCTGAATTTGAAGGCGACCTTGCCTTACAAAAAGATTACTTTGCCCCCCTTGCAAGTCCTAGCTTTGATCCGAACCGTGAAGTTGTTGCTGATCCTCAGGCAAGTGAATTAAATCAGTTATGGGTAAGCTATAAAGGTATTCCAGATACAGCAATTATTGGTGGTAGACAGCGAATCATTATTGACGACTCACGTTTCATCGGTAATGTTGGTTGGCGTCAAATGGAGCAAACCTATGACTCAGTTTTCGTCACCAATAAATCTATAGACAATTTGACCTTGAAAACTGGCTATATTGGTCAGGTACTAAATATCTGGTCTCAAAAAGATAAAGTTCAATTCCCGTTTGCTAACGCTAACTATAAATTTAAAGACATTGCCAGTGTGACTGGTTATGGTTTTTGGATTTCAGATTATGATAAGGGACAAGCTGCCCGATCAGCTCAGTCATATGGCCTAAGTGTAACTGGCTCACCCAAAATTACCAAAGATATAAAACTGCATTACCGGGCTGAATACAGTTTCCAGACTAATTTAGCCAATAACCCGAATAGCTTTACTTTGGGGCGTTACAGTATTATGGGAGGAGCCAGCTTTATGGGGGTTACCCTCAAAGGCGCTGTAGAAGAGCTAGGCGCCAATGGTATCAGTGCTTTCCAGACGCCTTTTGGTACCAATCATAAATTCCAGGGCTGGGCAGATAAGTTCCTGGTCACGCCTAAAGATGGTGTACGTGATATTAATACAACATTGGGTGCCGAACCTCTGGGCATCAAAATGGCGTTTGTTTATCATAATTTCCAGAGTGTCACTAACAGTATCAACTATGGTAATGAATATGATTTCTTAATCACCAAAAAATTTGGCAAACATTATCAACTACTCGCCAAATATGCTTTTTATGATGCAGCCGATGTAAATGGCAACGTGGCATATGACCCGGCATTAACTAAAGATACCAACAAGTTCTGGCTACAAGGCAGCATCATCTTCTAAGGTCTTTAAATCTTCCAGAGACAGAAGTTTTCTTGTCTCTGCGATTATTATCTGTGCGCCATTAATCTACCTATTTCTCTCTTTCATACTATACTGCGCACGGTCACGGATACGGTTGTATAGCGAGTTGATTTTAGTTCAGAGCAAGGCGCTGAAACAGACGCATAGCAAGCTCAAGCTACGCAACTGTTTCAGCAACACGCGGCTATCGGCTAAAATCGGCCGCTAGAAAACCGCATATGTGGCCGCGCCAAGCATTATCTTACTGAGGCATCACAACCCGCGTAAATAAGCTAAAGAACTACAGCAGTTTCAGGAAAAGAAACTACTCACCGATACCCAAAATGCGTTTCAATATTACAGCGGCTGCACAGTATCTCCTGAATTTACATTTCACCTGGTAATATTGCCATAAATACTCATTCATAACCCGCCTTTAACAATAAAGGAACCGGATAGCTTTACCTGTTAATTTCACTAGAAAAAACTAAAGCTTTTTTACTGTTGCCTGTTTGTGTATATTGTTAACTGTCTGAGCGCCATTACAGCAAAATCCTTCAACTGACAAAAAACAATACATTCAGATTACAGTAACAAGCAATCATTATGAAGACCAAAGTTCGGGTAAAAAAAAAATATAAAAAGAAAAGTAAAAATTACATCATGATTTTGGTGGTGGTTATTTTTACCCTGGCTGTTAGTAGCTGGGCGTTTTATGAACTCACTAAACCAAAAGTGGCAACACAATGGTTTGATAGCCGGGCAAAGGCCAAGCAAAATATTATATTACCCAGAGACGATGGCTACCATGCTAATACAATGGAGTGGTGGTATTACAATGGCCGCTTAATAACAGAGAGTGGAAAAGAGTATAGTTTTCATTTTACAACCTTTCTCGTTAATAACTTAATGACCCACACCGTATTCCACAGCTCTTTAGGTGATCACACGAAAAAGCGGCATTATACCGACCAAAGTAGAACCGCCGGCAATCCATCGGTCGGCGTAAAAAATAGCTTCCTGTTTAAATATCAGAACTGGTTTATGCACGGTGAAAATGGTCATGACCAACTCAAAGTAGCCAATGATCAGTTTGCATTTGATCTGCAATTAGAAGACCTGGAACCTGTTGTAAATCATGGCGTAGATGGCATTATTTCTTTAGATATTGCTGGAGACAGCTATTACTATTCCCGTACCCGAATGAATGTAACTGGAACACTCGAAGTTGCTGGTATAAAAGAACATGTTACTGGCATTTCATGGTTTGACCACCAATGGGGAGATTTTTTACCCGCTAAATTATCCTGGGACTGGTTTAGCCTGCAACTCGATAATGGCGTTGACCTAATGATCTACCAGATGCGTGATAAACAAGGGAATCCAGTACGTTATTTTGTTACTGTTGCCAAAAATGGAACCACAGAAATATTAGATCAAGCAGAATTTACCCTGACACCCGGTCGAGAATGGCACAGTAAAAAAACAGGCAACAGTTATCCTATATTTTGGAAGTTAAAAATACCCGGCAAAAAAATTGATTTAAATATTAGCAGTATTATTAACGACAGTGAAGTTGATGCCAGATTAACCACTTACCTTACTTACTGGGAAGGAGCTGTGAATGTTGAAGGAAGCCATACTGGTCAGGGTTTTATGGAATTACAGGGCTATGGTTCTGCAAATAAATAATATATATTACTGAAAGCAGCTTGTTAGCCATTCTGCGCAAAATAGAGCTTTGCCAAGATGCCTTGCTTCTTGCTCACACAATCAATCCTTATTCGTTCGGCAATTCAAAAACACAGGAAATACACTTAATTCCCCTTGCATATATCCCTCTTGCAACGGTTTCAGTAGAAAGCAAAGTTACATCAGTTTCTCAACCAGAGTAATCACAATTTCCACCATAATCAAAACAATAATGATCCATTCCAGCGTAGATGAATGCTGATGTTTTTGTTCGTCAGCCAGCATCCCTAACAAATCATGAATGGTGTCCAGTTTTTTGGATAATATATCTGTGCGCTGTTGCAACTCCAGATAATTAGCCATTTGCATATATAAAGCCTGATACTCTGGATGCTCCCAAAAAAACTCTGGAATATCCAGTAAATCAAACTTCAGCACTATATCGCTATTGGTCAGAAATAGTTGACCACGAATTTTTGCCAGTGCTTTTTTAGATAAATTAATGTGCCCCGTTTTAGCTAATGATTCAGGTAAATGTTTGGTCTTTTCAATAGTTTCCTGTGCATGTTGTTCAAATGAAGAAAGATTAATAGACTGGGCCATAGCATGAGCAACAGCAATCAGGTTATTAGTGTCATCGCCCGCTTTGATTTCAATACAGTCAAACTTAATACGGTTCTCCAGGGCATTAGTTATGTAGCGAAAATCATCTTCCTGAATTTCCTCATGAATCCCAATTGCAAATCTACACAGTTGAGTGTGTAACTTGCGCCGTTCATCTAATGTAACGTTCCAATGAACAACGACGCCATAGGGAAAGATCACCGAATAAGCTTGATTATGTTCAATGAGCAAAACATCCTTTAATAAGACAGCTCGATTATTAGCAAGAAAATTTTTACAAAGGGTTGGAAAATCAAAAGAGTTAGCCAAGCAAAGCGTAATACAGTGGAGCGTTTTATCGGTCATGGTTTTGCTATTATTAATGCGGCTTGTAGTTGGCTACGGCCAAATTTTGCCATGGTTTGAAAATCTGATTTAGGCACAGGCACAAAAAAATTGTCTGTCACACTGGCATGTTTTTCATCATCGACATCAGGATCATGCAAGTAAATAAAGTGCTCATCATGTGCAGTTAAAACCACCCAGTGCGGCGCTTTGTTGCGATTAATCCGATAAGTACTAATAAGAATTAAAGGAATATTCCCAGCATCTAGCTGTGCGATCAATGCATCCATTTCTATATTTTGATAATGTATGCTGACAGATGTTGGCTCCAGTTGGCGCAGAAAATCCTGTTGTACCAGAGAAATAATAGCCTGTTTTTCTTTACTTCTGACGGTATTGAAAAATAATGTATCTTGCTGACTAAGATACATATCCACCAGAAACCCGCGTCGCCAGGCTGCAAGAGCTAGACCATGCGGACCGCAACCACCATGACCTGCTGTCATAAAAATAGTGGTCGATTCACGCCATAATTGCAATTCATGCGCCATAGATTGTTCAATCCGACTATCTATGGCCGACATGGCCATAATCAATGATGCCGGACCACAGGTAAATTCAGTTGTTTGTGGATAATAAGGGACTTGCAGGCGCGTTTCCGGCTGTGGATAGATAATCCGCTTTTCAAAACACAAGGCTTCGCTGTGATCTTCATAATAATCCAGCTTACGGTCAAACTGGCGATAATTCAAACGCTGGTAGAGTGCTATAGCGCGCTCGTTATCTCGCCTGACTTCTAGCCGCAAATAAACACAATCGCGTTGTTGTGCCGCTTTTTCCAGTGCCAGCATCAGGGCCTTACCCAATCCGCTACTTTGCTGATCAGGTAAAATTGCCAGTGAATAAAGTCTGACCAGAGAAGTACCGCGCCTGTATAACAGCAAACCATAGCCGGTTATTTTCCCATCAACTTCCAGCAGAATAAGATCCGCATGTGCTTTATCCAGCATCCATAAAAAATTGCGCTGCGTCATTTTATCCTGCGTAAAACAGCTGTTTTCAATCAGTACCAACTGACTTATATCGGCTTTAGTGGCCAAACGAAAATTGACGTCAGAGTTACTCATGGGCTAATTTTTGCAAGGACATAGCAATAATCTGCTGACAACGAAATAACACCATTTCCTGCCAATCCTGATACTCGGGATAGAAATATTCACGTAATTGCTGTTGTATCACCAGTCTTTTTTCCAGGGCAACAGGATTATGCCAGCAATAATTTTCCTGTTGTAATAATGCAAACATTTTATCCACGGCAAAGGTACCAAACTCCAGCGTGACATAACAACCTTTGTCGGGTAAATGCATATGCCATAAATAATCCATCAACCCGTGCTTCGGTACTGAACTCGAGGTCCCTGCAGCCGGCTCGGTCATATTAACAGCAAAACAATGCCGTGCCCATTTTGCACCTTCACTCTCGGGTGGGTGATCACTAATCACTTCACCATAGCCATAAGGCCCTAACCCGGAATGAATATCCAGCACGATAACTTTTTGCCGCTCAGAAACAGTGTATTCATCAATCAATTGCTGAGTAAGCTGATGGGACCAGCTAGGGCCTTTGCCACCATAAAACAGACCGGTTGCATCAGTATATTGACCACCACTCACTGCCTGCTCATATACCCTGTCTCCCCATTCCAGACGATAATGCTCTAATTTTTTCTGGCTATGCGCCAAACTATCATCATCTAAGTCCTGCAGATTTAAATCCGGCATTAAAGTCTGATAATCTTTATTGATCGGCTTGTTTGCAAAATCGACACAATTACGATTTAAATCGATATTATCTTCATTAACGCGACGGTCAAAAGCAAAACCATAGGGATTCAAGGCATGGATTAAAAGCACAGCACTATCAGCGTCCATTTTCGGTACATAACGCAAAAAATCAACTTGTGCCGCCGAGCCACAATAACCTTCAACACCGTGCGTACCACTTATAAGCACTAATAGATTACGCGCCTTTTTAGAACCTAAGTAGAAAATATCCGTCACCAAGGCGCGGTTAACATCGTCAATGTTGTTTTCATACGATAACAACTCACCCTTTATTGCCTGACACGCGCCTAAAAACTTGTCTCTGGCTTCTGTGTACTTTTTTGCAAAACAATCAACTGGAATATACATAAATCCTCACGCTATGTGCTGACGCTCAAGTCGACGTAAAAATTCCCCCATAATGGTTAAATACAAATCATAGCCCATATACTGGTCCTCAACACCGCTATCTACGCTGGGATTATCATTTACTTCAATAATCACATTTCGATCAGGTAATTGCTTCAAATCAACGCCATACAGGCCATCACCAATCAATTTAACGGCTTTACTGGCAACCTTGATCACTTCTTTAGGTACCTGGTGCACAGGCATGGACTCAAAGCCTCCGCTTTTACTGGTACCGGTATTGCCATGGTTATAAATTTGCCAGTGATCACGCGCCATAAAGTATTTACAGGCATAAATTGGCTTGTTATTTAAAAAGCCGATGCGCCAGTCAAAATCTGTTTTTACATATTCCTGATAAAGTAAAATTGCGGATTTTTTAAATAGTTCTGCGCATTGCTGCTGTAATTCTTCACGACTCGCTACTTTAACCACCCCGATAGAAAATGAACCATCAGGAATTTTCAGCACACCAGGGTAGCTGATTTGCTGTTCTAAATAGGCATAATCAAACTCACTATCTCTGAGCAGTAATTCAGTTTTTGGTGTAGGTACACCATTGGCATTAAGCAAATCCGCGAGAAAGACTTTATTGGTACATTTTAAAATAGAATCGGGATCATCCAATACTACCAGACCTTTGCTTTCGGCACGTTTTGCAAAGCGGTATGTATGGTGATCTATTGCTGTGGTCTCGCGGATAAATAAAGCATCATATTCCAGTAAACGCGCATAATCATTGGCATCAATCAAATCAACATCAATCCCTAATTCATTACCGGCACGGATAAAGTTTTTAATCGCTTTATTGTCACTCGGCGGTAATTTTTCCTGAGAATTACATAATATGGCCAACTCGAAACGATAGCGTTTTTTTGACCGGGGTTTACGCCATATTTGACGGCTGTACTGATCAATTGCCGAAGCAAACTCGCTTTGCTCGGCTTCATTTAACTGTACCAGACTACCAGGCATAATAGTCTCAATTTGCCATTTGACAGGATGCGCAAAACTGACTTCAAGAATTGGGCAGGGATATAATTCAAATAATTGCCGGGCAATTTTTTCCAGTGCCGGAATGCTCGTTTGACCAAAAAATATTTTGGTCATCAAGGCATGATTATCCTGTTGTAAATACTTATTTAAAGGTTCATCCATCTCATCATATAGTTGATAAAAGTGATGATTACTCAAATCGGTGATACTGCGTATTGAGGGAATGACTCGCTGCCCTCTGGCTTCTGCCAGCAATGAGCAATAATACCCCGTGCCTAGATAACCATAATCACGACACAAATTAATCACTTTAGCCTTGGCTGATTTGCCAACCTGTAGTGATAAAAAATCCTTAACACTGATCAGTTCACTACTGGGGTAATAAGGTGCCCAGTCTTCTGGGGCATCGACCACTATATAAAGATCTTGCATTAGTATTCCTTGAAATTAGGAGAAATCGTACGCGGATGATAGTACCGAAACTAGCCTGTGCAAATGTTATTAATGCATTTTTTAAAATTTTAATCCATGCCAGGCATAAAATATATTTAAGTATTTATTTTCATGCACTTATAAAGTTGTTATTCAGAAATTAAGCAAAATATAATTCCATGGAGCGCAAACACTGCAATCAAAAAGTACAAAAATTAAAGTTCTATTTTTGTACAAGCTTAAACGCCTAATTTATTGTACAGAAAGAGGCAACTTCCCGTTTATTTACCATAGCTAGCGAACGATTCGTTCATTTGATTATTTGCACATGCCGCTGCTAACGCACCAATAAGCGCCCTGCATCGCACCACAACAGAGCATGACTTTTTATGGTTTGCAGCAACGACATACAGACCGAATAAAATACAATAACTTAAGGAATGGCATATAACATGCATATCAATCTAAATAAGATTTACGCATCTATAGAGGATAGCATGAGCAAAAAGCAAACCCTGATTGTTATCGGTAACGGCATGGTCGGACATAATTTTCTGGAAACCCTGGTCGCTAGCGATATAAAAAACAACTACAACATTGTTACTTTCTGTGAGGAAAAACGCCCGGCATACGACCGGGTACATTTGTCAGAGTACTTTTCAGGAAAAACGGCACAAGACCTGTCCATGGTCACTGAAGGTTTTTTTGAAAATAACAATATCAAAATTCATCTGGGTGATAAGGCCGTTACTATTGATAAAGAAAATAACCAGATCACGTCAGCAAAAGGGCTTACTATTAGTTATGACAAACTGGTTTTAGCGACGGGTTCCTATCCTTTTGTGCCCCCTGTTGAAGGGCATGACCGTGAAAATTGTTTTGTTTATCGAACCATAGAAGATCTGGAAAATATGGCAGCTGCGGCTAAAAATGCCAAAGTCGGCGCAGTAGTCGGGGGCGGTCTATTGGGTCTGGAAGCGGCAAAAGCGCTGATGGACTTGGAACTTAAAACCCATGTTATCCAGTTTTCGCCACGCTTAATGTCGGCTCAGCTTGATGCAGGCGGCGCACAAATGCTGGCGGATAAAATTGAAGCTTTGGGTATTTCGGTATTAGCCAGTAAAAACACGCAAAAAATTATTGACGGTACAGAATGCAAACACAAAATGCTGTTTGCTGATGGCACTGAACTGGAAACGGATATTATTTTATTTTCAGCAGGTATCCGTCCTCGTGATGAAATTGCTCGCATCAGCGGCATAGAAGTCGGTTCACGCGGCGGTATTGTCATTGATAACCAGTGCAAAACCTCTGATCCGGACATTTACGCCATTGGTGAATGTGCTGTCTGGAATGGACAAACCTTTGGCCTGGTTGCTCCGGGCTACAATATGGGGCGTATTGTAGTCGCCGATCTGGCAGGACAAGCAGCCAGTTTTACCGGTGCCGATATGAGCACCAAGTTAAAGCTCAATGGGGTTGACGTTGCCAGTATCGGCGATGCTCATGCCAACTCACAGGGTGCGCTCGTTTATACTTACCAGAATGGTGCAGATGAAATTTATAAACGCCTGGTGGTAAGTGCAGATAAAAAGAAATTACTCGGCGCCGTATTGGTTGGTGATGCTACAGGCTACGGTACTTTATCACAATATTATCTCAATGGCATTGATTTACCCGAGAATCCGGATAGTTTAATCTTGCCTGCCCGCTCAGATGAATCGGTTGGTTTAGGACCTGACGCCTTGCCTGCATCAGCACAAATCTGCTCCTGCTTTGATGTCACCAAAGGACAAATCTGCTCGGCCGTTGAAGACGGCAATCATACACTGGGGGCTTTAAAAGAATGCACTAAGGCTGCAACCGGTTGTGGCGGCTGTAGTGCATTATTAAAATCTGTTCTGGATTGTGAATTAGCCAAATCAGGATTTGAAGTCAATACCGATATCTGTGAACATTTTGCTTATACTCGCCAGGATTTATATAACCTGATTATGGTTAATGAAATAAAATCCTTTAATGACCTGTTAGAAAAACATGGTAAAGGCCGAGGCTGTGAAGTTTGCCGTCAGGCAGTGGGTTCGATTCTTGCCTCGTGCTGGAATGACTATATTCTTAAAACCGAGCATCTTGGCCTGCAGGATACCAACGACACCTTTTTAGCAAATATGCAAAAAGATGGTACCTATTCGGTTGTCCCACGTATGACGGGAGGTGAAGTAACACCTGATGGCTTGATTGCGATTGGCCAGATAGCAAAAAAATATAAACTGTACACTAAAGTAACCGGTGGCCAGCGCGTCGATTTATTTGGTGCGCGTGTCGATCAATTACCACTGATCTGGCAGGAATTGATCGATGCGGGGTTTGAATCAGGCCATGCTTACGGTAAATCTTTAAGAACGGTAAAGTCCTGTGTCGGTAGTACCTGGTGCCGCTTTGGCATTGATGACAGTGTTGGTTTGGCGGTAGAACTGGAAAATCGTTATAAGGGTTTACGCTCACCGCACAAAATTAAATTTGCAGTGTCCGGTTGTACCCGTGAATGTGCAGAAGCACAAAGTAAAGATATTGGTATTATCGCAACGGAAGGCGGCTGGAATCTTTATGTTTGTGGTAATGGCGGTATGAAACCACGACATGGCGATTTATTTGCTACTAATTTAGACAAAGCAACACTGATTCAATATATCGATCGTGTATTAACGTTTTACTCACGTACCGCTGATCGCTTGCAGCGCACATCAGTGTGGATGGAAAATATGGAAGGCGGCCTGGATTATTTAAAATCAGTGATTATCGAGGATAAATTGGGACTTTGTGCGGACCTGGAAGCACAAATGCAGCATGTTGTTGATACCTATCAATGTGAGTGGAAAACCACCATTGCCGATGAGAGCAAGTTAAAACGCTTTCGCCATTTTATTAATAGTGATAAAACTGATGAAAATATACTTTTTGTCGAAGAACGTGGACAAATACGGCCTGCAAACGAAGAAGAACGGCTACACCTGGCAGTAGCGGAGGAAGCGTAATGAGTCACTGGATTGATATTTGTTCTGTAGAAGACTTACAACCCGATTCAGGAGTGTGTGCTTTAGTTGAGGATAAGCAAGTAGCTATTTTTTATATGCCCAAAGAAAATGCAGTCTATGCACTTAATAATTATGACCCTTTTGGTAAAATTCATGTATTATCACGTGGTTTATTAGGCGATATCAAAGGCGAACCAATGGTGGCGTCCCCTTTGTACAAACAACATTTCAGCCTGATCACAGGCGTTTGTTTTGAAGATGCAAGTGTCGCTGTCGATGTCTATGCTATTCACATAAAAAATAATCGCGTAGAAGTAAGCCTAGGGGAATAGCATAATGAAATACACATATTATATCGCTGACGTTTTTACCAAGCAGATTTTCAATGGCGCCCAGGTTGCTGTTTTCCCAGAAGCAGAAGGCTTAAGCCAGCAACAGATGAGCTTAATCGCTAGAGAACTTAATTTAACCGAATCCGTTTTCCTGTCTCGAACAGAAAGTAAAAAGAATCACTTTCGAATGAAGATTTTTTCCCCTTTAACGGAGATCGATTTTGCAGGACACCCGATTATTGCAGCCGCCTATGTATTAGCCGCCTGCGGGCAACTGAAACTTGAGGACACTTATACACCCGTCGTATTTGAGCAAAATACCGGACCGGTTCAGGCTAATGTCACCAGCACTGAAGGTAAACCCAGCTTTGTCCAGTTTACCCGTACCGTCTCTCCAATTGTCGACTTCTTCGCCCCGACAGAAGGCGAACTGGCCAGTTTTTTAGGTATAGAAGAAGCACATATTGATGCTAAGAAATACTGTACCCGGCTGGTTTCGTGCGGCATGCCCTATTTGATTGTGCCGGTTTATTATTATGAAACAGTACGCAATGCAGTATTTAATTTATCCGCATGGAGTCAGTCAATCGCACCCCAAACAGCCGCACAAGAAATATTATTAGTCTCGCCTAAAACACCGTATCAAGACTCTGATTTTGCCGCTCGTCTGGTAGGTCCGAATATTGGTATTCATGATGACCCGCCCATAGGGACTGCCATACCTTCATTGGCCGCTTTTTTATGTTCTTTCGAACATATGCAAAAAGGCACCTACACGTTTGCCGTTCAAAGAGGCAATGAAAAAATGCGCCGTAGTGTACTGAACCTGGAAATGGATCATAAAGGAGAAGATACGCTCACCATACGGGTGGGTGGTGAGGCCGTTAAGGTCGCAGAAGGAACGATGTTTATTCCTGAAATATAATCTAATAGGATGGGAGACGTGAAAGGTCAAAATTATAGAAATCAAGCTGGCTACCCCTCTTGATCGTTCTAAGAAACAATGGAGAAATCTAGATATGTTTTCCATCTTTTAAGGATATATAATCAATAGATGGAAATTAAATTATAATGGTGACTCCCCACTCTCTGAGTAAAGTCTTTATTCCTGATAAAAATACTTTATAACCAATTATAGGGGCTGTATTTTCGCTGATTGCATACGACTTATTACAAAATGCACATAAACAGGTCGAGTAACAATGTTTCCCCTCTATCATCATTAGGACTGTCTTGCTTTCCATTATATTGCTGGCTATTTTCTGAAAGTGGAAAAACAAAGTAAAAATATCCACTTTATAGGGTTTAATATGACGATACATGGATTTTTTTACATATATTTACAATGTTATATGCAGGAGCACCATTGATGAGTAATTGCAAATTGTGTGAAGAAGAGAAAGGATTGGAAATAAGCCATATAATTCCAAAATTTGTTTTTCGTTACCTCAAAAGACATCACCAACCGGGAATATGCGATCAACAGATAACCCAAATAAGTCAACACAAGACGGTGTGAAGTTACCTTTCTTATGTGGTGACTGCGAAGATTTATTCAGCCCTTGGGAAACGAAATTTGCTAACGAGATATTCTTTAAATATCAAGAAAGATCTGAGAGTAAGTTTTCATATGACACTTGGCTAACTAAATATTTGGCCTCTGTTTCATTTAGAGTTCTAGCTTATGCATACTATAAAAATGAACTTGGTCACTTTGACGAAAACATGTTGCGCCATGTTCCTGTAGCAATTAATCGACTTAGGAAATATCTACTGGGGGAATCTCCGAATCCAGGTGAGCAGCGTCAGCTTCTATATCTTCTAGATAAACCAGTCAACTCCTCAGATAGTGACTTTAATATGTATCTGGTTCGGGCTATTGAGCACGACATTCTTACAACGGATACTGATTCATTTATATATGTAAAGTATTTAAATTTTCTTCATCTCTGCCCAATCAAACTATCCAGCAACAAGGGGTGGAGAACAGGAAGAATTTCACTTAGTAAGGGAGTTTTGTCTGTTAAAGACCATGAGCTGCCGGATTATGTTCTAAACCGAATGAGAAGTGGGGCAAGAACTCTTACGGAAAGCCGTCAAAAAATATCAGATAAGCAGGCATCGGTAATTTCTAAACGAGTCGGTGATGTAGCACTGGAAAGGCTTGTAGAGTCACCAATTGCTAAAGCTGTTCTAAACAATGAAATATAGTTCTACTGAAGCAAAAATCTAAGAAAATATAAGGGTCAGGCCCCGAATTGCGAATTATTCATTCAAAAAAAGATAGATCAAAGCGGGCCGGATTGGACAGCCCACAGTGCTTCAGCAGTCCAGACATTGCAGGTTTTGAAAAAATGGTATATTTCTCCAGATAAATAAAACTGATCGTTACCGTAAAGACCTTTCGAACTTAGGATCAGTTCTAACAATCATACATTTTTGTTGGAATATTAGACTTTACCCTGTGCTTTAAAGGTCTGGCCATGCGTTTGATAGCAGCATAATAAATGTTGTAATATTAGAACTAACCCCAAGTTTGCTTAAGAGCACTTCGCTTTAATCCATAATTACGGTTTAAAGCGAAGTGATGGCACAACAGCTGCTGAACGATTATTTGCAATCGAGTTTCCCAATTTATTTTCTTGGCTATTAGAGCAAATGAGTGAACTACTATTGCCTGGAAAAATTCGAGACAAGGCCACACTTAACTCCCTTGAAATTACTGGCTGCACCGGCTTAAGTGAGAAGCCTAAACTATTCACTCACATTTTTCGACCACTACACACTGCCTTTTTTTGGATATAAGTTGATAATTGCTGGAAGTATCCACCCTACTGAGGGTCTTTTAAACTCGATAATGAGGCACCCTGGTATTCACCCGTTAAGGTTTTCAGAAAAGCCACCATTTTATCAATTTCATCTGCACTGAAATTTTTCCCCAGCTGAGTGATTCCCATGATACGAACAGCCTCTGGTAACTCATTGACAGACCCATCGTGAAAGTAGGGATAAGTTAATTCAACGTTACGCAGTACGGGAACCTTAAAAGCATAGCGATCAATTTCATTTTTGGTCACATTATAGCGGCCATTATCATCCTC
Organism: Methyloprofundus sedimenti; assembly: GCF_002072955.1. Lineage (NCBI taxonomy): Bacteria > Pseudomonadati > Pseudomonadota > Gammaproteobacteria > Methylococcales > Methylococcaceae > Methyloprofundus > Methyloprofundus sedimenti. Next base: position 1,357,120 of record NZ_LPUF01000001.1, on the reverse strand, counting down.
TGTTAAATCACCACCGCGCATTGCAAAATAATCTTGTTTAACACCCATTTTTTCATAAGATAAGCCGCCTAGTGCAGGCCCAAAATGACAGGAAGTACAGTTATTTTTAAATAATTCATAACCCGCTTTTTCATCGGGATTCAACGCTGCCTCATGACCACGTAGATACTGGTCAAAACGTGAGTTAGGTGTTACTAATGACTCTTCAAAAACAGCAATCGCATCCGTCACATTTGCTTTGGTTAAACCTTGCTCAGGATAAAGTTTGCTAAAAGCACTGGTGTAATCACTGTCTTGATTTAATTTAGTGATGACTTTATCCCAATCTGCACCCATTTCAACCGGATTAGCGACAGGACCAGCGGCTTGTGCTTGAAGGTCTTTAGCGCGTCCATCCCAAAATTGAGCCAAATTGTACATGGCGTTATACACTGTAGGTGAGTTAATGGGGCCTTGTTGTCCTCGAATTCCAGTAGCCACTTGAGCTTGATCCGTTCCCCCTTTATTTAAAGCATGACAAGATGCGCAAGATAAAGTGTTGTCTCCCGAAAGCAGTGTATCGTGAAACAGCTGATTACCCAGAGCAACTTTTTCAGGATTCAATTCAACACTTAAAGGAAGTGGCTGAACCGGTTCGCCTTTATAGCCTTCCGCAGATTCATTACTCCATGGATGTCTACCTCGTTCCTTGGCTATCCATGTAAGAACCGTTTGCTTTTCATCTGCACTTAAACTGCCATTCCAATGCATAGTAAGGTATAGAGCGGGTGGCATGTTATTATTGATAATAACATGTTCCAACCTAGCCAGCATAAGAGGTGTGAAAGGCTCTTTGCCACTATATATCCCGGGACTTAAGATAAATCTTTCGCTCCCCTGCTGAATATCATTTTCGATAAGTTGACGAGCAATAGGTAATTCAGAATATATTGGCATTCTAGTCATTCCTGGGGAATGACAATCGACGCATTTATTCTGCAATATTCTGGAAACTTTTACATAGTCCCTGGAGGTTCCAGATTGGACAGCAATAGGATTATTTTCACCATTAACGCCCAGCAAGTTGGATATTGAAAAAAGTAAAAAACCTGTTAAAACTAAAACCAATATAAAACGTATTATTTTCATTATTAATCCCTGCTATGAATAAATAGGTAGATTGTAAATAAGTTTAGCATATTATTAAATTCTAATTAATAAGATTTACTTTCGGCGGGAAAATACCTGGTTGATATGTTTTTTTTGATAAGGCGTTGTTAAAGCGATATTGCTCAACGTTGCTATTTTGAATTTTCCATTACCCGCACGGTAATATTAAAGCAGCCTAATTTCTAATAAGCCCTCCCCCAACTCTCCTTTTTTGGTTATTTAGCATTATCCTAGAAGCCGCAGTTGACCGCTATAAAATAGTATGCGACAGAATATAAAATATAATGATCGTAAATGCTTGTCACCTGTTGGGTGACTCTATTCCGCTTCACGGTTTTGTGGATAAATCTGAGCACGAAATACCGTGTTACAGCTCTTGCCAAGGGCTACGGCCATTGCCTGCGAACTGTGCCTTGTCTTTCATACTCAGATTTCCCACAAAATCCGTACTCAACTGCGGTTTCTAGGATTATAGCACCAACCAACCGTTAACATGTTCGAGGAGTCATCGGAATACCCCAGGGGCAGTCTTGATTAAAAGTCATAGCTATTTTTCACGATTGTCAAAAATATGCCTGCTTTCTTGTTTAAAATATTCCATCATTTCATGGCCACTTTGATCGATATACATCCCGATAACCAAGTGTGCGGCTGGATCAGTAGCAATCATACGTACAACATCATTTCCCTGCATTTTGCTTAAGGTTTTTTAGGCGCAAAAGCGGTAAAGGTCACTGCAGGCCTTGCGCATCTACTTTAACTGAGGTTTCCAGGTTTAACAAGAGATGATAATCACACCAAATGCTGAGTTACCTTTATTTTAGCAACGCAAAAGAAAAAAATTCGCTTTCGAGTGCCAAAACCCGATTAAAATAACACATTACGCAAATCACTCAGAATTTAAACCTGATGCTCTCATAATCAATATGCGTAACATCAGCTCTTATTGAATAAACCAGGAAACAAGATGTTAGACTTTTTTTCCAGGCAACGTATTGTTGCCCAACCTGATTATAATCGCTGGATGGTTCCACCAGCTGCATTAGCGGTACATTTATGTATCGGTCAAGCATACGCCTTTAGTGTTTTTAATAATCCACTCACTCGAGTGATTGGTATTACTGAATCTACTTCAGAAGATTGGCAATTAACAACAATAGGCTGGATTTTTAGTTTAGCGATTGTTTTTTTAGGTTTATCTGCTGCTTTTGGTGGAAAATGGCTGGAAAAAGTAGGGCCTAGATTGACTATGTTTGTTGCTGCGTGCTGTTTCGGTGGTGGTTTCTTAGTGTCTGCGCTGGGTGTATATTGGCATCAAATTTGGCTGCTTTATTTAGGCTATGGCGTGATCGGTGGAATTGGTCTGGGCTTAGGTTATGTTTCTCCGGTATCGACTTTAATTAAATGGTTTCCTGATCGACGCGGTATGGCTACGGGCATGGCAATTATGGGCTTTGGCGGTGGCGCTATGATTGGCGCACCCTTATCTATTGCTTTGATGGACCATTATAAATCAGCTACTTCAGTCGGGGTTATGGAAGCATTTGTGGTGATGGGTTGCCTGTATTTCGTTTCGATGTTGATTGGTTCTTTAACTATCCGTACGCCACCTAAAAACTGGCAACCAGAGGGCTGGGTACCACCTGTGGTGGAAAATAACATGATCACGAAGCACCATGTTCATATTGATCAAGCACTCAAGACACCGCAATTTTATTTGCTTTGGTTAGTACTTTGTTTAAATGTCACGGCGGGTATCGGGGTACTTGGTCAGGCTTCAGTCATGATTCAAGAAATCTTTAAAGGCACGATCACAGCGGCTGCCGCCGCTGGATTTGTTGGCTTACTGAGTTTATTTAATATGGGTGGCCGATTCTTTTGGTCATCGGCATCGGATTATATCGGCCGAAAAAACACCTATTTTATTTTCTTTGTTTTAGGTATTGCGCTTTATGCCTCAGTTCCATCTATTGGCGCATCAGGTAATATGAGATTGTTTATTATCTTCTATGCCTTAATATTAAGCATGTATGGCGGTGGTTTTTCAACAATCCCCGCTTATTTGGCAGATATTTTTGGCACAAAATATGTCGGAGGCATACATGGACGGTTATTGACCGCCTGGGCTACCGCCGGCGTTTTAGGGCCTGTTTTAGTGAACTATATTCGTCAATTTCAAATTGACCAAGGCGTTGCTAAGGCGGATGCTTACAGCGTAACTATGTATATTATGGCAGGGTTGTTAAGTTTAGGTTTTGTCTGTAATTTGTTAATTCGTCCGGTGCATGAAAAACACCATATAAAACATGACGAATTGGATGAAGTGGATGGCATTTTTCCCTATCCTGATAACGCTGGACTTGAACAGACAACAGATAATTAATACAACGATCACTTATTATGCATAATTCAAAATCTTCTTCTAGAAACAATGTCTTATTATTGCTCTTTTGGCTTTACGTCAGTCTGCCCTTAGCATGGGGGATCTGGTCAACCTTGCAAAAAGCATTCGCCTTATTTAATTATTGAGAAACGAATGGGGTCAAATTGATCCCATTCATTGCTGATCCCCGCATTTTTCCAGCTCCATGCGGGCTACTACTCTTTAGGGTATTATTTAAGATAACGTCCTTACTACCAGCCTTGCTGGTAAATGCTCAGTAAGTTTGAGGCATTTCCGATTAGCTCGGTAATGCTATGTCGGTTAAACCTAAGTTCATATAATTCTGCTAAGGAATCTTTTATATCCGGTTGTATTTCCTTAGCCTCAAAATCAAATTGAATCAGTGGAGATACATGAGCTGCCTTTTGGTATGTCAGGCCTATGTTATCGGCATGTGAGACCGGATCATGCACATCACTGATCACATGAATTGTCTCATTCAGTTCTTCGGCAGTTAATTCTGTTGGATGTTCAGCAAAAAAATCATCAGGTACCGGGGCAGAATTAAATGCATAGGTTGTCAGTTTAAACACTGCTCCAACCGCTTGTGCTAAGCCACCACCCAAAGAATGACCTGTGACGATAATATGATGGTCGGAAAATGAATCAACTAAAGTTTGGGCTAAATTAAACGCATGTTGGAATTGTGGGCTACTTTCACCAAAAGACAATAGCGCATCAGCCGCCAGATCTAGCGCTGACTCTTTAGTTTCATTAATTGAGCATGGGAAAGCACAGGTTTCAGTGCCACGAAAGGCTAATACCAAATCACCTGTTTTCGGGTTGCTATATATGCCTGCTTGCATGCCTGAAACTTTACTTTCCTGATATACCAGCTCCCAGTCACCCACGGAGATATTACCAAAATCATAAATGGCATCAGCCAATTGTGCGTAAGGCAGTGATTCGCCAAGCAAGTTGACAGATCGACGTTCCATTTGATTGAGCATGCCGTAAGGCTTCCAGGTTTGATTGGGAATATAATCAGGGTTTATATAAGTGTTAATTGATGATAATTCAAACAGACTCATGCCATTTTCTTGCTTGAAAACAAGAGTCGCTGCATAACGTTCCGTGCCATAGGTAGCTGGAATATCAACAGTGGGTAAGGATAATTTGCCTGTTTCTATAGAATAAGAGTGCTGACTATCTTTGATAGATTGGTCTATATCCGCGCTGATCAGTGCAAATTTATTAGGGTTCTCAGCACCCATCCATTGCAATGATGCTTTATAAAATTGTATGTCATCACCATTGCTAACTTTTATCTGCTGTAAGCAGACGATTTCGGCCGCAGGCAAGTAGACTGCAGGTGCTGTCTCATCCAGACATTCACTCGGATGGGCTGCAGCTAAGTGAGTGTAAGCTAAAAAGCCAGATAGGATCATGCCGTGCAAAAGCCATGCTTTTAAATGTTTAATAATAGGGGTGTAATCTATATGCATACAAAGTGCCTACAGTGATGGTTAAGTAATAGAATTCATTATAATCCAATTCTTACTTTGCGTAAGCAGGGAATCTAAGGGCCGGGTCCAGAGTTGCGAATTATTCACTCAAAAAGAGATAGATCAAGGCGTTCAGGTCCTTTGGCTTGCTTTTGAATAACCGCTCCAAAAGACCTGATTTGAGACATCAACCCTTCCACAGTAATGGTAAAGGCGGGCCTGATTGGACAGCCGGCAGTCAACAGTGCTTCAGCAGTCCAGGCATTGCAGGTTTTGAACAAGTGGTATGTTTCTCCAGATAAATAAAACTGACTGTTACCGTAAAGACCTTTAGCAATAGGCTTTGAGATGCCATCCGGGTCTTGGTAATGGCTTGCTGCAATATAACGTATCATGCGTTCAAAACCCTCATTAGACAGGCGAACTTCGATAATTTCACTTGAGGGAAAATAGGAAGTAACGGCTTTATTAAAACCAACAATGTGCAGAACACTGGGCGTAGGCCAAAGTATCGCTTTAATTGCTATACCTAAGTGAGGGTTAGGTGTCTGATAATAATCTTTGTCGCCCCATCCAATTTCAAGATATTTTGCATTAGGGAAATCCTGACTTTCCCGCCATACGGTATCGGGTATGTCTGCCTGATTTAATACAATCCCCGCATGCCAACCATGGCTGACCAGATAAATTATTTTTGTTGAATCAACATTGTTGGCTAGATGTAGCTCATTGATAGACATACTGAATGTTTCAGAGTTCAAAACCATAAGCAGTGATACAACGAAACGATTCAGGATTGTCATATATTCCTTTTTACCAATGAAAACTCGGCTTTTTTAAATTGAAATGGATTATTGTTTCATTCTATATTACAAAGTTGCTTTAGAGTGCTAGGCAGAATACATTATTTTTTCATAGGCTTCAGTCATTCGACGAGACAGACACTTAATAATTTCGGATGGCTGTTTGCAAATAACAAGGCTATGTCACCGTTAAGTATTGAAAATCACCCAGAGCAGAATGTAACAATTGCTCAGGGGTTAGATTGTGGTTCCGATCCATAATTCTGCACCAAGCCAAATAATTAGGTAAATACTTGGTGGCTACACCATGAAAGCGGTCTAGCCATGATTTAAAACGGTGGTGGTATGCATTGACATTTTGTATATGATAGGCCCCTTTAGTCACCCGCTGCCCTTGACTCATGTTAACGATTTCATGAGATACTTTTTCAGCTTTACAAAATGCACCATAAGTTGGATTGCCATCACTCACAAGGAGGGCATCCTGGTCTAGTATTGGCTTTAAATGCGTATCAAGAACAATTTTGCTTATTGGGCCATTACCTGTCACAAAATCTACGGTTTGTTTTGAGCGATCACGAGCAATTAAAATGCACATTTGCTCATCAGAAATCCCTCGCTTAGTCGCACAGCCCCCTCGTTTCCTTGGTTGACGATTGAGATGGCGTTCTCCTTTATGTGACTCAAGTAAGTAGGTTTCATCAGCTTCTGTAATGCCATGAAGAGCACTGGGACGATCCTGCTGAATCCAGCTTAAAAAACGGTGCCGCCATCGAAAGGTTGTAGTTCGATGCACATTAATTTCTTTAGCTGCCTGCCGGACAGTCAATGATTCTGCGATAGCTCCTAAGTAATCAAGCCACTTTGACTTGAGGCGTAGATGAGCAAGAGGCGTTCCTGTCAAAGCATTAAATGTCTTTTTGCAGGCTTTACAGCGGTAGCGCTGAAGGCCATCTTTTATTCCATGCCTGTGGCTTTCGGTATGGGAGCAATGAGGGCATTTACCTTTGCTATCAAATATTGTTTCAATTAAATCAAAAACCTTAGGTTCGTCCTCTAGTTGATCCAGTGCTTTCGTTAGAACAGTGCGTTGATGGTGGTCAAGTTGATTTATTTCGGAAATGAACTCTAAAAACTCTGGGGCTTTCATAACTATCTCCTTAATTTACATGGGCTTTATTTACTTATACGCTCTTGTTATATGAAATTCCATACTTTACGGTGACATAGCCAATAACAATGGGAGACGCGTTAAACTGAAACACCCATTTTGAACCTGATAGCTCTGGTGGCCTGTTCGCTTTTGGTTATGCAAAAATACAAGCCCTGGTCAGAAATGAAAAAACAGGTTGTTTTTCCAAATTGAAAACTGAATACGTACCACGTTCAGCTAATTTTATCGGTCCTCAAGACACCGACATTCCGACAGGGATTGTCGGTATCGAGTGTACACGAAAGTACTCCGAAAACACTCCGAAAACACTTTATATTCAAGTATTTGCATAGATACTGTCAGAACCTTGCACCCGTTATTATTTTGTGCAGCACATCCCTGTGCTACGGGCCAAAGTTTGTAACAGTTTAATTTTGATCCATCACCTTCACGCAAAGATGAGTGGGTTTATTATTAGCATCTAGAATCGGTTTCAAGGTAAAAGACACAATCGATTCAACACCGGCATCACCTAAGTCAGCTACAGGAACTTTTTTTACACTAATTTTATTTCCTTTTGTTTTCCATCGATAGTCAGCGTCGAATGCCTTGTTTTTTCCAGAATTAGCAAGGTCAACTTCAAAATCAGCGCCGGCACACGCCTCTCCCGGCGCTTTCAAATCGAGCACATGCGTGTGGAAGCCACTTTCTGGATGTTCATAAGAGCTGTCGTCTATCGGTAGATGGGTCACTAAAACTAAGAGGTTATTACCTCCGTCGGTTAAAGCCGCATAACCGAAAGCACCGGATTTACCATCAACCGGGATAGGCGCCTGGGTCTTGATTTCTAGTTTGAGCACTTTATTGCTACCCTCACTTTCCACCTCGACTTCTGTTTCTTTGAGCACTAAATAACCAGGAATAGGCGCCGCATGAAGCGTTGTTATTGTGGTGATAAAAAGACCTAGCGCCAAGAGCCCAGGACAAATTTGGATTGTTTTCATACTCACTACCTCATCGTTTAATTATTATAATAATATCGATTCGCTATTATAGTAGCAGATTCATCTTTCTATAGCAATTCTTTTCGAACCTTAAAATTGACAACTCAGAAGGCTAAGCAATTGAATAGCAACCAAACTAAGACTTATTTTATTTTTGAGTAAAGATGGCTGTCTCCAATAACTTGTTATGAGTGATTTATACTGCATGCTAGTGACAAAGTAGTTGTTCTTTAAGTTGCTTTAAAAAATAGGGCAGCACACGCCTAAGCCGAAAAAGTCCGTACATAAAAATAAGCTACAGTAGATAAAAAACAACAATTTGGCTTTGTTTGCGGGTGGCATGAAAAACAAGTTCAATAAGTTCCTCAAGAGTAAATGGCGATATGCAGGACTGAAAATAATGCGTCCAGCATCAGATCATACAGAGTGATGACTAGGTCAATCAGAATGAATCTGATTAGTACATTCGATTACATAGATCATCATGTGTGGCTCAGCGCACTCTGTTATTAAACATCTGAATAGAATTTAACTTTTCCGGTTTCAATGTCGTACATTGTACCGACTTTGCGAATCTCAAAGCTTTGCCCCAGGACGTTTAATAAAGGACTTTTGCTGCGAATTTGCTCAACGGTCAATTGCGCAGTTTTATCGGCCACCTTTCGTACAAGGCCGTCATTAATAACATTACCAGCCCCCACGCGCACATCGCATGGGGGATTTGCTTCAGCAACAAAATAAAGCCTATTCCGGACAGCATGCCGTTAATGACTGAAGATGGAAAGTAATAATCCCCAGTTTTTCCAGATCCATGCTGACCTGAATAATGCCTGCCATCAACCAGGGCCAGCAGAAAAGCATTGAAGCCCAGTGTTGCTACAAGGCCGACAAGACAATAATCGCGAGGCCCGCTGTCGAACCGCTGACGCCCAATGATGAACCACTTAATGGAGCAATTATTATTCCGCCGATAATACCGGCAATCAAGCTAGAGAACAGGAAGCGCTGGAAGCCAGTGCGATTCCTATGGATAACGGGATGGATATTAAAAAAACTGCTACACCCGCCGGCACATTGTATTTCAAGTTTGCGAATAGTCTATTGCTTTTAGCGATAGAGCGTCCATTAATCTATATTTTTATAGCTTATGTTTTCATAAACCTGACTTTACCCGGGTAGATATTGCCGTCGTTAGCATATAAAGCCAACGCTTACCGAGCGCATACGATTCACGTCCGACCATTTAAAACCACCAGAGACTCGTGTTTTCTGGTCTTTTCTTTCCCATACAGATCAATGATTTCAACCGTGATATTGTCGTCAGGTGCAGTCGTCAGGAAATCTTCAATCGTTTCCAAAATATCATGATCAATAAACCGGGCTTTGCTCGCATCGATGGTGACTGAACTATCTCCCGGGATGCTTAAAATAAATTTTCTTAATAAGGCTTTATTCAGAAAAGAAACATCTTTGTTCAGTGTCAGCAGGTAGTGTGAAACATCTTGAGTAAGTGTAATGGCTGCATGATAATTGGCTTTGATAACAAAAAACAGGCCAATAACCATTCCTATGGCCATTCCTTTTAATAAATCAGTAACCAGAATTGCAATCACAGTAATAATAAAAGGAAGAAATTGACTCATGCCTTTTTGGTAAAACGACTTGAATAAAGCCGGATTGGCCAACTTATAACCTGTATACAACAAAATTGCCGCTAAACAAGCAAGTGGGATATAGTTGAGGTATTGTGACAAAAACATGACGCTGAGCAACAATAACACGCCATGAGTAAAACAGGCTACACGGGTTGTTCCCCCTGCGTTGATGCTGGCTGCACTGCGCACTATAACGGCGGTGACAGGCAAACCGCCTAGTAAGCCACTGATAATATTACCAACACCTTGCGCCTTCAGCTCTCGATTGGTGGGTGCGAGACGTTTCATAGGGTCCAGTTTATCAGTCGCTTCAAGGCTTAACAGCGTTTCCAGGCTGGCGATTATCGCAATCGTTACGGCAACGGTATAAACATGCGGGTTGCCAAGATGGCTAAGATAACTGGCGTCTGGCAGTACAAAATTATTAAAAAAATCTGTGGCATTTTTTGAGACCGGCAAGTTGACCAAATGTTCGCTTCTAACTGCCCAGTTGGGCGCAAACTGACGAGTGAACCCGTTATAGGCAACGCCCCAAATGACTGCTACCAAAGGTCCAGGAATCAGTTTTAACCAGTTTTGATTTTTAAACCAGGGTGTGCTCCAGAGCATTAACAGTAACAATGCCACAATACTGATAATCAACGAACCTGGAGAAATACCTCCTAAGGCATCAAATAACTCAGTAAAACTGGATCTGGCAGTTTCCTCCATATAGCTTTCATCCCCTTCAAAACTGCTATCGTGTCCCGTGGCATGAGGAATCTGTTTGATAATCAAAATTAAACCAATTGCGGCCAGCATGCCTTCAATAACGGCAGCGGGAAAAAATGCCCCTATTATTCCGGCTCTCAGACACCCCAATACCAGTTGTATAATTCCTGCTAACACACAGGCAACCAGCAAGCCCTGAAAACCGCCAAGGGTTTCAATGGCATTAAAAACGATAACGGTTAAACCGGCGGCAGGGCCCGAAACAGCAAGTTGAGAGCCACTGAGCCAGGAAAGAACGAGCCCACCTATCAGTCCACCAATTAAACCAGAAAATAAAGGTGCCCCTGATGCCAGAGCTATTCCGAGGCATAAAGGTAATGCTACTAAAAACACTACTATTCCCGCTGGAATATCGTCTTTTAGATGGCGAAAATAATATTGTTTATGTTTATGTATCATGTCCAATAGCCCAAAGAAGAAGTTTGTTATTGCATATGATATCGAATCGATATCATAACTAAAGAAGAGTTTTTATTGTATATGATATCGAATCGATATCATAGTTCTAATTTTTCGCAATTCCTGAAGCTTAAAGTCCAACGTTTCTCTAGTACTTACCCAGGTTGTTGTTATTACGATACAATATTTTTCACGATTGACTCTCCAGAAGCGAAGGCCTTCTTTGTTACATTGTCAGGGTAGCTCTTTACCCATACCCTTGGATTCATCCGGTAGCACGGATGATTTCCTCATGGAGGAAATAATTCAGGAATTATAAATTTATCCTCCAGCTCATATACTTCTCGACAGAAATCTGACTGTTGTACGAATGCGTTGACTATAGCTGATAGTCGTAGGTCTTTGAGTTAAGTCAGTGTTTGTTGAATCATTTCTATCTATCTCTCTATTATTTTTTTATGATGATCCACTAGATTGATATTGTGGTTTATGTACAATTTCAGAGAATATCAATATTGGGTAAGTTGGTAGCCGCTTATAGGAAATTAAATTAAAATTGCGGAAAATTATAGTATCTACCGATTATTTAAACAGACTATTCAGAACTGATTTTCAAACAGTGAATAGTTTGTTAATGTATTTACGATATAGTTTATATTTTTAGCTGCTTGTTCAGGATTAGTAAAATCAGATGATAAAAAAAACATCTACATTCAGGTCAGGAGCTTTGTTTATTTTAGGCCTGAATTCTGTTACATCCAATGCTCAACAGTTAAACCAGGACTTTCAGACCTGGGGAAATATCACAACGATATTATCATTAGGCAAGTTTAATTCTGATTCGGATAACATAAAACTTTGGTTGGAAGGTCAAGGCCGTTTCGGGCAGGATAGCTCACAATTTTCACAAGGTATTTTAAGAACCGGGCTCGGTTATTATTTTCGAGATAACATCAGTTTATGGCAGGGTTATGCCTGGATTCCCAATAACCCACCAGCACCTCGCAGCAATTTTGATGAACAACGAATTTGGCAGCAGCTGTTATGGACAGAAAAATTCAGCGATGGCATATTTATGTCACGTACCCGGTTAGAACAGCGTTTTGACGATCGGGGAGACGATGTCGGCTGGCGTTTTCGCCAGTTTTTCAAATATCAGCATCCTTTCAGTGTTGCACCCAAATTAAGCGGAGTCATATGGGATGAAGTCTTTGTTGTGATTAATAAAACCGATTGGAATCCCGATAACGGTTTTGATCAAAACCGTGTCTTTGTCGGATTAGGTTACCAATTTAACCAAAACATTCGATCTGAAGTGGGTTATATCAATCAATACATCAGAAATACCTCTACAACGGATGCAATGAATCATATTCTTTCGGTTAATTTGTTTCTAAACTATTAAAAACACATACTAATTAATTAAAATCGTAGGCTTGTATAATTTTCGTTACGGATTGACTAAGCAGAATCTAAGCAAGTAAAACGAAGATGTCAAATATTGCAATAATCCGTTATTGCAATATTTGACACCCTTCATGTTGATGCTTACCGCAAATACCATGAATGAAATGAGAATAAAAACTGTTGGGCGATAGCCGAGCGGTGCTTCAGTTCAAGCAGGGTATGCAATATAAGAAATAAATAATATTTGACAAGCACAATAATCCGCTTATAATAGGTTCTAGCTAGAAAATTTGATTTACCTTTGTTTTACCAATTCGATGTCTCTTCCGTTTTTTCTGTAGTCGCTCGTCCTGTTCTTCATTAAGTAATTTCCTCATTATCAGCTTTACCTGCCTTATTCTAAGGTTTTATATAAAAAATATTATAGGACTCATTATGTCTACTACAACTACTGGCACCGTAAAATGGTTTAATTCTGATAAAGGCTATGGCTTTATTGAACAACAATCAGGCCCCGATGTTTTCGTACATTTTCAACAAATCAATAACGCAGGCGGCTACAAGTCTTTAGACGAAGGCCAACAAGTTGAGTTTACAGTTGCGCAAGGCCAAAAAGGCCCGCAAGCTGAAAACGTAAACGTTATCTAAATTACTTTTTAAGTAACTGATTTGCGGCGTTAGTTCTGCTAGCGCTAAATTTAAAGAACCGGCTAATCCCAAAAGGGGTGGCCGGTTTTTTTATGTCTATCGAAAAAAATAGGCGCCAAACGAATGGGAGCAAGTCTTACAGCGTCTGTTTGTTCAAATTGCGACTAATATAATTCAGTGGTTCCATAAGCTCCTGCCCTTACCTTTTTTTCTACGATGTTTTTTTGTGAAAATTATCGCTCCAATTAATAAGAAAGGCCAGGTTAAGAAAAAAAGCGTTTTGAAAATAAGTAACCATTCCATATTCGCTGCTCCTGAATTTTATAATACTAATAATGTGGTTCCTGTTTTACCCGCTAAACTATGGCTTGTTTTTTTGATAGTCCAGCCATCCTGGTTCGTCTGCTTCCATTAATTTAAAAGCTTTTTTTGTGACACCACATTCTGGACAAACCCAGTTCTCAGGAACATCTTCCCAGCGTGTACCTGGCGCAATACCCGTTTCAGGATCGCCTTTAGCTTCATCATAAATATGTGTGCACACACTACACCTGTATTTCCTGAATTCAGACATAACTATTCTCCTACACTCGTACTTAATTAGGTATTAATAAGTCTATAATGAGGGATTATATTATGATTCATATATCTGATTCAGTTTATAGGCAATAAACATATAGTTTATTAAGAGGCTAAAAAAAATTTATTACTCGTTTTTTGAGAGACCAAAGGGCGCAGGAGGCAATATTATTAGCTTTCCCACAGTCAGCTTTGGGTCGAGCCAACTAAACAGACAGATGTTAATTTCGGATGGCCGCTTACAAATAACAATGGGAGCCTTTTTAAACTGAAACACCCATTTCTTCAGCAAGCTTAATAATTCACCCAAAAAGTGTTTTTGTAAAATTTGTACTGGCATGTTTAACGCTCAAAAGTAGCTAACAGAGGCGCGTGATCAGATAAACGATTCCATGGGGTATGCGTCAGTCGTTCACAAAATGCAGGGTGTAGCCCACGGTAATAAATACGATCCATTCGCAATACCGGCAACCAGGATGGGAAGGTTTTAGCATAACGATGATGCAGCGTTCTGAAGGCTTCTTTTAATTCCAGATGCTGATAAAAATGTTTTTCAGCCTGCCCCGCCCAGTCATTAAAGTCGCCGGCAAGAATCAGTGGCGCGTCATGCGGTATATGTTCATCAATACGTTGACACAAAGTTGCAAATTGGCGTCTGCGCTCAGTGCCAGTTAAACCTAAATGAATGCAGATGATATGTAAATCATGCGCCAGCCAGGGTAATTTAAGTTCCGCATGGAGTAAACTGCGGCTCGCCCAGACAAAGGGCGAAACATTGATGTTTTCCCAGCTTTTTAGTGGATATTTGCTGAGAATGGCATTGCCATGATCACCTATGCGATAAACGGCATTTTTAGCGTAAGCAAAGAAAGGCCAGGTATCTTGTGCTAAGAATTCTGTAGGGGAAATCGTCGGCCAGGTTGGGTGTTTTTTTTCATGTTCCGTATGCTGGCCCTGCATTTCCTGAAGAAATAAAATATCAGCATTGGTTTCTAATAGTGCTTCTTTAATTTGATGCAGAATAAAATGTCGATTACTCGCACTGAAACCTTTGTGAATGTTATAGCTAAGAATGCGCAATTTATTTTCTGGCATAGCCGGTTTACTCCTCTGTCAGTATTAATAAGGTCTTTTGCGGATATGTAAGCGAAATAAAAGCGGTGAGAGCAATACCTCAAAGGCAAAAAACAAAATCACCGTGAGCATTATCTCAATAAAACCTAAAGCCAAGGCCTCGCGTAAAATAATAAGCGGTAATACTGATTCTGGCAGTAGATCCAGAACTCTAAAGCAACTACTTTCAACGTAACCGAGGCGGCGTTTGATAAAGCTAGCGATTAAATCACCGAACATAGCTAAGAGACCAAATAGTGCTCCGTTGAGGTAGTTCAAAGTAAATATTGACGCTATAAGTGATGTTGCTAATACCGACATCAATATGCCACGCCATGTTTTGCTATAACCAAACAAGGGTTTTTTATCGAAAAATGTACAACCGAAATCTACTCGCCATGAGCAGTATGAGCCAAAAATATCACGTGATAATATCGGCATACCATTCGCTATAATCAATAATATAAGTGAGTCAAAAATGCACATTGCCAGCAAGTTAAATTATTTTCCATGAGCATTCTTATGGTCTTCAAATTGAAGGCTACAGCATATATACCATTCGAGCCGTTTCATATTGCGATAGTTACTGAAAAAACTCTGGTTGATCTTATGGCTTGATGAGTTTCAGGGTAGACACAAATATGGGAATACTGATGTTCCCCCCTTTCCTCTTTGAGAGAGGTTAACAGTGAGGAAAAGGATCAAATACCATGATCGCTAATATTCCCCAGTTCGCACCAGATCTTCCAATTTACTAATCGCTGCCTCACATTCATCTAATGAACTTAACACACGTTGCTTAGCTATTAGATCATTACCTGAGTTATCACGAATATGGATAGCATAAGAATTCAATTCAGCACAGGCATCCTGCATTTCCTGTTCAGCCTTGGACAAAGTGCTGTTCTCTTCATCCATCGTCAGTATCATTACCTCACTCACTACATTATTTTCTCGCCTGAATATCGCTTCAGCATCGAGCCTGAGTTGGGTAATTTTATATATCCCTATGGGGTCTTTTACAGTTGCACAACCAGAAAATAGCATACAGCTTATAATTAATACGGATTTGTTAATAACTTTCTGGTTAAATAGCAGCATATTTTCTTTATGATAAAAACTAAAATATTATGACTCAAACAACTAAACCCGTTGTACTTTGTTTTTCAGGCCATGACCCTAGCGGCGGCGCGGGTATACAAGCTGATATTGAAACCATCGTGAGTCATCAATGCCATGCCGCCAGTATTATCACCACGATAACTGAGCAAGACACCAAAAATGTAAAAAAAATATTGCCCCAGTCAGCTTCGGCAATTATGTCACAAGCAAGAACCATTTTAGAGGATTTACCTGTAAAAGCCATTAAAATTGGTCTAATTGGCTGTTTAGAAACTGTTGCGGCCATACATACAATTTTAAGCGAACATTCAAATCTGCCCGTCATTTTGGACCCAGTACTTGCAGCAGGTGGAGGGACAGTATTATCAAATGATGCTCTTATTGAATCTGTAAAAGAGCTCTTACTCCCCTGTACGACAATACTTACACCCAACAGCCTTGAAGCGCGCCAGCTTGCCAAGTCGGATGATCTGCAGTTATCTGGCATCCGATTATTAGAACTGGGATGTGAATATGTGTTGATAACCGGATCGCATGAACAAAGCGCCGTAGTCAGTAATCAGCTTTTCCATAAAGGAGAATGCATAGAAACATATACCTGGGATAGATTACCGCATAGTTATCATGGCTCGGGGTGTACTCTGGCATCAAGCATTGCCGCATTAATGGCCCATGATTTGAAAGTTGAAACCTGTATACAAGAAGCACAGGAATATACCTGGAATAGTTTAAATCATGCTTATCAACCTGGAAAAGGGCAGCATATTCCTAATCGTTTATTCTGGATGCAAGACTATGCCTGAGTTTCTTTCTAAGTGAGCCTGCCTGAATGAATTTTCCTGCATCGGGCTTATACGCTATCACTAAAACTGAAAACAAGACAGCAGATCAGATTATTGCTGATGTCACCGAAGCAATGAGGGGGGGCATACAAATTTTGCAATACAGGGATAAACACCCTGTTGATGCAAGCTATTTGGCTGGCGCGTTAAAAGAACTTTGCCATGTACAAAATATTCCGCTAATTATCAATGATAATATCGCTTTGGCAAAACATATAGGTGCGCATGGTGTACATATTGGCAAGGAAGATGGCTTGCTGAGTCATGCACGCGAGGTATTAGGTCGTACAGCAATTATAGGCGTTTCCTGTTATGACAGTGTCGAACTGGCATTACACGCTCAACAACACTCAGCCGATTATGTCGCCTTCGGTCGTTTTTTCCCATCTAACTCCAAACCTCTCGCTGCTGCTGCACATTTATCCAGCTTACGGCAAGCTAAAAGCTGTATAAATGTGCCTATTGTCGCAATTGGGGGCATTTTACCGGATAATGGTGCTGAACTACTCAATGCAGGTGCTGATCTATTAGCGGTTATCGGCGGAATATTTAATACAACACCTTATCAGTCGGCCCTGGCGTATCAGGGATTATTCAAATGAAAGTACTAATATTTCTGTTCTTAAGTCTATTCCTGAGCGCTTGCGCGTGCTCGGGCATGAAACAGCGCCTGGCAACAGGAAAAGATTTAAGTTTTCAACGCAGCAAAGGCAATTGTCTTGCTTGTCATATTATTGAAGATGGAGAAGATCCAGGGAATATAGGCCCTCCCCTAATTGATATACAGACAAAATATAAGACAAAAGACCAACTCAAGGCCGTTATCTGGGATGCTACACAATTTAATACAAATTCCAGCATGCCTCCTTTCGGAAAAAATAACATTCTAAGCCCTGAAGAACTGGATCTAGTGGTCGATTATATCTGGTCACTTAATACCCCTGTAAATCCCGGTCATACCAATCCTTAAAGTTACCCACACTCTACCTTTAGAATAAATTAACTAATAATATTCGTCTACCGCTTACTTGTGGGATAATGCTCGCTTTGCGGGTATTATTGTTAAACTATACTTCGTTTACTGGTTTTTTACATCATGTTAGTACATCTTAGGACTTTAGGTTGTCGTCTTAACGAGGCCGAGCTGGAAAGCTGGGCACAATCCTTTCAAAATGCGGGACATAAAATTACTCGCGAGCAGAACGAAGCACAGCTGATTATTGTCAACTCTTGCGCAGTTACCCAAGATGCTGTGCGTAAATCTCGTCAGCTCATTCGGCGCATTCATAGGGATAATCCAGGCGCCAAGATTGTTGCCAGTGGTTGTTACGTCACCTTACAGGCAGATGAAGCAGCTGAATTACTAGGTGTTGATTTAATTGTCAGTAATCAGGATAAAGACCGTTTGGTGGAACTTGCTATCGCCGAACTGGAGATACCCAGTATGCCATCTTTATCAACTGAACCAGCAGAAATATCTTTATTTAGTCGTGGCAGACAACGTGCATTTATTAAAGTACAAGATGGATGCCGTTATCGATGTACTTTTTGTATCGTTACCGTTGCACGCGGTGAAGAAAAAAGCACGCCCATTGAACAGATTATCAATGACATTAATACCTTTGTTCAACAAGGTGTTAAAGAGGTAATCTTGACCGGCGTCCATTTAGGTGGCTATGGATCGGACATAAATCATAATCTGGCTGATTTGATTCAGGCAATTCTGCAACAAACTACAGTTCCCCGCTTACGCTTAGGCTCCCTAGAGCCCTGGGATTTACCTGAGAACTTCTTTGACTTATTTAGTAATCCTCGCTTAATGCCTCACCTGCATCTGCCTTTACAAAGTGGTTCAGACAGTGTTTTAAAACGTATGGCCAGGCGTTGTAAAACTGATGAATTTAGCCAGATTGTACTGCGGGCACGCCTAAAGGTGCCCAATATTAATATCACAACAGATATTATCGTCGGTTTTCCCGGTGAAACAGAGCAAGAATGGCAAGAAAGCTTTGAATTCATTAAACAAACTGGCTTTGGACATATTCATATTTTTACCTATTCAACTCGTAGCGGAACAAAAGCCGCCACATTGCCAGACCAGGTACAGAATGCTCTCAAAAAACAACGCAGTCAGCAGTTACACCAGTTAGCCGAACAAATGAAGCAAGATTTCCTGAAACAAAATCTGGGTGTATCTTTAGATATCTTATGGGAAGGACAAAAGGAAGATGTTGATACCACAAAGCATAAGGTGTTTGGTTACACACCCAACTATATACGCGTGGCAGCAATTATTGACAATAGCGCATCATTAGAAAATAAAATTAGTTCCGCTATATCTAAAGAGATTTCCAATGGCACTTTGTTCACTGAACTTATTTAGAGGCTAACCACACAGTTACAGCTCCCGTGTGTTTTATAAATATTGGCAGCTTGAAGAACAGGAAATAAGATTAAAATTTTGTGAGATGCGTTATTAAAATAAACGCATCAAGTACAGCCATACCTTCAAGTCATATGGAGAGATAATTATTTTTCTAATCAGCACTACTGCTGTTTAACTTTAAGCTCAGCTGTTTAAGCCCCTGGCATTGGTAAACAAAACCCAGCATTGTTTGATTAGTCAGCGTTTTGGTTAAATCTTTATTTTTATTAAATTGCTGTTGTATATACACTACATTTCCGCCCATTGCATATGCCTTATTCTTCATCAAGTTGGCCGTGCTCCTATAAATTTTGGCATCAGACATAAAATCACCCGAAACCATTCCGCCATCTGAGGCAGAAGTCTGACCAATAAATCGACAGTTTTCCTTTTTAGGCTGAATATAAATTAACTGCACAATTTCCGCCCCTTCTTGCAAAGGAATCGCACAACTCATAATAGAAATAACAATAACAGAGAAAAGAAAGAGATATTTTAAAGTCATGGCACCATAACTTGACAGTATAGAAATAATTATAAAAACAGTGAAACTGCATTCTAAGCACGAAAGAAACAAAACACACCTAAATACTCGAAATACGAGAGTTTAGAAAAACTGTTTCAGGATAAAAATAGCTTAGCCGCAAACACTGTTATCTGGCTATAAAGACATTCCCGCCGCCCAAATCAAATTGCACTAAGCAAGGCATGGAACCGCATAAACCCTTATTAAACATAAAGCGCCTGATTGTTTGCTTACTTTCACTACTAAAAATAATAACGATATCTTTATAATAAGTATGCATATTATTGTTTTTAAAGTAGTTATTAAAGTTATCTGCTAATGCTTTGGCGGCTTTATCATACACGGCATCAGTATGTAACCTGCCTTTATAAGCCAGTTCAGCAGGAGCATCCTGATATATTGAATAAGTCAGCTCTTATTGATCAGGACCGAATGCCAGCACTTGCTCATTTAATCTTACAGTAGATAGCTCAAAAGCTACCGGTTTAGATAAATAGAGCTCTGGCACTTGAATATACAAAGTCTCACCGTCTAACCTTTGAGTAAGTTCTGCTAATTTTACATAATATTTATAATTAGCGAGCAACGATAGAGACACTAGTGTATCGCCTACCGGAAAACCAAATAAGTGTTGGTATTCATGGCGGTTTAAAGTCTCGTCCGTGATTAGTTTTGCGATTACATATTCGTCTGCACCCTCAAGTGAAACAAACTGACTGAAGCTATTAGTCATTTCGGTACGGTTAAAAATGGAAAACGAGCCACTTTGAAATGACCATGTTACCCATACTATAAAAACGACGACAGTTAAAACTAACGATGTTTTAAGTATTTGTAATAGGCTTTTTAACATGTTTTTTGATGACTCAGTATTCAATAGATAGTTACAAGCATTTTAAAATAAAACTGTGCACTCTTATAAACAATTACCGCCCCCCTTCAAACCGATAGCCATCACGGTAAACAAAAGTGGTGCCATTATTTATTCCATTGCAATACCTTAATCAACTCTGCCAAGAACCATACTCGATTAATTAACCCCGTTAAAGCGCCTTTTTTAATATTGACTATAGCGAATACAAAAATGCGCGCAATTTTATTAGATCATTAGCATCTAAACTATTCAGCTTCTCAATGGTATGCAATTCTTTTATCGCAGGCCCATCATGCAGATACGCAGCCTCAATAACATCACACGCCCTGCCATCGTGTAATAAAAAATCACAGCCTGAAATGACGTCTTCAGGCTTAGGTATATCAAGCGGAGCTTTACTATTGTGATTGGAGTCTGTCACAAAACGATTGAATCTCAGTCCTTTTAAAGCGGGTGTTCTAATATATTGTACATAAGCCTTGTATTCATCTTTGACCTTACCATTATCATCTCGAATTTTTACCTTTTCTGGTGCCTTGAGCACTTGAGACAAATATTCCGTAAGCTGTCCATAAGCTTCAACCATATCATCATCATAACGAATATTCTCCTTTTCTAGCGCATTGCCCAGTTGGGTCAAATATCCCATAACCGGCCCATAACTCTCGCGCTCTTCCTTTGGAGCCCTGGCCACTTGAGATAAGTATCCCATATCGTGTAGCAGCAAATCGGTACCCAGATAAGAAATAAAAGGATAATCAGTTTGACCGCCTGATTGTATTCTTAATCTTTCCAGATGCTCTCTTTCTTCATCGGGTAACATATTGTCATCTTTTACAAACGCGATTTTATCAATGACATGACAGCTATTGCATTCAAGATCTTTAAAAATCTCTTCACCTTCTTGAACTTCTATACTGGAAACCAGATATTCAGAGCGATTTGGAATACCTATCCAGCGTTGATAGGTTGCCATATCTTTAATCTCCTGCTCTGTAATGTCAGAGTTGGCTGCCTGTTTTATGCATTGCGCATCAGCAGGCCCACAAATATTTTTGTTATAGCGTACCAAATGTTTGGGATTAGCAGGTGGAGAACTATGTAATTCATTATAACTTTCCGTAGAAGTCATATTCATTTCAACATGAGCTGCATTGGCAATCTGATCTTCCAGAGAAGCACGGTCTCCTATCCAGCCCCATCGGCTAAGGTAACAATCCTTGTTTGGAGTTTCTACATTACTCAAACTACAATCACGAAAATTAACTTTTCCTCCGCCCCGTGTTCCTGATACCAGGCTGTATTTACCGGGAAAACCCGTCCGGTCTTTTTGATCTATTTGTGTATCCAAAATTACCTGATCCGGGATCATTTCTATCATCGGTGTGTTACCCAGACGGCGGCCTAATAAATGCATAAATCCAACTTCAGGTTCATCATCGCTCATAGCTTTTAAAATAGCTGGTCCAGAAACATCTGTACAATTATTGGGCCAGATATCGCCTGGAATATTATCTGGTTTAGTAACAATTCCATCTTCTTGCATGCACACTATGTCGGTGCCTATATTAATACTACTAATCTCAACTCTTTGGGGTTGGTATTTATCACGGTCAACATCATTAACCACGACTTCATAGCCATCTCCTTTCTTAATGTCGACATATTTCATTGAATAGGTCGGCAGTTTGTTTTTCTGGTTAACATGAAAACTGTCACCATAAAAGTTCATGACCTTATTAGTATGATAGCCATCGGAACGATCGGTTCCCAGATCAAACAATACCATTTTCATCGACGGTAGCTCTTTGTTTGAATAGGTATAGTCATGATGGATTTCGAACGCCTTGTCTTGCATGCCATTATCTACATGAATCTGAGGCAATTTTCCATTTGGCATCAGCGGGACACCACTTCCATTTCTGATATGGCAAGCATCACAGGTGTTGCCGTGAAAAGGAGCCGTTGCGTTCGCCGTTTGAAATCCCGCAGGAAAATCGATATGCTCTAAATTACCGGCGAAACTCGTACCATCTATAGATTTTGTTCCATCCTCTTGGACTTTTACTGCTGAATTATACAAGATATTGGAGCGGTATTCGTTATGCCACAATGTTCTTCCCCGTATACCGCGTATAAAATGATCCGGCGTTTGGTTCATGTGATTACTCATAAAAAAAGCGTGCCAGAAATCATCTGTATAGCTCTTAGTTTTAAGCGTCTGATCTGCTGGATTTACCATAGGTAAATATTGGGTATAAATGCTGGCGTTATACACTTTGTCATACAAAGACATGCCATCATTAAAATTTTTAAATGGGACTGGAAGGTGTTGTTCCGGCACACCCGCATACAGAAATAAAGTTCTGCCATATTGATTGGCATTTATGCCAGGCAGCGCTTTAGTAATGTCTTCGATAGCAGCGATGATTTGTTCACGACTCAACGAGTTCTTTTCCGCTTCCGTTTCGCCATAGAGATATCTCCACTGCCGGTAATAACCATTAGTATGAATTTCAAAATTTAACACACAGTCTTCTAATCGTTCAATATCATCCTTATTTCCCTGTCGTGCCCCCAGATAAATTTCTTTAGTGCATTTTTTGGGTAACACATAATGTGTTCCTTTAAACAATGATCCCAGTGGATTACCATCTTTATCTATAAATGCCTGTTGGAATCTTTCCAAATCGTAAAAGCCAATAAAGGGATTGGTGTCTATGTCTTTGGTCAGATCGATATCTGATTTGACTAATGGCCAGGGATACCGGCCATCATCAACATAGGATTTTATTGACGTATTAAATTGACTATCAAGGCTAGCAGTTTTCGCTTCCACTTCTTTGGTACAGTCATCTATTGGATCTGATCCACAATCCGTAACGGTAATTTTAGGCTTGTCTGTTATCCAGTCGACTTTACCCAGATACATATCGCAATAATCATTATCACTAGCACAGAATTTTTTGAGATTGTCTATTGAATCTTCATTTTTAGGGTCAAATACTGCCGGTGCATCCCATAACCACCCCCCTGTGCTGGTTGCAATCAATTGAGTTGTAAAATAATCTTCATAGCAAACAGAATCTGCTACGAAGTCTGCTTTTTGTGCACAAAAGTGTCCAGTATACCAAGGCCGCCAAGGTGCAAAGACGGTCGCTTCGTTTATGACATAAGCAAG
The DNA here is from genome assembly GCF_002072955.1 of Methyloprofundus sedimenti. Taxonomy (NCBI): domain Bacteria; kingdom Pseudomonadati; phylum Pseudomonadota; class Gammaproteobacteria; order Methylococcales; family Methylococcaceae; genus Methyloprofundus; species Methyloprofundus sedimenti. Next base: position 1,333,581 of record NZ_LPUF01000001.1, on the reverse strand, counting down.
ACTTGGTACATTAGTTTTGGTATCTGTATCTTCGTAAGGAAGGTTACGCATTACATCCGCCTGGAATCCATCAGGATTATCAGTTTGTGTGTTAAGTCGTTGAATTCTGACTTTTACTTGTACACAGTCCTCACAACTCTGGTCTGTAGGCGCTTCACCTTGCTGGTAAAGGGTGTCTGTGCGATGCATTGCCATAATATTAAGCACACCATAGCGTAACATGCAACGCGGCTCATCTATTTCATTGTTTGTTTTAATTTTACATAGGCCAGGTTGTAGTGCTGCATAGGGCAATACAAAAGGCGTGTCAATCAGATTACTGTCTTTGGTGCTGAGCTTCTGGTGCCAGGGTAAATCTGCATACCACTCACTAACAAGCTCATCTCCTGTTGCTGGTATGGGTTTAACATAGAGCGATGTACAGTCCTCATTCACATTATACTGGGGAGGCGTATGTGTGCTGGGTAGAAATGATCCTGCACATTGCCCGGCAATAGATTTACCTTTGACAAGAAGAGCGCTTTTGCCATTCCATCGCTCCCTGCTTAGCAAGAGTTCCCCGGACTTGTCATATTGGCATTGAATAGATTGCTTATTAAGAATAGCGTCAGGATCGCTACACAATACAGGGTTGTTTACATATTCTTGTTCTGTAAAATGGATTATGACACCGCCATTATCACAAGATTGTTTCACTTGAAACCAGTTACCACTTGGCGAGTTATCGTCCAGGGTAAAAGATTTAGCGCATTTACCTGTAATTGTGATCTTGTCGTCGCCTTTTGAGAGTGTGGCATCTCCATCCCAATTCACTCTGCTTATAACAATGTCATTTGAACCATTTTTAAAATCACAGACAAAGTGTCCTTGTCCTGAACCTGATACGGCCTTGTTATCGCCGCTAATACAGCTTACGGCGCCATCTTGAGAGTTGAAAAAAAGTTCGACATTATCAATAGCGGCATTTGCCATTTGAAAATAGATAAATAAAACCGGAATCAAAAGACGTATCATACTAATAACCTTTTTTAAGACGATAAAAATGTGAAGAGCCAATCGAAAAGATTATATATTACTCTTACTCGCCGATATCAGCTTTTGCCCTTTTTTAACATAAGATTTTATAAAATGGTAGTGCACGCGCTAATTATTCTGCGAAATTAAACCATGACCACTAATTCGATTTACTCTAACCCGCTTTAAACTCAGGGTGTCTGACTAAGAAGTTCCACTGCTGATTTAAATACCGGCAAGACTGACTGCATATCAATGGCGGCGTGTTCATTATTTAACGCGAAACTTATAACAAACATGCGTCCATCTTTACGTTGCAACAACCAGTTACCTGCCAGAACGCCGAATTCTGATCCGCCCTTGAATCCGACATAAATCCATTCCTCTCTATCAATATCAAGTTTGTCGTCGAGGCTCATTATCTCAGTAACCGGCCGCATATTTTTTGTCTTCGCTGTGTTGTACAATGACATCAGCACATGACACATATCAAAACGATTAGCAAACCATTCTATAGTGTTGATACGAAGCGGTGCGGATTGTTCGCCGTTTTGTGCAAAGTAGTGTTCAAGCTCTTGATAACCCCGCTGCTCATGATCCAAAACCAGCCGTTTATTTGCTGTGGATTTTCCCAGATAATCCGCTAGCTCAGCATCACTATAAAGAAATTTCAAAGCGACAAACTCCCGAGTTGCCAATAACGGAATATTCAGTGCCGGATTATGATGTCCCGTAAGTTGCATGCGTTGTTCAATATTTTCACGTCCGAGCAGATATAACAGATGATCCGTAGCGGTATTATCACTACGCTGAATCATTTGTTCGGCATAGTAACGAACTGTAAATTGCGTATTATCAGGAACAAAAAGTAAAGCACCGCCAGGAATTGATTTATATGCAGGTTGAATAGCTAACAAAGTATCCCAGGAAAGATAGGTTTCTCCATCGCTAGAAGCGTTCTCTACAAGGATATTTTGAGTCGCTATTTGATGTGCAAGTTCAGCCAATATATACAGTTTAAAACTTGAGCCTACCGCTAATGATTGTTCAGCATCAATTGCGTGTATCGTCGTGCAGTCCTGTTCGATAATTTCGCTTGCGAGAAAGGAGCTTTTTTCAGCCAAGGTCATGAATTTTTGATCAAATGCCTGCCAGGATTTTGGGGAATCATAAATCTGCCTGGGAAAAACAGAACAGCTCAAAATAGAGACTCCTAGCCAAAACAGGGAGATTAACTTCAGGAATCTATAGGTATTACTTTGCTTATTTAACAGATATTTTTTTATCATTTTTAAAGGCTCGGTTCATAAAACTGCACTTTGAGGTTACGCAAAAACATAACCTCATTAGCATGATGTTAGCTGAATACGAATAACGCTCAGCCGTATTATCATCAACCTCATACCAACAGAGATGACGCGTAATTGAAAGCTTGATGTTAACTTAGTCTGACTGAGTTGTAGATAATCAATTGACGTTATACATTTTATACTGTTAATGACAACTGCCTGCCTCTATTTAGTTAGACCTATGCAATACATACTCCTGCATTAAGCAGAACACCAACTTAATAAATGGGTGTAGACTATCCTATAATGTACCTACTCTTCTCATGCTAAGCAGGCTGTTTTCTAACGACTTATTATTGCAGATACAAAAGCGCGAAGCATAATTACAAGACATAAACAGGATAAAATGCAAGAACATACTATAGATACACGAATTTCACCCGAAGTGCATTTAACCGTTTTATCACGGGCTGAAGTCAATAAATTACTAGACACCAGTCAGGGCGGTTTATATCAACTACTACATAATTGTGCACTGGCAGTGCTGAACTGTGGCTGTGACTCTGATGATGGCAAGGAATTACTGGAGCGATACAGTGACTTTTCGATTAAGGTTATTCAGGAAGAGCGCGGCATTAAACTGGATCTGAAAGGTGCGCCGGCTATCGCTTTTGTCGATGGCGAAATGATTAAAGGTATCCGTGAACATTTGTTTGCCGTATTGCGTGATATTGTCTACGTCAGCAATGAGATAAATGATAACCCAAAATTCGATATGCAAAGTTCGGAAGGTGTTACCAATTCAGTATTTCATATATTACGTAATGCGAACATCATTCATCAGAGCACTGAACCGAAGTTAGTTGTGTGCTGGGGCGGACATTCCATTTCACGCGAAGAATATCTGTATACCAAGCAAGTAGGCTACGAAATTGGCTTACGCAGAATGAATATCTGTACCGGTTGCGGGCCTGGTGCAATGAAGGGGCCAATGAAAGGTGCCACTATCGGCCACGCCAAGCAACGCATCAATCATGGACATTATATCGGCATCACCGAACCGGGCATTATCGCCGCAGAGTCACCCAACCCCATCGTTAATGATCTGGTTATTTTACCGGATATTGAAAAACGCCTGGAAGCATTCGTACGTACTGGACATGGCATCGTCGTGTTTCCTGGTGGCGCAGGTACAGCCGAAGAAATTCTTTATGTGCTTGGCATTTTGTTGCATCCGGATAACGCAGAAATACCCTTTCCACTGATTTTTACCGGACCTGAATCAGCAACTGATTACTTTCGGCAAATCAATGAATTTGTAGGAAGTACTTTAGGTTTCGAGGCTCAGCAACGTTACAAGATTATTATCAATGATACAGCTAGAGTAGCACGGGAAATGAAGCTTGGCATACGTCAGGTACGTGAATTCCGTAGAAGCAAAGCCGACGCATATTATTTTAACTGGGGCTTGAAAATCGCTTCCGAATTCCAGCAAACGTTTACGCCCACGCATGAAAATATGGCGGGACTGGAGTTACATAAAAATCAGGAAAAGCACCAGTTAGCAGCCAATTTACGCAAAGTATTTTCTGGCATAGTCGCGGGTAATGTCAAAGATGAAGGAATACGCGCTATTGAAAAATACGGACATTTTGAAATCAGTGGAGATAAGGAAATCATGCAGCCGGTCGATAATTTACTTGCAGCTTTTGTCAGTCAGCAACGCATGAAACTACCGGGTACTGCGTACGTGCCTTGTTATAAGATTGTGTCATAAGAGACGCAGTGTGTTTATTAAGATGAAAATAAAAAAGCCTCTAAAACAGAGGCTTAATATCAATCTATATAAAATATCATGACCTAAAGATAACCGCTGTCCGAATTAAACCGGATAAAGGTGGTATGTTGTTTTCTCCCGGCAGTTTGTCATTGAGATAATGCTAAAACGAAAACTCTAGCTTTACTAAGGAACGAGCATGAAATAACTTAGACAAGTTAAAAATCTGTAGGATGGGCAAAGCAATAGAGGCTATGAAAGTATTCATCACTAAATCCCCATTTTTTTAAAACAGGGCCTGTTTTGCAAGCTTTTAAAGTATATATTTCTAAAAATGACGTTTTTTCTTAGAAAAAAGTCCTTTTTCCCACTATTTTTAAGCATATTGGCTGTTTTTTAATTTATTTTTTTGTCGTTGGACGCAATAATCCCTTAGAAAATCGACGCCGAGCAGGTTTATTACGCGGACAAAGTTATAACCTAAGACCATTAAACCAAATTCACCACCGCATTTTTCTAATCCACGCATCAAAAAGTGATTTATGCCTGCTCGGTGTTTTAATGTACCAAAAGGGTGTTCAGCTAATGCCGCTCGCTGACGCATTTTATTGGGATTTTTTGCCATACGTTGCTTGTGGTGGTCAACGACTTCTTCATGCTCCCAACGCTCTATTTGTTTTGATTTTGCTTTTTCACTCAGACATTTTTTTTGCAAAGGACATTCCGCACAAACAGCGGCATCGCTTTTGTAACGAATATAGTTTTTGCCACCTTTTTGCAAAGGCTTGCCTCGTCGAGTCAGTTTTTCATCTTGAGGGCAAACATAGCAATCTTGCTCAGTATCATATTCAAATTGTTCACGGGTTAATCGTCCTTTTTCAGCCATGACTTATCAGGGACAGGGACATAAACCGTGATATTTTGATCTTCACAGGCTTTTATTTGGCTTCCATTGAAATAACCTGAGTCCCCCAGGCCATCAAGATTTTCTGATTGCAAAATGCTCTGAGCCTTTTCCAGCATCGGCGCAAGCTGCTGCATGTCATTACCGTCTTGCACCACGTCCTCGGCAACAATCAAACGGTGTTTGTTATCAACAGCGATTTGAACGTTATAGCCCGCCACCGTTTCTCCGCGTTTGGTCAAAAGCCGCGCATCTTCATCAACTGTAGAAATTTGCTTTTCACCACGGTCTTTTAACTGTTGCTGCAACGCTTCTTTTTCTGCCTTTTTCTGTTTGATTATCGCCAGCTTTTCAACCAAGTTGTTATCTTCATTTAACGAGTCTTGATCTAATTTATTATCGGCAGTATCCTGTTTATCTAGTTCATCTTGATATTGGGTGATTTTCTTTTCCAATGCCTCAAGCTGTTTTTTAAGCTTATCCTCGGTGTAAATACCTTGCTTACTGACGTCGCCTTTAAAAAAACTCCCATCCACCGCGACTGTCTCTCCACCAAATAAGGACAGTTCTTTACATAGCAACAAAAAGTCACGATTAGCCGCTTTCAATGCCGTACTATTGCTTTTGCGAAAATTGGCAATCGTTTTGTATGTGGGTAACAATCCTTCAACTAGCCACATCACCTCCAAATTACGTCGAGTCTCACTTTCCAATTTGCGACTGCTGCGAATCCCCTGCAAATAACCATATAAATAGAGTTTTAATAAAGCAGCAGGATTAAAAGGCGGTTGTCCTGAAGTGATAATAGTTTCGGTGTGCTGAAATCCTAGTTCCTTAACATCTAATGTATTGACATAAGCGTCAATCGCACGCACAGTATTATTTTGACTGACATAATCCTCAACACGCGAAGGCAGTAACATTTCTTGCTGACGATTGAGGCTGGATTGGTAGCGACGAGTAGTCATTATTTCAGTTTTAGATCTATTTAATGATTCTAATATTATATCGCATTAAAGTAAGTGAATACTTTCACAGTCTCAATAGCGTGCCCATCCTACAAGTTGCTCATATTATTTCGTGCATGTTCCTAAACAATTTCAAAAGGCGCAGTTTCTTTAGTCCGTAATTTTTAACAACCAGCCCTTTTCTGCAGGGCATTTTTTGTAATTTACCTCTACACGAATCCGTGCTGCTGTATCTACTAAAGAATCAGGTAAATTTCCTTTAAACCATAAAAGCCCACCTTTGCTTTCAACTGACATCTCAACTGGAATTTTTTTTGCAGTAACTTCAACATACTTCGGATCTTCTATACCTTCCACTTGAAAGGAAATTTCTGATTTCGGGCTTACGCTAGCTAAATGCTCAGGTCTTACATGCTTGATTTTGGTGTTTTTACAAGCACTTTTTCCACTTTTATTAACGCTACTGCCATGATCACCATGCCCACCCGCAGCAATCACGTTAGCAGAAATTAAACATAAAACTGTACTTAGGGTTGATATCAAAATAGATTTTTTCATAGCCCGATCCTTTTTTATTATTATTAGTTGTTAATTATAAGCATTATGAACAAAAACACAAAATCAGGGCTAATGCCGTTTCACATAGGTAACCATAAAAACACATGCGAGAGCCACCGTACCTTTAAAATTGCGTTTCAATTTGTCATACCGTGTAGCAATAGCTCTAAAATGCACAGGCCGTACAAAAACATTTTCAAACAGATGAAGATATTTATACAAATACCTATCTATATTTTCATTTCCCTTTATTGAATTTTTTTCGGAGATGACAAAAATTGTGATTTTATCATTAAGTGGAGGACGTAAGTCCTCGCGGTGATACCCTCTGTCTGCAATAATATAATCAGCCTTGGTCATTCTGCGGCTAATGTTGGAGCGTGCTTGCAGACATGAACTTCACCGCCTGTTACTAAGAAATGGATTGGAAGGCCACAGGAATCAGCAACCATATGAATTTTGCTTGCATTTCCTGCGATAGCTTTCCCAATAGTACTTTCTTGTCCAAATGCAGCACCAATGCTATGCTGATGCGCTTTTACATTACCTCCATCAATAAACTCGCATTCCAAATCAGACTAAACAACGTCCCTACTTTCAGTATTTTCATTGGCAGATATTCTGCGGTCCATCTGCAATACTGATACAACTCTGGCCTATTGGACAATGAGTATTTTCGCAGGATATTTCGCAGCTCTTTAATTCATTGCCTGCAATTCCAAAATAACTGATGCACGAATAACCTTCTGCGCACTGTTGTTCTTTACTGCAGTCCTCACCCACACCTGCAATTTCCACTGCACTTGTTATTATAAAAGGGCCGCTTAGATCTACCTGATAAAGTTTATTGTCATCGACAAGAACAGAAGGTATTGTTAAATAATCTGCCTGGGAATTGTATAAGGGCAAATCCGGTTGATCGATCGAAGTAATATGAAATAAGGAGCAATTTCCCACTTCGCAGGAATCGGTGATTTGATAAAAGTAGCCATTGATGGCGTGATCTAGGCCATCGTTATAGATTTCTGACAGGTCAATTGCCGAACTTCCTATATTAATATTTAATGTCTTACTGTAATCTTCAACCATATTACCCGTACAACAATTGCTGCAATCCTGGGTACAGGCCAGTCCACTTGTCAATCGTCCAGTAAAGCGGATGTCCGATGCATTTTTTATTATGTTGTCGGCAGCAAGTGGTATATTTAAGGACAGGGTAAATAGAGCAAATAAATAAAGTAAATTTCTCATGTGATTTGCCTCAAACTGAAATGAAAGTATTAAACCATTGTTGATATGTATCCAACCTAATTCAAGTAGAATCAAAAATGAAGGGAACAGGGAATAATTCGGCTACCAGTGCGACTCATATGATCGAATAATAAGAAATTTATAGTTAAGCTTTAACTGCATACTGGATATAACTGTGTTTCCTATAATACAGTTAATCCTGAAAAAAAAGCTTATCTAATACAAAATTCTAGTCGATCAAGTCTCCGCTTACAAATTCAATATTTCAAAAATACCTTTTTTCAACTCAACGATCAAGATGAATATTGAACATGACAATTAAAAAGTTTTTCTATCAGTGTCTTGCTCTTATCTATCTTCCCTGCGATTGTCACGGGGAGTTAAATGTTAGAGTTCACCAGGAAATTCGAGTCCAATAGGTCTTGCCATTGCCTTTCAATATCGTAAAAATAAGGAAATATTTGGCATAGATTCCTTTACAAATCAAATAGTTGACTCCATGACATCTTAACGCTTCTTCGTTTACTGACCTGGGGTTATCATCAGAGTCTAGCCGAACGTACCCATCGGCCCTGGGTAGCTCACTTCCTCAAGTTTTCCTGTATCAACATCATAGATAAATCCTCGCACAGTCGAAGCATCAGGCCCTTCTGTAGGTATCCATGGATGATTCATAACTCTGGATATTGATCGCCTTACATCCCAGGTCAGACGCTCAGTTTGCTGCTCATTACGTGGTGAATCAAGCGCTTCGAGTGGACCACGAAAGGCATGAAACTGGGCAGGTGTTGAAGAGCTGTCGTGGCAGCTTGTAAATTTGCGTCCTGTAGCTTGCCCAAGTAGCGCCTCAGCCGCTGGGTCACCTTCCAATCCAGCTTTAAGCAGGTCGTCGGTAAAAGCTAACATACCACAACGTGTGTGGTGGATTAATATAATTTCATTAGTGTTAAGTAGATGGTGCGAGATAATCAGGCAACGGATTGCATCATCGGTTATAACCCCTCCTGCATTACGGATGATATGAGCATCTCCAGTTTGTAAGCCAAGTAAGTCTTCAACATCAAGGCGCGCATCCATACAAGCCACAACAGCCACATGTTTAGCTGGATTAATCGGTTGTTTTCCAGGATGAGATGATTTATGCACTTCCTGACCACTCGCATATAGTTTATTGTTTTCTAACAATTTATCTGTGTTCACGTTAGCCATGATTTCCCTCAAATTAAAATAAATTAATCCATAACTACATCACTCGTAGTTGTTCTTTTAGCACTGTAAAGTGCACTTAATCATCATACTCTTCATGTTTCTGAACTTCTACATAATTATAGTAGGTCCCTATTCACATAACCCGTCGTTCAGGCGTATTTTAGAGATGGCTTTATCCTCTCAAAAATATCTGACTGAAGCACTTTGAGTGCACCCGGCATGAGCATGATCTAATGGGGTGCAAGTCCCCTGTACATTATGAAAAAAGCTTAAGTGCAAATCTGCGAGCCAATGAATAATAACAGCATAGTTAAGACCGAACCGCATTTGTCGAGTCAGCACAACATGACGAAGTCCACCTGTATTGCTGTGAAATGGTAAATGCTGTGGTTGTGCAGAGAAAGATCATGCTCTAACCCGGGTAGAGCTGCCTGCCTAAGTTACTTGCTTAACGACGGCTGTGGAACAGAACCTGCGAATGTGCACATTAACTGAGCAGAAGTCAGCCGAGGACGAGAACTCAATCACTTAGTTGGGAAAATATCTGAAGGCAGTGTGGTAAGGAGCTGCTCGTGAGTTGCCCAAACGTCTATCGAGGAATTGAATACCAGACGCGTCATGAATCCATCACCTATGGATCTTGCATCGGTGGAATATTTCGTATCAAATACGAGTCATGAAAAAAGGTAAGATCCAATGAGGCAGGGCCTGATGTTGATAAGATCAGGAATAACCAGGGTCAGATACCTCAGATACCGACCTCATTGGCTCCTAGATTGTGGTTCGCTTCGCGATCACAATCTAACCTTATTCGTTATATGTTGCAGTCTAAATTGGTACCACTTTATTTGCACATGGGCCTTTTTGACCCTGGCCAACTTCAAATTCAACAGCCTGACCATCATTCAATGTTGCGTATCCACCGCCTGCCTGAATTTCGGAATGATGAACAAACAAATCTTTACTGCCATCTTCAGGTGTAATGAAACCGAAACCTTTATCGGCATTGAACCATTTAACTGTACCTTTACTCATACTCTTTACTCATGATTGTTGGTGAAATATAAAAATTATATCCGAATTCACCAGTTCGAATATAAAGCTAAAATATTTGATAAAGACACATAACTATATTATATACAAGCACATTCGTCCTGATATTCCACAGTATTCACCGACAATCCAAGCACATTTGACAAGATATTTATCCTGACTTTTTGCCCTGTTTCCTTGTCGTATTAACCCTGAAAATCAAATGCATTGACCTGCTATTCATTTTATCCTGTGAAATTTACCTGATAATTGAAGTTATTCAATTAATTACGAAAATTAACTGCTAAAGTAATTCTTTTTAATTCTTATGTCAACTACAACTCCCGAAAATCAAAGATCCAAGGTGCCCCAGACACGATTGATAAAAATAATGAGTGTCAAAAAATCAGAAACCATCACTCAGTGTCAACAAAACATTTTGTTTTTTTACCGCATCTTAAGCTCTTTTACAGGCATGAATTAGCGCACTAAGCGCCGCTAAAAAACCAGCACAGGCTAGAAGAAACCTGTAAAAAATCGGCATTGTTTACAAGATATGGGAAAATTTATAAATATCGCTTTACTTCTAAATGAGAATTGTTATCATTATTACAAATATTTATAAATGAGGTTCCTGGATGTATATTTGTGTTTGCAAAGCAGTGACTGATTCGCAGCTTCAAACTGCTATTGATAATGGTATGAATACGCGCAAAGAACTGTATCAATGTCTAGGCGTAGGCTCTAGCTGTGGAAAATGCAATCGTCATGTGCGTGAGTTAGTTAATAAAAATAGTGTGCCTTCGACTGAAATACCCGTTATTATTTAGCTTTCTCAATCTATCCTGGATAACATTATGCAAGGCGATACTAAAGTCATTGAATTCCTTAATAAAGCATTAGAAAACGAATTAACGGCTATTAACCAATATTTTTTACATGCCAGAATGTATAAAAACTGGGGATTTTCAAAACTGAACGAAAAGGAATATCACGAGTCAATTGACGAAATGAAGCATGCTGATATGCTAATTGAGCGCATTTTATTTCTTGACGGTCTGCCTAATCTGCAAAATATTGGCAAAATTCTGATTGGTGAAAATCCAAAAGAAATGCTTAATTGTGACTTAAAATTAGAGCTTATAGCTATTCCATTACTGCGTGAAGCCATTGAGTACTGTGAAAAAGTCAGTGACTTTGTTTCTCGTGAATTATTTACCCATATACTGGACAGTGAAGAAGAGCATGTAGACTGGATTGAAACTCAGCTAGAGTTAATAGATAAAGTCGGCATAGAAAATTACTTGCAATCGCAAATGTAATTCATATAAGGGACAGGCTTTAGCCTACACTAAATCAACGCATTTTTTTAGCAAAAGCCTATCCCTTATCGAAAAATTTATCGCTGTTGCATGCAACAGACTTACCCTAATCAAAGGTAGCAGCGTTTTTAAGCGCTCTGAGCCAAATCCGGCTATTCTTTATTAGATCTTATGTCGCCTCCCCCGCACACCACATAGAAAGCAGGTCATTATTAGTGGCTCCATAGCCACTCTAAGTCACATTTAACTATGGGCTTGCGTCAACTGATAGTTTTCATGAAAGACAATTTCCCATAAATTACCTTCGGGATCTTTAAAATAGCCACAGTAACCACCCCATTCCGGCTGAAAAGGCCGCCGGGTTATCGTCGCGCCATGTGCAGTTGCCAAATTCAGGACAGCATCAACCCGGCTTTTATGCGCAACATTTAAGGACAGTGACATAGTCGTATTCTGACCTTCAATTTTGCAGCCGGCCTGTTTTGCCAATAAGGCTTTTGGATATAAGGCCAGTACCACACTCCCCATTGCAAACATGGCAAAGGGCTGTTCAGGATTGTTGCCAAGCTTATGCAAGGGAAAGCCAAGTGACTGATAAAAAGCATACATCCGGGTGAAATCAGTCACCGCCAAAGTTATATAGGAGAGTCTAAATGCTGTTGTTGCATTCATGTCTTTTGAGTAATCAGTGCCCTCAACTCTCACGCTGATCAAGATATGCGAGGACTTCGCTGGGTTTAAGCTGGTTGGTTCCGTTACCAGTGCGCACATAAAATATCTCGTCATTATCCCGGCGAAAAAATACCGGCTTTGATGAACGTAGACATTGCACTAATAAAATACGCTGCCCCGCAAAATTATTGATCTGTGAACGTATAAGCTGCATAAATTCGATGCCTATATGCGATTTTAACAGGCTGTTCCAGTGCAATAGCAGCTTGTCTTCACTGGCAAATCCGTCCTGTTCCAGCCCCAATATATTCCCATTATCATCCACGCCGACCAATAATACGCCACTATCGCTGTTTAGAAAGGCAGCAACTGTTTTAAGACAGGCATTTTCTATTTTTTTATCGGCTTTATCGGTATGTAAATTCCAGCGCAGCGTTGATTTAAATTCAGTTCCGTCACTTTCCCCGGCAGCCAGGATACTGACTATTTCTGCTTCTATATAATCACAGAATTTGTTAGCAATACGCTGTTTTAACTGTTTGTTTTCAGCATACAATGTTTGCTGTTGAGCATATAATTCTAAATGTGTCCGGACTCGGGTTTTGACAATATCAGGATTGAATGGCTTGGTGACATAATCCACAGCCCCTAAAGAAAACCCATGTTGTTCGTCTTCAACTCCGGCTTTTGCAGTAATAAAAATGACCGGTATTGCCGCCGTGTACGTCGAAGACTTAAGTTGTCTACAAACTTCATAGCCATCCATTTCAGGCATCATAATATCCAGTAAAATAATATCTGGCCGCGGTTCTGTATGAGCAATTTTAAGTGCTTTTTCACCACTAGTTGCAGCCTTCACCTTATATAGTCCTCGTAGCATGCCGTTTAATAGCTGTATGTTTGCTGGCGTGTCATCCACTATTAGCACAGTCGGTTGAAAGTCATTCATCATGCGATTCCTGACTAAGGTAAATAGCATTGCACGGCGGAGTTTCTTTAATATTTATAAGTGTCATACTAGAATAGATATTGATTTTTCTTTTCCCTTTTTCGATTGTTTAATTATAACCTGTCGACTGTTTTGATAAAAACTATGTGGTTAGATACTTCGCGGTGCTTTGTTAAGCTGTCACTTTTAATGCTCAGGAAACAAATTTTCTTAGTTCAACCATGGATAAAGGTCATTAATAAATATGCAAACAAAACTTTCCAAGCGCTCTTTTTCGTTTTCCTGCGTGATTATTTCAGGCACCTTGTCCCTGTTATTAGGACTGCTCGTCCTGACCGGCTGGTACACACATAATCTGGAGCTGATTCAAGTCAATTCGGCCTTTGTGCCAATGCAGTATAACACTGCCTTAAGTTTTGTTTTAGCGGGTCTAGGCTTGCTTACCCTGGCTTTCAATCGTTTTTTTATTACCCTCTTATTGGGATCTTTAACATTTTTACTCAGCTTTGCAACCTTAGTTCAATATATTGCAGGCGTAGACTTATCCATAGATCAGCTATTTATGGAACATTATGTCAATATAGAAATCATTCAACCGGGACGTATTGCACCGAATACTGCTTTGTGTTTTGCTTTAACGGGTCTGAGTATTTTGCTAGCCTGCCTATTTAAGCAGAAAAACTATACTAATGGCGCCTTAGGTACCTTGGGAGTCATCATTGCAGGCTTAGGCATCGTTGCTTTTACCGGTTACTTTGCAGGCTTGGAAACGGCTTATGGGTGGGGGCATTTATCTAAAATGGCTATTCACACCACTCTGGGTTTTATCATTCTTGGTCTGGGCCTGTTTGCTTTTGCCTGGCACCAGGAAAAGCAGTATTATCAGGGTAAGCCAAAGTGGCTTTATTTTCCTATAGGTATTGCCTCTCTTACGATGACACTGGCCTTCTGGCAAGCACTCATTGCCCAGACTCCTGAGAAATTTGAATACGCCAGTTATAACGCACTGGCAAGTAATAGTGTGCTTCTTCTAGGTACAGTTCTTTCGCTGATTTTAGTCTATGTAAGCCGCTCGGTACTGTTACGCGACAGCCAACAGCGCACAGCCATACTTCTCACCTACATGCCAGTTGTTGTTCTTGCTACCGGGCTTTTTTTAGGGCTTTCTCTCTTTAGCCTGCTACATCATCACTTTCAGGAAACCGTATATAACAAATTCAGGGCTGCAGTCAAAAGCCATGTGCAATCTATCGAATACGGTATTACACCTTATCTTGAATCTTTATACAGTATTCGCGCCGGCTTTGATTCTTCCGATTTTATCGACAGAAATGAATTTCATCTTCTGGTTGCACGACTAACCAAACAATATCCTGGCATCACAGCATTAGAATGGGTACCTAAAGTATCAAATGATGAACGTGCAGCCTATGAAAAAAGGGCTAAAGAAACATTAAAGATTGATTTTTCTTTTATCGATCAAAATACACAGGGCAATATTATTCAAGAACATCAACACAAATGGTATTACCCTGTTTATTATGTAGAACCGTTAAATGCAAATATAAAAGTTCTTGGTTTTGATCTGGGCAGCAACCCGCAAATATTTAAAAGTATGATGAAGTCTGTCATAACGAATGCGCCTACAGCATCACTTCGGCAACAATTATTTCAATCCACTAGAAACAATAATGAATTTATTATTTATCTACCGGTTTTTAAACAAAACTCACCTATCGCAACTGCAGATCAACGCCAACAATCATTCAAAGGTTTTGCCGTGGCGATATTGAATGTGGGTCAAATGATTGAAGCGATCCTTTCGCGGCATGCAAGAATGTCAGGGCTGGATATAGAATTTCAGGATAACAACACAACTGAAGAGCAGTTTTTATATTTGCATACAGCCCCACACTCGACAAATAATCAAGACATCACTAACGCATACACCCAGCATGTATACCAGACTGAAGAAACTATGCGCTTCGCAGATAGAGAATGGAAAATAACTGCCAAATCAGCCAGCTCAAATTTATATCCAGCATGGAGTTCAGATAGCCTACATTTACCCACCGCGATCTTTATCCTCTCCAGTATGCTGGCCTTTTATCTACGCCGTGCAGGCTTGAGAGAAATTGAGCACTATGAACTGTTGGCCTATCAAACTGCATTGCTGGATGCTATTCCCAATCCTATTTTCGTATTTAATGAACAACAAAAGTTCAGTAGTTGCAATAGAGCGTATGAGCATTTTTTTAATATTCAGCGTGAGGATTATTTAGGCCTGCCAGCTACAGCTCTTGATTTTTATTCGGAAGCTACAAAACAAGCATTTTATCAGGCCAATCTGGCTATGAAAAACAAAAATGGCTCCACGCATGAAGAAATTGCAATCACCACTCAAACCGGACGGACTGCTGACATTATATACTGGCGCACAATCTTTACTTTAGGTGATGGAAAATCTGCTGGAATAATAGGCATTCTGATCGACATCACCGAGCGTAAGCAGGCTGAATTGGCTTTACTACAAAGTGAACAACGCTTTGACTTAACAGTTGCCGGCAGTGGCGTAGGTTTATGGGATTATGATATTCCCAGCGGAGAAATTTGGTATTCTGAACGCTTCAGAGAAATGCTCGGGTATATGAGTACTAAGGATTTCCCTAATGTCCTGAAATCCTGGATCAATAACTTGCATCCTGATGATCGTGAAAAAACACTTGCCGCTTTTTCGGCGCACCTGCAAAAAAATGTAGCTTACGATGTGGAATATCGCTTACTAACCAGGAGCGGTGAATATCGCTGGTTTCATATGCGAGGCATGTCGCTACGTGATAACACAGGTAAATCGTATCGTGCTGCAGGTTCACTCACTGATATTACCGAGCTCAAACTGGCCCAGGAAACAGCCGAAATTGCACAATATGCAGCAGAAGAAGCGAACCAGAGTAAGTCAGACTTTTTGGCTAATATGAGCCATGAAATACGTACCCCAATGAATGCTATTATCGGTATGTCATACCTGGCATTAAAAACTGATTTAGATCGCAAACAGCGTAATTATATAGAAAAAGTTAATCGTTCAGCAGAAGCATTACTGGGAATTATCAATGATATTCTGGATTTTTCCAAGATCGAAGCTGGCAAAATGGATATGGAAAACATCGACTTCCGCTTTGAAGATGTTTTGGAAAACATGGCTAATTTATTGAGCTTAAAAACAGAAGAAAGCGGCCTGGAATTACTTTTTGATATAGACCCAAAGATGCCTATGGCTTTAAAGGGTGATCCTTTACGCCTGGGGCAGATATTAATCAATCTGGGTAACAATGCCGTCAAATTCACCGAACATGGCGAAGTAGTGCTATCTACCCGGGTTCTGGAATCGGATGCAAAGCACATTAAAATTCAGTTCTCGATTCGTGACACTGGCATAGGCATGACCAAAGAACAGCAGAAAAAATTATTCCAGTCATTTGTTCAGGCTGACGGTTCTACCACACGAAAATTTGGCGGTACCGGTCTGGGTCTGGTGATTTGTAAAAAACTGACCGAGATGATGGATGGCGAAATCTGGGTAGAAAGCGAACTTGGGCAAGGTACTACATTTTCATTCAGCGCAGTTTTTGGTATCGCTGAAAACATTATACAAAGCGGAAAAATTAACATACCAGAACACCTGAGTGTACTGGTTGTTGATGATAACAAAAGCGCCAGAGAAATTATTTCTGGTATTCTGGAATCATTTGACTATACAACGACAAGTGTGACTTCCGGTCTGGAAGCCATAGAAAAAGTTGAACAGGCGGAGCAGCAAGGACATGCCTATGACCTGGTTATTATGGACTGGAAAATGCCAGGGATGGATGGGGTGGAAGCTATACGCAAGCTTCAGAATGATCCCAAGGTAAGCAAGATACCGGCTATCATCATGG
Organism: Methyloprofundus sedimenti; assembly: GCF_002072955.1. Classification (NCBI taxonomy): domain Bacteria; kingdom Pseudomonadati; phylum Pseudomonadota; class Gammaproteobacteria; order Methylococcales; family Methylococcaceae; genus Methyloprofundus; species Methyloprofundus sedimenti. Next base: position 1,316,698 of record NZ_LPUF01000001.1, on the reverse strand, counting down.
TGACTGCCTATGACAAGGAGGAACTGACGGAAAAGGCCAAAGATATAGAGCACTTAAACGTATTGACCAAACCAACCAATGCCTCTTTTCTATTCGATACCATTATGCGAGCCTTTGGGCGCAATATACCCTCAAATTCCCGACGTAATGTGCGTCAAGAAGGTTATACAGAAGCACTCAGACATTTACGTGGTGCCAATATTCTATTGGTTGAAGATAATGAAATAAATCAGGAACTGGCTCTGGAGCTATTATCAAATAGCGGTATTAATGTCACACTCGCTGAAAACGGACAGGAAGCCGTAGATATAATCCAGCAGCAAAGCTTTGATGGCGTGTTAATGGATATTCAGATGCCTGTCATGGATGGTTATTGCGCGACAAAAATCATCCGTGAACTAGAAATTGGCAAACAACTGCCCATTATCGCCATGACCGCCAATGCCATGTCCAGTGATATCGAGCATGCCAGGCAGGCAGGCATGAATGATCACATCAGCAAACCCATTAATGTTGCGGAAATGTTTGTTACCATGGCCAAATGGATCAGCCCGACACCTGCTGTAAATCAAACATATCTACCCAGGGCGAGCGCGATACAAACACAAAAAGAACCTGAGCCAGAGCTCCCGGAGTTAAACGGTATCGACTGCAAAGCAGGACTAGCCATTACCCAGGGAAACAAAAAGCTTTACCGTCGTTTACTGCTTAAATTCCTGGACAGCGAACAAAACTTTACAGAAAAATTCCATCAGGCACTATTGAGCGATGATGTTGCCGCAGCAACACGAGTGGCGCATACCTTAAAAGGTGTCGCCGGAAATATTGGTGCCCATGAAATACAAAAAGCGGCCCAGGCTCTCGAACTGGCTTGCCAATCAAAAGCAGATAATGCCGAGCTTGAAGTCTTGCTTGATGAAGTGATAGCCGTATTAACACCGGTACTGGAAAGCCTGAAGCAAATCCAGCAAGTACAGGAGCCGGATTCAATAAACACCCAAGAAATCACAGCAGCAGAGCAAATCTCCTTATTCGAGAAACTACTAAAATTACTGCTGGAAGACGATGCCGATGCTGTAGATGTTCTGGAAGACATAGTAGACCGTATGGGTACAAGTAGCGAAGCCAGACAACTTAAACCTCTGGAAAAACTGATCGAACAATATGCTTATGATGACGCTATTGTGATTGTAAAAGCAATGCTGAAGAAATTGTCCTGAACTAACTTTAATGAATTCAGGCTTCCATTTCCTTTACCTGCAGCTCGCGCCATGAAATGCTCTGCGAGTCTGAATAATTACGCTGTGCAATATTTTTCCGTTGCGCGTTTATTTGGCTACTGAAATGCGTATATTGCCCGCAAAGAGAAAAGAATTCCGCTACTATCGCTATATATCCAGGGGTATTAAAACCACAGCGTCTGTTTGCGATTGTCAACGCAGCTGGTAAATACCGCCAATAAGTGAGCGCATGCTTCTTTGAAAGGATTTTATATAAATAAGCCAAAGACTCATTGCCAGCCCGGTAATTACTTTGTAAATCGGGGTCAATCAATTCCAGATGCCTCATTACCCGTTTAAAATATGCCTGCGGGTGATAAATGCCTTGCAGAATACGCAGATAATTTTGTTCTGCCTGCTGCACTGAAAAATTGTATGGAATAAAGTTAATAATACCATCGGAATTATTACCACTGCTGGCCTTAATCATGCGCCCTTCTCTCTGCATTCGAGTGATTAAGGGCGTACAAGGCAATGCATTTAACAATCCAGCCATCACAATAGGCGCATGGCTGGCATTTACAAAATCAATAAACTCCTGCACGGACTCATCACTATCATGATCAAAGCCATAAATCATACCCATCATCACACCGGCACCAGTTTGTTCGGATATAAATCTTAATTTTTCCACCAGGCTACGCTCACCGCGAAGATTCTGGCGTTTATCCGTTTCTAGTAAGGAGGCTTCATTGGGGGTTTCTACGCCATAAAATCCATTGATAAAATTTGCTTTATGAAACCAGTGCCGTAATTCGGCCATCACCGGCGATTCATCGGCAAGTCGCAAAGTGAGTTCAGTGTATTTGGGATGATGGTAGCCGATTTTCTCGCCGATTTTATACAGGCTTTTAAGTACTTCCAGTGCTTTTCGTGGATGACCAATAAAATTATCATCAACTATAAAAACCTGTCCGGTCCAGCCTAGATCTTTCATCTGCTGAAAGGATTGTTCGGTTTTTTGCCAGGGAGTGACTCGAAATGCTTTACCAAAGCGGGAAGGAATATCACAAAACTCACAACGTTCGGGACAACCGCGACTGATTTGCACGGCCATATGCACATAATTTTGCATATTAATTGCCGCGTAATCCGGTTGAAAAAAATTTTCTGGCGAATTAAATCCACCTTTGTAATATTTTTTCGCGTTACCCTTGCCTAGCCCTTCCAATAACTCATCGATGACTCCTTCAGCTTCGTTTTCCAGCAAATGATCGGCAATTTGCATCAGCGGCGACTGCGGACTAATCGCAGTTCCACCGACAATTAAAACTTTTTTGACTTTTTTTACTTCCAGAGCAAGCTTTATCAAGCTTTGCTCCTGGGCCATCATCCCACCTATATAAACATGATCAGCGTCATCTATGAATTCACTGATCGATCTGGGATCAATATTTTTATCAATCAGGCATAACTCATCATAATAAGGTTTAAGATGATTGAATAAACCCATTAATCCCAGTGGAGGTAATAATCGCTTTGGCAGTCCAAATTCACCAGGAGGAGCATACATTTTCAGGCTTTTTGCATAACTCCAGAAGGTATCCTGAGTATCAAATTCTGGATAGATCAGAACTGCTTTATGGCCAATTCTCTCAATCATACCCACCTCCTAATCAGCAATATCGCATACAATTGTAGCCCAAATACAGCTTAGTGTTGCGAAAGATATACGGCATGATTTAATTAAACTATGCAATACACTATTTTTCATTGACTCTCTGGTACCTTTAAAACTAGAATGCCAAGCAGCTAGTGAAACTATGTTATTTACCACAGTTTAATTATCGCTATTGCATCATAATGCAGCCCGCTAAAATAATAACAATGAGGTAACATGCCATGACTTTATCATTACAACAATTCAGTTCTCAATTATTCTCAACTAAACGGAAAAACAGCTCTTTAGCCAATGCACAATTACATGGCCATGACATGGCAAATAAACATGATGCCCTTGAAGCTGTAGATATTTTAGTAAAATATAAGACCACTGTGCATGAATTTACTGACGAAATTATTGAATTCTGGCCACTTCCCAGACGCATTATGGAACGTTATCAATTTGATGATGCAGAGCAACTAAATGAGTGGTTAGATAAATTATCTTGAACACCCACTCTCGATTGCTAACCCCACCTCATTTAATCGCGTAATATTTTCCACCAGAAATGACAGGCAATGCTTCGGCGCGTACATAATATCAAAACATACACTATCCCGATTTATGTCTGGCAGGTTTAATTCGCCTTTTTAGAGCGGGCTTTAGCAAGCTGAAGTCCAGCCTACAAGCGCAGAAATATCCCATCTTAAGTTACTGGCTAAAAAACCAAATCGAAACTATTATTAAGTCAGGCTGCACCAGCTTAACACTCGAGGATTAAGATTATGACTAAAGAGACAACTGCTTTTTTCAATAACTTTTTTGACCAGGCGCATGATGAAGTCCTGGTTCGCGAACCGGGAAAGCGTAAATTTAGTCCTGCTATAAAAGTATCTAGGCTGGCCGGAACACTTTGGGAATATGCTGTGCAATGTGAAAATGTCTATATAAGGGACTGGAAAGCAGAGAGTGACAATGAACCTTTGGATGAAGACAGAGTTTTACGCATTCCACAAGCATCGCCTGAAGCTTTCCAAACAGCTTGTAACGCTAAAGAAAGAGTACTACTGCCACTCCCTTCAACGTGGACAATGTGGGATGATTTTCCCTCGCAGGAACTAATCATTAAGGCACGCGATAAAGGTTTATATGTTGAAGTCTGGGAAAAAAACACCGATCCGAAAATTATTTCAGTCGTCTTTCGCGGTACCGAATTCAAAAGCTTACGTGACTGGATAACTAACCTGAGATGGTTTTTACTTTTCGTTCCCTGGCATCGGGATCAGTACACACTGGTTGCCGAAGAAGTTGGAAAAGAATTGGCTACGGCTTTAGTAAAGCGCCAATTACATGACAGGGAAATCAAACTGTTTGCCTGTGGTCATTCTCTGGGGGGTGGCCTCGCCCAGCACCTTGCTTACTCTTTTCCTGCAATGGATGAGCAAGGAAAATTCATTCCCCGCTTATCACATGTGTATGCATTTAATCCGTCGCCGGTGACTGGTTGGTTTAGCGTTCAAGACAAAAAGCAGCGAGACCTTAATGCGGCTGATTTAACTATTGATCGCATATTCGAACACGGTGAAGTTCTGGCTTATGCTCGTCTGGCATTGAGCTATGTTAATCCACCTTCAGAAAAAAACCCGGCTATACGAGAACTCCGCTTTAATTTCCTGAAATCGGGAAATATCATTAAAAGCCATACCATGCGCCTTATGGCATGCAGATTGATTGAGCACATGTAGAAAGAATTGGTGACAGGTTAACTTTAATTAAATCATAATTAAAATGAACCTGGGCCGAATGGCACTTACCTAGCCGAACCATATATTTCAATCACTATTCGTTTCATTGGTAGCTATTGCGGTCTTGGGAATATTGAGTTATCTTTTAACTGAACTTCACTAAAAAGCGATTTATACCCGTTTCTGAACAGACTTCAATCAAAATCAAGTGCAAATAACATCGAGGTTAGCGGTTTAATACCAGTTCTACGCCGCATAATGTAAAGCAGCAAAACTCTTTTAATGTATAAAACCGTCAGGACGCAGGGTCAATTTATGGGGCAGGAAATCAACTTAACTCTTTTTAATGATGATCACTTCGATCTTTTTCATCAAAAATTAATCGAGGAAACTCAGCTTTTAAAAGAATTAATCGAGCACAAACAGTGTTCAGAATTACCCCCTATAGCTGGTTTTGAAATAGAAGCATGGCTGATTGACGATAATATGCAGGCTGCGCCTAATAATGTCTCCTTTCTGCAAAATCTGAATGACCCACTGGCCTTTCCTGAATTAGCGAAATTCAATATTGAACTTAATGGTATCCCTAAAAGTTTAACGGCTGATGTATTCAGTTCTTTGCACAAAGATTTATTAGCAACCTGGGACAAGTCCTGTCACCATGCAAAAGAACTGGGTAATCACATTCTTATCATAGGCACATTACCGACGCTAAAACCCTCTGCCATGACTTTATCTAATATGTCAGATATGAATCGCTATCGGGTGTTAAATGAACAAATTCTCAAAGCACGCGGTAAACCGATTAATCTGGATATCGTTGGTCTGGAGCATTTAAAATTTGACCATTATGATGTCATGCTGGAAGCAGCTACCACATCCTTACAATTACATACTCAGGTCCCACTGAATCAAGCACATCATTTTTATAATGCTTCCATCATTGCTTCTGCAGCTATTGTGGCCAGTTGTGCCAACGCTCCTTATTTATTCGGTAAAAACCTTTGGCATGAGTCACGCATTCCACTCTTTGAACAGGCTATAGAAACGGGGGGATACGGTGGAGCTATACACGGCCCGTTAAAACGTGTCAGTTTTGGTTCTGATTATGCCCGTGCTTCTATAATGGAATGTTTCCAGGAAAACCTTGAGCATTTCCCCATATTGCTCCCTGAACTCTTTGATGACCCAATTGAAAAATTTGAACATTTACGATTGCATAATGGCACTATCTGGCGCTGGAACAGACCTTTAATTGGTTTTGATGCCGATAATACTCCGCATATCAGAATTGAACACCGTACGCCTTCGGCAGGACCCACTATTATTGACTCCATCGCCAATGCCGCTTTTTATTATGGGTTGACGATGAATTTAAGTACTGAAATTATGGCTACCGACATTCCCCTACCCTTTACTCAGGCAAAAGACAATTTTTATCAAGCGGCACGTTTTGGCCTGGATAGTAATATCGTGTGGTTTGATGACAGCAAGCAAAATTTACAAAAATTAATTCAGGCTGAATTATTGCCCAGGGCAAGAAAAGGTCTACAATCATTAAAGACTGATGCAAAAGATATTGATTTTTATTTAGGTATTATTGAACAACGTATTGCCAATAAACAAACCGGCAGTCAGTGGCAGCGCCAGTTTATGCAACTGCCTAACGCGAGTTTACAGAATATGACCCAAGCTTATTTAGAACATCAGTATTCGGAAATACCTGTTAGTCAGTGGGAAATATCTTAACACCATGCAACTCCAACAAATAGACACCTATCCCGAGGCGCTTCTTAGCTGTGAGGCAAAAGATTTACATGCACTTTTTCCAGAGCCTACCCTGCTGCATTTACCAGGAAAAAACCCTCACCCTTTATTTATCTCTGCCTTGTTACATGGTAATGAAACAACTGGATTTCGGACAGTACAGCGCCTATTAAATCAATATGCTCAACAGCGCCTGCCCCGTTCTTTATCCATTTTTTTTGGTAACACACGTGCTGCAGCACTGGGATTACGAAGACTAGATTCGCAGCCTGATTTCAATCGTATCTGGCCTGGAACCGATATAGCTAATTGTCCAGAAACTCAGATGGCAAGTCAGATAGTCGAGATTATGCGTGCAAAAAATGTTTTTGCCAGTATTGATATTCATAATAATACTGGCTTAAACCCGCATTATGCTTGTATTAACAAGCTGGATAATCGCTATTTACAACTGGCTAATCTATTTGGTCGTTTAGTGGTTTATTTTTTAAGGCCTCTCGGCGTACAATCGGCAGCTTTTGCCGAACTCTGTCCTGCGGTTACGTTGGAATGCGGTCGCCCTGCGCAACAATATGGGGTTGATCATGCTTATACCTATCTAAAAGACTGTCTCCACCTAACTGAATTAGCAACGCATCCAGTCCATATGCAAGATATAGATTTATTCCACACCACTGCGCAGGTTAAAATCAAACAGGATAGTTCGTTTAGTTTTAGTGATTGTCATGCAGAATTATTATTTGACGCAGGAATAGATCGCATGAATTTTACTGAGATTTCAGCGGGGTCATGCCTTGGATCAGTGCAAACCGACAACACGATGCCTATATTTGCTACTGATGAACACGGTGTCGATGTCACTAAGCAATTTTTCAAAATAGTCAATAAACAATTACAAATAAAGCGTAACACCATGCCGTCGATGCTCACACTGGATGAGCGTGTTATTCGTCAGGATTGTCTGTGTTACTTGATGGAACGAATTCAAATCGAGTACAGTAAACAGTAAGCAATGCAAGCAGTTGATACCTGGCATCATTAGCCTTGCTATTGCTAGCCTTATACTGAAATTATTTAGCGGAGTAATCAATGTTTATCTTTCCCGAATTCGGACGTCTGGTAATAGTTGGCCTAATGATACTTGTTCCGGTGTGCTTAATCTATAAAAAAGCAGGCTACCATCCTGCCTGGGGCCTGTTAGTTTTTTTGCCAGGCCTTGGGCTACTTTTAATATTTTTGCAGCTCGCTTTACTTCCCTGGCCTAACTTAAAAATTGAGGAGCAAGAGTAATGGAATATTTGTTAATTTTCTTGTTTATGCTGTTTACTTTATGGCTAGGCAGTAAAATTCTGGAAAAAGCAGGCTATCCGAAATATTTTGTTTTATGCCTGTTAATCCCCATCTTGAATATTGTTATGATATGGTTCTTTGCTTTCAGCAAATGGCCTAATTTAAAACCTGATATCGACCTGTTCGAGTAAAATCACTCTACAATTATTTATAGAGCTATACACCTTAAAAAACAATCCGTATGTCAAAAAGAACCAGAACTGCCAGCAGAGCAGCAGCAAACATCGCTAGCCACAATAAAGTCAATGAAGAGTCATATGAACTAACCGCTGCGCCTATTTTAGATCAACGCTTTCGTAATCTCCCACAAGAAATTCAAGATGAATTTAACAGCCTCTCAGAAATAGCGGCTATTAATGGCGCTGAAGCGATTCCGAGACTGTTGGAGTTAAAAAAAAACTACCCTCTGCCCTTAATTTATAGCTGCCTGGCCATCGCTTACGGGCGCGTAGATCCAAACAAACAAAAACAGATTATCGCCGAGAATTATCAGAAAAACCCAAAAAATATATTTGCACGGTGTAATTATGCACGCTTATGTTTAGCTGAAAATAATCCCGATGAAATCCCCAAAATTTTTGCCAGTCATTTCGAATTAAAAACACTTTACCCGAAAAGAAATCAATTTCATATTACCGAATACACCGGCTTGACGTCTGTTATTTGCGAATATTATATTCAAAAACAGCAAATGGAACAGGCTGAAGAGTTATTTGATAAGTTACAGGGAATTGCGCCTGATGCGGGTGATACGCTGCATATAAAAAAGCTGTTAAAACCTACTGTTTTTCAGCGAATGCGTAATATGTTATTTGCCTGATTTTTAATATACGAGGGAGCTGTCCAGTAATGTCCAAAATACTGATCATAAGAATATACTGATGGACAATCCATCAGCGTATAAAACCAAAGCACATGATTTAAAGTGCCGTAGTATTAGCAATAATCAAAACAACAACTAAGGCAACTCGCAACAAATACCCCACCCATCTTGTTAGTCTTTTTGTCCGTCTTCTGCGTTGTAGAAATAGTTACGTAGCCAGCTATGTGCCTATTTCTACGCCTTGAAGACAAACAAAAATCCTGCGCAATATGAGGTAGGTTATTGATTGCGCGCGGCCTAAACATATCTGATAAAACCTAAACGTAAAAGTGCGGATTTAATACAATACGAAATCTCTGGAAGCCAAAGCACTGAGAGTTCTCAAGGACTGGCAGTGCTCTCGGGTATTATTGAATTCTGATTCCTTAATATTTCCAGGCCTCATGCCCCAAAGGAGAAGAGTTCAACATATCACGATAGAGCCTCCAGTTTGGCATAAAATGATCCATATGCGCCCTAAAGCGATCATTATGGTGTCGCTCTAACAAATGAACCAATTCGTGAACCAAAATATATTCCAGGCATTCGGGCGGCTTTTTAGCTAATTCCAGATTCAACCAAATGCGTTTGGCGGCAATGTTACAACTGCCCCATTTAGTTTTCATTTGTTTAACCCCCCAATCGTGACTGACAACCCCAATTTTTTCTTGCCAGTGACTTAATAAATCAGGAATACGCTCTTTTAGCTGCTCTCGATACCACTCATTCAAAACTAACTGCCGATTTTCAATACTCGTATTAGGTTTTACATAAAGCAAGAATTTATGATTACCATTCAGCTCAAGCAGGTGTTTTCCAGTGCGCTCAATCACTTCTAACAAATATCGCTTACCCATGAAATAGTGACTTTCACCCGTTACCATTTCACGCTCAGATTGGCGGGGCTGTTGTTTAAAATCAGCTTGCTGCTTTCTAATCCAGGCTAACTTGGAAATAACCGCCAATCTCACCCTTTCATCAGTTACATGCCAAGGCACAGCAACGCGCACATGCCCTTCGGGTGGATAAACCCCCAGGTGAAGGTTTTTAATATCTTTGCGAACCACGTCAACAGTCATGCCAAGCACAACTATCTGCGCTTTTTCTTGGCCAGTATTTTTTGTAATAATTGCCAAGCTATTTATACTCTCGTTGATTCTTTGCTAACTCCATTACCGAGGCTATATCAACATCATATCCTGCGGATTCATTGCGAATAGCATTAGCCACCTCAAGCTCTTTAATGCGGTCACCAACCCAATCTTCTTTTTTGGTATAACGGATAGCGGTATCAATTTTTACAGCAAGCACTTCGTTTTTATCCAGGTTATCGTACAACGCTCGCTTTGCCGACGAATCAATAACTTGAGGGTATGCAGTAGGACACACACTTTCTGGTTTAATAACTTGCTTTGCAAGCGCCTTAATTTTCTCCAGATACTCCTTATAAGTAATAGCCTGTTTGCGACGTTCTAAAATCAAAGCATCCAGTAACTCAGACATTCTTTCATAATATTTTGGGTTAACTGGGTTCTCATCAATAATGGTTTTACGCATATTGTTTTCAATGGTTTCTGCCATCGACTCAGGATTTTTCTTAATGCTATCAGGTAATGCATCAAGTGCCGCATCGCCTTTTTCAACAATTAATTCAATCAAGCCCATTTCGTCAAAATCAATCAGCGGGGTACTTTCTTCAGCGCGAATATACATATCGAGCAAATGACGCATTGCTGGCTCATACCGCTTCATATCCAATAAATCACCACTTGCCAGCTTTACTTCATCACGCACTTTTTCAAAATGAACAACGTCATTTTTAATTGCAATACATTCTGCTTCAGAATACCCTGCGTCAATCATTTCATTCGCTACGTTCCCATAGGCTCTAATTAATGCTGAAACAGTCTGATACAGCGTTATACGCAAGGGTTCATTGTTCGCTAATGCATTTTTATCAGATACATCTTTTGCACAAAAATAATACAAATAATCAGCAGTACCTCGCGGCTCCATGACCGATTCACATAAGGCTTTAACCGTTTCTAATGCTTGATCTAGTTTTTCTTTCGCTTTTTCCAATCGATCCGTCAATAAACCCGCAACATCATCCGCATCGTAACCGTCTAATGCCCCCGTCGTATAGTCATCAATCGTGTTTTTTAATTGATTAAACAGGTCTTTATAATCAATAATATAACCGTACTCTTTATCATTCCCATCCAGGCGATTGACACGACAAATGGCCTGAAACAGGCTATGGTCTTGCATCTGTTTGTCGATATATAAATAAGTCGCTGATGGCGCATCAAATCCTGTTAACAATTTATCGACTACGATAAGCAAGCGCATTTGTCCTGGTTCATCAATAAATTTTTGTTTTACTTCTTTTTCAAATTTCTCAATGAGGTTAACGGCTTTATCTTCTGGCTGTTCAAAATAATCAGCCAACATTTTCCGATATATCGCGTATTGGTGTAATTTTTCAGTAAGGCCTTCACCCGTCTCCTCACCTTTAATATCCACAGCAGACGGCTTATAACTGGTGACAATCGCACATTTGCCTGCCAAACCTGAGTGACAAAACATCTCGTACACTTTACAGGCCTGATAAATACTGGTGCAAACCAGCATTGCATTGCCTCGACCATCCATTAATCGAGGTCTAATTTCCATATCCAATAAAATATCACTAACAATCTGCTCTAAACGCGATTTACTCGAAAGCACTTTTTGCATCGTGCCCCATTTCTGCTTAAGCTGAATCTTCGCAAGATTAGACAGACCGCGTGTTTTAGCCTCAAACCACTCATCTACTTTCTTCTCAGAGGTTAGGTTCTGATCTATATCGCGCGCTTCATACCGCAAGTCAAGAACCACACCATCCTTGACTGCTTCATTAAACTTATAGGTATGGATATACCCACCAAAGACTTCTATCGATTTCTTTTTGTCTTTCTTTAGCAGCGGCGTACCTGTGTAACCAATAAACAAAGCGTTTGGCAATATGGCTTTCATTGCCTCATGCAGCTTACCTGACTGGGTTCGATGGCATTCATCGACAAATACAAACAATTCACCTTTTGGCTTAAAATTTGTAGGTAGCTTTGCCTTTAACTCCTCAATAAATGACCTGGTTGATTCATTATCATCTTCGTCACTCTCTCCCTGGCGACCAAATTTATGCACTAAGGAACACATCAGCCATTCATCGTTTTCATTCAGTGTCGCCAGCAAATCAGCACCACTTTCAGTCCGATAAATAGCTTCATCCACGCCTTTAAACACTTTTTCTATTTGTTCATCAAGCTCGGATCGATCCGTAATAATTAATACCCGTCCATCACTGACATTTTCGCGTATCCACTTTGCCAGCCATACCATCGTTAAGCTTTTACCTGATCCTTGCGTATGCCAGATAATTCCACCCTCCCGATTAAATACATGCTGTTGGGCTGCCTGTACTCCAAAATATTGATTATGGCGGCAGGTCTTTTTTACTCCCGCATCAAAAACAATAAAATCATGAATAATTTCTAAGAATCGCGATTTATTACACAGTCGGCTAATATCAAAATCAAGCGGATTATCGTAACGATTTTCTACGTCTTCTTTCCAGGTAAGATAATATTTTTCGGGTGTTTCAATCGTGCCATAGCGAATACCCTGAGTATCATTGCCAGCCATGACCAACTGCATAGTCGTGAAAAAGTTACGGATAAAACCCTTATTCTGATTATCAAGGTTTTGCCTAATGCCTTCACCGATGGAAACACTGGAACGCTTAAGCTCGATGACTCCTAAGGCAATACCATTTACATACAGAACAATATCAGGGCGTTTTTTATTTTCACCTTTAACAGAAACTTCTTCTGCAATGGCAAAATCGTTATTTTCAGGGTGTTTCCAGTCAATTAACCAGATAGTTTCATTTTGTAATCCCGCCCCTTGTTTATCTTTTATGCCATAACGCAATAAGCGATACACCTCTTTATTAGCATAATAAAGTTTTTTACCTTCACCTAAGGCAGATTCAGTATCCAGTTGGCGTAGCGCCTTACCAATTAAAGCATCGTTCACGCCTTGCTTACGCAACCAAGCTGTCAATAATTCAGGCTCTACATTGCGGTTATTTTCTCGATCCTTCCAATCACCAAGATAATCATATCCTAAGTCATCCTGAAACAGTCTAACAACTCGATTCTGGGTTATGCGTTCACGCTGGCCGACATCACTCATATTAGCGACCTTTCAATAAAGATATTAACAGCATGGTAAATCCCCTAAAAAATCAAAAATCCATTAAACATTTCAATATTTATTCGTATTACAACTGATTTAAACGTGTTTCAAATACGCTGATTGCCGTCATAATAACTTCCAACGAAGGATAATCGCCAAAGATCATCTCTCGCATGTCTGCATAATCAGCTTTCAGGCTCGCCATAACTTTATCTTCTGGAACTAATCTTATTGTTGATAAAACCGCAAGATCATAATTTGCCCAGGCACTGTAATAAAACCTCTTCTTAAACTTTACAACATCTTCCAATAACTCAATATTTTCCAAAGCAACCTGTTCAATTTCTGTCCCTAACATCCTGTAAACATCATAATAATGCCGAGAATAACGGCAAGGTTGTGGTTTGTTAGCTGGGCGATGTGCTTCAGCATGTAAAATAGTTACTTTTTCCCAAAATGTCCTTTCAGGTTTAATGGCATCTAATTCCACACAGGGCTGTTTAAACAATACAGGGAATTCTTCCGCCGCATAAGGCTTTACCGAATAATGACCAAACGGTACCATTTCTGCCAATGGACCTATCTCTAACCGAATTTGATCACGTAAATAATGAGTTGAAAAAGAAGGCTGATAACTAACATTAATAGTATGTGGATCATTCTCATCTATTTCTGCCTGACAATAACCTTCCACTTCCGCTTGAATTAAGGGCAGCAACTCATGCTTAATAAAACTCTGTGCCTGACTGTTTATTTCCAGGTTTATTTTAGATTGTTGAGTTTTACTACGTTCCTGAGTTGGGTCTGTACGCGTCAATTCAGTCCAATCCAATATCAAATCAATATCTTCAGAAAATCGCTCAATCACACCAAAACATTTAGAAAGTGATGTACCACCTTTAAATCGTAATAGCTCTGATAAACGAGGGTGAGTATAAATTTTCATCAACACCCAGCATATCCAAAAATCCTTTTCTGCCGCTGCGGGTATTATTCCCTTTCTTATAGCCGTTTCATTAAATAACTCACTACGCTCCTGAGCAGTTAAATCAGCAACCCCTTTCATCCCTTTACCTCAAAAATCTGTTTAATCTGTTCATATACCCAACTGGTCATGTACTGGGTATCTTTTAGAATAGTTGAATGTTTTTCTTTAGGAAAATAAGCTAATATTTTTTGCTTTTCAGACAAGTTGATACTTTGTTGCCCTCTTGTTTTTAAAGCTTGTACCAATAAAGCGCTTTCAGACAATTTCAGTCCCATGTCTTTAAGTGCTGTTTTCTTAAAGCTCAATTCAACACCATCAACTTGATAAGTTTTACTCTGACCATCAGAAAGATAAAGATATCGAGTTGGCACCTGTGTTGATAAACCCAGTATATTTAATGCTGCATTGCCTGATACCTGTATAGTCCAGCCAAATTTACGGGCCAATGCCTGAGCAACTTTATCTATATCAGGGCTTAACTGTTGCTCTAACAAACGACTGTATTTTGGATAATCATAAATACCCCTCATAACTCTGCGTATGCGCTGGCTTTTAGTTAAACGGCTTAATGCCTTATCAATGGCATCGGCACTACCAAGGTCAACAAAGTCATTCTTGAAGAATGCCCAACCCCTTCCTTTACCATAAATACGATTTATAACTTTATCTTCAATGGCTTGCATTATTATAAATAAATAATTTTGTCAGAAAAATAATAGTCTTTTTCTGACAAAATAGCAATATAAGCAATATGATTTGTTTGTATATGACAGCGCTTTTCCAGCGTATAATAGACAACTTTCATTCTTTTTAGAGTTTGCTATGAAAACAAAAGTTTCAGCTGACAAACAACTAATAGATCGCATCATTCGTGCAGTTGCAAGTTCTACCGCAATAGAAACAGGGCAATCTATCAAAGAACTCGAAACCACCTTAAAATCTAAAAACAGTAAGTTTCAGAATCTGTCACTGGCAAAATGACTTTCAGCTATACAACATTAATCAGCCTTTAATACAAACTGAGCTTGAAGTTCTTATAATAACTGGAAAGTTGAAAGATAGCTCACACCAAATACATCGCAAATATTAGGTATTTTTATATCCTTACTATTTTCAGGCACTCTCCTTTCATGCGTCACTAACTCTACACCTGTAGTACACGCTTTGGCGATTAACCAGGGATCCGCTTTATTTAAAAAGTTACCAACTTTAACAGGATTCTTGTTTTCTAAATCATAAACATATTGAACGATTTCAATATACTTTTCTTGTGTTGCGTTATCAGCAATCGAGACAAATTGATCTTTCCTATCCTTTACCCAATCAGTCAAATCATCACCATAGTCTGCCAATTCATCGTAAACACTCTTAATACTTGCTATAAATCCTTCAGAATACTGTAAATCCAGCCAGTGCCAATAGGCAGGGCAAAATGTCATATCGTAATAAAAATTTTTCGCCTGAATATAAGTATTAGAATCTAAAAGATACTTCAAACGCCCAGCTCCTTAGCAAACTTAACGATATTATTTGGCTTCATTTTTAAGATATGCCCCGCATCTCGTAACAAAACACGCCCACTTAATGCTTCCGCGACAATGGCACGAGAAAAACGCTCACTCAATTGGCTTTTTTTGGTGAGATAATAAGTGGGACCGCCACTCTCCTGTTTAGAGCGATTTATATAATCTTGCTTCAGTTTATTGATGTAACGAATATACTCAGTGTACTCAATCAACTTCAGTGTTAATGCGCGTCGTACTAATACCCATTCACTAACATGGAAATGAGATTTTAACGTAGGCAAGTTATCAGTCCAGTTATCGTATTCATGCCATAAGCCTAAAATTTCACCGGCAGGAACAAGAAACTCAGCAGCAATGGCATTACACAAAACCTCTACTTTTTGATCCGTTTGCACAGCGGCATCAGAAACGCCACTCATGCCAATCCAGATATGTGCCAGTTCATGAATTAATGTAAAAAGCCGGGCACTTGGCACATCAGCCTGATTAATAAAAATAACAGGGGCTATCTCATCAAAAATGGCAAAACCACGAAACTCATCAACAGATAAAGGTTTGCTATGATGGCCTAAATCGCCTTGCCGCATCACTAAAATACCGAGCGCCTCTATTTTCTTAATCAGCAATCTTAAAAAGTCTTCCCAGCTTCCTTTGCGTTGACTTTTCTGCATGTTAAGTTGGCTACGCATATCTGCAACAATATCGGCAACAGGACTTTCAAAGTCAAACCGTTTACCAATATTGTGTTGCGTAACGCCTTGAGCAATACAATAATCCTTATACCATTGCTGTTGCTCCTGAACATTAGCAATGATTTTGCGTAACTCAATACTTGCTACATTAACGCCTTGGTTTTCCAGAGTGCGTAAATCAGGAATAGGTATGGCTCTTCATGGAAGTGATTTAGAAACAAATAGGCAAAAGGAATAAGCAACTGATCGGCTAATTTTTGAGCTTGCTTAAAGGTGATTTTTTGTTCGCCACTTTCCCAATCCAGTAATTTTTCTTCTGCTACATGCAGTTTTTTTGCAAGCACAGCAATACTCAACTGAGCGCGTTCACGCGCCCAACGAATATTTTCGGGTTTAATCTGTGCATATTCAGTAGCCATAAGTGAAATTCTAGCATTTTTACTTAAAACGGCTAAATTAAACGTGTTTTACCTCCCGAATTCATATAATAACTGCAACACCTCTTTAAAGGGTTAGATGGTATAGTTTCCGTCGACTAAAACCTGAAACTAAAAAGAGGTGCTCAATGAACACGTTTAACCATCTAACCCAAGAGGAAAGATTTTACATTTATACGCAACTAAAACAAGGCGTTTCTAAGAATCAAATAGCCATCACATTGGGGCGTCATAAATCGACTATTGGACGTGAAATTACGCGTAATACAGGTCAGTGTGGTTATCGTTACAAGCAAGCTGAGAGAATAGCTAAACAACGCCATATTGATAAGCCCAAAAACATCAAGATGACGGCTGAGTTACAACAGATAATAACGCCTTTAATCAAAGAGAAATGGAGCCCTGACTGTATTTCAGGACGCTTAAAACAACAAGGTAAGGACTCCGTCAGTCATGAGACTATTTACCGTTATATTTTAGCTAACAAAGCAGCCGGTGGCGATTTGTATACTTATTTGAGGCATCAAGCCAAACCTTATCGTAAGCGATATGGAAAAAATGATTATCGCGGAACGATACCCAGCCGTGTTGATATTGATGAGCGACCACAAGTGGTTGATGATAAAACGCGTTTAGGTGATTGGGAAGCAGATACTGTTATCGGTAAAGGACATAAAGGCGTATTGGTGACGCTGACTGAACGGGTCTCAAAGCTCAACTTCGCCATCTCAATTGAGCGTAAAGAATCTGAATTAACGAAAGAGGCGATTATCAATGCTCTTGAGCCTTTTAAACGTTGGGTTCACACGATTACCTTTGATAATGGACGTGAGTTTTGTGGGCATGAAGCCATTGCAAAAACACTTGACTGCGGCACTTATTTTGCCAAACCGTATCATTCGTGGCAACGAGGTTTAAATGAAAACCACAATGGCTTATTAAGGCAATACTTCCCTAAAAAAGAACCTTTGGATAAGGTAACTCAAGATGAGGTTGATAGTGCCATTACAGCACTTAATCATCGTCCAAGAAAAGGGTTAAATTACAGAACTCCATGGGAAGTATTTTGCCAAATAACGGGGGTTGATATAAATAAATCACAGGGTGTTGCATTAATTGCTTGAATTCGCGCCTGTTAGTAATTCTTGCATCATGCCTTGTTTGATTTGTTGTGTTTTAACCAATTGAACTTGCAACAGCTTAATGTCTTCATCAAAATTTGTTATTACATCTGAAATTGCTATTTGTTCATCTTTACTAGATGGTAATACTTGAAGAATTTTTTCAATTGTTGCAGCATTTAAACTAGGAACTCCAGAAGCTTCGCTATACGAATACCAATCAATAAATCCAAATTTATAAAATATATATTTAGCATCAGAGTTGTTATTTATTTCAGAATAAAACAAAGTATCAACAGTCCAAAAGGGTGAATTCATATATCTAGGTACGTCTATTGTTCCCTTTCTACCAATTAAAACAGAAGGCTTTGAATATAAAGCTATATTCGTTCGACCAATTTCTCCACCAGTTGCAAGAATCGGATACACACCATTATCGTCAATTACTTCTTTTTGACTTTTACCATGCCTAATTTTTAATATTTCTCCAAGCGGTTTTATTTCCCAATCCTCAGGAATCTCACCCAGCTCAGTCTGTTTATAGACTTTTCCTTCACCAAAGCCTGGCAAGCGTTTTTTGCCTGTTAGCAGTTGTTGCATAGTGGCGGTTTTGATCGCTTGTTTTTTTGCTATGAGCTTTTCTAATGAGATGATTAAGGCATCTATATCAGATAAGGCTTTGGCTATGGTTGCTTGCTCAGCCACTAGAGGTGTAACAAAAATCATTCCTCTTAAATCAGATAAAGATATACCTTTGACAGTGCTTCCACTTCCAAGCTCTTCAATTAAATCAGCATTTTTTTGGAACCAATAATATAAAAACTTGGTGTCCAATATTTTTTTGGGGAAAACTGCTTTTAAGTCTTGGTTTATAGAAACATCAACATCATAAATAACAGCTTTTCCAAGAGCCATTCTTGTTGATGTAATTAATACACCTTTTGGTATGAGGTTACTTGAGCTATTTAACAGTCCTTTTTTTGATATATACTCCTGCGCCTGATTTGGATTAAAAGTAGTAAAATCTTTAACCGTAACCCACGGGATTGCATTTCCCCAATATTCTGGAATATTCCTGCTTGGAGTCCCCCCACCAACAATTTTATCTACAACATCTGATATCCTATATGTATTCCAATCACTTGGAATCACCCCAACCTCAGTCAGCTTATAACCTTTAGGGCAAACAATCTTTTCTAATATTGGATTTTTCGATTCGCCAGTATTTAAATATTTAGCCTGCGCCTCATTTATCACCACGCCAACCCCATCCGCTGCAAATGCTCAGCCACTTTAGCCGACAACTCGCTCACTTCTTCAGTAATTTGCGGCATTGGTTCTGCATAGCGCTCTTCCAGTGTTTTCACTCGATTAGCTAACTGCTGGGTAACGCGTTCAATCTCTGCCTGAATATTGGATTCTAAAGTAGCGAGCCATTTATCATCAACCACCAGCGTTTTAATGTCTTCTTCCGTCAACTCAGGATATTTAGTAAAAACCTGCTTATCCAGTTTTTCCTGTGCGTCTTTAACGGCTTGCTTGGCTTTGGCCTCTGCCTCAATCCATTGTTTACACTGATTTAAAACCTTAATCTCATCGGCATCTATCGCTAGTTTTAATCGCGTGGCGACACTGGCTTTAGTTATTTTCCCTGCATCAGTTTGTGCATCGACTAATAAACCCTCTTCGCCATTATGTTCTTCTATAAAACTTTCCAGCGTTTGAGTCGCGGTGTCTAATTTGGTTTGTAGTTTTTCAAGTGCGGTTTGTTCGGTCTGAAAATAACGCTTAACAATTAACGCAGGGGAAATTAATTCAGCTTTGTATTTGGCTTTATTAATAATCAGGTCAGGGGTTTCTTTTAATTTCTCACCTTTTTTAGCCACCAATTCACGCAATTGTTTAGCTGCGGCCCAGCCATCCTGAGTTAACACATAAACATCATCCTGCATGACTTCTTCCCAGTAATTCATTAAGATTTGATAGATGTCGTATTTACTGAGTAAATCGGCAGCCACATAATCATTTAACAAACTTTCAGAAATACGCTCTATCAATGCTTTGGGTTTATCGCCTTGGGTAATATCTTTAAGCTGGGCGTTTTTTTTCCATTGGGTAAAAATGGCTAATGACGTCTCTGCAAACGCTTTAAATTCAGGGTGATTGAGAATGCTGGTTTTGACCTGACTCGCCTCAATAAGCGAATCACTATAGCCTTCACGAGCTGGCTTGAATAGCGAAGCTCTAATACTGGGAAAGACTTGCCAATAGCTATCCAGCGCATCAATATCACGATTAGGTATACCACCTGATAAATGAGCACTTAAATCATGCAGGTCTTCAGGTTCACTGGAATCAATATAGCGCGGAATATTTAAGTTATAGTCGTTAGTGGCAATTTCACTAAAACTAACCATGCGGCTGAAACGTGGGAGTTCGAGTTGTTTGGTAAAAACATCGACTACTTTATGAATATCCTGACTGCGTAACCTATTTTTATTACCGTCCTTAATAAACCCTTTGCTGGCATCGATCATAAAAATGCATTGCTTTTTATCTTGGCTGAAGGCTCTTGCACTGGCATACTCTTTATCCATGACGATAATACACGCGGGTATACCTGTCCCGTAAAAGAGATTAGCAGGTAAGCCAATAATGCCTTTGATATAACCTTGATGAATTAATTTCTCACGAATACGCGCTTCGGCATTGCCTCGGAATAAAACCCCATGCGGTAAAATAACTGCGCCTTTACCGGTGCTTTTAAGTGATTTAAGAATATGCAATAAGAAAGCAAAATCACCGTTTTTATCAGGTGGCACACCGTATTCAAAACGCTTAAATTCATCATTAATGAGATTAATACCACTACTCCATGATTTAAACGAGAATGGCGGATTAGCGACAGCAAAATCAAAGGTTTTTAGATTACCGTTAGCATCTTTCCACTGTGGGCTGGCTAAAGTATTGTCCTGCCAAATTTTGGCCGACACATTATCATGCAAAATCATGTTCATGCGTGCTAAGGCAGCCGTCGCATTATCCATTTCCTGACCATAAATCGTCAGACCACGCGGTGCTTCATCAGCCGCTTTCAATAATAATGAACCTGAACCACAAGTGGGATCATAGACAGTTTGATTCTGATTCGTTTTATCCGTAATACCCACGACTTTAGCAAGAATACGAGAAACTTCAGAAGGCGTGTAAAACTGCCCCTTACTTTTTCCTGAATCCGTTGCGAAATGGCGCATTAAGTATTCGTAAGCATCACCCAGCAGATCATCACCTTCAACACGATTAGCTGTAAAATTTAAGCTCTGAAAGATGCCCACCAACTTGGTAAGGCGGTCCACCATATCCTTACCTTTACCGAGTTTATCTTCATCATTAAAGTCAGCCACATCAATGACACCTTTGAGGTCATTGACTTCTACTAATTTACCGATAATTTTGTTAATTTTATCGCCAATTTCTTTATCGTTTTTTAATGCGATTAAGTCAGTGTAAGCCCCCCCCTTCTGGCACCTCAATCATGCCATGTGGATCACCCGCATATTTATCGGACACATACTTCATAAATAGCAGTGTCAGTACATAATCCTTGTATTGAGAAGCATCCATACCGCCACGCAGTTCATCGCAGCTCGCCCAGAGTGAAGAGTAAAGTTGGTTCTTTTTTATTGCCATTAAAGTGGTGAGTCCATTTTCTGTGTGCACTACTTTTAAAAAGTAGTCCTAAATCGTCTATTGAAGGTTATTTTACCTTCAAAAAACGGATATGGTGAAGTCACCACAAATAGTGAATGAGGTAATTAATATAAGTATTAATCGTTCCTTACGTTCTTGTAATACATTTTTTCTACATCCATGCATTCTTCCTTTGGAGAAGGAAACAGGACGCGAAAAATTTCGGGGAAATTAATATACAGCATTGGTAAAAATGGGGAAGCCCAAACAAAATTGGCTACAAACTTAAGACGGGACATTCAATAGACTTGTAGGGCGCGTGTTAAAACGATAGCCGAAAAAGAAGAAGCGTGTTGTGGACATGCTATTTCATCCCAGGCGCTTGACGAAGGATGAAAACAGAAAAACAACTGATTTTTCGTGGCTAGCAGGCGAATTGTTACTCTGCTAACCAGTCTTGTAAAGCTGTAATAATCTCTCTGGCCTGCTTTTCGCTGGAGATATTGAATTTTGATTTTTGTTGGTACTCCCCATCCCTCTTTTGATATCGACGTATAGTAAACTTATCCGGACTGTATTCTTCTTTACTTCGATTCCAGTCTTTATAACGATAGATAACGGTTGCCCATGCGCCTTTTGTTAATACTTTTTTGTCTAGTTCTTTGACGGTTTCTATACCATCATCTTCATAGGTCACTGTTAGCTCTTCTACTGTCTCTGCCATTTATCGTTTCTCTTAATATTGTTTCAGACTATTGAATATATAGCTTTGCTAGGAGCATTAGCTGTTGTATTAGCATGATCGCTGCAACATTAATGCCCTGTGCTATATGGGAATGTCAAACAGGCAGATTAACACTATCTGCCCGTTTTAGACGCACTTATTTTGTAGCAGTTAAACCTTTTAAGCTAGTGAAATATGCAGCGATATCTTTTATCTCATCAGGAGATAGTCCTTGCACCATTGATTGCATTAGCGCATTTTTACGTTCACCAGATTGATATTGCCGCATCGCTCTTTCCATGTAATTTGCATGCTGTCCAGCTAATCGTGGGTTAGTCGCGCCTGCTTTAGTATCGTCATTGTGGCAAGCCAGGCAAGAAGCGGCTAATTTTTCACCGTTCGCTGCATCACCGCCGTTTGCATTGGCTTTTGTTGAGCCATCCGTTATGGTTGCCAAATATGCCGCAATATTTTCTATCTTTTGCTCTGATAGACCATAGCTGTTTGCCTTCATTGTGCCGTGCGGACGATTTGATTCTTTATAAGCGGTTAAAGCTGCGACAGTATATGCGGCAACCTGTCCTCCTATTTTAGGTACATAATAAGTAGGGTAAACATTGCTATACCCCGGTGCGCTATGACAGCCTCTGCAGCTTTCAAAAGCATCTTTTCCTGCATCAATATTAGCAGCCTGTGCTGTATGCTGGATATTTGATAATGCGGTGAGACCTATAGCCAATGCCATTGCTTTGTTATTCATAATAAATCTATTTCCTAATATTAAAAAATTTAAAGGTATTTTACGCAAAACAAATACTTATTAACAGTACATACTCCAAATGCCATGCTACATAAAAATACATGGGGGCATCTACTCTGATAAATCAATCGTTGCAGCTAAGAACATTACAAAAATTCAACGGATTTTTTTGGAGAAATATTAAATTCAGCAAATAACTTCAACAAAAATTCTTTTTCGTCATGCCGAATTCTTTCACGGATACCATAGGGATAATGAAGGACACAGGCGGCTGAAATATCAAGACAATACTCAAGTATATTCTTTTTACGGTGCTCTACAATGCCCGTTTCTTTAGCAATAATATCATGTAACTCTGTTAATAGTTTTTGCGGGGGGTGGTGGTGAGCAAAACGATCCAGAAAATCATTGGCATCCTCAACAGTGAGAATATAAGCACCTGCTGCCCTATCTAAATATGCGATATGTTCAAGTACAAACTGATACAGAATATTTAACTCGCTCTGCTGATTTTTTCCATCTATCCACATCACTTCGATTAATGGAATAAGATCCAGAAAGTAAAAGTCCACTGGTTTTAAATCAAATTCTCGCGCTAGCTGTTCGAATTTATCTCGACTATCCATTTGATATCTCGCATGGTTAATGTATATACTTCGCGCAGCCACGGATGCGGTTGTATATCAAGTAGGGTATTAGTAGAAAATGACAAGTCTATCACGATTCACCGTGAACAGCCCCGTCCTCTACAGGCCAGATTTTCAAGATAAGCGCACGCGAGGATCGACTATGGTATAAGAAATATCGGTTAACAATAAGCCAATAATATAAAGCACAGACCCCAGAAAAACCATAGCTCTGACAATAGCAAAATCCTGACTGTTTATAGCATCAATAGTATAACTGCCTAAACCTGGAATACTGAAGAATGACTCGGTAATCAAACTGCCCATAAACAATAGCGGCAGCACGACCACTACGCCCGTTAAAATTGGAATCATGGCGTTTTTTAATACATGTTTAAATAATACCTGTGTTTCAGTCAGCCCTTTTGCACGCGCGGTACGCACATAATCCTGTTCTATTTCTTCTAAAAATAAAGTGCGATACCAGCGCGCCCCAGCTCCTACGCCAGACACTACGCTTATAAGTACCGGTAAAATAAGAAACTTATAAGCATTTATCCCGGTATCATAACCAGAAATCGGTACTAGCATCATTAGTTTTCCGACTACAAACTGGCCACCGATAATATAAAATAAAGAGGAGATCGACATAATAATGATACACAGCACGATGATGCTAAACTCCAGATAGCTTTGCCGAAACATAACCATCATTAAAGCAACACTGATATTAATCAATAAACCGACCACTAGAGTGGGTAAAGCAACAGCTAAGCTGGGCCACATTCGTTGCTGTATATCCTTGCCTATATTTCTGCCACTATCCGAAATACCAAAATCAAAAGCGAATAAGCGCAAAGATTTTTGATAAAAAATAGTGTTTGTAATTTTATCCACTCCCGCTTCATTTTGATTGATCAGTAGAG
Source organism: Methyloprofundus sedimenti (assembly GCF_002072955.1). NCBI lineage: Bacteria > Pseudomonadati > Pseudomonadota > Gammaproteobacteria > Methylococcales > Methylococcaceae > Methyloprofundus > Methyloprofundus sedimenti. The sequence goes on along the minus strand of NZ_LPUF01000001.1, from coordinate 1,292,359 downwards.
GCAAATTATAACCCCGTTGCTGCTTCCAGTTATCTATCGCCTTTGCTGTGACATGCTTCTGGCCCAATTGCATTCTCGCCATATCATCAGGACTATTTACAATAAAGAACAAAACAAAGGTCAGGATATTAACCCCCAATAATAAAGGAAAAGCATATAAAAAACGCCGCAGAATATAGTTAAACATTATTTAATAGTCTCCTTGGCACGTCGTTGAAAACTTCGAACCGCAGGTAGAACTAACAGGACTATTAAAAAAACTACCAACACAATCGGCCATAAAACTGGCTGATTCCACTGTTTGCGCAAAATTTCACGTTGTTTCGGATCTATACGCTGATATTTTAATTTATTATTAGCCATTAAATTAGGCTTTAAATTGTAGTACCAGTTATGAGATAAGGAAAAACTTTTGGGATGAAACCCATAAACCCACGGTGCATCATGGCGAATTATTTCCTGCATTTCTTTGACCATAGCTAAACGTTCCGGGGTATTTTCCATATAACTCATTTGCTTAAATAAACGATCAAAATCCCTGTTTTGATAATTTACCGCATTTTCTCCACCATGCGTAACTTTGCCATTCGGACCATATAAAAGGAAAAAGAAGTTTTCCGGATCAGGGTAATCCGCATTCCAGCCCCACATAAAAATTTGCGCATTACCATTGAGCATTTTCTGCTGGAAACGATTGTAGTCGGTTGCTCTAATAACTAATTGTATGCCTAATTTAGAAAATTGCTTACGATACCAGTTCAGACGCGCTCTATCATCAGGGCCACTGGCTGCTGTATCTAAATATAAAATCAGGGCTTCACCGGTTTTTTTATCAATACCCTCCGCATAACCCGCTTCCTGCATTAACTGCATGGCCGTCTGCAAAGGTTTGCGCCGTGCCTGCTTACCATCCCAGTCATAGACGTAAGGATTAATACCCTGCTCTCCAGCATGAAAACCAAAAATTTCAGGTGGAATCACACCGTGCGCCGCGACACCACGCCCATTCATAAAAATAGAAATATATTCTTCATAATCTATAGCAATAGAAATAGCGAGGCGTAACTTACGCGCCTGTTCGCTATCGCCGCCAACGACCGAGTCGAGCATATTAAAGCCCATATAAAAAATTGAACTGGTAACTACGGTTTGTAATTGTATGCCTTTATCCTGCATTGAAGGTGTCAAACCAAGCTCGCCACCTCCTGTAAATTGCACAGCCTGATCAAAACTATCTGATGCGATACCCGAGGCGTCGTAATAACCCTGGAGAAACTTATTCCAGTAAGGAATCGTTTCCTTTTCCAATTGATAAACAGCCTTATCAATTAAAGGCAAGCGCTTTCCAGCATCTTGTAACAGACCTTTTTCTTTGTCACCTGGCTCACCTTCTTGCGGATAAAAAGCGGCATGATAATTTGGATTTTTAAGCATAACCATGCGCAGATTTGGGTTATTTTCCTCAAGCATAAAAGGACCGGTACCCAACGGCTGCCAATCCAGCGTTATATTTTTATCAATCAAGCCTTGCTGACTGTAAAAGGCATCCGCCTCCCAAGGCATAGGCGCAAAAAATGGCATCGCCAGCCAATAAATAAATTGCGGATATTTACCTTTAATACGTATTTTATAACGGTATTTATCTAACACTTGTACACCACTAATCGCATAATCTTCTAGCGCTAGAAGTGGTTTATCTTTTATCGTTACTGCATAATCATCCAAACCGGCAATATATTGCTTCATTAGCTCGTTAATAGGTGAGGAAATTTGAGGGTGCACCAGTCGTTTAATCTGATGTACGTAGTCTGCAGCAGTTAATTCGCGTGTTCCAGTCCGGGTAAAATCGCTGAGCACATTGATATCAGACAGTTGCGTTTGCTTTAACTTATGATATAAGTACTCGCCCTTTTGATTTCTGGCCAGGGCAGCATGAGGTTGAAATTTAATACCCGGCTTGATCTCAATAATATAATCGGAAAAAGCGATTTCATCTGCGGGTGCGTCCATGGCTAATTCCTTTTCCGAACTATCCATATAAGTAACCTCAGGCATTTGAGTGGCTGTTAACGGCTCAAGCTCATAAGGGCGTTTCAAATAATGATACTGAAAAGGTGGTTCATAGATTTGACCTATAAATGTATATTCATTGGAACTATAGGACTTTGCAGGATCTAAATGCCGTGGGCGTTCTGAAAATGACGAATACAAAACAGACTGATTTTTTTCTGCAGATGCCGGATAAGGGCTGTTAAGTACCAGATCATTACAGGCAGATAAACTTGAGAAGCTTAAAATAAAAAAGACGATTTTAAATAGGTAAGTCACTGTAAAGGAATTTTTATTTGTAATATGTATACTTCGCACGGCCACGGTTGCGGTTTCCTATCGGCCGCTTTTTGCAGATAGCTGCGTTACTGAAACAATTGCGTAGCTAGCTATGCGCCTGTTTCAGCGCCTTGCTCTCAACAAAAATCGACTCGTTATAAAATCCGCAACCGTCACCGCGCGAAGTATACATCTAAGATAGAAAGAACTTTACCAAATAGTTCCAATATCATACAGTGAAAATTTATCAGCTCTACTTTGTGAGGACTTATTTTCAGGATGCTTGTGTAAAAACTTAAGCTCTGAAGAAATTAATAAGATACTTTCTATAAGCAAAAAACTGATAGCTCAACCCTGCACGCAGAAATTTAGTTAGCAGAGTACTGTTCCATCAATGCCTTTTGAACTTGATAAACGTCTCCCTCAGCTACGCTCTGTATATAACTGCCATCACTTTGCATTATCCATGAACTCGCATTATCTTTTAAATATGCAGCCAGATCATCCAGGATCCGAGTTTTTAATTGCTTTTTTTCGATCGGAAAACAGGCCTCGACTCGATTGAACATATTACGACTCATGACATCCGCACTAGCGCAATAAACCTCTGGATCTCCACCATTCTCAAACATATAGACGCGAGTATGCTCTAAAAACCTTCCTATAATGGAACGTACTTCTATATTTTCAGAAACGCCTTTAATACCCGGTCTTAATGAACAAATACCACGCACAATTAATTTAACCTCAACTCCTGACTGAGAAGCCCGGTATAAAGCCTGAATTAGTTTATCTTCAACAACCGAATTTACTTTAAAAATAATTTTTGCAGGCTTACCTTTTTTGGCAATTCCAATCTCTCTTTCAATTTTTTCCAATAAACCCTTATGTAAAGTAAATGGAGACTGCAACAATTTATTTAACTTAGTCACCTTTCCCAGGCTAGTCAACTGGACAAATATTTTTCTTACATCCTCGCCTAACTCATGATTATTCGAAAACAAGCCGTAATCTGTGTAAAATCGTGCGGTATTAGGGTGATAATTACCGGTTCCCAAGTGCACATAATCCTTAAATTGCTTACCTTCTTTACGCACTACTAAACACATCTTAGCGTGGGTCTTATACCCGACTACACCATACACCACATGGACTGCTGCATCTTGTAATTTTGCAGCCAGGGTAATATTAGCCTTCTCATCAAAGCGCGCGCGTAACTCAATAACCACCGTGACTTCTTTACCTGCCTGTGCTGCTTTTAACAAAGCATTCACTATAGGTGAATCAGTACTGGTTCGATACAGTGTTTGTTTAATTGCCAAAACATCAGGGTCTTGAGCGGCCTGGCGGATAAATTCAACTACTGGTGCAAAAGACTCATAGGGATGATGCAACAAAATATCCTGATTTTTAATCGCATCAAAATAGTTCTTATTACGCCCTAGCTGACTAGGCGTTGACGGTGTATAAGGTGGAAATTTTAATTCAGGACGGTCTACCAGACTTGATATTTCTTGTACGCGGCTTAAATTAACCGGGCCATTCACTAAAAAAACTTGATCTTCAGTAATGCCAAAGCGTTTTGCTAGAAATTCAACCGTCCCTTCAGTACAGTCAGCATCAATTTCCAAACGCACTTCATCACCGTAATTACGCATGGCTAATTCACCTTCTACAGCATTCAGTAAATCATCAATAGCATCATCATCGACAAAAAGATCGCTATTTCGTGTCACTCTAAACTGATGGCAACATTTAACCGTCATGCCATTGAATAATTCATCAACAAAAGCATGAATAATAGATGATAAAAATACAAAGTCATATTGACCGCTACCTGTTTCTTCGCTCGGTAGCTGGATAATTCTCGGTAAAGCTCTTGGAGCTTGTAAAATCGCACGTCCACTATTACGCCCAAAGGCATCTTTTCCGGTTAAAGAAATAATGAAATTTAAACTTTTATTTAATATCCGGGGAAACGGGTGCGCTGAATCCAGGCCAACTGGCGTTAAAATGGGCAATAACTCTTCGTGAAAAAATATTTTCAACCATTCCCTTTGTTTATCCGTCCACTTATGCCGACGAATAAAACGAATGTTTTCCTTGGCTAACTGCGGGATAAGTAATTCATTTAGTACTCGATATTGCTCACTCACAAATTCATGTGCTTTTGGTGCAATTGCATCCAGTTGCTCTTGTGCATTCAAGCCATCACTCATGGTTGCACACGGATCTATGCTAGCTAATTGAATAACACTAGCGACTCTGACCTCATAAAACTCATCTAAATTAGAGCAAGAAATACATAAATAATTTAAACGCTCCAGTAAAGGCAAGTCTTCATTTTTTGCTTGCGCCAAAACACGGACATTAAACTCCAAAAGACTCAATTCACGATTAAAATATAGTGACGGATCACTTAAATTAATTTCATCTAGCACTTCAGTATTTTCTGTATTTTCTGCCATTGTTTTATATACCCGTTTCCTTTTAGCCTGAATATTTAGTTGTAAAACCTCTATTACCTTGCAATCCCCCTGTATGGAGTGCAATAATTTTTTGTCCGGATGTAAAGTAGCCTTGTCTTATTAAATCATAAATCCCATAGAGCATTTTCCCCGTATACACAGGCTCTAATTTTATACTATGCGTTTGCTCAAACTGTTGTATAAAAAAACCTAGAGCAGGTGTTATTTTTGCGAAACCACCAAAGTGATATTGTAAATGAATCAACCAGTCAACATCATGACAGTCAGTGTGCTTTAATAACGTTTTTACCTCATCAGCTAGAAAATCTGCTCCCTTTAAGGCAGCAAAGCCATGTACTCTTTTATTTGCGGGCACTGCACTGATAAGTCCGGCCAGGGTAGTTGCAGTACCACAGGGCACACAAAGCACATCATAAGCTATATCAATTTCATCGACTAATTCAGCAACACCTTGTAATGCCAACTCTATAGATCCCCCTTCAGGCAGCCAATACTCAGCAGGTATTAATGATGGCAAAAATCTATTTTGCTTATACGTTCTGAGTTGACGATACTCACTACGCGAGACAAACTCCAAAGACATGCCCCATTCAGACATATCTAATAAACTTGGATTCAAAACCTCAGGTCGCTCACCACGAATTTTTCCTTGCGTTTCTATACCTAATTTGTTGCCAACATAAGCCAGGGCATGCAAATGATTAGAATAAGCTCCTCCCATAGAAATTATCTTTCGCGTATTTAATGATAAGGCGTGATCCAGAATATATTTTAATTTACGCCATTTATTACCCGAAATAACAGGATGTAATAAATCATCTCGCTTTAACCAAAGCTCTATTCCTCGCTCTTGTATAAATGGTTCGTCAATTTTGTCTAACCTTGACACACCCAATTTGTACTCTAGCTCAATAAGTTGTTGATTCATTAAGCACTTGATACCTTAAGTCCATACAAATGAATATATTAACATGGAAAATTTAATAACCCATATGAATAAAGCCATGAGCCAGTTAACAACGAGATTTTAACTTAATCACGTCATCAAGACAGTTTTTTCTCAAGCAAAAAAAAGCCCCCTATACCAAAAGGTAAAGAGGGCAAGATAAAGAGCATTGAATACTTTTTCACACGAGGAAGGCTAAAAAACTAAAGTGCTAAATCATATTTCTGCCTAAGTTCAAGGCTGCTATAGGGTTTCAGCTTAAATAAATTCTATAACTTAGATAACTCAGCTTTTGTGGTGATATTGCTCAAAACAGTTGCACTAGCAAATAATACCGTTGATATAATAAACTGGCCTGTAATGAAGCCCCACAGTCCGGCAACAAATAAAGTAGCAGTTGTTATGTCTCTATTAAGGTTTGTCATGTTAATATCCTGTTAAAATACGCTGTGAAAAGGCTAAATGTTGACCTTTCATTTGCTAGCTATTTTACGCTGCAATAAATTAAACAACAATATACTCATTTTCAAACTTATTGTTTCCAATTTTAGAACAAAAGAATTTTATTCCCCTCTATGTTAGAAGAAGATATCAGCTTAGAAGAAAGAACGACGGATGCCTACGAGAAACTTATCGATAATATGCCTTCTATAGGTTTTATTAATCGCAAAAAAAGAATAAAGGCCTATATACAACTTACCGAAATAGCGCAATATATGATTAACAGCGAAGAAATAACTGCAGAAAGTGCTCTCTATATTTTCTCTGTTATGATGCGCAAATGCTCTGATTTTCAAAAGGCCACGATGATGACAGCGCTTAGCTTACAGTCTATCGGAAAAAACGTCTTTTCACCCATCGGTTTAGAGTTCATTTTAGAAGTGCGACGCAATCTAAACTTGCCTTCTACTCATCACAGTGATGATGAAATTGTAGTCACTGAGGATAAAATTGATTAAAGACCGATTTACTTGCAGCGATGTCTTTTTCCAGGCACTTAAATGCTTTGACTAAAACTGGATTTCTGAACACTGCTCATAGATACTTAACAAACAACACTTTTTAACACTCACTGGAGAAATAAAAATGGGATTTATGCAAGGCAAACGCGTATTAATTGTTGGTTTGGCCAGCAACCGCTCAATTGCTTGGGGCATTGCTCAAGCGATGTACCGCGAAGGTGCCGAACTCGCCTTTACGTTTCAAAATGATAAATTACAGGGCCGCGTAGAGAAGATGGCTGCAGAATGTGATTCTAATATCACTATTGAATGTGATGTCAGTAGTGACGAGCAAATTGACAAGGTATTCACCGAATTGGGTAAACAATGGGATGGACTGGATTGTATTGTGCATTCTGTCGCTTTTGCACCTCGTGAAGCACTGGATGGTGATTTTGTCTCTGCGACAACACGCGAAAACTTTAGGATTGCCCACGATATAAGCTCATACAGCTTTACCGCTTTAGCGAGTGCAGGACGAGAAATGATGGCGGGGCGTAATGGTTCACTACTGACTCTTAGCTATCTGGGCGCTGAACGTGCAATTCCTAACTACAATGTCATGGGAGTTGCTAAAGCAAGTCTGGAAGCCAATGTACGTTATATGGCCGTTGCCTTAGGCGCTGAAGGAACAAGAGTTAACGCTGTTTCTGCGGGGCCTATTAAAACATTAGCTTCTGCCGGTATTAACAATTTCAAGTCAATGTTAAGCAAAGCCGCCGATACTGCACCTTTAAAGAAAAATGTCACCATTGAAGAAGTCGGCAATGTAGCTGCGTTTCTCTGCTCTGATTTAGCTTCAGGTGTCACAGGCGAAATCACTTATGTAGACTGTGGTTACAATATTGCAGGGATTGCCGCATCCTGATAGATATCCCTTTTGACTTATACTTCGCACGCTCATCGCGCGAAGTATAAGACTATCCAGTCTTTAAGTATTCTGCACAACAATATTAGGGAATTTACTACTATAATCTTTACTTTTCAGTGCTAATTTAGCAGACATTTTGCGCGCAATTTCTTTATAGATTTCAGTTGCTCGGCCATTAGGATCAGCTACAACCGTGGGCCTTCCACTGTCAGCAAACTGGCGTATATGTATATCCAGTGGTAGAGAGCCTAACAACTCTAAATTATTTTTCTCAGCCATCGCCATCCCGCCACCCGAGCCAAAAATAGCTTCTTCATGGCCACATTCGCTGCAGATATGCATACTCATATTTTCCACAATACCTAAAACAGGAACATTGACTTTTTCAAACATCCCTAAACCACGCTGCGCATCGATTAGCGCTATATCCTGGGGCGTAGTCACGATAACAGCGCCACTGACTGGAATTTGCTGTGACAGTGTCAGCTGAATATCTCCAGTCCCTGGTGGTAAATCAACAATCAGATAATCTACATTCGACCAGTTGGTATCATTTAATAATTGCTGCAAGGCATTAGTTACCATAGGGCCTCTCCAGATCATTGGCTGGTCTGGCTCGATTAAATAGCCAATTGAAATAGTCTGGATACCATAAGAAACTTTTGGCATCATGGTTTTATTATCCTGACTTTCAGGGTAACCCGATAAACCGAGCATAGTTGGGATACTTGGACCATAAATATCAGCATCCAGAATACCCACATTAGCCCCCTCTGCCGCCAGAGCCAAAGCAAGGTTTACTGAAGTTGTAGATTTACCAACGCCACCTTTACCCGATGCAATAGCGATAATGTTTTTTATATTGGCAATAGGTTTAAGATTATTCTGTACACCATGTGTAACAATATTAACAATAATATTGACATCCGCTGAACTGACACCTTCGAGTGCTAAAATTTGGTCGGTAATTTGCAGCTTGAACCCATCAATAAAACTTTTTGCTGGATAGCCTAATTCTATATTAACCAGCACATGCCCACCATGGACATCAATTGATTTTACTGAATGCGCACTCATTAAGTCAGTTTCAACATTTGGATCAATAATATTTTTTAATAAGTCTTCTATATCTGCTTTTTCAATCATCGACATTTTAGCTACTCCATCGCAGCAGTGTTATAAATAAGTTAATAACCTAGTATTTTACTAGGTTATTGTGTAACTTTCTAGTTTTCCTGTTCAATATCAGATTTCAGCTCGAAATAATAAACTAATTTATGCCATAATAACTGATTATTTTGCCACAAATCCTAAACAGACTTAATTCGTTATGCCACATCGAAAAATTCTTATCACCAGTGCACTGCCCTATGCCAATGGACCTATCCACTTAGGCCATTTAGTCGAATATATACAGACTGACATCTGGTCTCGTTTTCAAAAACAACGTGGCAATCAATGCTACTACGTGTGTGCTGATGATGCCCATGGCACGCCTATTATGCTAAAAGCTGACCGTGAAGGCATTAAACCTGAAGAATTAATTGCCCAAGTTGGTATAGAACATTTAAGTGACTTTATAGAATTTGGCATTCAGTTTGATAACTATCACAGCACTCATTCAGAAGAAAACAAGTATTTTTCCAGTTTAATTTATGAACGCCTTCGCGATGATGGTCATATTACTTCACGGAATATTACCCAGGCTTACGATCCAGTTAAAAAAATGTTTTTACCTGATCGTTTTATTAAAGGCGATTGTCCAAAATGTAATGCTAAAGATCAATACGGTGATAATTGCGAGTCTTGTGGAGCCACATACTCACCTAACGAACTAAAAAACGCGATTTCTGCAGTCTCAGGTGAAAAACCTATAGAAAAAGACTCAATACATTATTTTTTCAAACTCGCTGATTTTAATGAAATGCTCAAAACATGGACGACTACTGAGGGCCATTTACAGGCAGAAGTCAGTAATAAACTAGCTGAATGGCTAGAAAGTGGTCTACAGGAATGGGACATATCGCGCGATGCTCCTTATTTTGGCTTTGAAATCCCTGATGCTCCAGGCAAATATTTTTATGTCTGGCTAGATGCTCCAATCGGGTATATGGCTAGTTTTAAAAACTTCTGCTCTAAACAAAATCTCGATTTTGATGAGTTTTGGGGAAAGGATAGCAAAGCAGAGTTATATCATTTTATTGGTAAAGATATTATCTACTTCCATGCCTTATTTTGGCCGGCAATGCTAGCAGGGGCAAATTTTAGAACCCCTAGCGCAGTCTTTGCACATGGATTTCTAACCGTTAACGGTGAAAAAATGTCTAAATCGCGCGGTACTTTTATCAAAGCTCGTACTTATTTAGACCACTTGAATCCTGAATATTTACGTTATTATTTTGCAGCTAAACTCAGTTCAGGTGTTGATGATATTGATTTGAGTTTTGAAGACTTTACTCAGCGAGTAAATTCCGACCTAGTGGGCAAAGTCGTTAACATAGCTAGCCGCTGTAGTGGATTTATCAAAAAACGTTTTGATGATCAATTATCTGCTCATTGTTCAGAACCTGAATTATTCCAACAATTCACTCTTGCAAGTGAAGAAATCGCTGCTTTATATGAATCACGCGAATACGGAAAAGCGATGCGTGAAATTATGGCTCTCGCCGATAAAGCTAATCAATACATAGATGAGAAAAAACCTTGGCTAGTTGCCAAAGAGGATGGAAAAGATCGGGAATTACACGATATTTGCTCTATGGGTATTAACCTGTTCCGCTTATTAGTCGCTTATTTAAAACCAGTACTTCCAGTATTAGCAATTGAAAGTGAAGATTTTTTAAATATCCCTGAACAGTCCTGGCCCAGTGCAGCTGAGCCTTTACTAGACCATAAAATAAAGACTTTTAAAGCTTTAATGACAAGGGTAGACGAAACAAAAATTGCTGCCATAGTAGAAGACTCCAAAGAAAACCTGCAAAAAATAGCTGAACCAGTAGCAAACAAGTTTGATCCGATTGCGGATGAAATCGAATTTGATGATTTTGCAAAAATTGATTTGCGCATCGCTAAAATCATTAAAGCTGAACACGTAAAAGGTGCCAACAAGTTATTACAATTAACTGTTGATATTGGCGATGAAACCAGAAATGTTTTTGCGGGCATTAAATCGGCCTATCAACCCGAAGATCTAGAAGGCAAATTAACGGTAGTCGTCGCCAATTTAAAGCCACGTAAAATGAAGTTTGGTCTGTCTGAAGGTATGGTTCTTGCTGCAGGACCAGGTGGCGAAGAATTATGGGTGCTCCACCCGGATGATGGAGCCATTGCCGGAATGAGAGTTAAGTAAGCATATAGTAAAGCTTGAGTTAAATTTTGCTATGCAGCAATAAAAATGTAAACCAATAAATCTCTATCTGCACTACTGTTAGCCATCTACTGGAAATCTACACTTTTCTTTCAGACATAAAAAAGGCCTACGTTGTAGGCCTTTTCCTAGATGACTTAATTAAACTATTAAGCTTCTAATTCAGCAAGACGAGCTGCCAATACCTCTTCTAAAAGTATAAGTGCTTTTTCAAAGCCTGTAATACCTTCTTTAAGTTTTTCTGTTGCCATACGGTTTTCAGCATGCATTTTATCAAATGTCGCTTTATCAACATTGATTTCTGCAATATTCATAGCTTGTGCTTTAACAGCATCTAGCTTGATAGGCAATACACCTTCAGTTGATTGCAATTCATCCAGTAATCCTGGAGAAATCGTTAATAAATCACATCCAGCTAATTCAGTAATTTCACCAATATTACGGAAGCTTGCACCCATAACTTCAGTTTTAAAACCGAATTTTTTGTAATAGTTGAAAATTTCAGTTACTGAAACCACACCAGGATCTTCAGCTGGCTCGTATGAATCACGACCAGTATCTTTTTTATACCAGTCTAGAATACGTCCAACAAAAGGAGAAATCAAAGTAATGCCATTTTCAGCACATGCGATTGCCTGATGTAAGCCGAATACCAATGTTAAATTAGTATGGATTCCTTCTTTTTCCAGCACTTTAGCTGCCTGAATCCCTTCCCATGTAGCTGCAACTTTAATCAGGATACGCTTACGATCTATACCAGCAGCTTCGTATTGCGCAATTAAATCACGACCTTTAGCAATCGTAGCATCTGTGTCATAAGATAAACGAGCGTCAACTTCTGTAGAAACTCGACCCGGAACGATTTCAAGAATTTTTAAACCGAAAGATACTGCTAAACGGTCAAATGCCAATCCTACAACTTCAGATGCAGAAGCGGAGGCACCAAGCGTCGTACGAGCTGCTTTCAAAGTATCATCAACAATACCTTGATATTGTGGCATTTGTGCAGCAGCAGTAATCAATGAAGGATTCGTCGTAGCATCACGTGGTGTAAATTTTTCAATTGCACCGATATCGCCTGTGTCAGCGACAGCAACAGTTACTGCTTTAAGTTGGTCTAAGTAATTAGCCATTGTTAGATACCTTTAAATATTGTAATTATAGTTAAAATAAGTCAACACATTTTAAAACTGCGTTAACGGATACTGATTAGCTTTGAAATCTTTGCTATTTACCAAATTTGTAAAAATTCCACCCGGGACGGCTGCCTCTTCACAAAAATTGTACTATTCATAATGAAATTGTATCTTAGAGACATACAAGCAATAAAAAAGCTGTCGCAGAGGTTAAATCTGTTTTCCTTAATATACGACGAAATTAAGGAAAACAGATTTTAATATGGCATGAGATAAAGCTATACATTGTATTTGTTACTTTCGGCCTGGTAGCCGAAAGTAATTTATACAAAGCAATTTATCCTGTAAGGAACTTACAGGATAAACTAATTAGGCAACTGCCTGTTTTCCTGCAACTATTTGTTTTGCAATATACTTTGCAACACTGCTAGTCAACATTGTAGGTCTGCTTTCTAAATATCTCGTCACACTTGACGGTGGAATAATGACCTTCACTGGCTTATTTTTATCCGCTAGAGACTTATTAATCACATATCTATCAACACTACTTACCTGCGCATCAACACGATTAAACAAATATCTTGAAACACCAGTAATAACAGGTTTATTTTCAATTAAATTTGATACATATTTTGCAACACCGGTTACAGTTCCAGCTGCTTCTTGAGCCTCTCTTATGGCTTGTGCCTGACTCTCAACATACCTAGCCACACCACTTAATTTTTCATTTTCTGCACTCATCAAGCTCTCCTCTATTTTTCTTAGTTCTATCGTCTCATTAATGCGGGCATTTATCACGTCCTTTTCAGCTCTAGTAAGTTCTACCGATCTAGCATTATGAGTATTTATATACTCACCAACGCCACTTAACTTTTTCGAATAGCTACCATGCTCAACAGGTTTACTGGTTTGAGTTTGTATATATTTAGCTACACTAGTTAATCCTTCATTTGATGATTCTTCTAAATCATCACGATAGATATCTTGTCTAGTTTGTTTGCTGGAAAAAATACCTGATAAAAATCCCATATTAATTATCCCCGATTTTGGTTGCGCATGTATTTTTCTACACCAGTTACTTTTTCAGAAGCTGCTTGTTTTGCGGCTACAACTCTTCTTGCAACGTATTTTGCAACGCCTGATTTAGGTGCAGACTGGTTTGCTTGTAAATATTTATCAACACTAGAAAGTTTGGGTACCTTATTCTGCAAGTATTTAGCTACGCCACTGTCACCATTAGCATTACGAAAATTTCCTGAATGAGTCTGTCTTCTTGATACAACAGTTTTTTTAGGTTTAGCAGTCCCTTTGGATTGTTTACTATAAAGGAAAAAAGCAACGCCCAAGACAACAATAGCAAACAATGGATTCATTGATGATTCCTCTGCTACCGCCTTATTTTCTTCTGCAGCATAAGCCACTTTTTCGGTAGACTTTTTTAGTGGAACCGATTTACTTGGTATTGATCCAGCATTATGCTTGTAATCTTTATCGATATATAACACTTCAGGTTGAAAAGTCGCTGCAGGATAATTTGCATCTGCTTTTGATTTTTCACTACTTGAAGAATTACTGGTAGCGTTAGATGATTCAGAACTTTGATGTTGATAACTTTCATCTTGATAGACAACCTTGGGTTGAAAATCAGCTGCCGGATATTGAGTACCTGCCGTCACGAAAGGACTGGCAAGTAACAAGGCAGTAAATATGCCTTTCTTTATATTATTTTTTTTCACGCAATTCACCTATAGGTAGTAAGAAACGAATCAAGCCACTGATCAAGTATAACTAATCAGTGGCTATTCGTAAATGAGGTAAAACTACTTCAATACGTATTTAGATTATAAAACTTCTTTTACAGTCTTAACAACGTTTTCAACTGTAAAGCCGAAGTATTCCATCAATACCCCACCTGGTGCAGATTCACCAAATGTATCGATACCAACAACACCACCTTCCAGGCCAACATATTTACGCCAGAAGTCAGTTACACCCGCTTCAATTGCAACACGTTTAACGCCTGGAGTTAAGACGCTATCTTTGTACGCTTGATCTTGACGATCAAACACGTTAGTGGATGGCATAGAAACAACACGTGCATGGATTCCCTCAGCTGCCAAAGCTTCTTGAGCCTTAGCGGCCAAATCAACTTCAGAACCTGTTGCAATTAAGATAACCTGTGCATTACCTTTAGCTTCTGATAACACATATGCACCTTTGCGCATAGCTGCAAAATCAGCAACATCATGTTTACGACCAGGAATACCTTGACGACTTAATACTAAGCTAGATGGGCCATCTAAACGCTCAACAGCCGCAGTCCAGGCAACAGCAACTTCAACAGAATCTGCAGGGCGCCATACATCCATATTAGGAATGTAACGCATTGCAGATGTATTTTCAATAGGTTGATGAGTAGGACCGTCTTCACCTTGACCGATAGAGTCATGAGTTAAAACAGCAACCGTACGGATTTTCATCAATGCAGCCATGCGGAACGCGCTTTTTGCATAGTCAGAGAACATATGAAAAGTACCACCGAATGGCATTAAACCACCGTGCAGTGCCATACCGTTCATGATCCCGTACATACCAAATTCACGTACACCATAAGAGATGTAGTTACCTGGTTTCTTACCATCGACATGCGTAAAACTTGCACAACTGGTTAGATTTGAACCTGTTAAATCTGCAGAACCACCCAAGAATTCTGGTAATACAGGTGCTAATGCAGCGATAATTTTTTGCGATGCTTGACGAGAAGCTAATGATTCTGCTTTTTCGTTAGTATCAGCAATCATTGCATCAGTTGCTGCTTTCCAGTTTGCAGGTAATTGTTTCTCCATACGACGTTTGAATTCTGCCGCTAACTCTGGAAATTCTTTTGCATAGGCTGCAAATTTAGCATCCCAGCTTTTTTCAGCCGCCTTACCTTTTTCTTTGCCATCCCAACCTGCATAAATATCCGCAGGAATTTCAAACGGAGCTGACTCCCAGCCTAACTCTTTACGAGTAAGTGCAACCTCTTCATCACCCAAAGCCGCACCATGACAATCATGGCTACCGCTCTTATTAGGTGAACCGAAACCAATAATTGTTTTACAACAAATTAGAGAAGGCTTATCAGTTACTTTTTTAGCGGCTTCAATAGCCGCATTGATTGCATCTGAGTCATGCCCATCTATCGATTGTACATGCCATTGATACGCTTCAAAACGTTTAACCGTGTCATCAGTATACCAGGCATCAATATGACCATCGATTGAGATGTTGTTATCATCCCAAAAAGCAATTAATTTACCTAAGCCCCAGGTACCGGCTAATGAACATGCCTCATGCGAAACACCTTCCATTAAACATCCATCACCCAAAAAAACATAGGTATTATGATCAACAATGTCATGACCCGGTTTATTGAATTGATTCGCCATGAGCTTCTCAGCCATTGCGAAACCAACTCCGTTTGTGACGCCTTGGCCTAGAGGACCTGTTGTTGTTTCAATACCAGGTGCATATCCATACTCAGGGTGACCCGCACATTTTGAGTGTAATTGACGGAATGTTTTCAATTCATCCATAGGCAGGTCATAGCCTGTCAAATGTAGTAACGAATAAATTAACATTGAACCATGACCATTTGATAAAACAAAACGGTCGCGATCAGCCCATTCAGGATTCGTCGGGTTATGTTTTAAATGATCATTCCACAATACTTCGGCGATATCCGCCATACCCATAGGTGCACCAGGATGACCTGATTTTGCTTTTTGAACAGCATCCATGCTTAAAGCGCGTATGGCGTTCGCAAGTTCTCTACGCGAAGACATATTGTTCTCCAGAGTTTTTTTTAATTATTAAACGAAAAATAGACATGAGATTTCTTCATGTCTATTTGTGTGATTTTGTCTAGCAATAAAAAAACGAGTGGCTTTGCCACTCGTTTTTTTGTTATTCCATGTTAGCGTGTCTTTCTCTCATTATTTCTTCAGGAATACCCTTATCATGAATGATATGGGAAATAGTCGCTTCCAAAAATAATAATGTTGACAATTCAAATACAGTTCCCATTGGCATACCCTTAACTTTGGAATACATCTCCGGAGTACCAATCTGGAACACGCCATCAGCTAAATCACCGATAGTCGAATCGCCTTTTGCTGAGATCAACATAATATCAGCGCCAACACCTTTCGCTTTCTTTGTAAAGGCAATCAATTGTTCAGTTTCACCTGAGCCCGAAATAATGATTAATAAATCACCTTGTTTAATGCTTGGCGTGACAATTTCACCTACAACACTAACGTCGTAACCGCTGTGCACCAATCTCATGGCGAAAAAGTTACCCACAAGTTTAGAACGACCAGCTCCCGCAAGAAAAATACGATTTGCTTTATCAAGCATTGTCGTCAACTTTTCATCATAAGAATCATCAGTTGCTGAAAGAATGCTTGTTAGTTTATCTACGACAAGTTGTTGATGCATAATATTAACCCTTATGCAGCGTCAACTAATTCACGAATTTCGCGAGCCGCTTCTGCTGGAGATGCTGCACCGTAGATAGCTGCACCAACAACAATAATGTCTGCGCCTGCACGTACTACGTCTTGAACTGTAGACTGGTTAATACCACCTGCAACTGAAACACGAACACTTAAGCCTAGGTCCGCAATTAATGCCAAGTCATTGAAAGGTGTATGACCAGCAGCTTGTGCATCAAGACCAGTATGCACACCAACGATTTGTGCGCCAGCTTCTGCACATGCTCTTGCACAAGCGGCTTTATCGTCAACATTAATTAAATCAATTTGTGCCTCTGCGCCATGTGCGTTTGCAGCTTTAATAACACCCGTGCATGTCGCTAAACCTGAAACACCTAATACCGTACAGATATCAGCACCTGCCGCATAGAAAGGAGTTGCCTCATACTCTCCGGCATCCATTGTTTTAAGGTCAACTAAAAGTAAATGATTTGGAAATCTAGCTCTTAATTCTTTTACTAAGTTAACACCATTGTGTTTGATACATGGTGTACCGATCTCGAAGATATCAACAGAATCAGCTACTTGCTCAGCAAGTGCAACAGTTGCGTCGAAATCTAGTGAATCTAATGCCATTTGAATTAATGGTGTTGCCATGTTATGTACTCCGATTTAGTTATAATTTTGTTACATACTTTTATTTTTATGCGGACAGAACTTTAAAACAGAAAGCAGTCTAATGTCAAACTCTAATGCCTGCATTAAAGTTTTAACTAACCTCCAATCGCTCTATTCACACACCTTTTAAGCTTAGCTTAAGCCTTTTTCTCACTGTATAATTTTATTCTTCTTCTTTATAAACAGTAAGTCACACTATTTACCTAATGATAAATATTGAAATCTCTATTAAAAAATTAGCCTGTAAAGAAACATTCCAAATTTCTTTGTTTATTTTTTACTGGGGTAGTCTATATATTCAAAAACGGTTACAATTTTCTTCACCCCTGCAACATTTTGTACCTTTTCTGCTGCAGTCACCCCCTCTCCTTCATGAACGAGTCCCATCAGATAGACTACCTTATTTTCGGTTATGACTTTTACCCGAGTTGCGTCAAAGCCTGGTTTATCTTGTATTTCAGCTAAAGCATCTTTGACCTTAATGGTCAGTAATGAATCTTCACCACGCGATTGCATACTAGAAATCGGACCGACAATCATTTCGTTATGAACTAATTTTACACCCGAAACAATCCTGACATTAGCAATGATTATTTCACGCACATCTTCTGTTTCTGCCTCACCTGTGACGAGTACTTTACCATTATAAGAAGTAATATTAAAGTGTGATTTATCTTTTATCTCATCCAGTCCGTGCAAATTCATAACAGCACTATCTTCAATTTGTTCATCAAGCATTATAGCTTTACTATCTCGCCTATCATGCAAAAAAGAAAGTCCGGTTAACTCAGCCAACCCATGCCCAAAACTACTACATGCTGTAAGCATAAAAATCAAAATAAATATCAAGCCTTGTTTCATATTAAAAAGTATTACCAAATAGTTGACTATCTACTAAATCACACAAACAATGGGTAATCAAAAGGTGCACTTCATGAATTCTTTGCGCAGACTGGCTAGGAACACTAACACAAACGTCTTCCTCATGAAGCAATGCGGGCAGTGTCGTTTCATTTTCGCCTACCAATAAAATCACTGCTATTTGTTTTTCATGTGCAGCATTTATTAGCCTTACTAGATTTAGAGCGCTACCTTCCACACTATAGATTAATAACACATCCTCCGCCTGACCTAATGCACGCAATTGTTTAGAAAAAACATCATCATAGTGCTGTGTATTCGCTATTGAGGTGATCATTTGCACATCATTTACCAATGATATTGCTGGCAAAGATGGACGCACACGTTCATATCGATTAATCATAATGGAAGTAAAATACTGCACATTGGATACTGAAGCAGCGTTGCCACAACTTAAAATCTTTTTATCCGCCAATAGCGCATTCACAATTTGTTGTGCAGCGCACTCGATATATTCACTTACCTCATCCAGAACCAATTGTTGCGTCTGTATACTCTCAGTGATTTGCTGCTTGATATTATTCTTCAAACTCATAGCTTAAAATGCGTTTTTAATCCAATCAGTCTGAGTATCTCCTGTTATCGCTAGAACATCAAAACGAATCGGCTGATTTATTTTATAGGTCATTATATAGTGTTTAGCCGCCGCGACAATACGCTCCTGCTTATTTGCTGTCACACTTTCAACAGCACTGCCATAATGATTGTTTTTTCTATAGCGCACTTCTACAATAATTAACGCGCCCCGCTCTAGCATCAACAAATCCAGCTCACCCCATTTGCATCTGTAATTTCGAGCTACCAATTCCAGGCCTTGGTCGAGAAGATAGCTTAAAGCTTGGTCTTCATAGTACCGACCCTGCTGAATACTATTCGTAAATTTAGTTTGCATCCTATAATCAGTTAACCGTCGAAATAGCTTCTGCAGGAAGTTCTGTATCATATTTTTCAGCTGATTCAACTACCAGGGCTTCCCCGCCTTTAAATTTGGCGCATGCCAAATGGCGTTCAATACGATTATGATCATTCAATAACAAACCACCTGTTGCACCATAATATGGCATTGTTGCCAAATCATTAAGGTGTGCAACCACTGCATATGCATCTATACCAAAAGCAAAAAGGCTCAAATACTTTTCTGGAAACTTTGCCCAGATATCTTGTAGAGATGACATACTTAAATTCCCCTGATAAGTTTCATCAAATAACCAGGGAATAGTACAGAAAGTAACACCTTCAAGATCTATGTCCTTATTCTTATCCATACGACCTTGATACACCTTTGATAAGCCGTAGACAGCAACAGAGCCAGCACGATTATGATAAAACTGCGGATTAATTAATCGCGCATTTTTTTCACTAGCGGCTAGAAATATCACATCAACATCCTGCCTTCGTCTAGGTTCATATTCAATATTGCCAATTACTTTTTGTAATCGTTGAAATCTATATTGACTTTCATTAATACCTAACATTTCCCTCACTGGAAAGCTAAAGTCTTTCACCCCCGGGTTAAACCGCTGTATTTGTAATACATGCCCACTCGAGACTTCCCATGCATTCTGAAAATACTGCTCCATGCGCTTGCCTTCAGTATTTTTGGGGGCAAGAATTATTGCGTTACGATGCCCAGCTTTGCTTGCCTGCTTCACCGCCTGCTGAACTTCATCAATAGGACTTAATGCAAATTGATACAAATTAGATTTTACCAGCCCTTCTACATAATTGAGCGCCATTACAGGCACACTAAAGTCATTGCGCTCCGCCAGTTCCTTAATAAACTTTTTATTAAGCGGGCCTATAACCAATTGCGCTCCGTCTGCAACTGCTTTTCTATATATTACTGAAATATCAGTTTGCAGGGTATCATAAAAACGCACATCTGGCCTCATGCCTATATTTTCTTGCCGTTTATACGCCTCGATAAAACCTGCTTTCAAGGCTGCTGCATAAGGACTATAAGGACCTGATTCTGGTAATAATACAGCTATAACACTCACATTGGCCAATTGAAAACCAGAAACCAGAAAATACCCAGAAGAAATTAATACTTGCGCTGGATGTCCAGGGTATCGAACTCCCCAATCATTAAATGCTTGCTTCCGTTGCGTACCACCCGGAAATTCCCGCCTAGTCTGCTCTAAACCTAACCATCCAGAATAAACAATGGATTTCTGCTGTTGTTGACGCTGCTCCTGCAGCACGTGTTCTGGCATTAAACTTAATAGTTCTAAAATAGCACTGTTATTACTCTCTTTCTCCTGCTCCGTGTACAAGTATAGATCTAATGCAATCCTTTCATGCACACTCTTAACAATCTGCCCGGTTAATGCATATGTAAAGGCGGTCATTTTAAAATAAACAGTTTTTTGAGTACGACTTAATGAAGGCACAGAAATACGCATTAAATAATCTAAAGCCCGTTCAATATCGCCTGAATTTATGCTTAATTGTGCATACATCAAATAAAATTGATTACGCTGCCCGCTATTTAATTTTTCTGGTGCAATTAACTCAAGAGTTATTTTTGCCTTATTATTCAACGGTATTTTTAAAAAGGCCTGCGCAGCCTGTAGCCGTAAAATATTTTGTCGCGCAGATGTTTTTTGTGCAAGACGCTGATATAACAAGGCTGCGTCACTATAATTACCTTGCTCAAATAACTGACCAGCTTTGCGTTCCTCAGCGCTCTCTATCACAGCGATTGGATCTTGTTCGCCAGTGTGCAAAGCACAACCTGAGATTAGCAGTAACACACTAAGCAACGAAAATTTTTTAATAGCCAGGCTTTTCAATATTAGCTCTGCAAATCGTTTCATAAACACCACAATCAGTTACATTTCTTAAACCTGGAAAAATTCTTTACTCAGTCTCAATTGCTCGAAGTATACTATTAAGCCATTACTTTCACTTCAGGACTCTAGTATGCCTAATCAGCATGGCAAATTATATGTTGTAGCAACACCTATCGGCAATTTAGCCGACTTTAGCATCAGGGCAATCGAAATATTACAGCAGGTCGATCTTATCTGCGCCGAGGATACCAGACATGCACGCACCTTACTACAACACCATGGCATTACAACACATTGCATCGCACTTCATCAACACAACGAACAACAAAAGGCAGAGAGTTTAATTCAGCAAATTCTTCAAGGCACCTCAATTGCCATTATTTCAGATGCGGGGACGCCTTTAATCAGTGATCCTGGTATGCCTGTTGTTGCTCTGGCACAAACGGCTGGCATTCAAGTATCTCCAATACCTGGAGCATGCGCCTTAATAGCCGCTTTATCTGCATCAGGGCTCGCTGTTACCCAATTTTCATTTCTAGGCTTTTTACCTCGCACCTCTAGCGCACGAATCAGTCTATTTGAAGAACAGAAAAATAATACTGCAACATGGGTATTCTATGAGTCTTGCCATCGCATAGATGCCTGCCTAAAGGACCTTGCTAGTGTATTACCAGCAGATCATGACATAGCAATTGCCCGCGAAATAACAAAATTACACGAAACTATTATAAAAACTAGCATACAAGAGATGCTTAAACTGTTTGCACAAGACAGTAACATGCAGCGTGGGGAATTAGTGATCATGGTTTCCGGCTCCAAAATAGAAAAAAAACCTGATTCATTAAGCGACCAGCAATTAAAAACACTGCAAGTGCTATTAACTGAATGCTCAATTAAAACAGCCGTGAGATTAGCCGTAGAGATTACAGGCGCACGTAAAAAACTACTCTATCAAACGGCTTTAGAGTTAGCAGAAATTCAAGAATAACTCTCTTATTATGATGCTTGATAATTCGAGAGCCATCCATACCAACCCCAAGCAAATCAATCCATAAAATATTACTAATACTTTTTTATCTGTCAAATTCAGCTATAATATTTTACAGAGTTGGTCAGACAGTCGCTGTATTACTTGAACTTTAGTAATACAGAGGAAAGTCCGGGCTCCACAGGGCAAGGTACCAGATAACATCTGGGAGGCGCAAGTCTACGGAAAGTGCAGCAGAAAATAAACCGCCCAGCCCATGAAACCAAGTTTCATGGGCTGGGTAAGGGTGAAATGGTGCGGTAAGAGCGCACCGCGTGACTGGTAACAGAAGCGGCATGGTAAACCCTACCTGGAGCAAGATCAAATAGAGGGGCAGACGCGCGGCCCGCGCGGCTCCTGGGTAGATCGCTTGAGTTATAAGGTGACTTATGGCCTAGATGAATGACTGTCCAAGACAAAACCCGGCTTATCGACCAACTCTAACTTTCTAGCATCAGGATAAAATTAATCATATGCAAATGTATTTGTTAATTTTAACATTTCTATTATCCCCTTTTTTTGGGTGAGGGAGTTTTGATGCAGTTACACTAAAATTTAGAGGAAGTACTTTTTCAAAGTTTGAAAACAAATTTATTTATTTATGATAAGCAACTCCTCAAGAAGTCCTGAAGAAATTGTCGCTATTTCCAAATTACTTACGCTGTGTCATTTACATAGCTATCCTGCTAAGACTACTATCATTCGACCGGGTGATAAAGGTGATATCTTACACTATATAGTCGAAGGCTCTACCAGTGTGTGTGCTGAAGATGAAGAGGGGCATGAGCTTATTCTGGCATATCTTAATAAAAATGACTTTATTGGTGAGATTGGAGTCTTTAAACCTCCTGGCGATCGACAGGTCACTGTTAAAACACGCGTAGCATGTAAACTCGCTGAAATCAGTTATGTTCGCCTACACCAAGCCATGCATAATGAACTTGCCAAACATGCAGTCTACTTACTCACTTTATTTGGTGAACAACTCGCCTGCAGACTGCTGATAACAAGTAGAAAATATTGTGACCTGGCATTTATAGATGTTGAAGGACGAGTAGCCCGTGCATTACTGGACTTAACTAAAGAACCTGATGCTATCACCCACCCTGACGGCATGCAGTTACATACAACACGCCAGGAAATCAGTCGGATCGTAGGTTGCTCAAGAGAAATGGTCGGGCGCATTTTAAAAGAAATGGAAGACAAACAATTAATTTCAGCCCACGGTAAAACTATCGTTGTCTTTGGATCTCGTTAACCCTATAACGAAGCACAGACTCTCCATTGAAGTTATTTAGCTAGCAACGCACGCGCCTGCTCATCGGCATGATAAGACGAACGTACCATCGGACCGCTTGCAACTTGCTTAAATCCCATTTGCTTAGCCAACATGGCATACTCATCAAATTCTTCCGGCGTTAAATAGCGCTGAACTGCTAAATGATCAGTGCTCGGCTGCAGATACTGTCCCAAAGTTAAAATTGAACAATGATGCTCTCTCAAGTCACGCATTACGTCAAGCACTTCTTCCTGAGTTTCACCTATACCTAACATCAGTCCAGATTTTGTGGGTATTTCCGGCAATATTTCATGATGCGCTTTTAACAAATCAAGAGATTGTTGATAATTAGAACCCGGCCGAGCCTGCTTATATAAACGAGGAATAGTTTCCAGATTATGATTAAACACATCTACAGGACTAGTCTGCAACAGCTCTAACGCAACAACGACACGTCCTCTGAAATCAGGCACCAAAACTTCTATTTTAGTTTCGGGTGATTGCTCTCGGATCGCTTTTACACATGCAACAAAATGCCCTGCCCCACCATCTCTTAAATCATCTCTATCAACCGAAGTGATCACCACATAATTAAGCGCTAATTCTTTGACCGTTTTAGCAAGATTTATAGGTTCATTTACATCTAAAGGTTCGGGCTTTCCATGCGCTACATCACAAAAAGGACAGCGCCTGGTACATAGATCACCCATAATCATAAAAGTTGCTGTGCCTAAACTAAAACATTCATTTAAATTTGGGCAAGCCGCTTCTTCACAAACACTGTGCAATTTGTTTTCACGCAAAGTTTTTTTGATACGTACCACATCTTCATTGCCCGTTAATTTAATTCGAATCCAGTCTGGTTTACGTAAAACTGTATTGCTGGGCACTACTTTTACTGGAATTCTAGATAATTTTTCGGCATTACGCTGGTGCGTGCTGGGAGTAGTACGTGATGGAGCCTGAATTGTAGACATAAATAATTAATTGATAAAATAGGACTTAAATTTTTTTGAGTGCATTAATAGTAATGCTCCATGCGCCAGGCAAATCATTTAGCGACTAATAACTAACCTGCTAAATTACCACTGCAGGATATATGCCGGAATAGTTGACTATTACAACAAAGGATAAGTACAGATAAGTACAGTCACATAGATTTACTCCTGCAACCAAGCTATTGCCTGCTCAGAATCTTCGAAGTATTTAATTTCACCTGAAACAAACCAGATACCAATTTTTGCTGCATACTTTTGCCATTTCTTATTACCAAAAATAGCAATCTTGCTAAATTTATGACTATGCTTTAAGTCTAGCTTTGAATCATCCCATGCAGCTCTTAATTCCCAGCCTTGAAACTCAGAACCGTCAATTAATGCATTAATATAAGGATGTTTAACGCCTTCCAGTGCTGAGTCTATCATTGGATTAATTGTCAAATAATCCTCATGCTTGAGTTTACCAAATGCTTTTATGGATAGAAAAAACTCATTATCTATTCTTGCTATGCCAATTGATACACCATGTCTTACTAAACTCAAATTAACTCCTTTTTTTGAACCGATAATCCCCGATTAAAGTAAACATATCTGACCTGCATTTCGGAAGCAGATGAAATACCTGCTAAATTAGCGATATCCATGGAAACTCTTGGCTCAAGCTTTTGTTCTAGTTCATTATGAACGAGTATTAAATGCGCCTGTGCAAAAAAATTGAACGAATAGTCAAATCTACTTAAGTAAAAATTGTAAATTATGCTTTTGCAAGACAACGATGCGGTAGCTAGATTATTATACAAAAGAAAATACACTCGTCATTTTAAACAAAAGTAACGGGCATTAATGAACTATACCAATAACTAATGCTGAAAGAGCAAAGAATAAAACCAACTTATCTCCAACTACATTATCAATAACATAGAGAGCATAAAGAATAGTCAGTATATAAATTAGTTCAGTCATGTTAATCCTCGTAAATACTTTTAATGAACTTAGAAATAGCTATACGCTATAGTTAGGCCCTACAAACAGTGCTCTTCGACACCTTATTTCAGCCTACGGCATATTAGCATAAGAAACAATTCAGAGCGCTAAAATTTCTTAAGTATTTGACTGGTGATTGCTTTGTAACCTATGATCACACTAGCCTGACAATAGTTCAGGCTTATAAATCAACAGCTTCGGCATAATAAGAGCTGGAGGGCACAACACCGACATTAAATCCTGTCAGTAAAATAACCATCCGGCCAAATAAATATTGAATAGAAATTCAATTTCATTAAACGCAGACAGTGTTCTATTGTTTAGAATACGAATGCCTGTATTTTAAGAGGATATGACATGAAAAAATCAGCTTTAACTTCAATGATTTATCATAATAGCAATAATGCTATTCACTTAATAAGAGTACAATGCAATAATGCAACAGGGTACAAAAATAGCTCTGGTTTTTTTTCTGATATATCCGGCATAATTAGATACAACTCACGCATATTATTATCTATTTTATGTTTAATTCTGATAATACCATTGACTGCAAATGCGCATAGAGGTGCAAAAGGTGAAATAGATACCTGTCGAATATCTGTAGGTAAAGAAGTCATCCATTTTTCAGCCTACACACCTGCATTATCAGGTGGTAGAAGCTTTTGTCATATCATCCCGGAAGCAGGATTAACAGATTTGGTAATTGATTATGAAGGGTCGAAACTGCGACAAACTACAGTTGAATTTGAGGTTACCAAAGAACCGGAAGGAACCCGGGTGTATTACCACAGCCCTGAGCAAATTAAAAAAGGTACAATTAATGCAAAAGTTGACTTTAGACAACATGGAGTGGGCAATTACCTACTCCATGTCACCGTACTTAACGAGGGAGAGACTATCGATTCGCACTTGCCTTTTTCTGTAGGTTTAGAATCAGAAGAAAGCGCCATCCCGTATAAAATACTGATTCCTTTTATTATCATAGTCATGATTCTCTCGGTCATGGCCTTCATGTCCAGAGCTAATAAAAAAGAATCATCACCTACGGATGGGTCTGAGGGTTAATGTACTGATAATTGCTCATTAGACTGCCAGCTCCTATAAAAGACCGGGCAGTCTATTCTCATTTCCCTATATATTATTAATAAACCCAAGGGGTAGCCTGTTTTATCGCTAAATTGCCACGACGTCCTTGGTCAGTTGAGTGATTTTAACTTGATGTCCATGACAAAATTATCATTGTCTTAAAACAGTTTTTTCAAAATGTAAGTGGATAACATGTAAGTTGTCTCTGTCCTCATTTACCTCACTTTTTATCTATACGCTCTCTGACATGACAAGCCTGTTTTCTATCAATTTTTTGTTCAGAATAGTGGTTTAATAGTTCTTCTGAAGAAGAAAATTGACTACCAACTCGTTTAAAAACTGGTAGTCAATAAACTGTGATAAACATCAGGACAGTTAGAAACCGCGCTTAACTATCTTGCATTGCACAGTAACATCCTTCATAAAACAACGGTATTTTTCCATGCCTTCATATTCACCTTCACAAGCTTCGCAAACCATTTCACCATTATCTTCAACTTTCATTTTTCCCCAACCATAGCCTTTACCATTACAAAGTTCAGTTGTATATTTATTGAAGCGGTAACTACCTGGGGCAGTCTGTTTTTTTGCCAGTTCTATATCTTTACAACCAGCAGTTGGCTTCAAGTCGCCTGTCACATTTTCGGTAACCCATGAACCCTCACTTGCCGCAAGCAATTGATTAGAAAAAACAAATAGCAAAGCAAATAAAAAAAATACATTAAATTTCATAGTTTCCACCTCTTTTCATTATTATTTTTAAGCTTATTATTTTACCACCCTAGTTGTAAAAATGGAATATTCAAGACAACTAATATAAGGTTTACTGAACTTAAAATAAACTCGACCGATATTTCTATCGTGCTATTATAGAAATTCCTAATATTATCAACTCAGTCTGGAGACAAAAATTGAAAAAAACAATAAAACTCTTAACTCTGGCTAGCGTGTTATTTGTTTCGTCGGCCTACGCAGAAAAAACAATTCCACTGGAAGATAACTCGGTCATACTAGGCGAATGGAAGCTTTATGCTGAAACCCCTGCTTTACACAAAGAAAAGAAAATGGTGCAAAATAAGTGGAACTTTCGCGATAACGGCATCTTGACGTCTACAGCATTTGACCCAAGACTCGATGGAATAAAAGCTGTAGATGTTACATACTCTGTCGAAGGTGGAGCGATCATAAAACAAATCCAGCCAGGAAGATCAAAAACTGAACGCTGTAAAGCCGTAAAGTTGGAAGGTAATGAAATGATCTTACATTGTAACTATCTTTATTATTTTCTCAAAAGATAGGCTTTTACATCATCAGAAATGTGCCCTGGGCTTAATTAACAATACTTAAGCCCAGGGCACAGAACGCAACTCCACATCCTGACTACGCGCCCTTTTTAGCAAGTGCCGCCGCGAAATATTTAAGCACTAATTCAACTGGCCATAGCCAACTCATACTCATCTAGTTTTATCGCATGTTTGTCTGAACAACAAGCATTATGATCACCGATAGTTTGTTTTTTTAAACTCATTAAATCAATAACCTCCGGACCCAAATCGGCACCTATACCAAGATATTCATCATCATTTGAGATTCTTTCCACAATCAGTTTTTGTAAATAATGGTTTGCTTTCATCTACATTCTCATTTTTATAAAAAAGAACATTATGCGTTGCTAATGTTAAATAAAGATGACAAGCCAAGCTAATAAATTCTTCTATGGTTTACATTCTCCAAATAGCGTATGTCTCTCAAATACGACCACCTGCATCATTATCCAGTTTTTTTGGGAGACTATTAAAAAGGCCTCAGCAATGAAATACCTATTTCACTACGCCATATACTGACAACTATTTCTTAAAATTAAGTTGGTCGTCGCTATATCACGACGCTATAAGCCCAATAAAAAATCAGTTCTGTAAAAAATAAGCTTCACAATAGTACAACTATTTTTTATTTATAGTGTTTAAACTCCCCTCTGATGCAATACTAAAGGCCTATAATTTTATAGAAAATAAATTGGCATCAAAACTGCCTTACTAGAAATAATATTAATTAATACCCAGTCGTGGATTCCTGGTGCAGCGTAAATACAGGAATTGAAACAAGTTGCGCAGCTGATATTGATTTTTATTAATATACTTAACAGCCCTCTGTCAAGAGTGACAATTAATTACTTAAAGGAAAGACAATGTTAAAAAAAATTATCTTCGCAAGTTTATTCATTTTTAGCTTTCAAAATGCAATGGCATATGACTTAGAGGATGCTAATAACGCCTCTAGTAGTATTGATGCTGCATCTGATTCCGCTCAAGAACTAACTGATACAGCAGAACAAGTTTCTGAGCAAACAAGCGCTGTAGAAGAGCAATCTGTTACAGATATGGCTAAACAAGTAGCAACAGATAGTGCCACTGATGGCGTTAATGGCGCAGTAAGCGGTGCTGCAACTGACTCTATCGTTGAAGAAGGCACTAATGGTGCAATTGATGGAGCAAAAGCTGGATTAAATAAATTTTAATTTTGCCCTCTAAAATGAAAACCTGGATTCATTTAAAAATCCAGGTTTTCATTGTTTTACTAATCTGCAGATAATTAATATCAGCGTACTACTTTTCAACTCACATTCTTAAGGTCTCTGAACAGTAACAACAATACCTTAAAATCCCTCAAACGAGAACATCGCCTATTACTAATTTAGCGTATACAGCGTCGCCTTTTTACGACATGAGGTCATAACCTAACATAGAAAGCTTACTCGACATTTATTTGTTTAAATGCCGTTGGCTTTAATTGATGCCGATCCAGTAACTTATAAAACTCAGTACGGTTACGCTTTGCTAGCCGCGCCGCCTGGCTGACATTTCCATCAACCGATCTTAGCAACCTGACAAGATAGTCTTTTTCAAATTGAGTTTTAGCCTCTTTCAAGCCTTGTAAAGTAGTGTTCTTTTCCTGCAAAACCTTTTCAACCAGATTAGCTGGAACGATAGGGGTAGTTGCAAGAGCAGACACATGCTCAACTACATTTTGTAACTGCCGGACATTACCTGGCCAATCATAGCTAAGTAAAAGCTCCATTGCCTGGTTCGAAAAGCCTTTAGCAACATAACTGTAAGTACTCTCAGAATGAGTAATAAAATAATTAGCTAACAGGGAAATATCTTCACGTCGATCAGATAACTTAGGTAAAGTCAGTTTCGCGACATTCAAGCGATAATACAAATCTATTCTAAAATCACCATCATGCGCTTTTTTTTCCAGATCATGGTGACTAGCCGAAACAATACGTACATCAACAGCTATACTAATATTGGAACCGACAGGCCGAATTTGCCGTTCCTGTAGAGCCCGCAATAGCTTGACCTGAAAAGCAGCGGACATATCCCCTATTTCATCCAGAAATAAAGTTCCTGTATCTGCCGCCTGGAATAAACCTTGTCGATGCTCAAAAGCCCCTGAAAAAGCGCCTTTACAATGGCCAAATAATTCAGACTCAAGCAGGTCTTCTGGAATGGCACTACAATTTACAGCAATAAAGGGAGCATGATGACGTGGACTTGCTTTATGAATAGCCTGGGCAATTAACTCTTTACCGGTACCACTTTCTCCATGAATAAACAAGCTGGCATCACCTTGAGCAAGGCGTTTAACTTCACTTAACAGGTTTTCCATTAATTGGCTGCGCGTCAATATATTAGCGCGCCAGTCTTCCACTTTCTTACTGTGCGGGTTACCCGAACCAAGCGTTAAAGCTTTAGCAATTTTATCCAGAAGTTCGCTGCTATCTATCGGTTTGGTAATAAAGCCAAACACCCCTTCACTGGTAGCCTCAACTGCCTCTTTAATAGTGCCATGCGCAGTAATAATAATAATGGGCAAGGTAGGATAGTCTTGTTGAATCAACTTGCGAAGTTGCATCCCATCCATATCATCCATACGTAAATCAGTGATAACAAGATCAGGATGACACTGCGGAATAAGACTCAAGGCTTCAATACCGCTGACTGCTGTTTTAACTTTCAATCCGACAGCCTTTAGACGTAAAGAGAGTAGTTCCAATAAACTTGAATCATCATCTACTAAGAGTATGCTTTGTTTATTAAATTGATCAGGGAAATTGTTACTCATTGTTTAATCATAGATTTATACTGGTTTCAATTGCTTTCAGCGCTTCAAGTTTTTCCACTAAATCCTGGTTTTCTTGTTCCAACTCATGCATTTGAGACTGCTTTCGGCTAATAGCGCGTTTTAGCTGATTGACGTTTTTACTTTGCAGTTTCAGTTCTTCTAGCCAGCTCAAATGCACACGCAATAACCATAATAATTCAGGATTGATATTATTTTGATTTTCTAGCGTTGTTAAAATTTGTATTGCTTCTTCACTATTCACACAGCTTTTCTTAATGGGCTCGGTAACCTGTAATGCTAAAATCCAGCCTGCACGCCAGTCACCCTGTTGATATAGCTTTGTATAATTTGTACAGGCTTCTGTTGCTGCAGCCTTATATTCAGAATCAAATTTCACGCCATATTCAGAAAGTTGTTTAAAATTAAAAGATGTTTCTGGTGCTTTTTCAACTGAGTAAACTCGTGAAACGGGCTGACAAGCGGTCAAACTGACTGACAAAGCAGCGAGTATAAATATAGCGCACTTCATATTGATATATTTTTGGTGTAGATTCTTAGGGCGCTAAAGGTAATATAACTAAAAAGTGAGCACCACAATAGTGTTTATCAGATGCCATTATTTTGATCTGACCTTGATGAGCCTCGACATAAGCTCTAACAAGACTAAGCCCTATACCTGAACCTTTTATTTTCCAGTTTTCCGGCACAGGTTGTTTATAAAATTCAGTAAAAATATGCGCTTGAAGGCTTTTTGCAATACCTGGTCCCTGGTCTGCAATTAATAATTGTAGCCTATCATTTATAACATCAAGCTTAATCAGAATTTGACCACCTTGAGGTGAAAACCTAAGCGCATTAGAAAACAGGTTACTCATCACAACTCTGATTTTATCACGATCAGCCACAATATTAACGGATTTGTCTTGATATTCAACACTAACTTTTTTAATATCAAGTAGTAACTGATGCTCCGCACAAACATACTGTACTAACTGGTTAAAATTGAATTGCGAATAATTCATTGCGGCCAATTTAGAAGTCGTTTGTTGATATTCAATTAAGTTCTCAATCAAGCTGTGTAATCTAATATTAGCCATTTGTAACAATTGGATAATCTTGTGCTGTTCCGCATTTAACTCGCCAACAATTTCATCTTGAAGCAGATCTGCACCTTCCATTAATGTTGCTAATGGCGTTTTTAGTTCATGCGATATGCTTTTGATAAAGAACTGCTTGCTGTTTTCAAGTTGATTAAGTTTTTGTCTAAGCCACTCCAGGTGCAGCCCTATTTCACGTAAGTCACGTGGCCCTTCAATATAAATGCGCTGATTAAAGTGCGCATTTCCCAGTTTGTGTATAGCCTGCGCAATACTCTTAATGGGTTTATTAATTAGATACAATAATAACAAGCCCAGCAAAAGAGCGAGTATGACAGAAATCAATGCTGAATTGGTTACCTGATTTCTGACTAATATTGCTAAGACTGATAATGACTCGGTTTCTATATAAATTTGCCTATTACCCTGGGCCACTAATTCACGTACATCCGCACGCAATTGTACATATTCCTTAATATCTTCTTTCGACAACTGACCTGTACCTGAACCTTTTATACGCAAGAGTTGATCATACAATTTAAGTTCATCTTCAGTAAGCTTAACTAATAGTTTCTTTATCTGTGGAGGGAGCTGAAAGTGATTTGTCCTTGCTGCAATTTCAACAAATTCCTGATGATTATTTTGAAAGGCAGTAAATATTGCAAGGTCTTCAAGGATTTGATATTGACGGATACCTCGATCCATATCTAATAAATGTTTGAGCAGAGCCTCACTGTTCTCAGAGACACGCACTGTTTGAAACAATGTCGTATGACTTTGATCAGTATAATTCTGAATACTTTTGACACTGTAAACTAGCGTTAAAATCAAAGGCAATGTTACCGCAAAAAAGATAATAATTGTCCATTGAAAGATAGAACCTACCTGAAACAGGTGACGCAATTGCCACCGATTTCGTTTACGACAATCCCGTAAAGGCTGCTCAGATGCTGCGGAGTTATTTGCTTGCATAGAAATCAACTATCAAGAAACTTGCTAAGGAAAAATCTTCGGCACTATTATCGTGATTCATTAAGTTGTAAATGATCTCCGTTGCCTGGGTAATATTAGTGAGCTAAAGTACCGCCCTGCAGCTTTGTTAAATTGAGTTACAAGTCTACCAGGATAGTTTTTTCACAAATAATAAAGTTAAACTCGTATTAACGGGCTTTTGGCTGACTAAACCATTCAGTGAATCTTTGCATCACAACATAAAACATCGGCGTAAAAATTAACGACATACAGATAGCGGCAACCATGCCGCCGACCACGGCAGTACCAATCGCTTGACGACTTGCCGCTCCAGCACCGCTAGCGACCATTAATGGCATAAAACCTAAGACCGAGGAAAGAGCCGTCATTAAAATGGCACGGAAACGCAGTCTTGAGGCTTCAACTGCGGATTCAAAAATACTGGTGCCTTTAGCGCGTAGTTCTGAGGCTAATTCAACAATCAAAATAGCATTTTTACTGGCCATACCAATAATGAGTACGATACCAATCTGAGTGTAAACATTGTTATCGAATTCGCGCATCATTAAGGCGGCAACTGTGCCTAATAAGGCTAAGGGAACTACCAGTATCACCGCCATAGGTAAACTCCAGCTTTCATATTGAGCTGCTAAAACCAAAAATACCAAAACAATTGCCAAAGCAAAAACAATAACGGCTTCATTGCCTACCCGCTTTTCCTGGTAAGACATACCCGTCCACTCAAAGCCAATAGAATCAGGGAAATTTGTCTGCGCCATTTGTTCCATTAAACTTAAAGCTTCGCCTGAACTAAAGCCGGGGGCAGCACTACCAGTAATAGATGCGGCTGGATAGAGGTTATAGCGTAAAATGGTTTGCGGCCCTACTGTGTCATCAACTCTAATTATTGTACCTAGCGGAATCATTTCACCTTTTATATTACGGACTTCTAATTGGCGTATATCTTCAGCTTTTAAGCGAAATTCCGCATCCGCCTGGACTTTGACCTGCCAGGTTCGACCAAATCGATTAAAGTCATTCACATAAGCCGAGCCTAAATACGCCTGTAAGGTGTTAAAAACATCATCTAAAGGAATTTTTAAGGTTTTTGCTTTGGTGCGATCCACTTCAGCAAATATTTGCGGAACACTGGCTCTAAAAGTTGAGTTGACTCCTGCTAAGCCTGATTGACTGCGACTATCCGAAATCATTTTAGTGGTTATGCGCTGCAGCTCATCTAAACCGACGTTAGCTTTGTCCTGAATCTGCATTTGAAAGCCGCCAGAAACCCCTAAGCCAGGAATAGCCGGAGGAATAAAGGTAACAACAATGGCTTCTTGAATCTGACGAAACTTTGAATTCAAGTGCTGTAGAATAGCGGCTTGCGTTTCATTTTCAGCAGTACGCTCATCCCACGGGTTCATGACTACATAAATTGTTGCGGCATTTGAGGCGTTAGTACCGTCGATAGCAGAAAAGCCACCTAACGATATCCAGTCCTGGATTCCTGGGGTTTCTTTTAAGATGATATTAATCTTCTTTAGCACTTCCTCTGTACGTTGCTTAGAGGCAGCGTCCGGTAATTGCACCGCAGTGATCACATAACCCTGATCTTCTACCGGTAAAAAAGCTGCAGGAATTTGACCAAACTGCCAGCCACTGATAACGGCAATACCTAAGGCTAATAGCATCATTAACAATCCACGGCGGACGACGACTTTCAAAAAATTTGCATAGCCATTAGAGCTGGTTTCAAAAAATTTATCAAAACTACGAAAAAAAGCATTTTTATCTTTTGGCGCAGGGCGTAATAATAAACCCGCCAAGGCTGGACTTAACGTTAAAGCATTGATAGAACTAAACACTGTAGAGACAGCAATGGTTAAAGAAAATTGACTATACATTTGCCCAGTAATGCCTGGTAAAAAAGCGGTGGGTATAAAGACCGCTAATAATACCAGCGTAGTTGCGATAACCGGGCCTGATACGTCACTCATCGCCTGAATTGCAGCCTCTCTTGATGAGAATCCTTTTTCAATATAAGCCGTGGTTGCCTCAACCACAACAATCGAATCATCGACTACAATGCCGATGGCGAGTACCAGGCCGAACAGTGTGAGCATATTCAAGGAAAAGCCCATCATGGACATAACGATAAAGGTAGCAATCAAGGATACCGGGATTGTTATCGCTGGAATCAGTGTAGAGCGCCAATCCTGTAAGAAAATAAACAGAACAATGAATACTAAAGCACCGGCTTGAAACAAGGTAACAAAGACTTCATGAATTGATGCACTAACAAAAAGTGTCGTGTCATAAGGAATTTTATATTCTAGCCCTTGGGGAAAGTTTTGCGCCAGCTCATCCATGGTCTTGCGTACTTGATCTGCAACGTCTAAGGCATTAGCACCGGGTAATTGATAAATACTAATACTCGCTGCTGGTACGCCATTTACATTGGCGCTAATGTTGTAAGTTTTGCCGCCTAAATCGATACGAGCAACATCTGCTAAACGCGTCATGCTGCCATCATCGCCTGTTTTAATAATAATATCTTCAAACTGGGCAACATCCGTTAAGCGCCCCAATACATTAATGGTGTACTGGAAATTAGTACCTGGTGGCACAGGCGGTTGACCAATTTGGCCGGCAGCAACTTGTACGTTTTGCTCACGCATAGCGTTCACTATGTCTTGTGTGGTAATGCCGCGTGATTTCATTTTGTGTGGGTTGAGCCATACCCGCATACTGTAATCACTAGGGGGGAAAATCACAACATCACCCACCCCATTAATACGGGCTAATTGGTCGCGTATATTTAAGGTAGCGTAATTACTTAAATAGAGTTCATCAAAAGTACTATCCGGCGATGTCAGAGCAATAAATAAAATAATATTGGCTGATTTCTTTTTGGTACTAACGCCCTGGCGGTTAACTTCTTCGGGTAAGTTGGGTGCGGCTAAAGCAACACGGTTTTGCACCATGACCTGAGCAATATCTAAATCCGTACCGACGTCAAAAGTGACGGTTAAGGTATAGGAACCATCTCCTGCGCTAGTGGAGGACATATACAGCATGTTTTCTACACCGTTAACCTGCTGTTCAATCGGTGCGGCGACTGTTTCAGCAATAACCTGAGCATTTGCTCCCGGATAGCTTGCTTTAACTTCAACTGTAGGAGGGGTGATTTCAGGGTATTGCGCACTGGGCAAAGTTAACACAGAGACTGTCCCCGCGATTAACAAGACAATGGAAATAACAGCGGCAAAAATGGGACGTTCTATAAAAAACTTAGAAAACATGCGTTTATCCTGCTGTGATAGAAGCGGTTATTGGATTTACGATGCTACCCGAACTGGCTTTTTGTAAACCATTAATGATGACTTGATCGTTTGCTTTGATACCTTTACTAATAACCACCATGCCGTCAATATTTTGACCTAAGGTGACAAGGCGTTTTTCAACTTTATTTTCCAGATTGACGACTAAAAGATAGTGTCCACTTTGATCAGCCCCTACTGCACGTTCGTCAATAAGTAAAGCGTCAGGCGTTTCTCCAATAGGCAGGCGTAAACGGGTAAATAAGCCAGGAATCAGACGCTCTGGGACCTCTGTATTGGAAAATACCCCGCGTAATTCGATAGTGCCGGTATTGGTATTCAATGCAGACTCTGCAAAATCTAATTTCCCTTCATGAGGGAAACCGTCTTCATCTGCTAAACCCAAAAACAGAGGAATGTTTAATCCCTGATCAGGTTGTTTGTCAGGAGCATGACCCATTTGCCGGGCTTTCTCGCCACGCAATTTCATTATGCTTAATAAATCCCGTTCATTTAAATGAAAATAGACATACATAGGCTGATATTGCGTTACGGTCGTTAATAATGTGGCTTTTCCTTCACCCACTAAATTGCCAATATCAACGATATTACGACTAACGCGTCCGGCAATAGGGGCAGTGACCTGTGTATAACTCAGTTGAATTTTTGCACTTTCTACCTCAGCAGATCTTAATCCAATTGCCGCTTGCGCCACATCACGCTCTGTTTTACGTTGCAGATGCTCGGTTTTCGAAATATAGTTTTTTTTGATCAGTTCATCGGCACGGTCTAATTCTGCCTGAGTACGGTTTAGCTGTGCTTGAGCGCTGATTAATCCGGCCTGTGCCGCAGCTAGAGACGCCTGGTATGGTTCGGGATCGATAATAAATAATAAGTCGCCTTGCTTGACGTTTGTTCCAGCTTCAAAGTGCATGCTTTTTAAAATACCTGTTGCTTGAGCTCTAACTTCGACAAACCCGACTGATTGCGTGGTGCCGGTAAACTCTAAATATTTTGTGACACTTTTCTGAATGGGTAGGCTAACAGTCACTTCTGGAGCCGGCGGGGTGATATATTCATTTTTAGGCTCACAGGCAAGCAAAAATAATGCAAACAAACCAACCAGAAACTGACAATACCAACGGTGTAAAAAAAGACGCATAATAAACTCTTATAATGTGAACTAATAGGCATAACAGTCTTATTAAATCACAAGCCCATGACAAGTAGAATGTTTTATTTGAGTTCTTAATACTCAACTCCGGCTATTCGCTTAAGGCAACTCAAGTTATGCAATCTTTGTGTTTCCTTAAACTTAAAAACTCTCAGTTTTAATGCAAAATACGGCTTATAAGGTATAAAAGTCTATAATTCATTCTAGTTAATTATTGTTTGCTTTGGTGATATTGCAATGGAATCAGCATACTTTTTAAGGTAAAGTGATGTTTCGTTAATTTATATAATTAAAAACTCATGAAAAAACTTTACTCGCCTTTAATATTATTAATTCTATCTATACTATTATCTTCTTGTGCCTCTACAACTAAAGATATAGAAATTGAAACAGCATCTGATCCTAAAGTGAATTTAAAGGCTTATACAACATATGCCTGGTTAGGCTCTGCAGAAGTATTAAACGACCCCGAAGGAAAATGGCAACCACCAAAATTTGATGTTTCCAGCGATATTAAATTTCTGATAGACAGTGAATTACGCGCAAAAGGTCTAACAGAAGTAGCCGATCAGGATGCAGAAGTCGCAATAAGTTTCTTTACTGGCGTAGACATGGAAGCCCAACAGTTAAAAGCTGACCCGGCAAAAGATGTTGAAATCCCTGAAAATGTTCCTAAAGCAGCGTTAATCGTTGTAGCACTAGATGTAAATACTGGTTATGTAATCTGGATGGGGCTGGCTACTGGTGATGTCAAAGAGGGCGCCACAGTTAAACAATCCAAGGCTCGTATAGCTTATGCGATTAATAAAATGTTTAATCCCCGCTTTTATGATTCCTGGTTTAAATAATACGTAGTCAAGTAGGGTGCTGAATCAGTACCCTACACATTAAGTTACAAGTATGATAGTCAGGATACCCTCTAGTGCCTCACTACTTTATTCAGCACATCTTATGCGTCTCGTTTCAGGTGTTATTAAATCCCTCAGTTTAGACTCAAATTGCACACTAAAAGTTGAATATGCCTACTAAACGTACTCCTATCCTTATGTCCTTAGCCGCAATTTGTATTATTATTGCCGGCATGAAGGCGGCAGCACCGATTTTAAATCCCTTATTCCTATCGATTTTTATTGCTGTTATTTGCCTGCCATCACTGGCATGGCTAGATAAAAAAGGTCTCTCATCTACTTTGGCTATATTACTGGTAATATTAGCTTTATTTATAATAATTGGTACCTTGGGTATCTATATCATTAGTTCAGTCAATGAATTTTCCCAGCAATTACCCTATTACCAGAATAATTTAAAACTACAAACAGACACGTTGACTCAGTGGCTGAATAGCCATGGTATAGAGCACGCGGTTAATATTGACTCATTTAAAGAGTTTAATGCCAGTAAAGTCATGAAATTTATTGGTGGACTGATTACCGGTTTAGGGGCTGTTTTTGCAGATATATTCCTGATCCAGCTGACAGTTATCTTTATATTATTTGAAAGTTATTCATTACCGCAAAAGATTCAGGTTGCTTTTGATGACTCTAACTTTATCAATCATTCCCGAGAAATAGTTGCCAGAATAAACCAATACCTTGCTATAAAAGCAATCACGAGTCTGGTAACCGGTTTGCTAATTACTATCTGGTTATCAATATTAGGTATTGATTTCCCTATACTCTGGGGTGTAATTGCCTTTATGTTTAATTTTGTACCTACCATTGGTTCAATTATTGCTGCCATTCCGACCGTGTTACTCAGCCTGGTACAATTGGGTGTCGATAGCTCATTATTAGTAGCCTTAGGCTATTTTCTGGTCAATATGCTGGTAGGTAATATATGGGAACCGCGGATTATGGGGCGAGGTCTAGGCTTGTCAACGCTCGTGGTTTTTTTATCGTTAACCTTCTGGGGCTGGGTTTTTGGTAGTGTCGGCATGTTATTATCAGTACCGTTTACCATGATTGCTAAAATTGTTTTAGAAAAGAACACGGATACCCGCTGGATTTCGATATTATTAGGCTCAGAGAATGATTTGCCAGAAATAGATAGCGAAGTGCCTACTCAGGCCGGATTGTAGCCCGCCAGGAATGCTTGTTTTAAAAAATTCTACAGGTCGGGTTTAATTTTTTATGCGGTGCATTAAAAAATTAAACCCGGTTTGTAAACGATATATTGCTGTGGAGCGGCATATTTGAGTCTTGAATTAAGCGCCTTCAACAGAAGCTGCTGATAACCTTGCTGCGCCAGATGCCATAGTCTTATTTATTAATATTTTCAACTGCATCATCAATGCTTTCGCCCGCCTTTTCTGCAGGACCTTTGTCTAATATGGCATCTTTGGTCTCTTCATAAGATTTCCTAACGCTTTCAGCTGCTTTATCCGTAGATTCTTGAACGCTTGCAGCAGCTTTATCCATGCTTTTACCCGCTTTTTCCATTGGACCCTCTTCTTTTTCGCAAGCAGAAATGCCAATGATAAGAATCCCCGTAAAAAATAACGCAATCGATTTTTTAAACATTTTATTTTTCCTTTATAAG
This sequence comes from Methyloprofundus sedimenti, assembly GCF_002072955.1. Classification (NCBI taxonomy): domain Bacteria; kingdom Pseudomonadati; phylum Pseudomonadota; class Gammaproteobacteria; order Methylococcales; family Methylococcaceae; genus Methyloprofundus; species Methyloprofundus sedimenti. The sequence continues at coordinate 1,252,743 of NZ_LPUF01000001.1, read as the reverse complement.
ATCTTGAGTGGGTATGAGAAAACTAAATTACATCGTAGATATCATCATCTGGTTTGATAATAAGCTCTAAATTTTGAGAATGCAACTTATGTTGAAGGATGGTGCCAATAAGTTGAGAAATATCCCGGATTTTAGCTTATTGATAATTTGCTTTCGCCTCTTTTGATGTGTTTGCTGCAACCTAGAAACCGCAGTTGAGCACAGATATTGCGGGAAATCTGAGTATAAAAGACAAGGCACAGCTCGCAGGCAATGGCCGTAGCCCTTGGCAAGAGCTGAAACGCAGTATTTCGTGCTCGGATTTATGCACAAAACCGTGAAGCTGAGTAGAGTCACCCAACAGGTGACAAGCATTTACGATCATTATATTTTATACTCAGTCACTTATAGTGTTTTATTGCGGTCAACTGCGGTTTTTAGGTGCAACTATTCCCCTGAGTAATTTCGGAATAATTCGAAGTCAGCATCTATAATATTTCTTTTATCGCCTGTGCCAGTAATTTATCCAGATGAATACAGGCACTGGTGTGGCTAATACTGTCAGTACTCCAGATTTGTTGTACACCAGCCTGCATAATATGAGCTTCGGCATCCTGACAAAATAAAGGGTGGGTAATGACTGCATAAACGCGTTGTGCGCCGGCTGCTAATAATAAGCCCGTGGCTTTTGCCAATGTTCGACCGGTACTGGCCATATCATCAATAATGACGACGGGTTTATTGTGGAAATCAAATTCAGCCAGGCACATGCTAACTTGTGTATCGCCCTGGCGTACTTTTTCCGCTATAGAATACTCAAAACCTGTTTTTTTGGCAATCGCGACAACCCATTGTACAGATTCACTATCTGGCCCTAGCAATACCGCATGCTTAAAATGTTGCAGGAGAAAAAGACCAATTTCATCCGTTGCCGAGAGGCTAATCGCATTATCAATCGGGATTGCCTGATTTAATCTGGATATACGGTGCAAGTGAGGATCTACAGTAATTACGTCATCGAACAGTTCCGCCAGCATTTGTCCAATAATACGCTGGCTGACAGCTTCACCAGGTTGGTTAGCAATATCCTGGCGCATATAACATAAATACGGTGCGACAAGTGTGATTCTTTGCACGCCTTGCTGCCGCGCGGTTTTTGCACACAATAGCAATTCGATCAATTTATCATTAGGCTGATTCAGGCTGCGACAAATAATGATATGTTTGGGCAAGTCTACGGGTAATCGCAAAAGACTTTCGCCGTCAGGAAATTGGTGCAAATCCACTTTCTGCAATGGCGCACCAAGTGCTAATGCTAATCTTTTCGCCTGAGGCAGATAATCTGGAAAAGCCAGTATCAACATAGTCTCTTTCTCCTAAAAGGCAATTAATGGTTGTAGAATTTGTTCCTTTTCACCAATACTATAACCGCTGTTCTGTTGTGCCAGTTTTGTGGCAAACTTGAAATCCGCAGGAAATTCTGCATAAATTTGAAACAATGCTTCACCTTTTGTTACTTTATCGCCCAGTTTTTTAAATAAATCTACACCTGCTTTTTTATCCATCGGAGCGCCAGCAATACGGGCAATTTTAGCTGTTTGAAAGTTGTCAATATGGGTTACGACGCCATCCCGGTCAGCACATACAGGATAACTCAGTTTCCCGGGCTGTAAGTCTATTTCATTGGCACCCTGTGCCTTGATAATGTTTTTCATTTTTGCACACGCCCGTCCTGATTCCAGGATATCTCTGGCAATGGCATAGCCCTGCCCGCCACGCACATCAGGATCAAACTCAATAATTCTACCGGCTAGCTGGAGAGATTTCTGGCGTAAATCAGCAGGTGCCTCAGGATCATTATTGAGTACCTGCATTACATCCCGTACTTCAAGAACCGGCCCTATACCCAGGCCTATTGGTTGCCGGCCATCTGTAATCATGACTTCCAGGTGTATATTAAGCCGGTCGCCAACAAACTCAAATAGTTTACGTAAGGCCAGGGCCTGACGCATATGTCTCACTTTTGCTGTGGGACCTACCGGTATATCAATAATCAAATGCGTAGAACCAGCTGCCAGTTTTTTTGACAAAATCGAGGCGACCATCTGGCCTTGCGAATCAATGCCCAAGGGCCTTTCCACTGCAATCAATATATCATCAACGGGAGCCAGTTTAGCTGTCCCGCCCCAAACCAGGCAACCCCGCTCCTGACGCACAATATCAGACATCTGATCAGGCGTGAGATTGACTTTACTGAGTATCTCCATGGTATCAGCCGTGCCGGATGGGGAGGTAATCGCGCGACTGGAGGTTTTTGGAATTAACATGCCATGCGCGGCAACAATAGGCACAACTAACATCGAAGTCCGGTTGCCGGGAATCCCGCCGATACAATGCTTATCAGCTACCAGGGGTTCGTGCCAATCCATCCGCTCACCTGAATTCAACATAGAACGCGTCAAATATAACAGTTCGTCACGATCAAGATTATTTTGACCGGTCGCAACCAGAAAGGCAGCCATTTCCATTTTTGAATAACGGGTTTCGACGATATCATGGCTAATATCATCAAAATCTGCCTGATCAAGACGTTCGCCGTTAATCTTGCGTCGCACGGCATCCATAGACTTGGGGGCTTCAGCATGATCAACAGTGGCCAGTGTTCCTTCGCTGGCATTCAAATAATTAAATGCCTGCAGGGAAAGACCGAGTTCGCCAGGCTGAACAATAGCATCATCATCAACCACATTGAGTACTGCAAGTAGTCGAGTACCATTAATGCTGATTTGAATTTTAGATAAAGCCTGAAAACCTTCGGCACGATATATACTGCATTCGCGGTTTAGATACGCAACATTTTCATGATAGGTGTCTATCCCTATGCGACGTATTTTTAAAGTATCGATACTCATAATTTTTTTGGGTTTTTATTATTAATGATGCTTAAAAGATGTTATCTTGTCAAATCTAACAAGTCTAAGCATATTAGCCCAATCAGCTTTTATTACAATAGAATGCCCCGCATACTCAATATTCCCCAATATAAACACGTCCTATCAAGCAAATTTATCATTTTTGTAGGCCTGTTATTTTTATTAAGTAGCCTGCTGACTGCGACAACTTTAAAAGCAGAAACTATTAAAGAATCATCTACTGGCAAGCAAGTGACCCTGCATTATTTCTGGTCGCGCTATTGTCCGCATTGTAAAGAAGCCAAGCCCCTGATTAACGCTCTGCCCAAAATATACCCCTGGTTAACGGTATATAGCTATGATTTAGTTGATAATCGCGAAAATCAGAAACGTTATTTACTGATGGCAGAACAATTACAACAGCCCGCTAATTCAGTCCCTGCATTTATTTTTTGTGATCAAATGCTGGTCGGTTATGACCGCGCTGAAACCACAGGTCAGGAACTCAAAGAAAAATTATTGGCCTGTCATCAGCAAAAAAACACCCCAGGAATACAAGAAAATTTCAATATTCCCGGCCTGGGCAGCATTCATTACCAGGACTTTTCTCTACCTGTATTTACCTTTATTATTGCCGCACTGGATGCTTTTAATCCCTGTGCTTTTTTTATTCTGTTATTTCTGCTCAGCTTAATGGTACATCACCGCACTCGCAGTAGAATGCTGCTTATTGGCGGAATTTTTGTCTTCTGTTCCGGAGTGATGTACTTCCTGTTTATGAGCGCCTGGCTTAACCTGTTTCTGATCACTGAAGAACTGATTATGATTACCGCAGCCGCTGGACTTATTGCAATCAGTTTTGGATTGATCAATATCAAGGATTATTTCTTTTTTAAACAGGGCGTTTCCCTGTCATTATCAGATTCCAGCAGATCCAGGCTGTTTACCCGCATACGCGCCCTCACCCAGAGCGGAAGTTTGACGACCATGATCTCTGCCACCGTTATCCTGGCAATTGCCGCCAACAGTTATGAGCTACTCTGCACTGCTGGCCTGCCGATGGTTTATACGCGTGTGCTAACCCTGAATGAACTCAGCACAACACAATATTACCTGTATCTGCTCCTGTATAACATCGTCTACATTATTCCTTTATTAGTGATTGTCCTGTTGTTTACCCTGACGATGGGGCAAAAAAAACTGTCCGAACAGAATGGGCGCTTATTAAAATTGCTCTCGGGTAGCATGATGTTAGGTCTGGGGATGATATTACTGTTAAAACCGGAATGGCTTAGTAATATGCTGGTTTCAGTAGGTGTGATTTCAGCAGCTGTTTTACTAACAGCGCTGGCAGCGTTAATACAGAAGTTAAAAACCGTTTTCTAAAAAAAGCTTTATTTCAGTTTCAATGCGCATCTTTTCCCGTTTTCATACTCTGTGTTGAGGAAGCCTATCCCTCTTGACGAGCTACGTTACGAAACGTTCCGCGTTTCCCCTGCTGAATTCCCAGGCAAAGCGTCAGAACTAGTGATACTGTTTCGTTTAGGTTGCATAAACAGAAAATAATTGACTATGTTTTTGCTTTGAACAACAAACAAAAAAACCACCCAGACCAATTACAGTCTGGATGGTTTTTGCATATGTTCTAAATCAAGCTGATTGAACGCCTTTTTTCTAAAGCGTCTACCCAGCCGTACATCCTTTAGATATATTACTAGCTGCCAACCGTACACTGTTTAGGTATATTACTAGATGTTATAGTTGAAGTAGAACTACTTATTTCGCAAGCCCAGTCAATTTTACCTGTTGTTGCAGTAGAAGGCGTTAATTTTGCTGTAACACCCCCTACAGAAGTTGATAGTACACCACCAGTACCACAATCTGGAATATCAGAATTACCAGTATCTTTGCATCCTAAAGTACCAGGTGCGCCATCATTGCCTACTCCCAAAGAAAAAGCTTCAGCCACTTTAATTTTCTGACCTCCGAGGTTTCCTACCGCGGCACCCGCATTAGCTTTTACGATGTAATCCTGATAAGCAGGTAAAGCAATCGATGCTAAAATACCAATAATCGCGACCACGATCATTAGTTCGATCAAGGTAAAACCTTGTTGTGCTTTCTGATATTTTATATTTTGCATAATATTTTCAACCTTATAAAATGTTAAGAATAGAGAGTTTAAAACTATAACTAGAATAAAGAATAGTCTATACCACAATAATTACAAGTTAGTAATCCCCCTGTTAATTGATTTGTAATAGTAAAGTCTGAACTCCAGAATAATAATTATGTCATAAGTTTCCACAAGCTGTCTCAATTTTAAGCGGACTTACATAGCAAAATTAGAAATCTGTTCGCAGAGCATTTAAAACGAGGAATCCAATAGCTTTAATTATTGCCGCCATTAAAAAAGCCACAGCTTTTATGCTCCTGTCTGTTAGACGTTTATGCCCCTTAACATTCCAGCTCTAATTTGATTTAAAAAAGACATATTGCCCACTTTTTTTATCTTTCATTAACTGTTCCATCTGTGGGATTAGCTGTTCAATTATTAAGCTATCCTCAGGTTTACCATATTTATTATTCAACTCCAGTTGAAATAATAAATAATCTAACGCCTTTTGATAGGTGCCTTTATTAATACGTCCCCACCCTTCCCACATCATAGCAAGGGCTTGTTGATGTTGCCCATTTACGTCTAGTAATTGGGCATAATGATAACGAACATCTATTAAGTAGGGGTTAATTGTTAATAATTTTACATATTGTGCGCGGATCTCTGAATACTCAGCGTGCATACTTAACAAAATATCTATTTTAGTTATATAATTTTGCGCATCCAAAGGTGTTTTTTCGATTGCACGATTAACTGCATTTAAAGCGTATGCGGCTACTTGCTGGCGTTGCCCTGAATTTTCAGCATTAACAGGCATATTTTTTAGCTGTATGGCCGTATAGCGGGCGCTTAAAGCTTCATACCTGTCTGATGCAGTAAAGAACAAACTTGCTTTCAGATAATGATCTATTTTTTCCGGATAAGTGTTTGCTTTTTGTCCTTTAACTTGATGATAAGCAGAAAATCCGGAAATAATAACTACTAAAATGAGTCCAAAACAGAGAGTACGATACAGCCACAAGAAATTTTTATTAGCTTTCAAAGCACTATTATTAACCCAAATCCCTTGCTCTACCTGTAAACATTTACTTGCCTGTCCCAGATAATAGCCAAAAATTATTTGCATAGATAAATGGTACAAATGGAAAGTAAAAAAAGTATGAATCAGCATACCTATACAGGGTATTAACAGTGCCAATGCTTCGGTTTTATACGCGGAAAATATTCCTTCTTGTTTTTGTAGTACATAATATAATTTTTGAACTATAAAAAAGACAAAAGCCAGAAATAACAATAAACCAACTGGCCCTAATTCAAGTAGAAATTGTAAATAATCATTATGTGCATAATGCCCCAGCTCATTGGTTAACGGTGCTTTATATTGTTTAAACAATACTGAATAAGTCCCCAGACCCCAACCTAAAAAAGGCCTATCCAGATACATTTGCCAGGCAGGAAGCCATAATAAATGTCGACCGGCATCCGTAGCTGTATAGGTTTGCACCTCGGCAATTGTGCTAATACGCTGCACCAGGGTCTGATCAACAAAAAAGCTACTCACCATATAGCCTAGAATAATAGCTAATAGAAAAAACAAACTTTGCTTATAAGGTAAGTGCTGTCGCCTAATGATAATGAATAAACAAAAAGCGCACGTTGCTAAAATCAGCAAAGCACCTCGACTCTGAGTCAAGCCCATCGCAAAGGCAATAAACAAAGCAATAATGCATATAGAATAAGTTTTAACTAAATTAATTTTAGTGTTTACCGCATAACGAACTACCCAAGGCAATACAATCATCGCGAGAAACGCTGCATGAGTATTCCAGTTTAACAATAGCCCCATGGGACGTGGTATTTCTAATATGAAGTACTGATAATAAGTATAAGCAACCAGCCCTGAGCCTAAAATCAATAATAATTTCTGCACATTAAGTGATTTTTTACTGTCATCTGTAAAACCTATAAAGTAACTTAATAAGCCTATTAAAAAAGTGACTATCGTTATGATGCTATTTACCTTGACGACTGACCAATACATAGTAGAAATAAAGGCCCAGAGGATAAAAACGGAATATGTAAGAAAGGCCTTATCTTTAGCTAAGGAAAAATATAACTCAGGTTTGCGCAGACGCCATAGGCCTATTCCTAATAGCAAACCAAACGAGATCCAATAGAAAAATAGATTTATCTCGTTTTGACCAAGCATCACAATAATAAGTGCAGTTATGATGATTAGCGGCTCAACAAATGCCCCATACAGATCAATTATTTTTTTCATATTTTTTCCTTTTCCCTTTCAGGCATGAGCAGGGAAAACTTATTTGATATAAATCTGGATTACAATCAATATTGGGTAACAAAGGCTTTTGTTTACACGTTAAGTGGCACAATACCTTAAAATAGATGATTTAATGACTAATTCAGGACTAGAGTTTGATGAGGATAGCTACTCTGATAATGCCAGCAGTTTAGCAATAAGCTAAGGAGGATATTTTTATCGAAACACGAGTAAAGTGTTTGTAAATGCGGTGGACGTTGGGGCTCGAATCTACGCTTGACAGGAGTCGAACCAGTGTTCTTCGGCTTAGAAGTCCGATAACAATAGTTACTTTTTATCATATTAAACAACTAGTTAAATTTTAATTATTCTCATTCGCCACATTGTGTCACATGAGGAACTTGAAATGGCTACTTATAAAAAGCGATATGGTAAATGGAATGTACTGGCTAGAAAGTCTAACTGACTAACCGTGATTAAAACATTGACCTTAAAAGTTGCTGCTGTAAAGTGAGCGACTACTGAAGTCCAGTTAGAAACAGAATCATACATTAATTATACATTACCAACTAATACCCAACTATCGAAACTTCTACAACGATACAATTGTCAATGAACAAGATAATTGAGCCAGTTTCGGCCATTAACATCTGCTCTTAGTAATCAATTAATGAGTATATGCGCCATAAAACATAAAATTATTATGCTAAATATGCAACAGCTGCTACTTCGGCGATGACTACCATTTACTTTAAAGTGTGTTTAACGCCCCAACCAAAAACTGCTTTTAATCAGATTTTTTTGCAACAGCGGATTTCAGGCATAAAAAAAGGCTTACAAATTCATGTAAACCCTTGATTCAATTGGTCGGGACGACTGGATTCGAACCAGCGACCCCCACACCCCCAGTATGGTGCGCTACCAAGCTGCGCTACGCCCCGACATATTGAACTTTTAACTATTAAGAATGACCAACGAGCGTTAGTCATATAGATAAGCCGACCAAGTATAAAGCAACTGCCCAGCTTATCAATATTTATTTTAGAATTTCTAAAATATCTTCTAGTTCGCCAATCATTTGATGGATAACTTGCTTGGTACGTCCTGAGTCATCTTTAGCATCGTCACTCTGCAAGTGAGCTCTAGCTCCGCCTATTGTATAACCTTGTTCATATAACAAAGCTCTGATCTGGCGAATTAACATGACATCATTTCGTTGATAATAACGCCTGTTGCCACGCCTTTTTACAGGCTCTAATTGCTCAAACTCTTGTTCCCAATATCTCAATACATGCGGCTTAACGCCACATAGATCACTCACCTCACCGATTGCAAAATAGCGTTTTGCAGGGATGGGAGGTAATTCGTTATTATTACTTGGCTCCAGCATAAGCTTCTACTCGCGTTTTTAACTTCTGACCTGTTCTAAAAGTGACGACCCTACGTGCAGATATAGGAATCTCTTCACCTGTCTTGGGGTTTCTTCCTGGACGACTGTTTTTATCTCTTAATTCAAACTTACCAAAACCCGAGATTTTTACCTGCTCTCCTTGCTCTAGTGAAGTTTTAATTTCTTCAAAAAAAAGCTCAACCATTTCTTTCGCTTCGCGCTTATTTAAACCAATTTCATTAAACAATTTTTCAGCGAAATCTGCTTTAGTTACTGCCATTTATTCTAATCTCTCAATTTTGCACTTAATTTGTTAGATAAAGCGTCTAACACCCTGTTAACTATAGCATCAATTTCAGAATCTGTAAGAGTTTGTGTTGCATCTTGCATAATTAATGCTAACGCTATACTTTTATACCCTTGCTCAACGCCCTGTCCACGGTATATATCAAAAACCATAACCTGTTGAATTAATTTTTCCTGACAGTCATCAATGCACTTTTTAACTGCCTGAAAAGACACTTGTTCTTCCAGCAATAAGGCTAAATCACGACGCACTGACGGAAATTTAGACAGGCTGTTAAAAGCAGGAACATTTCTTTCTAGCAATACGCTTTGAGATAACTCAAACAGAAAAACATTACTATCAAAACCCAGCTGTTTTTCCAATGTCGGATGTAGCATACCTACCCAGCCCAGTGACTGGCCTTCCATAGTCAGGATTTCTGCACTTTGACCTGGATGTAATGCGCTATGTTTGCGGACAACAAATTGCACTTCACGCCCAGTTAAGGCGCAGATAGCTTCAACATCTGCTTTTATATCGTAAAAATCGACTTTTCGCGCTTTTTCTCCCCACTGTTCAGGGTTAACCGAACCTACTGCAATTCCAGCCAGCATTTTTTCTTGCTGCTCAACACTTGTACCTAAAAACCGCTGACCTGCTTCAAATAATCGTACTCGTCCCTGTTGACGCTTAGTATTATAAGTCGCTGCTTGTAACAGACCACACCAAAGTGTAGTACGCATCACCGCAAGATCTGCTGAAATTGGGTTTTGTAATTTTATATATTTATCGTCAGGTACAATCGCTTTTTGCAGTTCTTCAGCAACAAAACTATAAGTAATGGCTTCCTGGTAATCACGCGTAACCAGGACATCTTTAATTTGATCTATGTCTAAGACCGCTTCAGGTGCCTGACTTAATGCAGAGCGCATTAACAAGCTACTTTGCGGTAAGTTGTTATAGCCATATACACGACCTAATTCTTCAATTAAATCGGCTTCTATTGCGATATCAAAGCGAAAGCCTGGAGGGGTCACCTGCCATCCTTCACTATCTTTAACACAAATCATGCCTAAGCGTTGCAGGATGCCTTCTACTTCGGCTTCAGCCAAAGCGACGCCTAAGATGCGCTTGATTCTTTGCGCTCGCAAAGTAACAGCAGGACGCTGTGGTAAATGCTCTTGTGCAACGACCTCAGTTATTGCACCAACACTCCCTCCCGCTATTTCAACAATAAGCTGGGTTGCGCGTTCGATTGCTCTGGTTTGTAATTGTGCATCAACACCCCGCTCAAAACGGTGTGAAGAATCTGTATGCAGGCCATAATGGCGCGCTTTGCCCATCATAAAGCTGGGGCTAAAAAATGCACACTCCAGGAAAATATCTTTTGTGCTGTCTGACACAGCAGATTCACTACCGCCCATTACTCCCGCCAAGGCCAGAGCTTTATCAGCATCGGCAATGAACAATGTATCGTCATTTGCACTTATTTGCTGCTCATTTAATAAGCCTAAGATTTCGCCTGCTCGTGCTTTACGCACTTCAATTCCACCTGATAATTTCGCGGCATCAAAGGCATGTAAAGGCTGGCCCATTTCTAATAGAACATAGTTAGTCACATCGACCACTGGTCCTAGGCTTCTTAACCCTGAACGACGCAATCGCTCTTGCATCCATATCGGTGTTTCTGCACTCGAATCAACACCTTTGATTAAACGTCCTAGATAACGTGGACAAGCATCTGGTGCGCTGACTTTAATATCCAGTGTATCTTGATGCTCTACTGCAACAGGAATAACAACTGGCACTTTAAACTGTATATCATTCAGTAATGCTACTTCCCTGGCTATCCCTTCAATACTTAAACAATCAGCTCTATTAGGTGTTAAATCAACTTCAATTAATTGGTCATTTAGGGCCAGATATTCACGAATATCTGTACCCACAGGTGCATCGACGGCTAATTCCATCAAGCCATCTGCATCAGCCGCCAGGCCCAGTTCTTTTTCTGAACAAAGCATGCCAAATGACAGCTCGCCACGTAATTTTGATTTTTTTATTTTAAAATCACCAGGCAATACTGCACCTATCAATGCAGCAGGTATTTTTAAGCCTTCACGTACATTGCTTGCTCCACAGACTATTTGTAAAGACTCATTTTCACCCACTTCTACCTGACAAATTCTTAATTTATCGGCATCAGGATGAGCCATTACCGATACTACCTGCCCAACCACAACGCCACTAAATTCTGCAGCGGCAGGATTGACTGAATCAACTTCCAGTCCTGCCATGGTAATTTGCTCGACGAGTGCCTGAGTATCCAGCGCAGGATTTACTAATTCTCTTAACCAAGCTTCACTAAATTGCATTATTAAATCCTTCTCTTAATTAAATTGCCCAAGAAATTTAAGATCATTTTCAAAAAACAGCCTTAAATCATTGATGCCATAACGCAACATAGCGAGTCGCTCAACTCCCATGCCAAACGCAAAACCGGTAAAATCTTCACTATCAATATTAACTGCTTTAAATACTTCAGGATGAATCATTCCGCAACCCATGACTTCTAACCAGCCTGTATGACTACACACACGACACCCTTCACCATCACACATCACACACTCGATATCGACTTCTGCGGAAGGCTCGGTAAACGGAAAATATGAAGGTCTAAAACGTACCTGTATATCTTTTTCAAAGAAGGCTCTTAAAAATTCATAAACCACGCCTTTCAAATCAGCAAAACTGACATTCTCATCTACTAGAAAACCCTCTACTTGATGAAACATAGGGGTATGCGTTATATCAGAATCACAGCGATACACACGACCGGGTGCAATCACCTTTAATGGTGGTTGATACTGTTCCATTGCACGCACCTGGACTGGTGAGGTATGCGTTCTTAATAAGGTATGTGCATCAAAATAAAAGGTATCATGCATCGCCCTTGCAGGGTGATGTGAAGGAATATTTAAGGCTTCAAAGTTATGATAGTCATCTTCAATTTCCGGCCCTTCTTCTACCTTAAAGCCGACACTGGAAAATATTTTTGCAATACGTCTTAATGTCAGCGTTACTGGATGCAGACCAGCAACTGATTGACCCCTTCCCGGTAAGGTAACATCAATAGTTTCGCTAGCTAAACGCGCATCAAGTTCGGCTTGTTGCAAAGCAATTTTGCATTCTTCAAGAGCATTTTGAAAATCAGCTTTAACTGTATTGATAGCTTGACCCGCTATACGTCTTTGATCTGGGTCTAGTTTACCGAGTTCCTTCATCTGCAAGGTGAAAGCACCTTTTTTTCCCAGATATTGCACACGGATTTGATCTAATGCCTGTAAATCATTAGCTGCTGCAAGCTCTTGTAAAGCTTGTGCTAGAATTTCTTCGAGGGTCGCTGACACGGCTCTTTCGCTTTTATTGAGGTGATAGAAAGAAAGGTAAAAATATGCATGAAATAATTAAAGCGTGTTGCCTGACAATCTTTTACTTAGCAATGACTTATAAGCAGGTACGAATAAAATTCGACCCCATAACTTCCTTTATTTCGTGCACATTCCGTAGCAAAAAAAAGGGCTTTTCAGCCCTTTTTTAAAACCTTCCCTAAAAGGAATAACAATAAGTTATTCTTTAAAGTGGACTTTGATTTGCTTTTGCAATTTTTGCAATTTCAGCAAAAGCTTCCATATCGCGTACTGCGATATCTGCTAATACTTTACGATCAATTGCTACATTTGCTCTTGTTAAGCCATTTATTAACCGGCTATAAGAAATGTCGCATAGACGCGCTGCTGCATTGATACGTACAATCCATAAAGCACGAAAAGTACGTTTTTTGTTTTTACGATCGCGGTAAGCATATTGCCCCGCTTTAATGACCGCTTGCTTAGCAACACGATAAACACGGCTACGCGCTCCGTAATATCCTTTCGCTTGCTTTAAAATCTTTTTATGTCTTGCTCTAGCTGTTACACCACGTTTTACTCTGGCCATTCTCTTTTCCTAAAAATTAGCTATAAGGTAGCAAACGTGCAGTCATGCGCACATCTGATTGATGAAGAGTAGCCGCTTTACGCAACTGTCTTTTTCTTTTAGTCGATTTTTTAGTCAAAATATGGCGACGGTGTGACGCTCCACATTTAAAACCGCCATTTGCTGTACGCGTAAAGCGTTTTGCAGCACCACGATGGGTTTTAATCTTTGGCATTTATTTTCTCCAATATAATATAAAAATAACACATCCCTGATATAAAAACCCAGCAAGGCAAAATGCAATGGCCCGACTGAATTGATAACACTACTATTCCTACAGTAGTAACAATTAAAACTTATCTTCCATCCTTTATTCCTAAAAAATAAAAGTGAAATTGTGGATTGGGTTAGCTTATCTAGCGAAGCGCTGATAACGTGACCCAACATTTACGCATCATACAAAACTCTGTTGGATTACGTTTTTATTGCTTCGCAAAAAAATCTAACCCACCCTAGATTGATTTAAAATTTATTTTTTCTTTTTTGGCCCAAGAACCATAACCATCTGGCGACCTTCCATTTTAGGAAATTGCTCAACTGTTGCCAGCTCTTCCAGATCTTTTTCAATGCGTTTCAGCAAGTTCATACCAATTTCTCTATGCGCCATTTCTCTTCCACGAAAGCGCACGGTTATTTTGGTTTTATTACCTTCATCAAGAAATTTGATTAAGCTACGCATCTTGACATTGTAATCACCAATGTCTGTTCCCGGCCTAAACTTAATCTCTTTAACCTGAATCTGCTTTTGCTTTTTCTTGGCTACTTGCAACTTTTTATTCTGATCGAATAAAAATTTACCGTAATCCATTATTTTACAAACTGGAGGATCAGCGTTTGGTGACACTTCCACCAAGTCCATATTTGCCTCAGCAGCTAAGTGCTTTGCTTCACTCAGTGACATAACGCCACCTTGTTCATCAGACAAACCTGTTACTCTTACACGCCTTGCAATAATTGCATCATTTAAACGTGTTGCATCTTTTTTAGCAGCGATACCCTGTTCCTCCGGTTACTAAATTACTTTCTATGTTGAATTTCTTGTTTCAATTGCTGCACAAAAGCATCAATTGTAAAACTACCCAAATCATCACCTTTCTGTGAACGTACTGTCACAGTCTGCTCTTCTAATTCTTTATCACCGATAATTATAAGATAAGGGATCCTTTGCATAGAGTGCTCGCGAATTTTAAAGCCTATCTTCTCATTTCTCAAGTCAATTTTTGCTCTAAAGCCTTGTTTTTCTAATTCAGCATAGACTTGCTCTGCATATGCTTCATGACGACTGGCAATATTCAATACCACGACCTGTTCTGGCGCAAGCCATGCCGGCATGGTTCCCGCGTGCTGTTCAATCAAAATACCAATAAATCGCTCTAAGGAACCCAGTATTGCTCGATGCAACATCACAGGAACTTGCTTAGAGCCATCTTCAGCGATAAAACTGGCATCTAAACGCCCCGGCATAGAAAAATCCACCTGAATCGTACCGCACTGCCAGACACGCTCTAAACAATCTTTTAAAGAGAATTCAATTTTAGGACCATAAAAAGCACCTTCCCCTGGCTGCAATTCCCAATCCAGTCCTTTATTATCTAATGCTAATTCTAAAGCTTTCTCAGCCTTATCCCATACTTCGTCAGAACCGACCCGTTTCTCTGGACGCGTTGATAATTTAATCAACACATCTTCAAAACCAAAATCCTTATAAACGTCAAATAGCAAATCAATAAAGCTAGAGACTTCATCTTGAATCTGACTTTCCGCACAAAAAATATGTGCATCATCCTGAACAAAGTTACGCACACGCATTAAGCCGTGCAAAGTACCCGAGGGCTCATTTCGATGACAAGAACCAAACTCAGCCATTCGTAAGGGTAAATCTTTATAACTCTTTAAGCCTTGATTATAAATCTGCACATGACATGGGCAGTTCATTGGCTTAATCGCATAATCTCGATGCTCAGAGTGAGTGGTAAAAATCATATCACCGAACTTATCCCAGTGACCTGACCTCTCCCACAAACTGCGATCCACAAGCTGAGGTGTTTTTACTTCACCATAACCATGCATGCGCAATTTCTCGCGTATATATTGTTCAATCTGTTGATAAATTGCCCAGCCTTTTTCATGCCAGAATACCATCCCGGGCGCTTCTTCCTGGGTATGAAAAAAGTCTAATGTTTTAGCCAATTTACGATGATCACGTTTTTCCGCTTCTTCTAAGCGATACAAGTACGCGTTCAACTCTTTTTTATCATTCCATGCTGTCCCGTATATACGTTGCAACATTTCATTATCTGAATTACCGCGCCAATAGGCACCGGCAATTTTCATTAATTTAAACGCTTTTAACTTACTGGTGCTGGGTACATGTGGCCCGCGACACAGATCGGTAAAATCACCCTGTGTATACAAGGATAAATCTTCATTACTAGGAATCGACTCAATAATCTCTGCTTTATAGCTCTCTCCTAAGTCACGAAAAAACTTAACGGCCTGATCACGAGAAACTACAGAACGCTTAATTTCCAAATTACTGGCAACCAGACGCTGCATTTCTTTTTCTATCTTCTTAATATCCTCTGGCGTAAAAGGACGCTCATAAGAAAAGTCATAATAAAAGCCATTATCAATAACCGGACCAATCGTTACTTGCGCCTCTGGAAATAGCCTTTTGACTGCCTGTGCAAGTAAATGTGCAGTTGAGTGACGAATAACCTCAAGGCCTTCTTTATCTTTAGCCGTTATGATTTGCAGTTCAATATCGTTTTCAATAACTGTACTAGCATCAACTATCTCCCCATTAACCTTCCCTGCCAGGGTTGCCTTTGCCAATCCAGAGCCGATAGACTGCGCAACTTCCATCACAGTCACGGCATTATCAAACTCACGTTTAGAAGCATCGGGCAAGGTAATTACAGGCATACAATCTTTTCTCGGGAGGATATAAAATAAAAAGCATTGCCTAAGCAATGCTTATCTCCTTCTGCTTCCTATTGCAGAAAGAACGTCAATCGATGAATTATACTCGCTATTTTATATGTTTGTATACATATACTTAAGTGTTTTTTTACTTATGCTTCGCGCTGGGACCGTCATTCAATTATATCTAGTAATATTTATATCTGGGGCAAAACGTTGCTGAACCTAGCAGGCATCACAACAATCAGCCCTATGGCGTTGCATATCAATAGGACTGCTACAGTTATTTATCTGTTCACAAACAAGCATCATACACAACCCCCTTTTACCTTTAAGGAAGGCGTATTACACAACACCAAACAACCTGATGTACTGATTTTTCCAGTTCATAAAAACTGTCTCGCTAGAAATCATCTATACCTTGCTACAACTTGCACATAAGCCGTGCAACTCCAGAGTTAAATATTGAGGCCGAAATTGCACGGCCTCACTCAATGCGAATATGCTGTCATAGACCGATGTTGCATCGATTTCATAAGCATTCTTGCATTGATCACAAATTAGAATTGCTGACTTATGCTGTGTCTCAGCTTGCAAGCAACCAATAAACGCATTGAGCGATTCTATTTTATGCACCAAACCTACTGCCATTAAAAAATCAAGCGCGCGATAAATTGTGACTGGCTTTGCCTTAGGGTCTTGCACACGAAACAAATCCAGTAGCTCATAGGCGCCTATGGCTTTATGATTGGCACAAATTAATTCCAGAACACGTCTTCTAATAGCTGTCAGGCGTACATCTTTTTTCAGGCAGATTTGCTCAGCGGTTTGCAAGGCGTGGTCGACACAACCTCGATGGTTATGTTGACCTTGTATTGCTTTACCATCCATACTTTTGATCATACTAAAAACTCACTCTTAACCCTAGTTCAGCACCACGACCCGGCTCCGGTGCATACTCTTTAAGAAACGAAGTTGAATTACGAATCGTTTCATTGAGTAAATTATTGCCTTTTAAAAACACTAATAAATCATATTTATCTGCCAGCTGAACCTGATATGAGACATTGGCACCTAATAATATATATCCGGGTGTAGGCGTTTCATTCTCTCCGACATAGGTTTGCGCTTCAGCTCGTGTAAACCTTACCCCTGCAGAAAAGGCATCATAGCCAAAATAGTCCAGCTGAAACCCATAACGCAATGGCGGCATACGCGGCACATTACCACCAGCAACCAATTCACCGCGTACAAAATCACTAAATAAAGTCAGATCAAACTGATTATCTTCGCCCTCCCATAAAGGCAAAGCCAGTTCTGCTTCATAGCCATAGAAGCGCGCATCATTCTGCGTTGCCTGATAAACCGGCAAGCAACTTTCAGCAGAAGTACAAGAAGAGACAAAAGAGTCACTGTCCAGATTAAACCAGTCCCCAGTATTCTGTTGCAGAATATAGTTATTGCTCCAATTATGAAAAACATTCAGCTCTGTGCTAAACCAATCAAAGTCTGTTTTAAAACTCAGCTCAAGATTATACGAGGTTTCCAGTTGCAAATCTTCATCCCCCAGTTCATAGTTTTGCGCAGCAAAATGCACACCATCAGCGAATAATTCTACAACATCAGGCGCTCGTTGTGCATGAGTAAAAGCCAGACTGACAAATAGGTTGTCGGTTACAGTCCATAAGGCAGAAAGTGAGGCACTTACCGGGGTGTGCTGTTTACGCGCATAACCTTCTGCATCAATTTGCTGATATTCAACACGCAGACCAAATTCATAAGCCAGCTTTCCTGCATGAATATCTTCGACCATAAACACAGCATAATTTTGCGTTTCCGAAGGAGGTACAAAAGCCTCTGCACCTGTGGCAACCAGGTTGTTACTCAACGCCTGAAAACCCAGAGCGCCATGGTCAATAAAACCTAATTCATTATGTACTAACTCGGCACGCCCCTCAAAACCCTGATTGTCAAATTGCGTCCCAACTGTTATGCCATCTTCTAATTCTGCATGCTGATAATCGTTATACGCAAAACGCAGTTTTAAGACCTCTATCCAGGAAAACGGCTCATAAAATTCCGCTTTCGCATCATAGCGGGTTTGCTTTAAATCAATACGCACTAGCTCGTCGACGGGCGGAACACCATAATTATTATCCAGATAATTAACCGAAAAACCCAGCATCCCCCAGTCATCTATCCACGATGTGCCAACAGTACCGCTCCAGCTTTCAGCATCCGTATTCGGCACATAACCCAGACCATTAGATTCGGTCGGCACATGATAATCATCACTGGTACGATAAAAACCATCGACATGCCAGGCAAGATTTTCCAGGCCGCCATCATGCTTTAAAACACTACTCCATTGATCAGAGACAGAATTATATCGCTGTTCAAATGCAAGCTCGGCCGATTCAGGCACATACATAGGGATTCTGTTATCAATTACATTAACAATGCCGCCTATAGCGCCACTGCCATACAGTAAACTTGCCGGACCGCGCAGCACCTCAATACGTTCAGCCAGTAGAGCTTCGGTAGTATTTGCATGATCCGGGCTAACACCCGATGCATCAAGACTACTTAAGCCATTTTGTAAAACCTGTACCCGGAGCCCCGTCTGTCCACGAATTACAGGCTGACCGACACTAGAACCAAAAGACATACTATGAATACCTAATTCACCTTTTAATGTTTCACCAATTGTTGTCGCTTGTTTCCGTGCCAAATCACCTCCTGCCAGGATATTAACGGGGTGAACAGTTTCCGCTGCTTTTTTATGTAAAGGCGCAGAAACGATGACCGGCTCTAATTCCTGTAACCCTTCAGCCAACACAGGACATGCAAGACTTAAGGTGCATAAAAAAAACACAGATTACGGAGCATATTAAAATATCATTAGCAGTTAAAATGATATGTTATATTATTACGTTTTAAATGTCTATATCTACAGCTGAATAAATCTACTGTACAAAATATGATTACTGGCTTCCCGGTCTATATATTGCTTGCAGTCAATTTCTACTCTGTAACTACACTGTCTGCCCTGCACACCAACCGGACGCCCAGGCCCATTGAAAATTATAGCCGCCTAGCCATCCGCTAATATCCAGCGCCTCTCCGACAAAATAAAGCCCCGCTACTTGATTGGCTTGCAGCGTTTTAGATGATACTGCATGACAATCCACACCACCTAAAGTTACTTCTGCAGTGCGATAGCCTTCGGTACCATTAGGTTTAATTTTCCAGTTATTAAATTGTTCAGCGATGGTCTCGATTTGTTTATGCGATAAGTCCGATAGACATATCTCCAGGAGTTCTTCTTGCAGAAAAATTGACACCAGGCGTTTAGCTAAAAATTGAGTTAAATAATTTTTAACTTTCAGCTTGATTTTTTCTTTTTTAGCTTGCAATAATTGCTGCTGCAAATCGAGCCCAGGTAAAAGATTTATAGCCAGCTCTTCGCCCTCTCGCCAATAAGACGACATTTGCAAAGCGACAGGACCACTTAAGCCGCGATGAGTAAAAAGCAGATTTTCAGTAAAGCTTTGTCGCTCATTACTTATGACAGCAGGTAATGCCAACCCCGAAAGTGCGGCATATTTTGCTTTATCTTCTACATGCAGGGTAAACGGTACCAGACCTGCTCTTGTCGGCTGTACTTTAATGCCAAATTGCTCTGCGACCTTATAGGCAAATGGCGTCGCTCCCATTTTAGGAATAGATAGCCCGCCGGTCGCTATGACTAAAGACTGGCATAAAATCTCTTGGCTGCGGGTTTTGACTTTAAATCCTGACTCACTACGCTTATGAATTGCTTGTATATCAGCATTTAACTGAATATCTACATCAACCTTATCACATTCGCTCAATAGCAAATTTAAGATATCGCGAGCTGTTTCATTACAAAATAGCTGGCCATGCTCACGCTCATGATAAGGAATATTATATTGATGAATCAGCTCTAAAAAATCCCATTGAGTATAACGACTTAAAGCTGATTTACAAAAATGCGCATTTTCTGAAAGATAATGCTCGGCTTCGACCGTGTAATTAGTAAAATTACAACGCCCACCACCGGACATCAAAATTTTTTTTCCTGGCTTATTCGCAGCCTCTAACACAAAAACACGACGCTTACGCTTACCGGCTTCTATCGCACACATTAATCCTGATGCGCCTGCACCGACAATAACTACATCCACTTCAAGCATATAGATCTCACATAATAAACAAAACAACATAAACTCGTACTGCACAGCTTCAGTCCGTAAATATATCAACAGGCAGTCTAAAGCCAGACTTTACAAATATATTGACAGTTTGGCATTTAAATTGAAACCGTTTAATTCTTGAAATGTTAAAATGTGAGTTTTTTACCTTCCCTGTATTAGATAAGATCAAAGATAAATAAGATAAAAGTACTTTTAATCAAGAGAGATAAATTTACTCAGAATATCCCCTGATAATGATCGGAAACAAATAGCTAAATAGATCTATTCAACAATTACATTATTTAATTTAAGCTCATTCCCTTTACCGTTCCCATCTAAAGTAAGCTTCTTGACTTTAAGAGTTCCCGCACCCTCTGAAGGCATCTCTTCATCTTCGACAATCCATTGCTCCGTTTTTACACCATATTTTTCATTATTTGTCGCGGATACCTTTTTCAATTCTGCTTCTATAATACCTTCACCTAGCTCGGTAAACTGGATACCATCATCAGCACTGCCGCGCACTGCAACTTTGAACAACTTCGCTTCAATATTTCCCGCATCCTGTTCATCAACTTTAATGCCTTCATCTGTATTATTCATCGCCTTAACACTGCGTAGTTTTAACTTTACACTCCCCTCTCCAGCTTCATCAAAATCCAGGCCTTGTTCTCGATTATTGTTCACCTGAACTTCAAATAAGGCAACCTCGATATCACCACTATCGGCTTCATCAATATCAAAACCATCATCAAAATGATTTTCATTATAGAAACCATTGCCATTTAGCGTGACATGCTTCATCGTAGCGTCCACATTGCCTTCGCCTGCTTCATCCAGCTCTATGCCATCACCACCATTGCCATCAATATGCGTATCACTAATCATGATATGAATATCACCATGCGCACGTTCATCTACTCGAACTCCATCAAAATCAATTGCGCCTGTTCCATTACCAACAAAGCTGGATTGCGAAATACTTAGTTCAATACCTATTGCAGAACCCGTAATACCTGCATCGAACTCATCCTCATTATCATCAATATGCAAGCCATAAAGCGCTGAACCCAATATTTTCACTTTATGCAATATCACTTGAATATCATCACCCTGTGCGTCTCCAGGAACATTTACCACGATACCTCGTGTTGCACTATGCACGACTGTCAGCTTTTTAATCGTAATATCGCCAGCTGTATTAAACATCAGCGTACCATCAGTAGTAACGGCTGTTACCGGGTTAAAACTCCCGGCTCCTGAGCCATCAAGTGTTGCGCCATTACCTTCTAATGACAGATTCTGGGTACCGTTATAAATAACCGGAGCAGTTAAAGTAACCTGAACATTCTTTTCAAACTCAATTTTGCTGATGCTGCTATCCGCACTCGCCATGGCAAATGCATAAATAAGTGATGCCTCGTCTGAGATCCTGTCAGTCGCCTGTGCATTACTAGCAGCCAAAACAGCCAAAAACAATACTCTAATTATTGTATGTTTCATATAAGGATTCGATTTGTAAAATTAAACCCTGAATTTAACAACAAAATATGACAAAACGATGACACAAACAGTATTTAGTGTGTGATGATTCACAAATCGACACAAAAAATATTCAATTGTCTTTTACAATCATGGTTATTTTTTCATAAAAAAAGCCCTTTTACTTAAGCAAAAGGGCTTTTTCATTTACTCTCTAATAGCGAACTGAAGACCGCCTTAAATATTAAATTTTATGATAAACCTCTGCACCTTCATCAAGGAACTGCTGAGATTTTTCTTCCATACCTTTTTGTAAGGCTTCTTCATCTTTTATGCCTTTTTCTTTAGCATACTCACGCACATCTTGCGAAATTTTCATCGAACAAAAATGCGGGCCACACATAGAACAAAAATGGGCAATTTTAGCGGAATCCTTGGGCAACGTTTCATCATGAAATGAGCGGGCTTTTTCGGGGTCTAAAGCAATATTGAATTGATCTTCCCAGCGGAATTCAAAACGTGCTTTCGACATGGCATTATCACGCGCTTGCGCACCTGGGTGACCTTTGGCTAAATCCGCAGCATGCGCAGCGATTTTATAAGTCACAATACCTTCACGTACATCCTCTTTATTGGGTAAGCCTAAATGTTCTTTTTGGGTTACATAACAAAGCATCGCACAACCGTACCAGCCGATATTTGCCGCACCAATTGCTGAAGTAATATGATCATAACCCGGTGCAATATCCGTCGTTAATGGCCCTAAAGTATAAAAAGGCGCTTCATGACAATCTTCAAGCTGCTTGGTCATGTTTAATTCAATCATATGTAATGGCACATGACCGGGTCCTTCAATCATTACCTGTACATCATGTTCCCAGGCAATTTTAGTTAATTCGCCTAAAGTCTCTAGTTCCGCAAATTGCGCTTCATCATTTGCATCGTAAATAGAACCTGGACGTAAGCCGTCACCTAATGAAAATGAAACATCATAGGCTTTCATGATTTCACAAATATCTTCGAAATGCGTATATAAAAAGCTTTCTGTATGATGCGCTAAACACCATTTCGCCATGATCGAACCACCGCGCGAGACAATACCTGTCATGCGTTTTGCCGTCATCGGCACATGATGCAAACGCACACCGGCATGGATGGTGAAATAATCCACACCTTGCTCTGCTTGTTCAATCAAGGTGTCACGGAAAATTTCCCAGGTTAAGTCTTCAGCTTTGCCGTTTACTTTTTCTAAAGCTTGATAAATAGGCACGGTTCCGATCGGCACTGGCGAGTTACGCAAAATCCATTCACGCGTTTCATGTATATTTTTACCTGTGGATAAATCCATAATAGTATCGCCACCCCAACGGATGCCCCACATCATTTTTTCGACTTCTTCTTCGATTGATGAAGTGACTGCAGAGTTACCTAAGTTACCGTTGATTTTTACCAGGAAGTTTCGTCCTATAATCATCGGCTCTACTTCGGGGTGATTGATATTCAATGGAATTATCGCACGACCTCGGGCGACTTCATCACGCACAAATTCAGGTGTAATTTCATCTGGAATAGACGCGCCAAAAGACTGGCCTTTATGCTGACCTTTATATAAATCACGCATTTCTGACATATTTTGATTCTCGCGAATCGCAATATATTCCATTTCCGGCGTGATAATACCCTGACGCGCGTAATGCATTTGCGAGACGTTTTTGCCTGCTTTTGCTTTACGTGGTTTGCGTATATGCTCAAAACGCATTTCTGCTGTAGCAGGGTCATTTAGACGTTCTTTACCAAAATCAGACGTAGGGCCGTCTAATTCTACAGTATCATCGCGCTCTGCAATCCAGGCATCACGAATGCCTGCCAACCCTTTTTGCAGATCAACCGCGACATCAGGATCGGTATAAACACCAGAAGTATCATAAACAAACAAGGGGGTATTTTTTTCGGCACCAAAATGTACTGGCGTATCAGATAAGGTGATTTTACGCATAGGCACGCGTATATCAGGACGGCTACCCTGGATATAAACTTTCTCTGACGCGGGGTAAGAGTCGATTTTTACACCACCCTCGTTGGTCGCGGTAATATCTTTAGGGACTGCGCTCATGGTTTTATCTCCAATTTCAAAAAATGAAGGCGCAGACAAGAGCTTGTGGGCTTTCCTACGCCAGTATTAGCTGGTCTCAGGTTCAAAGGGTTTTATCTCAGCTTCATAACATGAAGCACCCCTAGCCTTTTCATTAAACAGTACAACATAATAGATATTAGCAACTATTGCAAATTTAATCCTTCAGCTGAAGGATAATTAAAAATCTCCTGATGAATTATCACTATCTGCGTTAAAATTTGCGCCGATAATAATAAAAATCAATCCTTATGAGGGCCGCATGGAATTAAAGAATCTAAATCAAATTGAAGATAAAGGCGCAGAAATGCGCGTCGAGTTACTTAGAATTGGTGTTGCTGTTCTTTTTTTGATTGGAATTATGCTGTTTCTTGGTATAACAAAAGCAAATCTACCGAATCAAACTTTTCTGATTGTCTCCGCAGTTATTGGCGGTTATATGGCACTGAATATTGGTGCGAATGATGTCGCTAATAATGTTGGGCCTGCCGTTGGCTCTCAGGCCTTAAGTTTAACTGGAGCCATTTTGATTGCAACGATTTTTGAATCATCAGGCGCTCTGATTGCAGGAGGGGAAGTTGTTAGTACCATTAAAAAAGGCATTATTGACCCCTCCCTTATTAATGATACCGATACGTTTGTCTGGCTTATGCTAGCCGCGCTACTTGCTGCTGCTATCTGGCTCAATATTGCTACCTATTTAGGAGCACCGGTATCAACTACACATTCCATTGTCGGTGGTGTATTGGGAGCAGGTATTGCTGCCGGTGGGTGGAGTATTGCTAACTGGGCTGTATTTGGCAAAATTGCTGCAAGTTGGGTTATCTCACCAGTATTAGGCGGTGTGATTGCTGCCATTTTCTTATATTTTATAAAGCACAGCATGACCTATAAGGAGGACATGCTCGCAGCAGCAAAAAAAATCGTACCATTATTAATTTCTATAATGGCCTGGTCATTTTCTACCTACTTAATTCTAAAAGGTCTAAAACACATCTGGAAAGTTGACTTTCTGACGGCTGCATACTTGGGCTTTGGCTTTGCGGTCATCATTTACTTTATCGTTCGTCCTTTAATCAGCAGAGCTGCCAGATCCTTAGAAAATTCAAAAGTGGGGGTTAATTCCTTATTTACCATTCCTCTGATTTTCGCCGCTGCCTTACTCAGCTTTGCCCATGGCGCAAATGATGTTGCCAATGCAGTAGGCCCTTTGGCTGCGATTAATGACGCATTAAGTAGCGGCGGCATTGCAAAAAAAGCCGTCATTCCCATCTGGGTTATGATGATTGGCGCCTTAGGATTATCAATAGGCTTAGCCTTATACGGCGCAAAATTAATTAAAACTGTCGGCACAGAAATTACTGAACTGGATAAAATGCGTGCATTCTGTATTTCTCTGGCGGCAGCTATTACCGTGATTATCGCTAGCCAGCTTGGTTTACCCGTCAGCTCAACACATATCGCGGTAGGTGCTATTTTTGGGGTAGGATTTTTACGTGAATATTTAAAGCACACTGATGCCAAACGCCTCGCAGAAATCAGAATTCACCACGAAAATCTGGACCCTGCAAAAACTGAAGCCTTTTTAAATAATTTTAAAAAGGCCAATATCGCCACAAAATCAAAAATGCTGGCTGAATTAAAAGAACAAGCCAGGCATAGTGAAACGGATTTTACTAAACGTGAAAGAAAATCGCTGAAAAAAGTCTACAAAGAAGAATTGGTAAAACGCTCACATATTTATAAAATTGCTGCTGCGTGGGTTATTACCGTGCCTTTATCTGCGCTTTTAGCCGCCATGTTGTATTTTACAATTCGCGGTATGCTGATTCCTTAATAGTCCCGCCCTCATTCAGAAACAAATGGGCCCGCCTTCTGAAGCACACTGTCAACTAATTTATAATAAATATTTTCCTTTACACACAATTGTTTTTTATATCGATACTATGCATTGCAAATCTGTTCTGCTACACCAACAATAGCTATTGACATGCGTATAGCATTGTTTAATAAAAGATTAATCTAACTGTCATAAATTTGTACGATTTAACAAACAAACAACAAAACTAAGGCTTGCACTCACTTTTCCAAACCTTATCCACAAAGTTATCCACAGCTTTTGTGGGTAACTTAATTTTTCTTTTCAGCATAACGACTTAGCGTTTTTAAATAGAATTATCATCAAATAAAAGGTCGTCTGTGAATAGCTCAAAAAAAATAATTTTAAGTGTGGCCATCCCGATTCCTCTGAATCATTTATTTGATTACCTTCCGCCGGATAACTGTAATTTACAACAGTTAAAGGCTGGTCTTCGCGTTAAAGTGCCTTTTGGCAAGCAAACCAAAATAGCCGTATTAATTAAAATCAAAACGGGCGATGAATGTGATATTAGTAAACTAAAACAAGCGGAAGCTATTTTAGATGCCGAACCATTACTCTCATCGAAGGATATTCAATTATTAAATTGGGCGAAATATTATTATCACCACCCTATTGGTGATGTTTTTATCAGTGCATTTCCGACTGCTTTACGCAAAGGAAAATCCACTGAACCAAAATCCAGCACATACTTCCAATTAACTGCGACAGGCAAAGCAGCTGATGACTCATTACTCCATAACGCTCCTAAACAGCTTGCTCTGTTAAAATTTCTTAAATCACAAAAAAATACGCTAAGCAATGTGGAAATCGCGACACATTTCAAACTCTGGCGCGCACCCTTAAAAGCACTGATTAACAAAGATTACGTCCGCACCTGCAATGCCCCTGGCATTAGCGATCAAAATAGCCTTATTACCCAGCAAACATCGCTCACTGCCAATGCACAACAATTAACGGCCATTCAAAGCATCACCAGTCAATTAGACCAGTTTGCCGTGTATTTGCTGGAAGGGGTAACCGGTAGTGGTAAGACCGAAGTGTATTTACAAATTATTGAAAAGGTATTAGCGCGCAATCAGCAAGTGCTCGTACTGCTCCCTGAAATCACCCTAACACCGCAACTAGAAGCGCGCTTTAAACAACGCTTTGCTGTCCCCATCGAAACCTATCATTCACAGCATAGCGAAAGCCAACGTCAATCTGCCTGGCTCGCCATGCAAAAAGGCAATAGTCCAATCATGCTGGGTACGCGTTCAGCTCTATTTACCCCCATGCCCAAAGCAGGGCTGATTATCCTGGATGAAGAACATGATGCCTCTTTTAAACAGCAGGAGGGTTTTCGCTTTTCTGCCAGAGATGTCGCGATTGTGCGTGCAAAAATGCTTAATATTCCGATTATATTAGGCTCTGCAACGCCTTCTCTGGAAAGCCTCTATAATGTTGATAAAAAGCGTTATCAGTTATTACGCTTACCACACCGCGCAGGAAATGCAACACCACCCCGCCTGGCATTACTGGATATCAGAAATCAGAGTTTACAGGAAGGTCTTTCTCCACAGCTGATCAGAGATATACAAAGAACCCTCGCTAAAAAAGAACAGGTTTTATTGTTTTTAAACCGTCGCGGCTTTGCACCTACACTAATCTGTCATAGTTGTGGCTGGGTCGCTCAATGCTCACGTTGCGATGCTAATTTAGTAGTGCACTACCAGCAGCAAAAGCTACGCTGCCATCATTGTGCCTGCGAACAAGCACTACCCAGACAATGTATTGCCTGTAAATCAGAAGAGCTAAAACCGCTGGGGTTAGGTACTGAGCGTGTAGAAAGCGCATTACACTATTTATTTCCCGAGCATAAAAGTGTACGCCTGGATAGAGATAGCACACAAAGAAAAGGTGCACTAGATCAACATTTGGCAGCCATTAATCAGGGGCAAGTCGATATTATCCTAGGTACACAAATGCTGGCTAAAGGTCACCATTTTCCCAATGTAACGTTAGTGGTTTTATTAGATGTCGACAGCGGCTTATTTAGCATTGACTTTCATGCACCTGAAAGACTGGCGCAATTAATCATACAGGTTGCCGGACGTGCAGGGAGAGCAGAAAAAAAAGGCCGCGTGATTATGCAAACCAGGCAGCCTGAACATCCTTTGTTAAACACCTTAATTCTTCATGGGTATCAGGCCTTCGCAAAGGCCGCATTAGCTGAACGCAAAAGTGCCGAGCTCCCCCCATACAGCTACCAGGCTTTATTACGCTCAACATCACACGA
Organism: Methyloprofundus sedimenti; assembly: GCF_002072955.1. Taxonomy (NCBI): domain Bacteria; kingdom Pseudomonadati; phylum Pseudomonadota; class Gammaproteobacteria; order Methylococcales; family Methylococcaceae; genus Methyloprofundus; species Methyloprofundus sedimenti. The sequence goes on along the minus strand of NZ_LPUF01000001.1, from coordinate 1,224,832 downwards.
AAAAGACAGTGCTTTTGAGTTTCTGCTGGCAGTAGCCGAATTAATTAACAGCCATACATCAAACGGAACATTAGTACTAGGCCCTGTTGCCGCACCCATGGCGAAACGAGCAGGTCAATTTCGCTACCAGTTATTATTGCAACACAAAAAACGTAAACAGCTGCATCTGCTGTTAAATTGGTTAATGCCTGAAATCCTGAAACTCAAACAGGCGCGAAAAATTCGCTGGTCCTTAGATATCGACCCAATTGACTTGTACTAAAAATACCCCAAGATACCCACAGCACTTCAATAGAGAGTATTAGTTGCAGATTAGGGCTGGTTTATTGCAGTATTAAACTCTACTAGCCCCTTAATCTTAATTCGCAATTCAGGGTTTAAATATTCCTCTGGAGTTTTCAAGTTTTTTTAAACATAACACCCCGGTTTAAGCAGTATTTTGTAGACCGTAGCGGAACAAAATGTCAGAGTTGAACCGAATATTAGGCGGTCGGCCTTGCTAAGTCGAGTTGTCCTCAATTTCTTCGTAATCATCATTCGAAAAACGAGGTGTGCAAATAGCCAGAAAGACCAAATCCTCTGAACCAATATTGGTAATGCGCTGACGACACTCCGCAGGAATGAGCACAATGTCACCAGTATTGACCACCTGCGGTGGTAGCTCCCCAACCTCAACAAGCCCTCTGCCAATAAGGATATAGTAGCGCTCGACAGTTTCTTTAAGCCTATGCCAGCGAGTTGTTACTCCGGGCTCCACTCTCGCCCGGGCAATTGAAACATCTGGATCGTCAGGTGTGTTGGATAATTCGGTAATGTAACACTTTTCGGAAGTATAAAATTCATTGCCAGGATTTTGCTGTTTAATGGCTTCTTTCATCTGATTCTCCTGTTTATCTAACGCCCTCAATAACAGGCTGGCCGGCGTAGTATTGTTTGAGTTGTGTTAACGTAACAAAGTGACCAAAAAGGTGTCAGAAAAGCAAGGAGCCTAAAAAATGATTTATACTTTTTTATTGTAATAAAGCGGATAAGGCATAATAAGTCCGCAGGGTGAATTGTAATGCCTGGCTTAACACAGCTATTAGCTATGGCAAGTTAGGCTTCGCTCCATTGTCCTAACAAATACTGCAACCTATCTTTATCTAAGACCGCATTATCTACTTTCAAATAAACAACTTGTTCGCTACTCTGCAAACTTGCATCTGCCACCCCCTCAACATCGGCAATATCGGCTAAAAATGCATCTAATTTATCTGCTGCAATATTTTTTGTGGAAATTAATAAATTAGCCAAATACTCAGGAGCATTCATAAACAGCGCGACTATTAACCAGCTTGCTGCAGCACAGGCGCAAAATAAAAACACATAACTCGCGCCAAACTCGCCATAAACCCAACCGCCCGAAGTCCCCCCTATAAAAGCTCCCATAAATTGAGAGCTGGAATATGCACCCATCGCCGTACCTTTTAGATTACCCGGCGCAGTTTTGGAAATTAAGGAAGGCAGCGTAGCTTCCAATAAATTAAACCCGCAAAAAAACAGCCATAAGCCTGCAATTAATAAGTTCAGATTCGCGTTAAAAAAGAACAGCACAATATCAGCAAGCATTACTGATGCCACAGCTCCGACAAAAACTATCTTCATCTTGCGCTTTTTTTCGGCAATAATCACAAAGGGAATAATGGTCGCCATCGAGGTCACTAACACAGGTAAATACACCATCCAGTGATTTTTTGGTATCAGTCCCGCATCACGTAATAACAAGGGAACAATCATAAAGCTGGCAGTCAAGATTAAATGCAGGATAAAAATCCCATAATCAAGACGCAGTAAATTCTTGTCTTTCAATACTGTAGTAAATTGCGCAGGAACAAGTTCTGCATCGCTATGCATCCTGCTCTGTTTAGGGTTAGGAACAATAAACAGCACAACAAAAATTGCTAAAAATGCCAACACTGCAGTTAACCAGAATATACCCTGAATACCTGAAAATCCAGCGATTATCGGCCCTATAGTTACAGCCACACCAAATGATATGCCAATACTGGCACCAATCATCGCCATTGCTTTAGTACGATGCACCTCATGTGTTAAATCAGCAGCCAAGGCCATAATAGCTGCCGCAATTGCGCCACTACCCTGTAGTGCACGACCGATTAAGACACCATAAATCGTCGTGGACAACGCAGCGACGACACTCCCCGATGCAAATAAAATCAACCCTATAATAATAATCTTTTTGCGTCCAAAACGGTCGGACATCAAGCCAAATGGAATTTGTAAAAAAGCCTGGGATAAACCATAAATACTAATAGCTAAACCTATCAACAAAGGTGTTGCACCTTCTAAAGATTCAGCAAATAAAGATAAAACTGGCAAAATCATAAACAAGCCCAGCATACGCAACGCATAAATACCGGATAATGCTAAAGTGGCGCATCGTTCCATTGACGACATAGGGCTCGTTATATCCTGAACGTGTTTCAAGGCTGTAAACTCCTGTAGGGAAAATCTATAGTAGCCGCGACTTCATTCGCAGTTGGTTGCTAAACCGATTATTTTACCAGCTTTAATTATGTAATTTATGTTTATTCAATGCCAGCCATTGAATGGCAATGATCGGTATCGCTGATTCAATTCGGCCATCTTCTATCATCACATATGCTTCGGATGAACTTACAGTAGATACCAGAATATCCTCATCTTCATGGTCCAGTCCATGAATACCACCAATATCAGCCGCATTAATACGTCCATAATATAAAGTGATTCGTTCCGAGGTTCCTCCCGGCGAAGTATAAAATTCATTGATCAAATGCATTTCTTTAACTACACAGCCGGCCTCTTCTTCCGATTCTCGATAAGCGACCTCTTCTGCAGTTTCTCCCTCTTCTATTGCTCCTGCTACAATTTCCAGTAACCAGGCTTGCTCATGCTTATCAGGTTGACCAACAGGGCCCATACGAAATTGCTCAATAATAACCAGTTTATCAGTATCTGGGTCATACAGTAGTACAGCAACACACGAACCTCGCTGGAACAACTCTCGTGTTAATACCTCACTATGGCCTCCTGCAAATAAGCTATGTTGCACTTGATAACGATTTAAACTAAAAAAACCCTGATACATTGTTTCTTTTTGAAGCACTTTAAATTCTTTTTTCATAGACCTATGTTTTTATGATTGCAATTTGATATTAATAACACCAATATAATGAATGTACATTATTTATTTCTTTGGGAGCATAACAATTATGATGCGAATTTTTCTTTTTTTAGCGACTAACATTGCCATCATGGTAGTGATTAGCATTGTTTTTAGTCTTTTAGGTTTAAGTAGCACACTCGATGCTAACGGCGTAGATCTAAATTTAAACGCTTTATTAATCATGTCTGGAATCATAGGCATGTCAGGCTCGTTTATTTCTTTAGCCATGTCAAAATGGTCAGCTAAACGAGGTATGGGCGTGCATGTTATAGAACAGGCGCAAAATAAAACAGAACAATGGCTGATTGATGTGGTTGCTCGTCAAGCCAGAATCTCCGGTATAGCAATGCCTGAAGTAGGCATATTTCAGACAGCTGATGCCAATGCATTTGCGACAGGTATGACCAAAAACAGTTCATTGGTCGCAGTAAGCACAGGTTTATTACAATCCATGTCGCCTGATGAAGTAGAGGCTGTTATCGGCCATGAAATTTCGCATGTTGCTAATGGAGATATGGTCACAATGGCATTAATGCAGGGCGTGTTGAATACCTTTGTCTATTTTTTCGCCAGCGTTATTGGCCATGTGGTCGACCGAGTCGTTTTTAAAACTGAACAAGGCCGAGGCATGGGCTATTTCGTCGTACAAATAATCGCTCAAATTGCCTTGTCATTTTTGGCTTCTATACTGGTTATGTGGTTTTCACGCCACCGTGAATTCAAAGCCGATGCAGGTGGCGCAAAACTAGCCGGTAAAGATAAAATGATCGGTGCTTTACGTGCATTACAACGTGCACATGAGCCAGAGGAATTACCGGGACAATTTGCTGCATTTGCTATTAATGGCGGTCGTGTGCAAAAGCTATTTATGAGCCATCCCCCTTTGGAAGAGCGTATTGCTGCATTGCAAAACCAGCGTTAATAATGGATACCCTATCTTTCTTAGTTGAATGATGTTTAAAATATGTTCAGACATAAAAAAGGGGCTTATCGCCCCTTTTTTAATATCCAGCTTAAAGCCCAATTATTCTCTAATTATAACTTTAGTTGATGCGCGTATTCCGTCAACAACGGCTGCATAATCAGACTGACCTAATGCTCTGGCAATATTTGCCGCCGCAAGTTTAGCCTTTTCTGCATCTGCCGCTGTTTTAACGCCATCTGTAACAGACAATAAGTTAACCACGATTTGATCTCCTTCCGGAGTTCCCACCACAATAACTGTAGACTGACCTGCTAGCGGCTTAGCGGCTCTAAATATTGCCTGGTTAAGCTGTCCGGATATTTCTTTACTGTCGCGCGTCAAACCAGCTATTTTTTCAACACTTAAATTAAGTGCTTTCGCTGCCTCATCAATACTACCACCTGAAAGCAACTGTTGTTGAATACTTTCTGCTTGTTGCTTAGCTTGTTGCTTAGCCTTCTCAGCTTGAATCGCAGCAACAATAATGTCTTTAACTTCATTTAATGGTTTAGTTTCAGCAGGCTGATGCTCTTTTAAACGCAAAACCAGCAATCGATCTTCACCCAGTTCTACAGGTTCACTGTTGTTTCCTTGAAGAACCGCTTCAGAAAAAGCAATATTTCTGATCGCCTGTTCACTGGCAATACCTTCACCTATATCACGTGAAAAAAGCTCAGTATGTTTAATTTCCAGTCCTAACCCATCAGCCACTACCTGTAAATTATCAGAATTTTCAAAACTTGTTTCAGTCAGTACCTCACCTAATTCATAAAACGCGTTTTCTGCCTCTGTTCTTTTTACTGCTTCCGTCACGTCAGCTTTAACCTCCGCCAAAGTTTTGGTTTCTGCAGGGACTAACTCAGTAACGGTAATCAGATGATAGCCAAATTCTGATTTGACTGGTTCGGATACTTCGCCTAACTTTAACTCAGTCGCTGCTTTTTCAAAATCTGGTTCCATAACGCCGATTTCAAATAAACCCAGATCACCACCCTTCGTTGCTGTGACCGTATCATCCGATAACTCTGCCGCTAAATCAGCAAAAGACTCTTTTGCCAAACGCAATTTTGCAGCCTGCGCTTTCGCCAGTGCCTGCTCTTCAGTTGTGTCATTGCTTTTAGCAAACAATATATGACTTATCTTGCGCCGTTCTTTAGCTGAATACAGTGTTTTATTGTCCGCATAATAAGCCTGTATTTGCTTTTCAGTTGGATTAATTTCATCCATTAACTTAGTTAACGATAACTCTATATACTCCACAGATGCCTGTTCAGCTGTCTGAAAAGCATTGGTCTGTTGTAGATAATAAGCTTTAATTTCTTCAGCCGTAGGTACTGTCGTAACTGGTTTTAATTTGACAGCAAGATATTCAATATCCCTGGTTTGATTCTGAATCTTGAAAAAACGCTCTATACCCTGTTCAGAAACAAAACTGGTATCAATAATTGCCTTTTGGTATTGCTCCATCAGCAAAGCCTTACGTATACGACTTACAAACTGTGCCGATGACATTCCCTGTGCAACTAGCATAGATTCATATTGTTTTTTATCAAACTTACCGTCACGCTGAAAATATTGTAAGGAGGCAATAAATTTGCGTACTGTCTCATTAGTAACAGTCAGGTTTTCTTCCGTCACATGCTGTAATAAAAGCTCATCACGAATTAATTTTTCGATAGCCTGTGTTTTTAATATTTCTTCAGGTATTTGTACATCAGCATATTGCTGTTTAAATTGCGCATAAGCTTGATTTACATCGCGTTGAACAAACTCCTTGTCCCCTACTATAACAACCGCACTTTCTTTCGCTCCATCAGTATAATTTTGCAAACCCCATAACGCAAAAGGCACACAAATCAATATTAGGATTATCCAAGCAAAAGTACCCTGTGTTTTTTCTCTTATTTTTGTCAGCATCAAATTAGCCTTACTCGATTGATTAACTTCAGAGAGATGGTTGTATAACCATAACCCTTAGGATCATATAATTCTCACGACCACCGCGCGAATTATATTATTGTATTCTGTATAAACAGAATCATGATGTCAAACTTCAAATACCTGTCCTCTAATTTCTTAACTTTATTTACAACTATTTAAAAATACCAATTAAGAGTAAATAATACTTTCGATCAAAATTTTAAACAAAAAAAAACCCCGAGCCAAAAGGACGGGGTTTTTTAAAATGGCGGAGCGGACGGGATTCGAACCCGCGACCTCCGGCGTGACAGGCCAGCATTCTAACCAGCTGAACTACCGCTCCTAAGTCTGTGGTGGGTGCTGAGGGGTTCGAACCCCCGACCCTCGCCTTGTAAGGGCGATGCTCTCCCAGCTGAGCTAAGCACCCGACTAAAGAGATTCTATTTTAATATCTTTTGGAAGTATTGCAAGCTAAATTTTAAATTTTTTTTAATTTTAAACGTTAACACTGTCTTTTAAGCCTTTACCTGCTTTGAATGAAGGAATTTTCGCTGCTTTAATGGTTATTTCCGCTCCTGTTTGAGGATTGCGGCCTTTGCGCTCAGCTCTATCTTTTACAGCAAATGTGCCAAAGCCCACTAATGCAACAGAATCACCTTCTTTTAGTGCTCCAGTAACAGATGACATAAAGGCATCAAGTGCACGACCAGCATCTGCTTTTGTTAATTCCGAAGCACTCGCCATTGCATCGATAAGTTCTGATTTATTCATTAATTATTCTCCTTAGGAAATATACACAGCACACGATTATGCCGAACTGCCAAAAATATTAAAAACTATGAAAGCGGGTGTATTTATATCAACTCTGTCTTAGTTATGTCAAGTGATACAGCCCCGCACCAACAAATTAATTAACTCTAACTTGCAAATTAATGCGCTCTAATCGATTCTTCATCTAATTTCAGAACATTTTTATCAACTGTTTTCGTTAGACTTTTTAACGGTTTTGGTTGATACTGCAAAGCTATTTCTAACACCTGATCAATCCAGCGTACCGGCTTAATAATCAGGTTTTTCTTTACGTTATCAGGAATTTCCGTCAGATCTTTTTCATTCTCTTCAGGAATAATTACCGTCTTAATGCCTCCACGATGTGCGGCCAGTAACTTCTCTTTAAGACCGCCTATAGGCAGAACTTCTCCGCGTAAAGTAATTTCCCCAGTCATGGCGACTTCTGCTTTCACCGGAACACCCGTTAATGCGGATATAATTGCCGTACACATACCTATGCCAGCACTAGGTCCATCTTTGGGTGTTGCACCTTCAGGAACATGGATATGTAAGTCCTGATTTTGAAAAGCCTCAACATTTATACCTAAAGATTCCGCTCGTGCACGTACTACTGTAACAGCGGCTTCTATCGACTCTTTCATGACATCTCCTAGCTTTCCGGTCGCTGATTGCTTGCCTTTTCCTGGTATGACTACTGCTTCGATAGTCAGTAATTCACCACCCACTTCTGTCCATGCAAGCCCCGTTACCTGACCAATCTGATCTTGATCTTCTGCAAGACCGTAGCTAAAGCGACGTACCCCCAGATAATCAGTCAAGACATCAGAAGTGATATTTACATGACCACGCTTTTCTTTAAGTAGTAATTGCTTAACAATTTTACGACATATTTTTGAAATCTCACGCTCCAGGCTACGCACACCTGCCTCACGTGTATAATAGCGCACGATATCCTTAATGACTTCCTGTTCGACTTTTACTTCCGATTCAACTAGACCATTATTCTTTAACTGTTTAGGTAGCAGATAACGCATGGCAATATTTATTTTTTCATCTTCAGTATACCCTGCAAGACGAATCACTTCCATTCTATCCAGTAAAGGACCTGGAATATTCATGGTATTCGCTGTCGCGACAAACATAACATCGGATAAATCAAAGTCTACTTCTAAATAATGATCGGCAAATGCTTTATTTTGCTCAGGATCCAAAACCTCCAATAGCGCCGAAGCAGGATCACCGCGAAAATCACCCAACATTTTATCGATTTCATCTAAAAGAAATAAAGGGTTGCGCACTTTGGTCTTGGACAGGTTTTGTAAAATCTTACCTGGCATAGAACCGATATAAGTCCGTCTATGTCCACGAATTTCTGCTTCATCGCGCACACCACCAAGTGCCATTCTGACATATTTTCTATTCGTCGCGCGTGCAATGGATTCACCCAAAGAGGTCTTACCAACGCCAGGAGGCCCAACTAAACATAAGATAGGTCCATTTAGTGACTTAACACGTTGTTGTACTGCCAAATATTCCAGAATGCGCTCTTTGATCTTTTCCAGACCATAGTGATCCACATCCAGTATTTCTTCAGCCAGTTTTAAATCATGACGTACCTTGGTTTTCTTTTTCCAGGGTACATTCAACATCCAATCTATATAGTTACGCACTACCGATGCTTCAGCCGACATAGGCGACATCATTTTAAGCTTATTTAGCTCTACTCCCGCTTTCTCCTTTGCTTCTTTTGACATGCCAGCCGCAGCAATTTTTTGTTCAAGCTCTTCGGTTTCGCTGACTGCGTCTTCCATTTCACCCAGTTCTTTTTGAATGGCTTTCATTTGCTCATTCAAGTAATATTCCCTTTGATTTTTTTCCATTTGCTGTTTTACCCGAACACGGATATTTTTTTCCAGAGCTAATAAATCAGCCTCACTTTCCATCAACAACATAAGTTTTTCAAGGCGCTGTACAATATCTGCCATTTCCAGCAATTCTTGCTTTTCAGATACCTTCAAACTCATATGCGCAGCCATAGTATCGGCAAGTCGCCCTGTCTCTTCTATACCTGACAAGGCATTTAGTACTTCAGGCGGAATTTTGCTGTTTAATTTTACATATTTTGAAAATGAATCTACCGCTGCTCGCACTAAAACATCTAACTCTTTGTCAGCCAGCGTTATAACATCGTTAATTTCGCTTATTTCTGCAAAAATACAGCCATCCTGTTCATGATACTTGACCACCTGACTGCGCTGCTCGCCTTCTACTAAAACCTTTACCGTACCATCTGGAAGTTTTAATAATTGCAATATATTTGCTAATGTCCCAACCGTATGCAGTTCATCAAAGCCTGGATCATCAAGTTCTGCTTCTTTTTGCGACACAAGCAAAATTTGCTTGTCTTCTTGCATCGCCTTATCCAGCGCTTCTATCGATTTTTCCCGCCCGACAAATAAAGGAATAACCATATGCGGATAAACCACTACATCTCTCAGCGGCAATACTGGCGTTAAATTATCGTCACCGATCACATCTATTATTTCATTCGTTTGCATATAGGAGCCTTTGGTTCAGTTCATTGTAATGTTTATACTATAAGGATGATTAACCATATAACAAGCGAAAAAACAAAAAAAAACAGGAGTTTAGTTATAAACTCCTGTTTTAATAAGTCAATAACCTAGCTGTTCAGCTAGTCTAATGATGCGGATTTTTTTTTGCTCTCATAAACAAAATAAGGGTCATTTTCACCTTCTATCACTAATTTGTCTATCACTACTTTAGACACATTTTCTGCAGACGGAATTTCATACATCGCATTCAGCAATACACTTTCAACTATTGTTCTTAAACCTCTTGCACCAGTTTTACGTTGCATGGATTTTTGAGCTATTGCGGCTAATGAATCGTCACGAAACTCCAGCTCTGTTCCTTCCATTTCAAACAATTTTTTATATTGCTTAGTCAGTGCATTCTTCGGCTCTGTAAGCACCTGAATCAAGGCTTCTTCGCTTAACTCTTCTAGCGTAGCAACTACAGGTAATCGACCAATAAACTCAGGTATCAACCCATAGCGAATTAAATCTTCCGCTTCTACTTCAGCGAAAAGTTCACCAACATTTTTTGCATCATCTATAGTTTTTACTTCCGCAGAAAAACCAATTCCACCTTTCTCTGTGCGTTGTTTTATGATTTTATCCAGACCTGCGAATGCACCACCCACAATAAACAGGATATTGGCAGTATTAACTTGCACAAACTCTTGTTGCGGATTTTTACGTCCGCCTTGCGGTGATACCGATGCGATTGTACCTTCAATTAATTTTAATAAAGCCTGTTGCACGCCTTCGCCTGAAACATCTCGAGTGATCGAAGGGTTTTCAGACTTACGGGAAATTTTATCAATTTCATCAATATAGATAATACCTGATTCAGCCTTTTCAACATCAAAATCACATTTTTGTAGAATTTTCTGAATAATATTCTCTACATCTTCACCGACATAACCCGCCTCAGTAAGTGTTGTTGCATCAGCTATACTAAACGGCACATCCAGAACTTTAGCCAATGTTTCGGCTAACAATGTTTTACCCGAACCTGTTGGGCCAATCAGCAATATATTACTTTTACCCAGTTCAACTTCATCGCCTTTTAATCCATGACTACGCAAGCGCTTATAGTGATTATAAACGGCAACGGATAATATTTTTTTTGCTTGTTCCTGGCCAATCACATACTCATCTAACGCAGCTTTAATTTCCTTGGGCTTTGGTAATTTCTGCTGCCTTTCTTCACCTTCTTCCAGGTCATCATTAGCCAACTCTTCTTTAATGATATCATTACAAAGATCAACACACTCATCACAAACATAGACAGATGGGCCGGCAATAAGTTTTCTTACTTCACTTTGGCTTTTGCCACAAAATGAACAATACAAAATTTTATCGCCATTACTATCTTTACTCATCGTTCATCCTTCATAATTGATTTATACACTTTTACTCTTATCAGGATTCTGTTCTGCCAGATAATACCTTATCAATCAATCCATAATCAACAGCTTCGTCCGCGCTTAAGAAGTTATCTCTATCAGTATCAGCCTGAATTTTCTCCATATCCTGCCCGGTATGATGCGATAGAATTCTGTTTAGCTTTTCACGTATGGTTAAAATTTCGCGAGCATGAATATCAAAATCAGATGCCTGCCCTTGAAACCCACCAAGAGGCTGGTGAATCATGACTCGTGAATGAGGCAGACAATATCTTTTACCCGCAGCACCACCGGTTAACAACAATGAACCCATACTGGCCGCCTGACCAATACACATAGTGCTTACATCAGGTTTGATAAACTGCATAGTGTCATAAATAGCCATCCCAGCCGTAACTGAGCCACCAGGTGAATTAATATACAAATGTATATCTTTATCTGGATTTTCAGACTCTAAAAATAGTAACTGAGCGACAACAAGATTAGCCATATAATCTTCTACCTGACCAACCAGAAAGATAACGCGTTCTTTTAATAGACGCGAATAAATATCATACGAGCGTTCGCCTCGAGCCGTTTGTTCAATAACCATCGGCACCAAGCCTCCGGCAGCCTGGGGCGATATAATATTGCCTGTTCCGTTGTCACTATTAGTCATTTTCAGGTCCTTATTGTTGTATTGCTGGTTCCATTATATCTTTGAATGAAACAGACTCATCAGTGACTTTTATTTTTTCAAGTACCCATGCCACTGTTGCATCTTCTAGCACCATTTGTTCTACTTCAGCCAAACGATTTTTATCACCATAATACCAGTTAATAACTTGCTCTGGCTCTTCATAGCTTTGTGCCATATCATCAATCACAGCGCGAATTTTATCTGCTTCAGCTTTGATTTCATTTTTTTGAATAATTTCGGCTAGAATCAAACCTAATGCTACACGACGTTTTGCCTGATCCTCAAAATCTGCATTTGCTGGTTTGATTTCATTAATGTCTACATTACGTTTTTTTGCATTTTCGTAATACGGCTTCATTAAACTTTCGATTTCCTGATCAACCATAACCTTAGGTAAAGGGACAGATATAGCTTCATATAATGCATCCATGACTAAATTTTTAAGTCTGGTTTTCAGCCCTTGAGCTAGCTCACGTTGCATATTTTTCTGCACATCAGCACGGAACTCTGCTGGATCACCACTTTCTATACCATACGCCTTGATAAATTCCTCATCAACCTCTGGTAAAACCGGGCTTTCAACTTTAAGTACTTCTATCTCAAATTGAGCTGGTTTACCCGCTAATTTTGCATTACCATAATCTTCAGGGAAAGTGACTTCAAATGTCTTTTTAGCACCCCCTGAAAGCCCGGTTAATTCATCTTCAAATCCTGGGACCATGCGTTTTGAACCCAGTTCAACCTGAAAATCATCGACCGTTCCATCAGTAAAGTTTTCACCTTCACAAGTACCTGAAAATGTAATCGTGATTTGATCGCCTGTTTTTGAATCCTGTTCAGATGCCTGCCAGTCTTTCTTTTGCTCTTTTAGCCTGTCAATCATAGTATCGACATCACTATCTTCAACACTCGCGACTGGCTTATTAACTTCGATTGTATCTACAGCTTCTAAATTAAATTCCGGGTAAACTTCAAAAATAGCCGCAAAAGTAAAACCTTCATCACTCTCAACCGGCTCAATATGTGGCATACCCGCTGGACGCAGATCATTATCCTGCAAAGCTTGAAAGTAATTGGTCTGAATTAAATCTCCGGTAATTTCTTCTTTGACTCGTGCGCCATACATCTTTTGCACAACTTTTTGCGGAACTTTTCCTGGACGAAAACCGTCAATCTTAACTTCACGAGCTAAAGACTTTAAGCGCTCATTGACTTTACCCTGAACGATATCTTCAGAAATACTAACGATCATTTTTCTGCTTAATTCCGATGTCTTTTCGACAGAAACTTCCATTGATTTACCTCAAAAAAATTTTATATATGGGTTGGCTATGAATTCCCGTGTTGGGAATTTATCTCGGGAGAGAGTTAACGATGATTATCGTTAATATTTCATTTGTTTATTTAAGTGGTGCGAGCGGAGAGACTCGAACTCTCACATCAAAGATACTGGTACCTAAAACCAGCGCGTCTACCAATTCCGCCACGCTCGCATACTTAATTTGAAGGCGCATTATAAACAGCTAATTCACTAAATACAAATATAAATTTACGCATAAGGACTATAAGCCCTCTAATTTAGGCCGCAGAGAAACAATTATGTCTTTTGAATCAATTCAGTATATCGATAAAAAATACAAAAAAATTTTCTTCGGATAAAATGATAATCAAGCAACGTTGCAACAGGCTATATATTGTCAGTTATCACAACGCAGTAAAAATTTTAGTACACTGCATCCGTACTCAAGCTACACAATCAGGTATACTCTACCTCTTTTTAATTTTATTGAGATAGATAATGAGACCTAGCGGACGTGCCCCTGATCAACTAAGAGAGGTAAAATTTACCTGTGGATACACTAAACATGCTGAAGGTTCGGTTTTAGTTGAATTTGGCGAAACACGCGTACTCTGCACCGCCAGTGTAGAAAACAGAGTCCCACGTTTTTTAAAAGGCAAAGGTGAAGGCTGGGTGACAGCAGAATATGGCATGCTTCCACGATCCACCCACACCCGTATGGGGCGTGAAGCCAGTCAAGGTAAGCAAGGAGGCCGTACACAGGAAATTCAGCGCCTTATTGGCCGCTCTCTACGCGCAGCAATTGATTTGTCTGCTTTAGGTGAGCGCACTATTACAATTGATTGTGATGTTTTACAGGCCGACGGGGGAACTCGCACTGCATCTATCACAGGCGGTTTTGTTGCGTTATCGATTGCAGTACATAAGCTACTAAAGCAAAAAAAAATCACTAAAAACCCCGTACACGGTCAAATCGCTTCGATTTCTGTTGGTATATACAAAGGCATACCTGTGCTGGATTTAGATTATATGGAAGATAGCAATGCCGAAACGGATATGAATATCGTGATGAATGATGCAAGCGCTTTTATTGAAGTGCAAGGGACAGCCGAAGGACATGCCTTCCGTCAAGATGAATTAAATGCCATGTTAGATCTGGCCAAATCAGGCATTGTTAATTTATTAAGCAAACAAACTGAAGCTTTAGAGACTCATCGTTAATACTTTCATTTATTAGAATGTCATTGCATAGCGTATTGATACTACGCTATGCCAATTCTTTAGCGCGATTTATCACCATAACGCACATAATGAATATACTGAAAAGAGATACAGCACAATTCGTAGTGTGTAATCGAAGCCCACACCTCACTTGAATAAAACTTTTCACGTAAACACATTAATTTCTTTGATTTTGCACACTCTTCATAATAAAAAAATAACATAGACTGGCAACATAGCCTATACGAACTAAAGACCTTCTCCTCCAAATAAACCATACCAGGCCTAAGTAAATGCCCTTACCCCCTAAGCAAGTATTGCTAAAAACCTGGAAATCTTCTAAATTTTCTTTGATCAGAGACTAAAGCAAAAATTAACACGCTCCTTATCGCTTAAGATATATAATTGCCTTACAAGCAAGTAAACAGCCTATAGCTTATTGATAAATCCAAATCGTCTTATGTCACAACCCTGTTCAGAGAAAATTGTTTTAGCCAGTGGCAACCGTGGAAAAATAAAAGAAATACAAGCTATTTTGCACAATTTTTCCGTTATCCCTCAACAACAATTCAATATCCAGGAAGCGGAAGAAACTGGCAGCACTTTTATTGAAAATGCCATTATTAAAGCTAAAAACGCAGCATTATATAGCAATCTTCCCGCTATTGCCGATGATTCCGGTCTGGTTGTTGATGCCTTAAAGGGTGCTCCCGGGGTTATTTCAGCTCGATACGCGGGTACTCAAGCGACTGATCAGGAAAACCTGCAAAAATTACTTGATGAAATGCAGGACATTCCTATGGAACTACGTAGTGCGCGTTTTATATGTGTTATTGTGCTGATGCGCCATGCAAACGACCCTTTCCCACTGATTAGTCAGGGTATCTGGGAAGGTACAATCTTGATGCAAGCGCAAGGCGCTAATGGCTTTGGCTATGATCCCGTTTTCTGGCTCGCATCAGAAAACTGTAGTTCAGCGGAATTATCTGCGCAACGAAAAAATCAGTTAAGTCATCGTGGTCAGGCATTACGCCACTTAGCCAGCTTGTTATGAATAATAGTGGCGAATATTCTGACTCAGAATATATTCATAAATTGATGCGGTAGCTCTCACATACGACTATGCATATTCGTTTAATACTCTATATCGCTTATAGCCTTAAAGCATCAAGACGCTATCAACGCAGTAAAGCTTTTTTCTATGATTTATTAGAAAATCCCCACAGTCGGCGTAAATCTTATTTTGATGTTTTCATGATTATCTTAGTCATTAGCAGTGTATCGCTACTGCTTTATGAAGTAGAACATCAAACATCAAAGTGGGCAGTGATATTTGAAAATTTTGTAGTCACTGTTTTTATCTGTGAATACTTATTACGTGGCTGGATTTACTCTGATATTCATGGCTCAATTATCAAACAATATGAGAATACAGAATATCTGGGTACTCCCTTTCATTTACATACAGTCCTCTGGCAAATTATTGCTGAAAAGTTTGCTTACATCTTTTCTCCCAGCGCTATTATAGACCTGCTTGCCATCCTACCTAGCTACAGACCTTTACGTATTTTACGTATTTTCCTGATTTTTCGATTATTTAAACTATTTCGCTATTCACAAAGCATACAAATGTTTACCGGCGTATTAAAAAACAAACGCTTTGAACTGACAATGCTGGCGATTTTTATGGGCTTTTTAATTTTTATAGCAAGTACAGCCATTTACATGTTTGAAAATGAAAAAATGGGCGGCCAAATCAGCAATCTCTATGATGCTTTTTATTGGGCTGTAGTTACAGTCTCCACTGTAGGCTATGGTGATTTGACACCGGTAACTCCCGGAGGTCGCCTTGTCACAACTGCACTTATTATTTCTGGGTTAGGTTTACTGGCCTTTTTCACATCGATCATAGTGGCTGCATTTAGTGAAAAAATGTATGAATTTCAGGAAAACCGAGTCAAAGGCAGGATTGAAAAATTAACTAACACAACCATTGTTTGTGGCTTTGGCCGTGTAGGGCAAGATATCGCCCGCCAATTACACGAGGATAAACAAAGTTTTGTCATCGTAGATAATAACGAGCAACATGTCGCCCTGGCCAAACGCAATGGTTATATTGTATTATTTGACGATGCCAGTAAAAACTCCACAATGGAACAAGCGGGTATCAATCAGGGCGCCAAAGCCATTTTATGTGCCACTGGAGATGATGTCGCCAATGTTTATATCGCCCTGACCAGCCGCTATTTAAACCCCGAAATTACAATTATTGCCCGGGCCAACCACGAAGACAATGTAAAAAAAATGTATCAGGCTGGAGCAAATTATATTGTTCAGTCTTACACTATTGCCGGGCTTTTAGCCGCAGAATATATTGGTCACCCTGTAGCGTTTGAAGCTATAAACGGCATTCTTCATGGCCAGCATGACATACAAATGGAAGTGCTGAATATACAACCCGGCTGTTTTTTGGAAGGCATGTCTATAGAACAAGTTAACTTCGGGCAATACAAAGCGCGCCTGATCGGTGTGGTCAGTGATAATATGGCTCATGCTAAGCGCAGAAACCGATACAAACTACGTAACAGGCACTTTTACTTTAATCCAGACCCTGGATTCACGCTTTGTGAGGGTGATATTGTAGTCTTAATCGGTCGTCACCTGAGCATTGAATATCTGCATGACTTAATTGCAACAAGTTGCTTACATAAGAATCTAGATAAATTATCATGAGTGATAAACTAATTGCTATTTTTGGCTATAACACTATGTCACTGGAATTAATTACTCAACTTAATGAAAATCAACGTACTATGATAATTCTGGATGCAGATCCCGCAAAAATTGACCAGGCATTACAAAAAAAATTGCCCGCGCAACTTATGGATTACCGTCAGGATGAGGACCTGATTGCATTAGGCATAGGCACTCAAGTAGAAACACTTTTTTGTTTTTTAGAAAAAGATTCAGAAAATGTATTTCTGACACTTTCAGCTAGGGCACTAGATAAAAATCTAAAAATAATCTCCGTTGTCAATCAACCTGAATCCGCTGAAAAACTGCTTGCTGCTGGTGCTACTAAAATTATTGACCCTTTTGAAATCTGTAGTAATAAAGCTTATCAATTACTTACCAAACCTAGTATTACCTGGATTTTAGACGAAGTTGTTTTCGGTCGTGCTGATTTACATATGGCTGAGATTGTCATCCCTCAAAATTCATTATTAGATCAATCCTGTGCTAGCGAATTATATTTAAATGAAAAATATAACTTATTTTTAATTGGTGTTGTCGATAAGGAGCTAGGAGACAATTTATACTTTTCTCTGGGGGAGCAAGATCATAAACTCGACGCTGGTGATATTTTAGTGGTATTAGGTGCTAATCGGGATATTCGAAAATTTAAACAAGAAATAGGAGTTATTCAATGATTCAATTTAAAGCCAGAACCTGGTTCTTTCTCGGCTTTCTAAGCTGTTTTACAATGTTAGCCGTAGGCGCATATTTTCAATTTGTTGAGCAGTTGGAACCTTGCCCACTTTGCATATCGCAACGTATTGCCATTTTATTAACAGGGATCACCTTTCTTATGGCCGCCCTGCATAATCCAGCACAAAAAGGCATACAGCGTTATGCCATTCTTGGGGCTATATTTGCCATAGCCGGCTCCGCTATTTCTGCTCGTCATATCTGGTTGCAGAATTTGCCACCTGAAGAAGTGCCTGAATGCAGCCCTGGCCTTAGTTATATTTTTGAAAACTTTCCTTTAAACGAAACTTTAAAATTAATGCTCAGCGGCACAGGCGAATGCGCCGATGTTTTATGGACACTATTTGGACTCAGCATTCCAGGCTGGACATTTATCGCCTTTCTAGGTCTGGCAACTTTAAGCCTTTATCAACTTATCAATAAGGTTCAATAATATGTACTTAAAAATCTTTTTATTATCTATGCTATTATCTAGTTTCAAGTGTGTTGCCGACTCAGATTCACTGCAAAAAGCCATTAACGGCGAACACCGTTCCACTCAACATAAAAACCGGGATATCTATAGACACCCTCTGACTACACTGGAATTTTTTAATGTTGAACCGGATATGACAGTGGTTGAAATCTGGCCAGGCGGAAAAGCATGGTATACAGAAATTCTTGCGCCTTACTTAAAAGATCAAGGTCTTTTATATGTGGCTCAATTTGATGAGAATTCTTCAATTGAATATTTTAGTAAGAGTTTTGTGAAATTTAAGCAAAAATTAGTAGCAAACCCGGATATTTATGGCAGAGTCATCATTACTACCCTGCAACCCCCTAATCAGCTAGAAATTGCACCGCCAGGCTCTGCAGACCGTGTTTTGACATTCCGTAATGTACACAACTGGATG
The DNA here is from genome assembly GCF_002072955.1 of Methyloprofundus sedimenti. Lineage (NCBI taxonomy): Bacteria > Pseudomonadati > Pseudomonadota > Gammaproteobacteria > Methylococcales > Methylococcaceae > Methyloprofundus > Methyloprofundus sedimenti. Next base: position 1,206,372 of record NZ_LPUF01000001.1, on the reverse strand, counting down.
AAGTCAGATCAGGCTCTACAGGTATTTGAAGCCATGTATTTAGCTCTAAAATCTGGCGGCATCCTGGGTATTGTAGAACATCGTAATACTGCACAGACAGAACAAGACCCAAAAGCGCTTTCAGGTTATGTGACGGAGGCCCATGTTATCGAGTTAGCTGAACAGATCGGCTTCAAACTATTGGCTAAATCTGAAATTAATGCCAACCCCAAAGACATGCATAAACATCCCTCAGGTGTTTGGTCATTACCTCCCTCATTAAAAGGTGGAGAGGAAAACAAAGCATACTTTGAAAATATCGGGGAAAGCGATCGAATGACGCTTAAATTTATTAAACCTTAGACATATACACATTATGTTTTAACGCATTTACAACTAATGATTGCCTTACATACAAAGTATTAATAAATATAAGTATATGATTTAAAAAGTATATAAATTTATTTTCGTGTTTTTATACAATCTAACCATCACACATTAACATTAAGCTTTGAAAGTACTGTTCCTCGCTTAACACACAACTTTATCCATAATTTTAGTGAGTAAATATTTTTCCTAGCGATAAGAGAGACTTAAGAAATAAATCATTTTCGCGTGCTAAAATAAATATTTTTTTAGCAAAGTATTTTTTTTAAATTAGCAATGATAGAATTAACCCATTAGCTAGTAAAATTCAATGATCTGATGCCCAGCGACTCACAACCTATACCACTTAATTCTGCCGCTTTTGAGTTCAAAAGCGGCATTGTCAATACTCCTGTGCTAAATTTATTTAGCACCAACATTAACGCCATTACCCATCAATTAAATGAAAAAATTAAACAGGCTCCTGAATTCTTTACTAATTCATCATTATTGATAGACCTGCAAGCGTTACCAGAGCAGGAGCTCAACATAGCTCTATTAGTGGATGCCATTCGTAATGCAGGCATGTTTCCTATCGGTATTCGTGGTGGCACAAAACAACAGCAACAAGCAGCAAACGCTTTAATGCTTCCCGGATTTTCAGCTCACAGTGGCAACACGCATAAGCCACCCATGACAGAAAAGCAAGTAAGTAAACTGGCTCCTGTAGCGGAAGATGCCGAGATAACCGCAACGACTAATATTGAAACAATAGTTATTACCCAGCCTATCCGCTCGGGCCAACGTATCTATGCTAAAGGTGACTTAGTCATTATTGCTCAGGTCAGTGCCGGCGCAGAAATTATGGCTGAAGGTAATATACACGTTTATGGTACGCTCCGAGGTCGTGCTTTAGCAGGCATACCAGATAATGGTAATGCACGTATTTTTTGCTCAGACTTACAGTCAGAATTAGTCTCGATTGCGGGAAACTATCGAGTTAGTGAAGATATCATTGAATCTGAGCGCAATACACCCGTACAAATTTATTTAAGCAAGCAAGCAATTATTATCCAAAATATTTAGGAGACACACCATTGGCTAGAATTATCGTAGTAACTTCTGGAAAAGGCGGGGTAGGAAAAACCACAACTAGCGCCGCAATAGCTATGGGGTTTGCAAAAAAAGGACATAAAACTGTTGTTATTGATTTTGATGTAGGCTTGCGTAATCTGGACCTTATCCTAGGGTGTGAGCGCCGGGTAGTTTACGATTTTGTTAATGTTATTAACGATGAGGCGACATTAAATCAGGCACTGATAAAAGATAAACGCTGTAAAAACTTATTTATCCTCCCTGCCTCTCAAACGCGTGACAAAGATGCTTTAACCCAAGAAGGTGTAGGTAAGGTACTTGATGAACTGGCAAAAACATTTAAGTATATTGTCTGCGACTCTCCGGCGGGTATTGAGCGCGGCGCTAATTTAGCAATGTATTTTGCTGATGATGCCTTTGTAATCACTAACCCTGAAGTCTCTTCAGTACGAGACTCTGATCGAATGCTAGGTATTTTAGCAAGTAAATCAAGGCGAGCTGAAAATGGCGATGAACCAATAAAAGAATACCTGATTCTCTCCCGCTATGACCCTAAACGGGTTAAATTAGGCGAAATGCTAAGTGTAGAAGACGTGCAGGACATTTTATCTCTTCACCTGCTTGGGGTTATTCCAGAATCAACATCCGTACTCAATGCATCAAACTCGGGGACACCGGTTATACTTGACGAAGAAAGCAGCGCAGGCCAGGCTTATAAAGATATAGTTGCTCGTTACCTGGGAGAAGATATACCACATAGATTTATCGATGAAGAAAAGAAAGGCCTGTTTGGCCGCATTTTTAGGAGCTAGTTATGAGTTTACTAGATTACTTTAAAACAACTAAACCCAATTCGGCGAAATTAGCAAAAGAGCGTTTACAAATTCTTGTCGCACACGAAAGAAACGTGCGCAATCAACCCTCTTACCTACCCGAACTACAGCAAGAACTATTAAAAGTTATCCGTAAATACATCCAAATTAACCAGGAGGATATTTCGGTTAATTTTGAGAGCGATGACAACCAGGAAACCCTGGAACTGAATATTATTCTTCCTGAACAACCACAAACATAATTTTTTATTTTTTATTTAATAGAGGCAAAACTATGAGTGAATCAATCGGTAAGGCAGCAGGTCTAATCTGGAGTTTTTTAGATGAAAATGGTCCGGCAAGTTCGACAAAAATAACCACAGTTACAAAGTTAACCAAAAGCGAAGTTCAACGCGCAATTGGCTGGTTAGCTTGTGAAGGGAAGTTGGATTTTGAAACTAAAGGACGCAATGAGACTATTTCTTTACGTTAGTCCTCTATATAGAAAGCGGAAAGCCGTTATCGGTTTTCCGCTTTCTATGGCTTAATGAGAAACAAATATTCTTGAAAAAGGCTACACCGAGAAGCTTTCTCCGCAGCCACAAGTTCCTTTTACATTAGGATTATTGAACTTAAACGCTTCATTAATCCCTTCTTTGGCATAATCAAGTTCTAAACCAGCGAGTGTTGCGATATTCTCATCTGCAACAACAACCTTCACACCAAATGTTTCAAATACAGATTCACCCTCTTTTAGTTCATCCGCATAATCGATTGTATAAGCAAAGCCGGAACAACCTGAAGGCTTAACACCTAACTTTAAACCTATACCCTGCCCACGTTTATCTATTTGTTTTTGAATCTGCTTTGCAGCACTTTCAGTTAATACAATGGCCATCTTTTTACCTACTTATTTATAAACTTTTTAAGATACTTGAATTTTGAGAATAGGCATTAGCCTATTTCCCTTATCTGGTATTGTTACATAACATAAAGAGAATATCACGGTTCACGGATTAAAACTGATAAATAGCACTCAATCCTATAACATGGGCGTTATAATCCAGGCTGCTATTACCTAAGCTATGTACTTCATCAATACTATCAGGGGAAATATTATCCAGAGCATAATTTCCGAAATATAAAACCCGTATCGATAACTTAGCTGTAAGCGCATATTTCCCACAAATCGATAATTAACGCACGGACTTAAACTATGTAGTTTCGTTTTTAAATCAAACAATCGTTCAGCATTCAAATTACCTCCCTGCACAGTATTCGTTTCTGTTAACACTGTAATAGTCAATTTTTTTAGAAGGATTTTAAGCCGCTTTTTTATTTCATTTGCGCTTTGGTTTGGAGTATTGTAATCAATTGCAGAATGTAGTCTTTTATAGTTATAAAATCTAATATAGCTCTCTACTGTGCTGATAACAGATTGATGATTAATAAAGCTTGGTAATGAAGACGTCTTTTTAAGCTTCTAAAGAAACGTTCCATTACGGCGTTATCCCAACAATTACCTCGTCGACTCATACTCTGATTAATGTTTAGGTCATTAAGATAACTCACAAACTTGTTTGCCGAATATTGTACCTCTTAATCAGAGTGAAACATCAGTTGCTGCGGATCGGGGCTATGTTTGTTTATAGCATGCTGTAATGCTGCTTGAAAACCGACTTTAGCTTGATGCTGAATTACCAGTTTAACTTTTCATTGCCCGGACAAGTCGAACTTGAAACTACTATGATAATTACTACATTTTGTGCCAACCATATTAGAATTAGCTAACAACTTAAGCCAGTCAAAATTTGTCTCAATTTTTGCACAAAATAATCTACTTCATCTAGGGTATTATCCTTCCCTAAACTAACTCGAATCGCTGACTTTGCAAGGTTTTCTTCAACTTCCATAGCCAATAATACATGGCTAGCGGACTGTTCATTACTCGCACAAGCCGAACCGCTTGATACTGCAATATTTTGTCGATCCAGCAACATTAACAACATTTCACCCACGCAGTTTTGTACTCCAAACTGCACTGTATTGGCGACACGATTACTCTCTTTAGCAAACACCCTTATTTCTGGAAAATCGAGCAATTGTTGTTCTAAGTGTGTTTTGAGTTGAAAGCAATGCTGACGGCGTGCCTCTAATTCAACACATGCTAACTCTGCTGCTTTACCAAAGCCTACAATTGCCGGTACATTTTCCGTTCCAGCGCGCAAACCTGCTTCTTGCCCTCCTCCTGTTAAAAGAGGTTTTTTTAATTGCCCAGTTGACGTAATTAAAGCGCCGCATCCTTTAGGGCCATAGATCTTGTGACTGGAAAGCGACATTAGGTCTACACCCAATGCTTGAAAATCGACAGGTATTTTTCCTGCTGCCTGTACTGCATCGGTATGCATTAAGACTCCTCGCTGCTTCATTATATTGCTGATACTAGCGATATCTTGAATAACACCTGTTTCATTATTAACTAACATAAATGAAGCCAGATCGAACTGCTGATTAAATTGAGCAAGCGAGTGCTGATCAATATACCCTTGCTCGGTTACACCAACTAGCTCAGCAATGCCTGATTGCAGAATAGAGGGATGTTCGAATGCCGAGGTAATTATTTTAGCATTTGACAGACAACCTTTTAACGCTAAATTATTTGCTTCAGTGCCGCCACTGGTAAAAATGACTTGCTCAGGTCGTGCATTCACCAATTGAGCCACTTGCTCGCGTGCTGTATCAATTGCGCTACGAGAAAGACGGGCTAATTTATATAAACTGGAGGGGTTAGCATAAAAACGGCTAAAAAAAGGCAGCATTACTTCCAACACTCTTTCGTCTACTGGTGTTGTGGCATTATGATCAAAAAAGATCATAATGTTAGCACTAAACCGCGTTTATTTAAGCGCCATACCGATAGTCTCAGCATCTCTGAACTTTATAATTTGCTGAACATCTGTATCTTGGCGCTGAGCAATAGCCTGAACATCAGCCTGATCTAATAATTGCGCCACAGTGATAGCATCCAAATAGCTACGCACAGTATGGCTAAGTCCCATCCATAAATCATGAGTTAAACAGGGCTGGTCATTCTGACAGTTTGCCTTACTTTCGCAATTAGTCAAATCGACCTGCTCATCTACTGCCAGAATAATCTCGGTAATACTGATTTCTTCAGGGCCGCGACTCAATCTATATCCGCCCCCGGGCCTCTTACGCCAACAACCATATCTGCACGACGCAAACGTGAAAATAGTTGTTCAAGATAAGAGAGTGAAATAGTTTGGCGAGTTGCAATTTCGGTTAATGTAACCGGCTTTACTCGACTATGAAATGCCAAGTCCAACATTGCAGTTACTGCATACCTTCCTTTAGTAGTTAATCGCACAGTATTTCCTATAAAAAGTTAAGTTAATTATTATAATAATATAAACCCAGTAAAATAGTCAACTATTATAATCAAACAGGATAGCTGTCAATTTAACTTAATTCTTACTCCTGAAATCATCGTACCTGGTATTTCTAGAGTACCAGGTGGAACTTGACCTTACCCAAAGAACAGGAAACTTATGCTCTCCGCAGCTACTTATCCAGCTCGCAATCTTGCAAATCAGGAATTTCTTTATGCTTACACTTGATTCCTGCGGCATTCATTGCCTGCTGCATTTCTTGCATCTGCTTATCCATAAGCTGTATATGATCCAACATATGATTAATCGCATACGCCACCGGATCGGGAGAATCTGCTGTCGTTCCATAGGCATCAAACCCCATCTTATTGGCAATTTTTTTACGTTCAGCATTTTGCGCGTCTTGTGCGCCAACAATTCGACCCGGAATACCTACTACTGTCGCCCCATCAGGAACAGATTTTATGACAACCGAATTCGAACCTACTCGTGCATTCTCACCAATTTCAATGGGTCCTAATATTTTCGCACCTGCACCAACAACCACGCCATTTTTTAAAGTCGGGTGTCTTTTACCTTTATCCCAGCTGGTTCCACCCAGAGTAACACCATGATATAAGGTGCAATCATCACCAATAATAGTTGTCTCACCTATTACGACCCCCATGCCATGATCGATAAAAAACCGCCGCCCAACCACCGCTCCCGGATGAATTTCTATACCCGTTAACCAGCGACTGATATGCGCAATAAAATTAGCAGTAAACTTAAAATCACTGATCCACAATCGGTGACAGACACGGTGCATCAATACGGCATGAAAACCCGGATAGACAAAAATTACTTCCCATATTGTTTGTGCAGCAGGATCTCGCTCAAACACACAGGCAATATCTTCTTTTATTAAATTAATCATATTTTTTATGCAATATTGCCGTTGACTTTTTTAGAATGCCACGCAAAATATCCAGCTCCTTAGTATCTAAAGCAGCCCGATGATACACGCGTCGCAAACGACGCATAATTGAAGTGGATTTGTCGGGATTTATAAAACCAATTTCATTCAAGGCCTGATACAAATGCTCATAGAATGATTCCATTTGCGCTGAACTTGCTAATGATACGTCTCTGAGCTCTGGTTCAACAGCCGCCTGACTTGAAGCAACTAACAATTCATAACAAACCACTTGCACTGCAGCTGCTATATTTAGCGAGCTATAGTCCGCATTACTGGGTATGGTCAATAAGGTCTGGCACAAGTCCAGCTCATGATTTTTCAAGCCAGAATTCTCACGCCCAAACAGAATTGCAACTTTCTTATTCTGTGCTTCGATGGCTAATCTTTCCGCGCAGGCTCTAGGCGACTCTTCAGGAACTGCAATAGTTCGCGACCTGGCACTTGCACCTATTACAAGCTGACAATCAGCAATTGCTTCTTGTAAAGAATCACAGCGTACTGCAGAAGCCAAAATATCATCTGCACCCGATGCTCTGGATGTCGCGTCAGCACTGGGAAATATTTTGGGTGCAACCAGATATAACTCACTCATGCACATATTTTTCATGGCTCTGGCAACTGCCCCGATATTCCCCGGGTGGCTTGTTTCAACCAATACAATCCTGATATTTGAAAGCAATGTTCGACCTTATCAATAAAAACCTCCACTATAGCAAAATTTTTGCTATTCTATGATAATTTATAACCGCTCATTAAAACTTAAGCTATGCATCCAATGCTCACTATCGCTATCCGCGCTGCGAGAAACGCGGGCGACATCATTCTTCGTGCTTCAGAACATGTCAGCCACATTCAAATTGATAATAAAGAGCAACATGATTTCGTGACTGAAATTGATCGTCAGGCAGAACATGAAATTATTAAAAACATCAGGACAGCCTTCCCCGATCACGCTATTCTTGCTGAGGAAAGCGGGCGACATGAAGGCAATGAATATACCTGGATTATTGACCCGCTGGATGGCACGACTAATTTTTTACACGGCTTCCCCCATTATGCTGTTTCTATCGCGCTAAAACACAAAAACCGGCTTGAAGTAGGGGTTATTTACTTGCCGTTAACTAATGAACTATTCACCGCTGCGCGAGGCGAAGGCGCTATGCTAAATAATCGACGTATTCGCGTAACTAAACAAGCCAGTCTGGCTGGTGCATTAATCGGTACCGGATTTCCTTTTAAGGCACAACAGCAACAATATCTGGATGCTTATCTGAATATGTTTAAAGCAGTTTGCGTGAATACTTCTGGAATACGTCGCACGGGCTCAGCCGCAATCGATCTGGCTTTTTTAGCCATGGGGCGTTTAGACGGCTTTTGGGAAGTGGATTTAAAGTCCTGGGATATTGCTGCGGGAATTATTATTGTACAAGAAGCTGGCGGAGTAGTCACCGACCTCTCTTTTAACGACCAATATCTGGAATCAGGAAATATTATTGCTGGTAACCCAAAAATGCATCAATTGATGTATCAGCTGATTAATCCGCATGTAACGGATAATTTGCAATAAGCAGCTAAAGTAAATAGCGCTACAAACTATTTATTACACTTAAACAATAAACGAAGTAGGCTTTATAGCCTACTCCTCAAACATTCAGTTATGCAAAAAGATAGCACTTAAACAGCTGGTAAGGGTCTCATCATACTCGTTTTCCCGGTCATCACATCCATCGTTTTCCTTAAGCGTTTGAAAACTGATTCCTGCGTATAAGGAACCCCATACTTTTCACATAACGCTTTTACTTTAGGCTGCGCAATATGATATCGACTTAAGGGCATATCTGGCCATATATGATGCTCAATTTGATAGTTCAGCCAACCGTGAAGGAAATCAACTAAATCAGCACCTGTCTGAAAATTAGTCGAACCAAATATCTGCCTAAGGTAAAACTCTCCTTTATTGGTCGCCTTTTCCTCAAACACATAAAGATCATCGCCCACATGATTGGTGCCAATCACCAAAAAAGTATGCAAATTTGTCATCACTTCAGCTAGCAAAGAATTAATTAATACATTCGTTGCAGCAACCATTCCCCCCAACATGGTTAAAATGCCCACAGGAATAAACAACAATGGAATCAGCGCAAATCTAATTGATATATAAGGTACCAGGCAATGCGTCCATAATTTACGGCCAACCGGTTTCAGAGGATTCCAGGTATCAGCTCGTGAATAGGTAACGGGGGCTAAGCCGGCCTTTTTGTCTTCTGAACGCTGCAATTCAACCAAGGTAGATGGCGCATAGTAAACAAACTTCCAGGTACTCGCCATCACACCTAGAAAAATATACCTGGCCCACTGCGGCATATTGATATTTCTAAAGGTTTCAGTATTGAACTCTACCTGATCGGGGTCAGCTTTCTCACCCAGATTATAATGATGCAAATCATTATGTTCTTTATCCCAGGCTTCAGGTATCATCCATTCTAACCAGTCAATAAATCGCCGATTTCCTTTAGCAAAGCCTTTACTCGTATAACGCTTTGGGATACCCTCTATTTTGTCATAGGCACGATGGGTAATATGGTGCGCAATTGTCGTCCAGCGGGTGACATTGCCCTGACTAATAAAAAAAGCAGAAACTGGATTTGGGATAATCCAGGCAGTCCCATAACCTATAACTGAACAAATGCGCCCCCAGCGTTCAATCTTTTTTAAATGCCGAAAATCATCCATATTCAGATCACTTAATACTTCCTTGCGGATATTATCCATGTCTTGTGCAAACTGATCTCTGTCAATTGCATGGTAAATATGTTGAGTCACAAAGCGGTTTCCTTATTAAAAAAATGCATAGTATATCATTCTCTTGCGTTACGAGACCTCTCATTTATGGCGGAAAAATATCATAATTAAAGGCTATGTCACCGTAAAGTATGGAATTTCATATAACAAGAGCGTATAAGTAAATAAAGCCCATGTAAATTAAGGAGATAGTTATGAAAGCCCCAGAGTTTTTAGAGTTCATTTCCGAAATAAATCAACTTGACCACCATCAACGCACTGTTCTAACGAAAGCACTGGATCAACTAGAGGACGAACCTAAGGTTTTTGATTTAATTGAAACAATATTTGATAGCAAAGGTAAATGCCCTCATTGCTCCCATACCGAAAGCCACAGGCATGGAATAAAAGATGGCCTTCAGCGCTACCGCTGTAAAGCCTGCAAAAAGACATTTAATGCTTTGACAGGAACGCCTCTTGCTCATCTACGCCTCAAGTCAAAGTGGCTTGATTACTTAGGAGCTATCGCAGAATCATTGACTGTCCGGCAGGCAGCTAAAGAAATTAATGTGCATCGAAATACAACCTTTCGATGGCGGCACCGTTTTTTAAGCTGGATTCAGCAGGATCGTCCCAGTGCTCTTCATGGCATTACAGAAGCTGATGAAACCTACTTACTTGAGTCACATAAAGGAGAACGCCATCTCAATCGTCAACCAAGGAAACGAGGGGGCTGTGCGACTAAGCGAGGGATTTCTGATGAGCAAATTTGCATTTTAATTGCTCGTGATCGCTCAAAACAAACCGTAGATTTTGTGACAGGTAATGGCCCAATAAGCAAAATTGTTCTTGATACGCATTTAAAGCCAATACTAGACCAGGATGCCCTCCTTGTGAGTGATGGCAATCCAACTTATGGTGCATTTTGTAAAGCTGAAAAAGTATCTCATGAAATCGTTAACATGAGTCAAGGGCAGCGGGTGACTAAAGGGGCCTATCATATACAAAATGTCAATGCATACCACCACCGTTTTAAATCATGGCTAGACCGCTTTCATGGTGTAGCCACCAAGTATTTACCTAATTATTTGGCTTGGTGCAGAATTATGGATCGGAACCACAATCTAACCCCTGAGCAATTGTTACATTCTGCTCTGGGTGATTTTCAATACTTAACGGTGACATAGCCTAATTAAAAGAGTACCTTGTAGCTCAAAAGGCAACTCCTCGACTTAATATTATTAATCCGGGACACTTTTTTTTAGCCCTCAGCATATAAAATACTGCAATTTGAATAAAATCGAAAATAGCCTAGTGTATTGTTATAATTTGCGTGTTAGACTCTGCAATATTAGAGACTGTATCGATTGCTTAGTGAATCACGGGGCTTCCCCCTTCATTCGATTGCCTGACAAGGGTAAATCACTGAAAAAAAGGCAACAGTGCTATGCAGTATCTGGGAGTCTGAATATAAATCCCTATTACGCGAGAAGCTGCTGCGCCAACATCTCCTGATCTTTTCTTTACCTTTCAACCATGTATAATTTAACGGACTTTTCTTATGAATCAGCTTACTCCTGAAGGTCAACAAATCATTAACGGTATCGCTCAACGCTATAATTTTAGCCCTGATGCCGTATTCAGCATGTTGCAATCTGTCATCAACGGCAACGGCTCTATGGCTCAGTTTAACCATCCAGAATTCGGCGGCTCCGGGCAATGGATGCGCGGCGGGATGATTATGCTCGGAGACATGTTCAACAACTCTTTAAAAAACAGTGTAGGCGGACTGTGTCAGGAACTGGCTGATCTTATTGCCAATCAGCCCGGCCTTATTCAAACCGGCAGTTTTCAGTCACAAAGCCAGGGCAATCAACAACAAAATAACAACAATGACGGTAATCAGCAGCAACAAAATGGTTCTGGCCCAGTTGGAGCGGTCAGTTTATTTGTCCCCCCGCCAGCAGGTAGCTCTGGTAACTGGTGGCCTGCAGGCTTGCAATTCCCTAACAGTACCGGAGCGCAAAATAACGTACGCTATGCTTACTTTGCAACCATACATCGCCTTGCTATCGAAGCGAATGGGCATGTCACACTTTATGATACCTTAGACCATCAAATTGGAGGCTTTTCTCAGCAACAGTCAGTAGGAGGATCTATTACTTTCACCAGTCAATATGGCTTGGTCGATGTCAGTACCTTACCTGTTATTTCTATTGATAATGAGCCTGTGCAAAAGCATACTACCACGCAACCCGAGCCAGATTTAGTGCAACCTAATCCAGTAAATACACAGAACATAAACCAGGAAGCGGATATTTTTGCTGCACTTGAAAAACTGGCCAATCTGAAACAAAAAGGAGTATTAACGGATAATGAATACAGCGCGAAAAAAGCAGAACTGTTATCCAGGTTATAAATTTTATGCAACAAGTTTGTTCAATTAACAGATCACTGGCTTACCTATCTACCTGAGTTTGAAATGCACATCAAATAACATCGATACAATACAATGGGAAGTGAATTTTTAGTCCACTGTCGTAATTTGCAGGTTAAAGATTTGCTTCCCAGATCATAAAGCACGTATTTTTTGCATCTGCCCCGAGAGCGGATTATAAATTGTAATCGTCACCGCCAACATCACTCCACGAACCGACCTACTATGACATCGAGTCACTGAAAGCAACTCTGCGCCATAACAACCTTTAACTCACTTACCACTCAGCTTATATTTTAGAGTGAAATATTCATTTAGCAATATAACGAAACTCTCTCAACATAATTCAATTTATACATCTATAATTATGTTGTAACTGTTCAATCTACTAGTTCTCGCGTAGAAATATCATGATTAATATATGTAGACACTCCTTAATATATTGTCACGCTCCTTTTTGGTGCGACAGTGCTCTTTTTGACTCCAGATGCATTAGGAAAATCAATGCCTTCAAGCAATGTAAATGCTTGGCATATTTAATGCTTTTACTATATATTATAAAATATTGAACTCACCCCTAGGATAATAGCAAGATGTCAAAAATCTGGGAAAATTACCAAACCGATATCACTTACGATGAATTAATGCTTTCAGGTTTTCAACCACGGCCTAGCAGCTATATTCTATGCCAGTACTTGAATTCATTAACTCAGGAAAGCATAGAAAAACGCAAAGTTGCCGCTGAACTGGCGATTCTGGAAATGGGCATCAGCTTCACTGTTTACAGTGATGAGGGTAATATTGATCGAGCATGGCCATTCGATATTATTCCACGTATTATTGAAGCAAAGGAATGGCATCATATTGAAAAAGGACTCAAACAACGATTAAAAGCGCTTAATTGTTTTATCGCTGATGTTTATGATCAACAATTATTTATCAAGGAAGGTAAAATTCCAGGTGATATCATTAACAGTTCAAAAAACTTTCGTCCCCAATGTGTTGGCATTAAGCCGCGTCACAATGCTTGGGCCAACATCTGTGGCAGTGACCTGGTGCGTGATGAACACGGCACCATGTTTGTGCTAGAAGATAATTTGCGCGTCCCTTCCGGTGTGTCCTATATGCTGGAAAACCGTGTTATTACCAAGCGTATATTCCCTGAATTATTGGAAAATATCAGTATTCTACCGATTGATGATTACCCGGCCCAATTGCATGAAATGCTATCCTCTATTGCACCAGAACAGTGCACATCTCCGCAGATTGTGGTGCTAACACCTGGCATCTATAATTCTGCTTATTTTGAACACGCCTATCTTGCCAAACAAATGGGCGCAGAACTGGTAGAAGGTTCTGACCTGGTCGTAGAAGAAGATGAATATGTTTATATGCGCACCATTGACGGCTTAAAAAAAGTGGATGTCATCTACCGTCGTATTGATGATGAATTTCTTGACCCGGAAGTATTCAATAAAAAATCAACACTTGGAGTATCAGGCTTAATGCGAGCCTGGAAAGCAGGTAATGTGGCATTGTCTAATGCCCCTGGAGCGGGCGTAGCTGATGACAAAGTCGTCTATGCCTATGTGCCAGAAATGATCCGTTTTTATCTGAATGAAGAACCTATTTTACCCAATGTACCGACTTATTTATGTTCCGAGCCAGAACAACTGGAATATGTATTGGAGCATCTCGAAGAACTGGTGGTAAAACCTGCGAATGAATCAGGTGGTTATGGGATGATCATTGGCCCTCATGCAACAGCCAAGGAAATTAAAGAATTTAAAGTTTTAATCCAGAAAGATCCACGTAATTATATAGCTCAGCCTACGCTAAGCATTTCCACCTCTCCAACCTTATGCAAAGACGTACTTGAGCCACGGCATGTTGATCTACGTCCTTTTATCCTTCAAGGTGAGGAAACTTTTGTAACGGCTGGCGGCTTAACTCGAGTAGCTATGGTGAAAGGCTCACTAATAGTAAACTCTTCGCAAGGCGGTGGCAGTAAAGATACATGGATTATTGATATGGAAGAAGTAAAGGAGACGCAATAATGTTATCTCGATCAGCAGAACGTATTTACTGGCTGGCACGTTATCTGGAACGCACCGAAAACACTGCGCGCCTGATTAGCGTACATATGAATCTATTAATGGATCTACCTAAAGGTGTAGAAATGGGTTGGCCACATCTCATTCGTATTAATAGCTGTGAAAAATTGTTTTTTGAGCATTATAAAGTTGCCAATGAACGCAATGTGACTAATTTTTTGCTGGTTGATGAACGCAATCCCATTTCCCTGTATTCGTCACTTGTGTATGCACGGGAAAATATGCGTACCACACGAGAATTATTACCAGACGAATCCTGGGAACAAGTCAATGAAATGTACTTGTACGTCAAAAACCATCTGGACTCAGTTAATAACCGTCGCGGACGCATCGTATTTCTGGATGAAATAATGCAAGGATGTCAGCGTTTTACAGGTCTATTATCAGGCTATATGAGCCACAATGCTCCATACCGTTTTATCCGCCTGGGACGTAATATCGAGCGTGCAGACATGACCAGCCGTATTCTGGAACTGGCTTGCTTACTGCTTTCAGAATCCCGCAGTAATGAAATGCGCCACTATGAAAGTATTTTATGGCGCAATATTTTACAGACACTGAATGCCTTACTGATGTATCGCCAGCACGTCAGGAGTCGCGTCAAAGGAGATGACGTATTAAATTATCTACTACGTGATACCGCATTACCGCGCTCCATAGCCTGCTGTATCAGTGATATCGCAACCGCCATCAACCTACTACCCAATAACGACATACTGCCAAAAAAAGTCATCGAATTGCAAACATATGTTCAAACGATAGATACCGATAAAGCTACACAGTTTCAGTTACGTAAAATTCTTGATGATTTACAAAGTCGCCTGGGTGATTTACATAATGATATTACTGAAAACTGGTTTTTAGTACAGGAACAGACACAATCACAAACGGCAGAAGCAGGTTAACAGTAATATGCGTAGTTATAGATCGCGTTGGAGTTCGAAATAGCACAATTTAACAAGGAATAAAAGTGATGCGCTAACTTATCTTGCATCAACACAGACTAAGCAAGCGAGCTTCAGAATTTCACATTTTTACCACAGCGGACACTAAGAGCACCAAAGTTACACGATAAAGAAACGCCGGTTGTCCTCTGTGGTTATTTTAGAATTTATATGTTGATTTTGTTAATATAACCCTGAACGAAAACTTACAATTTAGCCTTCAATGGGTGTGCATCGCTTTTATCTAGCGCAGGCAAGCATGAGAATGCTTCTTTTAACTGCTCTTCCCAGCTATGTCGTAAATCAAGCATGTACGGATCATCATCCTGAAAACAATAATACTCTCCTAGACTGAAACTGTCTTTTCGGTAAATCAACAGCTCTATAGGCGCACCAACACCTGCATTACTGCGAATGGTCGAATCCATAGAAACCAGACAGCACATTGCCGCTTCATCTAAGGATGTATGCGGAGTTAAGAATCTATCCAGAATGGGCTTGCCGTATTTGGTCTCACCTATCTGCAAAAAAGGCGTATGAGTAGAAGTGGTAATGCTATTTCCTTCAGCATAGATCATATAGGCACCATGATCATCTTCACCAATCTGTCCAGCCAGAATAAAGCTGGCAGAAGAATCAAAAGCGCTTTGTCCTGCTGGATTTTTATGCTGTTGCTGTTTTTCCAGGCTAACCTGCCCCAGATAATGGGCTGCAGAGGAAAGACAGTCAACGGTATTTAGATTAATTTCTGCACCTTTAACTCTATCTCGATGTACTTGTTCCAGTACCGCTTGAGTGGTAGCCAAATTTCCAGCACTTAGTAATATAAGTGTACGATCATCACTGGTATCAAAAGCGTGCATTTTGCCATAAGTACTCACATTATCAATTCCAGCATTAGTTCTGGAATCGGAAACTAACACCAGGCCTTCATCAATAGAAGCTGCAATACAATAAGTCATAATTAATTCTTTTTTACTTAAAAATAAATGCGGCTATTATAGCAGGATAATAGAACAAACTCAGATTTGTCTATGCACATCAACTGCAACCGAAATCTGCTGTTGACTACTGCCTATTGCCAAACCTTTTAAGGGTGTAACATCATTATAATCACGCCCCCACGCCAAGGTAATATGCTGCTCACCCGTTTTACAATTATTGGTTGGATCATAGTCCTGCCAGCCGTAATCTGGTTGAAAAAATGAAAACCAGGCATGTGAAGCATCACTGCCCGCCAGTTTGACAACACCTGGCGGAGGAGTTGTTTCTATATAACCACTGACATACCGCGCAGGCAGTCCAAAAGAACGAAAACAAGCTATAGCCAGATGCGCAAAATCCTGACAGACGCCTCGCTTATGTTCCAGTACCGTCGCCAGGGGCGTAGCAATGGTAGTAAAAGTGGGATCATAACTAAAATCCTGATAAATACGCTGGGTTAAATCTTCAGCAACAGCGGATATTGTCCTGCCAGGCTGAAATGATTCTGCTGCATAGGCTTTAATCTCCATGCTCGCAGCTGCAAGCGCTGAATCCAGAGCATATATTTGCACCAGCGGCAATTCAGTTAAGGGCGCCTGAGTATATCTCATCTGTGCTAAAACATCTTCCCAACTGATACTGGCCATATTTATTATCAGGTTGTTATTTAGCACTTCAACTTCACTTAAGGCAGTAACAATTAACTGCTTATGCGGTTGTTGTAATGAAAAAAAGGCCACCTTGTTGCCAAAATAATCCAGTCGTTCATGGTAACCCTGAGGTGCCGGGCTAATCTTTATGTTACTGGATATGCTGCGTTGATTAGAACATTCTCGCATTAACAGACGCGCCTCGCTATGACATAGATCGACAGATTGGTTATAGCTGTATTGAGTGGTATGCTTAATGGTAAATTTCATAAGTTCTTCTCCAGCGCTACTGGAGATAACTGATGCTTTACTTGCACATGATTAAAATAACGCTGAGCGATCATATCTGAAAATTCCCAAAGTGATTCAGTCAAATTTTTCAACAGTTTGTCCAGCTTTGAGTGAATACCATTGTTATCATCAATATTCAGTAAGCTATTAAAATCACATAATTGAATATCAATATAGGCTTTCAGAATTAAGCGCTGTTCCATACTCAAACGATTTTTATTTTGCCCTGGTAAGGTTGCAACAGCATCTTTCAAATGCTGCAATTGAAACAGCAGAGAATAAGGATGGCTTTTATCTCCTAACAATAATTCCAGTAACAGCGGTAGGCAGACAACCGAACGGTATCTGCGCTGATAAAGACTAAAACTATCGGTCACCTGCAGCACCGATTCCAGAACCGGGTATAACTGTGTTTCTGACTGCTTTTGTACAACAGTAGCACGCAAAAAAGAAATTAAAGCCAGGGCTCTTTCCAGCCTTCTTCCTAGTTGCAGTAATGTCCACCCTGCTTCTCGGGTCATACTTTCAGATGTCAGTCCGCTGAAAGCAGCCATTTGTAGATTTAGTTTATCGAGCGGACGACTTAACTGTGCAGGCGACGACATTAACTGGTGCGCCTCGGCATGCCAGTCGTCGCGTATCGAATCTATACAGCGCCAGGTATTTTGCGACCATAAGTCGCGGATATTAAATGCAGCATAAAAAAAGTCCTCAATATTACTGGCAATAGTGCCAGCGCGTTGCTGATCACTAAATAAAGAAAGCATCTGCTTATGCTGTTCAGCCTGAGACAAAGGATTAGCAGCTATAAATCCAGGGTAGGTCCCGGTCAAATGTGTGACTGCATGTAATAAAACCTCAAAATGCCTATTACTTTGCTCACTAACATCCTTCAGGTTCATTTGCTCACTAAGCACGATGTGCAATAAGCGGATACTGAAAAAAATTCGCTCAAAATGCCGACCTACCCAAAATAAATTATCTGCTGCCCTGCTTACCAGTGGCTCAGAAACAAGGGCAGGCACCTGGTGTCTAATCAGGGAGCTTTGACTTTGACTTTGACTTTGACTTTGACTTTGACTTCGATCTTGACTTTGCTTGCTACTCTCTCTGGAACTTAACACCCAGGTATCTTTGCTAATCGCACCAAACTGATTAGATACCGTAAACTGATCTTTATCTGCAGCGACTCGAGTCAAGCCTCCCGGCATAACCTGATAAGACTTATCACTGGACACTGCGAAGCTGCGTAATATACAGTTGCGCGGCTCAATGACGCCATTAATTAATGTAGGCGCAGTAGAAAAGTTAATTTGCTCCTGACCTATAAAAAGATAGGGTTTTTCTTTGATTCTATAAATAAGTTCATCACGTTGCTGGGAACTCAAGTGCTCCCCAACAATAACCTGATGAGAACTACGAGAAATAGGTTTAATTGTCAGCTTGGATATATTATTAATAACAAAATCACGCTCTTTCTTCTGCCCGCACCACCATGTTGCCGTCGAAGGAAGTAGCAATTCCTGGCCCAGAAAATGCCGACACAAGCTCGGTAAGAAGCCCAAAAGTCCGGGATTTTCTAAAATTCCGCTACCCAAAGGATTAGCGACACTAACATTACCTAAGCGCACTGCTTGCAATAAACCAGCAACTCCCAATTGCGAGCGCGGATTCAGCTCCAATGGATCACAAAAACCATCATCAACACGTCTTAACAAAACATCGACAGCCTTTAAGCCTTCCAATGTTCGCAACCAGACTTTACCATCACGCATGGTTAAATCTTCACCCTGAGCCAATGTAAACCCTAATTGCGAAGCAAGATAAGCATGTTCAAAATAAGTTTCATTTAAGGGGCCTGGGGTCAATACAACAATATGCGGATCATCTTTATTGTGTGGAGCCAATTGCGCCAGACTGCTTTGTAGAGAGGTAAAAAAGCCTGCCAAACGTTGTACCTGCGAATCCTGAAACAGGTCACCCATCACCCTGCCGACTACATTCCTGTTTTCCAGGCTATAACCCATACCTGAAGGTGCCTGAGTATGATCGTTAAGCACCCACATCTTTCCGTTTTGACCACGCACCAGATTAGCGGCATAAATAGTCAAGCGAGTCGCATCCGTTAGACTACCCACACAAGGCGCCAAAAACCCCTGATGCGCAAAAATCAATTGCGCGGGTATTAAGCCTTTTTTCAACAGTTGTTGTGGTCCGTACAGATCCTTAAGAATCAGATTAAGTAACTCAGCCCGTTGCTGTATGCCTTGCTCGATAACTAGCCATTCAGCCGAACCAATTAATAATGGCACTGAATCAAGCTTCCAGGGACGGTTGTGATGACCTTTATCACTGTAAACGGTATAAGTTACACCGTTTTCACGTAGCAGGCGCTGGTTTTCCTTGCGGCGACGTTCTAGCTCAGCTCCGCCCATTGCTTCAATTGCAGACATAAAGTCCCGCCAATGCGGCTGGACTTTATTTTGGCCACCCAGTATTTCATCAGAACTACTCAGTTGCGTTGCATAATACTGACTGGCAAGACTAGAAGTTATGTCATTCTGCACAACGGGATCCAGGTTAATCATAGCTATTTAAAAGGCACTGCCATTAAGATAAGGAATAAAACGGAATAATCTGAAGCAAAATTGTAGGTTTGAGTCGTTTATCAAGCGAGGAATAGATAACGGAAGTCATTATTTCAGTGCTATAAAAATATGTGTTGGGCTGGGATTTTATTGTTGCGCAATAAAATCCCAGCCCAGACTACCAATTTATTCAGTTATTATTTTTTTATCCCTAAAACTTTTGAATGCGCTCATCATAACGCAAATCTAAGGTACATGGATATTCTTCACTAGGTAATTCAGGTGCAGGCACCCTGGTCGGAACAACAAACTCCTGGTTTCCAAAGGTAGTAAAGCTTGCCCCTTCATGACTTCCACCCTGTATTACCGGCTGACGTTCAGCACCTTCCGAACTAGGGCTGTGACCATAATCCCAGAAACGGGTAATACGTCGCCCTTCCGCCTCATAACTATTAACCGGAAAAGCATCATAACTACGGCCACCAGGGTGCGAAACATAATAAGTACAGCCGCCAACAGCACGTCCATTCCAGCTATCAAATACATCAAATATTAACGGCACATGCGGCTTAATGGTTGGATGCAATGCAGACGGTGGCTGCCAGGCGCGGTAACGCACACCAGCAACATACTCGCCTTTACGTCCGGTATTGCGTAAAGGCAGACGCCGACCATTACAAGTGACAATATAACGCCCTTCGGTAAAGCCCGAGACTTTAAATTGTAACCGCTCTACCGAGGAATCAACATACCGAGATGTACCACTACTGCTTACTTCTTCACCCAATACATGCCACGGCTCGATACCAAAGCGTAATTCCAGATCAATACCTTCTACTTGATGCGTACCATACACAGGAAAACGGAATTCAAAAAACGGATCTAACCATTCCATTTTGAATGCAAAACCATCACTCTGTAAATCACTGACTACCTGACGTAAATCCTGCTCGGCATAATGTGGTAGTAAAAAGCGATCATGCAGCTCCGTGCCCCAGCGAATCAACTTATGTTCATAAGGTTTATGCCAGAACCAGGCTATCAGCGTACGCAATAACAACGTTTGCACTAAAGCCATACGCGGATGCGGCGGCATTTCAAAAGCACGTAATTCCAGAATACCTAGACGCCCCGTAGAACTGTCCGGCGAATACAGCTTATCAATACAAAATTCCGAGCGATGGGTATTACCGGTAATATCAGTTAATAAATGACGTAATAAACGATCCACTAACCAGGGTGCCGGAGTTTCACCTTTGGGCATTTGCTGAAAAGCAATTTCTAGTTCATACAGCTTCTCATCACGTCCTTCATCCACCCGCGGTGCCTGGCTGGTAGGACCTATAAACATACCGGAAAATAAATACGACAATCCTGGATGATGCTGCCAATAGGTAATCAAACTGCGCAATAAATCAGGTCGTCTAAGAACGGGACTATCCGCTGGCGTCGCACCGCCTAAAGTAATATGGTTACCACCGCCTGTCCCACTATGACGACCATCGAGCATAAATTTTTCCGCGCCTAATCTTACTTGATGCGCCTGCTCATAAATAATATTAGTTTTATCGACCAGTTCTTTCCAGCTACTCGAGGGGTGAATATTCACCTCAATCACACCGGGATCAGGCGTAATCATCAAGCGCTCAAGACGAAAATCTCTCGGTGGCTCATAACCTTCAATAACCACAGGTGTTTTCAATGTTGCCGCCGTTGCTTCTACTGCGGCAATAATTTCCAGGTAATGCTCCAGTGATGTTAATGGTGGCATAAAAATATACAAGCGCCCCTCACGCGCTTCTACTGAAAGTGCAGTATGCGGAACTTTAACTAGATTTTCTTCCGCATCAGCTAGATCTTGCTCAATAATTTCAGGATGTTCTTTCTTTTTTGCGATCAACTGGCTATAGCGACGTGTAATTGCTCCGTAATAATCACCCAGTTCAGGCAAAGGCTGAAACAAACTTTGCGGTTCCTGATTGTCGCGATCATCTGGAGCAACCCAAGGCAAACTATCCAATGGCATACGCATACCCATAGGCGAATTACCTGGAATCAAAAACATTTCATCGCGACGAAATTCCCACGGACCGCTGTGCCAGGCCTCTTTATCCCAGTCCCATTGCAACGGTAAAGCATATCCTACTGGCGTATCTAGCTGTTGATCCAAAAGCTTGGCTAAAGTACGGCGTTCAATCGTATCTTTCAGCTTACTTTTTAACGGATCGATATTTGTCGGTACCTTTCCTTCCTGCCACAAATAGTAAAAAGGATCTTCATACGCGGTTTTAATATAACGTTTTGCGACATGCAAATGCTGGCATAAGCGATGCATAAATTGAAAAGCATTTTCAACAGTAAACTGATAATCCTTGTGAATATCAGCTAATAACTCAGCATCCTGCCAGACAGGTACATCATCTTTACGCCAGAAAATACCATATTGCCAGCGCGGTAAGGCTTCGCCGGGGTACCATTTACCTTGTCCATAATGCAGTAAAGGATTTTTAGCAAACACTTCACTTAATTTAAAGGTTAATTCATTGGCAAGTTTGCGTTTATGCACACCATCGGCACCGGTATTCCATTCATCACCTTCCATATCATCAACAGATACAAAAGTAGGTTCGCCACCCATGGTTAGACGCACATCATCCTCGATAAAACGCCGATCAACGTCCTCACCTAAAGCATTAATGGCTTGCCATTGCTCTTCAGAATAAGGTTTTGTAACCCGTGGATCTTCGTGAATACGCGTGACCGTATTGCTAAATTCAAATTCAATTTCACATTTATCAGTTGCCCCCGTCACAGGTGCGGCACTCGCCGGGTCAGGCGTACACGCTAAAGGAATATGTCCTTCGCCAGCGAGTAAACCAGAAGTTGGATCAAGACCAATCCAGCCAGCGCCTGGTATATATACTTCAGCCCAGGCATGCAGATCAGTAAAGTCTGCTTCTGGTCCAGAGGGGCCATCAAGCGATTTAACATCGGATGTTAATTGTACTAAATAGCCAGAAACAAAACGCGCCGCCAAACCTAAATGACGTAAGATTTGCACCAGTAACCAGGCGGAATCACGGCATGAACCACTTAATGAAGTCAGTGTTTCTTCACAGGTTTGCACCCCCACTTCCATACGAATATTATATTTAATATCCTTATAAAGCTGCTGGTTTACATAGACCATAAAATCATTGATAGTGCGTTCCTTGGCATCAAAATCCTTTAGCCATTGCTTTAGTAACGGTCCGTCTTCAGTAACTTCTAGATAAGGCTCCAGCTCTTTGAGAGCTTGCTCAGTGTATTTAAAAGGATAGTTTTCTGCATAGCTTTCAACAAAAAAATCAAACGGATTGATGGTAGTCATATCCGCAATGACCTCGACTTCGACGCTCAATTCTCTGGTCTTCTCAGGAAAAACCACTCGCGCCAGAATATTGCCAAACGGATCCTGCTGCCAGTTAATAAAATGCTCTTCAGGCAGAATACGTAAACTGTAGGCTTTAATAGGTGTTCTGCTATGTACAGCAGGGCGCAAACGAAAAATATGCGGTGATAACGACACGGAACGGTCGAATTTATAAACTGTTTTATGATTAATGGCCACACGAATGGACATGTTTTACCCCTATTCGATTTAAACTTCTAATTACTGTGCGATTGCATATAGATATAGCAAGTTCCAGGCCGAAACACAATCACTATTAATTCATCGTATAAAACAAAATTAATGCCAGATCGCACCATTATGGAACAACTGCGAACCACATCTGCGCATACCCCATATAAAATCTTTAAAGAATTTACCTGTCCAAAATCAATCAAGGTTTCTGAACCTTTTGCATACCTTGTTACCAATAAAACGATTTAGCATCAAACATAAGCCAAACAGAACTGGTTAACAGCTCCCTCCCCTTACCCATAGAAAACAGCAAAACGCTTCTGCAAGTAAATTTACGTATTTTGCATTTTTTAAAAACATTCATGGACTGATATTTGCTTTTATGAATAATACGCACTAAACACTTTAGCTAAAGGAAGACATTATGGCCGAAAATGCCACTGCAACCATTACATTATCGAATAGTGAAAACACCAGTTCATTACCCGTCCACTCAGGCTCCCTGGGTCCAGATGTAATCGACATCAGAACACTGCATAAAACAACGGGTACATTTACCTACGACCCGGGCTTTACGTCTACCGCCAGTTGCAGCTCTAAAATTACGTTTATAGACGGTGATAAAGGCATATTACTGTATCGCGGCTATCCAATAGAGCAACTTGCAGAAAAATGCGACTTCCTCGAATCTTGCTACCTGTTATTAAACGGGGAGTTGCCTAATGGCGCGGAAATGCAGGAATTTGTCCACCAAATCACCCATCACACATTGGTACACGGACAAATGACCAATTTTTTTAACGGCTTCCGTCGTGATGCTCATCCTATGGCAATTCTTGTAGGCGTTGTTGGGGCAATGTCGGCTTTTTATCATGAATCAATGGATGTGAAAAATGCAGAAATCAGAAAATTATCCGCTATTCGCCTAATCGCAAAAATGCCAACGATTGTTGCTATGTGCCATAAATACTCGACTGGCATGCCATTTATGTATCCTAAAAACAGCTTAGGGTACAGTGAAAACTTTATGCGCATGTTACACGGCACTCCTTGTGATGACTACCTCCCAAACCCTATATTAACGCGAGCTCTGGATAGAATTCTGATTTTACACGCAGATCATGAACAAAATGCATCAACGTCTACCGTCAGACTGGCTGGTTCCAGTGGTGCGAACCCTTATGCCTGTGTGGCTGCTGGAATAGCCTGCCTGTGGGGCTCTGCTCATGGCGGAGCAAATGAGGCCGTGTTGGTCATGCTGGAAGAAATTGGTGATGTAGCGCATATCGACCGCTTTATAGCAAAAGCCAAAGATAAGAGTGACCCATTTAAACTGATGGGATTTGGCCATCGGGTCTATAAAAACTTCGACCCCAGAGCCGTATTAATGCGTCAAACCTGTCATGAAGTACTCAATGAATTAGGGTTACATGATGACAAACTATTTAAACTGGCTATGCAACTGGAAAATATTGCCCTGGAAGATGAGTATTTTATTGAAAAGAAATTGTATCCTAATGTAGATTTTTATTCAGGCATAGTCTTACGTGCGCTGGGAATCCCCACTGACATGTTTACTGCAATCTTTGCCATGGCCAGAACCGTCGGCTGGATTGCACAATGGGATGAGATGATTACCGACCCGGAACAAAAAATAGGCCGACCAAGACAATTATATACTGGCGCTGGCATTCGTGATGTCACCCCCATTGCGACTAGATAATTGAATTTCAAAAGAACTTAACCGTTTTCTCGTTCCCATGCTCCAGCATGGGAATGCAGTTTGTGATGCTGAGCATCACACAACCAAATCTACAATATTCAGATTACGGCAGTTATTTTATGTCACGTTCTACGCAATGGAGAAACGGCGTACCTCCCGAGTCAGTTTATAATCCACTTTGATAGCTTTATTCTGCTGACAACTATTATCCTGGAAACCGTAGTTGACCGCTATAAAACATTATAAGTCACTGAATATAAAATATAATGATCGTAAATACTTGTCACCCGCTGGGTGACTATATACTCCGCTTCACGGTTTTGAGAATTATTCTGCAAACTAAGCCCGAAAATTTTGCACAGTATAAAACTAACACTCAATAAGATTCACGGCCAAACCACCTCGTGATGTTTCTTTATATTTTGTTTGCATATCCGCACCCGTTTCACGCATCGTTTTAATTACTTTATCCAATGAGACAAAGTGTGTTCCATCACCACGTAAGGCAATTCTCGCGGCATTAATCGCCTTAACGGCCCCCATCGCATTACGTTCGATACAAGGTACTTGAACTAAACCGCCTACGGGATCACAAGTAAGTCCTAAATTATGTTCCATGCCAATTTCAGCGGCATTTTCAACCTGTTCAGCAGAGCCTCCCAAGACTTCTGCCAAGGCTCCTGCTGCCATCGAACATGCGACCCCTACCTCCCCCTGACAACCGACTTCAGCTCCCGAAATAGATGCATTTTCCTTATACAAAAAACCTATCGCCCCCGCCGTTAATAAAAACCGGATCACACCTTCTTCATTTGCATCTTTACAAAACTTCCAGTAATAATGCAGTACTGCTGGAATAATGCCTGCAGCACCATTCGTTGGAGCTGTTACTACACGCCCTCCCGCTGCGTTTTCCTCACTTACCGCCAGTGCATATAGATTAACCCAGTCCAGCGTCCCCATAGGCACTTTTGATATCTGTGCCTGTTCTTCATTAATTAGTTGTTTATATAGACCGGCTGCTCTACGCTTTACCTTCATGCCACCAGGCAGAATTCCTTCATTGGCTAACCCACGTTGCACGCAAGAGCGCATAACTTCCCAGATATGCAATAAATCACGCCTGATTTCGCCTTCACTAAGCCATGCTTTTTCATTATTAAACATAATATGGCTAAATGAACATTTATGTAGCATACACAGCTTTAATAGCTCATCAGCCGTTTTAAAAGGGTAAGGCAAACAGTCATCATTGTTATTAAAGCTAATACTGGTATCGGTTTCGCTTACAATAAAACCGCCGCCGACTGAATAAAAATCCTTTACCAGTAACTGAGTACCATCACTATCTTTCGCCGTAAAACGCATACCGTTAGCATGAAAAGGCAGTGCTTTGCGGTGGAAGATTATGTGTTCAGCCGGATTAAATTTAACAGGAAATTGACTTAAAAGATAAATCTCACCCGATTGCTCGATGCGCTGAAGTTTATCGTCAATACTATCTGGATCTATCGAGTCCGGCATCTTGCCTAACAACCCTAGCATTACCGCTTTATTGCTACCATGTCCTTTACCCGTAGCGCCCAAAGAGCCAAATAATTCTATAGTCAATGATCCCAGGCCTGACAGACATTCTTGCTGCTGCAAAGCTTCTGCAAAAGTGTATGCAGCACGCATAGGCCCAACGGTATGTGAGCTGGAAGGGCCAATGCCAACTTTAAAAATATCAAATACACTAATCGCCATACTGGAATTCTCCTGCACTGTAACTATTAATTGAAGCTGCTGCAACATTCATGCGTCATTAATAATATAGCAAGCACTTCTTGTACCATTCCAATTATCAATGTCTTTACAACTGAGGCACAGAACGTTATTCAGATACTATCTGAAGCCAAAGCATAATAAGTTAGCTTAAAATTGCAATAAGAGTAAGCGCAATTCAACCCGCCTTCAACGTATTCTTTTGAAGATTTACGGGCTTAAGTCGTAACTTGTTAGAGGTATGGAATTGTCCTTAACAAGGAGTAATAGCCGCTTTATTCGGAGCTATACACACCACAAGTCCATATTGAGCTCATGGTGGTAAAGCCTTCGAGTTTTCAGGAATTCAACGCTGGTGAGCGAATCGTTTTAATGACTATCATGCAGAATTAAACGCCCAGCAAATCCAGCTGATGATAAGCTTCACGTAACCATATTTTTACACGATGGCGTTCCAGCAGGCCTAATTTGACCGGACTACCAGGAACACTGTTTTTCGCGGCCCAAAAGCTTGCGCTCGTCGCATCAATTTTTTGCATCAGCGGTGGGTGTAACCGCTTTAAAGGCATAATTTTAGCATCTAACTCCAGCGCTTGCTTTCTGGCTGCTGAGTTTTCAAATATCTCAAAATTATCCCCGCGGAGTGCATTAAGGACTAATACATAGTTCATATTGGGGGCATGTTGCGCAAATAACGGATCTAAAAGGTCAACCGAGTCCTTGCCTGAATCCATTACATTCCAATAAGTCACTGTAATCCCAAGCTCCTCTGTTAATTCAGCAACCCCTGTCTCTTCAAACCATTTAACAAAGGGGTGAAATGTTTGTGCAGCTAGATCAACCAGAATATGTCGATCATTATCTTCTATCGCAGCCTCAACAATAGCATCAAGACTTTCAAAGGCTTCTACCTGCGTAGACACAGAATAATTAGCATAAAAACGTAATAAAGAACCATGAGAACGATCAGTATCAAACGCACAAAAAGGAATTTCACGATCAATCATATATTGAGCAAGTACCCTAGCAACCACAGATTTACCAACCCCCCCTTTTTCTCCACCTACAAAATGAATATTAGCCATTGCTTCTCCTTTAGTAAAAATAAAAATTAGTTTTTTGTTTGCGCGGTAACATCGCGTTTAATCTGGCTTGAATTAGCGCAGAAAACGAATGTTAGTATCATATAATCATTAGCAGGAAACAGGCCATATTCAGTTTTCATCATCCATAATGACAATATTTCGTCAAATGAAGTTATCCACTAAATACAAGACAATCAGCTTTTACTGGGTGGATTAAACTATCAACATATTGACAGCCCGTCCTAATCAAACTCAATACTATATTTAATGTCACTACTATATGTTGAGCCTGCGCGCGTTTCTATGCTGATATTTTTAGTGAGTTTATATTCCACTGCAAATTGCATTTGTGCTGTCAGCACATCCATAATATACCTTGCATATAAATTAGGACCTATCCGCTTCCCTATCACCATCGAATTTTGACCTACAGCGGTACTTTTTATTTCCAATTCATCAATACCAACAGTACCCATCACCGCATCAACATATTCTCGCCCCAGGCCTAATGCAACTTTAGCTATCAGGGCCGAACTATTGTCTCCGCTCTTACTAAGCGGCGCACCTGTCAGCAAATAGGCTAACGCATCATTATCACTAGATGACGGAACAGTATAAATACGGGTAACAGGATTTTTTAGCGTTCCGGTCAAGCTTAAATAGGCGATAGTCTTATCATTCCAGTCACTGGCCTTACGCGAAGCCAAAATATTGACACCAGGGTTTTCTACATTTCCTGCAAACAGTAACTGCCCCTTATCAATAGTTAGATCCTGGCCATAAGCAATATAGGTGCCTTCACGTAAATTCAGTTCATTAAACAATTTTAAGTCATTATTTACCTGTAATGCGCGTAACTGGCCCTCTAAACGTGCTTTCAAACCAAAACCTTGAACAGAAACCTCCTTACCTAGTGTAATAGTTACATCCATATCAACCAGGTAAGCGGGTGTTTTGACCTCCGGTTTTTTATCACTTACGACCACTTCGTCACCGCTAAGACCTACCGCACTTTCTGGAATAGTTTGAAATACCATAATCGCCTTAGGCACAGCTATATTACCCTGTAATTTAGCGCCTTGTTTATTCCCCGATAATTGCAGGTCTGGAGACAACCAGGCCTGTATCTCAGGTATTTGTATCAGCCTCAATTCCTCGCCTTTTATCGTCATAGTGTACTGCAATTGATCGCTGCTATAACGATCGACTTGACCATTAAGCAACAGGCGCTGCCCTTCTATATCAGTTCTGCCACGTAAAAAAATCCGCTCTTTTTGTGCATGCGTTAATTCAATATTCAAATCACTAAGCGACAATCCTGCACTCATTACAGTCAAGCTACCTTGCTGTAATTTCAGCCAGCTGTTATTTAGACTTGGTGACTTTAATAAACCTTGTATATGCACTTCGCCTTCTATAAGACCTGCAACATTACTCACTGAATCAGCAAAAGCACTTATAAAACCGATTTGTTCCAGATGTACATTAAGTAAGCCTTTTATTGTGGCAGTTGCCATGTTCGCTAGACCCAGGACTTTAACCTGCCCCTTAAGATGATTAGCATCATTTAAAACAATAGATAAATTGGACTGCATCGTATCAGCTAAAAGCTGGGCATCAAAATGCGCCATCTTAAAATTAACTCGCTGTACACCTATATCTTCGTCTTGCACTATCATGACACCCGGATCGAGTGTTACCTGCACATTTCCTTGCAATGCTTGCTGTAAAGAAAAGGAAAACCGACTCTGCAAAAGACTTTTTACTTGCACCGTTGGAGGCATCCAGTCGGCAAATATAGATAAAGGTAATTGCTGAATAGTTCCTGTCAGTTTTTGCCCGGTCAGCTCTGACACAGCGCTTATACATAGTAATCCCGTCCCGCTTTTTTGAGCTAAACAAATTTCTGTATCCAGCTTTGGTGCTTGTTCATCTACCAGGGCAATTTGCAATGGGCTGGTTTTTATAATTTCCCATATGCCTAGCGATCCACTCTGCATTTGCAGCTGTTGTATCTGTCCCTGCCACTTCCTGGCAACTGGCTCCCATGCACCTTGTAATGCTAAGTCCAGATTTACCTGCTCACTCTTCACCTGAGCACGCAACTCATGATGTGCATTTTGGCCAATACTTTGTAATTCAATGAGTTCAATCTGCTGATCGTTAAACACAATATTCTGTGCAGTCGCATGCACATTTAATTGCCCCTCGCCCGCTGTATCTAATATAGCTTTAGCGACTATACTGCCGACTTTATACTCTTGAAAACCAACTCCATCCGACAATAAATGAAATTTCACCTGGGGTTGAGTCATTGTTCCATGCAGCGACCCTTCCGCAAACACGGCCCCCATCAAATCAGGACTGAGATCATGTAAATTTTCTGCATTCAGCATAAAACGCACTAAATTACGTTTGCCGACCTCACCCTGAATATCTATATAGTTTGCACCCACACTTGCATGCAGTTTTTCTATAAAAGTTTGCTCCGCTGTATAGTGAATGTTAGCCGTGCCTTGTAATTTTTTATCTAAAATTATGCCATCCAGCTTTTTCACTTGCACATGAATATCCGGCTCATTAATAAGCTGCCCTGAAATTTCTGTGTCCAGATTTATTTCACCTGGATAATCCGGCGCAAGTGTAGCCAGTTGTA
Organism: Methyloprofundus sedimenti; assembly: GCF_002072955.1. NCBI lineage: Bacteria > Pseudomonadati > Pseudomonadota > Gammaproteobacteria > Methylococcales > Methylococcaceae > Methyloprofundus > Methyloprofundus sedimenti. Next base: position 1,176,110 of record NZ_LPUF01000001.1, on the reverse strand, counting down.
ATTTTTTCGCCTGCAACTGTAGCTGACTAGGCAATCCTGCTGTCCAGCTAACTCGCCCCTTAGCGAGTATTTCGCCCTTTAATGCTTTTAAAAGCAAAGTATTTAAGGTGAGTTGTTCGGCGTTTCCCTGTCCCTGTAACTGCAGGTGCTCAGCTGACAAATCCCTGGCAAACAAATCGCTATCAAAATTCACAATATAATCGTCCGCTTTCCCCTGCAAAGTGAGTTTGGCATTTGTACTTGCGTATTGCTTCTCTCCCTGTAAAGGCCATTGCAATGCTGGCCAGGCTATTTGTAAATCAAACTGCGGGGATACATCACTCAACGCTACCCAGCCTTGTGCATGTATAGCGCTCGGTACCATCACATTGGCATCCAGATAGATTTTCTGAGTATCTCCGTGTAGCGATACATGCGCCTTTACATCGGCCAGGTCAGGCACCGATTTCGCCACGTTCACCTCTAATGTAAAGGGCGTGTTATGCCCTAATTCCAGGGCCACATTGCCGTCCTGCAATTGCACCATCTCGCTATCCAGCAGCAACTGGCTAATTTGCAAGTCCTGCCCTTGATACAACAAAGCCAGGCTAATCTTGTCTAGCAAATAATCGGACTCACCCTGTCTAATACTCAAGTCACTCACAGAGATATGACTAACCATTAAAGTCACCGGCATAACAAAAGGAGGCGATTCAGGCTCCTCTGCTACGGGTTCTGTGCTGTCAAGCAGCACAACATCAACGCCTGCCGCCTGCAATGACTCAAATAAAACGCGCTCTTGCAGCAAATCCTGCAACTTGAGCTGATAAGACAGCGACTTTATATTGACCTCAACCACATCATCCCGGTAGCTCACATCAGTGACGAATATATCACTCAAAAGTAAACCATCGACTTTAGCAATGCTCAGCCCGGGCACTTGATTGATGGCCTGCAACACCACCCAGCGATTAAACTGCGGACTGTAAAACAGCAAGGCAATCACCACCACAAGTATCAACACTGTTGTGCAAAAGATCGCAAGAGAGGCACGGAATAATATCCTCATAAGGCCGTACTCAAGCTAAAATGCACATGCACATCACCGAAATCACCCGTAGGTACGGCAAGATCAAGCCGCACCGGCCCCACTATGGAATACCAGCGTACACCTAAACCCACACCCAGCTTCATATCAATAACGTCATTAAAGGCATCTCCCGCATCAACAAATGCAGCCATGCTCCAGTTTTCATAAACGCGTTGCTCATATTCCAGACTGCTAGTGATTAAATAACGCCCACCGACAACATCCCCGGCGGCATTACGTGGGCCGATACTTTTATAATCATAACCACGTACACTTTCCCCACCCCCGGCATAAAAACGGTAACTCGTAGGCAAATTTGCAAAATCATCAACAGCCGTAGCCCCTAAATCAACTCGTGCTATCAGGCACCCTCCATAAAAGGTAGGGTAAGAAATTTTGGTATACCATTTGGGCTGAATAAAGCTCACTGAAGAGCCCACATTACGATGCGCTCCGTTCACCTGAAACATATATTTATAGCCTTCTAAATACATGCCTTTTTTTGTCGCTCTGACATTGGACATGCTAATACCCGGCACCAACATATAGCTCGTTTGATAGGGATCATTTGTAGAATTGCGAAAACGTTCAAAGACAAAATTTAATTGTTCAGCCAGTACTAATTGACCATATAAGCGGTTAGATAGCCGCACCCCTATCTCAGCTTTTTGATTATCAACATAGGTGGTATTTTCATAAGTGACGCCGGCAAAAAAAGACAAACGATCTTTTAATGGATTACTCAGCGGCATCAAATATTCCAGCGCCAGATTAGATTTTTTAAGTGATAGATTCAAGTTGGAAATAAACTGATAACCGCTTTCATTCAAGTATCTATTTTTATACCCGGCACTAAGCCGAAAACCAAGGTCAGTATCATAACCAGTCCCTGCCGACACTACATGTTGAGGTTGATTAGTCAATTTAACAGTTAGCGGAGCCTGATAATCCTGTGCCTGATTTTGCTGGTATTTTAACTCGATATTTTTAAAATAATCCGACGAGTCTAACAACTGATGTGTCTCAAAAATCTTGGCCCGGTCATAAGCCTGGCCTTCCTTTATCGTCAAATATTTACTTGTAAAATAAATACTTAAGGCATTCTTCTCAATATCAATCTTGCTAATATAATAGCGCTTGCCTGTTTGTAGATGTAATTGAATAGTAGCAGTATTGGTATCAGGATTGACAGACAATTGCTTAAGTACAAAATAATTATCGAAATAGCCTTTGGCATCCGCACGGTTTTTTAATTTCTTTTTAATCTCGTCATATACTTCGTGATTGACTGTATCGCCAACTTTAATGCTGATTTCTTGCAATATTTCGCTAAAAAAAAGTTCATCTGCTCCTGGCCCCAGCACCTGAATATCAATAGAATCGATAATCATCGGAGGTCCCGGATCAATAACAAATAAAACCTCCCAGCAGTCATTTTGCCAACTCAGGTTTTTAGTAATTTGTGGATGATAATAGCCTAAAGCCCGTAAAGCTTTCTCTACCTGCAATGGCGCTTGTTTAAACAAACGTTTGATTTTCCAGCTGGGTGCCTCACAAATCTCACTACTTAAAGATAAATAAGCGCGAACATTTTTTTCTTGCTCATCATTCAGACCCTGAATTTCTATCTCCGGGGAAGCATAAAGCAAACCCGAGTAAGCAAGAAAAAACAGAAATACCCCGAGCTGACAAAATCGGTGGAAGATGAAGATAAAATAGCGGAAATTATTCAAGGAATCAGCAATAAGTTAGAGCCAATAATTTTTGATAAATCTAATTATTTGTTGGCAAAGTAGATTGGCATGGTTTGCAATGAGAGCCTACAACCTGAAAAATATGTATATGAGTGATACTTTTATAGTCACTCAGACCTGTTGATCTACAAAACCATTATTGACTAACCTTTTGTTGTTTGTTGATTGAATTTGCATAAAACATTAATGCCCATCCGCGACTGGCAATTTCACTGCTGAGCGCAAAGGAGAGAAACCAAAAGTCTGAAAAAGGCCAGTTCAACCAAGCCATAAGCCCAAGCAATACCGAAACACTTCCTCCAATTCTCGCCGAATTGAGACTATGAATTTCGATCACAAAAGTAAGCATAAATCTATACAAACCTTGCATAATAAGATATGCGGCAACTATCAAGCTAAGCGTAAGTGATGTGGCACCTATATTTGTAAAAATAATAAACCCACAGACTAAATCAATCATACCGCCTTGCATATTCATTAACACAAGCGTTTGCCTGTCAGAGGCAAAAGCATCAATACAACGCAAGATTCCAGCCAGCAAAATGATAGCTGAAGAAACCGGAATCCAGGAGGAGCTTGTTCCTAACATTTGCATATGGGGTGCTACCACTGAGAGTATTAACAATAACGAACCGAAAGCAAACATCATTGCGCCCCTGAACATAAACCACCCAGGGCGATTTATAAATGTTTCTGCTTCTGTGACTTTAATTTTAGTCTTCATAACACCTCCTGGTGTACTGGCAATACTACAAAATATGGGCTTATATAAATAGCATTATGTCTTTACGGCCAGCAAAAGTCACTAGGTAAATCAGCTATATATTTCTGACTTAATTGAAAATAGATACACCTCTAATATTGAATAACGACCATTTCCAGCACAGCAATTACCAGCATACTGAGCTATACTAATCAGCTATTTTTGATAAACAATCAACTATGTCCGCTTTATCTCAACTGTCTCAATACCTGCAATTACCCAAAACAGCAGAAGACTCATTACAGGCACAACGTCTGTTTCATGGCCGGGGTCATGGTTACCCTGATTTACATCATGTCACTATAGACTGGCTGCCGCCTGTCATATTAATCACTTTATTTGCGCCTGAATCAGAGACTGAAATAGACATACTGGCAGATTACTTGGTGTCTCAGTTAACCTCTTGTCAAAGTGTGCAACTGCAACATCGATATGAATTATCGGGGCCTATTGATATTATTCGCGGCGCTACCATCACCCAACTTGCGATTCAGGAAGATAATCTGAAATTCAATATCCGTTTAGGACAAGTTCGTAATACCGGCTTGTTTCTGGATATGCGTAACGGGCGCAGATGGGTGCAACAACAGAGTCAGGATAAACGCGTACTCAATTTATTTGCCTATACCTGCGGTTTTTCAGTAGCCGCAATTGCTGGCAATGCGAAGTCAGTCTTAAATGTTGATATGAGCAGTGCCGCTCTGAATACCGGGCGCGAAAACCATCGTTTAAACGGGCAGGCACTGGAACAAGTATACTTTGAAAAGCTTAATACCTTTAAATCCTTTAGCCGACTGAAAAAACGCGGGCCATTTGATCTATTGATTTGTGACCCACCAACGTTACAAAAAGGCAGTGTCGATATTGCAAAAGACTATCCTAAAATACTACGCCGGCTTGATCAATTTATGGCACCGGGAGCAACGCTACTATTATGCTTAAATGCGCCGGAACTCGGACGGGATTACTTAATCGAACATATAGCAGAACTGGCACCACAATATACGCTAGTACAAGAAATCCCCGCACCAGAGGTATATCTGGAAGCGGAAGGCAAAGGCCTGAAGATACTGTGCTTTAAAGCCATGTAATGAGATTCGGCTGGTACAGCGGCAATATGGTTTGCAAAATAGCTAACATCGCCAGGCTCGCTGAACAACTAGAAAAAGCCTGAAAATACCTTTCTATCGATACTAAAACCCGCTGCATTTTGATGCCCGCCCCCCCCGAAACAAACTGCCAGCTTAGAAACATCAAAATCACCAATAGAACGCAGGCCACACTCATAACACTGTCTCTTTCCATGATAGTGGTAGGTTAACCCAAATGTCCCTGATTTTTTAGCTAAAGCATGTCCTAAATCACTGGAAAATGCGCCCGGTGCATTAACGGCCAGGCCCAGCGTATCATTGAGCCTTATACTATGCCTCGAATTTAACAAGGTTTTAACCATTTGCCGATGTTGTTTTAATAAAATTTTTCCTTCGCGGTATAAAATATCTATTTGTATCTGTTCAAACGCAGCATAAGAAATCGGCCGGCGCAAAAACAAGGCTTTCATGATTTCCTCAGTATGCCTTAATTGATGCCGCCATAAATCATGGTCTTCAATATGCCGTAATAGCATGGGCGGCTCAATATCGCCCTGAAAATAATGCCACGCGATCATGCAGCCACTTTGCTGCATATCAAAGTTTATCTCCAGATTTTCAGGAATTTCCCCCTGATAAGCGTTAAATGCTTGTTGTGCGCTGATATGGTGATCTAACACAACAACTTTACTGGCTTTTTGGGCAGCATTGACTAATTGCTCTATAGGATAACAAAAATCTAATATATATAGCACGTCACCTGCAGGAAATTCAGGCATCGGCATTTGATGCCGTACCGCCTTATATTGCACCGAATCACCTAAGGACTTCCATGCTGACCATGCCGCGCCATAACCATCCAGGCAGTCTGCATGATAAAGTACTGTTATTGTTTGTTTGCTGTTTTCACTCGTCATATTGCTACTATGAGTCTTATAAAACTTTTAGTCTATACCTAAATGCCATAAATCAATATCAAGCATGATATTTTCTCTGAATAATCCGTTTTCACTCATTTATCCAGACACATGCAAACATCAAAAAACTTATGCAATACCCCTGTCTTATTTGAAAGCTTAGATTCAACTAATAAGTGCATTGGCAATTTTCAAATGACACTATTGATTGATAACTCTGCTTGTTTTAGAACTTGACCGTCAGCGCACACCACACATTAGAAGATGAGCTGGTTGATATTGCACAATGGTCTACGCATAAGAAAGCAATTCTAAAACAACTTATTATGCCCTTCATCGTTTCGGGGAATTTGTTTTACATTTTCCAGACGCGCTGAAATGGCTTGACGAGCATAATCCATTTAACACAGCTCAGTTGCGGATTCAAAGCTGATTTGAGCGCTTTGTAACACCGCCAGGCAATTCTTCTGACACTGAATATTCGCGGCAAGTTGAGCCATTGCTGAGAAAATATCGGGCATTATAGTTAGCAAAGAAAGCAGAAAAATCATTACCCTGGTCAGATTTGACAAGAAATTAGGATAAGATAGAGGATGTTGTGTTAAACCCTGATCATTTAGAAAACGCAGCTTGAATTATTAGGCGCAAACGATGTTGAAAAACCCCTTTTCTGCGCTTTATATTATGCATATTTTCTTTAATTTTATTGCCAAGGAGATTTTTCCATGAGGATTTTTAGTCTTTTACTGCTACTTGCTTTGCTTGCTACAGCTGGACTAGCTGTAAACAACTGGGATATTTTTATTACTCCTGGTGCATTATCGTTTGGGTTTACAACGGCTCAAGTGCCACTGGGACTGGTAATGCTGGGGATAGTAATTTTTATTACTGTATTGTTTCTTATTGATATAGCTTACCTGCAATCCTCCGCTCTTCTTGAAGCGCATCACCATTCCCGTGAACTGCAGGTTAACCGAAAGCTTATCGATCAGGCCGAGGCATCGCAGGTAACAGAATTATATAATTTCCTGGAAAGTGAATTAGCGAAGCAAACAGCGCATGGAGAAGAAATGAAATCCGAAATACTAGAAAAAGTTGACCAGTTTGAAAACAATCTTTACGGAGTTGTTAAGCAGTCAGAAAATTCATTGTTCGCTTATATTGGTGAGTTAGAAGATCGCCTGGAAAAAAAATAAAAATTGATAAAAAAACAGGTTTTATTCCGCGCTCCGCTTTAACCTAGAAACCGCAGTTGAGTACGGATTTTGTGGAAAATCTGAGTGTGAAAGACAAGGCACAGCTCACAGACAATGGCCATAGCCCTTGGCAAGAGCAGTAACGCTGTATTTCGTGTGCAAATTTATCCACAAAACCGTGAAGCGGAGTATAGTCACCCAGCAGGTGACAAGCATTTACGATCATTATATTTTATATTCAGTCACTTATAATGTTTTATAGCGGTCAACTGCGGTTTCTAGGATTAAGCAACTATCCGCTGTAAGCTTTGCTGCAACGAGGCTTTAAATGCCTCATCATTGACGAATAACTTATACAGTTCCAATTCATCTTTACGGCGGTGCAGCATGACTTCTTTTAATATTTTTTCAAAAGCTAACTCTCTGTTATGCGGGTCCGGGTTACCTTGATATTTGGCCTCAAAATCAGGGTGTGTTTTAAGACTGTTAGCAATATTTAAGAACTTTATTTTCTGCTCTTCAGGTGTCGCACCCCAGCCCTGGAACCAGCGCTCATTAAAGTTACGAATAATTTCATCAAGCGGGTTGGTTTCTTCTTCGCCATATTTACCACGGGGATTTGAATTTTGCGGATCTAATTCCGTTTCAGCATCATCCAGGCTGATAGTTTGATTAAGCTTGACGCGTTCAAGACCATAAGAGCTTAGGTCAACGGATTCAAGCAGCTCATCCAATAAATCAGCATCAGGATCTTCAACTTTAAGCTTAGGAATTAAAAACTTCAGAAACCAGAATAGCTTTTCCCACGCTACAATTTCATACGGCATGATAGAAGCCATTTGGCCATAGATTTTGACAAACTGTTTAGCTTTGATTTTAAAGTCAATTTTGTCGTCATTTTCCAGCTCCAGTTCTGCATTAAAACGATCTGCGGCAACATCAATAATGGGGCTGAGTTCCTGTGCATCGTCTTGATTAAAGTAACGCTTAATAAAAACCTCAACCTCAGACCACTCATAGACGCCTACTTCATCAAGCGCTGTTTTAAGCTCATGTAATACATTAATATCAGTCGCTTCTGATAAAGAGGTTGCGGTATAGAAAGGATCAAATGCAGTCTTGATATCGTCAACACTATTAAAAAAATCCAATACGAACAAATCTTCCGTTTTCTTTGCCAATTTAGGCGCTGATCGATTTAAACGGGATAGGGCCTGTACCGCCAGAACTCCTTGTAACTTTTTATCAACATACATGGAACAGAGCTTAGGCTGGTCAAAGCCCGTGAGGTATTTGTTGGCAACCACTAATAGCCGGTATTCATCGGTAGCAAATTTATGTCGGGTATCATTTTCAGAGAAACCATTCATATCAGGTTCGACATATTCAACGCCATCGACCTCTTTCTTGTCTGAAAAGGCGATTAAAATTTTAAAAGGATTCCCCTGTTGCTTTAGAATTCGATTAATCGCCTGGTAATACCGAATCGCTGTTTCAATATTCTGCGTAATCACCATGCCTTTCGCTTTACCCTTAAGCTTTTTGCTATTGACCACTTGCGGGATAAAGTGATCCATCATGATCTCAGCTTTGGTATCGATGGTTTGCTGGCTACGTTCTACATAAGCGCGTAATTTCTGCTGCGCTTTTTTACTATCAAATTGCGGGTTTTCCGCTATCGACTTTTCAATCTCATAATAAGACTTATAGGTGGTGTAATTGGCCAGAACATCCAGAATAAAGCCCTCCCGAATTCATATAATAACTGCAACACCTCTTTAAAGGGTTAGATGGTATAGTTTCCGTCGACTAAAACCTGAAACTAAAAAGAGGTGCTCAATGAACACGTTTAACCATCTAACCCAAGAGGAAAGATTTTACATTTATACGCAACTAAAACAAGGCGTTTCTAAGAATCAAATAGCCATCACATTGGGGCGTCATAAATCGACTATTGGACGTGAAATTACGCGTAATACAGGTCAGTGTGGTTATCGTTACAAGCAAGCTGAGAGAATAGCTAAACAACGCCATATTGATAAGCCCAAAAACATCAAGATGACGGCTGAGTTACAACAGATAATAACGCCTTTAATCAAAGAGAAATGGAGCCCTGACTGTATTTCAGGACGCTTAAAACAACAAGGTAAGGACTCCGTCAGTCATGAGACTATTTACCGTTATATTTTAGCTAACAAAGCAGCCGGTGGCGATTTGTATACTTATTTGAGGCATCAAGCCAAACCTTATCGTAAGCGATATGGAAAAAATGATTATCGCGGAACGATACCCAGCCGTGTTGATATTGATGAGCGACCACAAGTGGTTGATGATAAAACGCGTTTAGGTGATTGGGAAGCAGATACTGTTATCGGTAAAGGACATAAAGGCGTATTGGTGACGCTGACTGAACGGGTCTCAAAGCTCAACTTCGCCATCTCAATTGAGCGTAAAGAATCTGAATTAACGAAAGAGGCGATTATCAATGCTCTTGAGCCTTTTAAACGTTGGGTTCACACGATTACCTTTGATAATGGACGTGAGTTTTGTGGGCATGAAGCCATTGCAAAAACACTTGACTGCGGCACTTATTTTGCCAAACCGTATCATTCGTGGCAACGAGGTTTAAATGAAAACCACAATGGCTTATTAAGGCAATACTTCCCTAAAAAAGAACCTTTGGATAAGGTAACTCAAGATGAGGTTGATAGTGCCATTACAGCACTTAATCATCGTCCAAGAAAAGGGTTAAATTACAGAACTCCATGGGAAGTATTTTGCCAAATAACGGGGGTTGATATAAATAAATCACAGGGTGTTGCATTAATTGCTTGAATTCGCGCCTCTTCAATCGCCTGTTTCATGGAATACAAGTGAAACGGGACAAAACTACCATCAGACTGTTGCTGACCAAACTTTTCCAGTGTAGTGCTTTTCGGTGTTGCGGTAAAAGCCAGATAAGAAGCATTACCGCGCATTTTGCGTGAACGCATCGCGTCTAGAATTTTATCCTGAACATCTTCCTCATCTTCATCCTTACCCATCGCTCTATTCATATTGTCATGCGCAGAACCGCTTTGTGAACTGTGCGCCTCGTCAATAATGACCGCAAAACGCTTGTCACTTAAATCGCTGATACCCTCAATAATAAAAGGAAATTTCTGAATCGTAGTAATGATAATTTTCTTACCATTTTCCAGGGCACTTTTTAGCTCAGAGGATTTGTGCGCAGGAGCAACGATATTCTTTACTTCAGAAAAATCCTTAATATTGTCACGCAACTGTTTATCCAGTAAGCGACGATCCGTTACCACAATGACAGAATCAAACAAAGGCTGATCCAGGCCTTTAGCACCTGGAATATCAGCCGAAGCAGGATAAGCTTCAATTAACTGATAAGCCGCCCAGGCAATGGAATTACTTTTGCCGGAGCCTGCTGAATGCTGGATCAAATAGGTTTGCCCGACGCCGTTAATGGCAACATCGGCAATCAGGCTACGCACGACATGCAGTTGATGATAACGCGGGAAGAATAGCGTACGTTTATTAATAGGGTCTTTACTGCTACCATCCAGCCGCACAAAATGTTGCACAATATTTGCCAGATTTTCTTTACTGAAAACCTCTTGCCATAAATAGGCAGTTTTATGACCATCGGGGTTGGCAGGGTTGCCTTTGCCATGATGATGACCTTTATTAAACGGTAAAAAGAAAGTCTCTTTCCCCGTTAATTTGGTGGTCATATATACTTCATCAGTATCTACTGCCATATGTACCAAACAACGGCCAAAGTTTAATAAGGGTTGCGTAATATCACGATCTTCACGGTATTGTTTTTGCCCATGATAACGTGCTGTTTGCCCTGTCCATGGGTTTTTAAGCTCCAAGGTTACCAATGCTAGGCCATTAACAAATAACACCATATCAATTTCCTGCAATGGATTAGCCAAAGAATAGCGCACCTGGCGAGTGCAACTAAAAATATTGCTGGCAAAGTTCTTCTTCACACTGTCACTGCTACTAGCTAAAGGCGCGGGATACATAAGATGTAGATGAGCATCATCGACAGCTAAACCTTTTTTTAACAAATGCACAACGCCATATTTTTTGATCATTCGGTCAAAGCGTTCAAGGATTTTCCGCTGCCAATCGTTAGGGCTATTACGTTTCAGCTTATCCAGTTCTTTTTCTTGGGTTTGCTTAAGAAATGACCAAAAGTGATGGCTATCAATCGCGTATTGGGCATTAAAATCTGCAGCATGCCCCTTGTGGTAGTAATGCGCACCAAAACCAGCAGGCTTTTCACCAACTTTATTGGCCAGTTCTTCCAGACGCGCGCCGGTTAAATGCTTTTCTATGGCGGATTCTAAAGCTTGTTCATTGGTTTGGCTGACCATACTTAATTAGTTCCTGATTTTAATATTTTTTATCATCGACTTATAAAAAAAACGTAGGTTGAGTTACTGCTTTTCGTAACCCAACATTTAATAAAAACATCTCATTCATGCCCAACATCAGCAAATAAAGCAATAGGATTGCTACCCCAATTAGGGTCGATAATTTTATGACGAATATACCGATGGATACTGCTGTATTGCCAACCTACGTTGCTCAATGAGTCCTTAGTTTTTATGGTTTTTATATTTTACTTGTAATTATTTGTAGAGTCTTCAACTGCAACAAATTATCTTGTGGAGTGTATTTATTATTTTAGGCTCCATAAAAGGGCTATCAATTTAACAAAGGACAGCAGGTATTTCACCGCGTAGATTGAGTTAGCTTGTTAAGCGTCAGCGCAACAAGCTAACCCAACATTTTTAGGCATATAGATGGGTGGATGAATTGTTGGTTTGCCAAAAAGACGGCATCAACCTACGTTGTTATCTTCACCTGCCAATACCCGCCTTTTTTAGGGCCATGATAGGAAAGTTTGTGTTGTTGTTTTAATTTCGCAACCGCGCGTTCTACGGTACTGGTTGAAAGACCGATATGATTGGCAACCTCAGCGAGTGTTAGCTCGGGTTGTTGCTGTAATAAAGCTAAAATTTTGTCTGGTGTTTTTACCCTCGTTTTTACCTGCATTTCTACCCGCGTTTCTGTTTCACTGGCAATGGCTTCTTCTAAGCTGCTTTCAATCGCGGCTAATAAAAATTCAATAAAGGCCGAGCAATCGCTATTTTGATCGGCTTCACCCAGTAGCTGGTAATACGCTTGCTGGCGATGCTTAATCACCGTTTCTACTGGTAAATAAGCCAGCATCGGTTGCCAGTCGCTTAGAATAAGCGTTTGCCATAAGCGCCCCATACGCCCATTGCCATCACTAAACGGATGGATAAATTCAGAGTCATAATGAAAGGCAGCGGAAGCAATCAGCGGGTGCGCATCGGTGGTTTTAAGCCATGTCAGTAGATCATCCATTAAACGCGGGAGTTGATTGGCGGGTGGTGCCATATGAACCAGTTGCGTCCCTTGATAGATGCCCGTGCCGCTCTGCCGCAGATGTCCAGCATTATCCACTAAACCCCGCATTAACAATCCATGTGCCGCCAGCAAATCCTCAAGATTGTGCGGCTGCCAGTGACTCATAGCTTCATAGGCTGCAAAAGCATTCAGCACTTCCTGAATTTCACGCGGCTGCCCCAGCACGGTTTTACCCGCTAAAACCGCCGTGACCTGTTCTACACTCAGGGTATTTTGTTCTACGGCTAAAGAGGCTTGAATGGTTTTAATGCGATTACCACGCCGAAGTTCGGGTAATAACAAGTTCTGATGCGTCGCTTTCCAGGTGCCAATCAGTTCACCAATTCGGGCAACCTGTCGGGTCATGGTATGCGTCAACTGAAAAGGCGGTTGATAAGCCATTAGACAAGCTCAGGTACTTTGATCTTACCTGTCACAGCGCTATTGATCAGGGTGGTTTTGTATTCTTTTAGGTTTTTGATTTGCTGTTGGTATAGCTCAGTTGCTATATCGGTTAGAGATGTTTGTTGAACAATAAACATGGCAATCTCATTTTGCTCTTTCAAAGGTGGAATAAATAAATCTACTTTTGAAAAGTTTTCAAAATTGAGATCTTGACCATCACGTATAAAACTAGCAGTTTTCTGTAATGCTTTAATGTAGCTTGGTAATTTCAAGAGGTAGCTATAAAAGTTAGTATCAATGTCTTCTAAAGACCTAAGAATAATATATGAAGAGCGAATACATCCCCTTGCCCAAGCCCTCTCTAATCCACCTTGGAAACTTCTCATGCTAATTACAAAGTCATTTAGTTCAACATGTTTCCTTTTATCTAGGTGAAATTGTATTTTTACAACTTTTCTGCCCACTTTTTCTTCGTATTCATCCTGTGGAATTACTCCGTATGCTTGGGTGGCAGATAATTGGACATCATCCTTCCATGCTCTTTCTTTTCTCTGTGTAAATAAAAACTTACTTCTTCGTATTTCCCAGTGCTCAGGTATCTCACCAATCCAATCTACACCTGAATCACGCAATGGTACATCAGGGTCTAAACCTTGAGTCACGGCTTTTTGGATAATAATTTGCTTGCGCTCTTTTAACAGCTCAATTTGCTTTTGCTTGATGGCAATGGCTTGATCAATTTGTGCGGTTTTCTTATCAAGAAAGTTAGCAATGGTAGTTTGTTCATCATCAGGAGGTAACCACAATTTTGTCGATTTAAGAATAGCCTGAGTAATACTGTATACTTTGACTCCCTTAACTTTTCTCCGTATTTGAGTACGATAAGAGATAGAGTCCAATATATACGCAAGAAATCTTTTATTTATAGCTTCAATTGGGCGAGCAATAACAGTGTGATAACCGGCAAAAACGTTTTGCTTACTATTTAAGTATGTAAAATTACCAGAACCCTCTATATCTTCTGAAGTATCAGCAAAAACGAAGTCGCCATATTTTAATAAGGATTTATAGGAGCTATCTAAATATTTATTGTCTACACATTTCAAAAGGTGTTTGTTCGGATCGACTTCAAAGACATATTTAGAATGTATTTCCCCATAATTAACACAAGGAATCCCTTCGTTTTGGAGATTTTCCTTGGTAATGCTTAGCCCTCGCCCAAAACTGAATATTTTTGTAAAGGGACGGATGAGCCAATGGCTAGGTATATGTCCCAACCACTCAACCCCCGAGTCCTTATAAACCTTATATTTAGGCATAACCGCTAAAACTGTCATCACGCCCCCACTTGAATATCAGCCACCGCAATACCCAAAATATCCGCAATCAAACCCTCTGCTTTTTGCTCTAAATCAACAATATCTTTAGCCACTTTCTCCATACTGCGTAACGGTTTATGACGATAGAAGTATTTATTAAAACTGATTTCATAGCCAATCTTGGTGCTGTCCAGATTAATCCAGGCTTCGGCGACATGCGGCTTAACTTCGGCCAGGAAGTAGCGGTGAATAGTATCCTTAAGCGGGATAGATTCTGCATCACGCAGTTCTGCGCTGGATTCATACATAAGGTATTCATTACTATTGCCAATTTGATAGTAACCGTAATCGGCTAAATCACTTTGCTGGCAATCCAGATGGCTTATTAAAGCGCTTAAATCGTCGGCACCGAATTTTTGTTTTTTCCTGATGACTTTTTCTGCGCTTTCGTCATACCAACTGACGGCATTAAGAATAGCGTTTTTCTCACTAGCGCCCAGTCTGATCTCACTTGTTTTTAAGCTGGCATCGACATCCTGTTTAAACAGATTAAAATCGCGGTATTCAGTTTCACCTAGTTCGGCCATTAAGGTATTCGCTGTGTTGACTAAGGTCATTTGTTTCTGCCATAGTTTAAGGTCGAGCAATTTGCTACGCGCTTTGGCATTAAGGCTAATGTCATTGTCTTCGCACCATTCCACAATGGCTTTTTGTTGCGCTTTAAGAAAGCCTGCCTGATAGACTTTTTCACCGTGTGTTTGGTACAGATAAGCCATCGCTTCTTGTAGCTGTTTATCAAAACGTAAGCTTTCATTGCGTGTCAGGCTAAATTGCGCTTTACGGCGGTCCGGACGTTCTATATTAACTTTGTAATAACCAAAGTCACTATTGGCAAAGACTTGTGAGGCAATGCCCATAGAGTCGTGATTGTCATTAAGTACTCGTTCCGTTGTGGCACTATTTAAGTAACAATCAACAATTTCCTGAATATGTTCAGGGGCAAATTCACAGTTCTTCGCACCCAGGTTTTTACGCAATTTCCGAAACAATAAGCTGCCATCGATTAACTGGACTTTACCTAGTCTTGCGCCTGCTTTGTGATTGCTTAATAACCAGATATAGGTGGTAATGCCGGTGTTGTAGAACAGATTATTGGGCATTTGTACAATGGCTTCCAGCAGGTCGTTTTCGATAATATAACGGCGTATATTGCTTTCGCCTGAACCGGCATCACCGGTAAATAAACTGGAACCATTATGCACTGAGGCAATACGAGAACCTTTCGACCCCGAATCCAGTGATTTCATTTTATTGACCATTTCCATCAGAAACAGCAATTGACCATCACTGGAGCGCGGCACAGCATCAACCACTTCATTTTTACCCCAGTAATTCGGTAAGCTGATAATAAAGCGATGATCGATCACTTCTTTACCTTCTTTAATATACTTCTGCTCACTTGCCCAGCTTTTACCGTAAGGTGGATTGGAAAGCATAAAGTCAAAGCGAGTCGCAGCAAATTCATCCGTTGACAGAGTGGAACCGACTTTGATATTTTCCGGGTTATTACCTTTGATCATCATGTCTGATTTACAAATGGCGTAAGTTTCATCGTTGATTTCTTTGCCAAATAGATGAATATCGCGGCTAATACCGACGCTGGGGTATTTTTCCTCGACAAAATTCTGCGATTCGGTCAACATCCCGCCACTACCGCAGGCCGGGTCATAGATTGATATGACGCTAGGTATAGCGTTTTTGACGGGGTCAAAGACCAGGTGCGTCATCAGTTCAATCACTTCACGCGGGGTAAAATGCTCTCCAGCTTCTTCGTTGTTGTCTTCATTAAATTTACGGATCAACTCTTCAAACACATAACCCATGCCCAGGTTAGATAAGCCAGGCATTTTATTGCCTTCAGGGTCTTCGACTGTTTCAGGGGTTAAATTGATATAAGGGGAAACAAATTTTTCCAGCACATTCAGCAAGACATCTTTATTGGCCATATGTCGGACCAAGGCCTTGAGCCTAAAGCGTTCGACAATTTCTTTGACGTTATCACTAAAGCCATTGAGGTATTCTTCTACATTAGCCAGTAGGATTTGCTGGTTATTGGTTGCCGTGCCGAAAAGCTGTTGCAGTGTCCATTTGCTGGTGTTGTAAAATACATAGCCCGATGCTTCTTTTAAAGGTGCATCATCCAGTTCAGTTGCCTGCATTTCTTCTATCTGGAATTTAACTTCATCAAGAACCGCTTGTTTGCCGGGTTCTAGTAAAGTATCCAGTCGGCGTAACACGACCATGGGCAAGATAACATCCCGATACTTGCCGCGCACGTAAACGTCGCGTAAACAGTCGTCAGCAATTGACCAGATAAATGAAATAAGTTTGTTGTGTGCTGTGTGATCCATGGCGAATTCAAGTTACAAGTGCAACACTTTTGGTTTTTAAAAAGAACCTCGTAAGGTGTGCGGTTATTTTAAACATTTCCCTGGCCGATGATTTAATTTTTCAACGACTTGTTAGATGAGACTATCACTAATCTCATGAAAATTACATCCCTTTGGAAAATATCTTCTCAATAGACCATTGGTATTTTCATTTAATCCACGCTGCCAAGGGCTGTAGGGACCCGCAAAATACACCAGGCTTGCTGTGGCTTTTTCTAAGTCTTTAAACTGAGCAAATTCACTGCCATTATCAACGGTAAACGTTTTAATATGTTTTGGGTTTATTTGTTCAAACCTGAATTCGTATAATAAGTGCATAAACGTTTCTGATTTTTTGTCTACAAACTTTCCTGCTACTAAAATATCGGCTCTTTAGTTATGCAGATCCCGCAGCATTAAGCATCATTAATTAACGAATTCCTTTATGTCAATTAAAATCACTTCCATTGATTAATTCAGCTATAGTCTAAAATCATCTCATAAATAACATAAGGAAAAAGAATATGAATAATATAAAGGAACAGATGGACTGGGGCATAAAATTGCCGCAATCATTCTGATAAGCGGGCTACTTGTGACTTCGAAAGTTGCAACTGCCATATCTCCAGCAGAAGCAGAATGTCCAAATTCCAGCTCCTTGCCAGCAAACAGTTTTGATTTGATTCAAACTGCATATTTATTTAAAACAACGGTCAGTGACACTGGAGGGTTAACTGGCATCTCACGGAAACAGGCCGACTTTGCATATGCCGCACTTACCAATGGCAATATAAACCAACCCTACCTGTTTTTTGACAACAAGGGTGAGCAGCACAGTGCCGTGGCCTCTGGTCTAATCAAGACACTTGGTTCAAAGCTAATTGGCGGAGACTGGAAACCAGCCTGGGGGCCAGGTGTTTATGAATTCCCCATCAGTTTGTTTGAAACGGATAATACCGCTTTTGTAGTCTACAGCGCTTCTCAGGACACATACATTTTAGCCATTGCTGGCACCAATGCGACTGCCGGTCTGGATTGGCTGGTTGAAGACTTTCAGGTTGGGCCAGAATTTCTGGTCAAATGGCCAATGCCTGTAGATCATAAACCTGTGACCGTTCCCCTTAAGCAAATAGTCAAAACTGATCCGATGATCTCAAAAGGTACAGCTGATGGTGTATTTTATCTGTTAAACAGATTAGTGCCATCTCAATATGCACCGAATAAAGACCTTTCGCTTCAAGAATTTTTGGCGCAGTTAAAGCAGAGTGAAGCTGGCAGCACTAAACTGATTGTTACGGGACACAGTTTAGGTGGTGCCCTTGCTCCAACTCTTGCAAACTGGGCGCAAGATATGCTCAGTGCGAGTAATCCAGAATGGGCAGGACATGTTTTTGCGCTGCCAACTGCAGGTCCTACGCCAGGCAATGCAGCTTATGCCAGTCTTTGGGATGCCAAATTTCCACAATGTTCCGTACCCGTTAATGCTGGAAATAGTAACTTCTCATTATCCACTGGCAGCGGCCGCACGAATGACTTCCGATAACGGAGGAATCCCTTCTAACTTCAGTAAGCGACTTTTTAAATAACCCCAAAATGACATGCCGTGCTTTCGGCAGGTCTTCTTGAGACTGGCAAAAGTATCACGGGCTTTCCGCCCTGCATCACTTCGTGTACTCCCGCTGATTTTTCGTTTCTTGACGTAATCCCTTATATCCCGTTCGCTTAAATTGTTATGAAGTGGGAGGTAGGGTTTGTCGAGTACACGGAGGAGTTCATGTTGATTTTTCCCCATTCGCCCGAGGGCCTGGTTAAGCGTTTCGTAACAGGTTTTGGTACTGCATAGGATTTGAAAGCGCTGCCTGATACTGCTCGCCTGTTCGGTAACAGGATTAAGTTTATAAGCTTTCAGGTCATGGTAAATCGACCAAAGCTGGTCGCGTGCGTCATCTACTGCCTTGGTATGGCTGTCATTTAAAGGAATCAGGCGATTAATCACTCGTTCGGCATGGATCCAGCACAAGGCATGATCAAAGACGTTAAACTGCCCTGCATCATCACTGATAATTGAAAAGTCAGAGGAAATGCCTTGGTCTAGCAGCCCTCCCATCAAAGCACCTTCCGTGACTATTTTTCTGTGCCGAGGTTTAACGATGCCTTGCTGATCCAGCCATTCGCACCAGTCAGGTGCCGTGTTAATGCAGACACTGATATTTTCCAGTGTCGCCAAGATTACAACAGACAGCTTATTTTGTGCCATGTATTCAATGGCACCTGTGTTCAATGTATAAAGCGTTGTTTTGCCTTGTGATAGACAGTTTAAAAAATTGATTCTGCTTTTACTTTCTGTACTACTGAACCAGGCAAAAAAATCATTGCCAATATGTGTGCAATAGCCATTTTGCCCTTTATGCCGTGCGCCAGTATCATCTGTATGAATATATTTAGAAACGGATAATCCCGTCTTCAGTAATTCATCTTTTTCGGCATGAAAATCGTCCAGATCTTCTGTTAGTATATAACTGAGCTTACCGCTCGAAATATCGACGCCTAAATCACGAATTTGTTCCAGTAGTAATGGCTGTGTGACATGTTGGTGATGGTATTGATAGAGAATAAAGGCAATAAGGCTTTTACCAAAACTACCTCCCTGAATGTCTTCGGGAAGCTGACCTAAAATCGTAAGACCCTCTGGCGTTATATATTCTGCTAAACGATAACGAATGTTATGAGTTTGAAAGGTAATATCCTGAATAACACGATCCTGATACCCTTTAAAGCGTGAACCCTCTGGGATTTCATCCGGCTGAATAATTTGGGTTTCATCTATTTTGAGGTTGCCTTTTTTACTGCGCCTTGGGCCTTTTTTCCTTTTTGATGAGGAGTCATCACTTCCTGGGGCACCCTCCTTATCCATTGTACTCGGTTTGATTTTAGGCTTTGTGGTTTCGCCTTTAAGCTTGAGTATCTCTTGTGCTAACTCATCAATCTGCTTTTGTTGCCAGGCAAGCATTTCCAATAACACATCGACTAGCGGTGTGCGATCTTCTTTGTTTATCTCTGGTAATTCAGGTTTAGGCGAGTTCATAGAATATATTGTAAAGCAACTTTTTAATATTTTCCCGTGGATAATGAGAAGTTTCTGGAAATAGCGTCAAATATCTGAACACGCTAGTTTATAGTAAATGGGATGTGGTTCCTCATGCCTGGAATTACCTTTATAAAGAACTGGCTGTGCCAGAAGAGAACTATTACTTTTGGTTGTACGATCCCTTTAATGGTCTGAATGTCGACACTCAGCTTGGCAAGCTTGATATACCATGGGGTAAAGAGTCTAAAGCATTTGTTGCTGCTGTTGCCTATGCATATACTGCTGGCAAACTTGCTGACATGACAATGCAGCACACTACATTTGAAATCAATGAAAACACAGTAGAAAAACCATTTGTAGCCTGGCCAATAGAAGCTGTAATTTCCGGTGAGATAGTGCAGGTACCCTTACCCACCTCTCCAATCACTGACCTGAAGACATTTCTTGAAGATCTTGCGATTATTCATGGAAATGGTTATAGAGCTGCATTTGGTATTCCGTTTGAAGTTACCCAGGAGATAGCCCCAGTCATAACTCCAATCAATTAAACTACGGGGGGGCCGAGTAAACTTGAATTCTGGTACTGAAGTCAAGTGTGGTGTGACTGGCATGATAGTCAGCTAGCTGGTGGAAGTCCAGCCTTTGCCCTGTGAGAAGGGAAAAAGTAGGCGAAAGCAAGGGTGTCCAAAGAAACTCCCGGTAGCTACCCAACAGGGAAACACGGTTATTGGGAGCCAATGCGGAATCTGAAGGAAGCTCTAGCCAAATCGATCACCTAAACGAAAGTGAACCTTCGTAAGGCGGCAACAAGGGGATAAGGTGCCCGCGACCACCGAAGTCCAATATTCTCACCGTAACGTGTTGTTGTATTGAAGGTAGGTAGATCGAGAGATAGTTGACTATCTTACCCAGTGAAGAGCCGTCGGCTTTGGGTCGGAGTAACTGCGACTCCTTAAGCCCTAAGCGCTACAGTAATGTAGACGTTATGAACCGAGGGTTTTCAGATGAAGCCATAGTAATCGTAAAGTTTGGTGCCGATGAATTCATGGTGACATGAAGGAGGGTAAAACATCAAATCAGCAACAGGACGTTGGAGGTGAAGGGCGGAACACGTAAGCGGCCATGGCCGTTGATTATAAACTGATGGACTGAGATCAGCCTAACAGGAACAACCCTCTATTCGCGTCGTAAACAGTGAACGAATCGGTTGTGCGAGATTGAAGAAAGCCCATTGCAAAAGAAAGAAAAAAAAGTGAAATGAACGAAC
This sequence comes from Methyloprofundus sedimenti, assembly GCF_002072955.1. NCBI lineage: Bacteria > Pseudomonadati > Pseudomonadota > Gammaproteobacteria > Methylococcales > Methylococcaceae > Methyloprofundus > Methyloprofundus sedimenti. Next base: position 1,155,352 of record NZ_LPUF01000001.1, on the reverse strand, counting down.
ACGACCTATTAATAGAGGAACCCAGACTTTTCGACCAGTTATGCTCAACCTTATACTTGGGCGTCGCTTTTAAACAGGTAAAGAAAAACAAAGGTAAACCCGGCATAGACGGAATAACCATTGCAGACTTTGAAACTCGTTTAGACGAAGAGCTAAGTCAGTTGCAAGAGGAACTCGCAAACTGGACTTATCAACCCTCGCCAGTCCGTCGAGTAGAAATAGCCAAGCCGGGAGGCAAAGGTGTACGACTACTCGGCATACCGACGGTACGGGATCGAGTGGTACAAACAACATTAAAGCTACTGCTGGAACCGGTCTTTGATCCGCATTTTTCACCGCACAGCTATGGATTTCGCCCAGGGCGAAGCCAGCACGAAGCGGTACAAGCGGCACAACAGATAGTGAACAGTGGCAAGCCCTACGTGGTGGATATAGATCTATCCAAGTTTTTTGATAGAATCCATCACGACAGGCTGATAGCCCGAATGGGCGAGAAAATATCCGACAAACGGATACTTCGCCTAGTCGGAAACATGTTGCGTAGCGGCGTCATGATCAATGGCATCGTCAACCCCAGCAAGGAAGGCGCAATGCAAGGGGGCTCACTCAGTCCCTTGCTGAGCAATATCGTTCTGGATGAACTGGATCAGGAATTGGAAAAACGTGGACTGGAATTTTGCAGGTACGCGGACGACTGTAATATCTTCGTAAAATCGCAAAAAGCGGCAGATCGAGTGATGGAAAAAGTCAGCCAATTCATCGAAAAGAAGCTGAAACTGAAAGTGAATCAGGAGAAAAGCCAGGTGGCTAAATCCGATGCGGTAAAGTTTTTAGGTTTTACCGTGGTTAAGGGGACAATTGCCATTGCGCATAAAGCCCTGCAAACAGCCATGAGTGAAATCGAAGAACTGACACCGCGAGGTACACATCAGACTCTGGATACATCACTGGACGAGATCAATCAATGGTATGTGGGCTGGTCAAATTACTACAGTTTGACTTACTACCCCTCACAATTGAATAAAATCGAAGCCCATATCAGGCGACGACTACGATCACGAATAGTCGATCAACAAAAGAGAAAACAGCATCTATATCGAAAACTGGTCAAACGGGGCGTACCACGAAAACAAGCATCAAAAGCCGTCTTTTCAAACAACAAACGGTGGCAACTCTCCAATGCGCGAGCAGTGACGAGGGCTTATCCGAACAGTTGGTTTATAAATCTGAAAGGGCAGGAAATACGATCCGACCGAAAGTTAGAGCATTGGTTTGAAGTTTCTCAATGGATACGTCTTGCGTGAGGAGCCGTGTACGGACCCGTACGCACGGTTCTGTGGGCAGACGGGAGCTGCGGCTCCCTCTGACCCGATATGCTATTCCAAGTTTTTATAACCTGGCATTTAACCCGCCAGGTTCTGCTTATGCGTAATTGTATGTAGAGGAAATAAGTCAGTGGTTTAGCATGTTTCAAATGTGAATCAGCCTGGGCCAAATGCGGCCTTTGGCGCTGTATATATTCTTGATCATTTGCTGGGTATCACGCAAACCGGAAAGTCAAAATACAGCGCCATGGTCCAAAAAAATCGACCGCTGCCCGCGGGGTAAAGATTAAATAGTTAAAAAGCCCGAATGGCACGCACTCTGAGCGGGAAGTTCTTACTGAAGTTGTTCAGGTTGCCATCGCCGAAATCCTGGTACCACGCGTAGGCGCTATAGTCCTCCGTAGAGCTCCAGTAGTAAGCATTAGCAAAACCACCGACAATGTCTTTATGTAAATACAATTCGTTTAACTCATCAATAGACGGCAAAAACCAGTCAATGTAGTTATTTAACACATAATTTCCGGCTAGACGAGCTGCTATTCCTGGGGTGGAGCAATCCCTCAAAATTTTTGAAGTATTGTCCGCTCCAGTTTCAACAGCGAAACCTGTTGCTCCGGTCGTTACCAAATCACAGCCCCATTGCGTTGTTTCTTGGTCACTTGGCGCAGCCTCTAAACCGTGTAACCCACCATCCGTAACATAAAAAACAATTCCTCCTGCAGGACCGGTATCACCAATTTTGTAGGTGGCTTGTGTATCAGTACTACCTAGATTACCCTCAATATCAGAAGTATCTTCATCGGCATTCAACGAGGCCGCTATCAATTGTTTACAAACCTCAGAATCCTCTTCTTTAACATAAATCAATTCATAAAAAGTTCCGTTTTGAACCAATTTAACATCAAAATATTTTCCATCGAATTTATTTCCAGGATCATCCACCTCAACACAAGGTACAATAAACTGGCCTGAATCCAGGCTAACCCTGGGTCCACCTGATATTTGATCCGCAAGCAGTGGATTTGAAAACAAAGCCGCCAAAACAGAAATTAAAATTAAACCTTTCTTCATCCTTATTCACCTTTTCAAAAAATTATCTAGCCACTCCGATTATTTACAATTTTGTAAACAAATAAATAACCTTACTTAATCAGATTAATATTAACAAAAAATAAATGCTTAAAGGCGACCCTACGCTCATTTATGCAACAAAACAATTGAATTTTCCGCATGATGGACTTGGAAGAGCAGTCACCAAAATTAACCAAAAGAGTCGGATTATATTTAAAGTTAAAATAGCTCAATAACTGTTATGGGTCACCATCTGACAATCATCATCCTAATCACAATTGACTGTTCTTTGGAAAATACCGGCCAATAGTTTTGATCAAGACTTACAGTGCCTGTTGGATCAAAATGCGACTAATACAAGTTCAGAACACCTGAACTCACTATATTAAATCAAAAGCTTGACGATTATCCTAAGAAAATAAGATGAGACTCTAATTCTTAGATTAGCATTAAGTTAAATTTTCTCGTTTCTAACGCTCTGCGTCACGGAACGCAGAGCATTCCCGTATGAATTCTCACGGAGACCGTGGAAACCAGGCTAAAGGTTTGCTTCGCCCATTATTAATGTAGTATCAAGTAACTATCTTGAGCTCAGGTTACCTGACGTTAGACTCGGCCTGTAAAAACAGTAGTTGATGCATCCATCTCCAATGATAAAAAACAGCTCACCTTTATTAGAGATAAACCAGAAAAAAATACTTCAGTTTAAATCCGTTCATATCCGTTAGATTGAGTAACTGTTGAGTTCTGTAGCAAGTGTAAACATTTGTATAAATGGAGCATTGTTAGATAGTCTGTTTTTCGCAAAGAAAAGCAATAAACCTGCTTCTTGGGCTGTTATAATTTCTTCATCTTAGGCGGGCAGCTCATTCAGGTCGAAATTGGCTTGATGGAGTACAGCAAAATGACCTAAGGACTCGTTGCTGAAGCACAACTGTAAAATCATTAATTTTCGCAAATACAATCTTGTCGGTATTTTGTGATGTGATCTAAAGCTGGAAATAACAACACGACAAAATCATTAAACCGAAATTAAAAAATGCCCGAATTCATATAATAACTGCAACACCTCTTTAAAGGGTTAGATGGTATAGTTTCCGTCGACTAAAACCTGAAACTAAAAAGAGGTGCTCAATGAACACGTTTAACCATCTAACCCAAGAGGAAAGATTTTACATTTATACGCAACTAAAACAAGGCGTTTCTAAGAATCAAATAGCCATCACATTGGGGCGTCATAAATCGACTATTGGACGTGAAATTACGCGTAATACAGGTCAGTGTGGTTATCGTTACAAGCAAGCTGAGAGAATAGCTAAACAACGCCATATTGATAAGCCCAAAAACATCAAGATGACGGCTGAGTTACAACAGATAATAACGCCTTTAATCAAAGAGAAATGGAGCCCTGACTGTATTTCAGGACGCTTAAAACAACAAGGTAAGGACTCCGTCAGTCATGAGACTATTTACCGTTATATTTTAGCTAACAAAGCAGCCGGTGGCGATTTGTATACTTATTTGAGGCATCAAGCCAAACCTTATCGTAAGCGATATGGAAAAAATGATTATCGCGGAACGATACCCAGCCGTGTTGATATTGATGAGCGACCACAAGTGGTTGATGATAAAACGCGTTTAGGTGATTGGGAAGCAGATACTGTTATCGGTAAAGGACATAAAGGCGTATTGGTGACGCTGACTGAACGGGTCTCAAAGCTCAACTTCGCCATCTCAATTGAGCGTAAAGAATCTGAATTAACGAAAGAGGCGATTATCAATGCTCTTGAGCCTTTTAAACGTTGGGTTCACACGATTACCTTTGATAATGGACGTGAGTTTTGTGGGCATGAAGCCATTGCAAAAACACTTGACTGCGGCACTTATTTTGCCAAACCGTATCATTCGTGGCAACGAGGTTTAAATGAAAACCACAATGGCTTATTAAGGCAATACTTCCCTAAAAAAGAACCTTTGGATAAGGTAACTCAAGATGAGGTTGATAGTGCCATTACAGCACTTAATCATCGTCCAAGAAAAGGGTTAAATTACAGAACTCCATGGGAAGTATTTTGCCAAATAACGGGGGTTGATATAAATAAATCACAGGGTGTTGCATTAATTGCTTGAATTCGCGTTTATTGAAACCCTCATCAAAAATTAAATTATGATCAATAACATATAAACCGGACTCATTACTTTTCCAGAGTAAGTTCGGATTTCCCCCTTTTTCTGACAAAGTGCGGTCTTCGTTTTCTACCCATAAATCAAATAATAAAACGCTTAACTTTAACTGTGCATCAATCTTATTCACCGTTTCATACTTTAACTCAGTCACTGAAGGCATTTGTTTAGACGCAAATACATAACCGCCTTTAAGCTGAGAAATAGCCATACCACCAAAGCAATTAACAAGATCTGGATCAAGAAATGCAATCTTAAATTCTGGTACTGGCAAGCCAAAAGCTAAGGCCAAATGACTTCCTAGCCACTCTTTCATTAATCCTGAAACAGTTGCCGCATAGCCTTTGACATAATAAGCATGTTCATCAGATGCATTACATAAAAAAGGCATAGTCATACCTTGTTTAGCGGGTTTGATAATTTCAACGATTTCCAGCATGATAATATTTTTTTAATGCTACTCTGAATTCATCAGTGACATTGTTTCGGCCATAATCGGTTTTCAAGATAGCCCTTATCAAAATAAGCCGACCATCTTTCCAGCGCACCTGCTTTAATTGCTCACTTACCCAATTCAAAATCATCTGCATCCCACTTTGCCAGACAACGCTCACTTAATAATATGGGTAATTTCGTAGGCTCTTTTACCACTATATACTGCCAAAGCCCTAGGTTACCTATGGCATTAACCGGATCAACCCAACGTTCAGCAGCTTTCGCTTTAATATCAGCATCGTCATTGTATTGACCTTTAATCTCGATGATAAGGTTTAAACCAATATCCAATTCAACGATAAAATCAGGTATATAACTGCTAGGGGTTCCTTTTTTACGGTAAGGAATAACGAAACCTAAATGCTCGATTTTCACCCATTTCATAACATCAGGGTGAGCATCCAAAGCAAAACCAGCACTTTGCTCCCATTTTTTAGTATCAGCCACCATGACATTTAAATGACATTGAGTAACAGGGTAAACGTCTTTAAGCGTATGGTAATCGACATACTGCGTACTCCCTTGTCCTGATGCACCTTTGGCTATACGCGGTAATTCAACATTTTCTCTGATACCGCCTTTAATTTAATTGACTTCTGACCTTTATCTCATGACCGAGTCGCCATTCAAATTGATGCAATGAATGTCGCATTTTTTATTTCTAGTGCTTAGTGAGTATTTCAACAAGCCTTTCAAGTTCTATACAAGCACTTTTTTGTTCAAGATATTTAATAACTGGAAAATATTCTGAGGTAATTACATATTGTTTAAATGTCGGTTTGTGGGGGTCAATATAATCTTTTACAACTTTATGCTTAAGTAACAATGGGAGAAGTTTAGCTGTAAAAACTTTTGATCTAACTTGCTCTTGTTTCTTTGGATAAAAGTTTCCTCTTTTATAAAACAGTCTAAAAAACTTAATTAAACTATCTTTAACTCTTTCCGCCTCGCCGTCAATTTCAACAGTTCTTTTATTTAAAATATCTGAAATACCAACTGTGTTACAACATTTGCTAAAAGTGCCTTCATAGAAAGTTGGTGTTAATCCTTTCCGAGGCTCTAAAGCTTTAAAGGTAGAATCAATAAACTTTGTCTCCAGATCTATAGGACAGTCCCAAAAATATTCAAATTGCTCAAAAAAACAATCAACTAACACTTTTTTTCGGAAGTCAAATGTCAGCTTATTTTTGTTATCCCCAAATATATTTATTAAGCACAGCCCTCTAACTTCTTGAGTATTTTCAAAAATTTTGTCCATTAATTTTGTACGAGATTCAACATCAGAATGATTCGTATCAGAAGCCTGTTGTGCACATAAAAGAAATACAAATACAGAGGAAATAGCGCATTGGTAAGAATAATTACTTTCATTTCTTTCTGCGTGGCACCTATTTTGTAATTCTTCAATAGTTTCAATACAAAATAATATTAGATCATCGTTAAAGTCCGCTCTATCACAAAGAATTTCTGTAAATCCGTTACCATACTTAATATAGCTACCAATAATTTCTATAGTTATTTGATCAAGATACGAAATATCTTGCATTCTAAGATAATGTGCAACATATACAGTTTTAAAATAGAAATTAAAAAAGTCATACCTAAATGATAGTTTATTATCAGAACACACTAACAATGGGTGTCCTTTTAGTTTTTCAATTAATTGATCATCTACTGACACTCTAGTAACAGAGTTCAATACAGATTTCACATCATATAAGCTAAGTCCTTCACCCTTACTAATAGATATGTTCATTAAAATCTTAATTTGATCATCAAGTTCTAAACTGTCTAATTTTTTTATTTCCCGTTCACAAACACTGGCTATAATAAAATCATTCTGCAACTTCTCTGAAAGTAAGTTACTTTTACATAGCGATGTATTAGATAATATTTCACTTTTCTGATTAATCAGATACACAATCATATCTAAAACATATGGAATGTATATCGAGTCCTTTTCTCCATTAGAGGTTTGCTCAGTTGCAAATTTATCAGCTAACTGCATAGCTTTATCGACGGCTGACGTTTCATTTTGAAATGCTTGATTAAAGAACTCAACAGCCAAACCCTTATTAAAAGGCTTTAAAATTATTTCAGGAATTTTTATATTATTCCCTAAGGAATCCCAAAAATGATCTCTACAAGTAATTATAATTTTAGCTTTTTTAAGGTCACTTGAATAACTATTTGAGATTGACTCTACAAATGATGCAACATCAAATTTAGACCCTAGCTTTGCTATAACTTCATCTATACCATCAAGAACAATGATCAAGCTTCCATTATCGACAGATAGCTTAAGTAAATCTTTGCTAAATTTACGATAGCTACTATCCTCTTTAACAATCTGCACTTGATAGAAATCGTATATATCATCAATTTTTTTATTTGAGTTAGTAAGACGTGCTAAATCGTCAATAATCTCATTTGAATCAATGAATAATATTCCTGAATTATTACTACAATCATATATATAATCAAGAAACTGTTTTACTAACGTGGTCTTTCCTACCCCACCATACCCTTTAATTACAAGTAATGGCGCTGCTTCATGTAAATACCACTTTTTTAACTCTTCAAGTGCAGGTTTATTCTCTGTTTCATCCCCATCAATCAGGCTATCCACATAAACAGGAAGATTGTATTTCACGTAATCAAGCAAGCAATCTTTATACAAAAACTCGTACCCAAACTCATCAATAAAAAAAACATGCTCAGTGTTAAATATTTTTTTAATGTTTGTTTTTCGCTTTTCAGTATCTTTAAGTTTAGGTCGTTCAGTTAAAACAATAAGAGACTCAAAACCAGATACTAAATGATTATGCTTTAAATACCCTAATGTTTTCCCCTGGCTTGCGCTCTCATGAAGATATAGAAACTCTCTAACTACTCCAAAGGTTTCAGACATCCTGAATAGTTCAAAAACTATATTTTCTGTCCAATTATTAAGCTTAATTGGATAACCTACATCTAGTGAAAAACTAGTATTTTGATCAATATACAATTGAACAGTTTTTTCAATGCTTCTCTCTTTCTCATCTTCTTTTTTACTATCCGAAGTAGTAAACTGCTTTTCTTTCTTGAACCTAGAAAACTCATCCATTAATTCTTCTATTTCAGTAATGGTAGCAAGTTTTATTGAATCACTATCTTGCCCCTTTCTAACTAATACAGCCCCTTGGTCAAGTGTTCTTGTTTTAGTTTTTAATTCCGACTGTAACTCAGTTACATGACATGGGCTTGGTATTTTAAATACTAGTAATGATGAGCTATCAAGCTCAACTAACTCGACATCAATTGTTACAAGTGATGGAGATGTATACTTTTCTAATTTTTGTACTAATTGTTTCTTGAAATACCTCAAGTCTTTTAAAATTTTTATATTATGAGTATTTACCTCAAAAATTTTAGACTCACTTTCACAATATCCAACAATAAGATAACGATCTTTTCCTACAAAGTTTAAGTAACCATTGGACAATGAAATAATATCTTTTATAAACTCGCCCCATTTGCCACTCATTTCTTCTTTGGGTGTCTCATTATCCCAATACCATTGCCTTTTAAACTCCAGTATTGGTGTTTCGTCTTCATCAACCTTTTCTCTGATAATTTCTGGATCAATCATTAAATAACAACCTTAAATTTGTAACAAATACAATCTATTTATTTGGCATATTAATAATACTCTTTAATATACCCATAAGCCCGATCAAACAGCACCTGGTCTTTATGCAACTTGTACTTCAACAAAGCCTTGCGTAATGACTGCTGTACCTCACGTTCACCCTGGGTTGATTGTTGCCAGCCAGGAAAACGGACGACACGCACAATAGCATCAATATCAGTCACAATACGCTCAACAACCGCAGGTGTTTGCTCGGTCTTAAGCTCTAAAAATAATTCCGTTAAAGCGGCTTGTGGGGTTTTATCTTGTAAGGCCTCTTCCTGCTCTTTCTCGGCTTGAACGGTTTCTTTAGCAATCTTGCACAGCTCTTTAATAAACTCAATCGAGCTGATTAAGCCTTTCTCTGCTTTATCACGTAGCTCTTCTAGGCGCTCACTCAGTTTTTTAAACGTTGGATTACCGGCATGCTTGCTAAACCGTTGCACCAGCATCTTTTCTAGTGCTTTGATTTTCTTTGGATCAGAATTGTTAAAAATATCCTCAATCACATCAGCATCCAGCACAAATTCCTCTAACTGATGTACTTCGCCGACATGAACATGGTCATGAATCAATTGTGTGGTTTGTGCGCCTAAGGTGAGCCATAATAACTTGCCAATATTGTTTGATGCCGGCTTAACAGACTCATAGACTTGCGCCAACCATTTGTAGTCCTGGTTATATAAATCCAGGATATTATCCGGTGACAGGGACTCCCATAATTTAGCCAGATATTTAAAATCTAGCGCGAAGGCGTCTTTTTTCTCATTACTGTTAATAGTATTTTGCGCGACTTCTAGCCCTTCAAAGCCTTCCAGGGTTCTATCGACATTCGGAAAGTGCGCTAAGGCATCGCGCATGGCTTCAGGTAACTTCTCTTTTAATGCCGATAAATTAGTAATGACTTGTTTAACACTTTCCTCATCAAACTCGAGTGCTTTAGCGGCATCATCAAACACACCGAAATAATCCACGATACGGCCAAAGCTCTTTTGTGGATATAAACGATTAGTACGGCAGATAGCCTGCAATAAGGTGTGATCTTTTATGGATTTATCTAAGTAAAGCGTTTGCAATATCGGTGCATCAAAACCAGTGAGTAACTTAGCGGTAACGATAATAAATTTTAAGTCAGACTGTGCATCATTAAATTCATCGACTATCTTTTCCTGTGCCGATTTATCGACCGCCCACTTTTGTTTAAACTCATAGTCATCATTGGCTGTGGTAGAAATCACCACGCGACTGGCTTCAGTAGGAAAATGTTTATCCAACTCTTCTTTGTATAGCACACAGGCATAACGATCAGGGGTGACGATCATCGCCTTAAAGCCTTGTGGTGCAACCTTTTCTTTAAAATGCGTCGCAATATCAGTGACGATTTTAGCAACCCGCTCGGGGGATTTTAAAAACGCCGCCATTTTTGCTGATTTCTGATTTAAGGCATCTGCTTCTTCATCATTTAACGCGGCACTTTCTTTAAACACAGCAAAAGCTTGATCAATGGCTTCCTTATCCACATGCACATCTACCAATCGTGGCTCAAAATGCAAAGGTAAGGTTGCTTCATCGCGTATCGAATCGTGAAAGGTATAACGTGATAAATAACCGCCTTGATCCTCTTCCGCACCAAAGGCCCAAAAGGTATTTTTGTCCGCTTTATTAACCGGCGTTCCCGTTAACCCAAATAAAAACGCATTCGGTAAGGCCGCACGCATTTGCCTGCCTAAATCACCCTCTTGCGTTCGATGTGCTTCATCCACTAAGACAATGATATTGTCGCGCAAATTCATATTAGGCTTGGCATCACGAAATTTATGAATCATTGAGATAATGATTTTTCGCGTATCACGCTCCAGCATGGTTTGCAGCTCTTTAATGCTATCCGTGGATTCGACATTAGGCACGTCCGCCGCATTAAAAGTACCACTGATCTGAGTATCTAAATCGGTTCGATCTACCAGCACAATCACGGTCGGACTTTTAAGTTCAGTGGCTTTACGTAATTTTTGTGCGGCAAATACCATCAACAAAGATTTACCCGAGCCTTGAAAATGCCAGATCAATCCCTTTTTAATCTGCCCCTCAATTACACGTTGTACAATTTTATTTGCACCTTCATATTGCTGAAAACGTGGAATGACTTTGCTGCGTTGTTTCTTTTTATTTGTCGTAAATAACGAAAAGTTTTGCAAAATATCCAGCAAGCGTACCGGACTCAATAAATCAGTTAATTCTTTACCGATTTCCGCTAAACCGAGTTGTTTAGCGAGATCACCCTGTTCTGATTCCAAACGCCACGGCGCCCAAAATTCGAGTGGGCAACGGATAGCACCATAAAATAGCTCTTTGCCTTCGGTAGCAAACGATAAAATATTGGGTACAAATAACTGTGGCACGGCATTTTCATACACCGTATGAATTTCATGCGCCCCATCTAACCAACTGACCGAAGGGCGTATAGGCGTTTTTGCTTCACCGACCGCCGCGGGAATGCCGTTAATTAGCAATACCACATCAGGTATTTTAGTTTCCCGATGATGAATGCGGAATTGATTAGTGACAACGTAGCGGTTATTGGTTAGGTCATCAAAATCCAGCAAGCGAACCGGCACATGGCGATTATTCTCACCAAAGGGCATGGTCTTGTCACCGCTCAACCACTTAAAAAACTCTTCATTGGCTTTCACCAGGCCGATTTGATTTACCGAAATCAAAATAGCACGGAGCTTGTAGATTACTTCATCAGCTAATTCAGGACGTTGTTTAATCTCAGGATTTAAGCGTAGTAAAGCAGCGGTTAATTCGACTTCAACCAATACTTCATTGACGCCACGATTGAGTTCTTCTGCTGATTGGTATACCCACTGAGTGCCGTAACTGCTTTTAGGCGTGGCAATGTTATCAGCATTGAGATTAACACCGCTGACTTGGTGAATGATGTAATGTTCTACGCTGTTGAGTTCAGTAAAGGACATGGTTAGAAGATTTGGTTGATTAGGGATTTTTTAAGTTTTTGTGAATTTTCTATTTTTTTATTTAAATTTGAAATATTATCTGCAATGGATTCCAAATGCTGACCTATGTTTATTTGCTCGTCTTTTTCAAAAATTGGAACTTTAATTTTCTCAATATCTGATGCATAAACATGCATAACTGTTGCTCCAGTCCCAAATTTATTCAGTTGCTGCCTTACAAGTTGAGAATTTAACAAATACCCTAAATAGATACCATCCATGTCATAAGGACGAAAAATCAATATATCACCACCGGCATAAACCTCTTCATCGCTAATGAATGCTGCTGATTTACCAATCTCAGAAATGGTCTCACCTGAACCAGCAAAAAGCACATCGTTTTGCTTTAGCTTAATTGAATTTGCAGAGGATTCATCAGTAATAAACGAATAAAATTTTCTTATAACCCTGTGATGTTTGGTATATAACTCGCCATATCGAACGCATGGAAGTCCGATATCAACTAATTCTGATTTAGTAATTCCTTTACCTTTAAATATTTTTCCAAATTGGCTTAAAGTACCAACCCCCTTGTATTCTGATAATTCATCAATAACTTGCTGTATTGTATGACCAGCGAGAGTTACCCCATGAATTCTGCTTTCAATATCTGAGTCAAGAGTTAAAGACAGTTTATCCAATAAGGTTAAATCATTTTCAACTACCTCTTCCATAGCCCAAAGCAATTCAGCCAGTTTGGCTTGTTGGTCTTTGGGTGGGAGCAGAAATTCATAGCTGGCAACATCACGCCACCTTACATGAGGATTTGTAGATCCAACAATTGATGATGTAGTGTGCTGATAAAACTCATTACTATGAAACAAAAAAGGGAGAAATTCTGGTAAAACTTTTTCCTCGTTAGGCTCCAAAGTTAGCGTTTTTTCACCACATATACCATCAAAAGACGCTAAAGCTGTTCTTCGCAAGTGCGGGTTACGAGTCGGAAATAATACTTGCCCTTTTCTAAAGACTTTATAAAAGGTGGGGGGTAATTCATCTTTATTTTGATTGCCCCATCTTTTAATATGTAATGACTCAGCATTTAAGTGCTCAACTTTTATAAATCGTTCAAATCTATTTTTAGCATTCTCTTTATCGTTTTCTTCTTTTTTAGTAACTACATCAATTAACTTAACTTTTTCCCAAGATGATTTATCTATTTGCATTGATATTTCCATTAATTCAAAGTATCGAAAAGCGTTTCCATGCTTTCCTTCATTATTACTGAACTACTAATCCACTGTGCATAAGCATCGTCTACCGATAAAATATTGTCATTAACTATTCTGGTTGATTTCACATAATTGGTAACAAGAAGCGAGGCATCATTTTTTAATATGTCATCAACATTGACAATACAAGAAAATCCTTCAATATCACTGTAATCAGTGTAAGCGTCATATATCTTTTTTATATGCTCATCTAATAAATATGAAATAGTTTTTTCATCTTTTACTTCGCTAAATGCATTAATAAACAACACTTTCCCTTTTTTCTTTTGGTCTTTATTAGTTCGCCTGATTAATAAAGCAGACTCCATTGATGAGTTGTAAAACAAGTTCTTACCTAACGCAATGACACAATCAATAGTATCCGTTTCTATCATTTTCTTCCTCATCTTCTTTTCGTTATCTCTAAAAAGGATGCCATGAGGCCATAGTTGGACGCACCTACCATTATGCTGATTCATACTTTTATCAATATGCTGTTCAAAAGCATAGTCCGCACAACCTTGTGGAGGCGTACCCCAAAGATTACGCCCATAGGCATCACTCTCAAAGGCTTTACGATCCCAGGCTTTAATCGAGTACGGAGGGTTAGCCAAAATGACATTAAAAGTTTTGAGTTGATCGTTTTCTAACAAACCAGGATTCGCCAGCGTATCCCCACGAATAATGCTAAATTCCTCTATGCCGTGCATAAACATGTTCATACGTGCAATGGCGGAGGTGAGCAAGTTAATCTCTTGGCCATAAAGCTTGAGCGTGCGATATTCTTTGCCTTCATCTTTTAAATGCAAGGCACAATTCAATAGCAAACCACCCGAACCGCACGTCGGATCATAGACGCTTTCGCCGGGTTGCGGGTCCATGATCATAGTCATCAGTTTGACCACAGTACGATTGGTATAAAATTCCGCGGCGGTATGGCCGCTATCATCAGCAAATTCTTTAATCAGGTATTCATACGCATTCCCCAATTTATCATCAGGGACGGTGCTTATATTAAGCTTGTGCTGTGAATAGTGCTCGACTAGGTTGGTTAATATTTCATCCGAAAGCCGGTCTTTATTAGTCCAGCTGGCATCACCAAAAATCCCGAACAAGGTATCAGGATTGGCTTTTTCAATCGTGCGCATGGCTTCTTGTAAAGCTGCGCCGATATTCACCGTGGTTTCACGCACATCATTCCAATGCGCCCCTGCTGGAATTTGAAAGTGATGATTCTCAGCAAAGGCGGCGTATTCCATATCGCCATCGCTTTCCGCTAAAGCATTAGCAAATTCTTCATCATAAACATCGGATATGCGTTTGAAGAATAATAACGGAAAAATATATTGTTTATAATCACCCGCATCGATGGTGCCACGTAATGCTGTCGCTGCACCCCAGAGGTATTTTTCGAGTTCTTGTTGGGTCATGATTAGTAAATCCTTTTAAATTCGAGACATTGCTTGTTAATGGTCATTTAACTCAGATTCAATTTTTTGTAATTCAGCTTTTAGTTCTTCTTTTGAAGGTAGGTATAGCTGATAGCGAGACGCATAAATATTGTTTTCTTCAGGTAAAGTTAATTCTACTAAGGCATCATTTTTTCTGTGGCACAAGACAATACCGATGGTCGGCGCTTCGTCTGCGGTTTTTACATGACGATCAAAATAATTAACATACATTTGCATCTGACCTAAGTCCTGATGCGTGAGTTTATCGCGCTTTAGATCAATCAAGACATAGCAATGCAACAAGCGATTATAAAAAACCAAATCGACATAAAAATGGTCATTATCAAAGGTAAAGCGTTTTTGCCGTGCTTCAAAAAGAAAGCCTTTGCCTAATTCGAGTAAAAAACTTTCCAATTTAGTGATAATGGCTTGTTCAAGGTCATTTTCGGAATAGGTTGGCTTTTCTTCTAGGCCTAAAAATTCGAGGACAAAAGGGTTTTTAATTAAATCGGCGGCTTTCTCTACAATTAATCCCTGTTCGGAGAGTTTAATCACTTCTTCCTTGCTACGACTTAAAACTAATCGTTCATATAAAGAGCTGGAAATTTGCCGTTCTAATTCGCGTACACTCCAACTATTTGCGCTTGATTCCAGTTCATAAAAGCGTCGTTCATTCGGGTTATCAAGCATTAACAAGGTAATATAATGCGACCAACTCAAGGAGAATTCAGGCATTAATAAGTCACTTGCTTGCTCTAAAAAATTCGTGCGCTCAGAGTGTATTGATAAAGATTGGTCAGACAGTGTCTGACTTATTGTCTGATAGGATAGGTAAAATGAACGGCACTGTTTAAGGTTTGTTGCTGATACACCTTTTATGCCTTGCTGCTGTAGTGTATCTGATAATTTTTTTATCAGGTTTTTGCCATAACCAGCGCGATTCTCGCCTTTTTGTTCAAATTCTGAAATATAGCAGCCAAACAGCCAGTTTCTAATCACTAAGGATATATTCACTGTGTAGACGGCACGCTGTTGCATTTTTTCATGCGTTGAAAAACACAGTGTCGTTAATTCGTTAAAATCAAACATTTGCTTCACTGTATAAAGTCCTGCAAAATCGATTTAAATTTTTCTTCAGCTTTTAAACTGTCTTGCAAGGCATCTTTTAAATCACTCAGAGCTTCTTCTACACTGGGCAAGTTATCTTCAATGATTTTTTCTACGTACAGTGGGATATTCAGGTTGTAATCATTTTCTTTTAATTCATCAATACTGGCTACTTTGACGTAATTTTCTACATCAGCATAGTCGTGATACCAATCATAAATCTGCTTTACATGGACAGGCTCTAAAAAGTTCTGCGCTCTGCCAACACGAATTTGATCAGAAGCATCGATAAACAATACTTTTTGTTTTTTCTCTACAGCTTTGTTTTGTTTAAATACCATGACACAAGCAGCCAATTGCGTACCGTAAAAAACATTGGGGCCTAAGCCAATTACGGCTTCTAATAAATCTTGCTCTAATAGCGCTTGTCTAATTTTACCTTCAGCCCCTTTACGGAATAATGCGCCATGCGGTAAAACCACGGTCATGCGGCCAGTGCTGTTCATGGATTTAACCATATGTTGCACCCAGGCCATGTCACCATTCCCTTTAGGGGGTACACCAGCAATATTCCTGCCGAATGGATCATTAGCCCAATTTTCTGCGCCCCAGTCTTTAAGAGAAAATGGCGGGTTGGCAATGACACAATCGAAGGTTTTTAATCCATCCGCTTCAAAGTAAGCAGGGTTGCGTAAAGTGTCGCCTCTTAGCACTTCAAAATCTTCAATACCATGCAGAAACATATTCATTCTAGCAATAGAGCTTGAAGTCAGGTTTTTCTCTTGGCCATACAGTTTTAAGGTACGGGAGTCTTCTTGATTATGTTTTAGATGATCTACACATTCCAATAGCATGCCACCTGTACCGCAAGCAGGATCGTAGATGCTTTCGCCTTCATGTGGGTCTAAAATCAACCCTAGCAAATGCACTACTGAGCGCGGAGTATAAAATTCCCCCGCTTTTTTATTGGTGAGATCGGCAAAGTGCTTAATCAGGTACTCATAGGCTTGACCGAGCATATCAGGGTTGACGTTTTCATTACCTAATGTGTATTGAGAAAAGTGTTCAACTAAATCAATCAACAATTTATCAGAGAGTTTGTTTTTATTACTCCACTGCGCATCACCAAATATACCGTATAGGAATTCCTGGTTCGCTTGCTCTATGCCTCGTAAGGCTTTTTCAATCGCTAAACCTACATTAGTTGCAGTTTCCCGCACCTCAATCCAGTGACAGCCCTCAGGGATTTCAAAACGATGGAATTCAGGTAAAGCGGCATATTCTTCATCGCCCTCAGATTCTTCCAGTGCGATACGAAACTCTTCATCGTAGACATCAGAGATACGTTTAAAGAATAGCAGAGGAAATATGTAGACCTTGAAGTCTGATGCATCGACGGGGCCTTTTAAGATCCATGCGGCTTTGGATAGGTATTGTTCAAGTTGGGAGATGGATAGTTTGTTTTCGGTCATTGAATAGGTGCAGAGCAATCCGTTAATCTGGTACAAATAGCCATTCATTCTACATTTATATGGATATGTTGCTGTTGTTTTTTGTAATTTTCTTATAGTTTAATTTAAATAACCTTAGATAGCACTTGTCACTTTTTTTACGTAAACATCATGTTCTTTTTGTAAGCGCCAAAAGGTTTTCCAGTGCATATCTTTTGGTTTACAGCCGTTTCCATTAAGAAAGCCAGGCTCCCAATCCAGCTTTTCTCTGATTTTATCGACTTGCCTTGCAGCGCTATCCCAATCACGTTCCCTTTGGCTAGGGTAGGCAAGTTTATGACAATGCCGACAAGCAAAGTAGTGGCTATTGTGTAAATATAGGAGAGCAACACGCTTATTGCAGCCGCTTGCAGGACAGATAAACCAATAGCGTTTACCGCCATAATTGCAGTGCGTCGTTTGTAATTGAACTGGATAATTTTGATTTTCCCATGAACCACCGTGGACTCTAGTGGAATAGTTCAGTCTTACTAAATTTGCCTCTGTTTTTACATTAACCCTTCCTATCACTTTGCCTCGCTTTGACCACCTACATGTAAAGCTTGTGCCATTATCTAAAAAGCTATCACGCTGCCAACGCCGAATATCAATTGATAAAGTATCCTCAGTGCTTTTAATGTTGGTTTTTCTACCACTGCCATATCCGCCCATTTATTCCCCCCCACTCTCTGTTTTTTCCGAAATCATTAGTTAAATTATGTTGCGCAACATTGCTGTAAGCGCAGCTAACACTTTAATTTATGACTTATTTTCCAAAACAAAGCCATTTTTTTCAGTCATGGGTTCCAGTATGTCTAAGCGCCAGGTTTGGGTCTCTCTTAGGGTTTTAATGGCTTTATAGAGTTCGTTATCTAACATCAACTGATACTTGGCTAATGCGTCTCGTAGCTTGCCCTGAAGTATGGATTGTTTATTTTGCACAGAACTCGCTATTTCAAGAATTAGAGGGCGTTGTTGAGCTATTTTTATTTGTGACTGATAAAAATCAACCAAGTCTTCAATCCATTCTCTGAGACTTGCAAAATTTTTAATGTAATCATTGAAACTTTCTTCATCTGTTTCGGCTTCCTCTGCCAGGGTTTGGTAAATTAGTGGGGCGTATGCTTTTACTTCCGTTAATACATTTACTTTATCATCATCTATTTTTTCAAATTCCTCTACAACAGCCTTGTATATTTTTAACTGCTCCTGATCAAAATTAGTCAAATCTTCTGCTTTTAGTTCTTTACTTGTATAGCTTAAATCCAATTCACTATTAACCAGTTTAAGTATCTTGGGTTCCTGGTTGCTTAAGTTAATGTGTGCAGTTTCGGAGTTTACTAGACGCCGTTGCCTCCACAAAGTTACAGCGATCCGTTCTACCAATGATTGTTCTAATGTACCCACCGGTTTTAATTCACACTGCAAGCCATTATGCAATAACTGATAGTCTGTTTCATTTTCATTTTTCAGAATAAGCTGTTTGGAAAATAATCCATGCTTGAGGGCATTATTTGCAACAGTTTTCTTACCCTCTTCTGTTACCGGGCCAGTAGATTTCTGAGCATTAGTTTGGTTTGCCTTAAGTTGAGCGAGCGTATTATTCATCGTTAATCTCCTATGCTGTGGTTTTATATTTATTACAAATAACTTCTGTATTAAGCCAAAGTGAGCCTTTTTTACTTGCCGGAGCATTAACAGAACAATGCCCAATTCCGGTACCATCGCCTATCTTGTCAGGCATAAAGTTCTGGCATTGTTTGCATGCTACTGTTTTAGGTTTAAGTTCATGCGTAGGGAAAGGTTGAGTATTTCCTTCTGGCACGGTTTCAGGATAACGTGCCCATGATTTTGCATAGACCGTTAATGTCTCTTGGTCTATCAAATGATGCAGTAAGTCATCAATATCTGAATCATCCAAAAAAGACCAAAGTTGTTCAGCCATCAGTCCTGAAGCTTGTGCCGCATGAATAAACATTTGATTGACTACTTCATTACTTAATTTTTCCTGGTTACCCAAGTTACTACGGTTACCCTTTTTATCATCAGTGTCTTGCGGGGTAACTTGAGCATTATCTTTGGGGTTACTAAAGTTACCTTCCGTCTTATTTTGTTGCAGAAAATCAGTAATCATAACCGTCATGTCATACATGGTTACTCCCTGACAATCTAAGTACATAGACTTTAGTATTACGCCCACTGACCTTTAATTGCTGTTGATCTATCTTATTACCAGGGATTAAATAACCTGCTTTCTTAAGCGCCTGTCGACCTCGTTTAACATCATGCCCTGACAGTGCTTCTTTAAAGCCACTAGCGGTAAACATGTATTCTCGATTGCCATCACCTGATTGCCGAAAATAACCTACTCGATTATTGATCGTTAGCGAGCTATTTGGCTCACTGAATCGGCTATCTCCGTGACAATCAATAAAATCATGAATAGCATTTATGATTTGCCTTTCTTCGTGATCACCTGAACCAAAGTTTTCGCGCCATTGTTGAAAGCATTGCAAAGTAGCTGTGAGTGCTGTCTGCGGTTCCCATCCTGTGATACCGTAACTGCTTGCTAACTCACCAGCCATTGCTGTAATGGCAAAGCGATTTGCAGCACGACCTTCCTGACTACTGAGTGTGCCATCATCAAATACTTTGCGGAATTGCTCTAATAATTCACCTAAGTCTTGCTGATCCGAACAAAGTTGTTCTAAGAAGGCAATACCTGCGGTGCCGTAATACTTTTTACTATTAGCTTGCAGGGTATCGGAAAATTGTCGTCCATTTTCCAATTCATGTAAGTCATCAAACGCACCATATTGCCCAAACAGCGGAATATTCAGTAATCTGATTTCCTGACCTGCTTTGATCTGCAAGCCTTTCTCTGCCATGTGTGACGCAACAGTTCGCTCTCCATTGGATATCACCGCAACAACCCAGCGATGTGAAGGTTTTGCTGTTCCATCACGCATGGCCCGGGTTTTACCAACACCGTTACCTAGCGCATAAATAATACCGCCAATTTCTTTGCCTTCCGCTTCGGATATTTCATCAATAGCCAGTAGTGAATCATTAAAAATAGCTGCAACACCTTCCATACCATTACCTGTTGCTTTCCAGGTTTTACGGTAATCATCACCGCCCCAAACAGAACAGGCTACGCGTAATCCGGTACTTTTTCCTTTTGACGAATCACCATAAATATGAAATCCTCCACCATCGGTATGTAATTTTCTTAGTAATGGGCCTGAGAAGGCAATACTCATTGACAGTACCAATAATGGATTACCAATACATAATCGGGCAATATGTTGTTGCCAATCCTCAAGTTGTGCATTTTGAGTATATTCGCGCTGTTCAAGGTGAGAAGATTGGTAAAACACTTCAGCACTGCCTATGGTTCTATCAGGTAAAACAAAAGCGTTATCATGCCAACCTATATTTAAAGCACTTTTTAAAACGGTTTTAGGTGGAATGGATTGTAAATACAATGGCAATTGATTACGGTTTTTCGGGTCAATTTCACAGCCCATTGATAACAGTTCGCGTCTTAACTCATCACCATTACCGGCCAACATTGACATGGGCATACACCATTGCCGTCTGGTTTTAGTACTCGTTTTAAATTCAATAATCCGCCCAAAATTAAAGTTATTGTTATCTCGGGTAATTGCACGAACATACAGTGGACTGCATATCCAGGTTTCTAACAATACAGGTGGTGCATTGTCTCCACCATCTTTAATGCCATGATGATATACGCCCGGTTTACGTTGAGTACTATTAATCTTGTGCCATTTTTCATACACTCCATAACAAGGCCGTGAGGATTCACCCGGCCATTGTTCAGCAACCTTTGTATCATCTTTTGTTTGTTCAGGGTTACCTTCCAAGCCCTTATTCTCATTGAGGGTAACTTGAGTAACCTCGGTAACTTGTGTTTTTCTATAGTCAAATTCTGGATGTTGAATTTGTTTTAATACAGCTTCTTTGCCTGCCAATAATTGCAGGTCATTAAAGTCAGTGGGCTTAGTGCTAATGTCTAAATCAGAAAAGTCAGGTATTGCAATAAAACACCCTGACTCTTTTGCAGTATCAGTTGCTTTATCTACTCCTGGATTTTTAATTTCATCTTTCCATTGATCATTATCTGCACAGATGATGAATTGCTGTGTGGGGTATTTTGAGCGATAGGCTGCTACAACTGATTTAATGTTTCCAGCATCAAAGCATACAACGACTGGATAAGTTGTTGCTTCATGTATACTTGCGGAGGTTGCATAGCCTTCAGCAAAACAAAGCGGGTGAAAGGTTAAGACCTCACCCATTAAATAATGTCCGCCTTGTTTTTCTGTGCCTGTGGTAAAGGTTTTATTACGCTCCTGATTCGGAATATTGTGATCAAATATTTTTTGCAGTCCTCGTAATCTGCCATCAATACCATTAACCGGAATTGCAATAAATGGATTGTTATCGGCTTCGCCATATCTAACACCAACACCACCTATACATTTTTTAGTTAGATATTGACTGTCTCCAGTTGGTAATAATGCAGCCCATTCCTTAACCGCATCAACAGCGGCTTGTTTACGTTTACGCTTGAGTTGTTGCTCAACCAGCTTTTGCTGCTGTTTTTGCTTATCTGCTAATAAAGCGTAATCAACTTTAGATAATTGATCTTTGTCGCCCCAACTTTTATAGGATTGTCTTAAATCTAGGGAAAAATCACCAAAAGTACACAGAGTGTATTCGTGTCCACCCAGATGATATTGTTGGCCAATATACCAAGCGCATTTTTTACCTGGTTTATCTGTCGTGCCAATGTTTTTGAATTTTCCATCTAAAATAATCTCCTGGCCTGAATTAATATTAAGTCCCGCTGACTGCATTTCTTGCTGCAAACATAATAAGTTATCTGACATAAGGTTTTTTACCTCCCTTATTTTCTGAGTGGTAAAATAGTTGTGCTATATTTCTGTTGCCCGTATCTGTGCGGGCTTCTTTTTGTCTGTTCATATTCCCTCAACAAGTAAAATCACTGTAGTTTTCATCGGGAAGCCTTATAAACTCTGGTAACTATCCGCATACGACATGCGATAACGCCTATCTGTGCCCAATTATCCTAATTGGTAGCCGTTTGCGTGGCGCGGATAATGAGCAGTTTTATAGACCTCGTTTAGCGTTTAGACATTCAATAAATGAAGGAATATGCACAAGAAAACTTCTTGCACTGACTTTGACGAAAGCCAGTGCAAAACCGTTTTGCTCACGTTGTTTAAATAACCAGTTAAATTCTGGTTCTGTTACAGGACAGTTAGGAGATACGGCGAATTTATTTTTTGGGATATATTCGCTGAGTGATGGATTATTGCTTATCTTTGGTAAAATAGCTGAAGTCATATAGCCTTACTCGTTGTTTAACATAGAGTAGGTATAATAATAGTTTGCTTAAGTACGTTATAAAATTAGGAAACAAAACTCAAGAATTTCTTTTTTTGTTTCCTAAAGTAGGACTTCCTTTGTTTATAGCCTCTCATAAAGCATATTTTTTAATAATGCTAATTGTCTAATTAACTCAGAATCATCTTTTACTTGCACTTCATTCATGAATGCGTCAGTTAACTGTATTTGATTTTCAAATATATTGACCGGTTGTTTTTGAGGTACTGCACTTTTTTGGAGTTTATTGATAGCATTCTGCGTGAGTAACTCTGAGTCAAATATGTTTCTATTAGTTTTATCACGCCTTCGTATCGCTCCATCTTTGATTTCAGCCTTTAACTCCTCAGTATAAGTGTTCCTAATACTTCTCTTTAAGTTATCAGCATCAATAAACTCAACCATTAAAATCAAATTGGTAAGAATGATCAGGCTTGGTAAAGTATTAAATGAGTCATAAAGACCTGTAGCAATATTTACTATTAGAGTCCTACGCTTTGGATTGCCTCTTTGTGAGGTGACAGGGCCCGGGCATTTAGCTTCAAGGTTAATTAAAGAATTTAATCCTTCATTAAACTTCTCAGAGCTAGCTGCTTTTGGAAGTAAGCAGTTATGCATGGCGTACTTCAATGATTTTGAATTTCGTTTAATCTCTTCCGCTTGAACTTTAGTTCGAGTATTGGGATATTCAGAAAAATATAAATCAAAAGCATCTGCAACAACAATACAAAAAGTATTTTGTCCAATTAATTCACCTCTTGAATTCTCACTAATCCACTCTTTCGTCTCATTGAGTAATAAGCATTTTTTTACCCAAGGATGCTTGTTTTTATCATTATTTTTAGATTTCTTAAATGATAAAACCTCTTCATATATAGGATGAATGGTGGCGTTTTGATCAATAACATCACATGTAACTATCACTATTACTCCATAAATGAATAATTACTAACTGAAAATAAGCAAGCTGCCAATAAGATAGCTTACAACTAATCATTGAATTTAATTTACAAACTAATCGCCTTATTCATCGTATCATTCAGCAATTGGCTTTTGTGTTCTGTACAAAGATGCGTATAGCGGTCAGTACTAGCCAGGGATTTATGTCCTAACACCTCAGATATCTCTTTTAAGGTTTTTCCATCACGCGCCAAGGTACTGGCGGTATCATGCCGCATATCATGCCATCTGAAATCCTGAATATTGGCTGATTTAAGACAATTAGCCCACTGTTTTTTATAATCGAAAGGTTTTTCAGGATTCACAGTCGAAGGAAATAATAGGCTATTACCAATTTCACGATATTTTTTCACTTCGCCCATAATAACATCGGGAACAGGCGTATGTCTTGATGTACCGTTTTTAGTATCATGTAATAAAGCTAAACCACGCTCAAAATCAATATCATTCCAGCGCAGTTTTTCCAACTCACCTTTGCGCATGCCGGTGGTTAATGCCATTAATACTTTTAGATAAAACCTACCGCCAATGATTTTAGCAGATTTCAATAGACGCGGTTTTTCCTCGTCGGATAAATAACGCACACGTTTATTGCTTACTTTGAGAGAACGAACACGCTTGCAGGGGTTTTCATCGATATACTGCTCTGTAATATCATCTTCTTCCTGCTGTAATGTAGCATAGTCGAGAATTGCAGAAATAACAGCTAAATGCTTATTGTATGTGGCAGGGGCTTTTGATTTTTTTACTTTGAGTTTTTCACGGATCAGTTCAGGGGTGATTTCAGATAAGAGAATTTTACCTAATTGATTTTCCCACCATAAAACGAGTCTAACTCGATCATGGTCTTTGCCAGTCCACCAGTGCATATATTCATCAGTCAAACGGCTAAACGTAATAGTGCAAGGCTTAATACCTTTGGCTTCATTTTCTTGAGATTCTAAAACGGTACGACTTCCCCATGTTTTAGCATCGGATTTACGTCTAAATGTTTTTGATTTTGTACTTTTACCAGATTTGGTAATTATGGTGCGATAACGAGTATCGCCATTTTGGAGTGTTACTTTGCGGATATGAAAATTTAGCATCTGTGTTTCCTCTTGAGAGAGAAATAAACCAAACTACTGTAGTTATCACTGTAGTCGCTCGTTTAGTACACAGTTACTGAAACTTAAAATCCTTTCTAAGCCCTTGTTTTCATTTAAGTTCTATGGTGGGTCCTGTGCGATTCGAACGCACGACCATCGCATTAAAAGAGCTTGCTAGACTTATTGAAACAGAGTGAGACTGTAGTCTACTCCTTATATACACCTAGTTTCAAGTTGTTTCGTAATTGTTTTAATTTAAGTGGTTTTGTTTGACAACTGCGCCTAAAATTACGCCTTAGATTGCGCCTTAATAATTAGGAAGCTTATTGACTCCAGAAATTCTGGTGATATTTAAGACACAAAAAAACCGCATTGAAATTAGCAGCTATGTTTTGTGTATTAAAATGTTGTACGCTAAATTTCTTGCTTGACGCAATCCAAAACGGACCTGTAGGTCCGTTTTGACCATCTCAATAAACTTACCATGTGGCTTTTGTTTGGTGGCATTTCCCACACTAAATTAATTTGTGTCCTTCCAGGCGGACGGTTGATTGCATAATCAAATACGACTTTCAAGTCGCTTTTGACATACAGGCTTCAAGCTCATTTTTTAGTTATATATCCAAATATGCACCCGGGTGCACATTTGACAAAAGCCTAGCCTATCTTAGTGCGCTCTCAAGATAATTTGCGTTGCCGAGAATTCGGCAGCGTTAACGTTTCTAAGATGCTGAGATATTAGCATCATTGCTGTATTCTTTGGAGTTGCCTCTATCTAATATTTCAGTATTACATTTTTCATTTTGTAATACTGATTTACGATCACCACCATTCTCATTAAGCACAGGCACATTAGCCGCAATCTCTGTAATACCAATTACGCAGGCGGATCATCTTTAACCGGTGGTGTAGCATCCTGAACTGGAGCAGGTGGTGCAACAACCTTTTTAAGTGCAGCGGTCAAGATCCCTATTCCTATGCCAATCATTTTAATCAGTCCTTTGGGTCAAGGCCGCGCTCAATACGCATTAACCGACTTCGCTCATGGGCTTTATCCATAACTTTAATAAAGTTTTCCATAATGAATTCTATTGAAGTTTCATTTACATCAATAGCTGCATCAATCTCTACTTTATCGCGCCATTTTGCAGGCTGCCTATTTCTTAGCCATAATGATTGAGCACGGTAATCAGGTGGTATCTGCCTTTTTATTTCGATGATAGTTGTTCCACCATCGCCATCAGGAATAACTTTTTCTTCTGAAATAGTATGGCCGCCTATTGCTGATTTATAGAGAGAGAGTGCCACTTCTGAATCAGCCTGAAGCTTTCCATCCTTTATGGACTGCATAAATTCAGGATATTTGATTTTCCATTTGTTCAATGTTCGCAATGATATCCCAAATACAGGTGCAATCTCTTTATCAACCAAGCCAAGAAGAGCCAGCTTTTTTGCTTGCTCCGAATATTCAGGCTTAAACTTTATTGCTGGCCTGCCAACGCCATTCTTCATATCATGTTCATTATCAATTTCTTTGCGAGTAATTTTTTTTAACTCCTTTCCAGAATTCTTGCACCAGCCATGCTTATGTGCTCTTTTGCTTATGGTTTGTCGGGTAACTGGTAATTTTTTTGATAGCTCTTCAAAACTTAAGCTATCGTCCGATTCCCATTGGTAGCGTATCTCTTCCCATTGTTCTGCATTTAATTTCAAGGTAATTTCTCTAATTTTAGTTTTAAAACTTTTGATCTTAATAATTTCGATTCGATGATATTAATGGATTTTTTGAATTTTTCTACTGCATGAACCAGGCTCGCACCGCCTCTCATATCAGTATCAAACTCAGGATTAAGCTCCCTAAACCGATCAAGTGATTTAAAAATGTTTTCCAGTGAAATAATCGACTTTTTCACCAAATAATCGATTGAGTCAATTTTTCTTAAGAGCTTTTGTTGCTGCACAGCTTGGCTAAGAAGTTGATTTTTAAATTCCTCATACATCCATTGCCCCACCACCCGTTCATAGCAAACAACCGGATCTCTTTCCCAGTCGTCAGTTATGCCAAACAGATAATCAATTGAAACATCAAAAACTTCTGCGGCCCGCTTAATTAATTCCAGCGGAACGCAATCAACATCAAGACCGTTTTCAAGCCGGCCAAGATAAAATTCCTCAACGCCAAGCAAGTCAGCGGCTTGTTTTCTGTTTAGTTTGCACAATTTACGAGCCTCCATTAATCGTGAGCCCACGATCGTCAGCATAGCAATTTCGGCCTTGTTGTAAGGCCTTATTGGCTCAATTTCCGCAGGTTCGGGCTTACTCTCAGCTTTTTTTAGCTGTGCATTGATGATGCTTTGCATTTAAATCATGTCTAAGTATTGAATTTGGCATGTCGGGTTGTTTCTAAAATCTGCCTCATTCTCAGTGAAGTGATTATAGAAATAAGTACCCTCGATGATCGCGGTATCAAAAAATGGCTTGTCATGGATAAATTTTTTAAGCTTAGCCTCCTCTTGTTTTAGTTCAGCCACCTTCTGTTCCAAAGAGCTGAGTTTTTCAAGTAACTGATTCTCTGGAATAATTTTATTAATTTCATCCGCTGAAAACCCCTTTTGTTGAAGCTCATCGCGCTTTTCCTTGTGGTATTTCTCAATCCCTGGACGCGATTTTTTAAGGCCCTCAACTCGATCGGGTATTTTATTAACATACTGAAATGCAAGGTTAATTAACACCTCGTCGCGGTTATCTTGAAGGGCATCAGCTTGATTTAAAATTGCCTGTTGTTCAGATAATAGCGACTCAAGAAACTCTGAAAATTTACTGACCTTTTGGATTGCCGACTCATTGTATGCAAGATCAGAGTGTTTTATTTTACTGATTAAATCTGAAACCGGTTTTAATGCCTCTACAGAACTTTTAGCTAATAAGATTTTTGTTGAATCGATTGTTTTCATTTATTTTTTTTCCTGATTAATTTTTAATAATTCAATTGCTGATAGCGTTCTCGAGAGAGTATCAGCGGTTTCATTTTTAAGAGTTTTCTCTAAAAATTTGGTGGCTCGATTTCGAACCAGCGTTGATTTTGTTGTGCCAAATGGACGGCCTTGTTTTTTAGTGTCTGTCATTAGTTTTACTCAACATTAAAAACTTAATTTTATGCCGTTATAAAGGGTTATTTAGCGGTTTTTCCGTGTTTAACTGAATAATCCCATTGAATATGGGTAGCCGTAACCTGTTGATTATATTGCCCTAACTTCAATTCAGGGCTTATGAATCAATGACTTAGCTTTTTTTTTACAGTGCTCTATTGTTTGAAGAATCCCAGTTGACTGGTATTCTTGGTTTCCCCCAATGGGGGAATTTGTGCTTATCTGAATTTTGCATCGATAATCAATATATTTTGATGGCTGAATTTTCAGCCGTCAGATCTCGTATTAGTGTCACCGAACAAAACTAAGCTCTATTTTTAATTGACTGGCTTTTGATTGCCCTTTAATCTAGCAATTTCCGTATCCTTATCATTCAATATTGCATCAGTTATGCCGGCCACTCGTTCAAGTTCAGCTACATGCAGTAGCAGTGCATCACGTTCCTTTTGGAGTGCTTGCTTAGCTTCACGATCACCACTAGCGTCCTTTACCTGCTTCTTAATTAATTTAAGTTCTGATTTCAGGTAATCGTTATCATTTTGCAGCCTGGCTAATTCCTTGTTACCGCCTAGCTTTTCGTTATCGGGTGTGGTTTTAATTTCGATTTTGTTTGCTAGCGTGATTTTCATAATGTTTTATATATTTTGTATGGATTTAAAATCATGCCCTGTGTGAAAAAGGTTATCAAGTAAACTTAGGATTTTAGGATTTGCTCTGTAAGCCTTATGTATCAAGGCGTCAGCATCCTAAAAAGTGATTTCAAGACTTAGTTTTTTTTTAGGATGTTTTTAGGATTCCTAAAAAATAACTAAGTTTTGACTAAGTTTTAAAATCAAAAGTTAGGACGTGAAACCCTTTATATTAAAGGGCTGTAGACTTAATCCTAAAATCCTAAACTTACTTTATAACCTTTTCCACACAGGGTGTGTTTTTTAGGGGTTATAATTTTTAATCACATTGAAACAATCTTTGTTGTGATTGTTTTTTACCCGGTTAATACCAAGTGCGCACATCCGTTTGCTGAAATTATTTTTTCCTAAAGATCTATATCCGTCATCAATACAATACTCCTTGTATTCAGCATAAACGTTTGACAAAAAGCTTGTTCCTGTATTGCTAGGTTCATATCCTGAATCATCTAAAAATAAAGCTACACTATCCGTCTCCTTGATGAATTTAGCTTTAAATTTTTGACATTCTTCCGATACAAAAATATCTTCGTTAGCAATAACACGCTTGGCTCCTGCAATAATCCAGTTAAGTACGCCTGCCTTGTTGCTTAATATCTTCTTATGCAGAGATTTATCCTGCTTGTCATCGGCAATTGTTTTATCAAACGGGATAATCAATATGCGCCTATAGAAGCCATGAGTATGCTCAATATTTGCGTTATCCAGTCGATTAACATTAAAGATAAGCTTTGCATAATCTGACATTGTAAACGGTTCGCAGTATGGCAATCTTGCCTCAATTGGTTCGCCACTCGCCAGAGTTTTAAATAGTCCTGCGTCAATATTTGTAAGTTTTATATCAGTGCCATAATTAACAATCTTGTCTTTTATTTTTGCTCGATAATAGCCGCTGTTGTCAGTCAGGCTTTCTAGTGAATAATGACTGGTATTTTCATCGCCGATTAGGCCGTTTATCACTTCAAATAAAACGCTTTTACCGTTAGCACCTGTTCCGTACAAGAAAAATATTTTTTCCAGCTTTAAGCCTTTAATGAATAAATAACCGCAGGTCTCCTGCAATGTGCGTTGCGTATCTTTATCGGGTAATACATCATCCAGATACTTTTGAAAAATAGCGTTATGAGCTTCAGGGTCGTAATTAAATGGAAGCTGGTGAGTTAAGAAATCACGGTAATCAAATTCTTTAATTTTTACACCATCACTATTTAAAACTAATGTGCAATTACTCAGATTAATCATTGATTGCTGAGCATAATGTTTATCAGTAAAAAATCCATCCTGTATCGCTTGGTCATAGAGCTGGACTATAAATTTACTGTCCTTTGCTTTGATAGGCGGGTAACTTTGTTTAATGGCAACATCTTTTAAAAAGTTTTTTAACTCATCCTTATCCAGGCTAATCCACATGCTGCCTGTATAAATATAGAAAAGCCCTGAGTCTAATGCCAAGTGCCAGTTATTGCTTTTTGCTGATTTCATAAGTTCGTCAACAATG
Organism: Methyloprofundus sedimenti; assembly: GCF_002072955.1. NCBI lineage: Bacteria > Pseudomonadati > Pseudomonadota > Gammaproteobacteria > Methylococcales > Methylococcaceae > Methyloprofundus > Methyloprofundus sedimenti. Next base: position 1,125,511 of record NZ_LPUF01000001.1, on the reverse strand, counting down.
GCTACTTTATAATTGCTTTGCGTAGGCGGGTTATCCCCTCCCATTTTATTTTTTGACGGCTCCCATCCTAAAGCTTCACACACCGCTAAAAAATCTACTGGATTTATTTTTGACAGTAGTTTGTTTAAGGTATTCCGTTTAATTTCAGTGATTGATTCTGCATTTAATATTTCCACATTTGGCTTAATAGGAGCAACAGAAGATGAATTACGTCTTTTTTTAGCTACTATAGCTTCATTTTGGGCTTGAAGCGTGTCCTCAAGGCTCATCGTAATATCTCCATAGCTAAATCATTAATCGTGTTTTCTGCCTGAATAACACGGCGTAGATCATCATTATCAAGAGACTTGCCTTCAAGAATTTGTCGCATTGCGATAGACAATATTCGCGACTCGTTAAGTATTTTGTCGAACAGCTCAAATTTATTGAATTTAGGCGGTCTACTGCCTTTTTTATAAAGTTGGTCTTTAGGGATATCAGGCATTAAATCAGCTAGCGTTAATCCTATCGCCGAAACAATGGCGCCGACTTCACATCCAGCAAAACAATGGATTAAAATCCTGTCATCATCAGTAATTTTTATACCTAATGATGGTGAGCGATCCTCGTGTGCGGGGCAACATGCCATCCATTTACCCTGTCCATTAGGCCTCACTTTTTCCAGACCCGAGAGAAGCGCGTTAATGTCAGCCATTAGCCTCTCCCAACAAATAATTTTGTATAGTGCTTTGTGAATTTAATTTGTTTAGTAATTTTTTCATTATTTTTTGCCAAAATCCTTGGGCAAAATAATCGAAGTTTGCTATACTTAAAATCGATTTTGAAAAGTATAGCGTTTGATTATTAGCCCGTTAATTCATTGAGTTACGGGTTTTTTTATGCCTGCTCATCAAGCGTGTAGGTAATTTCATCACCGTACTGATCCAGCAACGCTTCAAGTGCCGTAACTGCCTGTTCCTCTGTTTCATATTCGCACAAAACAAACGGCTCGTTATTGCGGGTGACGTTTAATAAATACATTTTGGTGTTAATAATATTGTTTATAAAAACTCCATTGCTGTTCCTGCTATATTCCTCTCGATTTTGCCCGTCGAATTGAAGCATTTTGTTAAAAATACTCTGGAATTTGCGCCTAAAAACGCGCCTTTGCAGTAACAGCTCTGGTAATTAGATGGTTTGAATCGCATTTATTATGCGAATCAGGCTGTTAACTGCTCATTTATGCACTCAGCAAGAACAAGCTCATTGACATAGAGGTCACGTCCAATTTTACGAAACGCTCTAGCTAATCCGTTATGCTGCCGTTGAGCAACTTTCCATTTCCATTTTTTCTCAGGGAACAGTTCAGGATATTTTTCGGGGATTTTTTTGGAGGGGGTTAGGTCATTTAGTGTGACCTGTGTTTGAGTAGTCATTAATACAATCTCATGTTGTTTAAAAAGAGATTGTATTATTTCAGTGTGTTATAGGTGATTGTAGTTTTTGTGGGATTTATCGGATTTATCGGATAGTTGTCCGGTTCTTGTACATTGAACTAAAAGCATCAAAATCAGTCCATTTTTTAGAATATGGATAAAGAATAGCGTTTTTTCTTGTGTCGTACTCAAGCTGATCAGTCAAATAATCCCACAGTTCTTTTTTATTTTTAGGTAATCTGTGGTATTCATTAATAAAATTACAAGCTTGTTTCTTTAAAGCTTCAAATGGTTCAGAATGATTTTGGGGTGGGTTTGTAAATAAGTCATTTACTGTAACGTTTTTTTCTTCCGGTAGAACTTCTGAATCAAGTGTATTTATAAAATCACTAATCGCTCTGGGCCGAACAACTAAAAAGCTAGAGTCACGGAGTTGATAGTCATGGTAATAAGTTTGATAAATTGGAGTTTTAGAACTTCTTTCAATAAACCTCCTTCTATCTTCAGAATATTTTTTCAGTAACTCATTTGCTTGCCATTCACTAAATTTTTCATCTTTTATACGTTGTCTTAGTTTTTTTCCATTAGCTATGGAACCACTCATAATCTCAATATCTTCTATTCCTATTAGAACTTTGACCATTTCCTTATTAGAGCTAACTAAAAAAAGTCCACTTGTGTCTTCCGGGATAAATTCTTTTTCACCTCCGATGTTTTCATTTAGCTTCTGCAATTGAAACTCAATATATTGTTTATTGCAATCCCCCATTGGTAAATCCCACACACCTTTGATTCGCTCAATATCTTGTGTTGTTTCCATGAATATCCATTCATTTTCTAAAGAGTAGATATCGCCTTCTTCTATATTTTCTAAAGGAGTTTCTTCCCTTTCGGCATCATTAAGAACAATAATTTTTCCAAAATTTACAGGTATAGTTTTTAATAAATTTACTGACAAAGTTATCTTCCCATCTATCGCTAAATGTAATATATCAGCTTTGTTTACTGGTTCAGAAAGGGCTTGTGAAAGTTCCTTTGCAGTGTCTTCCAATGTTAACCAGTCTTTGAGCTCAAAAAGCTTATTCATAAAACACACCTCATTAAAGTGTAAACCATTACGATAAGAAACCAGCCAGGCAGGTAATGACTCTGCTTTTCGCTCCGTCGAGCTATGCTGGTTAAACTGGATTATCCTATAAATTAAAAGCTTGGGCTAATTCATCAACAATCTGCTTTTTCTGCTCGTTACCCTGATGAATATACCGCATAGTCGTTTGTATTGACTTGTGCCCTGCAAGCTCAGCAATCTGACTTAACTCCTTTCCTGCGTCGGATAAAGCAGAACAAAAACCGTGACGCAAGCAATGAAAGGTAAACTTTTCGACCTTAACACTACCATCATTGTTAAGAGTGTCTTTATCAGATATGTTTGCCTCCTTGAGCGCGGCTGTCCATGATTTACGAATATCTTTAGGTGTACCAGACTTACGGTCAGATTCGAATATCAAGCCATTACCCACTTCTTGAAAGCGCTTGAACTCAGTCATAACTATTGGCGGAAATGTGAGTATTCTACTGCTACCGTTCTTAGTATCGCCTAGCTTCGCGGTACTATCTTTGAAGTTAATATCATTCCAGTGCAAACCTAATAACTCAGATTTTCTCGCGCCTGTGGTCAATGCACTTAGCACAAGTAAATGAAGCTTATTCCATTTCGCTGACTGGCAAGCGGTCAATAATCTGGCTCTCTCGTCTTTATTCAGAACTCTATCGCGCTTCTTGCTATCGTTATCAACAACTACACTCGTAACCACGTTCTCATCAATATAACCGCGTGATAAGGCGTATTTGAATACGCTGCTTAAAACGGCTTTTTTGCGGTTTATCGTGACAGGCCTTTGTTTTTCATTAAGCATAAGATCAACTTGATCTCGAATATCGAAAATATCAATGTCAGTGATTATCCGTTCACCAAAAATACTGCACCAGTAATTAACCCTTAACATCTGGTTTTGATAATCCTTCTTTTTCCACTGCGCTAAATATTCCGTACAGACTTCACGAAAAGTTTTATAACGAATGCGTTTACCTGCCTGGGTAAATAATTCAGCACCACCCATGTTTTCTATTTCATGTGGTGACAGCTGTAGCAGTTCTTTTTTACTAAGTTGATTAATGACTCCCAGCTTTGCCGCATTGCGGGTACTGAATAAATCCACACTTAATTGATTGAATAACTCAATACCGCCCATAGCATCTATATCAGCATCAGATAAGCTAATCAACTGTTCAACGCTTAAAGCAGGTATAGATTTAATATTAGACTCGGTAGCCGATGCCCAGGCTTCTGCAAGTAGTTTTGAAGGGAATGTTTTATTTTTGGTAATGCCTTTCATGCGTATGTCAGCACGGAAGTTACCATTTTTTAAAGGTCTGATGTAAGCCATTACGCGACCTCTTTTAAGCATGATGATACTTTTTCTATGAATTGCTCATAAGAAATATTATCTAGTCCTTTACCACCATGAGTTGCTGATAGTTGAAGCCACACATCAAGTTGAGAGAAGAACCCAACAATAATGCCGTGTAATTCTTGTTTAGTTTCTTTACGATTTAAAAGTGATAAAACGATGAGCTGCAGGTTTCCGCCACAATAACCTTTGTCATCACGCATTGCTTTAATAAGCATTGCTGCACAATCGACTCCAGTGCTGCAGTCGATTGCATAATCACCCGTCACAGGAATATTAAACCAATCTCGGCCTGCTTTGCTTTTAGTCACAAATGGCAATGACATTACATTAGATGGTGCTTTATGTAATTTGAATTTATTGGGCTGCTTAGCATTTCCATAACGAAGAAAAGCACAGCATTTTTTACTAGCCTCAAGATCAGACTTAGCAGTACATTTGAATAATATTTTTTGAGTTTCGTTGTCGATTAATTGGTATTGATTACCAGAAACAACTAAATGACTATCAGCCCAGTATTGGACTATGTTTGATTTTTTTTGTTGGTTCATTACGCCACCTCATTAGAGCAGTTATGCAGAAGTGCGCCTAAATTTACGCCTTTCTACTTTTGTTCTGCTTCAACTCGACGGGCAATGTCTTTGAGTCCCTTGATATACAAGGTTTCTAAGTGGTGGGTCCTGTGCGATTCGAACGCACGACCATCGCATTAAAAGTGCGGTGCTCTACCAGCTGAGCTAAGGACCCCTTAGATGATTCGAATATTATACAATTTTTTTTTAAGTCCGCAACCTTTTTTATGATTTATTTATCTCTCACCGGATAAAATAAATTGCCGGGCTCATCCAGGTTTGCTTTTTCACCATCGGTATTATACTTCGCGCAGTCACGGATACGGTTGTATAACGAATTGATTTTAGTCGAGAGAAAGGCGCTAAAACAGATGCATAGCAAGAAGCTATGAAACTATTTTCAGTAATATAGCTATCGGCTATAACTGGCCGCTAGAAAACTGCATATGAGGCCGTGCGAAGTATAACTTGCATTTTATTTTTATCATTTTGCACTACACTCAATACTTTATAGTTATTGCTTGAGGGTCATTTATGCAAACAAATCAACATATGAAACCAGTATCAGGTAGTCTGCAAGAGGGCATTGCTGCTCCTTATGATTTTACTGTCTCGGAAGTTTTTCAGGAAGCCTGGCAGCGAACTTCTGGTTTCAAAGCGCCTGTTTTAGGTGCTGTTCTAATCATTTTTTTGGCACTTACCGCAATAAGTGTTGGCTCTATCTTGCTAATGAACTTATTTAACATGGTAGATCCAGCTTTTGCATCTATCTTAACGGGTGTTTTTAACTTTCTTATATCATTGGCCAGCTATCCGCTTTTTGCAGGCGTTTTAATGATGGGTCTATATCGCGCGGTAGATGCCGCTGTTGATTTTAATTTGGCTTTTTCTTATTTCAGTTACAGCCTGCCTATTATTATTGCAGCCTGCTTTGCATCTCTGTTGGTTATGCTAGGCTTTATGTTATTAGTTATTCCTGGTATTTATCTTTGTATTGCTTATATTTTTACTTTGCCACTGATTATTGAAAAAGGCATGGATTTTTGGCAAGCAATGGAAACTTCACGCAAAGCGGTACATCAACACTGGTTCAAGATTTTTTTCATTTATGTCATGATAGGGATAATTTACTTGATCAGCCTGATACCTTTTGGCATCGGTTTGATCTGGGCAGTGCCTTTTTTTGTTGCTTTACATGGGGTTTTATATCGCAGAATATTTGGTATTGATGCTATTTAGCAGCGGCTTTTCCATAACGTTCTTTATCACTTTTGAATAACCGGCACTTTAATCATCGGCAGGTCTGGCAACTTGCTCTACCAATGATAATTGCCAATATCTCTACGCCCTTATTGGGCCTGGTTGATACCGCTGTTATGGGGCATCTGGATAATGCCGACTTCCTGGCCGCTGTCGCGCTTGCCGGGCTGATTTTCAGTTTTATTTTTTGGAGTTTTGGCTTTTTACGCATGGGCACCTCAGGGCTTAGTGCTCAAGCTTTTGGGGCTAATGATTCACTCGCATTAAAAGCTATACTAGTTCGCGCTATTGTTCTTGCTCTCAGTATTTCCCTACTGATTCTTTTATTTCAACAGCCCATTGCTGCGTTTAGCTTTTACCTGATTAATTGTGACTATAGTATCGAGCCTTTGGCACAGCAATATTTTTATATACGTATCTGGAGCGCTCCTGCAACGTTATGTCAGTATGTGATTTTAGGCTGGTTTTTAGGCAGGCAAAATACTAAGAGTCCTTTATTTATCGTAGTCACGGTTAATTTATGTAATATTTGCTTAGACCTGCTGTTTGTCGTGCACTACGGCATGAATTCCGCAGGCGTTGCACTGGCCTCGGTATTGGCTGAATATGCCGGCTTAATTCTTGGGATTATCCTGGTCGCGCGGAGTATTCCCCAGTGTTCTCGTTCCCTGTCATGGTCTTATCTGTTTCAACTCGACAAGATTAAACCCATGCTCTTGATGAATAGTCATTTGTTTGTGCGTACTCTGTGTTTAATTTTTACCTTTAGTTTTTTTACCGTACAAGGTGAAAAATTTGGGAGTGCTATTTTAGCGGCCAATGCTGTTTTAATGAATTTTCAGACGTTTATGGCATATGCTTTAGATGGCTTTGCTCATGCAGCAGAAGCCTTGATTGGTCGTGCTTTAGGGGCAAACAATAAGCGCCTGTTTCAACAATCGCTAAAGACCACAGGCTTATGGTCTTTGCTTATTGCGCTGCTATTTACACTCATATTTAGTTACGCAGGGAAAGACATTATCAATGCTTTGACTCATTTAACCGAAGTACGTGAACCAGCCTATGAGTATTTACCCTGGCTGATCGTCTTACCGCTAATATCTTTTAGCAGTTTTCTAATGGATGGCGTCTTTATCGGAGCAACTTTATCCAGGCAAATGCGTGATTGTATTTTACTTGCGCTGTTTTTGGTTTTTCTACCTACCTGGTATTGCACTCAAGCTTTGGGCAACCATGGATTGTGGCTGGCATTAAGCGTGTTTATGCTTATTCGTAGCCTGATGATGCTGAGCTATTATTTATTTTACCAACAGGCACTGATAACTAGCATGCGCAGTAAACCGGATTAACCGATCAACAATAATTTTTCCAGTCCATTAAGGTCTGCCGGACACCAGGTTTCTGTAAAAATTTCATGCCATTCTACACATTGTTTATAAGGGCTAAACTCCCCCTGTGTGTGCTATTATAGGTTTTTTAATTTTTGTCTGGATAAAACCATGAGCGTAAAAATTTACCATAACCCAAGATGCAGTAAATCACGTCAAACACTACAATTATTGGAAGAAAACGGCGTACAAGCTGAAGTCATTGAATATTTAAAAACGCCACCAACAGCGGAAGAATTAGATGCCATTTTGCAGTTGCTTGATATGCAACCGCGTGAATTAATGCGTAAAAATGAAGCTGAATATAAAGCAACCGGAATGGACAATCCCGATCTGGATCGAGATGCTTTAATTGCCGGGATGGTTAACACGCCTAAATTAATAGAACGGCCTATTGTATTAGCGAATGGTAAAGCCGCTGTTGGTCGTCCACCTGAAAGTGTTTTAGCGATTTTATAAACTCGTTTACCCTTCCTGTCGTAGGACGTGGCTTTAGCCCGCAACTATTTATTAAGGCGGACTGAAGCCACGCCCAACATTTATTTATAATAGGCACCTATCCTTGCAAGCATTTTACAGTTTAACGAATGGTTAATATTCTTGTTTTATACTACAGCCGCGATGGAACTACCAAGACTATGGCACAACAAATTGCCCATGGCATTGAGTCTGTTGCCGGCACAGAAGCAATCCTGCGCACCGTACCTAAAATATCCACGGTATGTGAAAAAACGGCTGACGACATCCCCGAGTCAGGCTCGCTGTATGTCACACTGGATGATTTAAAAAGCTGCGACGGGCTGGCCTTAGGCAGCCCTACTCATTTTGGTAATATGGCAGCGCCGCTTAAATACTTTATTGATAATACCACTGCAGCCTGGTTTAGCGGCTCATTGACTAATAAGCCTGCAGCCGTATTCACCTCGACAGGAAGCATGCACGGCGGGCAGGAAACCACTTTACTGTCTATGATGTTACCCTTGTTTCATCATGGCATGATTCTGCTGGGACTTCCCAGTAGCGAAGATGCCTTAAGAGAAACACAAACAGGCGGCACACCTTATGGTGCTAGCCATGTTGCTCATATTCAACAAACATTAAGTAAAGATGAAAAAACACTTTGCTTTGCCTTAGGCGCTCGTTTAGCAAAAACGGCCATAAAATTAAAAACATCATGAATGCACGCTATTATTACGCCATTGCTTTCTGTGGTTATCTGGGATTATTTGTATTACTTATGCTCTGGAATACCGTTTTATCACCACCTGAAAAACTACCCGTTGCTTTGGCACTGATTGTGATAGTAAGCCCATTACTCTTTGTTTTCAGGGGATTTTTAAAAGGTAATTTAAAAAGCTGTTCGTGGATGGCTTATCTGAGCATGCCTTATTTTATCCACGGCAGCATCGAAACGTATGCCCGAACAGAGCGTCTATTACCTGCTTTAGAAGTGCTATTCAGCCTGATGCTATTTTTAGGTTGTACTCTTTTTGTCCGTTATTCTGCCAGAAACCAGTAATAATGTCAGAGCAAATCCCGGTACAGTTTGACCTTAAGGCCGAACAATCTTTTGCCAGTTTTTATACGGCGAGTAATCAACAGGTCGTTCAATATCTAACGGATACTGCGAGTGGTAAAGGCGATCAACAAATATATCTCTGGGGTGATCACGGCCAGGGTAAATCTCATTTATTGCAGGCATGCTGCCAGCAAGCCCACCAACTTCAACTGACCGCCTTTTACCTGCCTTTAAAAAAGGGCGAACTCCCCTCCCCTGATATTCTTGAAGGCCTGGAGACGTTTGATCTTATCTGTATAGACAATATTGAATATTGTGCAGGAAATAACGCCTGGGAACTTGCGCTGTTCAATTTCTATAATCAACACCGGGAAAATAATCATCAACTGATTATTTCTGCGCATTGCCCGCCGAATTATCTCGCAATCGAATTGGCTGATTTAAAAACCCGTATGAGCTGGGGCCTGACCCTAAAACTACAGGAACTTTCTGATACAGAACGAATCGCAGCATTCACCTGCAAAGCCAGACATCTCGGGTTTGATATTTCGCCTCAAGTCGGACAGTTTCTAAACAAACATTATGCGCGCGACCTGCCCGCCTTATGGGATCTGTTACCCAGGCTGGAGCAAGCCACACTAATAGCCAAACGCAAACTTACCGTGCCTTTTTTAAAACAGATTATGGCTGGGGAATAGAAAATGACAGCTTTTCAAGCCCCCTCTGCAGGCGTATTACCGCTTTAGTTTAAAAAAACATCAGTTGCCAAGCAAGAACCGCAGAACTTAGAGCTCCGGGTGGAGACAGTAAAATGAAAACTAGCGAAATCGCATTGCTCATACGGCGACGATAAATGATGTCGTAGTGGCATTGCCTGTTGCACAAGGGAGTGTGGTGCAAAAAGGGATGCTTTTAGGAACCAATAGGGTCAAACTCGGTTGATATTACCATCTTTAAAATTCAACCGATTAAGACGGGTGATTGTTGTGTTATTCTGCTTTATCAATGCGATTAAACGCTGTACTTCTTTAAAATGAAAAAAAAAAAAAACAGAAAAGTATTGGAGTAAACAAAAATGCAAGTATTTACTTATTCAGAAGCGCGTCAAAACCTTTCAATGCTAATAACTACTGAATTGTATTTAGAGCGGAACCTCAGATAAGCGCCAGGGATTTAAAAAGAAATTTGAGAGCATAAACGACATTTATCCTGACACAGAGGACTGTAGATTTAACAATAATAGTTTTGAATAGTAATCGGGACACACTTTGATTTCTTTGATTCCCTTCCTCCCTCACTGCCAATAGTGTAGGCACTGAAACTGGCGCATAGCAAGCTACGCAACTGTTTCAGCAATGCGGCTATCGGCTAATATCGGCCGTTAGAAAACCGCATATGTGGCCGTGCGAAGTATAAACTACTGTCCCAAATAATAATTAACTTGCTTTAAGTAATGGAATTGAGAGACAATCATATATTTTACGTATATTTATACTTTAACCTGGCTTCATAAAAAACAGATATCGTTTTTTATGTCTACTTGAGTAATATAGATTTACAATAAAAAAATAGTTCAATTCTTTTCACCCTTCACTTGATAAGGTGCATTTATGAATTCTTTGAAAACATCAATCTGTTTTCTATTTACTTCCCTGCTAATTAGCTTATTGGCGCCTTCAGTAAGTTTTGCCGGTAACTATCCCTCTTTGACGAATTCAAAAGACCCGGTTCTCCAACGTAAATTGGAAAGGGTGATAAAATCTATCGGATTAGGTCACGCAGCAGAAAAAAAATGGCTTAACTTAAATTTGGTTGATATTACTGATCTTAAACATCCAAAAGTTGCAATGATTAATGGTGAGAATATGGTGTATGCTGCCAGCCTTCCAAAAATTGCCATTCTTCTAGGTGCATTCGTAGAAATCGAGCGCGGAAAAATGCAACTGGATCAAAATACCAGTAAGACATTAACTGATATGATCAGGTATTCCTCGAATCAGGCTGCGACTGAAATGTATCATCGTGTTGGTGAAGCGAGACTAGCAGAAATTTTGCAGTCTGATCGTTTCAAACTTTATGATCAGGATAAAAATGGCGGCCTATGGGTAGGAAAGGAATATGGTAAAGCCAAGGCATGGAAACGTGACCCATTACATAACATTTCCCATGGCGCTACAGCAATGCAGACCGCCCGTTTTTATTATATGCTTGAAACAGGGCAGTTAGTTCCAGAACCACTAGCCAGCCAAATGAAAGAAATTCTGTCAAAACCTGCGATTCATCACAAATTTGTCAAAGGACTTGAAAAAGAACGTCCAGACGCTAAAATCTATCGAAAATCTGGTTCATGGAGAACCTGGCATGCTGATAGCGCCATTGTCGAAAGTGGTGGACACAAATTTATAATAGTCGCACTTGCCAAACATCCTGACGGTGGTAAATGGCTACAGAAAATGATTGTACCGCTGCACGATCTAATTGTTCCTCATATGGTCGCCTCTAAAAACTAGCAAGTACTTCATTAAGCTTTTCTAGCAGGGTTGCGGACGGTTTTCCGTCCGCTTCGAGTTTATAAGCTGACTGAAAATCTTTTATGGCCCTGATCGTCTTGGGGCCTACTTTACCATCGACCCCACCGACTGAATAACCTAATTTCTGCAATGCTACCTGTATATTAACAACCTGCAGGCGTTGCAAACGTTTTCCTTCGTAACCAATTAATTCATCTCCAAAACTTGCAGCAATCGGAATACCCTCTGGTGTTAGTGCCTGATACGGATGCATAGCTTCTATAACGCGGTGAATACGGGTGCCTAGTGTCTGGTGATCCACTGCGGAATTTTTATACAACACGTTAGAAAGCAACGTCACCAAATAATTAAGACGGGGTTCCCCTGCAGGTGATTCAACAATTGCTACTGAATTCATATAATTTTTGACATTACCATGATATTTCTTACATACAAAACCCGGCTCCGGTTTACATTGGTATAATGAGCCGGATTTGAAATATACCGCCGATTCGGACAATGCCGGTGATGAGGCATAACGAATTCTGCGCTCAGTCATATACAGTAAACGTTTAATCTCACGGCTGGAAAATATATCCACAAGCCTACCTTGTTCCATTCTCAAGGAAAACAGCATAAGTTGCCGAGCTGTACCAAAACTCGAAGTCCCAGATACTTTTTTCTTGCCATAGTGTGTAAAAAAACTACCTTGTCGAAACCGTTCCGGATCGAAGCCGCTTCGATTTAACGGGTCTATAAAAGTCTTTGTAAATAGCTGGCTAAGCTCTTTTCGGGGAGTAATATTAAAAAACTCGCTGGATTCATCATCGCCAACCGGATAATTTTTACCGTAATGCACTAATAACATGGCCTGTTTCATTACCGTCGCCGCTGCTGCATTTGAACTTGCCGAGAACATCCAGTCTAGCCATTCCCATAAATTACCCTGATCTCCTATTCTCAATTCTCTAGTAACGCTTTTTCTGCTAACCGGGTTCCAGATGTGCACCTTATGATGATCGGTATAAATAAAATTATCGGCGGTGATAATGGTTTCAAGCAGTATTTTTTTTCGCGACTCAATATCCGGATAAATATCCGCAAGTGCCTGAAATAATGCTAATCCTACCAATATTTTTCCAACACTTCCTACATTTTGCTGAAAATCACCACGATATTCTGCATAGAGAGGATGATGGGGATCAGAAACGTCTAAAACAGAAATCCCATAATGTTCACTAGAGTTGCCTAACAATTTGGTGATTTGGGTTGTAAAATTTGGGTCTGGCGGTGGTAAATTTAGTTCCGGGTAATCCAGTAAACGCAGATTAACATATTGAATAGGCAGTAAAGCCCCCGGGGGTTGTTTGCGTCCGCGAATTTCTCCTAACACTGCAAGCCGGTCAGCCTCGACACGTCTTATACCTGTTTCCTTGTATCCATCCAAAGGATATGCCTGCAGTACGGCAGAAAACAACAAAGCAAGCAACATATGCATGTGTATCATGGTTTTCATAATTCTTCCGGTACCTCATTCATTAATACCATCCTGTTCATATTATTTTGTAGCGCCTTATCCATATTCATTAAATAGGAGCTGGCTTGAACCTTGTTACTTTGCAAAAAGGGACGCAGTTGAAATAATTGTAGCTTGCCATTGAAAAATCCAAATTCAATATCAGCCGGAACAGGGTTGTTATTTTCATCTGTGATAGGTGGAAATGTATCCGGTAATTCTTTGGCAAACTGTATTAACTGGCTTATTTCATTTGCTTTTAATACACTTTCAGAATCACTAACCGGTACATTTGCAATGCCGCCTTCAGGTAATGGAACTTTCCGAAAGGGCGCAGATGCAGTGGCTAATAATAGAACCTTCCCATCCCTTGTATCTATACGCAGAGATTCGGCAGATTGCCCATCGACGGCACCGCCAACGCCTTCGTTGGTTGCAATATACAGGACACCTTTTTTGTTGGTATCAATGTCCTCTGTAATCATAACGCCGGATTTATCATTTGCCACGGTTTGCATAAGCAGTATTGACGGATAAACATGTTGAGGTGATTCCATAAGCGATTGTCGCCAGGAAAATGCGCGAGCAGTAAAGGGTGAGGCCCATACTTTAGTGATTCCTTTAAATATATTCTCTATACTGACAATATTAAACAATGTCAGGTTTAACCCCGCTCCAGTAAAGCCGGGTAAATCCTCTACATTGGTGTCCGAACGGATAAATACGCCTGCCTCTGTACTGCCGAAGGTATTGATCATTGCTTTGCGTATGTTATTTCGGTTTTGATCCCCTATATCAGTATTGATGATTATGTCATATATTTCCGCCCGGTAAGACTCCGTCATCTGCTTGCGCTGTTCAGAATCTATGGGTAAGGCATGAATAATTGCATACTGACTTTCCATCCATTCAAACACAGTTTGTTCAGTTTTTTTGTAGGGCGCGTCTAATACTGTTTTACGAAAAACCCCGAATGGAATAGCAAAACCTTTTGCAACCTTTCCAGGGTAATGATAATACAACTCCCCCAGTTTGGCAGCTTTAGGGCCAACAATGCGGCCCGAATCAGAGGCTCGAAGGGAGTTCAGACCTATAATTTCTTGTATAGACAGATCGAGTTTTTCCAGGTCGGGGCGAATAACAGCTTGTTGTTGATTGGAGTTTGAATTAAAGAATTTTTGCCAATATTCTGAATCGCCATTTATTTCTATCAGGCCATCTGGACTGACTGCCATAACAATGGTTTCACCATCATGGTCCTGGAGTTGCTGCAGAAGATTTTCATTAACAGTAATATTGGGAATACCCAAATTCCTGGCCAGTAATTGAATATGCGAAAGCGAATTGCCTTCCCCAACAGTGATAATACCAGCAATAGAGGGAAGGTCGGCAACAGTTTCAGGTAGTAAATAGATACCTTGTGAGTCAAAGTTTGCAGAATTATTGATATCAACTTTTGTATATAACTTTCCCCTGGCCAGTCCTGGGTTGAGAGCATGGAACCCAACGCCAACTTGTGTATTAAAGATCTTATGCGTAGTCCCAGCCAATTGGTTAGCATCACGACTTAAGCTATCCAGGATTTGCGAAAAAAACAGCATGGGACTTCCGCGTAAAATATCTTGAATAAAAAATATGGCTAAAGGTTCTATTTCTGTCAACTTTATCATTGATTGATAAAACTGAAAGCGTAATTCCTGTGTACTCCAGCCAGGAGCGCGGGAAAGATATTTCAATTCGTTGAAATAAGTAGTTAAAGGAAGTTGTGCATATTCCATTCGGCTGATAGAAGCCTGTAGTGCTTCCAGGCTTCGATGATTAATATGACCAGTGCCGTAGGCAGCTAAAGCCGCATCTCGTAACCAGGAAATACGTTGCAGTCGATTGACTTTTGTAAGTGTAGATTTGAGTTGAGTACTGACTCTGAAGTTTTCAACTTCAACAGCAAGACTCAAATCCAGAATGCGCAGCCTTGAACCTGGTTTTCGAATTTTAGGGAGTGCATCGCGAAGGTCAGCGAGAAGGTGTGATGTAACAGCATAATAGTTTCCAGCACTATTGTCTGAATGATAGGCTTTGCCAGCTTCAAGAAGCAGCTGCTGTAACCAGGGTTCAGCAGAAAAAATTTTTGCATTCCGTTCCAGTAACTGATGCAAGGGATGTGATTGGAAAACGCGATCGATTTCCTGAGCCAATTCCATGTATTTGGCTTGTTGCTGAGGATCGCTAATCTTTGCCGCATATTCACGGACCAGCCTGGCATCCCCTGCATCGGGCGATACATGAATTTTGGTACGTAAATTTACAAACTGTTCATCCTGCTCTGCTAGAGAAACTGACATTTGTCGAACTTTCTGAATTGATGCGCTATCTTCGCCATGAGGAAGAAGTTGTACTCCCGTACGCAGAGCAGAGTAACGTCGCTTGATCCATTCATTTTTTTCAGCTAGAGCAGTGAGCAGCATTCTGGCTCCATACCTTTCGTCTTCTTCTTGAATGGCTCCGCGGTAATAAAGGGCCTTTTTCAGAATCCAGCCATTATCTGTTCTGATCAGAAACTTTTCAATTAGCAACTGACCATACCAATCAACAAAATCATCACTAGCCAGGATGTTTTTCGTATCGATTCCAGCAAGTAAATTTGCTATCCAGTAGCCATTATTTCTTAGAATCAAGGCCCTGTCGTTCAGCTTTCCATGCTGATACCCCCCACCATGCTCAGTGCATGCATAGGGTTTTGGCAATAAAATTTCTCCATCGTTACAAAACCAGAAAACACGGATAAAAGGTCCTTTGGGACTTTCTTTCATATCAGCAATCCATGTTCTGTACTCGGTTGTCTCAGGGGTTGCAGAGCATATCACCGGGATGAGGGAGGTTAAAGTAAGGACTATCAGATATTTATTATATATATGCATAACCAGACACTTCTTTAAATGACCTATAGAAACAGAGTTAATAAATCATAACATGCTTCAACTGTTGTTTTTTGATAGGTTAAGAACAGTCCGAAACAGCCTTGCCATACTTATGCAGGACTCAATCCTCTACCTAGCAAACGACTGGTGACGATATTCTTGTATATGCCTACCTGATTACGTACAACTCACAGCCATATTAAAAAAATTTTAAATATCAGTATGTTAATAGTCTCGTCATTCCCGAAGTCTTTTATCGGGAATCTTTGCTTACCCCACGAGATTCCTGCTAAAAGCGTGCAGGAATGACGAATATAGCTGAGAGTTATGGGTAATCAGGTATACCTAAGTATTATCTCAAAACCAAATTAACGCTTGTTTTCCGTCAGGTTTGCAGCTAAAGCCTTATTGTACTCGCGTACCAGCATGATGCCGAATATCAACCAAAGCACAACCAATGATACATTGAAGATAAAAAATTGTTTGGTCGATAGTGATAACACTTGAACACCTATTAGAACTGTAATGGCGGCTAATCCATCTCCAAATCGAACATAAAGTGTATCTATGGCAGGTTTCCCGAGAAATCGCATCTTCGTGTCAACCGGTAGCCAAAGCACATGACGAGCGGTATTGTTGATCGAATAGTCTGTGGCATTTTCTGCAATCTTCATTATTTTTACAACTAACAGAATTGGCAATAACGCCATAGTCGTATAGGAAAGCAGAGCGATAACGGGCAGAGTCAAAAGAATAACTCCAAAACCGCCTAGTTTGAGCAAGCGTGAGGCCATAAAAGACTGTAGAAACAAGGCGGTGATATTCACCCAGAAAAAGAAGTTCCCATAAAATGCCGTGGTACCATCCCGAATGAATCCGAGTATCTGCTGAGAACCGGTTATATTCAGCTCTATCGCTTGCATAGCCAGTGCATCCTGAATCACCCGAAATAAAAGGTTTTCACCATTGGTATTTACCCAATTAGTTAAAAGCGTGACTAGAGCAGCAGCCAGCATAAAACGACTGTAAAATATTAGTTTGGCACCGATAATAATAGGTTTAATATCTTTATTTTCAGTCACTAAGGCAGGAATACTTACAGAAGATTTAACCTTACCCAAGGAACCTTGATTTCTTAGGCGGGCATCAACAGTACGGGTGATTAAAACCGAACCGAAAAGTGGCAAGGTTGCAATGAGCAACAAGGCTTCTGTATGAATGATTCCGGTTTCGACAAACAGATCAACCATCCATGAACCTGCGGCAGCTCCAGAGGTCCCCCCTATGGCTATTAGAGGCAAGAGACGTTTGCCGCTTTCATCAGTGTATATATCAGCGCTGAAAGTCCAGAATTGAGCGACAATAAATACCCCGAACATGCCCACCCAAAGATAGAAAATAATTCCTGATGCCGGTAACCCTTCAATAAATAAACCCGGTTGAAGAATCCAGAATATTACCATATTAGATATGCAAAACAGGGTTGCTCGTGTAATTAAGGTAATGCGACTCCAACGCTCGGATAGACGACCATACCATCCGACAATAAATAATAGAAATATACTCTGAGCAAAACTTGAATAAGCCCTGACTTCCATTTTCGACAGGCCTTCAATATCTGAAATAGCGATCCAGCCTTCACGTAATGGCTTAATGAAATAATAAGCACAGAGAATAAGAAATACATTGGTGAGCATTAGAAGTGCTGTGGAACCTTCCCCAGCTCGCACTTCAGTGAAAATCCGAAGAATTCGCTCTGTCTTTGTAAGATGCATATTGTCCGATTGTTAAACTTTTCAATGTATTCATGATAGCTTATCTCTATCCTTATTATTGTAAAAATTTAAAGATCGTTGCTAAAGCTCAACCACTATGGACTGAAAATACACGTGTCGAAGATTCGATTCTGCCTCCGGGCACTTTTGCTGAAGAAAATTTAAGGCTAAGTTTCTCAGTAGGATTGTAATCCGGGGAGAAAACAGACTGTTGTTCAACCTAACCCGTAGTTACTATTACCCGATACGTAGATTGTAATCCGGGGAGAAAACAGACTGTTGTTCAACCGTTAAGCGTCCAGTACTAGCCTGTTTAAATTCCTTAACGAGACGCCGCTGCCATAATAAATCACACCACCTTTAATCAGAATGATCTTACCTATATAATAAATAAAAAGGATTCCTGATTACGTACAACTCACAGCCCTATTAAATTAAATTTTAAAATATCAGTATATTTAAGCGTCTCGTCATTTTCGCAGTCTACCCAGTCAAGCTTGGGCACAAGCTTTATCGAGAATCTTTGCTTAACCCACGAGATTCCTGCTGCAAGCATCACCGCCATTAAGTTAAGGAATAAATCCATATTAAACAAAATGTTACACTGTAGGTTGGGTTAGCTTATCTAGCGAAGCGTAGATAACGTAACCCAACAATGCCTCGTTTGGAGCCTATGTTGGGTTACGTTTTTATTGCTTTGCAATAAAAATCTCTTAACTTAAGGTAGTGCGCTATAAGCATCGGATGGCGAATATAGCTGAGAGTTATGGGTAATCAGGAAAGGATTTGTCGGTAACAGTAATTTTTTGTGCTAGCTAAACCTTAGATCGGCAGACTAATTGCCACTCGCCAATAAGCGAATGGACGTGATGATTGAATACTTCTGTTATGACACTCCTGGCATAAATCTTAAGTTCAGCCACGCCTCCATGTCGACCCGAAGTCGAGTTTGCTATAGAATTTAATGCGGTCATATTGATCATCCTTATAATTATCGTATTAAGCCTGCTAAATTTCGAAGTTAATGCCTCACTCTTCCACAACAAAAATGCGTGCCATAAATATCATTAATTCAGGAATAAGTAGCAGCCTGCAAATAGACCAGCGCCCTATCCCAATCGCAAAAGCCGATGAGGTTTTAATTAAAGTGCATGCCGCCGGTGTCAATCGTCCCGACATTATGCAACGCCAGGGACTTTACCCGCCACCAGCTGGTGCTGTTGATATTTTAGGTTTGGAAGTGGCCGGAACCATTGCCGCATTAGGCAGCAATATTACCCATTTAAATATTGGCGATAAAGTGTGTGCATTAATCACCGGCGGTGGGTATGCAGAATACTGCACTGCTTCGGCTCAACTGTGTTTAGCCATTCCGGATGCATTGAGCTTTGTACAAGCCGCTGCATTGCCGGAAACCTATTTTACTGTCTGGAGTAATGTTTTTGATCGCGCCAGCCTGCAGCTGCAGGTTGGCGAAACGCTGTTAGTTCATGGCGGTAGTAGTGGCATTGGTACGACAGCAATTCAATTGGCTAAAGCCTTTGGAGCAAAGGTTATAGTCACCGCAGGTAGCGAAGAAAAGTGCCTGTTTTGCACTGAACTCGGTGCGGATTTAGCGATAAATTACCAGCAGCAAGATTTTGTTGAAGAAATAAAATGCTATACACAAGGTAAAGGCGTTAATGTTATTCTGGATATGGTCGGCGGGGATTATTTGGCGCGCAATATAAAATGCATGGATTTTGATGCACGACTGGTACAGATTGCACTACAAAAGGGTATCAAAGCTGAGCTTAATTTATTGCCAGTTATGCTTAAACGCCTGACGCTTACAGGCTCGACCCTGCGTTCACGAAGTATCGAATTTAAAGCACACATTGCTAAGCAATTAAAAAGAAATGTCTGGCCTTTATTGACAAATGGTCAGATTAAACCGGTTATTTATCAAACTTTCCCTTTAGCAGAAGCAGAAAAAGCACATGCGTTAATGGAAACCAGCCTACATATAGGTAAAATTATCTTGACGGTATAAAATAAATAACACTCTTCTCGCTGAGGCCTATGCAAATTAATCTTTTCATCCTGTGAATGACAACGGGCCGCGCCCACCTACAAAAATCAGGTTGCTCAAGTTAGTTAATGCACACCCCTTAGTAAATGACTGTTGCCAAAACCATCCTTCTAAACCGGTAAAAATGAAATTAATATCCCTGTTACGTTACCTTATAACGCTTTGTTTTCTTTATCCTTTAGCCGTAATTGCGGCCCCGGAGTATGTCGGGGAGCAAACTTGCAAGTCCTGCCATCTTGAAGAACATAATCAATGGCAAGACTCGCACCATGATCTGGCGATGCAGGAAGCAAATGCACAAAATGTCCTGGGCAATTTTAATAATGCGACCTTTAGCAAGTCAGGTATCAGCAGTCGTTTTTATAAAAATCAGGATCAGTTTATGGTCAATACCGATGGCCCGGATGGCAAGCTGCACGACTATCAAATTAGCTACGTTTTTGGCATCTACCCTTTGCAGCAATATATGGTTAAATTTCCTAAGGGCAAAATTCAGGTGCTTGATATAGCCTGGGACAGTCGTAGCAAAGAACAGGGCGGGCAACGCTGGTTTAGCCTGCATCCTGATGAGGCTATTAAAGCTGGCGATGTATTGCACTGGACAGGACCGAATTTAAACTGGAATTTTATGTGTGCCGATTGTCACAGTACCCATCTGCAGAAAAATTATTCCGAGCAGGATAAAAGCTACGCGACAACATGGGATGAAATCAATGTTTCCTGTGAAGCCTGCCATGGCCCAGCCTCTGAACATATCATCTGGGCAGAAAAGCCAGCAGACAAACGTGACAGGCAAGTAAATGGATTAACAGTTCATCTGCCCAAACCCGCAAACAGAAACTGGACAATCAATACTAAAACGGGTAAACCAGAACTATCAGGTAGCTCATCTACAAATCAGGCAGAAATACAGGTCTGTGCTAAATGCCATTCGCGCCGCGCACAACTGGATGATAACTTTGTTCCGGGAGATAATTTCCGCGATCATTATTTACCTGCATTATTAACCGCGCCACTGTATTATCCCGATGGTCAAATCAAAGATGAGGTCTATGTCTATGCTTCATTTTTGCAGAGCAAGATGTATCAGGCAGGAGTGATCTGTAGCGATTGTCATAATCCACATACACTGGCACGTAAAGCCGAAAGTGATAAGGTTTGTCTGCAATGTCATCTGGCTACTGATTATGCAACCTCAAAACATCATTTTCATCAGGATAAGTCTGCCGGAGCTAGTTGCATTGCCTGTCATATGCCTGCAACCGTATATATGGGGGTAGATGCACGTAATGATCATAGTTTCCGGATACCGCGCCCGGACCTGGCAACTCAATTAGCAACACCTGATGCCTGCACTAACTGCCATCAGCATAAAAATAGCCCGTGGGCAGCAGAGGCAATTAAAAAATGGTATGGAAAAACACCGCAAGGTTATCAGCAATTTGGCCCGACACTCCATGCATTAGAGCAACAACAGGCAGATGCTTTACAGCTGGCTTACGGAACACTGTTAAATGTGACGCCAAATATTGCTAAAGCTACCGTCGTAGGACACCTAGGAGAATACCCTTCAAGACAGACCCTGATGACAGCTATGCAAATGCTACGCTCACAAGATACGGATGTGCGTAGACAGGCTTTACTGGCACTGGAATTATTTCCTTTAGAGCATACAGTTGCGCAGATTTTCGCGGCATTAAATGATCCTGTTAAAATTGTGCGTATGGAAGCGGCACGCATTTTAGCAGCTGTACCACGCGGTTCACTGGAAAAACAACAACAAGAATTAATTGATAAAGTCAGCGAAGAATATCGGCAAAGTCTGTTATTTGCAGCCGACCGGCCCGAGGCACAATTGTCCTTAGCGCAACTTTACAGCCAGTTGGGACAGTTTGCCAAGGCTGAGGCTGCTTTTAAGCAAGCATTGATTTTGCAAGTACAGTTTATTCCCGCGTATGTTAATTATGCTAATTTTTTGCAGCAACAGAATCAGGAGCAAGCCGCCTTTGCAATATTACAGCAGGGCTTAAAAGTTATTCCAGATGCTGCTTTGTATCACTCGCTAGGGCTTTGGTATGTGCGACATGGCGAAAAAGAAAAAGCCCTGCAGGCATTACAAAAAGCCGCTGAACTAGAGCCTGATACCGCGAGTTATCAATATGTATATGCGGTTGCCACAGCTGAAAAGCATCCTGAACAGGCGATCAAAATACTGCAAAGCGCACTACAAAAACACACTGGAAATATAGAAATACTGATGGCTCTAGCTAGTTATAATCAGCAGTTAGGTGATCAGGCTAAAGCCACTGAATATCGTAATAAAGCAGAAAGTGTTATGCAGTATAAGCGTTAAGGCCATTGCAGGACTTTCGCCTGCCATTATTAGCGTGTAAGCCTTATTAAGGCGGGCTAAAGCCGCATCCCACTGTTAAGAAATAAAGAGGAGGTTTATGCTATTCCACCGGAGCAGGTAATCGGAAGTAGTATCAAAACCAGACTGGAAATGCGTGATGGGATTCCCGTATTGGTAAGATTGCCAGAAATCAATTATATTGATGATAAAGCCAACAAACCAGTGAGGATCAATCAACATACCGATGCACAACGAAAATATACCTATGACAGGGACTCTCATATAGACAAACTGGACAAGGCACTTGATGCAGCTCAGAAAAACGGCTGGACAGTGCTCGATATGCAGCAAGACTGGATTGTCATTTATCCAGCTAATTAGTCAACTTTGAGACGAAAATTTTACAGGAAAATTATTTCATTTGAAGTTACACTGTCGTTTCAATAATTAAGCCTTGCTGCTTAATATATAGGTAAACAATCTGAGCGCCTATATACTTAAAAAATGCTACTCTTTAAAAGGATATCTCCATGACTGATCATACTTATAAAAAAATCGAATTAACGGGCTCATCAACGGTTGGCATTCAACAAGCAATAGAAACAGCTGTCGCCAAAGCTTCGGAAACTATTCATAATATGCGCTGGTTCGAAGTTGTCGAAACCCGCGGCCATATTGAAGATGGCAAAGTCGCCCACTGGCAAGTGACAATTAAGGTCGGATTTACCCTGGGCGCATAATTAACTAAATATTCGTAGTGTAGTGGTCAAGTAACAAAGCACAACAGCTTAGGAAACTCGCAACAAATACCCCACCCATCTTGCTAGTCTTTTTGTCCGTCTTCTGCTTTGTAGAAATAGTTACGTAGCCAACTATGTGCCTATTTCTAAGCCTTGAAGACAAACAAAAATCCTGCGCAATATGGGGTAGCATATTTATTGCGCGCTGCCTTAGCTATAACAATCGCCTCAATCTATTCACTATATAATCCGCAACCATCACCGCTCGAAGTATCGCTATTTTCAGAAATCCTTTCTACTTCGCTAAAGCCTGTGCCCCGCAGCCGCAATACAATTAGCTGGCTGTGTGTAATTTATTACATACTTATAAGCAAGTTCCTGTAGACTAGCTGTCACACTGAAAAGTGATTCCAATCTTAAATGAGACAACACATGAGTTTTGCTGCACTAAACCTATCCCCAGATATTCTTAAAGCCATTTCCGAAAAAGGCTATCAAACCCCTTCCCCCATACAGCTTGAAGCAATACCTGCAGTACTTGCAGGACGTGATGTAATGGCTGCCGCACAAACAGGCACAGGTAAAACAGCAGGATTCACACTTCCTTTACTAGAGTTACTTTCTACAGGTGAACACGTTAACGCCAATCAGGTACGTGCATTAATATTAACGCCTACACGTGAATTAGCCGCGCAAATCGAGGCCAGCATTAATAGCTATGGCAAGCATTTACCCTTACGTTCTACGGTGGTGTTTGGCGGTGTAAAAATTAATCCGCAAATGATGCGCCTGCGTCAGGGTGTGGATATTCTAGTCGCGACACCAGGACGCTTATTAGACCTGTATAACCAAAATGCCGTTAGATTTTCGCAATTAGAAATTCTGGTACTGGATGAGGCCGATCGTATGCTGGATATGGGCTTTATTCATGATATACGCAAAATATTAGCGACACTGCCTAAAAAACGCCAAAACCTGCTCTTTTCGGCTACTTTTTCTGATGAAATTCGTCAGTTAGCTAAAACTATCGTACATAATCCTGTTGAAATTTCGGTTAGCCCACTGATTACCACTGCAGAAAATGTAAAGCAGTGTATTTATCCAGTTGATAAGAAAAAGAAACCTGAATTACTCACTCAGCTGATCAAGCAAAACCAATGGCAACAAGTGCTGGTTTTTACCCGAACCAAACGCGGCGCGAATCAATTAGCCCGCCATCTGGAAACAGAAGGAATTCAGTCCTCGGCGATTCATGGAAATAAAAGCCAGGGCGCACGAACCAAAGCCCTGGCCGATTTTAAAAGTGGCCTTATCCGGATTCTGGTAGCAACCGATATCGCTGCACGAGGTCTGGATATAGATCAATTACCACAAGTGGTTAATTTTGATTTGCCCAATGTACCCGAAGACTATGTCCATCGTATTGGTCGTACAGGGCGCGCAGGTGCATCGGGGCATGCGGTATCATTAGTGAGTGCCGATGAATTTCAACAGCTTGTTGATATTGAGCGACTCATTAAATCACTGCTTGGCCGTGAAATGGTAGAGGGTTTTGAGCCTGTTCATAGCTTGCCCGAATCGCGTTTAGACAGCCGCCCTATTAAACCCAGCAGACCGAAAAAACCCAGAGTAGGTCATAGAGATGGTCAACGTTCTGGCGCAAGTGCTGAGGGTAACAATCCCAGAGGCAGAAATAATAGAACTCGAACGGCATAAGAAAATACACGACACACAGTTACATCATCATTAATATGGGCGCAGCTCTTTAACCTGCAATTTATAAAACGGGCTGAAGACCTGCACCCAAAATCGAAAATTATATTTTATATTCAGTCACTTAAAATGCCTTATAGCAGCCAACTGCGGTTTCTAGGTTTAAATCATGCAAGACATTAAATAGCATTTAAAATACTGTATTATTTCAACATGGACACCGAAACCCAGGAACCAGAAAAGCGGTATGCTTCTTTGCATCCCATTCGTATAATTGAATCCCTCGACCCTGGCTGTCATAACCTTGAAAATAAGGTATAAAAACACGGTTAAACTTGGTAACTTATCAGAAAGTTTTATTAGCAAAAAGTAACCAGATCCGCAGCATTTTCAATTTTCGGATCTAAATATAGGAGAATAACAATGTTGACTGTAAACTTAAATGCGGTAGCTGGAATTGCAATACTTCAGCCAGATGGAGAGCTATCTATAGCAGACTTTAAAGCCGCCAGTAAAATTATTGACCCGTATATTGAAAGTGCAGGGAAATTAAAAGGTATCATAATTCATGTGCAGTCATTTCCAGGTTGGGATTCATTCGCGGCCTTGATAAGCCATTTTAAATTTATCAAGGAACATCATAAACAAGTGTCCCACATTGCTTTGGTAACAGATTCTGCTATCGGCAGTTTTGCTGAAAATATCGCAAGTCACTTTGTCAGTGCAGATATTAAACGTTTTGCCTTTAATAAGTTAGATGCAGCAGAAAAATGGATAATTACAGGTGAATACCAGTAAATCACTCAAGATGGATATGCATTCCGTCCCGACCAAACTCATCATGGATGAGCGTCTGTAATTCTTTAACGAAGCATAACAAAACCAATACCTTTCTGAGTCTAATTGGTTGTTATGCTGTTAGGGAAAAGCATCACTCACAGAAGACATTGATACCTGAACCAGATATTTTGCAAGATCCTGGATTCGTTATCTTGGCTGATCACTCTCCTCGTCTTGAATGTAGAACAGAAATAACAGCTACCGTATGCGCACCTGGCGAAAACTGGGCATCAGCAAAGCAGACAGCATTTGAACAATATTTGTGTGCGTTATCGGGACTCTATTTTCTGGCAGACTGGGCCTTGTTTATATTTTTTGCCATGCCTTTTACCCTCTTATTATCATGTCCATAAACAATAAGTTAAAAAGTAATGCTTAATAAGCTAGTCTAATTCTGCTTTTGCATTAACTTGGCAAATTCCGTTTCTGAAATTATATCTCGATTACTTTCAACCCTGTCCAGATAAACCAGACCATCAAGATGATCATATTCATGCTGAAAAACGCGTGCTATAAAACCGTCTAAAATCTGCGTAACCGATTCCCCTTCTGCATTTGTATAAGTCGCTTTTATATTGGTATATCTGGGTACTTTTGCCCGAACACCAGGGATACTTAAACAACCTTCCCAATCTTTTTCCTGTTGCTCACTAATACATTCAAAACACGGATTAACCATTAACGTTGCCTGCATCTCAGGCGCATAGGGATACCGTTCCGACGGTCTGGATGCAATAATCATCATACGCCATGACTCGGATATTTGTGGTGCAGCTATCCCCACGCCATTAGTGCTCGCCAAAGTAGTAAACATATCGCTTACGATAAACTGCATTTCAGCTGATTTAACATCCTGCACTTCTGCTGCACGCAGACGCAAAATCCCTGCACCTAATTGCGCAATTTCTCTTACCTGGGTCATACCTCAAACTCCACTTCATAGCCGGCAAATTTACGGATATTAATCACGCCGGTATCAAACAGTAAATACTGCCCTTTAATCCCTAGTAAGACTCCAGCCACCTCAGGCGCTTTATCTAAATTAAATGATTTTACTTTAACGGGATACTGCTCAACAGGATATACAATATCTGTGACTTTTTCTTCAGGCAATAACTCAATCGCCTGATCACCAAATTTCTCTTTTATCGCCGCGAGTTGCTGCTGACAAACAGACAATAATTCATCACGCTTTGCCAGTAGATCAACAGGGTCTTGCAGATTTTTCAACATGCGTTGCCAACTGGTTTTATCACTGACATGCTCAGCAATGATGATCTCCGCCAGGCCTGAAACATATCGTGATTGCACCCTTAAAATAGGCAGTGCTTGCACCGCTCCCTGATCTATCCAGCGCGTTGGCACCTGGGTATGTCGAGTAATCCCAACTTTAATGCCTGATGAATTAGCCAAATAAACAAAATGTGGTTGAAAACAAAACTTCTTCGCCCATTCTGGCTCCCGGCAGGTACCGGCATCGAAATGACACAACTCAGGTTTCATTATGCATATATCGCATTGTGCCAATGTAATAAAACACGGGTAACAAAATCCCTGATTAAAACTTTTTTTTATCGCACGCTGACAATGCACACAAAAAATCTTGCCTGTGTAGTTCAGTTTAATCGCTTTGCCGATACAGGAGTTTAATTCTATTAACTGCTCACCCAACGGCAAATGATACTTTACCGGCTGTTGTAACTCAGTTTTCATCTTACGTAATATTCCCTGCACTCACTTCACCTTAAAATCAAAAATTAAACAAATATCAACGCTCAAAGTATAAAGAATATGCGTATAATTATATAGTTATTAATTTTCCATATTTAAGAGAAGCAATATGTCATTTACAAACGTCAAATCTGGTAAAGATGTCCCTAGTGACATCAATGTTATTATTGAAATCCCAGCGTACAGTGACCCTGTCAAATATGAAGTAGACAAAGCAACTGGCGCATTAACTGTAGACCGTTTTATGGGTACAGCGATGCAATACCCTGCAAACTATGGTTATGTTCCACACACTTTATCTGATGACGGTGATCCGGTTGACGTATTGGTTATAACACCACACCCTATTCTAAGTGGCAGTGTTATTCGTTGCCGCCCGATTGGTGTACTGAAAATGTCTGATGAAGCAGGTGAAGATGCAAAAATTTTGGCTGTACCTGTACAAAAACTGACTCAGTATTACAATAAAATTGAAACCTATCTGGACTTCCCGGAAGCGGATCTGAATAAAATTTCTCATTTCTTTGAGCATTACAAAGATCTGGAAAAAGGCAAATGGGTTAAGGTTGAAGGCTGGTTCGGCATTGCAGATGCCGAAGCTGAAATCACGTCAAGTATTGAGCGTTACAACAACACAGCACAAAAACCTGCATTTTAAATAACAGCAGCAAACCTCATTCCCACGCCCAGCGTGGGAATGAATGAGCAGACGTTCTACATCACAGAACGCCGAGCGTTTACGGATGCATTCCCACGCAGAACCGGTGAACGAGTAAATCCCGAAATAAAATCGCTTACAAATACCCATCCGTATTTTTTACCACCCAGCGATGCTGGTCATCGGTTAGTATCTCTTTTTTCCAGAAAGGCACTTTCGATTTTAATTGTTCCATAATATACCGACTGGCATCAAACGCATCACCTCGATGCACAGACCAGATGACAACAAGCACCAGTACATCATCAGTAAACACATCACCAACACGATGAATGACCAGTGAATCCAGTAATGACCATTTTTCTTCAGCGTCTGCTACAACCATAGCCAATTGTTTTTCAGTCATACCGGGGTAGTGTTCCAGAGTCATACCCTGCACCTTGTCGCCTTGATTAAAATCACGCATCGTGCCAATAAATAGACTGGTCGCACCGTATTTTCCCGTTAAGGCACTTTTTTTCTGATGGCTTTGAGCCTCGGCAAAAGGATCAAATTCAGCAGACACTATCTTAATCATGCTAACCTCCCGTCACAGGCGGGAAAAATGCAACTTCGTCCTCATCAGCCACTTGCTGATCTAAACCCACATATTGCATATTAACGGCTGCAAGTATATTGACGGGCATTTCCTTTGCTGGAACGGCCCTTGCCCACACTTCAGCTACACTAATAGTCTGTTCAAATTCCAGATTATCACTATCGCGACCTAAACTTTCTTTTAAACTTGCAAAATAACGAACTTTAATGCTCACAGCCATTCACTCATTGACTAAAAAAATAGATAATAGACGGATGATACATGCCATTAATCGAAATCTAAAGTAACATGACAAAACTAACCCATTTCAACCTATCAGGTGAAGCGCATATGGTCGATGTTGGCCAAAAAGCGATTACCCAGCGAAGCGCAGTCACCACTGGTTATATCGAAATGCTGCCAGGTACCCTGACTCTTATTCAAAACGGCCAACATAAAAAAGGCGACGTGCTATCCATTGCCCGCATAGCAGGGATTATGGCCAGCAAAAAAACCGCTGACTTGATCCCCCTGTGCCATCCCCTGCCTATTACTCATGTAGAAGTAAATTTCACAATTGACACAGCAAAAAACCGTATTCATTGCCACGCCACAGTAAAAACCAATGGCCAGACCGGTGTTGAAATGGAAGCATTAACAGCAACGCAAATCGCGTTACTGACCATCTACGATATGTGTAAAGCAGTTGATCGAGGCATGAGCATTAACAAAGTGCAACTGCAACAAAAATCAGGCGGAAAGTCAGGGCACTGGCAACGTTCAGATCCCGCATAAGCAAATGAATTATTTTACCGATGCCATTACTGCGGCAATCAAGCTGTTGCTGCAGTTTGACCCTGAAATTTACCTGATTGTCTGGACATCGTTAAAAATAGCGCTGATAGCTACAACACTCGCCGCACTAATCGCAATTCCTGTAGGCATATTAATTGCTATAAATACCTTTATTGGCAAACGCATGGTATTGCAATTACTGAATACCTTAATGGCGATGCCAACGGTAATGATAGGCCTGATTTTCTATGGTTTACTCAGTCGCCGTGGTTTATTGGGTGATTATGGTCTGCTGTATTCAGAACCCGCCGTTATTATTGGCCAAGCCAGTTTAATATTGCCGATTATTATCAATATGTGCGTAGTCGCAGTACAATCAGCCGATAGTCGCTTATTACCTACCCTAAAATCACTGGGAGCCAGCCAAAGCCAGTTATTTTTGCCGCTGATAAAAGAATTACGTTATGTGATTCTGGCGGCGGTTATTACAGGCTTCGGGCGAGCAATAGGCGAAGTGGGAGCCGCCATGATGCTGGGAGGTAATATTCAAGGAACGACGCGAACCATGACTACTGCAATAGCGCTAGAAACCAGTAAAGGAGATTTTGAACTCGGCCTGGCCTTGGGCATCGTATTATTAATTATCGCTTTTAGTGTGAATTTCATACTCCAGCAACTTAACCCGGGCAAGCATATATAAACCCACCTGATTACGTACAACTCACAGCTATATTAAAATAAATTTTAAAATATCCGTTTGTTAAGCGTCTCGTCATTCCCGAAGTTTTTTATCAGGAATCTTTGCTTAACCCACGAGATTCCTGCTAAAAACATCACTGCCATTAAGTTAGGGAATAAATCCATATTAAACAAAATGTTACACTCTAGGCTGGGTTAGCTTATCTAGCGCAGCGTAGATAACGTAACCCAGCAATGCCTCGTTTGGAGCCTATGTTGGGTTACGTTTTTTATTGCTTTGCATGGTAATTCATATAGATATGTACTCAGCGAACCAGAAAACGTCCCTCTATAAAATTATGCTATTATAAACGTTTGATTATATTGCCTTGGAAAAGTCATTGAACCTAGAAACCGCAGTTGAGTACGGATTTTGTGGAAAATCTGAGTGTGAAAGACAAGGCACAGCTCGCAGGCAATGGCCGTAGCCCTTGGCAAGAGCTGTAACGCAGTATTTCGTGCTCAGATTTATCCACAAAACCGTAAAGCGGAGTATAGTCACCCAACAGGTGACAAGCATTTACGATCATTATATTTTATATTCAGTCACTTATAATGTTTTATAGCGGTCAACTGCGGTTTCTAGGTTAAATGGCAAGGATGCTTCAATATCAGCTTTTTAACCACCAAATTTTTTCTGCCATCCTTACTATATGCACAACAAAATTTTCTATTACCGTCTTATTCCTGTTGTCGTTGCTCTGATTGTCTTAAGTGCATGGCTGCGACCTGCTTTTTTTCAGCGCGCAGCAGGCATTGACTTACCAGCGGGACAACAACCCCAGCTAAGTCAGCCGCTGAAGGTCTACAAAGCATGTGAAGACGAGCACCCCGAATGGCGCGCGGCACAAGTGATTGATGGTGTTGAAATAGATGAATCCCTGCTTTGCGAACCGGACAACCCGTATAATATTGCAGCCTTTGTCAAAGGAATGAACAATGCTTCCATGCCTACCATCATGCATAGTCGTATTGCTGAAGATGCCTTAACCAAAAGTGATGATTTAGATGGCGATGGCGACCCGGATATTATCCGCATAAAACTCGAAGTCATTGAATTAAACGGCGCGACGCCTGACAGTCCCGGCGTTTTTCCCACTTATGAAATTGCACCTGGTATTCAACCAGGCATGTGGGCATTTTCACCTAAATTACGCGGCATGAGTGTGAAAAATTTCCGCTCAAATCAAGCCAATGCGATTTTACGCGCACCCTCTCCAGTGATACGCGTAGAACAAGGCGACAAGGTATACATCACGCTGGAAAATACGCATTATTTTCCGCATACTCTGCACTTTCATGGTGTCGATCATGCATTTAAAACACCCACAGGAGGCGATAATGATGGCGTACCGGTTACCGGCGAAAAGCCCGTTATGCCTGGCTCTACCCGTACCTATGAACTACAGCCGCGCCATGCGGGAACCATGCTCTATCATTGCCATGTGCAAACTGATAAACATTTAATGATGGGCTTAAATGGCATGTTTGTGGTTGAAGAAAACAAGCCCAACAACTGGGTACAAACCTTTAATGTAGGCGCGGGACATGTGCGCCATTCTTCAGTCGCAATTAAGCAAAAATTTGACCGCGAATACGATCTGCATTATCAGTCAATAGATAAAAACCTGGCAAAAAGCATACAAGAATCTAATGATATACGTGTAATTTCCAAGCAAATGCACCGCGTTTATAATATGAGTGAGTCCAGAGAAAATTACTTTATGCTCAATGGCCACTCTTTCCCTTTCACCTTGCGTGATGCTCTGATCATTGCCAAACCAGACGAAAATATTAAACTACGTATCGCTAATACCCAGCACAGCAATATTGCGGTACATATACATGGTCATAAAGCGACCATTACTGATTATGATGGTGTGGCACAGAATCCTGCCGCTCAAATTACCCGTGATGTTTATGACTTAGCCGCTGCGCAGCGCATTGACTTAAACCTGCAAACGACTAATGATGGCTTGCACAGCTATGGCGAAGGCGTCTGGCTGTTTCATGATCATGTGGAAATGGGCGTTGCCAATGATGGCATGAGCCCTGGCGGAAATATAGCCTTACTGGTTTATGAAAGCTTGCTCAACAAGCAGGGTATGCCATCCGTTTTACGCGACGATGCTTTAGATGATGTGCTGACTAATAGCTATTATGCCAAACAACGTCCACTCTGGGGAAAACTTGAAGCGGGTGAACTTGCTCCGGATTACCTGCGTATTATTTTATTTGGATTATTAGCGGGCCTTGCAATCGGGCTAACGGTATTTATTATTCGTGGATTAAACAGGGCTGACTCATGAAAAAGATAACATTACTGGTATGTTCTTTGGTTTTAACCATGCCTGTTTTTGCTGCAATGAATCATGGTGGCATGATCATGGATGAGAAAAGCATGATTATGAATAATAACCCGGATAACTTACCCAAAGATTGCCCGGCAATCTCCGAGGATGTCAATATCACTATTCGTGGTGGGAAAAAATTTGCCCAGGACTTTGCGGGCAAAATGTTTACTTATGATCAGCGCGACTGGCAAGTCCCCCCCTGTGCCCGTGTTAATGTCACTTTTATCAACGAAGATGATATACGCCATCAATTTATGATTCATGGTCTGCCAGGGTACATGTACCCCAAAGGCATGTTCACCATTGAACTTTACGGCAAAGGTCAAAAAACCGGCTCGTTTATCGTACCCAGCCGTGACTATACCTATTACATCCACTGTGAAGTCTCCCAACATACAGAAAAAGGCATGAAAGCCCAGCTAAAAGTAGGAAAAGGGTCTGGAAACTTAGATAGTATTTTAGGCTTGACAGCACCTTTGACACCTGACCTGTATCCTATTGACAACACCCATTACACCTGGATTATTTTAATTTCCAGTATTATTATTGGCATTATGTTGATAAAACTACAGGGTATTTTATTTACTACGCATGTAAAGCAAGATGCCGATTCCTAGGTAGAATTAGAATACTAAGAGCACTATTTAATTCCCTGAAATGAAAAAATAGGTGCACGACCCGTGCACCTACAGAATACAACACACTTCTTTCTTGCATTGCTAGCGTATTTCAATTTGACGAATGATCTCGCCGTCTTCATTTCAGGGTTTAAACAACGCACTTCGCCTTGGCGCTATTTTCATAATTTGCAGAAAAATAGGCCAGATAACCCATTTATTAATTATTTTTTCAATTATTCCCTAAAAAAACTTCCCATTTTAGATGTTAGGTATATAATTTAAAAGCGGAAAACAATTAAGGACTTCCGAGTGTTATTTCTTTTTAAGGATGAAGTCATTCCAAAATAAACAAGGACTACAATTATGAAAAATAATTATTTTATAAGTGTTATTGCAGCAATTTCAATGTTTGCAGTAATGAGTGCAGCACAGGCACAATCAATTGATCAAGGTTGCGAGCTTGACGGTGTTGGATATTACTTAATACCGAATCATGGTCATGATCTTGCGGTTATAATAGGGGACAAACCTGATGGAGCTAAATACAAGAAGGTGTGGGCTAGAAAAGTCGAATTTTGCGGCTTAAAGTATCATAAAAAATTCACCTTTAGTTTCCCTGGTAGTGACCACTTTGTTACTCTAGTAAAACTACTTGCTGTTGATGAAGAATATCTTAATGTTACTGGTGCTGCGTGCAGAGCAGAAGTTTACTTAAATGTCTCACCATCAGGAAGATCTTATATACCTCGTCACAGCGACAGACCAGTAGCATATTGCTCAATGATTACACACGGAGTTGTTCCTCTACCTTTTCATCCTAATTCTTTTGCTGCTGATGATGCTGCTGCAGAAGATAGCTTTGCCACTGCTGTAAGAGAGTTAGAAGCTAAAGGATATGAACTGGTAGTCGAAGACGAAGAAGAATAGTCTATTAAATATACTTTAGTTTATTAATATGGAGTATTGGGGGCGCTTTAAAAAGTGTCCCCAATACCTTTTAATTCACCGATTAAAACAGAGTTTCATAAAAATTTTCTAAGCTAGAAATAAGCTCACCCTGAGTTAGTCACCTTTCCTTCCGAATCTCACCGGCTTTTTATCAACACCTCAACTTGATTCATTAAAAACTAATACGCTGGGTTATGAAACGTTGAGCAAGCATATATAAATTCCCATGCGACTATGGTCATGCTTATTGGCAGCTATATGGATCATCAGGAGCCGGTAAAATTACGCCGCATAGCACTTTGTTGCTATCAGGGCTTTTATAAGTCGGTTGTGATACAACTCTTGCCAAGGACTACTACGGCCATTGCCTGCGAGCTGTGCCTTGTCTTTCACACTCAGATTTTCCACAAAATCCGTGCTCAACTGAAGTTTCCAGGTTACAGGCTTAGCGACTTTTTTATCATGCTAGCGTCTCTTGCGCTCGCTGTGCCATCCCTCAAGCGCATTCCGTTAAAGTTAAACTCTTACACTCGCCCCAGCATGCAAGACCGCAACGAGAGCCCTACCCTAGTACTCTAACGCCTGCTCAAAAGGCTTGGACGAAAGCAGATACAAATATGTCATATCGCCAAAATCTTTCCGCGGTGCGACTTTCTCCTCTTCAATCGTCGATGCCAGCCAGTTGCCTTTCAGGTGCTGATAATCAATCGTAACCGTCTCATTTGACAAATTACGCACCTCAACAGCCGTCACATAAACGCCTCCTTTCCGCCAACTCGCAACAGGAGCGGCTGTAAGACGCAAATCATAAAACACCTCAGCAAGTTGATACGCACCAGGCACTTGCACCGCCTGAATTCCTGCAACCTTCTCATGCTTTGAGTCTGGCAGACGTACTGTTCTGGCCGCATATTCGGTCAACTGCATAAAAGTAGCCTGCTCGGGCTCAGCAACTTTAGGCACCTTGGCACCTGCACCTTTGCCATGATAACTGTCAAATTCATCTTGCAGGGGGTACACCTTATAATCCGGTTGTAACTCATAGCCTTTATCCAGATGCTGGTTGTTCTTGTACATATCCAGATGATTAAGATTATCCGCACTGGGATGAATGCTATTCGCCTCCAGCCAGGCCTGATTCACATCAATATCATCCTCTTTATTATTCATCACATAAGGACGAATCAAAATCACCATTTCAGTACGTCTGCGCACCCTCTGAATATCGTTAAAGAAAAAACCTAAATAAGGAATATCGCCCAATACCGGGACTTTTTTCTCTATATCTTCAGAGCGCTCATTAATCAAACCACCGACAGCAATCATCTGTGCATTTTCCGCGACAATATCACCAGAAAAAGTCTGCGCCTGTACCGTATCTACCTTGTAATTCGTTAGTGTCCCTCTTCCATCAGCATTGGGGATATTGCCACAACCTTCACAAACCCTGGAGTCTTCAACCAACAGGCGAATATCCACCGTACCATCCGCACTGATATTCGGTGTTAATAACAAGGTTTTACCAATCGGTCGAATTTCAGTATCAGGGGCTTGAATACAAACACTCTGCGAAATGCCACCGCCAAGCACTCCAGACTGCGTTGCTATCGCAGGACAAGTCACACTGAGACTCGTGGTAATCGGCCGTTCCTCACCTATAAATATCCGGCTGACCTCCTGATTGGAAGTGGTAATCATCGGAGTCGCCAGCGCTGTCACCCGACCTTCCTCCTCCAGCAGTTTTAAACGCGCCTTGAAGTTTTTACTGACCACCGCCGCAACCATAGAGGGATCACCCAGTCCGGTGCGGACCAGATCAGAGACATTACTCGCTGCTGTAATAAAATTCTCGCTGGATGCCTTGGTTACCTGAAAATCCCCTGAATTAATCGTAAAATCAAAACTTGATTCATAACCATCATTTAAAATCAGCTCCAGCACCTTCACTTCAAGCATTAATGTCGCCATATTAATATTCAATTTCTTGAATAAAATTTGAATTTCCTGCATGGCGTCTTTATCACGGGTACGCACTAACACACGGTTTTGGCGACGAATCAAGGTTACATAAATCGGCGAAACATGCTCAATCAACTCATTCATGGACGCTGTAGAGCCTATATGCGAGCCGGTCAACATCGCATCAGTCTCATTTTTCGGCAACTGTTCCAAGGCATCAAATGCCTGATTACGGCCTAAAAACATGCCATTGTTTTGCCCGTTTCCATTGCGGTTATTGCTATTGCGGTTATTATAGTTGCCATTGCGGTTATTATTATTTCCATTCTGGCTATTATTGTTATTGTTGCCATTCCGGCTATTATTATTGCTGTTGTTATTGCCATTCTGGCTATTATTGTTACCCCCCCCCGAACTACTAATCCCAAAGCCATTAGAATTACTATTATCAGTTTGATTATAAGTATTGCTGGCAATAATATCGAAGCGCTCCAGGCGCTCATACAGATCATTAATCACTTCATTTTCATCAGCGCCCTGACTTAGCATTACCCGCCCGTAGCCAAATAAATCCTGAATCATATAGCCGAAGTCCAGCGAAGTACGCTGATGCTTAAAAGTAAACACTTCGGTACGCTCGTTTCGATAGTCGACATTACCCAGACGGAATTCTTTAACGGTATAAACCCGAATAACCCCGGATTTTTTATCTTTCTCATACCATAGATTATACGTTTTCGCCATCGCCTCCAGCACGGCCATCGGCTGTATATTACGTAAATACATGGTCATCTGTATTTCCGCTGCCGCCTTAGAGGAAATAATATTCATATCCGATTGCTTGGACAAAATACGCAGCGCATCACCCACCGTAATATCTTGAAAATCAAGCTCGGAAATCTTGTTGCTAATTCTTTTAGCCGACCATGCGGAACCGAAAACAGCCAGGCACACAATTAATAAGACACAACGCAAACGGAACATAGACCACATAGCTTAATTAAAAATCAGAATTTTATTAAAAGGCATAACCAATAAGCGGACTCTATGCTCGTTGATTTCCTGTACATGAAAAGTGACCAATTGATCATCAATCACCCGGGTTAATTGATCACCTTCTACAAAATGGTGATATTTACCATTTGCCTTAAGCACCACTGTAGCAGGCTTATTCTCACTATAAACCCGCCCCACAATCTCAATCTCAGGCAGCTCAAATTTTTTCGCACCCACCGCAGTTGGTACACCTTGTATTACAGGTGGACTTTTCCCCTGCAAACCACGCAGTGCCTGCCTGAAATTGCCACTCATCGCCGAAGGGTCACGCAAAACTTTAACCGTCTTATTAACATTATTTACATTCAAACCACTGCTTTTTCTGTAAACCCTGTTTCCTGGCGCGCCCTCCTGTACTTTTTCCGGGACTTGCTTTTGTACTTCCTCTTGTACTTGTCCTGGGACTTGTTTTTTTACTTGCTCTTGTACTTGTTCTGGAGCTTGTTCTTGCACTTGCTTTTGTGCAGCAAACACCAGTGAACAAAACCCCAATAACCCAAAAACCAACCACCTCATGAAGGACTCCCGCCTGCCGCTGAAAACATCGCCACCAAAAAGGCCGCATAGACAAAGCCAATAATGCCTCCCACAAATATAGTCATCATAGGCGCAATCATTCCCGTCAATTTCGCTATAGACTGTTCCAGCAACTCATTATGATATTCTGTCATTTCTACTAAAATATCATCCAGAGTTCCTGAGTTCTCACCAACTCGAATCATTTGCAACACCAGATCCGTATACCGAGCCTTCTCAGCTAAAGGCTCAGCCAAAGAAGAACCCTGCAGTACCCGGCTATGTGCAAAAGCGACATGACTGGCCATAAATTTATTACCGTGCAACTGCTCCATGGTCTTTAAAGCATCCACAATCAATACACCACTGCTGAGTAACAGCCCCATCGCCCGGCAGAAAAGCACCGTTCCTGATAGCCGTAAAACATGCCCGATCAATGGAATTCTCAAAGAAAACCGGTCCACCCACCAGCGTGAAGGCGGCCAGTGATACAACAGTACAAAAACCACGACAAACACCACGGCAAAAATACCCATAAATATCGCATTCTGAACAAACCAGTCGGATATATCGATCAATGCCTGAGTAATGGGTGGCATCGGTTTCCCCATAATCAACAATAACTTCTTGATCTCCGGTACGATACTGGTCAGCATAAACACCACCAGACCAATAGCAAACAGCAAGGTAAACACCGGATACTTCAAAGCCGAAGTAATCTGTTTTTTTAAACGCCGCGTCGAAGCCATCTCTTTAGCCGCCTGATCCATAACGGTACTCATATGCCCGGTTTGCTCTCCCACCTTGACTAATTGAATGGTCAAATTAGAAAACAGATCCTGTTCTATTAAGGCATCGGTAAGCGCACCGCCTTGCTGAATTCGCTCAGCAATCTTCACCCATACCTTACGCACACCTATACGTGAATGTTTGCGTATCAACTCCACGGCATCCATCAAACTCACACCGCTGCGCAACATCACCGCAATCTGATGAAAGGCATTCTCTATATCCAGAGACCTGATTGAACGGTAATCCAGGGGATTTAAACTATAAGACTCCTCATCTTTATTTTTTTTCAGCTCATTAATCTGTAAAACCAGCAAACCTTCACCACGCAACTGCATAATCGCCGCATCCCGCGAAACACTGTCCACCACATCACTCGTCTGCTGACCGCTACGATCCCGAGCGGTATAGCTAAAAATTGTCATCGAGAACCCCCCTCACTCTCACCTGCGCAAAATAAACCCTTCCTTCCCACGCGCTATAAACCCCTCGTTCCCACGCTCTGCGTGGGAATGCATAAGGAAACGCTCTGCGTTTCGTGACGCACAGCGTCACTCACTACCCACCCCAATTTCCGGGCTACCACGACAATGCCACCTACATCCCTCGTTCCCACGCTCTGCGTGGGAATGCATGAAGAAACGCTCTGCGTTTCGTGACGTACAGCGTCACTCACTACCCACCCTAAATTCCGGGCTACCACGAC
Organism: Methyloprofundus sedimenti; assembly: GCF_002072955.1. Taxonomy (NCBI): domain Bacteria; kingdom Pseudomonadati; phylum Pseudomonadota; class Gammaproteobacteria; order Methylococcales; family Methylococcaceae; genus Methyloprofundus; species Methyloprofundus sedimenti. The sequence continues at coordinate 1,087,003 of NZ_LPUF01000001.1, read as the reverse complement.
GACGCCACCTGCATAACTTCTGAATACGAAGTTTTACCCAGCAACATCTTATCCACCGCATCATCCAGCAAACTATTAATCCCTTCCGCGTGCATCATAGCCAGCAAATCCGACTCACTGCCGCCTTCGGCAATGACTCGCGCCCACTCCGTGCGCAACTCCACCACCTCATACAAACCAATCCGCCCCTTAAAACCTTTATTGCCACAATACACACAGCCCACCGGCTCATACACACGGGTACCTTCCAGATCCTTGCGATCAATCGCGATAGCCTCAACCGCCAGTAAGGGGCGTGCAATACTGCAATGCCCGCACAAGCGGCGTAATAAACGCTGTGCAATGACCACGCGCAACGCCGCCGCCACCAGATATGCCGGCACACCCATGTCAATCAACCGCGTAATCGTCGCAATCGCCGAATTAGTATGCAAAGTGCTCAACACCATATGCCCGGTCAACGCTGCCTTAATCGCAATATCCGCGGTTTCCTTATCGCGGATCTCACCCACCATCACCACATCAGGGTCATGGCGCAAAATACTGCGTAACGCCGAATTAAAACTCACCTTATCCGAATTGGAATCAATCTCACATTGCGCCGCACCAGGGATTTCATATTCAATCGGATCTTCCACCGTCATGATATTCACCTGACGCTCACGCAACAATTTGGTCATCGCCGCATATAAAGTCGTCGTTTTACCGCTTCCGGTAGGGCCGGTCAGCACCATCATTCCCTGGATACGACTCAAAAACTGCTCAATCATTAACTGGTGATATTCAATAAACCCCAGATTAACCAGCGTCAAAGAATCATTTTGCGTCGCCAGCAAACGCATGGTAATCCGCTCGCCATACTTGGTCGGCAGAGTCGCCGCACGGATATCCACCTGCTGATTGCTGCCGGTAAATTTATGCGTAAAGCGCCCGTCCTGTGGCGCACGCTTCTCTGCAATATCCAGCCCGGAAATAACCTTAAGTCGACTCGCTAAATCCTGATAAATATCTGTCTTGATTTCATCAAACACCTCCAGCTGGCCATCCACCCTGAAGCGAATCCGCGCACCTTTAACATGCGGGTCTACATGAATATCCGACGCCTGACGTATAAAAGCCGAATACAGCAGTCCCTCTGCCAGATCAATCGCCGCATTACCGGCATCCTCCTTTTGTTTCGCAACCGGTTTAACTGCAGCCTGATGCACGGTATTACCGTAAACATCTTTTAACACCTGCTCTAGCGCTTTGGCATCCACCGGCCAGCTGCGAATAGGCGCTTTTAACATCCTGCTCACGCTATTCAGCACCGTTATATTTTTAATATCGGCACACGCCACTTGAATAACGCCATGCAGATCCAGAAAAGGCAACAGCTTACGCCGCACAGCAATACCGGCTGGAATTCTTAAAGCACAAGCCGGATCAATACGGATAGCGCTGATATCCAGCTGATGCGTCTCCGGTGTCAAGCCGGTATGATCGACAAACTGTACGCCAAAATGCACATCACCCGCACTACGATCCAGCCAGCAGACCCGCGCTATACGGGTAAATCGTCTCTGCCCGGTATTCAGATTAAGCGTCAGCTCAACATCCACATCAATATCTATCCCGCCCTGAGCAATAACCAGACTGACACCTGTCAAGGAGCTATCCACCACCGTGCCAGACACTGAACTTCCGGCCGCAGTAAATAAAGTCGCACTCCAGCCGCTGACCACACTGCGCTGATTCGCGCGCAGCTCATGTTCTCTGGATTGCGTCTTCCAGCTCGCTAAAGAAAAATTTGAATTGCTACTCATAAACACCTCACCTTGTCGCTAGACACCAAACACCTCGTTCCCACGCCAAATACTAAACATTAAGCATCTCGTTCCCACGCTCTGCGTGGGAATGCAGGGGCAGACGCTCTGCGTCATGCAACCGGAACGCTGAGCGTTCCCGTATGGATTCCCACGCAGAGCGTGGGAACCAGAACACACCCAGAACAATGTAGTCATCATCACATCCACAATACCAGCTCCCAGTCCAGCTCACCCGTGGCCCTTTCATCCGGCACCGACATACTAAAAGCCACCGGAATCGCCCCCAGTTGCACGGCATTCATGTCTGCCAATGCCGCATACATCGCCTGATAACTGCCGCGTAACCATAAGTGCTGCACACCAAACGTATCACCGGCCTTAATCGACTCTTGCAACAACGCTTTTACCTCGGCCAGCGAAGGGGGCAGGTTTTTACTTTCAAAAGGCTCGCTCAACTCCTTCTCCACTCGTATATGATGTTGCGCCAGAATCTGCGCCAAAGTGCTCGCCGTCGCAGTCGCATCGATATCGCCCGATAAATAGCCCACCATACCTTTAATTTCCTGCACATATTTGGTCTGTTCAGCCTGCAGAGCGCTCAACTGCTGCCGCGCCTGATCCTGCTGCATATACATTCCGGGCAATGAGGCAGGTGAAATACCACGACGTGTCAGCTGGGTATAATCATCCAGCGCCTTGCTCGCCTGCTCACCCATAATATTACTGACAAAAATAAAATAAATAATGGTAATAAATAACGCCGGCAAAGCCCGCTTTAAAATCTGTTCTCTTTTTTTTTCTGCTGTCATTTATAACCTCTCGTTCCCACGCGCCGCGTGGGCATGCAGTAACCGACGCTCTGCGTCATGCAACGCAGAGCGTTCCCCTATGGGTTCCCACGCAGAGCATGGGAACCAGAAATAAAATGCAGAGCATGGGAACCAGAAAAAAATACAGCGCATGAGAAACCCGAAAAAAAATACAGGGCATGGATACCAGAAAACATGATGGAGCGCGGGCAACAACAAACTATGGCTCAAGCGGCACAAACCCCTGCAACCCCTCATCCACCAATTCCAATTTAAACTCCCACGGCCCGCCACCGGCAAAAGCCTGCAAATCCGTTTTATAGGGCGTTTTCACCCGCCAGCCCAACGCCGCAAAATCGTCTTTCACGTTACTCGCCAGCTCATTAATCAACAGCGGTTGCAAAGACACTCCGGTAATCACAATCTGCCGCTCTTCATCCACACTCACCGACTCAATCAGCAAATCCTCCGGCGCATGTTTGGACAAACCCAGTAATAAAGCCATCGGCCGCTGCTGCAAAGCCGCCATCGCCGCTGGAATCACCTTGACATTGTTACGCAATAACTGGACTTTTTGTTCTATAACAGTCGCCTCACTACGAGTCTTGTTAATTCCGTCACGCGCTGTCTTGATATTTTTCTCCGTCTCCTGTAACTGCGCGATCTGAAATTCATAATCATTGCGCTGATATAAATTCCAGCTAAAATGCCCCAGACATAAAGCCAGTGCCAGACTGCCACCGCCGAGCATAAACACCAGATCCATATTCACTTTACGCTGCGTATTCAACAACGGCACCGCAGACGCTCTGTTATTCACCAGATAGTCAGCCCACAAGCCCATCCAGTAAGTCAGCGCGCCATCCAGTGTCAGATGATAACGCTCCTCAATCTCCGGCAAATACTCGATTTTATTATTAAAAATCACTTCCGACTTATCCACTTCCCCGGTTTCAGCCAGCCAGTGATCCAGCTCATCCTGCCAGCGCGAATTTTGTCCGGAGTGAAAAATTTGCAGTGAAAAGCCGCTATCCGGATTTTTAGTCAAGGCAAAACAGCTATCCGACCAGGTTTCTACGCGCAACCAGCTTGGCGCGTCTTTACCGGAAAACTGAAAAGGCAGACCGCCCGGATGCCCTACTCCGCCCAGTTTACAATGCGCCGTTTTTAACACTGCATTGATGTTCGTAAAGGTCTCTTTGGCCAGCAGAATAATCCAGTAGGAACTCATCTCATCCGCATCAGCCACAAACTGATAAGCCAGCTGGCTGTTGGTCACTGACTGCCCGCTGAGACTCTCATATTCAAACAGCAAAGCCTGCTCCAGCACCTCATCCTCAACCCCGGCAACCTGCACCGAGGGTAAAGCGATTAAATAAGTCGCCAGGCGCACATACAGGATCCACAGCTTTTTGCCTAACGGCGGGGAATTTTCGATAATATGCTCAAGAACAGCAGGAATGCTGCGCGAAGAATCACAACGCAATTCAATCACCTCGACTTCGCCTTGCATCACGCCGCGTCTGTCGACATCTATACGGAAGGTCTTGGCCTCAGTGATATACAGTAAAGTATGCGCAGGACGCGCATTTGCAAAAGGTAACTTCATGACAACTATTTATAATTATTATTGTTTCCGCGCTAGCGCAGAAATACAGAGTCTGACACTCCGAGTCTCTCAACCCAGCTCGTTCCCACACTCTCCATCTCGTTCTCACGCTCTCCACCTCGTTCCCACGCTCTGCGTGGGAATGCAGTAGCTGACGCGCTGCGTCACGGAACGCGGAGCGTTCCCGTATGGATTCCCACACAGAGCGTGGGAACGTGGCAACCAGAATTTTTTATTCCACCAGGCGCTGCTGATAGGCGGCCAGTATTTCATCTACCGGTAAATCCGCCGCCGCCACTTTCCAGCTAAACAAGCCATCGCGCTGCAATAACAGCGACGACTGCCAACCCGTTTGCGGATTCACAAACAACACCCGCACTTCCACAGGCGATACCCAGCGCACCACACCATCCAGTTGCCAACAACCCTCAGCGCTTTGCTCCGATGTGTGCAGAAAGCCGGTTAAATCACCACAGATAAAATGTCGAAAACCTTCGGTACCGGCTAATTGACGGCTGATAACATCCAGTTGCTCTTGTCCGGCATAATAACTGTTTATCGCATCGCCACGATTGCCCTGCTCCCAGTCCGCCGCATACTTCATTTTCAGCAAGCTCTCAAGCATCGCCTTGCTATACGGCTGCACCTGCGCAGTCCCTGTTAAGCTCTGCCATTGCGCCTCATCCTTATTATCCAGCGTGGTTTTTAACTCATCCAGCAACACCACCGGCTGACGCATAAAGCCATACACTCCCAGCGCCAGCAGCACCACCAATAGCCGGTAAGGCCAGGAAAATTTATTTAACATATTTGTCCTCGTTCCACGCAGGAACTTTCTCATTCCCACACAGGATATTCTCATTCCCGCACAGGACATTCTCGTTCCCATGCAGGATATTCTCGTTCCCATGCTCTGCGTGGGAACGCATTAAGCGACGCTCTGCGTCGCGAATCAAACAACCACCCTCTCAGCTCATTGACACACGACGCGGAGCGTCTAAGCATGCATTCCCACGCAGAGCGTGGGAACGAGGGCAAGCAGGTATAAACACAAAAAAAACCCTAGCGCTATGCTCTCTGTATAAAAGCACACCGCTAGGGTAAAAGAAGGCCCTCCCGGCCTTCTTTAGCAATCATCCATAACAATCAAACTCCTGCTTCGTTTTATGTATCCTTTAAACGAAACCGAAGCACGATAAACAATCTGTTTTGTACTTCGGCGGGTTAGAAATTCCCATGCAGAGCATGGGAATCATAAATAGCTAGCTATTAATTAGTTGCCATTCGCAATATTTTCATAAGTATGGCTTAATGAATGCGCTAATCCCCATAAATGTGGAGGCATCATTAACATTGCTGTACCGATAAATTTAGCAGCATGAGTAGACGTTCCGCAGTCTGCAGTAGCTAATGCATTTCCAAGTTCATCTTCTGGTAGGCTGTTAGCTGCTAGCACAACACCAGTCCCATTCGCTTTATCTACTTCAAAGATAGCCACAAAACGGTTGTAGTTGTTATCCGGGCCCATTGCACCTTGTTGTGCAAAATGTATAGGTGCATCGGTCATAGCTTTACCGATCATTTCATTTTCCTGACCAATACCGAAAAGCACATAGTCGTTACAGGTTGCATTGAAATGCGATATTTGTGCACCAGTCGCATCCGCTAAATGCTCTTCGATCGAAGCGTAGTCATCTGTACCTACTGTAGTTTCAGCACCTAAACCGACCGTTAAAACACCTAACGTAGAACCACTACCCATAGTAAGATCAACAGGTGCGCCTGCTGCTGTAAAAGTAGCACTTGTGCCGTTGAATGTACCTGCAACCTGATTTAGATCCAAAACACTGGTAATACCCGCAGATCTTAAGGACATAATCTGCATGTTACCCGCACCACCTTCGACGTAGGTTGTTGGTGCATAAACCCCTGCATTGGTATTCATCAGTTCGGTATACGTTGCACCTGAAACATCAGCCAGGGATTGCAGGTTATTAGGAAATTTCATAGATTGCACTTGAAAACGCTGAATTGTATTATTCAAGTTAGCAATATTATTATCCCCGGTGGCATCATGCGTTTTAGAAACAAAACCCGATACATAAGGGATCATTAATCCAGCCAAACCGATTAAAATCAACAAAACAACAGTCAATTCGATTAAAGTCATACCCGCTTGACGGGCTTTGTAGTTATAATATTTCACGAAGGGTTTCTCCCAATATCGTTAGTTTAGTGTTTAAAGTGAAGACTAACGCGCACTGCCCCTTGCTGGTCTAGAGCGTCTGGCAGTGGGGAGGAATCCTTCCCCCCCTTATTCGACTATTCCTGTTTTTCACCGTCTGGCTATTTCTTCCTTGAATCGAATGAACTTGTTAGATCCTGAATCCTATGGCCAGTTCTGTGCCAGCTTTGTTTTTTTTGCGCTGATTTGTTTATTTATTTGTCTACTTTGCTGATTCTATTACGCTTAATTTTGTGTATTTTTTCAGCGCCCATTTCAGATATTGTCAATGCGCAGTATTTCCCTACAAAGAATAGTGCTATATGACCAGGGCAGGCAGGTTATATGCCACACCTCATCGCGTAATTTCACGCTCCACACTCGTCCGTTAGACAGCAGTACCAAAAATTAAGCTAGCCCTCCACCTCACCGCCATGCGCAACAGAGCGCTGCATACCCGGTCGCCCTGTGTTACGCAATGCCAGGCATCAGCTGATCGCTCCGTTGCAGCGCAGCAAAACACTTTACGCTTTATATATGGACTGATTTTTGCTTGATATACTTTCACGCGCAGCAAAGGGCAGCACTGCCAGTTTGCTTTGCCTCACGGGCATCCGCGCATAATTTCCCACACCGATAGTCACTGCCATTAAGTTAAGGAATAAATATATTCAACAAAATATTACACCGTAGGTTGGGTTAGCTTATCTAGCGCTAGCGTAGATAACGTAACCCAACATTGCCTCGTTTGGAGCCTGTGTTGAGTTACGTTGGCATTGCTTTGCAACAAAAATACACCCCAACTAACACTGTAATACATTGATTATAAATACAATAATATTTGAACTTAATGGCTGTGACTCAGACAGTGGGCACAAGGTTTTATTTTTTAGTTAACTATGAATTCAATTTGCATTAAACAATCCGGCTTTACCCTGGTAGAGCTACTGGTCGTTATGATGGTTCTGGTCGCCATGGCGTCGATCACTATCGAAACCACCTCGGAACTGGCCTTTCAGAGCCGCTATGAAGTAACCAAAGATCGTTACGAGAAGATCCGGCGCGCGATTATCGGCCGCCCCGATGTCTTGATCAATGGCCAGCCGAATATTTCAGGGTTTGTGAAGGATATGGGCAGGTTACCTTTCAAAATTCATGATTTATTAGAGGAGGATTATTGTTTAACTGATCCAACCAAAGATAGTCAGGCAACTTGCGGAGCAAGTTGGCGCAACCAGACTGCATATGTACCCCACACCGCTACGTCGCAGGGTTATGGCTGGAATGGGCCTTATATTAATATTGATTCACCTAAGGCCCTTGCGGACGGCTGGGGAACAGGAAGCGATACAATTACAGTTAACCACGGCTGGAATTTCAGTAATACCTCAGACACGATAACACTTAATAGCTATGGCAAAAATGGCGTATCCGGAGGAACCGATACCTTTGATAAAGACTACCCTGGCACAGATCATTTAGCGATTGATTCGAACAGCTGGAAGGTTGATGTTACTGGAATACAAATCAATACCTCAGCAGCAGTACTTTCTGGAGCTGGAACTTGTTCTGCACTTCCATTTGACAGTGATTTAGTCGCATGTGAAATGGCAGGAGGACATTGGGATGGAACCTGCGATCCAACAACAACGTATACAACCCGATACCAATGCGAAGTCATCTACGGTGAAGACTGGATTCCTACATCCCACTGTGGAGGCACACTTGTAACACCAGACACAAAAGTTAGTTGCGAGGGGCTAGGCGGCACATGGGCAACTGATAACACGGATATTGATATCTGTGTAAAAATTTATTACGTTTCATCAACAGATGCAGCATCAGGAGACATCATAACAATAAATAACCCAATTGTAAGCGGTCCCAAAACATTACCAAGAGATGGATTTACACACCAGCTTTCTTTTGATGGTTTTAATGATGCCTCAGGACCTAACTCAACAATACCTATCGGACAAATTAGCCTTTCCGTTAATGAATTTGACGCATCCGCTTCACCCTCCTGTACTGATACAGTTCATAATTCAGGCTCGGCAGTCTTAGTTTCAGTTTTTAAAGGCTCGTTACTTCCAGTGATTAACTGGTAATCACGTAGCCCGTATCCCTCGTTCCCACGCTCTGCGTGGGAATACAGTGGTAGACGCTCTGCGTCATGAATACGGAACGCAGAGCGTTCCCGTATGAATTCCCACGCGGAGCGTGGGAACTAGAAATGGAACGTGGGAGCTAGAAAAAAATGGCGCGCTGGTACTAGATAAACTGATATAACAACCTGACAACAGGCAACATGAAACGCAGGTTTCTCTCGTTCCCACGCTCTGCGTGGGAATGCAGTGGCAGACGCTCTGCGTCATGAGTACGGAACGCAGAGCGTTCCCGTATGAATTCCCACGCGGAGCGTGGGAACTAGAAAAAATGGAGCTCGGGAACTAAATATAAGGGTAATGAGGTAAATTTATGGGCAAAAGTCGCTACACAATAACTGAGCAGAGTAGTCCGCATTTTTTAACCAATACTATTGTCAACTGGATACCTATGTTTACCCGCCCTGCTGCCGTACAAATTATTTTAGATTCATTTTGCTATTTACAACAGAATGCCGACCTTAAACTGTATGGCTATGTGATTATGGAAAATCATTTACACTGGATCGCGCAATCGCATCAGTTAATTAAAGATGTACAACGGTTTAAGTCTTTTACTGCAAGAGGTTTGATTGATCACTTATCAGCCACGGGCGAACAGACGCTTTTACAGCAACTGGCTTTTTATAAAAAAGCGCATAAGCAGGACCGTGATTATCAGGTCTGGGAGGAAGGTTCGCATCCGCAGTTAATACAGAATGCAGCCATTTTGCGCCAGAAGCTGGAGTATATGCATTTGAATCCCGTTAAGCGTGGGTATGTGGATCTTGCCGAGCATTGGCGCTATTCCAGTGCGCGGAATTATGCTGATCAATCGGGGCTAATTGAGGTCTATCGTGATTGGTGATGCATGCTGTACTAACGGAACGCTGAGCGTTCCTGTATGCATTCCCACGCAGAGCGTGGGAACGAGAAAAAACCCCGTATTCCGCAAGCTGCATACGGGCCACAAACAGGAGATCTAATGAATAAGATTAAGCAACAGGGTATGACGTTAATAGAACTCACGGTAGTCTTGTTAGTGCTGGTTGCACTGGCGGGGCTCATTATTCCCTATTTCAGCGGCACCAGTCGCAAAGCCACCTGCGATGTCACGGATGTGAGTATGACGAATATTAAGCGGGCAATTATGGAGCGGTATTATCTGGATACGTTGGGGAAATATCCTGCCAGTAAAGGCGGCAGCGATTTTAGCCTGTATTATTTGTTTGATGCGGGTGGGTGGGCAGCTTTTGACCCCGATACGCAGATAGGCTGGCGCGGGCCTTATTTAATGAATGGAATCACTTTAGCATCAGAGGCGGCCTTGGCTACAAATTTAACTTCGGCTGCTGGTACTTTTGTTCATCGTGCATTTGCTGATGGTGATAGTGTCGTTTTGGATGCCTGGGGACGTCCTATTGTTATACAAGTTCCTAGTGTTGCTCAATGTGATAGCATAACGGGTTTAACCGGTACTGCAGCAGGATATTGCGCCAGATTAGTTTCTGCCGGCGCCGGTTCAGGCGCTGGAATTGGCAATGCTGATATTGACACGACTATAGCGGGTAATAGAGCGGGAGACGATAGAGTTTTGTACCTTAAGGCCCCCACTCCAGCCGCAGATATCAATACAGCGTGTGAATAACGTTCATCCTTGTCCGACCTCACTCCCCACTCTGCTTGGTGAAACACTGAACGCAGAGCGTTCAAATATGAATTCCCACGCGGAGCGTGGGAACCAGGATAATTCAAGTATGGGAACTAGACACTTTGCTGGAGATTAAATACCTCCCCCTCGTTCCCACGCTCTGCGTGGGAATGCATAAGCAGACGCTCTGCGTCACGAAATATTGAACGCAGAGCGTTCAAGTATGAGTTCCCACGCGGAGCGTGGGAACCAGGATAATTCAAGCATGGGAACTAGACACTTTGCTGGAGATTAAATACCTCCCCCTCGTTCCCACGCTCTGCGTGGGAATGCATAAGCAGACGCTCTGCGTCACGAAATATTGAACGCAAAGCGTTCAAGTATGAGTTCCTACGCGGAGCGTGGGAACGAGGATAATTCAAGCATGGGAACTAGAATAAAGTCCTCCCCAATCATTTAACTATAGTAAAATCATGGAAAATTATGAGATGAGGTTTTACTTAAAATGATTGGAAAAATTAAAAGTTACGATGAAGACACTCAAACAGGTGTGATTAAAAGCGATGAACAGTTTTACGAGTTTCATGTAAGTGAATGGAGTGAGCCCGTTCTGCCTATTATTGATTCTGATGTATTATTTGAAGGTGAAGGTGCCAATGCGACTATGGTCACGCTTATTGGCAGCTATATGGATCATCAGGAGCCGGTAAAATCACGCATCATAGCACTGTCATTGGCGCTTTTCCCTTTAACGGGTTTTTTTGCCGGACATCGCTGGTATCTGGGCTTTTATAAGCTGGCTGTTATACAGTCTCTGGTGTGTATTGCCACTCTTGGCTTTGGCATTCTTTGGCCTATTGTCGATGCCTTTTTATTGTACTCTGGCAGAATATGCAAAGATCAACAAGGCAGGCCATTAAAATAAACGCTTAAGCGTAATGGAAATCCTTATATTAATCGCTAAGTGACTTTTTTATCATGCTAGCTTCTTTTGCGCTTGCCGTGCAATTTCTCACCCGCATTCCGTTAAATTTAAACATTACTGTATCTGACCAGCGCCTGGGTCAATCGGTGCTCTTTTATCCTTTAGTCGGCTTGCTGATCGGGACTATTCTGTTCCTGCTTGCCAGATTACTTCCGGGTATGTCCTTCGCTATTCATGCTGCCATTATTTTATCTGCCTGGGTTTTGTTGACTGGCGGATTGCATCTTGATGGCCTTGCTGATTGCAGTGATGCCTGGGCAGGTGGTTTAGGCGATAAGGAACGTAGTTTAAAGATTATGAAAGATCCAGCAGCCGGGCCAGTTGCGGTGATTATTCTGGTTTTAATTTTACTGTTAAAATGGTCAGCCATTCAAAGCCTGCTGCAACTTGATGCTGGACTGGGCTTTCTTTTGCTTGCGCCTTTTTTAGGCCGCTTAAGTATTTTGCTGCTGATGCTAAGCACACCGTATGTTAGAGAAAATGGCTTAGGCAGTGCAATGCAGAAACACCTCCCCAGACACGTCGCCAGACTGATGATATTCGCTTCCCTGTTGTTGTGTTTGTGGCTAACAAACATCTATACATTACTCTCAGTCCTTATGCTCATTGCCTGGATACGACATCTGAGTATGCAGCGCATACAAGGCGTGACCGGGGATGTCTATGGTGCCAGTGTAGAATTGGTTGAAACCGTTGTTTTAATTAGTCTGGCTCTGGCTTATGAATAAACATAAATTTTCTGATGTTGAGATATCAGCCGTTTATCGCGCCATTGCCGAACGCCGTGATATGCGCCATTTTATTGATAAAGCTGTGCCTGGCGAAACGTTAGCGAAGCTGTTAAACGCTGCGCATCAGGCAGGCAGTGTCGGCTTAATGCAACCCTGGCGCTTTATCAGAATAACTGATCAGGCTTTACGCCATGCAGTATATCGATTAGTTGAACAGGAACGTCAGCTTACAGCAGCAGCACTGGGCAAGCGCCAGACGGATTTTATGAAGCTTAAAGTTGAAGGTGTTATGGAGTGTGCCGAATTATTGATTGTCGCGCTGCCTGATAAACGCGAACAGCATATTTTTGGCCGGCGTACTCTGCCTGAAATGGATATTGCTTCCACTGCCTGTGCAATACAGAACATCTGGCTTGCAGCCAGAGCTGAAGGTTTAGGTATGGGCTGGGTATCGTTATTTGATCCGGAAAAATTAGCCGCCCTTTTGAAGATGCCGGAAGGCAGCCTGCCGATTGCGATTCTTTGTCTCGGGCATGTTGAAAAATTTTATTCCAGGCCAATGCTGGAGTTAGAAAATTGGGCAGAAGTCCGTGCCCTGGAAAACTTTGTCAGTGAGAATTATTGGTCTGATTAATAACCGGGGAAATAGGCTTTAGCCTACCCCCCAAAACTGGCTGTTATTATCTTTTGAAAAACAAATACAGAAACGGACATTTTAAAACCATGTTTTTCTCATCTAGTGACTCTACCTTACATGTTTCGAGTTTTGCACGACCCGGTGTTTTTTGTTTCTTGATCACTCCATCTTCAACCGCATATTTTAAATCAATTTTTAACGTTTTTGTGCGTCCAAAACGATCTTCGGATTCAGTTTTTATAACGCCTTGATTAGTAAAGTCCCAAACAGAAAAAAGTTCCACCTTCTCTTTATGCAACTGAGCTGCTTCTGCGTATAAGTTCCATTTACCTACAATTTTTGAATTATCTTCTAATATAACTTCTGCATTGGCAGAAATAGATAATAAAAGAACTACACCTGCCAATAAAGCTTGTTTTAGTTTCATCGTAAACCTCTCCTTTTTATAATTATTATCAATCGATACTTCAGCGATATATTTATCGCGCGAAATACCAGTTTTGGATTGTACCACGCTGTTGCTATCTACGAAGCGGATTATTGCAAGCTATCAAAATGCCGGTGTTGCAGTAATAAATTTTTAAAGCGCTCAGGATCTTTTTCCTGAGTCATCTCACCTGCTTTAGGATTAAGCTGGTGTTCTAAACGAGACAACCAGAAGCGTATACACGCCCGGCGTAAAAACACTGGAAGATATTTTTGCTCTTGCTGATCAAGCTCTCTTAACTGCTGATAGGCCGCCAAAAAAACAGCTTGTTGTGCGTGACTATACTGACCGTGCTGATCAATGCACCAGTCGTTCAAGGTAATCGCAATATCCAGTAAATAGCAATCATAACAGGCCACATAAAAATCTAACATGCCTGTTAAGCGCAACCCGGTAAATAATACATTATCCTTAAATAAATCAGCATGTATGATGCCCTGCCTTAGATGCTGAGTCTGGTGTTTTAATTGAAAGCCAAGCTCATCTTCCAGTAGTGCACTATCTTGAGCCGACAAATGAGGGCTTATCTGTGTTGCGATATCTTGTATCCAGGCAATATCTCTGGTGTTTCTTTTTCTGAAAGCCAATCCTGAACTTTGTAAATGAAAACTTGCCAGGGCTTTGGCAACTGCCTGATGCTGCTCAGGCGTGACTTGCTGAACGGATTTTCCTGGTAAACATTTAAATAATGCTGCGGGCTTTCCCGCAACTATCTGTAAGTATTTGTACTGTGCATCTGCAAGCGGAACAGGATAGTAGCTTGCATGCTCAGCTAACTGGCGCAGCAAATCCAGGTAGGGCACTATCTCTTGCGCATTAAAGTGCTCATACAAGGTTAAGACAAAATCACCTTGTGCAGTTTTTATTAAATAATTGGTATTTTCTATCCCGGCACTTATTCCTGTATAGCCGATAAACGGGGCGAGCTGATAAATCTCTATAATTGACTGAACTTCAGATGCAGAAATAGATGTATAGACTGACAAGGCCTTACCAGCTAAGAATTGTCCATTGATTAATTTTGATTAAACTATCCAGATCACTTTCACTGACCTCTTCCATCTCACCATCACCGTCAGGATCAACATAATAATAAGCAGGCCCAATATCAGGTATAACTTTAATCTTGTAGATTACGCCATTCACGCGGTATTCATGAATGGTTTTTTCGCCGCGCCGGGTAATGGTAATATCGGCTTCCATAGGCTCACCATCCTGAACCGGCAAGGGCATATCAGGCACTTCTGGAGAATTTTCTATTTCAGCCGTATCCGAAGGGTCTGTAATTTCACCTGCATCCGGAGAATTAGTAACTGCAGGCTCGCCTTCCTCTGCAATTACTGCCGTTGAACATACAAACAAACATAATAAAAGGTAACGAAGCATAAAACGCTATCCGTATAAAATGACACAATGAATTTATTATACCTGCACAAGTGATTATTTGGGGAATTTATCGATGCATATCGGGTACTTTATTGTATTTAAATCATGTATAGTGTCTGAAATTATGATTCTGTACAGGAAGACCTTATGAGCACAACAAATTCCCTGCATAAAATTCTTATTGTTGGTGGCGGCGCAGCAGGGCTGGAACTAGCAACCAGTCTGGGCAAAAAACTAGGCAAACCGGGCATAGCAGAAATTATTTTACTGGATGCCTCACAAACCCATATCTGGAAACCCTTATTACATGAAGTTGCTGCGGGTACTCTGGATGCCTCCGAAGAACTTGAATATCTGGCTCAGGCACATCGCAACCATTTCCGTTTCCGTCTGGGCAGAATGGTGGGGTTAAACAGGGCAACTCAGGAAGTTACTGTAAGTCCCACAATCAGTGATGAAGGGGAAGAGTTAATACCTGAACGTTCGTTTCATTACGATACCCTGGTTATGGCGGTTGGGAGTATTAGTAATACGTTTAATATACAAGGTGTTGAGCAGCATTGCATGTTTCTTGATAAAGCGGTCGAGGCATTCAAGTTTCAAAAACATCTGGTAAAAGCCTGCATAAAATTACACGCCCAACATGAAAACAATAACGAGCAGCAATTATCTATTGCCATCATTGGTGGTGGCGCGACAGGTGTAGAACTGTCGGCACAATTGCATGAAGTATCCAGGGTATTAGCAATATATGACTTGGCGGAAGGCATTGACAAGATAAAAATCACTATTATTGAAGCGTCACCTCGATTGCTCTCTGCCCTTCCCTCCAATCTGTCCATTGCCACTCAGAAACAACTGGTTAAACTGGGCGTAGACCTGAAGCTAAATCGTCGTGTTGTTAATATAACAGACACAAGCATTGAAACTCATGATGGTGAAATAATCCCTGCTGATTTAAAAGTATGGGCAGCAGGGATTAAAGCCCCTGACTGGTTTAAAGACCTGGATGGTCTGGAAATTAACCGTATTAACCAATTAGTTGTTAATCAATCCCTACAGACCAGCGATACCCATATTTTTGCTCTGGGTGATTGCGCTGCCTGTCCGTGGCCAGGACATAAGGAAAATGTACCACCGCGTGCCCAGGCCGCTCACCAGCAAGCTACGACTTTGCATAAAACATTGGTCAACCGCATGTCTAATAAACCGCCCGTTGATTATGTTTATCGCGATTATGGATCACTGGTCTCTTTAGGCAAATATTCGACAGTCGGTAATATTATGGGCAATCTTATGGGTACGGTCACTATCGGCGGCTTTATGGCCAGGGTGGTTTATTTATCCTTGTATACCATGCACCAGGCTGCTTTATTTGGTTACTTTAAAACAACAATGCTGACGCTTTCGAATCTATTCAGAAGTACTATTTCTTCGCGTATTAAATTACATTAATTTTTCTCTGCACCATTCACTCGACACGAGTGATTAACGACGCAGATAATCCACTAAGTACAGGCGTAAAAATAAAGCTCCAGCTAGTGCACGCCTGTTTATAGCTCACGAGACTATTTTTTATAAAAAACACATGATATTAATTATTGAAAAAATCACCCTGTGGGTTGATAAACTGGTTTCTCTGATTATATTACTAGTGATGTTACGCCTGGTTTTATATATGCTGACTTCTCTATATGCCGTCGGTCAGGAAATAACTGGTGAAGGCTTATGGCTTTCTGGCCACGATGCAGAAGTTCTTGACTGGGCAGTATTTTTTATCATCATGGTAAAAGCTTATAAAGTACTGGTTTCATATACTAAATATCAGCATGTCAGCATTTGTTATGTCGCTGAATTAGTTATTATTACCTGTTTTCTCGAGTTTATCTTTGAACAGGATGTCGTCGACAAACAAATTCGCATGATTTTAGGCGCTGTTGGGTTGGGCTGTTTGTTTTTATATCTGTACTTTTATCAAATATTTCAAGAAATGGATAAGGATCCTTAATACTGCCTTATTCACTAAAGCTGTGCTTCAGGTTCTGCTGAATTTATATACTTGCCCGTTTGCGTATTTTAAATTTACATGTTTAAATCAGGGCGCGCGGCCTATATAGATAGAAATACATTATCTATATCGTTCAATTGTAAAACTTGATGTTGTACTTCCGCCTCACTGCAACATCAAATATCTAACCGAGGTAATAATGTGGAGATAATAATATGAATGGTCTTTCAGCTCTGTCTGTCAGCATTGGAGTTTTAGCAGGACTCGCAACTTTTCTGGCAGTCGGGCCACTAAGCGGTGTCTTTTTAATCTGGGCGGCAACCATTTCATGGGCAGCCTATTTTGCTTTAGGTGGTACCGATGAAGCAGCAAAAAATACAGTCGTCTGCAGTGTTTTTGGTGTCGTTGTAGCCACCTATGCAGCCTATGAAATAGCTACTATTTCACCTGATACATTACTTGGCTTCCCAATGATGGCAGCCGTTATTGTTACCTTTACTGTCATCGCAATGTGTCTAGCGGCTAACGTCCCTGCACTTGCAGCCATTCCCGCTAGTGTACTAGGCTACTCAGCAACCTTTGGCTATCTTTTACAAACACCTGATAAACTATCCACAGATGTATTACTCAGTTTTGGATGGGATAACCCGGTTTGCATCATTTCCTTCTCACTTATTCTGGGCGTAGGACTGGGCATAGCATCTGCAAAGCTGGCTGCAAAGCTGACAACTATTGCCGATTAATATCGACTCTAAAACAAGTGACGATAAAAAACTTAACATTCTTACCACTGAGGCCACAGAGAGCACTGAATTTTTTGTTTTGAAACTTCAGTGATCTCTGTGCTTAAGTTAAAAGTCCTTTATTTTTTGTTAAAAGAACCTTGAACCTCTGCTTATTGCATTTTATTTGACATAGGGGCAGTCTGATTTCTGAGTCCCATTCCTGACATATAAAGCTTACTCTTTGAGTGCCTATCACTCAGCATTAATCATATGCGTTGCTAAATCATCGATTGCCTGCTTTATGTTTTTTCTTAACTCATCAGGCATCGCTATTTCATACAAAGCCTTGTGCATACAAAATACCCACTGATCTCTCACTTGCTGATTCACTTTAAAAGGAAAGTGCCGCTGTCTTAAACGCGGATGTCCATATTCCTGAATAAATAAATCCGGACCACCTAGCCAGCCAGATAAAAACTTGAACAGTTTTTCTTTTGCGGCGGATAAGTCAGGTGCATGGATTGCCCTGAGTTCTTTTGCTTCAGGCAGCGTATCCATATAAAAATAAAACCGCTCCACCAGTTTTAATATCATTTTTTCGCCGCCCATTAATAAATAAGGCGTCTGTTGCTGTACTTCTGTCATCTATTTTCTTTTCTTATTAAATTTTTAGTTGTTTAATATTACCAAACTCTTGTAAGATTGTTACTGTTATTCTTTTATCAATTTAGGCTATATCATTATGAGATTAAATGTTGCTGCTACACCTGCCAGTGCAAGTACACTGGCGACCAATAAAGTTTTAAGAAACACTTATATGTTGCTTTCATTGACTTTACTTTTCAGTGCCTTTACTGCAGGCCTGGCCATGATGCTAAATATGCCGCCTTTAGGCATGATTGTGACTATGGTGGGCTATTTTGGATTGCTATTTGCAACCACTAAATTCAGTAATAGCGCTTTAGGCCTAGTATTTATTTTTGCCTTGACCGGCTTTATGGGACTAACATTAGGCCCAATCATCAATATGTATCTTAGTGCTTTCTCTAATGGCCATGAGCTGGTGATGACTGCATTAGGCGGTACTGGCGTTATTTTTATTGCGCTATCTGGATACGCTTTAACAACACGTAAAGACTTCAGCTTTTTAGGCGGATTCTTAATGGTGGGTATCCTGGTTGCATTCCTGGCTGGTATCGGCGCCATGATTTTTTCTATTCCTGCCATGTCTTTAGCTGTATCTGGTATGTTTATTTTATTGATGTCAGGTATGATTTTGTACCAGACCAGTGAAATCATTCACGGCGGCGAAACAAACTATATTCTTGCTACCATTTCTTTATACGTTTCTATTTACAACTTATTTTTGAGCTTGTTGCAATTATTAGGCGTATTTGGCGGTGATGACTAAGTATTAGTTTTTTAGTTTATCTAAAAAGCCCAGTTTATCTGGGCTTTTTTATGTCTGTCGATAATGTAATCCCGCTATTGACTCTCGTTCCAGCGCTTGCTTTGCAGTGAAATGCATGACTCGGCGCTGAGCGTAAAAACAAGATCCACTTTATAACTATGTATCCTGCAGCATTTCCAGTGCTAACTCAGCCATATTTTCTGAGCCACCGCCCTCACCAACTTTTAATTTTACCATTTGCAAACCGTCACGTATTATCTGCGCGTACTGCTGATCCTCTAAGATATGTATTATTTCCTGCGCCAGGTTTTCCGGGGTCGCCTCATGTTGGATAAACTCTTTTACCACGGATTTTCCAGCAATAATATTAGGCAAGCCGATAAATTCTGTATCGACCAGTATCCTCGCCAGTAAATAGGTAATAGTAGATAGTTTATAAGCCACTAACATTGGCACTTTTAGTAATGCAATTTCAAGGGTTGCCGTTCCTGAAACTGTCATCACTGCATCGCAACATTGCACGGTATCATGAAACTGACTTTTGATGGCTTTAACCTGAATTTGCGAGTGTTGAAAAGAAGACTGTAATAGCTCGTCTGTCACTGAATCAGCTTGCGGTAAAACAAACTGCACGCCTGGAATAGCTTTTTGTATCAGTTCAGCCGCCTGCAGCATAATTGGTAACATACGGTTGATTTCATCGGTACGACTACCCGGTAATATTCCCACCACCGGTTGATCAATCGCAAGCTTAAACGCTTTAAAATCTTCCTCTCTGCTATGCTTTGCATGGGCTGTATCCACCGAAGGATGACCGACATAGCGTACGGGCACATTTTCTTTTTCATAAAAGGGTACTTCAAAGGGAAATATAACCGCCATCATATCGATGACCTTGCCATATTTAACCACGCGCCCAGGCCGCCAGGCCCAGATTTGCGGACTCACATAAAACAACACTTTGATGCCATGCTTCTTGGCAAAACCTGCCAATTTAA
Organism: Methyloprofundus sedimenti; assembly: GCF_002072955.1. Lineage (NCBI taxonomy): Bacteria > Pseudomonadati > Pseudomonadota > Gammaproteobacteria > Methylococcales > Methylococcaceae > Methyloprofundus > Methyloprofundus sedimenti. Next base: position 1,067,390 of record NZ_LPUF01000001.1, on the reverse strand, counting down.
AATTAAATTCCTTGTAGTCAATACAGATCAGCAAATCAGGCCGTTGTTCTAATAACAAAGTCTGCATGGTATTTAAGGCACGCTTGATCTCTCCATAACGTAGAATGACCTCGATCACACCAATAACACCAATATTTGATGAATCATAATGTAATTCTATTCCAGCTTCGGCCATTTTTTTACCGCCCATACCCATTCCCTGTATTTCAGGGCAGCGTTTTTTTAATTCAAGAAATAAATTTGCGCCATGCTGATCGCCTGATGATTCACCAGACACCAGCATAACTTTCTTGGACATATGACTCATATAAGGAATAACTCCAGCACTATTTAAATAAAAATCTGATTACATTATAATTTAGCAACAACCAACCCAGCATAATAAAGGCAATAAGTATGGCAATCTCATTACAAGACCAGCTTTTGAACTCAGGTCTTATTAAGAAAGATAAAGCAAATCAAGCAAAAAAGGAAAAGTATAAACAATCAAAGCAACAACGCAATAGCAAAACTGAACAAACCGAGGAAGCCACCTTACTTGCGCAAAAATCACTGGCTGAAAAACAGGCCAAAGACCGTGAGTTAAATCAGCAACGTAAACTAGAAGCAGATAAAAAAGCGATTGTAGCGCAGATAAAGCAATTAATTAAACTCAATAGTCAGCCACAAGATAGTGAAGGTATTGCGTATAATTTCTCGGACAATAACACGGTCAAGAAAATTTATGTCGATGATGCCACACTAAAAAATATCAGCAATGGTAAATTAGCCATTGTTAAATATGATGCTCGCTACGAACTGGTTCCCGCACAAGTGGCTGAGAAAATAAAACAACGTGATGCCCGTTATATTCTGGTTCTGAATGACAAGATAAAAGATGACGTAGCGACTGATGATCCGTATGCTGATTATCAGATCCCTGATGATTTAATGTGGTAAAGACTATTGGCCTGGATTAAATTCGCTGGTTAAATTATTGCTGACATATAAAGCGCATCTGCACGCGAATGATGCGCTTTGAGTCGCGGTACATCCTATAATTCACCTGGCTTTGCTCTTAATCTGAAGCCATTTATAATCAATAAACATAAAATCCCCAATAAAGCCTCAGGCATTAAAGCATAATATCGCTGATAAAAAGTAGCCTTAGGTTCTTTTAAATAAGGCACGGTATATAATCCGGCCCACTCTTGATGCATGGGTGATTGCTGTAGAACTTCGCCCGATGCCAGCACTACCGTTGAAATACCGGTATTGGTTACTCGCACCAAGGGTCTGCGGGTTTCTATCGCTCTCGCCAAAGTCATATACATATGCTGATATGGCTCTTGCCAGGTGCCATACCACGAATCATTGGTAACATTGACAATAAACTGCGCACCCAAATCCGCTAATGATCTGGAAAAATCAGGGTAAAGACTTTCATAACATATTTGTGGGCCTATTTTATAATCCTTTAATGCAAGCAATTCTGTAGGTCCCTGACCACGGCCAAAATGGCCGACCATAGGCAACCATTCACGAAAGATGGGAAACTGCTCCTCACCGGGGATATACTCGCCAAAAGCCAATAAAATAGTTTTACTGTAATACGATGATTGTACCTGTCCTTTGTTATCTAAAATAAATAATGAGTTTGTGATCAGGCCGCTATCAGGATCTTTCGCATAAGCGCCTGTAATGAGCGCAACCTGTCGCGTATTAATATATTTTATTAATTGCTGAGAAAAATAGTTATCCTGATATTCACGATTTAATAAAGATGGAAAGGCGGTTTCAGACCAAAGAATAAAATCTACCCTGCTGTCAGCATGTTGGTCTAAGCCTTTATCCGTAGCAGCTTGATATTTGTTCAGTATTTCATCATAAAAACCGCGCCCAAACTCAGCCGCCATTTTCTCGGCATTGCCTATATTAGCCTGCACCAGCAAAGTATTAAATGAAGCATCAGGTTTGAGTTGCCATGCTTTTGTGCTTAAACCAAAAACATTCAAGGTAAGAAATATAATAAGCACACGAATAAACACAACACGCCCTGCTTTTTCCTTTTTGTTCTGCCATGCCATATACAAAGGAACATTGGCAAGCACCGTTAACATGCTTAAGCCGCTAAAACCGATATATTCAGCCAGGTGATATAGCGGAATATTCGCACCGTACCAGGCATAGCCAAAATTCCATTTAAACAACATCGGAATTGCCCACAATGATAATGCAGTTAACAGCCCCATCGCCAGGATAGACTGCCAGCCGGAATAAAGCCTGTGTTTTCGGCCAATAAACCATAGCATTCCTGCAACCGGCACAAAAAGATGTGCAAATAAGGCAAATAAAAGCATACCTAGCACCGCAACAAACCAGGGAACGTGGGCATATTCATGCAATAAATAAGTAACCCAGTTAAAACCGATCAGGGTATAAACAAAAGTGCAGAGGATACTGCTTAGAATGACGTTTCTCAGGCGCGTTTGCTGTTCCCAGAATATCCATAAGGGGATAAAACCAAAAATCGAAGCCCAGGGAGGAAAGGGAATATAACTGGTACCAATAAAGATGCCAGATAAAACTGGCAATAACCACTGACTTTTGAAGAGAGTTTTCATTATTTAATTTGGCTGGTTGCTACGCTTTGTGTGGGAATGCAGTTGGTTACTTAGTGGCATGGAACGTACAGAGCGTCCCGCATGAATTCTCCGCACTACGTCACTGCTATTAAGTTAAGGAAAAATTCATATTAAACAATATGTTACTCTGTAGGTTGAGATAGCTTATCTAGCGAAGCGTAGATAATGTAACCCAACAATGCCTCGTTTGGAGCCTATGTTGGGCTACATTTTTATTGCTTTGTAGCAAAAATCTAACCAACTACACTGTAATTCATTGATTATAAATATAATAATTGCTTAACTTAATGGCAGTTCCGCAGAGCAGGGGGCAAAAGCCTGATCTCAATCACCTATTACTTATCCAGTTGAGATAATTTTTGCTCTACATCAGTCAACCTTTTAAGGATGTTTTTCACCTCACCCAATAAAGCAGGCAACCTGGAAATGCTTGCCATTTCACGCATCACTTGTTTTATCGGCCGATTAGGTGCGCCCCAGACAACCTGATTGGGCTGTACATCTTTAGAAATTCCTGTTCTTGCGGCAGCTGTAGAACCATCACCCATAGTGATATGATCGGCAATACCCACCTGCCCTGCTAAAGTAACGCGTTTACCTAATGTAACACTGCCAGATAAACCTACATGGGAAACAATAATACAATGTTCGCCTATATCATTGTTATGCGCAATTTGTACCAGATTATCAATTTTTGTGCCTTTGCCGATCCGCGTCATACCAAAGGTTGCTCTATCGATACAGACATTACAGCCTATTTCAACATTATCTTCAATAATCACACCGCCAAGTTGCGGCACTTTTTTCTGCTGCTGTCCATCCCAGAAGTAGCCAAAACCATCCCCGCCTATTACCGTACCAGGATGGATAGTAACGTTATGTCCCAACGTTACTTTTGATAAAATGGAGACATTTGGACCTATTTTGCAATGTTCACCAATTACGACATCATGCGCAATATGGGTATTAGAATCGATACTGGTATTTGCACCAATAGTGACATTTTCCTGTATACAAACATGTGCCGCAATAGCAACAGAGTCTGCGGTAGTCACTTGTTTTTCAGCGATAACCGCAGTGGGATGAATACCGGAAAACCCCACTGCAGAGTCATCAAACATCATCATAATGCCAATAAAAATCTCTTTCGGCTTATCAACTTTTAATATATTTTTACCTTCCAACTCGGGAAAGCTTTTCGGTACAATTATGATAGAGGCCATGCTTTGCAAAGAGGCTGTTAGATATTTGTCATTTTCAGCAAATGCTATCTCGCCCGGCATAGCTAATTCTAGTGAGTTGACGGCTGTAACCACAGTATTTGCATCGCCAAATAACTCGCCACCCACATGTTGTTGAATATCTGCTAAACGCATTTGCATTTTATTTTCCTTTATAAGTAAAGTCAGCTCAAAGCCTGACACAAGCAATAAACATAGATTATGATGTATTTATGTCGCATAATAAATCCTGGTCGACAATAGCTAAGCATTTTACAGGGAAATTCTAGATTATGTTATCCAGGCTTTACTGATAAATAAATGAAGCTAATTTACCAAAGCCATTAAGAAAAATCCCGCCATGATTTTATAATGGCGCATAATTTACAATTATTTCTGTAACTATTCTTTCTGCACGTTTAGAACTTGAAAAAACATATCTCATGAGTAAAAATGAAGTACAAAAACAAAAATGGATTTCTGATGCGGCTTATTTCAACTCATTAAAGCGCCAATTTAAACCGGATCTGGACATACTGGACTGGTTAGAAGCAGAACGGCAATATTTAGAGCAGATGCAAAAACGCGTAAAATCAGGATTAGTCAGGATAAGCTAAAGGCCCCACTTATAAATTCTATAGGGCCTGTCAAAACTGCCATCACAAGAATACTGCTTAGATAAAAAAAGGATTAATGTGATGCGCTGACGTGTCTTAGAACTTAGACACGCAGGATAACCGGGAAGATATTTGTTAAAACAAAAGGCTGTTTCTGTGCCATGAACAGAAACAGCCCTGCGTGCTGCTTACGCTAAGCTCTTTTTAAAAGCCTCGAATAATTCTAAAACCTGTTGTTTATAGTCTTTCTTGCCCTCGTTATTCAAATCCATCCAGCGCAAACGATTGGCATTGGCAACGACTGTTACAGACGACATCGCCATTGCCGCACTGGCAATCATTGGACTTAATAGAATACCAAACACCGGATACAATAAGCCAGCTGCAATAGGAATACTCAGTGAGTTATAAATAAACGCGCCAAACAGATTTTGTTGTATATTAGCGACCGTTGCTTTGGACAACAACATAGCCTCGGGCACTTTTAACAAAGAACCTTGCAAGATTACTATATCCGCACTTTCTATCGCCACATCTGTACCAGTACCAATCGCTATTCCAACATCCGCCTGCGCTAAAGCAGGTGCATCATTGATACCGTCGCCGACCATACCAATAACCTGCCCTGCTTGCTGTAACTCCTTGACAATTAACGCCTTATCCTCAGGTAATACCTGTGCCCGCACTTCGCTAATACCTGCTTGTTTTGCGATTGCAGCCGCTGTAACGGCATTATCACCTGTAACCATTATCACGCGTACACCTTGCGCTTGTAGTTGCTTAATCGCCTCAGCCGAGTCGGCTTTAATCGGGTCAGCCACAGCGATAATTCCGGCGATAATATTATCAACCGCTAAAAACATCGGGGTTTGCCCGAGCTTTGATAGCGCCAGCATTTTATCTTCAAATGCCTCAAAGCTAACGCCTTGTTCTCGCATCAGCGCTTCATTGCCAAATAACACCGCCTGATCTTTAATCACTGCTGACACACCATGTCCAGCAACAGCAGTAAATTTTTTCGCTCTTGATAATTTTAAGGCTTTCTCTTCAGCAGCATTGATAATGGCAGATGCTAAAGGATGTTCAGAATTTTTCTCAATACTTGCAGCTAACTGCAGAATATCATCCTGACTATAATCTCCAATTGCTACGATGCTTGATACTGTAGGTTTGCCTTCAGTTACAGTGCCTGTCTTATCCAGCACTAAAGTACTGATTTTGCCGGCCACCTGTAAACCATCGCCATTACGAATCAAGATACCGGACTGTGCCGAACGCCCAACAGAAACCATAACAGAAATAGGGGTTGCCAAACCTAAAGCACATGGGCAGGCAATCACTAATACTGTCATCGCCGTTACAAACGCATAGCCTAATGCAGGTTCAGGCCCCCAGATATTCCAGATAATAAAAGTCAGAATTGAGATACACACCACGACGGGCACAAAAATACTGGCAATTTTATCTGCTAATTTAGCTAATTCTGGCTTACTGGCTTGCGCCTGGCGTACACTTTTAATAATTTGCGCCAAAGCAGTATCACGACCAATACGTGTAGCCTGATACAAAAAGCTCCCTTGCTGATTCATGGTCCCTGCTGCCACGCTGGCACCGACAACTTTTTCTACAGGTAAGGATTCACCGGTTAACATAGACTCATCAACCGTTGAATGCCCTTCTATCAACTCACCATCCACAGCAATTTTTTCACCTGGACGGACTCTTAAGGTTTCACCTAGGCCAACTTCTTCAATGGGAATATCAAGTTCTTGTCCATCTCTGACTACTCTTGCCGTACGAGGTTGTAAACCAATCAAGGCACGAATCGCGCTGGAAGTTTTGCCGCGCGCTTTGGTTTCAAGTGCAGCCCCAAAATTAATAAACGCCAGAATAATAATAGCCGCTTCAAAGTAGGCATGCGCAGACAGGGAAGGCAAATATTCAGAATAATCAATAACAACGCTGGAATATAGCCATGCAGAACCCGTGCCCAAGGCGATTAACGTGTCCATATTTGCCTGGCCAGCGCGTAAAGACTTTACTGCGCCAACAAAATAATGCCCGCCAGAATAAATCAGGATAGCCAGAGTAATCAGAGCGACTTCAGGCCAGAACCAGTTCCCGGTTGCCGATCCTATATCGGGAACACCGCCAAAGTGGCCTACCACCATTAGCGGCACGCCAAATACTGCAGCAACCGTAGCTTTGCGTATTAATTGGCGATATCGAGCCATTTCTTGCTCTTCTTGTTCAGCAGGGTCTTCAAAACCTTCCATGACGGCACCGTCATAGCCTGAATCTTTCAGTGACTTTTTCAGTAAATCAGGATCAACGTCACCTTTCACAATGGCCGAATGATCAGCAAAATTTACCGCAACCGAGGTTACTCCTGACACCGAGTATAATGCTGTTTCTACTGCACTTACACAGCCAGCACAACTCATGCCTAATACAGATAAGCGAATTTCAGGCTCGCTATTATCCGTGTTATCGGGATTATTTTCTTCGCTCATAAAATTCTCTCATTTTGTTACTGACCGGTGAGAAGGCAAGCTAAAATCTACTCTTTTCATTTCCAGACTGATTTTAATCTACTACTGTAAAACCCGCGCCTTCAATAAGCTCAATTACATCATCTTCTTCAATCGTAGTTTCATCAAACTCAACTTCCACCCAGTCATCGCCGTGACTGGTATCTACAGATAAAATTCCGGCTTTGCCAGTTAATGTCTGTTTGATTGTATTTTCACAACCACCACACTTCATTCCGGTTACGTTTAGCTTTACTGTTGTTGTCATTGCTGTCATCCCAAGTCCGATTATAAAATTTAGCTGCATATCATACTCGACTAATAAACATTAATCATGATATAAATTACCAAGAAATTCACTTCTGGTTAAAAAATTTATCCTCTCTTAATTAAGAAATATCTACTCATGCATATTAAAAATTTCATACAATACTTACTCATTTTTTGTTTTTTATTCAGTAGTAATATTCTTGGTGCCGCAGAACTTACTAACTTATCACCTAGCGAGTTAAATAACAACCTAGACAAAGATGCCTTGGTTATCGACATTCGCACAGCACAGGAATGGCAAACTACAGGGATAATACCGGGTAGTCACCCGGTTAATTTTTTTGATCAGAACGGCAATTACAATATCGAACAGTGGCTTGCAGAAGTGCGAAAATTACGTTCATCGCCGGATCAGGAAATTATATTAGTCTGTCACTCAGGTGGCCGTAGTGGTAAGGTAGGCAAGCTTTTAACCGAAGAACTTAATATGTCTCATGTATCGCATTTACAAAATGGTATTTCTGCATGGATAAAAGAAAAACGCCCTACTGAAAAAACGTGTACTCCTACTCAAATTTGTTAATCCTATGTCTTTCAAAACAATAACCTATCAAACAATTGCGCTTGCCGGAATAGCCCAGGCAACTTATCTGGTTCAACAATTAGCAACAACAGGAAAAGCCGATAAACAAGCCATGCAAGCCAGTTTAGGTAGTTTATTAGCCCTGGAAGCCGATAACCCTGTAGACATTTATGGAGGCCTTCCAGGCATAAAGCTGGGACTTGAGCAATTACAATTGCAACTCAAAACTCACAGCATACCCAATCCTGAAATCGCAAGATATGCCGCCTCTCTGATTTTTTTAGAAACTAATTTTTCTGCAAACAAGGAAATGCTAAAAACGGTACGCGACAAGATCACAATAGCCCAGGCACAAAGTGAACATTTCGGTGTCATGCATGAAAATGTCATTGCTCATCTGGCAGATATTTATCACGGCACCATTAGTACGATTGACCCGCGTATTATCGTAAATGGAGATCAAACTTATCTTTCATCACCGGAAGTTGTTAATAAAATCAGGGCGCTGCTATTAAGTGGTATTCGTTCCGCTATGCTATGGAAACAATGCGGCGGTAGTCGCTGGCGCTTTATATTTTTTAGACAAAAAATGCGTACAGAAATTGAATTTTTATTGGCCGAGCTGAAATCAGAAAAAAATGTGTAAAGAGCAGGCTATTTTTCCCTTCACAAGGTATTCATTCTTTTTTTGCCTGCATAGATTGCTCCAGCAGGCTTTGCATTTTCTTGAGACCTAGCTCCCTGGCAAGCTTTACATTAGCCTGAGGAATATTTTCTGGATTTTTATAATGCGCTAAAGCAGATTCTATACTCTTTTCCCTGAGCAAATGGAATATAGGATAAGGCGCCCGATTAGTATAGTTTGCAGGATCATCTGCATCACAGTCTGCAAAACAATAATCAGGATGAAAGCTAGCTAATTGATAGATTCCTTCATAGCCCTGCTCAAACAATAAGTCATTAGCAATATCCAGAACATCCAGGAAATTGTCAAAATCCTGTAATGAGCTTTCAAAAATAAGTAAGCTGGTTTCTATTTCACTCTGTGTATCCAGTCTTTCAGCCTCAGCAATCAGGTCTTCTAGGCAGCATTCCAGCGACTGCGCATCCGTTACCTGAAAATGAATTTTACCTTGCTCAAAAACGGGTTTGGCAAAGGGGCAAAAATCAAGTCCTATCACAACATGCTCCAACCAGTATCTGGTTTGTGCTATGACCTCTTTAGTCTGGCTTTTCATCTTCCCTACCTACAATTGAATATCTAAATCTTCTTGCAATAGATTCATATCTTCTTCATCAAATGACTCATCTAATTCAGGTAACAATATATCGTCTGCTGCATTCGCACCTTCAGAAATCTGAAAGTCTCGCCACTGCAAATAAGAAGCACGCATAAATAAATAAGGATCGACTGCCGCCTGATCAATAAAATTTAAAGATTGATCTGCATTAGAACGTGAGTTTAACAAATCTAATACCTGTATCGGCCAAATCAGATAACTAACAGGACTGGAAGCGGCATCGACAATTTTCCCTGGAACGCCTCGATAAGACGAAGGACCTAATACAGGAATAACTAGATAGTCGCCGCGCGGCACACCCCAGATGGCCATAGTTTGCGAAAAATCTTCTTCATGGTACTCAATTTCTGCGTAGCTAGCGACATCAATCAAGCCACCAAAGCCCAGCAATGAATTTATAACGAAGCGTTCAAAATCCGCGCCAGCTGAAGCCTGTTTTCCTTGCAAGGCATCATTGACAACTGTTCTGGGCTCTTTTAAATTAGTGAAAAAATTTGCAACGGTTGTGCTTAAAAATTCAGGAAGAATAAATTGATAAACAGTGACTAACGGTGAAGCAACATAAATATCCACACCTTTATTAAAAGCATAGATTTCACGGTTAATTTTTTCATGCGGGTCGTCAGGATTTATGACTTCTACCGTTTTAGGTTCGCTAGTGCTGGCACAGGCTACTAATAGACAAATACCAGCAGAAGCAAGGAGACGAGATAATAGTCGAATAATCAAAAGCGGAAATAAATTTTAATTAGAGAATTTTTCAATTTTAACAGAAAGTTCCGCTAATAAAGCATCAAAACCTGATTTTTGTATCACAGCAACATATTCAGAACGCTTTAAAGCCAGATCACTTACGCCATTAGTGATGATATTTATAATACGCCATTCATCGCCGGTCTTTTTCAAAAGGTAATCCATACTGACATCCTTATCATCAGGAAGCATTAAAAATGTATGGACATAAGTTTGCCCGGGGGACAATGCCTTTGCCGATTCGACTTTAAAACTTTGACCTGAAAAACTATTAAAATAATGTGCGTAAGATGCAATACTTAAGGTGCTAAACAGTCTTATTAGCTCTTTTTTCTGCTCGGTTGTTAACGTTTGCCACTCTTTGCTAACCACAATACGCGTAATTTTAGCCAAATCATGACTTTTTAATACTGCAGGCTTTAATATCTCAAAACGTTGTTCAAAATTGAGCTTGTCGCCCTGCTGCATTACATCTAGTAAAACCGCCTGAAAGTCTTTAACCACCTGAGTTGCAGCTTCTGTTTCATCAACTTCAGCAAACACTACCGAAGTAAAAAAAAACAAAAAGAACATCATTATCACTTTTCTAATTGGCATCATTCTGTTTTAACCTTTCTGATAAATTCGACCTTTCCAACGTGAACGCTCGCCTCGCCAGTAGCGCACAGCTGAAGTCCAGGTCATTAACAAATATAAACCAGCTATTACTGGCATACATAAAGCCCAAGCACTATTAAGTGTATAAAAGCGCAAAGTGGGTAGATACAGCCCAAGCATAATTAACCAGGCTAGCACTGAAAAAACCATGCGTTTCCGGTAAAAAACATTAAACCATACAAAGGCAGCACATACATAAGCGTCATAAGCAGCGTGCAGACTAACAATAAACTATTAGAATAAAATAACTGCGTATAAGCAGTGCGTGCGACCATATCCCATATCTCAGTCAACGACACATAAGGCCGCTGACTGATAACGCCATGCGTGAGTCCCATCCAGGTTTTATATCCTGCCTGTTTGATTTTCTTTGCCAGCGTACAATCATCTATTACTGCATCTTTAATCTCAGCCATTCCGCCTATTGCACGTAGGGCCTGAGTATCCACTAAAACACACCCTCCTGCAGCAGCAGCCACTTTGCTAGCGGTATTATTTGCCAAAGCAAAAGGATAGAGCATTTTAAAAAGTAAATAAATGCCGGCATCAACATTTTTTCCCAGAAGCTATCAACTTTTAACATGGCCATCAAGGAAACAAACTGTAAGCCCTCTGCATCACGCATGGCTTTTAAAGCAGACAAAATACCCGGCATGAGAAAAATATCTGCATCCAGTAACAATACTAATGGTGTCTGCACAGCTCGCAAACCTTGCTCCTGCGCCCATAATTTACCAGTCCAGCCAGGAGGCAAAGATTCAGAACGGATAATCTGCAAATTATCCAGACCCACCTGCCGAGCGACCTCTGCTGTACCATCTACCGATTCATCATCAACCAGAATGATATGCAAGTCCTTCCCTTGCTGCTTTAAGGCTTGCAAAGTACCGGCAATCACTGCCGCTTCATTACGCGCCGGAATAACCACCGTTATTGCGCTTAAATCAAGCTCTTCTGGTCTATCAGCTTCTAATAACTCTCTGGTACGCCAAGGTTGCCAGGGAAGTAATGCAGTTAGTAACCAGATAACAGCAGACAAACCGCTTAATGCTTCAGTCATCAATGTAACCAGGCCTTAAGGTCTTAACCTTCTACTTTCACTGCAATGTCTGTTAATCTCGTTGTACCCGGTTTATAGCTAGGGGCCTTTACAATTGAACCTTCTGTCCTCGGTCCACGAATTGATGCAGCTAATGCCTTTAGGGGTGGGCCAAAGTATCCTCTACCGCTGTCGCTTCGTATCCACAATGTGCCATACAGCCTTCACATTTAGGATTCTTTCCAGCACCATATTTATCCCAGGACGTGGTATCCATCATTTCCTGAAAACTGTCCACATAACCTTCATCTGACAACAGGTAACAAGGTTTTTGCCAACCGAAAACATTACGTGTCGGATTACCCCAAGGAGTACAGTCGTATTGCTGATTGCCCGCCAAAAAATCCAGATAAAGCGAAGAGTGGTTTAATTTCCATTTTTTATTTTTTCCAATGGCAAAAATCCCACGAAACAATTCTTTTGCAGCCTGACTAGAAATAAATGAATCTTGATCGGGTGCATCTTCATAACTAAAACCAGGTGCAATTGTGATACCTTCTACGCCTAACTCTGTTGCATAATCTAGAAAGTCTGCAACTTCCTGCGATGTCTCTCCTTGAAAAAGCGTACAATTAACGGTCACTCTAAAGCCTTTATCCAGTGCCATTTTAATTGCTTCTACTGCGATATCAAATACACCATCCTGGCATACTGACGCATCATGTCTAGCCTGATTACCATCAAGATGCACTGAAAAAGTCAGGTATGGCGAGGGCGTATAATCTTTTATCCTCTTTTTAACAGTAATGCATTAGTGCAAAGATATATAAATTTCTTACGCTTAATAATACCGGCAACAATTTCCGGCATTTCTTTATGAATTAATGGCTCTCCGCCAGGAATAGACACCATAGGCGCGCCACATTCATCGACGGCCTGCAGGCACTCTTCAACTGATAAACGTTTATTTAATATATCGTCAGGGTAAGCAATTTTCCCACATCCTGCACATGCTAGATTGCAACGGAACAAAGGCTCTAACATTAATACCAAAGGATATTTATCGACACCTTTGAATTTTTGCTTCATTAAATACGTACCTACAGCAATTTGCTGTCTTAATGGAACACCCATAACCTTCTACTCCAAATCTAAAATATAAACAAACCAAAAAGTTGCAAATTTACAACAAAAAGAAAAATATGGAAACAAGCATTAAAATTCCAATGCAGAATTACATTAATTAATCCTAATAAATATCTAGCATACTATTTTTAAAAGACTAACACCAGTTTGAAACACATTTTTTTATATAAAAACAACAAAAACTCTGATAACAAATTATCAATCAGGCTCATTTTCACAATCATTTATAAGACAAAAATGTAACTTTTCGCAAAAAAACAACATATTTTGTATTTAAGCTACAGACAGTCTATAATTCATCACTATATTAAGTTTTTTCTTTCAATACACTTTTTACAGACAGCATGACTGATACTCAAATTTCTATTGAAAACCCAGAATCGCTTTTAGCAACCTCTGTCGATGAATTTCAGGCTATATTATTGGAAGGTGTATCGCGGACATTTGCCTTAACAATTCCTCAGCTACCTGAAGGTCTATATTCTGCTGTAGCAAATGCCTACCTGTTGTGCCGTATAGTGGATACTGTTGAAGATGAAGTGTCTCTCAGTGTTGAACAGAAAAAACATTTCTGTAGCACCTTTATAGAAGTCGTCAGAACCGGCAAAGAAGCTGAAATTTTCGCCCGGGATTTAGCACCCCTGCTATCAGTACAAACTATTCCCGCAGAACATGTATTGATTCAGCTTACACCCAGGGTTATAGCAATCACTCATAGCTTTGCTCCTGAACAAATAGATGCGTTGCTAGGCTGTGTTGAAACTATGGCAAAAGGGATGCCTGTGTATCAAGGCATGGATTTACACGGCGGACTGGCAACCATGCAAGACATGAATGAGTATTGCTACTATGTCGCAGGCTGTGTCGGTGAAATGCTGGCAAAATTATTTTGTCATTACTCGCCGGAAATTAACCAGCACCGCGAACAGTTACTCGAACTTTCTGTTTCCTTTGGGCAAGGCTTGCAAATGACTAATATCTTAAAAGATATCTGGGATGACGCTCAACGCGGAGTTTGCTGGCTGCCACAGGATATTTTCACTGAAACCGGCTTTGACCTAAAAGAACTGAGCACATCAACGGATAGCCCTGAATTTCAGCTTGGTCTGGAACACTTAATCAGTATCGCACAGGGTCATTTAAAAGATGCCCTTACCTATACACAAATGCTCCCTAGTCATGAAACCGGTATGCGTAACTTTTGTCTATGGGCTTTAGGTATGGCCGTACTTACCCTTAATAAAATCAAACAACATCTGGACTTTAAAGACTCTAATGAAGTCAAAATCACTCGTAAAAGCGTTAAGCAAACTATTTTAACAACACGAGTCATTGGTCGTAGCAACTTTTTGCTATCACTACTTTTTGATTTAAAAAGTAAAAATCTGGTCTGCAAAGACTGGCAATATCAAGCAAATAATTGAGTCGCACTATGTTTACCGAGGATTATAATAATATGAGCAAGATCCATTCACTGGACAGTGCCATAAAAAATGCTCAAGACAAACTTCTGTCTTTACAGCACAAGGATGGTTATTGGTTATTCGAGCTGGAAGCAGATTGCACTATTCCAGCTGAATACATCATGATGATGCATTACCTGGATGATATTGACCAGGAATTACAGGCTAAAATTGCGGTTTATTTGCGCGCTCATCAATCTGAAGATGGTAGTTACCCATTATTTGAGGGCGGTAAAGGCGACATTAGCTGTAGTGTAAAAGCATACTATGCATTAAAATTGGCCGGAGACCAGCCTGATCAGCCTCATATGGCAAGCTTGCGCGAATTTATTCTTAATCAGGGCGGCGCCGCTAAAGCAAACGTTTTTACTCGTATTGCGCTGGCTATTTTTGAACAACTTCCATGGCGCGGTGTGCCATTTATCCCAGTGGAAATCATGTTATTGCCTAAGTGGTTTCCGTTTCATATAGATAAAGTATCCTATTGGTCCAGAACCGTTATGATTCCTCTATTTATTTTGTGTACTCTAGAGGCAAAAGCAAAAAACCCGCTTAATATTGATATTCTGGAATTATTTATTGTCCACCCGGACAAAGAGCAGCATTATTTTCCTGAAAGAGGCCTGCTGAATAAATTTTTCTTGTTTCTGGATGCTCTGGGGCGTAAATCACGCATCCTGGTCACTGATAGAATGCATAAAATCGCAGTAACAAGAGCCAAGAACTGGTTTACCGAGCGACTCAATGGCGAGGATGGTTTAGGCGGGATTTTTCCTGCTATGGTCAATGCTTATCAAGCGATGCTATTACTTGGCATGCCTGCTGATCATGAACATGTTGTTACCGCACGCAAGGCTATCGATAAATTATTAGTTATCAAGGAAGATCAGGCTTATTGCCAGCCCTGCCTCTCTCCCGTCTGGGATACCGGCCTGGCGTTACTTGCCTTGCAGGAAGCTGATTTGGATAACACCAAAGACAGCAGAGAACTCGCTTATAACTGGTTAAAAAACAAACAATTATCTGATGAACCGGGAGACTGGCGTATACAGCGTCCAAACCTGAAAGGCGGAGGCTGGGCATTTCAATTTGAAAACCCTCATTATCCTGATGTCGATGATACTGCAGTCGTTGCCTACGGTATGGCGACTTCTGAATTACCTGATATGGATGAATCCATTCACCGTGCGACCCGCTGGATTGTTGGCATGCAGGCAGGCAATGGCGGCTATGGTGCATTTGATGTGGATAATACCTATTATTATCTCAATGAAATACCATTTGCCGATCACGGTGCTTTATTAGACCCGCCTACATCTGATGTCAGCGCACGCTGCATAATGCTAATGGCTAAAGTGGCTCAAGACCATGATGAGTATTTACCTGCTTATAACCGTTGCCTGAACTATATTTGTTCCGAACAGGAAGAGGACGGTTCATGGTTTGGTCGCTGGGGCACTAATTATATTTATGGTACCTGGTCGGTGCTCATCGCGCTGGAACAAACGAATACACCAAAAAATGACGCCATGTATACTAAAGCGGTCGCATGGCTTAAAAGTGTACAGCATGACGATGGTGGCTGGGGCGAAGACAATCAAAGTTATCATGATCCAAGCGTGCGCGGTCAATTCCATACCAGCACAGCCTTCCAGACAGCCTGGGCCACTTTGGCCTTAATGGCTGCCGGAGAGTATGCATCAAAAGAAGTGCAGGCTGGCATTGAGTATTTGCTAAACACGCAACAGCAAGACGGTTTATGGGCTGATGACTGCCATACAGCACCTGGCTTTCCGCGGGTGTTTTATCTGAAATACCATGGTTATGACAAATTCTTTCCATTATGGGCTTTAGCGCGTTATCGCAATGAGAAACGTAAAAAGTGATTACTGGCATTCTGGTTGCATTACCTGAAGAATTACACACCTTGACTAAATCCAGAATTAAACAGGGGGAATGCTTTGCTATGTCTGAAAATACGCTAATCATCTTATCTGGCTCTGGCTCTAAAAATGCTAACAGTGCGGCACAAAATTTATTGGCCCGCGGTGCAACTCAGTTAATTAGCTGGGGTTGTGCCGGCGCACTAGCACCGCATTTAAAAGCGGGTGATCTGGTTATACCTGCTAGTATTTTAACCAAAG
Source organism: Methyloprofundus sedimenti (assembly GCF_002072955.1). NCBI lineage: Bacteria > Pseudomonadati > Pseudomonadota > Gammaproteobacteria > Methylococcales > Methylococcaceae > Methyloprofundus > Methyloprofundus sedimenti. The sequence goes on along the minus strand of NZ_LPUF01000001.1, from coordinate 1,051,042 downwards.
ATTACACCTCATTAGCAACCCATAGACTATGGTCACAGCAAGTCATTAGATTACTTGATAAATCCATTACTTATGATCAAGCCTGCCTTCTGGAAAGCGATACGGTTATCAGTCTGGCACAAGATAAAAACAGGCAATACCAGCTAACTCAAGCTATTGCTGTAGATATGGAATCGGGTGCTGTCGCGCAAACTGCACATCAGGCGCAGATCCCTTTTATCGTCATACGGAGCATTGTAGATCCAGCTGAATTTGATTTACCTGAGGCGATTAACTACGCGATGACTGATAGTGGCGTAGTCTCTATCAGTAAACTTATGCGCTACTTATGCAGTCACCCTGGCGAACTGCCGCGTTTAATTAAATTAGGCTTGCATTTCAATGCAGCTAATAAAACCCTGAAATACCTCGCTTGTCGACTCCCTCAGATAACACAGACACAGTGGATTCAGGCATGACATTAGCTACTAGAATACTGGAATGGCAAGGTTGCCTGGTGACACGCTATGCCTGGCTAGTTCTTGGTAGCGCTCTACTGTTAACAGGCCTGAGTATTTATTATGCAAAAGACCATCTTGGCGTTAACAATAATTCCTCTGAAATGCTGTCGCCAGACTTACCTTTTCAGAAAAACTATAAACGCCTGGAAACAGCTTTTCCTCAGGATACTAATGCCATTCTTTTTGTGGTCGACACGCCAACGCCTGAAGAAACAGGTATTGCTGCCAGCAATTTATTAAAACGGCTGAATAACAATACTGATTATTTTGAATCTAACTACATTCCTGATGACAATACTTTCTTCCGTCAACAGGCTTTCCTTTACCTGTCCACGACAGAGCTAGATAAATTAGCCGGCAACCTGACAGATGCTCAACCCTTTATTGGTTATCTGGCACAAAATTACCACCTGCAAGGGCTATTTACAATTTTGACTGAGGCTCTGGAAAATGAAGATAGCGTGATCAGTAACAGCTTGCCTGCATTGCTATCGTCTATCAGCACAGCCCTGGATAAGACAGCTGAAGGTAATCATTATCATGTGTCCTGGCAAGAGATTCTTAACCCTAATAGCGCAACTAATAAAACACGACGAATTGTCATCGCCAAACCCAGAATACATTACCAGTCTATGATGCCTGTCGCTGCGGCCATTGAAAAAGCGCGCGCAGTATCCCGACAACTTATGCTTGAAATGCCCGGCTCAAATATTCGCATCACTGGTGATATTGCTCTGCAGCATGAAGAATTAGAGGATATTGGAAACGGTGCGGTACTCAGTGGTATAGGCTCTTTGCTGCTAGTTTTAATTATTCTTTTCAGATGTTTCCGCTCCATAAAACTTCTGTTGGCAACTCTGATTAGCTTGCTAATGGGGCTGGCTCTGACCGCTGGCTTTGCTGCCATCACAATTGGCCATTTAAATGTCATTTCCGTTTCATTTGCAGCCCTTTATATAGGTCTGGGAGTAGATTTTGCAATTCATATGAATTTGCATTATCGCGCTCAACTGGTTAATCAACAGAACAATACAGACGCTATTAAAAATGCCTTGCATAGCGTTGGCTTTTCGCTATTTCTTTGTGCATTAACGACCTCTATAGGCTTTTTTGCTTTTATACCCACTGACTACAAAGGTGTTTCAGAATTAGGCCTGATATCGGGCGTCAGCATGTTTATTGGTCTGGCTGTGTCTATGCTGGTCTTACCTGCACTACTAAGTATATTCAAACTTAAACATGCAGAAGCGTTTAAAACACCCGCCCAACCTTCTTTTATCCAGACACTCCCCTTTCGCTATAAAAAAACCATTCGTATTAGCACTTTTGTCATAGCCTTTGCCTGTCTGTTTGCCATTCCGTACGTCAGTTTCGATTCCAATCCAATCGATATGCGTAATCCAAAGGCGCAATCGGTGTCTACTTTTAAAGATTTATTAAAGTCCAAAACTGATTCGCCTTATGCACTGTATACATTAAGCAATAATCTGCAAGAAACACAACGCATGAGTGCAAAACTGGATCAGTTACCATCAGTTCATGGCACCATTACTCTGCAAAGTCTGGTTGCAACCGATCAGGAAGACAAGCTGTTTACGATTGAAGACCTGGCTCTAATCCTAGGCCCTCAGCTGAGTCAGTTTAACGCGCGTCTAGCACCTTCTGATACTGTTGCGGTTTTAAGCAAATTTAATGCAACACTTGCCAACTTACTGGAAAAAAATAGTACATCCATCGATCCTCAGGTCTTGTCAGATCTAAGTGCAAACATCAATAAATTTTTGGCCTCTCTGGAACAATTTCCAGAACCGGTCATATTAGCGCAAAATCTGGATAACAGTATCTTAGGTCTATTGCCCTACACTATTAATATGCTCAGTCAGGGTCTGAGTGCGTATCAATTTGGCATAAATGATATACCTGTCGACATTCGTCTGCAATGGCTAAGTCCAACCGGCATCTATCGTACAATGATCATGCCTGAACAAAATTTAAACATTCCTGCAAACTTAAAACTCTTTGCTGAAGAGGTACAAAGTGTTGAGCCTTCAGCAGTCGGCCTGCCTATTGGCGATCTGGCCTCTGGTGAAGCTGTCGTCGGGGCATTTCAACAGGCATTCACCAGTTCGCTGCTTATTATTAGCTTATTGCTTTTGTTTATGTTGAAAAGTTTTAAAAAGACGCTATTAGTATTAGGTCCCTTATTACTCGCCGGCCTTTTAACTTGCACTGTGAATGTTTTCCTTGGCATCCCGTTTAATTTTGCTAATATTATCGCCCTGCCATTACTACTAGGCATGGGGGTTGATAGTGGCATCCATATTATGCACTGCTTATATGAAGGACTCGAAGAGGACCAGCATTTATTACAATCCAGTACTGCACGTGGCGTTATGTTCAGCTCGATTACTACAATGAGTAGTTTTATCAGTTTAGCTTTAATACCGCATTTTGGCATTTCCAGCATGGGTATTACCCTGGCAGTTGGCATTAGTTTTACCCTGTTTTGTACGCTTTTTATATTGCCTGCTTTTAGCAATAGAACCATTCAACTTTAAACACATTATCTAGAATAGTCATGTCATTCAGTATCGCCGAACTTTTTACTCAACATAGCCAGGAAAAATTTGAGTTACACGAAAACTATTTGAATAATCAAATGGTTCGGGTCTTGCAAACAATAGGCTATGACCGCAATTACTCAAAAGCCATGGGGCAATATTTATATGATCAGGATAATATTGAATATCTGGATTGCCTAAGTGGTTTTGGTGTGTTTGCCGTGGGCCGAAATCATCCTACTGTAATTAGTGCATTACAAGAAACACTAACACTGGAATTACCTAATCTAGTGCAAATGGATGTGTCACTTCTAAGCGGCTTACTGGCCAAGAAAATTCTGGCTACGACACCCGATAATCTGAATAAAATGTTTTTTTGTAATTCAGGTACAGAATCTGTCGAGGCTGCGATTAAGTTTGCCCGTTACACCACAAAACGCGAAAAAATTGTATTTTGTGATCATGGCTATCATGGCTTAACCATGGGATCTTTATCTTTAATAGGTGAAAAGGTTTTCCGGGAAGGCTTTGGTCCATTCCTGCCTGGTTGCAGTTCAGTGCCATTTAATGATCTTGCTGCACTGGAACAAGCATTAAGCACCAAGGATGTTGCTGCATTTATAGTCGAACCCATACAAGGCAAAGGGGTTAATATTCCAGATGACAATTACTTACCGGAAGTACAGCGCCTTTGTCAAAAATATGGCACATTGTTTGTTGCCGATGAAGTACAGACCGGTATTGGACGTAGTGGAAAATTCTGGGCAATTGAACACTGGGGTGTACAACCGGACATGATTTGCATGGCCAAAGCCTTATCAGGCGGCTTTGTACCCGTTGGAGGCGTTGCCATGACCAACAAGATCATGGATACCGTATTCAACCGTATGGACAGAGCAGTTGTGCATGGATCGACCTTTTCCAAAAATAATATGGCGATGGCAGCAGGTCTTGCAACTCTGCAAGTCATAGAAGATGAAAAACTGGTTGAAAACAGTGCAAAAGTTGGTGAAGATATCATTAATAGTATCAACGCCATGAGTAGCAAATACGAATTTTTAAAAGAAGCCCGCGGCAAAGGTTTAATGGTTGCGGTTGAATTTCAGGCACCTAAAAGCCTAAAGCTTAAAGCAGCCTGGGCAACATTGGAAGCAGCTACTAAGGGATTATTTTGTCAGATGATCACCATTCCCTTATTTAAAGATCACCACCTACTTACACAAGTGGCAGGGCATGGTATGAATGTTGTTAAGTTACTGCCGCCGCTCAACTTAACACAAAAAGATCGTGACTGGGTTGTCAACTCTTTCGATCAAGCCATTGCCGACACTCACAAAGTCCCTGGCTCAATTTGGTCACTCGGGAAAAACCTGGCTAGCCATGCACTCAAATCAAAAAAGGGTCATAAGGAACGTACTATGAATATCGCAGAAAATTACCCACTTTTACATACTATCAACCTGCCCGAAGACGTACGTAAATTATCTAGAGCTCAATTAATTCCTTTATCCAAGGAATTACGTGAATTTTTAACTCATACTGTTAGTTTATCGGGTGGTCATTTTTCGGCTGGCTTAGGCACAGTTGAACTAACGGTTGCTTTGCATTATGTTTATAACACCCCAAAAGATAAGTTAGTCTGGGATGTTGGTCATCAGGCTTACCCACACAAAATTCTAACCGGCCGTAAGGAACGCATGCCGACGATTCGTACTAAAGGAGGTGTCTCTGCATTTCCTAAACGCCAAGAAAGTGAGTACGACGCTTTTGGAGTAGGACACTCAAGCACCTCGATCAGTGCTGCATTGGGTATGGCTATTGCAGCTGAAAACAAAGGCGAAGACAGTCGTATGGTCGCTATCATCGGTGATGGCAGTATTACCGGTGGTATGGCCTTTGAAGCAATGAACCACGCAGGTGCGATAGATGCCAATTTACTGGTTATTCTGAATGATAATGACATGGCCATTTCACCTAATGTCGGTGCCATGAACAACTATTTCACCAAAATCATTTCAAGTAAGCTTTACTCCTCAGTCCGGGAAGAAAGCAAAAAAGTGCTCAGTGGATTGCCATCAGTATGGGAACTGGCTAAAAAAACCGAGGAACATGTCAAAGGCATGATTGTTCCAGGAACATTATTTGAAGAGCTCGGTTTTAATTATATTGGTCCCATTGATGGTCATGATATTGATATGCTGGTGGATACACTACGCGCCGTAAAAGGGCTTTCTGGGCCTGTGTTTCTGCATATCGTAACAAAAAAAGGTAAAGGCTATGCGCCAGCAGAAAAAGATCCATTAGCATACCATGGTGTTCCTGCCTTTGACCGTACCAAGGATTGCTTACCTAAAGCCGCCCCTTCGCCTCACCCTACCTATACTCAGGTATTTGGTCGCTGGATATGTGATATGGCAGATAAAGACCAGCGTTTGCTGGGAATTACCCCGGCAATGCGTGAAGGTTCAGGGATGGTCGAGTTCTCCGAATGCTTTCCAAAACGTTATTTTGATGTAGCTATCGCCGAACAACATGCTGTTACTTTAGCCGCTGGGCAAGCCTGCCAGGGTGCAAAACCGATTGTTGCAATTTATTCAACATTTTTGCAGCGTGCCTATGATCAATTAGTCCACGATGTTGCCATCCAGAATCTGGATGTGTTATTTGCTATAGACCGCGCAGGTCTGGTGGGGCCTGACGGTCCAACTCATGCGGGTAATTTTGATTATAGTTTTCTGCGTTGCATTCCAAATATGCTAGTCATGGCACCTGCTGATGAAAATGAATGCCGCCAGATGCTGACTACCGGCTACAACTACGATGGCCCTGCTTCAGTACGTTACCCACGCGGCAAAGGTCCTGGCTCTACAGTCAATACTGACTTTAGTGAATTAGAAATTGGTAAGGCAGAAATACGTCATAAGGGTGGTCGGATTGCTATTCTAGCCTGGGGCAGCATGGTGACACCGGCACTCGAAGTTGGGAAACACCTTGGTGCTACCGTGGTTAATATGCGTTTCATTAAACCGCTTGATGAAAAGATTATTTTAGAGATGGCTAAAAGCCATGATGTACTAATCACTATTGAAGAAAATGTATTGGCTGGTGGCGCCGGTAGTGCGGTTAATGAATTTTTACAGGCGGAACAAATATTGATGCCCGTTTTAAATATCGCCTTACCAGATAGATTTATCGAACAAGGGACTCGTGAAGAGCTATTAGCAGAATGTGCTTTAGATATGCCCGGCATATTATCGCGCATAGAAGATTTCTGCGCATAACCCTGAATTACAGAGTAGGCAAGAAAGTATTGCCTACTCTTGCCGTTTATAAAATTGTGTACCCTAATCCTATAAAAGTTCTCATAGTCTTTTTCCTTTTCCTTGTCCCGCTAATAAGCTTCGCACACGGAGAAATTCGACCCTGGCAACCTATCTGGTCAGCGTGGATTTATACACCTGATGTTGCCATTCCAATGCTATTGACCGTGGTCGTTTATTTCCGTGGTCGCGCAAAAAGACGAGAAGCAGGTCGTCCAGTAAGTATAGGGCAAACAATTACTTTTTTACTCGGCATGCTCTGTTTTGTTATCGCCTTACAATCGCCATTAGAACCATTATCAGAACATTTTCTTTTTTTTCATCAAATCGAACATATACTAATGCGTGGCCTAGGGCCGTTACTGCTTATATTAAGCATGCCTCTTGCTCCCCTTTTACAAGGGCTTCCTAAAATAATTCGCCATTCAGTTCTGACGCCTATAATCAGAAATAAACCAGTGCAATGGCTCTATAAGTTCTTGGGCCATCCGGCAATTGCTTCTATTCTATTTATCGCAACCTTATTAATCTGGCAAATTCCCAGCCTGCATAACCGAGCCCTGGCAAATCAGTCATTACATAACTGGATGCACTTTACCATGATCCTCACTGGTTTCTTTTTCTGGTGGCTAATCTGCGACCCACGTCAAAATACATCACGCATTCCCTTTGGTATGCGCATAGTTATTTTGTGGCTAGTGACTATCCCTAACACCATTATTGGCGCCATGATTACGTTAAAAAGAGACCAGATCTATGCTGCATACGATGTACTTGATGGACGTTTAGCCATTGAAATAATGCTAGATCAACAATTAGGTGGAATTATGATCTGGGGTCCAGGCGGCATGATGGGGTTGATTGGTACTGCCGTGGTTTTTTTCCTATGGACCCGCAAAGATAGAAAGCTACGCTACGCAAAATAACGAAGCATCTAACTGTATGATTTAGTCAGACAGGTTCCTAAAGGCGATTGATTTGGTAGTAACTTTCGTGAAACAGCAAACTTGTCCATAAATTCACAAATTATTGCTTTGATAACAATGGTCATCAATAGAGTTTCTCTTAAATACCTATAGTCCAGAACGACTTTGTTAATTGCCTTACAATCGTTTACAACAAGGGAAATTTGGTCTTTAAAACCCGTATGATAATAAATCCGCCTTTAAAGTAAACCATGATTACCGTTGAAAATAAATTCCATTGCTGTTGATTCAGCAATCAACCATGTTAAGCAATTGCTTGAGAAAGTGAATGGCGCAGTCAAATAAAACAACTGGGATACTGACGGGCCAAGAAGCTGAGCAATGGAAAGTGCAATATAGAGAGAAAATTACTCGGCAAAGCGGAAATTGAATGTCCGTCGCTCGATAGGCCTACAAAAGTAAATCGAGGAAGAGTTAAACGCACTAAGGCTAGAAACTTACTGGAAAGGCTTATTAATTATGAGGAGAATGTGTTGAGCCTTATGACACATCAGTGTGTTTGTGTGTTGTTTACCAATAATGCTGCCGAAAATGCGATTCGAACAAGCAAAGTTCATCAAAAAATATCGTTTTTTTTCGTAGTACCGATGGCACTGAAATATTTCACCGCGTCAGAAGTTATCTATCAACGTGTCGTATACACAAAGCGAATGCAACTCAGATAATGCTGCTTGTATTTGAGGGGAAGCTGCCAGAATTTTCTTTATAACTTCATGCGATTTTTAAGTATGCTGAGTAGTTACAATTATTATTCGTCAATAACTAACTAGTCCATGTATGTTACATGGTAACTTAGGCATTGATATACAAAGAACATTTGATTGACCACTTACAAGAAGAAACCTGTAAGTTATTGTTTATAAAGTATCATTGGGGTGGACGATGGGGCTCGAACCCACGACAACCGGAATCACAATCCGGGACTCTACCAACTGAGCTACGCCCACCATAATGGTGTGTGGTTCTTTAAGGAAATGGTACGCTTGGCAGGAGTCGAACCTGCGACCCTCGGCTTAGAAGGCCGATGCTCTATCCAGCTGAGCTACAAGCGCATTGTATTGGTCGGGGTAGAGGGATTCGAACCCCCGACATCCTGCTCCCAAAGCAGGCGCGCTACCAAACTGCGCTATACCCCGATACACTTATAAGTTCAATTACTACGCTAGCAATTAATGCCTTAAAGAGCTGACTATTATAGCTGTTTTTTATAGTCGGTCAATAATTATTTAAGGTTTTACAATTTATTTTTGACTAGCTGATAGATCTCTTCAGCTTTTATATCTGCGCCTTTGAGTATTACTGCTAATTCTGCTAGTTTTTCTTCGGCAAAAGGCCTGTCTTTCAGGCTGGCGGCATTAATATAAACATTCAAAGCTGCACTTTTTAGCCCGGCATAAGCCGACATCACCGCGACTCCGGCATCACTAATCACATTTAAGCTGCCTTTATCTGCCGCTTCCTGACTTAATACTATTGCTTCGGCACAGGCTTTGGCACAGTTTAAGGGAATTTGTGTTGCCTCACGCAATACTGTCTGAATTTGCTGGCTACGAGCTACTTTTTCCTGGTCCGATTCTTTTGCCAGGCCATATGCTGCCATTAATTGACTAAAAACATCAACATCAGCCTTAATCATGGCAGTTAACGTTACACGCAAGGATTCGGATTTGCTTAACAAGACCTGCATTTCCGTTTCAACTTCTGCGTATTTTGGTTTACCGATGGTTAAATTACATACCATACTGGTTAATGCTGCAGATTGCGCGCCTAGCAGTGCCGCTGCACTTCCGCCACCGGGTGTCGGTGCTTTACTTGCCAGTTCGTCAAGGTATATCTGGATGGATTTATCTTTTATTTCAGTCACATTTATACTTAGTATTGATAATTGATTAGTTTCAAGCTCTATTGACTTTGGTTTTTTATAAAAAACAGTTTTACTAGAAAAGCTTGTTGTCGGTAGAGCGTGGCTTCTGTCCGCCAACCTAAGTAACAACTAACATAGGCCGGCTAAAGTCGCGCCCTACAGTGACTTTGTTGCAATAACAAACAAGGCCATTTATTCACGACGCCAGTTGGTGCCTGCAGCAACATCTTCCAGGACTATGCCCTGCTGCTTTAAATCCTCGCGGATTTTATCCGCGAGCGCCCAGTTCTTGTGTTGTTTTGCCCGTAGGCGCTGCTCAATGAATTGTTCAATTTCCTGCTCACTTAAACCGCCTTCTTTTACGGTATCTCCAGCCTGCAAAAAACTTTCCGGATCATCCTGCAAAATGCCCAATACATTAGACAGCTCTTTTAATTCAGCGGCTAGCCTGGATGCAAGTTCGGCATCATTATTTTTTTCTTTATTCAATTCTCTTGCCATATCAAATAATACCGCTACTGCAACAGGCGTATTAAAATCATCGTCCATTGCCTGTTTAAATCGCTTGCTATATTCACTGCTTTTTCCTGCTATTGCCGGAACTCCACGCAAGGCTGTATATAAACGAGTCAATGCAACTCCCGCATCATCCAGCTGCTCATCAGAATAATTGAGTGGACTACGGTAATGACTGGACATTACAAAAAAACGTACTACCTCTGGCCTATATTGCTTTAACACTTCTCTGACTGTGAAAAAATTACCCAGCGATTTGGACATTTTTTCTTCATTTATACGTACAAATCCATTATGCATCCAGGTATTAACAAACTTTTCACCGGTCGCGCCTTCAGATTGGGCAATTTCATTTTCATGATGAGGAAATTGTAAATCCATACCGCCGCCATGTATATCAAAATGATGCCCCAGACATCTCGTAGCCATAGCCGAACATTCTATATGCCAACCCGGCCGCCCTCTTCCCCAGGGCGAATTCCAGTACGGCTCGTCTGCTTTGGCCTTTTTCCATAATACAAAATCAAAGGGATTTTTTTTTGCCTGATCGACTTCAACTCGCTCACCCGCCTGTAATTCATCCAGTTTTTTACCTGATAAAGCACCATAACCGGCAAATTTATTCACTGCATAAAAAACATCCCCATTGCTCCCTGTGTAAGCCAGACCCTTTTCAAACAAGGCGGTAATCATCAGGATAATATCATCCATTGATTTAGTCGCTCTGGGCTCCATATCAGGTGGTAATACGGCTAATGCACGCTCATCTGCATGCATTGCTTCAATAAATCGCTGCGTTAAGGCGCCAATCTCTTCATTATTTTCATTTGCACGCTGAATGATTTTATCATCTATATCAGTGACATTACGCACATACCTTAAGTCGTAACCTGAATAACGTAAATATCGAGCAACAATATCAAACACGACCATCACACGTGCATGTCCAATATGACAGTAATCATACACTGTCATCCCACAGACATACATGCCTACCTTCCCCTCAACTCGCGGTGTAAAAATGTCTTTGCTGCGCGTCAGGGTATTATATATTTTTAACATTTGTGGCTTTGTAATTCCGAATAATTCAATCTGAGGACTCACTGATATGAGTTTAATTATTCAATTTTGCAATATTAACCCTTCTCTTTCAAGCTAAAAACACATAGAATTTACGATTTACATCTTTTTATAGTGGGTACTATGCGTTCTTTAATTATTTTTTTGATGCTCTACTTTACTTCAACCTATTCTTTCTCAACGGAAAACAAAATGCCAGAAACACAACCTAGGGTCAAATTTCAAACTACTGCGGGTGATTTCACTATTGAGCTAAACCCAGAAAAAGCGCCTATTACTGTAAAAAACTTTCTTACCTATGTTAATGAAGGCTTTTACAATGGCACTGTTTTTCATCGTGTTATTCCAGGCTTTATGGCACAGGGCGGTGGTTTTGATACCAGTTTTAAACAAAAAGCGACACACGATACGATTAAAATAGAAGCCGATAATGGTTTAAAAAATGATCGTGGCACGGTCGCCATGGCGCGTACAGGGATTCCAGACTCTGCATCTTCTCAATTTTTTATTAACTATAAGGATAATGACTTCTTAAACCATAGCGCACCAACATCACAGGGCTGGGGTTATACTGTATTCGGTAAAGTAGTTGAAGGTATGGATGTTGTTGATGAAATGGCAAAAGCGCCAACAGCTACTCGCAATGGCCATCAAGATGTACCTAAAACAGATATTATTATTGAAAAAGCTGAAGTTATTAAATAGAAACAGCTTGTAAGTCGGGTTGACTTATCTAGACGCAGAACTGATTAACAACCCGACTCATCACATATTAAGAGTAAAAAGTTTTAGTTTTTAGCAATAGCTAGCCTAAAGCTATTGCACTCCTTATTTTTCTTTCTTTTGCGCCAGATTTTTATGCTATGAGTAATGAAACTCTGTTTATTTCAGACTTGCATCTAACCATTGAACGCCCTGAAGTAACACGTAAGTTTATAGAACTATTAACAACGCGTGCCACTCAAGCTCGTGCTTTATATATATTAGGCGACTTATTTGATACCTGGATTGGGGATGATGATTTTAGCCCGCCAATCAACACGGTAAAAAAACACCTTAAAGCTCTCACGAATCAGGGCATACCCGTCTTTTATATACATGGTAACCGTGACTTTCTGATCGGCAAGCGGTTTAGTGAACAAACAGGGATCACCTTACTGGATGAATATAGCGTCATTGATCTCTATGGAACGAGTACTTTACTGACGCATGGCGATTTGCTGTGTACCGATGACCTGCCCTATCAGGAATTCCGTATCAAATCACACGCTACCGAATGGCAAGAAAATGTTTTATCCAGGCCGTTGATATTCAGATTGTTATATGCCCGCTGGTATCGCTTACGCAGTTATTTTCATAAGCGCAAAAAATCTCAGGATATTATGGATGTCAATCAGCAAAGCATTCAAAAGGTCATGGAAAAATTCCAGACTAAGCGCTTAATTCATGGCCATACCCATAGGCCTGCAGTACATGATTTACAGATAAACGGACAAGATGCACAACGCTTTGTGCTTGCGGAATGGAAAAAAGACAGCGCCAGTTTCTTGTCCTGGTCGGAATCTGGATATAAAGTAGAATCAATTTAAGGATATTTCTGAATACCTGCCATTAGAAAGGCTGAAATCTGCGCTGCATTATTTATTCTTTGATTTTATCGCCATTTAATAAGCGATAAACTGACACACACCCAGCACAACAAAAGTGCTTTAAGCCCTCAGTTGTCTGGACATTAAATCCCTCTATTTCAACTGCAAGTCCACACAGGGCGCATTTACGTATATTCTCACTCATTATAATTTTTCAACTCACACTACTTGATAAAATCGGAAACTACGCTTTATTGAACCTACGTGCATACCATTGGGCAAAATAACTGGATGGTTTGTGAATACCCGTACATAAATAATGCAAAGTATACTCATTGTTAATAGTCGACTTTAATATTTGTTTAGCATACGCAGTGCCACAAAAAAGTAATTGGTCGCCTTCTTTGATTTTATGATCATTCGAAGGTAAAACTATTACTTGCCCTTCAGATTGAATAACAAACAGCATTAATTCCAGCTCTTGCTCGGGGTTCCGCGGATCGGCAATAATATCACCCAACAACACATCAAAACCTTGATCTAAGTACTGAATCACTGCTCTACTTTTTTCTCGGGTAAAATCAACGGTTACCAGTAAGGGTTTTTTATCACCTATTTTATCCCTTAGCGTACTGATAACTTGTTTAATATCATCATCCCGACCTGGCTCCCTGGCCAATAAATATCGAAAAAAGTGTTTTAATAAAGGGGCTATCAACAATAACAGGATTTTTCTTGCAGTAACCAAAGTTGGCTGCATAATCATATCAGCATCTGCTTTAGCGAAGGCCAGCTCATTTTGATGACTATTCTGCCTTACGATAGTAAATAAATTCTGATTCAGACTACGCGCATTTAATAATACACTTAAATTCTGACCATCATCATCGGCAGCTGCTAACAACCCGACTGCATGATCAATTCCTGCTTTCCTCAATGTTTTGGCATTTGCTCTACCCGTAATATAGGTTTCAATTTCTTCTTCTTTTTTGCGTGAATGTGGATCAATTACAGCCGTTTTTATCCCGTTCATGGTTAAAACATGATTCGCCTCCATACCCATTCGCCCATAACCAGCAATAATCCAGCCGCCAACAGGTGGATGCACATACGATTCAAGATTTGCGCCTTTATCACCAACAAGCCAATTATTCAAGGCATAAAACGCAGGATTATTGATACAGGCATTGAGCACTTTAGCAAAAGTTTTAAAAGGATCAACAATATGCACTTCTCCCCCTAAAGTCGCCAATGTTTCCTCAAAAACATCCATTTTAGACATGGTAAGAATACCAACATCGGGGTTCAATAAGCGTGCTACAGCCGAAATTTTAAGGTTAACGTCTTCAATACTGGTGATGGCAACCACCGCTTTACAATATTCGCTGGTTACACCCGCTTCCAGTAAATGCCTGGGGACACTTGCATCAGCGCATAAACCCGGCACAGCGGTTTTATAATTACGTAATTTTAAGGCCATTACACGTTCCGCACTCTCATCAATAACAACGGCATGCAAACCAGCATCATTCAAACCTCTTACCAGCACACTGCCGGTATCACCAAAACCACAGATAATATAAAAAGGTGCTCCGATACGATTAACACTTAAAGCAAAACGCAATTCATCAACAGCACGTTTAAAAAATACATTCTGGAATAAACGTACAATACTACCCAGTGCATAAAACCAGGTGACGACACTGACATAAAGACATGCTATTGCCCACAAACGTTGTGCATCACTGAATGCAAAAGGAATTTCACCGAACCCGGTCGTGGTTGCGGTATAAGTCATAAAATAAAAAGCATGAAAAATACTTAAATACTCTATTTTTCCATCTATTTCAGGGCCGGGTATAGACACCATGCCAAAAATAGCAACCGAATATACCGTTATTAAGGCAATTAAAGGCGTGCGCATCTCGCGCATAACAATAAAACTAACACGGCTTAGCTCATTACTAGTGTACATAGACTATGCTCGAATATAGAGTGTTAAATAAACATCTGACTGTTATATCCTTGAAATCAGGGTTTCTGAAACCAGAATAACAACTGAAATTATATTAGCAACCAATGCGCCTCCGGCTAGAGAAACGATACTGGTAATAACTTCAGGTGTAATCCCTGTCCCAATGACATGCACAGCAAAAGTCCACTCCAAAGCCGCCGCAATTAATTCAAAATCAGCTACCAGGCTTGTTGCCAGCAGTAACGCTCCAATTTGCGATCGATCGCCCAATTTTAAGCCGGTAGCAATCATATTAACCACCACAACAGCAAATAACTCATAAACACTATGGTGCTCAGGATTATTATACTCACCTAAGACAAAACCTACATTCAAGGTTAATGATAGTACAATGAAAAAACCGAAAATAACCTTCTCAAGATTCACAAAATATCCCCAGCACAAAAAAACGAAAAACAGCTATTATTTACCTTAATTACCTGCCAGTCACTAAAAAACTGGCATTTATATATCATAACTTGCTAATATATATTTTTAAATGATTGATCCGGAGAAAAAACATGCCTATAACAGCAATGGATTTAGTTGCAAATGCCAAACAAAACATTACTGAAATCAGTGTAACGGAAGCCAGACAAACGTTATCTGACCATCTTATTCTAGATGTTCGGGAACCTGCTGAATTTTCCGCAGGCCAAATACCTAATGCAATCAATATTCCGCGCGGAGTACTTGAGTTTCAAATCAATAACCACCCTGCTTTTACTGGCCAACACGCAGCTAAAATTATTATTTGCTGCCAGTCAGGTGGGCGCTCGGCATTAGCAACAGAAAGCCTGCATAAACTAGGCTTCAGCAATGCAGTGAGTTTAGCTGGTGGTTATAAAGCCTGGTCTGAAAGTTAATTCCGCTTATGGCTCAGTTAGAATCCATTCGTTTAGATAAATGGCTCTGGACTGCGCGTTTTTTTAAAACGCGCAAACTAGCCGCTGAAGCAGTTTCAGGGGGCAAAGTACACTTAAACGGTCAGCGCACAAAACCAGGTAAAGAGGTAAAAGTTGATAGCCATATAATTATCCATAAAGATCATTTAAGCTGGGATATTATAGTAGTAGCCATCAATGCCCAACGTAGACCTGCTTCTGAAGCGGTCCTTCTTTATGAAGAAACAGCCGCCAGTCGCTTAAAACGCGAGCAAGATGCGGCTCAGAGACGAATAGAACGTCAATTTTTGCACAATGACGTCACAGAACGTCCCAACAAAAAACAGCGTCGGCAGATCCACAGGTTTAAGCAGCAGTAAATTGACAAACTAAATTTTCCAATAATTGAAAAGCTGACACTGGAAATATGAGGTGTGTCATGAAGCTATAAAGCCACTAAAAACGTCCAAGCTACAAACAACTAGGCGGTTTGGGTAAGCCTGCAATCTTGCAGGAATATTTTAGTGGCCCTGCTGGAAATAATTTCAGTAAATAACGGCTATTCGCCTTTTCTTCACCCAGCTTTTGTTTAATAGCTTTACTAAAAACACGGGCATTGGGTAAGTATTTATACTCTTGATAAAACTGGCGAATAAAATATATTATTTCCCAATGCGCATCTGTTAAATTTATGCCCTCAATATCAGCAAGACACTTTGCCAGTTGTTCATTCCATAGACTCATGTCCAGCAAAAAACCCTGACTGTTCGTGGGTATGTTATCGCCGCTCACCTTTAACTCCATGTTTTAATGACTTTATGTGTCAGCGTTAAAGTAACAAAACCTTGATAATCAACAATATTTATCCCCGATATAATCTTATCTGCAGTGAGCCCTCTTGCTAATAAATCAGCTTGCAAAGCATGAAATTCAAACTGCTGGTTATTTGCCAGTATTGCCTGTGCAGCTTGTGAATTTTTATGTAAACAAAGCACTGCGCTCTCGATAAAAAGCAAGACATCCCCGCGGGCAATACGTTCAAATAATACCTCGTGTCCTGAACTGATGCTGATAATATGCAGCATATTATTCACCAGAAAATATTTTTAAACCTACTACACCAATAATAATAAGTGCGATGGAAGAAAGGCGGTAAATATCCACCGATTCTTTAAACAGAAAAATCCCTGCAATAGCAATTCCTGCTGCACCAACCCCGGTCCAGATAGCATAAGCCGTACCTAGAGGTAAGGTTTTAATTGCTAAAATTAACAAACCAAAACTCCCCGCACCTGTCACTGCTGTAACAATCGAAGGAATCAGTTTAGTGAACCCTTCGTTATATTTAAGGCTTAATGCAAAAAATATTTCTGCAATACTCGCTCCCAAAAGATAAAGCCAACCCATCTTTACTCCAATCAATATACAGATAATGAAGTTTATTTTACAATACTCTGAGATGTGTTAATTATTTATATGAAAATTGGAGGGCATGTTTTAATCTAAACAAACTTCGTCTAGTCTGTGACGAGGTTGTAACGCTTAATTTTCACTCTTCACTTAACTTTGCTGTTACTTTACATAATCAGCCATATCCGTGACTCGGCCTCCTGTTCCAGCCAAAATCTGCGGCTATGGCGACCGTGCGACGTATTGACCAGCAAGAGTATAGACTATACAACCTACTCTCAGACATTTTTGCTAAACCTTTAAACTCCAAAATAAATGCTATGGATTCTTTCACTCCCACTATGCAAACAATTTATAGCGTTTCCCGGCTCAATCGAGATGTTAAATTTCTGCTGGAACAAAACTTCTTTTCTATACAAATCAGCGGTGAAATCTCTAATCTAAGTCGCCCGTCATCTGGTCATCTTTATTTCTCTTTAAAAGATGAACGCGCTCAGGTGCGTTGCGCCTTATTTAAAAGCCAGGCACAGAGGCTTAAATTTAAACCTGAAAATGGCCTGCAAATTCTGGCTAGTGCCAATGTTAGCCTCTATGAATCTCGTGGAGATTATCAATTAATTATCAATCAGATGCAGGAATCCGGCGATGGCGCGTTGCGCCTCGCCTTCGAACAACTCAAAGCCAAGCTAGATGCAAAAGGACTTTTTTCCCCGGATCACAAAAAGCAATTACCACGGATCCCTGCGGCAATTGGAATTATTACATCGGCATCGGGTGCTGCCATACGCGACATCTTATCCGTACTTGCCCGCCGATTTCCAAGTATTCCGATTATTATTTATCCCGTTATGGTTCAGGGTAACGAAGCGAAATACGAAATCAATCAGGCGATCATTACGGCTAATCAGCGTAAAGAATGTGATGTTCTGCTATTAGCGCGTGGTGGCGGTTCATTAGAGGATTTATGGGCATTTAATGAAGAAATGGTCGCAAATGCAATATATAAAAGCCATATTCCGATTATCAGCGGCATAGGCCATGAAACCGACACGACTATTGCAGATTATGTCGCCGATTTACGCGCAGCCACACCAACGGCGGCGGCAGAGCATTGTACACCTGACGGACAACAATGGTTAGGACAGTTTCAGGCATATGAGCAGCGTTTAATTCAATTGATAAAAAATAACATTCAACAGACTGCGCAACACCTGGACTGGCTAACTAAAAACCTGCAATTGCAGCATCCCGGTAAACAATTACAAATCAAAGCACAACGGCTCGATGAATTAGAACTACGCCTGACGAATACACTGAAAAACCAGCTAAGTCAGGCGAAAGCAAGACTAAAGACACATCATGCACAACTATGGCAATATAACCCGGCGCATACAGTGCAGCGACTTAAAAGTGAATACCTGGCTCTAAACAATCGCCTCTTTACTAACATTAAAATCAAGTTACATACACGACATGAAAGACTAGCCCACCTTAGCCAGACTCTAAATATCGTCAGCCCTCTGGCCACCCTGCAACGCGGTTATACTTTAAGTACCGATCAGCAGGGCAAACTAATCACATCGACACAGCACCTAAAAGTCGGACAAACTTTTAATACACGCCTGGCAACAGGTTCAATTAACAGCCAGATACGGGAAATTAAACATGAATAAATTGCTCTTAACATTATTATTGGTACCGCAAATATCGCTGAGTAGCGCCCTTCCAAAACAACTGGCGGTGCCAGGTGGTATTGTTAATATTGAACTTGGATCTGTAGAAACACCGGCACCAGAAGTTTTTTTTCAGGATAAACGCGTTTTGATTCTGGAAAATGATCATAGGTGGTTTGCTGTGATTGGTATTCCACTTACGAGCAAAACAGGGCAACACGCTATCCAGGTAAAAACAGAGGGGAAAACCACCGAGCTAGCTTTTGATATCGTTGATAAAGACTACCCTGCGCAATACATTACCATTAAAAACAAACGCATGGTTAATCCAAATCCTGATGATCTTAAGCGTATTAGCAGTGAACGGCCTGCAATCAATAAAGCGTTGAACACCTGGACTGAACAGCCGGTTGAAGACTTATTATTTAGCCTGCCGGTCAAGGGACGTTTAAGTAGCCCGTTCGGTCTCAAACGTTTTTTTAATAACCAGCCCAAAAACCCTCATAGCGGTCTGGACATTGCTGCATCAACCGGTACAGCAATTAGCGCACCGGCTCCTGGTATGGTCATCAATACCGGCAGCTATTATTACAATGGCAATACTGTGTTTTTAGACCATGGACAAGGACTGATAAGTGGTTATTTTCATATGTCGAAAATAACTGTCAAAGCAGGACAAATTGTTGAACAAGGGACTAAACTCGGAGAAGTAGGTGAAACTGGACGAGTCACCGGGCCACATTTACACTGGAATGTTTATTTAAATAAAACCAAAGTAGATCCTGCCCTGTTTGTACCTGAACTATCGGAAACAAAAACAGAACCTGTACAATAAATTGAAAAAGGAAAAACAAAATGCAATTCTCTACTACTCCTGAAATTCCATGCAAAACAATTCAAAAAAACCTCGGCGTTGTCACAGGTAATGTCGTGCAATCCAAGCATGTTGGGCGTGATCTTATGGCTGGCCTGAAGGGTATTATTGGCGGGGAAATTGTCGGTTACACTGAAATGCTAGCCGAAGCTCGCGATATCGCTATCCAAAGAATGGTTGATGAAGCAACAAAACGCGGAGCTGATGCGATTATTAATATACGCTTTACAACCAGTGCTATTATGGCGAATGCGTCTGAAATACTTGCCTATGGTACTGCTGTGAAATTAAAAGATCAGGAATAATAAGCCTCTCGCTATGAATCACACGCACAAAAGCCTTGGATTTATCGGTATAGGATTAATGGGACAACCCATGTCTCTCCGTCTGTTAGCGGCAGGTTACCGCGTTAATGTCTGGAATCGAACGCCAGAAAAACTTAATACAGTGATCCAGGCAGGCGCTATACCCTGTAAAAGTGTTACTGATCTAGTTGCTCAATCTGATATTATCCTGCTCTGCCTTGCAGATAGCCCAATTGTAGAAAATATCGTTTTGCAGCACTTACTCCCATTGGGTACCAAGCATAAATTACTGATTGACTTGTCTAGTACACACCCTGAAACAACCCGTCAACTGGCACAACTTTTACATAAAAACTGTGCAATGGATTGGGTTGATGCGCCTGTCTCTGGAGGCGTTGCCGGTGCGACAGATGGCACCCTTGCCATTATGGCGGGGGGCAATGAAAAGTCCGTTAAAATTGCTCGTGAAGTACTGGAATCTTTATATAGCCAATTCACTCATATGGGGAAAGTTGGCAGCGGTCAGATAACCAAGGTTTGCAATCAAATGATTGTTAGCTGTAATGTCCTGGTTATTGCGGAAATGATTGCATTAGCAGAAAAATCCGGAGTAGATGCCAGTAAAATTGCCACTGCTCTGACAGGTGGTTTTGCCGACTCTAAGCCGCTGCAAATCGTAGCTCCTGAAATGGCAAGCGGCATTTTTACACCCATTAAATGGCGTGTCAAAACATTATTAAAAGACCTTCATATGGCCACCGATTTAGCTAGCACCCAGTCTACATCTACGCCAATGACGGCACTAGCGGCACAGCTTATGCAGCTACATGGCAGTCATGGCTTTTTAGAGCAGGATCCGGCTACTTTAATCAAGCTCTATAATAATAAAAAATAGTGCAAGCAAGATGGCTATTAAGCAAAATATTTAACAATCCAAATCAAAATCAAACAAGCAGTTAATATACTGGCTTATTTACAAAAAAATCACACAGTCTAAAATTTAAGCCCTTGTTTTTAAATTATGTTTTCGAGACGAAACTTTATTCCATTAAAATATCATTTTTATTGATGGACACTTACCTATTTATTGATATATAATTTGCAGCACTTGAGGGATTTAAGTAAAAAAAAATAGGGATAACGAGGTAAGATAAACTTAACAAATAAAAATAATAAATAAGTTTAAAAAGGAATAAAATTCATTTAAAAATAAAAATAATAAAGTTTAAAGCCTTAAAAACCCGCTTAACGCGGGTTTTTTTATGCCTGATTATCAGTCTATTTTGTTCAACCTAGAAACCGCAGTTGACCGCTATAAAACACTATAAGTGACTGAATATAAAATATAATAATCGTAAATGCTTGTCACCTGTTGGGTGACTCTACTCCGCTTCACGGTTTTGTGGATAAATCTGAGCACGAAATACTGCGTTACAGCTCTTGCCAAGGGCTACGGCCATTGCCTGCGAGCTGTGTCTTGTCTTTCATACTCATATTTTCCACAAAATCCGTGCTCAACTGCGGTTTCTAGGTTCAAGCCAGTAACCTTTGCCTTCACACCATTCATAAGGTTAATTTAATACCGACCCATCCCGCTCGCGGCGCACTGACGCCAACAAATCGGCTATCCTGATCAGCAATTCCAATACCTTCCAGAACATCTCCGGTCTCACCATACATCCCGAAGTTATTGTATTTTTCATTAAACAGGTTATCCAGGCGACCAAAAATCGTAAAATGCTCATTAAAGCGATATTCAGTTAGTAAATTAACCACTACAAAAGAATCTAAAGGCGCATCTAAATTAGCCTCATCACCACGCAGGAATTGCTCAGCATTAAAAAGCACATTAAAGCCAAAAGTCCAGCTTTCGATAATATCAACATCTGAAGAGAATTTAACTATATGCTCAGGTACTCCTGGTATATGACTACCACTTTTAACCTGAATATTCCCATTTGCATCCGCATAAGGGTTACTTGGACTATGCGAAGTATAAGGCGTTAAAAAAACAGCATCTATAAATGAGTAATTAAGTGCCATACGCCAGCGATCAAAAAATGAGCTACTAAGCCCTAATTCGACACCCTGCCTCTGAGTGCGTCCAACATTATCAAAATAGCCTGCGCTATTGGCCGTGCCAGCACTTTGAAAATGATATCATTATGATTAATCGTATTAAAATAACCTAGATTCCAATGAATCCCGCCACCCAGAATATTTGCAAAACGACCTCTAAAACCTAATTCCCATGACTTTGCCACCACCTGTTCTAAAGGTGGATCAGCAATAAAAGCATTCGGTAATTTACAGGGGGCTTCGGGGTCAGCACAACTTAATTCCATGGGTGTCGGTACGCGCGAAGACTCACTATAACCACCATAGAAATTTACTTCCGGTATAAAAGCATAGGTTAAACCAGCAGCCGGGTTAAAACGGTCAAATTTATGCTTACCAGTCAATTCAGTTCCATAATGATCCTGCATATCAATTTCTACATGGTTATAACGCCCCGCAACATTAATCGCCAGTTGCTCAGTAACATTAAAAACTTCGGTAAAATACAGGCCAAGTGAATTAGTTGTAGTATCTAAACGCACCCGGGATTCATCCACGAGTATCCCCGAACCATCAACGCCGCGATTATCGGTTAATGAGCCTAATTCCGTATCAGCACTATAAGCGGCCTTGCCCAAATCATAACTAGTACCGATAACAAACTGATTTTTATGCCCCCACAAGGCCTGATTAAAAGCAGATTGTAATGCAAAACCAAAAGACCACTGATTAGTTTCCGAAGTATTTAGGGTTCCACCTTCAACCGCATCAGTAGCATAGACAGGATTACCGTTTATATCCTCTACGGCCTCATCACTCCCCTCTTCGCACAGAAAATCCGAATCATCGCATTCCTCAAATTCGCTACCATCGCCATTCAGGGTATCCACGCGATTACTACGATAATAAATATTACCGGTCAACTCAGTCTCGTCATTCACCCATAAGTTGCCATCTAAAGCAGATAAAAAGAAATGATTACTGGTTTTATCGGGGTGAGTAAAAACCGCCGACCGATCTATTGCCTCTAGCTCTACCGGTATCGCTCCGTTACCGGTTAAACTGGTATCCGCACCTGCCAAGGTTAAATTTAACTGTCCGGCATCCCCACGCCAACTAAACGTTCCCAAACCATTAAATACACCACTGTTAGAATAATCACGCCAACCGTCTTCATGAAAATATTGCAGATCCAAAAAATAAGCAAATTCACCATTATTCCAGCCGCTGGTTAATTCTTCGTTATGCCTGGCCCAGGAACCCCCACTGAGGGTCAAGCTATGCTCTGGCGCGCTAAAACCGGTTTTCGTCTTTACTGCAATCGCACCGCCTAAACTATTTAAACCATAAGCCGGATTAAATCCAGGCATTAAACTCATGCTCTCAATCGCTCCCTTAGGAATCAGATCCCAATGCACATTATCTCCAAACGGCTCATTAAAACGTATGCCATTCGTATACACTGACAATCCCTGAGGCAACCCCATTAAAGGCGAAACTGTAAAGCCGCGATACTGTATATCCGGTTGAAAAGGGTTATTCTGCGCATCATTGATATTAACACTACCCATATATTGATTCATATAATCAGCCAGTGAAATACTTTGCGCTCTCGCCAAGTCTTCTGCATCCATCTGCTGTACATTTGCCGGGACTTTATCAATAGCGATGCCTGCGCCTAAAGGCGTTGTATTAACAATACTTAATGTTTCCAGCTCTATCGAGAGCTCATTATCCTGAACTATTTCCGGCTCATCAGCAGCCTGTGCATTTGTCAGTACCAACATAGAGAGAGCACTTGACAGAAAAATTTTATTATTCATTTACTCGTTACATATTTATTTTTATAACAGGAAATTGTAATATTTATAACCGATAATAAATATAGGACTTTTTCCTGTATGTAATTGGAAAAAAATTTGCCACTTAGCTTTCACTATTTGCAATATCAGCAAAAATGACAAATTTTATTTTCCATGTTAGTATTGATAAGTTTCTCTAAAGAAAATTTTTATTAACAAAAATGGTTTTATAGGTCACTTTGAAAACACTGTGTGAAGGTACTTGCAACCAAACAAACGCAACTTTTACTATTTAAACAAACACCTATCGATAAATATTTCAGAGTTAAAACCACATCATGCTGCTAAACGTAGACGGGCTGGACGAATGAAAAAAAATTCCCCATTAAACAAACAAGATCAAATGCTATATAACGCTGAGTCATCACAGGATAGCTGTGGTGTCGGCTTTATTACCCATAAACAAAGCAAACAAACACATGATTTGCTGATTAAATCACATCAGGCATTGTGTACTATCCCTCATCGTGGCGGTATGAGTGCAGAAGGGATTGGTGATGGTGCCGGGGTTAATATAGATTTATCACTCAAGTTCTTCCGCAAAATTACCGGCATACAAGACCTGGAATTAGGCCAGTTTGGTGTTGCCAACTTTTTCTTTCCGGAAGATCATAATCATTATGATTCAGCGGCGCTTAATCTAGTAGAGAGTCATTTAAAAGAGTATGGCTTACCTATAATTAAATGGCGTGATATTCCTGTTGATAATAGCGTATTGAATGCGGCATCCATTAAAGCGCAATTCCCCATTAAACAGGTTATTTTTGGTCGCCCGGTAACTTCACTAAAAGATGCCAGTCATGAAGAATTCGAACGCTATATTCAGGATGTATTGTTAACCATCGAAGAAGAAGGCTTTACGCGCCATGAATTAAATGGATTTTATCCCTTATCAATGAGCTCGCGAACTCAAGTCTATAAAGGCCGTTTAAACTCCTTTGAAGTGATTCCGTACTTCACCGACCTGTACGATAAAGACCACGACATCTGTACTTTATTTTTCCATACCCGGTTTTCTACCAATACCGCTCCTGCGACAATGATGGCTCAACCATTCCGTTATATGGCGCATAATGGAGAGTTAAATACTGACAAGAAAAACCGCTTAAGCGAACAGGCCATTGCCAGACAACACGGTAAAAACCTGGTCTTTCCTATCGGTCAATCTGATTCCAGTCGTTTAGATCAAACCTTATCACGCCGTATCCATGAAGATAAACTGGATATTGTCACTGCTATTTTAGCGATGATGCCACCTGCCTGGGAAAATGACACGACGTTATCAGCTGATGTTAAAGCCATGCTGGAGTACTTCAGCTTATACGAAGAAAAAAATGATGGCCCTGCAGCGCTGATTTTTAATGACGGAATCCGTGTCGGCGCTCGCCTTGACCGTCTTGGCTTACGTCCTTTGCGTACTGTGGAAACCAGTGAATATTTAGCAGTAATGTCTGAAGCAGGGCAAATTGACTTTCCTTCCAGAGACGTTTTAAAGCGTGGCCGTATTGAAGCAGGTGGCATGGTGTATTTTGACCATAACACTGGCGAAGCATATAACAGCCATCAGGTAATGGAACGTTTAGCAAAAGAAACCGATTACCATGCTTTATTAAAAGCACGCGCTATTCATTTAGACACTTTGGCACCCGTTGCGCTATCGAGCCTGGACAATGAGCACGCTTTTAACATTGATCAACGACATACCGCATATTCGCTAAACCAGGAAAGCTTTAAATTTTTGTTGGACCCTATGTTAAGCACTGGCCTGGAAAAAATCTCTGCCATGGGTTACGGGATTACACCAAATGCCTTGTCAGGTGCTGAAGGAGGCATGTCACGTTATTTCAGCCAACGCTTCGCTCAAGTCACCAACCCGCCTTTAGATTCCCTGCGTGAAAGCGATGGCATGACTTTGCGTGTTGCACTCGGTGCAAAACCGACTTTTTCAGAGGGTACGAGTAAACAATTGGTGATTAATTCACCCATTTTACAGCGCACTCAATTAACACAAATTCGCCAGCAATCTACAGTCAGCATAGTGACTATTGATGCCCTGTACGTACCTGATTTTGAAAATGCAAAACAAAATGAAAAAAATCTTGTTCGGGCTTTAACAGATGTCTGTCTTAAAGTTGGCCAAGCAGCAAAAAATAATACCGGCATTATTATTCTTACTGATATTAATATCAGTAAAGAGCTTGCGGCTATCCCTGCGCTGCTACTTATTTCAGCTGCCAATCAGCATCTTGTTAAAGAAGGCTTACGCTTTAATTCCTCACTCATTTCTGAAACAGGTCAAGCTGTCAGCGCACATGATATTGCCACTATATTAGGGTTTGGCGCATCGGCTATCTGCCCGTTAAGTGTACATAACCGGGTTATCTCTGAATATAGCAAAGACAAGCAACAAAAAGCACTCAACAGTTTTCAAAAAGCGGCTGAAAAATCGCTGATGAAAATCATGGGTAAATTTGGCTTATGTACCGCAGAAAGCTATATCGGTGGCGAGTTTTTTGAATCTAATTATATTGATACCGACGAACCACTATTAAAAATCTACTTCCCAAATATTAATTCCTCTGTAGGGGGCATCCAGTTTGCAAATATTGCGGCCAGTGCAACCGAATGGCATGAAAAGGCATTAGCCGTTGGTTCCGAAAGCGACATCCCTTTCCTGGGCTTGTTTAAAGAGCGTAATGAAGGAGCCGGACATACCTTTGGCAATACTTCAGTCCGTGAATATATTCATATGACGGATGAAGATATTCTGTATATCAATCATGGCAAATCCCCAGTCATCAGTGATAGTGCGTATGCCGATTTTGGCTATGAAAAACGTACGCCGGAGCAAATAGATAACTTTGGTATAACCCCTGCCTACCGTAATTTCAGCAAAATTCTCATGCAGGAAAGAGACAGCCGACCAGCTGCTTTACGTGATGTAATGAGTTATCCTGCCGACATTTCTCGTGCCAGGGAAACGGCTGAATTTACTGCAATTTTAGGTAAACAAAACCTGCGCGGAAATATTAATTTCAGCATTCGCGGCCTGACTGTTCAGCAAGTAGATAACAGTTTTGAGATCCGTTTAAGCAATGACGCTACTCAACAGCGTTTAGATAATTTAGCTGCGCATTTTAATACTCGTTTTGCTGCTCAGGCACTGAGCATTGAAATCTCAGATAGTGCGATTTCTGTGACACCTGACAAGACTGATCACTTAGCGACAAACTACTTTAAAAACATCATTAATGCACGCGCTGCGATTAACCTGAATATGGTGCAGCCTGCTCATGAAATTACTGCAGCTTTAGCATCTGGGGCAATGAGTCATGGTGCTTTAATAGCCGAAGCACATGAAGCCGTTGCACAAGGTACCAATATTGCGGGCGCTATGAGTAACTCTGGTGAAGGTGGTGAGCATTCGAGTCGTTTTAACACCATGAGATCAAGCAAGATTAAACAGTTTGCTTCAGGGCGTTTTGGGGTCTGGGCAGGCTATTTAGCTGACTTAAATATTGAAGAAATTGAAATTAAAATTGCTCAGGGAGCAAAACCTGGCGAGGGAGGACAATTACCTGCGGCTAAAGTGTCTGTAGAGATTGCTGCTGCGCGAGGTGGTACGCCTAAAGTTGAATTAATCAGCCCTCCTCCACATCATGACACGTATTCAATTGAAGATTTAGGCCAGCTGATACATGATGCCAAGGCAGCACGAGTGCGTGTTGTTGTTAAACTGGTTTCCTCTGAAGGCATTGGTACTATTGCTGTCGGTGTTGCAAAAGCCGGTGCTGATGTGATTAACGTAGCAGGAAATACGGGTGGTACCGGTGCCGCTGCGGTGACCAGTTTGAAAAACACCGGACGTTCACCTGAGATAGGTATTTCCGAAGTACATCAAGCACTTTCCGTGAATGGCTTGCGTGATAAAGTCATCATCCGCTGTAGCGCCGCGCATCAAAATGGTTCGGACGTAGTTAAATCAGCAATTCTCGGTGGTGACTCTTTTGAATTCGGCACTACCGCATTAATGATGCTACGCTGTGTGATGGCTAAAAACTGTAATGTACGTTGCCCAGCAGGTTTGACGACCTTGCATGAAGAATTTAAAGGCGATCCACGAGTTTTAGCCCAGTATTTTATGAACCTGGCTCACGAAGTGCGTGAAATTCTCGCCTCCTTAGGCTACCAGAGTCTTGCTGAAATACGAGGGCAAACTGACTTATTACATTTAATGGATCATGAATGCATGATTGGTCAAATGGACTTTGGTAAACTCTTAAAGTACGTTGATGTCATTCATATCGAGAAACCGGTTTATCTGGAAGCCGATTTTTCTATTGATAATAAAATCATTGAACAATTCAAAACGGACTTTATACATGCCAGGCAAGAACAAGTTATCGTTGAAGGCCCTGAATTTAAACTGACTAACCGCCATAAATCAGTGGGTGGTCAAACAGCCATCGATATCGAGCGTTTATTATCTTATGAATTAGATGCAGACCAAGTTGCAGCTAACTCTAAAATTTATACCAATCAGCATAAGCGTCGATATTTAGCACCCGATTCGCTGATTGTTCGAACTCATGGATCAGCCGGACAAAGTTATGGCGCATTTACAAATGATGGTATGCGTATGGAGCATACAGGAACCTGTAACGATGGCGTTGGTAAGTCAGCGTGTGGTGGAACCATTGTCATTCTCTCGCCGGGTGGAGGACATAAAGTTCCCGGTGAAAATGTTTTAGTGGGTAACTTTACACTGTTTGGTGCAACGGGGGGTAAAACCTTTATTAACGGTGAAGCAGGTGACCGTTTTGCCGTGCGAAATTCTGGTGCAATGGCCGTAGTAGAAGGAGTCGGTGATTTTGCCTGTGAATATATGACTAACGGCGTGGTACTCAACATAGGTACCTTTGGTAAAGGTTTCTGTAACGGGATGTCGGGTGGTAATGCCTATCAGTATGATCCTGAAGACAAATTACAGCATTTATATGATGCCTCTTCTGTTGAAATCAGAAATTTATCCGAAGATAGTGATACTGCCCGAGCGCATGAGCAATTTGTTATTTCCATGCTGGAACAGCATGCGGAATATGCTGAATCGAGTGTGGCGCAAAAATTGCTTGATAACTGGGATAATGCCCGTAATCATTTCAGATTTGCTATTCCACTATGGCTATACAAAACACAAACTGCTGAATTTATCGCCAAAACAATTGAGCGCAAAGCAATTATTGAAGAGTTGGCGGTTGATCAGGCGCAACAGCAGATCGCTCAAGTTCAGCTTGCTTACGTCAATGGTTCGGTGTTGTTTGACGGTCAAACGCCTGATTATGGTGCAACAGATAGCCCGCTAGCGTTTAAGATGATTAATAGCTTTGCGGTATTGAATAAAGCAACGCAAATTGCGGCTAACCAGGTACAAAGTGCTCAGCAAACAGAAGCAGCAGCACAACGCTTAATCACCACAAAAGCCAGAAAACTGCAAGATGCTTTAGTTAAAGAATCACGTGAAGCCTATGCAAATTATGATGACGCACAGCTTGCAACTTTGTTAGCTAATAAGCGCTTGAATGACTATAAAAAAGCATTAATGTTACGTGACGTACAAAGCTTTAATTCGATTGGTACAACTAACTGGATTATTGAACAGTCAGCACTTAATACTCAGGCACTAGCAGATATACCCAGTGTGGATGAATATTTAGCGGCATTAAGCAGCCAGACAGTTATTCAGGATATGATAAAAATCAAAGCAGCTGCTTAAACAAACCAACAACAAACAAGCTAGCAATTTAAGACGAGAAATCTTTGATTGTCTGTAAGGCGTGGTTTCGGCCCGCCTTTAGCAGACTTTTGAGTTTTGGCGGGCTGAAGCCACGCTCTACAGATTAGAAATACAACACTTAAATTGGCAGCCAACAAAGAGTTATATTGTAAGTTGGGTTAGATTATCAAGCGTAGCACAGATAAAATAACCCGGCATTTCACTCGACTCACTAATTACTATCGAGACCCTTTTTTAAGAGTAGTCCCATGACAATAGCGAACAATTCTCAAAACATACCTTTCAATGAGGCACAACAGGCCTGGCTAGGTGGTTTTTTTGCAGGAATGCACTCCCATATCATACAAAGCGCAGGCTCTGGCGATAACGCTAATGCGCGTAGTATTTGCATTTTATATGGATCACAAACCGGAAATTCTGAATCAGTGGCTCACGATGCCGCACAACTAGCTAAAGCACATGGTTTAAACCCCGGTATTTTAAGCATGGATGAAATCGAAGCTGACACTTTTATCGGTCTCGAATATCTATTGATTATCACCAGTACCTACGGTGAAGGCGAAATGCCTGATAACGCACAAATGCTATGGGAAACAATCAGCTCTGACGATAGCATTGACCTGACAAATATGAACTATTCAGTCCTTGCTTTAGGCGATACCAGTTATGACATGTTTTGCCAAGCGGGTAAAGATTGGGATCAGCGTTTAGAAAAACTGGGTGCCAAGCGCCTGTACGACCGCATTGATTGTGATGTCGATTTTGATGAAGCCGCCGAAAACTGGATTGGCAATGTTATCCCGCTAATGGCCGATGGCGCTGCGACAATAACAGTTGATAGTAACAGCATACCGGCTACAGCAAAATATGGGCGAAAAAATCCCTTCCCAGGAAAATTAGTTGCCAATCGTTTATTGACCAGTCCGGATTCATCCAAAGAAATTCGCCATTATGAAATTTCGATCGCAGACTCCGGATTAAGTTATGAAGCGGGGGATGCGTTGAACGTTGTGCCTGTAAACTGTCCTGAATTAGTCGCTGACATCATTAAAGCGATTGGCTGTAGCGGTGACGAAGAAGAGCCCGTAAGTGGCGTCTTAATGCCTCTATCGGAAGCATTACGTGAACATTTCGAAATCAAGTTACCAAGCAAAGAATTATTGAATGAAATTGCCAAACGTTCAGGCGATCAGGAACTGAATAATTTATTAGCCACAGATGACAAAGACCAGCTCACTAAATATCTTTGGGGGCGTGATACTTTAGATTTATTATTACAATTCCCGGCAATGCAATTCTCGGCAGCAGAATTTCTGGCGTTATTAAAACCATTACAGCATAGAGCTTACTCCATCTCGTCTAGTGGCAAAGCAAACCCTGAAACAGTGCATTTAACCATCAGTAGCGTGCGCTATAACAGCTTCAACCGTGAACATAAAGGCGTCTGCTCAACCTATCTTGCTGACATAGCGGATGATAATTCAGCCGTACGTTGTTTCTTTAGCCCGAATAAAGTGTTTCGTGTTCCTGAAGACAATGATTTACCTATGATTATGGTCGGACCGGGTACTGGAGTCGCACCTTTCCGTGCATTCTTGCAAGAGCGTGAATTTAGAAAAGCAAAAGGACTTAACTGGTTATTTTTTGGCGATCGCAATGCAGATAAAGATTTTATCTATCGAGATGAAATCGAAGCTATGCAATTACATGGCGTACTAAACAGACTAGACCTAGCCTTCTCTCGTGATCAGGAAGAAAAAATCTACGTTCAGGATCGCATGCGTGAAAAAGGAGCCGAACTATTTGCCTTACTCGAACAAGGAGGCTATTTCTTTGTCTGTGGTGATGCATACCGTATGGCCAAGGATGTTGATAAAGCATTGCATGATGTCATTGCCATTCATGGTGATCTGTCTGAAGAACAAGCGGCAGAATACGTTAATCAAATGAAAAAAGATAAACGCTATGTACGAGATGTTTATTAAAAACTATAGTTTTCAATATACCTAAACCAGGGGAACGGGTGGGAAACTTGTCAATTAGTAGATAAGTTTCCCATACCTGCAGATAACGCAAATCGGGCTCGCCAGCTTTGCGCTGCAACGCTACCTGTACTTCAATAAGATGCAAGAAATATTTTCTGCACATAGCTAAAGAACGCGCATGAAGTAACTTCGACACAATGGGGCGCGGATCTTTAGTCCGCCTTTTACAATGCAGGCTAAAGACCTGCGCCCCATTTTAAGATGCATATCTTATTTCGTGCACGCTCCTAAGCTAAATCAAGGCGTATCGGGTCAGAGGGAGCCGCAGCTCCCGCGTCTGCCCACAGAACCGTGCGTACGGGTCTGTACACGGCTCCTCACGCAAGACGTATCCATTGAGAAACTTCAAACCAATGCTCTAACTTTCGGTCGGATCGTATTTCCTGCCCTTTCAGATTTATAAACCAACTGTTCGGATAAGCCCTCGTCACTGCTCGCGCATTGGAGAGTTGCCACCGTTTGTTGTTTGAAAAGACGGCTTTTGATGCTTGTTTTCGTGGTACGCCCCGTTTGACCAGTTTTCGATATAGATGCTGTTTTCTCTTTTGTTGATCGACTATTCGTGATCGTAGTCGTCGCCTGATATGGGCTTCGATTTTATTCAATTGTGAGGGGTAGTAAGTCAAACTGTAGTAATTTGACCAGCCCACATACCATTGATTGATCTCGTCCAGTGATGTATCCAGAGTCTGATGTGTACCTCGCGGTGTCAGTTCTTCGATTTCACTCATGGCTGTTTGCAGGGCTTTATGCGCAATGGCAATTGTCCCCTTAACCACGGTAAAACCTAAAAACTTTACCGCATCGGATTTAGCCACCTGGCTTTTCTCCTGATTCACTTTCAGTTTCAGCTTCTTTTCGATGAATTGGCTGACTTTTTCCATCACTCGATCTGCCGCTTTTTGCGATTTTACGAAGATATTACAGTCGTCCGCGTACCTGCAAAATTCCAGTCCACGTTTTTCCAATTCCTGATCCAGTTCATCCAGAACGATATTGCTCAGCAAGGGACTGAGTGAGCCCCCTTGCATTGCGCCTTCCTTGCTGGGGTTGACGATGCCATTGATCATGACGCCGCTACGCAACATGTTTCCGACTAGGCGAAGTATCCGTTTGTCGGATATTTTCTCGCCCATTCGGGCTATCAGCCTGTCGTGATGGATTCTATCAAAAAACTTGGATAGATCTATATCCACCACGTAGGGCTTGCCACTGTTCACTATCTGTTGTGCCGCTTGTACCGCTTCGTGCTGGCTTCGCCCTGGGCGAAATCCATAGCTGTGCGGTGAAAAATGCGGATCAAAGACCGGTTCCAGCAGTAGCTTTAATGTTGTTTGTACCACTCGATCCCGTACCGTCGGTATGCCGAGTAGTCGTACACCTTTGCCTCCCGGCTTGGCTATTTCTACTCGACGGACTGGCGAGGGTTGATAAGTCCAGTTTGCGAGTTCCTCTTGCAACTGACTTAGCTCTTCGTCTAAACGAGTTTCAAAGTCTGCAATGGTTATTCCGTCTATGCCGGGTTTACCTTTGTTTTTCTTTACCTGTTTAAAAGCGACGCCCAAGTATAAGGTTGAGCATAACTGGTCGAAAAGTCTGGGTTCCTCTATTAATAGGTCGTGTTCGTTCATTTCACTTTTTTTTCTTTCTTTTGCAATGGGCTTTCTTCAATCTCGCACAACCGATTCGTTCACTGTTTACGACGCGAATAGAGGGTTGTTCCTGTTAGGCTGATCTCAGTCCATCAGTTTATAATCAACGGCCATGGCCGCTTACGTGTTCCGCCCTTCACCTCCAACGTCCTGTTGCTGATTTGATGTTTTACCCTCCTTCATGTCACCATGAATTCATCGGCACCAAACTTTACGATTACTATGGCTTCATCTGAAAACCCTCGGTTCATAACGTCTACATTACTGTAGCGCTTAGGGCTTAAGGAGTCGCAGTTACTCCGACCCAAAGCCGACGGCTCTTCACTGGGTAAGATAGTCAACTATCTCTCGATCTACCTACCTTCAATACAACAACACGTTACGGTGAGAATATTGGACTTCGGTGGTCGCGGGCACCTTATCCCCTTGTTGCCGCCTTACGAAGGTTCACTTTCGTTTAGGTGATCGATTTGGCTAGAGCTTCCTTCAGATTCCGCATTGGCTCCCAATAACCGTGTTTCCCTGTTGGGTAGCTACCGGGAGTTTCTTTGGACACCCTTGCTTTCGCCTACTTTTTCCCTTCTCACAGGGCAAAGGCTGGACTTCCACCAGCTAGCTGACTATCATGCCAGTCACACCACAACCAACCCATGCTTTTATAGCAGATCAAGCGGACCAGCAACACCCGAAATATCTTTTTCCATAACATGAGTATAAATTTCAGTCGTTTTCACATCCACATACCCCATGAGCTCCTGTACAATCCGGATATTCACCCCATTTTCCAGCATATGCGTTGCAAATGAATGGCGTAATGTATGGCAAGTCGCACGTTTTGTAATACCCGCGCGATCAACCGCTATTTTCACCGCTTTCTGCAGACCTGACTCAAGCACATGAGGTCTGCTCTGTACACCAGAACGGCGGCGGGGGTCTTTGCTCAATTTTTTAGGCGGAAACACATACTGCCAGCGGAATTCCTGGGAGGCATATGGATATTTTCGTGCAAGAGCGTCAGGAATATAGACTCGAGCAAATCCTTGCAACATATCCTCATAATGTATTTTTTTAACGTTCTCAACCCGAAACTGTAAATCTTCCCGAACAGATTTTGGCAATACCACCAGCCTGTCTTTCCCGCCTTTAGCATCACGTATATAAACCAGACTCTGCCCAAAATCAAGATCCTGAATGCGCAGACGGATACATTCCATCAGCCGGAGTCCACACCCGTAAAAATTTTAGCCATCAAAAGATGATCTCCTTTCATCCATGAAAAAACTTGTTGAACTTCGTACTTGGTCAAAACAACCGGAGGTCTACTCTGTCGTTTCGCCCTGACATGCCCGATATCCTCTGCCACAGGTAAATCAAGAATTTTAATATAAAGGAACACAATAGCATTGAATGCCTGTCGCTGAGTCGATGCAGAAACCTTTCGTTCTGGCGCAAGGTGACTTAAAAAAGACTCAATCTCCAGTTTCCCTATTTCTCGGGGATGCTTCTGGCAACCATGAAATTTAATATACCGGGTAATCCAGTCGCAATAAGTCTGCTCGGTTCGATATTGATAGTGGTGATAGCGCATGACCTCACGCACTTTCTCGATAAGTTTTAGATCGGGATTCGGCCTGAATTTATTATGCATATCCATAAGGAAAACCTAACTAAGGTAGCTTAAAAAAATCTATTGATACTTTCCAAGTTATTGTCAATATCATCACAATATATAGAAAATAATGCACCAACGCCTCACCTCCATTACTTGAATAAAGAAACTCAAAATAAATAATACTTATTTATATTCAATACAATAGGCCATCATTAAACTGTATTCTACTTTTTATGACGACGACCCAATACCGAAAAATATTTTCCACCTGTCAGTATTATGTTTGTCTTGCTTTCCACTATAATGGTCGCTACTATGGATAAAATGGAAAATTAAAGAAAATATTTCCATGTTACCTAATTTAATATCACAACACATGGAAATTTTTGCATTGTATATATGGACTAGATGGAGTTTTTTCCACTTATTAACAATGTTAGATTTTTGTATGGAAGGAGCCGAATATAGTGTCTGTAGTCGAATATTATTTATATCTAGCAAAGTTTATTAAATCTACACAAAGCGATTTATTTTTACCAAATATTTCTACATCGCAGCTGTTTATAAAAACGTTGAATGAAAAGCCCGAGATTGAACTCAAGCAAGATCACATTTGGCATATCGGAAATATTGAATATTTTGATGAAATGACTGGTGTATTTGCAGTTGGACGTACTACAAAAACAACAGTTGAACGGTTTGATCCTGAAACAGGTAATTTTGTTGATTTGATTGATGATTCTGGACCATATACCCATGTATTATTTGACTGTACCATCGGACTTTTAGGTATAGCTAAAAAGACAAAAGTAGCTCCAGATGTCAGATCAATAGCAAGGAAAATTACTAAATTATTTGAAAATACAAACATAATAAAAGAGCATGGAATTGAGGTTAGAGTAGATATGATTCCTGACCCAGATGGATTTATAAAAAAACTTCAGTCAGCATACTCAATCAAACGATTTAAGGCATCTTTTACTGGCCCTAATCCTGTTGATGCTGATGAATTATTTCAAAAGCCTCTATCAGTGTATTGTAAGGAAATAAATGGTGACTACGGTAACGTAGAGGTAGTTGGTGAATACCTAAATGAAGACAATATCGAAGCTGTTGCAAAATCAACTGCTGCAACTGGGAATACAGCCTCAGCAAGAATACAACCAAACCAACAAAAAAATATACCAATATTAAACTTAAGGGCGATGCGGTAATAATTCCAGTGGACTCAGAGCAGCGAAGAGTTGAGGTTTTAAAGGAATTGCAGGAAGCCTATTATAAGGTGAGGGGATGATTGAAGAGGTAACTATTGAAAGCATTGATGAGTTAATACGAAAACTCAATGAACTTCCAAATCATTTTGTTTATAGAGGTCATTCAAGTGCTGAGTGGAAATTACAGTCTACGTTAGAACGTGTTATTGGCACTAAATGGAGTTCAGAAAATGCCCGCAAATTTGAAGATCATTCACATAAAGCGTTTCGTTCAAAATACCATATTTATAACCAAACTGAGCATACACCGAAATCAAAACTTTCTTGGCTGTCTGTAATGCAACATTACGGTGTTCCAACAAGATTGCTTGATTTTACTGAAAGCCCTTATGTCGCTTTATATTTTGCTTTAGAGACGTATGATCCACTATCAAATGAAGATTTTGCAATCTATGCTTTGGATTATTCTTCGGTAATGGAAAGCTCTTTAAATTTTATCAAAAATCGAGATTCTAAATTTTCTGAATCTAGAGCCTCAATCCATGGGAAACAAGATGAAATTTTTGATGAAGTGGTTGACCGCTTTGCATACGATATTTTATGGGTCACTGAACCATTAGAGCAAAATGCACGTATGGATAGGCAATTTGGTACATTTTTAATATCAGGAAATAGAGAAAAAACTATTGAATCAATAATAAATTCTGGAATATATGATAAGTGTAAAATGTACAAATTTATTGTCAGATACCCCCTATATCAAAATGTCTATACGTTATTACGAAAGGTTGGTATTAATGCAAGATCAATTTATGGAGATCTCACTGGCTTGGGTAAAGCAATTAAAATGGAGTTACAAGTATATACAATCTGACGAGCAAGGTTAGATTGTGATCGCGAAGCGAGCCACAATCTAACCGTTTGTTGGACATGCCTGGCACGATAGCAGGAAGTCTGTAACTACGATATATGAAAATAGCTTTTTGTGGATCAGCCCGATTGATTAACCACGCCTCTGTTTTTACCCGTTAACTGAACTTTAAAGGTTGTCCATTGTAGTCAACGGTCAACAACAAGTATCGGAGCGATTTTTAGCCTTAATCCCCGGTTTTTTGACCAAGCAACTCCCTCAGCATCTAATTTGCTGCTGAACGAAAGGGTTAGTTCCCGAATTGCGAATTAGTAAAACAACCTCGCGGAGTTGCAATTGCCGTCGGCTAGTCGTTATACTTATTCAAAATAAATGAATAAGGTATAAATCAATTAGAGAGAAGACTATGTCAGAGTTTGTTGTAATAACCGATGCTCCTTTTACAATACAAAGGGGTTCAGATATCGACAAGGATTTCGATTTTAATTTACGTGCCCCAGATGTCAGTATGTGTTCAGTGCTCATGTTTCGGCTGAATACTTTTGAAACGGAGACTGGACTAGTAGTACTCACAGTAAAAATAAATGGTCAAGGGGTTATGACCCAACACCCAGATCAACTGTTCGGTGGTGATCAACACCGAACCCTTCATGAGGTTGTTGCCCCTGGAATTCTAAGGCCAGGTGAAAACAATATTGAGTTCTCAGTAAGCACCAATACCCCAGGATTGGCTAGGATCTCAGATGTTGTGTTGTTGTGGCAGCAGGCAAGAGGCTTTCTGTTTCCACGGTTTTTGTTTGGTCATTAAATGAGAAAACACGGGGTCTTATAATCATGCATATATCGACTTAAGTTGGCTGGTCACTTGATGATTGGTAAATACAAGCTGTTTATTCTAAGGACTAAAAGTTTGCTAGAAACCGACAAATACTTGATTGCAAGACCTAACCCCCGTCTTTTTTCCGTCGGGGTTTAGGAATAAGCAAAGCTCACAAGCACCACCTTATCACACGGCCTTCAGACCTTTCCCCAGTATGAATATCGGGTTCTCGTCTTCAGCTGACTTCTACCCTGTTAACGCGCACCTGCGCAGGCTCTGCTTCACCGCCTCTGTTAAGTAACTTAGGCAGACAGATTTCCCCGGGTAAGAATATAATCTTTCTCTGCATAACCACAGCATTTACCATTTCACAGTGATCCAGGCGGGCTCCGTCAATTTTGCTGACTCGCCCTGCGGTTCGGCCTTACTATGCTGTTTTTGTCCAGTGGCTCACAGATTTGCACTTAGGCTTCTTTCAGATGGTTGGTCGCCCTTCCATCCTTGCCATCGGCTAGTACTTTTTAGAATTATCATTTAGAATAAATCTCTGGATAATGTACAGGGGACTTACACCCCCATAAGATCATGCCCATGCCGGGCGCACACAATCCAATAAACCTGACCGGGTAATTGTCAGCGGCGCTAACGCGGTCTAAAATGGTGGCCCGGCAGGTTATCGGGGCCGTTAGCACTACAAAGAGGGAGGCGCAGTCATGCAAATAAATTTTGAGTGTAAAAAATGTAATGGAATATTCGATTCTGAAGTTGGAAAAATAAAAATGAATCAACAAACGTTTAGACCCGATTTCGAGAAAGAAATTACGTGCCCTAAGTGTGGAGTTCGTACAATTAATGAAGTTTTTCTGACAGAGTTAGGTCAGTAACTTCTCATTATCCACGGGAAAATATTAAAAAGTTGCTTTACAATATATTCTATGAACTCGCCTAAACCTGAATTACCAGAGATAAACAAAGAAGATCGCACACCGCTAGTCGATGTGTTATTGGAAATGCTTGCCTGGCAACAAAAGCAGATTGATGAGTTAGCACAAGAGATACTCAAGCTTAAAGGCGAAACCACAAAGCCTAAAATCAAACCGAGTACAATGGATAAGGAGGGTGCCCCAGGAAGTGATGACTCCTCATCAAAAAGGAAAAAAGGCCCAAGGCGCAGTAAAAAAGGCAACCTCAAAATAGATGAAACCCAAATTATTCAGCCGGATGAAATCCCAGAGGGTTCACGCTTTAAAGGGTATCAGGATCGTGTTATTCAGGATATTACCTTTCAAACTCATAACATTCGTTATCGTTTAGCAGAATATATAACGCCAGAGGGTCTTACGATTTTAGGTCAGCTTCCCGAAGACATTCAGGGAGGTAGCTTTGGTAAAAGCCTTATTGCCTTTATTCTCTATCAATACCATCACCAACATGTCACACAGCCATTACTACTGGAACAAATTCGTGATTTAGGCGTCGATATTTCGAGCGGTAAGCTCAGTTATATACTAACAGAAGATCTGGACGACTTTCATGCCGAAAAAGATGAATTACTGAAGACGGGATTATCCGTTTCTAAATATATTCATACAGATGATACTGGCGCACGGCATAAAGGGCAAAATGGCTATTGCACACATATTGGCAATGATTTTTTTGCCTGGTTCAGTAGTACAGAAAGTAAAAGCAGAATCAATTTTTTAAACTGTCTATCACAAGGCAAAACAACGCTTTATACATTGAACACAGGTGCCATTGAATACATGGCACAAAATAAGCTGTCTGTTGTAATCTTGGCG
Organism: Methyloprofundus sedimenti; assembly: GCF_002072955.1. Lineage (NCBI taxonomy): Bacteria > Pseudomonadati > Pseudomonadota > Gammaproteobacteria > Methylococcales > Methylococcaceae > Methyloprofundus > Methyloprofundus sedimenti. Next base: position 1,011,739 of record NZ_LPUF01000001.1, on the reverse strand, counting down.
ACACTGGAAAATATCAGTGTCTGCATTAACACGGCACCTGACGGGTGCGAATGGCTGGATCAGCAAGGCATCGTTAAACCTCGGCACAGAAAAATAGTCACGGAAGGTGCTTTGATGGGAGGGCTGCTAGACCAAGGCATTTCCTCTGACTTTTTCAATTATCAGTGATGATGCAGGGCAGTTTAACGTCTTTGATCATGCCTTGTGCTGGATCCATGCCGAACGAGTGATTAATCGCCTGATTCCTATAAATGACAGCCATACCAAGGCAGTCGATGACGCACGCGACCAGCTTTGGTCGATTTACCATGACCTGAAAGCTTATAAACTTAATCCTGTTACCGAACAGTATCAGGCAGCGCTTTCAAATCCTATGCAGTACCAAAACCTGTTACGAAACGCTTAACCAGGCTCTCGGGCGAATGGGGAAAAATCAACATGAACTCCTCCGTGTACTCGACAAACCCTACCTCCCACTTCATAACAATTTAAGCGAACGGGATATAAGGGATTACGTCAAGAAACGAAAAATCAGCGGGAGTACACGAAGTGATGCAGGGCGGAAAGCCCGTGATACTTTTGCCAGTCTCAAGAAGACCTGCCGAAAGCACGGCATGTCATTTTGGGGTTATTTAAAAAGTCGCTTACTGAAGTTAGAAGGGATTCCTCCGTTATCGGAAGTCATTCGTGCGGCCGCTGCCAGTGTATAATGAGAGGTTACTTAGGTCAGTCTCAAATGAGTGAAGTCATGATGAATATTTAAACCAGGCGTATTATTCATGGCCAAAATTAAGAAGAAACTCACAACGACACAAAAACGAGCCCGTAAAGCTGCAAAAGCAGAACGTCAAAAAAAATATGAGTGGGTTTTCATGAATGGCAAACAAGTTAAAATAAAGCGATACCCTACAATTGATGGTATAGATGTAGATGAGTTTATTGAAAATAATGCTGACCCCATTTGGTTACATCAAAACGGAATGTGGGAACATATCGATATTGATGAAAAACAACTATCTTGCAAAGAAGATAATGAAGAAATACCATCTAAAATTACGCGAATTCAAGCAATTAATGCAACACCCTGTGATTTATTTATATCAACCCCCGTTATTTGGCAAAATACTTCCCATGGATTTCTGTAATTTAACCCTTTTCTTGGACGATGATTAAGTGCTGTAATTGCACTATCAACCTCATCTTGAGTTACCTTATCCAAAGGTTCTTTTTTAGGGAAGTATTGCCTTAATAAGCCATTGTGGTTTTCATTTAAACCTCGTTGCCACGAATGATACGGTTTGGCAAAATAAGTGCCGCAGTCGAGTGTTTTTGCAATGGCTTCATGCCCACAAAACTCACGTCCATTATCAAAGGTAATCGTGTGAACCCAACGTTTAAAAGGCTCAAGAGCATTGATAATCGCCTCTTTCGTTAATTCAGATTCTTTACGCTCAATTGAGATGGCGAAGTTGAGCTTTGAGACCCGTTCAGTCAGCGTCACCAATACGCCTTTATGTCCTTTACCGATAACAGTATCTGCTTCCCAATCACCTAAACGCGTTTTATCATCAACCACTTTTGGTCGCTCATCAATATCAACACGGCTGGGTATCGTTCCGCGATAATCATTTTTTCCATATCGCTTACGATAAGGTTTGGCTTGATGCCTCAAATAAGTATACAAATCGCCACCGGCTGCTTTGTTAGCTAAAATATAACGGTAAATAGTCTCATGACTGACGGAGTCCTTACCTTGTTGTTTTAAGCGTCCTGAAATACAGTCAGGACTCCATTTCTCTTTGATTAAAGGCGTTATTATCTGTTGTAACTCAGCCGTCATCTTGATGTTTTTGGGCTTATCAATATGGCGTTGTTTAGCTATTCTCTCAGCTTGCTTGTAACGATAACCACACTGACCTGTATTACGCGTAATTTCACGTCCAATAGTCGATTTATGACGCCCCAATGTGATGGCTATTTGATTCTTAGAAACGCCTTGTTTTAGTTGCGTATAAATGTAAAATCTTTCCTCTTGGGTTAGATGGTTAAACGTGTTCATTGAGCACCTCTTTTTAGTTTCAGGTTTTAGTCGACGGAAACTATACCATCTAACCCTTTAAAGAGGTGTTGCAGTTATTATATGAATTCGGGTTATACTGTCTGTCGTGAAGTTACATACTAACTATGTGATCGCATAGCAAGCCACAATCTGAACCGTTTGCGGGACAAGCCCGATGCTGAAACTACTAAGGATGTTTGAAATATACGCTATGAAAATAGCTTTTTACTGATACGCCCGATTGATTCAACAGGCGTCTGTTTTTGAAAAAAAGAATAACAGGCTCAAATCCAAAATTGCGAATTAGCCAGACAAAAAAATCAAGCGGCATATCCAAAAAAACTGGGGTTAGATCTTGCATTCAAGTAAAATGAAGGATTGCATGTACGACCTGAACCATTTTTTACCGGTGCAAGTATTATGGTTATTGAACTACTTGAACCCCTTATGATTGCTCTTTTTTATGGTGCCAATATTTATATTCTGGTCTACGCTAATAGCTGTCACCATGATTACATTATCAATCTTATACTTTATTGATGGACACTGGGCAGACTCAACATACGTATCGGGCTTTTTTTAATTATTGCACTGGTGGGGGGGGGGCTATTAACTTTAGTAACCCTTTTCCTGTCTTACTGGCAATTGAGCCATTTAAACTTAGAGCAGATGGGGGCTTTAGGGTTAACTTTATATGTTCAGGAAACTGCCCAATGATAGAGAACCAACGCCAGGTTAAAGAATAACTCTAAATATCAAAATATTTTACTAAACATTCACTATAAACTATTCCAATATGAGCGAACTATCAGATAAATCCAGCAACGTCGTTTGGCACCAATCTACAGTAAGCAGGACACGCCGTGAAGAAAAAAATCAACATAAATCTGTTGTCCTCTGGTTTACCGGTTTATCTGGTTCAGGAAAATCAACACTTGCTCATGCAGTAGAAGATCAACTTTACCAGCTTGGTCTGCATACTTTTGTTCTGGACGGCGACAATGTTCGTCATGGCCTTAATAAAGACCTTGGCTTTAATGACCAGGATCGTAAAGAAAATATTCGCCGCATTAGTGAAGCAGCAAAGCTGATGTTAGAAGCAGGGGTTATTACTCTGACAGCTTTTATATCGCCGTTTAAAGAAGAGCGCGAAATGGCGAGAAGCTTAATGCCACATGGTGACTTTATCGAAATACACTGTTTCTGCCCGTTAGAAGTCTGTGAAACTAGAGATGTTAAAGGTTTATACAAGAGAGCCAGAGATGGTGAAATTAAAGATTTTACGGGTATCTCTTCACCCTATGAAGCACCTGTTAAGCCAGAATTAAAAATTGATACAAACGCTCTATCTCTTGAAGAATCCGCGGCGCAAGTCATCGCATTATTGCGCGAAAGAAACATCTTGCCCGAAAAAAACAACTAATGAATTACGATATCTTTAATGGTGATGCAGATGGTATCTGTGCACTTATACAACTACGTCTTGCCCAGCCAATTGAGTCGACTTTAATTACCGGTATAAAGCGAGATATACAATTACTGAAAAAAATTAATGTCCAGGCAGGCGACCGACTCACTGTTTTAGATATTTCCATGCAAAAAAATATCGCACCGTTAAATGATTTTCTGGCTAGAGGTGCAATAATATTTTATGCTGATCATCACCAGACTGGTGATATTCCACAGCACCCTAATTTAACTGCTTTAATTGATACCAGCTCAGATACTTGTACCAGTTTAATTATCAATAAGCAGCTTGAAAATCAGTTTCCTCTTTGGGCCATTACCGCTGCTTTTGGTGACAATTTGCACGGTAGCGCTAAATATCTTGCCAATACCACTGACATCAGCACACAGGATCTTCAGCTACTGCAAAAGCTTGGTACCTATATTAACTACAATGGTTATGGTAGTTGTCTTGAAGATTTGCACTTTGCCCCAGACAAACTCTATCTTGAAATGGCAAGCTATGCCTCACCACTTGATTTTATAAGCAATAGTCACCTTATCTATCAGCAACTAGAAAATGGTTATTTAGAGGACATGCATCGTGCAGAACAAGTACACCCGGAATATAGCAGCGCAAAAATTGCCGTTTTTATATTACCGGATCACGGCTGGACAAGACGAGTCAGCGGAGTATATAGTAATGATTTAGCAAACCAGTCCCCGGACAGGGCTCATGCTGTGTTAACTTACACTCCGGCGGGTGATTATCAGGTTAGTGTTCGGGCCCCGTTAAACAATAAAACCCATGCGGATGCACTGTGTGCGTCATTTACAACCGGCGGAGGTCGTAGGGCAGCGGCGGGAATTAATCATTTGCCTGTAGCAGAATTAGCTACATTTATTGCGCGATTTGAGCAAACTTATAATCAGGGTTAAAAATAGGTTAACCTGTTAAACCATGTGGAAAATCTTAATGCTGATTGTTACTGGCAAACGCGCATAAATGAAGTGCTTAAGGGTTATGTAGCACATCATCAATACGCTTACATCTCAATAAGATGCTTCTAGGATATACGGATGATCGAGCAGAGATTGAGCCATCCAGCGCAGAGGCCGGCCGTTACATCGATACTGCGATTCGCATTGCTACCAAATCGGGGGGGTGCCTTTAATAGTGCCCCAGGTTGGATCGGTCAGCCGTGCAACCAAACTCTTGGACTTCACCTTGATCAAATAACCATGCCCCCTGATATCAGGCAACTCAAGTAAGTCGCTTACAAAATAACCACTGTCACCTAGAGGAAGAATACGTATTCGATTGGGTAAGTGTGCCAGTAGCTGTTTCGTAAATTCAACCACACCGTTGCTCGTAAAGGCATTGCCTGTCCTGAACCAGGCTTGTGAAATTTCGTTTGTTTCCGTTAGAAAAACAGTTTTGAAAGGGTAAGAACGGGCCATTTCTTTTTGCAATTATAACCTTTAGTGCCTCCTTATTGTCGACCACAAACGGTGTCCACAGTTGATTCGACATCGAGCCATTGGCTGAGCTGAATGCCGGTTTTCGATTTAGTAAACGTAGCCAGTGTTGACCACAGAAGTTATACGTGAGCGCTTCCAATGGGTGGACATGTAACCTCGATTGGGCTATATGGCTATGCGAACTCTGTATATGCCAGGACGCCTATTTAAATTGGCTGAGGGGGTTATGGGTATTCAGGAAAGGGGTTAAATCATTACCACATCGAAGGATTGTTGAAAGAACCTTTGTGTGGCTTTATCGTTATCAGCGATTGAGTAAGTATTACGCAGTATTAACTGACTCAAGCACCGTTTTTATTCACATTGCGATGATAGATTTGATGTTTGCACAACTTGATAGCTGACGTTGGAACTTTTAAAATATATACTGACAACTTTAGGGGAATCATTATCGCAATAAGAATTTTTCTTGCTCCCAGCTTGCACACTATTTTCATATCAATAATCATTTTGTCAGGATTCCCCTTTGTAGAATAATCATCTATTTATGTCGATGTGGTATTTTGTATATTTCTTATACAGAACTCACTGAATGCAAGGTATACTTAGTAGCATTGTAAATTGACACTGTGAAATGTATGCCTGTTGATATTTTAGCTGCCTTAATCCTTACGACCGTTATTCAGTCATTATTTGGCGTTGGTATCCTGCTATTTGGTACACCTTTGCTGCTGTTACTGGGTTATGATTTTAGCTATACACTCTCCGTGTTATTGCCTATTTCTATTGCTATCAATATGCTACAAGTAGTGAAGCATTACAACTATATCAACTTTGATCTGTATAAAAATGTTCTGTTGTACAGCATTCCTTGTATCGTTTTTTTTCTGTTTATTATTACCAACATTAAAGTAAATATTGGCCTGCTGATTGGACTATTTTTAATCTTTGTTGCACTAAAGAATTTCTTTCCGCGTATTGAACAATCTCTAAGAGCAATGATCCGATATGAAAAACTATATTTGATAATCATGGGTATTGTTCATGGTATTACCAATTTAGGTGGCTCTTTGCTAACCGCACTAGTGCATGAACAAGGCCACTCTAAAAATATTACCCGCGTTACTATCGCTATTTGCTATGCGACTTTCGCAGTATTTCAATTACTCACCTTGTATCTTATAGGTTATGAAAGCGGAATGCCTTATACCGATAACATGTTGTTATTACAAATTTCCGTTGTTGTTTTTTTGTTTACTGAAGAATTTATCTACACACAAATTGATAATCAAAAATATACTCAGTTATTTGCATTCTTTCTGGCTTTTTCGGGAGTCTTATTAATAGTCAAATCTTTGAACTTTTAACAACCAAAAATAATAAAACTAAAAGGAACCGTTATGAATAGCTATATTAAACGCATTGCCAATTATTTTCTTATAGGCGTTTTTGCATTTATCCCGATTGTTGTGGTGTTACAAATTGTTTTATTTATGAAAGAGCTTATTTCTGGTACCTTTCAGTTTGTTTATGGTTACTGGGATAATTATTTAATTACCATTTCTATCTTTGTTTTTAGCTTTTATTTGTTTGTTTATGTAGGATATCGTTTAACGATTGTTGAAGGTTCCTGGATCATTCGTTTAATCGATAATATCGTTAACCGCATTCCATTATTAAATTCAATATATCGGGTAATCAAAAAAGTCGTTAATCTGTTTACTGGGCATGGACAAAAACAAGCGCGTGAAGTTGTTTTTACCGAATATCCAAAAGAGGATGTCTGGGTACCTGCTTATGTAACTAACAGGGTCGAGGATATGTATATTCTGTTTATTCCGACTTCACCTAATCCTACATCAGGCTTTACTGTGATTGTGCATGAATCCAAAATTGTTAAATCAAAAATGAATATTGAAGAGGCCACCAGTTTTATTATTAGTGTCGGAGTTGATTTCAACCATATTGATAATTTACACCCCCTAAAACCAAAATAATATTTTTTAATCAGCCTTGTGAACAGCATCGAAACCATCAGTTTAAGCAGTCTCGCTTTATCTTTAATACCTGCACTGCTGGTTTTATTGATTTTCACACGTTGGTCATTGAATGTTATGCATTCGGTGTATGCGTTGATTCGAATGTTGTCTCAGCTAGCATTAGTTGGCTATGCTTTAACTTTTATCTTTGCAGCACAAAATAGTGGCACCATTTTGCTTATTTTGTTCATTATGTGCGTTGCATCAAGCTGGATTGCTCTTAGTACTGTCCCCGAACTACGTTTAGCACTCTATAAATATGCTTTTACTGCCATTGTACTTGGCGGGGGTCTAACACTGCTGTTGATTACTCAGGGTACCCTGCATTTAACGCCGTGGTATGCGCCACATTATATGGTTCCTATTGCTGGCATGGTGTTTGCCAATAGCATGAATAGTGTGAGTCTCGCTGCCGAAAGGCTAGATTCTGAACTGCACAATACACATAGTTATATCGAAGCGCGAAATTTTGCTTTTCAGGCAGCCATGATTCCGGTGATTAATTCTTTATTTGCTGTCGGCTTAGTCTCGTTACCGGGGATGATGACCGGGCAAATACTCTCGGGTATTTCACCTTTTATTGCTGCCCGCTATCAAATTATGGTGATGGCGATGATTTATGGCTCATCAGGCTTATCGACTGCTTTGTATCTAAGTTTTGTTAAACCGACTTATGCCCGGCATTATTCATGAGCTTTAAACCTGCGTCTGCTTTTTCTCATACATCTGCCATTCAGCTACGATTAATAAAGCATCAGCGGATTCTACGTATCATAGTTGCAGCGAGCCCAAAGCAACTGCAAATGCATATCAAGGATTGCGTTATTAATAATAACAGTTTAATGGTTTATGTCGGTTCGGCTGCCTGGGCATCTCAGCTACGTTTTTGTACCGCTCAAATACAGCAGGCAGTCAACGCCCAAAGCAATGAAAGAATTAACAGGATTCGGATCAGAGTCCTAAGACCTGAGCCATTTAAGATGAAAAAGGAGGTAACAAAAATAATCCCATCGGATGAGAATATAAACCTGCTTCGAGATAATGCAAACTCTCTCGCGGAGGGTAAATTAAAGGATGCGTTATTGGGATTAAGTAAGACCTTACAAAAATATAATCGTTAAACAACAGCATGTCCACTTTCTTGCCAGTACTTGCTTGATAGTTGGTTGAGCAGACGTTATTCTGCTCTAACCACACCTGATGAATCTTTAATCGACTAAAAAACGCAAATTTTTACCTACTATTATTTATTCGTCAGCACGACTTTCAGCTGAACGCATAAATGGAATCGGTGCATCTTCATCATTTTCAAAAGTTACCTTTTCCCAGGCATCAGTATCAGCCATCAGCGCTCTTAATAGCTGATTGTTTAAGCCATGTCCGGATTTAAAACCTTGATACTCTCCAATCAAGCTGTGGCCTAACAAATATAAATCACCAATAGCATCCAGCATTTTGTGTTTTACAAATTCGTCGGCATAACGTAAACCACCTTCGTTGAGGACTTTATCATCATCAATCACAATTGCATTATCCAAACTACCACCTAGGGCCAGATTATTCTCGCGTAAAAATTCTATATCCTTCATAAAGCCAAAGGTGCGAGCACGGCTGACTTCTCTAACAAAAGTAGTAGAGGAAAAATCCATAGTTGCGGTTTTGACATTTTCACCAAATGCAGGGTGTTCAAAATCTATAGTAAAAGTCACTTTAAAACCGTTCATAGGCAAAAAAGTCGCCCATTTATCACCATCAGTTACTTTAACTTCATGCTTAATCCTGATATATTTCTTTGGTGCGTCTTGTTCTTGAACACCTGCCGATTGAATCAAAAACACAAACGGCCCTGCACTTCCATCCATGATGGGTACTTCCGCTGCGGTAACATCAATCAGTGCATTATCGATACCTAAACCTGCCATGGCAGAGAGCAAATGTTCAATAGTCGATATTTTTACGCCATCTTTTACCAGTGTTGTAGACAACGTTGTCTCACCAACATTATACGGAATAGCATCAATTGTAACCGGTTCCTCTAGATCAACTCGTCTGAATTTAATCCCTGTATTAATTGCGGCTGGATGCAGGGTCAGATAAATTTTATTCCCTGTATGCAGACCGACACCCGTTGCTCTGATGGTATTTTTTAATGTTCGTTGTTTAATCATTTACTATGCCTAAGTCTAATCTGTCATCAATCAAATTTGGCAAAGTATACCACATCCGTTTAATCTGGAACGCAGTGCCTTCTTCCTAGCATATTTACATATCTACTTCTAATAAATATCTTGAATAGCATATTCCCCTCTAATGTTCTTTTAATATAATACAACGCATACACCTGAGGCCTGGGCTAGGTAATGCGCTTATATTATCCAGCAAACCTAATCAGCCTGGCGACGTAAAAAAGCAGGGATGTCTAAATAATCCATATCTGCTGAATTAGTTTTTGGCTGTACTCCAAATCGAGTCTCTTTACTATCCTGTTTTTGATTACGTGTTATTGTTGGAGTATCCAAGCTAGCATAATCATTTCCAGTTGCTGGAACTGGTGGAACCATATATATAGGTCCACTTACTGTCCTTTGAGAGCTCCCCATGCCTGTTGCAACTACAGTAACTTTAATATCTTCACCTAAGCTCTCATCAATAGCCGTACCAATTTTAATAATTGCTTCATCTGAGGCAAACGCATGTACAATATTACCTACTTCATCAAACTCGGAAATACCCATATCTGCAGCAGAAATATTCACCAAAATTCCTCGCGCACCCTGAAGATTGATAGCTTCTAACAGCGGGCAGGCAATCGCTTTTTCTGCAGCTACGCGCGCTCTATTTTCACCACTCGCAATTCCCGTCCCCATGATAGCGGCACCCATATTTGACATGACTGTTTTAACATCAGCAAAATCAACATTAATCATGCCGGGACTGGTGATTAACTCGGTTATACCTTGCACTGCATCAAGTAAAACATCGTTCGCAGCTGCAAATGCTTTTTTCATTGATACATTAGCACCTAACACTGGCAATAGTTTTTGATTAGGAATAATAATCAACGAGTCTACATATTTCTCTAAATCTGCAATTCCGGCCTCAGCAACCTGCATCTTCTTTTTACCTTCAAAATCAAAAGGCTTAGTAACGACTGCGACTGTTAAAATATTTAACTCTTTTGCTATCTGCGCAATAACAGGAATAGCACCCGTGCCGGTTCCCCCTCCCATACCAGCCGTTAAAAACAGCATATTCGCACCTTCAAGAACATCGCGAATTAAATCTTTGTTTTCTTCTGCAGCTTCTCTACCTATTTCTGGATTTGTACCGGCACCAAGACCTCTGGTCAGTTCGGCACCTAACTGTATCACCGTAGGTACTTGTAAACGACGCAGGGCTTGTGCATCAGTATTTGCACAAACAAACTCTACTCCTTCAATATGGCTATTAACCATGTGATCTACAGCATTACCGCCACCGCCGCCGACACCAATTACTTTAATTACTGCATTTTCTAAGCCTAAATCCATTAATTCATATTTCATAACTCTCGCCTCACATTTTATTAAAGATAATATTAAAAATTGTTTTGAAACCAGGCTTTCATTCGTGCAAAAATTCCTTCACTGGTTTCTCCCAAATGATCACTACTTGCTAAATGATCCCTTCCATACAACAATAACCCTACACCTGTAGCATGAATAGGATTTTGTACAACATCAGTTAGACCCTTTACATGCTGGGGTATACCTAATCGGACTGGCATATGAAAAATTTCTTCTGCCAGATCTACCAGTCCAGTCACTTTCGAACTCCCTCCTGTTAAAATAATACCTGCAGTAATCAAACCTTCATAACCACTTCGCCGTAACTCTGCCTGGACTAACAGCATCAGTTCTTCATAACGGGGCTCAATAATTTCCGCCAGATTTTGTTTGGAAATTTTGCGTGAGGGTCGATCACCAATACTCGCCACCTCAATCATTTCATTAGCATCCGCTAACTGAGTTAATGCACAAGCATGTTCGCGTTTTATTAGTTCTGCATTTTGCGTCGGTGTGCGTAAGGCAACAGCAACATCATTGGTTACTTGATCCCCTGCAATTGGAATAACAGCTGTATGTTTTATTGCCCCTTGTGAAAAAATGGCAATATCTGTCGTACCACCACCAATATCAATTAAACACACTCCCAGTTCTTTTTCATCCTCGGTTAATACCGAAGAACAGGAAGCCAGTTGCTCCAGAACGATATCATCGACTTCTAAGTCACAACGGCGTATACATTTAATAATATTTTGTGCTGCACTGACACTCCCCGTTACCATATGTACTTTTGCTTCCAGGCGTATACCCGACATGCCAATAGGCTCTTTGATGCCTGCCTGTAAATCAATAATAAATTCTTGCGGCAAAATATGAATAATCCTTTGATCCGCTGGAATGGCAACAGCACGAGCTGAATCTATTACCCGGTCTATATCATATTGAGACACTTCCTTATCTCGAATCGCAACAATACCATGTGAATTTAAACTTTTAATATGGCTTCCTGCGATCCCTGCGTAAACAGATGTAATCTCACATCCCGCCATTAGCTCAGCTTCCTCTACAGCACGCTGAATCGAGTTGACAGTGGACTCCAGATTAATCACCACTCCCTTTTTTAAGCCTCTAGATGGTGTAGAACCAATTCCGATCACTTCAACCTCACCGTTTTCATTGACCTCGCCAACGATAGCGGCAACTTTGGATGTCCCTATATCCAGCCCTACAATTACCTTACGCTCTGTCTGTTTTGCCATTACTTTGCCTTTAACTACTTGATGAGAACAAGCTAAACTCTTGATATAGCCCTATTCCAGATAATAATTACCAATTAATTTGTTCGTTTTCTCGCCAGCGCACAGCATAGCCATTCGGGTAGCGCATATCGACATAAACCATTTTATTTACCAACTCACTTCCCAATACGACAAGTGCCTTCATTAACTGGCTAAACTTTTCTAAGGGCTGCAGTCTACCTAACTGTATTTCCAGACCATTCTCCATACTCAATGACCAGGACTGCCTTTCATTGACTCTAAACTCCGTCAGATACAAGCCTTGATCCATCAAGCTAACACTTAAGCCATGCATCACTTCCAGTAACTGATGGCGCTGTTCATTCGGGGCATACAATACCGGCAAGGCCTGAAACCTATCAATATTTAAAGGCCTAAACACCTCACCCTGTTCATTTAATAAACTATGTGCCTGCCAGCGTATAACCGGTTTTTGCTCATAAATTCTGAGTTTAAGTCTATCAGGCCAGATCCGTTGCACCTGTATACTTTCTGTCCAAGGTAAACTCATCACCGCTTGTTGTATCACCTGCAAATCGACTGAAAAATAGCCCGATTGAACCAGCGGATTAATTTTCATTTGTATATCCTGCTTGTCAATATATTGAAAAGCCCCTTCAACTTGCACATGGCGTATCGGCAAAGTTTTAGCTATGACCTGCTCTACAAGTGGCCAACTGAAAACGATACCGAGCATAATCACTAACAATGCTGCTAGCTTTAGCTGCATGCGCTTATTTATCATTTCAAGCTGGTCTCCAGAATACGCCAGACCAAGTCATCAAAACTTAAACCTGCCTGTTTAGCTGCCATAGGTACCAAACTATGATCGGTCATTCCCGGAACAGTATTTACCTCAATGAGTTGCGCCATTCCCTGATTATCAATAAATACATCAACCCGCCCCCATCCCTTAACACCCAGTACATTACAAGCTTTTAATGCTAATTCGGTTAATTGTGTTTCTACATCATCAGTAAGCCCGGATGGACAATGGTACTGTGTGCTATCTGCCCGATACTTAGCATCATAATCATAGAAAACATGAGGGGTTTCTAACCTGATAACAGGTAATGCCTCATCATTCAGTATTCCCACCGTATACTCTTTACCATTCACCCACGCTTCTGCGTATACATCACATTGATATTGCGCAGCTTCCTGCCAAGCTCTGTGTAATTGTTCTTGAGTTTCTGCCTTGCTCATACCCAGGCTTGAACCTTCCATTGAGGGCTTAACAATTACCGGTAAACCCAATTCATCGATACAGCGCTGTATATCGTATTTACTTTGTAACACGATCCATTTAGGGCTTGCTAAACCTGCGCCTTGCCAGCACAACTTTGTGCGCAATTTATCCATGCTCAGGGCTGAAGCCAGCACACCACTACCCGTATACGGGAGACCTAAGGACTCTAGGACAGCTTGTAATACGCCATCTTCACCACCTCGCCCGTGTATCATATTCACTACGCGATCAAAAGATGAATCCTTTAAAGCGGCTAAAACAGTGCCCTTAACATCCACAGCCGTAACGTCTACATTTTTGCGTAACAATGCCTGAAAAACCGCATTGCCACTATTAAGAGAAATCTCTCGTTCTGCTGCAGTGCCTCCCATCAAAACTGCAACACGACCAAAATCTTTTGCTTGTTTTATAACGGTCGGCTTCATACTTGTTCTCCTACGACACAAACTTCAGTGTGTAACTCAACACCCTGTTTTCTCGCTACTTCACTTTGAACATATTCAATAAGCTGCTCTATATCCTTAGCCGTCGCATTTCCGGTATTAATAATAAAATTTGCATGTTTGTCTGAAACCTCCGCGCCTCCTATGGAATACCCTTTTAAACCACTTGCCTCAATCAGACGTGCGGCAAAATCATTAGCAGGGTTTCTAAATACCGAACCACAGCTAGGCAGGTTAATAGGTTGTGTCGCTGCCCGTTGCGCCAAGAGTTTTTTTATTTTTCCTTGACCTGTCTGCTCCATATTCCTGTTTAGCTTTAAAATTGCTGATAAAATACAGTTATTATCTACCCCTTTCACACTCCGGTACCCTATCTCGAATTTACTCGCCTCATATTCGGCAGACTTGCCTCCCACAGGCATTATTTCGATACTTTCCACCAAATTCCATGTTTCCCCCCCAAAAGCGCCAGCATTCATTTTTAGTGCTCCTCCCATCGTACCTGGTATACCAGCTAAAAATTCAGCACCAGATAAATCGTGTTCTGAGCAAAATCGTGCAACATGCGCACTGGGTAGACCACATTCAACATAGACATGAGTATCGTCCACTAAATTTATTTGCTTAACCTTAGTCCGGACATTAATGACCGTACCGCGTATACCACCATCTCTTATTAATAAATTACTTCCTAAGCCCAGCCAAAACACCGGTTCATTGACTGCCAGACTGGCAATAAACTGTTGTAAATCTTGTTTGTCAGCGGGAATATACATGCGGTCAGCAGCTCCCCCTACACGCCAACTGGTATATTTATCCAGTTTTTCATTGCTTAATATGAGTCCACGTAAACCGTCGTTAGAAGCTTTCATTGTTGCGTTAGTTCTAATAATTGTTGTGGTAGCTGAGTTGCAATATGGCCAACATTTCCCGCACCCATTGTTAGCAAAACATCTCCCGGCTGAATAATACCTATCAAAATTTGTGCCAAATCCTCACTATTTTCAACAAAGACAGGATTGACTTGACCACGCATTCGAATCGCACTACTTAACGCTCTTCCATCTGCTCCTCTGATAGACTCTTCACCGGCTGCGTATACATCTAATAAAATCAGCACATCGACAGTGGACAAGACGTTAACGAAATCTTCAAATAAATCACGTGTTCTGGAATAGCGATGCGGCTGAAATACCACTACAGAGCGTTTATCAGGCCATGCCTGTTTCAAGGCTTCTAAAGTTGCCGCTACTTCTCTCGGATGATGTCCATAGTCATCCACCAGTGTTAATGTGCCCTGATTTATAGTAATTTCGCCATTAAGCTGAAAGCGTCGTCCGACACCCTTGAACTCAGCCAGACTCTTAATGATTGCGGCATCATCCACATTTAGCTCTGTAGCAATGGTAATTGCAGCCAAAGCATTCTGCATATTATGTAAACCGGGCATGTTCAAAACTACATTCAGATCTTGGTGCCCATCCCAGCGAGTCACTGTAAAATGAGTACACATGCCTTGCTGTTGAATATTGACTGCCCTTACATCAGCATCCTTATGCGTCCCATATGTTTTTATCGGTTTCGATAACTGCGCTAAAATTTCACGTACACCTAGATCATCAAGACACAGAACAGCTAAACCATAAAAAGGCACATGGTATAAAAACTCGATAAAAGTACCTTTTAAACGACTATAGCTCCCTTCATAGGTTTCCATGTGGTCCTGGTCTATATTAGTAACCACCGCTATTATTGGCTGAAGGTGTAAAAATGATGCATCACTTTCATCAGCCTCGGCCACTAAATATTCACCCTGCCCTAACTGTGCGTTAGTTCCTGCACTATTAAGTCGCCCGCCAATAACAAAAGTTGGATCCAGTCCCCCTTCTGCCAGAATACTTGCCACCAGGCTGGTCGTCGTTGTCTTGCCGTGGGTACCCGCAACTGCAATACCAAAACGAAAGCGCATTAATTCCGCAAGCATCTCTGCTCTGGGAATCACTGGAATTCGGTTCTGGTAAGCATATTTAACTTCTATATTACTTTTACCCACTGCTGTTGACGTGACTAGCACATCTACGTCGGCTACATTTCTCTGATCATGGCCAATATAAACTGTGACACCTACCTTTCTTAGGCGCTCAGTAACAGGGCTTTCTTTGATATCCGATCCAGAAACCTGACAACCAAGATTAGACATCACCTCGGCAATACCGCTCATACCTGTACCACCAACACCTACGAAATGGATTTTCTGCATTTTCGTCAAGCGTTGTCGAATAATCTGGTTAATTGAATCTCTCATGCTGCTGCCTCCAACATACACTGCTCTGCAACGCTGTCAGTTGCATCTAATTTTGCGCAATGTTTTGCTGCCCTTGCCATCTCATCAAGTCGTGGCGAGTATTGTTTAATCTGTGCAGCTAAAAATGCTCCCGTTAACTGTTGCTGGTCTATCATGATGCCAGCCCCTGCGGTCACCAGATATTGAGCATTAGCTGTCTGATGATCATCAATCGCATACGGGTAGGGAACCAGAATACTGGGCAAAGCCATTGCAGCGACTTCACTTATTGTCATAGCTCCCGCACGACAGATGACTAAATCTGCCCATGCATAAGCCTCAACCACATCATCTATAAAGGGTGTTACTGTCGCCGTTATACCTTTATCTATATAGGTTTGAGTAACCTGTTGTAGCATTGCATTTCCTGTCTGATGCCTTACCAGTACTTTATCCAGCAACGCGAGGGCTTCGGGAACGACTTCATTTAGGCGCTGCGCGCCTAAACTACCGCCCATGACCAAAATACGTAAGCCCTTAGATGGGTCATGCTGAGCCTTGTTAAGGACTTGCATAAATTCTTTACGCAATGGGTTTCCAGTAAAAATAATCTGTTTATTCGCGGGAAAACTATCCGGAAAAGCCTGCAGGACTTTATTCGCAATACGAGACAGCAAACGATTAGTTGTGCCTGGCACTCTGTTTTGCTCATGTATAACCAGGGGGATACCCATCAGTTTTGTCATCAAGCCACCGGGACCTGCGACAAACCCGCCCATGCCCAGAACCACATCAGGCTTTCTTTGTTGTAATATTTTTCTGGCTTCCAGACAGGCTGTTATTAGCATCCATGGCATTTTAAATAATGCCAATATGCCTTTTCCGCGTAATCCACTAACACTGATCCAATCTATTAAGATATTATTTTCGGGGATCACTCTGCTTTCCATTCCTTTTCGAGTACCGATCCAGCTTACTTGCCAGTTTTGCTCAATGAGGTAATGAGCAACCGCCAGTGCAGGAAAAACATGCCCACCTGTACCACCCGCCATAATCACAATGCGTTTATTCATATGCCCGCGCCTCATATTCTGATGCCGTTTTAGTTTCAGACTCGGCTCGTTGTAACGCAATCATTTCACTATTTACCCTGTACAGCATTGCCATGGCAGAGCACATCACGATCATGCTGCCTCCGCCGTAACTCATAAACGGTAAAGTCAAACCTTTGGTTGGCAATGCGCCCATATTGACACCCATATTGACAAAAGATTGAAAGGCAAACCAGATGCCTAAGCCATAGGCAATAAAAGCAGAGAATTTTTTATCTAACTTCTCAGCCATTAAGCCAATAGCAAAAGCACGCCAAACGATGATCGCAAATAAAGCAATCACACTTAATACACCTAACAACCCCAGTTCTTCAGCTATGACAGAAAATAAAAAGTCAGTATGAGCTTCAGGCAAATAAAACAGTTTTTGTACACCACTCCCCATGCCAACGCCTGTCCATTCGCCACGTCCGAAGGAAATTAACGCCTGCACTAATTGAAAACTTTTACCAAAAGGATCTTCCCAGGGATGCAAAAAACTTGTCACTCGCGCAGATCGATAACCAGACAATACAACAGCTAAAATGCCTGCTCCGATGACAGTAATAATCAATAAGATAAATTGTTGCAGCCTTGCGCCACTAAGAAACATAACGCCCATGGCTATCGTCAGAATAACGACAGCTGAGCCCATATCTGGCTCTAACAGTAATAGACCACAAGCACTCGACAATAATAATAAAGGCCGCAATAAGCCATAAGCTGAATCTTTCACAAAGTCATGATGTCGTGATACAAAACTTGCCATATAAATGACCACGATTAATTTAACCAGTTCGGAGACTTGTATTCTCACTCCGGCGATTGAAAGCCAGCGCATACTACCATTCACTTTTATACCTAAACCCGGAATCAAGACAATCACCAGCAAAATCAAACCAACGACAAATAGCGCTGGCCCTGCCTTTTCCCAAAAATCCATTGGCACCATACAAATTAAGAACCCTGTCATAACCCCAATGGTGATATGAATAAGTTGCCTAACAGGGTAGTAAAATAAATCTCCGGCCAGCTTTTCACCCAGGTGTAAAGAGGCTGATGACACCATTAAATACCCCATCACAATAAGCGCCACGCTTGCAAATACCAGTGCTCTATCAAAATAGATATTGACACCTGCCAGCCTGGCTAACTGCTCTGCAATCTTCATTGTTCCAGCGCCTTTACTTCAGCCACGAACTGCGCTCCTCTTTCCTTATAATTTGCAAATTGATCCAGGCTTGCACACGCTGGCGATAACAAAACAGTATCACCTGCCTGGGCAATTGTTTGTGCTTTTTTAACGGCTTTTTTCAAGGTGCCTACGTCTAATACGGGAATGCAGTCATTAACTGCTTGCTGAATCAATTGGCTATCTTTACCAATGAGCAATAAAGCTTTAACTTTTTCTTGTAGTACCGAAACAAGATCGCTCATATCTGCCGCCTTTGCATCTCCGCCAGCAATTAATACCACACTGGAATCTTTAAAGCCCTGCAGCGCAGCAACACAAGCTCCGACATTAGTCGCCTTGGAGTCATTTACCCAGCAAACCTCATTAATATTGGCGACAAATTGCATACGGTGTTTTAGTCCCTTAAAACGACCCAATGCTGCACACATTGCTGTTTCTGGCAACCCGATAACTGCACCTAAAGCTAAAGCAGCTAAAGCGTTTGACTGATTATGTACGCCGCTAATTAATAATTTATCGACTGGAAATATTGCTCGCCCATGAAATGCCAGACTGCGACCATTAGCAGTTTCTATAACGCAATAATCAGCATTTCCCTTCAAACTAAAAGTTAACACGTCTCTATTTGACGGCTTTATAGAGGCCGCATAAGGACAGTCTAAATTGATCAGCATCACACCATTGCCAGCGTATACTTTGTGCTTTTGCTCGATATAGGCATCTAAATTTGCATATCTATCCATATGGTCAGCCGAAATATTTAGCACCGTTGCAGCGACTGCATTTAACTGACTGGTTCGCTCTAACTGGAAACTGGATAATTCCAGAATATATATTTCAATTTCATCGTTAAGTAAATCCAGAGCTGGAATACCCAGATTACCACCTACCGCAACCTTTTTGTTTGCTGCTTTCGCCATATCTCCCAGCAATGTGGTCACGGTACTTTTTCCATTCGAACCGGTAATGGTAACGACAGGTTTATCTACTGCACAGGCAAATAAATCTATATCACTTAAAGAACGCGCGCCCCTGGCTATAGTTTGCTGAATTATTGGCTCTTGCATGGAAACACCCGGACTTACAATGATATGTGTAGCCACATCAAATACTGCCGGGTCAAAACCATCAGTAAAAACCGCGACATCCGGCATTTCAGCCAATAATTCGTCATTAAACGGAGGATTTTTCCGGCTATCGACCATGGCAAATTGCAGTCCGAGGTTGTGTAAAAACTTTGCAACCGATAAGCCTGTTATGCCTAAGCCAACTACGATAACTTTTGAGTTTTGCTTGTTTAAGGAAAACCGGGTATCGAGTGCTTTTAAAATATCGTCATTTTTCATGCGCTATCTCAACTTCAATGTTGCTAAACCAACTAATACCAGAATAAAAGTGATAATCCAGAACCTAACTATGACTCGCGGCTCCGGCCAGCCTTTTAGCTCAAAGTGATGATGGATCGGTGCCATTCTAAAAATTCTTTTTCCTGTTAACTTAAATGAGGCAACCTGCATAATCACAGAAACGGTTTCCATCACAAAAACGCCGCCCATAATGAGCAGCACAACTTCCTGTCGAACCAGCACTGCAACAACACCCAATGCGGCACCTAATGCCAAAGCACCTACATCGCCCATAAACACCATCGCCGGGTAGGCGTTAAACCATAGAAAACCTAATCCTGCACCAACTAACGCGGCACAAAAAACAATCAGCTCACCTGCTTTGGGTATAAAAGGTATGGCCAGATAATCTGCGAACATCACATGGCCAGTCAGATAGGCAAAAATTGCTAATGCGCCCGCAACCATAACCGTAGGCAAAATCGCCAGACCATCCAGACCGTCTGTTAAATTCACTGCATTGCTAGTGCCTACAATGACAAAATAGGTCAACACCACATAAGCCCAGCCCATATCAACCACAACTTCTTTAAAAAAAGGCACAATAAACTGTGTTTCTGCAGGCACTTGAGCTGTTTTAAAAAGATAGATAGCGGCAGTCAGCGCAATCACAGATTGCCAGATATATTTAGTCCGTGCCGATAAGCCATCACTATTGCCTAACTTTACTTTTTTGTAGTCATCAATAAATCCGATAACGCCGTAAGTCATGGTCACTAATAACGCCACCCAAATATAGCTATTCCGTAAATCACTCCAAAGCAATGTACTTGTGGCAATACCAACCAAAATCAATGTCCCGCCCATGGTGGGGGTGCCTGCTTTTTGATAATGACTTTCGGGACCATCATCGCGGACACTTTGACCGATGTTTTTATTACTTAAGCGCCTGATCATCGCCGGCCCTACTAAAAATGAAATTAACAAGGCCGTTAATGCGCTTAAAATTGCGCGTAAAGTCAGATACTGGAATACTCTAAAGCCAGAATCAAATTGTGTTAAATAATCAAAAAAATACAGTAACATGCTTACCTTCCTGTTATGCCTAATAATGCATTAACCACAACTTCCATTTTCTGGGCTCTTGAACCTTTGACTAATAGCGCCTGTTCTGGTGTTATTTCTTTTTTTACTGCCTCAATCAAATCATTTTTTGAGGCATAGTAAACAGCTCCTGCACCAAATGCTTGCACAGTGCTTTCTGTCATCTCTCCCGTTGCAAAAAGGCGTTGCACACCTGCTTTTTTAATTTGCCTACCCATCTCGCTATGAATATGTGCACTTTCAGCGCCTAATTCGCCAAAAGCCCCTAAAGCCAGCCATGATTCTCCCGGACACTGTTTTAAGACCTCTAGTGCAACTGCTAAAGAATCAGGATTGGCATTATAAGTATCATTGATAAGCTTAATTCCTGACTCGGATTCAAACAGTTGCAATCGACCGTTGACTGCTTTAACTTTGGCTAGGCCCGCTTGGATCTGTTCCAGTTTTACACCTAATGCTATGCAAGCAGCACTTGCAGCTAGCGCATTTGTTACATTATGCAGGCCTGCCAGAGCTAACTCGACGGGTACTTTATGGCCACTAAAGACTAATTCAAAAGACGTTTTGAATTGCTGCTCTTGTAACTCGGTTACAATCTTGTCTGCACCTATATCAGCAGCCGGAGTGAGGCCAAATGATAGAACTTTACGTTGCCCGGCAAGCTCTCTCCACATGGAATAGAACTGATCATCTGCATTTAACACCGCAATACCATCATCAGTTAATGATTGAATAATTTCAGCCTTCGCTTGCGCCACACCTTCAAGACTGCCAAAGCCGTCAATATGTGCTGCTCCTACGTTATTGATAACAACAACATCCGGTCTTGCATAGTGACTGATATACGCTATCTCACCAGGATGATTAGCACCCATTTCGATAACCGCATACTGATGCTTTTCATGTAACCGTAAGAGTGTTAATGGAACCCCAATATCATTATTAAAGTTTCCCTGAGTAAATAGCACTTGATAGTTAACTGACAAAATAGCGGCAATCATTTCTTTTACCGTAGTCTTGCCGTTGCTTCCGGTAATAGCACAAACTTTTATCTGTAGCTTATCCCTTAATGCCCTAGCCAGCTCTGCTAAAGCAAGTCGGGTGTCTTTGACGATAATCTGAGGTAATTTTGTAGCAACTTTTTTTGCCACAACTACCGCAATAGCACCGTTTTGTTGTGCTTGGGCAATATAATCATGGCCATCAAACTGCTCGCCTTTTATGGCGATATATAAATCACCACTGGATAGAGTCCGTGTATCAATGCTGACACCAGAAACCTGCACTGAAGCACCGATCTTGTGCCCGTGCAGGATTTTGCTTATTTCATCCAGACTCATGACTATCATGCTACCAATAACTCCTGCACGATTTCGCGATCACTAAACGGATATTTAACACCTTTTAGCTCCTGATAATCTTCATGCCCTTTACCAGCAACTAAAACTATATCCTGAGCTGAACTCATCAAAATACTTTTTTCTATAGCCGCTTTTCTATTACTAATCACTGTCACTTTGTTCATCTTAAGTCCACTAATAATCTGATTAATAATAGTTTCTCCATCTTCAAAACGCGGGTTATCATCTGTCACTATAATTCTGTCGGCCAACCGCTCAGCAATATGTCCCATTTCGGCACGCTTACCTTTATCTCGCTCGCCACCACAACCAAAAACGACACTTAACTGCGCCGTACAATGCCGCCTTAATGTGCTTAAAACCTTATTCAGTGCATCAGGGGTATGTGCATAATCGACCACAACCATGGGTTTTCCTGCTTTCCCTGTAAAACATTCCATACGCCCTATCACGGGTTTAATTAATTGTATAGCCGCTAAACATTCGGTTAACGGGCGCCCTGTTTCTAGCAAAACCGCTAAAACAGCCATAATATTTTGTAAATTAAAATCCCCTAACAAACTGACTTTTAATATGGCCTGCTGGCTCTGCCAAAACACATCGCACTCTATACCCGCTAATGTGTATTTAATATTCCTGGCTGTTAAACTCGAGTCCAAACTATGCACTTTATCTTGCAGACTATATGTCAAAATTCTGACTCCATCTGAAATGGCCGCTATAACACGTTCAGCATAAGCATCATCCAGATTAACCACAACAAACCTTAACCCTTTACATTTAAGTAAGCGTAATTTTGTCAAAAAATAGGCTTCCATACTGCCGTGATAATCCAGGTGGTCACGGCTCAGATTATTAAAAACAGCTCCGCTAAAACTAATAGCGCTAATTCGACCTTGATCCACCCCGTGTGACGAAACTTCCATGGCTACATTAACTAAGCCTTGATTTACAAAATGTGCCAAAATCTTTTGCATTGCAAATGCATCAGGTGTGGTATTACTCGTACTATTTAAATCTGAGCAAAGCCCCCATCCCAATGTTCCAATTACTCCGCAGGCACCCATTGTCTGTGCTAGAAACTGACTACAGGATGTTTTGCCATTGGTTCCTGTAATTCCGATAATATTCAAGTGCTGCGCAGGATTTGCATAAAAACGGGCAGCTATGCCGCCCATTTTCTCAGTTAGATTGTCAACGGCGATCAGCGGTAAGCCTGATATCTTTTCGGCCAGTTTGGCACCTTGCTTTGCAGGATCATAAACAATTGCAACAGCACCTTGTTGCTGAACCTGAGCAGCGTATGACAAACCGTGCTGCATAGCACCTGCGACTGCAAAGAAGACACCGCCCATAGTAATTTCACGACTATCTAAAGCAATGTGGGTAATTTCGGCATCATACTTGACGTACGCTAAGCCTGTTAATAACTCCGATAATTTCATATCACTATTTCGATAATAATACTGACATACTCTGCTCTTCATCAGGTGTAACACCTAATAATCTTAATGCTCCGCCCATCACTTTAGAGAAAATGGGTGCAGCTACTAATCCACCGTAATATTGACCTGCTTGTGGTGTATCAACCATCACGGCAATAATCAACTTTGGGTCACTTGCAGGTGCCATACCAACAAATACCGATAAGTAATCATTACTATAAGCCCCGTCTTTAACCTTTTTAACTGTTCCTGTTTTACCTGCAACTCGATAACCGTCTACACGTGCCTGATAGGCTGTGCCATCTTTTTTTACCACCTGCTCTAGCATCGTTCTCACTTTTATTGCTGTTGCAGCGGATAAAACCTGTTGTGCATAGTTATCATGGTCACGTTTCAGTAGGCTTACCGAATGCAATTTTCCGTCATCTGCCAGTGCCGTATAAGATCTAGCCAACTGTAATATCGACACCGACAGCCCGTACCCAAAAGATAATGTTGCCTGTTCAAATGCACTCCAGCCAGAATAGTCGGGCAAACTTCCACTCGCCTCACCTGGAAAACCAATGCCTGGCGGCATGCCAAAACCTACTGAATTATAAAAACGCCAAAAATACTCAGGCGGCATCGATAATGCAATTTTACTGGCTGCAACATTACTCGATTTTTTTAACACACCTGTCAGATTTAAGGTGCCATAATCATGACCATCCTTAACCCACTTACCTTTTATTCTTAAACTTTTGGTTATAAATAACTGGTTTTCTTTCACATACCCACCGTCTAAAGCAGCAGCAACGACTAAAGGCTTCATCGTAGATCCCGGTTCGAATACATCGGTTATTGCTCTGTTCCGGTAATGCGATATCTTCGAACCTTTTCGCGAATTCGGGTTAAAGGATGGTTGATTAACAATCGCCAGTACATTTCCTGTTTCAGCCTCTAAAATCACTAATGCACCCGCTTCTGCATTATGCATTATGATGCCTGCTTTTAATTCTCTGTACGCCAGATATTGTAGACGTTCATCGATGCTTAAAGTTAAATCTTGTCCTGCTTCAGGTTCTTCAATACTTTCTACATCGTGTTCTTCAATCACTTGTCTGGCACCATCACGAATCACTCGCTTACTTCCTGTAATGCCTTGCAGAGTCGAGTTATGCATTAACTCCAGTCCTTCTTGTCCCTGATCATCAACATTCGTAAATCCCAATAAATGTGCCGTTACTTCACCCGCAGGATAAAAACGCTTAAATTCTTTAACAATCGCCACACCAGGCAACCCGATTGCCTTAACTTTTTCCGCCAGATACGGTTCAATCCGTCTTTTTAAATAGGCAAACTGCTTATTCGACATTGGGTCAAATGCCCTTTTAATCTTTTCTAACGGCATATCTAATAATTTTGCCAGCTGCTTCAGTTTTGTTTCATTAGCTAATTCCGCACAAGCCTGCTTTGCTTTCTTGCCCGTTTCCACCCGGCAATATTGCGGGTTTACCCAGACTGAGCCAACCGGTGCACTAACTGCAAGACTTTCTCCATTCCGGTCTTTAATTTGCCCCCTATAAGCTGCAATTTGAACTGTCCCTACGTGACGACTGCGTGCTTGTTGCTGTAGAAACTGCGTATCCAGAACCTGTAATTGCACTGCTTTAGCAACCAACATCATCATGGCAGCAAACATAAGAATCATTACCAGTTTTCTTCTGCCCGAAAAATCATCTGCTTGCTTAATATTTCTTTTCTTTTCAGCTTGCAACATTTTTAAAGCCGTATATAAATGATAGCTTTGCGATCCAGCTCAATTAAACCCATTTTCTTTCTCGCTATCTTTTCCACGCGATTATGCTCAGCTAGCATACGTTCTTCTAATGTCAGCCTTTCCCAGCGAACTTCCAGTCGATCAAGCTCTTGTTCGGTTTTTTGTATTTCTATAAAAACCAGCCGGGAATTATATTTACTAAAAATAACGCCTAGCCCAGAACTCACTAATATAAACAGTAATACAACAACTATAACTCGCTGCATAACTCTACTTACGTTGCGCTACGCGCATAACTGCACTACGCGACCTTGGATTATCTGCCAACTCTTGTTTACCCGCTTTAATTGCTTTACCCCGTTTTTTTAATCTTATCGCTGCCAACTCCTCAGCCTGCAGTGGTAATTTACTCGGCGTATACTTGCCTCTTGATTCATCTCTGATAAAGCGTTTAACAATTCTGTCTTCCAGGGAATGAAAAGAAATCACTACCATTATTCCGCCACTAGCTAAAACATTTACCGCCTGATCCAGTACGCTGCTTATCTCTTCCAACTCACGGTTAACTGCAATCCTGACAGCCTGAAAACTACGTGTTGCCGGGTGTTTATGTTTTTCTTTAAAAGGTATAGCCTCAACCAGTAAATCAACAAACTGCCTAGTTGTTTCTAATGGCTTTTCTAATCTTTGAGTCACCACCGCGTTAGCAATTCTGCGCGCAAACCGCTCTTCGCCATAATCAAAAAGCACCTGCACTAAATCCTCTTCAGATACGCTGGCCAGCCACTCTGCAGCTGACAGGCCAGAGTTACAATCCATACGCATATCCAGCGGTCCATCGTGCATGAAACTAAATCCACGCTGCGCATTATCTAATTGGGGTGATGAAACACCAAAATCCATCAGAATGCCATCCACTTTGCCTTTCCAGCCACGCTTTTCCACGGCTTGCTGTAACTGTGAAAAACAACAATGCTCTAATTGAAAACGAGAATCCTTCAATAATTCCTGTGCAATTTCCGATTGTATTGCATCAAGATCCCTATCTAAGGCCAATAATTGTCCTGCGGGGCCTAATTGCTGAAGGATGCCTCTACTGTGTCCGCCGCGTCCAAAAGTACAATCTATATAAATCCCATCTGGCTTTATGGTTAACTCATGCAATACTTCTTTAAATAATACCGGTAAATGCATGATCTATTCCCTTATCAAAAAGACAAGCTTTCCAGCTCATCCAGGCCTTCATCATCATCACCTTCAAGCCATTCATTCTCTTTAGCAATCCAGGCATCTTCGTTCCATATTTCAAATTTATTTAACTGTCCTACTAAAATCAGTTTTTTTTCCATGCCGGCAAATTTTCTAAGTTTTTCAGAAATTAATAACCGCCCCTGTGCATCCATTTCGGCTTCTATAGCGTTACCAATAAGGAAGCGGCGTAATTTTCCAGCCATTTTATTTAAAGTCGGTAATTTACTTACGGTTAATTCGAGCTTTTCCCATTCAGGTAGCGGATAAAGCCATAGACAACCAGGTTCACCAACACATTTTTCATTCACCGCGACGGTAACGATTAACTGACGCTCACAACAATCCTGCAATTCTTCTCTATATCGAGTAGGAATTGCAAAACGTCCTTTTGCATCTAAATTAATTGCCGTTACACCACGAAACAAAATCCCCCCTTAATTACCTATTTTTTCTAAAAAAAACTACTTTTCACCACTTTTCTCCACCTTTAAACAAACTATAGTTTTCTAACTTCGCTTAGTCAAGGATGAATAAAAATAATTACCCTTTTTTGACAATGACTTAGATAATTTTCACTTAATAATCACAAAACTATTAATATAAAACTTAAAACATCAATAACTTTCAATTATTTGTTTTTTTTTCTTAATGTAATTTCTAGATGGGCATTAAATCGTTTTTTGCTAATATGGCTTACCCTTCCCCCCCCCTCCTTGCCATGAAAAATACAAAACCTTCAGGCAATAAAAAACCCATAAAATAACAAGCACTTTATGGGTCTTGAGAACCTTGATTTTCCGGGCCAACCCGGATAAATCTGTCTTTATTTCATATTAGTACCACATTTTCCTTCCATATCTTTCATGTCTTTCATATCTTCTTTTTTAGCTTTCGGCATAGCTTTATTTCCTGCACATTTTCCTTCTGATGTTTTTTCCAAATCAGCTTTAGGCATCATACCTGCACCACACATCCCCTCTCCACAACTCCCATCTTTCATTTTCTTGGCTGCTTGCTCGCCTTTATCTGCCTCTGCGACAAACATATAACCGCTAGATAATTCAGTCATTGCAAAAGGATTACTATCAGTACTTTCAATACCCTCGGCTTGAACGCTTGTTACAGCTAAACCAGAAAACAGTGTGGTACCTATAGCAATTACTAAAGGTGATTTTTTTATATTCATTGTACTTTCCTCAAAATTAATTATTTTACGCTAATAAAAAAATTGTCGCCAGACCTAAAAATGACATAAAACCAATCACATCCGTGACTGTAGTCAGTAAAACTCCCCCCGCCAACGCAGGGTCAATTCCTTTTTTGTGTAAAAACAGCGGAATCAAAACGCCCGCTATTGCCGCACAACTTAAATTAATAATCATCGCACCTCCCAGCATCATCCCTAACGGGCCATTAGAGAACCAGGCAGCAGCAATCATAGCAACAATAATTGACCAAACAATACCATTTACTGCCCCTACAGACATTTCCTTAAATAGAAAAGACATCGCATTGGAAGAAGAAATTTGATGCAATGCCAGACCACGAATAACCAGCGTTAATGTCTGACTACCTGCAATCCCTCCCATACTCGCCACCACAGGCATCAATACCGCCAAAGCAACAATTTGGTCAATCGTTGCTTCAAATAAACCTATTACCCAGGATGCCAGAAAGGCAGTAAATAAATTGACCCCTAGCCAGACAGCTCTACGCCTAGCGCTAACTAGAACAGGTGCAAATAAATCATGCTCTTCATCCAGACCTGCAGAACTTAAAATTGCGTGATCGGCCTCTTCTCGAATAACATCTAGCACTTCTTCAAGTGTAATCCGGCCAACAACAATACCCTGCTCATCAATGACTGCTTTAGATAACAGATTTCTTTGCTCAAAAATAGTTGCAACCTCTGCAACAGGCATATTTAAAGGAATAGCTTCTGCAGTATCCATCAGCGTAGAAATTCTCGTTTCTGCATCACTGGTTAAAATTGTCGCTATAGACACCATTCCTAGATAACGATTATTTCGCGCTACAACAACCAGACTATCCATATTTGCCTGCATGGTTTTCTGCGCCCGCAAATAAGCTAAAGTTTCATCTACCGTCACATCGCCTCGTATCGGTAAAGCATCCATACTCATTAGCCCGCCAGCGGTGTGCCCATCATATGAAAGAGCAGCCTCAAGACGACTATTGCCATCTTTTTTAAGGACCTTCTCCCTGACCTCTGAAGAAAAATCTGCTACTAAATCAGCCATATCTCTGGGCTCTAACTGATTTGCGGCAGCCACTAAATCAGTTCCTGATGTATGCTCAATTAGACCAATCCGTACTTCACCGTGTAACGCTGCGAGCGTTTCACCCATCGCTTCAGGAGCCATAATTTTCCACAGTCGATAGCGATAATCCGTAGGTAGAGACCTAAGCAACAAAGCTATTTCTGCTGGGTATAAACTATGCAAATGACCCCGCGCATCATAAAGCGCACCGTTATCCAGGTCATTTATAATTTGCTGTAAATTAAAATCTGAGTGATCTTGTGGTCTAGGTGATGGCATATATCTATCTCATTATGTTGTAGCTACCGAAAAAATATGAAAAATCTGCTAATTATTGCAATTCCCGATGCCTGACGATAACATTAAATGCCTTACTCTGGAAATATCGCGCAAGACTATCTACTAAAAACACCGAACGATGCTGTCCGCCTGTACAACCCACAGCAACAGTTAAATAACTGCGATTTTCTTGCTCAAAACGGGGAATCCAACGTTCTAAAAATGTCGAAATATCTTGAAAAAACTCTGTCACTACTGCTTCTGATTCTAAAAAATCAATCACTACCTGATCTTTACCGGTATAAGCCCTTAACTCGGGATTCCAATAAGGATTTGGTAAGCAACGCGCATCAAAAATAAAATCTGCATCCAGAGGAATGCCATGCTTAAAGCCAAATGATTGTGTCTGTATAGAAATCTTTAAAGCCTCGCCTTCTTGCACATAATCTCTAATTAATTGCCTTAATTGATGATAATGAGTTCGACTGGTATCGACAACTAAATCTGCACTTTTTGCAACTGGCTTTAAAATATCTTTTTCAATTTTAATGGCCTCTTTTAAAGACTGGTGTAAATTTGTTAAGGGGTGCCGTCTTCTTGTCTCGCTATAGCGCTTGAGTAAAACACTATCTTCTGCCTGCATAAAAATAACGTCACACTGAATACCTTGACTCCGGATAAATACTAATTTATCAACAAAAGCGTATAAGCTATCACTCTGATTTCTCGCATCAATTCCTATCGCTGTTTTACTGTATATAGCCTGGTCTTGTAACATCACGTTACTGACAAAATCATCGAGTAATTTAATAGGTAAATTATCTATACAATAAAAGCCGCAATCTTCCAAAGTATCCAGGGCAATACTCTTTCCTGAGCCTGACAGTCCAGTCAAAATTAATAGTTTCATGATTTTAACGTTTTTACACTAAACGTTAGACTAAACAACGAAGAATTTTAAAGCTATTTTCTTCGTTGTTTAATTGCTAATTATTAGCGATGTGATTGTACTTTTTCTTTATGCTTAATAATTTGACGATCTAATTTGTCCACCATATTATCAATGGCAGCGTACATATCTTCCTGAACATCATCAGCAAACAACACGGCACCACTAATTTGCACCGTTGCCTCTGCTTTTTGCTCTAGCTTTTCCACAGTTAAAATGACGTGTATATCTGTAACATGATCAAAATGGCGTTTTAACTTACTGATTTTATCTTCTACATGCTGCTTCATTGCTTCTGTGACATCTACGTGACGACCTGTTACGCTAACTTGCATATATTTATCTCCTAATAATATTAAAAAAACGATAATCATTATACTACTTTCTTACAAAAGCCGCTTTCTTTGACTTGATGGTGGTATAGATATTGCCTCGCGATACTTAGCGATTGTACGCCGTGCAACATTAATTCCTTTCTCTTTTAGTAATTCCGCCATTTTACTATCACTTAGCGGTTTTACCGGATTTTCATGACTAACCAATTCCTTAATAAAGGCCCGTATTGCCGTTGCCGAGCATTCCCCGCCACCTTCGGTCGAAACATGACTGGAAAAGAAATACTTAAACTCGATAACACCATTGGGTAAATGCATATATTTCTGCGAAGTAACCCGTGAAATCGTTGATTCATGTAACTCTAATTCCTCGGCAATATCTCTCAACACCATCGGCTTCATGGCTATTGCACCATGCTCAAGAAACTCTGTCTGCCTTTCAATAATACTTCGCCCTACACGTAACAAGGTATCGTTGCGACTGTGTAAGCTTTTAATAAACCAGCGCGCTTCCTGCAAATGCTCTTTCATACTGACATTATCTTTACTATTGTCTGCCCGCTTTATCATATTTGAATAAAAAGGGTTGACTCTCAGCTTAGGAGCAATATCAGGATTTAATTCAACCCGCCATTTACCATTCACTTTGCTGACAAATAAATCGGGGATAACATACTCCGATTCTCTTTCCTCAATAGCTCGTCCTGGGATAGGATCCAGGGAACGAATCAGAGCAATCGTTGCTGTTAACTTATGCTCTGAAATGGCTAAACGCTTTAACAATTTAGCAATATCCTGAGCTGCTAACAAATCCAGATGTTGCTTGACTAATTCCATAGCCTCAGTTCTCAAAGGCGTATTTTCGGGCAATTGTCGTAATTGTATGTATAAACAATCCCTTAAACCTTCAGCTGCTACTCCGGGTGGATCAAATTGCTGTACTCTATGCAATACCGCATAAAACTCATCTTCTTCAAGATCCTCCATTTGCTCGCTTAAGCCCTGATAAATATCATCACCAGGAGTACTTAAATAACCGTCACCATTAACTGCATCAATAATAGCCATAACGATGGCTCTATCCTTGTCAGTAAAAGGGATCATTTCCATTTGCCACAACAAGTGGTCTTGCAAACTGATGGACTTACTACGTTGTACTTCAAAATCAGGCATGTCACCAGCTGATGCGGGGCCCATTTGCACAGAATCAAAAACATCTTCCCAGGAACTATCGGTAGGTAGTTCATCCGGCATGTCTGTTTGTGACCCTTCACTGCTCATTCTATCCGTAGTATCCACTGTATTTTCTACAACATTTTGCTCGCTCAAAGATGACATCTCATCTTCAATAACTTCTAGCATCATATTTGAATCTAATGCTTGCTGTATTTCTTGCTGTAAATCTAAGGTAGACAGCTGTAACAACTTGATCGCCTGTTGCAATTGCGGCGTCATCGATAATTGCTGCCCCATACGGAGTTGCAAAGACTGCTTCATTTAACGCCTCTCAATAAAATACAACAACAAAAGAATTTCAAGATACTCAAAGGCTAAAATTCTCACCCAGATAAACACGTCTTACTTCTTCATTTGCGACTATGTCATCGGAAGTACCTTCTGCAATGACCTGTCCAGCATTTAAAATATAAGCTCTATCACAAATTCCTAGCGTTTCACGCACATTATGTTCAGTAATTAATACACCAATATTTCTATCTTTTAAATGTGCAATAATTTTCTGGATTTCAATGACGGAAATTGGATCTACACCCGCAAAAGGCTCATCCAGTAGAATAAATTCAGGATCGGTTGCCAGAGCCCGAGCTATTTCTACCCTACGTCGCTCACCACCTGATAACCCCATACCTATATTATTTCGAATATGCGAGATACTAAATTCATCGAGTAATTCATCAATAATCAGTTCAATCTGTCCCTTGTTTAGTCCTTTTCTAAGTTCTAGTACTGCACGCAAATTGTCGCTAACACTCAGTTTTCTAAATACCGATGCTTCTTGAGGCAAATAGCCTATGCCCAATCTAGCGCGAATATGCATAGGAAACTGAGTTATCTCCTGCTGATCATAAAAAATATGTCCGGCATCTGCCCGTACTAATCCTACCAACATATAAAAACTGGTCGTTTTTCCTGCACCATTCGGCCCAAGTAATCCAACAATTTCATTACTCGCCACATGAAAAGAAACGTCATTCACGACGTTACGCTTAGCATAGGTTTTACCAATGTTTTTTGCCGCTAAAATCGCCACTACTGCTCGCTTGCCTTATTTTTAGGTTGCAAAATCACATGCACACGCTTATCAGCAGAACCACTGTCACCGGCCTTAACTACTTCACTGATTCGATCATATTCTATTCTTTCACTCGCCGTACTGTTTTTCCCCTGCCATACCACCGCTTCCTTAAGCATAATCAATAACTGAGTTTCCGGGTAATATTCAGCCGTTAAAGCATTTCCATGCACATCTTCTTTACCTTCTTCTGGTGTTTGCTTAAATTTTACGGGCTCTCCTGTTGCCACCAGTTTCTGTATTTCTCGATTTTTCATATGCACTACCACTTTATCCGCATCCATACGCATACTGCCCTGAATTACAATAACCTCACCGGTATAGATACTCACACCTTTTTTATCATCATAAAAACCAGAGTTTGATTCAATGCTAACGGGTTGACGCGCATCGCCTTCTAAAGCGATTGCCCAGGGACTATATGCCATACTTAAAGCCAAAAATCCTGGCAATAGCCATTTACTAATACTCATGTAAGCCTTTAACATTCGCCAATAATTTTATATACAGAGGATCCTGATAAAATAACTCCATCCCCACACCAGATATTCTATCCAGGCCGCTCACCAATTCAGCCCAGTCGTCAGTTTCCGCATAATTCCGTTCGGGTAAAACCCGCAAGTTGCTAGTTTTTATATTCACCTCGCGCACACCTTCAGCCTCAGCGCGGTCAATAAAAACCGGGCCGTTCATAAATATTTTATTTCCGTCTGCAGAGACATGTCCAGTTTTAGAACGAATTACCCAAGGAGGCGCAACTTTTTTATAGACTATCATCTCAGGGTTGGTAAGTTCAGTTCCTATATCGCCATTATAATTAGCCGCAAAATCAGCTGTCAGTTTGCTATCGGCCAAGCCAAATTCATTCATTTCTATTTTACTATAGCTCACAGCAAAATATTTGGCATTGTGGTCCTTCGTTACCAAGCTTTTCTCTGTGTCTTGATCGGTTGCGTAATTAACTGCCCACATTGAAATCAGAAAAACCAAAAACAAGAAAAAAAAGTTTTTACATTGTTCAACAAACATTATATTTTTTTATATAACTCAATCATGCCACTCATTTTTCCTTGCGCCTGTAATATAAAATCACAAACTTCCCGAACAGCCCCTTGGCCGCCAGACAGGCGAGTTTGCCAATCTACATAAGGTAAAATATATTCACTTGCATCTTGCACAGCAATAGCCAGGCCTACCTGAATCAATACCGGTAAATCGATTAAATCATCACCAACATGAGCGGCCTGCTCAGGCGTACAACCTACTTCAGCAATTATTTTCTTAAACGCCTTCCCCTTATCAGCTTGCCCTAAATAGACCAAACTGATGCCCAACATTTCCATTCTTAAAGCCACGGGTTTAGAGGCTCTGCCTGAAATCACCGCAACCTGAATTCCGGATTGCTGTAATAGCTTAATACCTAGACCATCACGAACATTAAAGGCTTTATATTCTTTGCCCTGCTCATCAAAAAACAGCTTTGCGTCAGTTAAAACACCATCTACATCCAAAATTAATAGTTTAATATTTTTTGCTTTTTCAATTCTATTTTGCATTTTAAACTATTCCTGCTTGAATTAAGTCGTGCATATTCAACGCACCCGTCACTTGCTTGTTAGCATCAACAACGATCAATGCATTAATTTTCTTTTGCTCCATGACATGCATCGCTTCAGCCGCTAAAACATCCTCACTTATCACCTGGCAATGAACTGTCATAACTTCTAACAATGAAGCCTGACGGATATCAATGGCTTTTTCCAGTAACCGGCGCACATCGCCATCGGTAAAAATACCTGCCAGTTGCCCCTGCAGATCAACAACAGCAGTCATACCCAATTTCTTTGCCGTCATCTCAACTAAAGCATCCATAATACTCGCATCTTGCTGCACTATGGGTAATTGCTCACCGGTATGCATAATATCACTCACCAAAACTAGCAACCGCCTGCCCAGGCTCCCACCGGGGTGTGACAAAGCAAAATCATCACGTGTAAAGCCATGTAGAGTCATTAACGTAACCGCCAGTGCGTCCCCCATCACTAATGCAGCTGTAGTACTCGCTGTTGGTGCTAAACCTAAAGAACAAGCTTCTTTTTCTACGGCATTGCTAATATGTGCTGAAGAAAATTTAGCTAAAGTAGAATCAGGCCTACCGGTCATAGCTATCATCGGCACCGCTAGACGTTTAATCAACGGCAATAACGTTACAATTTCAGCAGTTTCGCCTGAATTGGATAAAGCCAACACGACATCTTGCCGGGTAATCATCCCTAAATCACCATGGCTCGCTTCCCCCGGATGCACAAAAAAAGCTGGCGTTCCAGTGCTTGCAAGAGTAGCAGCAATTTTCCCGGCAATATGTCCCGACTTACCCATCCCAGTGACAACCACTCGTCCTTTACATGCGGCAATAATATGGCAGGCCTGCACAAAATCATTATCCAGCTGAGACAACAGACCATTGACTGCTTGTGCCTCCAGAGCAATGACTTCTGTTGCAACTTGTATTAGCTGGGCATCATTCATGAGTCATTACTTAAATAACATTTTGATAAATTGTCCATTGATAAAGTAAATACGCGGATAACAAGCCACCGCCTTCCCAACGATTAATATGGCCCGCTTTGGAAAGACCTACGCCCAATATAAATAATACCGCTGTAAAAGCCAGCATTACCGGAAAATCACGACTGATCACAGTCGCACCTATCGGCCCAGGAGCAATCAATGCAGGCAAGGAAAAAACCGCCAATAGATTATACACATTCGAGCCTATGACATTACCTACCGCTAAATCATCCTCACCTTTAAGCACGCTACCTACCGACGCAGCCAACTCCGGCAAACTTGTACCCAATGCAACAATAGTCAAGCCTATCACCAGATCACTAACGCCCATCGCATACGCTATATTCACTGCTGCCCATACTAGAACTTTGGAACTGATTAATAAACCCAGCAAGCCAACCACAAAAAAAATCCACGCCTTAATTTTTGGCATTTCTTCTGGTATTTCTGCTTCTACTTCTTTAGCTAAGACATCATTTTTGCGCTCAGCCATTGCTGAATGTATTAGCCAATATAAAAAGACCACTAAGCCTAATAACATTAACACACCGTCGAAAACACTTAAGCCATCTAAGGCTAAAACATAACAGGCAATGCTAATTAACATCAAAACCGGTAATTCACGCTTTAACAGTCTTGAATGAAATGCCAGTGGTGCTATTAATGCAGTAGCACCTAGAATTAAACCCATATTCGCTATATTAGATCCAATGGCATTACCTACAGCCAAGCCAGGATTTCCCTGAAGTGAAGCCAGCGAAGAAACCATGATTTCTGGCGCGGAAGTGCCTAGACCGACGATAGTTAAGCCTATCAACAAAGGCGAAACACCTAAGTTTCGGGCTATTGAAGATGCGCCATCGACAAACCAGTCTGCAGCATAGACCAGAACAACTAAACCAAATACCAAAGCAAGAAAATCAATTAGCATAATTTATTGTTGGTTCAAAAATTGCTTATTGTGCCATAAAAAACGGAACCCATGCCACTAAAAACACAAAACCAATCACAAGAATAGAAGCGAAAAACCGAGCATCATCATAATAAAAACGAAAGCCCAGTATACAAGTGGCTATTTTAACCTGATTTTTTTATATTGCTGCCTGCGACAAATGAGAAATAAGCTACTCTATTGCTTAGTTATTGAATAAAGAAGTATTTAAAGTGATATTTTCAAGAAAAAATCAACCAATGTAATGACTAATTTGACGAAATTAAGATCTTTACTATACTTAGTAATTCAACTACTGAATAAGGATAGAAAAATGAGAAAGTTATTAATAGTATTAATGTTTTTGTCATTTAGCGTGTTTGCTGAGCCAATAGATATTAATAAAGCAAGTGCGAAGGAAATTGCAACCTCGTTAAATGGCATCGGGGATAAAAAAGCTGAAGAGATCGTCGACTACCGCGAAAAACATGGCGATTTTAAAAGTATAGATGAACTAAGCAATGTAAAAGGGATTGGTGTGAAAACAATTGAAAAAAACAGGAATAATATCAAATTAAAATCACAAGAAAAGGTTAAATCCAAGGAAAAGAACACCAAGAAGTAGCCTCAATACGCAGCCTGCCTGCCTGCACAATGCAGGCAGGCAGCCTCACCCTCAAAAAATAAGTTGCGTAGGTTATTTGCTGCGTATCCTTAACCAAATTTTCTGCAGAAATCTTAGCAACGCAGCAAAGCGAAAAGATCGATACTCGAAAAGGCTTAATTAATAACTAAAGTTTCGGGCTTCAAAAATTCAAAAATAAATCCTTAACTCATTGAAGCATAAATAAATACATATCCATAAATGGTATGCTATTGTTCGTATCAAAAATCAAGCGTTGTGTGTAA
Source organism: Methyloprofundus sedimenti (assembly GCF_002072955.1). Classification (NCBI taxonomy): domain Bacteria; kingdom Pseudomonadati; phylum Pseudomonadota; class Gammaproteobacteria; order Methylococcales; family Methylococcaceae; genus Methyloprofundus; species Methyloprofundus sedimenti. The sequence continues at coordinate 974,775 of NZ_LPUF01000001.1, read as the reverse complement.
CTATAGTAATGCTGCTAGTGTTGCAAGGATTGCATCCGATGTTGTATTTTAACGACCCTGACACGCTGAGTAGTTACTTAAAACAGTAACTATAAGTTTGCTCTCGTAACATTGCAGTGTGTCCCGGCGGCAATGCCAGCTCAGGATAAAAAATAGTCGTGAATCCCTTGTTTGCACTATAATAATGTGTTTTCTGGAGCGCTTATAAAAAACACTTACCATGATTTCCATCCGCAACTTGACTTTCTCCCGTAGCAACAGAAAAATTTTTGATGACATCTCGCTGGAAATTGAGCCTCATAAAATCACTGCGATAATGGGACCTAGCGGTACCGGTAAAACTACTTTATTAAAACTTATTGCCGGACAGCTTAAACCTGATAGCGGTACAATATTAATTAATCAACAAAACGTACACCAACTTTCGCGCTCCAGATTATACAAATTACGCAAAAAAATGGGCATGCTATTTCAAAGTGGTGCCTTATTAACTGATATGTCTGTGTACGATAATATTGCCTTTCCTATCAGAGAACACACACAACTCCCGGAATCTATGGTTCGTACATTGGTATTAATGAAGCTGAATGCCGTTGGCTTGCGCGGAGCACGGCACTTAATGCCCAGTGAACTCTCCGGAGGCATGGCAAGACGAGTAGCGATGGCAAGGGCCCTGGCATTAGACCCTGAAATGATCATGTATGACGAGCCCTTTACCGGACAGGATCCAATCTCCCTCGGAGTGCTAGTCAAACTTATTCAAACGTTAAATCAAACTTTGCATTTAACCAGTATTGTTGTTTCTCATGATGTTCAGGAAACATCTTCTATTGCGGATTATATTTACCTTATATCCGAGGGAAAGATTGCCGGCCAGGGCACTCCAGAAGAGCTTTATAATACAGACTCAGACTGGGTTGATCAATTTATGCAAGGCAAGGCAGATGGCCCTGTTCCATTTCACTACCCTGCAAACGACTTTACTACTGACCTGCTCGCGTGTAATCCTGCATTATGAAATTATTCCAGACGATCGGTCATTCCAGTTTAAAATTTCTGGCAAAATTAGGTCGGAGCAGTCTATTTCTGTTCTCGATTTCAACGGGTTTAGCTTATACATTAAGCCGGCCAAATTTGCTTATTAAACAACTCTATAGCATCGGTGTACTTACTTTCTGGCTAATTGCTGTTTCCGGATTGTTTGTCGGCATGGTGCTTGGCTTACAAGGAGTCTATACCTTATCTACCTATGGCGCCGAATCTTCACTGGGAATTATGGTAGCGGCTTCATTAGTTAGAGAATTAGGTCCTGTGGTCAGTGCCTTATTATTTGCCGGACGTGCTGGTTCAGCGTTAACCGCTGAGGTTGGTTTAATGAAAGCAACTGAACAGCTTTCAGCAATGGAAATGATGGCCATAGACCCATTAAAATATATAATTGCACCCCGTTTTTTTGCCGGATTTATTTCGCTGCCTTTATTAGCCGCTTTATTTAGTGCAGTTGGAGTTTTAGGCGGGTACCTGGCCGGCGTAGAATTATTAAATGTTGATGCTGGCGCTTATTGGTCACAAATGCAAAGCGTGATTGATTTTCACGATGATATTATTAATGGCATTATCAAAAGCATTATTTTTGCCTGGCTAGTTTCCTGGATTGCCTTATTTGAAGGTTATGATGCTCTCCCGACTTCTGCTGGTATTAGCCGCGCTACTACCCGAACCGTAGTCAACTCGGCTTTTGCCATTCTGTTATTTGACTTTTTATTAACTGCCCTTATGTATGGAGAGTCCTAAACATGCAATACAAATCCATAGAAATATTAGTTGGTCTGTTTGTGAGCCTGTGTATTACAGCGCTTTTCTTTCTTGCTTTGCAAGTCAGTAATTTTAGTGATTTGCAAGATAATGGCAGTTATACAGTCATTGCCCATTTTGAAAATGTCGGTGGCCTTAAAAATAAAGCACTGGTCTCTATGGCAGGCGTTCCTATAGGTCGAGTTGCTGATATTAGTTTCGACACTGATAGTTATGATGCACTGGTTAAACTGCGTATTGATGCGCGCTACAATAAAATGCCTAGCGACACCTCGGCAAGCATCCTGACCTCAGGCTTGCTCGGTGATAAATACATCGGCTTAACCCCCGGCGGATTAGATGAATTTTTACAAGAAGGTGATACCATTGAGCTAACGCAATCAGCACTGGTACTGGAACGGCTGATCAGCCAGTTTTTGTTTAATGCATCGGATAAAGACAAATAAACCGATGCAAAACATAGAAATTCTCTCCCCTTCAAAGGCTAATTATATTATTAAGGGTGACTTAACTTTCAGCACCATTGATAAAACAACAATGAAAGTTTTAAACTTTCAGCAAAGTGCCTCGATAATTAACATAGACTTAAAGCAGCTGGGTAAAATTGATAGCGCTGGTTTAGCTTTACTTATAGAATGGATAAAATTTGCCCGCTCATATCAAACAGAACTACGATTTGAAAATATCCCTGCACAGCTATCTGCCCTGGCAAAGCTCAGCGATATATCTGAAATCGAATTATTTACACTCAAGAATTAATAAAACACAATGGATAAATTACTTATTACTGGCGGCAAACAACTGACTGGTACATTGACCGTTTCGGGTGCCAAGAATGCTGCACTCCCGATTTTAGCGGCCACCCTGCTCAGTGATACGCCAGTTTTGATTGGTAATATCCCGCATTTACATGATATTACGACCACCATGGAATTACTCGGCTGTATGGGCGTACAGTTATCCGTAGATGAAAAACTGAATATTGAAGTAAATAGCAGCACCATTAATAAGCTTGAAGCGCCCTATGAGCTTGTGCGCACCATGCGTTCATCAATTTTAGTTCTTGGCCCTTTATTAGCGCGTTTTGGTCAGGCCGATGTTTCACTTCCTGGCGGTTGTGCTATTGGTGCCCGCCCCGTTGATATTCACATAAGCGGCCTGGAAAAAATGGGCGCAGATATTAAAGTTGAAAATGGCTATATTCATGCCAAAGCAAAGCGTTTAAAAGGTTGTCGTTTAGTGTTAGAGCAGGTGACTGTTACCGGAACAGAAAATCTATTAATGGCCGCCACACTGGCCGAAGGCAAAACCATAATTGAAAATGCGGCTCGCGAACCCGAAGTTAACGACCTTGCGCACTTCCTTAATAAAATGGGCGCAAAAATCACCGGCATAGGTACGGATGTTCTAGAAATTGAAGGCGTTGAACGTTTAGGTGTAGAAGGCTTGCATTACAACGTCTTACCTGACCGTATTGAAGCGGGGACTTATTTAGTTGCTGCTGCAATGACCCGCGGGCAAATTAGACTCAATAAAGTCCAGCCAAAATTACTCGATGCTGTGCTCGATAAACTCAGCGAAGCAGGCGCACAAATCACCACCGGTGAAAACTGGATTGAACTGGATATGCAGGGTAAACGCCCTAAAGCAGTATCAATTCGTACTGCTCCTTTCCCTGCCTTCCCAACGGATATGCAAGCACAATTTACGGCGATGAATGCAATTGCAGAAGGTGTCAGCACCATCACCGAAACTGTTTTTGAAAACCGTTTCATGCATGTCCAGGAAATGCAACGTATGGGAGCTAACATTAAACTAGAATCCAATACGGCAATTTGTAAAGGCGTAGATAAGCTGACTGCTGCACCGGTAATGGCAACAGATTTACGCGCTTCGGCCAGTCTGGTGCTTGCGGGCTTAGTTGCTAAAGGCGAAACACTCGTTGATCGTATCTACCATATTGACCGGGGTTATGATCATATTGAAGAAAAACTTTCCCAGCTCGGTGCGACCATTCGCCGCATCCCAAGATAACAAAGGCTTTTATTCATGTTAACTATCGCCGTTTCAAAAGGCAGAATATACGACGAGGCGCTGCCATTATTGGCAGAAGCCGATATTATTCCAATTGATGACCCTAAAACGAGTCGCAAACTTATTCTTAAAACCAATCATGCGGATATACAACTCATTATCATACGTGCTACCGATGTGCCCACTTTTGTCGAGTATGGTGCTGCAGATATAGGGATAGCGGGTAAAGATGTACTGATTGAACATGATTCAGATAATTTATACGAACCCATAGATCTGAATATCGCTTGCTGCAAGCTAATGACTGCAGCGCCTACCAATGCGCCTGATATTTCCGGACGGGTACGCGTGGCAACAAAATATGTCAAAACAGCAGAACGTTATTTTGCCAGCAAAGGTATACAAGCTAAAATCATCAAACTCTATGGTGCGATGGAACTAGCGCCTTTAGTCGGACTGGCTGATTACATTGTCGATGTCGTCGATACCGGCAATACCTTAAGAGCCAATGGACTAGAACCGCGTGAACTGATTATGAATATCAGCTCACGTCTGGTGGTGAATAAAGCGTCTATGAAAATGAAGCACCAGATTATCCAGCCCTTATTAGATCAATTCGAAAAAACACTTGCAGCAAGATAAATTACTATGAATCAATCTATCGCACGCCTAAATACTTCTGATGCAAATTTTCAGACTCAACTGCAACAATTACTCGCTTTTGAAGAAAGTTCTGATCACGACATTCATCAGCGCGTTATAGATATTATTGCCAATGTACGCAACAATGGCGATCAAGCCGTACTTGATTACACCAACCAATTTGATCAATGCTCATTTACTAAACCATCCGAGATGGAACTTTCTCAGGCACAATTAAAAGCCGCCTGGGATAGCTTGCCTCAAGATAAAGCCGAAGCATTAGAATTCGCAGCAAACCGTGTACGCGTCTATGCCGAAAAACAAAAAATGCAATCCTGGCAATACACCGAGGCCGATGGCACGGTACTAGGACAAAAAGTAACCCCTTTAGATCGCGCAGGCTTATATGTACCAGGAGGTAAAGCCGCTTACCCTTCTTCAGTTTTAATGAATGCTATTCCTGCGAAAGTCGCTGGGGTGCGTGAATTGATTATGGTTGTGCCTACACCTCATGGTCACACCAATGAGCTGGTTTTAGCAGCAGCTTATTTGGCTGGTGTAGACCGCGCTTTTGCCATTGGCGGCGCACAAGCCGTTGCAGCTTTGGCCTTTGGCACTGAAACTATTCCTGCGGTAGAAAAAATTGTCGGTCCTGGAAATATTTATGTTGCCACTGCTAAAAAGCTGGTGTTTGGTCAAGTCGGTATTGATATGATTGCCGGCCCGTCAGAAATACTGATTATTTGTGATGGTAAAACAAATCCAGACTGGATTGCCATGGACTTATTCTCCCAGGCTGAACATGATGAAGATGCTCAGGCAATCTTATTGTCAGATGACGCAGATTTTCTGGAAGAAGTAGCCAACAGCATCGCTAGACTGTTGCCTGAAATGGAACGCGCAGAGATCATTAAAGCTTCATTATCAGGACGTGGCGCGCTGATAAAAGTCGCCTCATTAGAAGAGGCTGCAGCCGTTGCAAATACCATTGCGCCTGAACATCTTGAATTATCAGTGGAAGACCCGGAAAAACTGTGTACGCATATACGTAATGCAGGTGCTATTTTTATGGGCCGTTATACAGCAGAAGTATTAGGTGATTACTGTGCAGGACCTAATCATGTTCTGCCTACATCAGGAACAGCACGATTTTCTTCACCTTTAGGGGTATATGATTTCCAGAAACGATCCAGTCTGATATTCTGCTCTGCCGAAGGTGCTAATACACTGGGTAAAACAGCCTCAATACTCGCTCGAGGAGAAAGCCTGACCGCTCATGCCCGTTCAGCTGAATACAGATTAAAGTAAGTAATTTTCTCGTTCCCATGCTCCAGCGTGGGAACGCAGTTTGTGATGCTCAGCGTCACGGAACACAGTACGTTCCAGTATAAATTTCCGCGATGTCCGTGGGAACAAGTTAATAATATAACAAGAGAAACCAAAATGGCCGACCTACCTGAAAAAACCTGTGGCATAGAACGCCTGGTTACCCACCCTAAATTAGTCGAAGCCGCGCTAAGCGGTAGAAAAACCCAGCAACGTCGTGATGGGGTATACGCCTATCCAAATGAAACTTTTACACTGGAAGGTCAGGAATTTATTGTTACAGATTTAACCAGAGAAACCATTGGCGATATGACTGATGCTGAAGCGCAAGCAGAAGGCTATCCTAGCCTTGAAATGTATAAAAACCTGATTCTAAAGATGCATAAAGGTATGGAATGGAATGAATCCGCACCAGTATGGGTACATCATTTCAAACGTGTTGAATAAATTAAAACCCGCTAAAACATGACTGAGCAAGATCTTATCTCTACCGTAATTCGCCCTGAAATCAGAGCATTATCTGCTTATAAAGTAGCCGATGCAACGGGGTATATAAAGCTTGATGCGATGGAAAACCCTTATACCTGGCCAGAAGAGATTAAAGCAGAATGGCTAAAAGTCATACATGCTGCAGAAATTAATCGCTACCCCGACCCGGAAGCCAAGTCGCTTTGTCGCATCTTAAAAGAATACAACCAGATCCCGGCTGAAAGTGACATTCTATTAGGCAATGGTTCCGATGAAATCATTCAGCTATTGCTAATGGCTTTACCTGGCAGTGCAACAGTTATGGCGCCAGAGCCCAGTTTTGTCATGTACAAACAAATTGCTCAATGTTTAGGCCTGAATTATCAAGGCTTGCCCTTGCATGCTGATACTTTTGAACTGGATCTAAATCTGACACTGGCAACCATCAAAAGTCAACAACCGGAAATAATCTTTCTTGCATATCCTAATAACCCGACAGGTAATTTATTTGATAGTAGTGCTATAGAACAGATTATCCGGCAGTCTAAGGGTTTAGTCATTATTGATGAAGCCTATGCCCCATTTACCAATTTCAGTTTTATCAATCAACTAACAAACTATAAAAATTTATTAGTTATGCGCACGGTTTCAAAACTAGGCCTGGCAGGCTTGCGCTTAGGATTTATTGCTGGAGATAGTATGATTATTAATCAACTCAATAAAGCCAGATTGCCTTATAATATTAATATCCTCACTCAATGCAGTGTAAAATTTGCATTGACACACCCAGACATGTTTACCGAACAAACTGAAATATTGTGTAGTGAACGAGCGCGTATGTTTCTGCAATTAAGTACCCTTAAAGATATTCGGCCTTGTCCGAGTGCAGCAAACTTTATTCTTTTCCGCACAGCTAAAGATAAGGCAACAGATATTTTTAACGCTTTAAAAAATCAGGGCATTTTAATAAAAAACCTATCTCCACAAAAAGGCTTACTTAGCGATTGCCTAAGGGTAACAATAGGCAAGCCAGAAGAAAACAATGCTTTTATTAAGGCATTAAAAAACGCAATTTAAAAGATTATTAAAACAAGCTTCAAAATACTGCAGCTCTGATGTAACATTGATTTAATAATTAAATAAAAAGCTAAAAAACACAACGAGGAGCGTTATACATGAGCGAACAAGGCGTCGACAATTCAAAACGCCAATTTCTAACCACGGCTTTAACAGTCGTTGGTGCTGTGGGTACAGGCTATATTGCCGTCCCATTTCTGGCGCAAATGCAGCCAAGCACCAAGGCTAAAGCAGCAGGAGCCCCAGTAGAAATTGATATTAGTAAAATAGAAACAGGTCAACTCATCCGCGCTGCCTGGCGCGGGAAACCCGTCTGGATTCTTAATCGCACCCCGGATATGCTGGAGATCCTGGCAACAGATACTGCTAAACTGGCGGACCCCAAATCATTAGAGTCTAACCAACCTGAATCAAGCCAAAATGAATTTCGTTCCATAAAACCGGAGATTTTTGTTGCTGTCGGTTTATGTACTCACCTTGGTTGTTCACCGACTTTTCGCCCCGAAATTGCTCCTAATGATTTAGGCCCTGAATGGAAAGGCGGCTTTTTCTGTCCGTGTCATGGTTCAGGGTTTGACCTGGCAGGGCGCGTAGTGAGAGGCGTTCCAGCTCCTACTAATTTAGATGTACCGCCTCACCGCTATATTACAGAAACACGCATTATTATCGGTGAAGATGCTTCGGAGGCTAGCGCATGAAAAATAAACACTTAGAAAATTGCGGCACCTGGTTTCTTGAACGCTTTCCAATGTCAAAATTGTGGAATGAACATATGGCGCAGTATTATGCGCCGAAAAACTTCAATTTCTGGTATTTTTTTGGATCGCTGGCATTATTGGTGCTGGTTAACCAGTTTGTCACCGGCATATTACTGACCATGAATTACAAACCGGATGCCAGTCTGGCATTCGACTCGGTCGAATATATCATGCGCGAGGTCCCCTGGGGCTGGTTAGTGCGTTATATGCATTCTACCGGCGCTTCAGCCTTTTTTATTGTAGTTTACCTGCACATGTTCCGTGGCTTGATATACGGTTCCTACAAACAACCCAGAGAGCTTATCTGGATGTTTGGTATGCTGATCTTCCTAGCGCTAATGGCAGAAGCCTTTATGGGTTATTTACTACCCTGGGGACAAATGTCTTACTGGGGAGCACAGGTCATTATTTCTTTATTCAGCGCTATTCCAGTCATTGGTGATGATTTATCACTTTGGGTACGCGGTGACTATGTTATCTCGGATGCAACCCTAAACCGCTTCTTTGCTTTCCATGTTATTGCCATTCCACTGATTTTAATCATGTTGGTCTTTCTGCATATTATTGCCCTGCATGAAGTCGGCTCAAATAACCCTGACGGCATAGAAATTAAAGATTCCAAAGACCCCTGGGGGCATCCTGTTGATGGTATTCCTTTCCATCCATATTACACAGTCAAAGATATTGTCGGCGTCGCTGTCTTTATGTTCTTTTTTGCTACCGTGCTATTCTATATGCCGGAAATGGGCGGTTATTTTCTGGAACATGCCAACTTTATACCGGCAGACCCTCTAGCCACACCTGAACATATCGCTCCTGTCTGGTATTTCACACCCTTCTATGCAATTTTAAGAGCAATCCCGGATAAATTTGCCGGCGTTATTGCGATGGGCGGTGCGATTGTTGTATTGTTCCTGCTTCCCTGGCTAGATCGCAGTCCAGTAAGGTCTATTCGCTATCGTGGCGGTATTTACAAAAAAGCAATTTTGCTATTCGTCATCAGCTTTATTGGTCTTGGGTATCTTGGCATGCAAGCTCCTACAGCAGGTGCGACCATGATGGCCCGGGTTTTTACTGCAATCTATTTTGGCTTCTTCTTATTAATGCCAATTTATACTCGCTGGGAAAAAACTAAACCTTTACCCAGGCGCGTTAACGAACAGCCTAACATTGAAGATCGCATTCCAGCTATAAAGGAAGCTTTTTCTGCAATGACCCACGATGTAGCAGAAAATAAAAATGGACAGACAGTGGTGCATAAACGACCTGATGCTTCTGGTATTGCACATGTACTTGCCGACCTTGCTAAAAAAATCAAAGGGAGCCTAGACTAATATGAAAAAATTATTACAAAGCTGTCTATTACTGTTGATGCCTCTGGGCGTATTTGCTTCTGGCGGGATAGAACTGGACTCAGCAGATATTGATTTAACAGATAAAGCATCATTGGAAAATGGTGCTCACCTCTATGTTCAATATTGTTTAGGCTGTCATTCGACTAAATACATTCGTTATCTGAATCTGGCTGATGACTTCGAAGTAGAGCAACAGGAGATCCTGGATAAAGTTGCTCCTGAAGGTGCGGGTATTTATGACAAAATGCTCACCGCAATGAACGGTCATGACGCTAAAAAATGGTTTGGCGTACAACCACCAGACTTATCATTGATTGCCCGCTCAAGAGGTGCTGACTGGATATATAGCTATCTGAAAGGCTTTTATATCGATCCAATAAGACCTCTGGGCGTCAATAATGCAATTTTTCCTGAAGTGGGTATGCCTAACCCTCTTTGGAAGCTTCAAGGCAATCAAAAACCAGTCTACAAAAAAATTGATGGTCAGGAAGCTATCACTGAACTGGTACTCGAAGAACCAGGCACGATGAATGCCGAAGAATTTGATAAATCAGTTAATGACATTGTCAACTTCCTGGTCTATGCCGGTGAACCAGCGCAATTAGAACGCCAAAGCATGGGCAAATATGTATTATTCTTTATCTTGCTGTTTGGTGTGATCGCCTACTTATTGAAAAAGGAATACTGGAAAGACGTCCATTAAACTGATGTAGGGTTCAGTTTTAGCCTGCTGATTATGTGCAGACTGATTTTTCCCTGCTGACAGCCTAACGTCGTAAATATTCACCTTTACTGACACAAAAAAGCGCTACTTCTCTCGAGCTAGCGCTTTTTTTATCTTAGCCAATATGATCATGAAAAAATATCTACTACTTAGTCTGCTCGTCTGTTTCTTCATTACCCAGCAGGTACAAGCTAAAGCATATCAGGCTTCAGACTCTACTGTTAAGTCCTCTAAATACAACCCGGTTTTTGTACCCTTTGACCTGTTAATATTTCGTCCTATAGGTTTAGCGGCAACTGTTGCAGGTACGGCATTATTTATCGCCATGTCACCCATCACAGCATTAAGTTCAATCGCACCACCCCATGATGCCTTTGGGCGGGTAGCTGATGTTTTTATCGTCGTCCCCGCCACCTACACGTTTCTACGTCCAATGGGTCAAGTTCTGTGTCCAGGTGATTGTCGCCCAGAAGATATCAAATAACGAAGCACTTTGTAGGGCATGGCTTTAGCCCACCGTTAATACCGCTGCTGGACATGGTGGACTAATGCCACGACCTGCGCTCATTAAGATTTCCACTTAATATTACAGCCTATGCTGGGGACTTGATCCTTAATAGCAGGTTTTCCAGCTAATAAAGCATCTAGGGCATTACGTAGGTCTTCTCCCGTCAAGGGAGCATTATTCTTTGGTGTTGCCGCATCCAGTCGCCCATGATAGACACAGGCTAAATCTTTATCAAATAAATAAAGATCTGGAGTACAGGCGGCTAAATATGCTTTTGCCACCTCCTGTGTCTGATCAAATAAATAAGCCGCAAACGGATTTCCCCACTCTGCCATTAATGCCTGCATCTTATCGGGGGCATCCATCGGATAATTCACTACATCATTAGCGCTAATTGCAATAGTACTAATCCCCTGCTCTGCATATTGCCGCGCAATAGCACACAATTGGTCTTTAATATGGATGACATAAGGACAATGATTACAGATAAACATCACTAAGGTTCCTTTGCTTCCTTGTAAACTAGAAAGACTCAATTTTTTTCCAGATATCGTATCAAGTAAACTAAACGTAGGTGCTATTGTGCCTAAAGGCATCATATTTGAAGGTGTTGCTGCCATACTAAACCTCTCTAAAGATAAGAAAATATAAATAACTTAATAAAAAACTTACTTATGTGACATAGTCACTGATAACCATTTCATAATACTCTAATATAAAATCCAGCCTGTTGGTATCAAGGCAGCAATCCGTGCACTGGCGCTTTCACAAAAAGGGTGATTTATGATTGATTTTTTCCTGAATATTTTTTCTAGCATGTTTCAGATGAATATGCGTGACCATCACGAGATACCATTTGCCATGCCATTATTGATGGCTTGCTTGGTCGGTGGCTTAATTGGTTTTACTATCGTCAGATTTATCGTTAAAGAGCAAAAAGAAGATGCTGAAAACGCAAAAACAAACTCTATGCATTAATGCTTGTCAGCGATTTTTCCTAAAGCCTCAGTGTCTAGTAAAGTTACGGTGCCTCGGTTTAAACTAACCCAGCCATACGCTTCGAAGCGCTTTAAATGTCTGGAAATCACTTCACGAGCTGAACCCAGTTTGGTGGCCAGCTCCTGATGAGTGAGGGTAATTATACCCGACTCTTCTGCTAACAATACCTTACTTAAGCGTGTATCAATGGCACTAAAAGTAACATCCTCCAAAAGTGCAATCACATCGGATAAACGCGCTGAAAACTTCTTAAATACAAACTCGCGAAAAAAAGCTGATTGCTCAATGCAGCGATAAAAAGCATGTGATGATATAGCAAAAGCCAGAACCTTATTTTCGGTAATACCTTCGGCTGGATAATGATCACCACTTAGTAAACATGAAGTCGTCTCAGCACGCAGGAATCGCCTGGCCTGACACGATAAAGCAGCATTTCCCGCCCTCCTGCTGAAATAATCTGCGCTTTCACACTGCCCTCAAGTACCAGCAGATAGTGTTCACATACCGCCCCGGGATAAAAAACCTGCTGCCCGGCAGGCATTGTAACTAATTTTGCAGCAGCCATAAGACTATTAATACCAGCTTCTCCAGCTTTAACAAACTCAGGAAAATGCGTATTCCATAAATTCTCGTTACTTACTGTGTCCATAAACAGGCACCGCTAGATTTTTCCAGCAATTCCAGCATTTGCTGGTGTTCCAGTAATTCTTCTTCTGAACATTGAATCACTTTCAAAGGCGGCCTGTCACTACTCAGGCGTTGAATAATATACTCTGTTGCCCCATCAGTTAAATCATCATCATCCAGCAAAGAAATCTGCCCGCCGGTCATTAACAGATAAACGTCCGATAAAATTTCCGAATCGAGTAATGCGCCGTGTAAGTCACGATGACTGTTATCTATGCCATAACGCTTACACAAGGCATCCAGACTATTACGCTGTCCCGGATGTTTTTTTCGGGCATAGACCAGGCTATCAAACACAGTGCAAATATCGTTTACATGTTTGACAGCTGAATTCACCAGTTTGAATTCATTATCAATAAAACCGACATCAAAAGGCGCATTATGAATAATAAGTTCCGCACCGCGAATAAAATCTACAAAATCATCGACTACATCTTTAAACAAGGGTTTATCTTGTAAAAATTCATTGGTAATGCCATGCACCTCAATTGCGCCATCATCAATATGCCGCTCCGGATTGATATACATATGAAATTGCCGATCGGTTAAACGCCGGTTAACCAGCTCCACACAACCGATCTCGATAATTCTATGTCCTTCTTTCGGATTTAATCCTGTAGTTTCAGTATCTAAAACAACCTGCCGCCCTTTTTTTCTCATAATAATACCTTAAACCCTGTAGGGCGTGGCTTTAGCCCGCCATTATCAAAAGGCGGGCCAAAGCCACGCCCTACGCATAATCTTAATCAACCATCCACGCTGCATCCCAATGCGGATAATCTGCAATGCTATCAACCAATCCAGCCCGCAACGGATTCGCCACAATATACCGCGCTGCAGCTCTTAAATCTTCTTCTTTTCTAAGCGCATGATCATAAAATCCCCGTTGCCAAAACACACCATTAAGGTGAAAAGATTTTTTTAAATCAAAGCTACTTTTCCCCTTAAATATTCGCACTATTTCAGATAGATGAGTTTCATTTACAATCAACAGCCAATGCAAATGATCTGGCATCAACACCCAGGCCAATGATTTTACTAATTCTTTTTCATGTAACATACGCATTTCATTAATCAAGTAACGCGCCTTGGCAAACTCCTTAAAATGAGGAATTCGTCTATCCGTTACCATCGTTAGAGAATAAGCACACCCTGTTTCGGAAAATCGTCCCGTTGTTAGATTCTGATAACTCACACCGCCTCTCCTTATAGAAATATCACAAATACAATACGTAGGACTCGACTTTAGACCGCCAGAAAATACCCAACATGGTACGCGATAATGGCGGGCTAAAGCCACACCCTACGTGATATTCACTTTATCAATCTCCTGCATGATCCGGTGGGTTTCGGATAGAGCGACGATGATTTTTTGATAATGCAGGATGTCGTCAAAATCCAGAGTACGACCGTGGCGGTCTTTAAGCCATTTTTGCGCGGGCTGATAACCGCCGATATAAAATTCCCAGGCGATCACCGGCACCTGGGCAAAATATTGCTGATCATTAATCCACACCTGGCCTTGCGTGCTGTCTTCGGGATTTAAAACAAAATCGTGTTTATTGATTTTGCGGGTGGCGTGATTATCACCGGCTATTGGATAACTGCTGATTAACTCATCAAGCAACGGGCTTTGCAGTAAATGTAACTGGCGCAATTTACCGCCTAGTTTAACACCAGTGGCCAGAGTAGGCATGTTCGCGTGCAATACCCGTTTGATAGCGCTGATTGAGTTTATTCAGGTAATCGTGTATTGCTCGCACCGTCTTCCTTATCTATTCAAACTACCGTTCTTTCTTCGTAGGGCGCGGCTTTAGCCCGCCATTATCTTGCTGTACAAGGCGGGCTAAAGCCGCGCCCTACTAAACATCATTATATCTTGGGCAAGTCACCAGATGATCATTAACCATCCCTACCGCCTGCATATAGGCGTAGCAAATGGTGGTGCCGACAAATTTAAAACCTGCCTTTTTTAAGCGCTTACTCATTGAGTCCGATTCCGGGGTATTTGCGGGGACTTCCTGCATCGTGTTCCAGGCATTTTTGATGCTTTGGCCGTCTACAAAAGACCAGATATAAGTATCGAAACTGCCGTGTTGTTCCTGGATGGCGATGTACGCCTGCGCGTTAATGACCGCCGAACTTATTTTTAATTTATTTCTGATAATCTCGGGATTACTTTGTAATTCCAGTTGCTTTTGCGCAGTATAGCGGGCAACTTTTTGCACATCAAAATTATCAAATGCCTTGCAATAGCCATCTCGTTTGCGTAATACCGTGGACCAGCTTAAACCGGCCTGAGCACCTTCTAAAATAAGCATCTCAAACAATAACCGGTCATCGTGTACCGGCACACCCCATTGTGTGTCATGGTAGTGCTCTTCCATTTCACTGGAGAGTGCCCAGGGACATTTATTCACTTTTTTAACAGATCAGCCAAACCTGCAAAAGGGTTATGTGAACCGCCTGAGTTATCTTGCTGTTCTTGTTTAGCACTGCCAAAGCGCATTTCTTCATATTTTGAATGTTCATTATCATGACAGTAGAGGCATAATAATTCCCAGTTACTGCCATCGGCCGGATTATCATCATGGTTATGATTTTTATGATGTACCGTTAATTCCTGCAGATTGGCATTGGTAAATTCTCGAGAGCAGCGTCCACAAACCCAGGGGTACATTTTCAATGCCTGGCCACGATAGGTTTTTTCACGGTCTGTCTGGTGTTTACGTGCCTCAGCAACAAGTCGCGCTGATGCACTCATATTGTGTTGATTATTGATTGCCATAACGTTTCATTCATCAAAATTAAAAAACTCATTATATAACTTCACAGGATTTCATTTATGGAATTTTAAAAGATGGGCGTATCAAATATCTTAACTAGCAGTATCGACAAATGATGACTATTTGGATATGACACTAAATATTTTACAACCAGGTCTCGAAACAACCCATATTCGGTCCATCAATTCCAGTTATAAATTCAATTTATAATCTTGTAAGATAGCTGTAAATCTCAATTCATAATAGAATAGCGGCAGAAAAACTTTATCAATATTCCAGCCTCTTATTGACTTATGATTCTACGTCCTCTTCTGCTCCTGATCTTACTCAACCTGTTCATACAATCTTGTTCAGCCCAGGCAATTAGCATCGTCAGCAGCCAGTGGGCACCTTATGTGGATGATTCTCTCCAGAGAAAGGGTTTAGCTGTGGAACTGGTTGATAAGGCATTACAACGCAAAGGCTATCAGCCAACCTTGCATATTTACAATTGGAAAAGAGCCCTGGAAGGCGTCGAAATAGGTGTATTTGATGCCACCTGTGCAATCTGGAAAACACCCGAACGTGAACGGTATCTGGTCTATAGCGAGCCTTATCTGACCAACACTATCAGTTTTATTAAAAAGAAAAATCTACCCATAGAGTACCATAGCCTTGCAGATTTACAGGGTTTGATAATAGGCGTGGTGCGTAATTATGCTTACGATGAAAGCTTTAACAATGCGCGTGGTTTGATTAAAATTCCAGAGAATTTTATTGTACAAAATTTACAAAAACTTAATAACGGCACTATAGATCTCACGCTGGGTGATGAACGTGCGATTAATTATATGCTAGAGAAATTTTTACCTAAGCATGTTGACTCTTTTGAATTTATCAAACCCGCATTGACTTCAAAAAAACTCTATCTGGCCGTCAGCAGGTCGAATAAAGCAGCACAAACAATTATTGAAGATTTTAATCAAGCGATTAAAGAGATGCAACAAGACGGTAGTTATGACCAGATCGTCAGTAAATATAAATACTGAGTTAATTTAATTCTCTTTTTAAAACACATCAGGCGGCTATTAAGAGTGCAAATATATTTAATTACCATCGGGCAGAAAATGCCTGGCTGGGTAAAGCAAGGCTACGAAGAATACACCAAACGTATGCCCCGGGAGTGTCAACTGATTGTTAAAGAAATTGCTGCCGGCAAACGCGGAAAAAACAGCGATGTTAAACGTATCGTCCATGATGAAGGAGAAAGGATGCTGGCTGCGATACCTAAAAACTGTCATATCGTTACTCTGGATGTCCCCGGCAAAGCCTGGACAACAGAGAAACTGGCAGAAGCTTTGCAAAACTGGCTAGACAGCGGACAGGATATTGCGCTAATGGTCGGAGGGCCTGAAGGTTTAGCTGATTCAGTAAAAGAGGCAGCGCAACAGTCGTGGAGCTTATCTAAACTGACTTTCCCTCATCCCCTGGTACGCATAATAGTAGCAGAACAAATCTACCGTGCCTGGAGCATTATTAATAATCACCCTTATCATCGTTAATTATGCCTGCTTTAATTTTAGCATCTGCCTCACCGCGCAGAAGTGAGTTACTTAAACAATTGGGTCTGGCACATACTATACACGTGGCCGATATTGATGAAACACCTTTGTGCAACGAATCTCCTGCCGACTATGTCCTGCGGGTCGCTGATGAAAAATCTCATACCATACACCAGCATTATCCGGAAGATAGCGTTGTTATAGCAGCAGACACATCTGTTGTTCTGGGTGATAAAATCATGGGCAAGCCGGAAAGTCTGGAACATGCCATGGAAATGTTAAGCCTCTTATCAGCCAATACACACCAGGTATTTAGCGCTGTATCAATACGCGGACGATACACCCAGCACTGTTTAAGTGTCTCTGATGTTACTTTTCGTGCCATTACTGCACAGGAAATTATACAATACTGGCATACAGGTGAACCGGATGACAAGGCAGGCGCATACGCCATTCAGGGGTTAGCCAGTACCTTTATCAAAAACATTAACGGTAGTTTCTCAGGCATTATGGGGTTGCCCTTGTTTGAGACTGCACAACTATTAAGCAATGAAGGAATAAATATTTTCAATGAGTGAAGAAATTCTGATTAATGTTACCCCACCGGAAACACGGGTTGCCATCGTTGAAAATGGTGTCGTCCAGGAAGTTATCATTGAACGTACACGTCAGCTAGGTTTAATCGGCAATATTTATAAAGGTGTTGTTTGCCGTGTTTTGCCTGGAATGCAGGCAGCCTTTGTTGACGTTGGTTTGGAGCGTGCCGCCTTTTTACATATCTCTGGTTTATCCAGCAAGGAATTAGAACAAAAAGGCTCAGAAAATATCGAGCATTATTTAATTGAAAATCAACACATCATTGTGCAAGTCACCAAAGACCCTATTGGTAGCAAAGGCGCACGTTTAACGACGGAAATTTCCATTCCATCCCGTTATCAGGTATATATGCCTTATGCTGTAAAAGGTGGCGTTTCTCAGCGCATAGAGCATGAACCTGAAAGAGATCGTTTACGTAGTTTTCAAAATGCATTCCAGATAGAACACCAGTCCGGCGGATTTATCGCCAGAACCGCAGCAGAATGTATTGATGAATCTATTTTAGAATCCGATATGCTATTTCTACTGCAATTATGGGACTCCATTCAGGAAAAAATTCCACTCGCAAAGCCTAGAGCACTTATTCATTCTGACTTACCGTTAAGTGTCCGTACTTTACGTGATCTATATACTGATAATATTGAAAAGGTAAAAGTTGATTCACGCATAACCTATCAGCGCCTGATAGAATTTGCTGAAGAATTTGTCCCCGATATTGTACCCATCATTGAACATTACACGCGCGAGAGGCCTTTATTCGATATTTATAATATCGAAGAAGAAATCGAAAAAGCGCTTGGGCGAAAGGTTGGCTTAAAATCAGGCGGTCATCTTGTTTTTGACCAGACCGAAGCAATGACCACAGTCGATGTTAATACCGGGGGGTATGTTGGAGGTAAAAGCCTGGAAGAGACTATATTTAAAACCAATCTTGAGGCTGCCCAGGCGATTTCTCGTCAATTAAGATTGCGTAATCTCGGTGGTATTATTATTATTGATTTTATTGATATGCAAAGCGAAGAACATAAATCACTGGTTTTACGAGCACTGGAAAGAACCCTGGATAAATGTCATTCAAAAACCAAAATCACTGAAGTATCGGCTCTGGGACTGGTGGAAATGACCCGCAAGCGGACCCGTGAAAGTTTGGCACATATCCTTTGTGAACCTTGCTCTACCTGTGCTGGCAGAGGCGAACTTAAAACAGCAGAAACTATTTGTCTGGAAATTTTTCGTGAAATCATTCGTGAAGTAAAGCAGTACAATGTGCAGGAAATTCTGGTATTAGCCTCTCATCCTGTGGTCGAAAAATTACTTGATGAAGAGGCTGATGTATTAGCTGAATTAGAAGCCTTTTTAAATATTCGCATCAAATTCAGATCAGAGTCCGAATATAGCCAGGAACAATATGATGTGGTTTTACTTTAATAGTCACAAGATATAATGATAAAGCATATTCAATGGGGATTTGTCCGTGTACTTTTCTGGACTATTCTGATTTTTGCCATCAGTATCAGTGGCTTGCGTTATGCTCTTTCAGAGCTGGATTTTTTCAAAACAGATATTGAAGCTCTGCTCAGTAAACACCTGGGGGCGCCAGTTACCATTGCGAATATACAAGGTGTATTAAATGGTCTCAAGCCTGAACTTTCCTTGCAAAATATTGCCGTACATTCCGAACAAAACAATGCCACACCTGTACATTTACAGGAAATTCATCTGGGTTTCAGTATGCTCGCAGCCATACAACAGTCATTCCTGGAAGCAATACAAATATCAATAATAGGTGCAGATCTGTCGGTAACCCGCATGGAATCAGGCGCTATCAATATAAAGGGATTGCCAAACACGGATGACAACAAGCAGCCTACCTGGCTTATGCGTGGAAAACAATACAAGCTTATTAATAGTGAAATACTATGGCATGACGAAAAACGTAATGCTGCCCCCGTGCAATTTAAACAGATCAATATCACCCTGAATAATGATGCCGGTCAGCACAAAATATTTATTAGCACCGACCTTCCTGAATCTTTAGGCAAATCATTACACATGGTCATAGATTTTAGCGGTGATTTTTTTGTTCCGGAAAGTATTAATGCCCGGCTGTTTGTTCAGGGACTAGGCATTCATTTTGATAAATTTATTACTGGAGACCTGCCCTTTGATTTTGCATTTACTCAGGGCAGTGGCAATTTTAGTATCTGGAGCAAGTGGCAAGCAGCACAAATGACGCAAATGCGCGGGTCAATAAATCTTGTGCATGCCGAGATAAAAGATAATAACAACGCTCAATTTCCTATAGACCTGCTAGATCTGAATTTCATATTACAAAAACATCAACAACAATGGCGTCTTGGCATTAAAGACTCGGTGCTAAAGTCAAAAAATATCAACCTTGCACTGGCTCAACTGGCGCTTGCAATAGAGTTCAATACTGAAGATGATGTAACTCATCTTGCAATTAACAGTCCGCTGTTACCCCTGGAACCGATAAGCAAAATCATCCTGCTTAATAAACTATTACCCGATAATTTACTTCAGCAATTAAAAACAATTGCCCTAGAAGGAGAAGTAAAAGACCTGCTTTTAATCTCCAACCCAAGCCAGGAAACCTTTGCAGTTAATGCCCAGCTATCAGGCATCAAAACCCGACCTATGGAGAATATTCCAGGTATTAATAACCTGGAAGCCTATATCAAAGGTTCTGAGCAACAAGGTCTAATTCAGATAAGTTCATCCCGGCTCAATTTTGCAGCACCCAATTTATTTAGAAACCCTTTTGATTTTAACCACGCGTTGGGCGAATTACACTGGCAGCACTCAGATGCATGGGTGATCAGCAGCCCTCTGGTAGAACTCAATACAGAGCACTTTAAAACCAGTACTAAATTTGTACTCACTTTACCGCAACAGGATGAGCCTACACTGAGTATGCAAAGCTCTTTTGATATACTGGATGCTTCACACACACCACAGTATCTCCCCAGTGGCATTCTTGACCCCGAAGTAGTGGACTGGCTAGACCACGCCTTTGTTAAAGGCACAGCAAAACAAGGCGGGGTAATCCTTCGAGGAGCATTAGCCGATTACCCTTTCGCGCAGCATAAAGGTGTTTTTGAAATATTATTTGCTGCTAAAGATGTTGAATTACACTACACACCTGACTGGCAAGACATACAGAATGTAGCTGCACAAGTGCGTTTTTTTTCTGATAGCATGAATATTGACATTCACCAAGGCCGCGCCAATGATTCGACAATTCAAAATGCAACCGTTTCTATAGACTCTTTTGGAAAGAGTCAATATATAGATATTCAGGGTAATATAAAAAGCAGTTTATCCGATACAGTCCTTTATTTAACGCATTCGCCCTTCAAGGATCAGGTCACTGCAATCAATGATGTTGTTGATATACAAGGCTCAACTGATATCCATGTTGATCTAAAAATCCCTCTGGCCAATCAAGCTCTGAAAGCTAATATTAAAGCCAAAACAAAAGATGCCAGCGCTATTATTACCCCTATAGATCTTGCTATTTCAGATATAACAGCTGATTTTCTGTTTACTGAAAATGGCGTATTTAGCAAGCACATCAGCGCAATTTCTCTGGGATTTCCATTAACTGCCGAAATTAGCAGTAATAATCAAGCTATATCTACAAAGGTCTCAGGACGAACATCCATTAAACAACTGGCTAAACAATTCCCAAACCCTGCATGGGCTTATGCTAGCGGAAGCTCTGACTACCATACACAAATTGAGTTCCCGAAAAATAGTGAGCAAATATGCACTATTCAATTAAACTCGGATTTAGTCGGCACAGCAATACACTTCTCGCCCTTATCCAAGCCAAAAGCGCAAATCCACTCGCTGTCAATAAAACTTGGTATTGCACCATCAGGCCTGGATACTTTTAATATCGCTTATGAGAACCCACTCAAACTACAAAACAGGGTGAATATCAAACTCAAAAAAATCCCCCCTCACTGGCAAGGTATTATTCATTCGCCCATAGCAAGTGGCAGTGTTTTTATACCACTCGAATTTAATAACAAATCTGATATAAGTTTATCGTTAAAAGAATTAGACCTTTCTGCATTACAAGAAATTGACATGAAAAGCGATGGCGCATCCTTAATAGTCAAAAATCTGCCCAGTATCAAGCTAAACAGCGAGGAACTTTACTGGAACAACACTAATCTTGGAAGACTGAAACTACAAACACAGCCCACTGATCAAGGTTTAGCAATTAAACAATTTGATCTTTCTTCATTGAACAATAGCCTATCCCTCTCAGGATTCTGGCAGCAACATAATCAGCAAAATTCCAGCTCTATTTCCGGGCAGTTCCTGAGTCAGGATTTTGGTACTTTTTTAACCAGAACAAAGCTTTTTAACGATATTGTTGACACCACAGCCGAACTTAATTTTGTTCTAAATTGGCCTGCAGCCCCTTATGAGGTTTCAAAGTCCATCCTGTCAGGGACAGTGGACACCCAGCTAAGCAACGGTCGTATTTTAGGTGTAAACCCAGGTTTAGGCCGAGTTCTGGGAGCACTGGATATTTGGAAGCTAGGTAAACGTCTAAGTTTTGATTTTTCTGATATTACCGAATCAGGCTTAAGCTTTTCTGAATCAACGGGGCATTTCGCCATCGATCAAGGCTCAGTCAAAACTAAAGACTTGATAATTAATGCCATGCCGGCAAAAATTTATATTTCTGGTTCCACCAACCTGGCCAGCGAACAAATTGACCTACTGGCAACAGTCCTGCCTAAATTTCCAATAGCTGGTACAATTATCGGAAATGTTGCTAATGCAGTGAGTAAAACCTTTATTGGGAATGAACAACCAGGTGGCCTTATCGTAAGCTTGCTATATCAAATAAAAGGCACCTGGGAACACTTCACGATAAATCGCCAATTTAGCTCCGTCTTAAATGACGACCCCACAACCACGCCATAAATAAAGACCCACCGTTATTCGAGATTTTATATGAGTAGATGTGCCGCCATTCAAATGGCATCCAGCCCCAATATCAGTTCTAATTTAACAGAAGTCGAGCGTTTAATTAGCGAAGCTGTCAAGGCAGGTGCAAAATTAGTCGCCTTACCAGAAAACTTCGCTTTAATGGGACACCATGAATTAGATAAAATCAAGCAGAAGGAACAAGACGGGTCCGGCCTGATTCAAGACTTTCTAGCAACGACTGCAAAAAAATATGCTGTCTGGATTGTTGCTGGCACCATACCTATTGCTGACCCAGACAATGCCAACAAAGTTATGGCAGCTTGCCTGATCTACAATGATCTCGGTGAACGTGTTGCCCGTTATGACAAAATTCATTTATTTGATGTCCACGTGCCAGGAAGTGACGAGATATACCGTGAATCCGACACTATTTCCAAAGGTAACGTGCCTTTAGTTATTGACAGCCCTTTTGGTAAACTGGGGATAGCCGTGTGTTACGACCTGCGTTTTCCAGAGCTATTCCGCAACATGCAAGTACAAGGCATGGAAGTGCTGATAATCCCGTCCGCTTTCACGCAAAAAACCGGGGCAGCTCATTGGGAGTTGTTACTCAGAGCTCGTGCGGTAGAAAATCTATGCTATGTTATTGCACCCAATCAAGGTGGATTTCATGTCAACGGTCGACAGACTTATGGTCATAGTATGATCATTGACCCCTGGGGGAGCATCCTGGAATGTCTAAAAACCAATGCAGGCTTTGTTGCTGCAGATATTGATCTCGTTCGTTTACGTAAAACACGAGAAACCTTTCCCGTGCTCCAGCACCGTCAAATTATTTGTGGATAAATAATGCACAACTCAGCTTTACACACCGCCAAACAGGCTATATTAGTCCCCACTGGCTTACAGGAAAGTCATATTTACCGGGTAATGGATCAATTGCTAAATGGTGCCGTTGATAGCGGCGACATTTACTTTCAATCCAGCCATTATGAATCCTGGGTACTGGAAGATGGCATTATCAAAGAAGGCAGTCATAATATAGAACAAGGTGCTGGTGTACGTGCATTATCAGGTGAAAAAACTGGCTTTGCCTACAGTGATAAAATTGACCTGACCGAACTTTTGGCCGCCGTAAATAATGTGCAAGCCATTGCACGCCAGGGCCAGACGGCAAATGTGCCAATGCCCGCGCATAAATCTTACCCGCAGCTGTATACACCTATCAATCCCTTAAGCTCATTAAGCGATCAGGAAAAAGTAGACTTCTTACGTAGAATTGATACCGAGACGCGAAAACTGGACCCGCGTATTGAACAAGTCATCATCAGCCTGGTCGGAGTACAGGATCATATCCTGATTGCCAATCAGGGCGATTCACTGGCCGGAGACGTACGCCCTTTAGTACGTTTGAATGTCAGTGTAATTGTCGAAGATAAAGGCCGTCGCGAACAAGGCAGTATGGGGGGTGGCGCACGCGCTGATTATCTCTATTTCCTTGATCATGACCGGGCACTGGGCTATGCCCGGGAAGCGGTTAGACAGGCATTGGTTAACCTGGATGCTGTACCTGCCCCTGCAGGTACTATGACTGTTGTGCTGGGTTCAGGCTGGCCAGGTATTTTATTACATGAAGCCATCGGTCATGGACTGGAAGGCGATTTTAATCGTAAGGGAACGTCTGCCTTTAGTGGCCGGGTAGGTGAACGTGTCGCCTCACCGCTATGTACCGTGGTTGATGACGGCACTTTACAGGGTCGTCGTGGCTCACTGTCTATTGATGATGAAGGTACACCCACACAATGCACGACTTTAATTGAGAACGGTATTCTCAAGGGTTATATGCAGGACAAACTTAATGCCCGTTTAATGGGTGTTCAGCCAACAGGGAATGGTAGACGCGAATCCTATGCTCATACTCCGATGCCACGTATGACCAATACTTACATGCTTCCAGGCGAAAGTGATCCTGAGGAAATTCTGCAATCGGTTAAAAATGGCCTTTACGCCAAGAATTTTGGCGGCGGACAAGTCGATATAACTTCAGGAAAATTTGTTTTTTCAGCCAGCGAGGCCTATTTAATTGAAAACGGAAAAATAACCCGGCCAGTCAAAGGAGCAACACTGATTGGCAACGGCCCTGACGTACTCACACGTGTCAGCATGGTGGGTAATGACCTGGCTTTAGACAGTGGTGTTGGCACTTGCGGCAAAGAAGGTCAAAGTGTCCCGGTTGGTGTCGGTCAGCCCACGTTGAAAATTGATGCCCTGACTGTTGGTGGCACTAACGTATAGTGACGGCCCAGAGACGGTATCAGAATTATATTTTTTACTAAAAATTACAAAAATCGAGAGTATCCCCTACCTAAACTAAACTCGAGAAACAGTTTAAAAACTGTGGTTTTGGTCTTATTCTCATTTTTATAGACTATGTAGCGCATAGCCCACACTCTTATAGATTATGCAAATTCAAGAAGAAATCAGCAGCCTGGAATCAACTATTCACGATTTACTGCTAGAAGCTAAAAACCAGGGTGCCACTGCTGCAGATGCTGGATTAAGTGTCGATACCGGTTTATCAGTCAATGCTCGCCTGGGTGAGGTAGAAACCATAGAACATCACTGCTCTCAAGGTCTGGGCGTAACAGTTTATTTTGGTCAGAAAAAAGGCTCCGCAAGTAGTACCGATTTATCAGCCCAGTCAATCAGAGAGACCGTTACAGCCGCATGCAGTATTGCGCGTTACGCGAGTGAAGATCCCTATGCCGGCTTACCCGATCCAGATAAACTTGCCACCGATTTTAAGGACCTGGATCTATATCACCCCTGGGATATTAGTGCCACAGACGCCATTAATCTTGCCATAAACTGCGAAGATAGCGCGCGTCATTACCATCCGCATATTAGCAATTCTGAAGGTGCCTCAGTTGATACCTATCAGGGCATACGTATCTTTGGTAATAGTTTAGGTTTTTTACACGGTTATGCATCAACCCGCCATTCCATTAGTTGTTCAGTATTGGGTGAACGCGATGGCAATATGGAGCGCGATTACTGGTACAGCGTAGCACGTAAGCATGAAGACCTGGAAAGTGCTGAATTAGTAGGCACTAAAGCAGCGCAAAGAACGATACAGCGCCTTGGGGCACGTAGTTTAAGTACACGCAAATCCCCGGTGCTATATTCTGCCGAAGTAGCAAGCGGACTCATCAGCTCATTTCTCGGTGCTATCAGTGGTGGCAGTGTGTATCGTAAATCATCATTTTTACTTGACAGCCTGGATACAAAAATCTTTCCTGATTTTATCCATATTTATGAACAGCCGCACTTACCAGGCGCATTGGGCAGTGCCTGTTACGACGCTGAAGGAGTAGCAACCAAAGCCAATAATATTGTTACGGAGGGCATTCTTAATACCTACCTGTTAAGCACTTATTCCGCCCGTAAATTGGCTATGCAAACAACGGGGCATGCTGGTGGTGTGCATAATTTATGTATTACAGCAGGTGATAAAGATCTAAGCCAGTTGCTCAAGCAAATGGATACCGGCTTGCTAGTCACTGAATTAATGGGTCAAGGTGTTAACCCCGTTACCGGTGACTATTCCAGAGGCGCTTCAGGTTTTTGGATTGAGCATGGCGAAATTCAATACCCTGTGCAAGAAATTACTATTGCTGGAAACCTTAAAGATATGTATCAACATATTTTGGCGGTAGGCAATGATATAGATTTGCGTGGGAATATTCGCACCGGCTCTATTTTAATTGAAGAAATGGCGATCGCCGGAGAATAGTTTTGAGTGCTTGCCCCTCCCCTTCAAGCCCAAAGATGTCTACTTGAGTTATGCGGGATGAGCAGATGCTCTGCATGCCCATCCTGCTTTTTTGTGTTTTTCGTACTAATATACTTCGCGCGGCCACGGATGCAGTTTTCTAGCGGCCGCGCGAAATATAACTTAAAACCTTAGATCAATCCCCAGAGTAAATTCACGTCCGATAGTAAATGATCGCGTCGTTTTATCACCCTGTGTTATTTGTACTTCATCATTAATCAGGTTTTTCATTTTAATTTTTACCGACAACCAGTCATTGATCTGCTGGGTAGCAATAAAGTCCAGTTGATTAAAGGGTTGTGCATATTTATCCGGTGCGCCTAATAAACCAACTGCGACGATCCGTTCTGCAGTAATATTATAAAGCAAGGTGGCACGTGTTCCCCAATCGGCATTATCAAAACCCAGCTGAAAATTGAACACATGCGGTGAATGCCCTTGTAAAGGACGATTGCTAGACGTTTGTGCTTCGGTGTTTTTTTCGCTCAATTGAACTGTAGACTGCGACCAGGTATAGTTGCTGCCTATAAAGAAGTCCTCTAAAGCAGGATGAATAATATCCAGATTTTTTAATACTTCAACCTCGATACCATATAGAGTGGCCGCTTCCGCATTCTGAAAGGTTAATAAACCCGCTGTTCCCGGCAAAAAAACAGTCTCTATCGGGTCAGTCATATTTTTCCAGAAAAATCCAAGCGAAAAGTTTTCATTTGCTGACATATAATATTCCCAACGGGCATCATAGTTATCAATCCCTGTTTGCAATAAATCGGGATTACCCGTGGTTTCATTTCCAGTACTTGGATCAGTAAACGGGGCCGGGGACAATTCTCTAAAATCGGGCCTGGACAGCGTCTGACTAAAACTCGCACGGAGCTGTTGTTTGTCAGTAATAAACCAGGTAGTCGCGACAGCAGGCAGCATATCTGTTCTCTTTACTACCGTAGTAACAGGATCACTGTTAGCACCCGATATCGCAAAAGTTTCGACAAACATATCGTTATCTTCCCAACGCAATCCACCGGTTAGACGAACATTATCAAAAAAGTTCATATCCAGTTGGCCGTAGTAAGAAATCAATGCTTGGCTGGCATTATAATTATCTGTCGAGCGAGTTGTTTCCCTGATCTGGAAACCATCGGGAGTAATATATTCAGGCTGCAAAATATCTTCCAATGAAGGCTGAGCCAGTACGGCTGGGTTCCTGGCATCAGGTCCAACAGGTGTGTAAGTAAAGCGCTGGATCGAGGATTCACGAGTTTTTTGCTGGTCAATAAAGCCACTATTTAATGAGATAGCAAAATTATTATCAAACTCAAAAGGCAGTTTAATATCAAAACGCCAGCTTGCATCCTTATCGGTTAGTTGACCAAACGAAGTCTGGTTACTGTCCGCCCGACGAGAAAAAGAGTAGGAGCCATCAGGATTTTCATCGTAACGATAATCTCTTGTTTTGGGCTGTTCCCAATCAGCGGTTGAATTACTGTATAACCAGTCGAATTTAAGATTATGCAGCTCTGGAAATAAATGATCGCCTCCAACTTGCTGCATAAATAATTGATTAGTTGTCCACCTTAATTGTGTGTATCGACTACCCGTTTCGCCTTCACTATAACCTTGTTCAATACTCGCTTGATCAAAGGCCTGGCGTAACCACATGGTCGTTGTATACAGACGGTGATTTTCTTTATAGCTTGCTTCCAGTCCTAAATAGGCATTTATCTGAGTTTCACGCAGGGTTTTGTTTAAATTAGACTCCTCGGTCAATATCAATCCGCCTTTACCATCACTACCAGAGGATGAATATTGTTTTCTTTGCTCATCGACTGTATTCCATTGCTGTTTCCAGCGCGTCGCAGTGGTATAACCCAGAGTAAAATCTCCAATATTAAACAAATCTCCCATCGATGCTTCAAAACGGCCATTCGGATTTATAGTTTCAGGTTCGACATCCCATACATTAGATAAATCCTGGCCAAAGGTTTCTAATTCCTTAGATGTAAACCCATCAGGATTAAATGGCGTTTGCGGCTTTAAGGTTGAACCACCGGATGTTGCAGCGGCAATGGAATCAGGAAGCTTACGCGTACCATCATCGAAAGTGATCCAGTCAGTTGAGCCACCATCATAGCGTAAGCCATCTGAGAATGTTGTATCGGTGATAAATCCTATTTGTCCAGAAATGTTCAAAAAGAAATCTTCCGGGACCTGCTTGGTACGCATATCCAGGGTGCCTCCGGCAAATTCACCAGGCCGATCCACAGAATAAGATTTTTGCACCAGTAAACTATCCAGAAAACTGGTGGGAAATAAATCCAGCGGGACAACCCTACGAGTCGGATCGGGACTCGGGATCGCAGCACCATTCACCAGTGTTGAAGAATATCTCTCACCCAGGCCACGAATAAAAACAAAACGTCCACCAACAACTGTTAACCCTGCAGCTCTTTTTAAGGCACTGGCCACATCCGAATCACCATTGCGGCTGATTTGCTCTGAACCCATTACCGTAGTCACCGATGCCGAGGTTCTTTGTTCTTCAATAACAGATGCCACCGAGCCTGCAAGAAAAGGTTCTAGAACCACATACTCAGCTAGTTCAACCCCGGCAGGGGTTAGTTTAAAGCTTAAGTCGGTGGTTTGGTCTTTCGTTACAGCAACCTTGTCTTTAGTTTGCGTATTAAAAGCAGAATGCAATAAGGAAATACTGTATTCCCTGACAGGAACTTTGGCTTTAAACTTTCCTTGCGCATTAGTTCTATAGCGCTCACTTAGACCGCTAAGAAACACCTGTACATCTTTAACCGGCTTATTGGTTTCTGCAGAAACAACTGTTGCGGTGATATAGCCTTCGCCGAGTTTTTCGGCCTTAATCATGTCTTCGGCACTGCCGCCAATATTAGTACCTGCTGCGATATTACTTTCTATATGCAGTATCGGCTCTCCTTTAAACTCAGGAAATGTCAGAATAACCTGTACATTTTCATTCTTGCGTAAGGTGAGCGCGAAACCGAATGATTTATTCTGGCGATTGATCGTCAGTTGATAATTTCCCGGAGCAAGACGACCAAAGACACTTCCGCTTTCACTAAAATCAGCAAAAGATTTACCGTTGATTAATAATTCCGCATCATTTACGGGCCTGCCTTTAAGAAACAGAAAGATGGAAAATTCAGCTTTGTCACCAGCCCAAGCCATAGTACTGCTCGTTACCAATAGTAAAAAAATGACAATAGGACGATACAGAAGTTTCATGATTTATGTGTGGTTATTGTGTACATTAATAAAGAGGCTGCTTTTATTAAACAAAGCAATGCAACAGCAGTGAACAGTACCGGGATTGATTGAGTAGGATTTAGTTAATGGCTATGGTGGCGCACTAGTAGTAACAACAGCTAAGCCTTAGCTATTTGCTGATTGTTTTAGGCACATTGCCAAGGTTCCTCTTTACAGGCTTCCATCATGCGACGTAATTCGAGCCCTTTTTTAAACAAATCAGTTTCGGTTAAATAATCGATTTGCTTACTCGCCGCAGTAAATTGACCACTGGAAAAATACGCGTAAGCCAGGGCATAGCGAATATTCTGATCATCCAGTAAACCGGTGCGGTATAAACTTTTTTGCATATTTGCTGCTTTTTCATAGCGTTTTAAAGCCAGAAAAATTGCCAGACGTTGTTTCAGCTTGGCCTTATGGTCACGAATAACGGGGTTTAGGGTCAATGCCTTATATAAACGCCCTGCCCGGCGATAGACTTCGGCAGCTTCAGCAATCAGTTTGGGATCATATTGCGCCGCCTGTTCTAGAATAAAAGCACCCGAATTCAATTGACCCATATCCATATAGGTATGCGCTAATACTTTGGCTATAGTGACATTATCTGGAAACTTCAAACGCGCAGCTTCCATAATAAGCAATGTTTGCTGATATTCCTTACTCAGACGCAAGGCATTGCCAATGGCAATATAATCACTCGCTTTCCCTGCTGAAAGGTTAAGGTATTGCTGACCTAATTGTGCTGCTTGCTGGTATAACTTTAATTCCACCAGATAGAAAACCTTACGGCGCATAAAACGGTAATCAGCGCTAAACATTTGCTGTGCTGTATTTAATGTTTCTATGGCCAAATTGCTTTGTTTTAACTGCCAGTGAGATTGCGCTTTCATTTCCATTAGCGTCGGATAATTGCTCACGATATCTCCCGCTTTATCTACCGCAACGATAACCTGCTGATATTCCTTCAATGCATAATTTACCTGTGCCAGATAGACATAGATAACGGGGTCTTGCTGGCCATTTTTAATGGCTAATTGCAAGCTACCTTTTGCTGCAAACATATCATTCAGATTCATATACGCCAGACCTTGCAAGGTATAGAAGCGCTTCAGGTCGATTGTTTCATCCTCCAAATCGACACTCTGCAAGGCCAGTAAAGCACGATCATAGTGACCATCTTTGAGCATCGTGGCTGCCAAGGAAATAAAATCTGTTTTGGGTGCTTTTTTAGCCCAGCCAGCTTGCGCAGCAGATAACAAAATCATCGCCATTGATAACAGCAGGATTGGTTTAGTAATTATTTTCATAGCAATAGATATAGATTTGTAGCACCAAAAACTTATGACAGATCAAAGCGGATTTTTTGTTTTGCCCAGACTTTAACTTTCTTGCCTTCATATTTTGCGGGTTCAAAACGCCAGGCATTAATACCCTGTAAAGCAGCTTCATCAAATACACCGGACGGACTGGATTCCAGTATTTGCACCTGATCCACTGCACCATTCTCATCAATCAGAATGGATAGCACCACATAGCCTTTAATCCCTTTTTTCTTGGCTGCAGCCGGGTATTTAAAAGAGCCCCTTATTTTCGGTTTCGGAGCCACATCGACTAAGTCTTCAGTCATAATAGACGAGCCGGTCTTACCCAGTAAGCTATTGTTTAAATCATCCAGAGCGCCTCCTAAGCCAGGAATGCCAAGGTCTATCCCAGATAGAGATGAGTTTAAGCCTTTAAATGGAACCGGTGCCCGTGCAGTCTTGCGCACGCGTTTGGGTTGCACCTTTTTAACTTTCTTTTCTGCCTTGGGTTTAATTTGCTTAACGATATCAAGCTGTGTTGTTTTAACGGCCTTTTCCTGATCCAGATCTGAAGCATAGCGGTTCATTACCAGCACTAAGCCAAACACGAGAATAGGACCAATCATCATCGAGATGACGGCCACCACATTTTTATTAACCTTCATACTACAATTCTTTAACCCGCTTCTTTTTCAGTTGCGACACCAACACTTTTCGCACCCGCTAAACGGGCCTGATCAACGACTTCAACCAGTTTGCCAGAGGGCACACCTTCATCAATGACGACTAAAATTGATTTTTGCGTAGAAGTGCTTAATAAATCACGCAATTTACTTTGTATAAGCCAGACTCTGATAGGTTCGCCGTCTAAATAGATATCTCCGGTTTTATCAATAAACAGGCGAATGGCTTTGCTGGAAGCCATCGTCGAACTACTGGCACTTGGACGTTCCAGTTCTAGCGTCATGTCCTTGACAAAAGTTGTCGTCACCATAAAAAATATCAATAAAATAAATACGATATCAATCAATGGGCCAATATCAATGCTAGTATCTAGTTGTTGGGTTTCTCTGCGTCGCATAATACATTGTAGGGATTAAGTTAGAAAGTTAGACGTTGCTACAAAGCAAATCTTTGACTTGTGCCAGATCGGTTTGCAGATTGATTTGTCGTCTGTTCAAGACGCTTTGAATTAATACTCCGGGAATCGCGACCGCCAGACCCATCTGCGTGGTAAATAAAGCCTGGGAAATTCCCCCTGCAATGCCGCCCGACTGGGTAAATAAGGCCATAGAAGCTAAAGAATCAAAGGTTTCGATCATGCCTGACACAGTACCTAAAAGCCCCAGTAAGGGAGAAATCATGACAATAATCTTGATCAATACGGCATATTTACGCATTTCCTTGTCATAGTCAGAAAATGCACTATCCAGATGACGGCGTAAATTAAGATAGCCTTGCTGCTGAAGCGCCAAACCCTGCTTAACAGCAGTATCAAGAATTCCTGATACAGGTGCTTGCGGGTTTTTCTGGTAAAAAATCAACATATCACGCACACCTATACGGTAGGTTTCCTTTAGCGTCCAGTAGCGATAGCCAAGACCATACCAAAGCAACATAGTACATATCAGCAACGGTGGCATAACAAAACCACCCGAGACAAACAGGCTTTTAACGGATAAGAAAATATCGTTTAAGTCCATGATTATTAGCTAGTTTGAGCAGTATTTAGTAAATAATCATTTTTTCCGCCGCTATCGATCATGTCTGTCACGACTTTACCTTGTTCAGTGGCGCTTAAAAGTGTATTTGTAATACGCAAAGCCGCGACTTCCATATCCAGCTTAATATTTTCCGACCAGGCCGATAATAAAGAACCAAACAATAATGTTGGAATAGCAACAATCAACCCGAGTTCAGTTGTGACCAATGCAATAGAAATACCACCAGATAACAGTTTAGGATCACCCGTACCAAATTCGGTAATAATATCGAAAGTTGAAATCATCCCAGTCACAGTGCCTAACAATCCAAGTAAGGGGGAGACTGAAGCAATGACCAGAATTGATGTGCCGAAGCGATTCAAGACTGTCGATTCCTGTAAAATTGCCTCGGAAATAATATCTTCCATATGGTCACGGTCATCTTTAATATGGCGCAAGGTTGATTCCATAACGCGAGTAATTGCACAATGCCCTGTCTGGCATATTTGCTTCGCCTTTTCCATTTTCCCTGCATATAAAAGACGGGTAATCTGTTCGGTCAATTTTTGTGTATCAGAACTATTGATGTATAAAAGATAAATACGTACAAAAATCAGTATCGCAGCAAAGCCACCTAAACAGACAATAATCCAGCCAATCACACCACCCGATTCAATTACACTTAGCCAGGTTTTTTCAGGCGTTTCTTCTATGGCCTTTTCGCGTGATTCAAACAAAAATATTTTCAACTGCTCAGGCTGTTCATTTTTATCTAATGCTATGGCTGTCGTCTGTGCCGGTTGGCGCCATAATTTCAGATTATCTGCGCCTGCAGGCACTAAAGCACCACTACCTTCTTTACTGATGCCATAGGCAGCGATATTGCCTAACAGAACGAGATCACCTTCAACTTCCTTGCCACTGTTGAGAAAGAATTTACCTTCCGTTTTACGTAGTTCACCGAGACTTTTTACCAATGCCAACGCATTATCAAACAGAAAACTTACTTTTTCTTCATCCGTACCCAAGGTGTAATTAACTTTGGTATCCGTCTCAATGTTATACTTTTTTAGCGTAGCTTCAGCCTGTGAATAAGTCATTTGTAGCACTTCATCACGTTCCATCCCTGCTGTATTATTTTGTTCTGCTGTATTTAACTGCGCGGAAATCTGATCAATTTTTTCTGCGCGACTGACCGAACCACGTTCCAATGAATCAATTTTATTAATTAATTTACGTTCATCACTGGCCGACTTCTTCTTGAAATTAAGCAAGCGCTTTTGCAGCTCTCTTTTTTGCGCATCTAAAAAAGCATACTCGCGTTTATAAGCCGTTTTTAAGTCGATCGGCTCCACCACAGGACCCACTGGATCTTTTTTTGCTTCAGCGGCAGGCCCTGGAGTGCCGTCAGTATTTACACCTGTAGCTTGTGTGCCTGTGGGTTCAGCGGATTGCGCTACGCTGATAAAAAGTAGCGTCAGGAATAACAGTAATTTCTTCATTATGACTTCAGCGGATTAGGTAATTCAAAATAGCCTTGGCGGATTTGTTTTTTCAGGGAATCAAATAGCATCGCTATTTGTTCAATTTCCTGATTGTTAGTCGTTTCCAGATATTGCCAGTTACCATCGCTTTTGCGACTGGCCATTCCCACGCGTTTATCACCCGTCTGGAAGTACATTAATGCGGTGCCCAGCTTGGCAATATCTGCGAGCACTTTTTCATTATCTAGTTCTATGGTTTGCTGATAAATACCATTTTCTTTACTCAAACGTATTTCATCTTCAATAAATGCCCACATCCTGTTAACGACTTTTTTGGCATCAATCAAGTTATTATTCAGTTGACTTTCCAACTTATTGACATCGCTCAGCCGATCTTCGACTTTAAACGGAAAACCATTTCTGACATACACACGATAACGCGTGATAAGTTCAATCAATACTGGCTTTAGGCCATCATTTGAGACAGCTGCCTTTTGGGATTCCTGCTGAAATTTTTCCAGTGATTGCTGCAGTTTCTCAATACTGATATTCTGACGACGCTCCTCAACTCCCAGATCAGTCATTTGTGATGCCAGAGAAGACATCTGGTTATGATGATTTTCTTTGGCAAGATCAAACTGCATTTGTAACTCTTCAACTTCACCACGCACTTTAGACAAGGATTTAGCCAGATTTTCATGCTCTTCGGCATTGGCATTGCCAAGCCAGGCCATGCATATCGATATGCAAACCAGATAGGAAATTTTGAATATTTTTACCAACATAGTAACTAGATTAATTTTTTTAAATTCTTGAACAGGTTGCTTAGAGTAAGTGACTTACGAATGCGCAGAATGAAACTCATCTTTATGGACAGGCAATGCTGCCCCCTTGTTGCCAGGGAATTTATTCGATCTTTAGATGAGTAGAACATTGATGCTTAGCTAGCTATGTCCCTATTTCAGTACCCTGATTTCAGCAAAAATCAACTCAGGATCAAAACCGCAAACCTGAATACTCGGAGTATTGCTTTAAAGACACTGTATATAAAAATATAAAGCGCAAACAAAACAAGAAAAAAGGGCCTCTATACAGAGGCCCCCTCTCTGATACTTATATAATTAATTAAACTTAATAAGCGTAAGTCCACTCTTTAGTCCAGTCATCATTTGCAGTTGCAAATGCACCAACATAACTAACACTATCAAAGAATGCGTCTCCTGCTACTGGCGCTCCACCTGTAGGTAGAAGCGAACCATCACCTGGCAAATATCCATTAAGAACCGGATCAGCTTCCTGGTTCATCATTTGCGCAGCAAACCAGTCACTTACTGCAAATG
The DNA here is from genome assembly GCF_002072955.1 of Methyloprofundus sedimenti. NCBI lineage: Bacteria > Pseudomonadati > Pseudomonadota > Gammaproteobacteria > Methylococcales > Methylococcaceae > Methyloprofundus > Methyloprofundus sedimenti. Next base: position 939,548 of record NZ_LPUF01000001.1, on the reverse strand, counting down.
TAGCGCCATTGCCATCAGCGAAATTTGTCGCACAGTCAACATAAGAATGAACTATAAGTAGTTCACCTGATAATGCTTCTGGTGTACCTGCATTCAGATAAGTTGCTTCACCATCAATTTCCAGACATGAACTACCGAAGCCAGTGAATACTGAATTCCAGATTTCAACACCCGTACCACGACGTAGTAAAGCTCCCTGAGAACCTACTGCTGAACCTAACATAGTCATGTTAGAAAGAACTGGTTTAGAACGAGGGCCTGAATCAGGGTTGTCAGGATTGTTATCTGCTTCAATACCACGATCACCATCATCAGCAGCTTGCTGGACTACAACGTATTGTGCCTTACCTCTCCAGCCACCACCCCAGTCCAGACTATCATCTCCAATGTGCGTGAGTAGCATATGCTTCATTTGCGCTGTACCACCGAACATTTCAACACCGTCATCCAGGCCAGCATGAACGTGAACGAAATCAATAACAGTGCCTGCACCGACACCCGTTAATGTTAAGCCGTTTAACTCTTCATCCGGACGTACTGCAAAACCAGCAAAAAGAATTTGAGTGTATTTCAATACACCACTATTATCGTTCGGCTCATTACCACCATAAAATTCAGAAGTTATCGCTTCAAAAGCAACTTCACATAAAGCAACATCTACATTACAACCATTTACAGGCGCAAATCCCGCTAATACCAAGCCGCCCCACTCACCAGCAGATTGCTGTAATGGACCTGTCATAACAACCGGGTTATCAGGCGTTCCTTCTGACATAATTTTAGAGCCACGTCTAATCCACAAATAATCCGCACCTTGTTGACCGAATATTTTCGTACCCGGGTTAATGGTTAATGTTGCATTGTCGACTTTATCGCCACCAATAAAAACACCGCCAGATAAAATCCATTGCGTATTTTTAGTTAACGTAATATTTTGTTTAATTTCACCGCTTAAGACACAAGACCCATTAACAGGTCCATCTACAGAGAAAGCAGGACAACCTTGAAATGCATTATTAACAAATTGATCTAAAGAAAATCGTAATGGGTTTGAACCAGGAATCAGTTTTAGCTTGGCATAATACTCATCTGCACCAATGCTGATAGCAGGAATATGCACTGCACTCGTAGTTGCATCAAATACAACACGTTGACCAGTGACTGGTGCAATAACAGAAGCAGTTGTCAATTCAAATTCAAAATTCACAGCATCAACCAGCTTTAGTTGCGCATTCCATGAACTTGAATCTTTACCATTTAGTACTTCAACAACAGGAAGGTCTAGAATAGAAGTGGCAAAATTAAAACTCGCAGTATCAGCATAGGAACTAAAAGACACTGCGCTTAACAAGCTGATAGCCGCTGCGGCCAGATTGGCGTTAGCGCGTTTAAAATGTAACATAGTAATATCTCTCTAATGTGGATAAATCTGCAAAATCAAGGTTGCTAGAATAGCCTCGATTTATGACATAACCATGACGTTACCATGACATTTGCATGACATTTTTGTGACACCCTAAGGTGATTTATCTGGTTTTGTGGTTATTTTGAATAGAGAAATACTTTGCTTTTCTGAATATAAAGAAGGAAAGTGAAACCAGGAACGGGGACTCTTTAGAGTGCTGCTTTAGACCGTTAAGATTGCATGAACACCAGGCTAAAGCTGCGGCCTAATTCATTACTTAGCCTGGCTGTCAGGTGTGAAACTAAAGCCCGAATGCAAAAAGTGATCCGGGCTTCTTTATGGAGTGCGTATTGCCTAATACTTAATCTTTTTCAGATGCTATTAAAGCCTCAACCAATTCACGTAATTTATTTTGTATCAAATGTGTATTTTCTGGCCCCATACGCAGCATTTGCTTATCTAAAGGACTTAATTTCTCTAACTCAGGACTCGCAAATTTATACTGTACCGATGTTCGAATGACTTCGATATCGTTATTAATCACAGGTGCGTCTAATACCCGGGAAGTTGCTGATTTAATAATATCCAGTACCTGGTAATTATCCGGGTAAGAAAGCTCAGTAAAAACCTGCTGAAAAAGCGGCAAATATTTATGATACAAGGCAACAGCAGCCTGATTATCTATGGCATCAATTGCGAGAGCCAATTGGTCATAGCGCTGATAAGATGCCTGTGACATAAACATCCTGTTTTCTTTTATGTTCACGGTAAAAGGCTGGCTAAAGGATAATTCACGTAAGCGTTTTACCGGAGGAAGCATACCCTGAGCCATATCATTAATAGAAAAGATGCTTTTTCTGATCAACTGCTTTTTAAACAGACTAGGCTGCAACTGTGCTGAGATAGACAATAAATCCTGAGTAAATTCTGCATCGCTATTTACCAACTCAGGCAATGGTTTACTCGAGTCAAACTGCAAAGCTTCGCCATCATAGCGCGGTACTTGACTGGCAAAATCCATATTTTCAGCTGAAGTATCTGCTGAGGATGGGGACTCAACCTCAGGGATCACTAGCACCTGTTCTGTATTCTGAGCAGTCGAACCTGCATCATCATCCTCATCCGCCAATAAAAATAATAATAACGCAACCAGCAACACCGTAACGAGTATGCCTATAATTACTAAAGTAACTTTATTTGAGGTATTGATATTCTGTTCCTGCATAACGAACTCCGGGTAAATTAACTAAAAAACCTGTTGTAGGAAACAGGCCCAACTCTCATATTCACCATAATAATAAGCCTAAGTAAATACTTATTCAATCAAAGGAATCGCAATGTACTACACTATTTATTTATCTGGCGGAATTCATAGCGACTGGCGCAAACGAATCAAACAGGGAATTGATCAGCTCAATCTAAATATTAGGATCAATTACTAATCACGACAGTATTAATAATGCCGGGAGAGAAAATTTAGACTCTGGAATCAATAGTTATTGGAAAGATCATAAAGCTTAAAAATCCATGCCTTGCGTACCCTGAATTCTGGAGATTATCACTTTGGTAATTTAAATTAATGCCCAAGCCCTGGATCTGGCAAGATCAAGCTAGTTGTTGAAGTGTATGCTGCGCAGAAGTACAATCAACTTAAAGGCATGCCAGTCCAAAAGCAACTTCAATTTAATATGTATTGCCTTCCACACCCAGTCAAAAAGGAGCACGACTTATGAAAAAACTGTTTGCAATTTTTGCTAACACCTTGCTTGCCGCCCTGCTTTACATACCACTCGGGATGGCGCTAGCCGATGACAAAACCTTCAGCGAAGCCGAGCTCGATCAAATGATGGCTCCTATAGCGTTGTATCCTGACTCATTACTCTCTCAAATTCTGATGGCGAGTACCTACCCTGCCGATGTAAATGATGCTGTCAAATGGTCAAAAGACCATCCCGATCAAGAGGGTGATGCCGCTGTAAAAGCAGTACAGGACAAGTTATGGGACCCTAGCGTTATGTCCCTGGTTGCTTTTCCACAAGTACTGGCCATGATGGGAGAAAAACCGGACTGGGTCCAAAATGTTGGCGATGCTTTTCTGGCAAATCCTGACGCAGTGATGGATTCAGTCCAGAAGTTACGCAATAAAGCCAAGGACGAAGGCAATCTGAAAACGACCAAGCAACAAAAAGTAATTGTCGAAAAACAGCCCTCCGAGACCATTATCATAATAGAACCCGCTAATCCTCAAGTCGTTTATGTTCCAGTGTATAACTCGACAGTAGTTTACGGCACCTGGTGGTGGCCACATTATCGACCCTGGTACTACTACCCTCCGAGCTACCGATACGGTTATGGTTCTGCAGTCATCGGAGGAATTGGCTTTGGTATCGGCATTGGTATCACTAATGCTCTGTGGGGTAATTGTAACTGGGGCCGAGGACATGCCAACGTCAATATTAATGTCAATAAATACAATAATATTAATGTCAATCGCAACAAAATAAATGCTAATTCCAGGAACTCAAACTGGCAGCATAATGTAAATAATCGTCGTGGCGTACCTTATGCAGACAGTAAAAGCCGCAAACAATTTGAGAACAAACGCAGTGGCGCCGATCAGCGTCAGGATTACCGTGGCCGTGATGCGCAACGTGCTCAAGCGCGCACAACCCTGGACAAACGTGCCGTTAATCCAGCTAAAGGTCGCGAACAACTACAAGGCTCAGGCGGTGATAAAGCCCGCTCTTCAGTCAATAAGGCCAATCGTAATGTTGCTCAGGGTAAATTAGGCAACAATCAGCGCAGCAGCTCTTTCCAAAAATCTGCTACAGGTAAAACTCGCGATACCAGACAAGCAGGCAATTATAGCAATCAATCAAAGCGTTCACGAGATAATGCCTTGAGAGATGCAGGTAAAGCAAACAAAACGCGGCAAGACTTTAATCGAGGCAATTCAAGTAACCGGTCCATGCAAAATCGCAGCAGTGCCAACCGTTCTGGAGGTGCTCAACGTAGTGGCGGTAGCCGTGGTGGCGGACGCAGGCGATAACAGGAGAAAGATATGAACGACACTAAATTCAAACAAATGGCTAATGCCCGTCCGTTACCGATTATGAATAAATACCTTACCAGTTTGCTTGCAATATGCACTATATTAATCACCCTGTCTTGCTCAAGTCCTGTAAAACCAGTTGCGGAACCTGAAATTGACCCGACTCTACAGCAGGCAGTATTTAAAACGCCTGAGGCTGCCGCTAATACCTTTGCGCAGGCTGTTAGAAATGATGACCAGGCCCTGTTCAACAAATTACTCGGTGCTGATTTCCGTGACATATTGCCACTGGATGATGTTTCGCCAGAGGATCTTGATAACTTTAATAATGCCTGGGAAAAGCATCATACCTTATTAGCACAGGGCGATAAAAAGACACTGCTTGCTATCGGAAAAGAAGAATGGACCCTACCTGTTCCCATTGTCGAAGGCAAAGCAGGCTGGTACTTTGATGTAGATCAAGGCCTGGAACTTATGCGTATCAGGCGCATAGGCAGAAACGAACTGGCTAGTATACAATCTGTTCTTGCCTACTACGATGCCCAGATGGAATATGCTACACAGGATCATGATAACAATGGTGTATTAGAGTATGCACAGAAATTCATCAGTACCCCTGGAACACAAGATGGCTTATATTGGGATGCAGCGCCGGGTGAGGTACTCAGCCCATTAGGGAAATTACTTGCAGATCGTTCTGAGGGAGGGGGATATCACGGATATTTCTTCCGTATACTTAAAGCTCAGGGCCCAAATGCCAAAGGAGGCGCATACAGTTACATGATGGGAGAAAATATGCGTGCAGGATTTGCAGTTATCGCCTGGCCTGAAAAGTATGGTGACAGCGGAATTATGAGTTTTATAGTGAGCCATGACGGCATAGTCTATCAACAGGATCTCGGTCCGGATAGCGCCAATATTGCAGAATCAATGCCGACTTACAATCCAGATGCCGACTGGATTCCCGTACATGAAGAGGATTCCCCGGAATCAAAAGTCGCGCAATAAACATTGCTGACAGCTTAAGCATTAAATGCTCCCGTCTGCAGTCAGACGGGACTCGGCCCGAAATAATTATTTATACTTGCACACTTATCAGAAACATCAAGATTAAAAAAGTCGAATAGATAAATATATGCATGTCACCAATGACTTCACTAATGACATACATAGAATACATTATAGTCAGCAAATAAATAATTTCAGTCATGTACAATCCCCGTAAAATACTTTGAAAAGATCCGGGCGCTACACGGTGTTCTTCGACACCTTTTTAGCCCTTGTGCATAGTAGCATATGTTACAAGCCATAGAGATAAATTTCCTTCTATATACAGCCTGTAGACTTGCGTCCAGTGAGCTGAGAAATTTTAATTGAGAATATCTTGCCATTATTAAGCACAGCCAGATTGTTTAGATAATCTTCGGAAAAACTGGGATCAAAAATAACAATGTTTAACCTGATCAATAGTTATTCTGATAGCTATAAGGTGAAAAAAGCAACTTATCGGATTGAGGTCTTAATATTGTTCATCGTAAAAAAATGGCGCATAATGATTCGCACTAGATACTGTAAATCATGAGGATAGGCTTACATATCTTTATTTTCTTAGTGAATATCAGCCACAGAAATTTTAAAAAATGTCTTTCCGCCTTGGCTATCAAAAACAATTTCCCTTATATAAATAGTGAGACAATCCAAATGAATTTGTCCAACAAACATTTATACGTAATGCTCCGCACAACGTATAAATACTAAGTAGTTATGTGATGACGGAAATTAAACCTATTTATAAAGAAAAAAACTAATATGTCTGATTACATTAATCCTATAGAACAACTTATACATAGTACTGTTCGTATTCAATGTGGAGATGATAAAAATATATTTTCGTCTGGTACTGGATATATATTCTTTTTTTGTGAAAACGGAAATCAAGGCTATCCTTGCATAGTTACAAATAAGCATGTCGTGAGTGGTGCATCTAGAGGTATTTTTAATTTAACAATTCAAGATGATAAAAATAGACCTATTTTAGGGAATCACGAAGAAATCATTCTAAATGATTTACCCAATTTTTGTATTCCACACCCCAGTCCAGATATTGATCTTGTGGCAATTCCAATTGGTCCAATCTTGAATAATGCACAATTGGAAGGAAAACATTATCATTATATTTATATCAATAAGGGCATACTTGCTAGCGAAGAATTGCTAAACTCCTTACCGTCTATGGAAGATATTGTAATGATTGGTTATCCAAATGGAATTTGGGACGCAAAACACAATCTCCCGATTATTCGGCGTGGGATTACAGCAACACACCCAAGGCTTCCTCTAAATGGAAAATCGGAGTTTATGATTGACGCAGCCTGTTTTCCTGGTTCATCAGGTTCCCCGGTTTTCTTGGCTAATATCGGTAGTTTTGTAGATGCTTCAGGGGCTTTGTGTACAGGTTCGAGAATTGCTCTATTAGGAACCCTTTATGCTGTAGCCCAGCATACAACTACAGGTGAAATTGAAGTTATTGAAGTACCAACAGACACTAAAACCATCACTAGCCATATTCCTAATAATTTAGGTCTAGTGATACATGCAAAAGAACTATTAAAACTCGAAATAGCTGTTCAAAAGCAACTCACCCCAAAACCTCTGATGAATCGAAACGCTCTTTGTTTATGCGGAAGTGGAAAAAGGTTCAAAAATTGCTGTGGAAAAATCACTTAACAATTTAATCAATAGGACCTTTTACTGCGCTATATGCCAACAGTATAAAATAATCTCAAAAGGATTTGAGAAGTAGTAACGAATGGGCTCTATACAGGAAGAGATCCTTTATTTAGGCTCTGTCACCGTTAAGTGTGGAATCTTCAAAAAACTTAACTTTTCAATCACTTAAGAATCTGATGAAATACTGCTTAAAGTGAGGTAGATCAAGCATTCAAAAGTTTCGAGTTATATTTCCCACACTTAACGGTGACAGAGCCTTTATTTAAGGGGTATACAGGGTCTACTATAGAATTATGGAGAGAAATGACAAGTGAGTAATAGATATGATGTTTATAGGAAAAGTTATCTATATATTTATATCTACAAGTGCAAGCCGAATTTTTTTTGATTATTTAGCAACCAGGAATTCTCTTCAAAGCAAGTGGCGGGCATCTTGCCAGGGGTGTAAAATTGAACCTGGTGGGGGTGTGGCTCACGGGGTCCGTCGTACTTTAGGGTAACGGCTCGAACTTGAAATGCCGCCCCCGCCACTTGCGCCGTCCGAGACGTCTTTATTGGGATGGTGCCGAGTGATTTCATGTGGCTTTTTTTGGGGTCATTTGTGGCTCTACTAAGTAGACGAGACGCAGGATGGTGTTGTATCCACTGTTAACGTTGACCTATGGAGACCGTCATGAACATTCATAATTTAGCCCATTTACAAGTTGCAGTTGATATCGGTAGTCACGAGCATTATGTGGCTATTGGCCTTTCTGAGGGAGGGATTCTGGATGAATTTTCGATTACGCATACACCAGCAGGGTTTCAGTATTTTTTTAGCCGTATTAAGCTGCAAGAGCATTTATACAATCTACCTGTAGACGTTGCTATGGAAGGTTACAATGGCTGGGCTCGACCATTGGATAGCCAGATTCAGAGCCACGGTTATCAGCTTTACAACGTCAACAACCTCAAGCTCGCCCGGTTTAAAGAGATCTTTCCCGCACCCGCAAAATCTGATTTGGTTGATACTCACAAAATGCTTGAGTTGTTTCAACTTCAGGATCACTTGCCGCTCGCTAAAGGTGTTCTGCAGGCAGTGCTACCGGTACCCGATGCCAATCGGCGGTTAAAGCGTCTGACACGGCGGCGACGTCAGTTGACCAATGAAAAGGTTGCCCTGCAAAACCGTATACAGCCTGACCTGCAAGCCACCTGCCCGACTCTTCTGGAGATAACAGGAAGTATTGATAATCTATGGTTTCTGCACTTTCTAACTTGTCGCGATGATTTGACAAAATTAATGCGACTACAAACCAAAAGCCTGCTTGCCATTCAAGGGGTTGGCCGGAAATATCTCAACCTCATTCTTGACTGGCAGAAACAGGCAGAATTTTCTAATGAAATCGAAGAAGTCGGCCCGATGATCCAAGAGGATGCACGCCGCTTGTTAGCCTTGATGGCATCAATTAAAACCATGGATGCAAAAATCGACTCACAGATTCAAAAGTCTGCATATGCTCAGCATATTGATTCGATTCCTGGCTTTGGTTTGGTCTGTAGTGCCGAATTGGCGGGTGAAATCGGTACTTTAGACCGCTTTCCGAAACAGAGTAGCTTTTCAATCTATATCGGCATGGCACCTCTGGACAAACAATCTGGAGGCTACCAAGGAACTAAATCACCTAAACACGTCAATACCCGAGCTCGTAAAGCGATGATGACCGCAGTTTGTCGTCACATGGCTTATGTGCCTGAATCTCGCGCTTACTATGATAAAAAACGTTCCGAAGGAAAGACGCACAACAACGCCGTTCGGGCATTGGGGCGACATATATCACGAGTCATCTGGTCTATGTTGCGTCATGACCGAGATTACATTGAACTTGCGAGTATAAATGAAAAGACGGCTTAACAGCTAATGAGAAGTGTTCACTTATGCTGACGTGTATGATAATGATGGATTGAATTCAGGTATATCTTTTTCTCTGATTTGTAGAGAGGCGGATAATTGCGTCAAATTTATGAGTTGATTTAGAAAAATAACTTGCAAATTCCAGAGGGATGTTCGGGTCTTTGATTTATGGTTATTAATAATTCCACTAATCATGGAATAATGCAGACCAAAATAATTTCAAATTTTCTTTCATACTATAACTCCCAATGGCATAAGCATTAGTAATAGCATCATTTTGAATATATTTTTCAGCATATTCAGACAGTGGTTTGACGATTCCCCTTCGTTGAGCCCTTGAGAAAAAAGGAGTCACAGAAAAAAGTGAGGCTCCCCTAGAGTTTCACGGATACTTAAAAATAAGCGACAATATTTGCTTAGTATTCTCTTATTAAAGTGCCTGGTTCTATTTGATCACTACATCTTTTATTAAATTAAAAAACTATCATCATGATAATTTATCTGCCTTGCAATACAGACTCTATCTTATTGATTAAAGAATTAATGTCAGTTAACGATTCGGTATCAATACTTATCACCTCAGGCAGTTCACTTTTATTTAGTGGTTGCCAGTTAAGCAACTGATGCTCAAGTATAGAGAGGTCTGCATCTGAAACGCCTTTTTCTCTTGCATTGATGCGTTGGCGTAGTGTATTGGGTTGAGCTGTGAACTCAATAATGATAAATGGCACTTTATTTCTGCTGGCAACTTGACGAAACTGGTTTCGTTGCTGATATTCCAGACATGTCGCATCAATAATGACTGGATAATCAGCATTTAATACCTGCTCAGCCAATTCAGCTAGATGGCGATAGGTTTGTTGTGTTGCTTCAGATGAATATAAACCCTCATTAACAGCTGCTGAACTATCGCATTCAGGCGCTACCTTAAACAATCGCTTGCGTTCAACATCAGAACGAATTCTAATCGCAGACAATTTTTCTACTAACGGCTGTGTCAGTGTGGATTTTCCTGATGCCGACATACCACAGGTGATGATTAACCCCGGTTTGGTAACGTGCAAGTAAGCTTGAGCTAATTCAAGGTAACCATAGCACGCCATATTAGCTTCATTTTGTACTTGTGAATGACTCCCTGTTTGTGCTGCACGGATAGCTTCAACTTTAGCGCGTACCATAGCGCGGTAGACCAGATAAAAACTGAGTAATTGCATTGCCGCATAATCACCCGTTTGTTCAAGATAATGATTTAAAAAACTCAGCCCAAACTCAGGGTGATGACGATCTTGAAAGTCCATTATCAAAAAAGCAACGTCGCTAATGGTGTCAATCCAGCGTAGCTTTGGGTCAAATTCAATACTATCGAAAGCGACGGGCTTGTCATCAAGAATAATCAGATTACGTAAATGTAAGTCGCCATGACATTCACGTATAAAGCCATCGTGTTTGCGCTGCAGCAATATGAGCTTTAATAGTTCAAATAGCGTCTGAGTCCAGATTTCTATGTCAGTGAGTAAAGTAATAGCGGATTTGTCATTGAGCAGTTGGCGAAGCTGAATAAAGTTCTCTTTAACGGGGTGATAGATTTGTTCGGGACTTCCATAGTTATCCTCCTGGTTAGCGACATCGATTTGTTGATGAAACTCTGCCACCATAACAGCAAGGGCTTGAATGTGATCCATCTGTAAAATATTAGCAGCAAGCATACGATCCAGTTGTATTTCCTGTGGGAACTGAACCATTTTAATGGCGTATTCGATGACCTTACCAGAACCAGAAAAAACGATATTTCCTTCCGTATCAGTAATTGGAACAACTTTAAGGTAGAGAGCAGGCGCCAACCTGGAATTTAATCGCAACTCCTCATTGCAATAAAAGTGACGTTTTTCAAGTGTAGAGAAATCAAGAAAGCCAAGATTGACTGGTTTTTTAATTTTGTATGCAAAAGGACCTGTCAGAATAACCCATGAAATATGCGTTTCTATGAGTTGTATATTTTCAATTGCATGATCATATACCTCAGGATGAAGTAGTGAAGCAATATACTCAGGTAATTTTGTTTGATTTTCATTCATCTCAGGTAACTTTATAAGCTTTTTTAATTTCTAACTATCGCTATAAGCGAAACAACGACTACCAGAGTTTTAACTTTTCCAGGCACCTAAGCAGCTATTTCGATTATTACTTAAGTCATACATAGAAATAATTGCTATTCCCTGTTGATCTGCATCCGATACTTTCTACCTAATCAGTGTCACTGTTGCTAACTAGAATTTCCTTATTACCCAAGACACATACCTAATTTCAAGAGCCTGGCAATAATCGCAGTATAAACTAAAAGCAGGAGCAGGATAATGAAAAAGAATAATGACTGATGAACCGCCCGGTGCGGAGCCGCATGCAGAGTAGTGTGGGGAGAACCGGAGAGAAACCGGTTCTTACCCGAGTTTAATCACTATTTGTAAAATTAACAGACTCATTATTGGATTTGTGTTTTAAGTAGATAGTTGCTCAGATTCGAGGATATGTAATCCTGGTGTAGCATCGAGCCCGGCTTCCAGTAAAGCGCCTGCCAGCTGGAGAGTCGATACCGCTTGATAACGTTGAGGAAGTAACGATGCTAGGTGCTTACCTAGAAACAAACCGATGGCTTCAAGGGGACGACCGGTGGATCGTGGCCCGCCGATTAATAGCGAGGGTCTTGCAATTGTTAGCGAAGCAAAACCTACAGCGCTAATATCTCGTTCAGTCTCGCCTTTGACATTTAAATAAAATACTCGGGATGAAAGGTCTGCACCTAGCGAAGAGACCAGGCCAAACGCTGGAGTTCCTGCATTCTGGCTCAGTCTTGCCGCGGTCATAACGTAATCGTGATCCACACGATAAAATCCCGCTCTGGACTTTGCCTGCCTCAGTGTGGTCCCAAGCGCGCACAGGGCAAGGTCGGCTTTCCAGCACTGCGCTGTTGCAGGTAATTCCTCAAAATCGACGATAGGATTGTCCAGCTTCTCATGATGCGTAAGCGGTCGTCGTGTAGGCGCAATTACTCTGAATATTTCAGGGTGGCATAAGGCCAGTTGTAGTATCTGTTGTCCGACCTGACCTGTAGCGCCAAGGATAAGTATCGTTTGCATAAGAGAAATGTGTGCAGTTATCTTGGTTTATGCCAATGTGTTAAGGTCAACACCGGATCGAAGCGAGCCATGATCAATTGTGCAAGCTTAATTGGACGGTTTGGATTTGTATATTACATTGTCGTTGAGCGCGGTATACAATTCCAGGCGAAAATTTGCAACGACAGCTTGCGCTTTGTCTTTATCAAAACCACTATTGATTAGAGCCATTTCCCCTAGTCGTAATCCGGCTTCCAGTGTTTCTGCCACAACCTGATTTGCGCCGTCATTGAGTAATTGCTCACAATGGGCAATATCATGTGCGCGCGCATGAATTTGAATATTAGGATAATGACGCCGTACATCTTTAACCAAATGCTCAAGATTAGAGAAATTATCCAGTGAAAAAAGCAGCATGGTGGCATGTGCTGCGCCTGCAGATTTGAGTACTTTTAATTTGCGGGCATCACCAAAAAACACATTAAAACCTTCGCCACGAAATTGATTAACACGCTCATGATTATTATCTAAAGCGATATACTCTACTCCGGCACGATCTAATAACTGAGCCACACGTCGACCCACTCGGCCAAAGCCTGCGATAATAACTTTTCCATGAATTTCAGTTGCATCAGGTGTGGGCACAGCTGTATTGATTATGGCAGTTTCGCCCTCATCTAGCGCCGTCAGTTTTAGCCACCAGTCACCCAGCTTAACGATAAAAGGTGTGGACACCATGCTCAAGGCGATGACCAAGGTAAGAAATTGCACCCGCTCAGGCATTAGAACGCCTGCAATCATAGCGTAGCCAAATAAAACAAAGCCAAATTCACCGGCTTGTGATAATAGTAATGCTGTACGTAAGGAATTGCGACTATCGAGACCGCTTAGCCTGGATAATAGCCAGAGCACGCTTGCTTTAATTAGCAATAGACCTGCAACTGCCAATAAAACCCAATGCCATTCTCTGATCAGTAGGCCGAAATCAATGCTCATGCCTACGGTCATAAAAAACAAGCCTAATAGTGTGCCGCGAACCGGCTCAATATCAGCTTCAATTTGATGCCGATAATGTGATTCGGCAAGCATAAGCCCGGCTAAAAATGCGCCAAGCGCCATTGATAAGTGCAATAACTCCATCGCACGACCAATTCCCAGCACCATTAATATCGTTGCAGCAATGAAAACTTCCGAATTTCGGCTAGCAGCAACCCGATCTAAAATTGGATTAAGCAAAAAACGCCCGACCAGAATAACCAGGAGAATACCGCCGGTCACTTCCAGAAATCCAACCCCGGCACTGCTAGTTAATGTTTCACCACCTGATAAAAGTGATACCATTGCCATCAGCGGCACCACAGCAAGATCCTGCAGTAGCAGTACCGCGAACGATGCTCTGCCATATACGCAGGTGAGATTTCCTTTCTCTGATAAAATCTGCAGGCCAAAGGCAGTTGAGGATAAAGCTAATCCAAAAGCCGCAATAACACTGACTTTTAAAGGAAAATCTAAGAGCTGAGCGACACAGAATAGTAATAATGCAGTGATTAATACCTGGGCAATCCCCAGGCCAAAGACCAGACGGCGCATAACCCACAAACGCTCGGCTTTCATCTCCAGACCGATTAAAAATAATAAAAAGACAACACCAAACTCAGCCAAATGGCGTAAATCTTCGACCTCGTTAATCAGCTTTAACCCCCAGGGCCCCAGCGCTGCTCCGGCAAACAGATAGCCAAGTACAGAACCTAGCCCTAGGCGATGAAAGATGGGAATAGCTATCACAGCAGCCGCTAAAAGCTCGAGTATATACAACAGAATACTGTTGTCAGCGTGCATAATTGTTTTTCCTGTTACTCAAGATAAAGTCATACGCAATATAATACCAGTATCTGGTGTAAATAATGCACACTCTCTGGTGAGAGCAAGAAAAAAGAAATTTATGTGGCCAAGGAAGCAATAAGTTCAAGCTTGATTGATATTATTACCTTTAAAACTTTTCGAAAATCAAGGATACGCCAACTTGAGTTTAGTTTTGAGAGGAAAAGCAGCATAATGTTTTCCCTAAAATTTATAACTTGAAAACCCACCCGATTAAGGCGGAGATTTATGTGTTAGCTGAAAAAGAATGGAGGGGGAATATGAAGAACTTATCAATTTTGGTATTGCTGGCCGTGGTTATTCTATTGAATGCTTGCACAGGGAGAAAGGAGGCAGACTGGATTAAACACGACGATCAATTTGTAGACATAAAGAAAATTATTCCTTCAGTTCATTTAGATATCAGGTATTACAGTAAAAACAATTTTGTTGGGTCAAGGATTGATGGGTACGATGCGCCTAAATGCTTACTAACGAGAGAGACGGCCCTGGCACTCAGGAACGTACAAAAGGAGCTTGCAGCCGATCAACAGTCACTGAAGATTTTCGATTGCTATCGTCCCCAGAGGGCAGTAGATAATTTCGTTAGATGGGCAAAAGACTTAAGTGATTTGAAGATGAAATCCGAATATTACCCGTCAGTTGATAAGAAGAATCTATTTAAAGAGGGTTATATCGCCGAAAAATCCGGGCATAGCCGGGGCAGCACTGTAGATTTGACAATAATAGATTTGCATAGCAATCAGGAGTTGGACATGGGAACACACTTTGATTTCTTTGATCCCCTCTCTCACACAGCCAATAGTCGTATAAGCAAATCTCAACATGAAAATAGAGTGACTCTGAAATCTGCAATGGAACGCAATGGCTTCAAGAATCTTAAAGAGGAATGGTGGCATTTTACGTTCCAGAATGAGACTTATCCGCAAAAGTATTTTAATTTTAAAGTCGAATAATCAGCTCACCAGCTCTTAGATATCAGCCGATCACCTGACTCAGGTCATCATTAAGCTGGTGCATCGATCTGGCTAAAATCACAATCTAAAACCAGAATACTTTGATTGTTTTTAGCGCCTATTGCGCAAAGCTTCTGTCACGGCCTGTAAATCATCCATAACCCAGGTAGGCGCATAATCAATCAGTTCTATATCTTCACGTGTTGAAGCACCTGTTAATACCATTAAACTGCGCATACCTGTACGTACGGCACCTAAAATATCGGTATCCAGACGATCACCAATGGCAATCGTGTTTTCAGCACTGCTGCCTAACAGCGCAAGTGCCTGCTGATAAATGATCGGTTCGGGTTTACCTATCACTTTTGGCGTGCAACCTGTAGCTGCATGTAACGCTGCTAAAATAGCACCATTGCCCTGTATCAGGCCAAGTTCTGTTGGCAATGTGGTATCGCCATTGGTGGCAATAAACTCTGCTCCGGCTCGTAAGTTCAGCGTGGCTGTTGATAATTTATCCCAGTTAATCGACTCATCCTTACCACAAACAACAATATCCGCACCCTGCCCGGGCGTAGCTTCGGTATTTAATTGATAGAGATCAGTTAGAGTAAATCCCTGCTCTAATAATGGCTGAATTGCTCCATCTTCACCTAAAACAAACACCCGCGTTTGAGCAGGGTCTTTATGTTGAGCAAGATAAAGTGCCGTTGCCATGCCTGAGGTTAAAATTTCTTGGGCTACCACTGCCACTCCCATGCGTGCCAGTTTTTTGATATATTGTTCGTTGGTATGGCTGGCGTTATTGGTGGCCAATACAAACGGAATTTGTTGCTCGCGTATTAGCTGAAAGAATTCTTTTAATCCGGCAATGGCCTGGTCACCATGCCATAATACGCCATCCATATCGATGATCAATGCGTGTATATTAGTGAAAGGTGCAGTCATGTTAAGTTCTTTTTGGAAGCAAAATAAACGGGTGAAATACCCAGGCTTTTCCAGCCTACTATTGATAATAGTGCTCAGTATAACAGGCTGCAGTGTAAAACAACCACGACAAGTAGCGATTGCTTCAGCCCATCCTTTAGCAACACAGGCAGGCTTTGAAATATTACGTCAGGGTGGTAATGTGTATGATGCGGCTGTGGCTGTAAGCGCTGCATTAGCGGTAGTTGAACCCTCTGGCTCCGGACTTGGCGGTGGTGGGTTCTGGTTATTACATCGCCAAAGTGACGGCCTGGACATCATGATTGATGGCCGTGAAAAAGCGCCCATTGCCGCCCGGAAAGAGATGTTTATTGATGCCTCGGGAGAGGTTAATACAGTGCTCTCATTAAATGGTGCTTTAGCGGCAGGCATTCCTGGTATGCCTGCCGGCTTGGTGCATTTGTCAAAAAAGTATGGCAATCTCCCGCTGGCGACCAGTTTACAGCCAGCCATTCGCTATGCCGAGCAAGGCTTTATAATCGGTACAAGACACCAAAAGTTATTAGGTTTTCGTAAAGGCGTTTTAAATCAGCACCCGGAAACAGCAGCAATTTTTTTAAAACATGGACAAATTCCTGATAAGGACAGCTTGCTGATACAAACGGATCTGGCACAAACGTTAAAGCACCTTGCGGATCAAGGCAAATCAGGATTCTATGCGGGTACGGTTGCGGATAAATTAGTGCATGCAGTACAACAGGAGGGTGGCATCTGGACGTTAAAAGATTTACTTAACTATCAGGTTGTCGAACGCAAACCCGTCACCGGTAGCTATAAAGGTATAAAAATCACCAGTGCCGCCCTGCCTTCATCAGGGGGTATCGTTTTATTAGAAGCTTTAAATATTCTGGAAAATATCGACCTGGAAACAATGGATAGCGTAACGCGAAAACACATGATAGTTGAAGCGATGCGCCGTGCTTATCATGACAGGGCATTATATTTAGGTGATAGTGATTTTATCGATGTACCAGTCGATCGCTTGATTGATAAACACTATGCACAAGGCTTGTCTAATACTATACGCGCCGATCAGGCCTTACCCAGCGAATATTTAACCGGGCACACACCCGCAAAACAAGGCGGCCGAAATACCACGCATTTTTCCATTATGGATAATCAAGGCAATCGTGTTGCAGCTACTTTAAGTATTAACTTTCCTTTTGGTGCCGGACTGGTCGCAGAGGGTACAGGTGTATTACTAAATAATGAAATGGATGATTTTGTCAGCGCTAAAAATAGCGGCAATGGCTATGGCTTGGTCGGTGGCGATGCCAATTCGATAGCTCCGGAAAAACGCATGTTATCCAGCATGACCCCTACTTTTTTAGAAGATAGTGAACGCATTGCTGTCTTAGGCACACCGGGTGGCAGCCGGATTATCTCCATGGTTCTACTGGCATCACTGGATTTTGCCGCTGATCATTCTCCCGAATCATGGGTCAAGGTAAAGCGCTTTCATCACCAATATATACCTGATCAGATTTTGTATGAAAAAGGCGGCTTGGATCTACAGGAAATAGAAGGTCTACAAGCCTTGGGACATCAGCTTAAACAAACTTATAACTATGGCAATATGCAGGCGGTACAACTGGATAAAGCTAATGACAGCCTATCAGCCGTTAGCGACCATCGTGGTGAAGGCTTTGCCAGTGTGCAGAATATTAATGAGTAATATTGATATTTACTATGCTTCATCAGTATCAAGTTTTGCACCCGGGCTAGCTGATTATCAGGCTAGCCTGGATAAAGATGAATTAGCGACTGCTGAACGGTTTAAATTTGCCGAGCTTAGAGAGCGCTATATTATTTGCCATGGAATACTCAGACAATTATTAGCAGAACGAGTTACTGAAGCAGCAGCAGACTTGCGCATTGAAAAAACTGAATTCGGTAAGCCCTTTTTACCCGGCACTCCGGATTTAAGTTTTAATATGTCACATTCAGGCGATATTCTGGCTGTCGCAATTAGCTGGCAATGTCAGCTAGGGGTTGATGTAGAATGCTACAAACCGCGTAACGCATGGGAAGGTCTGGTAAAAAAATGCTTTGCACCCGAAGAAGCCGATTTTTGGTATAGCTTAGATAAAGCTGAGCGTAGTCATGCTTTTTATCAATTCTGGGTTAAAAAAGAAGCCTTTGTTAAAGCCGTGGGGAAAGGCATTACCCTGGGTTTAGATCAGTGCGTGGTTAATCCCGAGGATTTTACATCATTTTTACGCGTACCCGAGCTGGCCTGTTTAGCGGATAAGTGGCGGATTTATACTTTGAACCTATCGGAAAATGAATTTGGCGCTGTTGTGTGTGACAGCGAAAATATCCGTTTGCGTATGATAGAGCTATAAGTCATTAGGGCTGCCTTGAACTGGCTCAGTTATTAATCGCCTTATCTGATTATCTGACATAGCCGATAATGGAAATAAAATGACAGATCGAGCCTATGAGTACAAAAAGATGCCAGATACCATGTGCATGGCGCAGCTTGTTCATATCATCCATAACGTAAAATACTATGCCCACAGTATAGGCTATGCCGCCAGCCGTAAGCCACGCAATTCCGGCGGTGGTAATAGCCGCTTTAAGAGTTGAATACTCCAGGGTACATACCCACCCCATCAATAAATAAATGACAATTTGCAGGGACTCATTTCGCTTAGGGCTATAGATTTCCAGCAATATACCTGTCGCTGCAAGTCCCCAGACTACGCTGAGCATTAACGGGCCGTTACTATCTACCAACGACACCAGCATATAAGGTGTATATGTACCCGCAATAAGCAGATAAATAGACAGATGATCAAGCTTCTGGAAAATCTGCTTAAGTTCCGGAGGATGAAAACTGTGGTAAAGAGTAGACATGGTATAAAGCAAAACCAGTGTCAGTCCAAATACAGTAAAACTTATAATGATCAAAGGCTCATTCTGCTGAATACCAATAGTCAATAATGACCCCAGACCGACCAACGCTAAAATAGCACCAATCAAATGGGTAATGCTGTTAAATCTTTCACCGTAGTACATACTTTCAATTTATCCTATGGTTCAAAACCAGTCCTTCCAGGGAAGGAACTTTTTGCTTGAATTATACGCCTAAAGGATGTGCCTAAAATAACGTAGGCAAGCTGCCTGCGCTCCTGAGATGAATAGCTCTTTCATACACATTCCTGGTTAAACGAACATAAAATATTTATCATATTTACCACAAAAGAAACAGACGCGAATTCAAGCAATTAATGCAACACCCTGTGATTTATTTATATCAACCCCCGTTATTTGGCAAAATACTTCCCATGGAGTTCTGTAATTTAACCCTTTTCTTGGACGATGATTAAGTGCTGTAATTGCACTATCAACCTCATCTTGAGTTACCTTATCCAAAGGTTCTTTTTTAGGGAAGTATTGCCTTAATAAGCCATTGTGGTTTTCATTTAAACCTCGTTGCCACGAATGATACGGTTTGGCAAAATAAGTGCCGCAGTCGAGTGTTTTTGCAATGGCTTCATGCCCACAAAACTCACGTCCATTATCAAAGGTAATCGTGTGAACCCAACGTTTAAAAGGCTCAAGAGCATTGATAATCGCCTCTTTCGTTAATTCAGATTCTTTACGCTCAATTGAGATGGCGAAGTTGAGCTTTGAGACCCGTTCAGTCAGCGTCACCAATACGCCTTTATGTCCTTTACCGATAACAGTATCTGCTTCCCAATCACCTAAACGCGTTTTATCATCAACCACTTGTGGTCGCTCATCAATATCAACACGGCTGGGTATCGTTCCGCGATAATCATTTTTTCCATATCGCTTACGATAAGGTTTGGCTTGATGCCTCAAATAAGTATACAAATCGCCACCGGCTGCTTTGTTAGCTAAAATATAACGGTAAATAGTCTCATGACTGACGGAGTCCTTACCTTGTTGTTTTAAGCGTCCTGAAATACAGTCAGGACTCCATTTCTCTTTGATTAAAGGCGTTATTATCTGTTGTAACTCAGCCGTCATCTTGATGTTTTTGGGCTTATCAATATGGCGTTGTTTAGCTATTCTCTCAGCTTGCTTGTAACGATAACCACACTGACCTGTATTACGCGTAATTTCACGTCCAATAGTCGATTTATGACGCCCCAATGTGATGGCTATTTGATTCTTAGAAACGCCTTGTTTTAGTTGCGTATAAATGTAAAATCTTTCCTCTTGGGTTAGATGGTTAAACGTGTTCATTGAGCACCTCTTTTTAGTTTCAGGTTTTAGTCGACGGAAACTATACCATCTAACCCTTTAAAGAGGTGTTGCAGTTATTATATGAATTCGGGTGAGTTTTTTGTTATCAAATCTCTGTTTTCTCTATGGATATGTTGAACCTAGAAACCGCAGTTGACCGCTATAAATAATTATAAGTGACTGAATATAAAATATAATGATTGTAAATACTTGTCACCTGTTGGGTGACTCTACTCCGCTGCACGGTTTTGTGGATAATTCTGAGCACGAAATACTGCGTTACAGCTCTTGCCAAGGGCTACGGCCATTGCCTGCGAGCAGTGCCTTGTCTTTCACACCCGAATTGTCCACAAAATTCGTGCTCAACTGCGGTTTCTAGGTTGAAAATTCTTTATATTATTTTTCGATAAAATACAATTTCACTTAACTAGCACCAACTCGCTTCGACCTTTGGCTGCCTCAATATTTCATGCAGGTTTGCCTCAATAATTCGATAGCCGACATTACCATAAAGTTTTTGCCGCCCTTCATTAAGAATGTAGGTGGGACTCCCTTCCACCCGAAATTCGTCTCTTAATTCAATATCACGAAACAATGCCGCCAGTGCCGTACCATCATCCATAGCACGTTCTATTTGAGCAACCGGTAATTGCATCGTCCGGGCAATTTCCTTTAACACCTGCATATTACCGATATCTTTAGCATCTTGAAAAAAGGCCAGTCGAACCTGCCAGACAAATTCCTCAAAGAGTGTTCTATGCTGCAGGTCTGCACAGGCTTCATTATTGATCATACCAGCACCAACAAGAGACTGAACCGCTTTAATAAACAAATGACTGGTCGCCGACGTTTTAGGGGCATTTATTTTCCACACATCCTGATGCAAGGCTAGATAAGGATACGCTTTGCATACCTGATGAGTATGCTCTCCAAACCCTGCATAGCCTCCTTTATCTTTCCAGCCATCCTCGATTCGATGTTCGGTACAGCCGAAGATAGGCATAAAATGATAACTGATCTCTATTTCAGATGCATGATGCTTAATCAGTTCATCAAGTCGCACCTGAGCCAGATAGGCCCAGACACATAAAACATCAGTAAAATAATGAATACGTATTGGTGGTGAAATCATTAGGTAATATCCTTTACTATGTAGTCTGTAAACAAAGATCTTATCAGCTAAGTTTCAGGTACCTGGAGAAGTTTATTTGAATCTCGTTCCCATGCTCCGCGTCACTGCCATTAAGCATAAAATGCCGAGTTACGTTTGCCGCGCTTCGCTTGCAAATCTAACCCAGCCTACGTCGTAAGTTAGGGCTGGGCTTAAAACAAGCCCGTAATCACTCCTGCATCTGTAATATCAATACGTTCTGCAGCCGGTACTTTAGGCAAGCCAGGCATCGTCATCATATTACCGGCTATCACAACTATAAAACCGGCTCCGTTAGCTAGTCTTACTTCGGTTATTTCCACAGTATGACCAGAAGGAGCACCTTTTGCCATTGGATCAGTAGAAAAAGACATTTGCGTTTTTGCTATACAGATCGGAAAGTGTCCATATTGCTGTTGTAATTGCTGAATTTCAGCTTTTACTTTCACACTGGCAGTAATGTTCGCCGCTCCATAAAGTTTTGTCGCGATGGTTTCAATTTTATCCCAAAGCGGCAACTGATCATCGTAAACGAAGCTACACCCGGGCTCACGATTATCGACAATATTTAATACTTCCTGAGCTAATTCTTCTGCGCCTGACCCACCTTCTGCCCAATGTTTTGAAACCACACACTTTGCGCCTAAAGCAGCACATTTATCTTTGATTAAAGCCAGTTCCGCTTCGGTATCAAAAGTAAAATGATTAATACACACAACACACGGTAAACCATAATGTTGAGTAATATTATTTAAATGACGCTCTAAATTGACAAACCCAGCGTCTAAAGCTTGCAGGTTTTCATTATTTAAGTCAGCTTTGGCGACACCGCCATGTGATTTTAATGCTCTTACCGTAGCCACCAAAACGACAGCCGAAGGTTTCAACCCCGCAATACGACATTTAATATCAATAAATTTTTCTGCGCCCAGATCAGCACCAAAACCTGCTTCGGTAACAGTATAATCGGCCAATTTTAAGGCTGCCTTAGTGGCAGTGACGGTATTGCAGCCATGGGCAATATTGGCAAATGGCCCGCCATGAATAATGGCAAGATTGTTTTCCAGCGTTTGAACTAAATTCGGTTTTATTGCTTCTTTTAATAAAGCCGCCATTGCGCCATGCGCTCTCAAGTCTCTGGCATACACAGGAGTTACTGCATCGGTTTTATACGCAACAACAATACGTCCTAAACGTTCTTTTAAATCAGCACGACTAGTAGCCAGACATAAAATCGCCATCACTTCTGATGCGACCACAATATCATATCCGTCCTCTCGTAAATACCCATTTGCCGGACCACCCTGCCCAACAGTGATCTCACGCAAAGCGCGATCATTCATATCAACCACACGTTTCCACTTGATACGCCGGGAATCAATATCTAAAGCATTACCATGAGTGATATGGTTATCAATCATCGCCGATAATAAATTATGCGCAACCCCAATTGCGTGAAAATCACCGGTAAAATGCAGGTTAATATCTTCCATAGGGACCACTTGTGAGTAGCCTCCCCCTGCGGCCCCGCCTTTCATACCAAAACAAGGTCCCAAGGAAGGTTCACGTAAACACATAATCGTGCTTTTACCCAAACGGTTCATGGCATCGCCCAGACCAACAGTGGTTGTGGTTTTACCTTCTCCGGCCGGTGTGGGACTGACTGCGGTTACTAGAATTAATTTGCCATCTTGTTTATCGCGGAGGCTATCAATATATTCTAAAGAGACTTTAGCTTTGTAATGACCATAGGGATCCAGGTGCTCGGCGGGAATCGCCAGTTTTTTTGCCGCTAAATCAATAATAGGCAGCATTTTTGCCTGTTGGGCGATTTCAATGTCTGACATGCTTACATCTCCAGATAATATCAAGTATTCATTAAACGCAAAAAGCCCGCTTAAGCATAAAGCGGGCTTTATTTATAATTCCTTTTCCATGCAGCCCGCGGGGTCTTTTGAGCGTCATTCCACGCAAAGCGCAGGATTAAGGATATGTTATTTTCCTTTAATGACTATACACTGGAAAACGCGCACACAGGTTAGTGACTTTTTCGCGTACTGCAGCAATCACTGCATCATCTTCCATATTTTCCATCACATCACACATCCAGTTTGCAATTTCAATTACTTCAACTTCTTTAAACCCACGTGTGGTTGGGGCCGGGGTTCCAACACGAATACCGCTGGTGACAAACGGCGACTCAGGGTCGTTTGGCACAGCATTTTTGTTCACCGTGATATGCGCTTTACTTAATGCGGCATCCGCCGCTTTACCGGTAATACCTTTGGGAATCAAGGAAACCAGCATTAAATGATTGTCTGTCCCGCCTGAAACAACATCGAAGCCACGATTGATAAAAACTTCTGCCATGGCTTGAGCATTTTTAATGACTTGTGCCTGATAGGTTTTAAACTCTGGTAACATCGCTTCTTTAAAGGAAACGGCTTTAGCAGCGATCACATGCATTAAGGGACCACCCTGTATACCTGGAAAGATATTTGAATTTAACTTTTTTTCTAAATCAGGATTACTTTTACACAGAATCAATCCACCGCGAGGGCCGCGTAGTGACTTATGTGTTGTGCTAGTCACAATATCAGCAATCGGTACAGGATTTGGGTACAAACCTGCCGCAACAAGCCCGGCGACATGGGCCATATCAACTAATAAATAAGCGCCCACTTTATCGGCAATATCTCTGAAACGTTGCCAGTCCCAGATACGTGAATAGGCTGAAAATCCTGCAACCAATACTTTAGGTTTATGCTCTAGAGTAAGCCTTTCGACCTCATCATAATCAATTTCACCTGTTTCAGGGTGCAAGCCATACTGAATAGCATTATAAATTTTGCCTGAAAAATTGGGTTTTGCACCATGCGTTAAATGTCCGCCATCTGCCAGACTTAAGCCCAATATAGTATCACCAGGTTGAATCATCGCCATAAAAGCTGCCATATTCGCTTGCGAACCTGAATGCGGTTGAACATTGGCATAATCTGCACCAAATAGTTCCTTGGCGCGATCTATAGCCAGTTGTTCTGCTCTATCGACAAATTCACAACCACCATAATAACGCTTACCTGGATAGCCTTCTGCATATTTATTGGTTAATTGTGAACCTAGTGCTTCTAGCACACGTGGGCTAGTGTAGTTTTCTGATGCAATAAGCTCTATGTGATCTTCCTGACGTTGATGCTCTTCAGCTATAGCTTGAAAAATTTCATCATCAAAGCCTTCTATGGACATAGATTTTTTATACATTTATGGTCTCCTGGTTGAGATATTTATGATTTTGGTTGGATTAGCAAAATTTGTAAGTCGGCTACATTAGTACCCGTTGCGCCTGTGATCAGCAAATCCTTGGATATCTGTAAGGCATGATAAGAATCATTATTGGCTAAATATTGCTCTGCTTCAATGGCTGCATTATGCCAGCGTGAAATTGTCTGGCTATCTACTATGCCGCCAGCAGCATCGGTTGGACCGTCTCGGCCGTCTGTTCCACCGCTTAAAAAAACCCAGTCTGCTTGAAACTGCTGCTGTTCAGCTGCCAGTGCAAATGCCAGCGCCATTTCCTGATTGCGCCCACCTAAGCCGGTGCCGTGCAAAGTGACGGTCGTTTCTCCACCCGCTAAAATAGCGCACGGTTTATTAATGCCTTGCGCGAGCAAAGCCTGTGCATATTGCACCAGATCTTCAGCCACTTTTGTAGCTTCGCCGGTCAATTGATCACTGTATAAATGCAGCTGATAATTTAAACTTTCCGCTGCGTGCATAATCGCATGCACGCTAATAGCATTACTGCCAACCAGTGTATAAGCTGTATGCTTAAATAGTTGGGCATCAGCTTTCGGTGTTTCGTCGATAAATCCTTGCTCGCCTTGCTTCAGGTGATTTTGTACAGAAACTGGCACTTTATCCCAAAGCTGCTTATCAGTAAAAACTTTTATCGCATCACTAAATGTCGTGCTATCGGCGACAGTGGGTCCACTGGCTATCGCACTGAGTTCATCACCCAACACATCAGATAAAATAAGCGCATGTAAATCTGCAGGAGCGGCCATTTTCGCAAGCCCTCCTCCTTTAAGGCGGGATAAATGCTTGCGTACGCAATTGACATCATTAATACTTGCACCGGAAGCGAGTAACAAATTAGTAGTGGCTATTTTTTGCTCCAGACTAATGCCCTCTGCAGGATAAGGGATCAATGCCGAACCTCCCCCTGAAACCAAAACCAGAACCAGCTCACCAGCATGGGCTTGTTGCGCAATTTCTGCTATGCGCAGTGCTCCCGAGAATCCCGCCTGATCAGGCAATGGGTGACTCGCCCCAATCACATCGATATTATCAATAGCTGTTATATTTTCATAATTACAAACGGCTATGCCAGGCCCTGCTAATAAATGTGCTGGAATCACTTCTTGTGCTGCTTTGACCATAGTACAGGCGGCTTTGCCAAAAGCAATCAGATGAATTTTTTGCCATGCACCATTGCGCTTATTACCACTACTATTCATATCTAATGATATTTGCAGCTGTTGCGCATCACTATGTAAACAGCGTTTTACAGCCAGGTAAGGATCTGCAGCACTAATTCCTGACAGAAAAATCTGCTCAGCATCGAGACGTAATTGATCAATTTTTGGCATAATTTTAATACTGGATCAAGCCATTTCTTTGGCTAATTTATAAATTAATTCTGCATCTAATACCTGCTTATTATCCTCAAACAACCGGGCAATACAAGCACGATGCAAAGCAAGCTTTAAAGCACCAAAGCCAATGGCTCCCCAGACTATTTTCCCGTGCCGCTCAATACCTTTATCCATCATATCTGTACCACCTATACCTGCTGGTGGTGTGGCATTAGCATCGGCCAGCATTTCAAGATTTGTGTTATTTTGCCAATGCTCTGTATTTAATAGCTCAATACCAGCCGCACCGGTTGCCAGGACTATATTGGCATGCTTTATGGCGTCACCTCGAGCGTCGCTATCAGCTGCTCCGACAGCGCTTAAATTAACATTAAAGCGTTGCTTCATGGCAAGGCAAGCTTGTTCAGCATTTAATTTATTACGCGATACGATAGTCACGTCTGCGCCTTCATATGCCAGCATAACCGCAGCGCGCTGACCAACCGGACCTGTACCGGCAAGAATCACCGCTTTTTTGCCTATTAAAGTGCCACTAGTTGCTAATTTGGCTACTGCGGCCGCAGCCGTTGTATTACTGCCATTACTGTCCAGCATCACAGAAACCTGGAAGCCGGAAAAAAAATAGGATTGTACTGCATTAAATAAAGCCTGACCTGCAGCCATATCACTACCACCAACAAAAATTGCGGTATTTTTTTTCTCTTTAGGAGGACGCGTAAAGATAGCGCCCTCTACCAAAGATCTGACATTATCAGCAGTCAGTTTAGCATGGCCAATCACATGATCAGCACCGCCATCATAAGCAACGACAGTGTCAAAAACAGAAGGGTAATTATCGGTATCAAATTGGAAAAGCAGCTTCTTCATTAGTCAGTGTAAAAGTTTTAGAACAATTATGCGTTTAAACGAATATAAATTCGCGTTATTATAACGTATAAAAAAAGTAAATCCTGTTTAGTCGCGTAGATATAATGCTGCCGATAGTTAACTAGAACAACCTCATATAATTATAATAACTATAAGGAAGGATGATAAATGAAAACACCCATTGATATAGCGGTTACCGGAGCTGCAGGACAAATTAGTTATTCATTGCTATTTCGTTTGGCATCAGGCGAATTATTTGGCCTGGATCAACCCATTGTATTGAGACTACTAGAAATAACGCCCGCTTTACATCGTCTACACGGCGTACAGATGGAACTCAATGACTGCGCCTACCCTTTATTACAAAAAGTTATCCTGACAGATGATGCGAAAGTTGCATTCAAAGACGTGGATTATGCCTTTTTAGTTGGCGCGAGGCCTCGCGGGCCAGGAATGAAGCGCAAAGATTTACTGGAATGTAATGCCGCTATTTTCGCAGAGCAAGGCAAGGCACTGAATGAGGTTGCACATCAGCATGTAAAGGTGTTAATTACTGGAAACCCGGCCAATACCAATGCCTTGATTACCCAAATGAATGCTCCCGATTTAAGCCCAAGCTGCTTTTCTGCCATGAGTATGCTGGATCATAACCGGGCAATCTTTCAATTAGCTAAAAAGTGTGGTGTACGTTCTAAAGAAGTCAAAAATATTATTGTTTGGGGAAATCACTCCGAAACGCAATACCCCGACTTGACTCATGCAACTGTTAAAGGTCTGGAAGCTTTAACGTTAGTCGATCAAACCTGGATTAAAGATGAATTTATTCCCACAGTACAAAATCGTGGCGCCAGCGTTATTGAAGAACGCGGGGGCTTATCGAGTGCTGCCTCTGCCGCAAATGCAGCGATTTGCCAGATGCGCTCATGGGTTTTTGGTACCGAAGTCAGTAGCTGGAGTGACTGGATCAGCATGGCGGTCATCTCTGATGGCAGTTATGGCGTAGAAAAAGGCTTGTTTTATTCTTTCCCGGTCAAAGTTTCAAGCGCTGGCGAATTATCAATTGTACAAGACCTTGAATTAGATGCCTTTAGCAAAGCATGTATCAAAGAATCTGCATTGGAATTAAAAGAAGAGCGGAAAGCCATTAAACATTTATTGTAAGTCCGATATTTGTTTAATATTCATCAGACAGGCGCAACATTTCGACAAACCACTCTATTCTACGGGTGGTTCTTGATTTAACCCCAAAGCTTCCCGCAAAATAGGAATGTTGTCGACGTGCGCGTATAAATACAAATCACTAACGCGCGGAAAAAGTGGCTGCCACATGCCATTTTTCTGCACCATAATCCCAATCCCACAGAAGCTAAGACGCATCATTTGGGCATTGAAAGAACAATGCCGTATTGCTGATTAAATTAAACAAGCCACCGCATTAAAGCGTGCCGACATCTACAACGTACATTCAACTATCGCTGATTAATTGCGACATAATCTCTTGCTGTTGCTCCGATATAGACCTGTCGAGGACGGGCAATTCTAGTCGCCTCGCTGGCACGCATTTCTTTCCACTGCGATAACCAGCCTGGCATCCTGCCCATAGCAAACATCGTGGTAAACATATTGGCTGGAATGCCTAATGCCTGATAAATAATGCCGGAATAAAAATCGACATTCGGATATAAATGCCGCTCAATAAAATACGGATCCTTCAACGCCTGCTCCTCCAGACCTCTGGCGATATCAAGCAGAGGATCATGAATACCTAATTTTTGCAACACGGAATCACAGGCATTTTTTATGATTTTTGCTCTGGGATCGAAGTTTTTATATACGCGGTGTCCAAATCCCATCAAGCGGAAAGGATCGTTTTTATCTTTCGCTTTATGCAGATATTTTTGGTAATCTCCGCCATTATTTTGAATTTCGTTTAACATTTCCAGCACTGCCTGATTGGCTCCACCATGTAATTGACCCCATAAGGCATCTATACCTCCGGAAACCGTAGCAAAAATATTAGCCTTCGATGAACCAATCACCCTGACTGTAGAAGTTGAACAGTTTTGCTCATGATCAGCATGCAAAATCAACAATGTATCCAGTGCGTCCGCAACTTCAGGGTCAATTGGATTGCCCTCTCCACCCTGTAGCATATTTAAAAAATCAGCAGCATAAATTAAAGACGGATCCGATGGAACGGGGGCCTGAGACTGAGTGCGCCGGAAAAAATAAGCAATAATAATTTTTATCTGACCCATCAACTGTGCGATCGCTCGATCTATATCAGCCTGTGAAAGCGAAGTCGGGTTGATAAATTCCGGATAAAAAGCCGATAGAGCCGATACTGCTGCTGAGACAACTCCCATAGGATGCGCCTCAAGCGGGAATTGGTCGATAATATTATAAATACCCTGCGGTAAACTCGAATACGAAGCCACCTTCTGTTTAAAGAGATTTAATTCAGACTGGCTAGGTAACTCGCCATAATAAAGTAAATAAGCCACCTCCTGAAACACAGATTTCTCAGCCAATTGTTCTATCGGGTAGCCGCGATAATGCAAAATTCCCTTTTCTCCATTAAGAAAAGTAATAGCCGACTCACATGAACCTGTATTGCCGAAACCATTATCCAGAGTAATACACGCCGATTCGGCCCTCAGTCGGGAAATATCCAGTGCCATTTCCTGTTCTGATCCGACGATCAACGGGAGTGAGTAGCGTTTACCTTGTATTTCTAAAGTTGCATTGTCAGACATGATTCCACCTATCGATAAAAAAGATTAATAAAAACTTGCTGCATAAAAAACACACCACATTAGCTCTAATCCAACATCTAATGTTTTGGGGTAATTTTCCTTAATTAAGTATACTGCAGCGAAGCATTTTGATGTATTTTTTTCAATAGTTTTTAGGACCCGCATGACTTCTGCTCTTTTTTCCATATATCCAGGAAAAAATGGTACTAAAACTTGCCAAGCAATGCGTATATTCAATCATAAAATAGTAACTATCGGTAATACTATTAGTGTTGCAGAATTTGGTGAGTTAGTACCTCAACATCCTAAAACACAAAAACTTACAATGCACTTACTATCTGTTGACTGGCCTACCTGAGACTTTTACTAGAATTATCGACCTAGTTCGCCCGCATACCCCTAGATATACGCAATTGATTTGTTGATTTTGACTTCATTGATTTTTTCATGATTATTAGATAATAGCTCTGAAAAAACCGATGTTATACAGGAGAATGACTTTGGTCGGTATCGACCCAAGCTTGAAGTATGTTGAGCGTCAATCTAAATGACTTAAAGAAAAACTGTTATGGCTAAAGAGCTTCAGGTATAAAAAAGGGAGGGATTTCTGGATAAGGCACTGCCTCGCAATCGACTACATTTATTGTGTCACCAGAAACAAAACTTTTGATTTTTTTAAATATTGGTAGCGGAGCAACATTATCATCAATAGGTACTCCAGCAGGGTCGAAATAGGAAACATCAACTGATCCTGCTAGTGACAAGGTTGTTTCTGATGTTGTTAGATCATGCACTAAGGTCGTAAAGCCTGAAGTTGTTGTAACTGACCAGCAGCCAATAGGGGGTGATGGAAAAGGTGTGGTGATAGCTGCTATTGATTGAAGACTACACTGATATTTATCTCCATCCTTATGACCACTACAGCCCGGCTTAAGCAAATTTAAGAACAGGGTGTCGTTCAACATATAGAAAAAACCAGGGGTGTTGCGTATTATTTTAGACAGCAAATTCGAGATCTACCTTTAAAAGGGATATACTGCATTTATGCCCAATACCATAAAGACACTTACGCCAGCTGGCGGACGTTCAGCGTTTGATATTGTCCAGGGTGTTGAACAGCAATTTAATGTCGTTGTGGCGCCCATTGGCAGTGACTTGAAAAATAGTATTTTTAGGGTTGTGCATATGGGTAATAAGGATAGAAGCTATACCGAAGTATTGCTCAATGCTTTATACAAATGCTACGAGAAACAATAATAAGAGTGCTTTATTGATGGCGGCAGGCGTAGGAAACTTAGCTGACATTTACACTGGATACCAGGAGCGCTATATTCATCGGGCACTGAAAGTTTGTCTGTGCGCGCGTTATTGCAACCCATTGGGCGGGTGGCTAATTCTATTTCTTCAGTCTGGTTTGCCCGTGACTTTCTGACCGCATATCATGATTATAAATGCCGATAATTTTATGGAAGAAAAAGTGCTGGACCTATTACTGCAGGAAACCCGGCCGCCATAGATGCTTAGTGATAGCTCGAGAATTGATGATGCCGTTTACAAGGTTCAACTGGCAAGGGTGATCGGCTAAAAAATACGGTAAACAGCTAAGGAGCGTGCACGAAATAAGGCATGCATCTTAAAATGGGGGCGCAGGTCTTTAGCCTGCATTGTAAAAGGCGGACTAAAGATCCGCGCCCCATTGTGTCGAAGTTACTTCATGCGCGTTCCTAAGTAATGAGCAGACTACAGGCGAATATGTCGGGATAGGTAGCTTGAGCAAAGAAGATCTCGAGGGTTTCAAGCAAAATGGTGATTAATACCGGGAAAAATTTTTATATCAATAATATAAAGAGAATTAAACAGTTTATCGCCAAAGAGTAAGCTAGCTCACTGGATTGTATTGCCTATACCTGCATCTATTGAGATTTACTATTAATATCAGGAAAACCGGTATGTCATTATCTAAACAATTGTTAGTACTTATTTCAGCCCTGTTCTTAATGATTTTTAGTGTCAATATTATCTTAAGTATTAATAACAGCAGAAGCTATCTGGAAGGAGAGGCTAAAATTCATGCGCAGGATACCGCCACGTCTCTGGGTTTGTCTCTGAGCCCGTATATGCACAATGAAACGGATCCGGTTATTAAAACCATCATGAACGCTATTTTTGATAGAGGCTATTATCAGCAGATCAGGTTGTTAAATGTCGAAGATCAGGTTCTGGTGACGCTAAGTAACAAAAAAGTCTTTGAAGGTGTGCCTGACTGGTTTGTAAAGCTGATTCCAATGAAGACAGTAGTGGCAGAAAGCGAGATCAGTACCAGCTGGAGTATTAGTGGCATGATCTATGTGACGCTTAATCCTAGTTATGCCTATTTGAAACTCTATCAGCAAGCCGTCAGAAGTTTTTATTACTCACTTTCCGCATTTATTCTTTCTATTAGTTTATTATTTCTGTTATTACGCATTACATTGTCACCTTTAAAGAAGATTAACCAGATGGCATTAAATATAGCCAAGGGGCATTTTCAGGTCATCGAACACCTGCCCTGGACCACGGAGGTCAGGAATGTCACTCTGTCTATGAATATAATGTCGAGCAAACTTGCTGCAGTGATTAACAATCTTAATACTAAACTGGATGGTATAGGCAGGAAGTTACAGCAGGATGAACTGACAGGTTTGAACAAGAAAGAAAGCTTTCATACTGAGATGGAACGGTTACGCGTTAGTGGTATTGATGCTTTTGTCATGTTTATAAAAATTGATCAGTTAAGCGCCCTGGCATTAAAGCTGAATGATGCTTCTATCGATCAGTTTATTAATGAGTTTGCCGATATACTCATTCGTGTAACAGAGCAGACTAATCAGGGAGAAATATTGGCCTACCGTTTTGGGGGCTCTAAATTCGCCTTATTAATGCAACAAGCCACACAGAAGCAAGCTGAGCAAGTTGCTCTGCAACTCAGCCATTATTTTTCAGAACTGGGAAAAAAACATCAACAGGCCGATATCGCGCATATTGGTGTTACAGCTGTCAATCATCTAAATTCCAGCGAAAGTATTTTACTGGCTGCTAATGAAGCTTATAAACAGGCACGGTTAATTGCTAATAATGGTTACTATATACGTACCAGAGGGGATCAGGCCAAGGATATTGAGGAATGGAAAAATCTGATTTTTAAGATCGTGGATGATCAGAGTTATCAGCTTAACTTTATAGGTCAGACAGAAGATTTTCCGACAGGACAGTTATTAATGGAAGAAGTTTTTACTCAGGCATTTGATGCACAAGGTAAATTAATTGCTATCGGAACCTTTGTTTCTATTGCAGAGCAACTTGAAAAAATTGCTGACCTAGATCAAGGTATTGGTTTAAAAGTCATTGAATATATAAAAACTAATAACATACGGCATGCCATAGCCATTAATTTGTCTATTAATACCATAAAAAATATTGCCTTCCGGTCCTGGTTAAGTAGCGTTTTAATGCGGAATAAAAAGATTAGTCAGCAACTGGTTTTTAGTATTTCAGCCTATGCCGTAACTAAAGAAGTCAAGGTTTATCAAGAGTTTATTGATTTTTTACATAAACTGAATGCACGAGTCATGATCAAGCGATTTGACACGCAATCCATGTCTGCTGAAGTTATCGAAGAATTAAGACCGGATTTTATTCGTCTATCAAGAGACTTGAGTGAAGGCATTGCCAAAGACCAGGAAAAAAAAGCTTTTGTGGAAACCATTCTGGCTATAGGAGAGTTGTTGGATATTGATATTCTGGCTGAAAACATTCAGGCAGAGGATGATTACATTTACATTAAGAATTCTGGCATTGCAGGTGCGAGTCGATAGTCGCCCTAAGCAATGAGCTATTAATGCTACATAATCTGCAAATAATCCCGCGATTGCTCTGTCTGCTCAGTCTAACTTTAATTTTTGATGTCTCTGCAGAGCTGAATATCAGTGCTGCATTTTTACCAAAAATTGAAAATAAATACGGAGCGGAAGCCTCCGCTAGAGTAGAGCAATGGCAGTCACTAATGCAATCGGGTGTGTTTTTGTCAGAACAGGATAAATTACAAAGGGTTAATGATTTCTTTAATCAGCACATTAAATTTACCGAAGATATTTATACCTGGGGTGTCAATGATTATTGGGCAACGCCATTGGAGCTTTTGACTAAAGGGATGGGAGATTGTGAAGACTATTCAATTGCCAAGTACTTTACTTTATTAGAGCTAGGAGTGCCCGAGAAGAAGATGCGTATCGTCTATGTTAAAGCGGTAAAGCTAAATCAGGCGCATATGGTATTAGCTTATTATTCATCGCCGCGAGCAATACCTGTGTTACTGGATAATTTAATACCCAGAATTAAACTGGCAACTGAGCGCATGGATTTATTGCCTGTCTATAGTTTTAATGGCTCCGGTTTATGGCTGGCAAAATCCAGAGGTAGAGGTGAAAAAGTCGGTAGTGCAGGCCAATTAAATATGTGGACAGAACTAAAGCAGCGCATGTTCAAGAGTGCGATTTAAAGTCCAGCGCAGTCTCCAGGTCAGCATCCAGAGGCTCAATGACAAATAGGTCTTCCTGCTCAGTAGTCCCTTGTTGCAAGGGAAAACACACTAGCCACTGATCATTAACTGCCAAGTTAAATATAGAGGTTCAGAGTTTTTGATTTTATTGCTTCTTGTTACTTTCCATAGTGCACACGCCGGGTTGATAGCCAACAACTTCCTCATGGCTACACGCTGTACAGTCGCTAGAATAGCTGGTAAATTGCCCGTTCTTTTCCATCGCGCAAACAGGTGCATAAATCATGGTACACACGTGCGGTCTTACTTCCGGGCAATCAACTAAATTACCCGGGCTTTTAGGTGTACTTTGACAGGCACTGACTGACATCAATATCATTAAAAACACACTATTTCTGACTTTCATTGTAAATTCCCCTATTCAACAGGTGACACTTTCACCACAGCACCAAATTTTGGATGATCTAAATAATGTACTTCATTTAAAAGCACCCGCCTTTTTTCATTTAAATGATATCTCTTGTCGCTAGATACAGCTGGGCTGAATTCCAGATCAGCAATAACATGCAGTAAGTTGCCACGTTGAATTTTTACCCAGCCGTTTAAATGTGCTTCAGGCTCCGAGACATCTATCGGTAAGCTGACACTTCCAGCAGCCACGGGAATTCGCCATGATTTATAATAAAAAGGTCGATAGGAACGTGCTCTTTTTAATCTATTATAAGTATATTGCAGAGTCTTACTGCCCGCACTGGCTTGTGCATATCTATTTACAGAGCCAATTTTTGTTGTTGTCTGCTCGAAGATTTCAGTATTAGGGGCTTGTTGCTGAAAAACGATTAACTCGACCTGAAACCAGCGCTGATCAGCTAAAGCCAGATTATTAAAGCAAAAAATGAGTACTGCAAACTGAAGTTTCAAACTATTCCTCATAAATTTTCTTCCGTTAATTGCGCCAATAATGAGGCTGTAAATGCTATTTTTTCTTCTGTAGTAACGAATTTTTGAGTGAAGCGTAGTTTATCTCCGCTTTCAAATTTATAAATATGCGCCTGCTTCTGGATCAAAATCAATAATTGCTGCATATTCAGTTTAGGATCAGAGCCAAATAATATTCGCCCTCCTTCACTGTATACATCAATTTTCTTGACGCCTATTTTATCGGCTTGCTGCTTTAATTCTGCCACTGAAAACAGCACTTTTACTTGTTCAGGTAACAGACCAAAGCGGTCAATCATTTCTATCTGTAACTCACGTAAATCATCTTTACTATCAGCACTGGAGATACGTTTATATAACACTAGCCGCGCATGTATATCGGGTAAATAGTCTTCGGGTATCAATGCGGCCGCTTGCAAATCCACTTCGGTACCGGTATGCAAGGGGGCATCTAGTTCCGGCTGCTTTCCTGATTTTAAGGCTTTAACAGCACGATCCAGTAATTCAGTATATAAAGTAAAGCCAATTTCCTGGATTTGTCCACTCTGACCATCACCCAATAATTCACCGGCACCACGAATTTCCATATCATGTGTAGATAATAAAAATCCGGCACCTAATTCACCTGAAGTTTCTAATGCTTCTATACGCTTTACTGCGTCTTTACTGATTAATTTTTTGGGTGGCGTAATAAAATAAGCATAGGCGCGATGATGCGAGCGCCCTACCCGCCCTCGAAGCTGATGCAGTTGAGCCAGTCCAAGCTTATCGGCACGGTTAATAATAATGGTATTTGCGGTAGGTATATCAATACCACTTTCTATAATTGTGGTACTTAATAACACATTAAAGCGTTGATGATAAAAATCCAGCATAATGCGTTCTAACTCACGTTCTGGCATTTGCCCGTGGGCGATTTCCACCCGTGCTTCCGGCACTAATTTTTCCAGGTCACGCGCCATCTTGTCCATCGATTTGACGTCATTATGCAGAAAATACATCTGCCCACCGCGTTTAATCTCTCGCTGGCAGGCCTCTTTTACCAATGAGTCAATCCATTCAGAAATAAAAGTCCTGATAGAATGACGATTAGGTGGTGGAGTCGCTATAATCGAAACATCCCTTAAACCTGACATCGCCATATTCAAAGTACGCGGGATCGGTGTGGCCGTCAGGGTTAATAAATCCACTTCCTGGCGAATTGCTTTAAAATGCTCTTTCTGGCGTACGCCAAAGCGATGCTCTTCATCAATAATCACCAAACCCAGCTGTTGATATTTTATTTCTTTCGAGAGTAATTTATGAGTACCAATCACAATATCAACTTTTCCTGCTGCCAGGTCTGCAATAATTGCTTTTTGCTGCTTAGGCGTGACAAAGCGCGATAATACTTCCACCCTAAAAGGCCAATCGGCAAAGCGATCACGAAAATTTTCAAAATGCTGTTGTGCCAATAAGGTTGTCGGTACCAACACCGCTATTTGCGCTCCGCTTTGTGCCGCAATGTAAGTAGCTCGCATAGCCACCTCAGTTTTGCCAAAGCCAACATCGCCACAAATCACTCGGTCCATCGGCTGTGCTGAGCTCATATCTTCAAGAATACTATCAATCGATGTTTGCTGATCCGGAGTTTCTTCAAATGGAAACGCATCGGCAAAAGCCAGATATTCACTTTCCTGATAAACAAATGCATGTCCTTTGTTCAAAGCCCGTTTGGCATGAATATCCAATAATTCGGCCGCCACATCATGGATTTTTTCCAGCGCTTTTTTCTTCGTTTTACTCCACTGATCACCACCCAGTTTATGCAACGGTGCCGTATCAGGATTAACCCCGGTATAACGTCCGATAACATCCAGGGCCGATACAGGCACGTAGAGCTTATCTTCATTGGCATATTCCAGAGTAAGAAACTCCGCGTCAATATCACCAAATTTTAAAACCTGTAAACCTAAATAGCGCCCGACACCATGCTCCTGATGAACCACCGGCGAGCCTACTGTGAGCTCATTCAGATTATTAACAATTTTTTCCAGCTCACGAGCAGCAGACTTTTTACGCCTGCGTCGTTGCTGCACTTTATCACCGCTTAGCTGGCTTTCGGTAATAATCGCCAAACCAGCGTGTTGTAGATATAAACTATGATCTAAGGATGCAACTACGATACAGGGGGATTCATTAATTTGTAGAAACGTACTCCAATTATCAACTTGTTTGACGCTGATTTTATAGCTACGTAACTTATCGACTAATGCTTCTCTATGCCCTGCCGTTTCAGCAACAAACAGCACTCTGCTCTCACTATTTGCAACAAAGGCCTTTAAGCGGCTGGCTGGTTCACGCAACCGCTGATCTATAGTCACCTCAGGTAAACTTATGCTACCTGCCTGCCATGCACTTTCTTCTGTTTGCGTAGTTAAATAAATACGCCGAAATTCATTGATATGCTGAATAAATTCGTCAGTTTGAATATACAGCTTTTCAGGTGCTAACAGTGGACGTTCCAGATCATATTTACGTTGCTGAAAACGCTCATCAATCTCTTCAATAAATTGTTCAGCTGATTGCTGCAAAGTATCCGGCAACACAAAAGTCGTCGTGGTCGGAATATAATCAAACAACGTTTCAGTTTTATCAACAAACAGGGGCAAATAGGCTTCTATCCCGCTCGGAGTAATGCCTTTACTGACATCCTGATACAAAGTATTATGTTGATAGTTATCCGGGAATGCTTCCCGAAATGACTGCCGAAAATGCTTGATGGCTTCATCAGTAAAGGGAAACTCTCGAGCAGGAAAAAGCTGTATTGCATCAACTTTAGCTATCGAAAGCTGGGTTTCAGGATCAAAAGTTCTGATCGATTCAACTTCTTCATCAAACAACTCAATCCGAAACGGATATTTACTACCCATAGGAAATAAATCGACAATAGAGCCGCGCACTGCAAACTCAGCATGTTGCACCACTTGCGAGACACATTGATACCCGACGGCTTCCAGCTTGATGCGGTTTAAATCCAGATTAAAGGTACTGCCAATTTCTATGGAAAAACTATTGGCTAAAATATGCTCTCTAGGTGCCAGACGATGCATTAAAGTCGCCACTGATAACACGAGCGCGCCACGCGTTACCTCGGGTAAATTAGCTAAAGATTTTAAACGCTCGGAAACAATTTCAGGCAATGGCGAAAAAACATCATACGGCAGAATTTCCCAGTCGGGAAAATGTAATATGGGGTATTCATCTTCCAGGAAAAAAGACAGCTCATGTTCTAAGCGCAAGGCAGTCTGGCTATCAGGAGTCAGAACAACAAACAATCGTGACTCCTGTTTGATCGCTGTTGCTATTGCCAGAGAGTCTGCACAACCCTTCATTCCAGACCAGAATACAGGCTGTTTAATTTTATGCGGTACTTTCAGTAAGAAAATGGCTTGCTTGTCAGACATTATTAAAGGCTAAAAATCTAGTGTTGTATGCTGAATTTATAAAAAGGGTCACGCGGATTTTTGTCCGCCAGTAAATGCAAAAATTGCGGGTAGTTTACCACGTACATGAACAAGTAGCTCTCATCAAACGCTGTCTATTATAGGCTAGCCCGCTGAATAAACATCGCATCTCCATAGCTAAAAAAACGGTATTTTGCTGCAATAGCATGTTGATACACTTTTTTAATTCGCTCATAGCCTGCAAAAGCAGACACCAGCATCAATAAAGTCGATTCAGGCAAATGAAAATTAGTGAGCATGGCATCAACCGTTTTAAATTGATAACCAGGAGTAATAAATAAATCAGTATCGCCACATGCGCTTGCTAATTGACCACTGCGTGAAGCAGACTCCAGAGAACGCATCGCCGTCGTACCGATTGCTATAACACGTCCACCTCGTTTTTTAGCTTTCTCTACCGCTACAACCGTTTGTTCAGGCACTTCAAAGTATTCCTTGTGCATGACATGATCAGCCAGATTCTCAACTTTTACAGGTCGAAAGGTACCGCTTGCCACATGCAAAGTGACAAATGCAATCGCAATGCCTTTGGCCTGAATTTTTGCCATCATCGCGGCATCGAAATGTAAACCCGCAGTCGGTGCCGCAACAGCACCGCTTTGCTGAGCAAAAACAGTTTGATACCGCGTCTGATCGCTAATATTATCAGCACGTTCTATATAAGGCGGCAGAGGCATGTGCCCGATGCGATCTAAAATATCTGCCAGTAGCTGTTCACCCTTAAACTGTAAATGAAATAAATCATCAACACGACCCAGCACCTGACACTGAAAACCGGCATCTAACTCAATCAATGCACCCGCTTTGGGGGATTTACTGGAACGCATATGTGCCAAAACCTCGCGCTCATTCAACACTCGCTCTAGTAAAATCTCAACCTTGCCGCCTGATTGCTTATGACCAAACAAACGAGCAGGAATAACCTTGGTATTGTTTAATACCAATAAATCATCCTTATTCAGTAACGCCAGCAAATCAATAAACTGTTTATCTTCAATAGCATCACTATCTTTATGCAGATATAATAATCGGCTTGCACTACGTTCAGGTAAAGGTTGCTGAGCAATCAACTCATCTGGAAGCTCATAGTAAAAATCACTTTTTTTCATGCATGCCATATTTGCCACTTAGACGGCTCTTAATATTAAAAGCGTCTATTTTATAGAATTTTCTGGCAATATAAAAAAAGATTACTTATAATTAGCAGCTGTTCTATGCCGGGGTGGTGAAACTGGTAGACACGCCGGATTCAAAATCCGGTTTCTTCGGAAGTGCCGGTTCGATTCCGGCCCTCGGTACCATAGAATTGATCAATAACGTCTCAGGACGTACATTAAGCCAGCGTAATTGCTGGTTTTTTTATGCCTGATGCTTTTAAACATCCGAGCAAATCCATTGCAATCCAGTATTAAATGGAGGAGCTTAGTTCAACACCCTCATTAGATCCCCGCCAAATGCTTACAAACCAGAAAGTAAAAGCACTCAAGCCGGACAGTATTGGCGTTTGAAATATCGATTATCCGGTACAGAGAAAAACCTGGCTGTTGCCTTTCATTTTACGCAAGATATTATCCAAATAACTCTCTCATAATCAGAAAATATGTTATCCAGTTTATTCAAATAAGGAATGACGGATACTGCTTGTAAACTGAAAAAATAAGATTGATGTGAATGCTAAAGCGAGTGTTGAAACGACTTTGTTGGTAATGAAATCAGTTTTCTTTAATTTCCGAAAAATAATCTGTGTTGATTAGCTATTTTGTCTAAAGAAGGATGTAGCGTTATTTTTTCTAAGAAAAAAAAGGGGGGGGTAATTTAGCAGTAGATCATGTGTTATTAGTATTATGATGGCTTGATTTATGACTGGATTACTTGAATACGATGCTAAAAAAATCTACCACCCCCACTCCTCCAACCATCTGGGCGCTGGGCTTTGTCAGTCTGTTTATGGATTTATCATCTGAGCTGATACACAGTTTATTGCCGGTTTTTTTGGTGACTACATTGGGCGCGAGTGCATTAACAGTGGGGTTGATAGAGGGGTTGCGGAGGCAACTGCACAGGTTGTTAAAATATTTTCCGGCGCTATCAGTGTAAGCGTCAATTAAACCACACATTCTAAACCCCTATAAAAAAGGGCACACTAATACCTCCATTTAACTTCAGAGGTATTTATGAGCCCATCTCAAAATAAAGCGACTATGCAAGAGCATATACCACAATGGCAAGCCAGTCGTTTAACTCAGGCTGAGTATTGCAAGGTCCATGATATCAAGCCGCATATCTTCAGTTATTACAAAAAGAAATTCGGTTCGGCCAGCTCGTCAGTGCAACAAACCAGCCAACTGGTTCCGGTAAAATTTGTTGCCGAAGACAATTTAAGTGGCCCAAGGCTATCGTCGGTTATCAAAGTCACTCATACCAATGGCTTTGGCCTGGAAATACAGGCCAATACGGAACTCAGTATTTTAAAACCGTTATTGGAGTTGGTGAGGTCCATCTCATGATAAACGGTCTTGCTGTTAATCAGGTGTATCTGGCGACAGGTGTTACGGATATGCGTAAGTCCATTAATGGCTTGTCGCTGATCGTTTCAGAGCAGTTGGGCCATGATCCCTTTACCGGGAGTGTTTTTGTCTTTTGTAATCGCTCTCGCGATAAACTAAAACTACTCTATTGGGAATGTAATGGCTTCTGGCTTTATTATCGCCGCCTGGATAAGGGGACGTTCCAGTGGCCAAGCGAATTGAACGAGCAGGCTGTGTCACTAACCTCACGTGAATTACACTGGTTACTGGATGGTTTATCCTATCACCAAGTGCAAGCGCACACGGCTGTTTCTGGTCTAAAAAACAACTGATCAAGCGACTCTATTCTGCATAAAAAGAATCAATAAAACAGCAAGTTAAACCTTATTTATCAGCCTTTTAGTGGTATAATAATCACCACGAACTCACTTCCTGAGACACTGCCAGATGAGACGAATGCACTGCAAAAAATGGTGCTGGACTATCAGTCGACAGTAGATCAATTACAGGAAAAACTGACGTGGTATGAGGAGCAGTTTCGTTTGTTTCAACACCAGCGCTTTGGAGCATCCAGTGAAAAGTGTCCTGACCAAATGGAGTTGTTTAATGAAGCGGAATCGATTCTTGACGCCTTAAAGCAAGAGGAGACTGATCTTGAAGAAACGGTTAGCTATCAACGCAAAAAGCCAGGTCGTAAACCGCTCTCCAGACATCTCCCGCGAGAAGTCGTTCGCTATGAATTACCTGAAGCAGAACGTGTGTGTGACTGTGGTCATGCCTTGCATGAGGCTGGCGAAGACACGTCAGAGCAGTTAGAAATCATTCCTGCTCAAATCAAGCTGATTGAGCATGTGCAGGTAAAGTATGCCTGTCGTGCCTGCGAAAATGGCATTATTAATGCGCCTAAACCGGCACAGCCCATTCCACGCAGTTTTGCTTCGGCCAGCTTACTAGCCTACATTATTGTAGCCAAGTTTATGGATAGCTTGCCACTCTATCGCCAGGAAACGATTTTCAAGCGCTTAAGTATCGACCTTTCGCGTGCAACGTTATCAATCTGGGTATTGAAGTCCGCTGAATTGCTTGCCCCCTTTTATGATCGACTGCATGAATTACTGATCCTGCAGAAAATTCTCCAGGCTGATGAAACAACTTTGAATGTTATTCAGGATGGACGAGAGACGAAATCAAAATCCTATATGTGGCTCTATCAAAGTGGTGGTCATGAAGCTGAATGCCCAATTGTTTTGTATGAGTATCAGGCAACCCGGGCGGGTGCACATGCGGCGAGCTTTTTACAGGGCTTTTCAGGCCACTTGCAAGTGGATGGCTATGCCGGCTATCACGCCCTTGCATCAGATGACTGTCTCCTCGTCGGTTGTATGGCGCATGCGCGTCGTAAATTCGATGAAGCACTGAAAGCACTTCCCAAAGCGAGCCGCAAAAATAAAATGGGCATGGCTCAAACGGCATTACGCAAGTTCACTCGTCTTTATGCGTTTGAGAAACAATTTAAAGATCTGACAATAGAGCAGCGTTATTTGTTACGTCAGGAAAAATGTAAACCTTTGCTGGATGACTTAAAGCAGTGGTGCGATGACCATGTTACCAGGACAGCAAAAGACAGCACGATAGGTAAAGCCATTCGTTACACCCTTAACCAGTGGAGTAGCCTGATTCGCTATATTGATGACGGAAATATACACATTGATAATAATGCAGCTGAACGTCGTATCAAACCGTTTGTGATTGGGCGTAAAAACTGGTTGTTTAATCAAACACCTCGTGGAGCAAATGCCAGTGCACTGCTATACAGCCTGGTGCAAACAGCGGTTGCCAATAATCTGGAGCCTTTTGATTATCTGAAGTATTTACTTACTGAGCTACCCAAGCTTGGTAGGCATTATGAACCAGAGGCGTTAGATCAGTTTCTACCCTGGAACTTGATTGAAAAAGTTAAGCCTTTAAAGTAAGTGGAGTAGCTTGTCTAGGTGGTAAGAATCGACGGTTACATAGCCATTATCCTGGAAACCTCAGTGGAGCACGGATTTTGTGAAAATCTGAGTGTGAAAGACAAGGCACAGCTCGCAGGCAATGACCGTAGCCCTTAGCAAGAACTGTAACGCCGTATTTCGTGCCCAGATTTATCCACAAAACCGTAAAGCGGAGTAGAGTCACCCAACAGGTGACAAGCATTTACGATCATTATATTTTATATTTAGTCACTTATAATGTTTTATAGCGGTCAACTGCGGTTTCTAGGATTATTGTCCCCCAAGGGTTTGCCGTCGACTTTGGATTGTGGCTGTTTACTGGCCTTATTCAGGCACTGGATCAGTGATGCTTTGGTTATGGATCCTTTTAAAGAATAGGTGCCATGAATATCCCGTATTCCGCTAGCGCCATAACGGGCTACAAAGAATATTAGTGATAGGCTGAAAGTTATACGTAATCAGGTGCACTGATGAGTTAAATTCAGGAGCCCGTAAATAATTAATTTTTTTAGACTGAATTTCTGTTAGTTTATCTGCATTTTTGAGCAGTAAGTAAGAGAGCATCCTTTCATGAGTTCTTTGCCCTCTATAGCGGCCTTTCTAAACTCCATTCGGCGCTGATTTTTGATCGCATCACATAGTAGTCAAACGATTCACATGGAGATCTTTTAAGTAAACAATTAACTGAAAACGATCTTGAACTTTCAACTTTCGATATATTGCGCTTAAATGTGCTTTCACAGTACGAACACTAATATTCAATTTATTTGCAATTTCAATGTTATCTATACCATCATAAATCAAATCAATAACCTCAATTTCTCTTGGCGTTAAAACTAAAAGTGAATCAAAACTCGCATGATTAAATTTTTTATTATTCATTGAAGCGAAATTTTTATCCACTATACTTTTAA
Source organism: Methyloprofundus sedimenti (assembly GCF_002072955.1). Lineage (NCBI taxonomy): Bacteria > Pseudomonadati > Pseudomonadota > Gammaproteobacteria > Methylococcales > Methylococcaceae > Methyloprofundus > Methyloprofundus sedimenti. The sequence continues at coordinate 895,469 of NZ_LPUF01000001.1, read as the reverse complement.
GCATTTTAGGAATAATCCGACGTTCCAACCAAATTTCATTCTTTAATACAGCTGCAATGGCACGAAACATTAATTTTTTATCAATAAATCTTTCAGAGCATCCACATGCACCGGCATGAATCATGTTAATTTGCTGAATGGGCGAAAGAACATCACCCACAATTATAATTTTCTTAATACATTTAGACATCCTATTAATACAATTCATATCAACTAAAAGTGAGGCATCAATAATCAATAGAAATCTATTATTAATCTCTTGTCCTTCCTCCTGAATAGTCTCAAGATTATCATAGAAAACAATAGTATATTTCTCGCTTAAAGCCTCAATCCAGCATTGAAGTTCTGCCCTCTGATGAGATGCCATTAGTAACTTATCCACGTATGCCCTCGATCAATAACGCTACGAGCCTACGACTAATCCACGCCTCGCCATTTGCAACCGCTTTAACTGCTTTAGTTTGAAATTTATACATATCCTTTACATCAAGATATCCATAAATACCACTAAGTAAGCAACACAAAACATCCTCATCCCTCAAGTTCTCCCCAAGCAGTATAATTTTACTAGTGGGACACTCACGAAGTAAGGAAGCAATAAATAACTCCATACTGATATTACCTTCATTATATTCGAGCAAAATCACTAAAGGTTTATTGTGTTTAACCGCGCTTAACCCTTCTTGATAACACTGATAATAACCCAACATATTAAACGGACTATTATCCAAAAAACCAACGTGAGTTGGAGAAATTATTTGGACCCTAACATTCATAATACAAATTCACCATTCCACAAAAAAGCTCAGAAAATAAGCTAGATATAATATTATAAGCCGACATCCTCAGATTACTTGTCATTTAATTAATCGCATTTTGAAATTATTCCTTACTTTTCAACAAAATCTCCAGGTATGCGCAACCCACATGCCATCGGTATCTTCTAATACTACATTGTAGGTTTAACTTCTCCAATTAATGTCACAACCTTATCTTTTTCAAGAAAAACAGGCTGTTTAGAACCGGTTACTAATGCCGCATCTAGCATATCAAGCGCTTTTAACTTTTCGCCAGCCTTAAGATAAGCGAAGCCTAAATGGTATTTAAAAACAGCAATATCAGGCATTTGAAGTACTACTTTTTCGAATATCTTCACTGGCTCAGCTATCTTCCCGTTATGCAATAAAGCCCAGCCATAGGTATCAAGATAATAAGGTGTTGCAGAATTTTCAAACCGGCGAGCCAATTTCACTGCGCGCTCGTGGTTATCTTTACTTGGGTAATAATCAAGCAACAATGAAACCAAATTATTTACCGCAAAATCAATGTCTGGTCGCTTAGCAATAATCGCTTCATAACTTTGCAAAGCATTATCATAATCTTCAGAAGTTTCATATGCCGATGCCAAAGAAATACTTAATGAAATATTATCAGGTAGCTTTTCCAGCCCCTTTTTATAAGTATTGATTTCTTTTTCATGGTCATTTTTCTGTTTATATATTTCCGCCAAAGCTACATAAAACTGAGGAACTTCTGGCCACTTTAATATTCCCTCATTTAAAATACCTAAAGACTTATCCCAGTTTTTTTCAAGAACAAATAGCTGACTTTTAAGAATGACTGGATAAGGATTTTTAGAATTATTTTGTATAAATTCGTCCAGATAGGCAAACATTTCTTTTCTTTGATTTAACGCTTCATAACAAACAGACATACTTTTTAAAGCATCAGACAATCCTGGATCTTGAGATAAAGCAAGTTTATACTTTTCAATCGCCTGCTTGTTAAAACCCTGCCCTTGGGAAATTTTACCACTCAGGTAATTCGAGAATCCTTCTCCCATAGGCTTAGTTGAAATTAACTCGGCTACTTTTTGAGCTCCCAACCAATCCTTTTCTAATAACCTTATCGTTGCCAGTGCCTGCAAAGCACCTGCATGGTCAGGTTGAATCTTAAGTGCGTTCTGTAACACCTCATCAGCACGCATAATATCTTTACTCTGAACCATTCGAGAAACCACCGGCATCACAGCAGAAAAGTTTCCGGGATTCAAATCCAGGGCTTTGCGGAAATTCTCCTCTGCTAGCTCTGGAGAATTCTTCTTAAGGTAAGCTTGAGCCAATAACACCATTGCTTCATCAGACTTAGAATAATCTCTTAAAACCCCACGCAACTCAGCAATCGCTTCATCATAATGACCATTGATCAAACTAATTCTAGTTTTCAAAATCAATGCATCATATTGCTTAGCATCGACAGCTAGCACCTCATTTATCATAACAGATGCGCCATTATAATCCCCATCCTGTATAGAAAGCTTGGCTAATGAAATTTTTGCTGCTAAACCTTCCTTATCTTGCCCTTTATGTTCAACAACCCAAGTAAGAGGCTTTTTCGCCTCCATCAATCTTTTTTGTTGAATATATAAATTTGCAACTCTTAGGTGCAGGTCAGTTTCCTCGGGATACTTTTCAAGTAATTCTAGCAAAGTTATTTCTGCATTTTTTGGATCAGTCGCAACCAAAAAATCTACTAAAGCCAATTTAGGTTTAATCTTCTCTGTATTTTGTGCAATCAAAGCGTTCAACACAGATAAAGCATGTGCTTCACGTCCATGCTCTTTATAAAAAGCAGCCAAGTGATATGTAAACTCATTCTCGGCAGGAAAATTTTTAATTAATGTCTTATAATCCTGTTCGATCGCCACATCATTTTTACTTAACGAATGCACCTGTAATTTAAGCAAATGTAGCGACAATTCATTAGGCACTTCACCTAAAGCCTTATCTAGCACAGCTTCAGCAATCGTATAATCTTGTTGATTCATATAAATTACAGCCTTCAAGCTCACCGAATCAATATGCGCAGGATTAATTACCAAAGCCCTATTAGCCTCTGCTAAAGCAGCGGTATGATCACCTTGCTTAAGAAGAATAGCACCCTTTAGTGCCATCGCATCTAGACTGTCAGGAACCCGCATAAGGACATAAGCGACTTCATTATTAGCTTTTTGTAACTCACCAGATAACAAATACAATCGAGCAAGTTTCAATCGGGCATCATAATTAGATGGAGAAAGCTCAATAACCTTTACCAGGTTAGCAAACATTTGTTTCCACTCTTGATTTTTTTCATTAATTAATGCCAAATAATAATACGCATCTGCAAGCTTACCATCAATCTGCAATGCATTCTTTAATTCTACTCGAGCTTTAATGAGGTTGCCTTGGTCATAATATGACTTACCACTCTGCAAATACTCTTCACCTTTTTTCGCAGAATCACCACACCCCTGCAAGAGCATAGAAAATACAAAAACACACAAAACTATCTTTTTCATATATGAATCCATTAAATAAAACACTTATTCCGGCAGGTATTCCGGCAAAACAGGCATCAATTCTTGTAAAAAACCAGTCAAACGCTTATCTGCATCTGCAATATTTTCCATTTTACCCACCGGCGTAGTAATTCGCACTAAAGCGCCATCGGTTCGATTTAATAAGAGCGCATCTTCAAATAAATACCATTTCATAACATACTCATTTGCAATCAACCGCCCTCGCTGCTGAAACCAATAATAAACTAATTCCTTATTTGGTCCTTTTTTGATCACAATTCTATTGACAGGAACGCTATTAACTACGGTACGACTAATACCTGAAATTTGCCATCCGCCCCCCGGAATACAAACTCTCGGCGAATGCGGTGAAACACCTTTACGTTGTGATTGATAGTAAGCCACATAAAAATTTATCGGCAAAGAGTCTGGCTTTGAATAATCAGACATAATATAGTCCGACAACTGCAATGCATTAATTACATTTGTTTCTAGAGAATTTTGCCCCCCCGTCCAATCAGCTATATGGTCGGGGAATTCAGGAAATGACTTTCGCTCTGGAGTAATTTCTTCTCGAGTATCAAGCGAATTAACCACCACGACACAAACAGCCAACAAAACAATAATAGCGTACAAAGGTCGCGATGATTTTCTTGTCACCACCTCACCTTCAGGAAAAACACCAACGGGCATTAAACCAAACACCTCAAAAAATGAGACGGAAACGCCACGCGTCATTTTATTTAAGATGAACATTTCTATAAACAAGATCACCATGCAGGCCATAAAAATTATCCAGCCTTCAAAATCATGCAGAAAGCCTTCAGCCATAGAAATACCCCAGTTATCGACAAGGACACCAATCATCCCAATACGAAAACTATTCATCATCAAAGTAATAGGAATAGTTGATAAAAAAACCACCACTCTTTTCCATACCGCAGTGTCGAATAAATAAGCGCAAATAAAGCCTAAACTCATTAAAGGAAATAAGTAACGCAAACCGCTACAAGCCTCGACCACTTGCAACTTATAAACCCCTAAATCTATAACATTACCTTCTAAAAAAACCGGAATTTGGCACCAGCGAATAAAAGCGACGCCCAATTGAGAAGATAACAACTGTAAATTAGCGGATAAACTGGCTTCTAAAAAGTAAGGGATAGGAATAGCAAAAATCAATAACAGCAACGGCAGTAAAACCGGCTTAACTGCTGGCCAGCCCATAATTGAAAAAGCCATACCGATTAAAACAGCGATTAACGAATAATGAATCAGAATAAAAAGAGCGCTTATCTCGCCAACTAAAAAAATAGCTAGCGCAGGTATTACTATAAACAGCGACAACCAAGAAGGAGAAAACTCACTTTGCTGCAATTCATATTTCTTTAACCAAATAAAATACAAACTGAGAAATGGCAACATATAGCCATGACTATATTCTTCCTGCTTATCCCAACGCACTATGAGTTGCTCGATACCTCCCCAATATACAATGGTTAATAATGACAAAGCCACTAGCATCCATGCCCAGTTTTTCAGACCCATTTGCCATATTTTTATATTGCTCATATTTTATATGCGCTCTTATTGATAACTTCGATACAAAGACACAATAAATTCATAACCCACTCTATAAAAAAACCAGCAACTGTAAGAATGCTTATTTTATTGAATCTAATATTTTCTGGAACACACAATAAAAAGGGAGCTCCAAGCTCCCCCTTTTTTATCTAAATAACACTTTAATTTTAAACGATATTATTTGAACGCTTTCTACCTACGACAAACAACCCAACTAAAGCAGAACCAAACAACCATGCTGCTGCAGGGATAGGCACTTCGCCAACTGCTTCACCACCTACAACAAAAAAGTGTGATATACCATAGCCGCTTTTTTTCCCTTGTAGTTTTGTTGCATATGTCCCAGTGTTTACCTCTGCGCTGACTAGAAACATAGCCCACCCACCGCCAGAATGTCCGTCCCCTTGCTTGATTGTAACGTAAATAGAGTCCCAAGTATCCCATATACTTGCGCCAATACTAAAATTCCCGTTGTCCAAGGTGAACCCATTATTAGTTCCCTCACCCCCCAAATAAGCCAAAGGAAAATAAGCCAAAGGAGCGCCATAACTAGTCGGAAGAGTGCTGAATAAGGAAAGCGCCCCCGATTTAATATCAACTAAACCATTAGTATGCTCAATATTACCAGGTCCATAAGCTTGACAAGCAATCGATCCTGTTGAGGAATCACTTGGAGTCATTGAAACGCTACCACAGGTTGTTGCAGTTGCAGCCGTAACTATTGAAGAACTAATCAGCATAAACAAACTCATCAGCCCCAAAAAAACATCATTAAAATAAATTTTCATTGTCAATAACCTCAAATAATGCAACCCAGCCATCTTCAACATAAATTAAAGATCTGTAATTTTCAGTACTAATCTCACAACAGGATTAGCTGAATAAAAATATCAATCTATATTAGCATATCAATAACAATAACAATATTGTACTTGAGTACAGCTTCACCATAAATTGACCTGATTACGTATAACTTTCAGCCTATCACTAAAATTCTTTGTAGCCCGTTATGGCGCTAGAGGAATACGGGATATTCATGATACCTATTCTCCGCATTCCGTAAACTTCATAACGGGCTACATTAGATTTATAAGCATTTTTTACAGATAGCTGAAACTTGTGGGTAATCAGGTAAATTTATGATCTTGTATATTTTATCCAATACTTCCATATAGATGCGAGGAGTCCCTACTTTTACGAAAGCGCATTCTGGGTATCCAGGCACACAACGCGACAAAAGCCTAACGGGACTGATTAAAATCTGCGATGCCCTGATTCGCCCTGCGTCCATTTATAAACAACCTAAAGAGGTTTTTATTTAGTTATCTCAAATAATGATATGGACTCCTCTCCCTCCTACGGTGTCATAATGCACCTAAGAGTAATAACACTGCTATTACGTCTAATACAAGTAGTAACAGAGCTGAAAGTAGACTACAGTTAAAGGAAAAAGATAATAGCAGTTTAAGCCAGTTACATTCCCATGCCATGATGTGGGAATGTAATTAGTTCATTCCACATTGAAATATACATCGCAATATTTATGAAGTCTCAATAAATATCCAAGCTATATTAAATGCAATCTGCCTTAAGCTGAAATCTATTCAAAACATTATTAAGGTTCATCAAATAACTCACTCGTTTCGTAAGCCCTAACAAATAAAGTTGCCGGTCTTGCTCATTTAAGTGACGTTGAAATAACAAAAGTGAACCTATAAATGCCCCATCAATATAAGTTAACTGCCCACACGCCAAAACCACATCACCGTTTTCACCCTCTAAAACTGCTTTTAAAAAAGCTTTTATGGCCTGCAATTCAGCAAACTTCACACTCCCCATCAGATGAATGACTTGCGCCCCCGCATCATAAGCAATGCTAGCTGGCTCGTTAAAATCTGATGTTCGTTTCAAATACCCATCATACACAGCTAAAGGCAAGACCTTACATAACAGTAATTTCAAAAAAGCCAAACCATCAAAAAAATAACGCTGCCATAAATCAGGTTCTTGTTTAATTCGCCATAGCCATTCCACACCCAACCGCTGCCAAAATACGGGCGCACGCTCAACATGCCCTGCGACAAAATTAATCACCGCGCCTAAATGACTAATGACAGGTGCATTTAACGCTAATCGTTTTTTTTGAATCCAAGACTGCCCTTTTCCAGCCCCTAATGCTACGACCAAAAAATCAGGATTAGCCTGATTAATCAATTCAATAATCTCCGGTGAACTCATCTTATCCACAGAAACAAAGCCAGGATCATAAAAGCCACAACACGACATAGCCACACTATTCGCATTTATTGCCTGACTGGCTCGCTCTGCAATCCCAGCTTGACCGCCGAAAAAGAATACCGATATTTTTTTTTCACGGCCTTGTAATTTAGACAAATGAGCAAATAAATCCGAGCCAGCCACCCGCTCTGCAATAGGTATGCCCAACAACTTAGCCACCCAAACAATTGGCATACCATCGGCAATACTTAAATCACTATCCACAACAGACTGAAAGAAAGCCTGATCAGATTGCGCAGCAATAAGGAAATTAAGATTTGGCGTAGTCAGAAAGCAACGTTGCGCATTATCAACAGCCGACTGCGTCACAACAACTGCTTCTGCAAGATTAACAAGATCAAACGGCAAGCCTAAAATCGACCAGACATTACGTGATAATGCATTACGCTTGCTCATAAAATCTCCAAAGATAAACCCTCGTTTCCATCGCTCAATTCGTAAGTCAGATTAACTCGTACTCGTTGGTCCGATTAGCGCAGCGTAATCGGACACCCACTATTCGTCACCACTAACCGAAACATCAACACCTCCACACCGACTCAATGAATAAATACCCTGAACGACATAATGATGAAAAGTAGAATAAGGCCAATCCGCAACACGCTCTACATGACCATGTTATACAGGATTTACATGAACATAATCCACATCATCACAAATGGCATGCCACCAATAATGTCGCTGCCATATCCCTCGTTCTCCTGCCGCTCACCTTACCTTTGAACAGGTAAATCTCGTGAGAATCCACTGTTTATTAATCGCCAACGCATGCTGAAATTGCTGTCTCCAGAGGAAATATCCAAACACAATGCAAATGCTCTGGCAAAACAACCCAGGCGTCTATGTGAAAAGGGTAACGTGCACGTACTTGCCTTACCGTATCACGCAGGAGATTTATTTCTTGAATTAATAAGTTATTATCATATCTCTGCAAAAGATTAACCGTAAAAAATACGCCCCTCCAGCTATAAATACACGTCGATAATTGGGCATGACTTATCACTTTTTAAAATATATGGCTTGCTGACAGGGTAACAAGCGTCCGATTATGCTGCGCTAATCGGACCTACGAGCTGAATCAAAGACTAGATCAAATAGGGATACAATCGTATCGACCTTATTAATTATCATCCTAGCATTAAATACGCCCCGAGCAACATGGCCATAAACCACAATAATAATGCCAATTCCTTTTGCATAATCAACCCAGTCATAATAATCAATCGCACTATTTCCTTTTATCATTTGCACCTCGTGAAGTTCTAACCCATGTTTTTTGGCGTTTAAAAATAAAACTAACATAAATAGACAGTTTCGAAACGATATACACGGGAATACTACACAATTCTTGTAGAGTTAAATAATCACGCCCATATCGCCACCAGGTTAGCATTATCATGCTAGAAAAAAAGATAAAACTACTTGAAAACATGAAAAACGCTGCATAATGCCCCATAAAATGGGCCATTCCAGCAAAAAATACTAAACCAAATAAAGATAACATCACCAATAAAGCCAATGGTGGTACACCAATATCCAAAGCCAGGCCTAATAAACGCCAATCCCTACGAATAAGCGCTTGCTTCATTAATTTAGGCACTTGCTGAGTAATCGTCATTAAATGCCCATGCTCCCAACGAGTTCTCTGCGTAGTTTCTGCCTCACTCTGCTCAGGAAAATCACTATAAACAATTGCCTGCTCACAAAATACAGGGGCGAAACCTTTCAAAGTACAATCAATACCTAATTGCATATCTTCGACAATATTCCCATGCGCGATATTAATATCTGCAATAACAGACCAAGGAAACGCCATTCCCGTTCCTGTTAAAGTCACCGCTAAGCCTAATTTATTAACAGCAATGGGTCGTAATTTGTTTTTTACCAACCAAGCAAACCCAGCTACACGCTGTTTAAGCGAAGCATTACGACCCTGACGCATTAAATATAAAGATTGAAATGGAGTAGATTGCTGAATACATTTCTTAAACAAATACTTCAAACTGTGACTATCTATTTCGCAATCAGCATCCAATATGATTAATACCTCTGGTGGTTGCGTCGTTTTTAAATAATTTAATCCATAATCCAGCGCGAAACCTTTGCCCTTTTGCTTATTATTAAAACGTTCAAGTACCGTAACACCTAATCTTTGTGCTATCTCAGCCGTCTTATCGGTGCAATTATCAGCCACAACCACAATAGATTTAGCTAACGCTTTTTGTTTAAGCAATTTACCCAAGGTTATAGCAATAATACTAGCTTCATTATGTGCTGGCATCAATATCGTATAGGCGGAATTTATACCAATATTATCATCCAGTTCATCTATTGATTCTTTATGTAACAACGCAAGCAAAAGCTCAAAGCCAATCACCACTAAAGGTACTGAAAATAAAGCTGCCAAAGAAATAACACCAAACTCATTAGCGATCATTCACTTAATGCCTCTGCAAAATGACGAGCCAATATAGCCGCTTCAGTATCAATATTATGCTGAGTATTAACAGCCTCATAACCACCTCTCCCCATACTCAATAACATAGCTTCTTCTGTACTCAATAAATCGCGCATAGCCTTCGTCAATGCATCGCTATCACCCGCAGACACCAACCAACCATTTTTACCATTAATCACTAACTCAGGAATACCTGCAATGTACGTTGAAATAACAGGCCGAGACAAAGCCAATGCCTCCATAATCACAACAGGCAAACCCTCTGCAAAGCTGGGCAACACAAGACCCCGCGATTCAATTAACAAACTTTTTACTTGTTCACTACTAATCCATCCTGTAATTTTTACCCTATCCTGCAACTCATACTCAGTAATACGTCGTTCAACTTCGGGTCGCATTGGGCCATCACCAGCCAAAACAAGCTGACATTCAATGCCTTCTTGCTTAAGGGTTCGCATTGATTCCAACAACAATAACTGGCCTTTTTGCTCGCATAATCGGCCCACACAAATTAATTGATGACTCGTATTCGGTACACGTTCTTCATTAACACCTAAAAAATCAGCTCCCAATCCACAACGCACAATTTTTACTTTCGGCCATTGTTCCGCAGGAATCCAACGAAATAATTGACTACGCCCAAAAGAACTAATAGCGACGACGAAACGGCTATGTTTAATTTTTTCTGACAATGCAATAAATTCAGGCTTATCAAACTCTTCTGGCCCATGCACAGTAAAACTATAACCAGCTCCACCAAGTAAATAGGCAAACATCACTACAGCAGTAGAGTTAGTCCCAAAATGAGCATGAATATGTTGAATCTGTTTTTGTTTCTGCCACTTCAATAAAACACAAGCCTCTAACAAATAAGCAATATGCTTTAATACGCCGCGATCCGAGCGAAACCCCATCTTAACCACAAGTAATAGCGTCTTTATAAATTTTACAGGCTGACGTAAAAAAACAGTCAAACCAGAAAAAATAAGCGCAACTTTAGGTTCAGAAAGAATATAAGCCGTCTTGGTAAATTCATCCTGATCAAGCCTATCAACTAACTCAGCTGCATCAGAACGCAAAGCAAAACGTTCAATTTCATAACCCAACTGCTCTAAAGCAAGAATCTCACGCCGAATAAAACTATGACTAACCTTAGGGTACTGATTGGTAAAATAAGCTACTTTCATTATTACTCTACCTTAAGTCTTAACAAATTCATTGTACACAGCGCAATCAATAGAATGCCGGATAACTCAAAAACCCAATTCATGCGCACGTCCAAAAAAGTCATATTAATTAGAATATCCATGTGATGAAAAGAGGTTGCTCTAAAGGCAACATACAACAATAAAAAACCTTAGCCTACAAAAACCAAGCGATTAACCTTAGCAATAGCTTTCATAAAATAAACAAAAACACTCATCACCAGCCCCATAGCCACCAGCAAACCGATAATACCTGATACCTGAATGAATCACCAATGCTCATACCAACCATCTCGATGGGCGTAATACTTCCCTATCGCCGTAAATAAAGACTGTAAATCTAACTGCTTATTAATACCAAGAATTAGTAATATCAATGTAACAAGCGACCAAAACCATTTTTGTTTGACGGCTGTTTCAGCAGAAAAAAGAACAGGAACAGACACAATAACCTTAAAGGCTACAAGTGCCATAAAAAAGTATAAAGCAACGGTGATCCAGCCCATAGCTGTAGGATCACCTATTTGAGGTTGCCAATTAATCAATGTAAAAAAATCTCCATGCTTAATAAACTAAAACTACATTGACATAATTTATTGAAATTACTGAACTACGTGTTTCAATCTGGATTGGGTATACTATTTTCTATAGATCGAGAACGAATAACTACACTTTGCACCGATACTGATGAATTATCTGGTATATCAACATTAATAACTGTATTTGCACCTATTTTACAGTTTCCTCCAATAGTAATACCTCCAAAGACCTTAGCTCCAGCAAAAATAGAAGTACCATTTTTTATACATGGGGCTGCTCCCCACCACTCACCGATTGTAACTTGCTGGTATATGGATACATTATCACCTATGACACACATACCATTGAGAATAACTCCATCAGGATGAGGAAGATAAAATGCAGTTCCATTTTTTATCTCAGAAGAAATTTTCGTACTAGATACTAAGGCACGAACAATCCCCCAAAAAAGATCTAAAGGAAGCAGTACCAAAAAACTAGGCTTTGATTTCCTTAACCTTGTATATTAAACATATCTCTTAAACACAAGATTATTTAACACAAAACAATTATAGTAATAACTGATTTTCTGGGGAAGCCGGCCCAACCTTAAGCTTTGAGCTTGCTCGTAGATTGGCTCCCCACCCTCGTCATCCATGCCGTGGAGTATCTGAGACCTGTAAGCTATGCTTCTGAGTCTGCATTCACAAGGACGGTAGGTGAAGTGTCAGGGTTGGGAAACCAGTGATCATTATAATACTTAATATGGGATAAAAAATGAATACTGTCGGAATTGATGTGAGTTGCAAGGAATTAGTTGTTGTCGTCATGGTTAATGGTAAGGCACGTAAAGCGAAATCCTTTGATAATACCCCTTTAGGTCATCAATCAATTATTCAGTCTTTAACAAAACTTAAAGGAGAAACAAAGGTTTGCATCGAGGCAACAGGCATCTATCATTTTGATTTAGCTGTCGCTCTTAGTCGAGCAGACGGTATTGAAGTGATGGTGATTAACCCCAAAGCCGCACACAACTTTGCTAAAGCCTTAATGACGCGCAGCAAAACCGATGCGATTGATGCAGAGAATTTAGCGATTTATGCTGAAAGAATGCCTTTTGAAGCCTGGGAGCGTCCAGCCGATGAATGTATTAGCTTAAGAGCGACTGCGCGTCGTATTGCCGCCTTAAGTAAGCAAAAAACACAAACTAAAAACCAGCTTCATGCTTTGGAATCAACAGTGGAAACACCTGTGCTGGTGATTGAACAGACAGAGCAGTTGATTGATATTTTAGACGCACAAATTAAAACCTTGCGCGACAGTGCACTTAACCTTATTCATCAAAATGAAGATCTGAAGCAAGCTTATACATTAATCACCGGCATCAAAGGGATTGCACAAGCCTCAGCGGTACAAATACTGAGTGAACTGATGATCTTGCCTAAGGATATGACTGCGCGGCAGTGGGTTGCTCATGCAGGGTTGGATCCAAGGATATTTGATTCAGGTAGTAGCGTATCTAAAAAGCCACGCATTAGCAAAGTGGGTAATAAATATATTCGTCAGGCCTTGTATATGCCAGCTTTGGTTGCCAGCCGATTCGAGCCGAATATTCAAGGCTATTATCATCACTTGATTGAGGATAATGGCTTAAAGAAAGTACAAGCGGTCTGTGCTGTGATGCGTAAATTATTACACGCCATCCATGGCATGTTACGTACTAACAAAAAATTCGATGGGGCTCGTTTTTATACGTTACCTATCACTATAAATGCATAAAAATATAAATTTTTATGCATTCACGCTTGCGTTTTAATAGAGTATCTACGTATTCGATATGAACAAGAAAACCAAAAGCCATCTACTGTACCGATAAGAATCTGTCCTTATCTCATAAAAAGTACGAGTTATTTCATTAATCATTACATCTACACTCCATTACTTATATTCAATAATATTAGGCGTAATATTTCTTAACCTATCCAATAAACAATTAATTAATCCTATAGCCTCTGGTATTTTCCCTAGCACAACACTAGCCGCCCATTTAAATTTTATTGTTCCTAAATCTCGTCGTTTCAAACCCACCCTTACAATCTGAACAAAATAAATTAAATATAAAAATAGAAAAAGAGGATTAACAAAGGCTAAAACAACAATAAACACAGGTAAAAATAAACCCCATAACATTATTCTTTGAGTTTCCTTCACCCAATAACGTTCTTCTGATTTACCATGAATCGAACTGCCTAGTGTAAAAGCGTACCCTGTACGAGTGGTTCTTTTCCACCATTGAGAAAACTTTATCATCGCTGCATCATGTAAAGTCATCTCAGCATCTAATCGCTTTATTTTCCAATCCTTTGCCCTAAGTCGAAAGCACATTTCAGGCTCTTCACCGGCAATTAAATCATCGCGATAACCATTAACCTGCTTATAAGCCTCGACACGAATTAAAGCATCGCCACCACAAGCAAACGCATCACCAACAGGCGTATTCCACTCAATATCACATAACTGGTTGTATATTGATTGTTCAGGAAATCGTTCACGCCTACGACCACAAGCAACGGCATAATCAGCATGCTCATCTAAAAAATGGGCCGCAGTAACAATCCACTCAGGCTGAATCTCACAGTCGCTGTCAATAAACTGAATATAATCTAACTCAACAAAATTACTTAAAAGATACTGCGCACCTTCATTTCGTGCCCGTGCAGCAGTAAAGGGAATAGACATATTAAGTGAAATCGTTGCAACACCTAAAGACTCCGCTTCGTGCAAACTACTATCGTTAGAACCAGAATCAACATACACAATATAATCAAGACTATTTACCAACGATTGAAGACAAGTAACAAGACGTTGACCTTCATTACGGCCAATTACCACAGCACCGATTCGTGCTCTATCAGTCATGGTTATTGTATTTATCTTGCGTAAAACCTATCGCTCTAGCCGGAATACCTGCCACGATGACACCTGCTTCAACATCTTTAACTACAACAGCATTTGCACCAATTAAACTATGGTCACCAATATTAATATTACCTATAATTTTAGCGCCAGCACCTATATCAACATGAGCGCTAATCTTTGGTGGAATAGCATTTCCTCTTTTTACTCCGACCGTAACCTGCTGATGTATTAAACAGTTAATGCCTATTTCAGACTGTGGATGAATAACAATCCCATTTGGATGAGGAATTAACAGCCCTCCTCCAATATTACAAGAAATAGGAATATCAGCTCCAGAAATTGCCGACCAAAAAGCATGTTGAATCACACAAATTTTTGATATGACTAATGCAATAAAACCTTTCTTTTGTTTACATTTTTGATAGCACCTAATAGACAGCAACAATTTTCTACTCGGATCCCAAAACTTACGAGGAACTTCTCGACTCCAATCTGCATCAGTAATAGATACCATTATTTTTCCTCTATATCGTGTTGCAAACTCAATTCTTGGTTAATCACAATAGTTTTATACGTTTCACAAGATAATTCAACATTCAACGCATGTCCCAAACGAGCTAAATCCTGATCAAATATAGTCGTATTTTGAGCAAGGTGCACCGGATCAATCACAGGACGTTCTTTTAATGTCATTTCACTTTTAATTTTATTTCTAAGCCATTTAGGTATCAACACACGACGTAAAAAAGTCATAATTTCAGATTCAACAATCCAACTATAACCTGGAAAGGCTCGTATCCGTTCATTTGATACATTTTGTGCTGCAAGATCTTCTTGCCAAACAACCTTCTCTTTATAACCAATAAATTCAGCTGCTTTTTCAAGTTCTTTTTGCTGATTTTTTCTTATTGATTCATTAAATAAAAGTAAAATATTTTCACGTCCAAACTGCTCAATATAAGGCTGCAACTGCCTTGCATAACAACTATAAGCCGTTAACTCTTCATATTGATCAATGGCCTCATTAATATCACACTTGATAACATTCTGTGACCATTGATGTATATAATGAGAAATTAAACGATCCACGGGATGACGCAGCACATAAATCAATTTAACCTTTTTAAGCCGCTTAGCCATGCGCTCAATCGTTAATGGGTAATCAGGTAATTTTGTATAATGCGTACTCGACTCACCACATAAATCATTAGCCTCCGCATTAGCAAATAAACCCTCATACCAAGCCTCACCACGCGCATACTGCTCATCATCACTAAAATAATTAGGCTCTTTAGGAGTGGTCATAAAAATACCATCCTGCAAAGCTAACTGCTCATGTAAAGTGCTCGTTGCACTTTTCATAGCACCGATAATAATAAAATCAGGTTTCGTCATAAATCCTCGTTATCGCGTAATTTCTTCAATATAACGTTTAAAATCATTTAAATGATGAAAATCGACTTTTTTATCTAATATTATCCATTAACCAACCACCGCTTTCTTCTTTCCGTTAACATTCGTTCAATATAAGGCGTAAAATCTTGTATGCTATTAATATTATTGATAGCCAGTTGTGCATAGTCTGCATCAGATCCTAATAGCCGCTTACCGTACTTTATAATCTGGGCTAATAAAGGTTGCCCTACCGATCTTAAGTCAATCAAATCAATATCTCGACTAAGCAATATTGACAGTTGCTGAATATAAGCGAGCTTATCACCAGCCTTTATACCTTGCCTAGATGATAATTTAATTGCAAAATCAATATCACTATGGTCTGTTGCTGTTCCTTTCGCATAAGAGCCAAACAAAATAGCTAATTCAATTTCAGTATGCTCACTGAGCCAATGTTTTAATACAGACTCCAATTCTATTAAGTCCATAAACTAAGGAGTGGACATAAAATTACCTGTACATACTTAAAGGCATCTCCTTACACACAAGTATTAGACATAATGTAAATCAATGAGTTACAACATTGTATTATTTTCACACGATTTCTTGTAGCTCCTGATTTTTCTGGATTCTCAATTTTCACTATCTTTCTGTAAGTCATTGATTATTATTGTTCAAAAAGATGTGTGTAAGGAAATGACTTAAAGGGGCGCAGGTCTTTAGCCTGCATTTTAAAAAGCGGACTAAAGATCCGCGCCCCAAATTTGTGCTCATTTTTCAGCACAACATCAAGATTTATCATAATGATCAGGATGAATATAAGATTTTAAAGGATTACTAAAATTAATCCAAATATCCTTCCATTGAGCCTCAGAAACCGAAGGCTCAAAGCTAGATGTTAATAACTGACGTAATGTTGATATTCCCCAGCCTATTGTCCACAATAGATTAGCCGCCAACAAACCTAATCGGCCGTATAACTGATAAAAACAACGGGTTCTCGATTCATAATAATAACGCGGTAAACGCTTACGTAATTTTGTTTGTGATTTCACGGGGGAACTACCACCACGTAAATGCACCACATGAGCATCTGGCACATTTAATACTTTCCAACCTGCCTTTTGAGCATGATAGGCAAAAGCCACATCTTCGTAATACATAAAATAGCCATCATCCATCAGCCCTATATCTTTAAAGACCTCAGACTTAACTAATACACAAGCAAAGCTCGTCCAATCGTAACAATCAGCTGTATCAGAAACTAAAAAAGGCACATTATATGATTTAAATAAGCGCGTAATTAAGCCTGTATTCGCTGATGAGATTAATTCACTAATTGGCGAATGAAAACGAAAACAACTTTCTTGTGGTGTTGTATCTGTCCATTCTAAGCGCGGACTGACTAAACCAACGCTTTTATCCTTTTTAGCTGCTTCAAGTAATAAGCTAATCGCACCTTTGCGCAGCAAGGTATCGCTATTTAATAATAGATAATAGTCAGCTTCAATATGACTAATGCCGCGATTATTTCCCCCTGAAAAACCAGTATTCTCATATGAAGCAATTAATTCAACTTTTTTCAAAATATCGTTTTTAATGATCCAATCAGAAATTTCATTACAAGAATTATCATTAGAATTATTATCAACGATGATGACGTTAGCTTTCAAACTACTTAATTCTGGAAGTAGCGACTCCAGACAATCAATGATTAAATCAGCTGTTTTATAATTAATAATAACGACAACAATACGTTGATTTTTATCTTTCACTATTTTAAATACAATTTGTTAATATCATTCATTTTGAGTGTTACCTGCTTATTCATAGACTTTAAATTCAATAAACGAGATAACCGATGTTTAAATACAAGCACTAAGCCATGTCGCCTAATGCTAAATTGTAATTTAAAGAGTTTATTTGCAATTTTTAACTTTATTTTTTCAAGTATTCCAAAAGTTATCAGAGGATGCCCACTTAAAGTATAACCAAGTGATTCCATAAATATATGCGCTTTTGATTCAACGTACTGAATTTCTCTTTTTGATAATTTCTTTTGCCACTGATAAACCAATGATGGATCAAGTTCACTATAAGTTGAACTATCAGAAAAATTTAGCATTGATTCAGAATAGGGTACCCCTATAAAATCACAGGCTTTTTGTAAAACGGGCTGAGGTGATAAAATCAATTCTTCAAAGCTTAATTCCATATATTGTTCTGGCGCAACCTTTTCCTGAAGACGCTCCCATGATTTTTCAGTTTCAATCCAATGATCAACACCATAATAAACATTACCCGCCCAGCCCATTCCTATACTAGACCTAGCAACATCTCTAGGATCACGTATTAAATGTATAAATTTAACATTAGGAAACAAATAGGGAATCAAATCAAAATGTCTATGAACATTCAATGTCAATGCACAATTAGCTTGTGCCAGCTGAGCTATAAACGAATCAAAAAGTTCAGGGTAATCTAATGAGGAGTCTATGCTCAATAGTTTAGATTGAAAGATACGATGAACAGATAACCATTCCTCATATGCT
This sequence comes from Methyloprofundus sedimenti, assembly GCF_002072955.1. Classification (NCBI taxonomy): domain Bacteria; kingdom Pseudomonadati; phylum Pseudomonadota; class Gammaproteobacteria; order Methylococcales; family Methylococcaceae; genus Methyloprofundus; species Methyloprofundus sedimenti. The sequence continues at coordinate 877,199 of NZ_LPUF01000001.1, read as the reverse complement.
GCCATAACTGGAAACGTAACACCTGCTGATATTTGATCAAATAGAAAATCAAATTCACCTGGGTTATTTATCTCTGGATGATGGTCAAGGATTAAATGGGTAAGCGAAGATCCAGATCGTAATGCCCCACAAATGAATACTAAGTTTTTTTCATTCACTTTCTTTACCGTAACAGTCCCAATGCTCAAGTGTTCTTCCTGTATATTTTTCTAGCCAATCATTAGAGTCTTTAAACAGAACCTTCATCATTAAGACGTCTTCTCTGATTAATGGGTTTGGTGTAAAATCTTGATCAATAGATTTAGCGAATGACATGAGCAATAATTTATATATTTTTTCCTTCAAAGGCTTAGATATATTACCTCGTAATTTATGATAAAAAGGTAAGCTCCTAAATATATTTGATATTGCCACTTTTTTTCTGCTATCAAGAAAACTCTGCCCAACATTACTTGAAGTAACTTTAAACCATTCAGGTTGATATTCAACGCCTATAAAGCTACATACATTCTCTAAACACTTAAATTGATTTTCCTTAATATCTTCTGTAAATACAATGTGTATCGAATCAGAATCAAAATATTTTAAATAGCATGCCAACTGATATTGATAAAGACTAGAGTCCAAACAGACGGGTTCTTGTTTAACAAATTCGGAGAATGAAATATTAAACGGCTGATTGGGATACAATTCTTTACTGTATCGGTGAACATAATGTGAATATGATCTATCTATTGGATTTCGTAAAACGTAAATAATTTTTGCTTGAGGGTTAAAGTGATAGATGCGTTGAGCCGACAATGGAAATTGAGGCGATCGTGAATATGAGGTTGATGCATCAATTATGATGTCTTCTTTTGAGGCATATTTATAATTTTCACTATAATGTTTAAAACCTAGACTAAAATGATCATCATGAGAAAAGAACTCAGGTTCTTTTTGCTCACCAAGACAAATTCTAGGATGCATGCTCAATAATTCGGCTAGCGTTGTAGTTGCCGACTTTGCTGCTCCGATTATAAATACTGATGGTAAATTCATTTATTAACAACCTACTTTACTAGTGTTTATTAAACCGGTAATACGAAATAAAAATATAAAAAGATTCTCATCATAAACATTGTAGTTTCCTTCGAAAAGGAAAACTGCATAACACCTACCTTTGTCATCATCATATACTGTGGTTTAAAACTCACAAGAACACTCCTATGCCGTATCCGATAAAAATAACCGGTAACATCAAAAACTCTTTCTTTATGTTATAAAAGAAATATATTTTCATATACATACTCGAAACGATAATTCGAATAAGCGAAATTGCAACTATTGACCACACGGCACCTAGCATGCCATATTCATAGTATAAAAATGGTAGCAGGATATACAGTGAAGCTGTTTGTATAAGTGTCATTAATGTTAGAATTTTTGAATTACCTTGAGCCAAAAAACACTGTCCTGAAAGAAAAAAACCTGTCGCAACAAGCGATAGTGACAATATTTGCAACATCCATCCAGCATCTTGATATCGTGAATCATAAAAAAATCTGACAATAGTTTCGCCTGATGCGAATATAAATCCAGCTATAAAAAATGTTATCGTATCAATCTTATTACGTATTTTGTAATAAGTACTTTCTAATCTCTCGGGTGAATTCCTCACTGTTTCACTAAGCACTGGGAAAAAAACTGAGGAAATCAGTTTTAATAATGCATCTTTCAGTGCATTGGCTAGAAAAAATGCGATACTATAAACACCAAGCAATTCAGCACTAATCATGCCACCCAATAATATCCTGTCTCCTTGATTGAGCAGGAAGCCAAAGATTGAGGACAAAAATATCCATTTACCAAAATGGATAATCTCATGAACAGCCTTTTTATCCCAATTAAAATGACATCTCTCACCGATACTGACATTATGTGACAACAGCATTTTCACAACAGCACTTAGGATGCCACCAAAAACTAAGGCCCAAACGTCTCGCTGATACCATGCCCACATCAACATAAACATAAGGCCTGCCACTTGACTGACCAAATCAATCATTATCAACTTACTCATCATCAATTTTCTATTTAACACTAATATATTAATAGAATTAAATGCCGCAACAATTGCGGTCAGTGATACAACAGCAAGAATGACTGGCAATTGAGCATTACCATAAACAGTGTCTGAGTTTAACCAACCTAGCTGCCCTAAGACATATAGGCCAAAGCTTAATACCAATGCAATTAAAAAAATTGCCAAACCTCTGATAATCTGAATAGTCCACGCCGTGTTTAGATACTTTCGCTCTTCACCTCGTTTACTTTGTACGATATTTTGCAATAATCCCACATCCGAAAACATGGCTAAGCCCACCATAATGACAGTTACGATTGTCATCACGCCAAATATTTCAGGCACAAGTAGTCGCGTTAAAATGAGGTTACTGCCTAAACGCAAGCCCTGAGAAAATAAATGACCGAATATAACCCAACTTCCTGAACGTACCGCACGCTGCTTTAATGTTTTACTCATTGAGTTATTATCGGTTTATTACGTTGTAATTGATTCTTATTCATTATATCTTCTGAACGCCCTAATAAAATACCAACTAACAACCAAAGCCAAGGCGCGAAAGAGGCATTAGGAAGTTGATCAATCATAATAAAACTGACCAAGAGGGCATGAGCCGCTAATAAGGTTAATTCCTTAGTAGATAATTTAATTATCTTCGCAGCTTTATTAGCTTGTAAAACACTCACTAACAAAAAACCGAACTCCGCTATAAACCCTAACCAACCTGCTGTTCCAAAAGTAATAATCCAACGGCCATCTGTTACTGTTTCATCTTTTCCTGTTTCTTCATTATACACACGATTACGCCCCCACCCCCCCCAACCGAAGAAAAATCTTTTTCGTCCATGATCCAACAAAACTTTTTCATTATCAAAACGATACGTTAAAGATTGAGCCCGCTCTTCACCCATGTATTCAACGGCTAAATCTGATAACTGCTGATGAGGAAAAATATTCAAAATTGACAACATAGGATAACTTACTGCTAATATCGCTAAAATTAAAGCCATCCGTAATTGCACTTTATATGATGTTTTTTTAATCATAAGCACAGCAAACAAACCATACATAAGCGAAGCCATGCTTTTACATAAGAACAAGAGAATTATAAAAAAATAACTTAACTTTGTTGCTGAAAATTGCCGTATTTTTTCATTGTTTTTCCATAATACTGTGGAAGAAAGTAAGACAACGACGGTAAAAAAAGCTACTAATAAACCATGCCCCATAAACACTACAGGGCGAAATCCACCTGCCCGCATTTGTTGCACAAATTCATGTGGAAAATAACCATATAACCAGCTATGTAGCTGCGGGCTCATACGTATTTCAAATAACATTGGTATGGAATAAATCAATCCAGCGACAACTAGACTTTTAAATATTAATAAGTGATCTTCATAAGTCCGAAAAAACTGCTTGCCCATGAAAAATGGCGTTATCAACAATAGCTGATTTATAACCGCTGATAATCCATCGTGGAGCGTTAATCCTTGTATAAAATCCCCTCCAACAATCACTCTATCTCCATTCAGCATAACTGTGATAAATGGCGCAATAATCATTAATAAGACTAAAAATTTAAGCCAACCTTTATTAGCAAAATACTTAATACGACGTCCTTTTACCAGCCAACAACCGACTATTGCAGCGACAACAGGAATTGAATGTTTACCTAAGGCAGGGATCAGTGGTAAATCCACTTCAGTCCTTACGGGCAAAGTCATAAAACCACCCACTATCGTCCAGAAGCTAGCGTTTTGTATGGTTTGGGTTTGATATAATCTAATAGATATTAATGGCCATATTATCAACATCGCGAAAGCAAATATATTACCTTCCATCTATAAACGCCTTAAGAAAAAATACTGCTTCAAAGTTAAGCCTTTAACTGTAGTGGGTATCATAAAAAGAGTCTATCGTCGTTTGCTAAGCAATCAAATTGACCTTTCCAAGAAAATTTAAAAAAGTATACCCTAAGTGTAAGTGTATACACTAGAGTTATAGAATTTATTATGGGGTTACACGTGCACATTTTTTCTAAATCTTATCTTGTTTTGTACTTAAGTATTCAAAGTACTCTTTGCTTTGCTTTAGATACTGTTAGCGTGAATGAAAAAGATGCTTTATTTATCGCATCTGAATACAGTAGCCCTATTGTTAGCTCAAAATACCTAGGATGTGCTGTGCGGCACGAAGCGCATCTCCTTAAACGCAAGTATTGAGAACATAACCGTAGCTCCGAATAGAAATAATGGCCACAACAAAAGCCATACAAAATACAAACAGCCCGACTAAACCAGAGCTCAAAGCTATATTTAAGTATGAGTTAACAATGTCTAATTGCCCCGAAGTGATTTCCAGAAATTCTGGGACACTCCTATAGTCACCAGATCCGAACAAAGGATTACGCATTATTATTGTATATGCAACATCAATAAGAACATTTCGAAACTCGACATTGTCTTGTTCACTATCACCAATAAATGGCAGTGTGGCAACGATATTCCTTCCCATCGAAGTCAGTAATGAAATCATGAGTCCTGCAAACGCTCCAGCAGTCAATTTCAAAAGATTCAATACCTGATGTCGCCCTGTAATGACAAACATAAATAATAGAATGGCTAAACCAAACCACGGCCCTCTTGAAAGAGTTACAAGGAGTCATGCACGAAGTAAAGCAGCCCTTAAAACCCAAGTACTCTTCAGCTTTATTGACTCTTTAAAAACCAACCGCTACCATTAACACATAAGCTGATGCAATAGGTTGCGTAGTAGAAGCCATCGCCCTAACATTACCGGCACGAGCAATATATTCGTTCACTCCCAAGTCAAGCCTCATTGAGTGTGCAAACACATCATAAACTAGCCAACCTCTCACGAATTCAAAACTTGCAATCGCTGATAGTAAACCTGTTGCAGCAATATAGGGCAGAAACACATCGTACAATTGCTTTATTGATCCCAAATATCTACTAAAAAATCATGTATGGAACAAAAAAATCCGTAAAATCATACAGTACATAACGAATTGCATCCGCAAATGATAATGAGTCTCTAAAATTCAGAAAAGCGGACAACGCAAAATACGCGATAACAAAGAGATTTACTCTGTTATTAATTTTGAATGTTAACCCAGATGTTTTGAAAATTAGAGGCACTAAAATACACATAGGCAACATGCGTGGATGACTAATAGCTATGAGCTGATTAATGCCTCCCCCACCAGAAATTGACATTGAAACTGGAGGCAGAATAAACAATAGAAAATAATATAATCCTAATTTATTTTCATCACGAGACGCAGTATATAAAGAATACAACTGCTGCTATCAGACTATAAAACCAAAAGTTAGCTGTAAAAATGCTACTGAAGTCAAAAATAACCAAGCATTCCGTCTGCTGTCAAAGTTATGGTATGAAGATAATCTACAAATAGTCTTTTTACTATACTCAAAAATCATTAATGAAAGCGTTAGTATGAAAAAAATAAGCCCTTATGTGTTCAGGCATTAGAATTCATGACATCCATTAAATAATACATTTTTCAATCCTAAATAGAGAATTATTCAAACTAATGAATGGGGATTTCATAATTTCCTGAAATACAAGTCTGTATGAAGCTTGCGGAATACAGGAAAAGCAGCCTATTTACTTGCCAGTATTTCGCTATAGTTTCGGGTCTTATTAAAAATTGAATCCTAATGAGCGTGCACGAAATAAGGTATGCACCTTAAAATGGAACGTAGGTCTTTAGCCTGCATTGTAAAAGGCGGACTAAAGATCCGGCGTCCCATTGTGTCAAAGTTACTTCATGTGCGTTCCTAAGTATTAAATAACTCATCGAATTCACACCAATGAATCCATTTCAATAGCCATATCACATAAGAAATTGATATACAGTCAACTCAAAAATACCACCTAAAATCATGGTGACGAGGCAGTATAAAATCTAACGTAGTTTAAGAAAATTCTCTTATCCGAAGCATTTTAACCCTAAATTATATATAATGCTGAAGTAATTTCCCACTCCATGTCACAGCATGAAACCGTATCGCACCAACACTTAATTTCAGAATCTTAGGCAATTGAATTTGAATGCTTTCTATCTGTCACTTTTCGATATTTGACCAGTCGGTTTCAAGCACATTCACATAAGTCAGCACTCCTGAACCGATAGTTGCTGTCTCTTGGTTCTGTGGTGATACAGCACCAAATGCACCGGAGTCCATTGCCCAAGCCGTTTCAACCCCGCCCTGATTCAAGGTTAAATCACGCATAACGCCATCCCAGCCAAGCTGCGCTATGCTTGTTTTACTTATGCCTGATATAGTGTACGTTTCGTTAACTGTGATCACCATCCTATGCGGATAATCTTTCGATACATTTTCACTAAAATTATAATTATCAGAGATACTATTTCCATCTATAGTCACAGAAAAACTTGGCCCTAGCAAAACTTTCCCCGAAGGATGCAATAAAAAATCCCACCCTAGATATTCAATAAAATGACTGTCTTTTGCAGGTATTTCATATGGTTTATCGGTATACCAAAATGTGAATGATATTGTATCGCCTGGATTAAAGACTCTATCTCCAAATGTTGCCCCGGCATTGTTGACCTTATTGAATGACACTACTTTTCCAATATCCCATAGCTTAATTGTTTGGCTGGCCATATCATAAGTCTCACCGTTATAAACAGCTGTCTTCAAATTGAAAATATTAGGGACATTCCAATCCAGAGCATTAACATCAGTTACAGATAATTGACCATTGGAATTAAGCGTAAAAACACCCTCCTCGTTTCCGGATAGTATTTCAAATGACCAGGGGACAGCTCCAGAAGTATCTGCTCTTAAATCATAGATAGTTTCTAGCGAGTCGGGCTTCGATAAAACCTCAATATTATGGTTATCTGAAAAAACAGTATTACCATTAGATGTTATTTCGCCTCCCATTTCTACATACGCACGATAAGGCCCATAATCTAATGGCGTTTCTATGTTCTTAGATAAGTGAAATGCTGATGTTGAAACGTCCTTATATACATTATATTCAGCCACACCTGCACCAGCGAGTCGTAGAAAGTGTTCCAACGTTGACTGCTCTGCCTCTGGGGACAGCGCGTAGGCATCCCAGAAAGGCTCAACATCTACAGGTTTTGTATAATCAAAAGCTAAACCACCTTCATAGCCAACGATTGGAATACTTTGCGATACTGCTGCATGCGCCAAAGCTGAATCACCCTTATCAGCGATATCGTACCTTTCACGTTTTAGGTGCTGCTCATGGGACTCAAAGAATGTTTCTGATATTGGAGTTTCAGACTGCGTGTAAGGTACTTCAAAACGCATATCAAAATCAGTATGAACTATAAATATAGCCTTATAAGCAACCCCATCTGTTAAGCCTGTAACCTGACTACCTACTGTATAGGAATTAACTGATACACTTGCAAAATCTTGACTAGCTATTGCACCAGCACCAGATATTACCTCTGCATTAGTTGGATTATCTGTAGCAAGGTATAAACCAAAATGTGCAGGAAAGCCTATTATATTAGGAGTCATCACAGTGGTGTCTTGGTCTAGCTTAGCTGCTACAACATGGGGGGTATAGTAAAATGCAACTGCTACAGAGTCCGGTCTAGTTTTGTCTACAAGGGCATTAACCCGTTCCTCCGTAGTAGATACACTATTAGCCCATGAACTTAATATATAATGCATATTTGCACGATCCATATTCAACTCTAAGGCATCCCAAGCAGCTTCATTTCTAGAGACGAAGTTTTCATTCAGAGTATCTACAAGACCTGTGTCTTTAATGTAGATCATTTCTGTTTGATCGTATGAGATTAATGCTTTAGCCGCTCCCTCTGGATAACTAACATAGAAATTATCACTATCAACAACTGTTACAAATGGATTAGCCCCATTTGCCATTATCCAATAGTGGTTAACTTTATTTATATAGTCTTCAAAAGTACTGAAACTTCTAATCTTATCACCCGTAACTAATCCATGACTAGGCATATAAAAAGTATCCGTCACAGGGTCTGCAACTGCTGTATATCGAGTAGCATTAGGGTAGCGTAACCACTGGGTGCCTTCACCCCAAGGGACACTATAGTTCCATACTTCATTACCAAACTCAACATATAATTTAGCTGTAGGTGGTAGTAGTGCTTTCCATAACGCACCAGCCTGTTCTATGTAATTATCATCTGCTCTAGCGGGAATACACCACCAAATATCAATACCAGTGCGCGTAACAAAGTCAGCCATAAGTTCTATCGGAAAGCCTTCTCCATAAGCTATATCAGTTGGTAAAGTTCTGTCCGACCATTGTGATTCAACTGTAGTGCTTGTATCGCCCCAGTTCATTGCACGTAAAACTTTTATACCTGCATTTTGAACAAACTCAATATACGCAGGATTCCACTTATTCCCAGCATCATATGCCGCAACATTATCTTCATGAATAATTTCAAGAGAAGTGAGGCTTTCCCCTTTAAACCATGCCCCCATGAGCCCACTACCGCTATATTCAAATGTAAAAGCACCTGAAGTATCCCATACTACTGCTGATGTGAGTGAGTAGCCTCCAATAGCAAATTCACCATTACCACTCCATCGCACAGTATATATGCCAGCAGGGATCCCCGTGCCCAAATTAGTTATGTATGCCCTATGTATATCCCCTGGATCATAAGGAAACACAGCCCCTCTATGCTGATCCGAGGCCTTTACATCCCCTATTCGTTGTCCAGATGATGGATCGACTTTCACCCATTTACCAAGATTTGCGGCAAGATTGGCTAAATATAGAGGTGTATCCCAGGAAGATAGCCAATTCGTATTCACACCGACATCCATTGTTTGCTCTTCTGATCCTCCTGCTGCAGCAGGAAATGAACTAATTGCTGTATTAATCTCCCTAATAACTTCAGGACCGTTACTGGAATCATTACAACCAAGAAGCAGAGCACAAAGACTACCTACTATAATTAAAATAAATTTCATATATAATTCCTTAAATCAAATTAATACGTTATAAAAAAGTTACATCCTAGCCACAAATTACTGTAACTTCGACTTTGCAAATGTGAAGTAGTAGTGCTGCTGCGCCCTATGAACTAACACCTTAACTTAAGAAACGACGACTATTAAGCTGATCCAGCACTACCCTCGACACTTTTTTAAACTGTACGTAATGTCAAGGGGCTGTAATTAATATTACAACTGCTCTAAATCAATCCCATTACTTTTAAGTACTAACTGCCTTATCTTTTCATTTTCTTCATTTTTCTGCGCGACTAATGGCAAAATTCCATCTGTCTTGTTTTCCTGAACGACCTGTATCACTGTTTCTAATGTGGCTTGCTTTTCATCATCTGCAAAGGTAAACACTAAACATAGTTCACAAATATTATTAATCAGCCGTGGCACACCACCGGTAAAATAATATATTACAGTGCAAGCAGCACTAGTAAATAAACCCATTCCACCCACGACCTCAAGACGATGATTAATATATTTTTCTGTTTCTACGAAATTTAATGGTTTTAAATGAAACTCTATAGAAATCCTCTGTGCAAATTGAATGAGTCTTGGATCTCTTAGCTTATCTTTTAATTCAGGGTGACCCACTAAGACTAATTGCAACAGAATATGGCTACCACTATTAATATTTGTCAGTAATCGTAATTCTTCTAGCGTTGCTATGTCCATATTTTGCGCTTCATCAATAATCAACACCGCTCGGCGCTGATTAGCATAAGAGTGACGCAGAAAGTCTACTAATAATTGATAGCGCTGCGCCTCACTTCCACCTTTGTCTTTAATATTAAAGGCAGCAAGAACCCAGGATAACAAGTCGCCAAATGCGGCATGCGTATTGGTTATTAAGCCAACAATATATTCATCACTTTCTGTTTTTAATACTCGTTGTAACAACGTGGTTTTACCCAAACCTATTTGGCCGGTAATCACGGTAAATTCTGCCTGACTCATTAGCCCATATTCTAAAATAGATAAGGCTTTTTTATGCGGAGGACTTAAATATAAAAAATCTGCATCTGAAGTCAGTGAAAATGGTTTTTTGCTTAAGCCAAAATAGCTGGTATACATAACTGCCTTATTTATCGATCTATGGGACTAAATTAGAAGAAGCTTTTAATAGTATCCTATATGATCTGGAATGTTTTCTGCCTTATTAAGAACCATACCCAGCAGGTTAGATCCAGATAACATGTGCAATGACTTAGTTACATCTTCGGGCTTGCTTTCACCTTCTGCAACGACTAGCAATGCGGCATCAAAAAAATCCATACAGGCCAAAACATCATCACTCGCTAAAATTGGCGGTAAATCAAAAATGATGATTCTTGATTGATAACGCTGTTTAATCTCTTCAACTATTTGACGCATCAGTGGACCACTCAATAATTCTGATGAGCTTTCACTTCGCCCTCGTCCAGGAAGAATAACTAACCTTTCTATACTTGGGTTAATTAATACCTCGCTGATAGGTATATTCTGCATTAAACAATCACTAAGTCCTTTTTCAACTTCGACATCAAAGTACCACTGTATTCTAGGCACCCTTAAGTCCAAATCAACTAATAATACTGTTTGGTTAACTTCTCTTGCCATCGCAATCGCTAAATTAACCGATACCATAGTTTTCCCTACACCTTGTGTTGGGCCAGTAATGCCAACACTGTTCCAGTTATTAACTCTGAGTTGTTTAAGTACTTTAGTCCGTAAAAGTTTAAAAGTTTCTGCTTCCGCGCCATATTTTTCTAGCGAAACTACTCTACGTTCCCTTAATAGCTCATGGTTGATTTCGTGCGTTTTAGTTTGCGTGTAGTTAATAACTAACGACTCTTCCGATGCCTTAATCGTTGGTTGTACTACTTTATTTTTAGCATCCTGTATTTTTTTAAGTGCTTTTTCTACTCGTTCCATCTCGGCTTTCACCTTATAAAAAATTACCGCTAAAATAATATAGAGTCTTGCGCTAAAACCTTCTAACAGTTTTAAGAAACCGTTCCTTCGTAGGTTATTTTGTTTCAATTAGGCATTATTACTACATCAGTCTATTACCCTACATTCTAAGTCAAACTATATCATACTAATCCTATGCCATACTTTAAACCATAAAATATCTAATGGCTGATATAAAAAGTGGGTTGCAACTATAGCGCCCACCACTAAAATAATAGCCAGCATGGCAATCTGCTTTTTATTCTTTTTGTGCTGATCTTTATCGTTTTGGTTTTTTATATAAGGGATAACCGCTATGGGGACAATACCTGTCACCCTTTCTAGCTGCTTATGCCCTCTAATGCTACTATCCAGCATCTCCGCTAAAAGTGCCAACCCAAGACCTATCCCTATAGATAAAACAAAGCCCAAGACTAAAATTTTAAAACGATTAGGTTTTTCTGGTTTTGACGGCACTCTAGCAGGCTCAATTAAGGAAAATTTCTCTGCTTTTTGTTCTTCTTCTAATGTCTGAGATAATTTAGCCTCTAGCGCTTTGGACTTTAATTCTTTATATTTTAGTCTTTGATTATCCAAATCCCGCATTAAATCATAATACCCCCTTTCCACCTGATGTGTCTGAGATACTCTAACTTCAATCTCTTTTAAGCTATTACGTAACTTTTGTTTATGCTGAGAAATATTCTGTAATTCAAGGCCCGAAATCTCTATTTCACTTTGTAACTGCAGATAAACGGGGTTATTAATATTTTGTGCTATATTCTCTTTTGTAGCGCTGCTCGAACGAGCAACATTATCAATTTTGCGCTTTATCGCTTTAACATCAGGATGCATAGCAGAGTACTTGCCTAATAAATAGCTATACTGTGTTTCTAATGAAGACAAGGATTCAACTATATTATTTGAATTGTCCGACATTATAATATTGGGACTTGTCAGACTTAACTGATTACGTAAGTTTATCCTGCGCTCATTCAACATGCTTTCGCGCAAATCTAATTGCTGTAACTCACTTTCGGTACGACTAATTGCAGAAGTATTAGCCGCCAATAATTCCGGCAAACTATCACTGTATTTCTCTTTGTAATCTGCTATCTGATTTTCAATCTTTTGAATCTCTAACTTAAATTTATCTGCCTCTTCTTCTAGAAATTTTGTGGCCTCAATGGCTCTTTCAGTTCGGTTTTTAATATTCGCAGCCAAATATAAAGTAACAATTTCATTGGTAATTTTCTGTGCGACTATAGCGTTTTTATGACTGAAAGAGAGTGAAAATGCTAATGTTGCTTTCTTATCTCTACCTTGACTTACAACATTTGCATTAATTAAAGTCAAAACCGTGTTTTTTCTAAATTCCTCAGCCAATTCAAAGTTTGCTACTTTATCTTTCTGCTCTGGATAAAGACTATATTTTTCGATAATTTTAGTCACATTGTCAACTGTCATTACCTTTTGTTCTATCTGTTTAATCCGTTCATCAGCAAAACTTACCACTGTTGACTTTACTAAGTCAGTAGGAATATGTTGCTGTTCAATTAGTATAGTTGCTTGAGATTGGTATACAGGTGGCAAGACTAAAGCCACTACAACCGTTATCAACAATAATATCAGTGTAGGTACTATGACTAATTTCTTTCGTCTACGTATAATATTCCAATAATCAACCAGTGATTTTACGTCTTCTTCCATTTCGTTACCTAGATAAACTTAAGCCTTGCCAATTATAACCGAGAGTTAACATCGCTGTATTAGAGCTGGCAATATAATTACTCATTTGCTGCCGATACCTATAACTACAGCCTAGATTCCAGTCAGGTGCTATTTTATAGTTAAGAGAATAGCTCGCGTCAAAATTCTGTCGATCATACCCTATTAGATTTTGAACGCCACTAATGGGCACACTATTTTGGTAGCTCGTTTGAAATGTCGTAGATAATCGCTCCGTTAACGTATAACCCAAACTAAAATTGACTCTAGTTTGCTGGTTTAGCTGTCCTTGCCCATCTGGCACAAGTGACTGGCCCACTGAAACCTCTGCCATCAACTGCTCCCCTAAATACTTAAGACTAGAATCCGTTAAAAAACCATGCGAACCTTCCGAAATTTCAATATTTCCTACGTCTGAGCTAAAATTATTTTGCGTATCTGTGTATCGATAGCCTACGTTAATACCTATTTGCCACTTTTCACTCAACAAATAATTATTTGAGAAGTTAACGCCATAACTATTGCTGACTATATTGTTTGTTATTGCAAATAATGCAGGCTCTGACGCATAATAATTATACGTAATATTAATCCCCCCCGAATAACGTTCGCTCCATTGCCGGGACCAACCTAGACTAAGTACTGAGTTTTGATTGCCGGCAAGTGTATTCGTTGAATACATGGTTTTTCCATAACTACCTTGCAGGCTCAAGCTGTCGTTAGGCGTTATACGATAAGAAATAGCTGGAACTACTGACCAGTTTGTTTTATCAGCATTAGTCGCAAAGTTTCCTGTATCGGTCTCTGCTGAATTACGTGCAGGTGCTTTGCTATAGCTGGTTGATAGAGAGTATATTGTCGTCTCAGTTTGATAATTTCCAAGTAGACTATAATTCTGAATATCGCTACTCTGTTCAGGCATTGCTTCATATTGTTGTGTACCATATGAGACTGAAGTCGCCAGGGAAGAATTTTGAGTTTCATAAGCCGCATTAAGCACGGGTATTAACCGATAGACAAACGAACCCTGTTTATCTTCAAGCATTCTGACATTATCATCATAAGAAAACTCTTGATTAATACTGGCATCAGTTGACCACTCGGCTGCATGGCTGGTGTTGACAATAAATATCCCCAGCAGTAATAAATAAAACCTCATGGTACGATCTTTCAACAAATACTAAGGCACAACAACAACATCGCCACTCTTTAAAACGTGATTTTTATCTAGATCGTTGCCGTCTTCTAGCTCACCATATTCAAATTCAATGGCTTCCTGGCCTTTTTCAGTACGCCTTAAAATAATAATATCATTGGCTTTGGCATAGGTTGTTAGTCCACCAGCCAAACTGAGCAATTGCATAATACTCATCGGTTGATACATAACAAATTGGCCTGGATTACTGACTTTGCCAATCACATAAACTACATTGCCATCTACCGACTTAATCGCAACATTGACTTCAGGGTCAGCAACGAACGCAGCCAAATGCCTGGCTAATTCCGTACGAATCATGAACACAGACTTACCTAGTACACTAAAATTACCCGCTAACGGAAAGCTGATCGTACCATCAGGTAAAACGCGCACTTCCCGCGTCAGATTCTCTTCATTCCATACCGAAATTTCCAGAATATCACCTGGATTAACTTTATAGGTATATTCTTCACTTGCCGATACAGTGCATAAAGCAAGCAACACCCAGCAAAAAAGTATTTTTATTATTTGCTTAAACATATTGAATTCCGTTCTTTTCTTAGTTATTAACATTACAGCTGAAATCGTAAATATTCAGACACCCCCTAGAAATTTTACCAATTTTTCATCGCTGAAACGAACTATCAATAGCTTAGAATAGTTCTTTAGCTAAAATCAGACCAAAACGTAATGTAAACTACTATTTTTCAGGCAAAAAAAAGGAGAGCTTATAGCCCCCCCTTCTTTTAAATCGTAGCCTTATTGTAATTAAGCAGCAACAGATGTTGATTTACGACGTGATACGCCAACCAAACCAGCTAAAGCAGAACTAAATAACCATACAGCAGCAGGCAAGGGAACTGAAGAAACAGGAGTAGTAAGAGAGTAACTTCCTGAAATACCATTATTCGATGCTTCAAAAAGAAATTCAATCGCAGTATCATCAAAACCTGTAGCTGTTGCCGTAGCAACCAAAATCATTCTCAAACTAGTCGCTGAAAACGTAAGGTCTTTAATGTTTGTTACTGTAAATAGCAAATCAGAAATACTCGAAGAGCCATTATTAAAGCCACCAATATTTATAATAGTTGGAGGCGTTACTGGACCAGCAGTGGTAAGTACATCAGAAAAAATACTGAATACATTTAGTCGAGCACTACTCAAATTAGCAAAATCACCGTTTGAGCTTTGAACCACTCCCATATCACCATATTGATTAGGCGCTGCAGAAACACTTGTGCTTGATGCTGTCCAAACGTTCATTGCTCCAATAATATTAATAGCACCTGCCATAGTAGATGCTTGCGCAGTACCTGTCATAAGTAGCAAACTTGCTAACAAGAATATAGCTTTCATACTAAATTTTTTTAACATTTTAAATCTCCAAAATAATGTTCTTACCTACGGTAAGTTTAAGTTTTCATGATATATATGCAACTCAGCTATCTCATCATCATTAATGAGACCTGAAGCTTTCCGTCCCCACCTCACAAAATGTTTGGCAAAAAATAAAAATCATACGCCTTCAATAAAGTATCGATCAAATACCCTAAGACCTAACTTTGGAACTAAGTTTATCAAGAAAATACAACTACTTCTACTGTACTAAGGGACAGGTTAATGCTTTTACATCCTATTTCTCACCTAAAAAAATATAACCCCTTGATTTAAAACAAACGCCATAATAAATAATCAAAAGAAACCGAGATAAGGAACAGATTATCAATAAAGACAAAGCAATAAACGCATTTTTTATTTAACAACTCAGTAAGCTTTTGCACCTACAAAACCTTTAAATACAGTCAAAAACACAATTTTTACATCCAGCCATAAAGACCATTTACGTATATATTCCAGATCATACCGCACTCTACCTTCCATTTTATCCAAGGTATTGGTTTCTCCACGAAAACCGCTTATTTGTGCCAACCCAGTTATTCCTGGTTTGACTTTATGCCTAAGCATATAGCCTTTTATTTGGCCTCGATAAAATTCATTATGGGTCACAGCGTGCGGCCTGGGCCCCACAATTGACATTCGTCCCTGAAGAACATTAATGAACTGCGGCAGCTCATCCAGAGAAGTTCGTCTTAAAAAAGCGCCTAATTTAGTAATTCTCGGATCGTGTTTTTGAGCTTGCCGAACATTATGGCCATCTTCAGTCACTGTCATAGACCGAAATTTCCACACCACAATCTCTTCACCTCGAAACCCATATCTGCGTTGCTTAAAAAGCACATTCCCTGGCGACGTTACTTTAATAGCTAAAGCTATTATTATCATAGGCACCAAAATGACACATAAAATCAAAAAGCCAACAACAACATCAAATATCCGTTTAAGCACGCCGCCCACCCCATAGAATGGCGTATCATGCACACTAACAATGGGAATTCCTTTCATGAAACTAAACTTAGACCGCAATAAATCAAAAACAAATAAGTCCGGCACATAGTAAACAGAGGCCGTAGTATCCGACAATTCGGCCAATATTACTTTAATTCTGTTTTCTGCTTTTAAAGGCAAGGCAATATACACTAAGTCTACCTCCCCTGACTTTGCTTGACTAATGACCTGACTGAAATTTCCTACGCACTCTTGTTCTTGTTCTTGTTCTTCTCGTTGCTTTATTCTGTCATCAAAAAAACCTACAAAATTAAGCCCCATCCAGCTTTCATTAATAAAAACATCGCTTAACTCGCGTCCTATGCGTGTGTTACCAACAATAGCCACTTTGCGAGTATTTCTCCCCATGCTTCTAAACTTACCCGCTATCTCAGAAAGTATAATGTGCCAGGACATTAACTCAATCGGCACTGCTACAATCCAATAAAAAAATATTCTCTTGTCTATGTCGCTAATGACTTGATTCACTTGGTTAACGACAACTAAAATAAATATTGCACAAACCCAGGAGATAGCAACGTTATAGGTCAAATCACTAAGCGCTACACCTCTGCTCTCCTTATATAGGTCATTGAATTCCGAAAATATTTGAAAACTAAAAATTGAAATCAGTAACCACCACGTATATTCGGGCTGCCAGTTCATATAATTCATTTCCAATACTGACCAAAAAGTCAACCCAATAACGAAAGTATCTACTAGGCGCCCAATGATAATTAGTTTTGAATTATGCTGCCGTATTACTCCCCCACTACTCTTTCTCACTAGTATTCCTTTTCCTTGACTGTCAGGTTTCACCACGTAGCACCATGATTTCAAATAGGTCAGCTTGAAACATATCAGGTGATTTTTTGAATATTTCTGGTTTTATTCTATACCAGCATTAAAGGGCTTCAAAGGGTGCTCTAACCTTTAATTCTTTTTAAGCCACTATGCTCCTCTTTCGGTTAAGGCTATAAAAGCACGATAGGCATCTTTTTGATGGCATTAGGATATGCATAGAATAATTGCTTTATTCCGGGAAAACTGGCTGCTTTCCTGCATAATGCAGGCTGGCCGTCTCCGCTCCCAAAAAACTGATTTGATGTACATTACTCAACTAGGCAGCATTTTCTTATGTGTGTGGATAGACATCAAGATACCAAATCCGGCAAATAGAGTGACCATGGAGGTTCCTCCGTAACTTATTAAAGGTAGCGGAACCCCGACTACCGGTAAAATACCGATAACCATGCCGATATTGACGAAGGCATAGACGAAAAATGTACACACCAGACTACCGGCTAATAAGCGCCCATAGGTATCTTGCGCTTGTACTGCAATATATAAGCCTCGTGCAATAATAAATATATACACGGCTAATAAACCCAGGCAGCCTATCAAACCAAATTCCTCGGCAAACACAGCAAAAATAAAATCGGTTGAACTTTCCGGTAAAAAATCTAATTGTGACTGGGTATTTCCTTGCCAGCCTTTACCGTAGACGCCCCCTGAACCAATAGCAATTTTCGATTGTATAATATGATAGCCTTTACCCATAGGGTCTGCTTCTGGATCTAAAAAGGTAAGTACCCTATCCTTTTGATATTCGCGCATAAAAAACTGCCAATATACTGGAGCAAGTGCTGCTAAGCTGATCATACTGATTAATAAAAAACGCCAGGACAATCCAGCAAAATACAATACTGAGGCACCGGAACTTGCAACTAATAATGATGTCCCTAAATCTGGCTGGCGTACTATTAATATGGTAGGTATTAAAATTAAGGCCGTCGCTATAAAAATATGCCGCCATTTCGGAGGAATCTCATGCCTCGACAAATACCAGGCGACCATCATAGGCGTAGTGATTTTAATCATTTCTGAGGGTTGAAAACGAAATATGCCTAAATCTAGCCAGCGCTGCGCTCCTTTCCCAACATCGCCAACCAATAAAACTGCGGCTAATAAAATCACTCCAATACTATAAAGTAAGATTGAAGAACGTTGAAATTGCTTGGGATCTACATGCGCTAAAATGATCATTAACACACCCGCCACCCCCATACGAGCAGACTGGCGAATCAACAAAGCCATTTCTTTATTACCGGTGCTATAAAGCATCATAGAACTTAATATCAATAGCAGTAGCAAACCGATCAGGAGTGGAATATCTATATGTAACTTACGTAATAAGCGGCCAATTAAAGAATACTCTTTAAATTGTTCGGCTCTGTGTTCTATCTTCATGAATCGTTTTCTCGATTGTTTCGCTACATAAATGTATCTTTAGTAGTGCCGTAATAGCCCTACATATAGTTTTATTAATATTGGCCTATTTATCTGCCAGATATTGCTTAATCACTGTGGCAGCAATAGGAGCAGCAATTGAACTCCCATGGCTACCATGTTCAGCTATCACAGCAACTGCAATTTTCGGGTTATCAGCGGGGGCAAAGGCAATAAACAGGGCATGATCACGCATATTGAAGGCTATCTCCTCCTCGTCATACTCCTCATCTTGCTTAATGGTATACACCTGAGCCGTTCCGGTTTTACCAGCGATCTGATAGTCTATGTCATTTGCTATTCGTTTTGCTGTTCCTCTAGGAGAATGGACCACATGCACCATAGCATTAATTATATCCTTAACATTAGCTGGCTTTAGCCCGATATCTTGCTGTACAGTGTGTTTGGCTACTATTTCTCTCTCATTATCAATAATTCGTTCGGCTAAATAAGGGGTAAGGATTTTCCCTTGATTCGCCAGTGTTGCGGTTGCCTGAGCTAATTGTATGGGCGTCACCTGAGTGAATCCTTGTCCGATTCCAGTAATGAGTGTCTCACCAGGAAACCAGGCTTGCTCACGGTGGATACGTTTCCATTCTCTGGAAGGCAATAAACCTGCCTTCTCCCCTTTTAAGTCAATCCCTGTTTGTTGACCAAAACCAAATTTATGTAAAAAAGTGGATAATTTATCGATCCCTAAAGCAAGAGACATATCATAAAAATAGACATCACAAGATTGGGTAATGGCAATATCCAGATTAACCCTACCATGGCCCCATTTTTTCCAGTCTCTATATTTATGCGATTGATTTGGCAACTTATAATAGCCAGGGCAAAACAATGTCTGATGCATATTGGTCACGTTATATTCCAGGCCTGCCAAACCAATAAACGGCTTTAAAGTTGAACCTGGCGGATACTGTCCGCGCAACACACGATCAAATAAAGGTTTATTTTTAGACGTATTGAGTGCCTTATAGTCAGCATAACTGATGCCTGAAACAAATGAGTTCGGGTCAAAACTTGCTTTACTTACCTGCACCAGCACGCCACCGGTTTGCAAATCAATTGCGACTACAGCACCGTTATATTCTGCCAAAGCATCATAAGCAACCTTTTGCAAATCAACATCTAATGTCAGATAGATATCTGCACCGGGGGTCGGCTTAATTTTACCTAACTCATTAATTGGTTTGCCCAGCGCGTTGGTTTCTATTTCAGAATATCCCGCATGCCCCCGTAAAATATCTTCATAAGCAAGCTCTACCCCAACTTTGCCAATGGTATGTATAGAACGATACTCAGATTCGGGAAGTACTTTTAATTCTTGTTCATTAATCCGTCCAACATAGCCAACGACATGCGCAGTCAACTCTGCATAAGGATAATGGCGGATTAGACGTGCCTGTATATCGACACCTGGAAAGGTATGCCTTAGCACCGCGAACTTGGCAACCTCAAGTTGACTCAGTTGCATTAACAAAGGGATACTATCGAAATGCTTATAACGATTCCTATGTTTTTTAAAGGCCTCTATTTTTTCTTCAGGAATGGCTAATGCCGATTGCAAACGCTGCAAGGTATCGTCCATATCAACAACCTGATCTGGAATAATCTCCAGACTATAAGACGGTAAATTTTCAGCAAGAATCCGCCCGTGCTTATCATAAATAATTCCGCGGGTGGGTGGTACTGACGTCACCTTAATGCGGTTATTAGTTGCCATACCGTGATACTGGCTGTGCCCAACTACCTGTAAATAAATAAGCCGTGCTATTAGCACAGCTATTAATAGCAGCATCAATATAAACAGGATAACCGTTCTACTTAAAAAAATATGGTTCTCTACAAAACTGTCTTTTATTCCCTGGTATCGATGCATTAGTATGAAAAGAAACGTATTTTGCGCATTAACATTAATATAATTGGCCAGACTAATCCACCTGTCAGAACGGATAGCCAGAATTGCATTGGTAGAGTCTGTCCATTAATGCGTTCCACCCAAAAAATAATTATCTGGGCAACCAGCAGGATAAGACTAACAAATAAACTTTGTTGAATAATAGGTGTATGCCTGATGCGTTTTTGCTGCTTGACACTCAGATAGATACTGAAAGCATAAGCAAGTGCATACTGTCCTAACAATTGTCCGGTCAAAACATCAACAAGTAAACCGGCAAACCAGGCTTTACCGACACTTGCTGTTTCAGGTGAGGCCAAGGCCCAATAGATTAAAACCAGTAAAACCCAGTCAGGAGTCAAGTCTAATATGGGTGTAGACCAGGGGATAATTGTTAAGGCCATGGCAAGGACTATTGTTAACCAATATCCTAACAATGATACCTCCCTAATCTGTACCATTTTTTTCAACCACTACTGGATTGCTGAGAGGAATGACCTGATCATTATTCCACACAATTAACAGTTCTCTACTGGTGTTTAAAGCCGCGGTAGGCTCAGCCTGAATAATAGCAAAGGGTTTATCCGGCTGTTCAACAAAGGAACTCACTACTGCGACAGGGTAGCCTTGAGGAAACACCCCGCCCAACCCTGAAGTGACTAATAAATCACCGGGTACTATATCTGCATTATTAGGTAAAAAAGGTAAATTCAATTTATTTAACTGCCCACTACCAATAGCAATAGTATGCAATCCATTCCGGTTTACCTGCACTGGAATGGCATGATTTGGATCGGTAATTAAAATAATTTCAGAACTTAATGGCAGTGCTCTGGCAACCTGGCCAACTATGCCATTTTCATCTAACACGGCCTGTCCTTTAGAAACTCCAAAGCGACTGCCCTTGTTAACCACTACCACATGCTCATAAGGTGCAAGATTTACAGATAATAACTCAGCTACCAGTACTTGCTCACCCAGTTTAAATGAACTGTCTAATAATGAACGCAAACGAATATTTTCTTTCTCTAAGTCAGCAAACTTTAATAATTTTGCACTATAAATAAGTTGCTGTCTTTTTAGATTTTTATTCTCACTGAGTAGTTCTTCATAGCCCTTAAATGATTCGATAGTATTTTTAAATAGACTTTTAGGAAGGTCGACTACGTACTGGACAGGATAAACAAATACCGATAACAAGTCGCGCAGAGGCTTTAACGTGTTGCTGTTTTGTTCAGCCACAATCAGGGCAATAGACAACAGAAGCACGATAAGAAAACGTGTATTAATGGACGGGCCCGTAGCAAATAAAAGTTTTATAGTCGTTTACCTGATAAAAAGGGAAAAATAAAGTTCTGCAGCCAGCTAGTTATTAGCTTGGCGTTGCATTTATTGTTACTAAGCAATAAACGTTATTAGTAATCTTGAGGCAGCTCTTTAGTCTGCTGAATGAATTCGCAGACTAAAAAATCAATGCCACCTATCTTAAAGCTGATATATGCAGGTTCCTATTTTAAGAGTTACACCCTTTTTTCACTTAAATCATATTATTCTAAGGAAAAAGCAGATAAGCCCTTTTCATCCAGCATTTCCAGAACCATACCTCCTCCCCGGGCAACGCAAGTTAGAGGGTCATCTGCTATAAAAACAGGCAAACCAGTTTCTTCAGCAATCAATCGATCAATATCTTTTAATAAAGCGCCCCCGCCTGTTAACACGATACCACGAGTCGCGACATCGGCACCCAATTCAGGCGGAGTTTGTTCCAGCGCAACTTTCACGGCGCCTACAATACCTGACAAAGGCTCTTGTAAAGCTTCCAAAATTTCATTACTGTTCAAAGTAAAACTGCGTGGTACACCCTCAGCTAAATTACGTCCTTTAACTTCGATCTCCATGATTTCACTACCCGGGTAAGCGGTACCGATTTCATGCTTAATTCTTTCAGCGGTTGCTTCACCAATTAATGTACCGTAATTTCTACGTACATAATTAATGATAGCCTCATCAAACCGATCTCCGCCAATTCTGACTGAAGCTGAATACACGATACCATTAAGTGAGATAATTGCCACTTCAGATGTACCGCCGCCTATATCCAGTACCATAGATCCATGCGCTTCATCAACCGGTAAACCAGCGCCAATAGCCGCGGACATAGGCTCTTCGATAAGATATACCTCACGCGCACCTGCCATCGCAGCTGACTCTCTAATGGCTCGCCGTTCAACTTGAGTAGAACCGCAAGGCACACAAATTAAAATACGTGGGCTAGGACGAAAAAATTTGTTCTGATGAACTTTTTTGATAAATTCGCGCAACATCCGCTCAGTTACTGCAAAATCAGCAATCACCCCATCTTTTAATGGGCGAATAGCAGTGATATTTCCAGGCGTACGGCCTAACATCAGCTTTGCATCCGAACCGACAGCAGCAATCATTTTTGAACCGCGTAACCTGTCTTCTTTAATAGCAACCACAGAAGGCTCATTGAGGACTATACCTTGTCCGGGTATATAAATTAGTGTATTGGCCGTTCCTAAATCAATTGATAAATCATTAGAAAACATGCCACGTATTTTATTAAACATTAATTTCTGTTCCTGAACACATAGAAAATCTTGATACTTTAACAATCAATGAGGCATTTGGGCAAGATATAAAGTATCATATTGCATTATTCGTTATTTTTCAGACCAAAACACAGGTCAGAAAAAGGTGAAAAAATTAGTTGAGAACCCTATAGTTTAGTGGAGTTAAAATGTCGTTAACAGCTGATGATGTTAATAAAATTGCCTATTTAGCACGCCTGGGAATTGATACCCAGGACACCGAGTCCTATGCCAAAGATTTATCAGGTATGTTAGATTTAGTTGCCCAGATGGGCACTATCAACACCGATAACGTCGCACCTATGGCGCACCCTCTTGATCAGGCACAACGTTTACGTACTGATCAAGTCAGCGAAATCAATCAACGAGAAGCTTTTCAGGCTATTGCCCCGCAAGTTGAAGCAAACCTGTATCTTGTTCCCAAAGTTATCGAATAAGGAAATTATACATGCACACTAACACTATTGCACAACTGGTTAAGGGATTACAAGCCGGGGACTATTCCAGTACAGAACTAACCCGGACCTATCTTGACCGTATCAAGCAGCACCAAAACCTGAATAGCTTTATAAGCATTACAGAAGCACAGGCTCTTTCGACTGCGCAGCAAGCTGATATAGCGCTTTCAAAAGGTAACGCACCGTTGCTAACAGGGGTACCCATCGCTCATAAAGATATATTTTGCACCCAGGGCATAAAAACCAGTTGTGGTTCAAAAATGCTGGATAATTTTATTGCGCCCTATAATGCTACCGTTGTAGAAAAACTTAATGCGGCTGGCACTGTGACTCTGGGTAAATTAAATATGGACGAATTCGCCATGGGCTCGTCCAATGAAACCAGTTTTTATGGTGCAGTACACAACCCCTGGGCAACTAATACGGTACCCGGCGGTTCATCCGGCGGTTCTGCCGCTGCTATTGCCGCACGTTTAATTCCCGGAGCAACTGGAACAGATACCGGCGGTTCTATTCGCCAGCCTGCTGCTCTCTGCGGTATTACCGGTTTAAAGCCTACTTATGGGCGTGTTTCACGCTATGGCATGATTGCTTATGCATCCAGCCTGGATCAAGGCGGCCCAATGACCCAAACTGCCGAAGATGCAGCTTTAATGCTCCAGGCGATGGCAGGATTTGATCCCAAAGATTCAACTAGCGTTGAACTCGAAGTTCCCGATTATAGTGCAGGCCTAAACAATAGCCTTGCAGGTTTAAAAATTGGTCTACCTAAAGAATTCTTCGATGCCGCATTAAACAGCGATATGGGCACCGTTATTGAAACAGCGATTAATGAATATAAAAAAATGGGCGCGGAAGTCATCGAAGTTTCCATGCCTAATTTAAAGCTCGCTATTCCAGCTTATTATGTCATTGCCCCCGCGGAATGTTCAGCAAACCTTTCGCGTATGGATGGCGTGCGTTTTGGCTATCGTTGCGCTAATCCAGTAGACCTGAGCGACCTGTATATTCGCTCAAGGGGCGAAGGCTTTGGCACAGAAGTAAAACGCCGTATTCTAGTAGGCACCTATGCTTTATCTGAAGGTTATTACGATGCCTATTACATCAAGGCACAAAAAATTCGTCGCTTAATCAGTGATGATTTTAATAAAGCACTGGAACAAGTCGATGTCATTATGGGCCCTGTCTCCCCTACTCCGGCATTTGGTATCGGTGAAAAAACCAGTGATCCTATCGAAATGTATCTGGCGGATATCTATACCATTGCCATTAATCTGGCTGGCTTGCCTGCCATGTCTATTCCTGCAGGCTTTATAGAGAATAAACCAGTAGGCTTACAGATTATTGGCAATTACTTTGCCGAAGCAAAACTGCTCAATGTGGCACACCAATATCAGCAAGTCACCGACTGGCATCAACACACACCGCAAGGATTTGCGTAAGGAGTCATACTATGCAATGGGAAACTGTTATCGGGCTGGAAATACATGCCCAACTGGCAACAAAATCAAAAATATTTTCGGGTGCATCGACTGCCTACGGTGCTGAACCAAATACGCAAGCCTGTGCCGTTGATTTAGGCTTTCCAGGCGTATTACCTGTATTGAATAAGGAAGCCGTGCGTATGGCGGTCAAATTTGGCATGGCAATTGAAGCTGAAATTGCCGACTACTCAGTGTTTGCCAGAAAAAATTACTTCTACCCGGATTTACCCAAAGGCTACCAAATCAGCCAGATGGATCACCCTATCGTCGGTATCGGTCACATGGACATTCAGGTCGATGGCAAAACTAAACGCGTGGGTGTCACGCGTGCGCATTTAGAAGAGGATGCGGGAAAGTCATTACATGAAGACTTTCATGGCTTAACAGGCATCGACTTGAACCGTGCGGGCACCCCTTTACTAGAAATTGTATCAGAACCTGATATGCGCTCTGCCAAAGATGCAGTTGCTTATATGCGCAAAATTCACGAACTGGTGCAATATCTGGATATTTGTGATGGTAATATGCAGGAAGGCTCATTCCGCTGTGATGCCAATGTCTCAGTGCGCCGAGTAGGCCAGGAAGAATATGGTACACGTACCGAGCTGAAAAATATTAACTCCTTCAAATTTGTGGAAAAAGCCATTAATATCGAAGTTGAACGTCAGATTGATATTATTGAAGCCGGAGGAAAAATTACACAGGAAACGCGCCTGTATGATGCGGATAAAAATGAAACACGCTCCATGCGCAGCAAGGAAGAAGCAAACGATTACCGTTACTTCCCTGATCCTGACTTATTACCAGTATTTATCAGTAAAGAGTTGCGTGCGGAGGTCAAAGCAGAATTACCTGAATTACCTCAGCGTAAAAGAGAACGTTTTATAGCAGACTATAAGTTAGACGCTGAAACTGCAACAAACTTATCCAGCTCCAAAGACCTGGCGAATTACTTTGAGGATTTAGTCAAGGAGTCCGGCTGCGATGCAAAAATATGCAGCAACTGGGTGACGAGTGACCTATTAGGCGCACTCAATAAGCAAGGACTGGAGATTAGCCAGTCACCTGTTGCATATAAACGTATGGCAGGCCTATTGAAGCGTATTGCCGACAATACCATCTCTGGTAAAATTGCCAAGCGGGTATTTGAAGCTATGTGGACCAGTGACGATAATGCCGATACCATTATTGAAGCACAAGGTCTAAAACAAATCACTGATAGCGGAGCGATTGAAGCGATTATTGATAAAATAATCGCCGATAATCCTGGGCAGGTTGAGCAATATTTAAGCGGCAAAGATAAAGTGTTTGGCTTTTTTGTCGGACAAACCATGCAAGCTTCAAAGGGTAAAGCAAACCCTGGTGAAGTTAATAAGATTCTCCAGGCAAAGCTGAAACGTTAAATAAATAATGCTTAATTCACGCCACGCAGTGACTGGCTTTTGATGCAATCAAAAGCCAGTCTGGATTGAAAAACAGTCTTCATTAGGCCAGCTAAGAAATATCAAATTGATATATGACTAAAAAACGTCAACACCTAGCTCCAGATCGAGCAATACTGTATTCCTTTCGTCGCTGCCCCTATGCGATTCGTGCTCGTATGGCACTAAAATATAGCGGAATTAAAGTATACCTACGTGAAATCGAATTAAAAAACAAGCCTGCGGAAATGTTACAAAGCTCCGCAAAAGGGACTGTTCCAGTGTTGCTGCTAGGCAATGGAACTATCATTGATGAAAGTCGCGATATTATGCATTGGGCATTAGAACAAAATGATCCCTACGCATGGCTGCCTAAAGAAAATGCTGATGCCTCAGGTCTAATTTATAGCCTGTTAGATGACAATGACTTCATCTTTAAAAACTGGCTAGACCGTTACAAATACGCAGATCAGCACCCGGAACAATCTGCTGAATATTACCGGAGTCAGGGAGAGCAGTTTCTCACTTTATTAGAACATCGGCTTGGTCAGCATCATTTTTTGATGGGTGATAACGTTTCCATGGCTGACATAGGCATTTTCCCTTTTATTCGCCAGTTTGCTTTGGTTGATAGAGACTGGTTCTACCTGTCGCCTTATCATAATTTACAAGCCTGGCTGGATCATTTTATCCAGTGTCAGCTATTTATGAGTGTTATGGAGAAATATTCCCCATGGACAGAATCATCAGAACCATTGATTTTTTAGCGGCTAACGCATTTTAAGCGAACAGATATTTCGCGCGGTCATTCGCTTTTAGGGGCAAATGAGGCTTGCTCGTTATCTTCTATTTCTCGCCCAGTGCTCATAAAAGACATTCCCTGTGTTCCCGTAGAGCCAGCCATAACAGCTTCAACAACCGGTTTATTGGCGAGTTTGTTTGCCGACCATTTTACAATAAAGTTAGCGCCTATCCCGCCGCGTGCATCAGCCTGACTAACAAAAAAATGTGTCGATGCCATGGGTTCTAAAAGATACGGTACTTTCAGGTAATTTTCGATTAATTTTCCAGCGGTATTGTAATAATTTACATTATTAACAATCAGCGGGTATTTAAAATCCGTATTACGGATACTCAAGGTAATCGCCAGATTCAGCTTACCCCCTCCCGATACAAAAATATCTGAATAAACAGGAACATAAACAGTCTTTTCTTGAGTTAATGAAAGATTATTTTCTTTTAACAAATAAAAAAAAGAGCTATCATCCGTATTGTTGGGCTGTAAAACCTCATTTTCCAGCGTCCAATCATCACAAGCCGTTAAAATAAAACTGCATAGCAAAGATACAAATATTGTATGCACAGGACTAGGACTAGCACTTGCTCTCATTATTTATCACTCCTTTTATACTGATTATACTGACTGAAAATAGAGTTTCAATCCTGATAAAATGTATTCTGTCGCCACAGTAGCCAGTATCAGCCCCATCACTCGACTTATGATACCAGCTCCTGACTTACCAATAATGCGTAAAATCCAGCCCGCACTCAGCAACAATATCAAGGTAGCCAATAACACTATCATCATCGCCGAAGCGGTAACCATCTGACTGTACAGGTCATATCGGTTATTATCCGTCAATACCACAACGGCAAGCATGGCTCCTGGCGAAGCAATGGAAGGCATGGCCAAAGGAAATACAGCACAATCCTTCCCTGCTTCAATTTCCAATTGCTCTTCTTGTTGCGGCTTGGAATCTCCGAAGATCATGGTCAGGGCAAACAAAAACAAGATGATTCCACCAGTAATTTGGAAAGAAACCAGCGGAATATCTAAAGCTTCCAGTAATATCTGTCCTACACATAAAAAAAATAACAAAATCAAGGCTGCAAATGCAACGGCTTTTATGGCGGTTTTTCTACGATGTTTCGGGGATAAATTTTTTGTTACCGAAATAAAAACTGGAATGGTGCCGATAGGATCTATTACCACCCAAAGACCGACTACGTTTGGAAGAAGAAGTTGCCACATAAATTATGATTAATATCAGGTAGGTAAGTTTTAAGCATCACTTCTCAGCAATGTACACGAATGGAGCTAACTATTTCTTGCTTTGCAGAGTAGCCGAGGAGCCTAAAGAGGTCAAGAAAGATTTTCCAAAGCCTCCCTGCATCAGTCTGAAAAACCATTTAGAATAATTCAACTCACGAATATAATCCACTAAGAGATGTAATAATGATATGCTAAATTTGAAAGTATTGGAATGCTTTTTAATTTTCTCATGCTCTATTAAATGATATGTCTGATACCTACGAGTTTGACCCCACTTATGGTTATAAATTAAAACAATTACTACAAATAAAACCACCCAGAGAACCAGCTGGATTTGATACATTTTGGCAAAAGCGTTATCAGGATGCTTTAAGCCTGCAGGCAATGCCACAAATTAAGGATACCGGCAAGAATCATTCTGGGTGGCGTATCTTTGATGTTAGTTATTTATCTACCGGACAATTTAATATCCGTGGCTGGTTGTTGCTCCCCGAGTCTGGCGTGTTTAAGCGGGGGTTTATTATTGGGCATGGCTATGGTGGCCGCGATACACCGGATTTTCATCTTCCCTTTAAAGATGCCGCGTTACTGTTTCCTTGCTCTCGCGGTTTATCTTTAAGCAGTCATAAATCTATTTCTACTGATCCTAAATGGCATGTTTTACATAATATTGACACATTAAACCAATATATTATCGGTGGGTGTGTTGAGGATATATGGTTAGGCGTCAGCGCAATATTGCGCTTATTTCCCCAATTATCAGGACACCTGGGTTATTTAGGTATTAGCTTTAGTGGTGGTATTGGCGCTCTGGCTTTAGCTTATGAGCAACGTATTGCCAGGGGTCATTTTAATGTACCGACTTTTGGACATCATCCGTTGCGCTTGCGTCTGCCCACTATTGGTAGTGCGTTAAGTCAGCAACAGTTTTACTGTATGCATAAAAAACAGACGCTAAAAGTGTTAGGTTATTACGATGCCGCAACTGCAGCAAAACGCATTAGAATGCCGGTGCATTATGCTTGTGCACTTTATGATCCTTGCGTGGCACCGCCTGGCCAATTTACTATTTATAATGCCACTCATAAATACAAACGTTTATTTGTTTTGAATGCTGGTCATTTTGACTATCCTGAGCGTGAACAACAGGAACAACAATTACTGCAGGAAATAGATGATTTTTTTAAACCACTTGATAAACCAAACTGATGACTACTTATTGCGGAGTTGATAATGAATCGTGAATATCACAAATGGTGGAGTGAGCATTTACAACGTGATATGGAATTACTGATTTTTGGTCATGCAGGTGCAAAAGTGCTGGTATTTCCTACCCGGGGCGGGCGCTTTTATGAATATGAACAACTGGGTATGGTCAACGCCTTACAAAATAAAATCGACCAAGGGTGCTTGCAATTATATTGCATTGATAGTGTGGATACAGAAAGTTTTTATTGCTGGTGGGCACATCCCCATGGGCGTATAGAACGCCAAAAAAACTATGAAGCTTATGTTTTGCAGGAAGTGTTTCCTTTTATGCAGCATAAAAATCAGTTTGATTGTGTAATTTCGCATGGCCTAAGTTTAGGTGCTTTCCAGGCTGCAAATATTGCCTTTCGTCACCCTCAGCTATTTAAAAAACTGGTCGCCTTTTCAGGGCGTTACGATTTAACACTTGATGTCGATTGCTTTAAGAATCTGTTCGATGGATATTACAACGAGGATATTTACTTTAATACCCCTACCCATTTTTTGCCGAATCTTGATTGCGCCTGGCATATAGACCATTTAAGGGCAATGGATATTACTTTGGTGATTGGTGAGCAAGACCCTTTTCTGGATAACAACCACCATTTGAGCTCAATTTTAGCCAGCAAAGGCGTTAGCCATAAACTACAGCACTGGCATGAAAGAGCACATAGTGGCCGTTATTGGCGACAAATGGCGCCTTTATTTGTTTAAGGTATGCATCCGTGTTGCTCTGTAAATATTTGCTTCATAGCATTTAGCTATACCCTTTCAGTCACCCTTAATATCGAGATATATCACTTCTGTGTCATACGGTAAGACAAGCCTCCTTTCTCCGGTAAAAAACCAGGCAAAGGTTCAGAGGTCTATAAGGCAGGGGCACTCAAGATAAATATCTGAAATTGGCTACAATGGCAGGCAAAAAAAAAGCCCTGTTACATTAATATGCAACAGGGCTTTATATATGGAGCTGGTGATGGGAATCGAACCCGCGACCTACTGATTACAAATCAGTTGCTCTACCGATTGAGCTACACCAGCGTATAAACTGTTTATACGCCCACTCTTATCCATGAGTAAGTTGAAATATGGAGCTGGTGATGGGAATCGAACCCGCGACCTACTGATTACAAATCAGTTGCTCTACCGATTGAGCTACACCAGCTAAAGAGCGAGTATTATATGCGCTTATTTGTCTTTTGAAAAGCCTTTTATCTGGTTTTATTATAGCTTTTTTTCGCAGGTGCGCGGCGTGGGTTATTATCTACCCTCTGAGTTCTAAAAGTATTCCCTTTACCCTTAATTCTGTCATCTTTCCCTCCTTCTTTAGGTTGCCAATTGGGAATAAGCTGTTGCTTACCATTGCCAATTAAATCTGCGCGCCCCATATTTTTCAGAGCTTCTCTCAGTAACGGCCAGTTTTTGGGGTCGTGGTAACGTAAAAAAGCTTTATGCAAACGGCGTTGTTTTATACCTTTGGGAATAGTCATATTGGATACTTCCCTACGACTTACTTTATTCAAGGTATCTTTACCTGAATGGTACATCGCGGTAGCAATTGACATCGGTGAAGGCAAAAAGGCCTGTACCTGATCAGCTCGGAAATCATGCCGCTTTAACCATAATGCAAGGTTAAGCATATCCAGATCTTCTGTACCGGGGTGTGCTGCAATAAAATAAGGGATAAGATATTGTTCTTTGCCGGCTTCCTTCGAATATTTCTCAAACATTTGTTTGAATGAGTCATAGCTGCCCATACCTGGTTTCATCATTTTAGATAAAGGACCTTGCTCAGTATGTTCCGGTGCAATTTTTAAATAACCACCAACATGATGGGTAACCAGCTCTTTAACATATTCAGGTGATTCAACAGCCAGATCGTAGCGTAACCCTGATGCGATTAATATTTTCTTAATTCCCGGTAAGGCTCGTGCACGCCGGTATAGTTTAATTAACGGGGTATGATCAGTATTCAGGTTTTCACAAATACCCGGGAATACACAGGAAGGCCTGCGACAGGCTTGCTCTATCTTTTCATCTTTACAAGCCAGGCGATACATATTCGCCGTAGGCCCACCCAAGTCGGATATATGCCCAGTAAAGTTAGGCGAAGTATCTCTAATCGCTTCAATTTCTTTGATAATCGAGTCTTCTGAACGGCTTTGAATAATACGTCCTTCATGCTCGGTTATCGAACAAAACGAACAGCCACCAAAACATCCGCGCATGATGTTCACTGAATGCTGAATCATTTCAAACGCAGGTATGTTGGCTTTCCCATATCCTGTATGCGGCAAACGTGAATAGGATAAATCAAATACGCCATCCATTTCACTCATGGTGAGCGGTATAGGCGGCGGATTTACCCAAATATAGCGTTGCATGTGTTTTTGCAATAAAGGCCGTGCATTGCCTGGATTCGTCTCACCATGCATCACGCGTGAGGCATGGGCATATTGTATCGGATCATCTTTGACGGTATCAAAATCAGGTAGACGAATCACAGTCTTTGCACGTTGCTCGTTACTAATTTTTGAGCTTTTAGGCTCTTTTGCCTGTGCTTCTGATTGTTTCTCTGCACAAACCGACTCTTCTTCCATTAAATAGGGATTTTTCGGTTTAATGACTTTTCCCGGTGTATCAATATCGGAAGAGTCTTTAACAGTCCAGCCAGCCGGCACTTGTTTTACAAAATGTACTGTGCCGCGTATACCTTTTAAATCAGTAATCAATTCTCCTGCTGCCAAACGATGTGCAATTTCGGTAATTTGACGTTCCGCATTTCCATACACCAATAAGTCAGCTTTGGAATCCAGTAAAACTGATTTTCTGACTTTATCTGACCAGTAATCATAGTGTGCAATACGCCTTAAACTCGCTTCGATACCACCAATAATAATCGGCACATCTTTATAGGCTTCACGGCATCGGTGGGAATATACATTGACCGCTCTATCGGGTCGTTTGCCACCCTCACCGTTTGCAGTATAGGCATCATTAGAACGAATTTTCTTATCGGCTGTGTAGCGGTTGACCATGGAGTCCATATTGCCCCCAGTTACACCAAAAAACAAATTAGGCCGGCCTAAGCGAGTAAAATCCTCCGCGCTTTGCCAATCGGGCTGGGAAAGAATACCTACACGAAAGCCCTGAGCTTCCAGTACTCGACCAATCAGAGCCATGCCAAAACTCGGGTGATCTATATAAGCATCCCCGGTCACTAAAATGACATCGCAACTATCCCAGCCCAGAATATCCATTTCTGCTTTGCTCATTGGCAATTCTTGTGCCGTTCCAAAACGTTGCGCCCAATATTTCCGGTAGGAAAAGATATGTTTGGCGTCAAATATGTTCATATTTGGATATTCATGCTTTTATTACTCGTTTTAATTCTTTACTATTGTTTCTTTTTAAATCTTTAATAAAATCTAAAAATTCAATTTGATACTGTTCATCAAGCAGCTTTGCTCGTGCCTTTAATGTTTTCATTGAGAAAGTACCCACCCCATCCGCAAAGGCAATAGCGATGATATTACCTCGTCCGCGCACTGGTAAAAACAACACCTTCCCGTCAAAAGTTGAGCTCATCTCCCAACTTATTTGCCTAAATAAATCCTTATCGGTTCCCCATAAATTTATCACTAATAATCCGTGATCGGTGAGCAATTCCTTACAAGCCGAAAATAGACTGATCCCTTGCATGGTATCAGCCATACCTTCATCATCAAAGGCATCAATGATAATTAAATCATGTTGTTCCGGCATTTTTTGACTTTGTTGCTTGATATAATGAGCCCCATCGCCTATTTTAACTTTTAAGCGAGGATCAAGGGGTAAAGCAAAAAAACGCCGGGCAATTTTGATGATTGCCTGACGAAACTCTATCGCTTTTATCCGGCATTGAGGAAATTGAAAGAGTAAATATTTACTTAATAACCCCCCGCCCACTCCAATCATCAAAACATTCTCAGGCTGCTCTTTAAATAAAAGCCATACCATCATCGCTCTGATATATTTTGAATGTAACTCATTGGGTGTATCAGTAAGCATACTACTTTGCCTGGGATACGTACCAAAATGTAAAGCACGTACGCCGTCAGTTTCGACAATTTCAATTAGGCCTTGCTCATCTTGCTCTTGGTGGATGAGTAGACCGTTGTATTTGTACATAAATCACTAAAAAAGAGGGAGAGAGATCTAGGCACTATATGCTTATGTTGCCAAAAAAATCGGGAAGTGCACTATACGATATGTATAGACTAAAGATCATTATACTAAGAATTTATCCATTTTTCTTGGTTATTAAACATTCGCTGAAAATCCTGGAAGCGGGGCCTAAGCAAAGTGAAGGTTTTTTAGCCCATGATAGTGATATAGCCGGATGTATTCTCGGAGCGTTTTTTTGATGTCGAGAAAATACAAGGCTTTCCGACATCGCGTCAAGCTATTTGAGGCAATAAAATAAAATCCCATTTAGGGTTTTTATAAGTGGATACAGGGCGAATCAAGGCAGCGCAGTTTTTAATTAATCCCGGTAAGCTTTTGCCGCGTTGTGGACAAAGACGCCCAAAATGAACATTCGCAAAAATAAACAACCCCCGCTCATTTGTGAAAAGTCAAAAACAATGACTTGAGTTTCATAAAGCAGATCAATAAAAAAATTATTGCAAACAAGAATCATTTGCAATAATATTAATATAACTTTTTAAACATGGAGTATGTTATGTACCTTTTAAACGACTTTAAATTGCATAGAACACTACTATTAAACTTTTTTCCTCAAATAAAAGTCGAGATACTATTATCTGAAGATAAAGATAAACAACATGAACTTCTTACTATTTTTTTTGATGCGCTTCGTGCATCAACACATCCCGTACTTTTCATATATGGTTTATTTTTTATTCCTAAAGTAGTTTCCCGCAGGATACAAAAAGCAGCGAACAATAAAGCTTCACTTCCCATCTGCCTAGAAATAAGCAAAGAGAAATTAAATGAGCTCTTAAAA
This sequence comes from Methyloprofundus sedimenti, assembly GCF_002072955.1. Taxonomy (NCBI): domain Bacteria; kingdom Pseudomonadati; phylum Pseudomonadota; class Gammaproteobacteria; order Methylococcales; family Methylococcaceae; genus Methyloprofundus; species Methyloprofundus sedimenti. The sequence goes on along the minus strand of NZ_LPUF01000001.1, from coordinate 842,360 downwards.
AATAAGCAAATTTGCGCTGCAGACATCCGATGTTTAGATTCAGGCTCAAAGCAATGCCTAATGAAGCTTTGCCTACAAAATTGCCTCGCTGGAAAATGAACCTTGATACGCCGCCTTTTCACTAACCACTCAATTCTAGTCATAAGTAAAAAACATGAGCCCAAACCCATACCCAATTTTTGCTATTTCAGCAAATGATAGCCCTGAGCAAATAGCAATAAGAACCGGTATGCTCATTCGATTATACCTACAAGATAAAAACCAATTTGTTGCAGAAGCAATCGTTGAGCATATCAATGCAATTTTATCCTTTCCAGGATTTATATCTGATATTCAACAACGCTGCACATTAAGACGTTTGTCCGCTCATTGGAAATGCATTGCCTGGATAGAAAAAACATGAAAGAGATAAAGTGAAATAATTGAAAACAATCAGCGATATACACCAAGTGCTCAAATCATATGGAGACTATGATGCAAGATAATATACAAATGAATGAAAAATTCCTGAACTGGCTCCCCTCTGAAGGAAAAAAACAAGACACGAATCGCGGACAGTGAGATGATGCTGTCATTCGTAAAAACCACAAGGTAGGCCTTGGTGACGATAGTGGATCAGGGCTCTAATTCACCTTGATTATAAAGGTCGATAGCAAACAGGCCAAAGTCGTTTCAGAGGCCATTATCATACTACTTGCGCCTTATCTGGATAAGACACATATTATTACTGCAGATAATGGTTATTACTGCAGATAATGGCAAAGAGTTTGTGGGTCAGGGAATGCTGTCGGAAAAACTAGAAACTAATTTCTTTTTCGCCCATCCATACGCTTCCTGGGAGCGAGGATTGAATGTGGACACTTATGAGCTGATAAGACAATACATTGCTAAAGGCTGTAGCTTTGTGAATATAAGTAATTAGGAAGTCGAAGCTGTCATGAATAAGCTCAACCATCGACTTCAAAAAACATTAAAATATGACATCCTTCACGCTGTATTTTTTAATACTGAGCGTGAAGTAGCATGATTTCTGGAATAGAACTTCAAAGTTGAATCTGCCAAATTTTTGAACTGCTCACTTGCCCTCACTAAAGATTGGGGCTTGCAAATGAATTACACAAATGGATTTTTCAAAACAATGGTTTCATTGCGTTCCGGACCAGTCGATAAGATAGAAATTTCAACACCTACAAGTTCTTCTAAACGTTTAATATAAGCTAGCGCATTTGCAGGTAGTTTATCTAGCTCAGTAATACCTCTGGTTACATCTGTCCAGCCTTCCATATATTCGATAACAGGTACACAGGCCGCATATTTTTCTGCACCTAACGGAGCAACGGTCACTTCTTCGCCAGCAATATTGTAAGCTATACAAATTCCAATTTTATCCAGACCGTCTAATACATCTAATTTAGTAAGACACATGCCGCTCAGGGAGTTTAATTGAGCAGATTTGCGCATGGAAACAGCATCAAACCAGCCAGTGCGTCTTTTTCTCCCTGTTGTCGCACCAAATTCATGGCCTTTTTCTCCCAGATGTTGACCATAGGCATCATCTAATTCCGTTGGAAATGGACCGTTACCCACGCGGGTTGAATAAGCTTTTGTAATACCTAAAACATAATCAATATCTAAAGGACCTATACCAGTACCTGTAGCCGCACCGCCAGCAGTAGTACTTGATGAAGTTACATATGGATAGGTCCCATGATCGATATCCAGCAAAGCACCTTGAGCACCTTCAAATAATACATTATTTCCCTGAGCCTGATAGTTATGTAACTTTTCTGCAACGTCAGTTAGCATCGGTTTTATTTGCTCGGCTAACATCAAAGTCTCCGCTAACATAACCTCAAAATCAACTGCCGGCACTTTGTAGTATTCAGTGAGCATAAAGTTATGAAACGCAGTTAATTCTCTGAGTTTTTCAGTAAACAGTTCAGTATTTAACAAATCTCCTGCACGCACTCCGCGTCGGGCGATTTTATCTTCATAAGCCGGACCAATACCCCGCCCCGTAGTTCCAATAGCTTTATCACCTTTAGCTACTTCACGAGCCTGATCTATCGCGACATGAATCGGTAAAATTAATGCACAGGCTTCACTGATTAATAAACGTGAACGCACTGGAATCCCTGCATCTTCCAGTATTTTTATTTCTTTCAGTAAGGCTTCGGAGGATAACACTACACCATTACCGATTAAACATTGTACGTCTTCACGCAGGATACCCGAAGGAACTAAATGTAAAACAGTCGTTTTGCCATCAATAACCAAAGTATGCCCGGCATTATGGCCACCTTGAAAACGCACGACAGCCTTTGCCTGATCGGTTAATAAATCAACTAATTTACCTTTGCCTTCATCGCCCCATTGCGTGCCGATCACTACAACATTCTTACCCATAACAGTTCCAGATTAATTTAACGGGACAAGAACCCAGTTCTCATCAATTTTTTCCAATATTTGATTACAAGCTAAATGCTCAGCATTACTTTGCTGTCCAGATAGTTGTTTAATGACTATGTTGCCACTAGCCCGAAGGTCACGCACTTTTTCATCCAAAGCACGATCACCCAGCACAAAAGGTGCAAAGATTTTTACAATGTCTGCTGCTGTTTGACTTTTTTTAGTCAGCGCTGCCAGAACTTTTAAGTCTGCACTAAAGCCCGTGGCCGGCCTTGCATTGCCGAATATCTGGCCGATATTATCGTAGCGTCCGCCACGCGCAATTTCTTTACCCACTTCAGCAACGAATGCAGCAAATACCATACCTGTGTGGTAGTGGTATCCACGTAATTCCGCCAGATCAAAACTTATGGTTAATGCAGGATAATAACTGTGTAAAATATCCGCCAATTCCTCAAGTTGCATTAAAGCATTACTGACGCATGTATCTGCTGTGGCAAAAACTGTTCTTGCTTTAGCCAATACTGATTTATCACCATTTAACTTAGGCAAGCTTAAAAAAATAGTTTGTAAATCTGCCGCTACCGCATATTTTTCTAATAGTTCGACGAGTTCACTGTTAGCTTTACGCTGTAATACCTCAAATAGCTCTAACTCTTGCTGCTCCGTCAAGTTTGCTTGAGCAACAAGCCCACGATATATACCTACATGTCCTAAATCCAGATGCACATTTTTCAACCCTGCCATCGCCAGGACTTCAAGCATCAGCTGAATAACTTCGATATCGCTATCAATCTCTGCATGACCAAACAATTCAGCTCCAATTTGCATAGGAATTCGGGTTTTGTCTAGAGCATCACCACGAGTATGTAATGTAGTGCCCTCATAACATAAGCGTGATACCTGTTGATGACTTAAACTATGCGCATCAATTCTTGCGACTTGAGGTGTCATATCAGCACGTATGCCTAACATTTCACCGCTAAGCTGATCTGTTAATTTAAAGGTCTGTAAATTCAGGTCATGTCCAGACCCGGTTAATAGTGAATCTAAATAATCGATAAAAGGCGGCACCACTTTTTGGTAACCCCAACACTCAAAAACATCGAGTAACTGACGTCTTAAACTTTCTAAGTATTGCGCATCTTCAGGTAAAATTTCTTCAACACCATCTGGCAGCAGCCAAGGGTCTCTATGTAACATGATAATTATCCAATTCACACAAAAACGCTCCGCATAAGCGAAGCGTTTTTTCATTCAATCCACGTAAATAATTTTACTTATTTCATTTGTTTGAAATATTTAAAGAAATCAGAATCTGGTTCTGTGACCATCAGGTTTGCCGAGTTAGCAAAAGTTTCTTTATAGGCTGCCATGCTTCGATAAAAAGCATAGAACTCAACATCCTGACCATAAGCCTTAGCATAAATTTCAGATGCGGTCGCATCACCCTGTCCTTTAGTAACCTCAGCATCGCGATAAGCATTCGCTAAAATAATTTCTTTTTGCTTATCTGCATCCGCACGAACACGTTCTGCCGCCTCTGAACCCTGCGATCTAAACTCACGCGCTACCCGGGCACGTTCTGCTTCCATACGACTATAAACAGACTGACTCACCTCTTTAGGTAAATCAATACGTTTTACCTGAACATCAACAATATCGATACCCAACTTGGCAGCTGCGCTTGCCGTGTTGGCTATTAGCGCCTCACGTACGACACTGCGATCAGTGGATACCAACTGTTTGATATCACGTTTACTAAATTCACTACGAAACGCATCTTTTATAATTTGATCTAAACGCACATTCGCCTGATAGGTATCACCCGCAACCGAAGTATAAAACGTTGTCACATCACCAATTCGCCATTTGACAAATGAATCTACAATCACATTCTTCTTTTCAGCCGTTAAAAAACGTTCTGGCGTAGAATCTAGTGTTAAAATTCGCGAATCAAATTTCTTGACGTTATTAATGAAAGGAATTTTAAAATGTAAACCGGGCTTATAGTCTGATGCAACAATCTCTCCAAATTTAAACTTAATTGCTTTTTCTGTTTCAGAAACAGTAAAAATGCTCATCATGACAAGAGTAAATACAACACCAAGGCCTACTAAAATTTTATTTTGTGACATTTTTAGCGTCCTCTCTCTGTACGACCACGACTTGAAGGTCGAGGCGTGTTGATTGCGTTGAAAGGCTGATTTACTGTTGGATCTGATGGATAGGTATTAACCAGCTTATTTACTGCCTTTGACTTAGCTCCCAGCTTATCTAATGGCAAGTACAAAAGATTATTGCCACCTTTAACATCAACCATGACTGTATCAGTACCACTCATAACCGATTCCAGCGTATCTAGATAAATACGTTGCCGAGTCACTTCAGGTGCTTTTTTATATTCTTTTAAAATCTGTGTAAAACGACTCACATCCCCTTCTGCTGCAGAAATGATACGTGATTTATAACCTTCTGACTCCTGCATAAGTCTTGCTGCCGCGCCTCGCGCTTTAGGCACAATATCATTGGCATAAGCTTCTGCCTCATTAATCAGACGCTGTTTATCTTCCCGAGCTTTAATGGCATCTTCAAAAGCACTTTGCACCTGATCGGGTGGCTGGGCATCCTGTAAATTAACACTGGTTATAATAATACCCGAGTCATAAGAGTCCATAACCTGCTGAATTTCAGTTTTAATATCGGCAACAATCTGACTACGACCTTCAGTTAGCGCAAAATCCATTGTATTACCACCGACAACCCCACGCTCCACACTTTCAGTCACCTGTTTCAAAGTAGCAGTCTGATTGAGGATATTAAATAAATATTTTTTTGCGTCATTCACTTGATACTGAACAGCTAGACGTACATCAACAATATTTTCATCTTTAGTCAACATCAGTGCTTCTTGTGCAACAGACCCTTTACTGCCGGCACCTGAACGATATCCAACTTCTAAAGAGCGTACCTGAGAAATATTAACAATCTCGACACTCTCAATAGGTGCTGGAAACTTCCAGTTCAAACCAGGTTGAGTTGTCGCAACATATTTACCAAAGCGTAGTTCAACACCGCGATTTCCTTCATCAACAACGTAGAAACCACTCGCCCCCCAGAGAACGATTGCACCTATAGCCAAAAATCCCAGGCCTTTAAGTGAAGGAGGAGAATTATCATCATTGCCATCTCCGCCTTTATTGCCACCAAACAAGCCGCCTAATTTATCTTGTAGCGTACGAATCGCCTCATCTAAATCGGGAGGTCCATTTTCCTCGTTGCGACCACTCCAAGGGTCTTTGTTTTTATCGCCGCCCGGTTCATTCCAAGACATTCTCTAACTCCACATTTATACTGCAAAAATTAATTATATTTAATCAAACACCTAGCCAAATTCCTATTATTATATTCAGCAATTATCCTAAAAAACTCATTATTACACAATCATTGTTAAATAATTTCTTCAACATCCACATCTCCTAAGACCCCCATGTACTGTTGATCAATTTCTACCAGCAAATCCCACCCACCCTGCTCGGTAAAATCTTCCTGCATAATATGAGCAACTGAAAACAATTTTGCTCGCACGCTGCCCTGACTAGGTAATAAATGACATAAGCGGGTAACTTTAGTCGCGGAAAATATTTCCGCCAATGCCTGTAACAGCAGGCCCATGCCAGCTCCTGTCTTTGCTGATACCCAAACACGTATAGGCAACCCCTGATCATTACGATCTATATGTGGCTCAAAGTCATCGAGAAGATCAATTTTATTAAATACTTCCAGTTGCTGATTAGTATCAGCACCAATTTCTTTAAGTACACGATTGACTTCAGCTATAGTTTCAGCCCGATACTCATCATTAGCATCAATGATATGTAACAATAAATCAGCTTCTGTTGCTTCCTGCAAAGTTGATTTGAATGCAGCCACTAATTCATGCGGCAAATGGCGGATAAAACCAACTGTATCTGCCAGCACAACTTCTGCAGCATTAGGTAATTTAAAGCGTCTTAGCGTTGGGTCCAGCGTCGCAAACAACTGATCTGCCGCATATATATCTGCGCCGGTCAGACGATTAAATAATGTAGATTTCCCCGCATTAGTATAACCTACCAAGGATAAACCTGGCGTTTCAGATCGCTTTCGCCTCGCACGCCCTTGATGACGCTGCTTAACAACTTTTTCCAGACGGCTTTGCACTAATTTGATACGTGCACCGACCTGTCGTCGGTCATCCTCCAACTGAGTTTCCCCCGTTCCACGCATGCCTATCCCACCCTTTTGCCTATCCAGATGAGTCCATCCACGGGTCAAACGCGAAGACAAGTGATTTAACTGTGCCAGTTCAACTTGTAATTTTCCATCATATGATTTTGCACGCAGTGCGAATATATCCAGAATCAAACCATTTCGATCAACGACACGGAACTCCAGTGCAGCCTCTAAATTACGCTCCTGACTAGGCGTTAACACATGATTAAACAGCACAAGATCTGCTTCTGTTTCTTCAATGACTGCCCTTAATTCTTCTAACTTACCGGAACCGATAAAATACTTAGCATCAGGATACTTGCGTGATCCTGTCAAGACATGAACAACTTCTGCTCCTGCTGACCTCGCCAATTCTTTTAATTCATTTAAATCTTCCTGACCTTCGTAAAGATTGATATGCACCAGAACAGCTCTTTCTCCGGATTCTGGGCGATCAAACAAGGTTAAGTTCCTTGCTTATACGGGCTCTCAAATTATTCAACTCCAACTTCTTTATTTATCATAGTCACGGGTTTACCTGGAACTATAGTTGAGATAGCATGCTTATAAACCATTTGCACCATAGTATTTTTTAGCATAACAACATACTGATCAAATGAATCAACACGGCCTTGCAATTTAATGCCATTCACTAAAAAAATAGATACAGGAGTATGCTCTTTTCTAAGTGAATTTAAAAAAGTATCCTGTAAATTTTGATTTTTTGGCATGTTTTTCTCCCTTTTTTTTTGTTATTTGTTTTGCCCGATCAGGGTAATTCAAAACTACCTGAATCGATACCTTACCGATAATTAGTCCGCTTTACAAGATATAAGGACGCAATGCTAAAATTCAATACTATTCTGGCTTTAATATGCTTAATTGATGCCTAGCTACTGTATATGCACCTAACATTCCCAAAGTAGATGATGCCATCAGCAAATAGATTGATTCACTAAAACTCAAAAACTGTATTTGAAACTGACTTTGGTAGAGTAACGCTAATTGCTCTATCGGAGTATTAACCGTTAATAATATCAAACTAATAACACACCACGCCAATACACCTGATATAAAACCATACCAAAAACCCGTGTATAAAAAAGGCAGACAAATAAAAGTATTGGTTCCTCCTACTAATTTTGTCACAATCACTTCATCTCTACGTGATTGCAATTCAGAGCGTATGGTATTGCCAATTATAAACAACACGGCAATTGCCAGTAAGCCCGTTAAAATAAGCGCGACGCGATTTGCCATTTTCATGATGGCTTGTAAACGTGCAAGCCATTGCATATCCATTTGCGCAAAATCAACCGCTTGCTCATGCTGCATTTGTTGCAATAGTTCTTTTAGCTGACTGGCTTTCGTTAGAGAATCTTTAGGAAAGACCTGAATTACTGCAGGCAGCGGGTTGCTCTCTAGCGCATTCAAGGCCGCACCAAAACCACTATATTGTTGAAATTCTGCTAATGCCTGCTGTTTGGATATGACATTTACATTTTCTATCGCCTCATTAGTCAGTAATTTCTGAGCTAGCACCCTGGCCTCATCGTCACTAATTTTCTCATGTAAAAACAAAGATATTTGTTTTCCAGTCTGTAAGGAATCAACCAGTTGCTGAGCGTTATTCACTAAAACATAAAAACTACCCGCCAAAGCGATTGCTATCGCCATGACTATAATTGCCATTGCCGATGTAAAAGGAGCTCTTAACAGGCGTAGCAAGCTAGAATTAAGCGACTGAGTTTGTAGCTTCAGACTGGTTAAAACGCGGTTTTCTGGCCCACGCTTGATAATATTGCTATTTCTGACTTTTTGTCCTCGTGCTTTTCTAACGGGTTTCATGCGTGCTGCCCCAACAGTCTGCCATGTTCTAATTTCAACACCTTATGATTTAATTTACTTACTAAATCTATATCATGTGTGGCAATTAAAACAGTGACGCCAACTTGCTTAAATTGTTCAAACAAGTGCATAATTTCTGCGGATAATTCAGGATCCAGATTTCCAGTAGGCTCATCCGCCAAAATCAATGCCGGTTTATTAACAACGGCACGAGCTATCCCGATGCGCTGCTGCTCTCCTCCCGATAAAGCCAGGGGATACTTATTCTCTTTACCCAACAAGCCAACTTTATCTAATGATGCACGTACACGTCTGGCAACTTCATGCGGCCCTACACCAGCAACAACCATTGGCAACGCAACATTGTCAAATACCGTTTTATCAAACAGTAACTTATAGTCCTGAAAAATGAGACCTAACTTACGTCGTAAGTAGGGAACTTGCCTATCAGTTAATCGATTCAGATTTTGCCCGTCAAACAGTATTTGTCCACGCGAGCAACGCTCAATTGCGGCAATCAGTTTTAACAAGGTGCTTTTTCCTGCACCTGAGTGACCCGTTAAAAATGCCATCTCACCTTTTCCTAGATGAAAACTCACATCAAGTAAGGCATCGCCTGCATCTGCATAGCGCTTAAATACATGATCAACAGTCAACATAAGCTTTAATGCGCATCTTCGCCAAATAATGCATCAATAAACTGTTCTGCATTAAAGTCTTGTAAATCATCTATACCCTCTCCTACACCAAGAAAACGAATAGGCACCCCAATTTGTTTAGCCAACGCAAATATCATACCACCTTTCGCTGTACCATCTAACTTGGTTAGTGCAATTCCGGTTAATTCAACCGATTTGTTAAAGTGTTCAGCTTGAGAAAGCGCATTTTGTCCTGTTCCCGCATCCAATACCAGCAGTACTTCATGCGGTGCAGTTGCATCTACTTTAGAGGTAATGCGTTTGATTTTCTTTAACTCTTCCATCAAATTTGATTTGGTGTGCAGGCGGCCTGCTGTATCAGCGATCAGCACATCTATCCCTTTTGCCTGTGCAGATTGTACACCATCAAAAATAACCGATGCAGAGTCAGCACCTGTATGCTGAGCGACCACTTGAATATTATTACGTTCACCCCACACTTGTAGCTGCTCTACTGCCGCAGCTCTAAAGGTATCCCCCGCTGCCAGCATGACACTATGCCCTTGCTGCTGTAATCTTTGCGCCAGCTTGCCAATGGTTGTGGTTTTTCCCACGCCATTTACACCGACAACTAAAATGACATAAGGACCTTGTTTTTCAGGAATCACTAAAGGGTGGCTGACTGGCTCTAATAATTTCAGCAGCTGCTGCTTAAGCAATGCAGATAAGGCATTAACATCTTGTACCTGATGCTTCTCTACACTTTCTTCCAGCCTGGCAATAATTTCCGTTGTAACATCCATACCAACATCAGCCATCAACAGGCTGGTTTCAATCTCTTCCAGTAAATTCTGATCAATTTTTCTATTCGCAAAAGTAATCACTGAAAGTGCAGCACCTAAACCTGTGCGTGTCTTGCCTAATTGTGATTTTAAACGTAAATACAGAGATTCAGGTTCGACCGGCTCAGGCTGCACTGCTGCCAATTCAGATACAGGGATTAACGGCTCATGATCAATTAATTGAGTCGCTACTTCTTTTTGCTGATCTAGATTTGTATATCTGCTATAAAAGCGAATGGCGATTAGCGGCAACATCAAAACAAGTGCATTAATACTATGAATAACCACTAGCCATACTGGCATAGCCATCTTGACTATGCCTATACCCGCAGCAAATTGAAGCAGCAATAATATACTTATTGCTGCACCGGCCCAGCGTATTTGTTTAACACGATTTTTAGTCGCTTGCAGCATAAGCCAGGTCAGAAATACAAAAATCACTACTGCCAGGATGCGATGCATCCAGTTCAAAGCAACTTTTGCACTAAAGGATAAAGGGGCAAACAAATTAAATGCATTTTGGTAATCTGCCTGTGGCCACCAGCTGTTTAAACAACGCGGGAAGTCACCACATACCAATGCCGCATTATTTGCAGCAAGCCATGCACCTAATAACAGTTGCAGCAGCAAAAGAATGGCACCTGAATAGAGTAACCATTGACTGCTGGCATCGGTTTTTTTAATGTAGCCAGACTGGCTGCTTAAGAGAACACTGAAGCCAAGGAATAAGGCCAATGCACTTATTAAATAATGTACAAAATGAGAAACGGCCAGACTTGGCAGAAACTCTTGATGCATGTCCAGTTGAATCTGTAAAGCGACTAAAACGGCTAATAAAACTGTGTAAATTATTATTTTAAGGCGCGCTGTTTTTAACCCAAAACTCGTAATTAGCATTGCACCAAGAAATAACGGCAAGCCAAAAGCACTTGTATAATGGATTAATTGCACTACAGCTTGACTACTGATTGCTGTCTGACTGAGCATTTCCGTCAATTGTGCATAACAGCCAGAAAGTTCGGTACATGACACCATATCAACATGCGTAACACGCTGGTATATTCCTGTTGCTGTCAGTACTAAAACCAAAAAACAAACTAAAAATGTAAATAACCTGAACATATCTGTCTACCCAATTTGAGAAATTCTAAGTAATTTTTTCAAATCACTTTTAACAGCATACGGATCAAACTCAGACGAGTATTGCATCATAATATTTCCAAGTGGATCCATTAATAATAACCTGCCCTCCGCGATCTTACCGCCCAACTGTTGCTTGATTTTTATAGCCAATGCAGGAGACGGCTTCACCTTTATTAAGCGATCATCTTCATCCCACCAAGGTTGAAATTCAGCCTCTTGTTGACCCTGCATAACAATAACAGCACGTCGGGTACGCGTTAAATCTTTATTGAGCATTAAACGTAACTGCCTGGTGGCATGAATGGCTTCTACACAAAGCTTATTACAATTATTTGCAGGAATAATATTCAACATCACCCAGTGGCCTTTCAATTGCCCAATATTGTTAATTGAAAAATCATCAATCCCCTGTAAATCAGAGTCCTCCGTTGTAATCACAGGAATAATTAAATCGCCTTTATTAGTTGCAGAGGGCTTGAAATCGGGATCTGTCGTTAAATACCATGCGAACGAAAAAGGAATAATCGTCATTAAGGCTAAAATAATAATCGTACGATGGTTTTTCTGTATTTGCTTAATCATTTTTTGGTGTTCTGCAACTTGTCCAAAGGAGTAAAAGAGTTAAAGTAGCCGCAAGTGCAAACCACTGAAAGGCATAAGCGGTATGCTTCTCTGGGGGAATACGTGTATGGATTTGCCATTCGCGTACATAGCCATAAGGCTCTTCGACTGACAACTGTAACTGTAAATCTATAATTGGCTGATTCAATTTTTTAGTCATTTTTTGTTTATTTATTATCTGCACTAAGGAGGGCCATCCTTTCCCTGGCTCATCAGCTCCTTCCAATACCAAGCCAACGTCTGGAAAATGATTAAGCACTCCGATAATGGATAACTTTTCTGCAGCAGGGCTAAAATCAATATCCGGCATCTCCTGCCTGTTCTTATCCATCAACACCCACCCCCGGTTGACTAATAAAGTTTTATTCTCATCCGCAAGAATAAAGGGGGTTAAAACAAAGTAACCCACCTTTCCATCATGAATCTGATTATCTAATAAAATCTGATGCTGCGTATCATAGTGTCCTTCTGCTATAACTCGCCTATATCTTAGATCATTACTTTCAGCTAATAATTCACCTATAGGTTGTAGCTCTTTTTGCATCTTTGAATATTGATTAGCCAATAATTCCCTTTTTTCTTCAGCTCGGCTTAACTGCCAAAATCCCAGTCGTAGAAGTAATGCGAGCACACAAATAAAAACAATCAGTGGTAGAACCTTTATTCTACAGTGGCATATACTAAAACTCGGCTTCATTGATAGATCGTTACTATTATGTTTGTTATGTATTAAGATATAACTATTATTTTTTTACTTACTGCACATCTTAACATTATGCTAAAGATTTTTATTATTCTGGTTTTTTTATCGATTATCGCCAGCCTAGGTATTGCATTATTTCATCTCATAAAAAATAAAGAGTCTTCAGAGAAAACAGTCAAAGCTCTGACCTACCGAATTAGTATTTCACTCGCTTTATTTATCTTGCTGGCTATTGCTTTAATGAGTGGACTTATCCAGCCATCAGGGATAGGCATGCAAATGCAATTGCAGAAAGAAAAAATGGCTGAACAACAAAAATAGTTAATTTAAAATTTGCGCCTGGTAGCAACGCAGCCAGCACAGGAACGTAACTGATTATCCTGCGTTCCTCAGCCCCCTCCTGACACACATCGTTTGCGGGCTAAAATCGACGCTACTGCCTGAAACTATTAGCGACACTTGGTTTTGGCAAAAAAAAAGCACTGCCTTTATAACAAGGCAGTGCTTTTTTGCTCGGCAATTCGTTTATAACAAATAAACAAAAATAAACAAACCTAGCCATACCACGTCAACAAAATGCCAATACCAGGCAGCCGCCTCAAAGGCAAAGTGATTTTCCGGAGTAAAATGACCTTTAGAACTGCGAAATAAAACCACTGTCAGAATAATAGCACCAATGCATACATGCGCACCGTGAAAACCAGTCAGCATAAAGAAAGTTGAACCGTAGATTCCAGAGCCCAATGTAAGCCCCATTTCATGGTAAGCTTCTTGATACTCAATCGCCTGGAAGGCGACAAATAAAAAGCCTAAAATAACAGTCGCTGCTAAACCTTTAATGAGTTGCGGGCGATTTTTGGCAAGTAATCCATGGTGCGCCCAGGTGCAGGTCACACCACTGCTTAGCAGGATCAAAGTATTAAGCAAAGGTAAGCCAAAAGCACCCATAGGCTCGAATTCACCACCAATATGACCAGGACCATTGGAAGGCCATACTGACTGAAATGAAGGCCATAACATCGCTGTAGAGCGTCCTGGCCCATCACCTATACCTGACAACCAGTCGGCTGATAAATTTCGCGTATACCAAAGTGTGCCAAAAAATACTGCGAAAAACATAATCTCAGAAAAGATAAACCACATCATCCCCATACGGTAAGAAATTCCTACATAATGGTTATATGTGCCGGTTTCACTTTCACTAGCTTGCAGCGTAAACCAGCCACCCAGCATAACTATAAAAATAGCCAGACCCAGCAGCATGAAAGTAGATCCTGCAGCATTACCATTCAGGTAATTTGCAAAACCCGCTAATGAGGTCAATAAACCCGCCGTTGCAGCAATCGGCCAGGTTGCCTTATGTGGAATGTAATATGCGCCTGTAGACATCATTATCCCCTATTTAATTTGTAGTATCATAAAATGTAAGTCCAAATGTCAGTCTTTTGTAATGTTTAGGTAAAGCAGGATCAACGACTAATTGCACCTCAAGATGCTTAGTCTCTCCTGCTTCAAAAACCTGTGTTGCAAAACAAAAACACTTAGTATTTTTAACATAGCTCACTGCTGGCCCTGGCGTAACACTAGGATTTGCCTTGGCAAACATGCGTTTGTCTGTTTTATTAGTTACTGTATAAGTCATGTTTATGACTTCGCCAGGATGTACTTTTATCTGATACTTATCCGCTTTAAAGTCTAGCTGGGTACCCGCACCTTTTGAAGTAATAAATTCGAACGCTAACTCTCGCTGTGTATCAGTCGTATAATTTAAAGCAGAAGGTTCTTGCCTGGTTTTTCCATTAATGCCTGTAATTTCGCACAAAATATCGTACAAAGGTATCAAGGCAACTGCAAATAAAAACATCATTAGCACTAAAAGAAGCAAGGCACGTACTGTTTTTTTATTCCTCTGCTCTAAATCAGGCTTCACGAAGAAGTAACTCTTATAACAGCAAAAACATAAATTGTAATCACCACAACCGTTAACACGACCGCAGTCAAAATATTTTTTGTTTTAGTTTTCATTGTTTCAGCTTACTTTGCCTGCATATTTTCAATGCGATGCAGGCAAAGGCAACATAACTCCTTAGAAGTGTTCAGTTGGAATCTTTTCTGGTGGAGTGGCAAAAGTATGGTATGGCACTGGCGAAGGCAAAGTCCACTCTAAACCATGCTTATGCGCATCTTCCCAAACTTCATCCGTAACTTTCTCACCGGTTCCGCCCCTAATTGTTTTAATCACAATATAAAGAAATAACAACTGACTAAAGCCAAATATAAACGCACCAATGCTGGAAACCATATTCCAGTCAGTAAACTGTACTGCATAATCTGGTATACGACGCGGCATACCTGCCAAGCCTAAGAAATGTTGCGGAAAGAATAAGATATTTACTGAAATGACCGATAACCAGAAATGAAATTTTGCCAGTCTTTCATCATACATATTTCCAGTCCATTTAGGTAACCAGAAATAACCCCCAGCCATCAAAATAAAGATTGAAGCGGGTACTAAAGTGTAATGAAAATGCGCCACGATAAAATACGTATCATGATACTGAAAATCAACCGGAGCCAAGGACATCATTAAGCCGGTAAAACCACCCATAGTGAATAACACTACGAAAGCAATTGAAAATAACATTGGTGTTTCAAAAGTCATTGACCCTTGCCACATGGTGGCCGTCCAGTTGAACACTTTAACGCCAGTAGGAATCGCAATGAGCATAGTTGCATACATAAAATACAGCTCACCTGCTATCGGCATACCCACAGTAAACATGTGATGCGCCCAAACGATAAAGGATAGAAATGCAATCGCTGCTGTCGCGTAAACCATAGAGCTATAACCAAATAATGGCTTACGCGCAAATACTGGAATAATCGTAGAAGCAATACCAAAAGTAGGCAGAATCATCACATACACTTCAGGATGTCCGAAGAACCAGAAAATATGTTGATAAAGCACAGGGTCACCACCACCGGCCGCATCAAAAAAGCTGGTATCGAAGAAACGATCGGTTAATAGCATGGTTACCGCACCAGCAAACACCGGCATGATCGCAATCAATAAAAATGCAGTAATCAACCATGTCCAGACGAATAATGGCATTTTCATCAAAGTCATTTTTGGTGCACGCATATTCAAAATAGTTGCGATAATATTAATCGCTCCCATAATCGACGAGATACCCAATAAATGTACCGAGAAAATTGCGAAAGGGAAGGCTGCGCCAGTTTGCAATACTAAAGGTGGATATAAAGTCCAGCCTGATGCAGGTGCCCCCCCTTCCATAAATAAAGTACTGGCTAACATAAGTATCCCAGCGACTAATAGCCAGAAACTCATATTATTCATTCTTGGTAATGCCATATCTGGCGCACCAATCATCAACGGTATCTGCCAGTTTGCAAAGCCGACAAAGCCTGGCATAACTGCACCAAATACCATGACCAGGGCATGCATCGTGGTCATTGAGTTAAAGAATTGCGGGCTGACAAACTGCATACCCGGCTCAAATAATTCAGCACGTATAATCAATGCCATTGTCCCGCCAACGAAAAACATGGCGAGTGCGAATAACAAATACAGCGTACCAATATCTTTATGATTGGTGGTAATTATCCACCTTAATAAGCCTTTCTCAGGCCCATGATCATGATGATCATCGTGTTCATGCTCAGCTACAACAGCAGACATAATTAATACCTCTTAAAATACTATATAGAATTCGATGCAATACTCGATGATGAAATATATTATTCGTCATCATCGTCATACTTGACGGCAGGAATAGCTGCTTGTAAAGATTTTATTGCTGTAGGCTGAATTGAATCGCCGACTGAATTCCCTAAACCGTTACGAATAAAAGTAGACACCGCAGCAAAATCAACAGGATCTAGCATCTGCCCAAAAGCTGGCATCATACCTTTACCTTTGAGCATCAATTCAACTTGAGCATTTATATCACCCGTTACGACTGAACTCCCGGTAATAGAAGGGAAAGTACCTGCCAAACCTGCGCCATCTGCCATGTGGCATGATGCACAGTTATTCGCATACACACTCTCACCTTTTGCAATCAAGTCTTCTTGAGACCAATCTTTCTCAGCTGCAGCCGCATTCTCAACTGCAATACCTTGTTGCTTGGCAACCCAGGCTTCATAGTCAGGCTTTTCCATTGCAATGACTACAATTGGCATAAAACCATGATCTCTGCCACAAAGCTCTGTACATTGCCCACGATAGGTTCCTGCTTTATCTACTGATGTCCATGATTCATTTATATAACCTGGAATGGTGTCTTTTTTCCAGCCTAATTGAGGCACCCACCATGAGTGAATAACATCTGCAGCAGTAAATAGAAAACGAATTTTAGTATTAACAGGCACGACTAATGGCTTATCAACTTCTAATAAATAATTCGGCACTGTTCGAGGATCAATACCTGAATTAAGCTGCCGTGCTTTATTACTTGCCTCATCAAGACTACTAAAAAAGCGAATTCCGCTATCCAGATATTCATATTCCCACTTCCATTGCCAGCCCGTGACTTTAATGGACATCTCTGAATCTTTCGTGTCATTCATTTCCAACATGACTTTAGTCGCCGGAATAGCTAACACAATCAAAATCACCGTTGGTATGATCGTCCAAAGAATTTCCACTTTGGTGCTTTCATGAAAATTCGATGCTTTATATCCTCTCGACTTACGATGAAAATAGATTGAGTAAAACATGGTACCGAATACTGCGACACCTATGAATACACAAACCCACAACACCAACATATGTAGACCGTATACATCACGACTAATTGATGTCACACCCTCCATTAAGTTAAGAGTATAGTTCGCCTGAGCCGGCCCTAGACCAATGGTCATCAGGGCCAGACCTGCGAATAATTGCTTTGTTTTCACCACGGAGTAACCTCCTCTCTATTAATAATAAACTGATTGAATGCATTAAACGCGGAACGTCGACCTAGCGTCTAAATATGAGCTATTCCTGTTCCAAAATCGTTGTGATCAGCTTTTACTCCCTTTGCCGCAATCCTTTTTATTGTTATCACAAAAAACTTCGTAATTTTAACTCATGAGTCTCTGCTAAGCTAGGGATGTTTTTCTCTTTTAAAGCTTTATAAATTAATATATGTACTAAACCACATACTCTTTCCTTATATTTTTACTTAAATCATATACATCAAAATCACACATCATTATTAACTGTACTTTATTAGTCAATAAAAAAGGGCCTGCAAGAAAACTCACAGGCCCTTTCTGATTACAATGTACTGTATACATTTAGCCGTTTAATGCACCTGCATAAGGCATATCAAATGCAGGAATATGACTATCCAGCCAACTCTTAACAAAAGTGCCCGTATCTTCAGTCACTTCTATATCACCAGCGTGGAATTTTTTTTGTAAATCAGCACAAATACCAACCAGTGCATCATGCTCTGCTTTATGAGCAGCTAGCCCTGCATATCCCTTGGCATCCATTTCCTTTTCTTCATGCGCAAAATGATCAACGACATAGGCAATTAAAGCATCCAGTGCATTCCCTATATCTGCACGATCAGCACCACCTGTGGCAAGATCATATAATTTATTCAATAGACCAAACAATACTTTGTGCTCATCATCTGCAAAACTCACATCAGTACCATATTGCTCTGCTGTCCAAGTGATTAAAGCCATTATTTTCTCCGTTTTTTAATTATTATTGGAGAGGACATTATACATAAAACCATATAAACTTAAAGTTTTTATGGTTTTAAAGTTTAGCGCTAATCTTCCTGGATAAATATTCAGGATCCAGCTTTTCCATATAAGGCAATACTGCCAGCAAAGGCACATCTATCGACTGACCGCAGCGTGCGTATATTATCATCCCGCATCAGCATATCCCGCTCCATACAAGAAGCAATCCAGCCCAGGCAATTTACCCCGGTTTTTTGTAATGCCGCAAATGTTAATTTAGCCTGATTAATACAGCCCAAACGGATGCCCACGACGACAATAACGGGTAAATCCAGTTTTAGAGCTAAATCAGCCAGGGGAACAGGGTCTACTATAGAATTATGGAGAGAAATGACAAGTGAGTAATAGATATGATGTTTATAGGAAAAGTTATCTATATATTTATATCTACAAGTGCAAGCCGAATTTTTTTTGATTATTTAGCAACCAGGAATTCTCTTCAAAGCAAGTGGCGGGCATCTTGCCAGGGGTGTAAAATTGAACTTGGTGGGGGTGTGGCTCACGGGGTCCGTCGTACTTTAGGGTAACGGCTCGAACTTGAAATGCCGCCCCCGCCACTTGCGCCGTCCGAGACGTCTTTATTGGGATGGTGCCGAGTGATTTCATGTGGCTTTTTTTGGGGTCATTTGTGGCTCTACTAAGTAGACGAGACGCAGGATGGTGTTGTATCCACTGTTAACGTTGACCTATGGAGACCGTCATGAACATTCATAATTTAGCCCATTTACAAGTTGCAGTTGATATCGGTAGTCACGAGCATTATGTGGCTATTGGCCTTTCTGAGGGAGGGATTCTGGATGAATTTTCGATTACGCATACACCAGCAGGGTTTCAGTATTTTTTTAGCCGTATTAAGCTGCAAGAGCATTTATACAATCTACCTGTAGACGTTGCTATGGAAGGTTACAATGGCTGGGCTCGACCATTGGATAGCCAGATTCAGAGCCACGGTTATCAGCTTTACAACGTCAACAACCTCAAGCTCGCCCGGTTTAAAGAGATCTTTCCCGCACCCGCAAAATCTGATTTGGTTGATACTCACAAAATGCTTGAGTTGTTTCAACTTCAGGATCACTTGCCGCTCGCTAAAGGTGTTCAGGTCCCGAATTGCGAATTATAGCCTGGTAGAGTGGACAAACAGCTTTACCATTTGCCCATAAACAAGGTGGGCAAAAAACCTGCCCACCCTACCTGGCTGATATGATCATAACCACTTTGCCCCATAAATTCACAAAGGATTCATCAAGTGAAACCTGACTTTTAGCCAGTTGCTGGTTTTTTTAAAATCGCCCTGATTTGCGGTATCAAAGTTTAGCGCGAACCTCCCTGGAAAAGCATTCAGGATCCAGCTTTTCCATATATGACAATACAGCCAATAATGGCATCTCTGTCGACTGACAGAGCGTCTGTATATTTTCATCTAACATCAACATCTCCCGATCAATACAGGAAGCAATCCAGCCATGACACTGCACCCCTGACTGCTGTATAGCTGCAAATGTCAGTTTTGCCTGATTAATACATCCCAGACGGATACCTACAACTACAATAACGGGTAAATCCAGTTTTAAAGCTAAATCAGCCACATCTTCCTGTGCATTCAAAGGCACTAACCACCCGCCTACGCCTTCAACCAGCACAACATCAGCAAGTTTTTCAATTTGCTGATATTTTTCAACAATATTATCCAGATCTATCTCAACACCCGCCTGTTCAGCAGCAATATGCGGTGAAACTGCCAAGGCAAATGCATAAGGATTGACATCTTCATAGGGTAGAATTAGCGATGCTTGCCGTTGTATTAATAGCGCGTCCTCATTTCTTAAACACCCATCAACTTGATCACAGCCCGAAGCAATAGGCTTCATGCCAAGGACAGTTTGACCCTGATTTTTAAAATACTGCATTAAGGAAATTGTGCTCCAGGTTTTACCTATTCCGGTATCTGTTCCAGTTATAAAATAACCCTGGCTCATATGTTCTGTCCTGATCTTGCCTGTACATAAATAATTTCATAGCTTGCCGTAATCTTGCCGTCATCATCTACTGGATAAGCTGCCAGCAAAGACTGTAAATTTCTCTTAGTGGTTAACTGTTTATTACGTGCCTGATTAACATTATGCGCACCGATGCCTTTTAACTCACGCATAAGTTCGATAACGCTTCCATATTTGACCTGATATACACGACTTTCTAACTGCACATCTATGAAGCCTGCTGCCCGCATGAATTGTTTAATTTCCGGCAAACTACAAAAATCATTTACATGCGGATAATCGTCAACTTTCGCCCAAGCCGATTTTAACTCCCACAACGCGCTCTCGCCAAAGGTAGAAAATGCAAACTGACCCTGAGCTCGTAAAACTCGACGCACATCAACAAATAACTGATCTAAACCCTGACACCACTGCAAGACTAAATTAGACACTATCGCATCAATACTAAAACTTGCTATTGGCAGCCGCTCCACATCAGCACACAGTAATGGAACATTATTATCATTTAGCCGTTGCCGGGTTTTAATTAGCATAGGCATTGCTATATCCAAAGCTATAATATTTTTTAAAACCGATCTGTCGCGTAATTGCTGGGTAAAAAAACCAGTCCCACAGCCTACATCGACCACTAAAGCATCATGCGAGAAGGAAAGCTGAGCGATTAATTCACGCCCCACCTGGCGTTGCAGAACAGCCATTGCATCATAACTTTGCGCTGCATTGGCAAAGGATTGTCTGATGTGTCTTTTATCCAGTGCAATTCCTGCCATTAACGATTACTCCGTAACATAAATTCCTGTATAAGAGTCAATAACAGCTTTTGATCAGAGATAAAAGGTATATGTCCCGCTCCGGGAATAACTTTTATATCAATCTGCGCGGATAATAACTGACACTGCTTACCTACAGATACCGGCACCAGGGTATCCAACTCTCCTAAAATCATCCGTACAGGTTTGTTTAAATTGCTTAAAGCGTCTCTTTGATCAATTGTCTGTAACATGCTCAGGCCAGCCATCAAGGCATCAGGATCAGGTAGAGCACATTCTTGCATGGCCCGTTTAATTTGCTTTAAACTGGATTTGACATCTGCCTTCCCCTGCACCTGCAAACTCAAAAATCGCCATAAGGTCTGCATACAGTTGTTTTGTAAATTATTAGCAAACTCTTGAAGAAGCTGGGGAGGCATTCCTGGCCATGACTCTATTTCGATAAAATGCGGGTTATTGGCAATCAGCAGTAAGGATTTAATTCGCTGTGGGTATTTTTCCGCCAGTCGTAATGCAATATTCCCACCCAGTGACCAGCCCACCAATACACTCGCCTTTTCAGGTAGCTGTGTATAGATTGCATCCACGACTGCGTCTAAAGTATAAGGAGCAATACTCGCGCTTCGTCCATGCCCTGGCAAATCCAGGCATACAACCTGATGCTCTGCCGCCAGCAATTGCGCAAAATCTCGCCATACCCCTGTATGCATTGCCCAGCCATGCAGCATGACGATCGGCTCACCATGCCCGTATATTTCCTGATGCAAAGCCGTCATACCGGCAAATACTCTAAGGCACTCAATAGCTGATCAACCTGCTGTTCATTATGTAAGGCAGAAAAGGTAATACGTAAGCGCGCACTTCCCTGAGGTACAGTCGGTGGACGTATCGCACTGACCCAAAATCCTTGTTGAAATAAATAATCACTGGCCTGTACTGCTTGCTGACTGCCACCTAGCATAATAGGCTGAATAGCCGATTCAGAAGGCATTAATGATAAACCTATTTGCCTGACACCTGCCTGAAAACGTTGCACCAGTTTCTTTAGTTTATCTCTACGCCAATTATCTTGCTTAACATAAAGCAAACTTGTTCTAGTTGCAGCGGCAATAGCCGGGGGTAAAGCTGTGGTATAAATATAGGATCTGGCTTTTTGAATGATGCTTTCAATCAGAACGTCAGAACCCGCAACAAATGCGCCGCTGGTACCAAATGCCTTGCCTAATGTACCGACTAACACAGGCACTTGCTGTTGATTTAACTGGCACTGCTCCACCAAACCAGCACCAGTGGCACCTAACACACCAAAGCCATGCGCATCATCTACCATTAAATAAGCAGCCTGTCGCTGTGCCAAGGCAGACAATGCCTGTAAAGGGGCGTAATCACCATCCATACTAAATACCCCATCCGTTACAATCATTGCTTTTTGCCCCGGCGACTGGATATGCATTTTTTGTTGTAAATTGTGCATATCTTTATGCAAGTAGCGTTTAAATCGTGCTCCAGACATTAAACCGCCATCTAATAAAGAAGCATGATTCAGTCTATCCTGATAAATAACATCACCCTTGCCCATCAGCGCCGTTATAACACCCAGATTTGCCATATAACCCGTTGAAAATAATAAGGCACGGTCTCTCCCGGTAAACTCCGCCAGTTCATCTTCTAAAGCATGATGCTCTCGCCCATGCCCGCAAACTAAATGCGCAGAGCCACTACCAACACCATATTGATTAGCTGCTCGCCGGAATGATGCGACGACATCCGGATGACTCGCCAGGCCTAAATAGTCATTACTGCAAAAATTTATAAGCTCTCGACCATCCACCAGTACATTGACACCCCGGACAGAATCAATCACCCGTCTGGAGCGATATAAATTGTTCTGCTTTAATAACTCAAGTGACTCCGCTAGACCACTCGAATCCATCAACATTAGCTTGCGTAGCTCGAACCAGCTGACCGCACACCCAAACGATCAAATAAAGCTAAATCATGATTCGTCATGGGGTTATCAGTCGTTAATAACTTATCGCCATAAAAAATAGAATTTGCGCCTGCAAAAAAACACAGAGCCTGCATTTCATCAGACATATCTGTACGCCCTGCGGACAACCTGACCCGAGAATGCGGCATTAAAATACGTGCGACGGCAATCATACGAATAAACATAAATGGCTCCAGCTTATCGGTCCCCATCAAAGGTGTGCCTTCCACTTGTACCAGCATATTAATCGGCACACTTTCCGGATGCTTAGGTAAATTCGCCAATTCAATTAATAGATTTGCCCGGTCATCATCACTCTCACCCATGCCGACAATACCACCACAGCAGACATTAATACCGGCATCGCGTACTCGTTCTAAAGTATCCAAACGATCCTGATAAGTTCGGGTAGTAATCACTTCTGAATAATAATCTTCTGAAGTATCCAGATTATGATTGTAATAATCCAGACCGCCTTCTTTTAAGGTTTTAGTCTGTTCATCGCTTAGCATCCCCAGAGTCACACAGGTTTCCATACCCAATGCTTTTACACCTTTCACCATTTCTACGACTCGTGCGACATCTTTATCTTTAGGACTACGCCAGGCAGCACCCATACAAAAACGTGAGGCACCGGCTTCCTTTGCCTGTTGTGCCGATTTCAAGACCTCCTCAACGGGCATCAGTGCTTCTGGCGTTAAATCTGAATCATAACGCGCGCTTTGCGGACAATACCCGCAATCTTCCGAGCATGAACCGGTTTTAATACTCAACAGGCTGCTGATTTGCACTTCATTGGGATCAAAATGACTGCGGTGAATGCTTTGCGCCTGAAAAAGCAAGTCATTAAACGGCTGGCTAAATAAAGCTTTCACTTCCTCTAGCTGCCAGTTATGACGTAGTATAGAATTAGCATTAATTGGATGTGATGACATTCTGTTAACCTCCACGGTCAGTATTATTCTAATAAAAATCAGTTACTCACAACATCTAGCACAACTAATTTTTTCAGGATGATCGATTAAGTCAAAACTAATCAACCTAATATAATGAAAATAGTAAACAACTGGTACGATATTATACAATATAGTTTGCTACCGCCTAGCTGTATCTTATGTGGAAATCGAGGCATGCAGCACATGGACCTCTGCCAGTCCTGTTACAACGGGTTAATAAAAGGAGGAAATCATTGTTATTGTTGTGCAAAACCATTTGCAAGCGACAGCCTGAATCTACAATTATGCGGTGAATGCCTGAAGAATCATCCCGCTTTTGATAGAACCTATGCACCTTTTGTGCATAAGGGAGCAATGCGTTACCTGATTAATCGCTGCAAATTTAATGGTGCCTATAAAAATTCTCGTTTACTAGGTCTGCTACTCACAGACTATCTAGCTACAAATGCGGAGCTTCCACAACTCATTATTCCTGTACCACTGCACCCAAAACGTTACCGGCAAAGGGGCTTTAATCAAACTCTGGAAATCGCCAAAATTATTGCGCAAAAATTGTCTATCCCTATTGATAACAACTGTTGTCTACATGTAAAAAACACACCTCATCAAATTTCCTTAACAGCAAAGCAAAGACACAAAAATATTAAAAATGCCTTTAAGATGATAAAAACACCTAAAGCCAGACATATTGCTATTTTGGATGACGTAATGACCACTGGCGCAACAGCTAATGAGTTGGCTAAAACCCTAAAGTCGAGTGGTGTCAGTCAGGTTGATGTCTGGGTTTGTGCGCGTGCCACATAAACGATTAATTACTTCCACCGTTCTGCCTAACGCGCCCTTATTTTGCTCAACAAAAACACGCCCTGCACTCACCAATTGATTTTTCACTTGTGGCTGACTCAGGACAAGCGCCACATTGTTAACAATATCTTCCACATTAAAACATTGCACCGCCCCTTTCGCATCAAGTAACTGCTGGGCTAATAGTTCAGAATTTTTCATGTAGGGTCCAAATAATACCGGCACATCCAGTAATATCGGCTCAAAAATATTATGCCCGCCAATAGGCACCATACTACCCGCAACAAAACTACACTCTGCAACCGCATACATTTGCTTCAGTTCGCCAATAGTATCCACCAAAAATACATCCGTAGATTCCGCACAGGGCTTACTTTCTGTTCGCCTGACAACACTAAGCTTATCTGCCAGGCATAAGCTGGAAATTTCATGCGCTCGTTTTGGCTGACGTGGCACCAAAATTAATAATAGCGATGGAAATTGTTGCTTTAAACGTTGATATGCACTTAAAAAAAGTCCTTCCTCTCCTTGATGAGTACTGCCAACAATAAAAATCAGGCGCCCGGGGAATAAATTATGCTTAATTTGCGCGGCCTGTTCGTTTATAGACGCAGGAATTATCATATCTAACTTAATATTACCTGATACGCTGATTTTTTCTGCGTTTAAACCTATATCACGATAGCGCAATGCATCCACTTCTGTTTGTACAATAACACCTGAAATACCAGCAAAGACTTTTTGCAAGAAAAAACGCAGCTTTCGGTAACCTTTAGCAGATGTTTCGGACAATCTTGCATTAACGATAAAGAGAGGAATCGATTTATTTGCACACTTTGTGAACAAAACCGGCCAGATCTCCGTTTCCATAATCAGCACTAACCGGGGCTGAAAATGATTAAAAAAACGCGACATGACATCAGGCATATCTAGAGGCATATACACATGCTCGACTCTATTGCCCTGCAAAGCCAGAACACGTTGATATCCAGGCTCTGTACTTGTGGTTACTAACACAGGATAAACAGAGTTATCGTGAAAATAATTAATCAAGGCATTGGCGGCTTCAACTTCGCCAACTGATGCCGCATGCAGCCAGATGACTTGCTGAGCATGATTTTTTGCATAAAAGCCTAAAAATTCTTTCCATCGAGCATGGTAATCTTTCTTCTTTAGCCCTCTGACATAATGAAAAATAGACCAAAAAGGTAATAGCAGGTAAAACAAAGCAATATAGAAGTAATACATAGTGTCAATATCCACGCCTAAGCACTGGGCTAATACCTCAAGAAAATAATACAAAAAAAGATGAAGTATATACGAACGATATACTAAAAAACGGGAACAGAGAGCCAGATTTTAATGTTAAAACATGGGCTCATGCATAATCCTAGAAACCGCAATTGACCGCTATAAAACATTATAAGTGACTGAATATTAAATATAATGATCGTAAATGCTTGTCACCTGTCGGGTGACTATATTCCGTTTCACGGTTTTGTGGATAAATCTGAGCACGAAATACGGCGTTACAGCTCTTGCCAAGGGCTACGGCCTGCGGGCTGTGCCTTGTCTTTCACACTCAGATTTCCCACAAAATCCGTGCTCAACTGCGGTTTCCAGGATAATGCTTGATGATATTCAGCAATACCAGCGTGTATTGGCTTGCAAGCACCATATTCTAAAGGGAGCTAGACTTATAAATCGACTTAAATTTAGAACAAAAAAAATCGCTGGAATGGCTAATTACCACACCAGCGAAAATTAATGCTATCAAAACTTAGACTTCTGCAACAACCTGGACTGTTACCGTTTCAGTGACATCGGCATGAAGGTTCACGCTAATTTCATATTCGCCTATAAAACGGATAATTCCTTCAGGTAAACGCACTTCACTCTTATCAACGTCAGTGCCGGCAGCCGTCATTGCATCAGCAATATCCTGCGTACCTACAGAGCCAAACAACTTACCTTCGTCACCGGCTTTATGAGCAATAACAACTTCAATTTTGTTCAATGCATCTGCTCTTTTTTGAGCTTTCGCTAATTTTTCAGCAGCCGCTTTTTCAAGTTCAGCTCTACGCGCTTCAAATTCAGCAATTTTTTCATTTGTCGCCATTACAGCTTTTTTTTGTGGAACCAGATAATTTCTAGCATATCCTGATTTCACACTTACTTTATCACCTAGGTTACCTAGGTTTACAACTTTCTCAAGAAGAAGAACTTCCATCTTTAATTCCTCATAGTTATCGGCATACCGATTTCACAATACTTTTAAGTACTGGATGGGGGGGGATATTTTTTCGTAAATTCAGCCACGTATCACTGATACCAATAATCGCTACCGGTATCACTATATGTGGAACAACAAAAACGCTTATATAAAAGAACGGCAATAAAAAGCGTCTCGCCTTAAAGGTCGATATTAAAGCGTGCGAAATGGCTGTTCCTATAAAGGCATACAACATAAATAAAATAATACCTATGTTCCATGCCAGCTCTGAAACTATTCCGCTGGTTACCGCAGCAATTATAAAAATGATAATCGTCGCCATAGTAAAACGCAACGGCATACTCAGAGACAGATATTCGCGGCCAAAACCACCGGGATTATATAGATTAGCCTGCCACCAGCGTGCCAATAACAAGCCTAGTAATAATCCTGTAACAGATCCTATCGCAATAATGCCGGTCATATATTTGGCCAACATGACAACCGTCTGCTCAATCTGCTCTACGGGCACTTCAGATGCCTGCAACATAGGCTGAATCATTCCATTCAACACTGTCTGCCAATACAGAGCAGGGTCTTCAGCAATTGCATAAAAACCTATAACAAACAACACGCCTAATGCAGAAGCGATTTCAAAAGCCAGCGACAAATGTCGGCCTTCGCGCAATGCAATTGACAGCACCCAGACCGGAAGCCACAAAACAAGCACATAGCCAAAAGCAAATTGGAAGTTACCTATAACCATTAAACCTAATGCTGCAGCAGCAAGACTGGCACTGAATAATACCAACAAGCCTTCATACGCTCCACGGCGCAATGTAATCAATGCTACTGTTGCTGAACTTACAATACTGACAGGTGGCATAAGAAGTGAAAGCAAAGCAAAAGAAGAAGCAACCGCCATCGCCTGCATTCTTCCTTTCATAATAAAATTCGCTAAAAAATTCACTGTGCCAACCTGATGTTAATTATTCGTGTGCGTCACAAAATGGAATCAAGGCAATATAACGCGCACGTTTAATAGCGGTTGTTATTTGTCTTTGATTTTTTGCAGTCGTTCCCGTAATACGGCTAGGAACAATTTTTCCTGTTTCAGTTACGAATTCACCAAGCAGTTCGATATTTTTATAATCGATTGCATTGCTTTCACCTTCCGCACCAAAAGTATAATGCTTTTTGCGTCTCATTTGACGTGCCATAAGCTTAACCTCTATGTATTTTATTAAATGTTATCAGAATCAGAATCAGTATCAGCATCTTCTGCTTTTGCTGCTTCTGCTTCAGGCTCTGCAACAGCTTCTTCAGTTTGCACTTCAGGCGCTACTCTCTCTGCCTTAACTTCTTCTACAGATGCTGATGCAATAACCGATGCTCCAGTAACCGCATTTGCCATCAATAAAGTCATGCTACGCAGCACCGCATCATTAAAACGGAAGCTACTTTCCAACTCAGCAAGAGTTGCTTGATCACATTCGATATTCATCAATACATAATGTGCTTTTTGCAGCTTTTTAATTGGATAGGCTAGATGTCTACGCCCCCAATCTTCCAAGCGATGAATAGATCCTGATGCACCCTCAATAGATGCACGATAACGATCTATCATTGCCGGCACTTGAGCGCTTTGATCAGGATGAACTAAAAAGACAATTTCATAATGTCGCATAATTTTCCTTTCGGGTTAAAGCCTTCTATCATTTAAAATAGATAGTAAGACAAGGAGGGTTCTGACGCCCCATTAAAGAACCGAGCATTATATTTTATATTTACTTATATTGCAAAAAAGTTGATTTAAGACTTACCTGCAAATAACGGGCTTATTTCCGGCAGTGTCATTCAGCTTACCCTAAGAAACATCAAAAACTTGAAAAGTTTTGCAGCATTTATTTCCTGTATTTTATTGCGATAACTTCGATGACAAAAAAACACCCCCCGTTTAATGCTCATCCTCTTATTAAACAATCATTTGCCTCTTCGTCCTTCACACATTTTATGTCTTGCTTAATAATAAAAACGAATTTAAAACTGAATAAATGTCAGCCAATTAGGCTTCATCAGTGAACATAAAAAATAAACTGGCTAAATAAGCTATTATCACAAAATATCTAAACTATTTTAGCAGCACGCAATCAGGTAAAATATATAAACAATCACCGTTATAATAAATCATGAAAAAAATCGAACTACTTTCCCCTGCTGGCACTTTAAAAAATATGCGTTATGCTTTCGCTTACGGTGCAGATGCTGTTTACGCAGGGCAACCGCGTTATAGCCTACGGGTACGTAACAATGACTTTCTTGACGAAAATCTCGCAAAAGGCATAGCCGAGGCACATGCTTTAGGGAAAAAATTTTTCCTGGCAACCAATGTAATTCCCCATAATACCAAGGTTAAAACATTTATCCAGGATATTGCACCTATTGTTGCCATGCAACCTGACGCACTCATTATGGCCGACCCGGGATTAATCATGATGGCCCGTGAACACTGGCCTGACATGCCGATACATTTATCCGTACAAGCCAATACAGTCAATTTTGCGAGCGTTAAATTCTGGCAAACAATGGGGGTTGAACGCATTATTTTATCGCGCGAGTTGTCACTTGATGAAATTGCCGAAATCCGTCAGGAATGCCCCGATATGGAGCTGGAAGTTTTTGTCCACGGTGCACTCTGCATTGCCTATTCCGGACGTTGTTTATTATCAGGTTATTTTAATCATCGCGACCCTAATCAAGGCACTTGCACCAATTCATGTCGATGGAAATATGACACCAAACCAGCCCATGAAAATGCAGAAGGTGATTTTGTTCTGGATGGCAGCGCCATCTCTATGAACGACTTAAATGCCAGCACCGCCAACTGTGGCGGTGCTGAGCGCCATCCGCTTGCTGATGAAGTCTACTTTCTCGAAGAAGAAGGTCGCCCGGGAGAACTTTTACCCGTCATGGAAGATGAGCACGGCACCTATATCATGAACTCCAAAGATTTACGCGCTATTGAACACGTGCATCGTCTGGTAGAAATAGGTGTCGATAGCCTAAAAATCGAAGGTCGCACCAAATCGCATTATTATGTTGCAAGAACAGCGCAAACCTATAAGCAGGCGATAAACGATGCCTTGGCAGGTAGAGATTTTCAACCCGAACTGATTGGTATATTAGAAAACCTTGCCAATCGTGGCTATACCGATGGCTTTTATCAACGCCACCACACCCACGAACATCAAAACTATATATCGGGCTACTCTAAAAGCCATCAGCAACAATTTTGCGGTGAAATCAGGGCTTACGATGAAAACACGGGACTCGCTGAAATTCTGGTAAAAAATAAGTTCTCAGTTGGTGACAAACTGGAGTTTATACACCCAGATGGAAATCATGATATTATCGTCAAACGCATGGAAGATATGTATGGACATGAAATGCAGGTAGCATCAGGCGGCGGCTATGAAGTTAAAATTCCCATCCCCGCGTTCCAGAATAAACTGGGCTTATTAGCCCGTTATTTTTAATGAGGCAAGAATTATGAAAGCTAATGTTGGTGGACTCGATAAAAAAATTAGAATTGCTGCAGGCATCATTATTATTGCAGCGGGGGCATATTTTCAATCCTGGTGGGGTGCCATTGGCATTATTCCCATAGCAACAGGCTTGATTAACTGGTGTCCAGCTTATCTACCTTTAGGCATATCAACCTGTAAAACAAGTGACACAGAATAAACAACATCACAAGGCATAGAAGCTTGATTCTATGCCTTACTATCCCAATATTATTGCATGACATTCACAACTGCCGACCTTTGCGACAAGCATTCATCAGCTGCCGACTTTCAAATAGCTGAACCCATTTTCAAAGCTTTTGGCTCAACGCGCTGTTTTTCTGGACAAATCAGCACCGTTAAAGTATTTGAAGACAATGTTTTAATACGTGAATTATTAGAAAAAAAAGTTAGCCATCGCATTTTAGTCATTGACGGAGGAGGCTCTCTCCACTGTGCTCTACTTGGCGAAAACCTGGCAAATACTGCTTACCAAAATGGCTGGCAGGGCATTATTATTTACGGCTGCATCCGCGACTCTGATGTGATTAACCAGCTGCCCATTGGCATTCGCGCGTTACACACGTACCCATTAAAAAGCCATAAAAAAGGGCCTGGAGAACGTGATAATACCTGTGTGTTTGCCGGCGTTCATTTTAAAACCGATCATTATCTCTATGCAGATAACGACGGCATTATTGTTTCCCAAAATCCATTAACTTAAAAAAACCATGAAAATTGAACTTGCTAACCCTAGAGGTTTTTGTGCTGGCGTAGACCGCGCAATTGAAATCGTTGACCGTGCTCTCGAAGCTTTTGGCGCTCCAATTTATGTCCGTCATGAAGTCGTACATAACCGAACCGTAGTTGACGGTCTCAGAGAAAAAGGCGCTATTTTTATAGAAGAATTATCCGATGTCCCTGAAGGCTCTTATCTGATATTTAGTGCACACGGTGTGTCCAAAAAAGTACAGCAAGAAGCTGTAGAAAGAAACCTTACCGTCTTCGACGCAACCTGCCCTCTGGTTACAAAAGTTCATATTCAGGTTGCTAAACATGCTAAAGCGGATAGAGAGGTTTTCCTGATTGGACATGCAGGCCACCCTGAAGTAGAAGGCACAATGGGGCAATATGAAAAGTGCACTGAGAATGGCGCTATATACCTGGTTGAAACACCCGAGGATGTCAAAACTGTCAAAGTTAATAACCCGAAAAATCTAGCCTACGTAACTCAAACCACCTTATCAATGACTGATACCAGCATCATGGTCGATGCACTGCACGAACACTTCCCGCATATTCAAGAGCAAAAGAAAGATGATATATGCTATGCCACGCAAAACCGTCAGGATGCTGTTCACGACCTTGCTGAAACAGCTGATATTATTCTGGTTGTGGGCTCAACTAACAGCTCTAACTCAAACCGTTTACGGGAAATTGCAGAGCAACTAGGGAAGTCAGCTTACTTGATTGATACTGCAAGTGACATGCATAAAGACTGGTTCACTGGTATTGATGTTGTCGGTGTAACGGCAGGCGCATCCGCTCCTGAAGTACTTGTACAGGAAGTTATTAAACAATTACAGGAATGGGGCGGCGAAACAGTCACTGAGATTAAAGGCATTGAAGAAAAAGTTGTTTTTACATTACCTAGAGAATTACAACTACATATGCAACAACGCTGATCAAACTGACTGACAGGCTATCAGGCTGGTTAATATTTATGTGGACAAGAAAAATCTGTCCACTCTCCCAGGAGTCTGTCAGATTAAATCATAAATTAAGATGTTTCTGTCACATTTGAGATTTTAAAAAAAATGTAAATTTGATAAGTCATTTCCTGTTAATTAGCTATATGTGTGAATGTACTATTCTTTATCTGTTTTGGGCACTAAATCGATGCAGGCGTATTAAATTGTATAAAGAGGTAGAACCGGCTTTAGCCTGCTTAAACTACTAAGCTCGTTTAACAGCGGAACAAATTCCACTCTACTGTTTTATAAACATTATGGAAATATAAATATGACGACTGATAACTTAAACAATAAAGCAACATCTGAACAAGAAATTATCGAGATAGTTGCCAAGCAACATGATTATTTCAAATCAGGTGCAACCAAAAGTTATCAGAGCCGCAGTGATAATCTGCAAAAACTTAAAGCTGCGTTGATCAAATACGAAACTGAAATGCATGTCGCCTTAAAACAGGATTTGGGCAAGCCAGAGTTTGAATCCTATCTATCTGAAACGGGGTTTACACTTCATGATTTATCAACAACACTGAGTAAACTCAAAAGCTGGATGAAGCCAAAGTGGCGCATGACTGCGCTGCTGACCCAGCCGGGCTCCAGCCGTATTTATTATTCTCCGTTGGGTGTTAATCTGATTATCGCACCGTATAACTATCCAGTAATGCTGACTTTTGCGCCCTTGATTGCTGCCATGGCAGCAGGCAATACCGCTGTCATAAAAACATCGGAGATGACACCTGCCTGCAGTGCGATTATTCGCAAAATTATCAGTGAAACCTTTGCCCCGGAATATATTGCTTATATCCAAGGTGAAGTCAACGAAACTACGATTTTACTGCAACAAAAATTTGAGCATATCTTTTTTACCGGTAGTCCTCGAGTCGGTTCTATTGTTATGAGTGCTGCGGCTAAAAATTTAACGCCTGTTACTCTGGAGTTAGGCGGAAAAAGCCCGTGTATCGTCCATGATGACGCCAAGCTGGATATTGCTGTTAATCGTATAGTGAGTAGTAAATTTCTGAATGCAGCGCAAACCTGTGTCGCACCGGATTATGTTTTAGTGCATAAATCACTAAAAGAAACGTTTCTAAACAAGATTAAAGCGCGCATTATCAAAGTCTATGGTAAAGATGCCAGTACCAGCCCTGATTTTGCACGTATCGTCAGTGACAACCATTTTCAGCGTATTTGCGGCCTAATTGATCAAAAAAAAGTGATAGTTGGCGGACAAAGCAATGCAGCAACTCGCTATATTGCGCCTACGGTGATGCGTGATGTAACTTTAGCTGACAAAGTGATGTCCGATGAGATATTTGGCCCGGTTTTACCGGTATTGGAGTATGAAACGCTGGATGAAGTTTATAACATTGTAGATCAATTACCACATCATCCACTGGCCTGTTATTTATTTAGTGAAAGCAAGGCAGTTCAGCAGGAAATCATTAACACTATTCAGTCTGGAGGAGCCTGCATTAACAACTGCATTTTCCATGCAGGTAATCATCATTTGCCATTTGGCGGTGTCGGTGAAAGTGGCATGGGGGCTTACCATGGTTTTGATGGTTTTGAATGTTTCTCACATAAAAAAGGTGTACTTAAGAGCGCTAGCTGGATGGATAATCCCTTAACTTATGCGCCGTATGGTAATAAAATAAATCTGCTGCGTAAGTTTCTGAAGTGATTCTTCGTTTATAGGTTCTGTGTCACGGAATGCAACAACAGGCCAGTCACTCGGGTATAATTTAAAAGACAAGAGCGGCCACTTATTTGTCAACTAAATTTAGAGAGTAACTATGGGTTTGCTCAGACATTTCTTGAGGTTCAGACAACCTGATCTCACGGAAAATAACTTGATACCCTGCAAGCTTAATGTAGGTTGGCGCTGAGGCACGAAGCCCAACAAATTCGGCGAAATATCCTGTTGGGCTTCGCTAGCTCAGCACCAACCTACGCATTCAAGTCTCACCTTGGCATCTTAAAAAGTCAGTAAGATTTTGATTTATATAGAATAAGGTCAGGTATCCTGAATTTGAATACGCACTAATGAATCATCAAACGCCAACACTTCGCCAATAGTATAAAACTGCTGATGGAAGCTTTTATCAAGTTCAATATAGGTCTTAGCGGGTATGCCAGCCAGCAATCCACCCGAGGTCTGCGGATCAAAAAGCAGATTGAAACGGGATTGCTGAGTGATCGCGTCTGGCCATTGCATTGCCGCAAAAGTCTTTAGATTTTGCGCGTAAAGACTGCTTTTAATATTTTTTCGGGCTAGCGCTTCGGCACCTGGCAAGCATGGAATGGCATTTAAATTCAGGCTGGCGGAACAAGCCGATGCCAGACACAGTTCATGCAAATGCCCTAACAGCCCGAAGCCTGTTACATCGGTACATGCCTTGACATTAAGTTTGCTCAGAACCCTTGCTGCCTGGTCATTTGCTTGCAACATAGAGTGTATGGCCTGATTAAAAATCACTCCATCACATTTATCCTGCATTGCAGCGGCCAGTATCACTCCTGTTCCCAAGGGTTTGGAGATAACCAGCTTATCACCGGGATTTAAACCTTGTTTATTAAATAAAGGTTTATCCTGCAGAATACCATTAACCACTAAGCCCACTGAAAGCTCGCTTGCCTCTGAAGTATGCCCGCCCACAAAACGACATTGCAGGGTTTCAAGTTGTAAGGAAATTCCCTGCAATAGCGCCTTTAATTGCCTTTTTTGTATAGATTGACCGGCATAAGGCAGGGTAATGAGTAGCTGTGCTGACTCCGGTTTCAGGTTCATTGCATACAGATCACTCAGCGCATGGTTAACCGCAATCCGCCCAAACAACCAGGGGTCGTCAATACACGCATTCAGGGCATCAACGCTTTGATAAATAATCTCGGCATTGTTACTAATGCGCACCGCATCCTGGGGCTGATAGTAACCGATACCCAGCACATCGTTAAGCACTTGCTGTAACACACTCGCACTCACTTTTGCTCCACAGCCAGTGCAGCGCTTTAACGGATCATGTTGCTCTGTTTTTTCTGCATCTGCTATGAGCGCCGGATTAATCATCGTTGCGGAAGCCATCGGCAACACGGGTAATTGATGAAACTGATGCATAAATTTATTATCAATCGAACTTTTCCAGCGCCAGACCCAATCGCCAGAGAAACTAAACAATGATTTTGAGCCGGTTGCTCGCTTTTCACCCAGAGCCAATAAGCTCAAAAAACCATCCTGTGGTCGATATTCAAGCAATGATTTATCGAGCAACACCGCACGCAGATTATGAAATAAAGTATCTGCCTGTCTTACTGCATACACGCCAGCTTTCGGCCTGGGATTTGCAACCATATTAGCAATATCACCGGCCGCAAAAATATGCTCGTAGCTTAAAGATTGCAAGGTTTGCCTG
Organism: Methyloprofundus sedimenti; assembly: GCF_002072955.1. Classification (NCBI taxonomy): domain Bacteria; kingdom Pseudomonadati; phylum Pseudomonadota; class Gammaproteobacteria; order Methylococcales; family Methylococcaceae; genus Methyloprofundus; species Methyloprofundus sedimenti. The sequence continues at coordinate 806,683 of NZ_LPUF01000001.1, read as the reverse complement.
ACTTTCATAAACCCCGCATCATCACACTCAATTTGGCTTTGTTGTAACCATGTTGAACCTGCCGCCTGAGTACACCATATAATTTCATCAGCTACGATCGAATCGGCATTCTGGCAATAAATAGTATTTTGACCAAGCCTGGCAACCCGGGTCGAGCTATGAATTTCAATATGATATTTTTTAAGCTGTTGTTTTACTCGCTTTATGACTGTGCGGTTATAGCCGGGCAATATATCATCAGCGGCTGTTATCAGATGATACTGTATAGATGTATTAAACTGTTTGAGTTTAAAAGCGATAGCCATAATAACTTCAACGCTGCCGGCGCCACCGCCAACAACCGCCAGCGATCTAATTTTTTGTTGTTGAGCGTGTTTCTGAATTTGATTCCAGCGCTGATAAAATTCACTGATAGGCTTAACCGGTGTCGTGTATTCAGCAGAGCCTTCAATGCTTTGATTCGGTGTTGAACCGATATCAATAGAAACCACGTCGAACTCTGTAGCAGGACGGTTCTTCAATTCTAAAGTATTGCTTGCAGCATCAATTGCCGTCACGCTGTCTTGAATAAAGCGAATATTAGCCCACAATGACAATTTCACCAGATCGATATGCGTTTGTTCGAAACTATAATGCCCCGCAATCAATCCAGGTAGCATCCCTGAATAAGGCGTCAAAGCCTGAGGGCTGATTAAGGTAATGCGCACACCCGGCAACGGATTCATCGCCCACTTGCGTAACACAAGTGCATGGGTATGACCGCCTCCGACTAATACAAGATCTTTAAATATCGGCACCAGGTTCATTATGTCATCGTCTTTAAGTGATCATCAGCCCAGGCCAGAATTTCTGACTCGGCCCCACGAAATAAAAGCTCACGCTGTTTATTTTTTAACTGATACAGGTACATAGGATCATAGTATTTCTGCAGTAACAAACGGATACCTGCGTCAAATAGTTCTGTTTTACCCGTTGCAAATAAATGCTCCAAAGCCAGCGTAAAAGAGGCATTTATGTTTTGGTAAAGAACGCCTCCCAGACGTTTTTTTATACGCGCCAGCCCCCCCAGCATAAAAGAGGAAAACTTTTCATCCGCCGCATCTTGAAATTGATGCTGATAAAGCGGCCAACTGCTTGTAAAGTAATCCTCACGGATAATTGCTACACGCTGCTCCAGCTCGCGTTCAAGGAATATATAGGGTGCTTGTTCCATTTTCTGGTGGATACAATCCGGCAAAATATTGCGCCCTATACGTTTACTTTCATCTTCCAGTAATAATCCTGACTGTGGATAGTGATGTCGATGCTTGAGGCAATCAATTGATAATTGATTTTCCCAGTTTATCTGAGTAGGCTGAAAATCATTCACATCACTACCAAAAGCAGAGCCCCGATGATTAGCCAGTGCCTCCAGATCAACATGATGACTGGTTTTCTTTAAGACATGTGTTTTTCCTGAACCGGTAAATCCACTTAAAATCACCAATGGAATCTGTTCTGAACTGACTTCCATTTGCTGCAACAAATAAGTGCGCATGGCTTTATAGCCGCCTTTAATAAGCGGGTAGTCAATCCCCTGCTCTTTCAACCAGGCTTGTGTCGTGCGTGAACGCAAACCACCACGGAAACAATACAGAAAACCCTCTGGATGAGCATTTACAAACCGTTTCCATTGCTCCAGTCTTTGTTCACGAATTTCAGCAGTGACCAGCTGTAAACCTAAAGCAATCGCAGCATCCTGACCATCCTGCTTATAACAAGTACCTACGGCTTCGCGCTGCTGATCATCAAGAATGGGAATATTCTGGCTATTTGGAAAAGCCCCTTTATTAAATTCAACAGGTGCCCGGACATCCATTAAGGGTATGTCTTGTAAAAAAAGCCTTAGGTAATCATTTGCATCTTGCCTGATCATTATACGCCGTCTCAATATTGATTAATTTCGGAAATAACGGAGGTGTATGTTTTTAACCGATAGAATATTAGCTTTTTATTATAGCTGATACTTGTACATCATCAGGTCGATTTTTATAACAATTTAAATATGCTCAGTAAAGAAAGGGTAAAATGAAAGAACATACATTATCAGAATGAGGTAAAAAAATGAGTTTTAAAGCAAATATAATAAAAATAGCCATAAAACTGACCCCCAATAGCGTCGTTAAATTGATAGCAAATATCGTTCTTAAAGACATAGCAGCATTAACAGGTTTTAATTTTGACCTTGAAACGCGACAGGTATATGTACAAATACAACTCGTTGGTGAATCAGAAACGATTGATGTCTGGCTGGAAGACTTTGCCATTATTACCGAAGAGGGGGCCTACAAATTTGTCATTCAACAAGCCACATCGAACCGCATCTGGCTGGGTAATATTCTTTCCCGTATTGCAAAAAAAGAATGGGAAATTCCTGTCCCGGCACACATGTCATCTCACGTAGAGCTTATCGCCGAACTTCTCAAAGCTGAAAGACCAGAACAGGAAGATGCTTAATCTAAAGCGCTAATTTAACACAGTCAGTTCTGCCTTGTTTAGAGTACTGACTTAAAGCTATTGCTACATATTTGTCGATCAAAAATCAGGAAATAACGCTTGTAACAAGTGATACCAACCAGGCTTTGCTTATTTTATTGTCAAATTTGATCACAATAAAATCGCAAATTGAAATGCTGCTATCAATTTATTACAGTCAGTCAGATTGGCATGTGATTCCCTTGTCATTTGCAAATCAGCAATAGTGACCGGTGTGTACCAAAAGCATTATATGAAATGTAAATAAGTATCATATAAATAGCAGCTAATTTCTTACGCCGATAACAAGCGGTTTATAGCAAAGATTTGATTATAAAAAGGGCACCTTTATAAAACTCGAAGAAGAAAGTTTTTACAGTAAAATAAAGCCGCCCCAAACACATAACATCACCCCTGCTGTTTTACTGAGGAGTTGTTCATTGGCAGGCAAGCTCTTTTCCAGCAGAATAAATAAAGTGATGAGTACCATCGCCGTTATGTTCATAACACCAACAGCAAACATAATCAACATTTGGGCCCAACAACATCCCAAACAGGTACCGCCATGAATAAGCCCCATATTAAAAGCGCCCTGTCTGCCATTCTGCCAGGAATTTAACAAAAAACTGAAGGGTGAGCGGCAGTGCTGCAAGCAGGCATTCTTCAATGCTGTAAACTGATAGATGCCTGCCATAATCAAGATACCGGCGGCTAAAAACGCATTGCTGTTTTCCATCATGGCGGAAAGCCATTGCAATCCGTGTAACTGCCATTGCAATGCGGTTAATAGCACACTGAATACCAGCCAGACCAGTAGATAAGCGAGACTAAAAAGAATGCTGAAAGGCGCGTCATTTCCATAACGTTGCTGACAGCTTTTACTATATGCTTTAATCATCGGCACAGCAGAAGGTAGCATCATAGCCGCCATCATGGCTGCCCACATCGTATAGACAACCGCAAAATCAGTGAGTTGCCATTGCCAGGCCGATTCGGGCGGCATCCACATTTCCGACATAGACAAAGTATTCATTTGCCAATATTGATATACCAGAAAGCCCCATGCGGTGAGAGTAATAACAATAAGTAGAATAAGGATTTTCGGCACAGGCAATAAGTTAAGGCTGATAAGTAAAGGCTGAGTAGTAACCGTTACGATCACTGAACTGCCAGTCTTTATCAAAATCCTGATACTGATACTGATTGGATTTGGCAACGATTGAAGGATGACTACTGACAACACATAACGGTGGATTGCTAATAGTCGACTCGCTCCCTGTGATACCTTGAATGCTTTCTATTTCTGCCTGGGCAATGCCAGGAATGGACATCCTGCGTTTTTTGCCATCTTCCTGATAATCAATTTTAACTTTTTTGATGCCTAAGACTTCAGTAACAAAACTCATCAAAATGGCTAAATGCCCTCCGTGTTGGCCACTAAAAATTTGGGTAATGGCATCAACCTGAGCATCATCCGCTTGATCATCTATATATAAAGCCGCTTGCCAGTTACCGTCCTTCATATTGCCCGGTGCATAACAGGCCAGTGCGACATTAAGGTTGTCCAGAGCTTTGTTTTCAAGGTGACCTGTATCTATATGCCAGGCGACCAATAATTTACAGTCACCTTCTGAAGGATCTTGTAACCAAATGCAAGGACAAGCCGTTTCACAGTTACAAGTTTCAAAATAACTGCCTTGTAATTTCCAATCATTTTTTTCAGTCATTATTTTCACCTAAAAGGGTTCTTTAAAAGGCCTAAGATCTAATTCATGTGTCCATGCACTAGGGTGCTGGCAATGCATAGACCAGTAAGTTTCGGCTATAGCCTCCAAATTTAGCATACCCTCTTCGCCTTTGGATTGGTAATAATCAGGAAATTGTTGGGCAGCACGGTCACCATTAATCACACCATCTATAATAGCATGCACAACATGAATACCTGCGGGAGAAAATTCTCGCGCCAAGCCTTGCGCTAATGACCTTAATGCCGCTTTTGCCGATGCAAACGCTGTAAAAGGTGGTTTTGCTCTTAGAGAGGCGGTGGCACCGGTAAAAATAAGAGTGCCTTGTTTATTAGGTAGCATACACTCAATGACTTCTTTGCCAAATAAAAAAGCACCCAGACAATTTTGCTGCCATAGCCTGGTAAAAGTTTCTGCCTGAGTCTCTAAAATAGGCGCAGGAATATTGCTATCTACATTGTAGACAGCAAGTTCTAGTGCAGCACCATCAAAATGAATAACATCAAACAAATGGTTAATATCATATTCTTGCGTCGCATCAGCTACCACGGAAGTCGCTTGACCGCCATTTTCCACAATACGATTAACCACTTGAAGAAGTTTTTCTTCACTACGCCCCGCTATATAGACATGTAATCCTTTTGCAGCACAGTGTTTTGCCAATGTGGCACCCAAACCGCGTTCCGGTCCAACTCCAATAATAACCGCTGAAGGTTGCTGACTCATTACGTTGCCTGACCCGCTTCAGTTGCTGTAGGTACTTCAATTAAACCGCCGGTTTTAACATCATAAATATAACCATAAACCGGAATATCAGACGGTACTAAGGGATGCGACTTAATTCTGATAACGTCTTCAGTAACACTTATCGCCTGGTCTTTAATAGTAAGCCAGTTAATATATTTACCTTCTGTTGAACCTGGGCCTTCACAGCAATCGTGCCAGCCATCTGCATCAACTGACGCGGTTTTAAGGCTACTATTTAGCAGTTCAGTCATAATTTCACTAGTAAAGGTTTCCATGCCACAATCCGTGTGATGAATAACAAACCATTCGCGGGTACCTAAGAGTTTGTAAGAAATGACCAGAGAACGTATAGCATCATCACTGGCACGACCACCGGCATTACGAATAACATGCGCGTCACCTTCAGCAAGCCCCGCATATTTGGCGGGATCTAATCTGGCATCCATACAGGTTAGAATGGCAAATTGACGTCCTGGCGGCATCGGTAAATCAGCTTTATCAAAATCACTTCTATAGTTCCTGTTAGCACGTAAAACTTCAGTCAGTATTTTTGACATAATTAAATTCTTCCAAAGACAAGAGAAAAGTTATTAGCCGGCATGCTGATTTGTTCTTTTAATTCCAGCCCATGTTTCGCTGCAGCCGCTTTTAAATCAGCAACATCTTTTAACCCCCATTCAGGCACCCCAGCTGAACTTAAAGTCTGATGAAATTCCTGGTTTGATTCTGTTGAAAATTCACCTTCGACTTGAAAAGGCCCATAAATCAACAAAAAACCTTCATCACTCAGTAAGTGTTCCGCGCATTCCATCATGCCATCAGCAATAGAAATTGGCGCAACCTGAAAAATATTAATGCAGAAAATAGAAGCGAAAGAACCTTTCATTTCTTCATTAAACCAGGTTTCTGGCTTAGTTAAATCGAGATGAACCGGATCTGCGATATTGTCATTTCCATGCTCGCGGCTAAGGTTTTTGATATTATCAAAAACATCAACATCTCTGTCCGAGGGGTGAAAATGCAAATGCTCAAAATGTGGAGCAAAATAGTTGATATGCATACCGCTACCGCTGGCCATTTCCAGTACTCGGCCTGAATCTTTGGGTAACTTCTCTTTTAAGACCCCTAAGATAGGTTCACGGTTACGATTACCGGCCCACGCGACGTATTCACTTAAAGGATGTGGATCTAAAGGGGGTTTTTCAGTACTCATATAGGAACCTCGTTTATTAGTATTGTTTTTTTTATATTTTATAATCCATTTAGAACACTAACTGTAATTAATGCCAGCCTTCTATAAAGAAGGCAGCATATTCCATACCATTTAATTTTTCAATATAAAACAATAACTTATTATTTTTTATTTATCTATGTTGTGCAGTATTACTTCAAAAATTGAAATTCATATTCAAGAGCACCCTGCGCATATATCGTTCTCATCCCTGTTTAATGTCTATTGATTTTATGTAAACTTTTATTATCAAATTGATACATGCGAGTGAATAATTAGTGCAGGAGCTGTGTCAGTAGTAGTTGAAAATAGTACATTAACGACAGCTTGTTTTCTTAAGAAACGTATCAAATCGAGAGCACTAGAAATGTGCCCTGAATATTGAAAACTATAACTTAGATTATTTTAGGGCTTAAAATATATTGACTGTAACATTTCACTAACTTCAAGCAATCAAGGCAATATCTGTGTATCAGCAAATGTCCTTTCGACGAAGAAATGAGTTTAACCATCCAGAATTATGAGATATGACATCCAGTGTATTTGGCGGTATTACAGTGTGTTATTGGCTATGCCAGAAACTTCTCATTATCCACGGGAAAATATTAAAAAGTTGCTTTACAATATATTCTATGAACTCGCCTAAACCTGAATTACCAGAGATAAACAAAGAAGATCGCACACCGCTAGTCGATGTGTTATTGGAAATGCTTGCCTGGCAACAAAAGCAGATTGATGAGTTAGCACAAGAGATACTCAAGCTTAAAGGCGAAACCACAAAGCCTAAAATCAAACCGAGTACAATGGATAAGGAGGGTGCCCCAGGAAGTGATGACTCCTCATCAAAAAGGAAAAAAGGCCCAAGGCGCAGTAAAAAAGGCAACCTCAAAATAGATGAAACCCAAATTATTCAGCCGGATGAAATCCCAGAGGGTTCACGCTTTAAAGGGTATCAGGATCGTGTTATTCAGGATATTACCTTTCAAACTCATAACATTCGTTATCGTTTAGCAGAATATATAACGCCAGAGGGTCTTACGATTTTAGGTCAGCTTCCTGAAGACATTCAGGGAGGTAGTTTTGGTAAAAGCCTTATTGCCTTTATTCTCTATCAATACCATCACCAACATGTCACACAGCCATTACTACTGGAACAAATTCGTGATTTAGGCGTCGATATTTCGAGCGGTAAGCTCAGTTATATACTAACAGAAGATCTGGACGATTTTCATGCCGAAAAAGATGAATTACTGAAGACGGGATTATCCGTTTCTAAATATATTCATACAGATGATACTGGCGCACGGCATAAAGGGCAAAATGGCTATTGCACACATATTGGCAATGATTTTTTTGCCTGGTTCAGTAGTACAGAAAGTAAAAGCAGAATCAATTTTTTAAACTGTCTATCACAAGGCAAAACAACGCTTTATACATTGAACACAGGTGCCATTGAATACATGGCACAAAATAAGCTGTCTGTTGTAATCTTGGCGACACTGGAAAATATCAGTGTCTGCATTAACACGGCACCTGACGGGTGCGAATGGCTGGATCAGCAAGGCATCGTTAAACCTCGGCACAGAAAAATAGTCACGGAAGGTGCTTTGATGGGAGGGCTGCTAGACCAAGGCATTTCCTCTGACTTTTCAATTATCAGTGATGATGCAGGGCAGTTTAACGTCTTTGATCATGCCTTGTGCTGGATCCATGCCGAACGAGTGATTAATCGCCTGATTCCTTTAAATGACAGCCATACCAAGGCAGTAGATGACGCACGCGACCAGCTTTGGTCGATTTACCATGACCTGAAAGCTTATAAACTTAATCCTGTTACCGAACAGGCGAGCAGTATCAGGCAGCGCTTTCAAATCCTATGCAGTACCAAAACCTGTTACGAAACGCTTAACCAGGCCCTCGGGCGAATGGGGAAAAATCAACATGAACTCCTCCGTGTACTCGACAAACCCTACCTCCCACTTCATAACAATTTAAGCGAACGGGATATAAGGGATTACGTCAAGAAACGAAAAATCAGCGGGAGTACACGAAGTGATGCAGGGCGGAAAGCCCGTGATACTTTTGCCAGTCTCAAGAAGACCTGCCGAAAGCACGGCATGTCATTTTGGGGTTATTTAAAAAGTCGCTTACTGAAGTTAGAAGGGATTCCTCCGTTATCGGAAGTCATTCGTGCGGCCGCTGCCAGTGGATAATGAGAAGTTACCTATGCCAAAGCAAAAATAGCTAAGCGTATTTGCTCGGCCTGGTGACTGTTGTGAAGTTTATATTCACCACAGTCCTGAACTTGCACAATATAAAGCGGAATTGAGTATTGGGAAAATCTGAATTCAGGGTTATTTAATTAAATTTTTCACTAGAGTATTTTTTGAACGACGGACGCTAAAAATTCCAGCACATCTGTTTCCAGGCCAAATGAGCTCTGGTTAACAGAAGCATCCCACAGCTTAGATCGTGCTACTTGAGTTTGCTTGACTTTATGCGTCTTTTTCCGTTGCCCCTGCTCATGTAATAACTGCCCGCCTGCTTTCTTCCATTCCATCAAGTGCATGACTTCCCCGCTATCTAACCAAAGACCATGAAAGCGGCAGTTATCCACTATTACTCCGCTTTTGTGCGCAAAATTTTTACGATGCATAAACTCTCGACAGACAGGACATTTAATATATTTTACAACTTGTTTTTTATGATAGCGGTCTGCATTAATATTATCTAAATGTGCCAGATTAATTGAATTCACATGACTAACCGAATGATTTAGCAAAATATCCAACTCTCCCAAATCAAAAAACAAGCCTAAACAGTCGGCACAACGCTCAATAAACAGCTGCTCATCTAACTGCAATTGGATGGTTTGTAATGGTTTATTGCAATGTGGACACAACCGATCAGAGGCCTTTTTATGCGTCATGACATAAGGCTTTGACTGCAAATCTACATCATTGCGTACGCCGCAATATTGACAACGATTTGTATTTGCCAGCAGAGGGGCTGAGCAACTCTTACATCGTGCCATTACATGCTATCCAGAATTTCTTTTTTCTTAGCACTATACTCATCTTCTGATATTAATTCTGCCTGATACATTTTTTTTAATTGCGCTAGTTTTTGCATGAGCTCAGAACTGGAAGCATCCGTGTCAGCACTCGAACCATTATTAGCCGTAGAAAAGTTAGCTCCCATCGTTTGCGACATCATCTGCCCCATACCCATGCCGGCGCCCAGCCCCATACCTAACCCCGCTCCACCGCCTTCATTTCTTGCTGCTTCGCGCATTGCTTCCAATTGCTGTATACCTGTATAGTCTAACCCTACCGCCTCAGCAGCTTGTGCCTCTGCTGTTAAGTTTGCAATTCTGTTGATCCGCTTTAAAGTATCTTCATCAAAATCAGTACCTTCAATCCGAAAATCAGTAATTGCAAAACCCATTTTCAAAAATTCCTGCTTTAATTGAGCATCCATCCCTGCTGCAATTTCTTCACGATTAGCATCGATCTCAGCATAGGAATATCGACTTTCTGCCAGAAAATCAGTCAAGGGATGAACCAGGCGACTGGACATGACCTGGCGGAAATCCTCGATGTAAAAATTATTTTCAGCGCCCACGACATTAACAAAGAATGCTTTAGGATCATCAATACGATAACTGTAGTTTCCATAAGCAAGTAAAGTGACAGGAAATTTATATTTTGGATCATCGTACTTAATAGGTGAGCTCGTTCCCCATTTTTGATCCAGAATTTTTGTGCGCCTATAAAAATAAATATGCGCTTTATGCTCACTTTCAAAAAACTGCATAAACTTGCTAACTGTCGTCCAGAAAGGAATATTATCCGTTTTTAAATTAACCAGGCACGCCTCATTGAGTACGGTTTTCACTTTTCCTTCATAAACAAAAATACACCCTTGTCCAGAAGCAACAATTAATTTTGATGCATTCTTTAGCTCATCCCCATTACCCTGCCATTGCTGGAATAAAGCACCTTCAGCAGGTGCTTCCCATTGAATAACCGTACGTAATTGTCGTCTTATACCATCAAACAGTGCCATAAATGCTCCTTAAATTGCGCTATATTTAATAGCCAAGTTGATAATAAAGCATTTCAATTTTCCAGAAATCAACTGTGCTAGCTATTATTTAATAGCTGAATAATACCTGAAATAACCGTATCATAATGAATAATATTTGAATAAAGCAGGAAATGTCTATGCCTCTTAGAGCATTTAAAAACACCTTCCCACAACTAGGCGAGGGGACGTATATTGATGACAGTGCCGTTATTATTGGCGATGTTGTATTAGCAGATCATGTATCTGTATGGCCTACCGTTGTCATACGAGGCGATGTCGGCAGTGTGACAATTGGCGCAAGCACGAATATACAGGATGGTAGCGTGTTACATGTTTCTCATGCAGGGAAATTTGCCCAGGAGGAGGCGCCATTAAAAATAGGCCAAGGAGTCACCATAGGACACAGGGCGGTCGTACATGCTTGTACTGTGGGTAATTATTGCCTGATCGGTATCGGCGCCATTATTCTGGATAATGCCGTTTTAGAAGATTATGTGATGCTCGGAGCTGGCGCTTTAGTTCCGCCAGGAAAAGTTTTACAAAGCGGCTATCTTTATATCGGTTCACCCGCTAAAAAGACGCGTGCTTTAAGCGATAGCGAAAAAGAATTTCTGGAATATTCATCCGCACATTATGTCCTGCTAAAAAATGAATATTTAGGCAAGTAAGCAAAGCTTACTCACCTAGATTTTTAGCACACGCCTTATTATCTTTCCAGTAAGTCTATTTTATCTGGTTTGCCATTCCAGTCTTCAGCATCTGCTTCAGGCTCCTTGACATCAGTAATAACCGGCCAGATTTGAGATAATTCTGCATTAAGTTCGATAAACTGTTCCTGACCCTCTGGCAATTCATCTTCAGAAAAAATCGCTTCTGCAGGACATTCAGGCTCACACAGCGTGCAATCAATACATTCATCAGGATCAATAACCAAAAAATTAGGTCCTTCATGGAAGCAATCAACAGGACATACATCAACGCAATCCGTAAATTTACATTTGATGCAGTTTTCGGTAACTACAAAAGTCATACTAAAATACCTTTTATAAAATTCATTAAAAATTATGTGTTTAAACTGCGCCTGGGCAACACTTTAAACTATCCAAATAGATCATCCAGATACTAAATTAGCATAACATTCTATCAGAAAGAAATGGGAAATTGCACATTATTAGACGTGTTCTTTTGAAAAATTAAAAATGCCGCTTATAGAGCCAGCTTTACACCCATGGCAAATAATATTAAAGCTATCGCAATTCTCAACCAATGATCTGGAATATATCTACCAACCAAGCTGCCTAAATAAATCGCAGGGACTCCACCTGCCAACAAACCAACTAACAACTCGTAGTCTACTGAACCAAAATGCATATGCCCCATCCCCGCAATCGCGGTCAAGGGAACTGCATGGGCAATATCAGTACCGACAATTGCTACCGGTTTTTTACGCGGATAGAGTAAAAATAAAATAGCAGAACCAATTGCCCCGGCTCCCACTGAAGAAATGGTCACCAATATGCCTAAAGCAACACCTGAAAGTACCGTGAGATGAGGACGATATGCTTTAAGCAAGATAACAACTTTTGAATCTCCATGATAATGACTAACATAAGAAACCAGTTGTCCCTTAATTAAGATAATAAATGATGTGAGCACCAGCATAATGCTCAAGGTGAGCATCATTAATCGGTCAAAATTAAATCCGGCAGCCTTAATGTGTTCCAGCAAAACAACTGTAATAATAGAGCTAGGCACACTGCCCGCAGCCAATAAGCCTACAATTCTCCAATCTACTGTTTTATTTCTATGATGAAAAAAGATACCGCTACATTTAGTGATTGCCGCATATAAGAGATCGGTACCCACGGCGATTGTCGGAGCAATGCCAAAGCCCAGTACCAGTATCGGTGTCATTAATGAGCCACCACCAACACCTGTCAAACCAATCACAAAGCCGACTAAACTACCCGCTGCAATATGTATTAATTCAAAAGACAGGATAAAGGATACAACAACTTCTAAATATTCCATTTCTGCACTTATTTATTGGCTATCCAGCGCTGGCTAAAAAAACCTGCGTAGATGGCAATGACCATAACAATACCTTCAACTGAAAACAGCCCTAAACTTGCTACTGCCGGCCCCGGGCAATAACCGGTCATTCCCCACCCTATGCCAAAAAGTCCGGCGCCTAATAATAATGGCCTATTAATAATAACTTGTTTAGTCACATGAAAGCCAGAATCCAATAGCGGGGCAGAACGCTTTAAAATAAAATGAAAGCTTAGTATAGTCACCGCTAACGCACCGATCATAACAAAGGCCAGGCTTGGGTCCCAGTCTCCTGTTACATCCAGAAAATTCAACACTTTATTGGGATCAATCATTTGCGATAAAGCCAAACCTAAGCCAAAAATAATTCCCGCCAGTAATGCAATCAGATTGATTATCATTAAGCAACTCCTAGCAAGTGCTTAAGTATAAAAACGGTTATCATGCCGCTTAACATAAAAGTTATTGTTGCAGCAATCGATCTGAGCGAAAAAGTGGCAATACCACAAATACCATGCCCGCTAGTACATCCATTCCCCATTCTGGTACCAAAACCGACCAGGAAACCACCCAAAATAATTAGCAAGATCGGATAGCCAAGACGTAATTGCAAGCTATTATTAGTCAGTAACTGGAATATAAATGCACCGAGAATCAGTCCCATTAGAAATAAACCACGCCAGATTTCTTCCTTTTTAGGGGCGCTAAACATTCCATTCATAATTCCGCTGATGCCCGCCATACGGCCATTGAATAAAAGCAGCAAACTTACACTTAAACCAATTAATGCTCCTCCTGACAAAGCAGAAACAGGTGTAAAATTTTCCAAAGACTTACCCATTGAGATTAATTTAAAATTGCGTCATTATAAGGGCTTGAATGGCTTGGTAGCAAACACCTGTACTTGTTCCTCTTTATAAACTAACTAAAAAGCACTGCTATGTTTGAAATCGCTGAATTAGGACACACCGTCAGTAAAACTGACTACAATGAAAAAGTACCCACCTTACGCACGCAATTATTAACCATACAGCAGCAATTAAGCGCGTATAACTTTTCTGTCATTATTTTAATTTCAGGTGTTGATGGCGGAGGTAAAGGCGATGTTATTAATTTACTTAATGAATGGCTAGACCCTCGCTATATGCGCACAAATGCCTACGACTCTCCTAGTGATGAAGAACTCGAGCGCCCCAAATTCTGGCGATTCTGGCGTACCATGCCCGCAAAAGGCACAATAGGCATTTATGTTGGCTCATGGTATAGCGCCCCTATAGCTCTGCGTGTGCACAATGATATAACAGATACTGATTTACAGTTACAACTCACGCAAATCAAGCAATTAGAGCAAGAACTCGCTGACGACGGCACATTAATCATAAAATGCTGGTTACACTTAAAAAAAGAACAACAAAAAAAGCGCTTGAAACTACTGGAAAAGAACCCCGAAACAGCATGGCAAGTTACCGAACGAGATAAAAAACATCTAAAAATGTACGATGACTTTGCCAGTGTCGCTGAAACGGTATTAAAAGAAACCAGTAGCACACAAAACCCCTGGCGGATTATCGATGGCAGTGATATCCGCTACAGTAGTCTTACTGTAGGGCAACATGTTCTGGATAAAATTAAAGCACATATCGAAACGCATGAATTGATACAAAGCATGCCTCAACCAACTCAATCTCCACAGATCATTCATGGCAATCAACCTAAAATTTTAGATTCACTGGACCTCAGCCTGGAATTAGATAAAAAAGTATACAATGAACAATTAAACTTTTATCAAGGCAAGCTTAACAAGCTGGCAAGGCTTGCTCATCAGAAAAAGATTTCCAGTATCCTGGTTTTTGAAGGCTGGGACGCAGGCGGCAAGGGAGGAGCAATCCGGCGCCTCACGCATGCACTTGACGCCAGAAACTATCAGGTCATTTCCATTGCCGCCCCGACCGATGAAGAACGCGTACAACACTATTTATGGCGTTTTTGGCGACATATGCCGCGCGCCGGTCGTATCACCATTTATGACCGCAGCTGGTATGGTCGGGTGCTGGTCGAACGAGTTGAAGGTTTTGCCCGCGAACAGGAATGGACTCGTGCTTACTCTGAAATCACTAACCTCGAAGAAGCCTTAACTGATCACGGCATTGTTTTGTTAAAATTCTGGTTACATATCGATCCAGACGAACAATTACACCGCTTTAAACAACGCGAGCAAATCAGTTATAAACAACACAAAATCACTGAAGAGGACTACCGCAATCGCGACAAATGGGATGAGTATTCGCTTGCTGTCAATGATATGGTTGCCCGCACCAGCTCACAGACCACCCCATGGACTTTAGTTGAGGCAAATAACAAACGCTTTGCCCGAATCAAGGTTATCAAAACTTATTGTGAAGCACTGGAAAAATCTCTGGATTAACAATGTCTCATTCTCAACTAAACTGGCAGACGCTAGAAAAACCAGAACCGCTGCTAACGTATTGCTACACCACCCCTGCAGGTTCGCTGGCAATACAGATGCGAGGCAAGCTGTTATGCAAGCTGCAATGGCTTTTAGCGCCTCCACTAGAGGCTGAGAGGGGAGCCTCACCCACGGCACTCGAACAACAACTGAATCACTACTGGTTAACCGGTAAAATAGCCATCAGCACGGCTCTATTACAACAAGGCACCGAGTTTCAGCACAAAGTCTGGCGCGCGCTGAGCCTAATTCCTCTAGGACAGACCAGAACGTATGGTGAACTAGCCAAGGAATTAGATACCTCCCCCAGAGCATTAGCTAATGCCTGCCGCCAAAACCCGTTCCCGGTTATTATTCCTTGCCACCGGGTACTTGCCATGACAGGTATCGGTGGCTATGCCGGAGCAAGCACAGGAAAGCTGGTGAAAATAAAAGCAGCGCTTTTACAACATGAAAAAATGTTGATTCATGACATCTAAGCAGCTAATTGATGCCTTTATCGATGCCCTGTGGGTAGAAAACGGTCTAAGTAAAAACACCCTGAGCGCTTATGCCAGTGACTTACGTATTTTCAACAAAAGTTTAGCTAAAAAGCCTTTAAATCAGGCCAGCAATAGTGATATAGCCTTGTTTCTCAGCCAACGCTATGAGCAAGGCATTAGCTCGCGTTCTTCAGCTAGAATTTTATCTAGCCTGAGGCGCTTCTACACTTATTTGCAACGCGAAAATCATATTGACTCCGACCCTACCGCTTTAATAGATACTCCACGCATTGGGCGCCGGTTACCTGGGTCTTTATCTGAGCACGATGTTGAGTTACTGCTTAACGCTCCAGAACCTAGTTCGG
This sequence comes from Methyloprofundus sedimenti, assembly GCF_002072955.1. Classification (NCBI taxonomy): domain Bacteria; kingdom Pseudomonadati; phylum Pseudomonadota; class Gammaproteobacteria; order Methylococcales; family Methylococcaceae; genus Methyloprofundus; species Methyloprofundus sedimenti. The sequence continues at coordinate 790,991 of NZ_LPUF01000001.1, read as the reverse complement.
TATTAGGCTCTCGCGACAAAGCCATGCTGGAAATGCTCTATGCAACTGGCTTGCGTGTCTCAGAGCTCGTCTCATTAACAACCCATCAGATTAATCTACGCATGGGGGTATTACGCATCACAGGCAAAGGCAATAAAGAACGCCTGACCCCCATTGGCGAACAAGCTATGGATTGCCTGGAAGAATATATGCAACATAGCCGCAAAGCGTTGTTGTCCGAGCGTCCCTGCAATGTTGTTTTTGTGACCAACAGGGGCACAGGCATGACGCGCCAGGCATTTTGGCATATCATCAAACGCTATGCAAAAAAGGCAGACATCAGCAAAGAGCTATCGCCACATACACTCCGCCATGCCTTTGCTACACACTTATTAAATCACGGCGCTGACTTACGCGTTGTACAACTCTTATTGGGTCATAGTGACTTGTCCACCACTCAAATTTATACCCATATCGCCAATGAGCGATTAAAAGATCTACATTCACACTATCATCCACGAGGCTAACATCTAAATGACGCAAAACATCCACCCTAGTGCCTATATCGCAGAACACGCCAGCATAGGCGAAAATGTTACTGTCGGCCCTTTTGCCGTTATCGAAAACCATACTCAAATTGGCGATAATTGTAAAATTGGACCCCATGCTGTCATCCGTCCCTACACTAAAATGGGTACAGGCAATACAGTACATCCCCATGTCGTGTTAGGCGACTTGCCACAAGACACCAGCTTTAAAGAAGAAACAATTTCCTGGCTGGAAATAGGCGACAATAACACGTTTAGAGAAGGCTTTACTGCACATAGAGCCTCGGAAGTAAATGGCATTACCCGCATCGGCTCAAACTGTTTTTTTATGAATAACAGTCATGTTGCCCATGATTGCCAGATAGGCAATCACACTATCTTTGCCAATAATGTGGCCATAGGCGGTTTTGTCCAAATTGGTGACAGAGTCTTTATGGGAGGCAGTGTTGTTGCTCACCAGTTTTGCCGAATCGGCTCTTATGCCATTGTTCAGGGTACAACAGGACTTAATAAAGATGTTATTCCCTTTTGTTTAATTGCAGGCTATCCAGCCAAACATTACCGTTTAAACACCTTAGGCTTAAAACGCGCCGGAATTACAGGCGATCGTTATAAAATCATTTCTAGCGCTTTTAGATTGCTTAGGCAAAATGCAAGTATTGAGCACCTTGAGAATACCGAAGAAATAAAATATTTAAAGCAATGGCTGGCCATCAAATCCAAACGCGGACTGCATGGATTTATGGAATTAGATCGGAAATAGAACTTGAATAGCCTTCAAACACTGCTTGAGTTCAAGGCCCATGATACAGGTATAGTTGACCTGCGGAAATTAGCTGTGAATTGCTGGGGAATCAGGAAAATCAATGAGTACAAGTATCGCTATAAAGTCAGACAACCTGATCTCACGGAAAATAACTTGATAGCCTGTAAGCTTAATGTAGGTTGGCGCTGAGGCACGAAGCCCAACAAATTCGGCGAAATATCCTGTTGGGCTTCGCAAGCTCAGCACCAACCTACGCATTTAAGTCTCACCTTATTATCTTGAAAAGTCAGTAAGCTTTTGATTTTATTAGACTGAGTTCCGGTGTTCTGAAAGTAGAAAAGATTAACCAGGAAAGTCACCAAAGAGATAATATTACAGAGCGCCCTCTGAGATTAACAGCGACAGACTTTAGAGTCAATAGCTTACACAGGTTGCTCAGTTCAAGACGCGTTGGGTAGAGAGGTTATTACAATTGCTGGAGCAGTTTTTAGTCGTGAACAATAAATAAACAAGGCTAAAAACTGCTTATACAATATATTTAATAAACTTGCCTGCCGGAAAAGAACAAGGCGATTTAGTGATACTTCGCACGGCCACGATTGCGGTTTTCTAGTGTTAGAACAGCACAACCGTCACCGCCCGGAGTATACCGTTGGTATTTATTCAATTTTTACAATACTGATTGCTTCAAGCCAGGCATCAGCGCCTTCATTATTGCCAACATGATATTGCAAAATAACTGAATAGGCATCTCCGGTATTTGTATGTGTTACTCGCGGAATCAAGACCTGCTGGTTTGCAGGGTTGTAGGTTGCGCGGTAAGCATCTAGCATTTCTTCAAGGTTTAGAGCGCCAATATCCGATAAAGTAAATTTTAGCGTATTGTTAGCGCTACGAGCCTCTTGAGCTTGTAAATTCAACGAAGCCTGAAATACTTGATCATTAACCCGCACTTTAGGAACCTCAAGTGCGCCCGTATTGGAGTCAAAAGTGGCAGAGCTTAAGGCTGCCGCGTCTGTTAATAACGGAGGAAGCCCGGTGCTAGTGATTTTTATAGCATATTGGTCGTCACTGTATGGAAAAACTTCAATATACTCTTCAGTGGTTGCATATACTTTTGCAATGTCTTCTGCATCCTTTCCTGCTGCTGGTGGTCCCGGCCGCTCTAAAACAACAGAACCTTCTCCACACGAGTCTGCACCGCCTGAATCACCTTTAAGAGGAGATGATATAGCAATAAAGTAATCTTTTGCGCCATCACCCACACCAATATCAACGGCGTTTAAAGTATCAAAGCAAGGATCTACGATACCTATCAAAGCACCATCAAAAAAGCCCTTTTTATAAGCCAGGTACATATGGTTTGATTCGCCCGCCACTGATTTGATAATGGGGGAACCAGTCAAATTTTTGTTAGTACCTGTTTCATCGACCCAACGATGCAAAGCAACTGTATCCGCTTCCTTGCCAGCGATTTCAGCGCTATCAAATACATAAAGTACCCAGCTTTTTTTACCAAAACAACTGGTGCCTACCGGGCAAACCTCCAGCGTAATAATCTCATTGCCCGCACTATTTAGATAGTACCAGTCTTTATCACCTGGCTCATGCAGATGGCCTTTGATATTTCTGCCTGAATTAAGCGGTGTGGCCTCTCCAGAACTGTCGTTAAATTCCACATCAACATTATCATAAGGTTCATCAAATGGATTCTCAAAAATAGTATTGCCATCTGCATCAACAGGGTTGCCGATAATTTGAACAATGAGTTTAGCTGTTGCACTTGCTCCTGCGTTGGTGAAATATTGGTAAATATATTCGTCTGTCACGACTTCACCGGCTTTTAATTTAATAACGCTGAATGATGTTTCATACAACTCATAAATGTAGCTACCGTTGGACTGTAATACAATGCGACCATATTCAGTGCTTGGCGGACTGGTAAGGACTACATAATCACCATTTGAATCGTTAAGGGTGACATCGCCTGCCAGTGATAAGGTCTTGTTGGAAATATAAGTTGCATGATCATCTCTTGCAATCAGTGTGTCAGAGCCACTAGGGTCGGCAGTGACATTAATCAGTAATATAGATGTATCTGTTTTGCCATCAATATCTGAAAGTGTATAGGGAAATGTTTCTGTGTCAGTTCCTGTAGCAGGTAAGTCTATATTAGTGGTACTCGGAAATAACTGATAGGTAAACTGACCGGATGTACCTGAGGCGTCAAGAAAGCCATATTTTCCTGTCGATGATCCAGTGAAATTGACTATGGTGCCATACCGGTCATTATCAATCACATTACCAGATACCGTCGGACGAGCATTAATGACCACAGAGGCTTGATCCGCATTCGCAATAGGCGTATTTGCTTGCGCAGGGTCAGGCTGGACATCTATGATAATCCAGGCAGTATCAGTGATGCCTTTTGCATTAGCTAAAGTATATTGAAAGCGCTCAATTCCGGGACCATCAACCGGCAAACTTTCATTACTCGTACTTGCGAAAAGTTGGTAGCTAAATGTTCCATCAGAGTTAAATGAGGTAATCGAGCCATATTGGCCGACCCATGAGCCGGGTAGCGTATAGATAGAACCATAAAGATCATTGATACTAGCATTACCGGTTGCCGTAGTAAGCGTGTTAACGACTGTAGAAATATAATCATCATTAGCGATAGGATGGGTAGGGTTACCTCGTACATCGATAATAATCCGGGCGTTAGCTGTTATCCCCTTGTCATTAGCATAAGTATAGGTAAAACTATCAATACCAACGCCGTCGGCTGGTAGACTGGCAATAGTGGTACTGTCATAAAGCGTGTAGGTAAATTCGCCCTCTGAGTTAAATGCAGTGATCGCACCGTATTGACCTAACCATGATTGATCAAGCGAGTAAATGCTGCCATAAAAATCATTGTTACTGACATTTCCGGTGGCAGTGGGATATAAGCCAATGACAGTAGAAATATAATCATCATTAGCGATAGGTGCTTTAGGCTGGACTGGATTGGCGCTTACTTCAATGGTTAGCCATGCCGAATCACTTAAACCTTGTGCATTGGAATAAATATATAAGAAGCGCTCCCTTGCGACTTCGCCAGCAGGTAATGTAAGGTCAGCGTCTTCAAAAAGAGTGTAAGTATATGCACCGGTTGCAGAAAAGGAAGTGATCGTACCATATAAACCGGTGCCGGAGTCATAGAGTGTAGCGATAGACCCGTAACGGTCATTGTCTGTTACATTACCTGTTGCCACTGTATGAAAACCTATTACGGCAGAATTAAAATCATCTTCAGCGATAGGTAAGGTTGTGTTAGAGCTGACATCTATAATTAGCCAGGCTGTGTCGCTTGAGCCCTGGGCATTTGAATAAGTGTATCTGAAACGGTCAATACCCACTCCATCAGCAGGCAGTTTGGTACTATCAGTGCCTTCGAAAAGTTCATAAGTATACTTGCCTTCCGAATCGAAAAAGGTGATCGATCCATATTTCCCCGTCCATGAGGTCTCGAGTGTAAAGATGCTGCCATAACGGTCATTAATTCCAACATTGCCTTCTGCAATAGTATATACGCCAGCAATAGTAGATATATAGTCATCATTTGCAATAGGCTGATTAGGATTAGGATTGACATCTATAACCAGCCATGCGGTAACCGTAAGGCCACTTTCATTTGCATAGGTATATTTGAAATGTTCGTTGGCAACGCCATTAGAAGGTAGTCTGAAATTGTCAGTACTCGCGTAAAGCTCGTAGGTATATTCACCGGTCGAAGAGAAAGAAGTAAGAAAGCCATATTGACCTACTTTTGAATCCAGGAGAAAGTAGTTGCTTCCATAATGATCATTAATACTAACATTGCCTGTTACAGATGTTGATACACCGACAATAGTGGAATCTCTGTCATCGTTGGCGATTGGTTTAGCAGGGTTTGCACTGATATCTATAAACAGCGTAGCGGTATCTGTAACGCCATTTTCGTTTGCATAAGTATAGGTAAAAACATCAGTCGCTACACCGCTAGCTGGCAAATTAGAGCTATTAGTGTTGACGTAAAGTTCGTAGGTATATGCACCTGTTGAAGTGAAAGAGGTAAGCAGACCATATTGTCCTGTTTTTGAACCATTTAATGTGAATATGCTTCCATTAAGATCATTATCCCCTACATTGCCTGTTGCGGATGTTAAAACGTTGACAACGGTAGAATTATAATCATCTTGAGCGACTGGAGGTTTGATCTGACTAGCTCGAACATCAATGATAAGCCATGCTGCATCAGAGTTTCCTGTTGCGTTTAGACAAGTATATTGAAAACGGTCAGTTCCAATACCGTTTGAAGGTAAGCTATCATTAGTAGTGCCATCAAAAAGCTCATAAGTATATTCACCATTTGAATCGAATGCGGTGATAAGCCCATAAGTACCGACCCATGACCCTCCCAAGGTAAAGCTAGTAGCGTAAAAATCATTAGCGCTAACGTCGCCGGATGCAGAAGTATTAGAAATCACTACTGTAGAATTATGATCATCATTGGCATCTGGAAAGCTATTGGCTGGTGCTGGATCTGTCTTAATGGGACCAGTATTCCCTCCAATACTCAAAGCACTGACATTAAATGAACTAAATAAAAGAAGCGCTGCTAATAGTGAGATGTGTTTTATATGCATAGAGAGAGATTGTCTAAAACCTTGCCGGCAATTAGTGTAGTCTGGAAGTTTAGTTTGTTTTTGTTTATAGTCAAGCGTTTTGCTTGTGCTTAGTCTTTTTTTAAAATTAAAAAATAATTTAAAATCAATCATCTAGATGTTTTGCTGTCGCATGGGTAATTATTGTTCTTTAGCTAAATCATTAATGATAAAATATTTGTGTGCGGGTTATGATCTCTGTGAGTATTAATACCCTTAAACTTGACTAAAGTCCGTTCTACGCGAGTCTGAATTAGTTGTCACACTTTTTACATGGGTATGGAGAACTTTGGGATATCTATTATAAACCGCATTAAACTTCATCCCTATTGCTTAAAACAAAGAGGACAAAATAATGATAAAAAAATCTTTAATCTCAGCTAGTTTAATAACTAGTATTGGCTTTGCTGGTTCTGCTTTTGCTTATAATGCAGGTAATGTCGAGACAACTTGTAAAGACCCTCAGTTTAAAACCTTTTCACCTGAGCATAAAGCAGAAGTTGACCCTGAATCCGAGATTTCTTTTACAGTTTCGGGGTATGCAGACCCGTCTACAATTAAGGCTGCTGCAAAAAATGTCCCTTTAGAGCTTAATATAGTTGATAAAAATAGTTTTTATGCTGTTTCAGCTAAGTTACCAGCATCGTTAACTGGAAAGTATGCGCGAATACATGTCAGTGCACATAATACTTCTGAATGCAAAGCTAAAGATGGCTGGTTAATTAAAATCAGAGATAAAGCGACAGTTTCAGAAGACGTTGCTACAGAAAATGCAGAGGAAACTCAATAGAGAATTTTATTTCCCTGTTGTTGCCATGCAATAAAAGGCCTAAGTGACTCTTTTAGCTCAATATGTTGCATAGTAATTATTCTTTTTTCCGCTGAAGCGGCAATTTCATTATAAATAAAGCTGTCGTCGAACCCGGCCAGTGCAGCATCATATCGGTTACAGGCAAAGTAAACCTGATTTAGGCGAGCCCAGTATATAGCACCCAGACACATGGGACAGGGCTCGCAACTACTGTAAAGCACACAATCAGTTAATCGAAATGTGTTTAATTCAGCGCATGCTTTACGGATTGCCAGTATTTCTGCATGGGCGGTAGGATCGTTGTTGCAGCTAACGCTATTACTACAGGCGGCAATGACTTTTTGATCCAGGCAGACGAGCGCACCAAACGGCCCGCCGTTACCGGCATGTACATTTCTTTCGGCCAGGTCTATTGCTTGTTGTAAAAAAACTGCATGCATGCAAATCTTAGCGTTATGCTATGACTATAAATCAAGAGGGTTGTCCGGGTTTACCCCCGGCATAAAGGGCAGGCGCCTGTCCTGATTGGTTATTTGATATACTTTTCCTAACCAATTATTAAACACCGCCTTTGCTGTATCTCGCCAGGTATTGTCTAAAAAAGGTTCAACTTCCTGATCAGGGAAAGAGGGAATAGGGAGCTGATTTTTTTGTGCAGCTTGCACTTGTTTGGCATACGCATGGAAAATAGCTTGTGCTTCAGAATTAAAATAATGCACTGGGACAGGAGGATATTCATCAATTTCCAGGTTAATAAAACGCATCACTTCGCGTTTATACTCTTTCAATAAGCTGATATCATCATATTCAGGGTGACCTTGAAAAAATACGATGCGAAAACCATCCGGGCTTACCGCCAGGTGGACACCGGCTTCAGAGCTGGTCACCAGAACTTTAACACTATGTTGTTGCAGGTCTTCTTGAAAGACTTCATTAAAGCGTGAATGCGGTACATCAAAACGGGTATTGATCTCAGCGGTTAATGGATGCTTTCTGTCTATCACTTTATGCGAATAAACTCCCCAGCGTTTGGTTGGTAAGCGGGTTCTTTCTATGCCATAGCAAAATTGAATTAATGCATGTGTTGCCAGGCAAGAACAAAGAATAGAAGTGACATTTTGCTTGGCCCACTCAAACACTTCCGTTAAAGGTTGCCAAAAGTCTTCTTCCTGCAGATGTTCATGCGTCACATTTGCGCCACTGATGATTAAGGCATCCAGGCCATCCTGTTTAAGCTGTTCAAAGGTTTCATAGTATTGACTGATGTGTGCTTGTGCTGTTTCACTTCTGGGCAAACCTTTAATTGTAAAAGGGTGTACATGAAACTGGGCGATTTGATTACAGGCGCCTACCAGTCGAAAAAACTGTCTCTCAGTCGCTTCCAATGCTGCGTCAGGCATTATATTAAGAAAGCCTATATGTAATTCGCGGATATGTTGATGGGTAGCACGGTCAGGATTAAGAATATCCTCACCTTCCTCTTTTAGGCGCTGGAATGTAGGTAATTGAGTGTGAGCAACTAGAGGCATAGCATTTATTTCGGTGTTTGCTCGGCTATCGCAGCCGCAATAAGCTGAATAAAGTCATCTTCGCTGCCTACCCTGGCGACATCGCATGCATCTAATGTATAGCCATATTTATCGGCAATCGCCTGATAGCGAGGTAAGCGAGACTTAAATAATTCAGGAAAAACCCAGCTGACAAATTCATCAGGCGGGAGAGTATTGGCATCAGTATAGTGGTGTTGCTGCATAAATTGCGCAAGCTTTTCATCCAGAAATGCTTCGCGATAATAAAGCGGTTTTGGCGAAGTTTTAGCACGATTGATAATTGTCTCATTCAATGCATCTGAGGTTTTGATGTAGATAATCAGCGTCTGTTGCGCCAGGTACTCCAACACTTCTTCACACTCTAATTCGCAAACACTGCCACCGGCATCATTAATAAAATTTTTATACGCGTAAATATCCTCCGCCTTATGAATAAATTCACCGACATCAAACATGGCTGCTATTTCAGCTTTATGATGTAAAGCTTGCCTGCGTTTAAATTCGTCAAGTGTCAAACCACCCTGGTCCTTATCACCTATTTTGCCTAAAAAGCTGGAAACAGGAGTAAGATTATCTACCGTAACGTTATTACAAATATAGATAGAATCAGAGAGTAGCAAGTCTCTTAAAAATGGCACTTCCATTGCCTGTTGTTTAATATTGTCCAGTATGGGTTCACCTAAGTATTTGGTACCAATACGGTAATCTCCGGAATAATGAAACCATTTTTCTCGGGGTAATTTGTTTGCCAGTGTTGTTTTTCCTGCGCCAGACATAGCTAATAGCGTAATGCTTTTGGAGTTCCATTGCAGGAACTCCTCGGAACTCATTTTCATGCAGCTTTTTTCCTAGTCCAGAAATTCTTTTAGTGGCGTGTCGTCCAGGTCGCTGCGGCGAGTGTCTGAGTTAGAGTAGCCCAAATCATCTGCCTCCAGATCATCATATGGAGCGCTCCAGTCTTCCGGGTCTTCTATAAAGTCAAAAGTTGAGTTATACCAGCTTTCATTATCAAATTCGCCTATATCGCCATTATTATATTGCACTTCAATGCTGTCATCACTCTCTTCAATAGCAACGACTTTAAATAATAGCTTGTTTTCTACATCTTTATACCATTGATCGATTACGGGGTCAGTTACAGTAGCCATAATTAATTCCTTGTTGTGTATGTTCTAGTAAAATATTTTTCAGCTAAAAAAACAAAAAAATAGCTTGATATCTATCCATTTCATCCAACTGCCATATATTCTGCAGAGCGCATTTTAACAGTAGTTTTAATGCGATGTTAAGCCTATGAGTTATAGATTGCAAGACTAGAGTATGGGTTTGTAAAAATGAGGAAAGAGTGTTTTAATCGCTTACATTATAAAAAAACCGAATAAAAAAATTGCCTTGTTTAGCATCAAAGCCGGTCATATACACCTGAAAGTCGAATTGCTTGCTCACCTAAACCTAAAGCCGGCCAGGTTATTTTCATAATGAGTTTGTCTGAAATAACAAATACGCTCAAACTAGTTACAATGAGGTATGCTATAATGATTGAATTTGTCAAATCTTTAACTAATTTGGAGTTATGATTCGTGGTAACTGTTAATACTCGTCGTTCAGTCATGACATTATTTTCTTCGCCTACTTGCGCGCTAAGTCACTGTACAAGACTCGCCCTGCACGAAAAAGGTGTCACTGCAGAAATTGAATATTTTGATCCTAGCGATCCACCAGAAAGTCTATTGGAACTCAACCCTAATGGCACTTCACCAACATTAGTTGAGCGTGATCTGGTCTTATATGATTCACGCATCATTATGGAATATCTGGATGAACGCTTTCCTCATCCACCACTGCATCAAATGGACCCTGTTTCTCGAGCTAATGCGCGTATGATCATTAAACGTATAGATCAGGACTGGTATCATTTACTGGATGAAATACTCAATTCAGGAGAAAAAAAGTCTGCCCGTGCGAAAAAAATGCTTAAAGAGAGCCTTATTGCAGCAGTCCCTTTGTTTGCAGCTAATGAGTTTTTTCTGAGCGAAGATTTTTCTTTAATCGACTGTTCACTAGCCCCTTTACTGTGGCGCTTACCTGATATCGGTATCGACTTACCTGAAAGCGCAAGTGTCATTGACGCATATGCTCAACGACTCTTTAAGCGGGATGCCTTCCATGCAAGTTTAAGCGAAGAAGAGCAAGAAATGGCTAAAGTACCCGTCAAAAAATGACATCTTTAAAACCCTATCTTATCCGGTCCATTTATGAATGGATTATTGATAACAATTTAACGCCTCATCTACTGGTCGATGCGACGCACCCCCATGCGGCATTACCAAAGGATTATATTGAAAATAGCAAAATTGTCCTTAATATGCGCCCTGAAGCAATTCAGGACTTGTTGCTGGGCAATACAGCGATTGAGTTCAATGCCCGCTTCAATGGACAATCCATGCATATTATTGCACCTGTCCCCGCCGTGATGGCTATCTATGCAAAAGAAAATGGCAAAGGCATGGTCTTTGATCTGGAAGATGAAGAAGAGGATGATACGCCTCCGCCTGAAAATTCACCGCCTCCAGCACGACCGCATCTTCGAGTGGTAAAATAAAACTATAAAAAAGCCTGAGTTCGTTACAAATTCAGGCTTTTTTCTTAGCTTAAAGGCGTGTAAAACACCTTATTTTTCCTTAAGCTTATCCAGCATAATTCTCAGCTGCGAAATCCCAATTAACCAGCGCCCAATAAGCCTCTAGATATTTTGGACGCGCATTACGGTAATCGATATAGTAAGCATGCTCCCATACATCACAGGTTAATAAAGGCGTTTGACCTGCGGTTAAAGGACAAGCCGCATTACTTGTACTAACCAGCTCCAGACTACCATCAGCATTTTTTACTAACCACGCCCAGCCAGAACCAAAAGTTGTCACCGCACACGCAGTAAATGCTGCTTTAAATTCAGCAAATGACCCAAAAGTTGCATTAATTGCATCAGCTAAAGCACCCGTTGGTTCACCGCCGCCATTAGGTGACAAACTATTCCAGTAAAAAGTATGATTCCATACTTGTGCAGCATTATTAAAAATACCGCCAGATGCACGCATTACCAGGCTTTCTAATGAAGCACCTTCAAATTCAGTCCCTGGCACCAAATTATTCAAATTTGTCACATAGGTTTGATGATGCTTACCATAATGAAACTCTAAAGTTTCTTCAGAAATATGAGGCACTAATGCATCTTTCGCATAAGGTAAAGCAGGTAATTCATAGACCATTGAACATTCTCCTAAATAGTATAATTAAAATTTCATCAACACCAATTAAACTGGATATCATGGTAATATTTTAGCAAAATATCCATATTATTGTTGTATGCAATGAGTATAAGTTATTAATCCAATGAATACCAAGTATTTTAGTACAGAATTATATTCAACATGCTACAGGAAGCATATCCATTAACGTGGCTAACATATTTGGGGAGAGCGGCAATACTACATCTACGGTGTAGTCCAAGCAAGTCGCCCGCACTGCAAAGATAAATAACATGCTTACAGATTAGCAACTATTGCCTTGCAATATTACAGACAATTATCAACGTAAATCATTTACCAGATCAAGGATCACCACGCAGGCACAAAAAAACTACGCCCTATTTTTCTTTTTTGTCATATTCAACCTTATATCCATCGGTACGCACCGTAGTATTACTATAGACAATTTTTTTAGATTTTTTTTCAGATTTTTTATCTTGCTCTGAATCTTCTTCACTTTCAGGTGCATCAATTGAAACAATAAAATCATTAAACCAGGGCTGCGTTTTAGCAATACTCATATCCGCATCGCTTAAAATATCTTCTTTATCAGGCAGGTTACCGTAATCCAGAGCACGCTCTAACGCTTTTTTACAAGCATCAAACTCATTATGCACAGCGTGTAAGCAAGCAAAATTATAACTGGCAACCCCTTCTTGTATATTATCTGCAATGGTAAATTTTTCTTTTGCCAAAACATAGTTTGTTTCTTTATCCGTAGCGTTTTGTAAAGAAGCCAACTCCATTAAAGCAACACCCCAGTCCAGAGCCGCACCTAAATAGTCAGGTTTTGCCACCAGGCAATATGAAAACTTTTTTCCCGCTTCCTGGTAAAGAGCGACTGACTCAGCATTTTGCTTTAATCGAGCCGAGTATAGCAACGCCATCCCCCAGTTATACAGCGCGTCATTAAAAGCAGAATTACCAGACGGTATACTTTCATAAATAACCATTGCTTCAGCTAACAATTTTTCAGCTTGTGCAACATCATCATTTACTCGCGCTTTCTGTACTTTTTTATTAGCCGCCTTTACTTTTGATTTACCAGCGATCGAACCAAATAAGCCCATTTTTTTCCTCAATACTTGAATTTTATTATTATAACTTCCACCAACACCCAGCATATCAAGCAATAATCAACTTTACCTGCTAAACAACCAGATTGTCATACCTAACTTGTTATGATAAATCGAACTGCATCCAAGCGCAATTTAGCACCTTTAATATATCCATGAGATGCAATTGCGCTGTTTTTTAATGTCCTTATTTCTTCTGGTTTTATGCCTGAATTTACATGGCGCAACGCATCTAAACGCTTTATTTCCTTGGCTAGGACCTTAAGCATCTCAGTATTAGTCTGGCTAATAATAGCCTGCATGATTGTTTCAGATTTTTGTTGAGCACTGGCAATCATGGCATTAATATTTTTATGTTCACCATTTATAAATGCAGCAATTTGTTCCGTTTCAATTTTATCCTCCACTTCGTACAATTCATCATGTTGAAAATACGCCGTTAAGTCCTGCTGTTTTTGATCCATTAAAATACGTATCGGTGTTGCAGGTAAAAAACGGCTTAATTGCAATGACATAGGTGCACTACACTCAACTAAAAAAAGACATTCCAGCAAATACTGCCCAGCGACTAATTCCTTATGCTTGATAATACTTAATGCTGCATTACCTATATTTCCAGATAACACCAAGTCCATTGCTGACACCAGCATAGGGTGCTCCCAGGTTAAATATTGCATATCTTCTCGCGCTAAAGCAATCTCTCTATTTACCGTTACTGTTACGCCGTCTTCGGGCAGACCTGGAAAATGACTAACTCTCTGCAACTGACCTGCTTGCAAAATAGCACAGTCTTCAGAATGGTACTCAGAGTCTACGCCAAAACAATCAAATATATCCTCCATATATCGCCACAAGACCTGAGGCTGTGAAATGTTTTCAATAGCAGTGATAAGATTCTCGGCAACTTCTTGCCGATAGGAATTCAACTCTAGTAATACATCTCGAGCCTGGTGCATTTGCGCTTCAATTTCGGCTAGAAGCATTTTTCCCGAAACAACAAGCGGGTCTAATCCTTGTTGCTCCTTACTCAAACAAACCTCTGTAAGAGGCTGTTTTTGTAACCGATACACCTCACTTGCCGCATTGCTATTTACCTGAAACAGCTTTAACCCTTCTTCATACCAACAGCATAAGCTATGTTGTTTACTACCTATAATATAGGGCACATGAATCTTGATAATATGCTTTTGACCTATTCGGTCAAGTCGACCAATCCTTTGCTGCAATAAATCAGGATTTTCAGGTAATTCCAATAAAATCAAATGATGTACGAATTGAAAATTACGACCTTCACTGCCAATTTCCGAGCAAAGCAATACTTGTACCCGTGCATCTTGATCCGCAAAATAGGCAGCCGCCCTATCACGCTCAATAATGCTCATTCCCTCATGAAACACAGCGACATTAAACGCGTATTTATCACGCAATTGTTTATGCAAACTGATGACTGTTTCGGTATTTTTACAAATCAATAAAACTTGAAACTTATCCAGCGCATTTAACTGTGTCACGAGCCATTGCAGATAAATATTCTCACTTTCTCCTGTCTGCTGTTGCAAAGGATAAGTATAGACTTCTCGCTGAGGAAAGCCTTGTACCACATGACGCGAATTTCTAAATAAAATACGCCCCGTTCCATGTCGATCAATTAACTGATCAATCACATCCTGCCTTAACGTTATGTCCTCTATATTATGTAAAAAATCTGTTGTTAATTTTTGATCGACTAAGCTAGCTAATAATTTTTTATCTACATCATTTAGCAGAATCTGATGTACTATCTTTTCTGCTAAACGAGCAATAGGCTCAAATTCCTTCTGCTCCACAAGAAACTGCTCAAAACTATAAAACCGATCTGCATCGAGCAATCTTAACTGAGCAAAATGCGTTTCTTTACCCAACTGCTCAGGCGTTGCCGTTAACAAAATCAAGCCTGATGTATGCTCGGCTAATTGCTCAATAAACAAATAGGAATTTCCTGGGGCGTGCTCAGTCCATTGCAGATGATGTGCCTCATCCACTACAACAATATCCCAGCCGGACTGAACAGCCTGCTCTCTTCTATGTGGATTTTGTGTAAAAAAGTCCAGACTACATAAAACTAATTGTTCACTCAGAAAAGGGTTATCATCCTCGTATGCCTCGCAACGGGACTCATCAAAAAGACTGAATTTTAAATTAAAACGCCGAAACATTTCAACCAACCACTGATGTAACAAGCTTTCAGGAACAATGACCAAAATGCGCTCTGACAAGCCCATGTGTAATCTATGATGCAAAATTAAGCCCGCTTCAATGGTTTTACCCAACCCTACTTCGTCGGCCAGCATAACCCGTACTTTATCTCGCTGCGCAACTTCATGAGCTATGTACAATTGATGAGCGATTAAAGATGTGCGCGCACCGAGCAACCCCTTCACCTGACTCTTATGCAGGCGGTGCAAATGCTGCCAGGTTTGATAACGTAATGTAAACCAACGCCCTTCTTCTGCCTGACCAATAAATAACTTATCTTGTGGCTTGTTAAACTGAATATGATGGCTCAAAGCCGTTTCATCAACAGAAATGGTTTTTCCTTGCTCACTCAACACTTGGTAATGAATAACGCCCTCATATTCATTAATGGCTGTTACACGCCCCTGCTGCCCGTTATTAGTTTCAATGTTGTCATCTATCGAGAACCGCACTCGGGTTAAAGGCGCGTTATCTTGCGCATAAACTCTGCGTTCATCACTGGCTAAATATGAAATAGTCACTCGATTAGCTGCCACTGCTGTCACTATGCCCAGTCCTAGCTCTGGTTCTGAAGCACTTATCCATCGTTGCCCGACTACAAATCCAATCATTAACATTCAATCCTTTTCTTTTTTAATAATTGTTTACACATTTGACTAACACTCAAAGTTCACTGATTTTTTCATCGCTAGTGGTTTGATCTAAATCATCTCTGAAATCTTATACAATAGCTCTAAATAAAAGTGTATTATATCTCTTTTTATATAGTCCAGTAGGTGTCTGTCGGATTTAACAACTTAAAAATGATAAATTTAAACCTGTATTAAATGACAGCAACAAGACAAATAGTGATAGCAAACTTTAATCCTCAGACCAAGATACTCCCTATATCTTCTTACCGCCTAGTGCTCAAGATTACCTGATTACACCAAATTAGGGTGATGTGACTGTAACACACTATATAGCGCTTCATCCCCGAGGTCTTTTATCAGGAATCTATTCCTTGTTGGTTAGATTCCTGCTAAGAACATAAGTCATGACATACTCATTAGTGAGTGGTTTTTAAAATGGCGGAAACTCGAGGATAATCGGGCAAGATTATGTATCTGAAGATCATTTAGTCCGCTTTATTATGGATAGAGTTTAACTAGTCTATCGGCTCATTATCAAGGAAAATGAAAAAGCCCCTATCGCCTGAAGCTAGAGTGATTTTGGTTAATCGACCTCTTATCACAAGGTCAGTGCTTTTCCGGATGAGGTCACTAAAGCCGTACAATATGCTCATGGAGCAAAGGCCCATGCGGTTTATTTATCTCAATACCAGCTATCACTATACAGTCGAATACAAAAGTATCTTGCTGATCAACTAGACATGCCAAGCAGCGAACGTTCGCTGTATAATTTCTATCAACAGACGCATGAACAATAAGCCGAGTTTGAATCGACTAGCAAAGAACACTTTGTCGAATCATCGTGTGTTTATACAGATAAAACAGGCATTAATATTAATGGTAAGCGCCATTGGCGACATGGGACGTCCAAATGATCAATGGACACACTTCTTTCCTCATGCCAGATGCTGCACAGAAACCATGAATATGTTGTGCGATTTTACCCAGTAATTATGGCATTTGATGTTATGATCACTGGAAACCCTACTATAAATATGACTACACCTATTCACTCTGTAATGCGCATCACTTGAGAGAGTTAACGCGTGTTTGTGAACAAGGAAAACAAGAATGAGCACATGAAATGAAACAATTACTTGAGAAAATTAATGGTGTTGTTAATGAAGCGGGGGCATACTGACGGATAAAGAAGCTGATCAAGGCAAGTGCAATATAGAGAATTACTCGGCAAAGCGGTCATTAAATATCCGCTGCCTAAATAGCTGTACAGAAGTAAAACGAGGAAGCGCTAAACGCACTAAGACTAGAAACTTACTGGAAAGGCTTAATAATTATGAAGAGGATGTATTGCGCTTTATGACAAATCTGTGTGCCGTTTTCCTATAATGCTGCGGAAAATGCGACACGAATAAGCAAAGTTCATCAAAAAATATCGGAGTGTTTGCGTAGTACCGGTGGCGCTGAAATATTTTGCCGTGTCAGCGGGTATCTACCAACATGTCGTAAACACGGAGTGAGTGCAACGCAGGCAATGATGCTTGTATTTGAAGGAAAGCAGCCAGAATTTGCTTTATATCTTCATTCGATTATTTAAATACGCTGAGTAGTTACTATAGTTTTTAACCCTCTAATCGCTCAGCATAAACCCGTGTGCTTTTTGATACTTAAAAAAACACTTTATCAACCAAAATTCGATGTTGTAACAACAGACATACCAGGTTACATGAGCAGACCTAAAACTTCGTCAGATTAAAGCCTATGAACCTAGCCACGTAGATAGGACGTGGTTATTATTTTTAATATATGTAAATGAAGCATGATGATTTTATTGAAGGATAAAAATGGATACATATAAATTTAATACGACTCATATTGAAACTCACTTCCAGGTTCCTTTTAAATTAACCGAAAAGGCATTTAATCAATGGTTTTTATCTCTGAAAAATAGCTCCACTACCGAACAAGAGCATCAGGTATTATTAGCGATACTGGCTATTAATCAGGAAAATACCTTATCTAAGCATCAAAAATCATTGCTGCTGCAAAGCATATATAAATCCATGCTTATTTTTTTAACACCGCTGAGCGAACCTGTTTTAAATAGCTCGCTTCCGCTTGCAAAACATGACAGGAATAATATACAAAATATTGTATCCATATATGCAGAACTGGCTAATGGCTTCGAAAGCTGCCTTATTAAAACAAGTGAACTGTCGAACGTAGTGACATTATTTTATGGCCTGCAAGCTTTAATTAATGCTTATATTTATATCTCTGAAGTCTATCAACAAGTTTACACTGACTTCTGGAAACAGGCTTATAAGTTCTATGGCTTAGCATCTAAACTTGAAATTCAGGATATAAACATTGAGCAACATGGTTATCACAGCAACACCGTTAGCAAGGCATTCAAACATCTTTTGGCACTTCACCACTGTGAATTAGAGCAATTTCGCCCACGCGACATGCAAACTATTTCTGCTTGTGTAGAAAAACACACCTCCATAATGCTACTGGACACAAAATTTCCTGTTGAAAAAACGTCCCAATACTCTGGGCTGAATTTAACAACAGATAAGCCACCTATTAATTTAACCCACTTTAAACAATCCGAACAAGGCGCAATACGTTTTTTTTCTGCTTACACTGCTGCCATACAAATTAACAAAAACGCAACGCATGAGGCACCTGGAACAGGCGTTATAAAAGCCATAAATCGCGAGCACATCATACAGGCATCGAAATCTTTAAGTCTGTCACAAAGACGAAAGTTCACCCGCTTTAATCAACAAACTGAGCACAATGGCATTATTGGCTTTAATCATATTATTAAACAACTGCACGATGCCAGCCCATTAACACCTGTTGCAAAAAATAAAAATCACGTTGATCAAACAAGTTCCAAAGTTGCTGGAGGCTGGGCAGTCCCGGACATTCAATTAGTCACGGAGGGTTATGAACCATTAGATGCAATAATGAGAGATCATCATCGAATAGGACTATTAAGAAACGAGCAAAGCAAACTTGATCAAGCAAAGAAGTATGCTCTTAGAAAGAATATCTGGGCTACATCTGATCCATCGCCTCAAAGCGATGCGCCTATTAACCCGGATACATTTTATATAGTAAATAGTAGCATCAAAGGCTACAGGATTATTTTTGATACAGACATTAACCATTCAACAGTACAAATTGGCGATATTATCGGTATAAATAATCACAATAGCTTGGAGATCGGCATAGTCTGCAGGTTAGCTCAGTTAACTGAAAATAAGCTGCAATTAGGCATCAAGCTATTAGCGCTGGGATCTGAAATTTCCTATATTTCCGTACCCAGTCATGATGCTATTTATGCATGGGCAATTTTCTTACAGGGTATAAAAGCACTTAACTCATCAGACAGTCTGATTTTTAATGATGGCAAGTTCCAACCAGGTGAATTTATTAACCTGCATAGAGCAAACATTGAACCCGTTATTTGTCGGTTAAATAAACTTTTACATCTGAGCTCTGCTGCAATGCATATTGAACTTTTTATTGCCACAGCTAAACAATAGTAAAGCTTCCAGAATTCGCATGTATTTATCTCCGTGATAAATACATGCGTTTCAATCAGGAGTGATTTTCTTGAAGTAATTCTAATACCGCTTTTGCTGTAGCTGCTGATGATCCGGGGTTTTGCCCTGTTACCAGATTTCCATCTGTCACAGCATAAGATTGCCAGTTGTCGATTTTTGCATAATTAGCGCCTTTTGCTTTTAGGCTATCTTCAAGCAGAAAAGGGACTATATTGGTAAGCTGAACAGCGGCTTCTTCGGTGTTACTAAAACCGGTTACGGACTTTCCCTGAATCAATGGCTTATTATCCGCTGATTTAGCGTGCAGCAAGACTGCTGGAGCATGACATACAGCTGCTACAGGCTTCCCCGCCGCATACATTAATTCAATTATGGCAATTGAATCAGCATTATTGCTTAAATCCCATAACGGCCCATGGCCTCCGGGATAAAACACTGCATCATAATCTTCAGCTGAAATCTCCTCTAACCTGAGCGTATTAGCCAACTTAACCTGGGCTTCTGGATCATTTTTAAAACGCTGGGTCACTTCCGTTTGAGCGGCAGGATCATCACTTTTGGGATCCAGAGGGGGCAGCCCTCCCTTAGGGGATGCAAGGGTAATTTCGGCATTTGCATCTTGAAATATATAATATGGCGCAGCAAATTCCTCTAGCCAAAATCCAGTTTTCATGCCTGTATCACCAAGCTGGTCGTGTGATGTAAGTATCATTAGAATCTTCATGTACCTTCCTTTGTGATTTTTAACTCGTAAAAAAAGATTATCGCCGCCCACCAAATAATGACCCCATAATCCCTCTGACTATCTGTCTACCCAACTGACTACCCACACTACGAGCTACACTTTTTAACATGGCTTCTCCTGCCGATTGACGGCTACGACTACTCTTTGACTTTTCCTGCTGCTCAGTTGCTAGTGCCATTTGCTCTGCTTTTTGTTTGAGCATTTCATAGGCAGACTCTCTATCTACATCCTGATCGTAACGATTTTTATAAGGCGAACGACCTATACTTTCGATACGCTCAGCCTCTGACAATGCACCGATTTGTGATTCAGGCGGACGCATCAAAATACGCTCAACGGGTGTTGGACTACCATCTCCATTTAACACCGAAACCAGTGCTTCACCGGTTTTTAATTCTTTAATGACCTGTTCTGTATCCAGCGCTGGATTACTACGAAAAGTTTCAGCTACCGCTTTAATCACTTTACGGTCTTTCGGCGTATACGCTCTTAATGCATGTTGGATCTTCAAGCCTAACTGGCCTAATACATCTCCGGGTATATCCAGAGGGCTCTGGCTGATAAAATAAATACCTACCCCTTTGGAACGTATCAAGCGCGTGATCTGTTCGATTTTGTCCACCAGCACTCGCGGCGCACGATCAAATAATAAATGTGCTTCATCAAAAAACAAGACCAGTTTTGGCCGGTCAGCATCGCCAACTTCGGGTAATGTTTCAAATAAATCAGACAGTAGCCATAATAAAAACGCGGCATACAATCGGGGCGATTTTGAGGTTAATTCAGTTGCATCGAGGATGCTAATCACACCATTGCCGGAAAAATCAGTACGCTGGAAATCATCAGTTTTTATCGCAGGTTCACCAAAAAACTCACTCGCGCCCTGTTCATCCAATACCAGCAAGCGGCGCTGAATAGCACCGACACTGGCTGAAGAAATATTGCCATATTCTGATTTCAGATCTTTGGAATTTTCTGCCATCCAGTTGAGCATCGCACGCAAATCCTTTAAATCCAGCAATAACAGGCCCTGGTCATCAGCAAGTTTAAAACAGCTATACAGAACCCCGGACTGAGTATCATTCAGTTCCAGTAAATGGCTGAGTAATAAAGGGCCCATCTCAGAAATAGTGGTACGTACAGGATGACCATTACGTGCGAATATATCCCAGAAAACGGTGGGATTGGCACGCAACTGAAAATTATTTATCCTGATTTTCTGTACACGCTCAGTGATTTTTTCATGCATCTGACCTGCTTTGGCCATACCCGATAAATCACCTTTAATATCCGCCATAAACACCGGCACACCGAGGCGTGAAAAACCCTCTGCAAGAATCTGCAAAGTCACTGTTTTACCCGTCCCGGTTGCACCAGAAATCATACCATGGCGATTACCCATGGCGGCATCCATTATTACCTGCCTGTTCTCATTTGCGCCAATTAATATTTCCTGCATTGCCATCCCTTTTTCACCTAGTGTTAACTGTTGAATACTAACTGTATACTAAAAGACTTGAATGAAAAAGCCTATTAATAACACCAGAAAACCACCCATTTCTGCGGCCATCAGACTTAGCATAATTAATTTATCAGCTCCTGGATCATCAGAATCACGTAAAGATTATCAGCGATAATTTTGTATACCTGGCTTTATATAATGCAAGATAGCAATAGCAAAAAATAACCAGGAGGCCAGCGCAGTTTTTTAAGAACTTCGACCGGTTTGAAGTTTAACGCTGGGAAGTTGATTGCTCAAACTCAAATAACACTGTAATTAGCTTTTAATCTGGATTCGCAATTGGGCTTAATTTCCACATCATGCCCTGCTGCATTTGCAACTTCCAGACAGATAAAGCGTTTATAGTCATCTTTATCCAGATCCTGAACTGTAGTAGCACCCTCAATCCATGGATTCCACACTACAACATTTTGATTCCCTGACGAACTGATTTTAATTTTGCGATTAAAATCCGGATCAGCCAGTATCAGCTGATGTGTAATAGCGCTATGAATACGGTCTGTCGGTTCGAAGATCTTGACTACTCCAGCCTGATAGGCTTTAGCAAAACCCGAATTTTTATCTAAATACTCGGTATTTTCCAGACCCAAAACTTCGACTTGTGTTACATCACCGACATTCAAATAAGTATGCAAGGCTTCTGTGATAGAAAAAGGCTGCTTGCCGGTATTACGTGTTGTTAACTGAAGAGTAAGCGAATCAGATATCAGGATTTCTAATATAAGATTAAAACTATAAGGCCAGATTTTTCGGGTTTCTTCTGTATCGCTGATCTCAAGGACTATTTTAGTATCGCCATTATCCAGCATCTCAGCCGTAACAACTGACCAGAAACGTGTGCGCACAAATCCATGGTCTGGTTTCTTTTCCTGAGTGATATGATCCAGTTCAGTAGCCGCGCCAAACCAGGGCCAGCAAATGGGAACACCGCCTTTAGCTGCTTTTCCCTCGGCAAAATAGGCATTCTCACTGATGAACATAAAATCTTCAGTTTGATTAACGGGCTTAAATGATAAAACCTGACCAGCATAGATGGAAATTAATGCCGAGGCTTTAGCGTTATTCACTTGTATACAAGGCAAGCCCCCCTTTCCTGCGACGCATAAAATTTGATTTTCAATACCAAAATCAGTATTTAATTGTTGAATATTAATACTATTACTCCGATTTATATATTTCCTTCATTACCATGCTTAATGCATAAATAAGACAGGATTAATGTGTATTAAAGCTATGAATGCTACAGGTAGTTATTCCTAGGTAATCGTACGAATAGAATTGTACATATTTTTTCAGATGGACTGAACTTGTAATAAATTTCTGACGAAGATTATACTAAATGCACCTATTACAAAGCTGATCCTGACAACTATTAACTGTTTATTTCAATACCTGAAAAGCAAACGTCTATCCGGGATCGACAAGTGTTGAATATCGACTCAATAAGCCGTAATTAAGAGTAGATATTCTACGGCAACCAACGGGAATACGTAGGATAAAAACTAGAAAATGCCATTAAACCAAGAAGAGAAACTATAGACTATCGTCATTTTATTTTTTTACATACTGTCGTTGAAGTTCGATTAGCCGCAGAAGATGACTTTAATATTAAGGTGCTGATCTTGCCCCCGGACGCGCATCGCAGCATTAATGCCTTACAACGTTTAGCGGATGTTATTCTGCAAAAATCAACTAAAGAAGTTTTTGGCCTGACAGTGACTAAAGCCTTATGCCAAGGCAAGCCGACTATCGGTGGCGATACCGGGGGTATCCGATTACAAGTGATTAACTTTCATACCGGCTTTTTAGTCAGTACACTAGAAGGTGTAGAATTACGTATTCGTTATTTATTTCATAACCAGCAAAAAATGCCGGATATAGGACATAAATCACAACAATGTGTACGCGAATACTTAACCTTAATGCTGGGCTTACAGTATGGCTCAGAAAATCGCATAGAATGGGGCTAAAAATCATGTCAATTGTACAACGCAATCACCTTATGCCTTTTGGAACTAAAATACTTGATGATGGTCGCATAAGTTTTCGCTTATGGGCACCAGGCGCCAAGAAAGTTGAACTGTGCTTACAAGGACTGGCACCAGAAGTACGCTTTATGATGGCTGCTGAAGATGATGGCTGGTTCGGTATTATTAGTCAATTCGCGTATAAAGGTTTTTATTATCAATACCGAATCGATGATGAATTATATATTCCTGACCCCGCCTCACGCTATCAACCTGAGGATGTTAATGGTTCCAGTCAGGTTATAGACCCTCATGCTTTTCAATGGTCAGATGATCAATGGAAAGGCTTACCTTGGGAGAGCGCGGTTTTTTATGAAATTCATGTCGGCACCTTTAGCGAAGAAGGTTCTTTTAATGGCGTCAAAAATAAGCTGGATTATTTAGTTGATTTGGGGGTAACTGCCATACAGTTGATGCCTATTGCCGAGTTTTCGGGGCAACGCAATTGGGGCTATGATGGCGTACTGCCTTTTGCACCCGATAGTAGTTATGGGACACCGGATGAACTGAAGGATTTAATTGCCAGTGCACACGCCAAAGGCTTAATGGTTTTCAATGATGTGGTGTACAGCCATTTTGGCCCAGAAGGCAATTATCTGGCACATTATGCACCTGACTTTTTTACTTCCGACTTGCAAACACCATGGGGTAACGCGATTAATTTTGAGGGTAAAAATAGCCATTGCGTGCGGCAATTTTTTATACATAATGCCTTATTCTGGTTAGAAGAATATCATTTCGATGGTTTACGATTAGATGCCGTACATGCCATATTTGATTCATATGAACCCGGTTTTCTGCAATGTTTAGCGGAAGCAGTGCGCAAAGACCTGGCTTATGATCGGCAGATACATTTAGTGTTAGAAAATGATCATAATACTGCGCATTACCTAAGCCCCAGCCCCGAACATCCGTATAATTTTTATACTGCTCAATGGAACGATGATTTTCATCATGCGCTGCATATCTTGTTAACTGGCGAAAATAGCGGTTATTATCAGGATTATAGTCAACACCCTATTCAATATTTAGGCCGTTGTCTGAGCGAAGGATTTGCTTATCAAGGTGAGGTATCCGCTTATCGCAATGGTAAATTACGCGGTGAAATGAGTACAGATTTACCCCCGACTGCTTTTGTGAATTTTTTACAAAATCATGACCAGGTAGGCAATAGAGCATTTGGTGAACGCTTAGCAAATTTATGTCCAGCAGAAGCATTGCGGGCCGCCACCGCTATTTTATTATTATCACCCTCCACGCCTTTATTATTTATGGGGCAGGAATGGGCTTGCAGCCAGCCTTTTACCTACTTTGTTGATTTCCCAGACCCATTAGGCGAGCAAATTGCTCAAGGTCGATTTCAAGAGTTTTCTCGATTCACTGAATATAACGACCCAGAGATATTGAATAAAATTCAATTACCCAACGCCACTGACACCTTTATGTCCGCGAAGCTAGATTGGGATGAAATAAATATATTGCCGCATTTGCAATGGCTGAAATATCATCAGGAATTATTACGTATCAGGCGTTTGCGTCTACAACCTTTGCTGAAAGATATTAAAGGTGGGAAATCCAGTTATTGGGTTATCAAGCATCAAGCATTAATAGTGCATTGGCAGATAAACGATAATTCGATCTTAAAATTACTGGCTAATTTAGGTGATCAATCCGTCGAAATAGAGACGGATCATTCGGGTGAATTATTATTTAGCAGCACACCAGATGCCATGGAATCTATTAAACAAGGTAAACTGAACAGATGGACTGTCGTATATTTATTCGAGAATAATCATGCTGTACCAGCAATTTAGTCTTATTAAGTTGCTGGAAATGCGACTGAACCATCAAAGTCAGGCGAGTATTTATACTTGGGCAGTATAAATATAGTCACGAAATTAATAGATCAAGAAGTTTGTAACATTTTTGATAGCAAACACGCCCCCCCCTGCTAATGCTCAAAGATCACAACCATTTCAAAACAGGATAATGCATAATCAGCGGGCTAAAGCACCGCCCTACGATCTATCTGAGTTGCTATTTCATCACGAGAGTTTTTTATGAACATATTTAATTGCCAATGGATTTCTCGATTATTCATTCCTTGCGTATTATGTCTATTCAGTCTTAGCGCTAGTGCAGAAACCAAAATTGCAATTCTTGATTTTGAGCTTAAAGACTTAACCCTGATTCCACGTACAGCTGCAGAAATTGAACGCACAGCGTCCATAAAACCTCTATTGGAAGCAGAGCTTAAAACAGCGGATTATGTGATTATTGATATACCGTTAATAGATCAGAAAAATGCTACGGGAGGTACTGGTTATTTATTTGACCATGATGATATTGCTGCAAATCTGGCTAAACAATATGGTGCTGATTATGTGCTGGTTGGCAGGCTGCATAAACCCAGCTTTTTATTTGCCTATTTAATGGGACATTTAGTCCGTGTCAGCGATGCAAAGCTGGTAGGAAATTACATCTCCGAAGCCAAGGGCCCGAATAAACAGCTCACGGTGAAAACGGTAGAAAGTCTTGCCGTCAAGATAGATAGAACTCTGGATCAGCGATATACCCCGCCATCCAAACATACGCCACGTTAAACAAAATCGTCTTGCATATCGGGCTGGAATATTCGGAGAACCTCAGCAACAATAATTAGGCCTGCAATGTTTACGTAAAAATAGCATGCTTTTTTAGACGGTTTTCTTTTCAAACTCCAACTCTCATAGCAATTTATAGCCCTTAGGGTGGGTGCGTTTATCATTATCCTAGAAACCGCAGTTGACCGTTATATAACATTATAAGTGACTGAATATAAAATATAATGATCGTAAAAGCTTATCACCTGTTGGGTGACTATACTCCGCTTCACGGTTTTGTCGATAAATCTGAGCACGAAATACTGCGTTACAGCTCTTGCCAAGGGCTACGGCCATTGCCTGCAAGCTGTGCCTTGTCTTTCACACTCAGATTTTCCACAAAATCCGTGCTCAACTGCGGTTTCTAGGATTATGAAAAGTGAAGCTTAAATGCACAGGTTGGTACTGAGCTTGCAATGTCCAACAGGATATTTCGCTGAATTTGTTGAGCTTCGTGCCTCAGCGCCAACCTACATTTGGCTTATAGGGTATCAAGTTATTTTCCGTGAGACCCGATTGTCTGAGCCTTATCAAAAAAATAGCATTTATCTTCGATTCCGCCATGCTCTTTGTGCTAATCCCTACGATTTTCACGGGAATTCATATAGGGGTGCAGATCATCACAATCAACTTATTCACGAGGCCGCATGAGAAGGAGAAAAAATCAGCAATATACTTGCGAACGGCCCGCTTCCCAAGCTACGAAAACAAATGTAATTCTTGACGAAACAGCTATTTTCAGCTATTTTGGATAGATTTTTTATAAACTTAGATCAGAAAATTAGCCCATAAAAAATGTGCTTTTTTTCAATTCGGGTTTTAATTTCAGCTATGCCAGCACTAACAGCAGAAATCAGTTTTACTGCCTGCTGCTTTTGCATAAGTATAGTATGAGTTTTAAAGAGGGTATTAAAAGTGGAACTCAGTGGCGGACAGATAGTCGTTCAGTGTCTTAAAGATGAAGGTGTAGAATTTCTTTTTGGTTATCCTGGCGGTGCAGTATTACATCTATATGATGCAATTTTCCATCAAAAAGATGTAAAACATATTTTAGTCAGGCATGAACAAGGCGCAACTCATGCGGCTGATGCTTATGCGCGTGCAACAGGTAAGCCGGGCGTGGTTCTGGTTACTTCTGGTCCGGGCGCGACTAATGCAGTAACCGGAATTGCCACGGCTTATATGGATTCTATTCCCATGGTGGTCATTTCAGGTCAGGTGCCCTGTGCAGTGATTGGTAGCGATGCTTTTCAGGAAGTCGACATGGTCGGCATTACCCGCCCCTGCGTTAAACATAATTTCCTGGTTAAAGATGTAAATGATATTGCAGAGACCCTGAAAAAAGCATTTTACGTGGCTACGACAGGTCGCCCAGGCCCGGTTGTTGTGGATATTCCAAAAGATATTACCGATCCGAATATCAAGGTACCGTATAAATATCCTAAAAAAATCAAAATGCGTTCTTATTGCCCTGCAACTAAAGGGCATCCGGGACAAATTAAAAAAGCTGTTGATCTGATCTTAAATGCACAACGCCCGATGATTTATTCTGGCGGTGGCGTGGTCTTGGGAAATGCAAGTGCAGAGCTTACCGAGCTGACACAAATGCTTAACTTCCCCATTACCAACACCTTAATGGGCTTAGGTGCTTACCCTGCAACTAATAAGCAGTTTGTTGGCATGCTGGGTATGCATGGCACTTATGAGGCAAATCTTGGCATGCACGAAAGTGATGTTATCCTCGCTATCGGGGTGCGTTTTGATGATCGCGTGACCGGTAAATTAGCTGAATTTTGCCCGCATGCCACTATTATCCATATCGATATTGACCCCGCGTCTATTTCAAAAACGGTTAAAGTCGAGGTGCCGATTGTTGGCGATGTTAAGCTAGTGCTTGAACAAATGCTGGACGTATTAAAAGAACACAAAAAGAGACCGTCTAAAAAAGCACTTGAAGCCTGGTGGAGCCAGATTGATCAATGGCGCGAAGCCAAATGCCTGGAGTTTGATCGCGACAGTGATTTGATCAAACCACAAGCCGTTGTTGAACAGCTTTATGAAGTGACTAAAGGCAATGCTTATATTACCTCTGATGTGGGTCAACACCAGATGTTTGCAGCACAATTTTATCCTTTTGATAAGCCGCGTCGCTGGATTAACTCTGGAGGATTAGGCACGATGGGCTTTGGCCTTCCGGCTGCCATTGGGGTAAAGTTAGCGTTCCCTGATGCTGATGTAGCCTGTATCACCGGTGAAGCCAGCATTCAGATGTGTATACAAGAGCTTTCAACCGCCTTGCAATATAAAACGCCGATTAAGATTATTAATTTAAATAACCGCTATATGGGTATGGTGCGTCAATGGCAGGAGTTTTCCTATGAAAGCCGTTATTCACATTCCTATATGGATACCATTCCTGATTTTGTTACTCTGGCTGAGGCTTATGGTCATGTTGGCATACGTGTAGAAAAACCTGAGGATGTAAAACCGGCACTGGAAAAAGCATTTGCCATGAAAGATCGCACTGTTTTTATTGACTTTATCACTGACAGAACTGAAAACGTTTACCCTATGATTGAATCAGGCAAAGGCCATCAGGAAATGACTTTACGCGTAGCACCAGGCACACCTATCGACAGGGAGCTCGCATAATGAGACATATTATTTCTATTCTTATCGAAAACGAAGCAGGTGCTTTATCACGTGTCGCAGGTCTGTTTTCAGCGCGCGGCTATAATATTGAATCACTCACCGTTGCACCAACTGAAGACCTGACGTTATCAAGAATGACACTGGTGACCAGCGGCAGTGAAGATATTATTGAGCAAATTACCAAGCAACTTAACAAATTAATTGATATTGTTAAGCTGATCGATTTTGCCGAAGTAGCGCATGTAGAGCGCGAACTGATGCTGGTAAAAGTTAAAACCAACGATGAGACACGCGGCGAAATCAATCGACTGTCAGATATTTTTCGCGGCAAGATCATTGATGTCACCAGCAACAGTTATGTTATTGAGATGACCGGAGCATCTGATAAGCTGGATGCATTTGTCGCTGCACTCGATGCAGACAGCATAATTGAAACCGTTCGCTCTGGCCCTACAGCCATGTCGCGCGGTGAAAATGGTTTACATTTATAAACAACAGACAAACCAGAACTGCGCAGGAAATAGCATACACGGCTAACAAGATGGGGCTCATTTTTCGACTTTGCAAAGCCGCTGCTAGCGCCCCATCCTGCAATGATCTGCACATTCTTAATGAAATATTTTATTTAAAATACAGGAAAACAAATGCAAGTTTATTACGATAAAGACGCTGACCTTTCAATCATCAAAGGTAAAAAAGTTGCTATTATTGGCTACGGTTCACAAGGACACGCGCATGCTAACAACCTAAAAGACTCAGGTGTTGATGTTGTTGTTGGTTTACGCGCAGGCTCCAGCTCTGTTGCTAAAGCTGAAGCTTGTGGTCTAAAGGTTGAAAATGTTGCAACTGCAGTTGCCAACGCAGATGTAGTTATGATTTTAACGCCTGATGAATTTCAGTCACAACTCTATAAAGAAGAAATTGCGCCTAACATCAAACAAGGTGCAGCACTCGCTTTTGCTCACGGTTTTGCCATTCTTTATAATCAAGTTGTTCCACGCGCTGACCTAGATGTGATCATGATCGCACCTAAAGCACCTGGACACACAGTACGCTCTGAGTTTACGCGTGGTGGTGGTATTCCTGATTTAATCGCTATCCATCAGGATGCCTCAGGAACAGCGAAAGAAATTTGCCTGTCATACGCTTCTGCCATTGGTGGTGGTCGTTCAGGTATTATCGAAACGACTTTCCGCGCAGAAACAGAAACTGATTTATTCGGCGAACAGGCGGTATTATGTGGCGGCGCTGTTGAGCTTGTGAAAATGGGTTTTGAAACATTAGTAGAAGCAGGTTATGAGCCGGAAATGGCTTATTTTGAATGTTTACACGAATTAAAATTGATCGTTGATTTAATGTTTGAAGGTGGTATCGCAAACATGAACTACTCAATTTCTAATAATGCAGAGTATGGCGAATATGTTACTGGCCCTAAAGTCATTAACGAAGAAAGCCGCGCAGCAATGCGTGAAGCACTTAAAAACATTCAAGAAGGAGCATACGCCAAAAAATTCATCATGGAAGGTATGACCAACTACCCTGAAATGACCGCTAAACGTCGTTTAAATGCCGAGCATCCAATTGAAGTAACAGGCGCAAAACTTCGCGCTATGATGCCCTGGATTGCCGCAAACCAAATTGTTGATAAAACTAAAAACTAGATTTAATCCACAATAGCTGTACAGAAAAGCCCATTTTTGATGGGCTTTTTTTATGCCTGATTAATAATTTAAGCATGCAACCGGAAAACGCCCGCCATTCCAACTTGCAAATATCCAACTAACAACCTGACTCACTCTGATTCCTTTACCTGAATTGGAATGCCTTTCTACAGAGCAGAATCCATATCATCACGCTACGCACTCCTCCGCCCAATGCGACAAGACACAGAATGAAGACCTTAACTTATAGACAGTCGACAAAGACAAATTGTCTTAAAATCCGAGGGCACTGCAACATATGAAAATGACCAAAAGAAGTTTATTATCCCAACTTGGCCCCGGCCTTATGTATGCAGGCGCAGCTGTTGGCGTTTCCCATCTGGTTCAATCCACCAAAGCGGGCGGCATGTTCGGGTTTGATCTGATCCTGGCTATTTTAATCATTCACCTGGTGAAATATCCTTTTTTTGAATTCGGACCTCGTTATACAGCAGCAACCGGTCGTAATATTCTTCATGGATATAAACAATCAGGCAGCTGGGGAGTCTGGATTTATATCGCAATCACCTTGATGTCCATGCTGATCACCCAGTCTGCTGTGACAGTAGTGACAGCAGGCTTGTTAATCAACATTTTCCATTTAGAATCCTTAGGCGGGCTTGATCCTCAAAGATTAGCCGTACTGATTAGTCTGGGGCTGCTAATACTCTGCTCTATTCTGCTGGCAACGGGCAGATACAGGTTACTGGATAAACTGGTAAAGATTATTATTCTGATTTTGTCAATTACATCAGTATTAGCAGTGACCATGCTGATCTTTAATAACCCAGGCTATTACAAAACCGCAGAGGTACATTTTTCCTTTAATGAAACAGCGCATTTAATTTTCCTGGCTACATTTTTGGGCTGGATGCCTGCACCGATCGATATTTCCGTCTGGCACTCTATCTGGGCAGAATCAAACAATGAAAGCTCAGGTGAAACCACCGATATGCAAGCCGCATTATTTGATTTTCGCGTAGGTTTTTTTGGCACTGCTTTTCTCGCCATCTGCTTTTTATTACTGGGCGGGCTGGTTATGTATGGCAGCGGAGAAACATTTAGCCCGGATGGTACAGTCTTTGCAGGACAATTAATGGACTTATACCAGAAATCACTGGGTAGCTGGGCATACCCCATTGTTGCGGTAGCGGCATTTACCACTATGTTCAGCACCACACCGACCTGTCTGGATGCATACCCCAGAACACTCAGTGCCTCCAGTGAGTTACTGTTTCCAGAAATGATGAATCATAAAAACCAGAAAAGACATTATCTTTTTTGGTTGATTTTTACAGTTGCAGGCACGGTATTGATATTGTTTTTCTTTTTAACATCTATGCAGGCCATGGTTAAAGTTGCAACCATAATCGCATTTGTAGTTGGTCCTGTACTTGCTGGATTAAATACGCTGGCTATGCTTGGTAAAAGTGTGCCCGCTTATGCGCGCCCCGGGAAAGTGATGTGGGTTTGGTGCTGGCTGAGCCTGGTCATTATGGTTGCTTGTTCAATTGCTTATTTGCTACTTTAAAACAGCTATTGCTGGAATGAAACACACACAATAACTCATCAAAATCATTGAGATCAGCTTAACTTTAATTAAATCGTATCACCTTAACATCAACATGACTTTATACTGAAGCTACTTGTACAGCGGTGAACTACGTAGCGCGTAACACGTAACACGTAACACGTAACACGCTATTTATTTTCTAAGCTGCCTGTGCGGCAGTGAACATGTCACCGGGATCGAGCGGCCATCACGCAATTTTCTAAGCTGCCTGCGCGGCAGTGAACAGGGCTTCGGCCAGTGTAGTACTCCACACTTTTTTCTAAGCTGCCTGTGCGGCAGTGAACTTTCTGACCAATTTTTAAATGGAGCACTTCCTTTTCTAAGCTGCCTGTGCGGCAGTGAACGGCCAGAACTACCGTGGCATTGTCACCGGCGTTTTCTAAGCTGCCTGTGCGGCAGTGAACAATTCTTTGAATATGCTGCAAAGCATTGGAATTTTCTAAGCTGCCTGTGCGGCAGTGAACTGCTGCCCATAGATTGCCGGTTAGCTATCCGTTTTCTAAGCTGCCTGTGCGGCAGTGAACTAGTGGGTTGGTCGATGAGTTCGTGTTGTACTTTTCTAAGCTGCCTGTGCGGCAGTGAACATAGCTTGAAAGCCGATGTCGATATTTATTTGTTTCTAAGCTGCCTGTGCGGCAGTGAACTTGTTGAAATGACAAGTGTTTCACTTCCAAGCTTTCTAAGCTGCCTGTGCGGCAGTGAACTTGACTAGCAATATAATTTGTTTGTTCCGGTATTTCTAAGCTGCCTGTGCGGCAGTGAACCGCTGATCCTGATCTCCGCTATATGCCCAATGTTTCTAAGCTGCCTGTGCGGCAGTGAACTCGAGTATGCGGCGTGGCCATCCAGTTTACAGTTTCTAAGCTGCCTGTGCGGCAGTGAACATCGCATCATGGATCTCATGCAGCTTGTCAGTATTTCTAAGCTGCCTGTGCGGCAGTGAACCAGGAGATTCGTGACCCGAAGGACATGAAGAATTTCTAAGCTGCCTGTGCGGCAGTGAACTATTTCTGAACTTAAACTAGATGTTCATAATTTTTCTAAGCTGCCTGTGCGGCAGTGAACAGTTGGAGTGGAAATAATGAAATTCGTCAGGTTTTCTAAGCTGCCTGTGCGGCAGTGAACCATTCCTGAGATGGCTTTTCCCTTTTATCAGTTTTCTAAGCTGCCTGTGCGGCAGTGAACTAGACAGCCTATCATCCATAAATGCATCAACCTTTCTAAGCTGCCTGTGCGGCAGTGAACATCGCTGGTAAAGCAAAATTACCTTTTGTATCTTTCTAAGCTGCCTGTGCGGCAGTGAACAAGATTCACGAAAATCCGGCCTACCCTCAAAATTTCTAAGCTGCCTGTGCGGCAGTGAACGTTGTTTTAGATGATGGCCCTAATTTTTCGTTGTTTCTAAGCTGCCTGTGCGGCAGTGAACATTGTGACATAAACTGGCTGCGCATCTAACGTTTTCTAAGCTGCCTGTGCGGCAGTGAACCGATTAAAGCCACTATTCAAACCACTGAAGCGTTTCTAAGCTGCCTGTGCGGCAGTGAACCTAATGGCGAATTCTTAGTCATCATGCTTTCATTTCTAAGCTGCCTGTGCGGCAGTGAACAACTTGGTAATTGTCCCATCACTGGCCGTACTTTTCTAAGCTGCCTGTGCGGCAGTGAACATCTTTAAAAAAGTAAACAGACCCATGTCCTGTTTCTAAGCTGCCTGTGCGGCAGTGAACAAAATAAATTATAGATTCATAAGCACGAATAATTTCTAAGCTGCCTGTGCGGCAGTGAACTGGAAATTGAAATTTTTATACATTCAGAACTTTTTCTAAGCTGCCTGTGCGGCAGTGAACGGCGAAATCGGCGAAGTGCAGGATCACCAATATTTTCTAAGCTGCCTGTGCGGCAGTGAACAATTTAAAAATAGATGTGCTAATTAAAGTAATTTTCTAAGCTGCCTGTGCGGCAGTGAACAACTTAGCTCAGGAGACCAACATATACTATGCCTTTCTAAGCTGCCTGTGCGGCAGTGAACCATTGTTTTGTGCCGTGTCATTTTCTGGAACATTTCTAAGCTGCCTGTGCGGCAGTGAACGAAATTTAAAACCGCCAGGATATTTTAATTTATTTCTAAGCTGCCTGTGCGGCAGTGAACTACTTGAAGATCCCCAACGACTAAAACGCTCATTTCTAAGCTGCCTGTGCGGCAGTGAACGAGTTTGTCCAACTGAATACTTTTGTGATGATTTTCTAAGCTGCCTGTGCGGCAGTGAACGTTCATCGAATACAGAATTGCAAGCTGTAGTTTTTCTAAGCTGCCTGTGCGGCAGTGAACCCTGTGACCCATCAGGCAATTTACACCTTATATTTCTAAGCTGCCTGTGCGGCAGTGAACTGCGTAAGCATGTAACATCCTTCATAGTAGAATTTCTAAGCTGCCTGTGCGGCAGTGAACAACAATTAGTTTTAGGAAGATCAACTTCAATGTTTCTAAGCTGCCTGTGCGGCAGTGAACATCACGCGAACCCCGTCATCAGACTGACTCCTTTTCTAAGCTGCCTGTGCGGCAGTGAACGGCGCGATTCATCACTAGAACCATTTGAAGTATTTCTAAGCTGCCTGTGCGGCAGTGAACTATCAATTATTAAATAATGATCCTCGCTTCCATTTCTAAGCTGCCTGTGCGGCAGTGAACGTTCGTGTGCCGAAGATGAACAATTGTTGCTATTTCTAAGCTGCCTGTGCGGCAGTGAACTCAGTAGTATCAAAGGAAGGCGAATCAGCATTTTTCTAAGCTGCCTGTGCGGCAGTGAACTAGCTAATATTTTATGCAGAACATTAAAACCATTTCTAAGCTGCCTGTGCGGCAGTGAACGCTGCTTTTTATCAGACTTAAAAGGTCTGCCTTTTCTAAGCTGCCTGTGCGGCAGTGAACTTACATCTTCAATTTTAACTATGTATTTAAACTTTCTAAGCTGCCTGTGCGGCAGTGAACCTGACAAACGCCCTGGCACATGAGTAACTACCTTTTCTAAGCTGCCTGTGCGGCAGTGAACGGATTGTTTTTAAACTTGTATGGGTACTCTACTTTTCTAAGCTGCCTGTGCGGCAGTGAACAGTGAGGGATAATTGCAAGATCCGCACCAGACTTTCTAAGCTGCCTGTGCGGCAGTGAACTACTATTAGGATGTCCCATGGTTAATTCAGTCTTTCTAAGCTGCCTGTGCGGCAGTGAACCCCCGTATAACCTCTACCCCCATCAGTTTCTATTTTCTAAGCTGCCTGTGCGGCAGTGAACTACTATTAGGATGTCCCATGGTTAATTCAACCTTTCTAAGCTGCCTGTGCGGCAGTGAACAGTTTGATTAATAAATTGCTTAAAGCGCCGCTTTTCTAAGCTGCCTGTGCGGCAGTGAACACCCAGCTCTTTTCTTTTAACTTTGCAATGACTTTCTAAGCTGCCTGTGCGGCAGTGAACCGGTTATCGGTTTTAACGTAGCAATGTTAGCATTTCTAAGCTGCCTGTGCGGCAGTGAACGGCTTGTCAGTTGATGGTGAGTACACATTGCCTTTCTAAGCTGCCTGTGCGGCAGTGAACGCTC
Source organism: Methyloprofundus sedimenti (assembly GCF_002072955.1). NCBI lineage: Bacteria > Pseudomonadati > Pseudomonadota > Gammaproteobacteria > Methylococcales > Methylococcaceae > Methyloprofundus > Methyloprofundus sedimenti. The sequence goes on along the minus strand of NZ_LPUF01000001.1, from coordinate 755,364 downwards.
ATTTAGTATTTTTAATAGCATGTATGGCTTTCTAAGCTGCCTGTGCGGCAGTGAACTTTTCCCCGCCATCATCCAATTTTATACTGTCGTTTCTAAGCTGCCTGTGCGGCAGTGAACCCTTTTTTATTAGAGCTTAGAACACTTGCATCTTTCTAAGCTGCCTGTGCGGCAGTGAACTTTAGCTGTGCGCAGAAAAACCCCATAATCACTTTCTAAGCTGCCTGTGCGGCAGTGAACCTCTTAATCCCTCGGCCCAATCAAGCGCGCGTTTTCTAAGCTGCCTGTGCGGCAGTGAACTTAAACCATTTTTATCCTCACCCTTATACTTTTTTCTAAGCTGCCTGTGCGGCAGTGAACAAACGGTGAATTGAGATTAATTCCAGATAGCTTTTCTAAGCTGCCTGTGCGGCAGTGAACCACACTTATTACAAACTCATTTGACTGCAATGTTTCTAAGCTGCCTGTGCGGCAGTGAACAACCCGTTATTTCATCGTAAAGCCTTTGCTTTTTTCTAAGCTGCCTGTGCGGCAGTGAACTACAGTATAAAGCACAAAAAAATAGTTACAACAGGCAGTTAGGTTTTTTTCCATCAAAACACCAATAATTTTTTGCCGTTTATAACTTATTAATTTATATATATTTTTAAAGAGCTTAAAAAACTTTGGTCAAAATAACCTGTGTTCAATCCAAATAATCTTTCAGCAATTCTTGTGCCCACGCTGGCAACGGTTCTTTTTGTATTAAAAGTTGTCCGGTGTGTATTTCAGCGATTTGCTGGAAAGGATTATCGAAGCGTGAATTATCTAATAGGTAGCTGTGATCACATAAAGGCAAAACTTGTTGAATATTGTGTAATACTCTGGGAATTCTGCTAAGGACTTTTTCTTCTGGTACATAGTGCCCACCTTCACTCACTCGCTGTGCAATTCGTGCCTGGTTAAGCGAGACGAGTTCTAAATGGATAAATACCAGTACAATTTGATAACCCATTGCTTTTGCTCGCGCCACAAAGTCTATTTTTGACGGATGCGAAAACACCGTTTCAAAACAAAAGTTACGCCCCTCTTGTAATAATTGCATACGCATCGCTGCGGCAATTTTAGCGGCTTCATAACTGTGTTGTTCTGGCTGCTCAGGATAAAGCTGTTTTGCCAATACATCTGCATTGATAAAAGGCAACCCTAAGGGTTGTAGTCGTGTTTGGTAAAACGTACTTTTGCCTGCGCCATTACCACCCGCAAGCAGCCAAAGCTGTTTATCTTTTTTCAAGCAACTCAGCCTTTAGCGCTATAAACTGCCCATTCTCAAATTGGCCGGTTGTTATATTGCCCGCTGGGTCAATTTGTTCCAAATACCCAGGATGTTTTATTGAGGCTTGGTAATTAATAGCACTCGTTGTGATCGTATTGCTTAAGGCTCCTTCCTTGCGGTCATTTTCCAGTGATTGAAAAACTTTATCTGGGTCAATACTGGAACTAAAAACAGGTTCTGTTTTTATTGTAACCACGCCTGATACTACGGATAACAATACATCAGGATCTAAGACTGATGACACACTCCGCCCCAGATCAGCCCAATATTCAATTTGTTCTGCTGTACTACGGTGAAACCGTTTGGCCGATAATTCTGCCGCTTGCATTAAACTTTGTTGTAACCGAATTGGAGACGCTGCTTTTGCCATAGTTAAATCTCATTATTGATTGTTATTACGCCATATTGTAGCAGATTGCTACAATATGGCGTTGCCGTTTCAAAACCATGGGCTATAGCTGCCTGTGCGGCAGTGAACACTTGGGTAAAACCTAGTCACAGCTCCCCCTCTCTCTAAATTTTCAGAAAATAGGCACAGAACTAATACTACTTAGTCCATAAGAACTAAATTCTGCACTCTCAGACTTTATACTGGCTTCCTCCATCAAAATAAATAAAGGATAGCGTTTACCATTACTTTGACTTTTAATGTAAATAAATGGTGCTTTGCTTTTTACTTCCATTTTTTTTGTAAAAAAATTAAGTGCCAGTTCATTGGAAATACCCTTTTTGTTTGCTCTACGTCTGGCCAATCGTTCGTTATTACTTTTAACTTGCTCACGCTTAAAAAAAGCATAACCAGTGATTTTATCTACTGGAATTTCTTTTATGCAGGTTTGATGAACATAATCTGTAAGTCTAGCAAAGTATTTATCCAGATTTAAGGCTTCCAGATACTCTTTTTCCAATGCCAATAAGCGTAATTTATTGCACAAATAGCATTTTTCTTTATTGTACTTGGGGAAAGAAACACCAACTTTTGATATTTTTTTTTCGATTTCTTCACCTTTAATATTTTTTTTAATTTCCTTAATAATAAGGTTTTCGACCAGTGCTAAATGCAGTTGTTGATAGAGTTTTTCCCAGAGAAAATGAAGCGGGATTTCATCATTGGGTATTAAGGTTAGTTCTATGTAGTATTTCATTTCTTAGCCTTTTTTTTACTTTCTCCACTAAAAACACCACCACGAATCAAATTAGAAATAATATAACTTTTATCATTATCATTCAGTTTGTTTTCTGTTTCATTTACCCATGCTTCCATAAGCGTGTATAAATCATTTTTACTTTTTCTATAGGCTTGACCACTTTGTGTCACTGAACCATAGGGTTCTGCCGCTATTGGGAATTCAGCAGCATCGTACCAATTATCAACCGTTCTTAAGGCATTCCCTATTTTTACATTATGTATGGCTGCACATTCATTCAGCTTGAATAATATTTTACCTTTTTCATTCATATTCATTTCTTGAGATGGAAAAACATGTTGACCATTGCCCAGTTTTACATAAGCATCAATTTTAAGAAAGATAAAGTCTTCATGACTATTTAACCCTGTTAGAATAACTTCGGTTAATTTTTTGAGATTATTATTGTCACTATTTTCATCGAAATTATTTAATGCAAAATCATACGCTGTAAATTCTAAAGGAGGATTTGTTTCACCATGAAAGACATGTATTTTTATGTTTTCAGCACAAACTCGGTTACGCCATAGAAAACGCCCATTAGCAATGTTATAAGCATAACGAGAAGCTAATTGTTTTAGTCCTGTCTCACTCTCTTTAAAAGTTTTAACTTTTTCGGTAATTAAGGTTTCAAAATCAGGAACATTACAAGCAAAAGGTTTACCTACATTTCCAATAACTCTTAATGTGTAGCTGACTTTTAAGGTATCTTTATTATGCGGTAAATTAGCATCATCACTATCTGATGATACAGGATTAGGCTCAGATTTTTTTGCATCATCAATACCGTAAGCACTTTGTGTGGAACGATTATTACGTTTAGTAATAGGAATTTCTTTCCAAGCTGGTCGTTCAATTTTTCTAATTTTACCCTCTATTTCTTGTTCATTTTCTATTGTTTCAATACCAATATCACTCCAATTACCTGAATACATCAGTGCATCAGAGGTTTCTAGTTTGCGTTCAAATGAAAGTAGGCTTGGTAATTTCATAGTCATTGTTTTTTCCTTGTCATTTAATTAAATAATAGTGTTTTAGTCAGAAATCATCATTTGGATTTTCAATGATAATTTCGTTATTACTCGTTTCTTGCTGTTGTATTTGCTTTTGTTTACATAAATACCAGTTTTCTTCGTAATCGTAGTGCCATAAGCAGTGACTGATTTCGTCTACATTTTTTAGCCGATGCACACTTTGCCATTCACCAATGCTGTGAGCTGATTCAACAAAGCAAACATCGGTTTCATCGTCTCGGGTGTTTTCTACATCCTTGTTCTCATAAACTTTGGATATGGCTTTGTAACCTGTCATGATGGGAACTAAATAGCCTGTTTTAGGTTTGTCGATATACTCCCAATCCGCATCGGTTTTTTCATCGGGTTTACAATAATTTTGCCACTGTGCTAACAATTTTTCATGGGCTTTGCTTTTTTCCAGTTCGTTAAAATAAGTTATTAGCTCATCGGGAATAAGCTCTTGTTGGTAAGGCGTTTGCAGATGTTTTTGCCAACTCTCAAACAATTGAGTTTCTTGTAGGTTATCTGAATTATTTTTATTTAATGTCTGGATATACTTGTTGATTAAATCCGATTTAGGCCGTGCTTTTTGCTTGAGAGCCACAAAATCCAGCCATGCCTCAAGTAATTCAACTTCATTATTTTCAGTCAATTTTGTTTGATAGTGTTCTTCTAGGAAATTAGAACGATCTATTAATACAAACGCTGGTAATAACTTACGTTTGATGATTCTTATGTTATTTTCATCTAGTGTGTAAGACTCTATGTTTTTAATATTAAGGATTGTGCCTCCTGCTAAACGTTGTAAAAGACAGGTTTTGCTAAGCCATTTGATAAAACTATCTTGACGATTGCCTATATTGCCTTCATAGCCAATCAGCAATGAAACCGTCATATTCATTTTTCCTTCTTCAATGACGGGGGGCGTATCTGCTTTATTATGTGAATCTAAATAAGGCGGGTTACGGCTTTGAGTAAACTCAATATCATAAGAGGAACGGTAAGTATGCACATGATGCTGATGTGAAATGACCGCACAACCTGTTAAAGAAATATCCTTAAATCTATCGGATTCTGCCAGTTTGCGAGCGAGGTTATGAGTAAAGCCTAAAAAATGGGTAATCGCAGGAAAGCCCCAAGTAAAACCAGCAATTGCATTGGCATTTTGTACTTTTATTCGATTTAGCAGAATATACTGGCTCATACCTTTTTCTCCTGTTGGTTATATTTGATTTCCGTTTTAATGGCTTCAACATCTTCTCTTAGTGGTTCTTCAAATAATTTTTTCCATAGACGTGTATGCCCAGACTGTGGGGTAAATTTTTTCTCTTGACCTATTAGTTTATTGTTAAGCCATCTGGCAAAATCATTACAAACAATCGTTTGCCAATCTGTGGATAAACGTTGGTTTTGAAACTCTTTTTCGGCTCGATAAGGATCAAGAAAATATTGGTGTTCAGGTTTTAATTTAATCTTATCTGTTGCAGACCAATCAGGCGGCAGTTTTTGAATGCTCGCGGTATAAAACAAAACTTCATCAATGATGCTATTCACCCAACGGACTAGATGAGCGTAACGTTTAGGGTCTTTAATACTTAGGTCAATACGTTCAAAACGAAGCAAAAAATCACGAAGATAATTAATATCTTCATTAATATGGCTAGTGCTAAAATTATCGAAGAAAGAAGCTTTATAAATAGGCGGCTTGAGTTGGCTTTGCCAAGTAGAGGGTTGAGATGAAAATAAATAACTCTTTCCACTGCGGTTTTTATTAAGCATTGAAACGTTTTGTGGTTGTGCGCCTCCAAATTTTTGTATTCCTAAACTTGGGAAATCAATATATGCTTTATGGTGATATTTAGGTGAGTTTTCATTACTTACTTTTAATTGCTTCCTAATATTTTCTTGTTCTTTACCAAACTTAAGGTTACTTACAATAGTAAAAAACTCTTCAGTTAAAGAAGATGAAAATAAAGGCGTAATTAAATGGTAGTTAATATTATCTATACTAACTTGTTCATCACCTTTAATTAAAGGAAAGTAAATTTGCTTAGCTTTATCTGCTGTTTTAATTTCTCTTTCTTCAACAATTTTATCGAATCCATTACTCCACTTTTCAAGCTGCTCTTGATTTTCAGCAAATGGGTTTAAAAAGCTATAATCTCCATCAATAATTAAGTCAATTATCAGTTTTTCTGATAACTTCAAAGCTAAAAACCTTGATACAGTAATTAATGCACCATTGTTATGAGCTAAATCATATGTGAGCGTTTTTTTGAGTGATGACGTTGTAAGAATCATATCATTAGATTTTTCTTCCAGCATAAAGCCATCAGATAATGAGGAGCTATGAGAAAATCTTAAAACATGAGTTGCTTTAATTATTCTTTTTCCTTTCGCAATTTTTGTTTGACTTGCTTTATCTATCCACAGCCTAATCTCAGTTGAAGGAGCGTCAATTCTTAATTCATTTAGTTCATTTTGCTTGTCTTCTTTTGCCTTAATTAGCTTTTCAACCTTCTTTATATCCTTTTCTGAATTAATATCTTTGTCTTTCTTTTCAATATACTCTCTTACTTTATAAAGTTTGGACTGTGCTATCTTTTTTTCAAAAAAATCAACAATCACACTTTCCCAGCTTTCAAGCTTTCTGGCTTCTTCACTCATCCTAATCTCCTATTTTTTGATACAGCCCTAAATTTTCGTGATAACTGTATTGTTTAATTTCATTTTTGTTATATTCAATTAAACGTACTTCACCAAAACGATAACTAATTGCTAATAAATCATCCATATCAATATTTGGGTCATTCATTAATTCGAAATAGATTGTTTTTGCACTTAAATCAAACCAAAAATGACTATTACTTCCAAATTCGATCGGTACATCATCGTTAATTTCTATACCACTTAGATCACCTAATTTTGGAGGATAAACAGCTTCATTTTTCCATTGCCAATAGGTATTTGAATGCTCATCTTTAAGACAAAGATAATAAGCTTCATCTTTTTTTGAATCTCTAAATCGCTGTTGCCTTTGCATTTCGCCACACCATTGGGGGTTGCTTTCCCACCATAATTTAGCGGGTTCATTTCCTGATAACAGTTTTTTAACCAAAGCCTTGTGTTCTAGCTCAACTAAATTTTTATAACAGCCTCCAATCGTTTGGTATTGCTCTGGCAGTGTAATTCTCTGAATAGAATTAATTTCTTCATATTGTTTGGCGGTTAAAACATCATTCAAATCATGTGATTTAATGACCTTCAATTCCGTTGACTCAAATCCTGGCTTTTCAAAACAAATATTGTTATTTAAAGGAGAAAGAGCCTTATAATTTTTATTCAGTAAAAGAATATTTGGCGTTTCAGGTATGTCATCTCGATGCCTTAACACACGCCCTGCTAATTGAATAATAGAACGCATTGAACTGGGTTCAACAATTGCCCAATCATAATCATGATCACGCCCTACTTCCGCTACAGGCGATGCCAAAACAATAAAAATATGATTATTTTGAGGATGTTCTTGCAATTTATCTTTTATCCCGTCTTGTTGCCAAATCTCATTTGGTTTTTTACGATTAAGAATTTTATCCAGCTTACTTTCTAAATGAGAACGTATCGCTAGAGGATAGCGGCTGTGATAGATGCAGTAATGAATACAAATATCTGCGGGAGCATCTAACTTCAATAGCTCTCTAGCAACTGCAACCAATGGGTTAATATTTGCCATACGCACTAAACCAATGGAAATATTGATATTATTTTGAGCTTGATGATGATTTTTATGCAGCTCTATTGCATTGGTCTGTATGGCTTTTGCCATAATGGCAATAACCGTTATTCCTTCATAGTCCTCAACATTAATAATCTTCCCTTTTCGTTGCGGTTTAGTCTCGGCATTCAGATTCTTAATGCGTTTTTTTACAAAATTTTCATGTGCTTTTTTAAATAATGGGAAGTCTTTGTATTGTTCTTGCCCATCTTTGTAAGTGTTTTTAAACTCGTCAAACCAAGCGCAAGCAATTTCACCATTCCAATGAGAAATATTGGCTTTAGCATACTCTCCCCAACCATGCTGATAGGCCTGGAATAAGGCATAAACTAAAGCTGGTGGCATGGTAGCTGTCGATAATAGAACTCGACTGCCTAACATACCCGCCCAATTTACTAACCTGCATAATGCAGGTAAATCTTCAAGCCCAAAATCATCGGGTTCATCCAGCACTAAATCAGAGCTTAATAAACGCAACATGGCAGGAATTTGTTTACCACCTTTTGTCCCTTCTGTGGCTGGCATTAAATGGTCAATGGTACTGACTAAAATAGGCGCATGAATAAGCTTATTTAACGAATCATTTGTCTTTGTCCATTCACTGAGACTATGTTGGTAAATATCACCTGTGTAATCAACATATAAATCTTTATCTAAAATTTCATCCTGTGATTCACTCCCCGTTTCGGGTTGAGTTGCTTGCTCTTCTATATTTATGCGTTTATTTTCTTCATTTTCAAACAGTTGTTTTACTGCCGTACCACCGACTGCAATAGCTAGTTCTTCATCTGTAAGCTCTAATTCTGTTCTGTATTCTCGCCCAGTCTGTAATGTCAGCGTTCTTAAACCAAGTGCAACACTAAATCTTACCCGTCCTGTCTCATTAGCAAGTGCATACATTATTTTTACATTAGCTAATGTTTTTCCTTTTCCAGTAGAAGCCATGTTAATACCAAAAAAACCTTGCTCAATACTGGTTTTACTCATTTGCCCCGCTAACTTTTTTGCATCATCCTGCCAACCAAATTTTTCTTTATGTTTCTTGCTTACATTATTAGAAAGGAAAAAGTTTTCCTCCAATGAACGCAAACTAGCATTAAATTTAGGCAATGCTTTGGCAATTTTCTGGGCATGATGAGCAACACCTATAAGATGTTCATCAAGTTTCTGCTTAAGCTGTTTTGTTTCTCTATCGCTATTGGCATAAACATCGTAATTAGGGTTTTGCCATTCTGGCGTGATGTTTTGAGAAGAATAATAATGATCCGCTAAAGTTAGGCAAAGACGTGATAGATGTGTTGTAAAAATTTGACCATTTAGCCAATCGGTTTTTTGTTGTAACAATGGTTGTAATTTTGTTCTAACCTCAGAGGCAACCATGCAAGCTTTGGAACGCCATTGCATACTCGCTACAGGTAATTTTTTAAACGTCCAGTTTTGTGCTATCAATTTTTCTAGTTCTGGATCTTTACAGTTATGTGAATTCCAGATAGCATCAAAATTACTATGTTCACCAATAAACCATTGATTAACATATTCTAAACGTGGAGGTTGATTTACTTTCCATTTAGGATAAATCGGCAGTTTATGATGTGTAAGAATAAGCCAAGCGACCAATTTAGCAAATGGTGGTAAATTTTCAATAGGATGATTATCAGCAACACTTCTTCCATTCAAGCCATCCTTATAACACTTAGAAAATTCATCGCATTCAATTTGGCTCAATGTATTTAGCCATTGCATGTCATCTTTATCGCCCACAAATGCTTGAAATAACCTTAGCGATACCCACTCATGGCGATAAGGCTCAAATGAATTTGTTTTTTTATCAGGGTTAATTTTATTTTGAAATAATGTATTCGCTTTACCAAAGTCATGAAATAACGCAGAAATAGCCGCTGCGTATTGAATTACATTTAGTGTTTGCCATTGATTTTTATCCATATATTGGGTTATTTCCTTTTGTGTATAATTCACCGGCACAACCCCTTCAAAATTAAACTTTCTTCTATTCCCCACCACCCACAAAAATTCACTGCGACTCCTCGACCGTATCCAATGACACGAAACGGCCGTATTTTTCGTTGCCGTTTTGCGTAATAATTTTTTAACCGCATCCAAGCCATCTTCAGTAATGACCGTTTGCCAGGTGTTGGTGCCAATACGATTTGCGAAGGCATCTAATACGCGGCGGGTTCTATTGAGAGCTTTGTGTTCGCATTGTGAGACGAAGGTGACCATCATAGCTATTTATCCTTTAAACTCATTTAAAACATCCTCAATCATCATTTTTAATGATCTAGTGTTAAAATATTTTCTTTTTCAACCCAACAAAGAGTATGAAACATGATTACTTTAGACCCACAATTAGAAAATCAATTAGTGACTATTGCCTCAGAAAAAGGGGTGAGTATTTCTGAGTTGATAAAAAGCTTTATTCTTGATTATCAACCAGAGCAAGAAGCCATTAAACGAGCGGATGAATCTTATGCAGACTATAAAAAAACCGGCGAAATAACCAGTTTAGAACAGCTAATAAAAAATAATGCAGAATTAGCTCATAGATAAGTGACCATCATAAGTCTTTACCTTCTACACTGGCTTGTTTAACGGCTTCAAACATAAAATCCAGGGCTTTATGTTGGGTAAAGTTTTGTAGGCATTGCTGGCGAAATTCCTGTTCGGTGGCTTGTTCTTTGGCGCAGATAAAGGCCCAAGGGAGTATCAAGGTATCTTTGATTAAGTCCGCGACATCAAAGACCAAGGCTCCGCGTCGGGTTTTACCATGCATCACTGCAAAACCATGTGGTATGCCTAGCACCCAGAGTGTGGTGGCGGCTAATCCATAGGCTAAATAATTACCGTGATTTAAGAAGGCATTAGCATCATCAATGCTGTCATGCTGACGCACAAAGTCTTTTTGTTTGGTGTTGTTGGCGGCGATTTTATACAGGGATTTGGTGAGCTGTGCCTCAATTAATAATAAATTAGTGACATCTTGACAGTGTTCTATTTTTGCAGAGAAGTGGGTCAATGCTTGCTGGATATCCTGATCATCCAGGCTAAATCCTTCATTTTTCAGTTCTCGGTCATTACCCCAGATCTTTTGCATGTAAGTAATGCGTTGTTGCTGGAACTGTTTAGCGATTTTTAAGCGTTTATCTTCTTCAAACCAAAAAGCCATCCAGCCTTGTACATATTCTGTGGGTCGGTATTCGCTTTGCGGTGAGAGCCATTCGATTTCATTGGCAGCTATTAAGGGTGTTCCACCGCCACCACTAAAACCAATTAATACGCCAGCTGAGGCGAGCATTCTAACGGCGGCTTGGGTAATGGAGGTGCCAGTACCCAAGAGTATGCAGGTGGTATTGGCTATCGGGATATTCCAATATTGTTTTTCGGTATCGGCTTCGGTTAAATAAAGCACTCGGCCATCTTTTTGCATCACACGACATTTTTCCAAATAATAGATATTAGCTCGTTTGGAATGCAGTATGGCTTTTAAGTCCGTTAGTTGTTCCATGTAATATGTCCTTTTTTACTAAAAGTTATTCTGTGGAAAAATGGGGTCTAACTTTTCCTTTAAGCCTAGCCGATTTACGCTCGTCTTGGAGCTTGTCGGATTGAACAGCCTAAAAATGATAAAATAAGACCTTCAATAAATTGCAGCGACAAAAAAATAGTGATGGCACACTTTTTATCCTGATAGACCTAAATACTCTCTATATTACCGCACAGTGTGCAAGATTATGTATCTGAAAATCGATTTGTTGTCACTTATCAGTTCATTTTAAGGTAAAAGTTTTCCTGATTACGTACAACTCACAGCCATATTAAAGTAAATTTTAAAATATCGATATGTTAAGAGTCTCGTCATTCCGGAGGTCTTATATCGGAAATCTTTGCTTACCCTCTGAGATTCCTGCTAAAAGCATGCAGAAATGACGAATATAGTTGAGAGTTATGGGTAGTCAGGAACGTTTTTATCAATTTTACCACTTAATCCTAACTTGTGAATTGCTGCAAAATTCTATGGTAGACCCCATTTACGTTGGCTTATGTTTTAACCTAGAAACCGCAGTTGACCGCAATAAAACATTATAAGTAACTGAATATAAAATATAATGATCGTAAAGGCTTGTCACCTTTTGGGTGACTATACTCTGCTTCGCGGTTTTGTGGAAAAATCTGAGTACAAAATCCGTACTCAACTACGGTTTCTAGGTTTAAGGAGAACACTCATGAACCTCTGAGAATTATGTGCAATCAGCTAGCTAAATGACAGCCAAAATAGTAAAGTTAAACCAGTAATTTTAATTGAACCTATCGGCGTAGTTGCCGAACATACAGGTAAACACATGAATATAGAAAACGAGACTTTACCATCCAGCGCAGCTAAGGGTAATCAATCTTATACCGAGGCTGACACTGCTATAAATCCTATTAAAAACAGCATTACCGCAGATACCGAAATTCGAGATAAACTTCTCAGAGCACGTATTAAATTACTAGGCAATATTCTTGGTAAAGTAATTAAATCACAAGTTGGTGAGTCCGCTTTTGATGCTGTAGAAAAGCTACGTACTGGTTATTTGCAACTTGAGCAAGCAGAAAATCCAGCATTACAAGCTGAACTCACCGAATTTATCGAATCTCAATCGGCAAAAGAACTTGCACCGATTATTCGCGCGTTCAATTTATATTTTAGTTTAGTCAATCTGGCAGAAGAAGAACACCAGTATCATGAAAGACAAAGCCAGCTTAAGTCAGAAGGTCCATTCTGGACGGGTTCTGTGCTCAATACTATAGGTGAACTCAAAGCACAAGGCCTGGATGCTGGACAGGTGCAGACGCTATTAAATAAATTGCACTATATTCCTGTCTTCACTGCCCATCCGACAGAATCAAAACGACGCGCAGTGATGGATAACTTAAGAAGAATATTCCTCGACATCGGCGCCTTGAATGAAGCAGATACTTACAATAATAAATATGTAAAAGATTCTATTTATCAAATGCTTGAGATGCAAATTCAAGTGCTTTGGCAGACCGATGAAGTGCGCCGCCAAAAACCAACTGTGGAAGATGAAATTCGTAACGGAATATACTACTTTCGTCAGTCGTTATTTGATGCCGTTCCAGAGGTTTATCGCTACATGGAACGTGCCATTGCTAAACACTACCCTGACGATAACATTGAAACGCCAAACTTCCTGAGCTTTGGTTCATGGATAGGCGGAGATCGAGACGGTAATCCATTTGTAACGCATAACACAACAGTTCAGGCCCTACTGTTACAGTCCCGGGCTGTCATCTATGAATATCAGCAACGGGTTCTTGATCTGGGTTCCAAACTCACGCACTCGCGCTTTATCAGTCCTATTTCACAAGATGTTATTCAGCGCTCAGAAAACGCAGATGATCATTTAATTGCTGCTGTTTTTAAAAAACGTCCTGAGCGATTTAAAGATGAGCCATACCGTCGTTTACTGGCCCTGATACACGGTAAACTACAGCAGAATATCGAATATCTTGAAGCACGTATTGATGATGACCCCATCGATAAAAGCCACTTTGCCTATCACTCTGAATCTGACTTCCTGGATGACCTGGAATTGATTCATCACTCCCTATGTAGTCATGGCGATGAAAATGTAGCAAATGCAGAATTAAAGGATTTGATTCGCCTGGTTAAGACTTTTGGCTTCTATCTGATGCGTTTGGATATTCGTCAGGAATCTACTGTACATACCGAAGCGGTCGCTGACCTTTTTTCGCATCTAGGTGTCGATTACAAAAGCCTGAGAGAAAAAGAAAAACTGGATATTCTTGCCCAGCATGTTGCTTCTGCAACTATCATCGATATTCAACACCTCGCTCTTGATGATATGACCAAAGAAGTTCTGGAGGTGTTTAACGTTGTTCGTGAGATGCGTAAAGACATCAGTGAAAAGGCTTTTAATAACTATGTTATTTCAATGACGCATGAAGCCAGCCATATTATGGAAGTGTTGTTTTTAGCTCATCAGGTAGGCCTGGCAGGTTATAACGCGGGAAAACCTTATTGCGATATTCAAATTGCACCACTATTTGAAACCATCGTCGATTTAGAACATATTGTGCCAGTCACACAGGCATTATTTGAGAACGACACCTACAAGGCTCTGCTTGAAGCATCCGGTAACCAGCAGGAAATCATGCTCGGCTACTCTGATTCGGCAAAAGATGGTGGCAACTTATCTTCTGCCTGGGGACTCTATGTGGCGCAGCAGCAAATCATGGTATTAGCTGATGAGCACGGAGTAGATTGTCGTTTATTTCACGGGCGTGGTGGAACCGTTGGCCGTGGTGGCGGACCAACACACTTTGCCATCCTTTCACAACCGACAGGAACAGTGCGCGGCTCCATTAAATTCACCGAACAGGGTGAAGTACTGTCCAACAAATATAGTAATACTGAAACAGCAATGTATGAACTCTCACTGGGCGTAACTGGCCTTATGAAAGCCAGTACAGGCGTTGTACAAAGTCAAGTGAAGGATAACCCTGAGTACTTTGAGGTCATGCAAAAACTGGCGAAAGATGGCGAAGCCTGTTTTAGAAAACTGACCGACGATACTGAAGGGTTCTTTAACTTCTTCTACGAAGCAACGCCGGTGACCGAGATTGGATTATTGAATATTGGTTCTCGCCCGTCACACCGTAAAAAGGGGAATTTATCTAAATCTTCAATCCGAGCCATTCCTTGGATCTTTGGCTGGGCTCAAGCGCGACTAACATTCCCAGCCTGGCAAGGCACGGGGTATGCTTTAGATAACTGGATTGAACAGCATGGTGATGCGCAACTCAAAGAGATGTATCAGAACTGGCCGTTCTTTAGAGCTTTGGTCAGCAATATCCAGATGGCGCTGACCAAAACTGATCTCGATATCGGTGCACAATACAGTCTGCTTGGACAGAACCAGCAAGTTGCACAAACGGTTTATACTCTGATTGCTGATGAGTACAAGCGTGCAGAACAACGCATTCTTGAAATCAGTTGTAACCAGACTTTAATGGCAGACACACCCAGTCTTGCACTTTCACTGAGCCGACGAAATCCCTATCTTGTGCCTCTAAATAATATACAAATTGCCCTGCTAAGACGCTACAAGTCAGACCAGATCTCCGAAGAAGAAAAAGCGCTCTGGTTGCCTGAGCTTCTGAACAGTATCAATGCCATTGCGGCTGGTTTGCGTAACACTGGCTAATCAAGTCACTGAGGTTGTCTTTCCCCCCCCCTCGGAGGGGGGGATCAGTCAAAATAATCAGGAGTCAGGTATAAATTACGTTTCTGATAAGTGCTATTTTTTACTGATATCTAACGAGGCCGTTGAAAACCAAACAAGACGGGTTCAATCAAACCAGCGAGTAATTTTTTATTAGTAGCACCAAAGAATTAAACAAAAAAAGGGCCAGTTTGCATATTTTATAATACAAACCAGCCCTTTTTTTATCCGACGTATTCTACATTATGGTAGAAAGATATACTTCGCAACCGTGGCCGTGCGAAGTATAAATCTTGATATTACATAGTTTCTACGCCAGACTCTTTTGCAATCAGCACTACATCAGCCGGTCTTAAGCCGAAAATACCGACTGAAACAACGCCAGCAAGATTATTGATTAACCTTTCCAGGGCTAATGGCTCTGCAATTTCCATATTATGTACATCGATAATTTCACAACCGTTATCGGTAATATAGTTTTCACGCCAGACCGGTTGTCCGCCTAATTTAACTACTTCGCGTGCGACATAGCTACGTGCCATTGGGATGACTTCGATAGGCAGCGGGAAACTCCCTAAAACTTTAACCACTTTGCTTTCATCAACGATACAAACAAACTGTTTGCTTGCTCCAGCAATGATTTTTTCACGCGTTAAAGCACCACCGCCACCTTTAATAAGCTGTTTTAGTGGATTAACTTCATCAGCACCATCTACATACACATCAAGATTGCCTGACTCGCTTAATTCCATCACTGGAATACCGATTTTTTTCAGCCTTTCTGTGGTTGCAATTGAGCTTGAAACCGCACCTTGAATATCTTTTGTCAAGTTAAAGTCCGCGAGGCAATCAATAAAATGATTGACAGTAGAACCTGTTCCTACGCCTAATATTGAAACGTCTTTAATATAGGGTAAAGCCGCTTCTGCAGCTTTACGTTTGCTTTCGTCTTGTGTCATGCGTCTATTTTCCTAACTGTTTACGTAACATTTAAAACAGGAAAAAGTTGGCTACGCTACGCTTTAGCCAACTTACCTATCTGCTTGTCTCTCAAGCTTAAGCTTTCGCTAATTCAGCACGCATTTCGTCAATAACCGTTTTATAATTCGGCTGACTAAAAATAGCAGATCCGGCAACAAACATATCTGCTCCGGCGGCTTTAATTTCACGGATATTATCTACTTTTACGCCACCGTCAATTTCCAGGCGAATATCATAGCCGCTATCATCAATTCTTTTTCTTGCTTCACGCAATTTATCCAGTGTTGCAGGAATAAACGATTGTCCACCAAAACCAGGGTTCACTGACATTAATAAAATAATATCAACTTTGTCCATTACGTAATCAAGATAATGTAAAGGCGTCGCCGGATTAAATGTCAAACCTGATTTTAAACCCAGGTCACGAACCATCTGTAACGTTCTATCGATGTGCGTAGAAGCTTCAGGGTGAAAAGTAATCATGCTCGCTCCTGCCTTTGCAAAGTCAGGAATAATACGATCAACAGGCTGTACCATTAAATGAACATCAATGGGTGCAGTGACACCATGTTTTCTAAGGGCTTCGCAAACCAATGGTCCAATAGTTAAATTTGGTACAAAGTGATTATCCATTACATCAAAATGCACAACATCCGCACCTGAGGCTAAAACATTATCTACTTCTTCGCCTAATCTTGCGAAATCCGCTGAAAGAATAGAAGGTGCAATCCAGTTATCAGTCATATCATTTCTCCAATTTAATTATTTTTTTATATTTTGTAGCATAGTGCCAGCAGTGTTTTGTATGCAAATTTAATCGTAACATAGCTCTATGCCTCTTATCTAAACTTAGCGAACTATCGTTCTGACCTACTTTTTTATTGTTCCTGACTTAGCGCTTCAGCTAATTTTTTGGCAGGCATATAACCTGGATAAACATACCCTTTTGGGCTAATCATCATCGGTGTACCACGCACGCCTAACTCATCACCTAAAGCCATCTGTTTCTCTACCGGATTTTTACAGGTCTTTTCAGGTGGTGGATTTGTGCTGGTTTTAGCTGCTGTTAATGCTGCATTTTTATCATCCGAGCACCAGACTGAAACTGCCTTTTTATATGATTCCGAATCTTTCCCTGCGCGTGGAAAGAATAAATACCTTACAGTGATGCCTTCTGCCATATACTGATCAATTTCTGAATGTAACTTACGACAATAACCACAATCGATATCAGTAAAAATATTGATCACATATTTCTGCATAGGTGCTTTGAAAATGATCATTTCTTCTAATGGCACTGCATTGATCAAAGCTGCTTTAGCCACAGCTAATTTTTCTTCAGTTAGATCTTTTTTGTCCACTAAGTCAAACATGCGCCCCTGAATAAGATACCTTCCATCTTCTGAAACATAGAATATATTTGCACCAGCCATAACCTCATACAAACCTTTTATTTCTGAAGGTTTTATATCCTCAATAGTCAATGAGGGCATGGTTTCCTTTAACTTTGTTTTCAGTGCTTCTTTATCCACATCCGCGTGTGCAAAAACAGATAAACACAAGCTACCTGCTAATAAAATCTGTATAAATTTTTTCATAATTAATCCATAGAATTAAGAACATGGCCTTAGGGGCTGTTCGTTATTGAAATAAGCGCTCTATATCTAAAAACATTGCCAAAGC
Source organism: Methyloprofundus sedimenti (assembly GCF_002072955.1). Classification (NCBI taxonomy): domain Bacteria; kingdom Pseudomonadati; phylum Pseudomonadota; class Gammaproteobacteria; order Methylococcales; family Methylococcaceae; genus Methyloprofundus; species Methyloprofundus sedimenti. Next base: position 738,142 of record NZ_LPUF01000001.1, on the reverse strand, counting down.
CATCAATGCTAACAATGCTGTCATACCAATTTGCTGAAAAACTATTTGCACATTATCAGACACAGGACTGCCTTTAATTGCTTCAATGGCAAACATTAATAGATGTCCTCCATCTAAAACCGGGATAGGTAATAAATTGAGTACGCCTAAACTAATACTGACTATTGCTAAAAACTTTAAAAAGGATACCAGACCCATTTCTGCTGATTTTCCTGCATATTTTGCAATACTAACCGGTCCGCTTAAATTTTCCACCGATGCTTTGCCAATAAACATATAACCCATCATTTTTAAGGTGACACCGGAATAATACACGGTACGCTCGACGGCTGCTTGCAATGCCTGTAAAGGAGGCAAAGAGTATTCGACCATCATGGATTCTTGCAAACCTTCCGGAACCTGTACACCAACACCAATTTTACCTGTTATCTTCTCATTCTCAATAACGCTTTCTGGTTTCAGTGCAATAGTCAGCGCCTGTCCATCACGTTCAATTAACAAGTTCATAACCTGCCCTGCATGGTCTTGAACATACTTTACCCAGTCCATCCAGTCCGTCAATTCAATGCCATCCGCACTAATAATCAAGTCCCCCGGTTGCAGACCTGCTTGTGCAGCAACACTATTCTCAATTACTCTGCCTATCACAGGCGGTAAAGGGGGTTGCCAGGCATTCAGACCCAACTCTTCAAATAACCGCTTCGGTTGCTGACTGACGTCGAAAGGTATGATTAATGTATGGGTAAGCAGAACACCATCTTCAGTTTTTACTTCGACAGGCAAGCCCTGCTCAGCATCCATTACTGATGACATGATTGTTTCGATGGTCTCTCGCCAGGTCACCGTCCTTATATTATTTACGTTAACAATTTCTTCGCCTTCAACAAAACCTGCCTGCGCTACGAGTGTACCAGGCTCAACGGCACCTACCAGAGGACGCATGCCTGTCTCTCCAAGCATAAACACGGCCCAATATATAATTACCGCCAGTAATAAGTTAAATACAGGCCCTGCTGCAACAATAGCTGTGCGCGCCCATAAAGACTTCCGGGTAAAGGCATATGGTAAATCGGCTGCAGAAACTTCTCCCTCACGCTCATCGACCATTTTGACATAGCCACCCAGAGGAATAACTGATAATACGTACTCGGTCGACGCACTATTTTTCTGGTATTTCCAGATAACCTTGCCAAAGCCGATTGAAAAACGCAACACCTTTACCCCGGTTTTCCTGGCTACCCAAAAGTGTCCGAACTCATGAACCGCAACCAGCAAGCCAACCGCGACAGCAAAATAAAACAGGGAATTTAAAGTATCCATTAAACGACTAATTCTTTAATGATTAAATGCGCTTGCTCACGGGCTTGCTGGTCTGCTTCAAGAATATGCTCTAATGTATCAGCTTGAGTTGCACTAAATTTCTTCATGCTGCGTTCAATAACGACAGGAATATCCGTAAAACGTATTTGTTCATTCAAAAAGGACTCAACGGCACACTCGTTGGCAGCATTTAAAACAGTTGGCATAATACCACCCGCTGAAATGGCCTCCATTGCAAGACGTAAACATGGAAACCGCTGTAAATCAGCAGGTTCAAAATCCATCTGTTTAACCGCAAAAATATCCAGGGGAGCAACACCGGAATCAAAACGTTCTGGCCATGCCATTGCATGAGCAATAGGAATGCGCATATCAGGATTACCCATCTGCGCGAGAACACTACCGTCTACATAATCCACCATCGAGTGAATGATACTTTGTGGATGAATCACAACCTGAATTTGCTCTGGCCGCATGTTGAACAATAAACAGGCTTCAATAAGTTCCAGGCCTTTATTCATCATGGTAGCTGAATCAACAGAAATCTTTCTGCCCATATCCCATTTAGGATGTGCGACTGCTTGCGCTACTGTTACATTTGCCAGCTCATCAAGTGGTGTTGTTCTAAAAGGTCCACCTGAAGCTGTTAATAGTATACGTCTTGCTGTAGGCGCATCATGCCCGGCTGTATAGTTAGCCGGCATACACTGAAAAATTGCATTATGCTCGCTATCAATGGGCAATAACACGGCACCCGAGTCTTTAATTGCCTGCATAAAAATGTCACCTGACATAACCAGCGACTCTTTATTGGCAAGTAATACCGTTTTACCTGCCTGGGCAGCAGCCAAAGCAGATAATAAACCCGCAGCCCCTACAATAGCAGCCATCACAGAGTTGACTGATGTCAGAGTAGCGACAGTAACCAGAGCTTCCGGGCCACATAGTACGGTCATATCCGCTATGACAGTACCTGCTATTTTAGCTTTAAATTCTGCGCCCTTTGCGGTATTAACCACTACCGCATATTCGGGCTTAAACTCTAAACATTGTTCAAACAACACATCAATATTAGTATTTGCTGTTAATGCAATCACTTTATATTGATCAGCATGGCGTTTTATCACATCTAAAGTACTAACACCTATAGAGCCTGTGGCTCCTAATATACATATCCCTTTCATGAATACATCCAGCGAATAAACCAAACACCCGCATAAAATATTGGTATCGCAGCAATAAAGCTATCCAGACGATCCAGAATACCACCATGACCCGGCAAAATAGAGCCGCTGTCTTTGACGCCACGGATACGTTTTGCAGCACTAAAAAATAAATCACCATAAATAGAAACCAGTACGGTAATCGCTGAAAGCAATACAAAGTCTATGATACTTAATACAGAAAAGCCAAAGTAAAGTGTAAAACACAAGCCCATGACGACTGCAGCGGCTATCGCACCATACATGCCTTCTACTGTTTTCCCCGGGCTAATTTCAATCGCCAACTTGGTTATACCAAATTTTTTCCCTGCAAAATAAGCTGCAATATCAGCTGCCCAAATAAGAAGGAATAAATACATTGTCATCGCAGGTTCTTCTAATACCATTAATCGCGATAAAAAGAACCAAGCTATAATCAATACAAAACCACCAATAAATAATCTTTTACCCAGACTTAACTTGAGTTCTAATAATTCAGCTCCAGACTTGCGTATTTTAAGCATTATCCAAAACCAGAATAAAACAGCTGGAATCATCAGAAATTCAATACCAACTGAATAGTTTCGAATTTCCGGCCAATTAGTTAACTGGACCAGGATTTCCAGTATTTGTGTCCAGAAATGCAGGAATAACATAGGTATCAGCAAAGTAAACAGATATAAAACCTTGCCAAATACTGTTTTGACTTCAGCCAAATTTGCCCATTCCCAGGCCGCAATCAATAAAACGACTCCCCAGACAAGAGAAAAATAAACGTGGGGCAATATGAAGATAGCCAACACCACCAATGGTGCTAATACTGAGGCCGTAATAACGCGTTGAAGTAACATATTTTTATTATTTTCTAAAAAGGTTATAAAAAAGACGGTAAACAATTAAAGTCTAGTTAGACATACTTTGAACTTGTTCACTGGTACGACCAAAGCGACGCTCCCGGGTGAGGAAATCATCAATCGCAGCTTGCATGGTTTCTGCTTTAAAGTCCGGCCAAAGTTCAGGGGTAAAATAGAATTCTGTATAGGCAAGTTGCCATAACAGAAAATTACTAATTCGCTTTTCCCCGCCAGATCTAATAAATAAATCAGGATCAGGTAAATCTGGAACAGATAAAGCGTCGGCAATCATGGTCTCGTCGATCTCATCAGGCTCAATAATTCCGGCTTTAACCTGTTCAGCGATACTTCTTAAAGCCAGGGTTATATCTCTATGACCACCATAATTTGCAGCAATCACCAGCGTTAGGCCGGTATTATTCTCCGTTAGCTGTTCACTTTTAGCCATTTTTTGCTGAATTTTCTCAGAAAAATTAGCGCGCTCACCAATAAATCGAAGGCGAATATTGTTATTATTCAGGCTTTTAACTTCTTTTTGCATGGTCAACATAAAAAGCCCCATTAACTTAGAAACTTCTTCTTTAGGACGGCGCCAATTTTCACTACTGAAAGCAAATAAAGTTAAAACCTGTATTTCCTGCTCAGCACAAAACCTAACCACACGTTTCACGGCTTTCACTCCAGACGGGTGGCCCATAATTCGTGGTAAATGACGCTGTTGCGCCCAGCGACCATTACCATCCATGATAATGGCTATATGTTTGGGATAAAGCGATTTATCCTTTTCGCCTGGTTCAACTTGCATAATGATATGCCTTATATCGACAATAAGTCAGCCTCTTTTGCCTCTAAAAGTTTTTCTACCTGCTTGATATACTCATCGGTAATTTTCTGAATTTTCTCTTCGCCTGCATGTGCTTCATCCTTGGAAATCATTTTTTCTTTTAATGCTTCTTTAATTTCTGTATTTGCATCGCGGCGAATACTACGAATAGAGACACGCCCATTTTCAGCTTCTGCTTTAACAACTTTAACTAAATCACGACGACGCTCTTCCGTTAGCATAGGTAACGGAACACGAATAACATTACCATTGGTCACTGGATTCAAACCTAAATCCGAGGACATAATCGCCTTTTCAATCGCTTGCATCATGCTTTTTTCCCATGGTGTTACTGCTAAAGTACGGGCATCATCAACCGCAACGTTCGCTACCTGAGACAAGGGTGTATCAGTACCATAATAAGACACCACAACCTGATCCAGCAAACTGGGGTGAGCACGGCCCGTTCTTATTTTTGTAAAACCTTTTTTAAGTGCATCAATACTCTTTTCCATTTTAGCTGATGCGTCTTGTTGAATATCACTAATCATCATTTTTTATCCTCGCTCTATAAGTGAGCCTATGTCTTCACCTTGCATCAAGCGCATAATGGCACCTGGTTCAAAAATATTCATAACCCGCATGGGCAAATCATTATCCCGACAAAGCACCAATGCCGTCGTATCCATGACATTCAAGCGTTGATCAAGTGCTTCGTCATAAGTTAATGCTGGATAAAAAACCGCATCTGCAACCTTTTCAGGATCTGCCGAATATATGCCCCTTACCTTAGTCGCCTTAATCATCAGATGTGCATCAATTTCGATCGCTCTTAAGCTTGCCGCAGTATCTGTAGTAAAAAAGGGGTTTCCTGTCCCTGCTGCAAAAATTACAACGCGCCCTTTCTCCAGGTGCCTAACAGCTTTGCGTCGAATATAATCCTCACAAACCTGATTAATTTTTAAAGCACTCATAACACGAACAGGCTGACCTAAAAATTCCAATGAATCCTGCATTGCCAAGGCATTCATTACTGTCGCCAGCATGCCCATCTGATCGCCTGTCACACGATTCAAGCCTTCCGCAGCCTGCTCCGCTCCACGTAATATATTCCCACCACCTATGACTAAACCAACCTCTACACCAGCGTCACAGAGATCTTTTACTTCTGTCGCCAGGCGTTTTACGATAGCGGGATCTATATTTCCGCCAGTTTCACTCATTAAAGCTTCACCACTTAACTTAAGCATAATTCTTTGGCAAATGAGTTTAGTCATAACTACTTTCCTATTTTGTGGCTAATGTGTATTTTATAATGCCTTGCGTGTGCATAAATAAATTATAATCCGTTAATTTATTGTTAATATGCGTGCTCCTGTCTGCATCTCTAGACTTGAAAAACCTTCGGAGTAAAAACTCCGAAGGTCTGACACGAATCTTAACTACCGCGGACTTGCGCCATAACTTCAGCGGCGAAATCACCTTCTTCTTTCTCTATACCTTCACCCACTTGAAAGTGAATAAAGCTTAGAACCTTATTGCCTTTACCACCAACAAGCTGGGCAACAGTAACTTTATCATCTTTAATGAACGCCTGACCTTCCAAAGTAACTTCAGCGAGGAATTTCTTAATACGCCCACCAATCATTTTTTCAATAATTGCTGCTGGCTTACCACTTTCTTCAGCCTGTGCAACAAAAATCGCTTTTTCTTTTTCAACAGTTTCAGCTGGTACATCAGTTTCAGCAATGCACATAGGCTTACTTGCTGCGATGTGCATTGCAACATCTTTAGCTAATTCAGTATCCGCTGTTGCTAACTCAACTAATACTCCAATTTTTTCGCCATGCAAATAAAAACCTGTACCACCTTCAGTTGCTACTTTTTGAAAACGTCTTAAAGTGATATTTTCACCTAAAGTAGATATCAATCCGCGGCGAGCTTCATCAATGGTTTTACCATTGGCTAACTTAAGCTCGTATGCTTCTTCTACCGTATTCACATCTGCTGCTAAAATCGCCTCTGCAATTGCATTGGCAAATTCTTTAAAAGTATCACCTTTTGCAACAAAATCGGTCTCACAGTTAACATCGATAATAACGGCATGCTTAGTATCGGGGCTTTGCGCTACTGTTATACGTCCTTCAGCAGCAATACGATTTGATTTTTTATCCGCTTTCGCCAAACCTGCTTTACGCATGTTCTCGATTGCAAGCTCCATATCAGCATTGGCTTCAACCAACGCTCTTCTACATTCCATCATTCCAGAACCCGTTCTTTCACGCAGTTCTTTAACCATTGCAGCAGTTACACTCATGCTATATATACCTTAAATTTCTTTAACCTGAATCATTGACTTTACTGCATCAAAAACTCAAGTCTAATTCTATAAAAACGCCCCCAAATGGGGGCGTCCAAAAAAACCAACACAACAAGCAACGGCTTGTTGTTTGCCATCTAGTTTATTCAGCGCCAGCTACTTGCTCAACAAACTCATCAGCTTTAGCTGAAAGATCCAGTCTTGCTGTTTTCGCTTCTAAAATAGCAGTCGCAATACTTTCTGCATACAACTTAACAGCACGAATTGAATCATCATTACCAGGAATAATGTAATCAACACCTTTAGGTGAGTTGTTTGTATCCACAATACCAATAACCGGGATACCTAATTTTCTCGCTTCACTCAGCGCATTCTTTTCGTAGCCTACATCCAGTACAAAAATAGCGTCTGGCGTTCCGCGCATGTCTTTGATACCACCTAAGCTACGCTCTAACTTTTCCATTTCTCGTTCCATGCCCAGCGCTTCTTTTTTACTGAAACGTTGCTGCATAGAACCATCTGCTGTCATTGCTTCCAGCTCTTTTAAACGACCGATTGATTTTTTTATCGTTTTAAAGTTAGTCAGCATACCACCTAACCAGCGGTGATTAACATAAGGCATTCCGCAACGGATAGCTTGTTCAGCAACCGCTTTACGTGCAGATTTTTTGGTACCAACAAACAAAATATTACCTTTATTTGCTGTCATTTGCCCTACATAATTCATCGCATCATTAAACAGTGGAAGTGTTTTTTCCAGATTAATAATATGAATTTTGCTTCGTGCACCATAAATATAAGGCGCCATTTGCGGGTTCCAGTAACGAGTTTGGTGTCCAAAGTGTACACCTGCTTCTAGCATTTGACGCATTGATACTGCGGCCATTTTTTTCTCCAATAATTTTTCGGAAACTATTCCGAAAGGGTTACGCCTCCACCTATCCCAGCCAGAAACCAGTTTTATAAAAAACGGGCACCCCACCAACTGTGACGATAAATGTGAGTTTTAATCATACTTCGCACGACTCCTTTTATTAACCGCGCTAAAGTACTAATGAACTTATCTTTATACCATATTTATCTGTTTACAACAACGAATACCCTGTTAAAATTTATCTACTCTCAAAGTCTGATACCATAACCATTCATTTATTTTCCTTAAGCTTACAATCATGACCATCACCATTAAAACAGATGCTGAAATCGAAAAAATGCGTATCGCCGGTAAACTTGCTGCAGAAGTGCTTGAGTTCATTGAACCCTATATTGTTCCGGGCATTACTACCAACGAAATTGACCAGCTTTGTCATGATTACATCATTAATGAGCAGGATGCCATTCCTGCACCACTAAATTATCACGGTTTTCCGAAATCAATATGTACATCAGTAAATTATACAATTTGTCACGGTATCCCCAACGATAAAAAATTAAAAAAAGGGGATATTATTAATGTTGATATCACTGTTATTAAAGATGAATATCATGGTGATACCAGCAAAATGTTTTACGTAGGCGAAGTCGCGCCTCACGCCAAACGCTTATGCAGCATTACTCAGGAATGTTTAATGCTTGCGATAGAGCAAGTTAAACCCGGTTGTACTTTAGGTGATATAGGCTATGCCATACAAAAGCATGCCGAATCCAATCGTTATTCAGTTGTTCGCGAGTTCTGTGGTCATGGCATCGGAAAAAAATTTCATGAAGAACCTCAAGTTTTACATTATGGCAAACCAGGCGCAGGAATTGCACTCCAGGAAAATATGATACTCACCATAGAGCCAATGATCAATATTGGCAAACGTCATATGAAAGTATTGAAAGATGGCTGGACAGCAATTACCAAAGACCACTCTCTCTCAGCTCAGTGGGAACATACTATTCTTGTAACCCCGACAGGACATGAGATACTGACTTTACGCAAAGAAGAGCGGTGAACACTATCAATACTCAAGATCTGAGCAGAGCCAAACAGATTAAACAGGCGATAAAACTGCATAATACCCATCTAAAAAACAGTTTCTCACCGCAAAAACCTATTCAAGATTTTTTGCTCGCCAAATCAAAGTTTATCGATAAATTACTGCTCCTCATCTGGACCCGTGTTATTACTCATAACATAGAAAATTTTGCCTTAATTGCAGTCGGTGGCTACGGTCGACAAGAAATGTTTCCTTATTCGGATATCGATATTTTGGTGCTATTTCATGACAGCACCACTGAGAATGACAAACAGCAGCTCAGCGCGTTTTGCACCTTTCTCTGGGATACCGGTTTAAAGCTGGGATTAAGTGTGCGTAGCAGCTCTGAATGCGTAAAAGCCTGCACTGAGGATCAAACCATCTTAACCAACCTGATGGAGTCTCGTCATCTGATCGGAAATGACGAGCTACTCGCGACTCTCCGCACTCAGCTAGCAGAGACACGCCCCTGGTCTTCCGAGGCCTTTTATCAAGCTAAAATTGAAGAGCAGCAGTTACGTTACGCAAAATTTCATAATACAGCCTACAACCTGGAGCCCAATATAAAAGAAGGCCCAGGCGGCCTGAGAGACTTACAAATTTTAGCCTGGGTCTTTAAACATCACTACCAGTGTAAGACTTTACGTGAATTAACCAAATATGATTTTCTTCCACAGTCCGAATATGAGGAATTATTTTCTGCACAGGAGTTATTATGGAAAATTCGCTTTGCTCTACATTTACTAACAGGTCGCTGTGAAGATCGTTTATTGTTTGATTACCAGCGCGACCTGGCAATTTGGTTCGGCTTTACCGAACAACAAAATAACGAGGGTGTAGAACAATTTATGCAACACTATTTTAAAACAGTGATGCAATTAGAGCGCCTCAATGAAACACTATTACAATTTTTCAACGAACACTGCCTAGCCCATGATGACAACACCTATCAAGCACAAGTCATAAACGACAAGTTTGATAGCATAGCAGGATATATTGCCGCACGAAGTGTGACTGTTTTTCAAACTTCCCCGCGCGCATTATTAGAAATATTCTTGTTACTGCAAAAAACACCCTCTCTCAAAGGCATTAGAGCGACAACGATTCGACTTATTAGAAGTAACCTGTATTTAATTGATGATAACTTCCGCCAAGACCCCCAGGCCCGCGAACTATTTATCAATATTTTACGCCAGCCACGAGGTATCACTCATGTGTTACGCTATATGAATCGTTATGGTGTATTAGCTGCATATCTACCTAGTTTTGGCAATATTGTTGCGCGTATGCAGTATGACCTGTTTCATATCTATACCGTTGATGAACATACGCTATTTGTCATCCGTAATCTGCGCCGCTTTGCCCTGGCAAGGCACAACAATGAAATGCCTTTTTGTAATGATATATTTCTATTAATCCCAAAACCCCATATATTATATATAGCCGCATTATTCCACGATATTGCGAAAGGTAAAAAAGGAGATCATTCCGAACTAGGCCAAGTCATAGCACAAAAGTTTTGTGTCGATCACAACATATCGGAATACGATACCAGGTTGATTTGCTGGCTAGTAAAAAACCACCTAATCATGTCTACCACAGCTCAACGTAAAGACATTAGTGACCCAGATGTCATCCATGAATTTTCAGTAAAAGTTGGCAAAGCAGAATATCTAAACTATCTGTATCTACTCACCGTTGCAGATATTCGAGCAACCAACCCCTCACTATGGACCTCATGGAAAGACTCTTTACTTAAAGAGCTTTACATTGCAACTCATAACGCCTTGAGACGCGGACTGGAAAATCCCGTTAATCAGCAAGAGACTATCCAGACAACAAAAACTGAAGCTCGCAAGGAGCTGATAAAAAAAGGAATTTCCGACACCAGCATAAAAAATGCCTGGCAGCATATCAACTCCGATTATTTTCTCCGCTATTATCCCGATGAAATTATCTGGCATACCATTGCGATCCTTAACTGCTCAGAACAAGACCTACCTTTAGTGCTTTTGCGACCTCAAACTCAACGTGGCAGCGCCGAAGTGTTTATCTATGCACTCCATCAACAAGAAGACTTTATATTTTCACGTACCACTGCAGCGCTAGATAAACTGGGATTGACTATTCTCGATGCAAGAATTATTACCTCGCATAACCAATACGCGCTAAATAGTTTTCAGGTATTGGAACAATCTGGCGCTCCAATTAACGACCTACACAGAGAACTTCATATTTGCTCTACTGTTAAGCAACAACTAAAAAACCAACACAGTAAACTTGATCAAAATTTACACCCACAATCACGCCAGGCAGAGCATTTCCCTATCACTACCAAAGCGTATTTCCATCCAGACCCACAAAACCGTTCTCATACTTTAGAGTTAATAACCACCGATCACCCAGGCCTGCTATCAAAATTAGGCCAGCTTTTCAGGAAGTATAACTACAATCTTCTGAATGCAAAAATCACTACTATTGGTAGCCGCGCGGAAGATATGTTTATCCTGACCACACAGGACAAACAGCTGATCAGCCCCGAACAGCAAAAGACATTTATTGATGAGTTAAAGCAGCAACTGGAAAACTAATACATAACGGTATCAGTTGTGATTTACTGTAGACCTGGATATCGTTCGTAATCGTCTTAAGCCAGAAGCCATACAGGATCAACTCTTCACTATTTTCGATGCTAACTAATTAAACTCATATCAGTACAGTTTTATTAAGCAGCATTTAAGGAATTTAAGAATGGGAAAAAAAATGGCAGGAGAGTATTGTTGATCAAATAAATTCAGTGTAAGAGATGCGGTAGCTCAGGACAATAGAACTACCGCACAAACTTCAGTTGTACTAGTTTGAACTTATAACAAATCTAGAATCAAAAACAAGATAACTGTTAAACCCAGTCCACAATAGATCACGCCATTGACGCTGGCATACAGTTTCATCTTACCGCCCTCAGGCAGCTTCTTAAATACATCAATATGTTTAATAGCAGGATAAGCACCATTGAATTCAAGAGCGACGATAACAACAACAGCAACAAGAAACGCTAATATGCTAAAGCTATGTGGGTAGTGAGCAGACGCTCCCATGAAAAATAGCATCGGAATAGAAAATAGTGTATTGGTTCGTGATGCCAAGCCTGCTGTAGCTAATGCACCTGCCGCTTCAGGCAAGGCAACCCCACCTCCCGCAGCTTGAGTTGCCGATGCAATAACAATTTTCTGATTAGGCCAAATGATTAACCAGACGTTTAAAAACATAAATAAGCCTAGTAGTGCGCCTACATAAATATCCATAGACATTCCACCACCGCGAACAGCAAAGATACCCAGGCCGGTTAATAAAGTAAACATCGCTCCCCAACGAAACCACCATAAAGCCTTGGGTACTAATTTTTGTATAGCATCTGATTTTGATGTAGCATCTGCTTCTTTAAAATATTCAGTCTGAACAAAGTTAAAATAATAAAGCAAACCTATCCATGTAATACCAGCCATAAAATGTCCCCAGCGCAAAAGCATTTCTACACCGAGACTTGTTGTAATTAATTCCATACTCATTCCTCATTTATTATAATTATTGTAAATCTACACAATCCTATGATTGTGATACTAAATATAAGCACGACTAAGGCTTTTTCGTCAAACAATAATACTAAATCAAAAAACTACGGTTCCTGAGAATTTTATGCGATATGTTGCCAGTAAAGGCTTTACTAAATAAAAGGAGAGGGAAAAATAATTTATTTGCTGCATCAAACTCAGCGTTAACTAATAGATATTAGTCGCTTTTATTGTCATTAAGGTTGCTTAACAACAGATCTGCCATTCTGGCTAATAGCTAGCTTTAATTTATTAATTAAGTTCTTCACCAAGATTAACTATTACACGTATTGTCCATATAATAGTTAACCTGAGTTCGGGATAAGAAAAGGTGGGCAGTCTTTTGAAAATCTGAAAAAATAGAAACAACCAAGAATTTATTTTTTCTAAGACTGCCCAATGCTAAGTTTAACCCGATTATTTTGTGATGTAGATGATTTTTGTAAAACCTTTTTACCCCACTGGGAGAAAACCCAAATAGAAAACGGTGAAAAGAAAAGACGGAAAAAGCGTTGCATTAGCCCCAGTGAAATAATTACTTTGATTGTTTACTATCATCAGTCAGGGTATGACACATTTAAATGGTTTTATTTACGCTACTTGCCCAAAAACTTATCTAAAGCTTTCCCAAAGGTGCCGAGTTATAACCGTTTCATTGAATTATTGCCCGATATTATCGGTCCTTTAACGGCTTTTATGCAAACACGTTGTGGCCGAAGTGAAGGTATTGCATTTGTTGATTCAACACCCCTTTGCGTTTGTAAAAATATTCGTATTCCGCGCCATAAAACTTTCAAAGATGTGGCCCAACGAGGCAAGTCTTCTACGGGCTGGTTCTATGGGTTTAAATTACACATTATTGTGGATGATCGAGGGGAAATACTTTCTTTTTCAATCACGAAAGGGAATGTTGATGACCGTAAACCCGTACCAAAATTGGCTAAAAATCTGATTGGAAAGCTTTTTGGCGATAGAGGATATATTTCTAAAAAACTCACTGAACTTTTAGCAACCGATGATGTTGAGTTAATCACAACTCTCAAGAAAAATATGAAACCACGAGTCATAGCTGCTTTTGATGCACTTTTATTGAGAAAGCGTAGCATTATTGAAACTATCAATGATCAACTTAAAAATATTTTTCAGCTTGAGCACTCTAGACATCGTTCGCTTACGAATTATATGATCAATATTGTTGCTTGTTTAGTTGCTTATTCTTACCAGGAAAAAAAGCCTGCACTCAACTTACGTAGAGAAGATTTATTACCTTTGTTATGACGTCTTATCCCGAACTCAGGTTAGTTAAGGCTTGCAGAAGTTTTTTTAAATGAACGCCTTCGTCTTCATGCCGCAACTTGCATACGCTTAAGTAACTTGTATAATCTAAGGTATGCGGTGAAAATTATGCGCGTTTCTGATCATAATAGAATGCTAGTTCGCTCTTCCTGGCACTTAATTATGCTTTTAAACGTTTATATTCGAAAGCGTCCCATTCTAAGGGAGGGGTGGTAACATACCGCACCTTAGTAAAATGTAATCTAACGTTCGCGTACAAATTGATTAACCATGAAATTTTGGAAGTCAAGATTTAACCCTCAATGCAAAATCTCTCAACAAGTTTTATTAGATATTAGCGAGAAAGTGACTCAGTCATACGCCCCTCATGATAACCGACACCTGCCAGAGCTTGTGCTAATGCCAGTTGACCCAGTTAATCTTTACGCTTACTGGAACCTGAAACAAAGCGAAACTGAAAATATAATCGAACATCTAGATAAGCAATTGGCCTTGAGAATTTACACTTTACCCGAACTCAGCGCAGATCCCAGCAATGTCAAATTAAGTTTCGATATCAAGGTGCAGGGATTTCAGAACCGGCAAAAAGTGCATTTGCCAGTTGCTGCATCAGCCTATTCAGCTGTTATCGGCGAGATCAACGCAGACGATAGTTTCAGTGCTTTGGCTACTGCCGAGACCATTCATGTTCCACGCCAAAGTCCAGTATCTGAGATCAACATCGATAACACTGTAAATGCTTTACAATTCAGCCAGACACAGGAAGACAAGCTAATAAGAAATCATCAGCCACAAAAAAATCAGGTCACTGAAGACCACGTTATTGAAAGTAAAAATATCCCACAAACTGAACAACCATCGGAAGATAATTATGTTACTGAAACAAATGCTGAAGTTCCCTGGTCTGAGGCTCTGATTTTAAAAAATTTTCAGGGCTATGGTTACGATTTAAAAGTATTTGAAAAAGAAAGTGACGCCGAAAGTATAACTACTTCGTCTCATTCGACGCTAGCAAAACAAATTGCAAAAACGCATACATCCTCTAAAACAACCAAGACTAAAATTAACAATACTTCCGGTCCAGGCCGTTTATTTTAGTGCCGATGAAAAAAGGATTTCTTAGTATTATTCTGCATGCACACCTGCCATTTGTACGCCACCCGGAATACGATAGTTTTTTTGAAGAAATCTGGTTATTTGAAGCAATTACAGAATGTTATGTGCCGTTAATTCGCTCTCTTGAACGATTGCACCAGGATCGTGTGAATTATAGATTGACTCTTTCACTGTCACCACCGCTTATTTTAATGTTAAGCGATCAGTTATTGCAGTCGCGCTACATAAACTATATAAATAACCGATTAGAACTGGCAGAAAAAGAAATTATCAGAACCAGAAGTACGCCGGAATATCAAAAATTAGCCAGGCTGTATAGACGCTTATATCTGGATACGCTGGATATATTTGCTAATCAATATGACTGTAATTTATTAACTGCCTTTAAGAAGTTTAATACGGCTGGAAATCTGGAGTTGATTACCTGCGCGGCTACGCATGGTTTTTTACCATTACTGAATAGAAGTGAAGCAGCCGTTCGCAATCAAATCAATACCGGCGTTGAGACCTTTATAACGCATATTGGTTTCCCCCCGTCTGGCTTCTGGCTACCCGAATGCGGTTATTATCCAGGACTGGAAAAGCACCTGAAAAATGCAGGCATTAATTATTTCTTTGTAGATTCGCACGGTATCGAAAATGCCAGTGAATCACCTCGAAATGGTGTCTATGCACCACTGAATTGTGGTAATAATGTTATGGCCTTTGCTCGTGACCCAGAATCATCACGTCAAGTATGGAGCTCACATGAAGGCTATCCGGGAGATTACGACTACCGCGAATATTACAGGGATATTGGTTTCGATCTGGATATGGACTATATTGCACCTTATATTCTGGACGGACATATTCGCATTAATACCGGCATTAAATATCACCGGGTAACGGGAGCTGATCTCCCCAAAGAAGTATATCAGCCTCGACAGGCATCATATAAAGCCCGGTTACATGCGCAGGATTTTATCAACAAACGTCAACAACAAATCAATCGACTGAGCACCGATATGGATCGTCCCGCAGTCATAGTATCGCCGTATGATGCCGAACTCTTCGGGCACTGGTGGTTTGAAGGGCCACAGTGGCTGGAATGGGTACTGCGTTTTGCGGATAAAAATACTAACGGGGTAAAAACAATTAGTTGCTCTGATTATTTAAAACAAGTCTCAGACCATCAGGTAGCAACACCGTCCGCATCTACCTGGGGCGATCAGGGCTATTCTAACTTCTGGATTAATGAAACCAACGACTGGATATATCCCTTATTACACAAAGCGGGAGCAGATATGGAAAAACTAGCCATCACTTTTCAGGGAGTTAAAGCCAGCCCACTGCAGGAAAGAGCCTTGAATCAGGCTGCACGTTCATTATTATTGGCCCAGGCATCGGATTGGCCCTTTATCATGCAAACCGGGACCACCGTTGAATACGCAACGAAACGTATCACCGATCATTTAGCAAGATTTAATTATTTACGTGATAGTATTCGCAATAATGCTATAAATGAACGCGAGTTAAGTGCTCTAGAAATTTTAGATGATGTTTTTCCAAATACTGATTTTCGAAATTTCAATGTACCAAAACAAAATCTTGAGTAATTGTTGATAACAAATGCGTGTAAATTCTTGATACGATTAAAATTTGACTTGACCCTTAGGTAAAAACTCTGCCAATAATATAAGCCTACCAAGGAGTACTATTAAGCATGAATAAAATTAAACTGCTCTATGTAGAAAATATCATCATTCGCAAGGCTAAGCATGTTCAACAGAAACTAACGTTTTTTTTGGCGCTTGAAAATATCGGCTATGATAAACAAGTTGACATTTTTTGGGCTGGAGAAGATAAAATCTGGCAACAACTGCCTGCGCAATATCACAGTATGCTGGGCAATGGCCAGGAATATTGGTCTGCAAGTGTTACAACAAGCTTAACTGAAGAACTATCACTCCCTGGAAATATTGAATTTAATATCCGTTATCGGGTTGCTGATAATGAATATTTTCTCAATAATGACAACAATAATTACAGGAGCGAAGCTGATTCAGGCATTCAACTGACGGATAAACAGCCTTTACAAAATGTTGCTTTTGAAAATCAGTTACAAGGTGATAAGCAAACTATTGACCTGACTGCTGCCGTCGATCAATCTTTTGCCGCCACAAAAGTCACCATCCACTGGACTATCAATGACTGGAAAACGTCCAAAGAAACAGTTTGTGAATATCAACGCTGTTACTGGAATAAAACATTTCATAGCAATGCACGAAACCCGAATCAATATGGAACTCAACTCTGGGTAGGCAAAATCCACCATACGGAGCTGTTTAACTTAAAATATGTCATCAGTTGTGAAAATAATAAGCAAACAGTCTGGGATAATAATGAAGGGCATAATTATTCCTTTCAACGAGAGCAACTCAAGGTATTGATATTAAATCTACATTGCTATCAGGAAGAAAATCAGGATAAAAAATTCACCACCATAGCGAACACTATTAATGATCTGGATATAGATATTGTTTGCTTGCAGGAAGTCGCAGAATATTGGAATGACGGCCAGGGAGACTGGCAATCTAATTCTGCCAGAATTATTAATGACCGTCTGTCCGAACCTTTTCATATATACCACGATTGGTCTCATTTAGGCTTTGACAAATATAGAGAGGGGGTTGCAATGCTAAGTCGTTATCCTTTATCAAATCACGAATCCCGGTATGTATCAGATAGTCATGATATTTACGATATCAATTCAAGAAAGGTCGTCACCGCTCGCGCCTATGTGCCTTATATTGGATTTATAAATATATTTTCAGCACATTTAAGTTGGCTGGAAGGTGGTTTTCAGGAGCAATTTCATCGATTACGTGAATGGGCCGCAAACAATAAAAACGATGATGTTAAAGCGACTTTATTATGTGGTGACTTTAATATAACAGCTGGAGCAAATGGTTATCAAATGGTGGTTGATTCGGGTGAATACGAAGATCAATATCTAGCCGTGAATAAACAAGGCGTGTTTGATAAAATATTCAAGGTAAATGATGCGCACTGGCAAGACTTGCTTGCTGACGATTACCGCATCGATTATATCTTTATGGATAAAGATGCTCAGTTACGAGCCACTTCCGCAAGGACTATTTTTACAGATGAAGATTATGGGCGTGTCTCTGATCACTGCGGCTATTTAATGACTTTTGAATCTCTTTAACAAAAAATAATCAAAAAGGTAATGGTATGCAACAAATAGCTGAGCATTTTGCCAAACCAGTGCATGGTGAACTAGGAGGGTCATTTGCGCGAGTAAATGATTTTAATCATCAATTTTTTCTTCGCTGGGGAAAAATTGAATTTGAAATGTTTCATGGCGCTCAGATTAACCTAAAAATCGTACTTAAAGTCTATCGTCAACATAATATCTGCGAAACATACATTGTTGATACAGATGCCTATGATATTAAATGGAATCATCATAAACGCCGCACCCGAGATTTTTATATACACCCTTACTCCAATTCTTTTGGTGTCATCAATTGTGTCAAATTTTCCTTTATTATTCATCAGGACGAGCACTCCATTCCATCGGAAAAAGAATATATTTTTATGGACTGGGCGCAATTGCATGCTGATTCTGACACACCGCAATACAGAGAGATAAACAGTCTGCATTCCACTCAGAATCATTACCGCACTTATGAGTTACAAGCCCATGAATTACAAGCTGATGTCGACTGGATAAATCATCATTTTGACTCTTTACACCTGGTACCTAAATTCACCAAAGGCCAGCCTAATCACCCTTATCACCCTAAACGCTATATCCACGATTTGATCGATAAGGTAATTCATTGCAAACATGCAAATCATGACCGGCTTTGTACCATCAAAGTCAGTGTGGATTGTATTGATGATGCCGATTTTGCCAGTCATTTGATTTATGCCAGTGAACAAGGAGTACTTGTCCAGTGCCTGGTAGATTGGCGCAAAATGACCATGACCAATAGCCATAATTATTCACGTTTAAAAAGTGCAGGGGTTGAATTGATTGGTGTAGTTTGCAGCCCTGATCATCACTTAATAGAAGTCGAGCCCGATATGCATACCAAATTCATTATTTTTAATGATGAAGATTGTATTTTGGGGTCGTTTAATATTACTTTTGAACGCTGGTGGGCCAACTGGGAATCTGGCATGACCTTTCATTCCAAGGGCATGTGTCGAATACTGGATAATATCTTTCAAAGTCAGCGCGGTGGCGTTATCCAGCGCTATGGTATAGATCCTTTAAGCCACTTTAATTTACTCTATACCTTTGGCAGACACTTCATGGCGAATGGAGAAAATTATCTTCCGCATCATGCCATTCTGGCGGAAATAAACCGTGCGAAACACTCAATTAAAATTAGCTTATTTTTGATTGGTGAATTGTTAGGTAATTATAATGACAGTGTTATTAGCGCCTTAATCAACGCTAAAAATAGAGGCGTATATGTACATATTCTGTTTAATGGACATTTGGCCAGGCAAGGTAAGATTGGCGTTGAAAGGAGTATGGAAGAGGAGTTAAATCGCCCCTTGCTACCGGTTATAGAGCGCTTAAGAAACTCTGGAGTTCATGTGGGGCTCGTTTATGGACAAGATGACCACCCAGTGCCGTATTCTCCGATTCATTCAAAATACTGCATTATTGATGATTATATTGTTATCGATGGTAGTTTTAACTGGTATAACACCTCCGTTTTCTCGCATGATTTAGTCGTTATTGCAGCTAATCACGAAGTTGCAAAACCTTATCTGCATGAATTTGAACAAATACAGCAATCATTCAGGATTTATTAGCGTTAATTATTTAGGCGCATCACGATATTTAATCTACTACAAACCAGGAGTAAAAAAGCTAAAGCTTTTTTACTCCTGGTTGAAAAAGTAAATTGCACGAAGAAAAAAAACTCACCCTTAACCTAACATAATGCCTTTATCTTAGGGTCTCAGGCACAGTTTGTCTGCAAAACACAAACAGGTTATCCACGCTCCCAAAAAATGAGTTGCCTAAGTTATTTAACAAATGCCCCTTTACTGTTTTTTGTTTCCTGAGAAATTAAATATCACCAAAATATTCCCTGCTCAGTTTTCTTAATCTTAGCTAGTTTTTTGCGTAAGGAATTACGCTCTTCATCAGTAATATCAGGTTTAATAAATTCAGAATCTTTACGCAATAAATATCGTGTCACTGCATCTAAGAAATCGTGGTCAATTGCTTCTGCCTGCCATGATTCCGTATAAATAGAAAATTGTGAATAATTATTAATGATGACCTTTATAAGTGATTTTTCATAATCCACTTCAAAACGTAAACGTACCGGTATTTTACGCAATACCAGAAACTTAAGTATATCTTCGTTTTTATGACCTGGGACCCTATGAGTCTTATTGCTTAAGCGTTTGGAGTGTAAAAAAGCAATTTCCTTTTCAATATCTGTTTTACTGCGTACGACATACTCAAACGTCCCCTCACCTTCACAGTAAAAAGTAATATTAATATGCTTTAGTTTATCTATATCTGCTAAACCACCAAAACTATCGGTACTAATTCTGTAATCCTTTTGCATTAAGGAGCCCAGTTGCGGATAACGGGAACTATACTCTTTCACCTGTACAGGCACATCAAGGTAATTTAAATATTTCACCAATTCCTGCATGTATTTAAATATTTCCTGCATTTTAGGCAAAATTTCTGTTTTATAACGTTGCGCCTGTAACTGCTCCAGATCAACTTGCTGTTGCTCAGAGTTTTTTTTCTCGTCTGCCTCCTTTCTTAACTGATCAAGAATGCTCAATTGCTCTAAGTCCCCAACCGTTGTCTAAAAATCTCATAAATCAATACGCCAGCTGCAACTGAAACATTCAAGCTTTCGACGCTCCCTTGCATTGGAATTTTCACTAAAAAATCACATTGTTCACGGGTTAATCGACGCATGCCATTTTCCTCAGCACCCATTACCAAAGCCAGTGGCATATTAACATCTGTAGCATAGATGGTCTGCTCTGCCTCTCCTGCTGCACCTGCGATCCAGATACCTTGTTCTTTTAACCAGCTAATGGTGCGACTTAAATTAGTCACCTGGTAAACAGGTACCATTTCCGCAGCACCACTGGCTACCTTGCATACCGTAGGCGTGATACCTACCGCTTGATCTTTGGTAATAATAATGCCTTGCACCCCCGCCGCATCAGCCGTTCTTAAGCAAGCGCCTAAATTTTGCGGATCTTGTACATGATCTAAAATCAACCAAAATGGTATTTGTTTGGCACTTTCAACCACGGCTTTTAAATCACTTTCAGAGCGCATCGCTGGCATTTCAACTTCTAAAATAATACCTTGATGATTGCTGCCTTTGGACAAATTATCCAGCTTTTTACGATCCGCTTTTTCGGCTCTGATGTTATGCTTTTGTAGCCCTTTAACGATAGACAAGACGCGCTCATCCTGTCTCTTCTGATCTACCCAGGCTTGCTTGATCTTTTTAGGGGCATAATCCAGTGCTGACTGTGCAGCATGAACGCCAAATATTTTAGCTAGATTCATTTACACACCCTTTTTACCTGGCTTACTTTTACTTCTCCTTTTTTTATACTTAGATTTCTTCTTATCATCATGTTTAGGCTTTTTCGAACTTTTTTCTACAGACTGCGGCGCACCTCTGCGCGGTATGCCGACCAAATCAAAATCCATTTTTTTATCATCCAGATTTACACTGATGACTGTTACATTCACGCTATCACCCAGCCGATAGCATACTCCAGTTCGCTCACCTTTTAACTGGTGACTTGTCGGATCAAATTTAAAAAAATCTTGCCCCAGGGACGTCACATGCACTAAACCTTCAACATATAAATCAGAAAGCTCGACAAAAAATCCAAAACTGGTAACTGCAGAAATAACACCGGCAAAAGATTCGCCTATTTTGTCCTGCATATATTCACATTTTAGCCAGCTGACCACATCACGTGTTGCTTCATCTGCACGCCGTTCATTAGATGAACAATGCTCACCCAGAGTGGTTATATCAGGAAAACCACAATAAAAACTTTCTGGCGCTTTACCCTGTAAACAATGCCGAATTGCCCGGTGAACCATTAAATCAGGATAACGACGTATAGGTGAAGTAAAGTGAGTATAAGCCTCTAATGCCAGACCGAAATGCCCCTTTTTCTCAGGGCTATATACTGCCTGTGACATAGAGCGTAATAACACAGTCTGAATTAAATGCGCATCTGGTCTGTCCTTTATGCTATTGGTCAAATGCATATAGTCAACAGGAGTTGGTTTGTCACCCCCGCCCATATGCAAACCCACTTCACCTAGAAAGGTTTTTAATGTACGAATTTTTTCTTCTGAAGGACCTTCATGAATACGTAATAAGCGCGGCATTTTTTTACGATTCAAATAACGCGCTGCTGTACTATTCGCAGCAATCATAAACTCTTCTATCAGTTTATGCGCGTCATTACGCTGTACCGGAATAATTTTCTCAATCTTGCGGTCTGCAGCAAAAACAATTTGCGTTTCCTGAGTATCAAAATCCATTGCGCCACGTATTTCACGTTGCCCACGCATGGCTTTATATAAAGCATACATTTCCTCCAAATGAGGCAGTACAGCATTATATTGTTTTCTTAATTTACTATTATTATGTTCCAGCATTGCGGATACCTTATCGTAGGTTAACCGCGCATGGGAGCACATCACTGCATCAAAAAATTTCGCACGCGTTACTTGTCCCTGAGCATTAATAATCATCTCACAGACCATGCACAAACGATCTTCATCAGGATTTATTGAACACAACCCATTAGATAATATCTCGGGC
The DNA here is from genome assembly GCF_002072955.1 of Methyloprofundus sedimenti. Lineage (NCBI taxonomy): Bacteria > Pseudomonadati > Pseudomonadota > Gammaproteobacteria > Methylococcales > Methylococcaceae > Methyloprofundus > Methyloprofundus sedimenti. Next base: position 715,771 of record NZ_LPUF01000001.1, on the reverse strand, counting down.
AGCATCGGAATAACCTGCTCAGGAAAATAAACCGAGGTGCTCCGGTTTCTTGCCTCAAGGTCTAAAGCACTGCCCGGTTGCACATAATGCGATACATCCGCAATCGCTACCAGGAGCTTCCAGCCATTAGGCGTTTTACTACAAAAAACGGCATCATCAAAATCACGCGCATCGGCACCATCAATTGTAACTAATGGTACATTGCGTATATCAACCCGGCCTTGCTTCGCTTCCTCGGAAACCACTTTTTTAAATGGCTTAACCTGCTCAATGACTTCGTCAGGCCAGACGCTAGGTAAATCATAAGTGCGAATAGCAACATCGATTTCCATACCCGGTGCCATATGCGCACCTAGCACTTCAGTAATTTTTCCTATAGGCTGACTTGTTGAAGTAGGCTGTTCGATGATGGACGCGACAACCATATCACCTTTTTTAGCGCCATTTCCTTTGCCACCAGGAATCAAAATATTTTGGGTGATTTTTTTATTATCCGGCTGCACAAATTGCACGCCATGTTCTTTTATAAAGCGCCCGACCACTTGTTTGGTGTTTCGCTCTAATACTTCTACGATCTTACCTTCCCGACGCCCCTTTCTATCCGTTCCTGAAACACGCACCAGGGCACGATCATTATGTAACACACGATTCATTTCCCGTGGAGATAAAAACAAATCTTCCCCCCCGTCATCAGGCTTTAAAAAGCCAAAACCGTCAGGGTAACTTAAGATTCGCCCCGGGATTAAATCATGATTATCAACCAGGCAATATTGCTGACGGCGGTTAAACAATAGCTGCCCATCACGTTCCATAGCCCTTAAGCGTCGACGTAAGGCCTCTAATTGCTCATCTGATTCCAGTGCAAACGCTTCCGCAATTTGCTTTCGCCCTATCGGTCGCCCACCTTTCTCGATCAGTTGTAAAATCAATTCTCGACTAGGTATCGGCTGTTCATATTTCTCAGCCTCACGTTGTGCATAAGGGTCGGTTATGGTACTAAAGTCCAAACCTTTATCTGAGTCTTTGCTCATAAATTTAATAATCTTTTTTTATTCAAAGTTTTTTATATCCAAAAAGTATATAGTCGCCATCATAACGCAAGATACATAATACCGTGCAAATGTTTACCTCTTGGAGGTTTGCAATTAATTTCACCAGCACGCAATTTAAATCGATCATTGAACGACAAGCATCATATCAAGTTGTCGTCTATTTCCAGTATCAATACTTAATTCTTCTGAAGCCCTGTTATTAAATCAGCATGGATTTCGCATGACACTCTTTATTCCTCAGTTTTCTCTTTCTGGAATTGCATTAACTGGCTCGCAATAATCGCTAATAAACAATAAGTAGCGAACAGATAAAAACCTGATTCTAGCTTAGCACTCATTTGTATAGTATTAATCGTTTGTGCATTGGCATTTACCGTAAAAAAGGCAACCAGAATAGCCATCAAAAATACATCAGACATAGACCATTTACTTAACACACTGTTGATTAATAACAGATCATTTCTGGTTTTTCCTGATGCTAAAAGTAAAGCAATCAACGTAAGAACAATCTTTAAAAACGGAATAACCAGACCAAATAAACCGATCAACAAGCCAACGATAACATGATCATGCGAAATCAGTTCACTCATCGTTTCTAATAAACTGCGAGTAATTTCAAATGCTGTAATAGAGCCTTCAAAATTAACTTCCTGTAATACCGATTGCAACATATGTTGAATAAAATCATTACCTTGCTGATCAGGCGGCAAAAATTCTTTCGCTGCAATATCGAATAATTCTTGCTTATTGATGTCTGCCTTAATAGTCATAAAAGGCTGAATAATGCCTGAAATTAAAAAGCCAATAGACAGAATAAACAGGAATGCTGGAAGGTATTTTTTCATGAGTGATTTTTCATATTTTTCGGTAAATTAATGTATATTCTACTTTTTAAAAACACCCGATAAAAGAGGTTGTTAACATATTGCACAAGATGAGTCATTAGCTATGCGTAACACTAAATTAATATACCAGAGCTTCATAAGCTGCTCCAACCTGGAATAGTTTAAGATAACAGGACTATTTTAAAATCTGATTCACAATATCATTAGAAATAAATATGAGCAACTAAAACAAACAGCCATAACACCAACACAAAAGTGACAGTTTCTTTAAGCATAATGCTTGCCTGCAAGATGGCATATACCGCTTTGTTAAGTCAGTAATACGAAGGCTATTTAACCTAGAAACCTCAGTTGATTACGGATTTTGTGGAAAATCTGCGTATGAAAGACAAGGCACAGCTCGCAGGCAATGGCCGTAGTCCTTGGCAAGAGCTGTAGCGCAGTATTTCGTGCTCAGATTTATCCACAAAACCGTGAAGCGGAGTAGAATCATCCAACAGGTGACAAGCCTTTACGATCATTATATTTTATATTCAGTCACTTATGTTTTATAGCGGTCAACTGCGGTTTCTAGGTTTGAGGGGGCTTCGATAAAGGAATATCCAAATGTGTCTTTAACTGAAATTGTCTGAAGAGCATCAGATCAATCAATTTGCAAAAGCGTCGTTTTCCCGGTCAGCTAAAAAACAAGTCCCTCGCTCATATAAACGAGGCATAATATAAAATATTTTTGTTCGCTTAAACACACAAAAACAGCAATGGAAGAACTGATACAACTTATTCACGCTCATATCCATCATGCCCATTTTATTATTTTTAGCGCGTTGCTATTAGCTGGATTAAATATCCCAGTATCTGAAGATGTCATGATTTTTATTTCCGCTCTTTTGGCCAGCAAGCACCCTGATTATTTGCCTCACTTGTTCATGGCTGTTTATCTGGGGGCCTTTTTTTCTGATTTTATCTCATACTGTTTAGGCAGGTTTATCGGACCAAAGATATTTGAGATCCGCTTTTTTGCCAATATGGTGTCTCACGAAAGAATTTCCAAGATTCATGCGTACTATCAAAAATACGGGGTGATTACTTTATTATTAGGCCGGTTCATCCCATTTGGCGTTAGAAATGCGCTGTTTTTAACTGCAGGCCTGGGGAAAATGAATTTTATCAAATTTGCCTTGTCCGACTTGCTAGCCTGTACAATCTCGACTATCAGTTTCTTTACGCTGTATTTTCACTATGGTGAAAGCGTTATTATCTATATACAACAGGCAAACAGCATAGTTTTTGCGCTGGCGTTTATTGCGCTCGGTGTATTCTGGTATCGCAAGAAACGGGCTACTTAAAGCTCACTTGAAGACTAGCAGAATACAACAAAGGAAACTCAAGCCTGGCTCAGTCTGGTGAGGTGCTATAGTTGTTTAAATTGAACTGAATAACGAAAATTTTCCGGATCAAAGTAATCTAATGCCTTGCCATTAATTTCTGCATACGGATACATCAGGTAGTTAACAGGCTCAGATTCTTGTGCAGGTTGTAAAGTAATTCCTCTGCCGCCTGTTTCGAGCACCATTCTGTCTGCATCAACCCCTCCGAAAAAGTATTCACGAAGCTCCTTTACATCGGCCAGCTCTAATTTATCAACCAGCATTTTCTTTCTTACATCAGCTGGGTCTACTGCAATCCAGCCCGCACCAGGCAAGTAAAATTCTGCCCAGCAATGATAACCACCAGTAATATCCTGGTTTGCTTTTTTACCCAGTCTGAGACCAAACACTTCTCTTGCCGGAACGCCGACATTCCTAGCCAAAGCCACATAGACAGAGCCTAGGTCAGCACATTTTCCACTGCGTTTACTTAAAGTAACTTCGACGATACCAAGACCACATCCTTTTACATTAGGATCTCTATAGGTGTTTTCGACCACCCAGTCATAAACAGCGCGTGCTTTCTCTAAAATGCCGGTTTTGTCTTTTTGTATGCTATTGGCAATTTCTGCTACCTGCCCTTCGGTTGGAACCCACCAGTCTGACGCTAAATACTTTTGTATTTCAAGAGGAACTGGCGCACCTGTATCTAGCAAATTTGTATTTTTGCGTTCTTTAGTACTTACTTTAAAGCCCATTTCCATGTCTTTTTCCTGAATTTCTTTCGGCCATTCAGCAAAGAAGTATAATGCGCCACTTTGGGGTTCTGTATAAACCGCAGAGTTTACAAAATTACCTTTAATAGCCATATTTTCAATCAGTTGATTCTCGTCTGAAACAGGATAAGGTATCCATATTTTTGCTACTTGTGATGACTGAGAGACCTTTAAATCAACTTTAATTTTTATAAACCCCTGCTTTTCACCGGCAATACAGGATTCTGTTATCAATAAACACAGACAGAATAACAAGACATGTATCCAGCCAAAGGGGGCTGTCCAGACTCTGTCAGTCGACGTATTAGTTCTATAAAATTGATTTGTCATCAATATCTTCAAGAAAACTTTCTCCTTTTTCTTTATGGTTTGCATGTACGTTGCAACTCATTAAATTTAATTGTGGTTTGATAACGTTCTCTGATCTTCAAAGTGCGACTACTGCTCAGGATTTTCACAATATTTATCAAATGCAGACCGTGTGTTGGCAAATTTCTGCATTTTTGCCAGTTCCCAGGGGCGTTCGCATTGCTGAGTAACCGCACACCATCTATAACCTGCTGATGAAATGCATGCATGAGCATCCCGGTCTGAACCCAACATTACCGTTTTAGGTGCCTGGACTACTTTCGTTGTGCATGCCGTGAATACAATTAGAAATAAGCTGCTGCTTAAGAATTTAATCCGCATTATGCCCGCCTTGATATTTTCAATAATAAGTGACTAGTGACTGAAACACCCGTTCAAAAAATCTATTCTGCCAGCCAGTCTCTGGCATGTAAATAATCTGCATACAATACTGCTTCAGGACTGCCTTCTTCAGGGCTCCAGTCATACTTCCAATGCACAACGGGCGGCATGGACATTAGGATCGATTCGGTACGTCCTCCTGATTGCAAACCGAACAAAGTGCCGCGATCGTAGACCAGGTTAAATTCAACATACCGTCCACGACGATAGAGCTGAAAATTACGCTCGCGTTCACCATATTCTGTCGCTTTACGATTTTGTACTATCGGCAAATACGCCTTTAAGAAATGCTCTCCAACGCTTTGCATAAAAGCAAAGCTTTCCTCGAACCCTGGTGCATTTAAATCATCAAAAAATAGCCCCCCCACACCTCTTGTCTCATCTCGATGTTTGAGGTAAAAGTATTCATCACACCATTTTTTATATTTTGCATAAACCTCTTTACCAAAGGGATCACAAGCAGATTTTGCGGTTTTATGCCAGGCTATCACATCTTCTTTATAAGGATAAAAGGGCGTTAAATCAAAGCCACCGCCAAACCACCAAATGGGATCTTCGTCCGGTTTTTCGGCGATAAAAAAACGTACATTTGCATGTGAAGTCGGTACATAAGGATTATGTGGGTGCATCACTAAAGACACGCCCATCGCCTGAAAATCACGCCCCTCCAGCTCTGGTCGTTTCGCTGTGGCAGAAGCCGGAAGTTTCTGCCCAAATACATGGGAAAAATTAACGCCTGCCTGTTCAAAAATCGTTCCATTAGTTAACACCCTTGATCGCCCACCACCCCCTTCTTCTCTATCCCAGGAATCTTCGACAAACACGGCGCCGCCATCTTCGGCTTGCAATCCTGTACAAATACTATCTTGCAAACCGAATAAAAATGCTTTTACTTGTTCAATTTGAATTTGGCTGGGTTGATTTTTATTAAGCTGAGTCACTATTCATTTTCTCCTTAAAGTTTTTTCTGCGTACAAAGTGGTAATTTTTAAGTAAAATTAACTTTCTATTTTTATGATAATTACAATGAATTTACAAAAAGATACCTTATACGCAAGTCCGCTGGGCGATATCGATGGCTTTAAATTCGATGCCAGCGTCGTCGATGTTTTCCCGGATATGATACAACGTTCTGTACCTGGATACAGTGCTATTATTTCTGCTATTGGCTTGCTAGCCAGCCGCTTTGCTCAGGCGGATAGCGTTTGTTATGACCTGGGCTGCTCATTAGGTGCCGCTACGCTGTCCATGCGGCATAAAATATCCGCAGCAAACTGTAAAATTATTGCTGTAGATAATTCGACTGCCATGCTATCACGTTGTGAAAAAATTATAACAAGAGATACCGCATCAATTCCTGTCGAACTGGTGTGTAGCGATATTCAGGATATTAAAATACAAAATGCCTCAGTAGTTGTATTGAATTTTACTTTGCAATTTATCCCTCTGGCTGACCGCAATGCCTTTATTAAGAAGATATATGCCGGACTACGGCCTGGTGGCTTATTAGTTCTCTCTGAAAAACTATTTTTTAGTGATTTAAGACAGCAATCCTTACAAACCGAGATGCATCATGCATTTAAAAAAGCGAATGGCTATAGTGATATGGAAATCAGTCAAAAACGCGCTTCACTAGAAAATGTGTTAATCCCTGAAACATTCACCCAACATAAAAACCGACTGTTACAATCGGGCTTTGATAATGCCGAGGTCTGGTTTCAATATTTTAATTTTGCGTCCATAATTGCCCTGAAATGATTGACTATCAACCGCTCTACGAGCTACTGACAACAAGAAATGCAGAACATTGGAGTGCAATCTTACCCGGTCAAATTCAGCAAAAACTTAATCCTGAAGCACATGGTAATTTCTCCAAGTGGAATGCCGCCGTTGAACAATTACCTATCCCGAAAAATCCTAGTCTACAGCTTAATAATGAGGGCTTCAAAATTGGTCGAGCAGATGAACTATCTAAAACACAATGGCAGCAGCTTGATGCTGGCTTAAAGAACCTGTTTCCCTGGCGTAAAGGACCTTACGATTTATTTGATTTACACCTTGACACCGAGTGGCGATCCGACTGGAAATGGGAACGGATCAAAGATCAAATAACTCCATTAGATAACCGCCTGGTTTTGGATGTAGGCTGTGGTAATGGCTATCACTGTTGGCGCATGCTGGGTGCCGGCGCGCAAATGGTAATCGGTGTCGATCCTGTGCAGTTGCATGTATTACAGTTTCAGGCAATACGCCGTTTATATGGTGAAGCACCCGTGTATGTTTTACCGCTAACACTAGAAGAGATACCCGAAAAAACCAATATTTTTGATACTGTGTTTTCCATGGGCGTACTTTACCATCGTCGTTCGCCAATTGATCATTTAACAGACTTACGAGATTGTTTACGCAGTGGTGGTGAGCTGGTTTTAGAAACCCTGGTGATAGAAGGCAAACAAGGCGAAGTGTTAGTTCCCGTAGATCGATATGCACGCATGCGCAATGTCTGGTTTCTCCCTACTTGCGATACATTAGCAAGCTGGATGAAACGCTGTGGTTTTAAAAATATACGTGTTGTAGATGTAAATCAAACCAGTATGCTGGAACAACGTTCGACACCGTGGATGACGTTTAATTCTCTTCAGGACTTTTTAGATCCGAATAATCCTGATTTGACGATTGAAGGCCATCCGGCACCCAGACGAGCAACTTTTGTTGCAACAATTGATTAATTCCCAAGTTATCATGCTCCTGCAATTTATGACGCATTATGTAAAGCATTCCTGTATAAATTTCCAGGAAAACCCTTAATGCCATTCAATTAGCAGGAGTGCAATAGCTAAAATAATAAAGCATGTTACGCCTGATAAAATACTTTAAGCGGACTAAAGTCGGCCCTACTGTAAATGTTACTAACGATTACATTTCACTAGCAACACTGATCACTTGGGTCGAAGCTAACTCCAGGCCAAGCTTGTAACATTCACTCGCACGCTCCTGATCACCTTCCTGTGCAAGAAAGTTTCCCAGAATACGATAAGCTTCGACAGTCGGCTCAACACCGATACTTTTAGCAAGGTATTTTTTAGCTTTCTCGGAAAATTCACATTTAATGGAAATTTTGCCCAAAACACGTAACAAGATAGCGTCATTGCCATGTTGCAATAACCATTTTTCGGCCATTTCCAACTGTCCACGAAAATCTATAGACTGTACGCTGCCAAATAAAACCAGCAAGGTCATATCCCATTTATTATTTAAAGATTTAATCAGTTCTTGTTCAATATTTGCTCCCGCCCCTGCTTCTATCATTGCAGCGTAATAAATGGCGGGGACGCCCGACATCGTTTTAACGTGCTCAGGAACACTATCCCAAAGCTCCTGAATTTCTCGTGCATCTGCATGTTCTGAAGCTTCTTTAAGTAAAACACTGTAAGTCTCTACTTCTAATAACCTCACTTCCGCTTCCATAAAAACTTTATTTTCATAAAATGCTGGTAACAAGGAACGGATCGCTTTCCAGTCCCCCAACTGCTGATAAGTTTGATGTAACAATTTTAAAACACTGGCATGCGAAGAATCAATAGAGTGCAATTTTGTTAATGTTTCCAGTGCCTGATTAAATTGTTTTTGAGATAAATTTAGTTCAGCCTGAGTTAAGCCAACTGCCATTTCCGATCCAGGAGCATCTTTGGTTGCGCGACGCAAATATTCATCACGCTTATCCATTGCTCCCCGGGAATGCGCAGCACGCGCAGCAGTTAAATAATGTATTAAAGGCGCACCACTATTTGAAGCGTGTTTGATCAACGTTCTTTCTGCGCGCTCCCAATTACCCTCTGCTGAATCAACCAGACCTGCAATCAGGGCATCTTGTGAACGATTAAATTTAACTGATTTACCACGCGTTTTGATTTTCCCAGGAAGCCGAATTAACCAGCCCAGAATCCTGAACAAGACATAAAAAATAAAGAAACTGATAATGAGTCCAACAGTAAAAACAATTAAGGATGTTTCCATAGCCCAGTGACCAACACCAATAAGCACATAGCCCGGATCATTATATTGCAGCATCCACTCATGAACAATAAAGGCAAAACCAAGAGCGGTAACTAATGTTACTAAAAAAAATAGAATATTTTTCATACTAGAATTCCCTTTTTATTGAGCTTCCTGAGTTTCAGGTTGCGTTAAGGGTTTAGGCTCTATATCCGGTTCTTGCTCCGACTGAGAGGCTTGATCTGAATCCAGTCTTAGCTTAGCAATATCTCTTAGCATTTTGAGTGATTGACTAATGTCCGGGAAATTACTTCTTAGCTGTATCCTTTTTAACTGCTCTAGTTCAGTGAGGAAGTGTTTATATTCCGCATCTTTAGTAAAGTTTTTATCTAACCATTGTTGAACATCATCAATCCCGGCCTGATAAAGCGCATCATTATGTTGAACTAAGGCAAGCTTGACAATAGCTAGCTTCGTGCTCAACTGCTCGGTTATAAATGCTTTCTGTTCTGGGCTAATGATTGTCGTTACCGGATTATCTAACCGTCTGATAGTAATGATACCTTCAATTTCAACCAATGCCTTATCTAGCATATCATTTACATCATCAGTAGATGTCTCATCTGCCGCAGGTGTGTCTGGTGATACTTTACTTGTGCTTTGCTGGTCTTTCGTCTTGCCCGAGTAGGGTAGAAATACATTGAGCTTGTCAACATCTTCTTCCAGCATATCCAGCGTTGAATAAATACCCACAACATCTGCAACTTCTACTTTTTTAACTAAGGATATTTCTTTAGCAATCTGGCTCCGCACTTTAAAGGCCGCAGTGTCACCGCTCTCACGCAAACGATTATCCGCAGCTTTTAAAGCTTCGATTGCGGTCGCAACATCGCCCATTAAATGCAGTCGTCGATTAGCAACACTTAATAAATACTCCGCATCGGCAACCAGCCAGTCACCTCTTGTTTTCCCTAACTGCCTTTGTATATGCTGTATGGACTCTTTTAATCGCTCTGCGACGTTAGTTAAACGTTGATTGTGTATGTCGCTATGTTCATTTAATTTATGTTCAAAGTTACTTTCTTTACTACCTACTTCTGCACTTAAACTGGATAATTGCGTTTGAATTGCCACTAACTGATTCTGATAACCCGAAATCTGTTTAGTCAACTCCTGCATCTGTTGAGAATCCTTACTAAGTACGCCGCCCAGGTCTTGTTGTTTATCACGCAATTGTTGCAATAGCAGAAAACCTGCACCAGCCAGGCCTAAAATAATTAATATAATAACCAGTCCAAACCAGGCTCCATTGCCAGATTTCTTTTGCTTAGGTGTTGACGCCGGAGTTGGTGCTACCTTTTGTTGATTTTGTTCTTCTATAATTTCAGCCACATTCTTCCCCATTCAATAATGCATTCATCATTGCTGCATCAGATGCTTCATCAGCAATAACAATATTCTTAAATCCGATTTTTTTAGCCAAATGCTGTACTCTCTGGCTAATAACTACGAGAGGAGTATTTAGCAAATTCTGATTAATATCTTGTTTGGCCAGCATTTTTAACAGATTATTCAGTGCATCGCCACTATAAACAAGGATGGCAGATACTGCCTTATGCTGCAAATATTCGCTTACCAAACGATTATCAGTTATAGGCATCGCACGCTTATATACTTCCAGATAATCTACTGTTGCGCCACGTTCTTGTAAACTAGCTGCCAATAACTCCCGGCCACCTTCACCTCTTATAATCAGACAGGATTGTCCTTGCATGTCCTGCATTTCAGGCATGGCCAGTATCGCTTCGCTATTAAATCCCTGCTCCGGCACTAATATATTGCTAATTCCGTGAGCTGTTAAAGCCTTATAAGTCGCGTTGCCCAACGCGATACAAGAGACTTTTTGCAAGCCCTTCATTTTGCCATTAATTATCTGTAGTGCAAAATTTACCGCATTGACACTGACAAAAAAAACCTGCTGATATAGGTCAATATTCTCCGCCCGCCTTATCTCCTGAGTAGATAATGACCTGGCTTTAATCGCTATCACCGGAAAACGAATAGCCTGCCAGCCTTGTTGTTCAATCAGCCGACACATATTTTCCGATTGATGGTTGGGGCGTGTAACTAATATTTTTTTTCCTGTGTACATTTTTCCAGGCGATAGCTATTCAGACTTATACGTATAATGCCTTTAAAACCTCGCCCGCCCCTTTTGACAGGAGTTCATCAGCCACCGCTCGACCAATCGACTCAGCTTCTTCCATAGGACCCGTTTTTTCCGCGCGATACATAACACTACCATCAGGTTTGCCTACTAAACCACGCATAAACAACTGCTCTCCTTGCAACTCGGCGAACCCGGCAATAGGCACCTGACAACCACCATTCAAACGCGCATTCATGGCTCGCTCTGCCTTTACTCTAATAGTACTTTCAACGTCTTGTAATGGAGCCAGTAACTGATTCATCTCTATATCATCTATTCGGCATTCAATCCCGACAGCCCCTTGCCCTATTGCGGGTAAGCTGACGCTGCTGTCTAGCAACTGAGTAATTCTATGCTCGAAGCCCAGGCGTTTTAAGCCGGCAGCCGCCAGGATGATGGCATCATAATCGCCCGCATCAAGTTTGGCTAGCCGAGTATTTACATTACCTCTTAGGGATAAAATTTGCGCATGCGGTTGACGCTCTGCAAATTGACATTGACGACGCAAGCTAGAGGTACCAACCTTCGCACCGACTGGTAAGTCTTCTATCGACTTATAGTGATTGGACACATAGGCATCATAAGGGTCTTCGCGCAGTAGAATAACTGCCAAATGCAACCCTTCCGGAAATTCAACCGGGACATCTTTCATGGAATGCACCGCTATGTCAGCCGAGCCTTCCAGCATGCCCTGTTCTAACTCTTTAACAAATAAACCTTTGCCACCAATTTTAGCTAAAGGAGCGTCGAGAATTTTATCGCCTTTAGTCACCATTTTCACTAATTCGGTTTTTATGCCGGGGTGAGCTTGTTGTAGTCTTTCCGCTACATTTTCAGCCTGCCATAATGCCAGAGGACTTTGTCGTGTTGCTATTTTAATAATTCGCTGTGTCACTAGTTTTCCTAATTTCCTTTTGCAATAACGCCGAACATTGTACCTTTTTTATGCCGTTTATTAGCACATTTATCTGTGTTTTTATTGTTCTACTAATTTTTTCTTAAAAAATGCGCACAAATATTTCTTTTCCACTATAGTAAACGAAATAATAAAAACAATAAAAGTAGCAAGCACCTTTTTTCAACAGAAACCAGATAAATATTGCTATGCAAACTATTGAACAAACCGCATTATATTCACTGCATGCTGAACTGAAAGCGAAAATGACCCCTTTTGCCGGTTATGCAATGCCGCTACACTATTCCTCAGGAATAATTAAAGAACACCTGCATACCCGTTCCCAGGCTGGTTTATTTGATATTTCCCATATGGGGCAAATACACCTGAACGGAGCACAATGCGCCGCTGAATTAGAGAAGCTAGTCCCTAGCAACTTACAGAACCTGCCTCCAGGAAAGCAACGCTATACAGTGCTGACCAATAAGTCTGGAGGCATTATTGATGATTTGATCATTGCAAACCTTGGCACTCACCTGCTACTCATTGTTAACGCCTCGCGTAAAAACATTGTCTTACAACACCTGCAGAATCACTTGCCTCACCACTGCCAGATTGCATTTCAATCAGAGCAAGCCCTATTAGCACTTCAAGGACCACAAGCCGTTACAGTACTTACCCAGTACGACACTCAATTTAGCACTATGCCTTATATGAGTGTACGTCAAACCCACATTAATAGTATCCCTTGCACTATTAGCCGTAGCGGTTATACCGGTGAAGATGGTTTTGAAATTTCCGTTACTAATAATAATGTCTTAAATCTGGCGCAATTGCTGCTGTCTCATACCGAAGTATTGCCTATAGGCTTAGGAGCACGAGACAGCCTGCGTCTGGAGGCAGGACTTTGCCTGTATGGTCATGAACTTTCAGTAGAGATCACAGCAATAGAAGCAAATTTATCATGGCTAGTTGCAAAAGATCGAACTGACTATTTAGGCGCTAAAAGAGTTCGCTATCAATTTCTCGAAGGGGCAGAGCACTATCGAGTCGGTATTGCAACAAGTAGTAAAAGCATACTCAGAGAAGGAACCGAATTATTTGATCTGCAGGGCAATAAAGCCGGTTATATCAGTAGTGGCAGCTTTGGAGCTAGCATACAAAAACCGGTTGCCATGGCCTATGTCATAACTGAGCTTATTGCCCCTGGAAGCCAGCTTACTTGCAAACAACGCAATAAAGATATTGAAGTCACCGTTACCCAGCTGCCTTTTGTAAAACATCGCTATTACCGCTGAGCAGGTACTACTCTCCTATTGCCAAGGTACTTAATATGACCAATACAAAAACACCTTTATCAGAACTGGAAATGCGTGGGAATTTCGTGCATCGGCACATAGGTTCGAATGACCGGCAAATTCAAGAAACATTAAATGAACTGGGCTTACAATCACTGGAGGATATAATCCCTACAGCTTTTCCTGACAATATAGTCGATCAGGACCCTTTAATGCTGGTCGATGCCATCAGCGAGCGTGCTGCAATCGTTTATTTACGTAAAATACGCGCGCGTAACAAAACCTTCACATCATTGATCGGCATGGGTTATTACGATACCGTCATGCCCGCCGTCATAAAACGTAATGTTCTTGAAAATCCATCCTGGTATACAGCCTATACGCCATACCAGGCAGAAGTAAGCCAGGGTCGACTGGAAGCGCTGATTAATTTTCAACAGTTGATCATTGATTTAACAGCCATGGATATTGCCAACGCATCTCTGCTAGATGAAGCGACAGCCGCTGCTGAAGCAATGAATATGAGCAGACGCCTTAGTAAAAGTGACTCGAATAACTATTTTGTCGATAAGCACTGTCATCCACAAACGATTGCTGTTCTGCAAACACATGCAAAACCACTCGACCTGAAAATAGTATTAGGTGACCCCTTAGAAGATTTTGCACAGCAGCAATGCTTTGGCATTCTTGTCCAATATCCAGACACATTTGGCGAAATTAAGGATTTTCATCAGCTAGGCAAACTAGCCCACGAAAAATCCGCATTACTTACTATTGCCACAGATTTACTCAGCCTGGTATTACTCAAAGCACCTGCTGAATTCGATGCCGACATAGTGATTGGTAATGCGCAACGCTTTGGTGTCCCTATGGGCTATGGTGGGCCTCATGCCGCTTTTTTTGCCTGTAAAGACAGTCATAAGCGCTCTATGCCTGGCAGAATAATAGGCGTATCCAGGGATAGTCACGGTAATATTGCCTACCGCATGAGCTTACAAACCCGTGAACAACATATTAGACGTGAAAAAGCGACTAGCAATATTTGCACAGCGCAGGTGTTATTAGCGGTTTTATCAGGATTTTATGCTGTTTATCATGGCGAATACGGGTTAAAAATGATCGCTCAACGCGTACATCGTTACAGCCAAATCCTTGCTCAGGGGATCGAGCAGTTAGGTTATCAGGTAATTAACACATCTTACTTTGATACCATTATCATACAAACTCCTTACAAAGCACATCGCATAGCCGCAAGAGCAGAAGAAGCGAAGATTAATCTGCGTATTATTGACAACAATACCTTGGGTATTTCATTAGATCAAAGCAGTTCTCGAAAGCTCATCCGGCAACTCTGGAAAATCTTCGCCTTACCCGGTAAAAAATTACCAGACTTGATAGAAATCGATAAAAATATCGATGAATGCATACCCGATTCTTTACTTAGAACAGACTCGATTCTACAGCACCCGGTATTTCATCTCTACCATTCAGAAACAGAAATGATGCGTTATATGCGCTTGTTGGCAGCTAAGGATATTGCTTTAGATCGATCCATGATTCCCTTGGGGTCCTGCACCATGAAGCTGAATTCAGCCACTTCATTGCAAGCCATCTCGCAGTATGAATTTAATAGTCTGCATCCGTTTATCCCCACTTATCAGGCGCAGGGCTACCAGCAGTTATTTGAAGAACTGGAAAACATGCTCTGTGATTTAACCGGCTTCGCTGCATTTTCTCTACAACCGAATGCAGGCTCTCAAGGCGAATACAGTGGCTTGTTAGTCATTCAAAAATATCATCAATCACGCGGTGAAAGTCAGCGTAATATTTGCCTGATTCCAGAATCAGCACATGGCACTAATCCAGCAAGCGCAGCTTTGGCGGGTTACACTATTGTTAATATTCCTTGCGATAAACAAGGCAATATAAGTTTAGAACAGCTTAAAGAAATTGTTACTGAGCACTCCAGTTCTCTGGCGGCCATCATGATTACCTACCCATCGACACACGGCGTATTTGAAGAATCATTCTGTCAAATATGCCAGATTATCCATCAGCACGGGGGCCAGGTGTATTTAGATGGGGCAAATTTTAATGCGCTGGTCGGTGTGACCCGCCCTGGAAAAATAGGTGCAGATGTCGCCCATCTTAACCTGCACAAAACATTTAGTATTCCGCATGGCGGTGGAGGTCCGGGCGTTGGACCTATTGGTGTAGGCGAGCATTTAATTGAATATTTGCCCGTGCATCCTGTTGTATCCGGCGTAAACCCTGCAGCAAATGGTGAAACCAGTATCGGCACTATTTCAGCTGCCCCCTGGGGATCTGCCAATATCCTTAGTATACCCTGGGCCTATATTGCCATGATGGGCGCAGCAGGACTTAAAAAGAGCACTTTAACCGCTATCTTAAATGCAAATTACATAGCCATGAAGCTTGCCCCCCATTACCCTATCTTATACAAGGGGAAAAATGGCTGGATTGCTCACGAATGCATCATAGATTGTAGTACCTTTAAAAAAACCAGCGGAATCACCGTAAACGATATTGCAAAACGCTTAATAGATTACGGCTATCATGCGCCTACCGTTTCTTTTCCGGTACATGAAACGCTGATGATAGAACCCACCGAAAGTGAAAATAAGCCAGAGCTGGATAAGTTTTGTGCCGCCCTGATTTCCATTCGTAAAGAAATAGCCGCTATAGAAAACGGCGTTGCTGACAAACAAGATAATCTATTGATTAATGCTCCACATACGCAATTAAGCCTAATCGCTGATGAGTGGCCACACCCGTATAGCAAACAACAGGCATTCTTTCCAGATAACAGCCAATATGAAAATAAATACTGGCCCCCTGTCGGTCGTATCGATGAAACTTATGGCGATCGCCACTTAAAATGTACTTGTTTATAGTTGGTTTGAACTGAATTCAAACAAAACAATCTTACACTAGAGTATCCAGAAAACTGATAATCTCAGAAACCGCAGTTGAGCACGGATATTCGGCTGTCGTCAAAAAATAAAAATTGCATAAGCATGATAACTCAAGCACATCATGGTCACTTTCCATTTAGATCTGAGCATAAAAAGTGTTTGGCGAGAGTCTAAGTAATTATGATAGTTGACGTGATACCCAAATATAAGAATTAAATAATATTTGACAATCCTAATAATCTATTTATAATAGGTTCCAGCTAGAAAATTTGATTTACCCTTGTTTTACCAATTCGATGTCTCTTCCGTTTGTTCTGTAGTCGCTCGTCCTGTTCTTCATTAAGTAATTTCCTCATTATCAGCTTTACCTGCCTTATTCTAAGGCTTTATATAAAAAATATTATAGGACTCATTATGTCTACTACAACTACTGGCACCGTAAAATGATTTAATTCTGATAAAGGCTATGGCTTTATTGAACAACAATCAGGCGCCGATGTTTTCGTACATTTTCAACAAATTAATAACTCAGGCGGCTACAAGTCATTAGACGAAGGCCAACAAGTTGAGTTTACAGTTGCGCAAGGCCAAAAAGGCCCGCAAGCTGAAAACGTAAACGTTATCTAAAGGCTAAACAAGTCGTAGCTCTTGATGGGCTGCGACTTTTTAAAAAACACACACAAAAATCAGCATACTTTTTATGTTAGCTCTTGAAGTCTTCATTAAAAGCATCAATCTTCTTTGTTAGTACAATCCTGGGGGCGACCTGGTTTCGACGTGGGTAGCAAAACCTTGAGTGCATGCCGTGGACAGTACACCACGTAAAACCTACTGAACACAAGTATTCGCAAATGACGATAACTACTCAATGGCTTTAGCTGCTTAAACACAGCACCATTCTTCTGACTACATGTACTTATGCGTGTAGCGTCTTTCGGGACATTCAGAAGTCACATTACATAAGATCGCGTCAGAACTTGGTTCGGAGTTCAAAACGTTAAATTCAATCGAAATCGCTAATGATTTTCCTGGCTCGGCGGGTAGTCATTAGTTAAATAAAAAGCACGAGATAAGCATGTAGACCTTTAGGCGGAATGCTTGCGGACGCGGGTTCAATCCCCGCCGCCTCCACCAAATTCAGATTTCACAAGATTCAAAATAGACCCGAAATACCCTGTTAATACCAGGTTTCCGGGTTTTTTTATGCCTATAGCATCCTATAAGGCTCCATAAAATCTTAGCTTCTTGATAACACCACCCTAACTTCATCAAACACGGTGTTACTAAAATGGTTTGAGAGCCTATATCAAAACATTCAACGTTTTCGCTGTAAAAATGCGGCAATTCTTCAGAATTACCAAGCTCAACCGATTTATCCCAATTCTTAGTTAATTCTAGAATCAGATTGGCAGCATCTTTATCGCCCTTTATGTCATCAATCTCCATTAATTTCTCCTACTTTGATTTGAATCATGCATAACGTAGAGTCGAAGCTCCGCTTGAACGCCAGTTTAGGCCAGTCAGGGGGCACCCGCGGCACTCGCCACTATTTTTTCAAAGTGCCCGAATAAAAAAGGATCAATTTTTTTCCCACATTCACACTCCATTATTTCCATGACCTGCGCATGGGAGCGAGCGCGATGATAAGACCGCGTTGTCAACATCGCATCATAATTATCTGCCAAGGATATGATTCTTGAGTAGATTGGAATGTGCTCTCCCGACAATCCGTCCGGATAGCCGCTGCCATCGAACGCTTCATGGTGATGCCGAACATAAAGACTAATCTTTGATGCGTCTTTGTGTGGAAGTTTGTTACAGATATCCTGCCCTAACTCAGCGTGAGACCGCATTATTTCGAGCTCACCTGCGTCCAAGTCTCCAGATTTTAACAAAACATAGTCAGGGACCCCGATCTTGCCTACGTCATGTAGTTTCGAAGCTACTCGTAGGAGTCCGATTTCATAAGCGTTAAGGTGGCACCGGAGCCCTAGTTGCACACTCAGAGATTCAACACGGCCGCAGTGAGCTTCTGTGTATGCATCTCGTTTACGAAGTGCTGCTGCAAGGCAATCGGATTGTCGTATTAGGGTTGGCATGGAATGCTCCAATGGTTGCCGTGTGATCTAATCGGGATAGGGAGATACCTCACAACACCTCTCCTCCCACACCACCAGACATACGGATCACGTTCCATGGCGGTTTATTACTACGTTTCATATCATGCTCTTCTCGGTGAAGGTAGCCTCATGTTTATAAAGTATTTATTCGATTAGGCGTAAGTCAGAGCTGGACTATTACTCAGCCCCGCCAAGGGCCATGCGCTGATTTGGCTGTGTTCCAAGACACCGAGCTTCCTGAGTTTTCGGTAGCCTGATTTATCCCACTGTTTGTATACATAATACTGTAACGTCCGTCTTATCCATTTATCTATATCACGTGGACTCTTCACTTCGACTATTCTGAAATACGCTTTCCAACCAGGCAGGGACATTCTTAGCTCCGCATTAAATTGATTTTCCTTGTGTTCGACAACATAGCTTTCTCACCGTATATTTAAGCTTCTCCAGTGCTGCTGCGGAGGCATTTAATGTATGCCCTCGGTGTAGGCTAAAGGTAAAACACAGAAACTTACGTTTCCATGGTCGATCTATCGCACTTTTGCTTTCATTGACCTTGAGTATTAAGGTCTGTCTTGGATCTCACCCTGTAACATGGTCACAAACGTTTCATAAATCACACGATCACAGAAGGTTTCAAGATCGAGATCAACATCAACATTAACCTTGTCCTTTCGCCAACCTTCGGTGTCACGAATACCTGGCAATAGAACTTGCATCTCTCTATTTCTGTGCCATCTCCAACACACACGACAGAATTAAGCCCCCGGGCT
Organism: Methyloprofundus sedimenti; assembly: GCF_002072955.1. Lineage (NCBI taxonomy): Bacteria > Pseudomonadati > Pseudomonadota > Gammaproteobacteria > Methylococcales > Methylococcaceae > Methyloprofundus > Methyloprofundus sedimenti. The sequence goes on along the minus strand of NZ_LPUF01000001.1, from coordinate 696,754 downwards.
GCAGACCTGATTTAAAGCACGCGGCATATTCCCGACCGGTTTGAATGACTAATTGGATGGTCTTTTTTATCCGACAATCAGTAGCGCCACGTAAGGAACAACATTGAAGACCAAAAAGACGATCTTGAATAACCCGAAAAACGAGTAAATGACCACGTTGTAGGTTTCTCGGGAAATTGGGAACAGTTTGCTTTGCATGCGATACACAAAATCAGGGGCGAATATGGAAAACACTGTCCACAAAATGAATATGCCACCATTTATGATGGTGCACCACATAAAGAATGCTGTCATTGTCTGAATATCCATGATGTGTCTCCTTTATGTTTCTGCATCCAACGATTGAGATAAGTGGCTGCAACCTAACGAATGTCGCTCTGGAACGAATTGTTAACTGTACACAAGATAGTAAGAATATGAACCCTTTGTCAAGTGAAACTCTCTTGAGCCTTGCGATAACCGAGTGTGATCATTTCATCAGCGCGATCAAATTCGAGTGTGCCACAGGCGTTCCTCGCGATTTCAATACTTCTATCTGGCGGATAGGCCGCTAGCTTTTGTCTGGCTATGGTACTTTGCATAGCGTCAAATGCCTGATTAGCTATTTCGTAGGCTCCCCAGTCTATTTCTTGTGGGAGATCAATCTTGTTCTTAAGCTGTTGTATATAATTATTGATTTTTTCATTTATTCCATCGTTATTTTTTTTCTTCTGGTGATCGTTAATATCTATTGCATTAGAATTTGAAATCAATTTACCACCCAAGTTTACTGCAAGGGTGATGTCTGTGTTATCACTGAACGTTGGAGCGATAGGAACTGGATTAAGTACACCGCCGTCGATTAAGTGCGCCCCCATATAATAGTGAGGTGTAAAAAGCATAGGCAGAGAAATCGAGGCGCGTATGGCATCAAACAGTCGCCCTGAATTAATCCATATTTCCTTTTCTTCGTTTACGTCTGCTGCAACCGCAGTATATTTAATCGGTAGGTCCTCAATCTTCATATCGCCTACGAGATCGATAAGAGTGTTGATAATCTTGTCGCCCTTGACCAGTCCACTTTTATTCCATGAAATATCAAGTAAAGTAATAATCTCCAGCTTTGTTATTGCGCGAACCCATTTTTCGAATTCATCCAACTTCCCAGCGGCATAAATGCCACCAATAAGGGCTCCCATAGAACATCCTGAAATGGATTGTATACGGTAATTGTGCTCTTCCAGCCAATGAATTACACCAATGTGTGCCAATCCACGAGCACCGCCACTACCAAGAACTAAAGATACTGATTTCATATGTAATTTACTCGTTTAACTAGAGCTAATTTCCGCAGCAGCACTTTGTTAGGCGCAACTACGAAAAATATACCGAGACAACCGACATTAGCAAAACACTTAAAGCACGGTAGCCCGACTGAATGAATAATAACTGATTCCCCCAGCCACAAAACAGATTATCTGATAGTAAAGCTGGAAATATAATAAGTAATCCCAGAGTTAGGCCAATTGCAATACCCATCGATAAACTTTCCACGTCAATAAATGAAAATAAAATAGAGACACCCACTGCAGTCATCAGATTAGCGACTATGCTACCTATCATTGGCAAAGTAGTACCACCTAATGTATCTGGTGTTTTTCCAATACTCTCCATCCACCGTTTTCCAAATAGAAGCGGCGAATACCATAAGACTCCTAAAGCCATTCCTATAAAAGTTGCCACAAGAATTCCAGCCAGATTAAGACCAAAATATTCCATAGAGATCACCTTTTCGGTTTAGTGAAAAAAACGCTTAATCGGGATAGGGAGATGCTTCACAGCACCTCTCCTCCCACACCACCAGGCATACGGATCACGTACCATGGCGGTTCATTATTACGTTTCATATCATGCTACCAATGAAGGTAGCCCCAAGTTTGTAAAGTATTTATTCGACAAGCCGTAAGTCAAAGCTGGACTATTACTCAATCGCCAAGGGCCATGCGCTGATTTAGCAGTGTTCCAAGCCAATTGCCGTTTGACACCTAGTTTCCTGAGCTTTCGGTAGCCTGACCTACCCCACTGTTTGTATAAATAACACCGTAACTTCCGTCTTATCCATTTATCTATATCACGTAGCGGACTCTTTACTTCGGCTATACCAAAATATGCTTTCCAACCAAGCAGGGACTTTCTTAGCTCCGCAATAATTTGATTTGTGATTTTCCTCGTGTTCGACGACATAGCCCTCTCACCGTATATTTGAGCTTCTCCAATGCTGCTTCGGAGACTTTCAATTTATGTCCTCGGCGTGGGCTAAAGGTAAAACCCAGAAACTTTCGTTTCCATGGGCGATCTACCGCACTTTTGCTTTCATTGACCTTGAGTCTTAAGGTATGTTCTATAAAGTACGTTATACTCTGTTTTACCCGTTCACCTGCTCGCTGACTGCTTACATAGATTTGACAATCATCGGCATAGCGAACAAAGATGTGGCCTCGCTTTTCCAGCTCCCAATCTAACTCATTCAGCACTATATTGGCTAGTAATGGAGATAACGGGCTTCCTTGTGGAACGCCTTCTGTTGTTTTCTCATACTGTCCATTAATTTCAATGCCTGCTTTGAGGTAGCTATTGATCAATCGCAACAGTGTTTTGTCTTTGATCTCGCTCTTTAATGTATTCATGAGTCTATCATGATTCACACGGTCAAAGAAGGATTCAAGATCAAGATCAACCACCCATTGCTTGCCATTGTTTATTTCGCTTTGTGCAGTGCATACCGCTTGTTGGGCACTCCGCAGTGGACGAAACCCATAGCTGTTGGGATGGAATTGCAGCTCCCATCGCTGGCTAAGAATTTGGGCGATGGCTTGTTGTATCATTCGGTCTATGACCGTCGGGATACCCAATTTTCGCTTCTTGCCGTTTGCTTTGGGAATTTCTATTCGCAGTACAGGCTGTGGACTGTATATTCCTGTCTCCAGTCTGGCTTTGATGTCTGGCCAGTGCTGTGTAAGATAGTCAGGCAGTTCTTCTACTGTCATTCCATCAACACCAGCAACACCTTTGTTACGGACAACTTGTTTTAGCGCTTGCAGTAGATTGTTTCTTTCTAATACTTGCGCCATCAATGATAGTTCTTCGCTGGAGCTATGAGTATAAGCTTTTCCCATTACGGTTTGCCTTTCTAATTGAAAGATTGCGTCCACTGGTCTGTGAAAACGGCGTAATACTTCATCTTATTCATTCTCCAATAATGTTCTGACCTTCAGTGGTACAAGGAAGGAACCACCTACTATGTCTTCTGCTGACTTCTGTTATACGATCAAATCAAATTGCTTTGATTTCAGTGCTTTCCTTGCACATATAACAGATCTCTCGGGGTAAGGCACAGAGCTTTCGTTGCGTAGATGCTGGATTTATAAAACGTATCCCTTGCGTGAGTGGAAGACTTCATGGTCACGTGCCCACTGGTCTCGAATACGTCACACCTTATATCCAGTTCCTGTTCGTCACCCCGCAACTTTGCGTTGTACTTCCTTCAGCCAATACCTCACGATATTAACCTTGTCCTTTCGCTAGCCTTCGGCTTCACAAATACCTGGCAAGAGGACTTGCACCTCTCTAGTTCTGTGCCATGCCCGACACACACGCCTTGCTCACCAGAAGCTGCAAAGCAGCTTTCCGCATGCAGCAACTTGTTAAATTACTTGACTGGTAATAGTTTAACTTTCTGCAAGGCTCTAAATAAAAGTTTCTTATCTGAAATTGTAACGTACTTTATATTGATAGCTATATCAAAATCGGCAAACAGTGTTGACTTAATTGATCCATGGGTTTTAACGTACGGAACTGAGCGGCATATCTGGGTCAATACCGGTAAAAATCGAACACCCTATTCTGTAATTTTCCTTGCTCGAATAGCGTGTAAATATGTTCAGTTTGAGCTTCCAGCGGACTATCTGGAATTAGCGCAGACGATGTTGAAAGGATATTTTGAGAAGCTGGAGGCGGTCTAAATTCGTGGGGATACCTCAGGAGCAGAGCCCTTTATTGCTTTGATGCCTGTGATCGCAATGGGCCCGCCAGTTGAAAAACTCATTTGCTATTTGTACTGTCTGCCGTGAATTTGTCCTTATTTGCCGTAATCATAATCTTTCTGCGGCAACTACAATAACAATTAGAATTTTGTGAACTATATTGACTTCTCATTTCCCCCTTCGAAAGCAATATGCTGAGTAGGTGCGATTTGTAAATATATTCTATTGATGGTTGAGGCAAGAGGAGGACTAGTGTAATAAAGTGTCAGAGTACACAGTAGCATTATGATGGATGCAGACCAGCTGTTGTAACTGCATAATTTCAGAGCTGTCCCAAAGGACTTTTTCATCCTGGAATTGGACAGGTCAACACTAAAAACTTCATCCAGTAATAAGTGCACGATGAAACCTATACAGACAAACAAGCCACTGAGCCACGAAAATTCGATTGTTTGCTGGAGGTAAAAATGAGCTATGCAGGTGACTAACAATGCAAAGAATATTGCTGCCAAAATAGAATGAAATACACCTCGGTGTACTGTTAATGAATTAAATACAGCAAATAACAAATAGCGCACGATAACAAATGTCGTCAATACAATTAACAATAAGGAAAGGGAGATGCATTTTTCACTCAATGCTGATAGTAGGCTCGAGGTGTTAAATATTGATAAATCACAAACCAATTTATCAGGGTTAAATAGTTCCGTTATTTCATGTGAGATTGAAAATATGGATAGTACGGTTAATGCGCTAATAATGGCCAATAATAGAAACAGTAATTTGGCTGGTTTTGAATTATCTGAATCAATATCTGGTAACAATCCGCCAATAGTCCCCACTAAAATAAGCCAGGGCGCATCCAGTAAATCAATTAATTGAATATTAACTGCAAGACTTGCAGCACCACTAGAAGCGATAGATGCAACAGATAAATGCGTTTTAAAGTTGGCCACAGTATTGACTTGTCCTTGGGAGGGAGCTAAATAAGTAAAATATTTTTTGAAAATAAATCTTGAGGTTCGGCTGATTGTGTCGGAAATGAAGGGGTTAGCCAGTAATGCTGTTACCAGTGGCAACTCATGCACTTGAATAATAAGGATTTTCGGATATTTAAAGTTAGGCTTTAACTACGTATTGGATATAATTGAATTTCCTATCGTACGATTGGTAGGCTTGTTGTCATTAGCAACGGGAAGCTGTGTTGATTATACCATTGGTCCTTATCAAGGCAAAGGAACGGGTGAAGCATCACTATTTTCTTATTTGATTCAATCTCTCGGCAAACATGATTTACTGCTTGCAGATCGATATTATACTTCCTATGCCAACATTGTTCTTCTGACTAGACGAGGAACAGCTTTGGTTTTCAGGCAGCAGAGCACTGAGGGATATTCAGGTCTTTGATCTATGATTAACTATACGTAGACAATCATAGACCAAAGACCTGACCCCATTATTTTTGCACTTATATCATGCGAATCGAGGAAGTCCTGATTCTAAAAGTAATGTGTTTTAAATAGTGTTATATTTAGAAGTATAACTGTGCATTTTTAGAAGAATATAATATGAAAATTATGACAACGAAGTTGGTATTATTGTGCTTTTTGTTCGGTCTGCTAGTGAGTAACTTTGCTATGGCTGTAGTGACAAGTCAACAGGCTGAAGAAATTTTTAACCTTGCTGAACAGGGTTTTCCACAATATTTTAGTCCTGCATTAGCAACCCAAATTTCCCCTCCCGAGTGGCCATATTATCGCGGCCCTTATAACAATAATATTTATCTAGGGGTTAACGCTAATGATTCAGTATATGTTGTCGGAGGAACCTTTGGTAATATTCCTGTCAATGTTGGAACAAATCAAGAATTACTAACTGCAGCTTTTTCACAAAGTACACAGGAAAAAGCTGAAATTATTTTTAATAAACTTGAATCAGTCTATTTGAAATATTTATCTCCTCACTCCAGCACGGATTATAGCCATGGCCGTTATTATGTTCGTTTTTATACGTCACCTGTTGAAATTGTAGCCATAGACAGTGCATTGAATGAAATTTGGTATTATTTAAATGGAGTATGGTATTTTTTCGATACCTTAGATGGTGCTAATGAGCAATTGTGTAACGGAGGATGTTACGCAAAGAGAACGATTGTGGATGCCACATCGATGTTGCAGGATAACGTCACGCTTGATGTCACAGAAATCCGCATCGTCGGTTCGGATGCCGAAGGCAATGTTGTTTCCAGTCAACTAGTGCCGAGGCAAGCTGCGGCGAACTTCAGCGTGGCGACGGACCTGGCGAAGGTGGAACTCGAACTGATCACGAAAGCCGGCAAGCAGATTGGCAAAATCATCTTCGAGCCAGAAGGCTCTGACATGACCCTTACGCTTCCTGGTGATGGGTTGAGTGCTTATCAGGTCCTCCACCTGGATATCGTTATCAACTCGGACTTGTGGGTTCAGGCTCCGATGATGATGGCCGCTGGACTTGGGTTCTCCAACATTATCGGTATTGAAGGTATTGACTTGACCGATTTGCCCGCGAGTGAACCCGCCGTCATTGAAGCCGGAGGTACATGGAACACACTGAGTGGCTGTGGAGACGTGACGCCGGGGGTGGCAAACTACACCTCCGCCGTGAGCCCGCAAATGGTGGAGGGGATATGGGGCCCCCCAGCGGTTTCTTACGCCGGTGGCATGCCCGTTGAGTTTTCCTATCCCCCACTACTGAGTACGGTGCAGGGCACCGATTTCATGGTAACCCTGAATGATGGCAGCCAGGTGATGGCCGACGTCGGGGGGTTCTCACCTAATTCGGACTACAACGAGCGTGGCGTCGTCGTACTATTTGGGCAATTTGGAAACCGCCTGGACCTCGACGATCCCGATGTTCTCTTCCCGACGAAGGTTGAGGTCGTGGAGGATGATACCCCCATGATGTTGATCGGTCCCGGCGGCTCGTTGGTATCGGCAGTGGGGATGTACGCAGACGCTCCGGGATCGCCGTACAAGACGCCTGGGCTTGGACCCAAACTTGTCGGCGCTAAACTGAACGTCATGTCGGCGGTGGGGGACGGTGGAGCACCAGGCTTTACCGCCTACACGCCCAATGATGGGACTGCCCTTTACGGAGCCGATGCGCAGTACCGCCTTCGGGTATACACTACCGGCGGCTACACCCCTGACGGTGTTACGGGCCTTAAACCCACTGAATACGACACGTTCTTCCGCGTGCAGGTCAAGAACAACGCGGGGGATCTGGTCCCGCTTCTAAAGTCCGGCCAGGATTATACCATAGATGGTAAAACGATCCAGGTGGTCGGTCTCGCCGAGCTCGGGGCGCCCGGCCAAGTGGTCGAGGGAAATGATTGTTACGGTGAAGACAAGGACAACCAAATTGACATCGTCCTCAAGGGCGACGTGGAAGTTATGCGCAAGATAGTAGCGGTCGACGTCCCCTCCACGGAGGAAGGGTACAAGCCGTTTTATAACCCCGGCGGTCCGGGCAACAATCCAGTTGAGGGTGTTACCTACACGCAAGGAAGTCCGAACCACACGGTGGAAGTGCTGCAGGCCCTCGATGATCCGTTGGCGGTCACCTATATTGATCTGCGCTCGAAGTAGGATCAAGGGGTCAGCTAGAAATACCGCTACCCGTCAGTTAAATCATCAATAAATCAATATGTTATAGATTTATTGATGGTTTAATAATTAAAGTAAAAGGGGTCGAAGGGGTCGTAGCCCTTTTACTCGACCCCTTTTATCTTTTAAAAACTTAAATCAAGCTGGCTGAGGCTCCCCTTGATTAACCTTGATTCCCCCATAGCGGGCAAAGGATACATTCAGCTTTTCAATCGCTACTGCTTCCTTTGGTTTCCATGACCGCTTTAGGTGCTGCCGTTATTTTCTTATTCTTCATTCTTTTTAAATACGCAATAATTGTTTCTATCAGTGCCGCTCTATTTTCTACATCCCGATAAAAAGCAATCATTTTACTATTGGCTCTTACACTTTGAGGGTCATCAATAAAACGTGCCAACCATTGGGGTTGCCAATATTCGGTGACGTTAACAGGATAATTTAATTCTGGTGCCATCTCTCCACCATCGCCATTAATCGCATGACATTTCATGCAATGCTGCCGAAAGGCCAGAAAGCCTTGGGTTACTTTTTCATCGGCGGTCGCGGGTGGTGCCGAATTTGGATACTCTCGGGCAAAATGGGTAAGCTCTATGTCTGTTAATTGCCAGGGCCAGCTTAACCACTCATCTGTTCTAGCGGGAGCATCATTAATATTTTCCCAAATCAAAAAAAATGGTGCCGGATTAACAGTTTCGCCATTGATGCGCGGCAAATGACTTAAGCTTTGCTGACCTTTTTCCGTAATCGCAATCATACCAGTATGTGCCATGACATTGGCGATTGGGATAATAGGCTGATAACCATCTTGCGAGCTAAACTTAAGCGCATCGAATTGTTGCCAATCTTTACCAAAAAATCGTGTTAATAAAGTCTTTAATAAAATACCCTGGTAAACATGGACTTTAGAATCGGTCGGATTATCAACGGTTAATGATGTGAGATCACTTTGCAACTGCCTGAATTGCTTAACCGTGAGTGTTTTAACCATTAAATCATCTTTGCGTATGCTTAAGCTTGCTTGTTCCGCATGCGCACTACTGAAAAAAAGCATCAAGATCAGTAATAAACTCAGTTGTAGTTCATAATTGATTATGTCCATGCAACACCCATTTATTCAACAAAATCATAAATCTTGTATTTATCAACTAACGGTTTTAGAGCGTTTTGAATGATTTTGTTATGCTCTGGATGATTTAAATAATTTTCCAGCGCCTGTTGATTCTCGAAAGTACTGGAAATGGCAATATCGTAGGAATCATCCAGCGCATGAACTGATGAATCACGCTTAACGGCAGCTACGGTGCCAATATTATAAGCAAGTACACCCGGTAATTTGGCGAGGCGTTTGCTTGCTTTGATATATTGACGACGCATACTTTCATTGCCGTGCTGCTTAAGCCAAATGATGACAATATGATGTGCTTTATGCTGAGTTTTCTTGCTTTCTGCCACAGCACTATTCGACATAACCAGGGGCACTAATGTAAGCAATAAAACGGATAATGTAAGGCGTTTCATAAAGTTCTCCTAAATATGCATTATATCTTTAATACGATGACATGCAGTTTGCTGAGGTTATGCATTAACAAGATAGCCACAACTTACTACGCGGCTATCAATCAGACAAATAGTACTCAACTGTAGAAACGACGCGAATTTTTTTTATATGCGGACTATTTTTATCTCTGGCACTGATACTAAATTGTCCCTGTGATGCCCTTCTGATTTTCCCCAGCTTGCTTGCTGAGTCAGCGGCAAATTTTTCTGCCACTTCTCTGGCATTGCGAGTTGCCTCTTCAATCATTTCCGGCTTGACTTCATTAAGCCGGGTGAAAATATACTCAGTCTGATCCTGATAATTATTTCCGGTAAAGGCTATCCCGCTTTTACCTAGAACTGGCAAAGATTTCATAACATCGCGAACATTGCTGATATTTTTGGAATACACGGTGACCGTTTGCAATGCTGCGTATCGGAACTCTGCTTTGGCATCACCATATTGCTGTGCAGATTTATCGGTAATAACCGGGGAAGCAAGTGTTATTTCGCTAGCTTTTATGCCCTGTTTCAGCAAAAAGTCAGTTATTTTTGAATTACTCGCCTCTATGGACTTATAAAGTTGAGTTAGATCATTACTGGTTTCAGTAAATTGTATCGGCCAGATGACTATGTCCGCATCATACTCGCGTTCGGATAATCCTTTTGCCGTAACCGTGCGTTCATATTCTTTTACCCGGATGGCTGCGCTGCCTAACTGATAACCGAAAGCGGCGAGACCGAGAAATATAAACACGCCCAGAATAAAAGCACTTAATTTATTATTTTCATGCATGTCTTTCTCCTGTAATCCAACAATTAAATATATCTATTTTTCAGTATCATACAAACCAGGAAATGGGTGTGGCTAACCGTTAGCATAATGGACTAAAGGATGTGTAGCAAATATAACTTAGGCGGGCTATTTATTGGGTGTGCAGATGAGCTTCTGCAGCATTTCCCTGACAAGCTGCCCCCTGTGCCTGTGCTCCCAGGATAAATAGTGTATTATGCACCTATCCAGGTCTTGCTCGAAATATTGTTATCTTTTGCGTCTCGCTTTAAAAAAATCACGCAATAAATCGCCACAGATTTCTGCAAGAATCTCACCTTGCCAGTCGACCTGATGATTTAGAAAATCGGCATTAGCTAGTTCTAAAGCACTGCATACTGCGCCACGTTTTGCATCTATTGCGCCAAAAACCAGGCGTTTAACGCGTGCATGGGCAATTGCTCCCATACACATCACACAAGGCTCCAAGGTGACATATAAGGTACAGTCGAGCAAGCGATAATTAGCCAGTCTTTGCCCCGCCAGTCGAATAGCCATTATTTCAGCATGTGCTGTCGGGTCATTGGCAGTGATAGGCGTGTTCCACCCTTCTGCCATACATTTATTATCTAAAACCAGAACGGCACCTACCGGCACCTCTCCCTGTGCTTCAGCACGTTGCGCCAGCCTGATGGCATGACGCATCCAGGCTTCATCTTCGGCTAAGGCTACTCCCATTCAATCGTTGCAGGTGGTTTACCTGAAATATCATAGGTTACGCGTGAAATACCATCGACTTCATTAATAATGCGTGTTGAAACATGACCTAAAAAATCATACGGCAGGTGTGCCCAGCGCGCGGTCATAAAATCTATCGTTTCAACTGCGCGTAATGCAATGACATAATCATAACGTCTACCATCGCCCATCACACCAACGGATTTAATCGGCAGGAATACAGCAAAAGCCTGACTCACTGTTTGATATAAATCCTGCTTGTATAACTCTTCCATAAAAATCGCATCAGCCTGACGCAATAAATCGGCATACTGTTTTTTTACTTCACCCAAGATACGCACGCCCAAACCCGGCCCTGGAAATGGGTGGCGATAAATCATATCGTAGGGTAACCCTAATTCCGTACCTAATTTACGCACTTCATCTTTAAATAACTCGCGTAAGGGTTCGAGCAGTTTTAACGTCATATTTTCAGGCAAACCACCGACATTATGATGTGATTTAATTAAATGCGCTTTACCACTCGCTGCACCTGCTGATTCAATGACATCAGGATAAATTGTGCCTTGTGCCAGCCATTTTGCATCAATTAATTTGCCCGCCTGCTCATCAAATATTTCGACAAATAAATTACCGATGATTTTACGTTTTTCTTCCGGGTCAGTTTTTCCCGCCAACGCATTTAGATAACGTTGTTCAGCATCAACACGAATGACTTTTACGCCCATATTTTGCGCAAAGGTTGCCATAACCTGATCGCCTTCATGCAGGCGCAATAAGCCGGTATCAACAAATACGCAAGTGAGCTGATCACCTATCGCTTTATGTAATAATGCAGCAACGACAGAGGAATCTACGCCTCCTGAAAGACCAAGAACAACGTGATCACTGCCTACTTTTTGTTTAATTCTTTGCAGATTTTCATTAATAATATGTGCTGAGTCCCAAAAGGCGTCGCAACCACAAATATCCAATACAAAGCGACTTAATATCCGTCCACCTTGTTTAGTATGCGTCACTTCCGGGTGGAACTGTACACCATAAAAACCCTTCTCTTCATTGGCTATGCCTGCAATCGGCGCGCCATCAGAGCTTGCTATCAGTTTAAAGCCTTCGGGCAAAGTCACAACGCGATCGCCATGACTCATCCACACATCTAATAAACCATACCCTTCTGCTGAAGTATGGTCTTCTATATCGGTTAATAATTTAGAATGTCCGCGCGCCCTGACTTGCGCATAACCGAATTCCCGATGCTCTGAAGACGCTACTTTGCCATTTAATTGCTCGGTCATGGTTTGCATACCATAACAAATACCTAATACCGGAACGCCTGCATCAAAGACTGCTTGCGGTGCTCTTGGCGTATTACCTGCGGTAACAGATTCAGGTCCACCAGATAAAATTATACCTTTTGCATTAAACGCATAAACTTCCTCATCATTGCAGTCACAAGAATAAATTTCGCAATAAACGCCAATTTCACGTATGCGTCGTGCAATGAGTTGAGTGTATTGTGAGCCAAAATCTAGAATAAGAATTTTGTGCGCATGAATGTCTGTTGTTTGTTGATTCACGGTGATCTCTTAGGTTGTTCTATAGGTCGGGTTAGCTTACTTCGCGAAGCACTAGTAACGACCAGCAAAGCTCGAAGCGAAAACCGACATTTTTCGGTGGAATACGCATTATGCCTGATGACGTTTTTATTGCTGCGCAAAAAAATCTATTCCAATCTACGGTCATATAAAACTTGGGTTATAAACAAATCGAGGCTCACTAGGAGCCTCGAAATATAAGGTTGCAACTGGATTACTTATTAAACCCGATAGTTCGGCGCTTCTTTAGTAATGGTTACATCATGTACATGGCTTTCACGCATACCTGCACTGGTTACCCTTACAAACTGCGCCTTTTCATGTAACTCATCAATGGTTGCACAGCCGGTATACCCCATACTGGAACGAATTCCACCCAGCGACTGATGAATAATCGCCACTAAGCTGCCTTTATATGGCACACGCCCTTCAATACCTTCTGGTACTAATTTATCTGATGAGTCGGTATCTTCCTGAAAATACCGGTCACTGGAGCCTTGTTGTTGCGCCATTGCGCCAATCGACCCCATGCCGCGATAAGACTTGTAAGAACGTCCCTGAAATAACTCAACTTCACCGGGTGCTTCTTCCGTTCCTGCAAACAGTCCGCCCAACATAACTGAATATGCGCCTGCCGCTAAAGCCTTAGCCATATCCCCCGAGTAACGTATGCCTCCATCGGCTATTAAAGGCACGCCTGTCCCTTTTAAAGCCTGGGCTACATTATCCACTGCAGAAATCTGCGGCACACCAACACCGGCTACAATTCGTGTAGTGCAAATTGATCCCGGACCAATACCTACTTTTACACCATCAGCACCGGCGTCTACTAAAGCTAAAGCTGCATCCGCAGTTGCGATATTACCACCAATGACCTGCAGGTCAGGATAGTTTTGTTTCGCCCAGCGCACACGGTCTAGCACGCCTTGCGAATGGCCATGTGCAGTATCAACCACAATGACATCAACCCCGGCTTCAACTAAAGCGGCTATACGCTCTTCAGTGCCTTCACCTGTACCAACGGCGGCACCCACGCGTAAGCGCTCCAGCTCATCCTTACAGGCTATAGGGTAATCTTTCGCTTTTTGAATATCTTTTACGGTAATCATGCCGCGTAAATGAAAATCATCATTAACAATTAACACTTTTTCAATACGATGTTCGTGTAACAGTTTTAAAGCTTCTGCCTGAGTAAAATCTTCTTTAACAGTCACTAACCGTGGTTTAGGTGTCATCACATTAGCGATAGATTCATTCAGGCGTGTTTCAAAACGCAGATCACGGCTGGTGACTATGCCTACTAATTCATTACCATCAATAACAGGTACACCTGAAATATTATGTTCCTTAGTTAGCGCTAAAACATCACGGACTGTTGCCGTTGAAGCCACGGTAATAGGCTCTCTTATTACACCACTTTCATATTTCTTGACACTACGGACTTCCTGGGCCTGTTCCTCTATCGTCATATTCTTATGAATAATTCCAATACCCCCTTCCTGTGCTATTGCAATCGCTAATCTTGCTTCTGTAACCGTATCCATTGCGGCAGAAACCAGTGGAATATTAAGCGAGATCTTGCGCGTTAGCTGTGTTTTCATTGATACTTCACGCGGCATCACTGTTGAGTGAGCAGGGACTAATAACACATCATCAAAAGTTAAGGCTTCCTGTATAATTTGCATAACACCTTCCGTCCAATCAATAAAAATTAACCGAGCATTATACTATAATTTAATGCGCGTTTAATAGCATAAGCTGAAGATACATGAAAATGTGCGCAAGGCAGGACTTCAACCCTGCTAAAAGTCACTTTTACGTATTAACAGTTTGAAGCATCTCCCTGCAGACATGGCAATGCCTTCCTCAATAAAAGGACCGGGGTTATTCCATTAGCTTAAAAAAGCTTTTAGGCGCCCCACACACGGGGCAAGCCCAATCCTCGGGAATATTATCCCATAATGTTCCCGGTGCTAAACCGCTATCTGGGTCACCTTTTTCCTCGTCATAAATATGTTCACATTCCATACAACGATATTTTTTATATTCAACCATGGCAAACTCCTGACTTATTTAAAAATAGCCCATAATAGCTTGGCTGCCACTACAAACAACAACAGAGAAAAATAACGCTTCAGCTGTCTTGTAGGCAATTTGTTTGCCCATTTAGCACCGACAGGCGCAGTTAACATACTGCTCATTACTACGCCTAAAAAGGCTGGTATGTATACGTAACCCACACTGCCATCAGGCAAACCCATTTTTTGCCATCCCAATATTGCATAGCTTATCGTTCCCACAACCGCTATAGGCAAACCACATGCACTCGAAATTGCAACTGCATTGCGCATTGGCACCTGATGCCTGGCCAGCAAAGGAACCGTCAAAGTTCCTCCACCTATACCTAATACCGCAGAAACAAAACCTATAACAGAGCCCGACATAGTCATAGTACGCGCGCTAAGAGACTTAAACTTAGCTTCAATTTTGCTAGACACAGCCATCTCTATAGCGACATATAACATATACAGGGCAAAGATAAAGCGTAAGTTATCAGATGAAATCGAATCAGCTACTATAGTACCTATAATTACCCCAAACAAAATACCACAAGATAAATTAAAAACACTCTTCCAGATTACAGCACCCAGACGATGCTGCATTAAGGTTGCCGCTATAGAAGTAATAATCATTGTTGCCAATGAGGTTGCCACCGCCATCAACATAAGCAATTCATTCGCGATGCCACGTGATTCCAGCAAAAAAAGGAAAAAAGGCACCAGCACCAAGCCGCCCCCGAGACCAAAAAGCCCCGCTAAAATACCTGAAAAGCAACCAAAAGCAAGGCAAATAAGTAATATTTCTAACATTCTATTGTCTATAAATCATTATAATATTCAATTCCTGACACTATACACTCGTCTTTCAGTAAAATGCAGATTTCCAAATAGTCCGCGAATCATTTATCATGCATTTACATTTAATTAAAAACTTATTTTTATAATGAAAGCCTATTTAGTCGGCGGCGCAGTACGTGACACACTCCTTAAGCTTCCTGTTCGCGAACGGGACTGGGTGGTCATTGGCGAGACGCCGGAAGCCATGATCGCACGTGGCTATACTGAAGTAGGCAGAGATTTCCCGGTGTTTCTGCATCCAGAAACAAAAGATGAGTATGCTCTGGCTCGCATCGAAAGAAAAACCACTCACGGATACAAAGGCTTTGCTGTCCATGCCACACCCGATGTTAGTCTGGAAGATGATCTTATACGCAGAGATTTGACCATTAATGCCATGGCTATTATGGATAATGGTGAAATATTCGATCCTTACGGGGGGCAGAAAGACCTTGAGAACAAAATATTTCGCCATATTTCACCTGCTTTTTGTGAAGACCCTGTGCGGGTATTGCGCATTGCAAGATTTTGTGCCCGTTATCAACACTTAGGATTCAGTATTGCACCTGAGACACAAAAACTTTTGCATGAAATGGTGGTGCAAGGTGAAATTGATCACCTCGTACCGGAGCGAGTTTGGGCTGAAACAGCCAAAGCATTAAGCGAACAATCACCTGCCGCCTACTTCCAGGCTTTACGCGATTGCAATGCACTGGCACGTATTTTTCCAGAGTTAGACGCCCTGTTTGGTGTCCCGCAGCCTGCCCAGCATCACCCGGAAATTGATACCGGGATACATGTATTAATGGTGCTGGAACAGGCCGCTTTATTGAGTGATAAAACTACGGTGCGCTTTGCTGCCCTGACGCATGATTTAGGCAAAGCTCTAACGCCAGCTGAAAAATGGCCCAGTCATCACGGACATGAGACCCTGGGCATCAATGCATTGAAAACGCTTTGCCAGCGCCTTCGAATACCTAATAATCATCAAAAACTGGCTTTACAGGTGATGCAATACCATACCCATTGTCATCGCGCCTTTGAATTACGGCCGGGCACACTATGCGATATGCTTGCCAGTATAGGTGCCTTTAAAAAGCAAAATCAAATCAGTGATTTTTTGCTAGCCTGCGAAGCGGATGCCAGGGGTCGCCAGGGGCTTGAAAATCAGCCCTACCCCCAGGCGGATTATATTCGAGCAGCCTTAAAGGCTGCCAAGTGCATAGATAGCACAGCGGTTACGGACGAAAATTTGCAAGGTAAAGAAATTGGCTTAGCCATCCATAGACTGCGCACTCATGAAATTAGTAAAATAAAACACCATTTCACCCAAAATTTATAAAACAGGATTTAATATGCCGTCTTTTGACATTGTTTCAGAACTTGATATGCACGAAGCACAAAATGCTATAGACCAGGCCAACAAAGAAGTAGGTGCTCGTTTTGATTTTAAAGGCTCTAATGCAGAATTTGAATTAAATGATGGATCCATCTTGATGAAAGCCGCATCACCTTTCCAGCTACAACAAATGCTGCCCATTTTATTTTCTAAAATGACTAAGCGCGGCATAGATATTAGCTGCTTAGAAACTGGCGATGTAAAAGAAACTGCAAAAACAGCACAACAACCGCTATCACTTAAAGAAGGTATTGATAAACCTTTAGCAAAACAAATTATTAAGATTATTAAAGATAGCAAGGTTAAGGTACAGACAGCCATTGAAGGCGAAAAAATCCGGGTAACCGGTAAAAAAAGAGATGACCTGCAAGAAACAATGCAGATTTTGCGCGGGCAGGAGCTAGAACAGCCATTGCAATTTAATAATTTCAGGGATTAAAACCCTTTTTATTATTCATTTTATAGTCATCTTGTTGGGGTAGACTTTTAGGCTAAAGCCTACCCCTGTTGCTTATTTTTTACAAACTGCTCATAAGCCAGATAAACACCTAAAACCAGAGTCAACCATATTGCTACCATTGGACCAATAACACCATCATATGGACTGACCAAATAAAGCAATTCCGAGTTCTGATCTACTGTTGTTATTTTATGCGCCATTTTAATCTGCCATACCCACGCTGCATGGCAACCTATGCACCACGCCAGACCAAGCTGCAGTCGGGTGCGCATTACGGCCAAAAAAAATCCCACCATTATTAATGCCCATAAAGCTCCAAAGTTATCAGGATTCAATAAATTTTCAAAGGCTTCTAATAAAAGTTTAAAACTATCTGAAAACTCAGCCTCTTCAACGGCTATAGATGTTTTTGTTTTAATAAAATGCAATACAGCATAATACAAAGAACTCACGAAAATAGTCCCTGTTATTCCGATACGCTTTATATAAGCAGAAATTAAAATCCCTCTAAACATGGGCTCTTCTAATAATGAAATCATCAAAGCCAATAAAAAAGCCACTAACAAACTAATAAGCAACTTATCTAAAGCCCAAACATTATGCATATCAACAACCGTAATTCCCAGAGCATAGTTGAGTACCAGCACAGGCAACAAAGTAGCCAAACCTAAAACCATACCTCCCGTCATTTGCTTAAGAAATACTTTAACAGGCGCAAATCCCATATCTGCGATACTGATATCTAACCAGCGCATTAGCGGATATATACTTAAAATCAGCATGACCTGCGTCACTCGACTTATAATTCGACTCAACTCAGCCGCCCCATCCAGCAAAATAAAGATTGCGTAACCGATAAAACAGGCAATGATGGAAAAAAGCAGCAGCACTAAAAAAGGTATTAAGCTTATTAGCGTTTTATTCAGCATCTTCTCTTCCTAAATCGCCCCATAAAACCTGTACCGCTGTTATAGCGGTGAGCGCGGCTGTTTCAGTACGTAAAATGCGTGGCCCCATCTGCACGGGAATAAACCCGGCCTGCTTTGCCATTTCACGCTCTTGTTCGGAAAATCCACCTTCAGGCCCCGCTAATAAAGTAACTTGCCTACCTTCTGGCTGTAATTGTTTAAGGGTTCGCGTAGCAAATGGGTCTAAAAAAAGCTTAAGACCAGTCTGCTGCTTTACCCATGCCTCAATATTTTCAACAGCTTCAACCGTAGGCCTAAAAGTACGTCCACTTTGTTCAGTCGCATGCTGTGCGATTTTCTGCCAATGCCGTACTTTATTCTGACCTTTTTCTGCTTTTAACTGTACAACACACCGTTCCGTTTGCAAGGGTGTAATCTTTGCTATGCCTAATTCTACTGATTTTTGCACCGAAAAATCCATACGATCGCCGCGCGACACTCCTAATCCTAAAATAACATGCAAGCCTGACTCGACACTCCGATTAGTAAAAGACAATAGCTCAATTAATACACGTTTTCGTGATACCTCAACAACTTTGCCCTGATACTCGCCACCTTCACCATTAAATAAGGTAATTGTTTGCGTTTTCTTTAGTCTTAAAACCGTACGCAAGTAATGGGCGCTATCTTCATCCAGCTCAATGGTTTCATGTAAAACCAAAGGCATAGCAACATATAATCGTGAAACTCTCATAATCTTTCCTAAAACACCTTGCTTACCCGGACTCGTTCAATATAAGCGGGCATCTGGCACTGACTCCAGGCAAATGTTCTTACTTTACCATGAAGGACTTGAAGCTCTTGCTTTCGACTCGTTGCGCTCTGCATAGGAACGAGTGCAATAAAAAAGGCAGGCAAAGCATATTATGCCTTGCCTGCCTTTTTGATAACAAGTTTAGTAACTGATTAAAACTTCAGATTATTCCAAACTGCCAAAGTTGCTTTTGATTGATTCATGGTATAAAAATGCAAACCCGGTGCACCATTATCCAGTAATTGCTGGCATAATTTAGACACCACGTCTTCACCAAAAGCCATAATTGAAGCCTTGTCATCACCAAAACATTCCAGTGTTTTACGCATCCAGCGTGGAATATCTGCACCACACATATCGGAAAAACGAAACAATTGTGAATAATTGGTTATCGGCATAATACCCGGCACAACGGGAATATCTATGCCATTTTTTTCACATTTATCCATAAAGTAAAAATAAGCTTCTGCATTATAAAAATACTGAGTAATCACTGAATCCGCACCAGCATCGACTTTTCGTTTAAAGTTGTTAAAGTCTTCAGTGGCATTCTTGGCTTGAGGGTGGATCTCTGGATATCCAGCAACATGGATCTGAAAATGGTCACCCGTTTCCGCCCGAATAAACTCGACTAATTCATTCGCAAAACGAAATTCGCCGGCAGACATCATGCCTGAAGGTAAATCACCGCGCAAGGCGACAATTTTAGATACGCCATGCTCGCGGTAATTTTTTAATATATCACGGATATTTTCTTTAGTTGAAGCAACACAGGATAAATGAGGCGCAGCAGCTATTTCACTTTTTTGAATTTTAACTACAGTATCATAGGTCTTATCGCGTGTTGATCCACCAGCACCAAATGTTACCGAGAAAAAGTCTGGATTTAGTTTGGCCAGATCACGATGAACCTGTTCTAAATTGGCCGCCCCCTCTTCTGTTTTGGGTGGATAAAATTCAAAACTAAATAAGTCTGCCTTGTTTTCTTTTGTCATCATCATATTTTAAGCATAAGGGCCAATAATATAGTGTAGGTCAGATTAGATTTATTATTGTTTGGTAAAAAACAACATAAGCCCAATATCAATCCTGGATAACGGAGCCGGGTTATCTGCTCTGTACCTTGCATGATAAATAACCCGGACCAACATTGAATATTAGTAACGGTAATGGTCCGCTTTGTAAGGGCCTTCAACCGGTACGCTAATATATTCAGCTTGCTCAGATGTCAGTTGTGTTAATTGCACACCCAGCTGTTCTAAATGCGAACGAGCGACTTTTTCATCTAGTTTTTTCGGTAAAATGTAAACTTTATTTTCGTAATCAGCCGCATTTTCCCATAATTCCATCTGAGCCAAAACCTGGTTGCAGAAAGAATTAGACATCACAAAACTAGGATGACCTGTTGCACAACCCAGGTTTACTAAACGACCTTCCGCCAGGACAATTATTTTTTTACCATCAGCAAAGATCACATGATCGACTTGAGGTTTAATGTTATCCCATGTGTACTGGCGTAGTGCTGCAATTTCAATCTCTGAATCAAAGTGACCGATATTACACACGATAGCGTTATTTTTCATCGCTTGCATATGCTCATGAGTAATAACATGATAATTACCCGTTGCTGTTACAAAGATATTAGCTTGTGGCGCAGCATCTTCCATCGTCACAACACGAAAACCTTCCATTGATGCCTGTAGTGCACAAATTGGATCAATCTCAGTTATCCAAACAGTAGCACCTAAGCCACGCAGAGATTGCGCACACCCCTTACCAACATCACCATAACCACAAACCACTGCAATTTTACCGGCGATCATTACATCTGTAGCTCGTTTAATACCGTCAACCAAAGATTCACGGCAACCATATAAGTTATCGAATTTAGATTTAGTCACAGAATCGTTTACATTGAATGCAGGTACTTTTAAAGTACCTTTAGCAACCATTTCATACAAACGTAATACACCCGTCGTGGTTTCCTCAGAAAGCCCTTTAACATCAGCCATTAATTCCGGGAATTTAGTGTGCATCATCACGGTTAAATCACCGCCATCATCAAGAATCATATTCGGGCGCCAGCCATTAGGCCCAATAATGGTTTGTTCAATACACCATTCAGCTTCTTCTTCAGTTTCACCTTTCCAGGCAAATACAGGAATACCCGCTGCAGCCATTGCTGCAGCTGCATGATCCTGTGTCGAAAATATATTACATGAAGACCAGCGTACTTCAGCACCTAACGCAGTTAGCGTTTCTATCAATACTGCAGTTTGAATTGTCATATGCAAACATCCGGCAATACGCGCACCTTTTAACGGTTGTGCTGCACCGAATTCTTCACGTAAAGCCATTAAACCTGGCATTTCCGTTTCAGCAATTAATGTTTCTTTACGGCCCCATCCAGCCAAAGCCATATCGGCTACTTTATAATCTTGTGAACTCATGTTTAATATCCAGTTTATTTAATGTTAAAGACCTGCAGCGCTTTTTAAAGCATCAACTTTATCTGTTTTTTCCCAACTGAATGTATCTTCAGTCCGACCAAAATGTCCGTAAGCAGCTGTAGGTAAATAGATAGGCTTTAATAAATCCAGCATAGCAATCAAACCTTTAGGTCTTAAATCAAAAACATCTCTAATGATATCAACCATCCTGTCTTCGCTGATTTTACCCGTACCAAAAGTTTCCACACTGATAGAGGTAGGTTCAGCCACACCAATCGCATAAGACACTTGAATCTCACAGCGCTGCGCCAGTCCGGCTGCAACAATATTTTTTGCGACATAACGACACATATAGGCTGCCGAGCGGTCCACTTTTGAAGGATCTTTGCCTGAAAAGGCACCACCACCATGTCTAGCCATACCGCCGTAAGTATCAACAATTATTTTACGACCCGTTAATCCACAATCTCCGACAGGACCACCAATAATAAATTGACCAGTTGGGTTAATGAAATATTTCGTACCTGCATGCAACCACTCTTTCGGTAAAGTAGGTAGAATAATTTCATCCATTACCGCTTCTTCTAGTAGTTTACCGCCCATTTCAGGTGAATGCTGAGTCGATAAAACCACTGCATCTATGGCAACTGGCTTGTTATTTTCATAACGAAAGGTAATCTGACTTTTTGCATCTGGGCGCAACCAGGGCAAAGTACCATTTTTACGCACTTCTGCCTGACGCTTCATTAAAAGATGCGCGAAAGTAATGGGGGCAGGCATTAATACATCAGTTTCATTGCTGGCATAACCAAACATTAAACCCTGATCTCCAGCACCCTGTTCATGATCTTCGCTATCGTCAACCCCCATGGAAATATCGGCAGATTGTTTACCTATAGCATTTAGGACTGCGCAACTTTCATAATCAAAACCAATTTCCGAGCTGTTATAACCTATTTCTTTAACGACTCCTCTCACCACCTCTTCCGTATCAACCCAGGCATTAGTGGTAATTTCTCCAGCAATAAGAACCATTCCAGTTTTAACTAGCGTTTCACACGCCACTCGTGAATTAGGATCTTTTGCAAGTAGAGAATCTAAAATTGCATCGGAAATCTGATCAGCAACTTTATCAGGATGACCTTCTGAGACCGACTCAGAAGTAAAAATATAATTATTGCTCATTTTATGGTCCTTCTTTAATAAGGGATAAATATAACCCTGAACCTGTATATGCGCTCAGGTATAAAAAAAAAGGCTGCCTAAGGCAGCCTTTCTATGTATGGTGGGCCCTCCCAGACTCGAACTGGGGACCTGCCGATTATGAGTCGGATGCTCTAACCAACTGAGCTAAGGGCCCTAAACTTAAAACTTTAGATGCGCATTATTCTGCGTCTAAAAAGCATCTTAACTGATCAGAGCGCGATGGATGGCGTAACTTACGTAACGCTTTCGCCTCAATCTGTCTAATGCGCTCACGAGTTACATCAAACTGCTTACCAACTTCTTCCAGCGTATGATCAGTATTCATATTAATACCAAAACGCATACGTAGCACTTTCGACTCTCGTGCCGTTAGCCCTGCTAATACACCTTGAGTGGATTCTTTCAAGCCTTCTATTGTAGCAGACTCAACCGGTGAAAGCATCTTTGAATCTTCAATAAAATCACCTAAATGTGAATCTTCATCATCACCTATCGGCGTTTCCATAGAAATGGGTTCTTTAGCAATTTTTAGTACCTTACGTACCTTATCCTCTGGCATCTCCATATGTACCGCTAATTCTTCAGGCGTTGCCTCTCTGCCTTTTTCCTGCATAATCTGTCTTGAAATACGATTTAATTTATTAATCGTTTCAATCATATGCACTGGTATACGTATTGTTCTTGCCTGATCCGCAATTGAACGCGTAATTGCCTGACGTATCCACCAGGTTGCATAGGTCGAAAATTTATAACCGCGACGGTATTCAAATTTATCAACCGCTTTCATTAAACCGATATTTCCTTCTTGAATTAAATCCAAAAACTGCAAACCGCGATTAGTATATTTTTTGCAATTGAAATCACCAGTCTTAAATTGGCTTCAATCATATCTTTTTTTGCGCGTCTGGACTTTGCTTCACCGATAGACACACGGCGGCTAATATCTTTCAGCTCGGTAATGGACAACCCATGACTTTCTTCTATTGCAGCAAAATGCGCCTCTACTCTTTTAATTTCTTTCTCTTTTAACTTTAAAACAGCTGCAATTGCCTCATCTTTATCTGCAAAGCGGGATAACCATTTTAAATTTGCTTCATTGCCAATAAAATTATCAATAAAATCCTTACGATTTATTTTCGCCTGCTTAACGCAAAGCTCCATAATATTTCTTTCTTGTTCACGAATGCTTTTCGTGATCCCCGCAACCATAGCAACTTGTTTTTTGAAGTACTGAGGAGCCCATTTAACTTCAAGAAAACGCTCAGAAAGATTTTCAAATTCCTGTTCAGTTTTATCATGCTGATAGCCATGCTTTTTTATAGAAGCTTCAACACGTTTATATGCTACCCTAATTTCGGAAATTTTTTCTTGAGCCTCTTCAAAGGTTGCACCCGTTGGCTCAGGAGCTTCATCTTCAGCGTCATCCGCGTCATTGTCAGCAGCATCTACCGGAGTTGCAGCGACTCTGGAATCATCATAATCTGGCTCATTCAGGTCGATAAAGTCACTTAGAATATCGGTTAAACGCAAACCATTTTCTTCTCCGATGGTTGCAAAATCAGCAAACAATGAGTCAATAACGAGCTTGGAGCGAGAAACAGCCCGAACAATCTGGCGCTGACCCTCTTCAATTCTACGTGCAATCTTCAACTCTTCTGGCCGGGTTAACAAACCAACGGAGCCCATTTCACGCATATACATTCTGACTGGATCAGTGGTACGCCCAAACTCACTATCAACCGAAGCCAATGCTGCAACTTCTTCTGCATCATCGTCATCGTCATCAGAGGCAACTTCCTCAGATAAATCTTCATCATCCGGGGCAGACTCATGAACCTTGATACCAAGGCCATTGATCATACCAATAATATCTTCTATTTGTTCAGGGTCAACTATTTCACTAGGCAAGTGATCATTAACTTCGGAATAAGTTAAATAACCTTGTGCTTTTCCTTTAGCAATTAATTGTTTAAGTTGGGACTGCTGCTGTTCTTGATTCATGATGTACTCTTAAAAATCCATGCCGTATGGCATGAGAAAATTACACTATCTGCGCTTAGTATGTGCTAGCATTTCCTGCAACTCATATGCACTTAAGTCACTCACATTTGCATTTAACTCAGCAAAACGAGCATCCCTTCCCTGTTGAATTAACCTATCTACTGCGCCTGAAAACTCTTCTTTTAGCTCTTCTTTTCCCGAAATAAGAAAATGATCATTAACTACTTTTTTAACATGCTTCTCATATTCATGATCTCGAAAATATTCTAACAACTGTGATGGTTTAATATTGGGACTCTGCAAAATAATTTCAACCACCTCTTTTAACAAATCAGCACCGCGCAAATTAATAGACTGCCAGTTTATTTCTTTTTGCTCAATTACTTCTATAAAATCAGGGTATTGTAACAGTAAAGAAATAGCTACTCTTACAGGCGTAAATGAATTATCGTCGCGCCTCTGCTTGTCAACAAGCCTCTTATTCTCTATTTGTTTTTTAAGTTTAGCGTGGTTTTCAAATAAATCCAGCCCCTCTATATTACATAGGCTTCTTAACTGCTTTTCCATCTGCAGCTGAAATTCACCATTTGGCAAATTTCCCCAATATTCAGTTACTTTTTTAGCTAAATTAACCTGGCCTTCAAGGTTACGAAGACTTAAGCCTTGTTTAACTCGTGCAAAAAAATAATCCGATAAGGCTTGTGCCGACTGCACACTACGCTCAAATTCTTCCAGCCCCCGATCTCTGATAAATGTATCCGGGTCGCTACCCAAGGGTAACTGCATTATTTTTACCTGCCTGCCATCCCTAAGACTGGGAAAAGCCGATAGAACTGCACGCCAGGTAGCCTCTCTTCCAGCTTTATCCCCATCAAAACATAATACAATTTCTGAACTAAAGCGGAACAATAATTCCAGGTGTTCCTTTGATGTTGCCGTTCCCAAAGTTGCCACCGCACAAGCTGCACCAAACTGAGCCAGCGCAATCACATCCATATAACCTTCGACTACAACAATCCGTTCTGGTTTTGAGTTCCTGGCGAGCAACTCATACAAACCATAAACCTCACGTCCTTTATGAAAAACAGCTGTCTCAGGTGAGTTCAAATATTTAGGCAAAGAGTCATCCAGAACCCGGCCACCAAAGCCCAAAACTTGGCCCTTTCTGCTTCTTCTATCGCGGATAGGGAAAACCACACGGCCACGGAAACGATCATAAACCGAACCATTTTCTTTGGGTATCGCCAATCCCGCTTCAATAAGCTGCCGGGCATTAAACCGCTTTAATAATGTATCCCAGCCATCAGGCGCAAAACCGATCTGATACTCACGCGCTATCTCGCCACTCAAACCACGGGATTTAAGGTAATCGATTGCTACCTTAGCTGACTCATTTTCACGTAACTGCTGAACATAAAAACCAGCAACCTGCTCAAGCACCTGAAAAATTTCAGTTACATTATCCTTCTTTATTGCCCTATTAGCTGATTCTCTCGGCACGGGTACACCGACAAAATCTGCTAGATCTTCCACAGCCTCAACAAAATTAAGATGACTATAATCCATTAAAAAATTAATGGCGTTGCCACCCGCGTCGCAGCCGAAGCAATGATAAAGCTGCTTATTACGTGTTACCACAAAACTGGGTGTTTTTTCAGTATGAAAAGGGCAACGAGCAACATAACTACTACCTGATTTCTTCAGCGGAACATAAGAATCTACCAGGTCAACAATATCAACCCTGGCCAACAGGTCATCTATAAATGATCGGGGGATTTTGCCAGCCATAATCAGCTAAGCCTTAAGTCGCTAACATCGCCTTTATTTTTGTGCTTACCACAGCCATATCTGCTCGTCCTTGCATGGCCGGCTTTAATATTGCCATGACCTTACCCATATCCTTAATTGAGCTTGCCGAACTATCTGCAATAGCCGACTTAACCAAGTCACTAATTTCTTCTTCAGTCAATTCTTGAGGCAAGAATTCCTGTATTACCAAAACTTCAGCTTCTTCCACTGCAGCCAAATCATCTCGACTCGCATCACGATATTGTCTGATTGACTCTCTACGCTGCTTTAGCATTTTATCCAACACAACAATGACTTGCTGGTCATCCAGAACAATACGTTCGTCCACTTCTCTTTGCTTAATCGCTGATAATATTAATCGGATAGTCCCTAAGCGAACTTTTTCCCGACTTTTCATTGCCAGCTTCATTGCGTCTTTAAGACGAGCTTGCATAATAGTCATCTTTGCTTACAGCAGTGGACGGCCACGACGCAGATTTTTCAACGCATAACGCTCACGTGATAATTTTTTAAGATGGCGCTTTACAGCTGCAGCAGCTTTACGTTTACGTTCTGCTGTTGGTTTTTCATAAAACTCGCGACGACGTACTTCAGACAGAACACCAGCTTTTTCACATGAACGTTTAAAACGGCGAAGAGCAATATCAAATGGTTCGTTTTCTTTAACTTTAATTGCGGGCATAAATTTTTCCAGTTTGCTAAAATTCAAAATCACATTGTGCCAGCTGAACCCTATACTTGTCAGCTAGCGAAACCCTCGATTATAGCAGTAATTTTTTTAAAATCAAAAAATCAATGTACATTTTAGGAATTGAGACATCTTGCGATGAAACTGGAGTCGCTCTCTACCATAGCGACAAAGGACTTATCCACCATAGTTTATATAGCCAGGTTGCGATGCACAATGAATACGGCGGCATTGTTCCTGAACTGGCCTCACGCGATCATATACGCAAACTTATACCACTGATAGATGAATGCCTACATCACAGCCAGCTTGCTAAAACAGATATTCAAGGCATTGCCTATACCGCTGGCCCTGGCTTAATAGGGGCTTTGTTAGTTGGTGCAGCTACCGCCAAAAGCCTGGCCTGGTCATTAAATATTCCAGCAATAGGCGTGCATCATATGGAAGGTCACTTGCTTGCACCTATGTTAGAAGAGCAATCGCCAGAATTTCCTTTTGTCGCTTTACTGGTTTCAGGCGGCCACACGCTATTAGTCGAAGTCAAAGGTATCGGTTTATATCAGCTGCTGGGTGAATCTCTGGATGATGCTGCAGGTGAAGCGTTTGATAAAGCCGCAAAAATGCTAGGACTGGCTTACCCTGGCGGCCCTTTGTTATCAAAGCTTGCAGTACAAGGTCAGGCAAATCGATTTAAATTCCCTCGTCCCATGACCGACCGCCCCGGCCTGGACTTCAGTTTTAGCGGACTGAAAACCTTTACCATGAATACACTCAACCAAACCGAGCAAACAGCACAGGACAAAGCTGATGTTGCCCTTGCCTTTCAACAAGCGACTGCTGAAACACTGGCAATAAAATGCAAACGCGCCCTTAAACAAACGGGATTAAAACGGCTTGTTGTTGCCGGAGGAGTTAGCGCTAACACCCACATTCGTCAAATATTAACGCAGATGGTCATTAAAGAAAGCGCTGAAATATTTTTTCCCAGGCCTGAATTTTGCACTGATAACGGCGCAATGATTGCCTATGCGGGCTGCCAGCGACTGTTAGCCCAACAACAGGAATCTTTACGCATTAATGCCAGGCCTCGCTGGCCAATAGATGAATTGTTACAAACAAATGAGTTATAAACGTTACTTTTCTTCACCTGCCAATAAACGTTGAATATTCGTTTTATGCCGCCAAATTAATATAACTGCAATCAAAGCAGCCACATACACCAGTGGCTGCATACCCATAATTAAATAAACATAAAAAGGAGCAAGCGTTGCCCCAACTAAAGCGGACAAAGAAGAAATTTTAAATAGCTTATAAACGACAAACCAGGTTAAACCCACGGCCAAACCAAGCATCCAGTTTGCTCCCAACAGCACACCAAAAGAAGTAGCCACCCCTTTTCCACCTGCAAAACCAAAAAAAACCGGATATAAATGACCTAAAAAAGCGGCAAGAACCACCGCGGATAAAATGACAGGACCTACATCTAAAATTTGTGCCAATAAGACTGGTATTAAGCCTTTGAGCATATCACCCAATAAAGTAATTGTAGCCGCTTTTTTCCCGCCAATCCGCATGACATTAGTCGCACCCGGATTTCCGGAGCCTTCAGCACGGGGATCAGGCAGCCCCATCACTCTACATACAATAATTGCACTGGAAATGGAGCCCAATAAATATGCAGCAGGGATTAAAAGCCATTCGATCATTTTTCTATCCTATTTTTAAATATATGAGTTCACTACTGCATAACAGGGTAAATTCCCTGATACAATTGCCTAAACAATAGGTGTAATTATAATAATAACTGGAGTCTTAATGGACATTATTTTTTTAGGTGGCTTGAAAATTGATACAATTATCGGTATTTATGACTGGGAACGCAAAACCAAACAAACAGTTATTCTGGATATTGAAATGGCTCATGACATCCAGAAAGCGGCTGCCACAGATGATATAGAAAACACATTAGACTACAAGGCTGTTTCCCAACACGTTATAAGCTTTGTTGAACAAAGTAATTTTTTTCTGGTTGAAAAACTTGCTGAAGAAATCATCAGCACGATTCGTAAAGAATTTAAGGTCCCCTGGGTCAAGCTAACACTGAATAAAAAAGGTGCGATCAGCGGTGCCAGTGATGTCGGTATTATTATTGAACGCGGCGTGAAGTAAAAATGCCGCTTTGTTTTATCAGCATAGGTAGCAATATCAATCGAGAGCATAATATTTCTTCTGCTCTTGAGGTATTGCAGCACAGGTTTGGCAGCCTCACCTATTCCAGTGTATATGAATCAGCACCGGTCGGTTTTTCGGGAGATGCCTTTTTAAATCTGGTCATTTCTTTTTACAGCGACCATGACCCTCTACACATCGCCATGCAGCTAAAAAATATAGAGACTGATCACGACCGGATACGGACTAAAGAAAAATTTTCCTCGCGCACGCTGGATCTGGATCTACTCTTGTATGATCAACAAGTGATCTCCACAGAAACACTCACTATCCCGCACAATGATATTCTCAATTATGCGTTTGTACTTGAACCTCTCGCTGAAATTGCGCCTGAACGGCATCATCCCGTCAAGAATATCTGTTACCAAAAACTTTGGCAGGAATTCGATAAAAGTACTGCTAAGCAACAGAAAATACCCTATTTACCAGGTATAAAGAGCCTAGCTAAATAAGGTACGCCCGCCATCTACCGTTATGACTTGACCTGTCACATACTCGGCATCATAAATTAAAAAAGCAATCGCCTTGGCAATATCATCAGGGCAACCAGTACGTTGCAACGCAATTTTAGCCTGCACTTCCTGTTTTTGTTGCTCTGCAAGTTCATGATCAGGCCATAAAATCGCACCTGGAGCCACTGCATTAACCCGTATCTGCGGGGCTAATTCTTTAGCAAGTATCTTTGTCAAAGCCGCCAAACCTGCCTTTGCAATGGAATAAACGGGGTATCCCTCTAATCCTCGTTCTGCATGAATATCAACTATATTAACCACACACCCATTCCTTTTTTGCAATACTGGAGTGAGTGCCTGAATTAAGAAAAAGGGGGACTTTAAATTACTTCCCAGCAAATCATCCCATTGTGATTCAGTTACCTCACCCATACAAGTGACATAAAATGCCGAGGCATTATTGACTAAAACATCTACACCGCCCCATGCCTGTTCAGCTGCATTTGCCAATCCTTGCAAGGCTTTTATATTCTGCAATTCAGCTTGATAAATCCGTACGGAATCGGGCCGTAGCCCATTCAGCTCATCAGCTAGAGTTACAGCGTCGTCTTTAGATGCACGATAATGCAGTAAAATATTAGCGCCTTGCGCATGTAAATAGCGCACACAATGAGCACCTACTCTTTTTGCTCCGCCCGTAATTAAAATATTTTTTTTTGCCGTCATTATTGATAAATCCTGCCATTATATTTTAGCCATCCAGGAACATGATAGCCTTTTGGATCTTTATGCGTCCAATGAATAACACCGCCTTTTGCATTCCATTCATACTCGCCATTGAACTCAACTGCATCGCCTTTTTTCAAACCGTCAAGTCTTGGTGCCAAATCTATATTGTGAGCCACCAACACGCTTTGCTCCGCTCCAGCCCTGATAATAAACTTTTGATGTCTTGAGCCTTTAGTGTCATCTCGTAATACTTTTATCACTACACCTTTTCCCTGAATCTGCAGGTCACTTTGTCTATTTTTAAAAGCACGTTGAAGGCCGTCATTAACATTTACACTATTGTCACTAGTGAAAGTTTGTAATAATCCCTCCGTGGATAAAGGCGAATCTTGCCCCTGGTAAGCCTCAAAAATAACTAGCGCAACGGCTATTAATAAAATAAGGATTTTTTTCATATTGAGACTATCTCAGCGTAATATACAGAGCACGATTCTCTGCAGCAGTGATTTGAATCTGAAAACACGGGACCTCTAGGTTGCAGCTATACTTCGCGCAGTCACGGATGCTGACAAATAGCGAGTTGATTTTAGTCGAAAGCAAGGCGCTGAAACAGGCGCATAGCAAGCTACGCAACTGTTTCAGCAACGCAGCTATCGGCTAAAATCGGCCGCTAGAAAACCGCATATGTGGCCGCGCGAAGTATACATACATTCCAGCTTAATACAGGCCTTGATGGTAATAATCCGCACCATTATTCCGAGAAAAAATCTAATTGAAATTCTGCTTCAAATTGACCGATTCCTGTATCCTAATGAGGTAATTTAGTGGATTACGCGATTTATAAGCAGCGTTTATTTATCGGATGCTATCTGCTTAGAGTCGGATTTTCTGACAAACAAGCGGGAAAATAACAAACCTGTTTCAAATAGCAACCAAATCGGGACTGCAAGCAAAGTTTGAGAAATAGCATCAGGCGGGGTTAAAAACATGCCTATGATAAAAGCGGCAACAATAATATAGGGACGCTTTTCAGCTAATTGTTGAGGAGTAAAAACACCTACCCATACCAATACTATCGTGACAATGGGTACTTCAAATGCCATTCCAAAGGCAAAGAACATCGTCAGCACAAAGTCCAGATATTTGGCAATGTCGGTCATCACTGACACACCGACAGGTGCTGCAGAGGTGAGAAAACCGAAGACCAGGGGGAATACTACAAAATAAGCAAACACCATTCCTAATATGAATAAAAGCGTACTGGCAATTAACAAAGGAGCGATCATTCGCTTTTCATGTGCATACAGCCCAGGAGCAACAAAAGCCCAGAATTGATACAAAATAACCGGTATTGCAATAAATATTGAGGCGACCAAAACCAGTTTAAACGGCGTTAAAAATGGTGAGACGACATCAATCGCTACCATCGATGTATCGGCAGGTAAAAATTGCATCAAGGGTTTGGCCAAGAAACTATAAATCTCGTTGGCAAAAGGAGCCATTGCCAGAAAAATCAGCAAAACTGTTACAACAACCCTTAATAAACGATTACGTAACTCAACAAGATGAGAAATTAATGGCTGTTCCTGTTCTTCATTTTCCACCATGCTTTTCTTTATCCACCGGTTCTTTAGTTGCGTCTAAAAATTGCTCTGCCTGACCATTCAAGTCCAGGTCTTTAGTCATGGAATCAATCTTGGTCTGCTGCTCATTTAATAACTGCCTTAACTCTTCTTGCTTAAGTTCTTCGTTGATTTCTTCTTTTACTGAAGCGACCATATGTCTGGTTTTGCCTAACCAGAAACCTGTAATACGTGCAACTTTGGGCAATTTTTCAGGCCCAATAACCAGCAAGCTGACCAGACCGATCATGCAAAGTTCCCAAAAACCTATATCAAACATGGCTTAAACTTTATCTTGCTCTGATTTTTTTTCTGTCACTTCGGTATCAATCACTTCAGCATCAATAACATCACTCTCTTTTTCTGTCAGATTTTTATCTTCTTCACCCTCTTTCATTGCTGAGCGAAAGCCCTTTATAGCCCCCCCTATATCACCGCCCATATTACGCAGACGCTTGGTGCCAAATAAAACAATCACAATGACTAATACAATTAATAACTGAGTTACACTGATTCCCATGATAATTCCTCTTTAGGTTATTATACTTCCCGCTGCCACCCTGCGAAGCATGCTTATTTCTGACGCTGCGCTTTTTCTTTCAGACCAGACAAACCAAAACGTCGCTGTAATTCATTTAAGACATCATCAGGATGCAGACCTTGTTCGGCAAGCAATACCATGCAATGAAACCACAAATCTGCCGTTTCATAAATAATCTGCTCTTTATTTCCATCCTTGGCTGCGATAACTGTTTCGGTCGCTTCTTCACCAATTTTCTTTAAAATGGTGTCCAAACCTTTTGCATATAAACTCGCGACATACGAAGACTCCGCTGACTCTTGCTTGCGTTGCTCCAGAATAACAGCCAATTCAGTTAAAACTTCACTCATACTTACTCCCTATAAAGATGGCGCGTAGGGCGTGGCTTTAGCCCGCCTGTTTCCGCATTAAAGGCGGGCTAAAGCCAAGCCTTATAGTATTTTTTATTTTTTATATATCTCTGCAGGATCTTTCAAGACAGGAGAATTCTTTTGCCAAACCCCATCCTGCAAAGTTCTATAAAAGCAGCTTTCCCTGCCTGTATGGCAAGAAATACCGCCTTCTTGCTCTATTTCTAGCAATAACACATCCTCATCACAATCTATAGAGATTGATACAATCTTTTGCCTGTTGCCGGATTCTTCACCCTTACGCCATAATTTATTACGTGAACGCGACCAATAAACGGCATAGCCACCTGTATAACTTAAAGCCAAAGACTCACGATTCATCCAGGCAAACATAACCACTTTTCCCGAACCCGTTTGCTGAGCAATGACCGGTACTAGCCCATCATCCGTCCAGCGTATTTCATCCAGCCATGTCTCGCTCACGCTAAACGCACCTCGATACCTTCTTTCTGCATATATTCTTTAGCTTCTTGCACGCTGTATTCTGCAAAATGAAAAATACTTGCCGCTAAAACTGCATCTGCTTTACCCTTGGTAACACCGTCAGCCAAATGCTGCAAATTACCCACGCCGCCAGAGGCTATAACAGGAACAGCCACTGCTTCGCTAATAGCTCGTGTTAAAGCTAAATCAAAACCTTCGCGTGTACCATCTCGGTCCATGCTGGTTAATAAAATCTCACCGGCGCCATAGTCAACCATTTTCTTCGCCCATTCAATGGCGTCAATACCGGTTTCTTTACGGCCACCATGAGTAAAAATTTCCCACCGATTAGCCTCACCTTCACAGCTGACTTTTTTAGCATCTATTGCGACAACAATACATTGCGAACCAAATTTCTCAGCGGCTTCGCGAACAAACTCAGGATTAAAAACGGCCGCACTGTTAATGCCAACCTTATCCGCCCCCGCATTCAGCATACGCCGGATATCTTCCAGTTTCCTTATACCACCGCCGACCGTTAAAGGGATAAAAACTTCACTAGCGACCTGTTCAACCACGTGGACGATGGTATCGCGATCATGATGTGTTGCGGTAATATCCAAAAAGGTAATTTCGTCTGCACCTTCTCGGTCATATCGACGCGCCACCTCGACAGGATCTCCAGCATCACGAATATCAACAAATTTTACGCCTTTAACAACGCGACCATTATCAACATCCAGGCACGGGATAATTCGTTTAGCTAAGCTCATAATGACCTTTAGGAAAAGATTGGGCTAGTTTCTCCGCTTCAGCAAAATCTAAAGTGCCTTCATAAATAGCACGACCAGTAATAGCACCCATAATACCGTCTTCTGAGGCGGCAGCTAAAGCTTTAACATCATCCATATTGGTAATACCACCCGAAGCGATCACAGGGATATTAATAGCCGCGGCCAACTTAGCCGTCGCTTCAACATTAACACCATTCATCATGCCGTCACGAGAAATATCGGTATAAATAATTGCTTCAACGCCATATGACTCAAATTTTTTCGCCATATCGATGACGTCATGACGTGACAACTTAGACCAGCCATTAACAGCAACCTTACCGTCTTTAGCATCCAAACCAACAATAATATGTCCTGGATAAGCCAGCGCTAGATCACGAACAAAATGCGGATCATTAACCGCTTTAGTACCAATAATGACATATTGCACCCCAGCTTCTAAATAGGCGATGACCGTTTCTTCGTCACGTATACCGCCACCAATTTGTACTGGCACATCGGGATAAGCAGCAACAATTTGATGAATAATATCAGCATTTTTTGGCTTACCGGCAAAAGCGCCATCTAAATCGACCAAATGGATACGTCGTGCACCTGCAGCAACCCAACGCCCAGCAACTTCAACTGGATTATCTGAAAATACTGTGTCATCTTCCATACGGCCTTGACGTAAACGTACACATTTACCATCTTTTAAATCAATGGCGGGTATTAACAACATTTTTTTGCCTCAATATAGAGTGAAAATAAAATCAGGAAAATCGCTTAAATTAAGCCAGTCCATCCCAATGTAAAAAATTATTTAGTAACTGTAATCCCGCTGTTTGACTTTTTTCAGGATGAAACTGCACAGCAAAGATATTATCTTTAGCTAAAGCACAAGCAAACTTTTCAGGGTACTCAGTTGTCGCTGCAACGATAGCAGGATCGTCAGGCTCCGCATAATAGCTATGCACAAAATAGAAGCGACTATTTTGTGCAATATCTTGCCAGAGAGGATGATGATGTTGCTCTACTTGATTCCAGCCCATATGCGGAATTTTCAATCGCTCGCCATTGGCTGCATGTAAATCTGCTGCAAAGTGCTTAACCTGGCCTGGCAGAATAGCCAAACATTCAGTACCGCCATTTTCTTCACTATTAGTCAGTAAAGCCTGCATTCCCAGGCAAATACCGAGCAAGGGTCGAGTTTGAGCAACTTGAGCAATGACCTGGTTTAACTCTGTATCTTGTAAGGCATGCATACAATCACGTATGGCACCTACACCGGGAAATACTACACGATCAGCGGATAATATGGATTTTTTATCAGAAACAACACGGACATCAACTTCAGGTGCTGCGTGTTGCAAAGCTTTGGCAATGGAATGGAGATTGCCCATGCCATAATCTATGACTGCTACAGAAGACATTTGGATTAATAAGTAAATCGTTTAAAAATATATAAAACAGACGCTAAGCCAGCAATCTCTAATGTTGTTAAAATATGCTGGATTTCACTATGCGTTTTAATTAAGTTGCTATCTGCATATGCTGAAGCAAAATGCGCTAAATACTCAAGTAGAAGAGAAGCAGGCTAAATCCTGCAGTCCCAACTACAGCACCCCTTTGGTCGATGGCATTATCCCTGCCATACGCGGGTCTTCGGTAATTGCCATACGTACCGCACGCCCCATTGCTTTAAACACTGTTTCCGCAACATGGTGTGCATTAATACCTTTCAAATTATCAATATGCAAACTTACGCCCGCATGATTGACAAAACCCTGGAAGAATTCACGAAATAAATCAACATCAAAACTGCCGATCATTGCTCTCTTAAATTCAACTTCATAATGTAACCCCGGGCGACCTGAAAAATCAATTACTACACGCGACAAGGCTTCGTCTAATGGCACATAAGCGTGGCCATAGCGAAACAAGCCTTTTTTATCCCCCAAAGCCCGAGCAAATGCTTTACCTAAAGTAATACCGATATCTTCTACCGTATGATGGTCGTCGATTTGCACATCGCCTTTACAATAGATATCCATATCAATTAAGCCATGACGTGCTATTTGATCCAGCATATGTTCAAGAAAAGGCACACCAGTATCAAAACTGGCCTTTCCAGTACCATCCAGATTAATGCTAATGCTAATTTGCGTTTCCAACGTATTACGTTCAACGCTTGCGATTCTATCTGTCATCGTTTTACATTGTTAAAATACATGGAGCGAGCATTGCCCGCCCCATGCTATTATTACTTCGCGCGTTTACGCTCGTTTTCAGTTAATAAAATTTTACGCAGACGAATTGATTTAGGTGTTACCTCGACTAACTCATCATCACTAATAAACTCTAACGCCTGCTCAAGAGTCATTTTTTGGATTCGTGCACAGGTCAAGCTTTCATCCGTACCAGATGCACGTACGTTAGTTAATGGCTTAGGTTTAGTTGGATTAACCACCAAATCATTGGTACGTGAATGAATCCCCACTAATTGACCTTCGTAGACTTCATCGCCATTTACCACTAATAGCTCACCACGTGCCTGCAAAGGATATAAGGAGTAATCTACCGCTTTACCTTTAGACATGGAGATTAATACTCCACGAATACGACTACCAACAGCCCCTTCTTTTACAGGTCCATAATGATCAAATACGTGATAGAACAAACCAGAACCTGAAGTCGCTGTTAAGAACTCTGTCTGGAATCCCAATAATCCGCGAGAAGGGACGATATATTCTAAACGGATACGTCCTTTACCATCTGGAACCATGTCTTTTAGATCACCTTTACGGTCACCCAATTTTTCCATGATAGTACCCTGATGTTGCTCTTCAACTTCAATGGTTACATTTTCAAAGGGTTCTGATTTAACGCCGTCAATTTCTCTGATAATAACTTGTGGGCGAGAAACCCCCATCTCAAAGCCTTCACGGCGCATATTTTCGATCAAGACAGATAAATGTAATTCACCACGGCCTGACACTTTAAATTTATCTGGATCATCAGTTAGATCAACACGCAAAGCAACATTGTGTTGCAATTCTTTTTGTAATCGATCATAAATTTGACGTGTGGTAATAAATTTACCTTCTTTACCCGCAAACGGTGAATTATTAACCTGAAAGGTCATGCTCACTGTAGGCTCGTCAACTGATAATGCCGGTAGCGCATCTACATGATCAGGATGACATAAAGTCTCGGAAATTTGCAGATTTTCAATACCACAGAATGCAATAATATCCCCCGCCTGTGCAGAATCTACCTCAATACGTTCCAAGCCTTTGAATCCGTATATTTTCAACATACGACCGCTACGCGTTTTACCTTCAATATCCACTAAGGTCAAAGGCATATTTCTCTTCACGCTACCGCGCTGGATACGTCCTATACCGATAACACCTACATAGGAATTATAATCCAGGGTGATAACCTGCATTTGAAAAGGTGCGTCAACATCAACAGGCGGCGGCGCCACTTTATCAACGATGGTTTGGAATAAAGGGGTCATATCGCCACTTGATACATCCGCTTCTAAACCAGCAAATCCATTTAATGCAGAGGCATAGACAATTGGGAAGTCTAATTGTTCATCAGTGGCACCCAAGTTATCAAACAAATCAAAAGTTTGGTCAACAACCCAGTCAGGACGTGCGCCTGGACGGTCAACTTTATTAATCACAACGATAGGTTTTAAACCCAAAGCAAAAGCTTTTTTAGTGACAAAACGGGTTTGTGGCATAGGGCCATCAACCGCATCAACCAATAACAAAACGGAATCAACCATGGATAAAACACGCTCAACCTCACCACCGAAGTCAGCATGTCCTGGTGTATCCACAATATTAATGTGGTAGCCATTCCAGTCAATTGCAGTATTTTTTGCCAGAATTGTAATTCCACGCTCTTTTTCAAGATCGTTTGAATCCATCATTCTTTCAGAGGTTTTTTCATGATCGGAAAAAGTACCTGACTGCTCTAATAATTTATCAACCAAAGTTGTTTTACCATGGTCAACGTGCGCAATGATTGCTATATTTCTCAGTTTTTGTATCACTTTATTTGTACTATTGTTAATAAATGTTATGTTTTCTAATTTGAAAACATCTAAGTTTTTAATTCTTTTGTTACGTCAATAAGCTCTGCTACGATTGCTCCCAGGGTAATTGAGAAAAACGCCAGCCACCTAGATTGCCTCGATGTTTATGCTTATCCACATCGCCTTCAAAACCATCAAGGATATTAACCAGGTGCTTAAAACCTGCTTGCTGCAGGGCCTCTGCCGCTGCTAATGAACGCGCACCACTGCGACACAGCAACAAGACAGGGACTGAACTATCCTTCACAGCGCGTTTGACCTGTGCAATAAATTCCGGATTTAGCTGCCAGTCTGGGGCCTCTTTCCAGGGTATATGAACTGCATTCAAAGGATGTCCAACAAAATCATGCTCAACCTTTGTTCTGACGTCAATTAACACGGCATCTGGATTAGCCTGCATTAAAGCCCATGATTGGTGTGGTGTTAAATTCTCTATCATATACTTATAACTCGTTATACTTAAACCTTTTGCCCGATGAACAGAGCTTCATTCCTTAAACCTTGCTGTATCTCACCTATTGCTGAGTTTTCCCGATAATAAACCAGCTTCAACAAGGAAAATAAGCTTAGTAGTTCATTTTCTGCCAATAAAAAGCGTGGATTTTTAGGTCCTAGTTCAATTTTTTTATGCTGCGTATAAGTCTGATAAAACAGTAAACCACCCATTTTCAAGCAGACCATTATCGCATCACAAATCGAACGGTCAAGAAATCGACTGACAACGATGACATCAAAACAGTTAGGAGAAAAACTTTGCGTGCTTATTTCACGAGTGAATGTCTTTATTGCTAAGGCTTCAGCATCTGCTTGCTGTTGTAATTTAAACAATGCGACAGCTGAAATATCCCATGCCTGCGTCGTCAGGCCTTGCTTGGCTAAAAGCAGAGCATTGGCACCCAGGCCACTGGCTAAATCCAGCGCTGTGCCAGTTTGTGGTAATAAAAATAGATTCTCGGATAACACTGCTGCAGGATTCGACGCAGCAGAGGCAGAGGCATAAATGCGATTCCACTTGTCGGCAACCGGATTATTCACGTACTGCAGAACGTGTTCTTAGCCACTCTTCAAGAAATGTCAGAAATGCACGCACTTTCGCAGACAGGTATTTACGATGAGGGTACACAGCATGAATATCCACCGGTGCTATCGCATAGTCATCCAAAACAACCTGTAAATAGCCCTTTTCTATGTCACGAGCAACAATATATTCTGGCAGCATAACCAACCCCAGATCTTTTTTGGCAGCGATACGTATCGGATCAGCCGCATTTGTTTCCATACGTCCATGAACCTGGATTTCTCTCTCACCTTCCAGGCCTTTAAATTTCCATTTATTCCGCGGCGGAAAAGTCCAGTTAATCAAACAACTGTGATTTTCCAGATCTTCCGGCAGCAAAGGCTTACCATACTCAGCAAAATAAGCAGGAGATCCACACACAACCAACCGAGAGCTTGCTATTTTTTTTGCCACATGACTAGTATCATCTAAACCACCAAACGTAATAGCAATGTCAATTCCTTCATCCACCAAGTCACCAAAATTTGTTTGCAAAACCAAATTGACAGTTAGATCATTGTGGATAGCCAAAAACTCCGAAATCGCTGGTGCTATATATAATGCGCCAATAATGGGCGGAGAACTAATTTTCAATTTCCCACGTGGCTCGGTATGCAATTGCGTCACCGCATCTTCCATCTCGTCAATATCGCCCAATACGGTACGGCAACGTTTTAAATAAGCGGCACCAACATCAGTCAAGCTTAAGCTCCTTGTGGTACGGTTAAATAAGCGCGCACCCAGATGACTTTCAAGCTGTCCAATATGTTTGGTAGCCATTGCCCGGGAAATTGACATTTCTTTCGCACCACCAACAAAGCTACCTGCTTTGGCAACTCTGACAAATACCTTCATTGCTGTTAATTTATCCATAAGCTACCCAATAGACGTTGCAAAATGAATCCATTATATAGCATAGACTAATCACTGGTTTCTTGATATTAGGCAGGATAAAAAATCAACGACAAAATTGCCAAATAAAATTGGCGATTTCAGAGTGCGTATTCTATAGTTCCTTTTATTAAATAAAGTCTAAAGACCTGTTCCCTATATCAGTGATGTATAAGTCTGTCACGTACATTTCAAAAAAAATTTACGTTCCTAAGACAGTTTTTTTAATTTCATCTTCCGGCATATGACGCACATCTGCGCCTTTAACTGCATAAATCACATAATCACAGACATTACAGGCATGATCACCTATTCTTTCCAAAGAGCGTATAACACTCATGATGTTTAATGCACGTTTAATATTACGGCTGTCTTCCATCATTGAAAGAGTTAACTGGCGAAAAACACTCACATATTCCTGATCTATTTCCTTATCTCGCGTCAAAATTTCAACTGAGTTTTCAACATCTAAGCGGGCAAAAGCATCCAGTGCGTCATGTAAAATATGTCTGACTAACTCTGATAAATGCTTTAATTCTCTGTAGTCTGATAAATCTCGATTATTGTCTTCAAGTTTAAACGCCATTTCTGCTATACGTGTCGCCTGATCGCCAGTCCTTTCTAACTCGGTAATAGTTTTGGAAATACCAATCAATAAGCGCAAGTCAAATGCAGCTGGCTGTCTTTTTGCAATAATCAGCATACAGTCTTCATCTATTTCCTGCTCCAGAGCATTAACCGTTTTATCACTTTGTACGACATTTTCGGCTAATTCAATATTACCGGTGACCACAGCTTCAACGGCATCGATTGTTTGTTGCTCTACCAGTCCTCCCATAATAAGAACCTTATTGCGAATATCCTCTATTTCTTCATTAAACTTATGAGAAATGTGTTGACCTACATGTTTTTTTTCCATTTGTTTGCTCGCTTAATGTCGTAATTTATCCGTAACGCCCGGTAATATAATCTTCTGTTTGCTTTTTTTCAGGGTTGGTAAAAATGGTATTGGTATCACCAAATTCAATTAAATCCCCCATATACATAAACGCTGTAAAATCAGAGACACGAGCGGCCTGCTGCATATTATGCGTGACTATAACGATAGTATAGGTTGCTTTTAATTCATTAATCAGTTCTTCAACTTTTAATGACGAAATCGGATCCAGTGCAGATGACGGTTCATCCA
Source organism: Methyloprofundus sedimenti (assembly GCF_002072955.1). Classification (NCBI taxonomy): domain Bacteria; kingdom Pseudomonadati; phylum Pseudomonadota; class Gammaproteobacteria; order Methylococcales; family Methylococcaceae; genus Methyloprofundus; species Methyloprofundus sedimenti. The sequence goes on along the minus strand of NZ_LPUF01000001.1, from coordinate 655,388 downwards.
GCAATAAAATGGTCGGCTCAATTGCAATAGCGCGCGCAATCACCAAACGTTGTTGCTGTCCACCTGACAGCCCTAAAGCATTATCCTGCAAACGATCCTTTACCTCATCCCAAATCGCCGCGCCACGCAATGACTTTTCTACCGCTTCATCCAGGATCCTTCGGTCATTAATTCCCTGTATACGCAAGCCATAAGCGACATTTTCGTATATGGACTTGGGGAATGGGTTTGGCTTTTGAAACACCATACCAACATGACGACGTAATGCAGCAACATCAACGCCTGATCGATAAATATTTTCTCCTTCTATGCAAATACTGCCTTCGATCCTGGCACTATCTACTAAATCATTCATGCGGTTAATACAACGCAATAAAGTTGATTTCCCACAACCACTCGGTCCAATATAAGCCGTTACCTGTTTTTCAGGTATCTGCATATTAATATTATGCAAGGCTTGTTTGTCAGCATAAAACAGGTTTAAATCGTGGATATTAATACTGGTTTTATTAGCAATTGTCTGCTGCCCATGACTGCTTTGTGTTATAGCACTCATGTCGATGGCATGGCTACGTGCTGGTTTTGTACTCATAGGGGATTACTCAATATATTTTTAATTAATGTTCTTGTTAATGCAGTGTCACGCATTTAATTTTCTAATGCTCGATATTTTTCACGTAAATGGTTTCTTATGCCAACAGCAAATAAATTCAAGCCAATAATGACCAAGACTAATAGCAAAGCAGTGGCATAAACCAACGGCCTGGCAGCTTCAACATTGGGGCTTTGAAAGCCAACATCATAAATATGAAAGCCTAAATGCATGAATTTTCTATCTAAATGAATAAATGGAAAATTGCCATCCAGAGGCAGTGTCGGCGCTAATTTTACCACGCCCACCAGCATTAACGGAGCAACCTCACCCGCCGCTCTGGCCACGGCTAAAATCAAACCGGTCATCATGGCCGGACTGGCCATCGGTAAAACCGTGCGCCATAATGTTTCCGCCTTGGTTGCCCCTAAAGCCAGACTGCCTTCGCGTATAGATTTGGGAATACGCGACAAGCCTTCTTCTGTTGAAACGATAACAACAGGTAAAGTAAGCAATGCCAAAGTTAATGATGCCCACAGCATACCAGGAGTACCATAAGTAGGTGCGGGCAAGGCTTCCGGAAAAAACAGAGCATCAATATTACCACCCAGAATATACACAAAAAAACCTAAGCCAAATACGCCATAGACAATAGACGGCACACCCGCCAGATTATTTACTGCAATACGGATAATACGCGTCATAACGCCTTGCTTGGCATATTCACGCATATACACGGCGGCAACCACACCAAAAGGCGTGACGATAACAGCCATGATCATAACCATCATAACCGTCCCAAAAATGGCAGGAAACACCCCACCTTCAGTATTGGCTTCGCGTGGATCATCACTTAAAAATTCCCAGACTTTACTGAAATAATGTCCTGTTTTTTGCAACACATTCATTGCATTCGGCCGGTAATAAAGCACCACTTTTGCTAATGCGATCTCAACTTCCTGTCCGTTTGCTGCTTTAGCGACCAGAGTATCACGTTTAATTTGCTGATTTAGTTCCGCTAAATGACTTTGTAAGGCCTGATATTTTTTTTCGAACGCTGCTGTCTGCACAGCAATACTTTGTTTCGCCTGTGCATCAAGCGTGTCTTCTAATTCAAATTTGCGTTGCTTCAGACGTAATCGTTCTAATTGGTAATTTATCGCACCAATATCATGCTTTTCAATTTCTTTAATTTGTTCAAAAATTTCCAGCGTACGCTCCATACGCGCTGTCAAAGCAGTCCAGGCGTCAACGCCCTCGGCAACAATTTTGCCATCCTGTTTAATGCTTTCTAAATAACCATAGAAATTACCCCATTCTCGGCGTTCCAGCACCATTAATAGCTTAGGGTAATCAGTTTGCTTGATATCCTTTCCCAGCAACCAGCGAAAATCCAGGCCACTGATATCCCGGTTACCTGTTTTTATTAAATACTGGGTTAGACCTGCTGCAGCCTGTTCAGGCGTATAACCTGCTGCTTTGGCAAGTTCAGGCTTGAGTACCTGGGACTCAACAATTTCGCCGATAACCGTGCTAGCCTGATCACTGCCTTTTTCCACATATTCAAAAGCAGCGACAGGAGCAGGCCAAAAATGTCCCAGTCCCCGGATAGCTATCAAAATTAATAAACCAAATACCATAATCAAGCTTAAGCTTACGGCAGCAGCATTTAGCCAAACCCACGGTGCACCTGTTTTAAACCACTGACGAATCATACCGCACCCTTTAAAACTGAACTTATATTATCAATCATCATAATGAGCTATATTTATCACGTAAACGCTGGCGTATTAATTCAGCCAGAGTATTAAAAACAAAGGTAAAACTGAACAATACCAGCGCAGCTAAAAACAGTACGCGGTAATGCGTACTATCCACCTCAGACTCCGGCATTTCAACAGCAATATTAGCCGACAAAGTACGCATACCCTGAAACACGCTTAAATCCATCACCGGGGTATTTCCGGTTGCCATTAATACAATCATGGTTTCGCCTACCGCTCGCCCAAGACCTATCATGACTGCGGAAAAAATACCTGGACTCGCAGTTAACAACACGACTTTAGTCATGGTTTGCCAGGGCGTTGCACCTAAGGCTAAAGAACCTACGGTCAAATGTTTAGGAACACTGAAGATAGCATCCTCGGTTATGGAAAATATAGTTGGAATCACGGCAAAACCCATGGCTATACCAACCACCAGAGAATTGCGTTGATCATAGCCTATACCCAGTTCGTTATTAAACCAGACGATAATGCTGCCATTGAACAGCCAGTCTTCCAGAGGAGCGCTTATGCTATAAGCAAAGAGCGTCGCTAAAAAAATAACTGGAATTAACAATGCGGCATCATATCCATCTGGCACTTTCAAGCGTAATTTCTCGGGCAATAACTGCCATGTAAAAGCAAATAGCAACACTGCGACAGGCAACACCAGTAATATGCTAAAAACTGACATTAAATGTTCTTCTATAAAAGGTGCCAGCCAAAGTCCGGCCAGAAAACCCAAAATAACGGTTGGCAGAGCTTCCATAATTTCGATACTGGGTTTTACCACTCTACGTAATGGAGCAGCCATAAAATAAGCGGTATAAATAGCGCCCATAATAGCCAGAGGCACGGCTAGCAGCATCGCATAAAAAGCGGCTTTTAAGGTACCAAAAACCAGCGGAGTTAAACTGTACTTCGGTTCAAAATCATTACTTGATGAAGAAGACTGCCAGATATAGGCCGGCTGTGGATAGCTTTCATACCAGACTTCCTGCCAAATTGATTTTATCGAAACTTCAGGGTGCTCATTTTTAACTGACCAGACTTGAATCATGCCCTGATTATCTTCTAGCATGAAAGCATTGGCTCTTGGCGCAATCACTAATAATTCAGGCGCTGCGGAGGTCACTTTCACCTTTAGCAACTGTCTTTCAGCGGTAGAATGATAGACCCCCACAACACCTTCTGCATCAACGGTCACAAATCCTTTCCGGCGTTGCTCAGCATCTATTGCAATCACGGGTAGATCAGAAATCTTAAATACGCGTAATTTCTGCAAAGAATAGTGATTCATTGCATCACGCACCAGACTCCACTGACTGACAAAGCCTTTGTTGTCGCCCGCCAGTAAAGACAATTCACCGGTTAAAAAAACCAGACTGTTAAGTTGCTCACCAACATTTAAAATATGCGTATGCTGAATCAGCACAGGCTGCTGTTTATCGCTGATATCAAACAAACTTAAGTCGCCATCATGAGTTGCTAAATATAAATTCCGCTGCTCCTTATCTAACAACAGATACTCAAGATTTTTAGCACTGATATCCAGCGTGACATCAGTACGTTCCATACTCTCGTCATCAGCAAAAAGTGACTCTTCTTTAAAAAAACTTGTTAATAACACCCGCTCATCTGCGGTTTTTGCGACAAATGTTGTGCCTGACTCATTCGATCTAAAAGCAATATAAATAATAGCCTGCCCCTGCGGGTCGATTTGCTGAGCTTGTGTTCCTAAGGGGAATTCTAACTGCGGTGTAATTAAGCGCTTATTATTCGGATACGTTATGCCATACTTATGCCTGACTACAATAACCCCGCCATTATCCAGCCCGTATACTACAAAGCCTTTAGATGCCGAGCCTACAGCAAAACTCGTAATGCTCGCACCTGCAGGCACACCGATAGACTCCGTTTTAAGGACCTTACCACTATCGACAGCAAAAAAAACCGCCTTGCCCTGATTGGTAAAACGTACCCCAACTTCATTCTGCTCTTCAGAGGTTAGAAAAAGGGTTTTACCTGCAGATACTTCAGGTACCTTGTACTGATGTAGCTCATGCGCTTCTGCAGAGACAAATAGCGGATAGACCACATACATCAAATAGAAGAAGATTAATACAATGGCGACAATCACACCTAGACCGCCAGCAACAACACAATAGCGGGCTATTTGGTCTTTTATCTTGCGCCACTTTTGGTAAGTGGCGCTTATCTGAAGTTTTGATGCTGGCATAGTTTATGTATTTGAAAAAATTGAGTCAAAAATCATCCTCCTATTATACAAGGCTATTATGACAAAATTATGAAATGGATTTATACACTTTACACAGCCACATTTACGGTTTTCCATAGGCTAATTTCTGTACATAAAGCGTCACTGAAGCATTTGCATAGTTCGCAAGCGCCCATGCATGAATACAGACATAAAAAAACCAGGACCACATAACATGAATCCTGGCTTTTTAGTTTTTTCACACATTACGTTAAAGAAACGATAAATGAAACCTAAATTAAAGTGGCATCCCTGCCACATAATATCCTTATTTATTTAAAAATCCGTTTCTCCTTGTTCTTGCATTGGCTAAACTTCACGCAATTACAGATGCGGTTGTATGTTTAATTTAGCTCAGCTAAACTCTTCTCAACCACGCTAGCCGGTAAAGGAATATAACCATCTTTAATAACAATCTGCTGACCTTCTTTAGAAAGCACCATTTTGATAAATTCTCTTTCTAGAGGCGCTAAAGGCTGATTAGGTTTCTTGTTAACATAAATATATAAAAAACGTGCTAATGGATATTTACCAGATAAAGCATTTTCAGGTGTTGCATCTACAAAAGGCGAACCTATATTTTTGGTTAAAGCGACAGCCTTAACGCCCGATGTTTTATAACCGATACCTGAATATCCAATACCATTTAAGGAAGTTGCAACCGATTGTACAACTGATGCTGAACCAGGCTGCTCATTGACATTATTTTTGTAATCACCTTTACATAAAGCTTTTTTCTTAAAGTATCCGTATGTTCCTGATACTGAGTTACGACCATATAACTGAATGCTTTTGTCTTTCCAGCTACCTGTCAAACCAGCCTCACCCCAGGTAGAGATATCTGTTGGATAGCCACATTTACGCGTAGATGACATAATGGCATCAACTTGCGCAATAGTCATCCCTTCAATGGGGTTGTCTTTATTCACATACACAGCTAAAGCATCGATTGCAACAGGAACCGCTGTAGGCTTATACCCGTATTTCTTTTCGAAAGCATCTAACTCTTTATCTTTCATTTTACGGCTCATAGGGCCGATATTAGCTGTTGCTTCAGTTAACGCTGGTGGCGCAGTTGAAGAACCCGCTGCTTGAATCTGAATATTAACATTCGGATAATTACGTTTAAACGCCTCAGCCCATAATGTCATAAGATTTGCTAAAGTATCTGACCCAACACTGGACAGATTACCGGAAACACCACTTTCTTTTTTATATTCAACGAGGCCAGGATCAACTGTTTGTACAGCTAATGCTACATTACTTGCCAGAGATGCAGAAACAAATCCAGCAACAGCAACTAAAGACTTCACTTTAGACGTCATTTTCATTTTAAACTCTCATTTTCAGATTAATATAGTGTCTATTATGCACAAGAAATATGACAATCTTATGACATGACTTTATTTTCGCTGCGGGAACTCACTCTCTATGCCCACGCGAAAGCATGAGCAATAAGAGCATTATGGGAAAATGAGGATGGAAGGTGGCAGGCCCAGACTAAAGCCTACACCCTAAATAGTGTCAGTAACTTAGAGTTCATTGAGTAAACGCTGATAAATGCCGCCAAAACCGCCATTACTCATCAGCAAAAAATGGCTATTTGGCTGAACTTCGCGAGCAAGTTCACTAATGATGTCATCAATTGAGCTGCACAACTGAATATTATCTGCATAATCTTTTAGCTCGGATAAATCCCAGCCCAGATTTTCAGGCTGATAAATAATCACTCGCTCTGCCAAAGCTAATGATTCAGCCAGTGTTTTACGGTGTATACCCATGCGCATGGTATTTGAACGCGGCTCAAGCACAGCAATTATTTTCTCTGCGCCAACATGTTTACGCAGACCTTCCAGAGTCATTTTGATTGCCGTGGGATGATGGGCAAAATCATCATAAATGGTAACGCCCTTTATATTCGCAATCACCTCCATACGCCGTTTCACATTTTTAAATTTCTTTAAGGCGGTGATTGCATCGCCAGGTAGTATGCCAATATGTCGTGCCGCTGCAATTGCAGCCAAAGCATTATACACATTATGCAAGCCGGTTAATTGCCATTCAACCTGACCCTGGACTTGTTGATTAAAGCTAACGCTGAATTGACTTCCATCCTGCTCAAGTAATTGCGCTTGCCATGTTGTATCCTGGTCGATAGCGATTTGCTGTACAGGAGTCCAGCAACCCATAGCCAGGGTATCCTGTATATTTTTATCTGCTTCAGGGCAAATAATAAGCCCTTCACTGGGTATGGTCCTGATCAGGTGATGAAATTGACGCTTAATGGCGGCTAAATCTTCAAAAATATCCGCATGATCAAATTCCAGATTATTTAAAATCGCTGTGCGTGGCCGGTAATGGACAAACTTGGAACGCTTATCAAAAAAAGCAGAATCATATTCATCCGCTTCAATCACAAAAAAATCAGACTCACCTGATCGCGCTGAAACACCGAAGTTCATAGGGATTCCGCCAATCAGAAAACCCGGATTAAAACCCTGATGTTCCAGAATCCAGGCCAGCATACTACTCGTAGTGGTCTTCCCATGGGTTCCTGCAACGGCTAAAACCCATTTATCCTGCAATACATATTCCGCTAGCCATTGTGGACCCGAGGTATATTTTAAGCCCTGATTTAACACCGCTTCGACTTCCGGGTTACCGCGCGACATCGCGTTTCCAATAACTACTAAATCCGGCTTAAACTGCAGGTTATCCGCACTGTAACCTTGCATTAACTGTATACCTTGTTCAGCTAATTGAGTACTCATGGGCGGGTATACATTTTGGTCGGAACCACTTACCGTATGCCCTAGCTCTCGGGCAATTAAGGCAAGCCCCCCCATAAACGTACCGCAAATACCTAAAATATGAATATGCACAAAGCGCTCCTGTTAAATGTGCGAACTTAAAAGATTGATGTGTATGCAGACCAGGCTAGCGCAGGCAAAAGCTTTTTTAGCTCAACAAGCCTGCTTCTGAAAGATGCTTACACCTAGATAGTAAGGAATGCGTAGCAAATACTTTATCAGTATTCTGTTTTGGAGACACGCGAATAGTCCCGTCTGCACTGGACAAACAAGCTAATCAATGCGCGGGATCAGCGCAGCATACTCATCAAGTTTTATCGCGCCAATAATCGTCTGTAATTCTGAGCGCTGCTTTCCTAATGACATTAACCTTTCCTCAAGAAAGGCAATATTTTCCGCAACATCCTCTTTAGATCCGCTAATTTTATGCAACATGTGCAAGCGGCTATCTATTTGCTTTTTATGGTCTTGAATTTGATGCATTAGAGGTAAAAATACCATTTTACGCCAATATTTGGCATCTTGATGAGCCCGGTTAAATACTTTACGAACTTTAGAAATGATCAAGCTATACAGTTTTTTAACCACAACTGTTTGTTCAGTCATGGTTGTTTTAGCGCTGGAACGGAAAATTTCACCTTCTTCCAATATACATTCTAACTGAAACTGATATTCACTCAGGCTGAATAACTTTAGCTCAACATCTTTAAATCCATATTCATGACCAAATTTTTTATGAATCTCTTTCGTTAAGTTTCCTGTTTCATTATTAACTTCAACTGCGTGTTGCAATAAATCGCGTAGCTCATCAAATAATAATTGAATCTTCTTCTTAAGATGATAGGTAGTAAGGTTATGAATTAACTCATCTTTGCTACGTTGTATGACTGCATCAACCGTGATTTTCGATAACGAATCTACTAAGACCTCGGACTGAACTGCAAAAAACCGATAACTATCCTGAAAATTTTTCACATTAAGCAAATAAGCCTGTTGACGTTCACGAGTTTCAATCAACAAATGATCCATCATTTCGGCATTATCACAATCAATTTTCTTGAACTCCTCTAATTGATCTAATGCATATTGATATTTTTCTTCGCTCAAACTTAAAGACTCACTCAGCAAAAAATCGATGTTCAGGGTAATTTTTTGTTTCAATGCCGTATATCGAGGTAACACAACATTATCTGCAAGATAAGATTCAAGACCTGCTAAATGGCTTTTTTCCAGTAACGCTACATCATGTTTATTTTTAGCCACCAAAGCCTGCCTGGCAGAAACAGGAAAAATAAGTTGCCTATTAAAACCTAACATTTTAGCCGAATTGTCAACATGGTCCGCAATTGAGCGATCGTACTCAGCTGTATCCAAATGCTCATCCATCAGCATGTCCATTTTATTCATCACCACGGCAATCTCAATCTTAGCGAGGCCTCGCACATTATTAATGTAGTAATGCCATACTTTAAAATCTCTTTTTGTAATACCTCTGTCTGCGGCGAGTACAAAAATAATTGCCGCAGCGGCGGGTAAAATATTCAAGGTTAATTCAGGCTCGATTCCCAAAGCACTTAAACCTGGCGTATCCAGAATGCATAAGCCTTGTTTTAATAAAGGATGCGAGAGATTGATTAAAGCATATCGCCAGCATGGAATTTCTACTTCCTCTGCATCAAGCAAACCCAACTCGCTGGCCTCAACTTCATTCCACAAGCCCAGATTTTTAGCATGTTCCTGGGATACCTTCTTAACCGCAAATAATTCTTTAAACGCTTCCTGTAACTGTGCAGGAGAATCATAATCCAGATCAATTTGTTTCCAGCTACTAGAATTGTCCCTGTACTCAATTAAGGAAGTATCTTCAAGCCGGGTCTCTATATTCAGCAAACGCATGTAACCCGGAGTAGCAGCGTCATAAAACAACTCTGCAGGGCACATCGTAGTGCGCTCAGTAGTCACAGGCAAAAGTCTTCCCCCCATTTCGGCAAAAAACAGGGCATTAATCAATTCAGTTTTACCACGAGAAAATTCACCAGCAAAAGCCAAAGTAACACGCTCTCCATTTAAGGTCTGGAGCATATTTGATAGTGTCTCGCTACTTTTTCTGTTACTTAGGCCACAACGATCAGACCATTCACGATACATCTCAATTGTCTGGGCAACTTCATGTCGCCATTGAGCATATTCATATAGCTGCGTTTTAAATTCCATTCTTCTGGTGCCTTTATTGCTGATATTCAATTAAGCCTAATGCTGATTTGCATACATAAGTTTGAATAAATAGTAGTCTAAAAAATGCAAAAAAAACATCCTGACTTTTTAACGCCGCGTAAAGATCAAATCCCAGACGCCATGTCCCAGGCGCAACCCTCTTTGTTCAAATTTTGTTAAAGGACGATAATCGGGCCTTGGACAATAATCCTGACTGGAACTTTGATTAGAGAATTGCTCCGCTGCGGTCAAAACTTTCAAGATATGCTGGGCATAATGCTGCCAATCAGTGGCCGCATGAAAATACCCCCCTGAAATGAGTTTCTGCGCAATTAAATGCACGAAGTCAGGCCGCACAATGCGTCTTTTATGATGTTTTCTTTTATGCCAGGGGTCAGGGAAGAATAAATGTATTCCCGATAAACTTTGCCCGGGAATACATTTTTCCAGAACTTCAATAGCATCATAATAAAAGACCCGGACATTAGTAATGCCCTTTCTTTCTAGTTGCGCCAATAAATTACCGACACCTGGCTTGTGTACCTCGATGCCAATATAGTCTTTATCGGGGTTTTGTTCGGCGGTTGTCGCCAGGCTCTCACCGTTTCCAAAACCAATTTCCAGAATAACAGGGGCGCTACGCCCGAATAGCACTGCAAAATCATACACAAGCTCATGATCCAGACAATATCTTTCCCAGAGAGTATCCAGTGCTTGCTTTTGCCCTGTTGTCATGCGCCCAATTCGGCGAATAAAACTTTTTATTCTTGGCGCATCCCGTCCTTCTTCTTGCACAGCTTACCCAATCAAACCATCTAAAGGTGAAGAAGCCGAAGCAAACCGTTTTCTCGGCATCCGACCTGCCAAAAAGGCTTCACGACCAGCCTGTATGCCTTTTTTCATTGCTGATGCCATTAAAACCGGATTTCTGGCTGCGGCAATCGCAGTATTCATTAACACACCATCACACCCTAACTCCATTGCAACCGCAGCATCCGATGCCGTACCGACACCCGCATCAACCAGAATAGGAACCTTGGCATTTTCAACGATAGTCAGAATATTATAGGGGTTTTGCACACCTAAACCTGAACCAATAGGGGCTGCAAGTGGCATCACTGCAACGCATCCAAGCTCTTCGAGGCGTTTGGCAATAATGGGATCATCATTAGTATAGACCATGACATCAAATCCATCTTTCACCAATAATGCAGCAGCAGCCAATGTCTCGACTATCTCAGGAAGCAAGGTTTTTTGATCCGCCAGCACTTCGAGTTTAACCAGTTTATGCCCATTCAGTAACTCGCGCGCCAAACGACAGGTTCTGACTGCATCGTCAGCAGTAAAACAACCAGCGGTATTGGGTAAAATAGTGTATTTATCAGGGGAAATGATATCTAATAAATTAGCTTCATTCGGATTTTGGCCTATATTGGTTCGTCTGATAGCAACGGTTACAATTTCAGCACCACTCGCTTCAATCGCTAGCTGGGTTTCCTGCATATCCTTATATTTACCCGTACCGACCAATAAGCGTGATTTATAGTGTTTTCCGGCAATAGTAAAACTATCCTCCTGTCCACCACCAATCGCCTGCACAATCTCCAGTCTGTCTTCCGTTTTAATACCGGTTTGTGCATATTGATCAAAAGGTAAAATCTCTTTATTCAATTCAACAGCAATACGTTTATTGGCTAAACCCAAATCACTCACAATATCCGCCACAGTCGTTTTTTCTGCGTATTGTTTCGTTTCACCATTTACATAAACATTCATTCATTCGTTCCTGTTAGTTTTTTACAGTTCGTCTTTTTTGCACCGCAAGTGCTAAATCCTTCAGCAAAATCGTGGTATCAGCCCAGCTTATACAGCCATCAGTAATACTTTGCCCATAAACCAGTGGTTGCCCCGGCACGACATCCTGTCGCCCGGATTTTAAATGACTCTCAATCATGACCCCCATAATGCGCTGGTCACCACCGGCTATTTGCTCAGCCACATCTTCGGCAACCAGTAACTGTCGCTGACATTGCTTTAAACTATTCGCATGACTTAAATCAACCATGATATTCGCTTTTAAACCTGCCTTGTCCATACTTTGACCAACTTTATCGACACTCACCGCATCATAATTAGGCCCGTCAGTACCGCCACGCAAAATAATATGCACATCTTCATTACCGGTGGTCGAAAAAATGGCGGAATGCCCGGCATTCGTCACTGATAAGAAATGATGCGGTTGCATTGCTGCCTTAATAGCATCATTGGCAATCTCAATGGTGCCATCAGTAGCATTTTTGAAACCAACAGGACAAGACAAGCCGGAAGCCAGCTCTCTATGGCATTGACTCTCGGTGGTTCTTGCACCAATGGCTCCCCAGGCGATCAAATCAGAAATATATTGCGGGGTAATCAGATCCAGATATTCGGTAGCCGCTGGCACACCCAGAGTATTCAGATCAAGTAATAACTTGCGCGCAACACGCAGACCTTTATTAATATTAAAACTGTCATCAATATCAGGATCATTAATCAATCCTTTCCAGCCCACCGTTGTACGCGGCTTTTCAAAATAAACACGCATAATGATATGCAAGTCTTGCTTGAGCTCCTCTTGAAGCACCTTTAGTTGCTGTGCATATTCAAGAGCTGCCTGGGTATCATGTATGGAACAGGGCCCTACGATGACAAGCAAACGATCATCCTGAGAAGTTAATATATTATGTACTGCTGCACGAGCCTCAGTCGTCGTTTTAGCAGCCACTTCGGTTATCGGTAACTCTTCATGAGTTTGCACCGGTGCCATAACCTCTTTGGTCTCTCGAATTCTTAAATTATCTGTATTATATTGACTATGCATTAGCTATACGAAAAAACGATTATCACGATTAGAATATTTAATCCGGCATTTTAACACATAAATATAGCAACAAATAAGCCTGCCTTTTTAAAACAGGAAAGGCTATAATTTTAACCAATTATGTAGGGCGCGGCTTTAAACCCGCCAATATCCAGAAAAACGTATCAAAGCGGGCTAAAGCCGCGCCCTACCGCCATATTTGAATAAGGCTTATTATAGTCCCGCTCCAAAAACGGCCTAGCCAACACAACAACCGGGGGAAAATCATGCAACATACACAAAAGCTGGTACATGACGCCGGCCTTGGTTTACGCCGATCTTTTATTGAACAGGCACTGGCAGCGCCACTCAAAAATGTCAGTTTTTATGAAATTGCACCTGAAAACTGGATGCCACTGGGCGGAAAACCCGGCAAACAATTTGCTGCAATGACTGAACGCTATCCCTTCATCTGCCACGGCTTATCGCTATCCATAGGCAGCACAGACCCGCTCGACGAAGAATTTGTCAAAGACTTAAAAGACTTTATGCAGCAACATAAAATCAAGTTTTATAGCGAACACTTAAGTTACTGCAGTCACGAAGGACATCTCTACGATTTAATGCCCATTCCTTTCACAGAAGAAGCCGTGCATCATGTAGCTAAACGCATACGGCGAGTACAGGACATTCTGCAACAAAAAATAGCCATCGAAAATGCCTCCTACTATGCCGCACCGGGGCAGGAAATGGCTGAAATTGATTTTTTTAATGCCGTGGTTGCAGAAGCTGATTGTGACATACTGCTAGACATCAATAATATCTATGTGAACAGCGTGAACCATCACTACGATGCCGAACAGTTTTTACAGGCGATTCCAGCGCAACGCATCAGTTATGCGCATATAGCCGGACACTATGTTGAAGCAGAGGATTTTCTGGTTGACACCCACGGCGCTGCAGTGATCGACCCGGTATGGCAATTGCTGGGTAAAGCCTACGAACTCTTTGGCGTTTTTCCGACACTGCTGGAAAGGGACTTCAATATCCCCGCTGTAGCTGAACTTGAACGTGAAGTAGGCATTATTAAATCGATACAAAACGCATGGCACACACATAATGAACAGCTCTCAGCATAAAGTCGACTTTAAAGCCAGACAGGCAGAATTTACCTCATATATCCGTAACCCTGCCACCGTGGCTTGCCCAGAAGACATAAAGCCTGAACGCATGCAAATGTATCGCGAGCTATGCTTTAATAATGTAGAAAGCTTCCTGTCCAGCAACTTCCCGGTTTTACGCAGAATCCTGAACGACGCACAATGGCAGCAACTCGCCGAGGATTTTTTTGCCCGTCACTCCAGCACTACACCGTATTTTTCAGAAATTCCTGAAGAATTTATTATGTATCTGCAACAGGAGAGGATCGCCAGCGCAGATGATTACCCATTTATGCTGGAACTTGCGCATTATGAATGGGTGGAAATGGCCTTATCCATTTCCCGGGCAGAACTGCCTGAAACACAGGCACAGCAACTAACTGATGTATCACAAACAATCAGCCTCTCCCCCCTGGCCTGGCCTTTAGCATATCACTACCCGGTACATAAACTATCCCCCGACTACCTGCCCGCTCAAGCGCCCGCACAGCCCAGCTATCTTGTGGTCTACCGTGATCAGGAAGATACAGTAAGATTCATTGAACTTGCTGCCATGAGCTTTTATCTATTGCAGACCCTACAAAACCAGCAACCCATAAGTATCGCCAACTGCTTAACAACAGTTCTGCCTGATAATCAGAACGCAGCATTACACGACTCAGCTATCGAGGCAATACAGCAGTTTATAGATAAGCAGATTATATTAGTAGCATAAGGGTGAGCGGCATTCCTCCCACCGTTTATTGCATCAACAAGGTGAGCAAAAAATACTGCCCACCCTACATGGGGCTACGCACGATACTTTAGTTTTCGCCTAACCGTGTTCTAGGGATAAAAGGTACCCCCTATTTATTGCCACAAAAAGACAAACAAAATACCTCTTTTCATCTCAATGCCAGTACAACCTGTTATTTATTTTCACATTATTATCAAAACAAATCATGCGTTCGCTTCACTACTGGTTGAACATACTAGCTATTTTAATTTTACTGTATACCCCTATAGCCGTCATCAACCCTTACTGGCTTAATTTAAATCGTCTCCCTACTGGGGGAGACACTGCCTCACATGTATTTTACGCCTTTCAGTTTTGTCAATATTTTCCGCAACAGGGTTTGACTCAGTGGTTACCTGAAGTATTTGGAGGGTTTCCCTTTTTATCTTATTACTTTCCCTTACCTTTTATTATTATTTTTTTGCTCAATCAATGGCTACCCTTTGCTTTAGCATTTAAATGGACTGTTTTCTCAGCGGCAATAATTTTGCCAGTGACTGTTTATGGGTTCAGTATTCGATACTTTGGCTACAATCGCCTAACCAGTTTTTTTGCGGGCATCTCTGTGCTTGCTTTTTTACTGCATGAACAAAACTCAATCTGGGGTGGCAATCTTCTTTCTATTCTAGCAGGTGAATTTTCGTACAGTTACGGCATGCTATTTGCGTTTCTTACATTGACGATTTGGATCAAAGCTTTACAAGGGCAATATTTCTGGATTTTAGGTGGCTTACTAGAAGCTTTAACAGGCTTTGCTCATGGATATGCCTTGTTACTTATCGGCTTTAGCAGTTTTTTCTTACTGTTTTGCGGCAACTTTAAAGCCTCATTACGATATTTAGCATTAGTTCATGGGTTAGCATTTTGCCTATTAGCCGGCTGGTTATGGCCAATGCTTGAAATGCACAGCTTAACTATTCCAAATGATGGCACATATATATCAAAAAACTGGCTCGATTATCTCCCCCAAAGTTTATATCCGGTTTTTGCTGTAGGCATCGGGAGTGCAGTTTTTTACTGTTTTCCCGCTATGCGTAAATATTGGTCTAAGAGCTCCCATAGTGCCCTCGCATTTGTCAGCGCAACGTTGCTGCTAGCGATTACATTTTGGGTAAGCGCTAACCGTGTAGGACTTGCTGACATTCGGTTCTTTCCATATGTCTGGCTTTTAGCATCCATCCTATCAGCCTGGGTATTTGGTGAAACACTTAAAATCGCTTGCCTCTGCCTACCCTATCGTTACGCCCATAAACTGATTCATAGTTTAGCGGCCTGCTGTATATTATTCATGGGGTTCTGGTTATACCATACCACTCATCAAGCTTCACACTGGTCTGCATGGAACCATAGCGGCTATGAAGACAAGCCCACCTGGCAAGTATTAAAATCGCTATTTCCTGTTTTAAGCGGTCAACTTGATTCACCACGCTTGGTTTTTGAACATGCCCCAGTAAATAATGATTTAGGCTCGACTCGCGCGCTGGAAGCATTACCCATGTTCCTCAATCAACGCCCTGTATTAGAAGGGCTATATATGGAATCCGCCATCCTCGGACCTGCTATTTATCACCTGCAATCTGAAGTTTCACAATATCCATCCTCACCCTTAGTTCGCTTTCCGAGTGCTTCAATGGATATTCCTAAAGCTGCAGTGCATATGGATTTATTACATGCAAATGAGCTGTTAATACGCAGTGATAAAGCAAATGCCGCTCTTGAAAATAGCCCACTTTTTCAAAAAACTGCCACAGCCCAGCCATTTAGCGTTTATCGCTTAAAAAACTTTACAAGTCAATTAATTCAGTCTCCTTCTTTACCGTTACGTCACTTTAATGAAAACAACTGGAAAGAACATGCATTTAACTGGTTTAAACGCTATCCAAATGTCAATGTCTGGCCTGTTTACAATGCTCCCGAACAAATCATATTTAAAAAGTCTAAACCTGCGAACATTCAACAACTCAACTTTGAACGTGAAAAAATAACATTTACCACCGACCAGCCTGGTACGGCACATATTGTTAAAATAGCTTATCATCCTCGTTGGCAACTCACTAGCAAAGGCGCAATTTATATGGCGGCGCCTGGGTATTTGTTAGTTGTTCCAGAAACAACTCACGTTGAATTGGTGTATGCAACAACACTGATCGGCCAGTTAGGACAAATTACCAGCCTTTTAGCGGTTTGTACTATCGTATTTTATTTACTTTACAATATAAAAAAGCGCCGCCCAATCTCAACTGAAAAAAACAGAAGCTTTCGCCCTCAATTACCGTTACCTAGCTCTATTAGCTCAGGTTTATTAATATGGTTTTGCTTACTAACGGGCATTAATGTTGATGCATATTACCATGATCCCGAGCGTTATTACCGTAGCGGCTGGAAAGCAATGAATCAACAGGACTATAAAACAGCTGCGGATGATTTTGATCATATTGAAGGACAACGCAACAGCCCTGCAACTCAAGAGGAAGCCTTATTCTGGGCTGCCAAAGCGCATGAACTGAATGGTGACAGAGCAACAAGTAAGCATCGCTATCAAAAGTTAATTGATCATTATAATGGCTATTGGTTGCCCGAAAGCCTCTACACACTGGCGCGTTTACACCGCATGGATAAGCAGGATGAGATGGCCTCATCTTTGGAATTGCGTTTACGTAGCCGATACCCTAACCATGCCTTTACGCAACAACTGAAAAATAAATGAACACCCCTTTATTAGTGCCCTTACGCTATATATTAAGTGGAGGAATTGCCTATTTAGTCGATATAACTCTTTTTGCAATATTACAGCTGTGGTTTCAGTTGCCAATCATCCACGCCAATATCGCCGCACGCTCGGCAGGCGCAATAGCCGCCTTTATGCTTAATAAATTCTGGACTTTCAATGCCTCAAACACAAAATTTAGCTCATCATTATTACGCTACTTAAGTTTATGGCTTATTAACACAGCACTCTCAAGCGCATTATTATTAACCTTGAAAACACTATCAACAACCATGTTTTATATCATGGGCTTAAAAGTGCTCATCGAAACGCTATTGATTTTAAGCAATTTTATCATCTGCAAACTGTGGGTATTTAAAAAAATATGACTTCCAATATCACATTAAGCATCATTGTTCCTGTTTATAATGAAGCTCTGGTACTCCCTCTCTTTTGGCAAGACTTAAACACTATTTTAAACAGCTTAGGAACGTGCATGAAATAACTTAAACAAGTTAAAAATCTGTGTAGGATGGGCAAAGCAATAGCGTGCCCATCAAGCTACTATATACTAGCTTTCTCCTATTGGAGAAAGCTTTCAAATTTTTGTAAATACTCTAAAAATTTACAGTCTGGCTCGAACAGTTGGCGTCAGTAGACTGAGATTTACTTTTTGTGTCAGAAACTATAATAATAGTCCCCATAGCTGCTGTAACGGTACAACTATAAGGATCTCCTTGAGTACAATCTCCTGAAGGATTCGTTGAATTTACAGAATTATTATTTTTCCGCGAACCACTTACGACAGTAGTACATAATGTCGTAGTTGTAGTCGTAGTCGGCGCGGCTGTGGTTGTAGTCGTAGGAGCCGTTGTGGTGGTCGTTGATGCCGTTGTTGTCGTCACACCGGAACAAATGGCGCTCCAATATGAATTATTTTCTAGGGTGTCGATGTCATTAGCAATAGCAGTCAGACATGTCAGTACAGTACAGCATAATGCACTGCCTGATTCAACTGAAATACCCTGGATTAAATTTTGAAACTTACAATTGCATATCCCTCCACCAGCTAAGGTTGTTGTTGTCGTTGGTACTGTTGTGGAGGTACTTGTAGAAGTACTACTTGTGGATGAAGTTGAACTTGAGGATGATGTTGAGCTGGTGGATGATGTTGAGCTGGTGGATGATGTAGAACTAGTGGATGTTGATGTTGCGCCAAGAGCAAGCACCAACCCCGACTTCACTGGATCTGTTTCGGCGATAAACGAAGTTAATTGAACAGTCTGCTGGGTTCCTTGAGGGTCTGCCCAGGTCACGCTCACATTAATAGATTTATAACTTCCTTGCACCGAACAACCGCTTGGTAGCGTGGCGAGCGAGCAGTCTGCTATAGTCCAGGCTCGGGTAAAATTTGCATTACCGCCCGCCATAATATCTTCCGTATTGGCATTGCCCCCATCTGCTAATGTTGAATATACCGACTTATTAGCAAAAGTACGCAGGTCCTCCATTTTTTCCTGTGCTAAATTTAAGGCATCGGTACGCAGACGACTTTCACTGCTATTTAATAAAGTAACACCTTGCAGCTTTGCCAGGCCTAGCATTCCCACGCCAACGACTAAAGCCGCAATAACTGCTTCGAGTAAACCAAAGCCGCCTATTTTTTTGCGTAAAATTTTATTCATTTTTTAACCCTCTTAAAAGTCTTTCCAGGTGCCTGGAATCCGGGTAGCATCATCTATACTCATCTGAAATACATCATTCAAAGAGCTACCACTCCCGTGATCGACCTCAATAAATTCAGTATTCGCATTAGGTTTATCAACATCACCCTCCCAAATAACTGAGCCATATACTGTAGCTCCTCCCCAGCCTTGTGATGCGCAAGCTGTAGTTGATTCATAGTACACAATACCGTAAATGGTAACGCCACCATTAAACTTAGGACAACCTGCCGATGTTGGCACAATTAATACAATTGGCTTACCAGGCTCACCAATTGTTGCGTTATCAACACCAGTACCAGAACAACTACCACTGATATCACCGCTATTAATTGGCCCGCCATTATTGATAATATAAATCCCCGGTGACCCAGATGGGCCGCAAGGTATTGAACCACCATAAACATGCCCTGCATCAGTCGCTTTTTGCTTAGCATCTACTAGACTCATTTTAAAGGCATAATCCCAAGCACAATCGGTTGCAGGGCAACCTGAAAACAAGCCAGTATTAAATGGAGCTGACGCGCCCTCCTCTCCGCTATCTTTAACGCCATCGCCATTGGTATCTGTCCAATTAGTTACATCTAAATGTCCTTGTGGTAAGCAAGCCGCATTGGAACTTGTGCCAGAGACTACCGCATTATGACTAGATCCTAAGATAAATGTACCTGGGTTACCGGTGGGGGCTGAAGTAATACAACCTGCGATAACCCAAGGTTCAGGCATAGTATCACCATCTCCAAACAAGGAGTCTGCGATTTGCTTAATCCAGGTCTCAGAAGTTGCCGATATGGTAGTATCTGTTGCTCCTTGAGACACAGAAGTGACTTTGATAGCATCGGCTCCCTTAGTAAAGGTTAAAGTGTAATTGTAAGCTTCTGAAGAGGTCGAGCCTGTTACTTGAGCAAAAGTCGGGCAGTCTGTTTCATTAGCTGAAGTACATGTCATACTACTCGCTATAGGATTTTCTGTTCCCCAGGCAATTGCATATTCCAGGCCTGCTTCCGCAGCCTCCTGAGCTTCTCTGGCGCGTATATCATTACCCACCAGTTGCTGTTCTAACATGCCAGTTCGTGAGATCGTGAGCGTCATAATTGCCATAATCATCATTAAAATCAATGCAACTAATATTGTCGCTGCGCCTTGTTGTTTTGCTTTGCTGTTAATATGCAGTGATTTCATTTGAAACCTCCTAAGTGTTATTTCGGTTTTAAGCGTTTTTAGTATTAACGTGAGGAACGAGAATTCAATAATGCCCGAGTCTGACTTGTCTTTTGACTACACAGACGCGCTAGAAATCCAGTTGCGTAGCATGCTATGCACCTGTATTCCTGACACGCCTGTGAAGCCAAAATCCTGCGCGATACTTTCAGGCATTATTAAAACCTCGTTCCTTAAGGAACTGCGGCGACAAATTTATCATTACGAATGCGGATTTCTTCGGTAATGGTTTGGGTGACGGCTGTATCATTAGCTAGACGACCGGTGAGTGAAATAGTTACATTGCGCACATAAAGGCAGGCAGGATCAGGTGGAGAACCATCTCGCGTACAAGTATTGCAGACCTCAAGCTCATTAGTATCTCGGACACCATCGTTATTTGTGTCAGTCCAGTCACATAAACCATCACCATCATCATCGCCATAAGGAATACCATCTGAATCACTTGGCTCTACCGTGCCATCACCATCATCATCATTTATCATACTTGTGACATTAAGTGTTGATGTCGTTAATGTAAATTGTAATGCAGTGATTTCAATTCCAGGATCGGTAATAGTTTCCCACTCTGCACCTGTTGAGCAGTTTTCATTAGTCGCTCCATACTTACGCATTTCTAAATTAGTGCCGTCCAATAAGAATCCCCGCCTCTCATTGCTATCCACCACGGGGGGGCTATCATTGTCACTATTGTAGGAATACACGATACAGGCACCTGAGTTATAAATACCAATATCCGTGGTAGCACCACCAGTGGCGCTGTCAAAAAATGGATTAGCTTGCAATGAAGCAAAATTATTATCAGGATCAGATGTTACAAACCCCGCTCGTCGAATATCGCGTTCCATTATATCCATCATGGCACGCAAGTCCTGATTCAAGCGAGTTAATTGAATATTATCAGATTGACTGTTGAAGGAGTTACTAAAAATACTGATGGCACCCGCCATGACAATCATGCCGACCAGCATACCAACGAGTAATTCAACTAAAGTAAGACCTGTTTGGCGTTTTGATTTTTGCATATTTAATACCTCTTTAATCTTATGGACAAACACTGTAACCGGAAAAACTACTGCTTACCGCGCAAAGCTTAGTTCGTCCTAATGTGCTGACCGTTGCTTTAATTGAATAGGCTGAAGAGGTTAAAATGACGTTCCCAGCACTAGCCGTACCACGGACAGGATCAAAAGTAGTGTAGGCTACCGAACTAAAAGCTACTGATGAAATACTTGTAGAAGGAAAGTTACTCCCTGTCACTGATTTAATTGTCTCATCTGCAATACCACCTACTGTATCCCCATAAGTATCATTATTATTAGAATCAACAATAATTGTGTAACTCCATGACGCGCCCGTTGTGTATGTGACTCTAGTTTTTCTATTACGTTTAATCGCTTCACTTCTGGCCCAGCGTAAATCGGCTATGACTGCCTCACTAGCACTAACAAGCCGACTTCTTTCTATAGAATCATTAAAAGACGGGACGGCTACTGCTGCCAAAATACCGACAATAGCAATAACGACCATCAATTCCGTGAGAGTGAACCCCGTCTGTTTTAACCGTGTAATATGCATATTATTAAGTACCTTTTATCGGATATGTATCATTTAAACTATACTATATTTATGACTTTGCTCTGAGAGATCTATTATGCTTTTTAAAAAAAAATATCACACTTCCGGCTTTACGCTTATCGAGCTAATGATTACTGTTGTCGTTATTAGTATTTTGGCTACTATTGCAATTCCATCCTATCTAGATTCAGTTCGTAAAGCTCGACGTAACGATGCTAAAGGAGAGCTTTCTCGTTTAGCTCAGGCTCAGCAAAAATATAGAGTAATAAATACCGGTTACGCAACATCTGCTCTACTTGCCCAATTCCTTGATCCTACAGCAAGCCCCCTACCGACTAGCCTACCAGCATCTACTTACTATACCTTTGCCGTCATTACAAATACTGCGATTGCATTCACCATTACAGCAACACCAAAGTCTACTGGGGGACAGAACCAGGATACTTGCGCAACATTGACAATCGACCAAAATGCACTAATTACCAGTAGTGCCTCGGTTGCATGCCCAACGCCATAGGCTAGGTTGGCCCAGGTAGCGGTGCAACGTTTCTCCCCACCTTTGAAAAGCGCATAGGATGTGTTGACGACAGGAAACGCATCATTCTCGGCATAAGACTATGATGCGTTTCGTTTTTCAACACATCCTATATTGCTGTAATTTCTCCGCGCTGCTTGTCCTTTACGACTTTGACCCAAGCAAATATTTTACCGTTCATAGTGATATAGATTCCTGCTGGCAGTAATTGCACTGCTGTTATCGCACAACACAGGTTAAATAAAGCATCTGACTGCTTTATTGTGAAGAGAATTATTGCTCCGACCAGCGCGATCGTTTTATCCTTGATTGATAAAGCCAGATAAGTTGCTGTTTTTACCATGGTGTACCATGAGTAATGATGATTTGCTGTGCATTAGAGGCTAAAACTCCCGCTATCGCTATAGTCACCATAAGTTCGGAAAAGTAAATCCCAAACCCCGTGTATTATTCATAGTCATTTTACCCTTGAAAGTATCTACCTAATTAAGATATTTCTCTCCTTTTTTTAGGCCATACTGTGCTATGCTTTTTGCGTATTTCCTCTTATTTTAGCAGGTTAATTCCATGAAAGAATTTAATAAGGGTTTTACGCTGATTGAGCTGATGATTGCTGTGGCTATTATTGGAATTTTAGCGGCTATTGCTATGCCTGCCTATGTTGAATATGTTCAACGCGCTAAACGCGCTGATGCCAAGGCCGCTCTATTAAGTGCGATACTGGCACAAGAAAAGTGGCGTGCTAATCACACGACTTATGGATCAATATCAGATATTGGTGTATCGACTACATCACCGGATGGTTATTATACAATTTCTGTTTCCGGGAATACGGCATCCGCTTATAGCATTTCTGCAGCACCTAAAAGCCCGCATACCGATTCTAAATGCGGCACTTTCACGATAGACCAGAATGGCGACAAAACTGCTACTGGTGTTGATGACTATTGCTGGGGAAAATAAGCGCATAGGATGCATTGACGACAGGAAACGCGTCATGCGCGATAAACGGTTGTGATGCGTTTCATACCTCAACACATCCTATATTGGAAGTGAATCATCAAATTCTTGCTTTAAGAGGCGGTCTATTGGATTGGAGGCGAATATGACGGATTATCGGCGGCTATATGTTAAAGGGGCTATGTGGTTTTTTACCGTTAATTTAGCTTATCGATATCAAAGCACATTATTGGTTGATGAAATTAATTTATTGCGGGAATCGTTTCGTTATGTAAAAGAACGTCACGCTTGCACAATCAATGCGATTGTATTTATGCCTGAACATTTGCATTGTATCTGGACTCTACCTGATGGAGATGCTGATTATTCAACACGCTGGAAATTGCTTAAAAGTTATTTTTCTCGAGGAATACCTAAGGGAGAGCATATTTCACATAGCAGGACAAAGCGGCAAGAACGCGGCATTTGGCAACGTCGCTTCTGGGCCCACTTGATTATCAGCCAGAAGGATTTTAATAGCCATGTGGATTATATTCATTGGAATCCCGTTAAACATGGCCAGGTAAAATATGCATGTGACTGGCCTTATTCAAGTTTTCATCATTATGTATCAAGAGGTGTCTATTCAAAGGACTGGGGACATTCGGGAGAATTTGTTATTGACGGCGGTGAATAGAGATTGATGCGTTTCGTACCTCAACACATCCTATATTAGTGGTGAACATGACGGATTATCGGTAGCTATATATTACAGGAATAAAAATTTATCTGTCTTACGGCGCTTAAAAATGCAGGTAAAACATAAAGTCTAATAGTCCATAGGATGTGTTGACGACAGGAAACGCATCATTTACGGCATAAGACTGTGATGCGTTTCGTTCCTCAACACATATCCTATATTACTTTAAATTCTCCGTGCTGCTTGTCCTTTACGACTTTATCCCAGTCAAATACTTTGCCGTTCATGGTGATATAAACACCTGCCGGCATTAATTGCACTGCTGTTATCGCACAGCCCAGGTTAAATAAAGTATCTGACTGCTTTATCGTATAGGGAACCATTGCGCCAACCAGCACGATGGTTTTATCCTTGATGGATTCAGCCAGGTGTTTTGCTGTTGCTACCATGGTGTCGGTACCATGGGTGATGATGATTTGTTGTGCATTAGAGGCTATGCAGCTTTGCTTTATGTCTTCCCGATCCTTGTCAGTCATTTCCAGGCTGTCTTTCAGCATTAGCAATTGCAGGTCAATTTCTGCAGTACAGCGAGCTTGTTTTAACATGGCAGGGAGCTGTGTTTCCGGGAAATCCAGCTCACCATTCAGTTCGTTGTAGCGTTTGTCTAATGTGCCGCCGGTGATAAATATTTGTATCATTTGAGATAGTAAATTTATTTTGAAAAAAAGCTGGTGGCTTTACCAATAATATTCAGCCATTGATTCCAGGTCTTCAAGGGCTTCGGGAGAGCATTTTACTGCATAGCTACTGATGGTCGTACTATATAAAGATGGGCACGAAAAAGATCTTTGCCCATCCTACAAGTTGCTTATATTATTTCGTGAATGTTCCTTATCATTGCATTTTTTGTAGCTGTGCATTTACAGCTTTGCCGATCTCTGATTCAGGCTCTTTATCGACTATACGTTGCAATACGGACAAACTGGGTTTTTCCAGTAGCGCTATTGCAGCAAGGCGTACTGACGGGTAGTGTGCGTGCAATGCTGCCAGCTCTCTTAAATAGGCATTTGCTTCCCTTAATTCATGCATCATGAGCTTTTCCGGATCACCGGTGAACAGTTCTCTTACCAGGTCACCATAGCGGGTTTGCTCGCGCACTAGATCTCTGGGATCAACCTTGGGGATTTCTGTCGGGTCACTGCAACAGTTACTCATTTTGATAACTCCTTTTTTGATTAACGAATCAGGATTCAGGAGCACAAGGGCTTTAGCGGCTATCGCTTTAACACGGGACATATTGAAAACTGTAGGGCGCGGCTTCAGCCCGTCAATGCCAGAGATCATTTAAAGGCGGGCTGAAGCCACGCCCTACAAGTCTATTGAATGTCCCGTCTTAAAGTTTGTAGCCAAAATAGCTAAAGCTCTTTTACTCCTGGTCTGAAGTTTCCCAATCTTTACGAGATATCTGGGCAGGCAGGCGTATTTTTAAACAGGTTTGCCTCATTACGCCCAAGCCCGGTGAATAATCGCACAACTCCAGATATTGCTATGTTTAGTTTTTCAATTATCAGGAAACTTATGTTCCTTATATGCCCTTATCCAAAGGCCGTCAAGTATGTGAACTTATTTTCCCTGATCTGCACTACCGCACTGACTGCATTTTTCATTCCATATCGGGTTTTCCAGATCATCTTGATGCAGCTTTACTTCGTCTTCAGGATATATATGCCAAAATGACTGGTCAATTTTGGCATTATCGTAGCCTTGTTTTCTGCCATGGTTAAACGGACACCACCAGTTCTCAATCAGCTTTACCAGATAGGCATGCCATTCAAACAGGCCAACACTAACCGGGCAGTACCAGGTACAGTTTAAAATCCAGTATAGTCGTGTCTGCGCCAGACTTAAGAAAAAACTGGCATCCATGGTAATCTGATTTTTCATGGTATATCGATGAGTTTCGCGTTTGGGCAGAAAGTCAAATAAGGTTTTCAGGTTTTCTGCACCTACCATTTTCAAATGGTAATAGGATAAAAGTGCACTGGTCAATACAAAAGGCCAGGTAAGTATAGGCAAATAAACCAGTACCAGGCCTATTCCGCGCCGCCATGGCGGTATGTTTTTATGATTACGGCCAATATTGACACGGTGTTCTTCCTGGGTAGTAGTTGATTCACAGGCTTTCATTAAGGGTCTCCTATTTTATAGTTATTATTGTTATTTCACTTTGAAATTATTTTTACTGATGCTGCCACAGCTCAAAATCATGTTGAATAATATGAGTGGCAACCTAAACGACCGTAGGGCGGCGCTTTAGCCCGCAGATAATGATTTACCTGCGGGCTAAAGCGCCGCCCTACTGTTAGTTTATTTATTGACTAAAGAAGTTCATTAAACACTCAATAGCACATCTACACCCGAGGCCGGACATATGTGTGTTACCGGTAAATCTTGCTGATTTTTCCATGCAGCCAAAGCCTCTTGTTTATTACCAGAGATAATAAAAATTAGCTCGGCCGTATTACTTAAGGCTTTTGCACTTAGGGTCACCCGATCCGATGGCGGCTTAGGTGAATTGTGTACTGCATGAGTCAGTTCATTAACATTGTGCACATGCCCCGGGAATAAGCTCGCGGTATGTCCATCTTCACCCATGCCTAACAGTACCAGATCAAAACTACCTGCCGCAGCAACCTCTTTGGCATATTGCTCAGCACCGGCTTCAGCGCCCAGTTCAGCAGCAATACGGTGAATCTGTGTCCTGGGAATTGCCACTAGATCCAGCCATTGCTGCTCGGCAACCAGACTATTACGTTCGCTATTATCCACAGGCAAACATCGCTCATCGCCATAATATATATGCCACTGACTCCAGTCTGCCTGCCTGCCTGCCAAAAGCTGATAAGCTTTGACGGGAGCCGTGCCTCCCGCTAAAACCAGTTTGAAAGAACCTTTGGCGGCAATTGCCTTTGCAGCTGCATCTAATACTCGCTGACAAACTGCCTCTGCCAGCAATTCTATTGAATCATAAGATGTCCAGTTGACATTCTGGGTCATTTTTTTTCTGCCTGTAAGGTATTGCGCCAATGCTGACTTTCCTTGTCAAATAAGCGGCGCTCATTAGGCCCCCAGGAACCTGCTGGATACGTTTCAATATAATCGCGCTCAACAGCCCATTTATTTAAAATCGGATCGACAATTTTCCATGCGTATTCAACTTCATCATAACGCAAGAATAATGAACGATCTCCTTCAATGACATCCAGCAACAAGTCTTCGTATGCATCTGATGGCTGCTCATTTTCATTGCGAAAACTGGCATCCAGATTACTCAGCCGTGTTTTCATTTCCAGACCGGGCTCTTTAACGGTCATTTCCATACGGATACATTCTTCAGGCTGTATGCCTAACAACAACCAGTTTTGATTGATTTTTTCCGCCTGGGTATTTTTAAACAGTTGCGATGGTGCATGTCTAAAACAGATGGAAATACTGGATTGTGTTTTTTCCATGCGCTTACCGGTACGCAAGTAGATAGGCACTCCACGCCAGCGCCAGTTATCTATGTATAGCTTCATTGCAGCATAGGTTTCGGTCACGCTATTTTCAGGAATACCTTCTTCCTGTAGATAGCTATCCACATCTTCACCATTGATACGGCCTTGTGAATATTGTGCGCGAAATGACTGGGCATGTACTGCTTCTTCAGGAATCGGACGGATAGATTTTAGAACTTTTACTTTTTCATCGCGTAAATCTTCTGCATTCATTGACACAGGCGGTTCCATGGCAACTAATGTCAGTAACTGCAGCAGGTGACTTTGCAACATATCACGCATAGCGCCGGTATGATCATAATAACCACCACGCGTACCTACCCCTAACTGCTCCGAATGAGTGATCTGGATATGATCGATATAATTACGATTCCATAAAGGCTCCAGCATGGCATTGGCAAAGCGGAATACCAGAACATTTTGCACCATACCTTTACCCAGGTAATGATCGATACGGTAAATCTGTTCTTCACGCAGATGTTTACTGATTCTTTTTTGTAAAGAACGTGAACTTTCCAGATCAGTGCCAAAAGGCTTTTCGATTACGACTCTACGCCAGAAATGCTTTTCTTCTAATAAATTTGGTACGCTTAAGCGCTCAATAACCGGGCTAAAGTCTTCAGGGTTAATCGCCAGATAAAAGGCGATATTCTGCGGAAACTGCTCCGTATCACTGAGTAAAACCGCTAAACTGCTATAACACTCAGCTTGTTTCAAATCACCTTTGTGGTATTGCAAGCGACCAATAAAACGTTGAAATACTTTTTCATCAACACCACCTCGTGCCTTTGCTTCAAGCATTAAGCGTACTTCTGAGATCCATTTTTCGTTATCCCAGGGGCGGCGGCCAATAGCAATAATCTTGGTTCCATCATCCAGCCGGTTTTCTATATCAAGATGATAAAGCGCGGGAATTAATTTAATATGCGCTAAATTTCCCGTTGCGCCAAAAATAACATAAGTACAGGGGTCAGTTTTCACTGTTTTTTCCTTTAATTGTTTAATAATGGGTTTGGCTACTGTTGACTATCAACAATATCCTCAAAAATAACGGCCATCTCAATAGAGACACCTAAACTCAAAAATTCACATACTTGCTCATCTGTGTAAACGTGCATCAACCACTCACTCTCAGCAGTACGTCTGAAACACTCAACACTGCGCATCTTGATATCGACCAAAACATACTCTTTAAGACTCGATAAATGTCGATACGCTGAAAACTTAGCCCCCCGGTCATAAGCTTCAGTTGAGTCTGACAATACTTCTACAATCAAACCTGGAGAAGATAAAAACTGCTCCGCCTGGTGATCTTCTTTAGCGCAAGATACCATAACATCAGGATAAAAAAAGGCATCCATCTGCGCAACGCGAAGTTTCATATCAGACATATAAGTCTGACAGGGCGTTCTGCGTAAATGCTGCTTTAATGCCGATGCCATATTCAAGCTAACAAGTACATGCTCACCTCGTGCTCCGCCCATGGCAAAAACTTCGCCATTGACATATTCATGCTTCTCTTCCTGCAATTCTTCCCAGGCAAGATAACTATCAACTGTAAAAAAAAGACTTTCTGCAGTTTGCATCATCAGAACTCCTATACATGGGTTTCAAGCTTAAAATCAGGATAATAACGGACATATCCATATGCTGATTGTACTGCCTATAAAACCAGCCTGTAGGGCGCGGCTTCAGTCCGCCAATAGATTGCCTGATTACCCACAACTCCCAGCTATGCTTCGTCATTCCTGCATGTTTCCAGCAGGAATCCAGTAGGTTAAGCATAGATTCCCGATATAACACTTCGGGAATGACGATGTTTTTAACATACTGATATTTAAACCTATATTCCACTGTGGCTGAGAGTTGCGGGTAATCAGCATAGATTATAAGCAAAATTAGGCGCGGCTAAAGCCGCGCCCTACGTTTCATAGCATTTTAATCCGGTAAAAAACACGTATCACGCAGAGCATGGGAACAAGATGAAATACCAATATTAAGCGTTATAAGTCGTTGAAGCCATTTTACCGCCCGTTCCTGTCCAGTCAGTATGGAAGAACTCACCGCGCGGTTTGTCTAAACGCTCATAGGTATGGGCGCCGAAATAATCACGCTGGGCCTGCAATAAGTTAGCAGGTAAACGTGCACTACGGTAACTGTCGTAATAAGCCAATGCTGATGAAAATGCTGGGGTAGGCACAGCTAACTGCACGCCCAATATAACGGCCTCACGCCAACCCTGATCAGCTGTAGCAATTGCATCTTTAAAATAATCAGCCAATAATAAGTTATCGAGCTCCGGATTAGCATCATAAGCCTGCTTAATATCATTCAAGAACTGGCTGCGAATAATGCAACCGCCGCGCCACATTAGCGCGATACCGCCATAGTTTAATTTCCAGCCATATTCCTTTTCTGCCGCACGCATCAGGCCAAAGCCCTGTGCATAAGAAACAATTTTTGCTGCATAAACCGCATCGCCAATCGCTTTAATCATTGCCTGCTTATCACCAGAAAAACTTGTTGTTGATTGGGGCAGAATTTTCGCAGCGTTGACTCTTTCTTCTTTTTGTGCAGAAACGCAGCGTGCAAAAACAGATTCTGCAATCAGCGTTAATGGAGCGCCTAAATCCAGGGCGTTAATACCGGTCCATTTTCCTGTCCCTTTTTGCCCTGCCGTATCTAGTATTTTATCAATTAAAGGTGCACCATCTGCATCTTTAAAACCCAGAATATTAGTGGTAATTTCAATTAAATAAGAATCTAAAACACCTTTATTCCATTCGGCAAAAACACCCTGGATTTCATCGGCACTTAAACCTAAACCTTCTGAAAGTAATTGATAGGCTTCACAGATAATCTGCATATCACCATACTCAATACCGTTATGCACCATTTTTACATAATGACCGGCACCGTTTTCACCAACCCACTGACAACATGGCTCGCCGTCTACTTTTGCTGAAATTGCCTGCAAAATCGGCTGTACAGTTTTCCAGGCATCTTTATTGCCACCAGGCATAATTGAAGGCCCATGGCGTGCACCTTCTTCGCCGCCTGAAACGCCAGAACCGACATAAAGAATATTTTTTTCCGCTAATGCTACTGTGCGACGATTAGAATCCGTATATAAAGAATTCCCACCGTCAATGATGATGTCACCTGCTGACAGTAGAGGTGTCAGCTGATCAATATAACTATCGACAACATCACCTGCTTTCACCATTAACATAACAACACGAGGACTTTGTAAACTATCGACCAATTCTTTCAGAGAATAAGCACCAGTAATTGGAGTGTCTTTTGCAGGACCTTTTAAAAAATCATCTGTTTTTCCCCGTGAACGGTTATGTACCGCCACCTTAAAACCATGATCATTCATATTTAAAACTAAATTCTGCCCCATGACCGCAAGGCCAATTAACCCAATATCCGCTTTCATTCGTTTGCTCACCTAAATTATTGTAATAACAACAGAGTATGCCTGTTTTAAACGTGAATAATATACAGCAAAATGATGTTTTTAGCCTTATTCTTTTACGCATTTTTACCGAAATCAGGGCATGTTTGCTATTATACAATTTTAATCTTTGGCTTTAATACTCTCCATTATGTCTACTGATACCGCTCACTGTCTTTGTGGCTCAAGCTTAACTTACCCGCAGTGTTGTGAATTACTGCATAGCGGACATTCTGATGCATCAAGCGCAGAAGCATTAATGCGCTCTCGATTTACTGCTTATGCACAGCATAATGAGGCTTATTTACTAAAGACCTGGGATCAGGCTACGCGCCCGGCTACAATTGATTTTTCTAAAGATACCGGCGAATGGACTCGACTGGAGATATTGCTGATAAAAAATGGTTGCGCAAAAGACCATAAAGGGATTGTAGAATTCAAAGCCTATTTCACTATCGATGGCGAACAACGCGTTATGAATGAAATCAGCCGTTTTATCAAAAAGCAGGGGCTTTGGTATTACCTGGACGGCAAGGTAAAGTCCATAGCATTAGACCAGGGTTCTTTTAATCAGGGTTTAAACGCACCTTGTGCCTGCGGAAGTGGCAAGAAATTCAAGCGCTGCTGCGGAAAAAAATAGGCGTAATATTTATGTTTATTAACACTGCATTAATCTACCTGATTACCCACAAATCTCAGCTATGCTTCGTCATTCCTGCATGTTTCTAGCAGGAATCTAGTAGGTTAAGCATAGATTCCCGATATAAGACTTCGGGAATGACGATAGTAACTTCTCATTATCCACTGGCAGCGGCCGCACGAATGACTTCCGATAACGGAGGAATCCCTTCTAACTTCAGTAAGCGACTTTTTAAATAACCCCAAAATGACATGCCGTGCTTTCGGCAGGTCTTCTTGAGACTGGCAAAAGTATCACGGGCTTTCCGCCCTGCATCACTTCGTGTACTCCCGCTGATTTTTCGTTTCTTGACGTAATCCCTTATATCCCGTTCGCTTAAATTGTTATGAAGTGGGAGGTAGGGTTTGTCGAGTACACGGAGGAGTTCATGTTGATTTTTCCCCATTCGCCCGAGGGCCTGGTTAAGCGTTTCGTAACAGGTTTTGGTACTGCATAGGATTTGAAAGCGCTGCCTGATACTGCTCGCCTGTTCGGTAACAGGATTAAGTTTATAAGCTTTCAGGTCATGGTAAATCGACCAAAGCTGGTCGCGTGCGTCATCTACTGCCTTGGTATGGCTGTCATTTAAAGGAATCAGGCGATTAATCACTCGTTCGGCATGGATCCAGCACAAGGCATGATCAAAGACGTTAAACTGCCCTGCATCATCACTGATAATTGAAAAGTCAGAGGAAATGCCTTGGTCTAGCAGCCCTCCCATCAAAGCACCTTCCGTGACTATTTTTCTGTGCCGAGGTTTAACGATGCCTTGCTGATCCAGCCATTCGCACCAGTCAGGTGCCGTGTTAATGCAGACACTGATATTTTCCAGTGTCGCCAAGATTACAACAGACAGCTTATTTTGTGCCATGTATTCAATGGCACCTGTGTTCAATGTATAAAGCGTTGTTTTGCCTTGTGATAGACAGTTTAAAAAATTGATTCTGCTTTTACTTTCTGTACTACTGAACCAGGCAAAAAAATCATTGCCAATATGTGTGCAATAGCCATTTTGCCCTTTATGCCGTGCGCCAGTATCATCTGTATGAATATATTTAGAAACGGATAATCCCGTCTTCAGTAATTCATCTTTTTCGGCATGAAAATCGTCCAGATCTTCTGTTAGTATATAACTGAGCTTACCGCTCGAAATATCGACGCCTAAATCACGAATTTGTTCCAGTAGTAATGGCTGTGTGACATGTTGGTGATGGTATTGATAGAGAATAAAGGCAATAAGGCTTTTACCAAAACTACCTCCCTGAATGTCTTCAGGAAGCTGACCTAAAATCGTAAGACCCTCTGGCGTTATATATTCTGCTAAACGATAACGAATGTTATGAGTTTGAAAGGTAATATCCTGAATAACACGATCCTGATACCCTTTAAAGCGTGAACCCTCCGGGATTTCATCCGGCTGAATAATTTGGGTTTCATCTATTTTGAGGTTGCCTTTTTTACTGCGCCTTGGGCCTTTTTTCCTTTTTGATGAGGAGTCATCACTTCCTGGGGCACCCTCCTTATCCATTGTACTCGGTTTGATTTTAGGCTTTGTGGTTTCGCCTTTAAGCTTGAGTATCTCTTGTGCTAACTCATCAATCTGCTTTTGTTGCCAGGCAAGCATTTCCAATAACACATCGACTAGCGGTGTGCGATCTTCTTTGTTTATCTCTGGTAATTCAGGTTTAGGCGAGTTCATAGAATATATTGTAAAGCAACTTTTTAATATTTTCCCGTGGATAATGAGAAGTTTCTGACGATATTTTTAACATACTGATATTTAAATTTTTATTCCATTGTGGCTGAGAGTTGTGGGTAAGCAGGTTAGTCTATTTCATGGCATATTTCGGCCGGCAGATAATTTTGCAATGTCGGCAATACAAAGCAGACTAAAAGCCCCACCCTGCCTGGATGGCAAAGTGTGTGTGTCATGCAGTTTCTTTATTTGCTTTTACAGACTGTAGCCAGTTTAGCGCGCCTATGCCTGCTGCTCGACCACTGGCAAATGCGGCGTTAAGCAAATAACCACCGGTTGGCGCTTCCCAGTCCAGCATTTCACCGGCACAAAATACACCCGGCAGGCTTTTAAGCATCAGCTGTGTATTCATGGCGCTAAAACACACACCACCTGCGGTGCTGATTGCTTCATCAATGGGACGAGTGGCGATTAACTGAATCGGCAGGGCTTTTATAGCCGCAGCTAACTTTGCTATATCGGAAAATTCGCTGGTAAATAAATATTCGCGTAATAAGCCTGATTTTGCCCCGCTAATGCCGACTTTACTACGTAAATGGTTGCTCATAGACCTTGAGCCTCTGCTGCGGGAAAGCGCGCTCTTGACCC
Organism: Methyloprofundus sedimenti; assembly: GCF_002072955.1. NCBI lineage: Bacteria > Pseudomonadati > Pseudomonadota > Gammaproteobacteria > Methylococcales > Methylococcaceae > Methyloprofundus > Methyloprofundus sedimenti. The sequence continues at coordinate 621,513 of NZ_LPUF01000001.1, read as the reverse complement.
ATGCCAAGTCTTTATCAGGCGTCAAATCCAGATACACTGTAACCGATCCCTGTGCATTTAAAGTTTCCCGCAGCGGAGCCGATAATGCATAAATCAAACTGCCTTCCACACCTGAAGCCGTGAGCATTAACTCACCGTTTTTCGTGTGTAATTGTCCCGCAGCATCGGTAAAAGATAACGTTACGGATTTTAGCGGTGTCGCAGCAAAGCGTTCGCGAAAATAATCACTCCAGGCCACGATAAAACCGCAATTAGCGGGCTGCAATGGCGCGATAGCAATATTGCGTTGCGCGAGTAAAGGCAGCCATAATCCATCTGAACCGAATTTAGCCCAGCTGCCACCGCCTAATGCCAGCACGATGACATCGGCAATAACTGTTTTTTCTGTTTCCAGGTAGCTAAAGCGTAGCGCCTGTTTCGCATCCCAGCCCAGCCAGCGGTGTCGGGTGTGTATTTTTACGCCAGCTGTGCGCAGGCGATGTAACCATGTTCTTAATAACGGCGCTGCCTTCATTTCCAGCGGAAACACGCGCTGTGATGAACCGACAAAGGTGCTAATGCCCAAGTCGCTAACCCAGTCGCGTAGCATTTGCGGACTAAAGTCATTTAATAAAGGCTCAATATCAGCTTGCGCAGTACCATAGCGGGTCACAAAATCGGTAAAAGGTTCGGCATGGGTTAGATTTAATCCGCCTTTGCCGGCCAGTAAGAATTTCCGTCCTACCGATGGCATCGCATCGTAAAGATCAACTTTTACTCCCGCCTGACTTAACATTTCGGCAGCCATTAACCCCGCCGGACCTCCGCCAATAATGGCGGCAGAAAAAGTAGCTGTCTTGTTTTCAGTCATGGGCGGATTAGTTAAACCTGGTGAAAAGGATAATGCAATTAGTGCAATGCACGCTATTTGCGTGGGCGTTAAGCCCACTAAGATTCACTTCCAGCGACAAATATGCAATCGTAGTGATTCATATACGGTATTATATGCATTTTGTTGTTAAGTAATGACACTATCTCTGCATAATAAAACGTATAAACATGTGCTTAGGTGGTGATTCTCGCAGGCATATTTATTACACAAAATGAAGTAAATTTTATTGCCAAAAATAATACGTTAAAATTGAATTAAATATTTTATTATTTGTTTCTTGCACTATGCGTACTGTATACATCATATTTCTGTGTATTTTGATCAGCGGTTGTTTTAATCCCGGGATGATGATAGACGGACGGACAGCTCTCGAACAACAGCTGACACGAGGAGCCATTCTTCGGGCAGTACATAAGTTACCAATTCTCAAAGCGGTTCGCAATGGGCGCTGGAAAATAACAGTGGTGTCCCCCGATACTCATGATGACAGCTGGACTCACGCCCAGCTTCGACAATATCTTATTTCTCTGGGAGTGGATATTGCCACCAATGCATCGGAAAACCTTCCGGTAATTGAGGCGGTTCTGCAGTTTGCCGGTAGCGATACCGATCCTTTCATTATCGGCTTTCCCATTCCAGGCTCGATGGGCACTTCATCCGTCAGTCTCTTCCATGATAATGCTCAGCGTGGACGTGCGCAGATTCAGCTCAACTTCTGGACCAGTGACGGCAGGCTTATCGCGCAGACGCCAACTGCTTATGCGGAAACTCATTACTCTGACATTACGTTTCTGTTATTTATCGGCCCGTTCAGTTTCACCGACCTGAATAACATAGATACCTATGGACGCTTTATCAATATAGGCGAGGATACCTGGGAGCTTACTAAAAAATCTTTCACTGATACCCACGGAGTCGTGACGAATGACTGGATTGTTCCAGAAAATAAACCCGACCCGTAAGTTTAATTTACAATTTTAGCTGATTACCCATATCCCTCAGCCATAGTAAAATATATATTTAAATATCAATATGTTAAAGATATCGTCATTCCCGAAGTCTTATATCGGGAATCTATGCTTAACCTACTGGATTCCTGCTAGAAACATGCAGGAATGACGAGGTATAGCTGAGAGTTGTGGGTAATCAAGTAATTTTATTTTCCATTTATAATGGTTAAAACCTTCACCTTTTCGGCGAACAGATTTATCTCTCATAGTCATTATGAGAAAAAGAGACTTGCAGGATGGGCAAAACGCTTTTTCATGCCCATCTTTTACGATATCAGTGATGGGCACGAGATAAACCTCCTTTGTCCATGCTATGGTTGCTTAAGTTTAAGTGGTTAGCTTACAAAGCAAGTGTGAACTTAGGCAACAGGGCTATTTACCCTGTATCACGACTTTCAGTCGTCAAACTCTCTAACTCACCAGACTTTTAGCGGATAAAAAGAGGGTGGTTAGTAAATTCACCAGGAGCAGACAGATGACAGAAATCCAGGCCTGGGCCAGTCACGGCCCCAAACAAAAACTAGAACGCTTCGCCTTTAACCCCGGGGCACTGGATCCAGAAGGCGTTGAAATTGCGGTTGAATATTGTGGTCTGTGTCATTCTGATCTATCCATCATCAACAATGACTGGGGTATATCGCAATACCCCGTAGTACCGGGGCATGAAGCTATCGGCCGGGTTATTGCAATTGGCAATCAGGTTAAAGGCGTACATGTTGGTCAGTACGTGGGTATCGGCTGGAATTCCGGCAGTTGCATGCATTGTCATCAGTGCATGGGTGGCAATAATAATCTCTGCTCAACATTACAACCTACAATAGTAGGTCATCACGGTGGTTTTTCCCAAAGACTCAGAGCGCATTGGGCCTGGGTTATTCCACTACCTGATAGTCTGGATATTGCCAGCGCAGGACCCTTACTGTGCGGAGGCGTAACGGTATTTTCACCACTCCTCACTTTTGACGTTAAGCCTACTGATCACGTGGGTATTGTGGGCATTGGCGGACTGGGTCATATGGGGCTTAAGTTTGCTAAAGCCTGGGGCTGTGAAGTGAGCGCGTTTACCTCGCATGAATCAAAAACGGCAGAAGCGATAAGTTTTGGCGCGCACCATGTTATTTCCAGCCAGGATACGACAGCTATGCTTCAGGCCAGCAATACGCTGGATATGCTGATTGTAACGGTGAATGTTGCGCTGGACTGGGCCAGTCTTCTGAAAACTTTAAAACCCAATGGTCGATTACATGTAGTAGGAGCCGTCCTGGATCCTATGCCAATTTCGGCCTTTGATTTAATCTCTGGCCAGAAAAGCATTTCTGGCTCGCCTACCGGAAGCTCCGTAGACCTGACAACTATGCTAAAATTTGCTGCTCGTCATGATATCCGCCCACAAGTCGAACATTTTCCCATGAGTCGTGTAAATGATGCGCTAGAGCATTTAGCATCAGGCAAAGCACGCTACCGGATTGTACTGGATACAGATTTTTCTTGATTGATTGGCATCTTAATTCGACTTGTTGCACAAAGAAGAGTGCACCTGCAATAACCCTGGAAACCACAGTTAACCCACCATAAAAAACCATAAGCAACTGAAACCGTAAATTCCTGTCACTTGCTGCGGGACTATACTCTACTTCACGGGTTTTGTGGATAATGCCACAAGTCGCTGTTAATATGTGCTCGACTTTATCAAACCATATCAATTCATTCCTTATAAACGACAAAAGGAGCGCCCAAACTTGCAGGCACTCCTCTCGAAATAGCAGGCTTTCTCAAGCGAGAATTCGCAACAGAGATAAAGCCTGGTTTTTAACAAAATAATTATCCCGGTAACTAGTTACCTATATCCCTATTGCACTGTAAGCTACATGAAAATTCTGCTTGCTTAAGTTTCCCTGTAGAACCATCTTGCCTTGCGTCCTTGCTTGTATCCTTTCTTGTAATCCTCCCTGTTTCCTGTATAACTCCCTGCGTCGCTATTATCCTAAAAAGCCAAAGTCTTTCCCTAGACTTTGATCCGGCCATCCCTGTCCTCCTTGCTTATACTGATTTTTCCAAAACAGTTCCTTAATCCCTGCATTAAGCATCCAGCTCTGCATTTTCCTAATCCAACATCCTTATTACACGCCTTATCCTGTTGCGCGCTCCTTAATTGCTTATTGACAAAAACACATTCAAATAAATCGGATATAGCGCGCTATCAATAACACTCATATCGCAAGTATTAAAGCATTATATATGCCATAAATTATTAGACTTTATAAATCGCCTTAAAATAAATTTATATACATTTAATTTCAATAACTTAATGAAATGTAAAATACGCTGTCAGGATACTTTTATACTTCAATTAAACTTCACAAGAAAATAAATGGGTCATATAACCCATAGATAGGCCATATACCCCATTTAAAACTGAACCAACAGCACCCGACACTTTTGCTCCCGCCCTAATAATCCTAGAAACCGCAGTTGACCGCTATAAGAAATTACGCATAAAAAAAGCCCTGGACAGACACACTGACCAGGGCTTTTTAGCGTTTACAGATAAACTGGACTATTTCACCAAACTCAACAACACCCCTGCTGCTACAGCTGAACCAATAACGCCGGCCACATTGGGTCCCATCGCATGCATTAATAAGAAATTATGCGGGTTGCTTTCCAGTCCAACTTTATTGGCCACGCGAGCAGCCATCGGCACTGCAGAGACACCAGCCGCGCCAATTAATGGATTAATCGGAGTCTGACTGAATTTATTCATTAATTTAGCCATCAAAACACCTGATGCTGTGCCGATACAAAACGCAACCGCACCTAGCGCTAAAATACCTAAAGTAGTCGGCTGTAAAAATTTATCTGCACTCATTTTTGAACCCACTGCAAGGCCCAGAAAAATAGTAACGATATTAATTAATTCATTTTGCGAAGTTTTGCTTAACCGCTCAACCACGCCACTGACATTCATTAAGTTACCCAGGCAAAGCATGCCTACCAGTGGCGCTGCCGAGGGTAGTAACAATGTACATAGAGAAATAAGCATCAGCGGGAAGATAATCTTCTCTGTATTACTTACAAAACGCAGTTGCTGCATTTCTATGCTACGTTCTTCTGGTGTCGTTAACGCGCGCATAATAGGTGGCTGAATTAAAGGTACCAGAGCCATATAGGAATATGCCGCGACCGCAATTGCACCTAATAAATCAGGTGCTAGTTTTGATGCCACGTAAATTGCTGTTGGCCCATCCGCGCCCCCAATAATAGCAATAGCTGCCGCATCAGCCATAGAAAACTCAATACCTGGAATCACATTTAAGGCTATTGCTCCTAGCAATGTGGTAAAAATACCAAACTGTGCAGCCGCACCTAATAATAAAGTTTTAGGATTGGCCAGCATGGGACCAAAATCGGTCATCGCTCCCACACCCATAAAAATCAATAACGGAAAAACACCCGTTTTAATGCCACCATAAAGGTAGTATAAAATGCCGCCAGGCTCAGCAATACCGGCCACCGGAATATTACTTAAAATCGCTCCAAAACCTATGGGTACTAATAATAACGGCTCAAAACCTTTTTTTATCGCGAGATAAAGCAACAAAAAGCCTATCAGCATCATAATGACCTGTGGCCCTTCAAAGTTGTATATTCCCGTGCTATGCCACAAGCTTCTGAGATTTTCCATAGAATGTCTCTATTTATTTAGTAAGTGTGTTGTAAACAAGAAAATAGCACCCATTAACGCGCAGCTAATGGATGCTATTAAAGATAGATTTGAACAGCGCTTTTTAGAGCTATAAAGAAATCAAAGTATCTCCAACAGTAACCGAGTCACCTTCTTTAACATTAATTGCGCTTACTGTACCAGCAACTCTAGTGCGAACTTCCGTTTCCATTTTCATTGCCTCCATAATCACGACGACATCACTTTCAGCGACCACCGCACCGATAATAACATTAATTTTCAGAATATTACCCGCTAATGGAGACGCTACAACAGCGCCACTTGCTAACGGTGGCTTTGTGGGTGCCGCTACTGCATTAACTGGCTGGGGGGGCGCTGCAGTGGAAATAGCTAATCCCACCCCACCAGGACCAACGGCAACATCAAAACTCTCACCATTAACGTTGACAGTATAACTTTCCACGTCTGTTTTTGGCACTTTTGCTGCAGCAAAAGCTGCCGAGTCTGGTGCAGGTTCAAAAGCTTCAGGATTACCGCGATTAGCAATAAACTTCCAGCCGATCTGGACAAATAAACCATTAATCAAGGCATCTTCTTCAACATTACTGGCTAAAGTCACGCCCTCCTGCTTTGCCTTATTCTGAACTTCTGCAACTAAAGCATCCATTTCTGGCGCGATTAAATCAGCAGGGCGACAGGAAATAACTTCGCCTCCGTCTTTTAAAACCAGGGCCTGTAATTCAGCATTAACAGGTGCTGGAGTTTTACCGTATTCACCTTTTAATACGCCTGCGGTTTCTTTACTAATTGATTTATAGCGCTCACCAGTCATTACATTCAGTACCGCCTGGGTACCGACAATCTGTGAAGTGGGAGTCACAAGAGGTAAAAAACCTAAATCTTCACGTACACGTGGAATTTCTTTTAGCACTTCATCAAACTTATCTGCTGCGCCCTGATGTTTTAGCTGACTTTCCATATTAGTCAACATACCTCCGGGCACTTGTGCCAATAGAATTCGTCCATCAACTCCTTTTAAGCTACCTTCGTGCTCTGCATATTTAAGTCGTACTGTTCTAAAATATGCGGCAATTTCTTCCAGTTTTTCTAAATTCAGACCGGTATCACGTTCTTGACCTGCCATAGTGGCAACAATAGACTCAGTGGGGCTATGGCCATAGGTCATACTTAGGGAAGAAATCGCTGTATCTACGTTATCGACACCTGCTTCAATCGCTTTAATTAAAGTGCCAACACTTAAACCTGTTGTTGCATGGCAATGTAGATGCACGGGAATATCAACAGCATTTTTTAGCTGTGAGACAAGATCATAAGCAGCGTAAGGTGTTAATAAACCCGCCATATCCTTAATACAGATAGAGTGAGCCCCCATGTCTTCAATTTGTCTGCCTTGCTCAACCCATTTTGCAGTAGTATGAACAGGACTCAGTGTATATGAAATAGTACCTTGTGCATGTGCATCTGTATTTAAAACCGCTTTAACCGCATGTTCGATATTGCGCATATCATTCATCGCATCAAAAATACGGAATACATCTATACCATTAATCACGCAGCGCTCAACAAATTTATCGACTACATCATCGGCATAATGCCTGTAGCCTAAAATATTTTGTCCGCGAAACAACATTTGCTGTGGCGTATTAGGCATTGCGGCTTTTAATAAACGTAACCTTTCCCACGGGTCTTCTCCCAGATAACGGATACACGCATCAAAGGTTGCACCACCCCAGGATTCAATAGACCAATAGCCTATCTGATCTAATTTTTCACAAATAGGCAACATATCTTCAATACGTAAACGTGTTGCCAGAATCGATTGATGCGCGTCTCGTAAGACGACTTCAGTTATGCCTACCGGCTTTTTTGATTGTGTCATGATAATAATTATTTCCTCTGACTTTTCAGCCGCAGATTTTCTTACCTTGTGGGTAACAGCTCAGTCTCTTACCTTGTGGGTATTGGATATTTATTTATGCTTCGCTCTATGTTGATGGACTGCTGCAGTTATTGCCGCTGTCACACTGGGAGAAATAGCATTTGAAGAAACCGCCTGAACAGGTGTTGCTCTAGTTGCTGTTACGTCAACCTCAGGAATAAAAGTAGCGACGCAGTAAGCCATTAATTTTACTACAGCAATTAACATCACAAGGAAAAGAAACACAATACCCATTCCCGTGAGCATCAACTCTACCCCTTGTGTCATCGCTTCATTCATAATTACCGACCATTGTTATTAAATTTTTAGCATTATCGCTAAAATATAAGCATTTAACAACTTTGCATGCGCTTTCATCTCACTAAAAAAACCGCAGATTTTATGCAAACAGTCAAGCATTACGTGTCTTGTGTAGCCTTTTTCATGCTAAAATTAACAGTTAATTTAAATACATCCCCCTTAACCTTACAATAAATGCTATTTTGTGCAGCTTAAATTAGTTGTAGAATCAGTCATCACTTTTATAAGTTATACACACCTCCACCAAGGACTGGATTGGAATGAATACAATTATTAGCAAGCTCTTTCCGCCTTTTTTTTCAGAACCTGCGGTCATAGTCATATCCTTAATAAACACTATAATAGTGCTGAAGATGCGTTATCAGGTACAAAGCCTGAACATTATAATTCCCCCTGTCTTTACTTCCTAGAGTTTAATACCATTACCATGATTTCAACCATTGTCACTGCCGCTCTATTTATGATTGCTCTCGGCACTGTACTTGCAATCATTCTGGCGATTGCCAATAAGAAACTATTTGTATACGAAGACCCGCGTATTGAAGAAGTAGACGACATGCTTCCTCAAGCACAATGCGGCGCCTGTGGCACACCTGGATGCCGTCCTTTTGCCGAGGCCGTCGTAGCAGGCACTAAAAACCCGTCAGCATGCACCGTCAACTCACCGGAAGGCAATGCAGAAATTGCAGCTTACCTGGGAGTTGGTATGGGCGACCATGAAAAAGTAGTTGCGCGCCTGGCTTGTGCAGGCGGAACTCATGTTGCTTACACACGCGCAAAATATGAGGGCTTAAAATCCTGCCAGGCTGCTTCCGTCGTTTCTGGTGGCGGCAAAGGCTGTAGCTGGGGCTGTCTGGGTCTGGGAGATTGCGCTGATGTCTGTGACTTTGACGCAATCTATATGGATGAGCATGGCTTACCCATAGTTATTGAAGACAAGTGCACCGCCTGCAATGATTGTGTCGTGGTCTGTCCCAAAGATTTATTTACCCTGATGCCAGTCAGCCAGAAGCTTTATGTTGCCTGTAAAAGTTTAGATGAAGGCGACACCGCGCAACAAGAATGTGAAGTAGCATGTACCGCGTGTGAAAAATGTGTTGTTGATGCGCCAAAAGGCTTAATAGAAATAAAAAATAATCTAGCCGTTATTAATTATGAAAAATATCAGGATTTTGATGTTGACCGCACACCTATTGAGCGCTGCCCAACGGGCGCTATCGTCTGGCTAGATAGTAAACTGGGCTCCACCCACGCAAGTAAGGGCAAAGAAGGTATGAAACCACATCGTACAGGTTCCTTACCGATAGGGTAAACTTAGGAGCACAAAAAGCTGTTTTTGTGCTCCTAAGTTATACAGCTTATTACGTCATGCATATTATACTCATTTCCTCAGCCATCAAAAAGTCACCTAGTGCTAAACTGTTTCAACGTTTAAATGATATTACCCTACATGAAATAACGAAGCTGGAAGATATTCTTAACTATAAACATACATCTGGGCTTATTTTTTTTGATGCCGCATTAGGTATGGAGGAAATTACTCGACAAATCCAGTTATATCAGCAGAAAAAAGCCATAAAATGGCTTGTGATTAATGCTACTGATATTCAGCAGTCACTACTATATCTACAGTTGGGTGCATCAGGAATTCTAACGCAACCCGGTGAGAAAAAAGTACAAGACTGTTTACAATCTATTTCCCATGGTCAGCTTTATTTAGAACCTGATTTCATTCAAATTTTAGCCTTACGACAAATAAAGAAAACATTATTACCTTTTAAACAATTAACAGCCAGAGAATATGATGTATTTTGCATGCTTGCTGAAGACTATTCCATTCAAGCAATTGCAGAGCAATTGTCAATAACCACTAAAACGGCTTTTAATTGTCAAGCGCAGTTAAGAAAAAAATTAGAAATAAAGAACCAACAAAGCATTTTTAAACTTGCAAAAAAACATGGACTAATCAACTAAAAAAAGCTAGAATTCCCAAAAAATGGGAATTATTCCTGATTTAATGAAATTTTCTTTACTTTTCCAGAGGACTATCAATGAGTAAATCAATTATTAATAGCGCATTTATTATTGCTATCGGGGCCTCTTTCAGCGTATATGCAGCCGATCAAGGCATAGAAAAATGTATTGCTGCAATCCAAAAACAAAAAACAGGAGAGTTAGTTAAATTAGAAAAACTCAATATTGAAGGTAAAGCTGTCTATGAATTTGAACTTGAAGATGCCAATGGCTTTGAGTGGGAATTTATGTGTGACGTGAATAGCGGCAAAATCTTTGAAACTGAATCAGAAGTTAGCTCGGCTAATAGCCTGGCTTTCAAAAGTAAAATGAAAGTGACTGAAGAGGATGCTAAAGCGATTGCTTTAAAAACGTATCCCGGTGTTATTGAAGAAGTTGAGTATGAAATTGAAGCCAATGGTAATGCTACATATGAGTTTGATATTGTTAATACTAAAGGCGTAGAAACAAAAGTAGAAGTGGATGCCGCGACAGGAAAAATTATCGAAACTGCCATTGAGGAATGGGAAATTGGAGAAGAAGCGGACGAAAAAAGGTAAATTTTTCTCTCGCTTGTAAACCGGGTTAGGTTTTAAAACCTAACCCATCAGATTACTTAACCACTAGCCCCCAGGGATAGCGCCCTACAGCTATGGATTTAGTGACCTTCATCAAATTCAGGTCAATAATAGATATATCATTACTCACTCCGTTGGTACTATATACCCGCTTTTGGTCAGGTGAGAAAGCCAGATTCCAGACTCTTTGTCCTACTAAAAAATAGTTTTCCACTTCTAATGATTGGGCATTAATTAACGCGACACGATTAGCCGGTCCTAATGCCACCAAAGCCCAATGATTTTCCTTGTCCACAATAATACCAACTGGCTGGATTTTGTCAGCGCTTACGCCAGGGATTTCAAAATTAATGGTTTTAACTTTGGTACGACTTGCTACGTCTAGCACGGTTACGGTTCCACCCATCTCAGAAGTCACCCACAGTCGTTTACTATCTGCGCTAAAGCTTAAGCCTCTGGGGCGTGGATCTACCAGTGTATTATCTTCAACGGTTAATGTTTTCCGGTTTATCCAATGTACCATATTGGTAGCTTCAGAAGCACTGACCACCCATTTTTCATCAGGACTGACGGTTACCGGCTCTGGTTCTACACCTACGGGTATGGTTTTTATGGCTTTAGCATTATTAATATCAATCACAGTAACGAGACTATCATCTTCATTCGAGACATAAAGCTGATCACCCGACGGGTTCATTGCAAAGGTTTCCGGGTCTTCCCCTGACGGCAACGTGCCCACTGCTTTTAAGGTATTAATATCAATAATTTGAATGGTATCATCGTCACTGGTGGCAATATAGAGTTGCTGCTGATCTTTACTTAATACAATACCGCGAGGACGTTGACCAATGGCAATCGTTTTTAGTAGTTTACCTGCAATGGGATCGACAACAGCCAAAGCGTTATCTTTTTCCAGTGTGACATAGAGTGTTTCTGAATTAACCTGGCTACTGATTAAAAATAAGACAGCCGCTAAAATCTGCTTCATGGTATACCCCGTGTAAAATTATAACAGTGTGTCAAGATAGCACCTTTCAGTGTATGGCTGGAATAGCCACAACAAATAAGGAAATTTTCCCAATGAGTTTACGTTACCAAATTAGTGTCAGAATTTTATTGATTTCGCTGTGTATTCTTTTCCTGGGAGGCTCTATTGGTATTTGGCAAGCGCGACAATCGGTAAGTAACGAGGTTGACTCTTCCATTAGCCTGGCATTGCAGTTAATTAAAATTGGGATAGGGTCGAATAAAACCCATCAAACTGACTGGATGTTTCGTTTGAGTCGCCTGAAACAGACACGGCACTTAAATATTCAACTGAAAACATCGTCAGGGGAGATTGTGAATATTTCTGATCACCCTCAATTGCATGAATTAGATAAAACACCGCCTGACTGGTTTATCAATTTAGTGCTCGGTGAATACCCTAAAATAGAATATCCGATTGAAACGCTTAACAACATACCTTTGAAGCTGATTATTCAAGCCAACCCGATGGATGAAATTTCAGAAGTCTGGCAAGAAAGTATTGCGTTTTTTACCTCTCTATTCGCTCTGGTATTTTTGACATTCCTTTCAGTTCAATTAGTGTTTAATAAAACCATAAAATCCATCCATTCAATCATTGAACATCTTAAAGGTATTGAAACAGGAGACTACCAGAAGAAATTAGCTGATTTTTCTACCCAAGAATATGATGACATAGCCAAAGCAATTAATCATATGACAGATGTGCTGGGTAATACAGAAAAACAAAACAGAGCTTTGACTCAGCATTCTTTGGAAATTCAGGAAGAAGAAAGGCAGCGCTTATCTCAAGAATTACATGATGAGTTTGGTCAATCATTGACGGCGATCAAAGTGATGGCAGTAACTGCGGCACATGAAAAAACAGATACGCAGAAAATAACCACATCCATGATTGAAATTTGCGACCATTTAATGACTGTTGTACGCTCAATGATGAAACAGTTACATCCTTTAATATTGACAGAGTTAGGCTTGAAAGCCACGCTGGATGATTTACTTCACCATTGGGAAGTCAGAAATACACCGACTATGTTTACTTTGCATTATGATGATGCAGTCGACCAGATAGACCGAACCATCGTGATACAAATATTTCGAGTGATTCAAGAAAGTCTGACTAATATTATCCGCCATGCACAGGCCACTCAGGTCAATATCAGTCTTCAAATCAAACCTGATTCTGATAAACTTATTTTATTAATTACTGATGATGGTCTAGGCTGTGATCTCGACCAACTCTCATCCGGGTTTGGTCTATTAGGTATGAAAGAAAGAATCAAGCTATTAGGCGGTGATTTTAAAATACAGTCTCAAGTAAACAAAGGACTGCAAATTAAGGCAGAAATTCCTCTATTATGAACAGTAAAATTAAAGTTTTGTTAGTCGATGATCACGCTGTTGTAAGAGCGGGGTTTAAGTTGCTGCTAGCGACTTCACCCAATATAGAAGTGATCGCTGAAGCAGAGTGTGGAGAGCAAGCCATTCAGCTTTATCAGTCCTGTCAGCCGGACATTATTGTGCTTGATTTATCTATGCCAGGTATCGGAGGCCTGGAAACTATCAAACGTCTTGTGCAACGTGATGAAAAGGTAAATATTTTGGTATTTAGTATACATGATGAACAGGTCTATGTTAACCGAGCTTTGAATGCAGGTGCAAAAGGATATATTACAAAAAACAGTGCGCCTGAAATTTTGTCAGACGCCATAGAAGGTATTCAGAATGGGCAGCGTTACGTTGAGCATGGGCTTCTCAATAAAATTACTGATGAAGTCTCTGAACATGATTTTCAAGCCATCGCACAAACATTTTCGGCACGAGAGTTTGATGTCTTCCGATTATTGGCTAAGGGCTTAACAGCGCATAAAATAGCCGATGAATTGTGTTTAGGCTATAAAACGGTAGCAAACTACGTCACTCAGATTAAGAAAAAACTACAAGTATCTAGCATTGCCGAATTAGCACATATTGCAATATTGCTGGGGATAATAAAGCATTAAAGGGAAATATTCCCGCACAAACTCAAGAATAATTCCCGTTACAGCCCCTGTTTTATGTTTGATAATAGCCGCTTTTTACACGAGTTGAACATGAAATTAAGCACACTATTTATAATTCCCTTTTTAGTTATTTCAATGGCAGCTAACGCTCACGGACCAACGCCTAAAAAAGCCGATAAAAGTATTATTATTAACGCTTCTATAAACAAGGTCTGGGCAGTGATAAAAAACTTTGATGATATTTCAAATTGGCATCCTGATGTTATATCCAGCGTAGGAGATGGTAAAAACGAATCTGGCAGCGAACGGCGTATAACGATGGAAAGTGGTGTATTAGAGGAAGGTCTGGATTATTTTAGCGATGCTGATCATGAATACAATTATCGTTTAAAGACTGAAAATACAGATGTCTTTCCAGTGAGCTCTTATACCACAGGAATTCAATTAATTGCTGAAGATGATAATAATACTAAAGTTAAATGGAAGAGTCGTTATTATCGAGGTGATACAGGCAACACGCCCCCCAAAAGACTCAATGATGAAGCAGCCGTTAAAGCAATGAACAGCTTTATTGAAAATGGATTACAAGGCCTGAAAGAGACACTAGAAAAATAAATATGTTGCTTTTAACTTTTGCCTTGTTGTGTGGTTTTTCTTCTATCGTAGCGAGTAATCCGTATTTCTATATTAATCAGCAGCAGGGTGAGAGTGTTAGCGTATTTAAACGCACTGATTTAACATTAAAAACCACGATTCCTACCCTCAAAGGTCCTGCTGGTATTGCTATTAGCTCGCATAATCCGTGGTTAGCAATTACCTATCCCGAGCTGGGCATGATCAGTTTTATTGACAATGAAAAGCTAATTCCTTTAGAGCACATAAGTGTCGGAGGTAGCCCTTTTGGCGCTGTTTTTGCTAGTAAACTGCTTTTTATTAGCGACTGGTCCAGCAATACCGTTAAGATCATTCATCCAGGTACAGGACGTATGATAAAAAAAATAACAGTTGGAAAGTCGCCAGCAGGAATTGCTACAAATGCCTGCGAATCACAAGTATGGGTGTTGAATAGAGAGGATAATAGCATCTCGGTATTAGATACTCACTACTTTAAAGTGATTAAAAGCATAGCGGTCGGAAAGGCACCTTTTGCACTTGCAATGGATGATAAATTTGCCTATATCGCAAATTCGCAAGGCAACACCCTGAGTATTGTTGATTTAGCGGATTTAACCGAAATAAAACGTATCAGCGTAGGACGCATGCCATATGGTGTTGCAGTAGATCGGGAACATCACAAAGTTTATGTGAGCAATCAACTGGAAAATACGGTGAGTGTACTTGATTCTAGAACTCAAAAAATTATCCGCACCTTAAAAACGGGAGCGTATCCTGAAAATATCGCTGTGGATGAGGAAAATCAGCATTTATTTGTGCTGAATTGGTTTGATGGAAGTTTAAGCGTATTTAACAGCCAAACTGATAAAGAAATAAATCGAATCAACGTAGGTGATGGAAGTCGGGCTTTTGGTCAGTTTGCGGGAAAATCTATCGCCTGTTCAACTGAGTAGCAAGCAATCGCTTATCAAGCGAACCGCAATAGAATTTTCCGGCCTGTTGAACAACAAACGAAACAGTGAACTATTCTCGGTGGATAAAAAATCATCTTTATTTGCTGTTATAAAATCACGGTGTACTCTAAGGGATTAAATTTTGCTGCGCTTGTTTGCCATCTTTTGGTGGAAAACGTTGCGCTATTTCACCCTACGCGCTATCAGTTTAATTATATCCATTTGTCAGATAAAATTAGGGTTAAATTTCACTTCATATTGGTTCTTTTTCAATATGGGCATCAAATATTATATTGATTTAAAAATTGATGTCGAGATCGGTGAGACAGCACGGCCCATATGGTTTGGTTTTTATTTTTGTTAAATTGTATTTTAGTATCTTAAAGTTGCAGCTTAGTCAGTTATCTTATGATTTTTGAGGTAATTATCGCGCGCGACATCAGGTTATTTCGCACAAGGGAACTAAACGCTGTAGAGAGTTTAGAAACGTATCTCATAGCAGCGCTTAACACCCTATTTAAACCAAAACGAGTAATGGTTTATAACTTCTTATCCAGTAATAACTTATAAAATTACAACCATTGGCAGGATCCAGTTAATGTTGATGATTTGCATGATCATCTTACTCTGATATTTCTTCCGCATCCGTTAATTTAAAGAGGAAATCGCCCTGGTCTTGTAATTCGACTTTGTAATGCCTACCGAAGGCCTTGACTTCAAGGATGGATAAAATGCCGCTTACATCATCATAGATGACTGCTTCATGTGGATCATCACCCAATGCTTCGATCGCATGCTCAAATTCGGCTTCTTCCAGTCCTTGGTTGAAAACAATCACCACCGGCTTTGCCGCATAAGAAACTGATAGATCGCTATTAGCAGCCGACTCAAATAGTTTGAGTTCTATTCTGTAAGCACCCTGGCTACCATTCAAATTATTACTGGCATCTAGTAGAGAAAAGTCAATATGCGCATGTAATGCGCCGTTGGCATCAATCTCGCCAATGACGGCTAAGCCTTCAGAAACGCCATGAGCATCGATGCTCACCGTGTTATCCAGAGCATCAATGATATTCACATGTTCTTCGTTAGGCATTGCAGTCGTCCATTCGTCGCCATCCCAGAATAGTAATTGACCTTGGAGTTGAAACTGTAACCAGTTGCCGGGTTGAAAGGCACCTTTTTCTACATTGACATCAACACCCGGTTCATCGGTTGCGAATGCGCCGCCACCCAGGTCGCCAAAGTCTACCTCGAATAATTGACTATTGAGATTTATTTCAGCGCCAATGCGCCAGGGTTGTAAATCACCCGCATGCAAATGAGCTTCTTCTTCGGCTAGAGCTGTGAAGCTGGATGCTAATAACAAAGATGAAATAATCGCTTTTTTAAACATAATTTATTTTCCTTATAGAGGAGGTTAATTTTCAATTTCTTCAATGGTTTCCAATTGAAAAGTGAAGTTTCCGATATTTCGCAATATGACGCGAAAATATCGGTTTTCTACCGATAATGCAGGTATTTCAAGTAAGCCGCTATGGGCATTGTATTTTGCCGGTAAGGTATAACGTGTCCTGGCAGAGTCATGTGTTTGCAAAGTAAAAAGATTTTCACCGGTTTGCTGCAATACTGCCTGATAATGTAGCGTGTTGATTTGCACGTCATTTAACGCCAGTTGTCCAGTGTTGCTGTCGAAAACGGCAACTTGCATAACTGGGTCTATTTGTCCGGCTTCGGGAATACGACACAATCTTAGATTGCACAGACTTTTAGCATGATGAGCATCCTGTCGGTTAATTAGACCGTCGCCATCGACATCAAACATGATGTTATCGGCCTGAACTACTTCCCGGTTTTGTTCGGCCAGTAATATCAAGGCGACATCCATTCTGTCCACATCACCGTCCAAATCCACATCGCCTAAAATAGAGAGGGAGTTAACCAGGTTATCAGGTAAAGTGACAATAGGCGGGTTAGTGTTGTTAGTAGCAACTAAAGCCGATATGGCCTCGGATAATTGCCGACTGTCCAGACCCGCATTGAAAAGTATCAGAAATGGTGTACTTGGAATGGCGCGCGCATTCGACAGTAATTGCATTTCAATTAAATATGCGCCTGTTGGCCCGCCTGTTTCACCTTGCCGGTTTTCCAGAAAAAAACTTAGATGGGTATGTAAAATGCCTGACTGGTTAGTAAGATCGACAACCAGTTCCGGACTGCCAGAAATACCATCGCCTGAAAAAACCGTAGCGCTTTCGGTATTGAAATTATCTGCGTCAAAACAAAGCAATTGACCTGCGCAAGCCGCATAATCGGTAGCCAGTCCATCAAGTGCTTCCAATCCCCCATACAGCGCGATCTGCACATATTCTGGCGCTTGCACCCAGGCCGATTGCATCGTATCCCAATAGCGCAAATGACCCAAAGCCCGGTAACTGAGCAGTTCATTGGGCAATAAGGCACTTTGAACGGAGCGAAACCCAGGATTTTTGGTTTTAAAGTCACCACCGGACAAATCTTGAAAATCAGCAATAAAAATCAGCTTGCCGCTGGCCGCTTCTATTGGCAAATTGTCTTCCGGTAAACCCAGCTCGGCAAATAATCCATCCAGATCACAACCTGCTACACCAGGTGTTTGACAATAGCCGGCAAATAAAGCACCGTCCTCGCCCCAGACTTCTACGTCCAGGTGCAGGATGGAAGCCGCTGTCGCCATAGGCGCAAAAGCGAACATCAACAGGATAGAAAGCGTTTGTGTGATTGATATATTTATCAACATAATAAATTGGTACCACTATTATTAAAAATCTGCCCGAAAGCCGACAACAAAGCTAAAGCCTGGCTCGGGCGCATAATTTCTTAAAAAGGAGACAGGATTGCGGATTTCCTCGTTCAATAGATTGCTTGCTTTGGTAAATACCCATAGATCTCCCCAGCCTGTATCATCCCAATGATAATCAGCACTGAAACTGAGCAGGTTATAGCCATCGGTTTCAGTCTCATTTGCTCCGCTATGGCGTTGCGCCTCGCTACGCGAATAACGTAAGCTTGTGTTCCAGTCATAATTACCAACATTTAATTCTGCGCCATAGCGTAACGGCGGTATGCGAGGCACATCATCATTTTTAAAACGTGCACGTACATAATCAGAGAACACGGTCAACGAGACGGTGGCAAAGGATGACTCGAAGACCGGCATACTGGCTTCCGCCTCATAACCTACAAACCTTGCATTTTGCTGGTTATAGGCGTAAATAGGCACACATTCTGCAGCACTGACACAACGCTGACGAATCACTTCATTATCAATTTCGTAAAATAAACCGGTATTGCGTTGATAGATAAAATCATCAATCCAGTTATAAAAGCCGTTCAGTTTGACGTTCAGCCAATCGGATTGCCAGTCGAATCCAAGGTCAATACGCTGCATGGTTTCGTTATTTAAAGCGACATTGCCTATATCAAAGGTACGCGTCGATAAATGCGGGCCGAATGATAAAAGTTCCTGTATATCGGGTGAACGTTGCGCATAGTCAAACGCCAAATAAATATCGGCCTGTTCGGGGATGATGCTCCAGGTAACTGACAGCGAACCTGATACCGCGTTAAAGTTCAGTTCATCCGGTAAGGCGGCAGGCGGTAATGCGCTGCCCCGTAAACTAAGGCTATCTGCATCGGGATCTATCTTTGTCTGTTCAAAACGAACCCCACCGCTAAAGAGCCAATCATTCCATTGATAGTTTTGGGTGGTGAATATGCCCCAGGAATTTTTTTTGGTTTCCGGTACAAAGGTTTCTATACCCAACGCGGAAAAATCCTGATCCGTCCATTGCACGCCAAGTGTGCCGGTGAAATCCTCGCCAAAATGGTGATCGACTTCAAAACGGCCTTCTCCGGTATCATTTTCAAACATTGTAAAAACTGACCCGCCTTCGTTTTCTGTATGTTGATAGTCAACATAGGCATAAAGAAAACGTATATTGTGAATACCCTCTATCGGATCGTTCCATTCGCCTTTAAAATCATAGCGGATGTTTTTCAGGTCTATGCGTATATCAGGATACAAGGCCTCTTTTCCTAAAACATCCTCGAAACCGCTTATATCCTCAAGTTGTGGTAGTATCAACTCAAGACCATCCAGACTATTACATTTCCCGTATTAATGAATTGAATTTTAATGTACTATAGCTTTCCCAGTTCTCCGTTATCAATCATATTTTTGTGCCAGCCCCTTACTCAGTCGATATTCGAAAAAAAGTGCTCAATGCTATTGAGATAGACAAACAAAGTAAACCTGATATAGCTAAACGTTTCGCTGTTTCTTATTCTTTTGTTTATACCTTATGGCAACATTACCAGGAAACTGGCATGATTGCAGCCAAAAAAGTAGGCGGGCATGTTGCACCAAAAGTAGATGAAGCGGGTGCTCTTGAGATAAAAGAATGGCTAATAAAAAAGCCTGATTTGACACTAAATGATCTTTGTGACCGATATGCTGAACACTTTGGTATTAGCATGGGGAAAAGTTCAATGGATAGAGCTCTTAAGCGTATGAATATTCGATATAAAAAAAAGTCCGTACGATCCAGCTAAATATTGTGACCGAACTAAAAAGCTAAAAATAGACTATTGCACTGAAATCGCCGATATATCGCTCGATAAGCTCATTTTTCTTGATGAAATGGGCGCAGGACTGAATCTCTCACCTCTTTATGGGCGAGCACCGTCAGATCAGCGTGTTTATGATGAAGCGCCGGTTGCTAAAGGGCAGCGTATAAGTATGGTCGGGGCAATGACATCAGCCGGTATGAAAACCGCCTTAAATTTTGAAGGAACCATGACAGGACTTGTATTCCTCTACTTTTTGAAGCATTTTCTTTGCCCCTTACTCGCTGAAGGTGACTATGTTGTGATGGATAATGCCTCAGTTCATAAAGTAGATGAAATTAAGGATCTTATTCAAAGGCTATGTCACCGTAAAGTATGGAATTTCATATAACAAGAGCGTATAAGTAAATAAAGCCCATGTAAATTAAGGAGATAGTTATGAAAGCCCCAGAGTTTTTAGAGTTCATTTCCGAAATAAATCAACTTGACCACCATCAACGCACTGTTCTAACGAAAGCACTGGATCAACTAGAGGACGAACCTAAGGTTTTTGATTTAATTGAAACAATATTTGATAGCAAAGGTAAATGCCCTCATTGCTCCCATACCGAAAGCCACAGGCATGGAATAAAAGATGGCCTTCAGCGCTACCGCTGTAAAGCCTGCAAAAAGACATTTAATGCTTTGACAGGAACGCCTCTTGCTCATCTACGCCTCAAGTCAAAGTGGCTTGATTACTTAGGAGCTATCGCAGAATCATTGACTGTCCGGCAGGCAGCTAAAGAAATTAATGTGCATCGAAATACAACCTTTCGATGGCGGCACCGTTTTTTAAGCTGGATTCAGCAGGATCGTCCCAGTGCTCTTCATGGCATTACAGAAGCTGATGAAACCTACTTACTTGAGTCACATAAAGGAGAACGCCATCTCAATCGTCAACCAAGGAAACGAGGGGGCTGTGCGACTAAGCGAGGGATTTCTGATGAGCAAATTTGCATTTTAATTGCTCGTGATCGCTCAAAACAAACCGTAGATTTTGTGACAGGTAATGGCCCAATAAGCAAAATTGTTCTTGATACGCATTTAAAGCCAATACTAGACCAGGATGCCCTCCTTGTGAGTGATGGCAATCCAACTTATGTGCATTTTGTAAAGCTGAAAAAGTATCTCATGAAATCGTTAACATGAGTCAAGGGCAGCGGGTGACTAAAGGGGCCTATCATATACAAAATGTCAATGCATACCACCACCGTTTTAAATCATGGCTAGACCGCTTTCATGGTGTAGCCACCAAGTATTTACCTAATTATTTGGCTTGGTGCAGAATTATGGATCGGAACCACAATCTAACCCCTGAGCAATTGTTACATTCTGCTCTGGGTGATTTTCAATACTTAACGGTGACATAGCCTATTCAAAAGACAGGAGCAAAGCTTATTTACCTACCGCCTTACTCACCTGACCTTAACCCGATTGAATTAGCATGGAATAAAATTAAACAGTACTTACGCAAACAAAGACCACGAACCGTTGAAGCGTTATATCAAGCTTATGCCGAAGGGTTGAAATGCATCAGTACAGATAATGCTCAAAGCTTTGTTAATCACTCAATGAAGTTCGCTATTTAAGTGGGATATGTAATATTGGGGTCTAAAGCATTACTGCCACTGGGTACACCGTATTCATTGTCGATATAATTGACCGACATACCGGCCATCGTCTTTTCCCCTAACCAGGAAACACCGGCAAAACCGCCGTAACTTTCACTGTCGGTATTCGGTATCGTGCCCTTTGAATTATTTATGTCGGTTAAGCCGAATTGTTGTTCAATATTATTCTCGTCAATGGTGGAACCCGGTATTTGCGTATCATTACGATGTCGATAAAAGCCTCCCATGGTCATACCCAGCCAGTCCTTTTCCAGATTCATCCTAAATGCCGAGTGCGTCCCATTGCCATTGGTATCGTAGCGACTTTCCAGCCAACCGCTCAGAAGTTGTTCCTGGCGTCGCTCAGGGATGCGATAATCTTCAACCTCAACAATACCGCCAATGGCATTGCCACCATAACGAATATTTTCCGAGCCGCGTGATATACGAATGCTTTCTGCAAAAATTGGCTCTATCGCAACCGCATGATCCGGGCTTAAACTAGACGCATCATGACTACCCAGACCATTTTGCATCATCCGCACGCGCGATCCAGAAAAGCCGCGAATAACGGGTATGCCGACACCCGGACCAAAAGAAGCGTTACTCACGCCTAATTCCCCTTCCAGTACTTTGCCTAAGGTATCATTCTGTTTTAATCGTAGCGCATCACCCTGCAATAAACTTTCCTTGGGTGATTGAATAGTGTTGATGGGTGCGCCGTGGATTTCCATGACGTCCAGATCAACGGGTTCGGCAAAAGACACTGAAATAAAACCGTTTGGACTGGACATGCAAATACCTAATATTATTATTCGGTTAAAATCTGAGTGGTACATCTCATCTCTTTAGCTACCAGTAAAACTGGCGATTGTTAGGATCTGGTATAAACAAACTGATCCGTTTTGAACGCTATTCGCTTACCGTTTGCAAGACATCATATTGTCTTTTATTTTTGTTATGTTATAACATAACATTTTTGTCGAGGGTTTACAAAAATATTTTAGCAGTGAAAAAGTAACCTTAGAGGAAACTCAGCTTCAATTCGGAATGTCGGCCATCTGTAAATGCGCATCTAGCGCATTGGCTGGCAGCACGGCAGGTTCGACGACGGTGGTGTAGCCCGCTTGTGCATAACGGTAGCCGGTTTATGTGGTTGACCAACGTGCGGTATTAACATTGCCACCGGCGATATGGCTATGAATATCAATGGCTCCGGCCATGACAACTTTGCCGGAGACATCAATATCCGCATCTGGCAACGCTCCGACCTCAGTCGGGGAAACTATCATGCCATCACGAAACCACACATCTTGAATCGTTCCATTTAATCCTTGGGCAGGATCGAAAAGTCGCCCGCCTGTTAAGCGTGTTAACATATTAAATAACCCTGCAACTGTCTAATGCCGTGTAGATTTCTTGTTTAGGCAGGTTACGACCTATTAAGACTAACACCGATTGGCGGACTTCATTAGCTGCCCAAAGCTCGCCAATACTGTCTCCGAGGAGCATATGTACGCCTTGATAAATCACCTTACGATCACAACCCGCAATATGCACGATGCCTTTATAGCGCAATAAATCATTACCGTAATCGCGGACCATCACATCCATAAAACCGATGATTCTTGCCGCATCAAAGGCTTGCTCAGTACGGTAGACAAAAGACGTGATACCGGCATCGTGCGCATGACTGACATCGCCCAGAAAGTCAGGTTCAATTTCCAGGATGGCATTGAGATTAAAGCCGCGTATGTCGAGAATTTCACTGATGTCGGTCTCACCAAAATGCGCATGAGCAATAGGCGCACGGGCGTTGATGAGGCGCAATCGCGTTTCTAGTTCAATCACTTCTTCTGGCGTTATCAGGTCGGTTTTGGATAATAATAAGCGGTCAGCAAAACCCACTTGTTCCTCGGCTTCATGACACTCGCTAAGTTGTTTCAGGGCATGTTTGGCATCAACGACAGTAATAACCCCGTCGAGCAAATAATATTCACCAATATCTTGTTCGACAAAAAACGTTTGCGCGACCGGGGCAGGATCGGCAAGCCCAGTAGTTTCAATTATTACGCGCTCAAAAATCAATGAACCGTTTTCACGTTTTTCAGCCAACTCGCCCAGAATGCGCACGAGATCGCCGCGCACAGTGCAACAAATGCAGCCATTGTTCATTTCAACAATTTGCTCTTCGCCCTGAATCAACAGATCATTATCAATGCCGGCTTCGCCGAATTCATTTTCAATGACGGCAATACGATGACCATGCTGTTCAGACAAAATACGGTTTAACAAAGTCGTTTTTCCAGCACCTAAAAAACCGGTCAAAATGGTTACGGGCACAGGTGTGAAGCTATTAGGATCAAGCATTGGGTTCTCCAGGATAGCGGTTATAAAGAATTATTTTCTGTAATATTATAGTGTGCTGATGATCTCGACCCAGTTGCCGCGCACAGCGTTGTAAAAACAACTGCGCCGTCCGGTGTGACAAGCGGGACCTAGTTGATCAACCAGCAACAACAGGGCGTCGGCGTTGAACGGCAAATGCTCAAGGACATCCGGCCAGGGCAGGTTGGCGCCGATAGGCAAGGTTTCTGTGCGTTCGATCATTCGGCAGATTTCTTATCGCGTTCGGTAAATAGTGTTAATACGGTCATTTTTCCTCATCTCAGGCAAAATCCAGCGTCAATAACAGACGTTTCGGTGAGTCGGGCGTTAATTGCGGCGAACGGTGTACTGCGCCATATTGCTCATTGCCTTCCCAACGCGAGCCTTTCAGTAATCCAATCGCATAAGCGGGCATGGTCTGGATGGCATCAGCATCCATAATCAGCCCTGAGCATTCATCCTTTAAACCACCTGACCCCGTACCCAGTTTACGTCGATCAACATGTGGCTCTTCCAGCCACTCGGTGCCAACACCGCCGTAGGTACAAACCAGTCGGCAAGTCACTGCGTCGGTATGAAATCTGGGGCACATGGCATGATCCAGGGTGCGCAAACGCAATCCAACATGGCTCAGATCGAATAAGTCGCAATACATCGCCACTAAATGGGCGACGTCTTTGCAAAATGCCTGGTAACCCGGTAAATGTTCTGTCTGCGGCAATAAGTTAATGAAATCGAACGAGGTAGCATTAATGATTTCTACAAAACCGACTGGATGGGGTTGTTTTAACAAATGTTCGACAAAGCGTTTCAGCTCGTTATCCACTTTACGCTGCACCACACAAAGATTGATGGCGGGCTGGTAGATTTGTGTTAAATCAGCCAACTCATCAGACAGGTAAGATCTGAAATAAAAGGGGGGTACTAAATGGTGTGCGTTAGCGCTCATATTGACCTCATTAATTTAATAAAGATTGTTCCAGGATGATGATGGACTGCATAAAACCAATGCTCAAAGCAAAGATAAGGGTTTGCCCGACCAGATGGGTTATGCTGGAATGCTCGTGCAACGCCGGTATCATGTCGGTGGCAGCGATGTAGATAAAACCACCCGCTGCAATCGGCAGTAAAAAGACTAACGATGACTCGGCCAACTGGCTGGATAGCAAGGTAAACACCGCGCCGGCAACGGCGCTCAGCGAGCAATAAAAGTTGTACAACACCTCTTTTGCCGGTGAATAACCGCCATACACCAGCGCACTGACATCACCTATTTCTTGCGGAATTTCGTGGGCTATAATCGCCAGCGTAGTGGTAAAACCGAGCACCGGATCCTCGATAAAACTGCCGCCGATCAAGATGCCATCGACAAAGTTATGCACGGCGTCACCCATTAAATTCATCTTGGCGATGGGGCGAATATCCTCGTCTTGACCGGGCACATCGATGTGATGGTCATGACGCCAGCGCACCAGTTTTTCCAGCACGAAGAATAAAAACATCCCCAGTAATACCGTCAAACAGACGGTGGAAATAGAGCCTTGCCGCGCGACTGCATCGGGAATCAGGTGGATAAAGGCATCGCCCAGCAAAAACACCGACCGCCAAAGCAACCGGATAAGGAATAATGCGTTTAAGCCGCTCAGTCTCAACCCATAAGGCAAACAGCCCGGACAATGAGACAAAGCTGACCAGAAAACTGGCGCCAATAGTACCGGCAATGACTACCCTTGAAAGGATCATGATTTCTCACTCATAAAAGTTTGTTGAGACGTAGTGTTTTTGTGTGCCATAAATAAAGCACGCAATCGCATCGGGAAGCAGGTGCATGGCCGCATCGGCCAATAATACTAGCAGCACGGCCACAAAGGCACGGGTAAACGTAAGTTTTAATCGCTGACATTGAACCCGAAGCGATAACACAGCCAGGCTGATCAACAATAGCGAGCCAAGGACATGAAAAGCCTGATCAAGCGTGTTCATCAGCCAGCCAGGCGGGAAAATTATCCTGATAGGTTTTCCATATCGTTTCGCCGGCAGATAATTCATCATCAGTCAACAGACACTGATCCAATTCATTGCGCGTTTGCTCGGCATCGATATTTTGGCCAATAAACACCAACTCCTGACGGCAGTCGCCAAACGGGGCTTGCCAATGGGCCTGAATATCAGCAACATACTCTTCTGGCCATTGCGTTTCCGGCACCGATGCCCACCACTGACCAGCGCAACCATGTTGCATGGTGCCGCCCGCCTGTGACCAGCTACCCACCCATTCGGGGCGAGATGCCAGCCAAAAAAAGCCTTTGGAACGCAGCAAAGTGCCGTTGTCCCAATCGTCGCGATGCAAATAATCGTAAAACCGTTTTGGATGAAACGGCTTGCGAGCAGCGTAAACAAAGCTGGAAATGCCGTATTCTTCAGTTTCCGGCGTGTGGTTGCCGCGCAGTTCTTGCAGCCAGCCGGGTGCTTGCTCGGCTTGTTCAAAATTAAAGCGTCCAGTGTTGATAATTTTTTGTAGCGGCACTTGCCCCATCACCATCGGAATAATCTCTGCTTCAGGATTTAAGGATTTAATAATGGTGGTTAAATTGTCCCGCTCATCGCTACAAATCAAATCAGCTTTAGAGATTAAAATGACAGTGCTGAATTCAATCTGTTCGGCCAGTAAATCAGCGATATTGCGCTCGTCGTCCTCGCCCAGACCTGCATTGAGTTCTTTCAACGACATGGCATCCATATAATCGCGCATGAAATTGACCGCATCGACTACGGTGACCATCGTATCCAGCGTGGCACTATCGGACAAACTGAGGCCGTCTTCATCTCTGAAGGTAAAGGTTTCGGCAATCGGCATCGGTTCGGCAATACCGGTGGATTCGATCAGCAAATAATCAAAACGGCCTGCTTTAGCGAGCTGCCCGACCTCTACCAGCAAGTCTTCACGCAAGGTACAGCAAATACAGCCGTTGCTCATTTCGACCAGTTTTTCTTCGGCACGATTGAGCGTGATTTCATTTTTAACCAGCGTCGCATCAATATTGATTTCGCTCATATC
The DNA here is from genome assembly GCF_002072955.1 of Methyloprofundus sedimenti. Classification (NCBI taxonomy): domain Bacteria; kingdom Pseudomonadati; phylum Pseudomonadota; class Gammaproteobacteria; order Methylococcales; family Methylococcaceae; genus Methyloprofundus; species Methyloprofundus sedimenti. The sequence continues at coordinate 594,796 of NZ_LPUF01000001.1, read as the reverse complement.
ATTAACGATCACGGCTATTTTCAAGCCCTCGCGATTGGCAAGAATATGATTGAGCAGCGTGGTTTTACCCGCGCCTAAAAAGCCTGATAAGACGGTGACGGGTAAGCGTTTTTCAGTCATAAAATTTTTATATTGTTAGCTGGTTTTTCTTGGACAGAGCTGAGTAAGTGGCTCGCTTTATCAATATCGATGCCGTGTAAGGGGCAGCCCAAGTTTTTTTTGAACGCACAGGCATGACGATGGATTGATGAATTTTTAACACGTTCATCAGTAAATCACCCTCAATCCTATTTTCGGGGCAGAGTTGCGCAAATACGAAGTCGAATCGCAGATGTTTTCATCCATGTTCTGCTGTTCGGTTGCATAAGTGGTCGGTGCAATCGCGACCGCTAAGAGGCAAAAACAAATATCGGGCTTTCGGTTCATATGATGCTCATTCCCAGTTGAAGTAAAAAATAGTAAGTGATAGTGTAAATTAAATTGTAATGATATAACATATCATAATATTTTAAAAGCGATTACTTTACTTTTCAAAAAGATTTGTATACAGCCATGATGTTAGCAATAAAACCTCGGATATTTTCATTACGTCAGTTTTGATTCCATAAAAGTGTTGACACATCAAGGCTTCTTAATTTTGAAGGGGATGTGTTGCGCTTTTTGGAAAATGAAGCTATTCCCTTTACTACTAATACCGCTAAAAATGCCATTCGAATGACAAAAGTTCATCAAAAAATATCAGGGTGTTTTCGTAGCATGGACAGGGCTAAAATATTTTGCCATGTCAGATATGCACTGAGCGATGTGATGCCGTGTAAGTGTCATCACTCATAATCAAAGCATCGTGCATAATCATGTCGGATTTCGCAACGCTCATCCAATTAACTTCTGAAAGCCTATGTGCATACATCCCTTCCACCTTCATCACAGGTCCAAAACTCTTTTGCACCTGCTTCAAAATACAGCTGTTTTTTCTCATCTATTTCGCGTTGACTCTTACTCGCAGAAATAACTTCTACACAAACTTAGGGGGTAAGTCTTTGAAATCAGGGTATTCACAAACTTCTTTCCAGCGCCTCTGTATTACCTGCCAGAGTTAATTATATTGGCAATATAGCATGACTTGTATTGCTTAGGAGCGAAAATGGCTCTATTCAGCTTGTATTAACCCTTGCCGGGCAGCCATCAAGGTAAACTCTGCCATTGTTTTAACAGCCAACTTTTCCTTGATGGTGGTACTGTGATTGCAAACTGTTTTATAACTTAAATGTAGCTTATCTGCCACATCACGTGGGCTACTTCCATTAGCTAGTAGACAAAAAACATCAAACTCTCTGGGTGAAAGCTGTTTAATTTTATATTCATCATCTTGCTCAGTCACCATAATAACCGCAAGTTGTTGAGCCATGGCTGCATCTATATAGGTATGTCCCTGCGCGATAGAACAGACGGCAGTGACTAACGTTTCAGGCAGGCTGCTTTTACTGATATAGCCTTTAGCACCTGACTTTATCGCGCGGGTTGCATAAATTATCTCATTATGAATACTGAAGACCAGAATCTTACAGTGCGGGGCACGGCTAATGAGTCGCCGGATACACTCCAGCCCTCCCATACCCGGCATGGATAAATCCATAACCACCACATCAACAGGTTGTTGCATATACTGTTGACAGGCTGATTCACCAGAGTCCACTTCATGGATCTCGCCTATTTTTTCCGATAGAGACAAATAAGACTTATAACCTGCTCTTACGACGGCATGATCGTCAACAAGTAATACGCTAATTTTAGACATAATTCATCACTTAAAAATGAGTCATCATGAACAATTCTTTTTTGAATTGATATAGGAGCTTTTCCTTTTTATAGAAGGTATCTAGCGGCAGGAATTTTTCCTGGGTTAAATCGCGGTTTATTCCTGCTTAATTAGTCACTTATTCCGTATCCAAAAAGAGGGCAAAAAAATAAAATAGGCGCAAGCATTTGCCAGATTTATCGCTAACTTGATCAGGTGGGTTTTTATAAAAAAAACAAAATGATTTGGCGAATGCTTTTCTACTACAAAGTCAATCTGGAGGAAATATGCAAATTAAAAAATTTGCTCGGAATATGGTAACTACTCTACTGGTTTCTACGAGTATGCTCGCCATATCACAGCAAGCAAATGCCAATAAAAGACTGGAAGATTTATCTGAGCAGAACACTAACTGGGTGATGCAGACCAAAGATTATGATGCCAGTCATTACAGTAATATGTATCAGATCAATATCCAAAATGTTCATAATCTAAAACCTGTCTGGTCTTTTTCAACAGGAGTTCTAAATGGTCATGAAGGCGGTCCATTGGTGGTCGATGGCATTATGTATGTCCACTCTCCTTTTCCGAACAATATTTTTGCGATTGACTTAAATGAACCAGATAAAATTTTATGGGAATACAAGCCTAAGCAAAACCCGGCAGCTCGTGCTGTTGCCTGTTGTGATGTAGTCAATAGAGGTTTAGCTTATGCGCCAGGAACTAAGGATTACCCTCCGACTATTTTTCAAGATCAACTAGATGGTCATGTTGTTGCTCTTAATGCAAAAACAGGGGAGTTGATCTGGAAAATGGAAAATTCAGATATCGCTATGGGCTCAACTTTAACTTCCGCGCCATTTGTTGCCAAGGATATGGTGATTGTAGGAAGTGCGGGGGCTGAATTAGGTGTGCGTGGTTATGCAACGGCCTATAAGATTAAGGATGGCTCCCAGGTATGGCGTGTGTATGCGACAGGACCCGATGAAGATATAGGTATAGGTAAGGGATTTAATGAAGACAATCCACATTATGGACAGTTTGGTTTAGGGACTAAAACCTGGGAGGATGATGCCTGGAAAATCGGTGGCGGTACAAACTGGGGCTGGTACGCTTACGATAGTGATCTGGAAATGATTTACTACGGCTCAGGCAATCCTGCACCATGGAACGAAACCATGCGTCCAGGTGATAACAAATGGACGATGACCATCTGGGGACGTGATGTTAATACGGGTAAAGCAAAATTTGGTTACCAAAAAACACCGCATGACGAATGGGATTACGCTGGTGTGAACTATATGGGTTTATCGGAGCAAATGGTCAAAGGAAAAATGACTAAATTACTAACCCATCCTGATAGAAATGGTCTGGTTTATACCTTAAACCGTGAAAATGGCGATTTAGTCAATGCATTTAAAATTGATGACACGGTTAACTGGGTTAAAAAAGTTGATTTAAAAACAGGCCTTCCAATTCGTGATCCAGAATATTCAACACATATGGATCATGAAGCAAAAGGTATTTGTCCATCTGCGATGGGCTACCATAACCAGGGCATTGAGTCTTACGACCCAGTCAAAAAGACATTCTTTATGGGAACCAACCATATCTGTATGGATTGGGAACCGTTCATGCTGCCATACCGGGCAGGACAATTCTTTGTAGGCGCAACACTTAATATGTATCCAGGTCCTAAAGGTACACTGGGTCAGGTAAAAGCGATGGATTCAGTAACGGGCGAATTTAAGTGGGAAGTTGCTGAGAAATTTGCAGTCTGGGGTGGCACCATGGCAACAGCTGGTGATCTGGTTTTCTACGGTACATTAGACGGCTATATCAAAGCGCTTAACTCTAAAAACGGTGAAGAGCTTTGGAAATTTAAACTACCTTCAGGGGTAATTGGTCACCCGATTACCTACAAGCACAAAGGTAAACAATTTGTTGCTATCTATTATGGCGTAGGTGGTTGGCCTGGTGTTGGTTTAGTGTTTGATTTGCAAGATCCAACTGCGGGTTTAGGTGCCGTAGGCGCGTTTAAAGAATTAGCGCATTACACACAAATGGGTGGTGGTGTGATGGTTTTTGCACTGGATTAATAAAGTGGAGAAGCACTTTTAGCTGAAGCTAAAAGTGCTTCTTTCAATAATTCAAATACAGACAGATAAAAAACAACATGATACTAAAATCAACAGTACCTTGCCTAATGGGATTAGCATTGATGACGGGCTGTGTAGTAAACGCGCAACCCGATATTGCCATGGCTCCAACAGGTGAGGAGCTTAAAGTTTGCGCAGCAGAAGATGAAATGCCTTACTCCAATAAAAAAGAAGAAGGCTTTGAAAACAAGCTAACCCGCTTAATGGGGCAAAACCTGAATCGTAAAATCAAATATGTCTACTGGAAAGACCCGCGTTATTTTATCCGTGACTTTTTAGACAAAGGTCTATGTGATGTTGTTATTGGTGTAGATGCGGGTGACCCACGGGTTTTAACCACTGAACCTTATTATCGCTCAGCTTATACATTTATTTCACGAGAAGACGATGATTTAGACTTAAAAGACTGGGATAGTGACGTACTGCGTTCAGTGAAGCGTATTGGCTTTATTCCAGGCACACCCTCGGAAGTAATGATTCGGGCTATTGGTCGATACAGTGATATGTTTAACTATAACAAGGAATTAGTAGGCTTTAAATCCCGCCGTAACCAGTATGTTAAATATGATACCCGTAAATTAGTGAATGATGTTTCCAGTGGCAAAGCAGAAGTTGCAGTACTTTGGGGGCCATCAGCAGCCCGCTATGTTAAAGAGTCCACGACACTGTTAGCAATGACTGTTATTCCAGATAACAGCATCCGTTCTGATGGTAAAAAAGTAGGCCAACATTACAGCACGTCTATGGCGGTACGCAAAGGTGATACGGCTTTACTAGAACGACTGAATCACTTTATTAAACAGCAGAAAGCTGAAATCAATGATCTCTTAGACGCTGAAGGCATCCCCTTATTACCTGAAGTGAAGGTCGTACAGCTATCAAACAATAAGGATACATAATGAAATTTAAACACATTGTAACAAGTACAGTATTAGCAACTGCTTTTATCGGTAATATTGCACAGGCAGATATTACCTTGCGACATGCAATACAAGGTACAGAATTAGATATGAGTTTCGCCAAAAAAGGCGGTGATACCCCTGCTTTTAAAGAATTTATGAAAGATGGAAGGAACCCCTATAACACAGATAAAGAAGCTATTGAGCATGGCGAAAGCCTATATATGACAGGCTGTTCAGGTTGTCATGGACATGAGGCGGAAGGAAAGCTAGGACCAGGTCTGGCGGATGATTATTGGACCTATCCTGCCATAGCAACAGACAAAGGTTTATTTGAAATTTTATTTGGGGGAGCCAATGGCATGATGGGTCCCCAGTACGGCAATTTCAATACTGATGAAATGCTACAAATTATGGCCTGGATACGATCTATCTACACAGGGAAACCAAAAAAAGCCAAATGGCTGAAAAAATAACTCAGGAGATAACGATGAAAAATAAAATATTATCAATTGCTGTTTTATTAACGGCATCTGTATCGTTTACGGCTCAGGCTTATGACGGTACTAATTGTAAAGAACCCGGAAATTGCTGGGAACCAAAACCAGGCTACCCCGCTAAAGTGGCTGGTAGCAAGTATGATCCCAAGCATGACTCCAACGAACTGAATAAACAATCGGTCTCAATTAAAGAAATGGAAGCGCGCAATAAACAGCGCTCAGCCCATTTTAATAAAACAGGTACGTTTGTTTATGATGTAGATGAGCTTTAAAGACACCTCATCTTGCAGGCTAACCCCTTGCACCCCCAAGGTGTATGTGGCACAACCTTCGAGTGATTATCGCCATAGATATATATTGAGTTGATTTTCCTGCATGGAAGCGGGAAAGCTGCATAATCAGGAAATGCTAGCTTTGTCGAAAGTCACGCTTTGAAATAGCGTCATAGGTAGCTACTTGCCTGTTTCAATCGTACGGCTGCCAACGAAATCAGCGATTGTAACCTGCAACGATAAATACACGAAGTGCGCCCTGCCCCTTTCTGGAAGACTCAAATTGCTTCCAGTAAAGACTAATATTAGCATTTACTCCAGCTCTCTCCTCCGAGCTGGAGTTTTTTTTGGATGATAAATTTGAATAATCAACTTAGCGACTGGCGAGATTTAGCTTTACAGTTCGAACAACAAATCAACAATACGGTTCTAGGGCAACAAAAAGCGGTAAGACATTGCGTTATTTCTGTTTTTGCTCGTGGGCATGTATTACTTGAAGGTAATGTTGGGGTTGGAAAAACAACCTTGCTGCGCGCAGTTGCACAAGGCTTAGGGGGGGATTATCAGCGAATTGAAGGCACCATAGATTTAATGCCATCAGATTTGATTTATTACACCTACCTGGATAATAAAGGTAAACCACAAGTAGATCCCGGACCGTTACTGAAACAAGGCGACAGTTTAGCGACTTTTTTCTTTAATGAAATAAATCGGGCACGTCCACAAGTCCATTCTCTGCTACTTAGAGTAATGGCTGAAAGAAGTATTAGCGCCTTTAATCAAGAATACCAATTTCCTCATATTCAAGTCTTTGCCGATAGAAATCGCATAGAAAAAGAAGAAACCTTTGAGCTACCTGCCGCTGCTCGTGACCGGTTTATGATGGAAATCAATATAGACATGCCAACAGATGACGGTCTATTAAAAGAACTCATTTTTAACTCTCGCTTTCATGATGTAGATAAGTTAATTGCAACAGTGGAAACAGGGAATATCGCCTATTACCAATTAAATGAATTAGCCCAGCAGATTCAACAAAGTATTCAGCCTAGCGCCATGCTAAAAAATTATGTCCTGGATTTATGGAAAGCCAGTAAGTACCCAAAAAAATACGGTATTAAATTAATCGATGTCGAAATGGATCAACTGATTCAGTCGGGCGCCAGCCCAAGAGGGATGAGCTTTTTAATTCGTGCGGCCAAAGTGAATGCCTGGCTGGAGAATAGAACTACTTTATTACCTGAAGATTTACAGGCTGTATTTCAAGTTTCCATGGCACACCGCATCTTTTTAAATCCAATTTACAGCTATCGACAAGAACAGCTAATGCCAGAACTCATTACCGGCATTCTTGAGGGAATCGCCGCACCATAACCCATAACAAAATAGTTATGTAAGGATAAAAATAAAACACCTATGACTAAACAAGCGTTTTTTAAAGTAATCACCCCAGAAAGTGGTTTTAGAGATTTACTGGGTATTTATATAAACTGGACAGGTGTGGGCTTTGTCTGTGCCATTATTGCCGAACGATTAGATCATTTTAGTGGTGTCTCTTATGCCTCATATTACACAACTTCACTTAATTCGGCTATTGGGGTTAAATTCTGGGCATTAATCAGTATTATCGGGTTATTACTGTTTTGTCTGAGTCTGCCTCTTGTTTATCTGGATCAAAGATCAACCCGGTTCAAAAAAAACTGCCAACGTTTTCGTTATTTCAGTTATGGTTTTTTTCTGGTTGCCTTTGATGAAGGCGCGTTAATATTGGGAATTCTACTGGCTAATTTGATTCATACCAATGAACGGGCGGATCTATTAACGACAAAATCCTTCTTGTTTACTGAGGCCAGTTTCTTAAGTATTGTGGCATTAATTATTGCTAATTCACTGCTTTGGTTGCTGGGTGAATCACTTTACAACCGCCAACATAAAAATTACTCAGGCGTTGTTTATCTGATCGTAACCAGTCCTTTAAAATATAGTGTGCCTGTCTATCTGCTGTTTACGATCGCATTTGTTATGCTGGTTATTAATCAATCGTAAGATGATAGAAAACAACATTTTTTATTACCGAAAAGCCGCACAATACAATGTATTTCCAGGCGCTCATGCAGGTAAAATTGTAGGCAATGGTCTTCTTTTTAAACAGCATAAACCTCTGATTGCAGCGCCTGACCCAAGGCATATTGATTTAAGAGCCAGCATGCTAAATCCTTTTGCTCAGTATCAAGTTAAGTCTTTTCAGCAACAATCCCGTTTAGATGTCTTTTTACTGGCTGATTTATCCGCGTCTATGAGCTATCAGGGGCAATACAATAAACAGCATGTGCTTGTTGATTGCCTGTTGTCAGTTGCTAAGTCTGCTCATGCGACCGGTGATCGCTTTGGCTTTGTTGGCTGTGGTCAGTTAATTGATCCTCAACTACTTATTTCACCAGCAAATCTGCAGCAAGGACGAGTAACTGAAATGGCTAAACAGATTCAACAAAGTGTTCTCACTGGTCAGGCCGAAAGTTTTACTCAAGCAGCTGATTATCTTCCGGACAGTTCTGCTTTGGTGTTTTTGTTATCTGATTTTTATATGCCGATTAACAACATTCAACAACAAATGCAGAGACTCAATAAACATACGGTCGTGCCTCTGGTGTTATGGGATCAACATGAAAGCAGTGCTTTACCCCGCTGGGGTGTGGTGAAATTTTCTGATCTGGAGCAAGGAAAAACGCGCACTTTGTGGATGCGGCCATCGTTGCAAAAGAAAATCCAAACCGCATTTGCGCAAAGAAAACAACAATTACAACATTGTTTTAGAAGCTTTGGTTGTGAACCACTATTTCTGAAGCAAGGGTATCGTGCCGAATCAATTAGCCAGTATTTTTTACAGCTTGCAGGTTAAAAACAGATGTCGCTTAATATTATTTTTATTTTTTTTATAGGTTTGTTGTTGAGTGGATGCTCTAGCTCAATTAATGACCCCGTCACATTATTCCAAGTACAAAACCCGCGTCCTTTTGGTTATGTGATTGGTGATGAAATCAAGCGACGAATTATTATAGAGGCTAGAGACGGATTGGCTTTGCAATCCAGCAGCATACCAAGCAAAGGCGAGGTTAATCGCTGGCTTAACTTGAATAGGATTAAAATTGATAAAACCAAAGTCAAAGCAGGGATTCGTTATCAAATTGACCTGAGCTATCAATTATTTTATGCACCTTTAGAGGTGAAAATGCTTGAATTACCGAGTGTTACTTTACAATTCAAGCAGTTTGGAAACACCACAGAAAAAACTGTACCACGCTGGAATTTTACAACTGCTCCTCTACGAGAATTGGCGATTAGAAAAGATGAGGGCAAAGAATATATGCGTGCAGATACCCCCGCACCCTTATTGGATGACACCAACGCAATTAATCGCTTGATCATCAGCTTGCTGATTGCCTTTATATTGGCCGCTTATCTCGCATGGCTCTATGGTCTATTAACTTTTTTACCTAAATATCAGATATTTAAATACCCTTCACGGCAATTAGCTAAATTATCGGACGATGACTTGTCTGATATGCTAACCATCATGCATAAGGCGTTAAATCAGTTAAATGGTAAGCCCTTATTTCAACATCGATTGGCAGATTTTTATCAACGGTTTCCGCAGTATCAACAGTTAAATAATGAACTGGTCTGGTTTTATAATTACTCAAACCAATACTATTTTAGTGCTGATAGTCAGCTTAGAACAAATGATCACGATAAAATAAAACTATTGTGCCAGCATTGCCTGCAGATAGAACGAGGCAAACGATGAATTTTACTGTCGATCATCCCTGGGTATTGCTGGCTTTGCTGCTGACATTATTACCCTTATTTAATAATGGTATGAGTCACAATTCTTATCCTTCAATACAGATATTACCCACTGATACACTCTCTACATTTTTTTCGGTCTTGCTGAAATTGATTGCTATGGCTGCAATTACTTGTCTGGTTTTAGCCTTAGCAGGTTTAAATCGAGGCAAACAGAGCAGGGAGCGCATTGGTTATGGTGCACATATCGTGTTATTGCTGGATAGAAGTAAAAGTATGGATTATACCTATGCGGGTAAAGCCCCCGATGGCAGCGAAGAATCAAAAGCCAGTGCAGCTAAGCGATTGTTAAGTGAGTTCATAAAAAAACGTCAGCATGATCGTATTGGTGTGGCCGGATATAGTACCTCACCGCTATTTTTTATGCCATTGACTGAAAACAAACAGGCCGCACTTGCCGCCGTTTCTGCCACTGATTTACCAGCACTGGCTTATACCAATATTAGTAAAGGGCTGGCTATGGGCTTGTCTTTTTTTCAACAACAAAGCACCCAGACTGGCTCACGTATTATTTTGTTAGTTTCTGACGGTGCGGCTGTGATTGACTCTGACAGTGAGACCAATATAAGACGTTGGGCAAAGCAGTATAACGTGCGTTTGTACTGGATCTTTATGCGCAGTGAAAATAGTGCAGGCTTATACGATAAACCTGAAAACCCACGAGATGATAATGCAGGGGCAATGCCCGAACGTTACCTACATTTGTTTTTTGAAAGCTTAGGGATTCCCTATAAAGCCTATCAGGCAGAAAATCCCGATGCCGTACAAGAAGCGATTAATGATATAAACAAATTAGAAAACATGCCCTTACATTATGTAGAAAAAATTCCTAAACAAGATTTGTCAAACCAGTGCTATTTATTCGCCAGTCTTTTTATCAGTCTGTTATGGGCCTGTAAACTTGCAGAGGTGCGTCTATGATAAAAGCTATACGCCATTACACTTACTGGGGCACACTAATGATTGTTTTGGTCATTGCTCTGCAAAGCGCTTTTTCTTACTATCAAATAGCGAGTAGTAATCAATTAATTGCTCAGTTAAATCAAGGCCAGGATGTAACACTTGAACAGACTAAGCATAGTGATCCAGAGATACTATTAGCGCATGCCACATATCTTAAACAGAAGCATCGTTATAAAGAAGCGCAAGCCAATTTAAGCCAGATCATTAATCAAGGCAGTCTGAAAATGCAAACTATTAGTCGCTATAATCTGGGTAACACGTATTTAGAACAAGCTATTGAACTTGCTGATTCCATGCAAATCAATGAAGCAACGGCACTGGCCGCCTTAGCAAAACAAGCTTACCGACAAGCCTTGGCACTGGACAGTCATTATTGGGATGCAAAATATAATTTAGAAGTTGCCATGCGTTTATTACCAGAAATGGATCGAATCATTATGGAAAAGGATGACCCCATCCCTGAAAAGAAAGCAAAACTCTGGGCTACCGTGCCAGGCTTTCCTCGTGGTTTGCCTTAAAGTTATGAACCGACAGCAATTATCAAAAATTCTGAAAGATTATCGGTTTTATTGTTTAAGCCTCGCCTTATTAGCGATGTTAGCTTTATTTATTAAGCCTCAAATAATTAAATCTCAGCCCGTTTATAACTTTACATTTATCATTGACATAACACGCAGCATGAATGCTAGAGATTATCAGCTAAAAGATGAAGCCGTTAGTCGACTGCAACTTGTTAAACAGGCGCTGAATGAGCTGGTATTGAAACTCCCGTGCCAATCTAAAATCGGCTTAGGACTTTTTACGGAAAGAAAATCCACTTTATTATTTGAACCCATCGAAGTTTGTGCATCGTATGCAGAAATTGACAAGGTGATTAACAGTATAGACTGGAGGATGGCATGGGCGGCAGATAGCCGTATCAGTAAAGGACTTGCAAGTACAATTACTCAATTACAAAACAACGATAGCCATATTGTTTTTTTTACCGATGGGCAAGAAGCACCGCCCGTGAACCCTCGCTATAAAACAGATTTTAGCGGCTTAAAAACGAAACTGAAAGGGGTGTTAGTTGGCGTAGGGGGCTTGCAAAATGTTCCTATTCCTAAATACAACAATCAAGGCCAACAACATGGAGTTTATAAACAAGATGATGTTCCTCATCGTTCAACATTTGGTATGGCGCCCACTTCATCGGTTCCCGTAGAGGGTTATAATGCGCGAAATGCCCCTTTCGGCAGCGCTAAAGTAGCAGGAGATCAACATTTAACACGTTTGTACGAACCTTATTTACAACAACTCAGTAAGCAAGTTGAATGGGCATACCACCGCTTGGAAAGCAGTGAATTATTGAGTAAGGTACTACAAACCCCCGCATTTTCGAAACAACAGCAGATTTTATCTGATAATCGTCCTTATTTTGCTATTTTCACATTAATACTACTGGGTTGGGTTTATTTTCCGCACTTGACCAAAAAATATTGAAAATCATGCTTTGTATAAAAATGGGCCTTATTAAATACTTGTTAATATTTATTCTAAATTTATTATTTCAATATCTCGTGTAGATGCGTAGATCGTCGTTTTTGTTAAATCCATCAATCCTACCTAAAATGATGGATTTCGCCACCCATCCTTACGGGTTATTACATACCTAAAAAAATACACTTCATTCTACCTATCCTGAAATGTTAAATATATTTTATTACTTACTTATTGCCTCGCATTGGCTTTTAATACCCGTTTTAAGTGTGTGAATTAAGGGCTTGCACGTAGATAATTCCAGAAAAACATGGCTGCTGATAATTTTCCAAGTACATGAGCCATCAGTCCAAAGTAATAAAGAACTTTATCAACACATTCAATACCCATTTTCGATCCAACCAAACAAAGTCTCAATTGGTTAGCGAACTCGAGAAACTGCGGTCGATAGCCTTTGATCCAGCGGCTCCAAGTATTTTTGCCGCTTTTGTTTTTTAACAGGCGCCAATACAGTTAATTGTTGCTCCTGCTCAACAACTTTGGCATCAGGTCTTTGACAAGTTTTACCGTCGTACAATTCATAAATATGAAGTGAGGTCCGAACGCAAACAAAAAACCGTGCCATCATATTTACTTACACTCGTTACTCCTGTATACCTTGAGTAACCCAGACTTTGAATCGGTAACTTAGTTTCGTTAATGTAACGGGCAATAAATCAATTAGCCAAGCTTACCCATTATTTTTTGCCTCTTTCCCTTGCTTGAATGATTTAAATAAAGGAGCAAAAACATCTGCAACCTTGTTAAGTCGCTGAATAAAAGCTGTATAGCAGAGTAATTTTGGAAGTCAACTTCGTAAGTGTCGATCCGCATATTTGCTTTATTTTCAAATAAATAAATGTATTGTTATTAGTTGTTCTTACCAGTCCATTTTTAACCTTGATTATTGAGGGAAAATGATGTCTTTCTCAAAATTTTAAGGTCTAAGACTGAACTAACTTCTAATTTTTAGCTCTTAATTCACACTTAAATGAGCTATTAATCAAGGTGTGATTAGTAATACCCATACATCTATGGAACTGCATTCTCTGTATGCTCAAACTTAAGAAGCTGCCAATCAAACAAAAGGCATCAGGGCTTTGTCTATATGAAGCAGCGAACATTGCAATTAACGCTGACCTGAGCGCTATTCTACTATTTTGTTCTCGCTCCCGCGTTAGAAAAAGATAAGTAAAGTATTTGCTCCATATCAGGTGGCTAACCCAGAATATGATTAGTTTATTACATGGAAACATATGAGATAATAAGCAATAAATACTGGTTCTACCACCGCTGTAACCCTATAGATTTTAAAAAAATTACCCCCATTGTACAATTAAGACTACACACCCATTTTTAGAAGGAAAAACAAATGGCTATTTTCGGCAAAAAAGATAAAGACAAACAATTTAAATATCCGGGTATTCGCATGGCAATGGATGGCAATGCAGCGGTCGTCATGTGTGAGCGAGAAGCCAGTGATGCAGCCGGCGCTTTTCCTATTACGCCCTCTACTGATATGGGTGAAGGCTGGGCTGAACAAAAAAGCAAAGGGCATATAAATATCTCCGGTCGCCCGCTTATTTTTGTCGAACCAGAAGGCGAACATGCAGCAGCCGCGATTACCGCAGGCATGTCTATGACCGGATTGCGTGCCACAAACTTTAGCTCATCACAAGGCATCGCCTATATGCATGAGTCTTTATATGCTGCCGTAGGTAAACGTCTGCCCTATGTGCTCAATATTGCCTGCCGCGCGATTACTAAAGCTTCTTTAAACGTGCATTGTGGTCATGATGACTATCATTGCATGGACGACACTGGTTTTATTCAGGTGTTTGCCAAAGATAATCAGGAGGTGGCCGATCTAAATATAATTAGCCGTAAAATTGCCGAACTTAGTTTAAATCCGGCAGCTGTCGCTCAGGATGGATTTTTAACTTCACATTTAATTGAAGCCCTGCAATTACCTGAACGTGAGTTAATTGAAGAATTCTTAGGCCTACCAGACGATATTATTATCTGCCCAACGCCTGCACAACGAATTATATTTGGTGAAAGCCGGCGTAGAATTCCTGCTGTTTGGGATGTCGATAAACCGATGATGTCTGGCGTGGTACAAAACCAGGATTCCTACATGCAATCTGTTGCCGGTCAACGGCCTTACTTTTTTGACCATGTGCAAAACTTTGCAGATGAGTGTATGGATGAATGGTATGAACTGACCGGCAGACGCTACAATCGTATTGGTCAATATCGCTGTAATGATGCGGAATACCTGATTATAGCCCAGGGCAGTGTCATTCATACTGCACAGGCAACCGCTGATTATTTACGTGAAAAACGTAATATTAAAGTGGGCGTAGTAAATATGACTTTTTTCCGCCCGTTCCCTGGCGATCTGATTTCTGCTATTGCCAAAGGTCGTAAAGGTATTACTGTTATGGAGCGCACCGATCAGCCCTTATCAGAAGATTTGCCGCTCATTTCAGAAATCCGTAACGCCATGGCCAAGGCTTTTGAAAATGGTCATGCCAAAGAAATCCCATTCCCTGAATATGCGTCTTATAATAAAGTCACTGACACTTCACCACTTTATTCAGCCTGCTTTGGCCTGGGTAGTCGTGACTTACAACCCGAAGGCATTATTGCTGCGATAGAAAATATGCTACCGCAGGGGAAGCGTAAGAAATTTTTCTATCTGGGCATAGACTTTGTACGTAGCCAGGCCTACTCGCCTAAGCAGGAAATTCAACAGCAATCAGTTGTCGATGCTTACCCGGCGATTCGTGATTTAGCGCTAAAAGGCTCAGAAAATCCAAATTTAATGCCCAAAGACTCGCTGACCGTGCGTATGCATTCCGTTGGCGGCTGGGGAGCAATCACCACAGGTAAAAACCTGGCAATGACTTTGTTTGACTTGCTTGATTATAATATCAAAGCAAATCCCAAATACGGCTCAGAGAAAAAAGGCCAGCCAACCACTTATTATTTATCAGCGGCACCCGAGCCGATTCGCATTACCTGTGAATATGCGCATGTAGATGTAGTCATAGCACCGGATCCCAACGTTTTCACACACTCAAATCCACTGGCAGGCCTGAATAAAAATGGCGTGTTTATTATTCAAAGTGATTTGGCAACAGCTGAAGAAGTCTGGCGTACTTTCCCGAAAGCCTCGCAACAATATATCGTTGATAAAAACATCAAAGTCGCGTACCTGGATGGCTTTAAAATCGCCCGCGAGGAAACTAATCACCCTGATTTACAATTTCGTATGCAGGGCATTGCTTTTCAGGGTGCATTTTTTGAATCGTCTCCAATCGCTAAAAATGCGGGGAAAAGCAAGGACGATATTTTACAAGCCATTCATGACACCATCAAAGCCAAATTTGGCGGCAAAGGCGAACAGGTAGTTGAGGAAAATTTCCGTACTGTAAAGCGTGGCTTTAGCGAAACTAAACACCTCGCGGTTGAGGAAATGAAGGTGGGTGATGTCGCTCCGTGGGCAGTTAAGAAAGAAAATACTGCGCCACTGATGTTGTTACAAAAACCGGCAAATGACGATCCGTTATCGGATATTCATCGTTTCTTTGAGCAAACGGGAACCAATTATATTAACGGCCGCGCCAATGACAATCTGGCCGACCCATTTCTTGCACTGAGCATTATTCCTGCTGCTAGCGGCATTTACCGGGACATGACACAGGTTCGCTTTGAGCATCCCGTATGGATACCGGAAAATTGTACTGCGTGTGGCGACTGTTATACCGTCTGCCCTGATAGTGCCATTCCAGGCTTGATCAACAGCGTTAATGAAGTGTTTGAAACCAATATCAAACGTATCGAAAAAACCGGCAAAACAGTCAAGCATTTGCGCCGTGCCATTCGTAATGTAGAAAAAAAATATCATGCCTTAACTGCCGATAAATCAGAAGGTACCGTTTTAGACCCGATTTTTAATAAATCGATAGGCGAAACCATTAAAGAATATCCCGAAGCCGAACAGGCCGAGGTCAAACAGGAGTTTGAATGGTTTAAAGATGCCATGGGCAGCTTTAAATTTGCCATTACCAAGCCATACCACGATGCGGTAAATAAGCGTACCCCTAATAATGGCGGCTTATTCTCGATCACTATTAACCCGATGACCTGTAAAGGTTGCATGGAATGTGTACAGGTTTGTCCTGATGAAGCCTTAGAGCCAACTCCACAAACCGTCGAAAGTATAAAAACGCTACGCAATGACTGGGAATACTGGAACGATCTGCCAACCTCGAACTCTAAATACAAACGTATTGATGATTTAGATGAAAAAGTTGGCGCGCTAACCACCATGCTTCTGGATAAACGCACCTATGCTTCCATGAATTGTGGCGATGGCGCTTGTTTAGGCTGTGGTGAAAAAACCATCGTGCATTTATTTACCGGCACTGTAACTGCACTAATGCAGCCGCGTGCTAAAAAACAAGTGGCCAAAATTGAACAGCTGATAACAGGCATGGAAAAACATATCCGTTTGAAATTATCAGAAAAACTGGATATTAGTGATATAGAAGCGGTCGAAGCTGCAATTGATGCGAATAAAAATGTTGATTTAACGTTATCCAAGTTAAGCAGTTCTTTAAGTGAAGGTAAAGCCAGCGACCCTATTGATGCCAAATGGTTAAAATGGGCCTCACAGATTGTCGCTAAATTAAAGCATTTAAAATGGCAATATACGCAAGGCGTGACCGGCAATGGCCGTGTGGAAATGGGCATCACTAACAGCACCGGCTGTTCTTCAGTATGGGGCTCAACTTTCCCTTTTAACCCCTACCCTTTTCCATGGGCGAATAATTTATTCCAGGATGCACCGTCTTTAGCGATGGGCATTTTTGAAGGGCATATGGTCAAAATGGCGGATGGTTTTAAAGCGATTCGCATGGCGGAATTGGAAATTGCCGGAAAATACGACAAACAAGAAAGCGACCATTTCTTCAAATATTTCGACTGGCACCAATTCAGCGAAGAAGAATACTTAATGTGTCCACCCGTGGTAACAGTAGGCGGCGATGGCGCAATGTACGATATAGGCTTACAAAACCTGTCGCGCAGTATTATGTCGGGTATGCCGTTAAAAATATTGATTCTGGATACTCAGGTTTATTCTAATACGGGAGGTCAGGCCTGTACTTCAGGCTTTACCGGACAAGTATCGGATATGGCCCCGTATGGCAAGGAATGGAAAGGCAAAACAGAGCGCCGCAAAGAAATGAGTTTAATTGCCATGGCGCACAGAACTACTTACACGCTGCAAAGCTCGATTGCCCACCCAAATCATTTAATAGAAGGCTATATTGACGGTTTAAATTATCGCGGCCCTGCGGTATTTAATATTTATGCGGTTTGCCAGCCTGAACACGGCGTTGCAGACGATGCTGCCGATATGCAAAGCAAATTAGCCGTTGAAGCACGCGCTTATCCGCTAATGACTTACGACCCACGTGAAGATGACACCTGGGAAAAAAGCATGTCACTCAAAGGCAATCCGGACTTAGACAAAGACTGGACCACTTACGAACTTAAATATGTTGATGAATACGGCATTGAAGATACCATGACCGTACCACTAACCTTTGCGGATTGGGCCATGACCGAAGGCCGTTTTCAAAAGCACTTTAAATTTATCGCACCGTCACAATGGCACGATGACATGGTGCCGCTACATGAGTTTATTGATTTATCGCATGATGAGATGGCAGAACATACGCCCTATGTTTACGCAGTACATCCTGATTCTAATACTTTGGTACGCGTAGGCATCGACCCTGAAATTGTCCATGCCACCATTGAACGCCGTAACTTCTGGCGCACCTTAAAAGGTTTGGCGGGTGTTGATAAAGTGGAGATTGATGTCGATGCCATTGCCGCCCAGGCGAAAGCGGAAATGGCATCAAGTATTGCGTCTAATTTAATGTCTATAGCGGGCGGCAATGGTGGTGATGTTAGCGTATTAGCGGCGGCTTTAGCAGCTGCACCGGCAGCGAATGCGCCTCAAGTACCTGTACCAGCAGTAGCCCCTGCTAAAACACAGACAGCCAGTGCTGCAGCGCCACAAGCAACAACGACTACTGCTGCAAAAGCTTCGCCTGCTGCTGGCGGCTATGATCCAGTCTGGATAGAAACGCCAGACTGTACAACGTGTGATGAATGTGTCGAGATTAATCCAAAAATCTTCAAATACAATGAAGATAAAAAGGCCGTTGTCATTGACCCGACAGCCGGAACTTTTGAAGATATTGTTAAAGCCGCCGAAAAATGTACTGCCGTGATTATTCACCCGGGCACACCATGGAACCCTAATGAGAAGAACCTGGATAAATTAATTAAACGCGCAGAAAAATTTCAGTAAGTCTGCTGTTATACTTCGCGCGGTCACGGATGCGGTTTTCTAGTGGCCGCGCGAAGTATAGAATGTCTGAAAGTTAGAACGTGGCTTTAAACCTGTAGTGTTGCACACTGGCTTGCAAAAACTACGTTCCAGCACTTATGAGAACGAGAATTCAATATTGCCAATTCATGTAGACTAAAATGTGTGCCCCCAATAGTTTAAATACCTGAAGCGTATTGTGCAGCATGTCTTGCTGTCAGACATGACTCTGTATTCTCTGCGCATCTTCGCTTTGACCTGAACTATTTGCCATAAACATATACGACAAGAATGCATTCATTTGAAACTTAATGAGTTATAAAAAAACCTTAGTAAAATTCGTAATTAAAAAAACTCCGAAGACAATGATACTATGGGCAGCAAATAAAAAAGCTAGAGGAGTAGCAAAACTGACGGATTTCAGTTTTAATTCTGAAGAGCGCAAACTTTATGCACAAATGCTGCTTTCTGGAGAGCAGGATGCCACCAATTTATGGATTGAAGACTTTACCCTGATAACTCAAGAAAAGTCATTCCTGATTGTTATCCATCAGGCACAATCTAACCGTCCCTGGATAGATACCTTGTTAAGAAATTTCGTGTTAGAACGGGAATGGAAAATTCCTGATAATCATGCTGATCTAATTCATTATTTACTTGCTTTAGAAAACTCCAGGCAGGAAGAAAATAAAGCATAACGCTCGTTGCTGTGCTCTTGTTGTTTGAGACGCGTCATAGTCATAATACTTGAACAGCCTGAAACTGGAGCTTTAGCACCTTATCCAGCCTTTGCCGGGTTAAAATCTCAGTTTCTTATGATTTTGCAATCTTTCAATATTAAGCAATAATCCGGGAGAAAAAATATGTTAAAACAATCAATATGGAAAGATGATATTGATTGAAAATGATTCCGCCTGCAACTAAACAATCTAGCAACCCGCTTTATGGTATAAAATAATAACGTAAAAACATCCGCTGTGTACCCAAATGCCTATACAGACTAAAAAATTCTGTAATATTGCATTCGGTATTAAGCAAAAAATACTTATGAACCTACTTAAACTTTTTGGCAAAAAAACCTTTCCTCACGGCATTCATCCTGATGCCTATAAAGAGGAAACTAATGCTAAAATCACGCGTCGCCTGCCTTTTGCTGCTGAAATAGTTGTGCCTTTGGCACAAAGTATCGGCAGGCCTGCGAAAGCGATTGTTTTTAGAGGTCAGCATATTGTTCGCGGTGAAGTCATTGCCGAAGCGGATGGCTTTATGTCAGTGCCTATCCATGCGCCTGTTAGCGGTACAGTCAAGGAAATTGATATTGCTCCTACTGCGAAAGGGGGCAAACAGCCAGCGATTATCATTACTACGTCCTTAAACTCTGGTCAGCAGGTCCAGGATTCTGGTGAGCGTAACGATTACCTGCAAATGTCGCGTGAGGAACTGGTTAAGGCTGTACAAAATACAGGTCTTGTTGGCCTTGGTGGCGCTGCATTTCCTACCCATGTAAAAATGGCCATTCCCCCAGACCGTAAAATTCACACAGTACTGGTTAATGGTTGCGAATGCGAGCCCTTTCTAACCACTGACCACCGGGTTATGCTGGAAAAAATCGATAATTTATTACTCGGCATTCGCATTGCCATGCGAACTGTCGATGCCCCAAAAGCAATTATTGGCATAGAAGATAACAAGCTAAATGTATTAACAGCGATAAAACCCTATTTACCTGATGACGGTACCATTACGATTGAAGCCGTAGAAACAAAATATCCTCAGGGCGCAGAGAAGATGCTGGCTTATTCCTTATTAGGCATAGAAATTCCATCCGGTGGCCTGCCGTCCGAAGTTGGTTTAGCTGTTTTTAATGTGGCCACCCTGGCTGAGCTGGGAGCGCTTCTGCCTGCAAAACAAGGCTTAATCGAACGCATTATTACCATCACCGGCGATGGCGTAAAAAAACCAGGCAACTACCTGGCACCGATTGGCACACCGGTTCGCTTTTTACTGGAATATGCGGAATTTATTGGCGATGAAGCAGAGCTTATTCTTGGCGGCCCGATGATGGGCATGCCTGCGCGTTCTCTGGATGTACCGATTACTAAAGGCACGGGAGCTTTGCTGGTATTAGATAAGCGCGCCACCAAACGTGATGACATACAGCCCTGCATCAAATGCACACAATGCCTACAAGCATGCCCAATTAACTTAAACCCGTCAGAATTGGGTTTATTAGCCGCTAAACGCCAATATGATGTTATGGAAGAAAAATATCACCTCAATGACTGCTTTGAATGTGGTTGCTGTAGTTATGTCTGCCCTTCGAATATCCCTCTGGTTCAGTATTTTAGGATAGCAAAAGCCTTAAACCGAGAGAGACATCTACAAAACAGCTAACAAATTAAAAAACACCTACCGGTAAAAGGGAATTTATGAACTTATTAAGATTATTTGGCAAAAAAACCTTTCCTCGCGGCATACACCTTGAGGAACACAAGGCAGAAACTAACGCCAAACCGACGCGTCGCCTGCCTTTTGCACCTGAAATTATCGTTCCTTTGGCACAGCATGTAGGCAAACCTGCTAAAGCCATTGTATTTAAAGGTCAACTGGTCACACGCGGAGAACTCATTGCCATAGCAGATGGTTTTATGTCTGTGCCTATTCATGCGCCCGTTACCGGCACGATCAAAGAAATTGGTCTGGCTAAAACAGCGCAGGGGGGTAAGCAAGCAGCTATTATCATCACCACATCACTCAGCTCCGGGCAACAGCTTTTAGACTCTGATATTCAGTTCGATTACCTGCAAATGTCCCGTGAGGAGCTCATTCAGGCAGTACAGAATACTGGCATAGTTGGCTTGGGAGGTGCTGCTTTCCCAACCCATGTAAAAATGCAGACTCCTGCAGACTGCTCAATTCATACCGTACTGGTGAATGGCTGTGAGTGTGAACCCTTTCTAACCACTGACCATCGTCTTATGTTAGAAAGAATAGAACATTTATTGCAGGGTATTCGTATCAGTATGAAATGTGTAGATGCGCCTAAGGCAATTATCGGTATAGAAGATAATAAAATGGATGTTTTACATGCTATTGAACCGCACTTGCCAGATGATAACAGTATTCGCATCAAAGCCATCGCTACTAAATACCCCCAGGGGGCGCAAAAAATGCTTGCCTATTCGCTATTAGGTATCGAGATCCCGTCGGGAAGCCGTTCCTCAGACGCAGGATTAGCCATTTTTAATGTTGCCACCTTAGCCAAGATAGGTGCTTTGTTACCCAAGGGTCATGGACTGATTGAGCGGACGATCACTGTAACCGGCGATAGTCTGGAAAATCCCGGGAATTATTTGGCACCGATTGGCACACCTTTACGCTATATTCTGGATCATGCCGGCTTTAAAGGTAAAGAAGCCGGAGTCATTCTCGGCGGCCCGATGATGGGCATACCGGTACGTTCTCTTGATGTGCCAATTACCAAAGGCACCGGCGGCGTATTAGTGCTTGATGAACGAGCAACCAGGCGTGATGACATATCACCTTGCATTAAATGCTCCAGCTGTCTGCAGGCATGCCCCATTAATTTAAACCCATCTGAACTCGGTTTATTAGCGGCCAAACGACAATATGATGTCATGGAAGAGAAATATCACCTGAATGACTGTTTTGAATGTGGTTGCTGCAGTTATGTTTGCCCTTCTAATATCCCGTTAGTGCAATACTTTAGAATTGCAAAAACACTAAACCGTGAAAGGCATCTACAAAATGGCTAAATCTGATTTAAAAATTGATATACGCACTTCGCCCTATATCCGTAAAGCACCGACTGTTGCGCAAATCATGCGTAATGTTGTCTATGCCTTGCTACCTCTGGTAATTTATTCTGTTTATCATTTTGGTATTAGTGCGCTGGCTTTGATACTGGTAACCGCAATGTCCTGCATGGCAACCGAGCATTTTTTCTGCAAAATGTCAGGTAAAAAATCAACCATTCTGGATGCCAGTGCGGCAGTGAGTGGACTGTTGCTGGCCATGACCTTGCCACCGGGGTTTCCCTTATGGATGGGTGCCGTAGCCGGATTTACTGCGATTGCCATGGGCAAAACCTTGTTTGGCGGGTTAGGCTTTAATCTCTTCAACCCTGCATTAGTGGGGCGCGCCTTTGTACAAGCCGCTTTTCCTGTGTCTATTACTACCTGGACACCGGCCTTAGCTACAGACCGTTTTGTCGAGTTTATACCTTCGACGCTGGCCTTGCCTTTTATGAAACCTCTGCCTACTGCGGATTGGTCAATACAAGTGGCCATAGATGGCTTTACCGGTGCGACCCCTTTAGCACTGATGAAATTTCAAGGGATAATAACCGATTCTTATGATTTATTTATGGGCAATGTAGCAGGCTCAACCGGCGAAACATCGGTCCTGTTAATTTTAGTGTGCGGAGCGTATTTAGTGTACAAACAAATGCTTGATTGGCGCATTCCTGCAGCCGTTATAATTGGTACAGCAATATCCGCAGAGCTTTTTTATTTTATCGATCCGGATAAATATCCCTCGCCTGCATTTATGTTATTTTCAGGCGGTCTAATGTTTGCTGCTGTGTTTATGGCTAGCGATATGGTTGCCTCTCCGGTGACTCCATTGGGGATTTTCGTGTTTGGCTGTTTAGTGGGAATATTAACCGTTGTTATTCGATTATTTGGCGGTTTAACCGAAGCGGTGATGTACGCGATCTTATTCGGCAATGCGGCAACGCCTATTATTGAAACGTATACCCAACCGCGTATTTATGGTGCGCGTAAGAATAAGCAGGATAAATCATGAGCACTCCAGAAAATCAGGTTCCTGAGCTGCCTTCGAGCACCAGGTTAATCAGCACCCTGGCCACGGTTGCAATGATTTCGGGTTTATTGGTAGTTCTGATCTATGAATTTACCAAGCCCATTATTGCCGAGAACCAGCGTCTGGCTACAGAACGTGCCATTTTTAAGGTTTTACCCCTGGCAAAAAGCCGTCTGACTTTTGTGGTTGATCAAGATAAGCTCGTTCTAGCTGATGACAAAACGGTAGGTGAACTTATTTATGCGGGTTATGACAAACAGAACAAACTGGTCGGTGTGGCCATCAATGCAGCTGCACAAGGTTATCAGGATATTGTTAAAATACTCTATGGGTACAATCCTGATAACGGCTGTATAATTGGTTTTGATGTCTTGAAAAGCACAGAGACACCGGGTTTTGGCACCAAAATCACTACTGACAAAGATTTTTTAGCTAATTTTAAATGTTTAGATGCAGAGATTAATATGGCACAATCCGGATTAGAAAATGCGATTAAAACAGTGCGTCATGGCACTAAACAACATGACTGGCAAATAGATGCCATTTCTGGTTCAACCATTACTTCTAATGCAATCGGGCGCATGTTAAATAAAAGTGCGCAGGCGGTACTGCCGATTGTTGTAGAAAATTTAGAACTATTAAAAAAAGGACAGCAATAAGCTGGAGCGCAATAGCTTTAGAGACTGTGAAAGTATTATGCGTAGGTTGGGGTGAAGCATGAACCCCAACACTGAGGCTAGGTAAGCCATTGATTGTTGGGGTTCGCAATCTCATTCCAACCTACGGAACTAAAGCGTGTCACTGCTGATAAAATGACGCAGAACGTCAAATATACATTCCCACGCTGAATGTGGAAACAAGAAAAAATGAGGTGAATTATGACTCAAGCCACAAAAAAAGAAACACCCTTAACACTCGATGTCTTTACAACGGGTATCTGGAAAGAAAACCCTGTATTCGTTATGATGCTCGGCCTATGCCCCGTTTTGGCGGTAACTAATTCAGTACTGAACTCTTTGGCCATGGGCATAGCAAGTATTTTTGTACTTGTTTGCTCTAATGCCCTGGTGTCTGCTTTACGCAACTTTATTCCCAAGCAAGTGCGAATCACCACTTATATTATTATCATCGCCACTTTTGTGACCTTGGTAGATTATATTATTCAGGCGGTGAGTCTGGATTTATATAATAGACTCGGTGCTTTTATTCAGTTAATCGTGGTGAACTGTTTAATTCTAGGCCGTGCGGAAGCCTATGCCTCAAAAAACTCATTCACTAAATCAGTAGTGAGTGCATTAGGTATGGGCTTGGGTTTTACTCTGGCACTAGTAATGCTAGGCGGAGTAAGAGAATTATTAGGCGCTGGCCAATTATTGGGCTATCAGGTGTTTAGCACCCAGTTTGAACCTTGGGTAGTGATGATTTTACCACCGGGTGGGTTTATCGTCTTAGGCTGCTGGTTATTACTGATTAATTATCTGAAACAACGTAAAACCAGTAAATTAATATTACGAGATGAAGCAATATCTCACGGTAAGTTGCCATCAGAAAATTATAGCTAAAGACTTGCTCCGGTTATTTCTTAACTACCTATTTGATGGCAGGGCAGCTCACCATTACCAGGTTTTTTCTGGAACCTATATACGAAAATGTCGTCATCTACATACAGAAAGAGCGATTTAGAGATTTTACCTTGCATGCTGATAGATCCAAGAGACTAAAAAGTAACTGCGCACTTAACTTTGACAAATCTCGTTCCCATGCTTTGCGTTACTGCCATTCAGTTAAGACAATGACATAGGATGTGCTGTTGCCTTAACTTAATGGCAAAGCCCCAATAACGATGAAAATCGTTTACCAGGTTCCACGCTGTCTCGTCGTCACAAAACATTAACTATGAAACCAACCGAACTTTTATCCATTATCATTCCTTTTCATAATGAACAGGAAGTGATTAAGGAATGTCAGCAGCGCATATCCGAAGCTGTTAAAACAATCGATATGCAAGTCGAGATGCTTTACGTTAATGACGGCAGTAAAGATAAGACCTTAGCAATTTTAATCGAACTCATGCAGCAGGATGAGCGCATTAAAATTATTGATTTAAGTCGTAATTTCGGTAAAGAAATTGCCATGACAGCGGGGCTTGATGAAGCGAAAGGAGACGCTGTTGTGGTCATTGATGCTGACTTACAAGACCCACCCGAACTGATTGTGGAGATGATCAAAGCCTGGCACGAAGGTTTTGATGTGGTCTACGCTAAACGTATTGAACGCAAAGGCGAGAATTTTTTTAAAAAATTTACCGCGCACCTGTTTTATAAACTGATTAATAAAATCAGTGACCATGAAATCCCGGAAAATGTCGGCGATTTTCGCTTAATGAGTCGCCAGGCTGTCGATGCATTAAATCAGGTACGCGAGCGTAAACGCTTTATGAAAGGTTTATTTTCCTGGATAGGTTTTCCTCAAACTGCCATAGAATACAGTAGAGACCCTCGGCTTGCAGGTGAAACCAACTGGAACTACAAGGAACTCATCAAGTTTGCCATCGAAGGTATCTCTTCCTTTACTCAAGAACCTTTAAGACTGGCGACCTATGCTGGATTTATAACCGCGCTTGGCGCTTTTGGTTTAGGGCTTTTTTATATTATTAAGACTCTGCTATTTGGTGAAGCGATACAAGGCTTCCCGACACTGATTACCGTTATATTATTTTTCTCAGGCGTACAGTTACTATCGATTGGCATTTTAGGCGAATATATCGGACATATGTTTATTGAATCCAAACAAAGGCCACTGTATTTTATAAAAAAAACCTATACTGTTAAATTAGATGATTAAAACCTTCAGTAAGTTATCCCTGGCAATTATTTTTATTGCAATTTTAACACGCCTGTTCGGTATCATTGAATATCCGCTACACGACCCAACCGAAGCCCGGTATGCAGAAATTCCACGCTTAATCATAGAAACTGGCAACTGGATTATGCCACCCTTTGATTATGACTTGCCATTTTGGGGTAAACCACCGCTGACCTTCTGGCTAACTGCCATCTCATTCAAGCTTTTTGGTTATTCTGAATTTGCTGCGCGTTTGCCAGTCTTTTTATTAGCTGGCGTGGTGCTATGGCTGAGCTCCCGCTTCACTAAAGTAATACAGAGTGAGGATAAAGCAGCCTTCAGCAGCATCGTATTATTAAGCACCGCATTGTTTTTTATTGCCAGCGGTGCCGTAATGACCGATATGGCTTTATGCCTGTGTATCAGTTTATCCATGATTGGCTTTTGGCATGCCTTAAACAATCCAGATGCACAACAAGCCAGACAATGGAGCTATTTATTCTTTGTTGGTTTGGGTTTTGGCTTATTAGTTAAAGGTCCTATTGTCGGCGTATTAGTCTTACTGCCCCTTATTGCCTGGGTTATTCTGGAAAAACAATGGCTGGCCGCCTGGCAGCAGGTCCCTTGGTTTAAAGGTTCTGCACTGATGCTATTAATAGCGGTACCCTGGTATATCATCGCGGAAATTGATAGCCCCGGGTTTATCAATTATTTTTTAGTCGGCGAGCATTTTAAGCGTTTTGTCGATCCAGGCTGGCATGGTGATTTATACGGAGTTGCACATAAGCATACGCGAGGAAAAATCTGGCTGCTATGGCTATTTGCCAGTTTCCCCTGGTCTTTGATATTTTTAGGCAGTGTTTTAAGCTGGCCTTTAAGAAAAAATAAAACCATTACGCTCAAAAATTCCTGTCAGGGAAGTCTCCACAGCTATCTAATATTTTGGGCTATTGCGCCTATGGTTTTTTTCACCTTTTCGGGTAATATTCTTTACACTTATGTATTACCCGGGCTACCTGCTTTTGCCATCATGGTTACTGAAATGCTATGTCTGCGCTTTGACATCAGATCGATCATGCAAAGCAAATGGCTGTATGCGGGGCTAATCATTCCAGTTGCTGGTCTATTATTTATGGGACTGGTATGGACTGCGCCTGAAAAATTAAACTTTGAGAAAAACCAGAAATATTTAGTCGAAATTTTTAAAAATTCCAGGCAATCAGATAAAAGCCAGCTATCGTATGCAGGCGAGCGTTTGTTTTCGATTGACTTTCACACACAAGGCCGCGCCGGACGTATAAAAATAGATGAACTATCACTAACTGCATTACAAACTAATTCAGTTGAAGATTATATAATTGTGGAAACAAATAATATCCCCAGACTACCTTCCAGCCTATTACAAAACTTTGAACTTATTGCAGAGTACCGCAAATATGCACTGTTAAAAGAGAAATAACCGGCGTATGCACCGCAACAACTTCTTCAACACTTTTTTCGTTATTTTATTTCTGGTGGCCTGGCCACAGCGGTACATTTCTGCGCATTAATTGCTCTGCTGGAATACCAGCTGACCACGCCTTTACATGCAAGCATGATCGGCGCTGCCTGTGGATTTTTAGTGAATTACCATATTCAATTTCACTGGACATTCAAGGTGAGCGGACCACATAGTCGATTTTTCATGCGTTACCTGATTGTTAGCGGTACCATGTTTGGGCTAAATGCAGTAATTTTCTGGCTAGCGACGACCCCTGAATTATTTGCATTATTAAAGAACCTCGCCTATCCTAAGCTAATCCCGCAACCCAAAAATATTGCTTACTGGTATGTGCAAGTGATCGCCACAGGTATCGTTTTTTTATGTAATTTTCTGGTTAACCGCTATTACACGTTCAGGCCCATTAAGGAACGAGAATTCAATAATGCCCGAGTCTGACTTGTCTTTTGGCTTCACAGCCGCGCTAGAAAACCAGTTGCGTAGCCTGCTATGCGCCTGTTTTCCTAACACGCCTGTGAAGCCAAAATCCTGTGCCATACTTTCGGGTATTATTAAACCCTCGTTCCTGAACAACCAAAACCTGTACAATTATAATCTTTATTTCGACAAGGTAACATCATGAACCCGGAATCTCTCAGTTTTATCTTTCTCAGTGCGTTTTTGATTAACAACTTCGTGCTAGCGATGTTTTTAGGCCTATGCCCGTTTGTCGGAGTTTCGGCTAAACGCGACACCGCCTTTAATATGGGACTGGCGACCATGTTTGTCATGTTTGTCAGCTCCACCTGTTCTTATGGTATTAATCTGGTGCTAACAGCGTTTGACCTGGAATTTCTTCGTCTTATCAGCTATATTGCCTTGATTGCCTCGTCTGTTCAGCTAGTTGAAATGGTGCTTAAGAAATTCAGCCCTGTTTTGTTTAGAGCTTTGGGTATATTCCTGCCTTTAATCACCACTAATTGTGCCATTTTGGGCGTTGCACTATTTCAAACTTCGCGTGAATATGACTTTTTACAATCAGTGTCTTTCAGCTTAGGTGCAGGTGCCGGTTTTGCTCTTGCTATAGTGTTAATGGCTGGACTACGGGAAAAACTGGAATTATCTAATTTACCCAATATTACCCAGGCCGCCGCATTAAGCATGATGCTGGCAGGCATTTTATCCCTGACGTTTATGGGCTTTGCCGGTCTTGGTGGAGCGACAGCATAAAAAGGACTTCAGTCCGCTAATAACCAATAGACTAACTATATCAACTAATATTGATATAGTTAGTGGAGTACAATAGCTTTAGAGACTGTGAAAGTATTATGCGTAGGTTTGGGGTGAAGCATAAACCCCAACAATGAGGCTAGGTAAGCCATTGATTGTTGGGGTTCGCAATCTCACCCCAACCTTGTATATTAAACATATCTCTTAAACACAAGATTATTTAACACAAAACAATTATAGTAATAACTGATTTTCTGGGGAAGCCGGCCCAACCTTAAGCTTTGAGCTTGCTCGTAGATTGGCTCCCCACCCTCGTCATCCATGCCGTGGAGTATCTGAGACCTGTAAGCTATGCTTCTGAGTCTGCATTCACAAGGACGGTAGGTGAAGTGTCAGGGTTGGGAAACCAGTGATCATTATAATACTTAATATGGGATAAAAAATGAATACTGTCGGAATTGATGTGAGTTGCAAGGAATTAGTTGTTGTCGTCATGGTTAATGGTAAGGCACGTAAAGCGAAATCCTTTGATAATACCCCTTTAGGTCATCAATCAATTATTCAGTCTTTAACAAAACTTAAAGGAGAAACAAAGGTTTGCATCGAGGCAACAGGCATCTATCATTTTGATTTAGCTGTCGCTCTTAGTCGAGCAGACGGTATTGAAGTG
Organism: Methyloprofundus sedimenti; assembly: GCF_002072955.1. NCBI lineage: Bacteria > Pseudomonadati > Pseudomonadota > Gammaproteobacteria > Methylococcales > Methylococcaceae > Methyloprofundus > Methyloprofundus sedimenti. The sequence continues at coordinate 565,342 of NZ_LPUF01000001.1, read as the reverse complement.
ATGGTGATTAACCCCAAAGCCGCACACAACTTTGCTAAAGCCTTAATGACGCGCAGCAAAACCGATGCGATTGATGCAGAGAATTTAGCGATTTATGCTGAAAGAATGCCTTTTGAAGCCTGGGAGCGTCCAGCCGATGAATGTATTAGCTTAAGAGCGACTGCGCGTCGTATTGCCGCCTTAAGTAAGCAAAAAACACAAACTAAAAACCAGCTTCATGCTTTGGAATCAACAGTGGAAACACCTGTGCTGGTGATTGAACAGACAGAGCAGTTGATTGATATTTTAGACGCACAAATTAAAACCTTGCGCGACAGTGCACTTAACCTTATTCATCAAAATGAAGATCTGAAGCAAGCTTATACATTAATCACCGGCATCAAAGGGATTGCACAAGCCTCAGCGGTACAAATACTGAGTGAACTGATGATCTTGCCTAAGGATATGACTGCGCGGCAGTGGGTTGCTCATGCAGGGTTGGATCCAAGGATATTTGATTCAGGTAGTAGCGTATCTAAAAAGCCACGCATTAGCAAAGTGGGTAATAAATATATTCGTCAGGCCTTGTATATGCCAGCTTTGGTTGCCAGCCGATTCGAGCCGAATATTCAAGGCTATTATCATCACTTGATTGAGGATAATGGCTTAAAGAAAGTACAAGCGGTCTGTGCTGTGATGCGTAAATTATTACACGCCATCCATGGCATGTTACGTACTAACAAAAAATTCGATGGGGCTCGTTTTTATACGTTACCTATCACTATAAATGCATAAAAATATAAATTTTTATGCATTCACCCTTGCGTTTTAATAGAGTATCTACGGAGCCTGTCCTTTTAGGTATATTATTGAATACTTTCACAGTCTCTTCAGCTATTGCTGTTACGGAAATAGCTAAAGCTATTTCGCTCCTAGCGCTATTTTCCTCTTAAATAGGTGTCTCACAAAAATTACGGAGAAAACAAATGCTAAATTTCATTATTGCAATGGCCGTTATATTTGTACTGATGATTGCCTGGATCTATATCCAGCAATTCGCCAGGAAATATGCCGCCAAACACCCTGAATTTGGTGCCATGAAAGAAGAAGGATTAGGTTGCGGCAAAAACTGTGGCTGTAAAGGTGGCGTGTGTGAGAAATAAATCTTCGCCAACCCTATAAGTTATTAATCGTTAATGTTAATCAAACCTTTGCCTCCGTCCTACCATGCTGTCAGACTGACCGCGGCTAAATCATTTATGAATTGGCCATTTATATCACTTGGGCTGGCAATTTCAGGAACTATATTCTTAAAACATAAAATTAAACACATGGATCGCTTAGCCGTAAATCACTAGAAAGCTATAGCTAATCAAATCAACCACGGCTTTGTATGTCGTCGGTAAGGCGCTCTTGACAATCATCCGTGCGGCCACATCTTATTAATAAATCCTGTACCTGCTGAAAAACGTTCCGGTCATCCGGGATTGACAGCATAATAGCTAAATAAAAATCCTATATTAACAATAACTATTACGTCCTATGGATGTGGACAAGTTAAAATCTGATTAATGTTCAGTTCTGCCCTGTAAGCTGGTTCGTACTATCCATGCTTATACGCCGGCTTCGGCGCCAGGTATTTTTATATCAAGGCTTAAAACGTATATATTTCCGATAAGGCGAGCCATACTTCCAGGTAAATGCCTCGGTGTAATAATGCATCAAAGAAAAATACCCGATCAAACCCACGGTCACTGCCTGCCTGATTTCCATGCCGAAGAAAAATTGCGTAAGCGCATCAACCCATTGATCTCCATACCTTTGTAAGAGAAAGGTCAAGGCAAAGGAAAGTAACGGCAGCACGATAAAAACATTGAGCTTTATTTTTGCAGCCCAGCGATATAAAAAATTCTGTGGATGCCCGGCATGCTTATTTACATCATGCGTCACATAAAAAACATAAGCCGTTGCATCATGCACCAATCTTGGAATTAAGATTGCCAGAAAATAATATTGCTGTGCATAAAAATAAAAACTGGTAATAATCAATAAGGAGTTTGACCACATAAATAAACAACCAAACCGAGTCTTTACATACCGCTGACACCAGAAAGTGCATAATAGTAAGCAAATAATCAGGCCACCAGCCGCCTGTTTAACCCATTCTGCCTGTTGAACAGTTAAAGTATTTTTTAAAAAAATCCCCATATATACGCTAATTCCCGCGCCTATGCTTAACCACAATAATAAATAAAATGCCCAGCCAGGCAATTGATAAATCCCTCGCCCTACCCCATGCTGCTGTTTTAAAACATGATAAACAGTCCACGAAGCGACCATGATATAAAGCACATAATACGAAAGCACCTGACTCGCTATGGAAAAAAACAGCATAAGCGCCAAAGTCATAAACAGAATTTTTTTCTGATAAAAAGTAAAATATTCTTTATTAGTCGTGATTAAAATTCCACTGGCAAGAATATGCGGCGTACCAAATAGCAATTGAAAGATGATGAAGTGACTTGGGCTACTCGGTAAAAATTGCAATAAAGCACCACCAAAAGCATAGCTGTCGGTCAGTTGCAAAATCATGCATAAAGGGATAATGGCATACAGGCTCAGCAATAGCTTATAAGAAACGGCAAGCGGTGCATTGCCTTGGGCAGGGCTAGCAGTAAGTGTAGTCATAAAGGCTTTTATTATTATTGTTATTATCTGTTACTAACGTTACACTGTTTTAACTATAAATTTCAAGCCCCGCTCTGCTTTTATGTCCTTTACACTGCACGCTGCACTAAAAAAAGATTGTACCGAACTCGGCAAACTGGAATTATGTCGTGTTTTACTGATGAATGATAGCCAGTTCCCCTGGCTGATACTGGTACCTGAGCGAGAGAATATCACCGAAATACACCAGCTTGCTAGTGCTGATCAACAACAGTTAATGCGTGAATCCAGCTATATCGCAGAGCAACTGGCAACCCTGTACCATGCCGATAAAATGAATATCGCTGCCCTGGGTAATATGGTTCCGCAACTGCATATTCATCATGTAGTGAGATATAAAACCGACAAAGCCTGGCCGGCTCCCATTTGGGGAAAGTTTGATGCACAAGACTATTCAGCAAAAGATCTTGAAAATACGCTAGACCTGCTGAAAGAATTAATAAATAGTTCAAAAGTAAAATAGTTTTTATGCCTTATTGATCTGCTTTGAACTCAGAATATGAGAAAACTATGCATAAACCTCTGCTACAAAACGGCATATTTCATATTACCCCTAAAGTAGTTTACACTTCTCTATTTTTGAAGTGCTGGGAGCGCGGGCAGCTTGCCCGCTTTTATTGGCTGTCGTTTTTAACACAGGACATATTGAAAACTGTAGGGCGTGGCTTCAGCCCGCCAATGCCAGAGATCATTTAAAGGCGGGCTGAAGCCACGCCCTACAAGTCTATTGAATGTCCGGTCTTAAGTTTGTAGCCCTTTTATTAACCATACGCGGGCGAGCCCCGCGCTCCCAAGTAAAAAACAACAAAAGTGTCAACTGGGAAATGAAGGATGCCTACAAAACAATGAAAGGTAAATCAATTTTTAACGACAGAAAAAATAACCATCGCCAGCCGATCTTACAAGCGTAATCCACCTAATAGATCAGATACCATAAAACCTGAGGTGATGGCACCTTCATGTAAGCCATCATAAAGATAGGCGCCGGCATGGTAGGTATTATTCTCGCCGTTTGTTTCCAGAACTTCCTGGCGATAACGGATAGCCTCTACATTATAAGCAGGCGTTGTATGCTGCTGTGTATCAATCACTTTTTCCGCGGCTATTTGTTGTTGCAGATTATAGGCAAGGCTAAAATGGGTATCCGAATGGGAGTCTATGCCACATAAGCGGTCTAAATAAGCATTGTAGCCACAGCCTTGATTACCTTTATTCTGGAAAAGATCAAATTCACAAAAATAAGTCACACCAAAATTTTTGTAAATTGAAGTATCCGAATGAATCACCGTATCGATAACATTTTCTTTCCACGCCTGAAAGCGCTTGATTTCGCTTTCCGAAGGATCTTTCAATAAGTTCAGCACCTGGCCTGGAGTTGTGGCGAAAATAATTTTGTCAAAATGCTGCTGCTCCCCATTCAGCATTGTTATTTGCACACCGGTTGCAACCCTGGTGACTTCCTCGAGCCTTGCAGCACAATGAATTGTGCCACGAAAATCAGCCAGGATTTTTTCTATATAGGTATAGACGCCCCCTTCAATACGATCCCACCTGGTAAACATGCCCGAGTTTGCGAGTAATGGCATGCCAATTTCCGCCGGAAAATCATCAATCGTTGTATAAGGCATGGAATAAGCATACATAAGTAGCATTTTTAGCCACCTCGCACTGATATCATTACCTAAATAATCTGAGACCGGACGATGACGCAATGAATCCTGGCTAGCGAAAGTTATCCTGGCAAGAATACACAAGTACGACAACATAACAGGAGTCTGTTTAAGGGTTTGGAAAATCTGTTCCCATCTGGTTTTACAACCATAACGGATTGCTCCCGTGGATTTGTAATAATCACCATTGGCAAGGAAAAGTTCGCTGGAAACTTGAACCTCTTCGAGTTTAACCTGAAGCTCATGCATTAATTTATGAAAATTCGGGAAATTATCACGCTGGAATTCGATCACTCCGTTATCGAGGGTCATGCGATGATCCAGAGAGTCACAACGAATATTTTTATTCAGCGTGCGTATATTTCCACCCAGAACCGGTGCTTTTTCAAACACTGTGACATCATGTACTTTATCCAGTAGATAAGCGGCCGTCATGCCTGCCGCACCGCCGCCCACTATGGCAATTTTCATGAAAGATCTGCATCCAGGACCGAATCGCCGGATAACTTCTCGTACAATACGCAACCTGTTCTGATTGTACCGGTAAAACTGGGCGCACCTGATGATGCGTTGCAAAAGTAGAAATTCTTCAGTGATGTTCTGTGATCCAGACGCCCGGCAGAAAAATTTTCCGGCGTCAGGTTCGATCCATAGGAGTTCCCCTCGGGGGCAGCACAGAAACTTTCGTTGGTGGTCGGACTGCCAGTCATTTTAAAGACTATAAAATCCCGGAAATTAGGCACGTATTTTTGCTCTATGATGTCGATCATGGCGTCAAAAATCTGTTTTTTCATTTTCCTGTATGCACCTGCATCGCGAATCTTCAGGTCATGAAAATAATGATAGTTGGCAACCGTTATAAACTGAATGATCTGCTCTCCTTCCGGACAATCACCAGGGTCATCGGTAAGGAATCCCGGTGTAGTCACGCCAAAACTGAGGGCGCTGTAATCGGCTCGATCATACATATCGTCAAAAGCTTTATTTAGATCAGCTTGTTCGCTGTGAAATAAGTTCCAGCGGCCAAAACCGAAATCACTTAAATCAATGCCCTTAACGACACAATAAGCGACAAAATTCGAAGGCGAGTATTCATAATCAAGTTTAGCCCGTACGGAACTGGAAAAATGATGCTTACCAATCATAGCGGCCGCATGTTGCGGATCAATATTACAAATAATATCCTGTCCATAATGCTCTTGAAACACAGTACGGTCTTGCATGTCTATGGTTTTTACACCCGCCACTCGATTTTCATCGAGGATGAAGTTTGTTACCTTTTGCTGGTAAATAATTTCCCCGTCATTTTCCATAATGACTTTGACCAATGAATCTATAACGTGTGCAAAATGATGCGTTGGATAATAGGCACCGCGGCAATACCCTGTAAACAGAGCTGTCCAGGCAAAGAAAGAAAGTTTTTTTGGCGGCAATAGAAAGTCTGGCCACTGAAGAGCCAAAAGAGTTTGCGCCTCTAGCGGTAATTTAAATGCATCAAATACATCCTGCAACGTAGACTTGTGATATTTAATAACTCGCTGATTACCAAGCGCATGGCTCAACACATAAGCAATACCAGGATGTTCTGGAAGTTTTTTTATTTCCGCTGCGGTGAGCCATACTTCATTGATAAAATTACGTATTGGACCGGCATGTTCGGGAAAAAGTTTAGCCAGGCGTGCCGATAATTGCTCTTTATCAAAAGGGATATCCAGCTCGTACCCGGGTATGCGCATATGATCGTAACCGTTCGCATCGTACTGCTCAAAGGTAACCGCCTGTTCAAGACCCAGTTTCCTGAGAAACATGTTTACCGTTTCCCCTGCTCCGCAATTCCAGACATAATGCAGTTGCGCATTAAACCGGTATTTGTCACCTTCAACAAAGGTATGACCGTACCCCCCGGGAATTCATGCGCTTCAAGAACTTTTACTTTCTTTCCGGCCTTGGCCATTAATGCCGCAAAGGATAAACCGGCAAGTCCGCTACCCAGTATCAGATAGTCGGGGGCTGAATTTGGCTGTGTGTTTGGCATCTTGGCACCTACGGGAATGAATTAATAAACAATCTGGTTTTTTTGATTTTGTACTAAGCAGACAGGGCGTCAGCGAGAGCCCGCAGCACCTTTGCCCCATCACCATGCCATGCACTACCGTGCATACATGCAAGCGTTGTGGGTTCAGTAGCTGCCAGGCGTTCAAGCATCATATCTGCATTTTTAGTGTGTGAGAAGTAATCCATTTCATGTCGGAAGGCTTCACTGGGTCCGAGAATATCCGTTTCTGTAAGCGCGGGTAAATCCCTGCCGCCCTGGGTAAAAAGATCGCCGCATAGCAATGTTCGCGTGCGTTCTTCAGTCAGAAAGCCGCATTCCCATGCATGTGGCAAATGGGGGGCATCAAACCAGCGCACACGATGTGTGCCCAAAGAAATCATCTCACCGTCAGCGATAGCACGAGGAGCACGATCAGCAAGATCTTCAATTGAGACCATGGCCGCAACCGTACCACAAAGAGGCATGGACTGAGGAGCTACGGCAAGCCATTCGTTAAGTGATCCACATTCGTCCGATTCAACGTGGGAAAAGGCTATATAGCGCAGTCGTTCGACCGGAAGTATGCTCTGAATTGCTTCACGCACAAGAGGAAACATTCTTCGTGGACCTGTATGAAATAACAAGGGTTCATCATCGACAATGAGGTACTGGTTAAATGAAAAACCACCTCCCCCCTGGATGACAACTGGCGTATTGATGCGATAAATCCCGTCGGAAACTTCATGTACGTTGGTTCCCGATTCACTATTTATAATGCTCATGATTCTCTCCTCGCAATATAGCCCACCACGACCATTAAAACCAGCATTTGAGTCAGAATTAGCTGATTAATCTCTATCGTTATTCGGCTGTTTTGATCAATTACAGCATACACCATTTAAAATAATATACATGCGCAAAATAATTCAAAATGCCAATTAACTGTGTGCTACCTAAGACGCCTATATAAGCATACTGTCTGTTTATTAATTCTGCTAATACCTGCTGGTCTGTTTGGTGGCTATGGGTCATGATAAAGACATAGGCCTGCTCACCCGCTTCAATATGCTGGCTAATCCCGGCATAAGAACTAATTGCCAAACTTGTTTTTGCTGCAAAGCATTATGAATATCTTGCAATACAGTTAAATCAGTCAGCGTACAAGGATAATACAAAACTGTTTGCGAGCCGCCACATACCTGCCCTGTACCATTATGTTGCACACAAAACAAGCGCGAACAACTATCCTGTTGTATTAATGCAAGCGCCTGCTCAGATAAATCATATTCAATTTGTCCGCCGCCTAGGGTACCAAATCGTGTCCCGTCGGCAGTAATGGCCATTTTAGCCCCTGCCTTGCCAGGTGAACTGCCATGGCTATCAACGACAAATAATAAAGCCAGGGCTTGCTTGTTGTTTAAAGTATGAATGCAGTGACGCCAGAATTCAGCTTGTTGTTGCAAAAAGCACCTCGCTTAAGGCAAAGTAAATCACCGTTAATGCTGAATAAATAGAGCTGACCAGAAAACGCCAGCGAAAAAAAATAACATTCTGAATCAAATAATTTGCCAGCAAGGAAAACGGGAAACAAAAGATAAATGACTCCGTAGCAACCACTAATATATCTGGCGAGATCGTCTGCCATTGCCCGGAAAACAGTTTGATAAACAACAAATGTCTGGCAATCCATAAAGGATTAAAAAACAGTCCGGCAGCGATGGTGCGCTTAAAGGCATTCGGATATCCCTGCCTATTAAACCGGCGTTGTAAATGCGCAAAATAAGAAGGGATTTCCCAGGCATAAAGACTCCCGCCCAATACCATCATCCCCAGCATACGCTGATACAAAAAGTCTCCTGCTATCAGAGTGCCTATACTATCACCCGCTGCAAAAAGGACAGCCCCGGTGACGACATTATGCCAGCTGATGCCTGCCATCAGGCTTTACTATACAAGGCTAACAGAACTTTCTCTGCAGTCATCGGTGCTGAAAAAACAGGCGTATAATCAGGGTTAAAACGTTGTATCGCTTTCACTAAGTCAATAAAGGCAATACCAAAATACACAGGCATGATTGTCATCGCTTTTTCTCTACAGCATGACTGTTAATAACTGGCAGATAATACATGCTGCCATTAATACGTTGACCTGACAATAACAGACAAGCACCACAATCACCTTCCCTGCAGGCTTCTCTTGTGCCTGTTAACTTTTGGTCCCTGCGCAGAAAGTCGAGTAACACCATTCCTTCGCTTAGGTCGTGGCTAATGTGTTGACGATTTAACAAAAAGTCTGACATATACATTATTCCGTAAAATGAGTCATATTCCTCGCAACTACAGTGCGCTTTATAGCAGCTAACAATCCTCGCAATGCTATGCTATTTTTTCCTAAGAATTACACTGCATTACAAGCAACAAAGGCTGTAAACATCAGGTGCTGAACCGGTTTCACCAGCGCCATGCGGATACAAAATACTTAAATATACTTCGCACAATCACGCTTGAAAAGCCTTATAGCGAACTGAATTTTTGAGAGCAAGACACCGAAACAATGGTGTCTTTCACTTTACTATAATGCATAGCACCAGCAAGACAAATACCTTAAAATGATTTTTTATATCATAGCAGAACCCTGTGAATTAATGGCGCAGACTTTAACCCTACCCCCGAACTAATGAAACTCAGCATCCCCAAAAAATCCTTCCAGTTTTCTTCGCGCCTCAACAAGGCATTTTTAATGCCCGCCAGATACATTATTATGTTGCTGGGACTCAGCATGCTGACCGGGCTATTAACCGGTATTATTGGCACCTTGTTTCATATCTGTGTCGATGCCGTATTTCAATGGCGTAATGGATTTATTCAACAATTTAATCAGCATCCGATACTACAATGGTTACTGCCAGCCGTCAGTACAGCACTCATGCTATATCTGGCCGTATTAATCGTACGCCGTTTTGCCCCTGAAGCTGGAGGTAGTGGCGTACAGGAAATCGAGGGAGCTCTTGAAGGCTCCAGAGACATCCACTGGCAACGCTTACTCCCGATCAAATTTATTAGTGGAGTATTAACCATTGGCAGCGGTATGGTCATGGGACGGGAAGGACCGACCATACACATGGGTGGCAACATCGGACATATGATCTCAGTGATATTTAAAACCAGCAGCGACAACAGAAATACTCTCATAACTGCCGGTGCAGCAGCAGGACTTTCAGCGGCGTTTAACACGCCTCTGGCTGCAATCTTGTTTGCTGTGGAAGAGATGCGTGCGCAGTTTAAATACGGAACTTATTCGGTCCAAGCCGTTGCGATGGCTGTTTTTGTTGCGGCTGTCGTGGTTCGATTGTATATGGGGCAAGTGCCGGCGATCAATATGTCACATTTTGCCGCAGCGCCACTAAAGTCATTACCTCTGTTTTTAATTCTGGGGCTGATCTTCGGCATCCTGGGCATACTGTTTAACCGTTATCTGATTATCGGCCTGGATTTGTTTTCCAGGAACAGGAGCTCAAACAACACTTTATTAATTTTACTCACCGGAGGTGTCATTGGATATTTGGGCAGTATATGGCCTGAAACTACCGGCAGTGGAGACCTGACTCTACTTTGGGCCATGCAACATACCGGTGCGATCAGTTTATTGATTGTATTGTTTTTCATACGTATTGGCACCACGATACTCAGTTATAGCAGCGGCGCACCCGGGGGGATATTTGCGCCAATGCTGGCATTAGGTACGCTATTAGGTTTATGGTTCGGACATTATGTAAACGTCTATTTTCCAACTCTAAATTTACAACCGGGCATATTTGCCGTAGCAGGAATGGGTGCGCTATTTGCGGCAACAGTCAGGGCACCGCTAACAGGAATCGCTTTAAGCATAGAATTAACCAATAACTACACACTTATCCTGCCTTTAATATTAACGGTCGCTACTGCCACCGTTACTGCAGAATTACTGGGTGGAAAGCCGATATACAGTATTTTATTGCAGCGTATACTGAAGCGGGATAAACAACTCTGAAAGATCCAGCAAAAGCACATACTCTATATGCATTAAAATGGCGCTAAAGTTTTGCCTTAAACATCATAAAACAGGATAGCAGCATGTATCAAGAGCACGCAGAGTGCGGAAAACTACCGGAATTATTACAGCGATTAGGCGAGGATCTGACTAATTATCTTCGTTTTGAGCACCCCGATGCCATGTGCAATGAAGAGAGCTGGAAAACTGCACTGGGCGGACCTTTACCTGATCAAGGCATAGGCTGTGAACAGCTACTCGATATCATCGGACAACATCTCATCCCCAATGGATCTCAAGTCCCGAAACCAGGCTGCACGTCTTTCATCACTACCGGAGCCACATCAATAGGGGTACTGGCCACTTTGAGTGGTGTTGTTGCAGCGCCTCAACGAGTCGGTTTAACGGCTTTTAACTATCTTGAGGAGCTATCCCTGCAATGGATGGCAGAGATGTTTGCTCTACCTTCAACAATGAAAGGTATCTATAGCAGTGGCGGTTCTGTAGCCAATTTAGTTGCACTGGGAGCTGCCAGACAATGGGCATTTGAACGACTGGGCCTTAATCCGGCTGAAAATGGCGTACAAAAGCCTTGTCGAATTTATGCAAGTAGTGCATGCCATCGCACTATTCATCGCGCTGCTGCTGTACTGGGAATGGGACGCTCTGCTGTCATTACTATTGCTACCGATAATAACGGACGGTTATGTCCAAACGCATTACGCCGGCAACTTCAGGCAGATGCTAACACTGGTTTTGTACCTGTTGCAGTAGTGGCTAATGCAGGAACGACAAATACCGGTGCCATTGACCCGCTGCGTGAAATTGCTGAAATAGCTGCGGCATACCAGATCTGGTTTCATGTGGATGGAGCTTATGGTCTACCCGGCATACTTGATCCGCGTATACGGCCTCTTTATGAAGGCCTGTCACTCGCCGATTCGGTAATTGTCGATCCACATAAATGGCTCGGTGCTCCAGTGGGAATCGGTGCAACTTATGTGCGCGACCGTAGTATTCTAAATCGGGCTTTTAGTCAGGGGGCTGCGGATTATCTTGAAGGAGCTTGTCATGATGACAATATTCAAAACTCCATGCTCAGTATGGGGGTTCCTTACCATGATTTTGGCGTTGAATTATCTGCGCCTTCACGTGGTGCAGTCGTATGGGCATTAATTCGTGAAATCGGTAAAACGGGTATGCGGGAACGCATTTGCCGCCATAATGATATGGCGCGGTTGGTGGCGGATTTGGCCCGTAAACACCCTGCCCTGGAAGTGGTACAGGAGCCTACTTTGTCGATATGCTGTTTTCGATATGTAAGTGATAAAGTACAAAACTTGAACGACCTCAACAAGCAGATCCATCGCCATTTAGTTCAAGACGGGCGCTGCATTCCCAGCACTACAATCTTAAATGGCATCCTGGTGATTCGTCCTTGTTTTGTCGGGGCCAGAACGACCGAGCAACATGCAAGAGAACTGGTAGACGCAGTTGTTGAAACCGGGAATAATCTGCTCAGGGATATGCATCCAACAACTTGAGCAACCTGTTTTTTGGGGAGCGCGGACGGCCCGTCTGCATTGCGCAAGCAAGCTGCCTGCGCGCCTAAGATAAGAAAATTATTTGATACATATTTCGGCTACAAACTTAAGACGGGACATTCAATAGACTTGTAGGGCGCGGCTTTAGCTCGCCTTTAAATGATCTCTGGCATTGACGGGCTGAAGCCGCGCCCTTGTATATTAAACATATCTCTTAAACACAAGATTATTTAACACAAAACAATTATAGTAATAACTGATTTTCTGGGGAAGCCGGCCCAACCTTAAGCTTTGAGCTTGCTCGTAGATTGGCTCCCCACCCTCGTCATCCATGCCGTGGAGTATCTGAGACCTGTAAGCTATGCTTCTGAGTCTGCATTCACAAGGACGGTAGGTGAAGTGTCAGGGTTGGGAAACCAGTGATCATTGTAATACTTAATATGGGATAAAAAATGAATACTGTCGGAATTGATGTGAGTTGCAAGGAATTAGTTGTTGTCGTCATGGTTAATGGTAAGGCACGTAAAGCGAAATCCTTTGATAATACCCCTTTAGGTCATCAATCAATTATTCAGTCTTTAACAAAACTTAAAGGAGAAACAAAGGTTTGCATCGAGGCAACAGGCATCTATCATTTTGATTTAGCTGTCGCTCTTAGTCGAGCAGACGGTATTGAAGTGATGGTGATTAACCCCAAAGCCGCACACAACTTTGCTAAAGCCTTAATGACGCGCAGCAAAACCGATGCGATTGATGCAGAGAATTTAGCGATTTATGCTGAAAGAATGCCTTTTGAAGCCTGGGAGCGTCCAGCCGATGAATGTATTAGCTTAAGAGCGACTGCGCGTCGTATTGCCGCCTTAAGTAAGCAAAAAACACAAACTAAAAACCAGCTTCATGCTTTGGAATCAACAGTGGAAACACCCGTGCTGGTGATTGAACAGACAGAGCAGTTGATTGATATTTTAGACGCACAAATTAAAACCTTGCGCGACAGTGCACTTAACCTTATTCATCAAAATGAAGATCTGAAGCAAGCTTATACATTAATCACCGGCATCAAAGGGATTGCACAAGCCTCAGCGGTACAAATACTGAGTGAACTGATGATCTTGCCTAAGGATATGACTGCGCGGCAGTGGGTTGCTCATGCAGGGTTGGATCCAAGGATATTTGATTCAGGTAGTAGCGTATCTAAAAAGCCACGCATTAGCAAAGTGGGTAATAAATATATTCGTCAGGCCTTGTATATGCCAGCTTTGGTTGCCAGCCGATTCGAGCCGAATATTCAAGGCTATTATCATCACTTGATTGAGGATAATGGCTTAAAGAAAGTACAAGCGGTCTGTGCTGTGATGCGTAAATTATTACACGCCATCCATGGCATGTTACGTACTAACAAAAAATTCGATGGGGCTCGTTTTTATACGTTACCTATCACTATAAATGCATAAAAATATAAATTTTTATGCATTCACGCTTGCGTTTTAATAGAGTATCTACAGTTTTCAATATGTCCCGTGTTAAAACGATAGCCCATATTTCCAAGCAAAACATCTAAGCGTCATACGCGCCTCGCAATCCATTATTGCGCAAGGTATAAGCGCCATACGTGCCTCGCAATCCATTATCGCGCAAGGTATAATTTAAGATTGGCCAGTTCCTTGAAAAACCCTACGGTTTGTATCAGACTCTGTTAAATACAAGACTGCTATTTACCCTTCTACAAAGAGATTCCTATGGAAAGAAATGAAGCAATGTCCTTTATGCATAAGTTATTAAAACTAATGCTGGATAAAGATGGCTCTGACTTATACATTACTGCTGATTTTCCCCCCGCCATAAAAATTAAAGGCATTATGACTCCTCTGTCAACACAGGCCTTATCTGCGAATGATTCACAAGAGCTTACCCAGTGCATTATGAATGATAAGCAGTTAAAAGAATTTGAAGAAACCAAAGAGTGTAATTTTGCCATCGCACCTGCAGGCCTTTGTCGCTTTCGGGTCAACGCCTTTGTTCAACAAGGCATGCAAGGCCTGGTAATACGAACTATTGCTGCTGAAATCCCCAGCTTTGAAAAACTCGGTCTGCCTGCTGTGCTGAAAGACATTATTATGTCCAAAACCGGCTTGATCATTATGGTTGGTGGTACAGGCTCCGGCAAGTCAACATCAATGGCATCCATGCTGGATCATCGTAATGAAAACAGTTATGGTCATATTATCACTATTGAAGATCCCATCGAATATGTACATAAACATAAAAACTGCGTCATTATGCAACGTGAAGTGGGGGTTGATACTAGCGATTGGGAAATCGCATTACATAACACCTTACGTCAGGCGCCTGATGTCATTGTCTTGGGTGAGATTCGTAATAAGGAAATTATGAATTTTGGCATAGAATTTTCACAAACAGGTCACCTGGCACTTGCCACATTGCATGCAAACAACGCAAATCAGGCGATAGATCGTATCCTGGGCTTCTTTACAGCAGAAACACAAATCAAACTGAAACAGGATCTGTCCTTAAATGTACGTGCCATTATTTCTCAGCGTCTGATAAAAACATTGGATGGCGAGCGCTGTGCAGCCATTGAAATTTTAATTAATACACCTCTGATCTCGAATTTAATTGCCAAAGGAGATGTCTCTGGCATCAAAGCTATTATGACTAAATCACGAGAACTCGGCATGCAGACCTTTGATCAGGCTATTTTTGCATTATTTCAGGAAGGCCGGATTAGCTATGAAGAAGCCCTTAGAAATGCAGACTCAGCCAATGAGTTACGCCTAAAGGTCAAATTTGATGCAGGCAGTACTATAGATAACAGGGGCTTATCACTACAGTCTACCGAAGAAGAAGAAGAAGAAGAAGATGCTGATGATGAAGACCAGATGTAAAACAAGCTAGACCGCTCTACTGTGGATACCTTGAAAAAAAACAACCTATATTCAGTCCAACTCAAAAACGAATACAAGCACTATGGATATCTCACCCTATATAAAATTAATGGTCGAAAAAGATGCCGACAGTTTGCATTTAAATGTTGGCTCAGCTCCTCGCTTACGGCTAGAAAAACAGGAAAAAGCAGTTGGTAGCAACATATTAAGCAGTGAAATACTACATACGCTATTCACAGAACTGACTGATCACACGCAAAGATTAGAGTTTTCTATCGATAAATCACTCAGGTTTGCTGCACCATTATTTGGTGAAATCGAGTTTATTATTGAACTGACAGAACAGGAGGGTGAACTTTCTTTGATTATCAGTAAAGATAAACGCAATCCAATAGCAAGCTTGCCCGTTCGGGAAAATATACAAGTCTTTGGCGAGGCACCTGCAGAACAGTTAGACATCCTGCCCTATCTGGAAAAAGTTGTCCAAATGGAAGGCTCTGACCTGTTTCTTACTTCAGGCTCTTCGGTTAAAACAAAAGTCTATGGTGCCGCAGTTGAACTGGATAGTTATCTACTGACACCCGGGTTAACAAAATCAGCTGCCTATGCCATTATGAACGCAGATCAGATTGAGGAATTTGAAAAAACCAAAGATCTGGACTTTGTCATAAGTCTTCCTGATGACAGTGCACGGTTTCGGGTCAACGTGTTTTATCAACGCCGCACCGTAGGCATAGTCTTGCGTTTGATTCCTGCAACTATTCCGACCACTGAAGAGCTTGATCTGCCTGAAGTATTATCTGAACTGATTATGTATAAACGTGGATTATTACTGATAGTAGGGGGCGCCGGATCGGGTAAATCAACGTCTTTAGCTGCAATGATTAATCACCGGAATTTAAATGCTGCAGGACATATTTTAACCATCGAGGATCCTGTTGAATTCTCACATCCCAACTTAAAATCTATCGTAAACCAGCGAGAAGTTGGGGTTGATACCGCCTCTTATGCGCGCGCCCTGAAAGCCAGCTTTCGTGAGGCACCGGATGTTATTCTAATTGGCGAGATTCGCGATCGCGAAACGATGGAAGCGGCATTAGAACTCGCCAACACGGGGCATTTATGTATTTCCACTTTACACGCCAATAATGCCAACCAGGCATTGAAACGAATTATCAATATGTTCCCTCAGGCGTATCATAAGCAATTATTTATGGATCTTTCCAGCAACTTGAACGCCGTTATTTCCCAGCGCCTGATTCCTGATTTACAGGGTAAACGCTGTGCCGCCATTGAAATTATGATCAACACTCCGCATATTGCCAATTTGATTTTAAAGGGTGACTTGAATGAAATTAAAGTGGCAATGAAAACCAGTGGCAACAAGGGCATGAAAGTTTTTGATGATGCCTTATTGGAATTATACAACGCAAAGCGTATAAGCCTGGAAGAAACTCTGAAAAATGCAGATTCACAAAATGATCTGGAAGCAAAAATTAATTTTGGTTAATTATTAACTTGTCAAGTTTGGGGTGCCGGCTAAAACCTACCCCCCAAAGTAGCTCATAAAACCTGGACAAGTATAGCGTTTCAATTTCTAAATCATTGCAAATGGCTTATGCGCTCTGCAAAGAATTGACTAATACATCCTGATAATAACGTATCCGATCAATATATCTGACTGGCTCCATACCCCTGGCATAGCCATATTTTAAATTTTTATAATATTTCTTTTGGCTTAATAGCGGAAATACTTCTTTTACATCAAGCCAGGTGCTCGGGTTTTTACCTAATTCGCTAGCCAGTTTTCTGGCGTCCAGCAGGTGTGCAAAACCGATATTGTAAGCAGCCAGAGCAAACCAAATCCGATCTTCTGCTGCAACATCCTCAGGCACTTTTTTTAGCATCTGGTTCAGATATTTTGCGCCTCCTTTAATGCTCTGGTGGGGATCGGTACGTTTTTTAATGCCTATTGCTTTAGCAGTCGCCTCGGTCAGCATCATTAATCCTCTAACGCCGGTGTGGCTGAGCGCCTCGGGGTTCCAGTTAGACTCCTGATATGACTGGGCTGCCAGTAAAGTCCAGGGAATCTCATATTGTTCTGCGACTTCTCTGAAGGCAGATCCGTATTCCTGTAATCGCGATTTAATCCGCTTTAAATAAATATGGTTATTATAAAAATCAAACATATCAACGTAGCCATAATAGCGTTCATCGATGATATTCAAAGCCGAGTTGCTTTCTGATTTTTCAAACCAGTCATTAATATATTGCTTGAAAGCAGCAGAATCTGGAGGCAGCACCCAGGCTAGACTTTGTTCTTCTGAAAACGGGAATGCTTCTTTTAAATCGGGATAATAACGGTGATTCAAGGAAAATACACTGGAATCCACTATGGTACAATCAACTTCTTTGCTAACCAGTTTTTCCAGTATTTGCTCAGCCGATAGCTCGCTGGTGGTTTCCCATTTTAGTTCCGGGTAGTCTTGTTGTTGCTCTTGCAAAGCCTCTTCATAACTACTGTCAGCGACAACCAGTATTGACCTGTTTAGTAATTCACTGGTATCTTTAGGAAGTATAGACTGACGGTGACAAACCACTTGTTGCTGCACTGCTTTATAGTCAGGGCCAAAAAGGTACTTCTGTTCACGCGTATCTGTTCGTGTCAATCCTGCCGCTGCAATATGACCTTCTCCACTGTTGATAGCATTCAGCAAATCTTCAATATTATCGAGCACTTTATATTCCACTTCGACATTCAGTGAGTCCGCCAAAGCTTTAGTCAAATCATATTCAAATCCCGCCGGTTCGTCATCCGTACCAAGGTAGTAAGTTGTTTGTGAATTCAGTGTCAGTACAATTAATTTATCCTGTCGAAGTAGATCTTTCATTACCGGATCGGTTTCGGTTTCACTACAACTGATAAACAGGAAAGCAGAAATCATCAAAAATGCTAGGATTTTAAATAGTCTGGACAATATTTTTCTCCGCATGGTTTTTGTTGAAATAGTGACCTGACAATAAAACTTTTTATACTAAAATTGATAATGATAGCAAAGATTGTATATAATTGTCTATTTTATCTTAATAATTCATTGGCTACTTTGCTTTGTTAAGCTAAAAAACCTAACACACTCGCACAGAAAAATGAAAAAACAGCTGCCCATTGGCTCTATCATGATTGATATTTCCGGCACTACGCTCAGTCAATACGATAAAGAAAAAATTGCCCATCCGAATACCGGGGCTATTATTTTATTTGCCCAAAATTATGCTGAACCACTGCAGGTAGCGGAACTGTGCCAACAAATCAAAGCAGCAAGAAAGGGGGCCATACTGATTGCGGTAGACCAGGAGGGTGGACGGGTACAACGCTTTCAAAATGGATTTACTCGCTTGCCACCAGTCGCTGCTTATGCAGAAAATCCGGCATTAACCGAAAATGCGGGCTGGTTAATGGCATCTGAATTACTCGTACTAGGCGTTGATTTTAGCTTTGCACCGGTGCTGGATATAGACTGTGGCGTTAGCCAGATTATCGGTAACCGTTCTTTTTCCAAAGATTGCGCACTAACCTGTCAACTCGCCAGTACCTTTAGAAAAGGCATGCAGAGCGCTGGAATGGCCGCTACCGGCAAGCATTTTCCGGGACATGGCGCGGTTGCTCTGGATTCTCATTTGGCATTACCGGTTGATGAGCGGGATTTTGACAGTATTTATAGTAAAGATATTCTACCCTTCAAACAATTGATTCAAGAAGGGCTAGAAGGCATTATGCCTGCACATGTCGTTTATCCGGCAATTGATGAATTACCTGCTGGATTTTCTGCTATCTGGATAAACGAGATTTTACGCAAACAATTAGGTTTTAATGGTGCTGTCTTTAGTGATGACCTAAGCATGGAAGGCGCGGCCTGTGTTGGTGATTTTACTGAACGGGCCAAACTTGCACGTCAGGCAGGCTGCGATATGATATTGGTGTGTAACAATGAATCTGCGGCGGAACAGGTTTTAGAAAGCACTCCGATTGAACCTGGCCCTATTCGTGAACAACGCTTATTGGCTATGCTGGGCAAAAACAGCCTGACTCCGCAACAGCTAAAAACCAGCAGCAGATGGCAATCAGTAAGTGAACAGTTAAGCAAGCTGTCTAATTCCTATGCTCAATGAAATTCAACAGGTACAAAAAAACGCCCTCTTACTATACTCGGCTAACGAGGTAGAAAATGCCATAGATGCAATGGCAGAAGACATTAATGCTCGCCTGACTAAAGCTAATCCAGTCATACTCTGTGTCATGAATGGCGGTATAGTCATTACAGGCAAGTTGATGATTAGGCTTAACTTTCCGTTAACACTCGATGCTATTAATGTCAGCCGTTATGGTCAGCAAACCAGCGGCAGTAATTTGAACTGGATACAAAAACCGGCAAGTTCTCTGCACAATAGAAACATACTTATTATTGATGATATCCTTGATGAAGGCATCACACTTAAAGCTATTTACCAATACTGCCAGGGACAGGGAGCAAGCCAGATTTATAGCGCAGTATTGGTCGAAAAACAGCTTGATAAAGTAAAGCCAATACAAGCTGACTTTATAGGCTTATCAGTTGCAAACCACTATATATATGGTTATGGTATGGATTATAAAGGATATTTGCGTAATGCGTCCGGGATCTATGCCTGCGCCGAAGTGTAAGTGACAGCTTAAACTATTTGATACAAAAACAGGAGTAAAAAAGCTTTAGCTTTTTTCTGCTAACGGCAATAGCTAAAGAATGTGCCTGAAATAATTTCTTCAGCTTGGGAATACAAGCAGCTTGCCTGCGAAACGCAGACTGTCAGCCCGCTCCCAATAAATATTTTGTTTAAGTTATTTTATGTACATCCCTAACCGCTATTACACTTCATGCCAATAAACACCTTGCCAACCCTGTAAAGTACAAAAATGAAAACAACTGCAATTATCGGTGGTTCTGGACTTACTCAAATACAAGCGATAAAAATCATTGAGCAAAAATATTACCAGACCCCCTATGGTTCACCCTCTTCTGCCTGTAGCATAGGCGAGTTTTGTGGACAACAAATCATTTTTCTGGCGCGTCATGGCGATCCTCATACTATTGCGCCACATAAAATTAACTATCGCGCTAATCTCTGGGCTTTAAAACAAGCCGGAGCAGAGCAAATTATTGCTGTTGCAGCTGTAGGAGGTATTACTCCTGAAATGTATCCAGCACGTATTGCTATCCCTAGGCAAATCATTGATTATAGCTATGGCCGGGAACATACTTATTTTGCCGAAGAAAAGGAAGCAGTAAAGCATATTGACTTCACTTTTCCTTACGATGAAAATCTACGCCAGCAATTAATAAATAGCGCCAAATTACTGCAACTAAATATACAGACTAATGGAGTCTATGGCTGCACACAGGGACCCAGACTGGAAACATCAGCGGAAATAGCGCGTATGGAGCGTGATGGCTGTGACCTGGTAGGTATGACAGGTATGCCCGAAGCAGTACTTGCCAGAGAACTGGAAATTCCTTATGCCTGCTGTGCTGTTATAGCTAATTGGGCAGCCGGCAAGTCCGCCGGTGAAATTACTATGCCGGAAATCATTAAAAACCTTGGGCAGGGTATGGCAGATACAGAACAATTATTACAACACTTTTTCTTACACACATCTTAATAGGATCTGACAAATGACAAATAGCATGACCGCTTTTGCCAATAGCGAAATGGATTTTGAAAACTTGACGATAAACTGCGAACTACGTTCAGTAAATCATCGCTATTGTGATATCAGTTTAAAAATTCCAGAGCGATTTCGGTTTGCCGAAGCAGATATACGCCGTATTATCAGTGATAATCTGAAGCGTGGAAAAATCGAATGCAGCCTTAGTTTTAAAAAACATAGTTTCGCGCAGCAACAGCTAAGCATTGACATGGATGCTGTTTCAGCTTTACTAGCAACCACTCAGAGTATTGAACACATAATGGATAGGCCGCAACCCTTTTCGGCACTTGAAGTTCTTGCTTTTCCTGGCATACAGATTGAAAAACAAAGTGACAAAACGGCCTTATTACAAGCCTTAGTAGCACTCTTAGAAACAGCCATCGATAATTTAATACTGGCACGACAACGTGAAGGCACTCAACTTAGCGAGCTAATTTCCAGCCGCTGCGTAAAAATGCAGAAGCTACTTAAGCAGGCACAAAACCGAATGCCTCTGGTTTTAGAGCACTTACGCACTAAGTTTAAACATCATATTGCTGAATTAGTTACCGAAGTCAATAACGACCGCGTGGAACAGGAAATGGTTCTATTAACTCAAAAACTAGATGTGGATGAAGAACTGGATAGACTAGACACACATATCATGGAAGTTTTACGTATTTTAGAACAAAGTGAGCCTATTGGTCGCCGTCTGGATTTTTTAATGCAGGAAATGAATAGAGAAGCAAATACTTTAGGTTCGAAATCAGCGGATAAAGAGATGACTGCAATTTCTATCGAGTTTAAAGTTCTGATTGAACAAATGCGCGAACAAGTACAGAACATAGAATAATATAGCATACGTATTCACGCAATACCATAAACCCAATAAAGCCGCTGCATAAGCGGTTTTTTTATGTCTGTTGAGTTGCAACCTATATCATCTAATCGCATAATAATGTCATCTAATCGCATGAAAAGTGTGTACCAAAACGTGTACCAAAAGCTGTTTTGTACACAATCCTTTGGTACACACTAGCGCAGCAAGCAAACTATAAGGGGTGTAAGAAATATGGCAAATCTCACTGATGTACAAATCAAGAGTTGGATTAAAAGCGATATACGTTTTGAAGGCAAAAGTGATGGCGATGGTTTATACATTTCATACAGAAAAACATTCTCAACGCCACGCTGGATATTTAGATTTAGGCTTGCTGGTAAACAAGAAACTTTGGGTATCGGTGATTATGGAAATTTATCTTTAGCGGATGCCAGAAAACAGGCCAAAGAATTATCCGCACGGGTGTCACTTGGCTATAACGTAGCGAATGAGAAACGTGAACGTAAAGCGAAGGAAGTGGAAAAAAGGGAGGCCAAAGCAAATGCCTTTACAGCGGGACAATTAGCGGATAAATATTTTAATGACCAGGTAGCCGGAAATGTTAAACATCCTAATATAGTACGATCTAAAATTGAAAGAGACATTAAGCCTTATATTGGTAAGCTGGCAGTTGACCAGGTAAAGCCTATGCACATAGACGCGATACTTAAAGCCGTTGTTGATCGTGGCGCGCCTACAGTGGCTAATGACGTATTGCGAATACTGAAACACATGTTTAATTATGCTGTTAAGCGTCACATTGTCGAATATAACCCGGCCTCTGCTTTTGAAACATCGGATGCGGGTGGTAAAGAATCATCACGGGATAAATACCTGGCCCAGGATGAATTAATAAATTTCTTTGCTGCTATGCGTAAAGCTAAAGGTTTTTCACGAGCAAACTTAATTACCATGCGCTTATTGTTGATGCTGGGTGTTCGTAAAAGTGAGCTTATAGAATCGAGACTATCTGATTTTGATTTAGAGGCTGGAACCTGGACATTAACCAAAGACAATACTAAGACAAAAGCAGGAATCATAATCCCCCTACCAAATCAGGCTATCGATTCTATTAATGAGTTAATTGGATTATCAGAATCAAGTGAGTGGCTATTACCAGCAAGAAAAGTACAGGAAAGACGATTACCCCACATATGCGAAAGCACCCTGAACGTAGCACTTAAAAAGGTTCTTAATGCTATGCCAGAGGGCTCAGAAACCTTTACTATTCATGACTTTAGACGTACAGCAAGAACTCATATTGAGGCACTAGGCTTTCCCCCACACATTGGAGAACGCTGTATTAATCACAAGATCAAAGGTGTTGAGGGCGTGTATAACCGATATGATTATTTTGAAGAGCGTAAACAAGCATTGCAAGCATTAGCTGATTTTCTGGAGATATGCGAAGGCAATGTCGCCTTAAATGTGATACCCATTAAACGAAAAAAAGCATAAGCTATAATTAAACAATAAAAGAGGAACAGCCATGCACGAACAATTTATAACCGATAAATCAGGGCAAAAAATATCCGTCATTTTGCCAATACATGAATACAATGAATTATTAGAGGATTTAAAAGACCTTGCTACTGTTGCAGAGTTAAAAAACGAGCCTACCGTATCACTTGATAGTGTAATTAAAAAACTTAAAGCCAATGACTTGCTATAAGGTAGAGCTAAAAAAATCAGCGGAAAAAAGCCTACTTAAACTACCTAAGCCAGTTATCGCAAAAGTAATCGACTTGCTACAAGGGCTTGTACATGAACCACGCCCAAGCGGGTGCAAAAAACTAACAGGTTCAACTAATACATATCGAATAAGAACAGGCGATTATCGCGTGGTGTACTCTATTTTTGATGATGTACTAGTGATTGATGTTATTAAGATCGGTCACCGTAAAGAAATTTATAAATACTAGGTTATAATTAATCACCAGTCTAGGCCATGCAAGCCGAAAGGCGGACTCGTTCCCCGCTTGACTGGTAACCCTTCTGGAACGAATACACTTTTAACGGGAGTGTTGTTAAATGGCTTTACCCGAAGCAATCTTAAATGAACTGAAATCACTGAATGGACTAACTGTAAGGCAAAGAGCTGAATATCGAAAATTACCAGACAGACTTAAAATAAGGCAAATTGTTGAGTTAACCTCTGATGATGAAAATGAGAGAGCTAGGTTTTCCCAGTACCTGGTTGAAAAATGCCGTACTAATGAATTGCCTCATTATGGTGATATTAATGGATGGCAGTGGATGGAAGGAAAGGACGAAAATCCATATCCAGAAATATTAAAAAGCAGCGCAGCATCAAATCTTAAAACCTTTATTGGCGTTATCACTAATGCAGTAAGAAATGGATCAGGCCTTAGTACTAGTTGTTCTGATTATAGAGGGGAAGTGACATATTATGAGCAGGATAATTACTGGATTTTAACCACTAAAGACACGTCACCAACTGATGAAATTCAGGAAGTCCACCCTGTAGAGCGTTTAAATAATATTCGTGCTAGAAACCTTAAACAATTACTTAATGGATTAAAGCATACACTTAACACACAGATAAAACCTACTGATTATCGTTGTATAGGATATGCAAAAGACTGCCTTATTCATAAAGATGACTTTTTGAAGCATATTCCTTTTGATGAAAATTGGTTAATAGCTAACTGGTTTGATGGCTCTCAAGTTCATTTGTGTTCGCCTAAAATTGAAACCAACACTAACTCAATAGGGATTGGCGATGAAAAGCGTCTAAAAGATTTAGAGGACTTTATTGATTTACTTGTTAAAACTGCCCAGGGCAAAGTACAAATTGACGTACTAGCCTTACCCATACCAAAGAAGTTATTTCTTAAGGTGTTAAAAGATAGGCACAAAGGAAAGAGTCACTGGAATATAGGAATTAGTGCTTTTGAAAATGTATGGGAGCTACGAGACCGCAAGATGTGCGGCATTAAAGGCGCAACACAGGAAAAAGGTAAATATTTCTTAAAAAATATTTTAGGATGAAAATAACTTTAAAATCATTAAGTTATAACATAATTTTACCTAGGCAAATTACCTAGGTAAGCGAGTTTTACCCACGTTACAACTCAAAAAAATGCAGGCAAACTGTTCCCAGTTCAAATTAAATCAACTAGGAGCAACACAATATGCCAGCTACAAAAAAACTTCCGGAAACCGGACTTATCAGACCAGCAACAGCGGCTAAATGCCTTGGTGTCAGTATCTCAACAATTTGGCGATGGGCAAAAAAACCAGGTTTCCCAGATAAAATAAAATTGTCAGACGGGATTACAGCGTTTAAAGCGGAAGAGATTCATGCTTGGATTGAGTCAAGACGCGATGGTGCTGTTTAATATGTTGACTAGTTCAGTAGCAGCCGCTATCATTACCACGCCTCTGAAACATTCAGGGGCCGGAATTTGCACTCCGAGTATAGGCCAGAAAAGGCCAGTATCTAAACTGGTTTTTTTATGTCCATCAAAAATTATTAACAAGGGATTATTCCCTGTTAAATCCTTTATGGTGGGCTGTATTGAGCAACCATTAATTTGGTTGGCCGGTGCCTATACCGGTAGTGCAAACTTGATACAGTCCATCGCCCAAGATTTTGCACTCAAGGACGGTGGTTTATTCCCCTATATAGGACATAAGCCGATGCCTAAATCCAATACCCAAAAACCGCTGACTATTTCTGTTAGCGAAACCAAACAAAAAACGTTACATATTCAGGCAGAGATAATCGGTTATTCAATCGAGTCATTTTGCCTTGATTCCAATACCAACACCCTCACAACATTAAAAAATGATGCGCTGGAGCTAGTGCGCCTGCTTGACGAGATCGATCATAACAACCAGCGCAAAACCTCATTATTCAATGTGCTGTCCAAAGGCACAAAACGGCTCATTGCTGAACGTGTGACATTCAACCAGGCGCGTCAATATCCCGACTGCATTATGATTTATTTATTAAACGTCACCCGCAATAACGAGCCGTTTGTTTCAGGTGAATATGAGACGGAGGAACAGGCTATTACTGCACTTGGAGCCTTGATGGATCAGTACGGTGATGAAATCACCTACACGCTTGATGAGCAGGCATAAAAAAGCCCCATAAACTAATTAATTTACGGGGCCTAATAATAACCAACAAACTAAAAAACGCTATACAAACAAAAGAGACATAAGTATAGCTTATTGTTGGTTATTTGTCTCGTAAAAAGGCCAAATAAAATGAAAAATTTATCAAATAAATCATTTCGCATGGGCGATGAATTTTTTCCACGTGTCAAACTGAAATCAGTTTTACAGCGCAATATGAGCGGTAAGCACCGCTTTATATCTTTACTAATTTAGGGGTGCTTCTAATGACTGATTTTTGGAAAGAAACACACCTTGAAATCAAAAAGCGTTTATTGTCCGACAGCCCAAAGGCGCGGGAATCAGGGGGTAAAATTGACGGGATTGTATGTCCTGATTGCGGCAAACATGAAGCGTATGCCTATATCGAAGAGCCTAATGTGGTTATGTGTCATCGCATGAGTCAGTGCGGAGCCAAGACTTTAACTCGCGAGCTTTACCCTGATTTATTCAACACTTTTGAAGAACGATTTAAACCCACGCCAACGAACCCACGTGCAACAGCTGAGGCATTTTTGCAGGCTCGGGGGATAGATACGGCAAGCCTTAATTTTTCTCAAGGTTCTGTGACTGAAAAAGGGAAAACTTATCCTACAGTCAGCATTGAATTTGATGGTGTAACATTCCAACGACTCATTGATTATACGGGTAGCAATAAAACCAGGCTCACAACCTACAAGGGCGAATGCTACGAAACTGATTCAGTAATAGGAGCCGAAGAAGTTTATGTTGTTGAGGGTATTTTTGATGCACTAGCTTTAGAGCAATCTGGATTACCCGCCATTGCTACGCTATCAAGCGTTCATAATCCAGAAAAATGTTTTAAACCGGGTGTTAATTACGTACTTGGTTTTGACAATGATATCGCTGGAATTAAAGCGTTAAATAAGTTTAAAAAATATCTTACCGAGCACTTAATTAGCTTTGATGTGCGAATTCCACCCAATGGTAAAGACTGGAATGATTTATTGCTAAGCGGTGATTTATCTGGTGACAAAAAAAACGAAACACTAACGCGTTGTCATTGGAATGGATCCCTAGCTTTAGCAAATAGCGCAAAAGATTATTACGAAAAATACTGTGAGCAAAGACCATATAGCAACATGGTTTTTGAGTTTAAAGGGCAAACGTATAAAGGATCATTTGAATTAAAAGACGATGGGCCGGAAAAGCATAAGGTCACTAGACTTCTGGATTGCATACTTGATATCGCCTATTCGATTGAGGATGCCAGCCTGCAATATGAAAGCCGTTTGTGTCATATCATCAATGCCGTATCAAATCGTGAGGGCATAAACACGATACGCTTTAAAGGCGCCGACTTTTCAGCACTCAATGACTTTAAATCTAAATTACTGCAATACAGATTATTGTTTTTTGGCAATGGCTACGATCTTACTTTGCTAGCAGAATACTTGTTCAAGAAAAATCCTATTAAAGTTCGCGAGTGCCAGGCACTGGGCTATGACTCTCATTCTGATTGTTATGTGTTTAATAATTTTATGTATGACAAAAATGGGAATCACCACGGGATTGATAGAGATGGCTACTTTCATCAATACAGACTAAAGCCATTTAGCGGGCAGGATAAGAGCGTTACCCGTATTCATAATGTCGATGCTGGAAAATTCATTAGTGATCTGCATGGAGCATACGGTGATAAGGGCATGCTTGCTCTAGGGTTTTGGATAGCAACATGCTTCTCTCATCTCATTTTTAAGGAGTTTGGGTTCTTCCCGTTCATGAGCTTTCATGGTGATCCACATTGCGGCAAAACTGATTTAACCACAACACTCAATAGATGTTTCTTTATTGATTCTGAGGGCTTGGCTATGAGTGGAGCCAACACTAAAAAAGGGGAACTTAGAATTATTAGCCAAAAATCTAGCATGGTCACGGCAATGCTAGAGGGGCGTAAAAATGATAGCAGATTTCAATATGACTCGATATTGCCGCTATATAACCGAAATAGTTTACAGGTTCGGGCCCAAACAACAAATGATAACCAGGTGCACGATCTTAAATTTACAGGTGCATTGGCATTTGTGCAAAATGTTGAGCAATTTGTCAGTAAACCAGCCAAAGAGCGCGTTGTATCTATAAAATTTACTCATGATGGTTTAGACGATACCTACAAATCATGGCAACAATTAAAAACTTATTCACCTGAGCAGCTGGCAGGCATAGGGCATTTTATCCTGGGCAATCGCGTTCATTTTGAAAAAGATATTAATGCCGTTATTAATGAAACAGCCGATTATTTACGCTCCAAGGGTGTGGGAATTGATCGTATAGCCAAAAATCATGCAGTAGCCTACGCTGGAGTTTCGTTATTCATGGAGATTGCTAAACCAGCAATAAAAGATGATTTACTTAATTTCACCCTTCAATCGGCCATGAGTAAGATTGAAACAGCAAGGAGCGAGTTATTGTTAGCTGATTATTTCATGGAATGTATCGATGGTTTTAACGAGCAACAAGGCGTTTGTCGTGATGATGAGCATCACCTGATTGTCCACATGCCGACAGCAATAAAATCTACTAATGAAACCTGGAATAAAACTGAATTACTCGAGCAATTAAAGTTAGTGGATGGATTTTCAGGAAAAAAAATATCAAGAGTGATTGATAAGCACAAACCAAAAGAGTGTTGGTACTTCAAAACAGAAAAACCGACCTTACAAATTTACAAACACCTACAGGCCTTGTAGATACTGGTCTGTAGTGTAAGGTTTTAAAAACTTACAAAAGTTTACAAGACCTTACAAAATTCAAATATAGGTAATTAATTTTACAGTCCTTACAAAAGTTTACAAATAACCTTACAGCGTAAGCGTTGATACGTAAGGCTTTCAATAGTTTGTAAATTTGTAAATTATATAAAAAATATTATTATGAAAATCACGCTATCAAACAAAATCGAAATTAAAACCACGCCCGATAATGAACGTAAGATTATTGACCAATTCACTTTTGATAATCCCAAGTATCAGAATGCTTTAGATTTTGGCAGAAGTACCTACAATTGAAACCTGGAATAAAACTGAATTACTCGAGCAATTAAAGTTAGTTGATGGATTCACAGAAATTAAAAATAGTCGTGCGTTCGGGAATCAAGGGAAATGCTGGTACTTTAAGTACGAAAACCGAGGTAACAAAGGTAACAATGCCTTACATGCCGCGTAGTTATTGACCTTAGCTGTTACCTTAGCAAAGGTAACAATGAGGTAACAGTCATTCAACAGCTACTCAATAAATCAATACAAAGTAACAAAGGTAACATTAGGTAACAATTAAGGTAACACTTAAAGCCTTTAAATATAAGGTCTAAAGAGTATTGTTACCTATGTTACCTATAAAAAATATTATTATGAAAATCACGCTATCAAACAAAATCGAAATTAAAACCACGCCCGATAATGAACGTAAGATTATTGACCAATTCACTTTTGATAATCCCAAGTATCAGAATGCTTTAGATTTTGGCAGAAGTACCTACAATGTTGAACGCTATATTCAATTAATTGAGCAATCGAGAGAACTTACAGCACCAATTGGAATACTTGAATATCTATTACAGGAATTCAGCCCCGAAGTAATCGATAACCGCAATGAAGTGCCTGTAAATATCCCATTTTTAGGAGACCTGAGAGACTACCAGCACGAATTTGTTAATAAGGCACTTATTGCTAATGGTGGTGTTTGTGTTGCCGCTACAGGTGCGGGTAAAACAGTTTCAGGCATTGCATTAGCATCACAATTACAACAGCGAACTTTGATACTCGTTAAATCTAAAGACCTTGCTAATCAATGGACTGGTGCTATTAAACAATTTACGGGATTAGATGCTGGCCTTATAGGTTGTGGCAAAAGCACTGAAGGAGAACAGTTCACCATAGGATTAACCCAGACCCTTAATAAACGTGACTGCTCACAACTTAATTATGGTTTAGTGATTGCTGATGAATGCCACAATCTGCCAGCAAGCCAGGCATTTACCGTGATAAACGGACTTAATTGCAAGTATAGATATGGTTTAAGTGCAACACCTCAGAGGCGCGACAATTTAGAGTTTATGATCCACGGGGCTCTTGGTGAAATATGTTCTGAAGTAAAAGAGGATCAATTAGAGGGTAAAGTGTTGCCTGTACGCATTAAAACAGTGCAGCATGAATTTAATACTGAGGTGGAAAGCTGGGCTGAGTTTTTAAATGCACTCGTGGATGATGAAAGCAGAAACTTAAAAATAGTTGGATATGCCATTAAGTCAAGTCAGGCTATGGGGACGATTATTTTGTGTAGCCAAATAAGGCATTGCGAGCTATTGGCCTCTATGCTTAAGGAGCGTGGCACTGATTCGCTGGTATTGCATGGTCAATTACCTGCTAAGGTTCGCGCTGAGCGTATGAAGAAATCACAGGATGCTCAATTAATTATAGGTACATTATCATTACTAAGTGAAGGCGTGGACATACCAAAGCTTTCATCACTTATATTTGCGAGCCCTGTATCGGCAGTTATCGATAAGGCAAGCCCTGCGGCAACTAGATTAATTCAGTCGATAGGTAGAGCGCGTAGACCATACACGGGTAAACGCTTTGCTTATATCCTGGACATTATCGATAAGTGCGGCTTTGGTGTGAGTGCCTTCAACAAGCGTTTAGCTATCTATGAACAACAAGGCTTTGAGGTAATTCAATGAAATTAATACAAAGACTTGGCTTTATCAGCTATGACGAGTATTGGGAGCATATACAAAATGAACGCGTTAAGACTGTGAAAATAAAATCACATGTAGATAAAATATATTCACAGTGATATTGTGTAAATAAATTCACACACATATAAAATAATTTCACAGGATTAAATAATATGAGTTATGACGGGACAACAGCATTACAACCAGTGATTGCTGAATTATTGGGCATTAGCCCCAAGTCACAAGAGCAAATAGCAAGGGCAACTAAAGAGGCCAAGATTGCATTGAGCATAGATCTTAAAGTTCGTAGGCTATCACCCGAGGATAGACTAAGGGTTTACGAGTATTTAAAGGGTGGGCAATTAGATAAAGCTGATACAAGTTCAGAGCCTAAGCCAAAGCAAATACCTGAACCAGGTCAACAGAAAACATCTGTAGAAATAAATTCACAGACTGTAGAAAGTATTTCACACCCTACTGATAATATAGTTTCACAGGATGTAGAAATAAAATCACAGATAGATATGGACTTAATTTCACAACCTGTAGAGATAGTTACACAGCTACTTGAAGTAACATTGAAAAATAATGTGATTACTGGTGTTTCGGTCAAGCATAACCATGTGAAAACTAATTCACATAATAGTAATTTAATTTCACAGGCTAATAACTTTGATGATGTACGCATTGCGTTCTATGTGACAGACCATAAAGAGCGTAAACGCCAAGTAATCAGCCTTGACGGGTTTTTTATTAACGCCCTGTGCAGTATTGGCATATCAAAGCAAGAAGTACCTCAATGGCTGCAAGCTCAAGTAGATGGTTGGACGGCTTTCGATAGTCATTTACCAAAAACACGCCAGGTTAAATATCTGATTATGCGTGAAGTGGTTAAGGGATTGAGCGGTTCTGATGCAGTGTTCTATGATGCAAGCTAAATATATTAAGTTGCCAATTTAGTTAAAATCTGACGGCTGAAAATTCAGCCATCAAAATATATTGATTATCGATGCAAAATTCAAATAAGCATAAATTCCCCAATTGGGGAAACCAAGATTACCAGTCAATTGGGATTCTTCAAACAATAGAGCACTGTAAAAAAAGCTAAGTCATTGATTCATAAGCCATGAATCACAGACAGGGCTAAAGTTAGGGCTAATAAAATCAATGACTTACGTCTACCTATATTCAATGATGGTGGTTAATTTATTGCGGTTAAACACGGAAAAACCGCCAAATAACCACTTTTTTACCCAATAAAATTAAGCCATATTTGAATACAAAAAAAAATGACCAAAAAATGATAAGTGATTCTCAAGGATTTTTAGTCGGGGAAGTTGTTGCTGATATAAAACGAGCAGATCAGTTCCTGCAAAAAATAAAAACAGATTTATCGTTGATTAAAGATGCGCTTATTAATGGATCTTATGCAGGCGTAAAAGTAACAAAAAGCCAAAGCATTAAAAGTTCCAGGATAATCACGCCAAACGCCAGGTCATCACAAATGCAGCGGACAAGAGCAGCTAGTGAACCATCTAGGGCGCGTGATGCAAATGGGAGATTTAGATCTTCAGGGGCTTTACAGAATAGTTTGGGTAGCCGTGATAATAAGGGTAGATTTACATCAAATAATACTCAAAAGAATGAGCGAAAAAGCTTCATTAATGGATTGGCTGATAAACTGGGCTCCACTATATCCACAGCCAATGGAATGGATAGTATAGATCCTTCTGTTAAGGCTTTTAATGAAGTCGCACAGCCATTATCGAGAAGTTTTCAAGTTTCCTATGGGCAAAAGTCTGAACATAGAAAACTTGCATGGTTTGAAAAGATATTCAAATCAATAAATCTTTTTAGAAAACAAGAGGGTGAATCAAGTAAAGCAACAACAAAGACGCTTGAAGATATTGAAGAAAATACATTAAACAGGTCGGGTGGTGGTTCTTCATTGCCTGGTAAGTCTCTACTTGGGTTTGCACCAAAATTACTTAAGAAAATACCTTTACTAGGTGCATTGCTCACGGGTGTAGGCTCTATTTTTGGTATATCTAACACAGAAGATAGTGATTTAAGCAGGCGCGAAAAAGACCGTAAAAATGGATCATCATTAGGCGGTGCTACTGGGACGGTAGGCGGTATGCTTGCTGGTGCTAAATTAGGCGCAATGGCGGGATCATTTGCGGGGCCAGTTGGAGCCGTTATTGGTAGTGTTGTGGGTGGTGCTACAGGTATGTTTTTTGGTGACCAAGCCGGTCAGATTATTGGTGAAAGCATCGGTGGTTGGGTTAACTCGTTACGTGATTATGATATCCCTGGGAAAATAGTCGGTACGTGGGATGCTGTTTCAAAAGAATTCTTGGGTATATGGGAAAGCATAAAAACAGAAACATTGAGATGGTTTTTTGACAGAAAAGAGGCGGCTAATAATTTTATAAAAGAAAAAACAGGCGTTGATGTAAAGAAAGATTTAGCGGAAGCCTCCAATAAACTCAAAGATGCTGGCAATTGGATAAAAGAGAATACGACAATGGGTAAATCTTACACAAGCATAAAGAAAAAATTTAACCCTGTTCAAGCGGGTATTGATTTTAAAGGCGGGCATATAAACGGCCTGACAGACGCACAAAGCAGAGCACTTGCCGCTGATACGCAAAGAACTGAGTCAGGTGGTGATCCAAGAGAAGAAAATGATTATGGCTATATTGGTAAATATCAATTTAGCGCGGATGCACTTGCAGACGCAGGGTTTGTTAGTTTGAAAAACCTTAAAGAGGCCAAGAAAAAAAGCGGTAAAAACTGGTTTAAAGGCGGACAAGCTGACTTCTTAAACAATGATATTAACTGGGCTAGAAAGGGAGGAAAAGAGGCTTTCTTAAGTGATTCAGTATTACAGGATAAAGCCTTTGCAAAATACACCAATAGGAATATAGCTACCGGTATGCGCTTTGGTGCGATTAAAAAAGGTGATTCAGCGGGAAAAATAGCCGCTTATGCTAAGGCTGCACATTTAAAAGGTGCAGGTGGTGCAAATAAACTTTTTATAGATGGTATTGACGGGACTGATGCAAATGGAACTAAGGCATCAAAGTATGCCGCTGATGGAGCAATGGCTATTTCTGGTTTAGCTGAAAAAGTAAGTGCCGCTATGCAAAAAACAGGGACAAACTCAATTAAATCCCCATCTGTTCCGGTTATTAATTCCGCCGGTAAGATAAATGATGCACCTGAAATAGTTTCACAAATAAATAGCAGTTGCAATAAGCAAATCAATGTTGTGATTGACAAAGGGGATGTGGGCCAGGATGTAGAAGATAGAGATATTGCACATATTTCCACGGGTGGTATAGCCCACTGTTCACGTAATTTTTAATTAATTTTGAGGATAAAATTATGACCGAAAAATTGGAGACGCTGAAACCAGCGGGACGTAAAAAAAACCCACAAGGCCGGCCAATTGGCACAACAAAAGCAACTCTGGTTCGAAATCGAGCCACCAAGTTTTTAGAGAAAACTCTCAAAAATGAAACCGCTGATACTCTCTCGAGAACGCTATCAGCAATTGAATCATTAAAACTTAACCAGGAAAAAAATAAATGAAAACAATTACATCAACACAAATCTTATTAGCTAAAAGCTCTTTATCTGCTTTATCCCAGGTTTCTGACTCAATCAAAAAACTAAAGCACTCTGATCTTTCATTCGATGAGGCAGCAATACAAAAGGTCAGTAAATTTTCAGAGTTTATGGAGAAGATCTTAAGCGAACAACAGTCAATTTTAAATCAAGCTAATGCCCTTCAAGATAACCGCGACGAGGTGTTAATTAACCAAGCATTTCAATACGTTAATAAAATTCCTGATCGAATTGAAGGCCTGAAGAAATTGCGCCCTGGGCTTGAGAAATCCCACAAGGAAAAACGTGAAGAGCTGCAACAAAAGGGATTTTCAGCGAGTGAGATTGATAGGGTTTTGCCTGAAAATGAACTTATTACCAGGCTGGACAACTTAGACAGAAAAATAATTGAACTAAAACAAGATGAGGCTAAGCTTAAAAAGTTTATTCAAGACAAGCCGTTTTATGATGTTGGGGTTATTACTGAAACTTATTTCTATAATCATTTTTTGGAGAGCGAAACGAGTTTTAGAAACAACCCGACATGCCAAATTCAGTATTCAGACCTGATTTAAATGCAAAGCCTCATCAATTCAGAGCTAAAAAAATCTGAGAGTAAGCCCGAACCTGCGAAAATTGAGCCTATTCGACCAGGTAACAAGGCCGAAATTTCCATGCTGACGATCGTGGGCTCACGATTAATGGAGTCACGCCGGCTTTGCCTATTGAACAGAAGGCAGGCCGCTGATTTGCTTGGCGTTGATGAGTTTTATCTTGGCAGGCTTGAAAATGCGCTTGATGCGGATCACGTTCAGCTTGAATTAATCAGACGAGCCGCTGAAGTTTTCGATGTTTCAATTGATTATCTTTTTGGCATAACTGATGACTGGGAAAGAGATCCGGTTGTTTGCTATGAACGCCAGGTGGGGCAATGGATGTATGAAGAATTTAAAAATCAACTACTTAGCCAAGCTGTGCAGCAACAAAAGCTCTTAAGAAAAATTGACTCAATCGATTATTTAGTAAAAAAGTCGATGATTTCATTGGAAAACATTTTTACATCCCTTGATAGGTTTCGAGAGCTTAATTCTGAATTTGACGACATGCGAGGCGGCAATAACCTGGTTAATTCAATTGAAAAATTCAAGAGATCCATTAATGTCATCCAAGCAAGACTACTGAGAGCGAAAGTTTTAAAACTAAAATTAGAGAAATTACCAAATGAAAAATGAAAAGGTTAAACGTAAACGTGGACGTCCAGCTATAGAATATGAGTCTAAATACGCAGAGCAAGCATATAAGCTGTGTTTGCTGGGCTTGGTTGATAAAGATATTGCGCCTATACTCGGGATATCATTGCGAACATTGAACAGGTGGAAGGATAAACACCATGAGTTTTGGCAGTCCATAAAGGCCGGAAAGCTTCAGGCTGATGCTAATGTGGCTGAAAGTTTATATAAAAGTGCTATTGGTGCTCACTCAGTTATAGAAGAAAAAGTGGTACCGGATGGCGATGGTGGAACAACTATCATCGAAATAAAAAGGCAGATACCACCTGATTACCGTGCTCAGTCGCTATGGCTAAGAAACAGACAACCTGCCAAGTGGCGCGATAAGGTAGAGGTTGATGCGGCTATCGATGTAAATGAAACTTCAATAGAATTCATTATGGAAAACTTTATTAAAGTTATGGATAAAGCCCATGAGCGAAGTCGGTTAATGCGTATTGAGCGCGGCCTTGACCCAAAGGACTGATTAAAATGATTGGCATAGGAATAGGGATCTTGACCGCTGCACTTAAAAAGGTTGTTGCACCACCTGCTCCAGTTCAGGATGCTACACCACCGGTTAAAGATGATCCGCCTGCGTAATTGGTATTACAGAGATTGCGGCTAATGTGCCTGTGCTTAATGAGAATGGTGGTGATCGTAAATCAGTATTACAAAATGAAAAATGTAATACTGAAATATTAGATAGAGGCAACTCCAAAGAATACAGCAATGATGCTAATATCTCAGCATCTTAGAAACGTTAACGCGGCCGAATTCTCGGCAACGCAAATTATCTGGAAAGCGCACTAAGATAGGCTAGGCTTTTGTCAAATGTGCACCCGGATGCATATTTGGATATTGACTCAGAATTGAAAACTATTATCTATTGCTAATGCGACTTGAAAGTCGTATTTGGTTATGCAATCAACCGTCCGCCTGGAAGGACACAAATTAATTTAGTGTGTGAAATGCCACCCAACAAAAGCCACATAGTAAGTTTATTGAGATGGTCAAAACGGACTTGAAAGTCCGTTTTGGTTATGAGATTTAGCGTACAACATTTTAATACACAGAAACATAGCCGCTAATTTCAATGCGGTTTTTTTGTGTCTTCAATCTGGTGGCAATAGATGCCAAAGTTATTATGAATAAATTGTTTGTTCAAATTAAAATTCTAAGCTATCTTGTATCAGCAAATTAATTAGGCACTCATTAAAAACGTGTACCAAGGCGTGTACCAAAAAATATAACCGACAAATTAACTTAAATTAAAACAATAGGTTAATACGTCAATCAATATTCAAGTACAAAATATAGAGTAGTATTTTAATAGGCTGTATCAATAAAATCCCCCTTACCAGGGCATATTTTGCGTGTACCACCAGCTATTTTAAAGGTACAATTTTTAATAAATCTTTTTTGTGAGCTATTATTTATTAGCGCAAGATCAGTTTTCAAGCTAGATATGTATCTATATAATATTGATTTATATATTATTTAACTGATTGTTAACAGCATTACTGGCTGCTCCTTTGATTGCCTATTAAACAAATATATGCTCTATACTATTTTGCACAAACAAAGCGGGATCAATGGTTAGGTTGGTAAAAATTTAAAGTGCCTGTCAGCCATGCCCGTTATAATCGAATGAATCATCAGCAATCAGGAAGCAGCCGGAAATGAATTTTTTTATCAAACGCCCCATCTTTGCCGCCGCTATTGCCTTGATGATGATCCTGGCCGGTATAATCAGTATGCTGGTATTACCGATTGCCCAATATCCACCGCTAGTCCCTTCGCAGATACAGGTATCCACGCAATATATCGGTGCCAGTTCAGATGTCGTTGCAAAAACCGTGACGACCCCGCTGGAGCAACAGCTTAACGGAGCCGAGGGGATGATTTACATGTCCTCTAACAGCACCAACAATGGTGATGCCATCATTACCATGACTTTCAAGGTTGGATATGATCAATCCATCGCTCAGATGGAGGCGTTGACACGCAGCAATCAGGCGCTGTCGCAGCTGCCGCCCGAAGTCAATCAGGTAGGGCTGACCATTACCAAACAGTCCAGCAATATTGTTCTGATCGTCAACTTGACTTCCCCCAAAGGAAGTCTCGACCAAGCTTATCTGCAAAATTATGCCGATATCCATATCACCGACCGACTGGCTCGTATTGAAGGGGTGGCGTCGATCAATAACTTTGGCCTGCGTAAATATGCAATGCGTATCTGGCTAGATCCAGAGCGTCTGGCCAATATGGGGATGACTGCAATGGACGTGGAAAACTCGATAAAGGAACAGAATAACCAGGTCGCGGCTGGTAAGTTGGGGGATCCACCGGCCCCGATCGGCCAGACATTTGCATTTCAGCTTAATGCTCTGGGGCGTCTGGACAATGTGGAACAGTTCGAAAATATTGTGATTCGCGCCAATCCGGATGGAACTGTGGTCAGGATCAAAGATGTGGGCAGAGTAGAGCTCGGCTCCGAGGATTATACCTGGTCCACTCATCTTGATGGAGGCCCTACCGCAGCTATCGCCGTATATCAGCTGGCCAATGCCAATTCCATTGATATCGCCAAGCAAGTACGTGCCACAATGAACGATCTGGCTGAACATTTCCCGGAAGATATGCAATGGGATGTGCACTACGATACCACCCGTTTTATTGATGAGTCGACCCGGGAAGTGTTGATAACCCTGTTAGAAGCCATTGTTCTGGTAATGCTGGTGGTGTTTCTTTTTCTACAGAATTTTCGCAGCACACTCATTCCTACGATTGCGATTCCGGTATCGCTAATCGGTACCCTGGCGTTTATGCTTGCGTTCGGTTTTTCCATCAATACCCTGAGTTTACTGGGGCTGGTAGTAGCGGTTGCATTGGTAGTTGACGATGCGATTGTGGTTGTGGAAAACGTCAACCGACATTTAGAGAACGGTGCAACAGATATGCAAAAAGTCACCGAGTTGGCCATGTCCGAAGTACGCGGGCCGATTATAGCGACAACAATCGTATTGATGGCAGTATTTATTCCGGTGTCATTCATTCCCGGGATGACCGGCCAGTTGTATAACCAATTTGCCTTGACCATCGCCATATCAGTGGGGTTATCCGGTTTCAACTCCTTAACCTTGAGTCCGGCGTTGGCAGCAGTTTTTCTGCGTCCTGAAACAGGCGAGAAACATGCTTTTTTTCGTGCCTTCAACCGGGCTTTCGATAAACTGGCCAATACCTATGCCAACGCTGTCGAAACCCTGGTCAGATTATGGGGGCTGGTGGTAATAGCATTTCTTGGGTTGTGCGCACTATCTTTAGTACTTTTCTGGTCGGTTCCAGCCGCATTTGTCCCCGAAGAAGATCAGGGTTACCTTTTTATCATGTCTAAGTTACCTTCTGGAGCCTCTTTTCAACGCACTCAACAATTAATGCGCAAGATAGAGGAGATTGCCAAAGAAGTTCCCGGAGTTAGCCACAGCATAGAAATTGATGGTTATGATCTGATCGATGGAATCCAGGATCCTGCCGCAGGGATTTTTTTTGTAGTTCTGGATGCCTATGATCAACGCAAGAGCAAGGATACCCAGCTTAAGGCGATCATGGCACACCTTCGGGCAAAAGTCTCTGAGCTTCCCGAAGCTGTGATTATGGTAGCCAATGCGCCACCGATTCCTGGCCTGGGTTCCACCGGCGGCTTTAACTTTGAAATTCAAGATCTTAACAGCCTTGGAGTCGAAGAAATGACCAAGGTGGTTCGGCAATTTATTGCCAAAGCACATGAAAAACCGGAGCTGGCAGGTGTTTACACTACATATGATCCAGAAGTACCCCAACGTTTTATCGAAGTGGACCGGGTAAAAGCCATGACCAGGGGTGTTGATTTAGACGATATTTTCAATACCCTGCAGATAAATCTGGGGTCGCTATACGTCAACCAGTTCAATAAATATGGCCGGGTGTACCGGGTATATCTGCAGGCGGAAAAGGATGCCCGGTTTCGTGAGTATGATATCACTCAATTGCAGGTACGCAACAAGGATGGAGATATGATTCCACTCAGCGCATTTGTGACAATCAACTCCATCGTCGGACCCTATAATATTCCACATTACAACGAATACAGTTCGGTACAGATTAACGGAGGCGCCGCGCCGGGTTATAGTTCGGAACAGGCAAATGTGGTAATGGAGCAACTGGCGGCGGACTATTTACCGAAGGGTTTCGGTTATCAATGGACCAACATGGTTTACCAGCAAAAGGAGGCCGGCAACCTTGCTCCGGTGGTTTTTACCATGTCGTTAATTTTTGTCTTTTTGGTGCTGGCGGCGCAATACGAAAGCTGGTCCATGCCGATCATGATTTTGCTGGCGATCCCTTTGGGTTTGCTGGGAGCTATCGGAGCTTTGGCACTGCGCGATATGAATCTTGATGTTTATGGTCAGATCGGTCTGGTAATGCTGATCGGGCTGGTAGCCAAGAATTCCATTTTGATCGTGCAGTTTGCCAAGGATTTGCATGATAATGGCATGGGCATTCTGGAGTCGGCGAAGGAAGCTGCGCGAATCCGTCTGCGCCCGATCCTAATGACCGCTTTTGCTTTTATTCTCGGCTTGATGCCACTGGTCTTAGCCAGTGGCGCAGGAGCTAACGCTCGCCGTTCATTGGGGACAGCCGTAGTGGGTGGTTTAACACTGGCGACTGTGTTGATCATTTTTGTGCCTTTGTTTTATGTTATCATCGAGCGTCTTCGGGAGCGAAAATCATCGTGATCAGCGTTATTTTACGCTGCTTCAGGATAAAACAAGATTTTTCCTGCGTTATCCTGCTTGAGTGCTGGTACAGCATCTTAAATTATTACATGGCGGATTAAATGACTATTTTTGTCCAGCCTGTATATATACACTATATTAAACTCTGGAACTCTGGTGAGTACAATGCCTAAACATCTCTATAGCAATTACAGCGGCCTGAACATACTGACCGGCATTATGCTGACAATATCGCTGCTATCCGGTTGCGGAGGTAAAGATAAGCAACAAGTGCCGCCACCGCCACCAAAAGTCGTTGCTGCCCCGGTTCTGCAGCAGACTGTACCGATCATCGTGCAGTTCTCTGGTACCGTCAAAGCTAACAAAGATGTGGTTATCAAGCCGCAAGTTTCGGGTTATATCGAACAGCGTCTGTTTGTAGAAGGCACTGAAGTAAAAACCGGCGACCCTTTGTATCAAATTGATCCGCGGCCGTTTCAGGCACAACTGAATGCTGCCAATGCACAGTTGAAAAAAGATCAGGCCAGTCTGGCGTTCTGGAACCTTGAACTCGCACGTTATAACGAGTTGGCGAAAAAAGGTTTTGTTTCCAAAGAAAAACGGGATGCCACTGACGCCAAGCAAAAAATGTATGCTGCTTCAGTAGACAAAGACAAAGCAGATATTGAACAGGCTGCACTAAATCTGGGATATTGCCTCATAGTGGCACCATTTGACGGCTGGATACAGGAAACTCAGGTCTATGAAGGCGCCATAGTGACCGCCCAGGAAACTGATTTAACGACTTTGACTTCGCTTAATCCAGTTTACGTCGATTTCAACGTGAGCCGACGCGATTCCTATACAGTTCAGGAATTGTCAAATGAGGGTCTGGGGCCAAAAAAACGCAGTGATATTACCGGCACATTGATTCTGCCTAACGGGGCAATATACCCTGAACAGGGGCATGTTGATTATACCAGTGCCAGCTATAACCCCGAGACCGATACAATGGCGACAAGAGCTATATTTCCCAATCGAAAAATAAACCCAAACGATCAAAACAATCTGGGATTGATGTTGATACCAGGGCAGTATGTACCTTTAAATCTGACTGTAGGCAAACTTCCCAATGCATTGCTGATACCGCAAACCGCTCTATTGGAAACGCAGCAGGGCAGTTTTGTTTATGTCCTGAGCAAAGATAATAAGGTAGAACAACGAATGGTCAAAAAAGATTTTGCTTATAAACACTATTGGGTGATAAAAAAAGGACTGAAAAATGGAGAACAGGTGATATCTCAAGGCCTACAGAAAATAAAAAAACCGGGTATCCTGGTGCAGCCTGTCAAGGCCGACGATAGCAAGCCCTAAGAAAATAATTGTTGGCGAGGCTGCCCTCAATATAGTCAAAGTCAGGTCATCCGAACAGACCAAAGATTGCACTCATCGAGCCACTAGAGCTTTTCCGGATAAAGCCCAGACAGCATAATGTGCAAATAGATTTTATCAACGTTTTTAGTGTTTTCTCAGCATAAAGCTAAATGTGTTTTTACTCGTGCGTCGACAAAAACCACTGATCAATTGACAGAAACGATGCGCATAGTAACTGCCTTTGTCTACAAAAGGGCAATATTCCACACGCCGTTCATATAGACTCCAAGATTCTTTTGGGCTATTTCAATTTCGATCCAGCAAAAGCAACCGCCCACCGGTATTTCTTGCATGAGCTTTAACCAATCTATTGATTCCTCCTTTTAATTCCAATCATTCTGGAAACCGCCGTTGACCGTTTTAAAGCACAATAAGTGACTGAATATAAAATATAATGATCATAAATGCTTGTGACCTGCCGGGTGACTATACTCCGTTTCACGGTTTTGTGGATAATGGATCAATAACCGAACTGCGTTTATCTCCTTCACAGCGAATGACGACTTTTTGATTGCCTTCATTTAACTCAATTTTATTGATTACCTGGCCGTTTAATGCCAAGATTACAGTAGCAATGTTACAACTGTTTTGTTGCGCTAAGTATAAAGTTGTAGAAAATCTTATATTCAAACTCACACAGACGTTTTTAGCATTCCTTTTTTGCACATTAAACTGTATAAAAACCAGACAATAATAAATAAATTCCGTTACGAAAATATCACGGATTCAAGTATAGAGTAAAGGCAGCAACATGAACAAAGGTAAACTTTTTATTATCTCGGCACCTTCTGGTGCAGGTAAAACCAGTTTAATCAAGAAACTTATCCCTCATATGGATAAACTGATAGTCTCTGTTTCTCACACCACTCGCGCCCGGAGGCCTGGTGAAATTGACGCTATTGACTATTTTTTCACCTCAGTTGATACATTCAAAAAAATGATTCATCAACAAGCTTTTCTTGAATACGCGCAGGTTTTTGATAATTTTTATGGCACGGCTCAAAGCTCAGTTGAACAAAGCCTGAATAGCGGTAAAGATGTTATTTTAGAAATAGACTGGCAGGGTGCAGAACAAATCCGGCGCATACTTCCTGATAGCATCAGTATATTTATATTGCCGCCTTCCACAGAAGTTTTGCGCCGCCGATTAAAAGAGCGCGGGCAAGATGGCGAGGCTGTTATTGACCGCCGTATGCAGGATGCAGTAAATGAAATGAGTCATTACGCAGAGTATGACTACCTGATAGTCAATGATGATTTTAATACCGCATTAACAGAATTGAAATCAATTATCCTGGCAAACAGATTAAATATTCAGAGACAACAAGAAAAGTTAAAGGTGCTATTAGTCGATTTACTCGTTTAATAAATTTTCCATGTCCCTCCACCTCACTATGGCAAACTTTTTAACAAGCTTATTACTTGTTCTAGTTTGTCGTTTTGCTCTCGCAAAACCGCTGTTAAATGAACCGATAAAACCCATCCCCGATCCTGTTATCAGTGCTCCTGATCAAGTCGAATTAGGCCGCCTGCTGTTCAATGATGTTCGTCTGTCAGAAAATAACCAGCTGTCCTGCGCTAGCTGCCATTCGCTAAAATATGGTGGCGCAGATGGTCAAGTTGTCTCAAGTGGTGTTAATGGTAACAAGGGCCTGATTAACTCACCTACTGTGTTTAATAGTTCGCTTAACTTTCGCCAGTTCTGGGATGGGCGTGCTGCAGATTTACTGAATCAAATAGATGGCCCAATCAGCAATCCTATAGAAATGAATAGCTCATGGGCTGAAGTTCTATCCAAACTAGAGCAGGACCCTTTTTACATAGCACAGTTTAATCAAGCATTTACGACGGGGCTAACTATTATCAATATCAAGTCTGCACTGGTGAAATTTGAAGAAAGCCTGCTCACGTCGAATAGCCGTTTTGATTTATACCTAAAAAACAATCCCAACGTATTAACAACCGAGGAGCTTGAAGGATATAGACTTTTTAAGCAATATGGTTGCATTTCTTGCCATCAGGGAGTTGCAGTCGGAGGTAATCTATACCAACGCTTTGGTGTGATGGGGGATTATTTTGCAGATAGAGGTCATATCACTGCTGCCGATTTAAGTCGTTTCCAGGTAACTCAAAATGAGCAGGATAAATATGTTTTTAAAGTTCCGAGTTTAAGAAATATTGATTTAACAGCACCTTACTTTCATGATGGCTCCACAAAAACATTAGCAGATGCAACAGCAATCATGATGCGCTACCAACTCGGTCGAGCGTCGAATCAACAAGATATCAATAAAATTGTTTTATTTCTTAAAACCTTGACTGGGCAATATCAAAACACTGCTTTATGAATAGAGTAAAAAAAGCCCTGCCTCTACTCTTTATACTGACCATGCTAATATCAGCCACAAGTTTTTATTCCCTTGCCCAGGTCGACTACAAGAATTATCAAAAAAACACGGATTTGATCTGGAATATTAATGAGCAAGCCTCTCTATTATGTAAAGCTATTATCCAGGTTTCCAGGGGAGAACATATTGATTATGACCATGTTACGCTTGTTCAGCAAAACTTAACCAGGCTCACACAACAACTTTCACTAGATACGCCAGAGAGCATTGCGCTAAATAGGTCGGTACTAAGCTTTAGTAATGAGGCAGAAAAATTTAAAAGTTTGCATGCGATTTACCGAAATTCCCTGCTTTTTTCCCCGAAGCTAGCACGCAATTACAGCTGCTACTAAAACAAAGTCAGACTAATAATTTAATCGAGCAGTTAAATAATCTGGAACATAACATTATCATATCAGATGTAAGCACCAACTCGTCCTACCCGTCTGAACTACCAGGAATGATCGAGACCATTAAAAATGACTCAGTCAATGTAACTTTAAACACTAAAACCAAACAACAGCTTAGGTTATTATTAAAACATGCTCAAATTATTATTGACCACCGGCATAAGTTAAATAGCCTATTAAGCAATATGTTCAATGCTGTTGTTACGGAGCAATCGCATGTTTTACTTACACTGTATATTGCTGATTTGCAATCGATTCTGGGCAAAACCGGAACAATGAGAAAAGGGTTTTATATCTCAATTATTTTTCTCATTGTTGGTGTAATTTTGTTGTTTGTTCGTCTAATGGCCTCTTTTTCATTTCCTTTCCTGATTACCCAGAAGCCTCCGCCAAATTAGGGTGAAGTGACAGTAACACTTAATATAACGCGTC
This sequence comes from Methyloprofundus sedimenti, assembly GCF_002072955.1. NCBI lineage: Bacteria > Pseudomonadati > Pseudomonadota > Gammaproteobacteria > Methylococcales > Methylococcaceae > Methyloprofundus > Methyloprofundus sedimenti. Next base: position 520,705 of record NZ_LPUF01000001.1, on the reverse strand, counting down.
ATTCCCGAGGTCTTTTATCGGGAATCTATTCCTTGTTGGTTAGATTCCTGCTAAGAGCATGCAGGAATGACGTACTCAGTAGTTGGTTGTTTTAACTTGGCGGAAACTCATGGGTAATCAGGTTTCCTTTTAAATCCACAGAATAAATATTTTCAATTTAGCCTCAGCACTAGAAGCAACCACGATGGGCTAAGTATCTTAATGCTCTCAATAAAAATCTAAGCCCAGCTGAATGTTTACACATTCTGAGGAAAAGGCCTTTTTGCCTCCTTAGCACATTAAATGAGAACAGCTTTTTTCAAGTTAATATTTCTGGTTCGGGACGAGTTCGTAGCCACTCAATCAATAAATATAAACTGATCACCGCAGCAATTATTACCAAGCTGTAAACGGGCATAAAATATAACTTTTCCAAAGCCGGAAATGAACTGATATGCACTAAAAATAAAATAGTTAATCGGGCCAGTACCGCACCCCATAGCGCGGCACTGAGTACAAATAAAACTGAAAAATGTCGCTGTTTAAAAGCCAAGACTGTGAGCACAAAAAATGCAATTAAGCCCAATGATAGTAATATTGGAAATATCAACTTAAAGGCCTCAAACAACATCTGCCGAACCTTCAGTGTTGCCTTTTCACCTGCACCTACCACAGCCGTATACTGCCTTTTACCACTGACTACTTTTTCAAAAAAAACCTGCAAGTTACCTATCGTAATCGCTTGTGCTTGTTTAAATACTTGATCATGATCAGGAATAAACTCATGAAACTTTTCCTGCCCGCCAACACTAATCGAAAGACTGCACTCCTTTAAACAAGGAGTTTGCATAACAAATGGGTAGAAACCAAGCATATCTGCTCTAGAAGACAGCTGTTTCAGGGTATAGACAGAAGGTTGCCCTTGTTTATTTGCTATTAAAAAATCTAAATCTTCATTATTCTCATTAATAGCTGTATATCGGCCAAAAATCTCAACGCCTTGTTCGTCCAGGAAAAAACGATCCTGACTATGTAAAAAATCCATTACCGACCGTTTACCTGAAAAGTCCCCCTCAATTGCTGAGTGCAAACGCATATTATTTGCAGAAAAATTACTCAGTAATAACATATCAAGTAACTGCTCTAAAGTTTCAGGAACTTTATCAATATCTCGCTGGGAAATCTCGGGCATATAAGCGCTGAGACTGTTGCTACAACTTAACCGCTGATCTGTACAGGCTTGATTAACTTCTCTTGCGATTCTAGCAAAAAAATCCGCTGCCTTTGTGGGCGTCTGATAATAACCTTTACTAGCAGCAGCCTCCCTTAATGCCCAGATAAACCAGCCGCCGGCAATTTCACCGCAAGCCCACGGGTAAGAACCACAGCCATGATCACGCCAACCGATTCCGTCTATATCAAAAAAATGTCGCAATTCTGAAAAACCAGGACTGACGTTATAAATAGCTAACATTGCCGCCTGAGAAACAGGTACATGAGAAATGGCTTCACCGACACGCACATTTTGTAATGCAGATAATGCCGCCTTAAAGTTTTTTTCCTTGATATCAAGTCCTATAAAGCGATCATAAGCCCGCCAATTTATAAATTGAAAAACAATATGTACACTGGAAAAACTCAGAATAACGACTAACACAGAGCTTACTATGCCTTGTTTAAAGCATTTATTACGCCAGAATTGCCAAAGCGCAAAAACGGTCAGCAAAACAACAGAAGGTAAGATCCAGACGCCCTCTTCGCGCGTTAGCCAAAGCCATGCAAGCACCAGTCCAGCTATAAACGCAGTAATGCTCCGTTTAACAAAGGTATTGGCAATAAACAAACTAAAAATCAATGCGGAAAAACCCAATAAAAATTGATCGGGATAAATCTGATCGCGAATAATTCGGCCACTGGAAATAACCAATGGTAGTAATAATAACAGGACAAATAGCAATATAGACAAGATGCGCGACTGACTAAGTCGATACAGAGTCCAGGCAAAAAAACTGACCGCAATGCAATGCAAAATAGCTGCTAATAAATATAATGGCAAGCCGAGTATATGAGTCAATGCCAAAAATAAAGGATACCCCGGGCCTTTCATTAAAGTATATTGCGAATAAGGGCCTAACCAATGCCCCGCAACTAAAAATTTAGCAAGACCAACAAACAATGCATCATCATGCCCGGCATATAAATTGACACTCCAGGGCAGGTAATAATATAAGTAGCTAAACAGAGTACAAGCAACTAACCATAGCGACATCAATAGCATTACTCGCCAGTGATTTTGTATAAGAAATACTGACGACACTGATTTATACCCTGGCTTGTCAGACGATGCCCTTATTGCAACCTCCTGCTCTGAAGCATCGGCAAACACCCAGCAAGAAGAAACAATATAGCTTATACCACTGGTAAACATTGTAGCCAGACCTGATAACAACAAAGGTGATAAGTCAGTATAAGAGACAAATACCTGCGTAAAAGTAGCCGCGAAAGTTGCGCAACTCAGTTGCAATACAGCATAACGAAATAAAGTTACCTTATGTGGAGAAACAGAGCGAAATGCCCATAATTTCTGACCCAGATAGGCAAATCCAAATGAACAGGCATAGGCAAACAAGCTTGCCAGGAAGGCGGGTAATCGGGTATAGGTCAAAAATAAATAGCTGCATATAAAATAGACCAGCGCACCCAAAATGCCCACCACAATAAAGCGTACCGTTTTCCAGTTTAATTCAATCACTCAGCTAACTTTTTGGTATGAATTATTACTTTTAATTTCCAGAATTTCAGCTAGAAAGGAGGTAAATGCTAATTGCACTGCAATCGCGACAGAAGTTCCCGCAAGCATCAATACGCGCACCAGACTTCCATACTCGAGTGCTCCAAGGTGCACGGAAAACCAGTTGCTAACACAATAGGCTAAACCACCCAGACCACCAATAAAAAAGACTGCCGCTACAATCAGTACGCGCTCAAGAGTGACTGCATCTACCAGATAACGAACTTGATTGGTAAACGGTAAAAAGCCACGTAAAGCAGCATAGCGCCTGGCAACAATGGCAAAGGAAACACCTTGCAGGCCCACCAGCACACAAAAGCAACCGACAATCATGCTATGAATATCCAGAGTAATATTTGGTGTAATACTGACTGCCCCTGGCGCCAATAAAACGGTTAATATGACCCCAAGCAAAAGAATAAAAAGGGAAGGATAAAAAAACAGCCAGCGAGGACTGAACATCAGCAAAAATCGCAAATGACGCCAGCCATCTTGCCAGGTATTTAAATGCGGCGGACGACTACGACCGTCTTTAGATAGCGTTGTTGGTACTTCTTTGATTGAACCGCCTGCCAAAGCCATTCTAACGACTAATTCACTGGCATATTCCATACCTGGCGTAGTCAGGCCTAATGAAAGCGCAGAATCGCGTCGAAAACCGCGCAAGCCGCAATGAAAATCCCCTACCGGAATTTTAAAAAACAAACGTCCCAGAAAACTGAGTACTGGATTGCCTAAGTATTTATGTAAAAAAGGCATCGCCCCTTTAGCTATACCTCCTTTGAAGCGATTGCCCATAACCAGATCATAACCCGCACGTAACTGCTCTACATATGGCATTAAATTGCTAAAATCGTAACTGTCATCGGAATCACCCATGATAACAAACTCACCTTTAGCCTCTTCTATGCCTTTTTGTAAAGCCGCACCATAACCTCGTGTAGGAACATGCACGACTCTAGCACCTAATGATTCGGCAATATCTATCGAACCATCGGTGCTGCCATTATCAGCAATGACAACTTCACCAACAATATTATTTTGCTTAATAAAAGAGTCTGCCTTTTCTATACAAACGGCGAGCGTTTCCGCCTCATTCAAGCAAGGCATTAAAATTGTCAATTCCACATCAAATTCCTGATTATGTTGTTAAATTTTCTACATAAAGCATTATACAAAGATTATTCTCTGCTTCACACAGCAAGGTTCTATTATTTTTACTTACGTCCGCCAGCAATGATAAAAAACAACACATCCCCACTTACGGTCATAAACCTGAATAAGATCGCAATTAATGCTCCGTTTCCAGCGAGTAAAATTTTATCTAACGACACCACCAGAATAGTTTCTCGAATACCAATCCCTGAAGGTGCGCCTGGGGTAATAAATCCAGCTAACCACGAAATAGCAAAGCTGGCAAGAATAGCAAAGACACTATTTGAGCTGACATATCCATCTAATTGAAAAACCAGAGCCACCAGAATCGCACCGGCAAGCGCAAAAAACAATAAATATTCCAGGTAAGCTCGAAACAGAGCCCCTTGTAATCGTGGCTTCTTTAAAAGGTCATGGCTTGCAGGAATATACTTCAGGCATGCAATACGAATTAAAGGCAGTAACACCAGGAGCATGGCAATGACCGCCAGACCTATATAAAGTAGTTGCGGCTTAAGATACTCCCCCCATAAATCGTACAATGTGCCACCAATAATGGCAAAAGTAACGGCAGCCGATACTAAACCTATCATTTCAGCTAAACTGGCCACAGCAAGTGGCTTATGACTTATTCCAAGACGATTGAGCATGATATGCCGACTTGCAATGTGCATAACATTACCTGGAATATACTTCGCAATCTGACTACGTGCATAAATCGAACGTAAAAGTTTTACCGACAATGAATGTGAACTTATTGCACTAAGAATCTGATACCAGGCAGATGATAGAAAAAAACAGGCGCCAGCATAGACAACCGCGCCTAACAATAAACCGGCAAGTGAAGCAAAAGTGAATTGATAGGCACCGACTTTATCCCAGTTTTCGGATAATTGCACCCCAACAAAACCCAGGGAAATAATTGCCACAACTGAGCCAAAAGTGGTGAGTATTTTCTTTAACAATGTATCAGGAATTATTAAATTGTCTGGATTTAAGCAACAATACCGTCCACGGTAGTGGTGCTTTGACGCTGACAATTTCAAACTGCGTTTCGACAAATTGTATAAATGCTTTTTGTGACCAGTGCTGTATATGCCCGGGGCTATTCCCTAAGTTGCTTACATGTGCACCACGCATAAAGTTTAACAGACGCCACAACGGCTCGCGAGGAACACTGATAATGGCATAAGGCGCCGCTTTCTCAGCAAGCCTTAATAAACCCGTTTCCGGGGTTTCTAAATGCTCTAAAACCTCACAACAAACCACTAAATCGGCGATATCTTTCTCTGCCAGATCATAAATATTAAATTGCTGAAAATCAACGCGAGTTGAATCAATTGCGTCCCTGGCAATATCAACAATAGTTTGAGAAATATCCAGTGCCTGAATATTTGCTGTAGAATTTTTTAATAAAATATCCGTTACATGCCCTTCCCCGCAACCGACTTCTAAAATTGAATCGGGCCTGGCCAAATTGACCAGCTCGGCAATACTCTTATCAAATTGACGCAAAAGGTATTGTGCTAAAGGGTTTTTAGTTTCGTATTTATCCGAGCCGGTTCCCACAACCAGGCCCTCTTCAATAAGGGGTGTTTTTGCCATTAGCTACACCCTCGCTTATCTGCTATCGCACTATCGCTTGGTCCCGAGTCGCTATGCCGGGTAATCAGTTCTGCTAATACTCCAATAGAAATCATCTGGATAGAAAGAATAACCATTAAAATACCGACAGCAAAAAGAGGGCGAGTACCGATAGGACTATCGTCAATCAACCAGAGTATTCCCAAATAACTCAGAATAATTGTGCCTACAATACCCGATAATACCCCTAGTCCACCAAACAAATGACCCGGTTTCTTCAGATAACGGGTAGTCGCTAATACGGTCAGTAAATCAAGTAGCCCTCGCGCATAACGCTCCCAGCCATATTTGGAGACGCCAAATTCTCGTTTATTGTGTTTAATACTGACTTCAGCGCTGATAAAGCCAAGTTCATGCGCTAGAACCGGAATATAACGATGTAATTCACCATAAATCTTAATTCCCTCTAAAACTTCTTTTTTATAGGCTTTAAATCCGCAATTAAAATCGTGCAATGAAACTCCGGTCAATTTTGCAGTTATTTTATTAAAGAATTTAGACGGCAGGGTCTTCGATAAAGGGTCCTGGCGATTGCTTTTCCAGCCTGACACCACATCATAACCTTCCGCAATTTTATCCAGAAATTTGGGGATTTCTGCTGGATCATCCTGCAAATCAGCATCCATAGTAAAAATTATATCGCCCTTAGACTCACTAAAACCCGTTGATAAGGCGAAAGCTTTACCAAAATTTCGGCGCAGTTTTATTGCTTTAATCGCATCTGGGTATTGCTCGGTCAAGCGGGTCATTTCTGCCCAGGAACCATCCGTACTGCCATCGTCAATAAAAATAACTTCAAAACGCAAGTCTTTATCCCTTTGTTTTAATGCATCACTGATACCTTGATATAAGCCTGCCAGGGTCTGCACTTCATCCTTGACTGGAATGACAAAGCTTAAAAATAATGCACTGCTATTTGATGACTTCATGTGGGTTTATATTTTTTGAAACTCAAGAGGTTGGCGAAGTATTTGAAAACTTCCGTTTAATGGTAACCAATATCCCTGTGCTGTCAGCATATAAACTTTAACTATATTATCATGCATATGCACTTTTCCGTAGCCCTGCCAGCCGGTATGATCCTTATTTATAGCAGGTATAGCCTGGGCAACATCAGGACGATCAAACCCATAAATAGCAACACCTCTTACAATATTATCCTGATTGGTTAATACAATACAGCCTGGATCAGAGCCGTTATCATAAGCCCAGCCTTGAGCTTCAATAATCTGATCATTGCGCAATCTTACATGATCAAAAACACCCTGGAATTGTTCAGTGCCAGCGAGCTGAATATTGTTAACCTTGCTGCCTACTTCAGGGCACTGCGCAAATAAACCATTAAAAGGAATATGCTCAGCAACAGCAAGCCTTCTGGTAATCGATTCCATTTTCTGATATGAAATAAGCGGCAGGCCTGTTGCATTAATCAATTCAATATCAATAGCACGGGAGTATATAGAGGCAAGTGACAATGACTTTTGTGCTGCACGTTTCAACAAAGGTTCAGCAACAAATTGCCCGACCCGATAGGTGTTAAAAATAAGGAAACTACTGATACCTAATAAAATAACCAGAGAAAACTGGCGATAAATTGCACGCTGCTGCAAACAAAAAGTCAGCGCCACCATAATCCAGGCCAGCCAGAATAATGCTGGCAGGCTTCCATAACGAGAAGCGAATACCTGTTCTAAACCAAAGCCAGAACGTGCAAGTGCAGCCATCGCAGCATTGCCGCACACATAAAGCTGAATACTAATCCACGGAATAATAGCAAACCAGTAAGTTTTTTTATGATAAATACAGGCAATCATAACCAGCGAACTTACTACACCAAAAATACCGCTAATCAATGCATAATTCAATTCCAGTGTAAATAAAGCACCGATAAAACTGAATATATAAGTCGCCAGCACAAGCACTGATTGCTGGATGGCAGGATGATGAGCAGGCGTGCTATAAGTCAAAAAATAGAGGCTTAAAATACTTATGCCGAATATAGCAATCGACAGCTGATCTTGACGACTTAATTTATATAAAAATGCTGCAATAATCAGAGTAGGAAATAATGCCAGGCTGGTGCTATAGGTAGCGATAGCGCATAGACTTAAGCCAAAAATCAAGTAGAAACTAGTCCTGTTGTTACTCCTTGAATAACGTTGCAGCGCAATAATAGCAGCAATAGAAAAAAAGTTAGCCGTAATCCAGGCGACACCACTCATGCCTAAAATCCAGTTATGAGCCTGTCTCGGACTGAATGTAAAAGCTGCAACAGCAAATAACAAGAGCGTAAACAAAACAGACGATTGTTTTTTTTTAACCGGCAATAACTGATAGAGCAGCAATACCTGTAGCAGTGCCATAAACCAGGCAAACAGACTCAGGCCTATATTATTCCCCCCGGTGATAATTAAATTAGCGGCATAAACTACTTTTGGCAATAAGGTGTAATGTTCATTACTACGCCTAATCCAGTCCAGCAAGTTAACCGACAACTCACCGTTTTTCCGGTTGATAATTTGCCCAATTTCTCCCCAGTAATCATTATCAGGGAGCCCGCCAGAGTGAATTGCATAATATAAAATTAATGATGCTGGAATTGCTACAGCAATAAATTGCAGGGTATAAAAAATAGTATTTCTTGGCATATAATTAAAGTATAAAAATATTTTTCCTGAAAAATACTCTAGCGGGTCGTTAATTCAATATAATGAATCGCACTCTTGTATTAACTCAAGAATCATTACAACTTGATTCTTATCAATTAAAGGCTCGTGATGCATACTCGTGATATCAAACTATCAACACACAACACAAAAAACTCTTTTTGTAATCAACGAGCATGAGGACTGTTTAATAATATTTATAAGCAAAGCGGGATAGCTTTTCTGTGCTTTCAACCACAGTCAATAAAGCCTAAGTAAAGCAAAATAAAAATTTAATCATCTCACAAAAATCCAACACTTAACTAAGCTGAACAACACCGGAGCATCTACTGGAAAGCAGGTTTTGCGCCCACCTGCTAATGGCTGAATAGGTATTTAATGCCTGGTTAAAACTGATTTTAGTCCACTTTATAATATTTAAATAATCCAAAGAAAGTTGAGATACAAAGAACCCGACCGACATCGAGAACCCGCACCTTATATGTTATTAGCATGCGGCCAGGCAAAAGAAAAGTCTTCTCGATCAAGAGTTAAATTGGGGTTATAAGCAGGGTCTCTTAACAAGCCCTCCCCCCAGCGATGTTTCATATACGCGACTTCTTTATTAAAACGCGCCTGTTTCTCAGGCGTATCTTCATAACCTCGACTAGCAGATTCATAATGATACATTTCAGCATAAGGAGTCCAGACATTATAAAAACCTTGTTCCTGAATACGTAAACATAAATCTACATCATTAAAAGCGACAGATAAATGCTGTTCATCAAAACCACCGACCTGATCAAATACGTCTTTTCTAACCAGCAAACAAGCTGCGGTTACCGCTGATAAATTCTGCGCTAATAATAATCGGCCGCAATAACCGGGGTTATCTCTTGGCGAATGCTTATGCGAATGCCCTGCTACGCCACCTAAACCAACAATAACGCCCGCATGCTGGATAGTGTCATCTGGGTAATATAATTTAGCCCCTACTGCGCCTACCTCAGGATGTACTACGTGACTGACCATTTCATCCAGCCAGTCAGCATTAATCACTTCCAGGTCATTATTCAATAAAGCGATAACTTCGCCTTTGGCTTCAGCAACGGCTTTGTTATTTAAGGCTGCATAATTAAATGGGCTATCATCACGAATAATACTTACCCGAGGATTTTCTTGAAGACGCTGTAAATATCTTAGCGAAACCAGATCATTACTACCATTATCGATAATAATTAATTCATAATTAGGATAAGTGGTTTTGGCAAAAATACTTTCCACACAGCGGTGTAATAAATGGAAACCGTTGCGCGTCGGTATCACTATACTGACTAGCGGTAATACCTCAGGTAATAAATATCGTACTCGTACCGCACCTGGCAACTGCTTATGTGCTGATACCTCTGCAGGACGGTGCTGGCGTTCTAGTGCACTCGCTACAGCTTTTTCAATCCTGGCTTCGGCATAGGGTTTTTCATGTACGCCATTTGCTGTACTACCGGCAACGGCACGCCAGTGATACAGAATGCGTGGAATATGTACAATCTGCTCAAGTTTTAACCCTGCGACATAACGTAATGCCAAATCATAATCCTGCGCCCCATCAAAGTCTGGATTAAAGCCGCCTAAGGCATTGACTTGCGCGGTCTTATAAACGCCTAAATGGCAAATAAAATTATGCGATAACAATAATTCAGGATTCCAGTCCGGCTTAAAATAGGGTGCATAACGCTTTCCCTGCAAATCCATTTTATCTTCATCAGAATAAATTAACTGTACATCAGGGTGCTGTTGTATGCTTCTTACCACCCAGTACAAGGCATCGGGTGTCAATAAATCATCATGATCCATTAAGGCTACATAATCCGCCTCGACTAATGACAAGGCGCTGTTAGATGCCGCAGAAATATGCCCGTTTTGCTCACGAAAAACGACTTTAACCCGAGAATCTTTCCGCATATAGGACTGCAAAACTTCTCGCACGTAACCAGCAGTGGAGGCATCATCTGCAATGCATAATTCGAAATTGCCATAGACCTGCCGCAAAACAGACTCTACGGCATTGACCAGACAGTCTTTATCTGGATTATAAACCGGCATTAATACAGCAATTTTTGGTGGATTTTGCCATGTCTTAACGTCTCCCCTATATGCCGATAATTCCTGTTCATGCCATTGACTTTGTGCCGTAAGCCAGGCGTCATAATCGAAAAAATTAATCAACTCATGCTTATCAGCCTTTTCTGTCTTGCTTAGAAGACCTGATATTTTTTTCGGTGTGTTTTTCATTCCGCGCACTACGCGGTAACTGATTTTATTATGTACTCGCTGTAAAACCTGTTCCAGATGCTGGATATTATCTGTTAAACAGGCAACTCTATCCATTAAGAAAACTTGCTCTGATGATAATCTGGTATTTTTTTCCTGCTCTAGTTGTAACTGTGCCGTCAAATCAAATAATGCTTCATCTAAAACCACCGTCGACTCCTGCCATGCCTTAATAGCCAGTTGGTGATTTTTATTATGTTCAGCTTCGGTATTTAATCGTTGCTCTAAGAACTTTATTACTTCTTCAAGCTGACCAATATGCTTTTGATGATGTTTGTTATGTTCTAGTTCGGTCTCTAGTTGATGCGCCAAAGCAACTATCTTTTCTTGTTTTTCACCATAAAACACGCCAGAACTCACTAAAGGCTTAGGCGCTAAAGGTTGAGGCAAATGCTGCAACAATTCTTCTGGTGTCGGACGCGCTTGAATAATAAACTGATACGCAACGGCGTCAGGAGTATGCAATAATTCACGCGCCATTGGGGATGATTGCAAACCCGCATTTGCTAAATGCTGATCAATGACTTCATCAGCCAAATCTTGTATGCTATAGCTAATATCACAACAGACATATCCCGCTTGCATTAGCATTGAAATTAAACCATCCCGGGTGTAAAAATGTAAATGCGTATCATCTAGCAACCCCAGTGTTTCATAATCAAAATGTCCCTGCAATAACTCCAGGCGTATAGATGCATGCGCGACATTGGGCACCGATGCTAAAAGATAGCTTTCAGCATGTAGAAAAGGCTTTAAACTGGTCAGCATTGCCGCAGGGTTTTTTAAGTGCTCCAGGACATCCGCACATAAAACAACATCAAACTGCTGACCCTCTATTTCTGCCAGCCAGGTATCAGTATCCAGATCGGCAACAATAGCCTGCACACAAAAAGGCGCAGCCTGCTGTAGAACATCCGCATCAATATCCACCCCAACTACATCACAAGCCAGCTCCTGTTGCAAAAACGCAGATAAATAACCACTCGAACAGCCTAACTCCAGAATGCGCTGCTGAGGCTTAATGCGACGCGCCAAACCCATATGCGAGTCATTTTTCTCAGCGGTATCAAGGGTAAATTGGTATTTTTTTTTACTCATATATATTATTAACAAACTTCGACGATCTGGATATTTACAGCTATAGAGCGAACTTTAGCTCACTAGATCCCAACATTTTTATATCAAGATTAAACCTGCACTCATCAACAGACTAAAGCCTGCCCTACAATGATTACTCAACTTGTTGCTGTTTTAATTTCTGCACATTTTCCAGATTAGCTTTATACACCGCAACCACCTGATCAACTCCTGAGGGCTTTAAGCCGCCAGCGTTCCCGGCTGCCGTATAAGTCGCATAAATACCGGATGCAGACATTAATGCAGCATTAATCATCTGCTGGCTTTTACCTTCATTTTTCATTTCATTCGCTAATGCAATAAATCGCTCGGATAGCAAATTGTATTCACGCATTGTTGGTTTAGTCATATTTCACACTCATTTTTTAAATAAATCATTAATTTCGTTTTATGGCAAACCAGCCACTAATATGGGGCGATATTTTAGTTTTCCGGTATGCTCTTGGTTCGGTCCCGCCCTAAACATAAAGCGCAGTAAAACCAGCTTACTGCCTCATTAACGGTAAAGCCTGCCACAACCACCATTGCTCGGGATAAGCTAAAACCTGCTGTTCCAGTAATCCAACCAACTGAAGCATAATGTCTTGCTCATTTAAATGTTCAGTATCAATGGGTGGATAAAATTTTGCGCGCAGCCCTGCCCGTGACTCGAACACATAAAAAGGGACAATTAACGCCTGTGCCCTTTTTGCGATTTTTGCAGGACCTAAAGGAAAACGAGTCTCTTTACCTAAAAAAGGCAAACTTATACAGCCATTTTTATCGCCCGAATAAGGAACATCAATAAATAAACCCATCACATGCTCATTCAGGGCACGATAAATAGGTCGAGCTGAATCTCCTTCAACCAAAAAAGGTCCGCCAAAACATTGTTGTAGCCAGGCCAGTTTTTTTAGTCGATACTGATATTCATCTTCAGGCAAGCCATGCTCATTTGTTTCCCCACCATCACGGGTAATAGTTCCCACTGAAACGCCCTGCGCTTGCATACCCACACCTGCCATCCAGAAGCGACCAAAATGACCACTGCTGATAATGACACGCTGCCCTGCCTTCCGGGCATCTGTTACATGGTGAAAATCTTCTAACCGAATAAATTGCTCTACTTGCCGGGCTGTTTTACGCGTTCTAAAAAAAAAGGTATCTAAAGCCTCACGTTCAACCATACCAAAAAAATAATCAGCGCTGGCCTCCAGTGCATCCCGACCTTTCTCGGAAAAAACCGTTTGCATTTGCTCAATAATCACGTTTTTTTCGGCTACATACCCAGTTCGCGAAAATCGGCCAGATAAGCTGGCAAGGCGATAAGCTATACTTTGCGGCAGCTGCGCAAGTAAAGGCAATAAAAAACGGTATTTAAAGCGTAAATTCATACCGGCGCACTCCATTGATGCTCAAGATACGTTACTCCTACCTCTGTGCCTGTCTGCCTGACTTTAAATTCACAGCAACTTTGCATGGAATCATACACATGCGCACTGGTGGTATCAATTAACCAGATCTCCAGGCTATAGTGTCCGGACAATAAAGTTAATTCAGGAATCTCATAAACCACACCCAGGTCATTTTTGTCTTCGCCAGTAAATAAAGCAACGTTATCCAAGACAGTACTCACACCAAAACACTGCACACCATCATTGCGTTTGATTATAATGCCTATATGCACATCTTCTAGAGCCAGACTGCTCTGTTTATGCGCCATCACCTTTACTCGGAAGGCGTCACCAGTCCGGTATATAACGACATCATCACCTGTCTTTTTAACACGTAGTAACGAGGCATCCACTAAATATGCCGTTAACTGACTTTTGTCCGTCTTTTCTATGCTTTCAGATTGAACAGGCTTAACAACGGACACTCTATTCTGCATGCGCACATGATCATTATACTGATCAATGACTTCACCACTATTACCTTGTGCCTGAATCACGCCCTTATCCAGCCATATGGCTCGTTTACATAACTCTTTGACATGATAAAGACTATGCGAACAAAAGACTAAAGCCTTGCCCTGATCCTTAAACGCCATCATACGATCCATGCTTTTCTTCTGAAAATGCTGATCGCCAACTGATAAAGCCTCATCAACTACCAAAATATCAGGATCAACTGATGTTACTACCGAAAAAGCCAGGCGCACAAACATACCCGAAGAATAGGTTTTAACCGGTTGATAAATAAAATCAGCTAACTCGGAAAAATCAATAATATCATCCACTTTTGCAGCAATTTGCTCAGCACTCAAGCCCAGCATTGCACACCCCAAATGAATATTTTCCAGCCCGGTAAAATCTGGATGAAAGCCCGAGCCTAACTCCAAAATTGCTGACACGCGCCCATTAACAATCAATTCGCCCTGTGTAGGCTGCATGGTACCCGCCAAGAGCTTTAATAGACTACTTTTACCGGCACCATTATCGCCAACGATACCTAAAACCTCGCCTGGTTCACAGCGAAAACTGACACCCTTTAATGCCCAGAATTGCTCATGATACTGTCTTCTAAAAACCAGCTCTTTTAAGCTATCAATTGGTTTCTGATAGCGTCGATAAGCCTTGGCTAAATCAGTTGCGATTAAAGCACTCATACAAAATCCTTGGCACGTGCTATGGATTTTTGAAAAAAATAAATACCTAAGAATAACAGCACGATTGAAAAACCTGCGACATAGACCAGTCCGATATCAGGCATTTCTCCTCTAAGAATTACTGCACGATAAGCATCCAGCAAATGATACATGGGATTTAAATTATTCATCGGTATAAACTCGGCCGGAATCATGCTGACTGGGTACACAATAGGCGTTAAAAACATCAACACTGTCAGCAGCAAACCCAAAGCCTGGCGCAAATCCTGAATAAATACCGATAAAGTGGCCACCATATAACCCAAAGCAATACTTAAACAAAGCCGGATCAAAATCAGTACAGGTAATAACAGCAAATACCAGGACACTTGTTTTAGCAATAAAAAAGTCGCTAACACGATAACAACTAAGGCAACAATCTCTGTCACCACCGTAGTCAGCATGGGTACTAACGGTATCAGCAAGGCGGGTAAGGTAGATTTATGCAATAAAGAGCTGCCAGTGAACAAAGAGTTACTCGCTGCCAGAATGGCATCCTGAAAAGCAAAAAATGGCATCATTGCAGCCATTAGATACAAAGCAAAATCATAAGAATTGTCCATGCCGGGAATTCTTACCTTCATAATCACAGAAAACACAAATGAATAGACAACCACCATCATCAAAGGCTGTAAAAACAGCCAGAAAATACCGAGCATGGTTCCTTTGTATCGACTGGAAAGATCCCGCGTGATTAACAAACGCAAGACATGAGTGTGAGAAAAAACGGTTTTTACTATAGTCAAGAAAGTTTCCTAAACTGATTTGATAAACAATCTTTGCTGTTGCTCTACGACAAGAAGCAGCCAATCACAAAATTATATACTTTATCATAAAAGATGTAATACAGCCCATCATCATATAAACAACGTCATACTATCTGGTCATAGATAAAACCCCTTCGCGCTCAGATTTTCAGTCCTCAGCAAGAAAACGTCTACCGATTCTCAGATATTAAATTTGCATTCAAATTCTTTACAGCCCTTATGAATCTGGAATTTTTGTTTGGGCATGTGGACGTTATTTATCTGAAAGTCTATAGTGGCCGAAATCTTACACTATTCCTTAGTCTAAAAATCCAGCCTGGTTGATAAAGTGACGTGTATAAGAAATCTCATCATTATGACTATTGCTCACTTGTGGAATAACAGTTCGCATAACTAGGTTCAGGACTATTTTAGTGAATGGGGTTCATTTAAGATTGTGACTCCCTGAAAAAAAACATAAAATGCTTAATCACATAGCTAGCTTGAGATTAAGGCAATGCCAACCCCGTCCCCAGTAATATCACTTGTCATTCCTATTTTCAACGAAAGCTCTGACATAAGCCAAAATCTACAGACTATCTTATCAGCGGCATATTGTGGCGAAGACATGCCAATTGAAATCATTGCTGTAGATGATGGATCTACAGATAACACAGTGGAAAAAATTGCAGCCTTAGCACGCAATGATTCCCGCATTCACCTAATCGAACTCACTCGTAACTTTGGTAAAGAAGCAGCGATACACGCCGGTCTTAAAGCCGCAGAGGGAAAGGCAGTTATTATACTTGATGCCGATTTGCAGCATCCGCCTGAATTAATTCCACAGATGGTAAAACTTTGGTCTAGTGGCGTTTTAGTTGTTGAAGCGATTAAGGCCGATCGTGGTAGAGAACCCATAGCGAGTAAGGTTTTCTCGTATATTTTTTATGCGCTATTTCACTTTTTCACTCATCTGAATATTCGCGGTTTATGTGACTTTAAGCTACTTGACCGGCATGTTGTAAATACTTACCTGGCGTTCCCCGAGAATCAACGTTTTTTCCGCGGGCTGATTGACTGGTCAGGATACCCGTCAGCACGGATACCCTTTAAAGTTGCATTAAGAAAAGGGACGGGGGGGAGCCGCTGGAGTCGATTTCGGCTACTCTGTTATGCAATAGATAATATAACCGCACTATCCAGCTTACCTTTACGCATTGTGAGCTGGACAGGTGCTTTTAGTCTAGCACTCGGCCTTATAATAGGTATATTGAGCCTTTGGCAAAAATGGCAAGGTGTTGCGCTTGATGGCTTTACCACCATCAATTTACTCATCGTTATCATCGGCGGAACAGTGCTTATGGGGCTTGGTATTATCAGTCATTATTTGAGGCGCATTTATGAAGAAGTCAAAGGCCGCCCTAGCTACCTGATAAAACCCAAAAAAAACCAGGGAAGTAATAAATGATCTGGCTTCTTTCTATTATCGCCATATTATGCAATGTTGCTGCGCAAGTGTCGATTAAACTGGCCAGCCAATCAGACCGTACATTAATTAAAGGCTGGGATGCATGGATAAGCCCATGGCTGACTCCGTGGATTATTGTTGCAATCATACTTTACGGTGCAAGTTTCGTGCTTACTGTACGCATATTTGCCCTGCTGCCGTTGTCACTGGCTGCACCCGCCATGGCAGGAGCTACCTTCCTCCTGGTTGCTGTAGCAAGTATATTAATTTTAGGTGAGCACATTTCTTATTTGAAACTTCTGGGTATGATTCTCATAACCTCTGGCATATATTGTCTGGTTCGCTATCCCTGAGCAAATAAAGTATTTATCTTTATAAGCAAGCTATTTTTATCATCAAGACGCTCTCAAACCCAGGCTGTCCGTTAGCAGATAGTCCGCAATAATATTGTCTATATACCCAGGAATGAAGCGTATTTTATTCGCCATTTTCAAATCAGCCAATTTACATTTTCTATGCTAAAGATTCATTTTTTCTTAAAATAAATATGCAGACATTTACTAGCTCAAAAAGCATCACTGCGCTTACACAATTTCTCCGCAACCCGACGCCTAGCCGGCTTGAATGGTCACTGATCATTGCGCTGACTGTCTTGTTAACAATAATCTTACATGCGGATGCGCTTGGAGGATATTGGCGATCTGATGATGGCTTTCATTTGATGTTTGCCACTGAATACAGCCCTTGGCAATATTTTTTTGAACCTTCAATAACACGCGCTCAGTCGGGTGCTAATGTCACGCCCTGGAATGCCTTGTTTTATGACCTAAACCTGTCGGTATTTGGATTTGAACCAGGAGGTTTTTATGCCCATTTGTTGCTTGTCATTATTGGCTCCGCATTATCCCTATATGCCTTATTAAGGTTATGGCTCCCATTCCCCTCCGCAGCACTCGGAATCATCTTATTTCTCACGGGAAGACCTACCTTTCACTTAACTCAGAAGCTAATGAACAACCATTACTTAACAGGGATGCTTTTTTCCTTGTTAAGTCTTTACTTTTTCACACATTACTTACGTCATGGCAAGCGCTATAAATTATTATCTGCTGTCATTCTGTATGCACTGGCAATGACTTGCAAAGAGATTTATGTCCCTCTCATAGGGCTATTGTTTGTCATACCTGCTGGCAACTTAAAGCAGCGACTGATGGCCATGTTGCCATTTGTATTAGTCGCTGTCGCGTATACCCTCTGGCGCCATGAAGTCCTTGGCGCATGGGTGGGCGGGTATGTTACCAATAAAAGTGATATAAACTATTTAAGTACGGTGAAACAATTAGCAAATGTCGCATTTTTGCTTTTCGATAAGCATGGCTGGGGCCTTGCCGGAGTAGTTATCGTCGCTATAATGTCATTAATAGCAGCCTGCAAAGGACTACTGAACATACCATTATTGATTGTTGCTATCATCATTCTATTCGCCCCCCTGCTCCCGTTGACACTTTACCCGGGCATTAACCAGCCGGACAGATATCTTTTCGCGATCTGGACAGCGCTCTGTATCTGGGTAGCCATTATATTTCAACCCGCTAAATCCGATAATAATCGTACACCTGCATTGCAAGCCCTGCCGGTCATCAAGTTACTCAGTGCATGTGGGTTGATTATTGCCAGTGTAATGGGCCTGCTAGATGAAAAACGGCACAAAACGGGTGACGTACAATTATCAGAAGCGATGTATCATTTTGCATTAGAAACAGACTTTTCCAAGCAAGCACTGATCCTGGATGCGAATGAAAATGGAAATTACTGGGCTTTTGTTGGTTCAGAAGCTCGCCGCGCATATGATAATTCAAAAAAACACATTCCCGCTCCGGCACTTATTTTTGTCAATAAGTTAAATAGTTTATTACTATTAGATCAAATTGCCCATGACCATCAAATAGATCTTTCTGCTATCCAGTTTCTTCAATATCATAATGGCACTTTTAGCCCTGTCAATATCAAGCCCATCATCAATAACTCACTAAACCTTCTAAACTCGGGAAAAGACCAAATGTTGCAGATCACATTTAGTCAGGAGCAAGGACGACTAAACTGGCTTTTTCAACCTAAAGGCATAAGCTACTCGGCAACCTTATGGAGAGAAAAGCCAAATAGATTACAATATTCTATCGTTGATATACCGGATCAAGGCGCGTTTCCAATAAATATACAAGATAAAACTCAAATTTCCCTGACTGCCACCAGTCAAAATGGATGGATAGTAGCGACACCTAAATTTAAACTAAATACGCATCAGCAAAAAATAGTCTGGCATGGAAAAACTGACTTAGCGCAGTACACTGATAAATTAAAATCACTACTTTCAAGTATAGATAGTCATACTAACTCAGCCGTCATACAGAGCCCCTAGATGATGCAAATAAACATTTGCCTTACATAGCCTTTAATCATTCAACGCGCTTTTATTAATCTTTCATTGCTATGTGGGCACTGTAATTCAAATGCGTTTTCAACCTTGTCCAAATCAATACGACTTCCTATAAGAGATTATAAATAAGAGTATACTGACAATTATTTGCCTGGGAACGAACATAGTTTTAACTAAACGACAAAGATATTAAGCCTTATTTATGCCTATACAGCCCTCAAAACAACAGAATGATGCCTCATTACCCCTATTATCGCTAATCATTCCCTGTTACAACGAAGAATTAGTGATACTGGAAACAATACGCAAAATTAAAGCATTCTGCACTGAGTGTGTTGATCTAGAAACAGAACTTATATTTGTTGATGATGGCAGTGAGGACAATACGCTTGCACAATTACGCGCTGCTGCAATTAAAGACCGCAAAATTAAAGTTATCAGCTTCACCAGAAATTTTGGTCATCAGGTTGCCGTCACTGCAGGAATAGATGCGGCAAAAGGCGATGCAGTTGTGCTTATTGATGCCGATTTACAGGACCCGCCCGACGTTATTCATCAAATGATAGAGAAATGGAAAGCAGGGTATGATGTTGTATATGGTACCCGGAGCAGACGTTCAGGAGAGTCTGCCTTTAAGCGTTATAGCGCACAGGTTTTTTACCGTTTGCTAAACAAGCTCTCCGATGTTCCGATTCCTCTGGATACAGGTGATTTCCGTCTTATGACACGACCAGTTGTCGAGTCCCTGAAAGCAATGCCAGAACGCGATCGATTTGTACGCGGCATGGTCAGCTGGGTTGGCTTTAAACAGATTGCCGTGCCCTACAACCGAGCCAAACGTTTTGCCGGTGAAAGCAAATATCCACTGCGAAAAATGTTACGTTTTGCCACCGACGGAATACTATCCTTTTCAACCAAACCCTTGCAGATATCAATTGGCTTAGGCATGTTAGCTGCCTGTATCGCACTTGGAGGAATCATTTATGCTATCGGCATGCGCCTTTTTACTGATACCTGGGTTGAAGGCTGGACAGCGTTAATGATTGCCATTCTATTTCTTGGCGGTGTGCAACTTATCTGTGTCGGAATTTTGGGAGAATACATAGGCCGGATTTACAATGAAGTAAAACAGCGCCCTTTATATATCGTCAAGGAATATCTTGGGTTTTCTAATGAAGAGCCTGTAAATTCTCACAGCCCTATCGTGAAGCGTAAATGAAAGCGACTCAAATGGCCCGAATTACTTTAGGTCTGGTATTTGCTTCATTTTTTATCTGGTTAATTGCAAAGCAAGTTAATTTTGCTGAGTTAAGCAGTGTTTTGGCTAATACAAATCCAGAATGGATCTTTGCTGCGCTAGTCGCATTCTGCTGCGGATATGCCTGCCGCATTGCCCGATGGCGCAAAATGCTGCTGCAAGATTCCCCCACGCTAAGCTTTAAAAATTGTGCCGGACCACTGTTAGCAAGTTTTGCTGTCAATAATGTCTTACCCTTTCGTTCCGGAGATGTAATGCGGGCTTTTGCCTTTAATCGTCAGCTAAAAACCAGTTCCGGCATCGTTTTGGCCTCTCTTTTTGTCGAGCGCCTGCTGGATTTACTGATGGTTCTACTTATGCTGGGTGCTGCGCTGACGATGTTTCATCTAGACTTTGAACGCTTTGCCGGTGTGGGTAGCATGATGTTAATATCATTATCCTTACTCATTATCCTGGTGTTACTTTTTCCCCGTCTATTTACCCCGCTAATACGGGTGCTAAATCGCATTATAATTAAACTATCCCCCGGTTTTGGCTATAAATTAGCGGTTGAAATCAATAAAGGCTTGAACACATTGCTACACCTTGCAAAAAAAGGCACCATGCTGAAATTAATACTCTGGTCATGTGCAGCCTGGCTGTCAGAAGGTATGCTTTTCTGGTGTGTGGCAATGGCATTACTACCCGCTATTGAATTAACTCAGGCAGCCTGGCTAGCCTTACCTGTAGGAACTCTTGCCACACTCATTCCCGGCACCCCCGGCTATATCGGCACCTTTGACTATTTCACCATTAAGGCCATGACTAGCCTGGGCAATACAACGGCGGCATCGACTGCCTATGCATTATTAGTCCACGCACTGTTGTGGCTGCCTCCAACACTCACTGGAGGCCTATACCTACTGGCTAATAACATTCAGAAACCACGTATAAAGAATGAATATGACACTTAATACTCAGCCTCATGTCGCCATTATCGGTGGCGGATTTACAGGCCTTGCAGCAGCCTATGAACTCACTAAACAGGGCATTCAAGTAAGCGTTCATGAAAGCGAAGCTGAAATTGGCGGACTTGCCTCAGCGTTTGATGTGCAAGGAGAAAAACTCGATCGTTTCTACCATCACTGGTTTACCAATGACCAGCATGTTATGCAGCTGATTGATGAATTAGGCCTAAAAGAAAATGTAAGTATAAATGCTACCAATACCGGTGTTTATTATGCCAATAACTTTTTCAAATTATCCACCCCCTGGGATTTACTTAATTTTACGCCTTTGCCTTTCCTGGATCGTATTCGTCTGGGATTACTTGCACTACGCGCACGGCGAGTTAAAAACTGGCAGGAACTGGAAGATAAAACAGCGGCAGAGTGGCTTAAAGAGCTGGGCGGTGAAAATGTTTATCGAATAGTCTGGGAACCGCTACTTAAAGGCAAGTTTGGTCCTGTAGCAGAGGAAATCTCAGCCGTCTGGTTCTGGAATAAATTAAAACTAAGAGGTGGTAGCCGTGGCAAGGGCGGCGAGGAACGCCTGGCTTATTTCAAAGGCGGCTTTGTTGCACTTGCCGAGGCTTTAGCCGTAAACATTCAGGCTCAGGGAGGACTAGTATCAACCCGCTCAAAAGTCTCTGCAATTCACCCGGTCGCTAAGCAATGGCAAATAACATCTTCTAGCGGCACATACACAGTAGATCATGTATTAGTCACTACTGCCCTTCCTCTAGTAGCCGACATGATTCAGGGCTGGGCTGACTCCGATTATCTTGCAAGCCTGCGGCGCATCAATTATCTGGCAAATGTATGCCTGGTTCTGGAACTGAAACACTTACTATCCAATACTTACTGGCTTAATGTTAACGACCCCAGCTTCCCTTTTGTCGGTGTTATTGAGCATACTAATTTTGAACGACCGGAGACCTATGCAGGGAGACATATCGTTTATCTGTCAAAATATCTGCCCCATACTGACGCACTGTATCAAATGACGGCTGATGAAGTACTTGATTACGCACTGCCTTATTTACAGAAAATGTTTCCTGCTTTGCAGCGTGACTGGATTCTAGCACACCATGTATGGAAAGCACGCTGGTCACAACCCGTGGTAGAAAAAAATTATAGTCAGATAATTCCGTCACATGAAGGTCCTGTACCAGGTTTATATTTATGCTCGATGGCGCAAATATACCCGGAAGACCGAGGCACTAATTATGCGATACGCGAAGGACGCAGTATAGGCAAGCGTCTAGCAACAAAGATCATCATTCAGAAATAAAGATTAATTAAATCTGAAAGTATAGGGTGTATTGAGGCACGAAACGCATCCTATCTTATAGTACCCCACGGTCTCCGTGGGAATTCATACGCGAACGCTCACTCAGCGTTCCGTGACGCAAAGCGTCACAAGATGCATTCCCACGCTGGAGCATGGGAACGATAAAATTGATAAACAGGCGTGCAAGAGCTTTAGCTATTCAAAATATGAGAAAATTACTTACCAAATATTCTTCTGATAACACCATCCCCGGTTTTGTCTGGTTTATATTAGTCATTACTCTGGGCACGGTACTGCGCTTAGCTATCGCCCAAAGAGGTTATAACTTTGATATAACCTCCTATAGAATTGTGGCTGATATTGCCGCTGGTGGAGGCAACGTCTACGCAGAAACCCAACGTTACAATTATGGGCCAGTCTGGTTTTATATCCTGTCATTTCTGGATTATCTCCCTTTCCCTGCCTCTGATCCGCTACTCAGTTTACGCTGGAAAGTAACCTCTTTTTTAAGTCTGACTGATATTGCCATAGCCACTTGCCTTTATCGCTGGTATGGACTTAAAATCGCAACGCTATTTTTCCTGAACCCCATTGCAATTATTATTACCGGTTATCACAGCCAGTTCGAAAATCTGGCTATTTTCATCGCACTGCTGAGTGTTAAAACAATTGACCACAATGAGAACCATCTTAGCTACAGCACTTTAGCGGGATTAGTCCTGCTGGGGTTATCTCTGTCCATAAAACACATACTGTTTCTGTTTCCGCTCTGGCTGGCATTTAAAAATAACCGCTGGCGCGATAAGCTACTGACTATATGCATCCCCTATACATTCTTTTTAGCGACCTTTCTGCCTTTCCTGCCCGAAGGTGCTGATGGTATATTGAATCATGTCTTTCTGTATCGCTCTTTTTCCAATGCGCCTTTCTGGTTTGGGAGTGCCCCTGGTGTTATCGTCGATAAAATTCCGGTATTCTTGCTATTTTTGGGCACACTAACACTGCTTGGGCTGGTCTTACGCAGTAAAAAGCCACTTGATAGTCTATATTTATATACTATCTCATTGCTTGTGTTTTCATCAGCTATAGCCAATCAATACCTGGCAATCTGTATCGTTGGCATTTCTGTACATTCGAACTTCATGTATTTGCTTTACACTATCGCCGGAACGCTCTACCTTCTAGCATCAGCTGATGGCCTGCATATTGAATTTTTTCAACACTATTTAGGCAGTAATGGAAATTCAAGCGTGATAGGTTACCAAGAGCTGATTTTCCTGCTATTTCTAGGGCTAGTCCTGCAGTTAATAAATAAAGAAAGCAAGAATCAGTTAATACACTTATGCAAAAAACAGACTCGCTATATTAGAAACGAAATTATGGCGCAAATAAAATCGTCCTGGTAATCAAGAGTAGCGAATGACTGAAGGGAGGGGCTTTAGCGCGCTATTATTATGCGTGCAAAAGGCGGGCTAAAGCCGCGCCCTACATTTATCTTATTTACACAATAGTTTCTTACCATGCTTCCTGCTTTTGCATTAATCCAGCCTAACTACTCAGATAAAATCAACCATATTCGTGCGCTAGCAGCATGCGGAATATTTGCATTTCACTATGAGCACTTTATAGCACATGCTTTTTTTACACCACTGAAAAGTTCAAACCTACTGGAGTTACTTGCATACCACGGCTATTTTTGCGTGTATTTATTTTTTGTACTGAGCGGCTTTTTATTGGCTAAGGCATATTCAGATCAACTTGATTTAAAAACTTTTTTTACCAGACGTATAGGTCGCATTTTCCCTGCCTACTATTTGTGTATTGCGGTCTATTGCCTGCTTTTCACCACGTCCATGCCTGATCCTGAGATTATGCTCGCTATTTTTAGTTACAATCTGGGCGTTTATCCGGGTCCGATAGGACACCTGTGGTTTATTAATCGCCTGCTGGAATGTTATGTGAGCTTTCCACTGTTATGGTGGATAGTTCAGAAAACCGGGCGAGCTGGTTTGACTGTGATTTATCTGCTCTGCCTGTCTGGCGGAGCATACTGGGTATTGCATTTCAAAGTAACCTTGCCGGACTACTACTTCTCACTGGTGCTATGTCTTAGTCACTTTATATTAGGTATATTAGCTGCCTATCAATCTGGTGAATCGAAGCATAAACTCTATGTCATTATAGCCGTACTTGTTTTTATCATGCTGCTGGAATGGTTTCACCAGAAGACCTGGCAGACGCCCCTGGCTTATGCCAGACTGAGTGTTTTGTGGCTTAATTTTATTGCTGTGCTATTTGTCGTGTTAATAAGAGCCTATTCATTTTTACCTGTTTATCTACCCTGGTTTATGTCTCTACTCATGCGAAAACTGGGTAAAATAAGTTATAGCTTTTATTTATACCATTTCCTGGTGATCCGCTTTTTTATTCAACACCGCGATCTTTTAAGCGCTTATAACGCGTTAAATTTTGTCGGCTTATTTTTAATCAGTATTATAGTGGCTGTTTTTTTTCAGCAGTTATTGCTACTGTTTAGCCGTGGGATTTTATATATCAAACAACGAGTTATCTTGTAGGTTGGGTAACTTCTAATTATTAAAGGGTGCAAGCAGCTTTTTCAGCTCGTCATTCCTGCATGCTGTTAGCAGGAATCTATGCTCAACGTAGATTCCCGATAAAAGACTTCGGGAATGGCGATATTTTTATATAAATTTGACCGCAAATAATGAGAAGTTACTAGGCTGGGTTAGCTTATCTAGCGCTAGCGCAGAGATAAACTAACCCAACAATTTATGAAGCCCCCAAGATGCTTGGCATTGGCGGGCTAAAGCCACGCCCTACTAATATATAATATCCCAGCTTAAGTTCATAGGCGTTTTTATTGCTTCGCAAAAAAAGCTAACCCACTACACAGTAACCACTTTGTGTGTAATTAAATATTCCTCTACTTAATGGGCAGTGATGCTCAAAACAGGAACGGGAGCTGGTAGTTTATTTAATAGTTGCTTTGCTCTCTAATTCATCTAACTTTTTGACTACAAACTCGTCAACAGCGAGCTCTTTAATCTGCATTTCATTCTCTTTGACGATCTGTGCAAAAAACGCAGTTCTTGCAGTTACCCAGTCTTTTTCCTTTAGCTTGTTAATGATGTCTGCCTTAACTTCATCAAAAGGCTTAACGCCTGCAGGCATTATTTTATTCAGCTTGATTAGATGATAACCATATTTTGTTTTTACCGGCTCCGATATTTCTCCAACCTGCATGGCAAAAACGACATCTGAAAAAGGCTTTACCATTTGCTTACTGGTAAAAACGCCCAACTCACCTTTATTATTTTTTGCTGTTTTATCATCAGATTCTTTCAATGCAAGCTCATTAAAGTTAGCGCCCTGCATCAATTGTTGCCTAATTTCCCCTGCTTTTGCCAAAGCCTCGGCATCTGATAATTTTTTAGTCGAGATTAAAATATGTGCGGCATCGACACGCGCTGCAACAGGATAATCTGCTTGATTAGCAAAATAAAGTTGCTGCGCATATTTAGTGTAATCTTTGTTATTTGACTTTCTTAATGCATCTAGCTTTAGCGCGAACAGCGCATTATTTCTGACCGCCTCTAAACGTTCAACATTCAAGCCTTGCTTATCCAGGCCTTCGTTTACCGCCATTTCTGCCACTACTTTGCGCAGATAAAGCTGCTCCAGTTGCTCATTAAGCTGCGCCTTATTATTGAGTAATTTTTTTTGCGCATCGACTGGCGCTGTTTCCAACAGAACTTCCAGATTGTTATTACTAATTTGATGGCCTTGCTTATCTGTTACCAGCTCTGCTTGTGCAATCGCTGTAAAACCATAGCACAGAGCAATAATCATTTTTTTTATCACTTTCCAAACTCCAAAAAAAAAGGGTGATGCATAACACACCACCCTTCTCTACTTAATTTAAAATTAAATGAAACTAATCATTTAACTTTATTCCATCATTGACCCTACTGAAGAACGTTTAAGTCGTCTTCAATATGACTCATGTTCTCGCCAACTCTAGTATAAAAGTGTGGGAATGCTTCACCAACATATCCACCTCTAGCAGGTACTCTGGAAGCCATAAAACCATGTAGTGGCACACCAAAAGCATCAAACCTACAACCTTTTAAACAAATACCTTCGCTAAACCACTCTTCATAACGATCACCCGTTAAGTTATAGCTACGAGTAAGAGTCTCAGCAAATGAAAAAGAAATCCATCCATTGTTGAAACCTGGCTGCATTGTCAAGTCCACTTTATTTTCAGACCCTAAAACACTATCCAGTGGATCAGTACCATCTCTATGTAAAGAAAGAATATTAACTTCTTTGTCAAAGATAATTTCATCCACTATTGCAAATGGTGGAGAGAAGTCACGAGTCTTAACTGAATAGCTAGCCTCTTCTCTATCATAATAAACTACATCAGCATTTACATCATAAGCTGTAGGCAGATATTCCCAATAACCATATTCATCAGCTAATTGGCCATTTTGACCAGGAGTTGTAAAAGGAGTAGATCCTACTGCAATGTAATTATCAGGCAGGTCAACTAAAGGATCCCAAGTACCCTCTGCATGGTATTGATAATCATTGTAGATCGCATGCTTTCTCATCGGAGCAGCAACAACTAGATCAGAAACCGTATTAATTGCATCTCCAGGCTGGCCTAGGAAATATTGATTACCTAAAGTAGTCACTAACATCACATCCGCAACTGGCATAGGGTTAATTCCTGAAGGAATATGAGTTTTTGGTAAAATATCCCTATCATCCAGACCCCAATCTCTTACTACATTGTCATACTCTACCAATTGCCCTTGCGCTCGATAAGCGTACTCATTGCTACCTGAAGCAAGTGAAGGTAAATGGAAAAAGTGATCATCTTGAGACAAATAATGCTGTGCGTCTTCCGAGTAATTTAAAATTGAAGTTGGTTCAGCAACAAATCCAATGATTGTCGCTAAATCAACCAAAATTGATGTACCCACTATACCGCCTTTAGGCTCAGTTATTGGCGTTCCATGATAAGCTATATATTCGTTTGGTAAGCCTGTATCCATAGCCTGACTTTCTAACGATTCCAAACCATAGTAGCCTCTGTCACTTTCGGTTGGTTGCATGGGGTAATTTACTGCTAGTGGATTAACCCAGTCAACATCACCAGGCATACTTCCATTTGATTCTGCGCCACCCTGTACAAATACAGCTTGCTTCCAGGCTCTGTCGATTACACTACAGTCAGCAGGCACGCCATCACCATCATGCAAAAGACCTTCACTAGCGATGAGCTGTCCATCCCCTTCAAGACCTCTTCTTACATAGGCTTCTTCATCAATTTCACCCATTTCAATGACTTCTAGATATCCCTCACGCACATCCTCTACTACAGTAGAAGCATAGACGCCATATCTAAATAATAAACCATCGGCTGGAATTGCTGGATAAGCACAAGTTTTATCAGTCGTTGTTAACTTAACACCGCCTGAATCCTCTCCTGGCCCAGCTGCAGGTGCATATTCAAGCTGCATGGTATAAACATCATGAGGAGACATATAAACGTTAAAATCTATTACATCGTTTGAATTATCTGACTCGCGAAAACGTACTTTTATTGCTTTATATGCATCAGTGGTGTTGGTAATATTATAGACCGTAATAAATTCGTTATTAACATTATAATATGGAAAAACTAACACCTGTCCGCCTGACGGAGCAGCATTTAACGCAACGCCGAGATCCCCATCAGCCTGCGCAGCCATACTTGACAGCCCTAATATTACTGCAGAAGCTGCAGCAATTTTTGTTTTTTTAAACATTTTCTTCTCCAAAATTAAAAAAATTATACAACTTAATGCTCTGAGACATGAAACCACTGTTCTGATATCGAGTCTCGTACCCAGCTCTCCTTTGCAGGAGCATTACTATCAACAGCCCCAAAACCCTTACCAAGGGTAATATTAGCATAAATGACAATACTTGCAACACATTTGTCATCTACACATTCAACATCGTCTATTTCAACTTTACGCCAGGCACCTACTCCATGAATTGTCATTCTATACTCCGGAAAGGAGTAAATCTCCCTATACTCTGGTGTTTCAAAAGAATAAGCCGACTCTAGCCGGCCTTCAATTAACGCATCCCATCGCTCAGCAACTCGCTGCCTGACAATTTTTTCTGGATTACGCTCAGCATAAGAAGCGCATCCACTTAAAACATACAACATAAGCGAGAATAATCCCCACTGTATGGATTTTATATACACCTAAATGACACCCCCCCCAATTAATCATACTAAAACAAGTAAATCGTTCACTTCATAGCAAAGCACTTTAACCATGCCACTCAAGATCATATTATAGTAAACATTTTTAAAAATACAAGCTTGTGCTTAAAATTTACTTGCACCCTAACAACCGATGCTTTCTTACGCCCTCCGAAATCAATTCAAGCTCACAAGCCACCGTTGACCCTATTGATTTTCGATGTATTCAGTTAACGTTTAAGGTGCCTTATCAGAAACCTCCCTAACGGCTTAAATATAGCGCACCAATATAGGGACCGAAATTACAATTTTGCTCTCTACTACTCTACTGCCTTATCCACGACAAATAAATATAAGGCCATTTACTTATTTTTCAAGCTAATTAGACAAATATCAAACCAGCCCTCATAAATTACAAGCAGCATTAGTGCCACAATTAGCAGAGGGGGATCAAATCATGCTTTTTATTTAAATCAACTTAAGGCTGCGCCTATATTTCACCATCATTCTTGAATGCTATTCAAATGACCATTAAAAACTGTCTCAACTTAAAGACAAAGTTTATGAGCTCATTACACGCTCTGACATATCGCAAATAGACAAGCATTTACAGGTACGCTTACTCTATTATTATAGAGTCACTGTAAAACCCGTCTCCCTTAAACGACATGTATATCCTTCTCCTCTTCACTTAGACATACTGAGTATATTTGCATTACATGACAACAAAATGACAGCGCATAGCTAATTTCAGCAACACAGTCATTTTGCTGGGCGAAGCTTTAACCCGCCGGCTGAGCAATACATAAGGGCTAAAGCTTCGCCCTACTTCTTGGTTTCTTAAACCTAGAAACCGCAGTTGACCACTATAAAATATAATGATCGTAAAAGCTTGTCACCTGCTGGGTGACTGTACACTGCTTCACGGTTTTGTGGATACATCTGCGCACGAAATACTGCGTTACAGCTCTTGACAAGGGCTACGGCCATTGCCTACGAGCCGTGCTTGTGTTTCACACTCAGATTTCCAACAAAATCCGTAATCAGCTGCGGTTTCCAGGTTAAAAAGATATTTGCGTTACCAGATGATAAATCATGGCTTCCCGCTTTTTAACAGCTAATATCTAGATTTACCTATATAATATACTCTTTTTACTTCTGTTTTCCTGTCTATGTTCGACACAATTATTATTGGTGCTGGTTTTGCTGGTGCTGTTCTTGCTGAACGCCTTGCGACACAGCGACAGCAACGTGTTTTAGTTATTGATAAACGCCAGCATATAGGCGGAAATTGTTATGATTGCTTTGATCAACACGGCGTTTTAATTCATCAGTACGGCCCGCATTTATTTCATACTGATAATAAACAGGTATTCGACTACCTTAGCCAGTTTACCGAATGGCGGCCCTATCAACATGAGGTTTTGGCATTTATCGATGGCCAAAAGGTGCCCGTACCGTTTAATCTGAATAGCCTGCACAGTTTATTACCTAAATCTCTCGCCGACTCGCTTGAGCTAAAGTTAATTGACCGCTTTGGTTACGGTGTTAAAGTTCCTATTCTGGAATTGCGTAAAATTAACGATAAAGAACTGAAATTTCTTGCTGATTTTATTTATGAAAAGATTTTTGTGAATTATACGGCTAAACAATGGGGCAAAAAGCCTGAAGATATTTCTGCCGAAGTAACAGGGCGAGTGCCTGTGCATATTTCCCGCGATAACCGCTATTTTCAGGATAAATATCAGGCGATTCCGGCACAGGGCTATACTAAAGTTTTTCAAAACATGCTCGACCATCCTCATATTAGTGTGATGTTAAATACTGATTTTAAAGATGTTTTTAAGCTTGACCTGGAAACCGGCAGAATGCAGTTTATGCAAAGCGAATTTACTGGGCAGTTTATTTTTACCGGGCTTATTGACGAATTATTTGCCAGCCGTTTTGGTGAACTGCCTTATCGCTCACTAGCGTTTAAATTTGAACATTTGTCCAGCCAACAATTTCAGGAAAAAACGACGGTTAACTACCCGAATGATTATGATTTTACGCGCATTACGGAGTTTAAGCATATCAGCCAGCAAGTCACCCCTGGTACAACAATTGTTAGAGAGTTTCCTCAGGACTTTGAGCGCGATAACCCGAGCAGGAATATCCCTTATTACCCTGTTTTTACCGATGAAAATAAACAAAAGCTGGATCGCTATCTTGCTTTTGCCGAGCAATTTGAGAATATTACTTTAGTCGGGCGTTTGGCGGAAAATCGCTATTATGATATGGATGATATTGTTGCCAGAGCATTACACGTGTTTGATGCCAGGTTTGCCAGTCCCGGTTAATATATTTTCCTGAATACGGTATCACTCACAGGCATATTAAAATAATTTTTAAAATATCAGTATATTAAAAGTCTTGTCATTCCCGAAGTCTTTCATCTGGAATCTTTGCTTTCCCCCATGAGATTCCTGTTAGAAGCATAGGATAACAAATATGACTGAGAGTTACGGGTAATCAGGTATATTTTTAGCTATCCCTTTTATATTGTTAACAATATAAAAGGAGTGCGGAAAATGCCTCTGCGTTGCTCAGGCAAGCTATCTGCGCGCCCAAAATGAATAGTTATTTTAGGCACACCCTGGCGAATGATTGCACCTGCGCTTCTGCTTACCCTGTGGGCTTTGCCATATCTATCTTCATAGAAGGGAACTAAATTGCATTACATGGAGAACAATGACATGTTAAAAAAAATTATTATTACTTTACTAAGCCTGCTAATAGCCAGCACCAACATTGCTTTTGCAAGCGAAAGAATGGCTAAAATAATTGGTGGAACAACTGCAGATTCAGCAACGTGGCCCTGGATGGCCGGCCTTATTTTTAATGATTACACTAATGTTTTTTGCGGCGCGAGCCTGATTGCGCAAGACTGGATATTAACTGCGGCTCATTGCGTGTTTGATAAAGGAAACACTGACTTTGATGTGATTATTAATCAGGCACAGCTTAAATTAGATAGTGTAAATGGTAAACG
The DNA here is from genome assembly GCF_002072955.1 of Methyloprofundus sedimenti. Lineage (NCBI taxonomy): Bacteria > Pseudomonadati > Pseudomonadota > Gammaproteobacteria > Methylococcales > Methylococcaceae > Methyloprofundus > Methyloprofundus sedimenti. The sequence goes on along the minus strand of NZ_LPUF01000001.1, from coordinate 488,897 downwards.
CATACAGGTAGACTCAATTTTAATCCATCCATTTTATAATAATTTTAACTTAGAAAATGACCTCGCCTTAATCAAATTAGCGACACCTTCACACAATACGCCGATTAATGTTCTGGCTCCTTTTACAGCACAGGACAATGCAGGAAAACCTGCCATTGCTTTAGGCTGGGGCTCTATGTCTACGTCATCCCTGCAATTACCTGCCGATTTACAACAGGTCGACTTGCCACTTATTGATAATTCCCAATGTAATGTAGCCATGATGGGGTTCATTATCGACGGTATGTTATGTGCCGGTGACGGCCTGGGCGAAAGAGACACCTGCACTGGCGACAGCGGTGGTCCACTCGTTGTTTTTGATACTGAAAGCGGTACCTGGCGTCAGGCAGGCATTACCAGCTGGGGACTTGATAAATGCGCAGCCCCTGATCTTTTTGGCGTCTATACACGCCTTAAGAATTACGCTACGTTTATTTCTGATCATATTTGTACGCCCGCTGAAAAACCCGCTCCGACATCTCTAAAGCTTACGATTGATGGTAATATAATTACCGCAAGCTGGAATGCTGTAAACGAGACTTCTGGCTATCGCTTGAATTATGCCCCTTATCCTGACGCACAGACGATTTATAGTCTTGATATGAATCATGCCACTGATTTTTCTGTAAAACTAGATGCAGGTAGTGCTTTTTATGTTGCGATCACGAGCTATAACGGTAACTGTCTTAGTGAATATTCCAATATCGAGCATTTTATTATTGAGTGAAACCCAGAGTAGCAGCCATTCTCAAATCACCCTTTACACAGCCATACCGCAGTAAAAAATGACTACACCTATAAAATTAAGTATTGTTTTTCTTAACTTTAATAAACTGGCCGAAACGATTGTTACCAGTGCTCGCTTACAAGAACTCTGTGCTCATCGTGATGATCTAGAAATTATTGCTGTTGATAATGGTTCTGAAGATGGTACAGCGGAATATTTGCAAGAACAATCGGATATTATCAGTATTCTGCTGGCAGATAACAGCGGTATTGCCGGTTACAGCGCTGGTTTTAATATTGCCCAAGGCGAATATATATTAATTCTAGATGATGACTCCTGTCCACTCAGCCTTGTTGGCATAGACCATGCTCTGCAATCATTGGATCAACATCCCGACATAGGCGTTATTGCTGCACATATTCAAATGCCTGACGGTAAACCGCAATGGAGCTGGCATTTACCGGTTAGCGATGTATTTTCTCGCTCACCTTTTTTTATAGGTTGCGGCTTTATTATCCGGCGCGATTTATTTGCCAAAATCGGCTGGTATCCAGAAGATTTTTTTCTGTACCAAAACGAGATAGATGTCAGTTTTCAGGTGCGCTTACACGGCTATGATATTTTTTATGACCCTGCCTGCATTATTGTCCATCGCGGCATTCCGAGCCAGCGACCAGGGTGGCGACGCGTGTTTTTCCCTACGCGTAATACCTTGTGGCTCATACGCCGTTATTACCCTCAGCCTCAAGCAAGCTATTTAATTTTATCACGTATGGTGATTGGTCTGACTCGTGCCATCAGGTTTAACGAAGTAGCCACTTATTTTAAAGCCGTGCGGGATGGCTTATTTTCGCCGCTCACAAAAAATATTTTACCACCTGATTTACGCAAATCATTTCTGCCTTTTTGGAAACAAAATAGCCTTATTCATCAATTATTAAGACGCGCATGAATTCAACAAAAAAATCCTTATTATCATTGTTACCTGGAATAAAAAAGACTATGTGCTTGATCTATTAAATTCCCTGTCATCGATTACTTTCCCAAGAGATCAGCTGGATATTTTAGTTATTGATAATGCTAGTAATGATGGCACTGTTGAGGCATTAAAAGCGCAATTTGATGACATCCAGATTATTCGAAATACTGAAAACCTGGGGGGTACCGGTGGCTTTAATACCGGACTGACCTGGGCATATGATCAAGCCGAATCTCGCTATGATTATTTATGGCTTTTAGATAATGATGTAGTCGTGCATCAAAATGCCCTGAGTGAATTGGTTGCAGTGCTTGATGCCAACCCCGATATTGCAGTTGCCGGCTCAACCATGATGCAACTGGATTATCCATGGCGCATTAATGAAATGGGGGCATTTGTTGATCTACAAAACGGCAATTTGTTATTTAATCGGCATTATGAAGAAATTCCAAGTTGGCGCGGCAAACAGATAGATGATCTATTAGTCGATAATGCCGACTTAAGCCAGGTACTAATGCATTGCCAACCCCAAATGGACGTCGAATATGTTGCAGCAGCTTCATTATTGATCCGTGCCCCCGTAGCAAAACAGACAGGCTTGTGGATGGATTTTTTTATTCACTTTGATGATGTCGAGTGGTGTCTACGTACTGCAAAAACAGGACATCGTATAGCCGTATCAGCTAAGTCTCTCATCTGGCACTTATCCGCAGCCGCTAAAGTACCTAACTGGATACTTTATTATGATAACCGCAATGTTTTATATTTATTAGATAAATACAGCGACAAGCTTGCGGTTAAAAACACTATTCGCAGAACATTGAAAAAATACTTATATTATCAATTAATAGGTAAAACGGATTTAGCTGAATTACATGTACAGGCAATTACAGACTTTGAGCAAGGCACTATGGGTAAAAAAAACATCCAGTTACCTTATAAATTTGAGAAAATAGCGACAATAAGTCGTATTCTAAATGATCCAGCGATTAAAAAAATTGTCGTTCCATGGACTATTAATATGCAAGCAAGCAATATTGAACATATTTTTGTCAGTGCAATGAAAAATCGCCCTGAACTGGAAGTGTTTTATATTGTTCCTCCGCATAATCCACAACGCCAATTAACCAATACAATTCCTATCCTCATGCCGAGATCTGTACTGTCGCGATATCTTAAATATTTTCGTTTGCGTAATAAATTCGATATAGCGTTACAATCTGACTATCAAACGATCTTACCTTTATCATGGATTGCCAGAGAAAATTTATTTACTAATGATGAGTACTTTTGCTTACGACCTGCACCACAATTATCCAGGATTATTAGACAGCTCCCTTCTTTCGTTAAAAAATGGTACCAAGCGGGTAAATAATACAACGCATAGGATGAGCAATGTTCTGTTGCTCATCCAGCTCGGCTACCTCATCCCAAATAAAAGTACTACTCTGGCTAGTATTACAATTTTTTGCGAAGTTTAGATTATAGTATAGACCAGCATTTTCTAACCAGCCTTGTCAGTTTTAAAAAATAAAGGCTTATCCTGCTCAGGCGTATGTTAATAAACTCGGTTGTGTCGTGATAAATCGCGCTTGTGGAACAGTAAAAATCAATTGCCAGTGCGCTTAAGCTACAATCCAGATAACTTGCACTATATCAAAAACCGTTTCGGAAACTGACGGCGGGGAACGGGCATAATCCCGTTTACCCCTGGCCATCGATTCAGTTACAGGTGGACTGATCGGTAACCTTGACATCATCAATAAACCAGCCTTTAAATTTGTTGCCCACTCTATCGACTGAATTAAAGCGGAAGTTTACCTGGATGGACTGACCTGCATAGCTAGACAGGTCTATCGTCTCGCTGGGTGCCCAGGCGGCGGTCGATGCATTCCTTGAGTCTCTTGACCACACTACGGTGGAGCCGGCCGCTGTGATAATTTCTATTTCGGTTTTATCATAAGAGCCGCCAGAATACGATTCAACCTGCCTAAAATAATCAAAGGTTAGAGCCGAAGTCGCACTGATACCGGAAATCACCGGCGAGGTCAAAGTGCCCGAGTTAGTGCTTCCGCTGTTGTAATTACAGGAAGCATCCTGAGTATAGGCAAAGGCTTTTGTTGCCGACGAATATCCGGCAGCGGGGCTAGTACAAGTGGAATCATCAGCAAGATGCCATAAACCTGTGGCAGACCATGCGCTGATATCGCCTTCGAAATCCTCAGTAAAATCGCATGCTACTGGTGTGATGGAGTTAACCGTTACGGTAATCGCCGTGGAAGATGTGGATTTCCCGCCGGAATCAGTTACTGACGCGGTGATCGTGTGCTCGCCTACGGATAACGTTGTTAATGCCAACGGGCTACCGCTTCCGATAGAGGCACCTTCAAGACTGGAACTCCAGATGATAGTTCCCTGCGGCAGTGGTCCGTCTTCGGTGTCACTTGCCGTCGCTGCAAAAGTGATTGTATCGCCTTCAGTATAGGTCAGGCCGCCTGATGGTGCAGTAATCGCTATGCTTGGCGGACTATTGAGCGTAACTGTCACGGTAATCGGCGCGGAGGATGTGGATTTCCCGCCGGAATCGGTTACTGACGCGGTGATCGTGTGCTCGCCTACGGATAACGTTGTTAATGCCAACGGGCTACCGCTTCCGATAGAGGCATCTTCAAGACTGGAACTCCAGATGATAGTTCCCTGCGGCAGTGGTCCGTCTTCGGTGTCACTTGCCGTCGCTGCAAAAGTGATTGTATCGCCTTCAGTATAGGTCAGACCGCTTGATGGAGCAGTAATCGCTATGCTTGGCGGACTATTGAGCGTAACTGTCACGGTAATCGGCGCGGAGGATGTGGATTTCCCGCCGGAATCAGTTACTGACGCGGTGATCGTGTGCTCGCCTACGGATAACGTTGTTAATGCCAACGGGCTACCGCTTCCGATAGAGGCACCTTCAAGACTGGAACTCCAGATGATAGTTCCCTGCGGCAGTGGTCCGTCTTCGGTGTCACTTGCCGTCGCTGCAAAAGTGATTGTATCGCCTTCAGTATAGGTCAGACCGCTTGATGGAGCAGTAATCGCTATGCTTGGCGGACTATTGAGCGTAACTGTCACGGTAATCGGCGCGGAGGATGTGGATTTCCCGCCGGAATCGGTTACTGACGCGGTGATCGTGTGCTCGCCTACGGATAACGTTGTTAATGCCAACGGGCTACCGCTTCCGATAGAGGCACCTTCAAGACTGGAACTCCAGATGATAGTTCCCTGCGGCAGTGGTCCGTCTTCGGTGTCACTTGCCGTCGCTGCAAAAGTGATTGTATCGCCTTCAGTATAAGTCAGGCCGCCTGATGGTGCAGTAATCTCTATGCTTGGCGGGTTATTGGGGTTAACCGTCACGATAATTGATGTGAAAGAAGTATTTGAATCGGTATCCGTCACGGTCGCGGTGACTGTGTGCGTACCTAAAGGCAGTATGGATGAAACCGAGGCACCGGGACTAGCACCGAGTACTACAGGTCCGGCAGCGGAACCTTCTGTAGTGAAGCTCCACGCAATCTGTGCCGATAAATCCCCGTCGTCAAAGTCCGTCGCAGTACCGCTGAAGGTGATTGTATCGCCTTCGGTAAACGCTGTATCGTTTGCAGGCGTATTAATAACCACGTTGGGTTCCGGCGCTCCGATACCGTCGCAAGCTGACTTGCCGGTGACTACAACGTCGTCAATAAACCAGCCTTTATAATTGTTGCTCACTTTATCGACTGAATTAAACAGGAAGCGAATCTGAATCGTCTGACCTTCATAGCTCGAGAGATCGATAGACTCGCTGGTTGTCCAGGCGTTAGAGGATGCGTCGGTGGAGTCTCTCGACCATACCATAGTTGAGCCGGCCGCAGTAACAATTTCAACTTCGGTTTTATCATAAGCACCACCGGAATACGATTCAACCTGTCTAAAATAATCAAAGGTCAAAGTCGACGTCGCACTGATACCGGAAATCGCCGGTGAGGTTAAAGTGCCTGTGCTGGTGCTACCGCTATTGTAATTACAGGAAGCATCCTGAGTAAAGGCAAAGGCCTTGGTTGCCGATGAATATCCGGGGCTGGCGCAGGCCGAATTATTGACATGGTGCCATAAACCCGTCGCGGTCCATTCGCCGACACTAATATCGTCTTCAAAATCCTGATTGAGCCCTACCGGCGTAGAACCGTCATCGACAAAGACGGTTACCTGGTCCGTGGCACTGCCGCAAGAGGTTGTTGCGGTCAATGTGTAAGTCTGTGTCGCTGCTGGAATAATCGTAATTTCTGCAGAGCTTTGTCCGCCCGGCGACCAGCTGTAGCTGTTATTGAGTTGTGCGGGTGTTCCGATGGTAACTGATTGATTAAGGCAAATATTCTGATCTGGCCCACCATTTGCGACAGCCCAGGGCGAGCATTGGCACTCGACCGGGACTGAAAAGCCATTGGTTGCTGTGGTTGCGGTATTGCCTGGAGTTGCTGCATCTACGCCAAGCCCGAAATCGGCAAAGGCTTGCCATACAGTACAAAAATCTTCCGTACCAAATTTGTCTTGTGTGTCGACAACAGCGGCAATAATACCATCGCGAGTATCTAAAAACGAGGGGGAACAGTTGGTATGTTTAAGCCCTTCGGTGACATAAAAAAGCGCTCGTTGGTTCCCGGCCCAACCCGGTTCGGGGGTACGTAGATCCTGATCGAAACCGTGCTTGTCGACTAGCGCCCAATAGACTTCCCATAACGCTTGCGCCCAAACTGAACCCACACCATGGGGAACCGCCATGCCGGCGATGGATTTATAGGTGAAATTATTAACATTTTGATCGGTGGAATAATATTGGGTTCGAATGCCAATACCGTCTGCGGCCTGACCGAAAAGATAAGTTCCAATGCCGCGACTATCTGTGCCTTGGTCACCTTCTTTAGCAGTATAGGCCAATGCAAAAAAATCACTCCAGCCTTCACCGGGTTGCTGATTATTCTGCAGACAACTGACGTTCGATGGTCCGCCGACCAGGCGATTGGTAATACCATGCCCATACTCGTGCACGATAATACCGCTATCCAGGCTGCCGTCGCGGTCAGGAGTCGTGCTGTTGCAGGTGAACATCTCCATTTTCGGATTAGAGCCGTCAGATGGCGTGGTGAATCTTGCGTTGCAGCTTCCTGAGCCGTCCTGGGCATGTGCTTCGACTGAATCACCGCCTGAGCCGCCATTACTAAAATTGTTTTCCTGGAAATTGCCCGCCTGTTCGTCAAAACCATACATGTAATGAATATCGTGGATCAAATTGTTCCAGTAGAATAGATTGGTAACTGCGGCCGGTCGGGAGTTTGATGGTGCAGCCGATAGATTAATTGTGAAATCACATAAAAAAGATAATGGATCGCTTACATTACAGGTCGGCTCAGAATTATCACACGTATTATTGGTATCTGCATTAATACAGGCATGGACATTGTTTCCCTTCATGATGCCTGTGCTGTTGTCAAACCATCCCGATGGTGATGCCGTAATGCTTTCGGGGTCGATGACAAAACTACGCCCGTCCCCGGGTGGTAAAGTCAGCGGGCTGACAACGTGATTGGGACTTTCGGCAGGTTGTTCATACACCTGGAACTGAGCGTTGTTGGTCAGGTCGAAACGGGTCCAGACCTCACCGGTTACGGCATCGATATTAAACTCATACAAATCGGTATCGTCAGGACCGTATGTGACGATATTCCAAACTAGACGGGTTTCCCGATCACGGATAGGCAGCAATTTCAACTGGGCTGTGATTTCCTGTTGCGATAGAGTCGGATAATTGGCGCGCACCAGTTGATTCTGGCTGTTTTTGGCGCGCTGTATTTTGATCGCGCCGGGTGCATCAACGCCAAGATTAAAGGCTGCCAACCTTATGGCATTCCGCACATTGATCCTCGGCCAAATGGTGTTGACCGCGCCTCTGAGGTTGGAAACAAAATCATTGTTGGCAATCATTATGCGTTGATTTCGGTCAATGCTGACATTGAATTGGCCGTTGAAAACAGGAATTCCTTCAAAATTCTGCTGCAGATAAATATGGGTCGCGCCCGTGAATTTTGAAAACACCTGGTTACGCACCTGGTATCCGCTGAAATCGTCTAGTGTCAAACCGAACAGGGGATGGTTGTCGCTGAGAAAAGACTGGACTGAGCCAACGGGGTCCGCGCCGACTTCAGATAGGTGCCCGGATGGGTTGATAACTGTTCGGGCGACGCCAGTCCATTTGTCAAATCTGACTTTTAATTCAGGGTACATACGTTGAAGTCGTTTTTGAACGTTAACCTGCTCAGGCCCCGGCTTTCTCTCAAAACCCGCATTGTGCCTAATCCTGTGGTCAAAATTTCGCAATTTATGCCGGTCATTAGTATCGTCTCTGACACCGCCCAGGCTTACGCCGCTAAAAAAAAGTGCAAGTAAAGCAAATAAAATAATGCCGATCTGCTCTTTTACAACAGGAACGGAAATAACGCTGTGATTTTTCATAAATCGGCACCAGGAAATTAAGTATGCATGTCTTTTTCACATCAATGAGACATTTGGGGAAAACTGCAATTTATTGTTCTAGCTATATAATATATCAACAATATTCAAGCACTGAGAATGCTTTTTTAATGAAATAATATAATATAAAGTTAAATTAATCAAAGTTCCGCGTAAAAAATATTTTAAAACAACACCTACTGCCTGTTCTGCCCCCTTTACCAGCGCCAACGTCCCAATCAAAAGCATCTCTTGAAACAATCCTACCAAACCCCTGCTCTCTATGTGCCTGTGCAAAATGCAATGTGGAAAAACCATTAAAACACCCGATTTCAACAACTAAAAGAGGACGTACCATTTTTGTAAACGAGTAGTATAAATTTGCTACATCTATATTTACTGAAGTCGGGCATGAACAAGGCAATTGGTCAGCCTCCTTAATCACTTCAGTATGGTACACACTATCATTTTCCAGCTTTCGTTCCTCCATATCCGGATATTAAAAAAATGTCACTGCCCTAACCCTCTTCCAATAAAGGAATGAATGAGTGTAATCTGAACAGTTAACTAAAAACTACCTGATTACCCATAACCCTCAGCCATATTCAAGCTCGCTCATCATTCCTGCATGTTGCTAGCAGGAATGACGAAGTCGGTTTTTTATAAAAAACTGATATTAAGGCTTTTTTCATAATGGCTGAGCCTTGTACGTAATCAAGAAAAACCATAGAAAAGACCTACCCTAAAGGAATTATGTCAAAACAAAAATTATAATTCACTGCAATTTGGCTGATTACAAATATGAATTTCATAGCTATAAATTGGTGTTAGAAAGTCACCCAAAGCTTGTTCAGGTGCATTTACTGCGCTATATACTACATATCTTCCAGACTTATCAAAGGGCTCTGAAATATTCGCCATAGGAAAGGAAAAATCCAGGCTGAGCGTTTTTAACGTAAAACTATTCAATACTGGTCGAATCGTCGACAAATCAGAAAACGCCTCCCAGGCAAGAGCTGGGGTCAAGTAATAATTTTGAAAAGTAGACGCTACAGGCACTAGATTACCGGCGTTATCAAGATTATAAGGCCCTGCAACTACCACGTAAAAATCTCCCGTTGCACTGCCCTGCAGACGCGCATGTAATCTTATCGTTTCTCCCACACCATAAAACATTTTATCAGAAGATATTTCAAATAAGTTATCAGTCGGAGCCGGAAATGTATATTCAGAAAAAACGACCCTGGCATCACGCGCATCGCCTAGCACCATCAACAATAGCTTACCATTATGAATCTTTGCTCGGCAGTTACCTTCAATTGAAAATGGTAAAATTACTTGCCGAGCTGCTGCTTGCCAGGACACTCCGTCAGGACTGTAACGGTACATCGCTGTTCCATTTGCTCGTTCCTCTCCCGGTACAGGTTTGTTAATACCATCTATGGGTTTATCAGGTGAATTATCCCAGATACCATGAAACCCGCCGCCGTCATCTATAAGTAATTTGGATCCCATACCCGCACGGTGAGGAGATGCACCTGTTGTTTTACCAGCGACAACTTGTAAATCCCAGCTATGTCCATTGAATTTACCGATAATATTGGACGTCCCCTGCTGAATACCTTGAGCATCAGTGGCATACCGGAAACTAGCAGCGAAAGGTGTACCATTTTGATCTAATACCAGATCAGTCCAGAATTCATTTTCGGAGATATTCCCGCTATTATCAATAATGGATGTTTGCCAGGTTGACTTGGTTTTTAAATTTCCCTGAGCATCCGTCACATTATCAGAATATGCATACCACAATCTATGTCCCACCCCTGCTGGAAATGGTACCAATGGACTCTCTGGCGTGACTGGCGGATTAGTAGTCAGGTAGGTCTCCCTCAGAAAAGCTGCGTCCTGATCACCATAAGCAAGATGATAACGGTTGCGCTGATTTTCATAGATAAAATTAGTTAATCTATAATCCACAGCAGCAGGTAAATCCAGAATCATTTTTTTCCAGCTATCTTTTGCTGTTACTGAAGGTATAGTCAATTGCAAACCTTTTGGAAAAGGACGCTCACGCTGGGTACCGTCTTCATTTAAGAAAATTTCAGTTTCACGAGCAAAAACCGCCTGATTATGACTATTAAGCTGCATTCTGGTATTAAAACTACCAGAAGAAACGTTTATTTTTTGTGACAGCACCCCATTGTCAACTCTCTGATAAACCAAACCACTCCCATGTACCGTGCCATTAGCATCGACAAAACCTCTTCTGACAATATAGCTTATATGAGCCACCCCTGCAGAATCCAGCATGATCCATGTAGAAATTGATTCTCTGGAACCGAATTCCTCTAAGACTGTACGCTGCCCATCATCGGGCCAGCCCCCCCTACAGGCTTAGTAACATATATTATTTGACTACGGTCTTCATTTGCTACGGGCTTGGAATATATAGCATGCACCCTACCCTGCGGGCTTACGTCAAAATCATAAGAGTATGTACGGCGTTGAAATGACTCCTCAGAATCTGTAAAGAGTTGTTCTTTTAATAAGGTTAATTCAGCGTATGCAGTACCTTGAAATAATCCGAACAGTATCATTAATAAAATTAAATTACGCATTGTTCTGCTCTCATTTATTACACTCTACATTCATCACGGCTACTACCTCAGATTATTTTGCACGCAAAGATAGTTGTTAAATTTATACCTTCCGTATTGTCCACCGTAAACCGCAGTTTAGTTGTTTTCGTCCGAGAGTTACTAGGCTATATAATATAGCTTGTCTGGGTTTTCTCTATTCAGGTTTTTATTATAATAAGGATCACCTTGCTTTAACCAGTGTTGCCAATGCTGGAAAAATAACTGTTTATCCTGCTCAGGAAAGTGGTTTAACAAATCATGTCCCAGCCTTATAAACTGAGCCTGGGGAACACTTACACAACGCCAGTTTATTGCCAAAGCTCTTAATGCAAAATCCAATAAGGCATAATAGCCTTGATAGTCGCTATTGAGTCCATTTAACTGCTGCCATAGATCGCGCCTGATCAGCACACAATAAGGGTGGGGGGCACTAATATTTCTGGCAAGCCTGCTGATGGCCATATAGCCTGTTTCGTCAACCAAACTACCCTGATAAGGACGCAGTAAACTAGCGTCTTTTTTATAAGTTGCACCGACATAATCTAGACAATTTTTATCACTAATAATGCTGCCACTAGCCAATCCTACACCATCCATTTTTAACCATGCTGCTAAATGGCATAACGCATTATCTGTAACGGGAGTCAGTGTCTCACTTAGAAGAGCAATAAAGGGTTTCCCAGTATGTGCTTGTTGCACTGACTGATTAATAAATACTGCATAGGCATCCGCCCCAATATCCGAAGCTATATTAATCACTTCAATTTCATGTAAATCAGGAGAAACTAAATCTAACTGGTAATTACCACGCCACAGACTCTTTATTTCTGAGGCTACGCCAGCGATACCTCGCCTCTGTAAAGCCTGATTTAGTGCATAAACGCCAGCTTTAAATGCGTAGTCTTTAGCGCTGCTATCTAATGAAACAGATCCCTGATATTGCCGCCAATGGTAAAGAACTTTCTGAATATGCCGCACATTCGGTTGCGTTTCAATAGCGCGTAAAATTAAATCATAATCTTGCGAACCATCCAGTTCCGGGCGGTATCCTTGTAACTGGTTCAATAAGCTACGCCGATAGCACATTAAATGAAAAATATAATTGCCTGAGAGCAAGGTTTCTGGCGACCAGTCAGGCTTAAACAGATGCATGTAACGTTTACCCTTTGGGGAAATCATATCCCTGTCAGAATAAACTATATCAACTTCAGGGTGCTGCTGAATTTCTTCCGCAACGTAAAACAGGGCGTCTAGGGATAAACGATCGTCGTGATCTAGAAATATCACGTAATCCCCGGTAGATTTTTCTATACCTAAATTAGTTGCCCTGGAAATCCCCTGAGTCTTAGCACAAAAACAGACTTTAATTCTAGGATCGTTACAAACTGCAGACGCTAATAAACGATGAGTTTCTGCATTTGAAGAGCCATCATCTACTAGAGTTAGCTGCCAGTAGGGATAGGCTTGTGCTCTAATTGAAATAATACATTCATAAAGCACATCTGGCTGAGTATTGTAAACAGGTGTAACAATGCTGATTTTGGGTGGCAATTGCCATTGATAAGCTTGCTGCTTTAATAAGCGCCAATCGTTTAGAGACTGTAGACTATGCTGATTAACCCACTGCTGATAATCGGGGCACCCATCAGTTTGATTCCATAGCGTAAAACACTGTGCTGCAGGTGTAACAGCGGGATAATAGCGTAACCACTGCCAGGTAGATCTTGCTGTTAAACAAACGCCAGGAATGACATGCATTAATTTACGAAGGAGTCTTTTCCCCCAGCGTTGTTTTTGCATACGCTAAATATCAGTGCTGACTAAATTACCTGATAGTGCGTGAACCTCAATTGATTCAAATGTCGCTCCCTTGACGCGGTTTTTTTCAATAATATTCCCTGTTACCTTATCCGTTAAATGAATACCAGCAAAATGCGCGCCTAAAATAACATTAGCAGTAATCCGGTTATTACAACTGGCAAAGTCATATTGTTCAGGATGTTGCCTCTCGGCAACACCGACTAATATACCAAAGTAATGAAATCGATCATTCACACCACGGTTATTATTTTCAATTAAGTTATTGGCTATCGTACTTGCATAAGCTGCTCGCACAAACTTAACCCCGTCTCCCCAATTACATTCTATATGATTATTTTCAACTCGGGTATAAGCCGCATTATCCAGACTTATTCCCGGCAATTTCGCCTTTGAACTGCCATCATCCATTAGCCCCATTTCACTGACAAAATCGATGCCTAGCTCCACTTCATGCTGTAATCCACGCCAACCATTATTATAGATATGACAATTCTGTATGATACAGCCCCATGACCCGTTATCAATAGTAATTCCTTCACAATCATTATGTGCAATCACAGTATTTTTAACGCTTAAATAAGCAACGCCATCTGTGGTTATACCCATTTTACGATTATGTGAAAAAACACAAGCAATGATATCAGTGCGATAAGGCGAAGGGTCTTCTGGTGCAAACGGCGCAAAGTTACCAATAACATGATCAGTATGATGTAACTGCGCTGCAAAATCCAGAGCATCAATGTGCTCAGGTAATTTTAAATCTGTTAAAAAAACACCACTTTGCTGACAGTATTCTGCCGTGCAATTTTGCATCAGGGTTTCATGCACATCCCGAATAAACATAAAGCCGACTAAGCCAGCATATTGCACGCGGCAATTAATAAGTTTAGTTTGATATACTTTGTCTGCTAATAAAACACCCACCCCTCTGGGAGAGATAATCTCTATATTTTCCAAATGTAGTGCCTGAGTATGGGTGGCCAACAGAGCAGCACAAAACTTATGCTCACCTTGATGAAAAATCCTGATATTGCAGAGGCTAACTTGTCCTGCAGGCTTATCTGCAGCGCCCTGAATAATAATGCCATAATCAGATTGTTTAAAAATCAACTCGGTTCGCCCAGCTACCCCCGTTAGACAAATACCCGGCGTAAGATTCAAGGCATTGCGTAATTCCAGGGTTGCTGCTGGCAAACGAACTTCACCGCCCTGTTCTTTCAGGGACTGAATTGCATTAAGTAAATTACTTTCATTAAAGTCTGCAGCTTTCAGTTCAATTACATTCTGACTGCGCTGCTGATGAATTATTTGCTGTTTTACAAAATCAATGGGCCTGGGTTGATTATAAAATTTGTCCGCATAATCCATACGTGCAAACAGTTTCCATTTTGGTTGTGCATATACAAGCTCGGAGTATGTCTGTTGTTTTAAGCGGTTCTTTTTCAGTATGACGCTTTTGATTTTACTGCGTATCATAATTATCTTGCATTTCTTGTTTAAGGTAGAACCAGTCTGCGAAACAAAGAACCACAACACGTGCTATAGCTCGCTAATATACTCAAAAGCACCCATACTAACAAAAGCGATACTCTACCTGCTAGTGTCAACTAAGGATTGATACGCAACTATGGCTCCTCTGCTACAAACGGCTCTACTCTCTGCTGCTCTGTCTGTATTTCAATACCATCATAACCTCTTAAGGGTTGATCCGCACCTGGCGTCCATTCATCTTCATCATAATATATGCCCGTCAACTTGCGTTTAAATTCATCCGTGACTTTACGTGCATCAATTTTATTCTGTACGACGCGAGGGGTAATAACCACAATCAACTCATCTTTAACTACACTTTTTGATACCGAACCAAATAACCAGCCCACATAAGGTATATCCTTTAAAAAAGGAATTCCAGTATTGTTAAAAGTATGTGATTCATTAATCAAGCCACCTAAAACGATGCTTTCCCCACTGACAACCGCAACCGATGTTTGTATCTGTCGTTTTAATATCGTTGGAGAATCAATGGAAGAAGACTCTGTTGTTGAAGCCGTATCAACACTCTGGTCTATTTCTAAAATCACTTGACCACTAGCATTTACCCTGGGTTTTACTTTTAAAATCACCCCGGTATCCAGCATTGTAATACTACTGGTCTGAATCGGGTTTACTGACGCATTGGTATTGGTTGATTCAGTTGTTCTAATAGGGACCGAATCTCCGACTTTAATCGTGGCCTCCTGATTATTTAATACCATTAATGTAGGTGATGAAAGCACATTAATTTTATTATCTTTAGCCAATGCTTTAAATAATAAACGCACATCATTACCCGTCGATACCAACCCATAAGTAAATCCGCCAGCTGCTGCATCAAGAGCCAGGCTAGTTAATGAACTGGCGTTTCCAGATATCCCCACACCCTGCAAACCATCAGGCCCACTATTTCTGAATAACCATTCTACACCGTATGATAAACTGCCATCTAGTTTAACAGCTACAATACTCGCATCAATTAATACCTGTAAAGGCATAACATCCAGATGTTTAATGATTTTACTCAGCGTTCGATATTGCTGTGGTTCAGCCATAATAATCAAGGCATTATTAGGCTCATCGGCAATAATATTGACACCTTCTAAAGAAGCATTTCCCTGCGCACTGCTAGTCGTTACTTTTGCTGTTTTTGCAGGCTGATTAACTTGATTATTAATCGTCGCTAAACTTTGTCCAGGTGCAATCGAAACGGCTTTACTTTTAGTCGTTGCAATACCACTGATTACCGAGTTTAATGTTGCCGCTAACTCCGTGGCATCAACATGCTGTACTTTATAGACAATCACGCCGCCCTCGCCAATCACACCATTTTGCTGATCCAGCCTCGCTATCCACTTCTGCGCTTCTTGTAAATAAGCTTTTTGCTGGGTCACCACTAAAATAGCATTTAAATGCTTTATGCTAATAAAACGCAGCATTCCCGATAACGGGTTTTGCTCGCCTTTATTAAATATAGCTTCGATATCGGTAACAGTACTAGCTACTTCGGTATTTTCTAAAGGGAATAAACCAAACGACAAGCCTGCTATATAATTAACATCAAATGTATTAACCAGATCAATTATTTTTTCTAATTCTTCTTTGGTTCCCGCAACAAATAACAAGTTTCGCGCCAGATCCATTCTAATAATGGCACTAGCAGGCACAACGGGTTTTAATACTTCTGCCATGTCGCTTGCACCTACATATTGCAGCGGTATAATTTTCAATTGATAGCCTGTTGCAAGTTGCATACCGGTTATAAGAGAAGCATCTGCAGAATGCACCCCTGCTGCATCTGGCTCTATCCGATACACTCCATCACGCTTAATTAATACAGCCCCATTGGCCCGTAACAGCATTTCCAGTGTTGGCAACAGGTCATCCTTGTGCAGGGGTTTAGTCGTTTGTAAAGTGATACTACCTTGCACTGCCGGGTTCAAGATGTAATTTTCGCCCAGCATATCGCTAAGGATAATTTTGCTAACTTCACCTATATCTGCGGCATCAAAATTGATTGAATATTTTCCATCTGCCCTTGATTGTGTGATAGCCGGCTTTAATGTTTTAGCCATAAACTTACCAGAACCGATATACTTTTTATTCTGCAAAGCCTTATCCTCGGTTTTGATATCTTCATTATTATCTAATTGTGAAAATATCACCGCATCACTTGGTTCTGTCTCGCCACTCTGAGTTGAAGCGTCTGACTGCTCAGTCTTGTCTTTACTGGTATCTTCCAGCTCCACACCCTCTTCTTGAATCGGTATTTTGATGCCTAATTTGGGTCCCAGATGGAATTTGCTCAGCGACTCACAAGCAGTTAAGGAAAGACTACTGATCACTAGCAAGCCGAGAAAGCTAATGCGTTTTCTACAAGAATTCATTTTGCCTTCTTAATTTTCTGTTTAAAAGGGTTTGTTTTAGGTGCTTTTTTTCCTGCTTTATGCACCCGCGGTTTTGCCAATAATATTTCGTCTGTCTTATCATCAGCGGAAATAATGACACGATCGTATTGTATTTCTTTAATTTGCCAACCATTGATTTCCTGGTTTAGTTTCAAGCGTTGAAACTTTGGTTCTTCCGGTTTAGCCTTGGGGTTGTAAAATAAGGCGTAGGCACCAACGGGCGTATCAATAATGCCAATCAGGGTCATATCAAATTCCTCGGCAGGCTTTACTTCATCCTCTGCATTTATTTCTCCAGCCTCTTCGGGGCTTTCCGGCACAATTGGTATGCGTTCCTTAAAAAACAAAGGTCTTTCCAGCATCTGGTGATAATCTGTTAGCGCATGTTCTTTAAATTGCGTGCTGGGAACGTTTTGCAAGGTAAAACCCGAACTCTGTACGTTATCTATTTCCTGCAGAATGTTCTCCCAATGACTTTTACTATAACTATCCTGTAATAATATCAAAATAAGTATTAACCCACTGCAGGCCATAAATAACAAGCTCAGCGTGTACTCCCATTTAAGCTGTTTCATTACATTTGTTTCCTCATGTAACTGGATACTTCCAGGGTTACCACTACATTTCCTGTCTCCACTATTTTACGCGTTTTTCTATTACGCCTCTTTGGCCCGGGTATTACCGTAATATGGTCAATAATCAGTAAGGGTTTTTTATCTTCGATCTCATATAAAAGGGATCTTAGCATTTCCATATCGCCGGTCAGTTTTACTTTTACAGTAATGCGCACCAAGCCATCTTGTTCTTTATTAGGTAAAACCTGCGAACTACTTAGCTCACCTCCTGCATTTACAGCCATGGCTTTAATGCTGTTTTGTAATTCTGCGGTTGCCAATGAAGAAGATTCCTGGGTATTAAAATAGCCCAGAGCATTAATTTCTTTGCGCCCTTGCTCTATATCAATTAAAACTTCTTCTCGACTGGCGATGACTCGCTGATAGCGTTTAATGCGAAATACCTGCTCATCTATATCGGCGTTTATCTCATTTAAACTGTTCAGCCAGGGCAAAACCACAAGCGCACTTATACTGATAATAATCCCGAATAATAAGCCAAGTGCAAGCCATCGTTGTTGTGTGTTATTCAGCGTCTGCATGTTGTTTGATTATGACTTCAGTGGATATTTTAAAACGCTCTAAACCAGATCTGTTATCTTTTGTTACCGGAGATATAAATTTGGTATTTCTAAATAATTCTGTTTTTTCCAATGATGCGATTAAATTAGAGGCACTACCCGATTGCCCTGTTAACTGCAGGGTATTATCATAATAACGCCAATTTGAAACCCAGGTATCATCACCAAAAACCTCAGTGACTTTATTCATAAGCTCGATAACAGATGAAGCCGCCTTTTTTTTATCTATCAGTGCCCGGGTTGCTTGAAACAAATAGTCTATGCTTTTTTTAGAATCTTCTATCTCTAGTGCTACCTTTTCAACTTTCCGTGCGCGTTGTTTTAATTCGTTTAATTGGTCTGTTGCACTACTTATCGGTAAAATCATTAAGATAATTATTAATATTAGTGTCACCATGGCTGACCCCAGCATGATAAACAATGGCTTTTTATTCGCTTTCTGGCACAGATCGCTGGGCAGTAAATTATATTGATTAGCGCTTTCATCAAAGCCGACTACTCGCGCTGCAGAATCAGCATAAAACGGCTGCAACCCCAGTTCAAGACAATGCTGATACATGCTTTCCAGACTGTCTTTTTTCACTAACACCAGCAACAAATGCACCAATGCTTTATTATTTGCCGGACCAAGTTTAATAAAATCAAAGTAAACCTGATCTGCTTTAAAAGGGGTATAGCGATCCAGTTCATAACTCATAACCTGACGCAGATTACTTTCCGCAGCAGCAGGTAAAAAAACATCCTGAGTGACTGATAATTGCTCAGGAACACGCAAGACAATTTTCGCATCGCTATATTGCTTGTTGTTGGCAATTAAGCTTTGTAACTCTTCTTTAGCCAGTTCATTAAATTCAAATTCACCTAAAACAGTTTCTTGCTGATTATTGACAAAGCTTATTTTCGCTATCGCCGCTGTAATCTCAATCACTAACAGGCTTTTCTCTCGCGCCAGGGCATCAAGAAATTTTCGCGGCACAAAAAAACTTAATTGTTGCCACCACCATTTAAAAAACAGTGATATATTAATTTCACTATCAAGGTTTAACATATTAATTTATGACCCGCTCATCATTCCCAGGGGAAAATAAGGACGGCATAGGATAATCCTCAGTCCATTTCAAAATTTCAAAAGGTAAGCCATTTCTTGCATTGCCTTGTTTCATAATTGCCATTATCTTTTCAGTGACATCTTGATCTATCATTGCCTCGGCAATAATCATATACACATTGCTATTACCGCCACCACTGTACCAATCCGGCTTAGCAACAGTCTCGCCGTTACGTTCACTCTCTGCACGTTGCAGTAAATACTCATCAACCATCTCCGCATCAACATCAGGCAAGGTTAACAGCACTTCGCGTGTTGCGGTTACCGGGTTAATGTCCTTGTTATTTGTATAAACACTTATCTTTCCCTCTAGCTGGCGATATATTTCAGGAGTCATGCCCAGCACCATCTGTACTTCTTCGACACTTTTAAACAAATCATTACGTGGTGAATATTTTAAACCTGCCCCTTCATACTGTTGTTTTTCCGCACCGTTAATGGACTGTAATTCGTCTTCATCACGCCAATCCAGCACAGCATCACTTAGGCTATCAGCCATTGTTTCTTCTACTAATGAGCTAAATAATTGTTGCAATTGTTCTTTACTGGCAAGATTAATATTTACCTTGCCAGACTCATCCGCGATAAAAATGCGAATTCTTTTACCTGCGAATTTAATTTCATACAAACTACTATTTGCCTGCCAGCGCTTTTCAGTGTCTTTGCTTATCAGCATCAGAATTGCATAATTAACCCCCCCTTCAGCGAGCGCGAAGGCTTCTGCCTTATCCTTTAAGCCGCCAGTAATCGCAGTTTCTCTCTGTATCGTAAGGGCAAAACTACTGGCCATAATGGTTAATAAAGTAGTCACCCATAAAACGACAACCAGCGCGAGTCCTTTATTTTCTCTCATTAACGTCCATAAATTTCCCGTTCATTATATCTTAAAACCGACCGCTCCCAGCCTCAAAAAAAGCACTATCAACTTTCAAGGCAACAATAAGTTGCGGCCATATTTCACCATTGAGCAGCTCGATATCTACACTGACTAATTTAGGTAAGTTATCTTTCTCTAGCCAATCGTCGTGCCAGCTTGAATCACTATCTCTAGCATCATTATCAGGGCCAAAATAGGCAAACTGCAGACTATGAATTTTCTTTAAAATAACAACAGGTTTTTCACTCCATTGTGCATCACTTTCTCCCTGCGGAAAAAAAGGTTGCATTTCAACTTGCAAATTATTTCCCTGCTCCCCTCTGTCCGCGGGTCGCAAACTCATTTTAAACAACTGCAACCCCAAGCGTCCTGCACTCGCAGGCATGGCAGCAACAAACTGTATCTGTTCCTGGTTGCCCTGGAATGAAAATTGTGGCTCTTCTAAAAAACTGCCATCTAAAGGCACCGTCGAGTGCAGCTTACTCTGCAAAAAATTCTGGATAATGGCTGCCTGGCTTACCTGAGCAATTTTTTTCTCCCCGGCATTCCAGTTTTGCACACAAGTTCTTAAACTGGCAAACAGCAACAGCATCATAATGCTCATGATACTCATACCGATCAAGACTTCTAATAAAGTAAAGCCCGGCTGGTTTGCTTTTTTTTCTATTCTCATTGTACTTTGGCCAGTTTAATCGTAGTCAGCTCAAACTGTCGGTTATTCCTGCCTGCTAACCACTCTACCCTGGCCGTCACCTGATAGGGCACTACAATTTGATTTTCTGAATCCAGACCCAGCTCATCCAAATCAAACGCTTGCATCTGTACAGACCAAAAAAATCTTTTCTCTATATCCCCACTCTGCATTCCATTATCCAGCACATTTTCTACACCTGCAGCAGCCAGTTTAGACTGCGCTATGATCACTGCTTGTTGATACTCTTCAGAAACGATAGTACGCCTTAATCCTCCTGAAAAAATATTCAATAAGACCGTTAAAGAAAAAGCCAGAATTGAAAAGGCGATTAATATTTCCAGCAAGGAAAAGCCTTGCTGCGCGCGAGGTTTACCAGTCATCAATTTCAACTTGCCCGGTTAACCAGTTGACATCTATCTGACGTTTATTCTCACCTAATTCCAGTGAGATACGCCCACCTGTAGAGGAGCCATCCGGAAAAAAACGTATTCCCCCATGATTTTCATCAATAATCTGTGATTGGGCAATATCTAAAATCACCGTAATATCCTTGGTTATTTTAAATACTTTTGATCTGTCGGTAAGCTGGTAAGAGTTTTCCTCTAAATTAACTAAAAGCACGCTTTCTTTGCGATGTGTCAGCGCATGCCCTCTTGCAAAACGCAATGCCGAAGCCATTTCTCGTGCTGTCGCATTTAAACTGGCCGTTTGATTTCCAGAGCCTATATTCGGCGCAGCAACAGCCACAGCCATAGCAATAATTACGATGACTAATAACAACTCTATTAGAGTAAATCCTCTACTCTGATATGTTTTTTTATTTATTCCCAACTATTAACATCCTGATCTTCGCCTTCACCGCCAGAGGCATTATCAGCACCTAATGAGTATAAATCAAAGCTGCCATGCTCACCTGGCGAAACATAATGATAATCATAAATCCAAGGATCCTGAGGGACATTATTTTTACGTAAATACGGACCATTCCATGAACGAGCGCTCGACGGCCTTTCAACTAATGCCTGCAAACCTTCACTAGAAGTGGGATAACGTCCTACATCCATCTTATACATATCCAGCGCACCGGCCAGATCTTCAATTTGCACCCGGGCTGTTTTAGTTTTGGCGCCGCCTAAATGCTTCATAACCTGCGGTCCTACCAAACCTGCTAATAGCCCAATAATGGCTAAAACCACTAATAACTCTATTAAAGTAAAACCCTGTATCGCGTTATTTGCTTTTTTCATTTTTGTTCTCATCTTTATTGTTAATTTCTTGATTAAAATGCCAAGTCGTTGACACTTAAAATTGCTGACAATATGGAAATGATAATTCCCGCAATGAGCAGCCCTAAAGTCACAATTAAAATCGGCTCCATCATGGCCAGCATCCGTTCAATGGTTATTTTCAGCTGTTTGTCATAGGTATTAGCAGTTCGCTCTAGCATTTCTTCCATTTTACCTGTTTCTTCACCCATTTTAATCATCTGGGTTGCCATTTTAGGAAATTGTCCCGATTCGATTAAGGCACTGGACATATCTTTCCCCTGCTTCAGATTTTCTTCTGCATCAGATAATGCCTGCACTAAAACAAGATTATTGACAGTTCCTTTAACAATTCCTAACGCCGTTAATATGGGCACGCCATTGGAAAGAAGTGTCCCTAAAGTGCGGGTAAAGTTGGTGGTACTTATATTACGAATTATTTCTCCAAACAATGGAATCGATAAAATAACACCGTCCCAGCGCGCTTTTCTCGGCCCAATGCTCAGTTCATAACGCAAAGTATAATAAGCGCCTGTGCCGAGTATGAACAGCAACCACCAGTAACTTTGCAGCCATTCAGCCGTGCCAACCACGATTTGAGTAGACATGGGCAATTCCTTACCCGCGCTTTCAAACATTTCAGTAAATTGCGGAACGACAAAAGTAAGCAATAAAAACACTGAGCCTAGCGCCATAATAACAAGAATAATCGGGTAGATCATGGCGGTACTGACTGTGTCTTTTAACTCTTTTGACTTTTCTATATATTCAGATAGCTGCCCGAGCACAGTATCGACACTACCACCCGCCTCACCTGCACGTAACATATTGATATAAAAACGTGAAAACGCACTGGATTCAGATTGCAACGCATCCGCAAGATTTGCTCCGCCTTTTACCTGCTGTAGTACATTCTGAATCAGCCTGTGTATTTTAGAATCCTCTTCAATCAGATCCATTAATACAACTAAAGACCGGTCTATCGGTAAACCTGCCTGCAACAGGGTTGCTAGCTCTTTAGTAAAAAGACCAATCTCTTTTTCGCTCAGACCTTCCTTATCTTTCTTAAAGGAAAATAGATAAGCCGCTTTCAAACCCGATTGAGATATCTTCACCGGAATCAAACCTTCAGCTTGCAGGAATTTTACGACAGCAGCTTCATTTTCTGCCTCTTTAGTGCCTTCCTGTACATTACCTTCCTGATTGACCGCTTTAAACGCAAATAGAGTCACTTTATGCTTCCGTGGCTACACGTAATACTTCATCTAAAGTGGTCAGGCCCTTCGCTGCTTTCGCCAAACCGTCCTGATAAATTGACATCATCCCGCCACGTACCGCTTCTTCTTGAATCAATCCGGACTCCTTATGTTCCATAACCATTTTTCTTATCGCATCATTCATAACCAAAAGTTCAATAATTGCCAAGCGCCCACTATAACCAATACCCCCACATTCTTTACATCCTGTAGCCTGATATAGTGTCAATTCCCCATTTTTCAAGAAGCGACTTAGCCCTTTCTCCCGAATAACCTCGGCTAATGGCTGATAAGGCTTTCGACAATGCATGCATAATTTTCTTACTAAGCGCTGAGCTAAAATACCATTCACCGTGGATGTCAAAAGATAATCATCCAGCCCCATATCCAATAACCTGGCCAAGGCACCCGCAGCATCATTAGTATGTAAGGTAGATAATACCAGATGCCCTGTTAATGCTGACTGTACGGCTATTTTTGCAGTTTCCAGGTCACGCATCTCCCCAATCATGATAACGTCTGGATCCTGCCGAACAATGGAACGCAATGCACTGCTGAAGGTTAAACCGATTTTAGGTTTGGCCTGAATCTGGTTAACACCGTTTAACTGATATTCAACCGGGTCTTCAACGGTAATAATCTTTCTTTCCGGGGTATTCAACTGACTTAAAGCAGTATATAAAGTGGTCGATTTACCGCTCCCGGTTGGACCTGTGATCAAGATAATACCATGGGGCTTACTCAGCACTTCAATAAATTGTTGCAGATTTGATTCTTCAAAACCCAAAGAAGCAAAATCAAATACCACACTTTCTTTATCTAATAGCCGTATCACCACACTTTCACCGTACATAGTCGGTGTTGTCGATACACGCAGATCAATTTCCTTGCCCTGCATCTGGATTTTAATACGCCCATCCTGAGGCAGACGTCGTTCCGCGATATTTAGCTTAGCCATCAGTTTTATTCTGGAAATAACCGCCGCGGTCGCACTTGCCGGTGGCCCTTCTATTTTCTGTAATACACCATCAATGCGCAATCGGATAATTAAAACGCCTTCAAAGGGTTCAAAATGAATATCGGATGCCTTGCTTTCAAGCGCACGCTGAAAAATAAGATTCACCATACGAATAACCGGTGCTTCACTGGCCAAATCTTTTAGATGTTCAATATCATCTAATGCATCACTCGCATCCAGGTTACCGGTAATTTGCCCCATTTGAGACTTACCTTCATCATACTGAGACTCGATTGCTTTATCGATATCCGATAAGAGACCAATTCTTAACTCAATTTCGATATCACAAATCAACCGCAATGATTGCACTACAAAGCTGTTTTCGGGGTCTATAAGCGCGATAACAATTTTATTCTCATCTGCCGCAATACCCACTAGATGAAATTCTTTTAAAAAACGCAAGGAAATTTGCTCAGGCAAAACTGGGGTATCAGGGTATTCTTCTGGCTTCACAATAGGCAAACCTGTCACTGTCGCTAAAGCATTAGCCACATCTTTCTCGGAACACAAACCCAACCTCACCAGCAACAAAGGCAACCCTGACTCTTGCATTTGCTCTCTGATTTTTGTGACTTTTTTTAAATCATTTTCGCGCAGTGATTGCTGAGCAATTAGCGTATCAATAAATTGTTGATGGCTCATACAGGATTATTTAGTGGTGAAAATACAATGACTTGCGAAGTTGACGTTGAGATTTGTTTAACTTTAAACGGCTCAGTGGCTAAGTATAACAAAAATTTGATCTTATACTGAAAAAGAGCACATAAAAATATGTATTCAGTAAAAACATTGGACTAAAAATTATTCACAAAAGTAACGATTAAAACCCATTAACTAGGGCTGGCATGCGTATAGAACATTCAACCTGGAAACCGCAGTTGGCCACTATAAAACTTTACCTGATTACCCATAACTCTCAGCTATATTCGTCATTCCTGCACGCTTTTAGCAAGAATCTTGTGGGGTAAGCAAAGATTCCCGATAAAGCTTGTGCCCACGCTTGACTGGGTAGACTTCGTGAATGACGAGACTATTAACATACTGATATTAAAATATTTTTTAATATGGCTGTGGGCCGTACGTAATCAGGAAACTTTATAAGTGACTGAATATAAAATATAATAATCGTAAATACTGGTCACCTGTTAGGTGACTATACTTCGCTTCACGGTTTTGTGGAAAATCCGTATTCAACTGAAGTTTCTAGGTTCAAGGGACGCGCAGCAGGGCATACTGTATTTAACAAGCGTTTAATCCGGGGTTGCTATGCTGGACTCAAAGCACAGGGAGCGAAAAGTCCAGACTTGACTGAAATCTACTTATTTACGTTTAACGACACGGCCATTCATTAGAGAGAGGCCGTGCCAACCACTCTCAAAACCCCGGGGTCAAATTACATCTCAGCCCTTTAAAGACTATCAATAATCGCATTAAAGCTTGCGCTTGGGCGCATCGTTTGCGCAGTCAATGCTTTGTCTGGATGGTAGTATCCGGTAAGATCAACTGGCACACCTTGCACAGCATTGAGTTGTGCAACAATGTTCTGCTCATTATCCGTTAGCTGTTGCGCGATAGGCCTGAACTTAGCCTTTAACTCTTTATCATTATCTTGTTCAGACAGGGCCTGCGCCCAATACATGGCAAGGTAAAAATGACTGCCACGAGTATCCAATTCTCCTACTTTGCGTGACGGCGATTTATTATTATTTAAAAAACGGCTATTTGCTATATTCAAAGCCGCAGCTAACACTAGTGCTTTTGCATTCCCGGCTTTTATTCCTAGCTCTTCCAGAGAAACAGCAAGTGCTAAAAATTCACCGAGTGAATCCCAGCGCAAATGATTTTGTTCCAATAATTGCTGCACATGCTTTGGCGCTGAACCACCTGCTCCTGTTTCAAATAGTCCGCCACCAGCCAGTAGTGGCACTATAGATAACATTTTTGCACTGGTGCCCAATTCTAAAATTGGAAATAAATCAGTTAAATAATCACGCAATACATTGCCGGTCACTGAGATAGTGTTTGTCCCTGCCTGCACACGTTTTAATGTGTAACGAATGGCATCAACCGGAGACATGATCTGAATATCAAGCCCGCGGGTATCATGTGATGTCAAATAGCCTTCCACGATGGCAATTAAATTAGCATCGTGAGCCCGATTTTTATCCAGCCAAAATATCGCAGGCTGCCCGGTAGCCCTTGCCCGCTTAATAGCTAATTTAACCCAGTCTTGAATAGGTAAATCTTTAGTCTGGCACATGCGCCAGATATCGCCTTGCTCAACCCTGTGCTCCAGCAACACTTCCCCGGTATTATCAGTCACTCGTACAACACCACTTTCAGGAATTTCAAAGGTTTTATCATGCGAGCCGTATTCTTCTGCTTGCTGCGCCATCAAACCGACATTGCTGACATTACCCATCGTTGTCACATCAAAAGCGCCATGCTGCTGACAGAACTCAAATACTTCCTGATAGATTCCGGCATAACAGCGATCAGGAATCATCGCTTTGGTATCATGCAACTGACCATCAGGCCCCCACATCTGCCCTGAAGAACGTAATGTAGCAGGCATTGAAGCATCCACGATAACATCACTGGGAACATGCAAGTTAGTAATGCCTTTGTCTGAATTTACCATCGCCAGTTCTGGCTGAGTCTGATAAACCGCCTGGATATCAGCTTCAATTGCTTTGAGCTGATCATCTGGCAGCTGAACAATTTTTGCATACACATCACCCAGCCCATTGCGCGTGTCTATACCCAATTGCTTAAAAGTTTCCGCATATTTTACAAACACATCCTGATAATAAACACTAACCGCATGCCCGAACATAATAGGATCTGACACTTTCATCATGGTGGCTTTTAAATGTAATGACAGGAGCACACCCTGTGTTTTCGCATCGCGAATAGACTTTGCATAAAATGCGCGTAAAGCGGAACGACTCATGACTGCAGAATCGATCACTTCATCTTGCAGTACGGGTGTTTTTTGTTTAAGTACCTGAACCTGGCCATTATCGCTCTGTAACTCAATTTTTACTTCACCGGGCGTTTTAATCACTGCAGATTGTTCACTAGAATAAAAATCGCCATCAGTCATCGAGGCGACATGTGATTTAGAATCTGCTGCCCAGGCCCCCATGGAATGAGGGTGTTTCTGTGCATATTCTTTTACCGGAGCAGCCACGCGGCGATCGGAATTACCTTCACGTAACACCGGGTTAACTGCACTACCTAGCACTTTGGCATAACGCAATTTAATACTCTTTGCTGCCTCACTGTCGGGATTTTCAGGGTAATCAGGAATATCAAAACCTGACTGCTGCAATTCCTTTATGGCAGCATGCAACTGGGGAATCGATGCACTGATATTAGGTAATTTAATGATATTTGCATCCGCTGTTTTCGCCCATTCACCAAGTTCTGCAAGCGCATCACTTTGCTGCTGTTTTGCCGTTAGATTATCAGGGAAATTAGCAATAATACGCGCGGCCAGTGATATGTCTCTTGTTTCCACCGCAACGCCCGCTGCTTTTAAATAGGACTGAACAATGGGTAAAAAAGAATAAGTAGCTAAAGCAGGTGCTTCGTCAGTTTCGGTATAGATAATTTTTGAACTTGGCATAATTATGTTATCGAGTATGTCGTTAAAAGAAAGTAATGGAATACAGATTAAATAAAATCTGCCTTAAGTCTAGCTGGATACTGCGCATTTAGCCGATACTGCTTTGTAAATTCAATAGCTATAAAATAACTTTGCCTGTTTTATATCATCTGAATAGCATAAGTAAATGATCATAAGGAACTTAACATTTTTATTATAGAGAAAACGGGGGGGGGTGTTATGAATCCTCATTGCTTAAGTTTATGTTTTTTATCTCTTTTTGTGCAAAAAAACATTGAACATCAATTTACGCGAATATTGCAATTAAAGAACCAAGCAAGAAAACTCTAAGTTAGTTTTTCATGTTTTTTGGAAAACCTTTCAAGCAGCAGCATCTGCCAGAAGAATTTCGTACCGCACAGGCACACTTACGCTGCCTGACAATGGTTAATAACAAATACTTTGGCTTCGAACTGTGCTTGGCGTCTGCGGAGCTAACACCGCAACAATAACAGACAAGAGCAGCTTTTGTTTTCGCCTTGATACCCACAATAGTGCGTAATTCATCGACCTTAATAACTGCATTATCCTGCGCAAAATAAATGACCTCACAGTCTGGGTTATCACAAAAAAATCCCCCTGATCTTTTACGACCCTTTGCTATGGCTTATTTATGCTGCAGGATAGTGTAAATACCTCTAAATTTTCCGGGCACAAAGAGAGCATTTATATTTCCTTGATACCCTGTCACCGGATGAACAGTAATCAGCTACAGTTAGAAAGCAAAAATTGTTCCACTCAATACTAATCTCGCTTTACTCTGCCGAAGCCAGCATGACATCTACATATTTGTCCTTGCTGATTAATTTCCAGGCATCTTCATAGCTAATAATATGCTCATGATTGGCGCGCCAATGCACATCTATGCCCTCCCAGCCGTGCGTTGAAAAGACATGCCCGCATTCAGGGCAAACTTTATGATGCAATGCATTCCAGGTAGCATCAGCAACAGCCTGTTTATCCAGGCAATGAATACGGCTTTTTTCCATATGCTTATAATAACTACCCACATGGATACAGACACACACCCAAAAACCACCGTTTTCTTGTTCGTCTGCCGGATAGACTTCTACTTTTGTTTTCATTTATTTTCTCCACTTGTGTTGAAGCTGCAAACAATAAGCCTTGTTGCCCGGTATTTATCAACTTTGGTCACTCGCTTTGCGGCTTTCTTGAATCGCCAATTGTAACTCCAGGCGTTTTTTATCCAACTCCAGTAACTCAATTTCTCTACGCAGATAAATATCAGAATTTTTCGTGTTGTTATAGATCTCCTGCTGAATTTCCAGCTGCAATTGCTCTTCATACTTTTTATTGGCTGCTTCCATGGCAAGTTTTAATTTCTTTTGCTCCTGTTCTTTTTCCAGCTCCAACGCATGAGCTTTATCTTTTGCCGCTAACCAGCTTGCCTGCTCATGTTTAAACGCCTCAATATCAGCGTTTAATTTTTGATCTTTTAATAAAGCCTGATGACTCAATTCTTCTGCTTGTGATTTTTGCGTCGCATTTCTTGTGCGTTTTTCCTGTTCCATCTTCGCCTGAAGCTGAACATCAACAGTAATATCATTTAGATAGTTATCATGCTGAATTTTATCTGTATGCAGTCGTGATTCTATAACAAATTGTTCTCGCTGTAGCAGCTCTTGATCGAGTAATAACTGCCTTTGATACTCCGCATCTTGGGCCTGTTTCTGACGTTCTAATTCAGCATCTTGCTGCATCTGCTCCAGCTGTTTTTGCTGATGTGTCCGTTGTTGTTGCTGTGCCTGCAATTCCTGACGATAACGCTCTGTTCTCTGCTCTTCAGATACTTCATAATTCTTTTTCAGTACACTTAGATAGACGGCTTCTTTACCCAGCTGCACATCCGGAAACTCTATAAATGTCGCCTGAATAGAACAACGGGCCTGAGCCTCAATATTTTCTAACATGAGCATTTCGCTAACCGTAATTGCAATAGCGTTTTCTATATCACCCAGACCAGAGCGTACCCATTCATCATTTTGTAAATTAAGTAAATGTTTACTTACCTGGTCACTAACTGATTTAAGATAGGTATGTTTTATATGCTCATTAATTTCAGGCAGGTTCTCCATTTGCCGCTGAGCATATTCTATTGTTGCCTGAAAGCGAATATCCAGTTGCGTATCAATGGTGCAAAACTCATCATAAAGCTGAATTTGACCACACACCTGCCAGTCTTCAACAGGTAGCGGGTACAATGTATGATAAAAACGCTTAATAAATTTTTGCGGACGTAAATACAATTTCTGAAAGGGCCCAAAATCACTAACAACCAGTTGCCGTCCTTCATCAAAAACTACTTCCCACACATCAGAATTCAGCGTCAGATCATTTTCTATACTACCTTCAATTAACCATCGCTCTATTTCAGTATTTGGATTATTCATGCTTACCAACTTGCCTGGCCAGCTCAGCTTCGGCGCGTAATTTAGTAATTCTATCACCCATTTTTGCCGCAATTAAGGGATATAAATTAGGTGCAAACTCTACCGTATTTTTATCAATTTTTCTCAGAAAACCGCGACTCAATAGCAGACCAACTGCAAACATCCGGGACCAGTCAGAGTAGCGCCGAGCCTTCTCAATATTAGTTTTCTCAATGACCATTTCCAGTTCATCATTTTCGTTAATTCGAAACTGAGTAAATTGCCGTAAACATTCAAAAACCAGATCTTCTTCATCAGCAGTCAATGGACCTGGCGCAGTAAATTCCATACGATACGAGAGCAGCACAGTAAAAAAATCAACCATAGCCGCGCAACCAAAAGCAAATAATGAAAAGCCATTCCACATGGCCATGCTCGGCTTGACATCCTCTATAAACTGTTTATAGGTCAGCAACATTGGCGGCTCGGGCAAAGACTGACCAAACTCACTCGACAGCTGATTAACGTTGAACTGCACCGTTTCAAAACTGTTAAGCAGGTCGTAATAAGCTGTTTCCACATTGGCAGCAACATCCAGATTAGCCAGTCTGGGTTGTAACTGATAGACACTTTCATCTAATGCCGAAAACTTCACTTCCAGCTCGCTTAAAGCCTGTTTTTTTGCCAAATAAATTTCATTATAACGTTGCCAGAAAGGCCCTTTCCCGACCTGATTGCGGTATCCTGCAACTATTTCAGGGTGGGTTCCAAAATAAGCCTGTGAAACATCTTTAGATGCCTGCTCCAGCTCCGCTCGCTTTTGTGCCAGCAATTTGCTTTTAAATGACAGCACCTCATCAAGGTATGATTTTAAATCTGTTCTGATATGATTTAAACGCTGAATATGAATGCTATCCTTCTCAGAGACCTCATAAAACTTAAAATACGAAAAAGAGACCGAGGCTATTAATGCAATCACTAATGAAAAGAGTACTGAAAAATATCGAGTTCGATTTGCACGCCAGTGTATGCTTGCAAGTTCCAGGGTACAAATGACAACGATAGATTGAATAGCCACGGTAATCACCAAAGCGATCCATGGAATGATAAAATGCGACATCCCATAAAATGTAGTAAACCCGGATGCGACACTCAACATTAAGACGATAGGAATCGTCCATATTCGTAACATGCCAACAAACAAAGTCTGAATACGATTAATTAAGTAACCGACGCCAGCCGCTTTTATTTTTATTTTTTCTGGGCTATTCATGCTTAACGATTTCTCTGTCTGGCCATTACAGGCCTAAAAATGCTTTTACTTTTAACACACTACTTGGTATTGAGTCAAAGCTGTGCTTTTAGAATGACATCAAATCTTTATTTTTGAACCTGATTTTAATATCCTGAGCCCGCCAAACAGGATAAAAGCGTTTTACATCATACTATTCCGTGTTATGCAAAACCGTCCACGCAGGGAAGCATTGAACCTGGAAACCGTTGTTGAGCACGGATTTTGTGGAAAATCTGCGGGTGAAAGACAAGGCACAGTTCGCAAGCGATAGCCGTAGCCCCTGGCAAGAGCTGTAACGTAGTATTTCGTGCGCAGATTTATCCACAAAACCGTGAAGCAAGGTATAGTCACCCGACAGGTGACAAGCATTTACGCTTATTATATTCTGTCACTTATAGTGTTTTATAGCGCTTAACTGCGGTTACCAGATTAAACTATTCAGTGCGCAAAGCGTCAAGCGGCTGTAGTCTGGCTGCTTTCATCGCTGGCACAACTCCTGCCAGAAGACCGATTAACAAAGACACGGCAAATGCTGCCATAATATATACCCAGGCTAACTGTACAGGTAAACCAGGCACAACAAAACCAATAAGCTGCACAATCAAAATCCCCAACCCGACACCGATAACACCGCCAACAAGACTTAGCACTAAAGCTTCAAATAAAAATAGCATAAAAATGGTATTTTGCTCAGCACCAACAGCACGCAATAAGCCGATTTCAGAAATACGCTCGGTAACAGCGATGGTCATAATAGTTAAAATCCCTACCGAACCTACCAGCAATGAAATCCCCCCTAAAGCCGCCACAGACAAGGTTAATATATTTAAAATAGAGTCCATGCTTTTGAGCATCTGGTCCTGCGTAATCAGACTAAAATCTTCGCCACCATGCCGGGTAATTAATAAACGTGTAATGGATTTTTCTATACTGCTTGCCGCTGTATTACTCTTATATAAAACATCAATTTCCATGACACTTTCCCGATCAAACAAAGCCAGGGCTTTTGCAGTTGGAATATAAATCGTATCATCCATATCAAAACCCATCATCTGGCCTTTTTTCTCCATAACACCCAGCACACGAAAACGGTCACTACCAATGCGGATACGCTGCCCCAATGGGTTTCTTCCCGCAAATAGCTCGGCTGCCAGCTTATGTCCCAATACGGCAAATGCGCGTGGATTAGCTTGTTCATGTGCGGGTAAAAATCGTCCGCTGGCAATATTTATTTTCCACACCTCAGGCACGGAGGGGCCGACTCCCAGCACCGTCGTACGTCGCTGTTTATTGCCTGCTTCTATTCGTGCATTACCCTGAACCAGCGGCAATGTAGCAAGAATATTATCCAGGTTAGCAATACCGAGTGCATCATCAATTGTTAAAGGACGCACTGTACTGATAGTTGCACCGGACAGGCCTAGAGTTGTCGTTTTCCCAGGAAATACAGCGATTAAATTGGTACCGAACTGGGTAAATTCGGCTAGTACATAAGTATGAATACCGCGTCCTATCGAGGTTAAAATAATCACTGCAGCAATACCGATAATCAGGCCTAACGCTGTTAAGCTCGAGCGTAACTTATGACTGATAACAGATCGATACGCATGACTAATTAAATCGCTAAAACGCATAAGTACCTCATATTTAGAAGCAGGCATGACATAAATTCGCCAACTGACGAATGATGAGTAAGATTATCCAGCGTTGATAACGTAACTCAACCTACTTGTGACACTTTGTGTGTAATAAAAACATTCCTTAACTTAATGATAGCAAATACCCTGCATATAAACTCATACTGAAACGCTGGAATTTGATCAATACACCTTATTTCAACGTTTATTCAAAGCTGTTACAGCGTCCATATCAGCAGCCTTTCTCGCTGGTAATACACCAAATATCAAGGCAGTTAGCAAGGCGACTGCCAGAGCCGCCCAGATAGCCCAGACGGGCAAAAATAATGGAAAATTTGGATAGACTGCCTGTAAGAGTACTAATACTATTTTCCCCAGCAACATACCTGACACCGCCCCGGCGACTGAAAGAATCACTGCTTCCATCAAAAACAGGCTTATTAACTGCCGCCTGGTTGCGCCTAGTGCTTTTAATAAACCAATTTCAGCCGTTCTCTGCGTAACACTTACCCACATCACATTCATCACCAGGATTCCAGCCACGGCTAAACTAATACTGGCAATACTGGCAACCGTTAAGGTCAGTGCCGTCAGAATATCATCGAAGGTACTGACCACACTGTCCTGGGTAATCAGGGTCACATCATCTTCGCCTTCATGACGTGCCTTGATTATCTCTCTGATTTCATCAACAGCCTTATACATGCCCTGTTTTGATTTTGCTTCTACTAAAATTCTGAACAATGAATAACGATTAAATAACGTTTGCGCCGACGCAACAGGAATAATCACCATATCATCAAAGTCTACGCCAATAGATTCTCCCTCGGAAGCCAGCACACCGATGACTCGGTAACGTCGATCACTAATGCGCAGCCACTGTCCCAGTGCCTGTTGCTGAGCAAACATTTCATCTTTAATCGTCTGTCCTATGACACAGACAGGGAGCGCTTGATCAGCATCGGTTTCAGGTAAGAATCGCCCTTGCGCCATGCTTAAATGACGTACTTCACGAAATGCAGCCGTGGAGCCAATAATGGTAGCTTCCCGCTCCAGGCCTTTTATCGAAACTGGCGCAGCACCGATACTCACTGGGGCTATCGCAGCTATATGACGACTACTGGACAAAGCTTGTGCATCAGCCAGGGTTAAATCCCTCGGCGTTTCTCCAAAAATAGGCGGGTGCCCACCCGTTGTTTCACTTCGACCTGGTAAAACAATAATTAAATGCGTACCCAAAGTCTGAAATTCATTCACGATATAGCGTCTTGCACTTTCGCCCAGAGCCGTTAACACGGTCACTGAAGTAATACCGATACTCATAGCTAAAACAATCAGCAGCACTCGAACGGGTTGAGTCCTGATCGCAGCATAGGCCTGGTTTACAGTATCGCTAAAGGTCATGATTTGTCATGCCAGGCAGCTAAAAAAACTATAGAAAGTGCCGGCGCAGGAGGTGCATTATCCACAGTTGATACGCTTCGTTCCTCAGCACATCCTATGCATTGTAAATAAAGTCTTTTTCCTGCAGTCATTGTAGTTTTCCATCTATCAAATGGATACAGCGTTGTGCACGATCACCTATTGTTTGATCATGAGTAATAGTAATCAGAGTAACTTGTTGCTGATTCAGCTTTTCTAGTAAGGCGATAATTTCCTGGCCGGTCTTGCTGTCAAGATTGCCCGTCGGTTCATCAGCTAATAATATTTCCGGGCGCATTATCATCGCACGGGCAATGGCAACCCGCTGCATCTGTCCTCCGGATAATTGATCAGGTCGATGCGTCGCCCGCTGCTCCAGGTTAACCGCCGCCAATGCCTCAGCAATTCGCTGTTTGCGTTCTTTAACGGCAATCCCCGCCAAAACCATGGGTATTTCGATGTTTTCTGCAGCAGTGAGCCTTGGAATTAAATGGAAAAACTGGAACACAAAGCCAATATTTTCTCTGCGTACACGCGCCAGTTGATCATCATCTAGCTGAGTAACATCCCGACCATTCAAGATATATTTTCCAGAACTAGGCTGATCGAGCAAAGCAATAACATTCAATAAAGTCGATTTTCCAGACCCCGATGGCCCCATAATCGACACATACTCACCCTTGCTAATGGTTAGATTGATATTGTTTAGCGCATGGATCAGTTGATCACCGACCTGAAAAGTACGCTGAATATTTTCTAATTGAATCATTCTTCCACACGCACATAAGCACCCGGTTCAACACCTTCTCGACCCACCGATAATACCAGCGCATCACCTTCCTTCAGGCCGGACAAAACCTCGATGAAATTCCAGTTAGCCAGTCCTGGTTTAAATTGCCGCTGTTCCAGCACACCATCTGCAGTAATTAATAACACCTGATTATTTTCCAGTACGGCTTCAGTCGGTACTCTTAACGCCTTTTCTTTGCTGGCTAATAAGACTTCTATATCAGCACTGTAACCGGGCAATAATTCTTGTAAATCTTTTGCATCACTGAGTTTAACCTCCACTTCTACGGTACGCGCCTGTTTCTCTTTTTCCAAAACATAAGGGGCAATACGTGAAACAGTTCCAGAACAACGCTTTTTTGCAAAAGCATCCAGACTCACGCAGGCACTCATACCCACCTTTACTTGCGGGGCATCAACCTCATCTATAGGCGCAGA
Source organism: Methyloprofundus sedimenti (assembly GCF_002072955.1). NCBI lineage: Bacteria > Pseudomonadati > Pseudomonadota > Gammaproteobacteria > Methylococcales > Methylococcaceae > Methyloprofundus > Methyloprofundus sedimenti. The sequence continues at coordinate 453,176 of NZ_LPUF01000001.1, read as the reverse complement.
CACATACAAACAGCTGATATCCAGTAAATCTATCGGTGGTAAAGTTGGAATACCAGGCGGTGAAGGGGTCACATATTCACCGAGCTCAGCATTAATTTCAGCAACCGTCCCATCAAAAGGCGCACGTACCAGAGTGCGTTCAATATCCGTATTCACAATCTCCAGTTTTGCTCTGGCTATTTCTATTGCAACCTGTGCTGCCTGACATTGCGCTCTGTCAGCTCTTGCTTTCGTGGCGGCTCGGTCTAATTGTTCTTCAGAAATAATACGGTCATATTTTTTTAAACGCGACAGACGCTGTGAGTCTCTCTCTGTGCCTGCCGCTATTTCACAAAATTGCTTAGCTGTGGCCTGGTTCGCTTTTATTTGTGCTTTATGCAGGATTAATTGCGCCGTTAAATCATCGTTCCAGACTTTTAATAACAGTTGCTGACTCTTGACCTTATCGCCTTCCTTAACATATAACTGGGCAACATTACCGCCGATTGCAGGGGCAAGATAGGCACGGCGACATGCCTTGACCGTACCGACACGCGTATTGGCTATGCTTGCTTTAACTTCACCTTGTGCAACTTTATATTGGGTCACGCTTATACGTTCAGGACCTTTGCTAAAATAATATCCCACGGCTGCTGCAATAGAAATAAGCGCACAAATTAGTAATAGTTTTTTGTTCATATACGCCTTTTCCCTGTATTATTTATTAAGGAACAAATTATTAATCCTGAACTTGTATAATAAGTGTATAAGCTTTGCAAGAAACGGTTAAAAAAATCAACTGGTCTTACAATGATAAAAATGTATGACACCCTTGCATTGTTCCTTCTGCAAAACCTTTTTTAAACCATTGCACTCGCTGCCGAGACGTACCATGCGTAAACGATTCAGGTGAAGCATACCCTCTGGCTTGCTTTTGCAAGCGATCATCACCAATTTGACTAGCTGCATTTAAGGCTTCTTCTACATCGCCTTGTTCAAGAATTTGCTTGGCCTTTTGAGTATGATGCGCCCAAAGCCCCGCGAAACAATCAGCCTGCAATTCCAGCATGACCGATAATTGATTAGCTTCAGTTTTACTCATTCGTTGCTGCGCTTTATTCACTTTAGTGGAAATACCCAGTAAATTCTGTACATGATGCCCCACTTCATGGGCAACCACATAAGCCTGGGCAAAATCACCTGGTGCGTTATGCTCCGTCTTCAATTGCTGATAAAACCCTAGATCGATGTACACTTTATGATCACCGGGACAATAAAAGGGGCCCATTGCAGCCTCTGCATGTCCACAAGCGGAGCGAACGGTATTGGTGAATAAAACCAGTTTAGGCTCCTGATAACGTATTCCCTGTTGTTGAAAAAGCATATTCCAGGTATCTTCGGTATCCGCCAGAACAACACCTGTAAATTCTGCTAATTGTTGTTGCTCTGCTGAAGGACGATAAGTAGACTGTTGCACACTAGAACTTTGCCCGCCGGTATTTTCCAGCAGACTAAATATAATTCCAGGGTCGACACCGAAATACATCGCTGCCAGGGTAATAATGATGGCGCTTATTCCACCCACTTTTCTCGAGCTTTTGCGACCTGATGCCCGTCTATCTTCAATATTACCGCTTACTCTACGATTTCGCCACTTCATGATCCGCTCTTTGGGTTTATTTCATACATTAACTGCGCTACAAAAATTCTCGTTTCTGTGCATTGTCTAAGACAATTATATTAAGCTTACTGTTTGTTAAATCATTACCTGATTACGTACAACTCACAGCCAGATTAAAAAAATTTTTAAATATCGGTATGTTAATAGTCTCGTCATTCCCGAAGTCTTTTATCGGGAATCTTTGCTTACCCCGCGAGATTCCTGCTAAAAGCATGCAGGAATGACGAATATAGCTGAGAGTTATGGATAATCAGGAATCATTATGCTATATCTAAAAAGCATGTAGCAACAAGTATGGTCAGGTCGGGAATCACGAATTACTTGCGCGCCTTACAATAATAACCACTGTGCTGGGGTGTAAATCAAAATACTCACCGATTTCACGCTGGCTATATACCCTGGTTGCATATGCTGTCATGATCGCCGAATTTCTATCTTCAGCTTGCTGGGCTATCACCGATAATGATTCTGCAAGCGCCCTTTTTTTCTTTTTTGGGATATTCCAGTCATCTTGGCTTATTTCAATCTTGTCTTGCATAGCCGACACAAACTCTTCATCACCCAAATATATCTGGCCTTTCAATTCAGACTATAGATCAATATTCTGCCCAACGCCTTCAAGAACAAATTTATGCGCTTCATCGATCATCGCCAGATAACTACTCCAGGGCCAATCTTCAATATTTTGTACCATGCCTTTTGCCCGAAGTGGATTCAGTACAACATAACGAGAAAGTTCATGAAGGTAGCCATCCTTATCAACAAGGATGGCTTTGTAACGCCCCTGAAATAAGTGAATATAACTGAAGTCAGAGTAAACTTAAATTATTGATAGCCCGTTAGTTCCACATAACCCTGCCCGTTAATACCCTGCTCGTACTTTTTGCCTGTCACCCTCACTGCTCCCTCCCAGTAACGATATCTGACATTGAGTTCCTGATCGTTGATTAAAGGCGTGATATCCAGTTCAAGTCCTAACTTTGGAACGGACAAATGCCATTTTGCCGGGTAAGTAATATGAGTATGCGGGCTTTTCCAGTAATCCAGAACCTGAATCGCAATATCTGAAAAATTTAAGCTTATTTTGGAACCATCGGCATTAAATACAGCTCCGGCGTCATTAATGTCCTGCATTCCATCCTTACGTCTAAAACGATAAAACATGAGCTCGCTGGAATCGGACAATTGCAGTGCAAACCAATCCCACCCTGCTTGCTGTGCCGATAATGAAGCACTGCTCCACTCTCTGTCCATCCAGCTTGAACCGGTGACATCAAATGACTGTTGATTAACCTGAATACTGCCGGTCGTTGCCATTCGGGTATAAGAGTAATAATACGAGGCATTACCTGGCTCTGCGTTTTTTTGACTAAAACCATCAACGCCTTGCAAGGCAATTTTTTTCTCTGACTTGAGGTCTAGAGAAATGGCAACATCATCCATTCTAGCCTCTAAATGAATGCCTGAACCGAGCTCTTCGCCCGCTTCAGCATGCCAGTCATATAACCAGACATGATATTTTTCTGCTTCCGCGCCAGCCAGATTATTCCCGGCACGACTAAAGCGTTCATCGGCATAAAACCTGTTATCTTGCACATCAGTCAAGGCAAAATGTGCCATATATACCTGGTTATTACGCCACTTTGATGTCGTTAATTTTTGCTCCGGTGTCAAGGCAAAGCGAAAAAAGGTTAATTCATAACCAAATTTACGTTCTGTTGCAGATTGTATATTACCGGTAAAATACCACCATTCGACATGGTAATCAGCGTGTGCACCATGATCTTGTGGAAATACAAATGTTCTGGGCTTTAACACCCGAGCATAGGTCTCATTATCCGCTGACAAAAGGCTATTATTGCTGGAGGCCGGTTTCGATGCAGACGGTGTGACTTCTTGTTGCGCTAAAAATAACCAGCCTGACACTGATATGACAACAATAAGCAGTACGTAAATCAGTTTTTTCATGGTTATTCAGACCTCAATGCTTCAGCCGGTTTGGTCTGTGCCATTTTTGTTGCAGGCAGCACTCCGGCAAGTAAGGCAGCAAAAAATGCGAGTAGCAAGGCTTGAACAATGACAAAAGCATCCAAATGAAAAGCCATGGTCCAGCCAAATGAACGCTGATAAACCACAAAAATGAGCACATAAGCCATAACAAAACCCACTGGTACGGCAAACAAGCCGGCTATCAGCCCCATTAATCCGGTTTCAATGCTGATAATCCGGCCTACTTGCATGGGTGTCATACCTATCGCGCGCAATATACCCAGTTGCCGCGTACGTTCAAATTGCAATGCCATCAAAGCACTGAATACGCCGACAAATGCAATACTGGCGGCAAGCAGGCGCAAGATTTCAGTGATTTTGAAAGTTTGTTCAAACATCTGCATGGATGCCTGGTAAATAGCCTGTTCGGATCGGACGCTTTGATAGGGTTTAAGCAGTTGTTTGACATGCTTTTCCAGTTGTTGCCTATCGGCTTGCTGTGCTGCATAAATTCCGATACCAGTAAAGCCTAAATCTGGCCAGTATTTTTGGTAATTACTGCGACTCATGGCAAGATGACCTTGATCTCCACTGTAATCGGCATAGATTGCAATGACTTCAAAGGCCTGCTCCCCCTGGTCTGTGTGCAACAGAATTTTGTCACCTATCTTGGTTTGATTATGATACGCGTAGGGTTCAGTGACGAAAACACTGTTTTGCTGAGTAAATGCCTCCCAGACACCATTACCCTGTTGTTTAAAAATAAACCCTTGTTTGGACTTTGGATTTAATTCAAACACTGTCACTTTAGTCAGCGTCTGGTCACGGATTAACCTGGTATGCAGAACACTACTGAGCATCTCCACTCCTTCCAGCCCAGCTAATCGGGTTTTCAATATATGATCATTATCCGATTTATTGGCTGCCTGCGTATTACCGGATAAATTAACATACAGATCAGCTTGTAAAGACGTTTGCAGCCACTCGGAAACAGTTAGGCGAAAACTGCCGATCATGATGTCCATACCTATCGAGACAGAAACGGCAATCATTAATGTGGCTATCGCAATGCCGGTTCTACTGATTTCAGCTCTCACCATACGCACCGGTAATTTTGCAAAAATACTGGAAGAACGGCCTAAAGTACGCTCCAGCAAATTCATCAGCAACAAAGTAACCACTGGTGTGAGTAAGGCAAAGCCGAACAGCAGCAAAAAAAGACTGATCAATCCCAGCCTGACATTGGTGCCTGACAACAAGATAAGCAAGAAACTACAAAGAATAAACAGGAGTGCCACAATAACAGCAAAGCGCATTAATCGCCGCACATCTGTCTCCAGTTGTGAACGTAATAAAGTGTGCTGCGGTGATTGTCGAGTAGCTTCCCAGGCGGGTGTTAACACAGCCAGTAAAGTCGCCCCTATACCTAATAAAATGCCCTTGGCAATCTGCACAGGACTTAATATTAATGTGCTATGATCAATCCGAAAATAAAAAGCATTGAGGGTGCCAGAAATTATATGTAATAAGCCCTGCCCCAGAATAATGCCTAATGCTATGCCTAAAACCGTCCCTATCACTGCCAGTATCAAGGCTTCGCTGATAATGAGCTGAAATATCTGCTGCCGGGTGACACCGATCGAACGCAAACTGCCTATTAATCGTCTACGTTGAATCACTAAAAAAGTCATGGTGTTATAAATCAAAAACATTCCGACTAATAGTGAAAGCATGCCCATAGCATTTAAGTTAATTGCAAAGGCATGGGTCATTTGCTGTAGTGATTCCGCCTGATTATCCAGTGACATCAATAACAAATCAGCAGGTAAAGCCTCGCGTAAGGCCTGTATTTTTGCTTCTTGATCAGAGGCTATCATCACATCAATCGCACTGAGATTACCAACTAGTCCCAATATTTCCTGTGCGGTGGCAATGTCGGTAATCAGCAAATTCTCAAACAATTCCCTGGCTACCGCATCATCTTCAGGTAACCAGTCTATGACTCTTAATTCATAAGACCCCGTATCAGTAATAACGCTCAATTGATCATCTATTTGCAACCCCATTTTCTCTGCAGTCTGCCGACTCATCAACACCGTGTTAGGCTCGCTTATCAAGCGCAGTGCATTGCCTGCCCCTGTCCCCTGTTGCTGCTGCCAGGATGATTGAAATGTACTTTCAATCATCGGATCTATACCATACAGTTTAAAGGTGTTTTCAGACGCAGCAGATGAAACTACATAACAATTAATGACCGGGGATAACACATGTATGCCGTGTTCAACCCTTAAGGCAGTATAAAGTTTTTCATCCACACCACCATCACTGGCAACAATTCTATGTGATGCCTTGCCTGACAAGGCTTGAGTGGTCCGGGTAAAAGTCTGTAACGAACTATCCAGGGTCAGGTCAATAGCAACAACAACGGCGACACCCAGGGTAATCCCCAAAATGGCCAAACAGAGCTGCCAGGGATGCCGGTATAAAAAATTGCGGCTGGCTTTTTTAAGAATGTTTCTCATAGGGTATCAGTCACTAACTGCAGCGCCTTGTTATTGATGGCAAACACTCGATCGGCCTGACCAATGACTTCATGGCTGTGGGTCGCCATAATCAGAGTTTTCCCCGCATCGCGAACCAGCTTGTCTAATAACGCTATGACTTGTTCGCCGGTCTCAAGATCCAGATTACCGGTCGGTTCATCGGCGAGAACAATATCCGGGTCATGAATAAGTGCTCTGGCAATGGCAACCCGTTGTTGCTCACCACCGGATAAACGATCAGGATAGGTATCAAGGCGATCAGCCAGTCCCAGTTGCGCCAGTAAATCACTCACTTTATCCCGGTCATTATCACCAATCGGCTTGATCAGCTCCAAAGGCAATAACAGGTTCTCAGCGACTGTCAGTGTCGAGATTAAATTATAGGCCTGAAACACAAAACCAATATGATGACGACGAAACAAGGTACGATGATGCTCAGATAACTCGCAAAGGTTAACACCATTCGCCCAGATATCTCCTGATGAAGGCTGGTCTATTCCACTGATCAAATTAAGCAATGTTGACTTTCCCGAACCACTGCGGCCGAGCAAAACGATGAATTCACCAGCAGCGACAGACAAATTCAAATGCTCAAAAATCAGCTGCTGTTGTCCGGATTCCTGATAATATTTACTGAGTTGAGAAAATTCAACAGCGGGTTTGTTAATCATATTGAGCCAATTGATAAGTGACAGTCTGGGTGCACAGCACAATGTGCATTATTTTTCCATAGCCTCGAGCTTGCTTTTCGCCATCAAGGACATGAAGATATTGAAGCAAGAAACCATGATAATTAGCGAATAAGATTAATGACTGTGTTATCTAACACGTCATTAAAACCTGTCAGTCAATATCAGGTCAAAGTGTATGAAAAAAATTTAGGCAATTTACATAATTGTAGGATGGGCAAAGCGACAGCGTGCCCATCGGGCCATACGAGGTTGCCAAGAGCTTGTGCTATAAAAGATGGGCACTAAAAAGACGGTTGCCCAGGGTGCTTAGTCCTCGTTCCAGAAGAACACCCTATAAATTTACTTTAACTCATTTTTTCAAAAGATGATAATTTAGCCCAAAGGCCCTTTCATCAATTTCACTCATCTTTAAAACCTTATGCCCAAAACAAAATCTCGTTATCGCAGATTTAGTTCACTAATACAACTGATCGATTTTTTTAAGCCTTATAAATTACGCATGCTGATGGGGTTTTTCGTATTGATTATTGCGGCGGCAGCAGCGTTGGCTTTACCAATAGCCGTAAAATTGATTATTGACCAGGGCTATTTACTGCAGCATAGCGAAATGCAAAATCGCTATTTTTTATTACTGCTTGCTATTGTGGTTGTCATGGCCGTGTTTTCAGCAACTCGCTATTATCTGGTCATGTGGTTAGGCGAACGTATTGTTGCCGATTTACGTTCTAAATTGTATCGGCATGTTTTAAAAATGGAACCCGCTTTTTTTGAGACTACCCGCACAGGCGAAGTCTTGTCACGCCTGACCACTGATACCACTTTAGTCCAATCAGTCATCGGTGCGGGCATTTCCATCACTTTACGCTCTACCTTGTTACTTATCGGCAGCTTAATCATGTTATCGGTGACTAACCTGGAGCTTACTGCTTTAATTCTGATCATCATTCTTTTGATTGTACTTCCATTAATCTTTTTCGGGCGGAAAATAAGGCGCTTATCCAGAAAAAATCAAGACTGCATTGCCGAGTCCAGCGGCATAGCCGGGGAAACATTCAATGCTATAAACGTACTACAGTCCTACAATCTGGAGGATTTTTATAGCCATCACTTTAATGTATCGGTAGAAAATTCATTCACTACTGCAAAACACCGTTTGACGGCTAGAGCCCTGTTATCTGCCTTTGCGGTATTTACTGTCTTCAGTGGATTAATGGCAATTATCTGGTTAGGCGCGCAATGGGTACAAGCGGGGAAAATATCGTTGGGTGAACTGAGCCAGTTTTTGCTTTATGGGGTGATGGTCGCCACCAATTCCGCAGCATTAAGTGAAGTCTGGGGAGATATCCAGCGTGCTGCAGGTGCCATGGAGCGTATCCTCGAGTTATTAAAATTTCAACCGGGAATTATGTCACCCAAAAATCCGCATTCCCTACCCGCATTTACACATGACAGCATCCACTTTCAAAATATCTTTTTTAATTATCCCTCTCGACCTGAACAACAAGCCCTGCATGACTTCAACCTGACTATTGCACCCGGCGAAACGATTGCACTCGTTGGCCCTTCAGGTGCCGGTAAAAGTACCGTATTTCAATTGTTATTACGTTTTTATGCAATACAACAAGGGAGCATTACTCTGGGCGGGGTTGACATCGCCCAGGCCGATATCAAACAACTACGGCAGCATATTGCCATCGTTCCTCAGGAAACTTCAATATTCGCTACCAGTGTGATGGAAAACATTCGCTTTGGCAAAATTGCAGCCACTGATGCAGAAATCAAAACAGCCGCTAAAGCTGCGGCAGCCGATGAGTTTATCCAGCGATTACCCGAGCGTTATGATACTTTTCTGGGTGAACGAGGTCTTAGGCTGTCAGTCGGCCAGCGTCAACGTATTTCTATAGCCCGTGCCATTCTTAAAAATGCGCCGGTTTTATTACTGGATGAAGCAACCAGTTCGCTGGATGCAGAAAGTGAAAAACTGGTTCAGGATGCGCTACAGCATTTAATGCAAAACCGTACTACACTGGTTATTGCGCATCGTCTCGCGACCGTATTGAAGGCAGATAGAATTGTTGTTATGAATCACGGCAAAATTGTTGCCATAGGAAGTCATCAGCAATTGCTTGAGCAAAAAGGCCTTTATGCCAGACTGGCGGCTTTGCAGTTTGGGGAGATGTCGTGATCAACTACTCATTTTAATGATAGGCTGTTAAATTCATTTTTTGGATACCTCAGGACCGGAGCCTATTTGTTCCTGAATAATTCACAATTCGGGCCCTGGCCCCGATTTTTCTGCCCCCTTTTTTATCAATACACTGACGATTCGCATGTGTATACTCTATTTTACGACCTGATTATTTTTTTTGTATGCTTTAACAATTTCTCTCACATCATTCATTTCAAATCCATATTTTCTTTTCAGAGTACCCAGTTGTTTTGTTACTGATATTGATTCAGGCAATTTTAAGAATTTGATAATATAAATAGCAGGTACTCCCGTTATTTCTTCTACCTGCCTGAGCGTCATTGAACCATTAATTAAAGTATCCTCATATTTATGACTAGAAAGGAATGATGTTCCATTGTTAGTAAAATCACTCTCTACTGGAACAAGCAACGGGGATATGGCGAGTGCCACTACAGTAACAAGCCCAACAATACCTAATCCTACCCGCAAACCTGAGCTTTGGTTAGGCCGGCCAGTCACAACACCTCCTATCCAACGCCAATGCAACACTAAATGCAATGAAAGTATGGAAAAAAAGACAATTGATATCCAGAAATGGATACCCCCCCACTCGTGTCGATCAAGACTCCAGATTGTGGAATAGTGGCCACTACCTGGAGGCAGTACATATCGCATAAGAACACCAGTAGTTGTCAATACTATAAATCCAACGAAAGCGACGACATCGATAATAAAGTTAAGATTAACGCGTTTCATAAAAATTCCCTGGCTGACTTATTTGCTTTTAGAGTCTCTCATTTAACGGGTACAGTTGCAAACATGGAAGGTCAAAACCTGGGGCCATGCCCCATGTTTTGTATCCTGCCTTGCGTCTGAAGCGGATTCAGTACAACATAACGAGAAAGTTCAAGAAGCTAGTTTTCCTAATCAACAAGATTTGCTTTGTAACGACCTTGAAATAAGTAACCCGTCCGATTATGACGTCGGTTTATTACCTGTCTATACCCTGTTTAACGGCTAACTGGAGTAATAACTTTCATTACAAATTTGCTGCCAGGCCGGATGGTTTTGCAGGATCGTCAATGCCGATTCGAGCAGCCCGAGGCCCGGCTCGGTTCGATACCATGTTGACGCGCCGGAAGGATGCGGCAGCGGAAGCGCTTCGGAGCAGTGGCCATGAAAGTTGACAGAGTGAAGTTTGCCAATGACATCGTTGAGCCTTTTGACCGGCATTAATTGGCTAATCGCCAATTTTCCAACCGGCAGAATCAGATCGGGTTTGAGAAAATCGATTTCCGCTTGCAGCCAGCCCGCGCATTTATCGATTTCGGCCAGACTCGGCACTCGGTCACCGCCCTTGGGATTTTTGCCCGGAAAACAGCGGCACACCGCAGCCATGTAAACACGCTGCCGAAAAGTTTCTTCATTAAGCCCGATGCGATCGAACCATTTGAACAAGGTTTTACCGGCAGTCCAGGCAAATGATTTACCAAAGCCGCCTTCCTTGTCGCCGGGCGCCTGGCCAATCAATAAAATCGGCGACAGGACCGGATTCCCGGTCACAACCGGACCAGTCATCGCGGAGCAACGGTGGCAATTAGCTAATGCGGCGAGGTGTTCGCGCATATACTGTTCGCGTATAAGCATTGGACACATTGAGCTTAAAAATTGATGTCGATGCCAACCGGACAATGATCCGATCCGGTTATGTCCGGCAGAATAAAGGCCTGGTTTACTTTGTTGATCAGCGTTTCACTGGTCAACACATAATCGATCCGCCAACCGACGTTTCTGGCCCTGGCGCCTGCGCGAAAACTCCACCAACTGTAAGCTATGGTATCCGGATGAAAATGCCGGAAGGTATCGACCAGCCCGGCATCCAGGAATCTGCTAAAACCGTCAATTTCTGCCTGGGTATAACCGGCCGACTTATTATAATTCGGCTTCGGACGGGCGATATCGATTTCCCGGTGCGCAACATTGAAATCGCCACAGGCGATGAGCGGTTTTTTGCTTTGCAATTGCCGGCAATAAGCCAGAAATTCGAGATCCCAGCTTCTCCGGTAATCCAGCCTTGACAAACCCTGGCCTGAATTCGGCACATACACATCCAGCAGAAAAAATTGTTCAAATTCCGCGACGATTACTCGGCCTTCGCGATCATGTTCGGCTATGCCGATATCGTCGATAATTTGCAGCGGCTCTTGCCGGGATAAAATAGTCACACCGGAATAGCCCTTGCGTTCTGCGCAGTTGGAATAAATACGGTAATCATCGATACCTTCCAATGCCTTGTCGATCTGATCGCTCTGCGCCTTGGTTTCCTGCAATAGAATGCAGTCGGCATCAAGCTGCGCGAGCGTTTCGGCAAAGCCTTTACTTTGTACCGAACGAATTCCATTAACATTCCAGGAAATTATTTTCATGTGTTGATTCCATCTGATGTTTGAAAAAATGCTTATTGCTCATCAAACAATAGCCGCGGCAGAGCCAATTGAAATCTGTGACAACCTTACCCAGTATATTCAGAAAAATTAGTCGATCTCCATCACCATCACCATCACCATCATAGATATCTTCACGTCGATCACCTCGCGAGGTAAACTGATATAAAGCATTAGGATATTCAAGTCTGAGAGGTTTAGCCATGTTTGAAAATATACCCTAAACAATACTAATTCGCAATTCGGGACCTGACCCCCATTTTTCAGGCTGGGGAAACTACTTTGGGTTGAGCGAATATTACCGACCGATACCGTTACTGGATCAATGGATACGACGACGTATCAGGATGTGCTATTTAAAACAATGGCGCAGGATACGCACACGTATTCGTAATCTGATGCGACTCGGCGTTTCCGAATCAGCGGCGATTAGGTTAGGTATGAGTTCAAAGGGATATTACCGACTTGCGAAAACCAAGGCGGTACAACTTGCTTTAAATAACAACTGGCTAAAATCGCAAGGTTTAGTCTCGGTTGAAGCGCAATGGGTGAAGTTCCATTATTCATAATGGCGATGAACCGCCCTGTGCGGAGCCGCACGCAGGGTGGTGTGGGGAGAGCTGGAGAGAAACCAGCTCTTACCCGATTTAGATACCTTTACTTGAGAACAATGTAGATTGGCTGGTTTTTATCAACCCAGCCTATCCCTCGAATTTGTCCAGCGGTTATATCACACATTTCCTCCCTTTGACCTTGCTTCAAGGTGTATATATTATCAGGAACAGCTTGACCAGATTCAACAAAGTATAGTCTGGGATATATATGTAGTTGATTTTCTTGCGTTCCCAGCGGCGCGGGAACTGCTATATTCTCAGTAACATCCTGAATTTTTACTTCTAGCATTTTATTTTTCTTTTAAAAAATTATTATCAAATAAATTGTAAATATGTTGCCTCAAAAACTGGCATAGATTTATTTTGGCCATTAGTAGTGGCATAGTCTTCGTTTGATACATATTTCCCCACAAAAACAAACATGCCACCCAATTTAGCTTTCTCATAATACTCTTTTCTCAATAATTTTGGTACTTTGACTTTATAATACCTAGGCTCTAAGTTAGAACGACTACGGGCTCCTAAACGTCTCATAACGAGAAATTGAGCATCAGTAGGGAACCACTTCGCTATGAATGTGTCATCTTTGTTTCCAAGTGCTATTGTACCTTGTGTACTGTATATTTTTCCATCTGGTCTTATCTTGGGCGCACTGGCTAAGAAAGCACCATCATTGGCACTAAAAGCGATTATAGCCTGCCTCCAGTTTTTTGGCGCAACCTTTCCTGATTTGAGTTTGGTTGTAAGTACTTTATGCTGGCGTTTTCGTTCCGCTTCTTCAGCGGCTATTTCAGCCTTCTTTATTTTAGCTTCTTCGGCACGCCTTTGATCCTCTTCACGTTGCTTTTCATTTTTCTCCGCTTCCATTTTCAATTTCGCAGCAAGATCTTCTTCATTTGCTTTCGAAATAAGAGATTGAGCATAGCTTTTACAATCTGATATTGGGTAAACAATATTGAAAGGCTCTTTACGGCCATCATCCGTTAGGTAATCTAAACCATTAGATTTACATAGACTAACAGGTTCATTATAACCATTCGTTCGGTTGTCTACCATTAGCTTCATCTTTGACTTTGCTGATGCAATTACCTCCTCTCTATTAAATAAAGCCTGATAAATTGGCGTGCTTTGACAGCCTGTAACTATCATAACAAGCATTGTCAAGGGAATTACTCTGAGGATGAAAATTTCAGCTATCTGCATTGTACTATTAAGATTTATCAATGCTCTATTCGCATTAGATGTACACATGATTCGATTTCCTTGGTAAGGTTTAGTATCTAACTATTACTTATCAGGTACTTTTACCCTGATAACTTGATATTTCGATATCAATCAGGCAACTTTGCCTGTCTTTTTAATATCAGGGAAAATTGCCTTGATAAGTTGATATTAGTCGGACAATTATTCCTTAATTCCATTTTATATAAAAAAAGAGTATATCCCTATGTTTTTTATAATTAATTTGTCAGGACACCTTAGGGCCTGGTCCCATTTTTCGGTGCTGTCACCAGCTTTTGCAAGGATTAGCTAAATATACCGGATAGGTACCCAGGCTTAATAGATGTTTTCACTCACCGAAAAGGCAAGTATTTTACTAAGGTGCGTATACGGCAACTGTGTTTCTTTATGCCAGGCGTTAAAGGCGGATTGAATCAATTGCATATCTTTCATTGATGTTGCTGAGCCATACAGGCCTATATCCGCCTGGCGCAATGCCTGCAATACATCAGAGCTTAATATAAAACTGTCTATTCCTGCCAATCTTAATACTCTTGGCCCTGTGTTTCCGCCTAGACGCGCACCTCTTTTCTTAAGTAGCTTAAACAACTCAACAATACTGGATGTTGGCCATAAACCTATAAATTTTGCGAAACTTCCATGTTCATCAGCGATTTCATTTATCCATTGTGCATTTATTGGCACTGTCATTATTTTTTGCATATTGCGGATTATGCGTGCGTCTTTGGCGATGACTTCCAGGTCTTCAGCTGATAATAGTTCCAGCACTTGTGGTTTAAATTTTTTAAATACGATTTCAAATTCTGGCCATTTATTTTCAACGACTTTCCAGTTAAACCCTGCTTGAAAAATGCACTTGGTCATGCATGATAATATTCTGTCATCCTTCTGCAAGCAGACTTCCTGTATAGACTTTACCGGGGGCAATAGTAATTGCAGCTGATCTTCGCCGCCCTTTCTTTTTACCGCACGCTGAAAGATTTGCTCAAAACTCTGCATGTTTATGACCATTGCTGGGTTATCTTGCGCTTCAATTTAATCCATTCATTGTGTGATTATGCTCAGCCTGTTAAATACTATTCCACTGTTACCGATTTAGCCAGATTACGCGGCTGATCAACATCGGTTCCTTTAAGTACAGCAACATGATAAGCAAGTAATTGTAAGGGGATAACATACACAATCGGCGCAATCAGGTTATTCACTTTGGGTATCCTTACTATTTGCACATTTTCATCAGGCTCACTGACAATAGATTCATCCAGAAAAACAATTAATTGCCCGCCCCTGGCACTGACTTCCTGTATATTGGATTTTAGCTTTTCTAATAAATGGTTATTGGGAGCAACTGTTACTACCGGCATTTCAGCATCTATCAGTGCTAATGGCCCATGCTTTAATTCACCTGCCGGATAGGCTTCAGCATGAATATATGAGATTTCTTTGAGCTTTAAAGCACCTTCCATTGCGATAGGGTAATGTGTACCTCTACCTAGAAATAAGGCGTGGTTTTTTTCGGCAAATTGCTCTGACAGGATTTTAATCTCATCATCAATCTGTAGAACATCTTCTATATGGCGTGGTAATTGAAATAATTCAGCCGTAATTTCTGCCTCTTTTTCCTTGCTCAGGGCAAAGCGTTTACCGACCGCCATAACCAGTAACATTAATGCGACTAACTGTGTTGTAAACGCTTTTGTAGATGCAACACCAATTTCCGGACCCGCTCGGGTCATTAACACCAGATCCGACTCTCTAACCAGGGAGCTTTCGGGCACATTGCAAATAGCTAAAGAGTACAACGCGCCTCGTCTTTTTGCCTCAAGCAATGCAGCTAATGTGTCTGCTGTTTCACCTGATTGCGAAATAGTCACTACCAGGGTTCCATCAGCAAGTACCGGTTCTCGATAGCGATATTCACTGGCAACATCGATATTGCAGGGTACGTGCCCCAATTCTTCAAGCCAGTATTTTGCAACTAATCCGGAGTGATAACTGGTACCACAGGCGAGTATTTGGATCGATTTAATCGAGTCAAATACTTCTGCCGCATTATGTCCAAAGGCGACATCCTGCAACTTATTATCAATAAACCGGCCTTCTAGTGTCTCTGCTATGGCATTTGGTTGCTCATAAATTTCCTTGAGCATGTAATGTCGATAGCCAGACTTATCAACTGCATCTGCTTTTAAGCTGCTTTCTTTGATTGGCCTTTGCACAATCTGATCATCTTTATCATAAATAATCAGGCTATGCGTTTTTAGCTCAGCAATATCTCCTTCTTCTAAAAAGATAAAGCGTTGTGTCACAGGTAAAAGCGCGGCTACATCCGAGGCTATAAAATATTCACCTATGCCTACGCCAATAACTAATGGGCTTCCCTTGCGACAGGTAATTAAGGTATTTTCATCGTCTTTACTGAGTACACCCAGTGCATAAGCACCTTCTAAATGCTGGATAGTATTTTTTACGGCTTGTAATAAACTATTCGTACTTTCCAGTTCATGATAGATCTGATGGGCAATCACTTCGGTATCCGTTTCCGAGGTAAATTTGTAACCCTGTGCTTTTTGAGTATTTCGTAACGCCTGATGATTCTCAATAATGCCATTATGCACAATGGCAACCTTATTATTACAGATATGAGGATGAGCATTTTGGGTGCTTGGCTTTCCGTGCGTGGCCCAGCGAGTATGTGCAATGCCGATATTGCCTGCAAATGGATCTGCTGCAAGCAAATTCTCCAGGCTTTTGACTTTGCCAATTTCTCTTTGTCTATGAATCTTGTTATCTGCTATTACCGCTAGCCCTGCCGAGTCATAGCCGCGATATTCCAGTCTTTTTAAGCCTTCAATTAAAATAGGGACGACATTTCTTTGCGCGATTCCACCAACTATGCCACACATTTTATCGCTCCTTTTTCACGGGTCTTTGCCAGTTTTGTATGCTGATTTGTCTGGATCTGGTTAATGTTAGCTGTGCATCCGGGGTATTTTTAGTGATCGTTGATCCTGCGCCTATGGTTGCATTTTTACCCACGATTACCGGGGCGATAAGCTGCGTATCAGAACCGATAAATGCACCGTCCTGTATAATTGTGCGAAATTTGTTCACCCCATCATAGTTACAGGTAATCGTACCCGCACCAATATTAACCTGGCTTCCAATCGTTGCATCACCGATATAGCTTAAATGATTTATTTTACTGCCCTTAGCCACTGTCGATTTTTTAATTTCGACAAAATTCCCCACATGCACCTGCTCAGATAATTCAGCTTGTGGTCGTAATCTTGCGAAAGGACCTATTCTACTTTCTGCACCAACAACTGCATTATCAATAATACAGTTGGCTAAAATCTCTACATTATCAGCAATAACTGAATTGTTTATAATGGTATTTGCACCAATTGTGACATTATTACCAATGCTGTTATTACCTTCAAAAATAACATTAATATCCACTGATATATCTTGCCCTAATGATGTAAATGTTCCACGACAATCAACTCTTGCAGGATCGAGTAGTGTGACTCCTTGCTTCATTAACCAGTCTGTCTGTCTAGTCTGAAAAACTCGCTCAAGATGACTGAGTTGTTTACGATTATTTACCCCTAGCACTTCATCTACATTTTCGGGCTGGCTGGTTTTTATTACTATGCCATCATTAACAGCCATTTCTATGACATCGGTCAGGTAAAACTCCTGCTGCGCATTATTATTATCTAAGCGGGTAATCCAGTTTTTTATTTGATCACCTTTTACGGCAAGAATGCCTGTATTAACTTCCGCAATCAGTTGCTCATCAGCCGATGCATCTTTTTGTTCAACAATCTTGCGTATCTTTCCAGCATCATCGCGAACTATTCGACCATAGCCGGCAGGATTTTCCAGCGCAACCGTTAACAAAGCCATGCTCTGTTGGGTAACATTTGCTAATAAACTATCGATAGAATGTTTTGTAAGTAAGGGCACATCGCCATATAAAATAAGCACTGTATCCTCATTTTCAATCAGACTATCGGCCTGTAATACCGCGTGACCAGTTCCCAGCTGTTCCTTTTGCTCTAGCCACTGAGCATCAAGACTGGATAATGTCTCCTTAACTAATTCGCCGCCGTGACCATAAATAATAATGATTTCATTTTCATCAATTAGCTTACTTGTATCATATACATGTTGTAACAGGCTCCGATTAGCAACTTTATGTAAAACTTTTGGCAATGCAGAACGCATCCGCGTACCTTGCCCTGCGGCTAATATGATAGTTTTTACGCTCATGTGCTTACGCTTCGCCTCTCTGCTTTTATTAATTTAAAGTTCCCACGATAATCTGCGTGGGCTGTGATACTGAAATGTCTGTAGATTCGAGATATGAAATGTTACAAAATAACCCTCGCTACTCCAGGAAGCCCTGTTTATAGGTTTCGTTTAATCGAGTACTATGATTTTTTAACCGTGCTAACGCATCATAAATATCTTTTCTAAGGCTAGCCAATTTTAATTATAAAGTACTGTTGAGGATAACTTGAAACTGTTTTTAATTTTTCAGTATTTATAAATGCAACAATATCCATGATTACTCAACACCGATTGATGCCACTAGCTGATCTTATTTGCAAACTAAATTATCGCATTATTAACCGACAGTGATAAGAGTAATATTCTAAAAATAAGCTTTAAACTTGCGTTCTAAAACAAAAAAAGCCCGATAACGAATCCGCTATCGGGCTTTTATATGCGCACGCTCAATATAAAAATTAAGAACCGCGTTTTCTGAGTCTATCCAGTGCCCTTAATTGCATCATTGCTTCCGCTAAACGCGCTTGCGCTGTTGCATAATCAATTTTACCCGACTTATCATTGAGTGCTTCTTCCGCTTCAGCTTTCGCTTGTAAAGCTGCTGCTTCATCAATATCTTTAGCTCTCATCGCAGTATCAGCAAGTACCGTCACTAAGTGTGGCTGTACTTCTAATATTCCACCTGAAACATAAAATTCCTGGTACTCTTTATCGCTCACTTTTACGCGAACTTCACCCGGGTTTAATTTTGATATTAATGGCGCATGACGCGGAGTAATACCTACTTCGCCAAGTTCAGCAGGAGCAAAAACCATTTCCGCTAATCCGGAAAAAATCTCCTGTTCTGCACTTACGATATCTACATGTATTGTCATGGTCATAATATTACCTATAAGTTAATAACTTACATTTTTTTCGCTTTTTCAACCGCTTCATCTATGGAACCAACCATATAGAACGCTTGCTCAGGTAAGTCGTCGTATTCACCGTCAATAATACCCTGGAAACCAGCGATTGTATCTTTTAGTGAAACATATTTTCCTGGAGAACCAGTAAATACTTCCGCAACAAAGAAAGGCTGTGATAAGAAACGTTGAATTTTACGTGCTCTGGTTACCGTTAATTTATCTTCTTCAGATAATTCGTCCATACCCAGAATCGCAATAATATCGCGTAACTCTTTATAACGCTGCAAGATACCTTGTACGCCACGAGCAACATCATAATGCGCCTGACCAATGACTAAAGGATCTAACTGACGACTGCTTGAATCCAATGGATCAATCGCAGGATAAATACCTAACTCAGCAATTTGACGAGACAATACAACCGTTGCATCTAAATGCGCGAAAGTTGTTGCAGGTGATGGATCAGTTAAATCATCCGCCGGTACGTATACCGCCTGGATTGAAGTAATGGAACCTGTTTTAGTTGAGGTAATACGCTCTTGCAGTACACCCATTTCTTCAGCTAGTGTAGGCTGATAACCTACCGCTGATGGCATACGGCCTAATAGCGCAGATACTTCAGTACCCGCCAAGGTATAACGATAAATATTATCTACGAAGAATAAAACATCACGTCCTTCTTCACGGAAATATTCCGCCATAGTCAAACCCGTTAACGCTACGCGTAATCTGTTTCCTGGTGGCTCATTCATTTGACCGTAAACTAACGAGACTTTATCAATAACGTTTGAATCTGTCATTTCATGGTAGAAGTCGTTACCCTCACGAGTACGCTCACCTACCCCGGCAAATACGGAGAAACCGCTGTGCTCAATCGCGATGTTACGGATAAGTTCCATCATATTGACGGTTTTACCTACACCTGCACCACCAAACAGACCTACTTTACCACCTTTAGCAAACGGACATACCAAGTCTATGACTTTAATACCCGTTTCTAAAAGCTCACTGGCCGGAGCCTGCTCAGCATAAGAAGGTGCATTACGATGAATGACCCATTTGTCTTCTTCTCCAATTGGGCCTTTGTCATCAATTGGATTACCTAAGACGTCCATAATACGTCCTAAGGTTTTTTGTCCAACAGGTACTTTGATCGCATCACCGCTGTTGCTTACTTCTAAGCCACGACGAACACCATCAGTTGTTCCCATTGCAATTGCGCGTACTATGCCGTCACCTAATTGCTGTTGAACCTCTAAAGTCAGTCCAACGCTTTCTACTTTAAGCGCATCATATACTTTTGGTAGTGCTTCACGTGGAAATTCCACATCCACAACCGCACCAATAATCTGAACGATTTTACCCGAACTCATTGTGTCGTCCTCTTAATTACTTAACTTTGTTTTGCAAGATCTAAACAGCTGCGGCACCGGCAACAATTTCTGAAATTTCCTGCGTAATAGCCGCTTGTCTTGCTTTATTATAAACAAGTTGCAACTCATCAATAAGATTGCCAGCATTATCTGAAGCACTTTTCATCGCAACCATTCTAGCCGCTTGCTCACAGGCATTATTTTCTACTACACCTTGATAAACAATTGATTCTATATAGCGAGTTAATAAATTTTCTAGAACTTCCTTAGCATCAGGTTCATACAAATAATCCCAATGCCCTTTCAATTCTTCGTTTTCAAGCTCAGTTGCTATAACAGGAATCAATTTTTCTACAGTAGGTGCCTGGGTCATGGTATTTACAAATTGGTTGTACATAACATGAAGCTCATCAATGGTTCCCGCATAATAAGCATCGAGCATTATTTTAATAATACCAACGATATCATCTACGTGCGGTGTATCACCTAATTTAGAAACCTGTCCTACCTTGTTTATCTTTAAACTACCAAAAAAGCTTGCGCCTTTGCCACCAATTGTACAAATATCAACTTCAATATTATTATTATTCCACACTGTCAGTTGTTTAAGTGTTTTTCTGAATAAATTTGAATTCAGCCCCCCACATAAACCTCTATCAGAGCTAATAGCTATAATACCCACTCGTTTTACTTCACGCTTAACAAGAAAAGGATGTTTATACTCAGGGTTGGCATGAGCCAGATGCTTGATGATCTGGCTAATCTTTTTTGAGTAGGGACGCGTAGCATTCATTCTGTCTTTTGTTTTACGCATTTTACTCGCAGCGACCATTTCCATAGCGCGAGTGATTTTTTGAGTATTTTTGATACTCGCAATCTGGGTGCGTATTTCTTTACCAACAGCCATTAGAAGCCCCTTTTACCAGCTATTCGTTTTAATGAAAGTTTCTATTGCAGACTGAATAGCCTGCTTAATTTCATTACTATAATCACCAGTATCATTGATCGTTTTTAACAAATCAGCATGCGCTGACTTCATATATGATTGTAAAGCTGCTTCAAAAGCAAGTACTTTATTTACCTCTAAATCATCTAGAAAGCCTTCGTTCGCTGCATGTAATGAAACACCCATTTCCGCAACTGACATAGGCGAATATTGATTTTGTTTCATCAATTCTGTAACACGTTGTCCACGTTCAATTTGCTTGCGTGTACTTTCATCCAGATCAGATGCAAATTGTGCAAATGCAGCTAATTCACGATACTGAGCTAAATCAAGACGTGTACCACCACCTAATTTCTTGATGATCTTGGTTTGTGCTGCACCACCCACTCGTGATACAGATAAACCCGCATTAACCGCTGGACGAATACCTGAATTGAATAAATCAGATTCAAGGAAAATCTGCCCGTCAGTAATGGAAATTACGTTAGTTGGTACGAAAGCAGATACGTCACCACCTTGAGTTTCGATAATTGGCAGCGCTGTTAAAGAACCTGTTTTACCTTTTACTTTTCCACCGGTAATTTTTTCTACTTCATCCGCGCTGATTCTAGAAGCTCTTTCCAGTAAACGGGAGTGAATATAGAAAACGTCTCCAGGATATGCTTCGCGACCTGGTGGACGACGTAACAGCAATGACATTTGACGATAAGCCCATGCCTGCTTGGTTAAATCATCATAGATAATAAGCGCATCTTCGCCCTTATCTCTAAAATATTCACCCATTGAACACCCAGTGTAAGGTGCAATGAATTGCTGTGCTGCAGATTCAGAAGCAGAAGCAACGACAATAATGGTATGCTCCATTGCTCCATGCTCTTCTAATTTACGCACTACATTCGAAATTGATGAGCGTTTCTGGCCGATAGCAACATAGATACATTTAATGCCTGTACCCTTTTGATTAATGATTGCATCAATCGCTATCGCTGTTTTACCTGTTTGACGGTCTCCAATGATTAACTCACGCTGACCACGTCCGACAGGAACCATTGCATCAATTGATTTCAAACCTAATTGAATAGGCTGATCAACTGACTTTCTGGCAATTACGCCTGGAGCAATTTTTTCAACAGGTGCCATTTGATCAGTATCAATTTCACCCTTGCCATCAATTGGATTACCTAAAGCATCAACGACACGCCCTAGCAATGCTTCACCAACAGGTACTTCTAAAATCTTACCTGTGCACTTGACAGTATCGCCTTCGGTGATATGTTGGTAAGCACCTAACATAACCACACCGACAGAATCTCTTTCAAGGTTCAAGGCCATACCATAAGAGTTTCCAGGAAATTCCAGCATTTCACCTTGCATTGCTTGTGATAAGCCATGAACTCTGATAATACC
Organism: Methyloprofundus sedimenti; assembly: GCF_002072955.1. NCBI lineage: Bacteria > Pseudomonadati > Pseudomonadota > Gammaproteobacteria > Methylococcales > Methylococcaceae > Methyloprofundus > Methyloprofundus sedimenti. The sequence goes on along the minus strand of NZ_LPUF01000001.1, from coordinate 430,868 downwards.
GTCAGTCACACTGACTACGGTACCTTCTGTGTGCGCTTCGACATTGACGTCGAAATTTTCGATCCGTTTCTTAATCAGATCACTTATTTCAGATGGATTTAATTGCATATTTTTTCTCAGTCTAAGCTGTTAGATCCTTTTAGCTAATTGTTGAAGTTGACCACTAATAGAGCCGTCAATCACACTGTCGCCTGCTTTCACTAGAAAGCCACCCATTAAAGTTTTATCAACACTTGCGTGAATATTTACTTGTTTATTGAGCTTCTTTTTTAGTGATGTTGCAAAACTTTGTTCTTCCGCTTTGGTTAAAGCATAAGCAGTTATAACATCAACATCGACATAACCTTCATCTTCAGCTTTATAATTCTCGAATAACTCCGCAATTTGTGGCAATAATATTAATCTGCTATTTTCTATTAATAGCTTAAGAAAATTATTCGCTTCACCAGCGATTTGATCCTGACAAATATCCAGCAATAGTGCCGTTAATTTATCTTCGCCAACTCTAGGGTTACTCACAATTGCAGCTAAGCTCTCATCCTGCATTATGGCAGATAAAAAGGCTAAGGTATCAGACCATTCCTGAGAATTGCCAACTTCTTTTGCTCTTTTAAATACTGCCTCTGCATACGGTCTTGCCAAAGTTGCTAATTCACTCATTATGCTTGACCTAATTGCTCAGAAACTTTGCTGATGAGTTCTTTGTGCTTAGCTTTATCAATCTCTTGCTTTAGAATTTGTCCCGCTGCTTTTAGTGCTAAAGTAGAGACTTCTTTACGCATTGCTTCTTGCGCTTGCTGCATTTCTTGTTCAATTTGTGCTTTAGCCGCTTCGATCATACGCTCGCCTTCTTGCTTGGCGGTGCCTTTTGATTCTTCAACGATTTCATTCGCACGTTTTTGTGCAAGATTGATAATATCAGCTGATTGTTGTTTCGCTTCTCTTAAAACGTTTGCAGCTTTTTTTGCTGCTCGCTCCATATCTTCCTGGCCTTTTTCAGCCGCGGCCAATCCTTCGGCAATTTTTGCTTTACGTTCTTCGATAGCGTCAATTAGTGGCGGCCAAATATACTTCATGGTAAACCATACCAGAAGTGTAAATGTGATCATTTGACCGATTAGTGTAGCATTAATACTCACTAGCCTTCCTCATGTTGCTGTTAAAATAACTTACGAGAGTGTTTTATCCTGCAACCGCTTCAACAGCAGATAGGAACGGGTTGGCGAATGTAAAGAACAATGCCATACCAACACCAATCATAGTTACCGCATCCAATAAACCTGCAACAACGAACATTTTAACTTGTAGCATAGGTACCATTTCTGGTTGACGCGCAGCACCTTCAAGGAACTTACCACCTAATAGACCAAAGCCTATCGCTGTTCCTAGAGCACCCATACCTAAAACCAGACCTACTGCAATAGCAGTCATACCTTGTACATCTGCAATCAACGCTGCAAGTTCCATAATACCTCCAAAAGTATTGTTATATAAAATGATAGAATTTATTTAGTGATCTTCGTGCGCCATACTTAGGTATACAATTGTCAATACCATAAAAATAAATGCCTGAAGAGTAATAATAAGAATATGAAATATCGCCCATGGAAAACTTAATATAGGCTGTATATACCAAGGCAGCAAAGCAATCAGAATAAAAATCAATTCGCCTGCATATAAGTTACCAAATAGTCGTAAGGCAAGTGATATAGGCTTTGCAATTTCTTCAACCAGCTTTAGTAGCAAGTTAAACGGCATCATCCATGGACCAAAAGGCGTACAGGTTAATTCTTTGGCAAAACCCAAAATACCTTTAATTTTAATGCTATAAAAGATAATTAATAGAAATACACTGATTGAAAGTGCAAAGGTTGCATTTAAATCAGTACTGGGAACAACACGCATATACTCCATCCCCATCATCCCGGCAACAGCAGGTAAAATATCTACGGGAAATAAATCCATAAAGTTCCACATAAACACCCAGACAAAAATAGTCAATCCCAGAGGCGCTATTAAATCACTTCTTCCATGGAAAGAATCTTTGACCTGCTGATCAACAAACTCGATAATCATTTCGACAAAAGCCTGCCCGGTTCCTGGCACACCAATAGTTGCCTTTTCCGCAGCAACCTTAAAAAACCAGATAAACAAAGCACCTAGAACCGCAGAGAAAAACAAAGTATCCAAGTGTAATGTCCAGAAACCTTCCCCTACTGATAACGGTGTTAGATGGTGAACAATATATCCTGTTGCGCCTTCCGCCGCGTGTGCTTCAGTAGCCATTCTGCCTCGCTTTCAAAAATTAATATTTGCGTATTAATAACGCAAACCAAAAAACTGTTAATGCTGAAATATAGGCCGTCAGCACAGCCAAAACATCTATTTTAGGATCTTGAAAAATAAGCGCAAAAATAATAACGGTGATGAACAGTTTGCCTGATTCTCCCGCATAAAATGATCGAACTATTTTTTTTGCTTCTTGACCTTTGTGTTTATTGATTTTTCGAGCAAAATACAAATTAGGAATCAGCGCGGCCAGACCGCCATAAAACGCTGATTTAACACTTAATTCACTGCCTAATAAGAAAAAAAATGCTACAACAAACAAAATGATTAGAGCTTGTATGACAAGAATCTTGTTTACAATGGAGAGCTTAAATATCTTTCTCACACTAAACCTGCTCGAATAATTGGGTGAATTATATCTATCGAAACAGATTTAAGCAAGGGTCGATTTTCTGTAATGAAATAATACTCAATAGTTACTGCCCTTTTTTTATACCAGATTTTCTTTCTGTATATCAAAACGCGACACAATACCCTCTAATTCATCAAGACTGTTATAGCTTATGACTACAGAGCCCTGACCATTTTGCTTATGCTTAATAGTCGTTTTAGCGCCTATAAAACTTGTCATCGCTTCTTGCAAGCGTTGCGTATCCCTATCCATGACTCTTTCATGGGCTTGCACTGAAACATGCATTTTGTTTTCGGGTTTTTCTTGCTGCGCATCCTGAGCTAATTTTTCAGTAACACGTACAGACAAGCCCTCTTCGTAAACCTTATTTGCCAGAGCAATTTGCTTTACTGACTCCAGACTCAATAATGCACGCGCATGCCCCATTCCAAGCTTTCCTTTTGCCAACAGTGACTTAACCTCGCCTTCCAGGTCATTCAGCCTTAACAAATTTGTTACTGCCGCCCTTGACTTGCCCACTGCCTCCGCAATTTGCTGATGCGTTAAATCAAACTCATCTATTAATCGATGAAAAGCTTCTGATTCTTCCAGAGGATTTAAATCCTCACGTTGAATATTTTCTATTAAAGAAATGGCAAGCGCAGCTCGGTCATCAATTTCCTTTATCAGCACTGGCACATCAGCTAAACCAGCTAACTGCCCGGCTCGCCAACGACGCTCTCCGGCAATAATTTCGTAACGGTTGTAACCAACCTCCCTCACTATAATGGGTTGCACTATTCCCTGAACTTTTATCGATTCAGCAAGCTCTTGCAAGCGCTCCGGGTCTATATCTTTTCTTGGCTGGTATTTTCCGCGCTGTAAATATTCTACCGGCAAGGTTTGAGTATTATTTTTAACCGACTCCTTTGCGCCCATATCACCCATTAATGCGCCTAACCCTTTCCCTAAGCCTCTTTTTATTTCTGCCATAAGCTTATTTGTTTTCCTTCCTGATTAATTCGCCTGCTAAAGCAATATATGCAACCGCTCCACGAGAACTTTTATCATATTGCAAAACCGGCATGCCATGACTTGGCGCTTCAGCTAGTCTTATATTTCGTGGCACACAGGTGCGAAATACTTTATCTGCAAAATATTCAACCAATTGCTCTGACACATCTTTAGTCAGCCGACTGCGATTATCATACATAGTACGTAATATCCCCTCCAGGTATAGAGTTGGATTTGCCTTTTCCTGTATATTTCGCAAAGTATCCATTAAGGCAGACAAACCTTCCAAGGCATAATATTCACACTGCATAGGTACCAGGACACTATTGGCCGCAACCATCGCATTCAGAGTCAACATATTTAAAGAAGGCGGACAATCAATTAGAATATAATCATACACATCCTGAATTTGCTGTAGCGCATTTGCAAGACGCCGCTCGCGTTGTGTCATTTTCATCAACTGCACTTCAGCTACAGTCAAATCCGAGTTTCCGGCTATTACATCAAATTCAAATTCTGGCACAGGAATTATCATTTCAGAAACAGGCATATCTTCAAGCAATAAATCACAACTGGAATATGCCACATTTGATTTATCAATACCACAACCCATTGCAGCATTTCCTTGCGGGTCCAGATCAATCAATAGCACTTTACGCTTTGCTGCTGCTAATGATGCTGCCAGATTTACACTGGTTGTAGTTTTACCTACACCCCCTTTTTGATTGGTTACTGCTATTATTTTTGTCATAGTTTATTTATCCGCAGCACACACCGCTCAGCCTCAACACCTGGAACAACAATTGATTTAACCAAATAAGATCTGGAAATATTTTTTAACTCCTGCTCAGGAATTTGCCCTTTCATCGCAATTAAAACCCCCTCAGACTGCAACAAATACTCTGTCAGATCCATAATATCAATCAGACTTGCAAATGCCCGACTTACAACAGCATCATATTCACCTTTACGAGCCAGATTTTCCACCCGACCATGTACTATTTCTACATTTTTTAATTTTAATTCTAATACCGCCTGCTGCACGAACCGCGTTTTCTTTGAATTACTATCTAATAATGTAAATTGCACTTCAGGCATAAAAATTGCCAAAGGAATACCCGGCAAGCCTGCTCCTGTACCTACATCAATAATTTTGTTACCTGTAATAAAAGGCAATACGGCCAGACTATCCAATATATGTAAGCGCAGTATTTCATCACGATCACAAATGGCAGTAAGGTTAAATGCCTTATTCCATTTCTCGATCAGTGTTACAAAAGCCAGCAAGGTGTCAATTTGCGCCGCTGTTGCATGTAGACCTAATTGCTCTATTCCTGACTGTAAAAGATCACGACCACTACCCATTGTTCTTTTTCATATAAATAAGTAACAATGAGATAGCGGCCGGTGTTACACCTGGAATTCTAGAGGCCAGACCCAATGTTTCAGGACGCTGGGTTATAAATTTTTCGCGCACCTCATTGGACAGCCCTTTAACCAGATTAAAGTCCAGATCCGCTGAGATAATTAAATGATCATAGCGCTTCGCCTTGTCAATATCCTGCTGTTGGCGTTCAATATACCCCGCATATTTAGCCTGTATCTCAACTTGCTGCGCAACTTGCTCAGAGACGCCCCGTCCTTCATAAAAGCTCATCAACTGCTCAATATTAACTTCAGGACGACGCAACAAGTCCATCAGATTCACTTCCTTAGTCAATGTACTTCCCCATATTTCAGCGACTCGTTCTGCCTCAGGACTTCCTTTCCTTATCCACTTTGCTTGCAATTTTTTTTGTGTGTGGATAATGTTTTCCTGTTTTTCAATAAAAAACGCCCATTGTTGATCATTGACTAGCTGTAATTCTCGCCCTTTTTCAGTAAGACGCAAATCTGCATTGTCCTCACGCAGTAATAAACGATATTCAGCACGACTTGTAAACATTCGGTAAGGCTCTATGGTCCCGTTAGCAATTAAATCGTCAATCATAACTCCAATATAAGCCTCATCACGCGCAGGACACCAACTCTCTTTACCTTGTGCATTACGGGCGGCATTTAGCCCGGCAATTAAACCTTGCGCTGCCGCCTCCTCATATCCTGTTGTTCCATTTATTTGACCGGCAAAAAATAGACCAGGCATATATTTTGTCTCTAAAGAGGTTTTTAAATCTCTTGGATCAAAAAAATCATATTCGATTGCATATCCTGGCCTGACAATTTCTGCCTGCTCAAAACCCAACATAGTTCGCACAAACTGATACTGCACATCAAAAGGTAAACTGGTTGAAATGCCATTCGGATAATATTCATTGGTATTCAGGCCTTCCGGCTCTATAAAAATCTGATGTGAAGTTCGTTCGGCAAAACGTACCACTTTGTCCTCTATAGAAGGGCAATAACGCGGCCCTACACCTTCAATCTCCCCAGTATACATAGGCGAACGATCTAGCCCCCCACGAATAATGTCATGTGTTTGCTCGTTAGTTCGGGTTATATAACAAGGGACCTGCCGTGGATGCTGATTGGCATTCCCCATAACTGAAAAAACCGGCACTGGCGTATCACCATGTTGCTGTTCTAAGCGCGAAAAATCTATCGTACGACCATCAATACGAGGAGGTGTTCCTGTTTTTAATCGACCTACCCTAAACGGTAATTCACGCAAGCGCGCAGCTAAAGCAATAGATGCCGCATCTCCAGCACGCCCGCCAGTATAATTCTGCAGGCCTATATGAATTCTACCTCCCAAAAATGTACCCGCCGTCAAAACCACAGACCTTGCCTTGAACTGCAAACCCATCTGAGTTTCCACCCCAACAACTGCCCCAGCTTCAACCAGTAAATCCGATACCACCTGCTGAAACAACATTAGATTTGGTTGATTTTCCAGAACATTTCTAATAAATTGCTTGTAGAGTGCACGATCAGCCTGACCTCGAGTTGCTCTAACTGCAGGTCCTTTACTGGCATTTAACATACGAAAGTGAATACCCGCATGGTCAATTGCACGCGCCATCACACCACCTAACGCATCGACTTCCTTGACCAGGTGCCCTTTACCAATACCACCTATAGCAGGATTGCAACTCATTTGCCCTAAAGTTTCAATACTTTGCGTTAATAATAACGTTTGCGCACCTGTGCGCGCTGCTGCCAATGCGGCTTCAGTGCCTGCATGGCCGCCCCCAATAACGATAACATCGAATTCTTTTGTAAATTGCACAGACTTATTTTAAAATTTAATAAAATAGTATTTTAATTTGTTCGTAGGAGTTTTGCACAAAAGAAATAACATTATCGACCATCAATAAGAAATTATTCTATAAAGAAACGCAAAAAGCAGCTGAAAAACAACGTACCTGAGACCAATAAACTGGTCGCAAAACATACGCATTATTTTTCCAAAATAAAAGCAAATACCAGCGCAAAGCCAAACACAAAGACTTCACCCTATTTTTTATGCGATGTGTGCATTACATAAAAAATGGGATGATATCTTCTCAATCCTATCACGCATTTACTTAAGCTTCGCTTCCCTTCTGCGTCAAGCATTTTAAGGTAATTACTTAAATTCACTTACCCTGTATGGCAGAGCAAATCATATATAACTCGCTGGCTTTCATGACATAGTTAACTTACTATTGCATCCAAAAGGTAGTCATGATATAAATAAACCGTACTTATTGTAAGTATAAATTAATAATAATAATCTGGAGAAAATGATGAAAAAAATATTATCAGTTTTAGCTATCACATTGATGCTCATTGGTGGAACTGGTTGCATGGATGATCCTGATGGTAGCAAGCAGCGCACAATGCAGAACAATTAAATGTAAAGGGTTTTTATTTGGGGAATTACAGTGCGTGTTTTGCCAGCAAACTGAAAATATAAATCTCTGGACAGAAATCAACAAAGGTAGCATTTTTAATGCTTTAGGCGCTTCATTTCTGGATCGCCTAAAGTTTTAAGGGAATTCAACAGCAAATTACCCTTTCGTCTATTGCGAACTACCAGAAAAAATCCTTCTGCTCACTCAGTATATAATTATAAAATTAGTCTCAACTAAAACCTTTCTTTTTTACGCACCAAGATCAGCAACCCTTAACCCACTGATTTTATATCTCTTATTTTACTGCATGCCATTGAACCTCAGCATGCCAGTGAAGACCTTAAAATCAAATTGCAAACTCCAAAGCTTAAGAGTGAATTCCTGCTTAATTGATTTTTTAAGGTGAGTAGGTGTAAATAAATTACATATGAAAGATTATATCTTATCGCTAAGACATAAAAAAAGACAATGATGTTTAACTCTAGAGATGCATTTCTGAAAAATTGAGCTTAAGTACAGTATTATTCTGAAGTATTGAAATACGAGGAACTAATCGAGATATTACTGCTGAAGTTTAAGAACTATTTAACATAAAAAAGCCCAGGCGTTATTCCTGGGCTTTTTCCTACATTTTCTTACAAAGAGATAGAGCTAGAAACTTTTTGCTTGCTACCATCAGGGTTGTCCATACAACCAGTTCCGCCGATTAACATTAAAGAGATAGCTAGTAGTGATAATACTTTTTTCATGTCATCCTCCTCAGGATAAAAATTATTATTGTTGTTTCGTACTCATAAAAAGCACGGGACAATTTATAACATGACAATAGTTTTGATGCAACACCATTTTTTTTAATTATTTAAATCTTAACTATCAAAAGCACTCTTTAAGGATTTAAATTATTATTTAATAAAATCCCCACAAAAACCATAAGCAATTGAAATAAAAAATAAAACTCTATTTAATGGCCTGTAGATCCAATTGATAATGTTTGTTTTTCCAGGTGGCGATACCGACGGTTATCCATTCCCCAGATAAGTTGTCCTTACGTAAATTAATACGCCACTGCACAGGAGAGTTTATTTTTTTATGCTTAATAATAAATTGTGCATGATTAAGATCCAATCCAACCTTATTCCCCCAGAATGCTGTCACCTTCATAATAAACTTACTAAGCCTTTCAGGGTTAATATTTGGTGTTACTGCAATATTAGCCCACATGGAGTGCACTCTTCCCCAATTTGGGGCCAACATACGCCCCTGCTGATTTACAAAAGGCAGCCACCGCTCGTATCCTTGCATGTCAATATAAGTTATCGCTAACAAGTCTTCGTAGCCCTGAAAATGGTCATGCAAATAAAGAGCATGCGGAGTAATACCTAAAAAAGTTGTCGATAGCATTAATACTGAATTGCTCAGCAAACGCAGTTGATTTACAACCGGATTTTCAACACTTGATAAGTCATACAATCGGTACAAAAAACCATAATGGATACTACTATTAAGTTGTAATATCACCAATATTATAAAAATTTTAGCCATTCTGAATCTAAACTGCTTAGGTTTTTGCACCGCATAGTTTTCAAAAATCCGGCTATATAAATCCACCGGGTAGGTCTTTATCGAAACCGCCGGCAAACAAAATTCATCACAAACATTACGCGCACGATTATCAGCAATATGGCGATACAGTGCTTTAGCTATATGGTAAATACCAGGTGCACGCATAAGCCAGGCAAAAACAGCCAGATAACGCATTTTCTGAAAAACCTGAATATAAGTATCAACTCCCTCATAAACACGCCCTTGCAGATCAACTGCATACAAATCTGCTAATAAGACTTGCTGATCATACTTTTGCAACTGGGGTGCACTATCAATCTGTGTTTGTAGGTCCTTAAACGCAACTGCCTGTAATAGATCAAAATGATTAATAATCGTTGCCGTACGATTACATAAAGGACAATCGCCATCATAAAACACAACCAACTGAGGTGTCTGATAAATAAACCTATTAGCCAGTGCTGCCCACCAGGAAAAGGGCACCATTAAGATATAAACGGATAACATCCCCAAGCCAAAAGGATAAATATTAAAACTAATAGTAATACCAATATGCAAACCAGCCCCTACTAGCAAAAAAATAGGGCGAAAGGAGCGTCGATAGAATAAAAAGATAAAGGTAAATTGAAATACCAGTATCAAGTAACCAATGAATTTTTGTAAAATTTCCTGGTTTAGCATCCATGATAAATCTAATGCCGACATATAATAAGGCATGGAGGATGGCAACCACCCCCCTAAACCATTAAGCCAATGCGGTGCAAACAGTTTGTGTATTACGGAATCAAAGTATAGAAAGCCCAGGCAAATTAATACTGGAAATAACAAACTCAGAACACTACACCTTTCAGGTAGGACAGGACTATTCTGATATTTAAATTGTAGCTTATACAGTAAATTATCAATCGATACGGCTCGTCCGATTGGCATAAATATTAGAAAAAAACCAACACCAATCATAAATAAATCAAAGCCTCCATCAAAATCTCGCTGCATGGGCGTAAAATTTACGAAGACTATCCAGAAAATATAGTTTGCAATGATGGCAACCTGAGTTCGATAACCTACAATAACGCACCCGGCTACGATTGCCCATAAGCTCAAGAATAGGGGAATCATCGGAAACTCTACATCTATATAAGGTATAGGGTCAAAAATAAGGTGATTAAAATAGAGGAGAAATATAATTTCCTGGAATGCGACTATCCCATAAAAGATACGAAAGATGCCAATAATAAAGACAGGCGCTGAACGCAAATAATAGCGTTCAATAATACGTGAAATATTGCTTAGCATTTGATACTCATCTAAATGTAATAATACTACAGATTATAATGGAATTTCGCTTATACGACAGCGTTTAGGCTTTAGAGTGTTTTTGATGAAAACCAAACAGGAGCAATTGAAATAGCGAAGGATCTTAGAATTGACTACAGACTATAACGACTCATAGCCAGCAAAAACATACGGTGAATCTTTAAAGAAACTTACAAAAGTGACGGGCATAAAAAAACCCGCAAGTCAAAAACTCGCAGGCTTTTAAGCAAGACTAAAAAAGCATATTACTTATTCGTCGTCTTCATGCTCTGCGAAAACCCATTTTACGAAGAAATAACCAGCAGCTATAACTACTGCAGCGATAGCCATACCTTCTGGCTCTTTTAACATTTCAGTAACGTCTAATATTGCACCCATGAGTGTCCTACCTTCTTGTAATTTATTATAGTCTTTACGTCAAAATTATGACATAAAATGAACTTAATATAATACGTGATCATTTTTTGAAGTCAAGAATTAGTTGCTCTGCTTTAGTCAATTACGCCATAACCCTCTCTCCAAGAACCTAATTTGAAATGAGTATCTAATCCTGTCTAAGGACTATATTTTTTACTGATAAATTGTCATAATAAAGCCGAGATGTTTATAATGTGATTTGCTTAAATATTTCTGTGGCCTGCATGACGCAGAATAATAATAATTTTGTAGGTATAAGGTTTCAAAAAATAACTAAAAAATTAAGGGGATAAAAATGTTTGGTGGTGTATTAACAATTTTGATTGCGATCTGGATATACAGATCAGCAGTACGGGCTAAAACGGAGAACGTAATAATTTGGACAGCAGGTGCCGCAGTCTTGTTTATTGTTGTTCAGGTTCTGTTTTATAATATAAATATATTTATTATCGATGGCTTTAGTAATGATGTAGGCGCTAATTATGACCGTGACCTAGTCGATATTGGAGATAGAGTAACAAGTAGTGGTGGCACAGGCGGCATTCAAGAAGGGTTCTTTGGTACTGTATTAGGTATCCTTTTTGAAATCATGCCGCTATTTATGGGCTGGCTAAGTGTTGCATTTATTAGAACAAAATATATGCTAAAACAAGAACTTAATATAACAAATCTTGTTAGTGGCATTACGGATGTTTTTGTGGGCATTAAAAACAGCTTCAAAACATCAGAAGAATAGTTTTCACGCACATAACACGAAAAAAAAGCCCAGTCTCAAACTGGGCTTTTTGCTTTGCAACATACTGAAGTTAACTACTGAAAGAGATATTCTTACAGAATAAACGCTACAATAGCGACCAATGATAAAATAAACAATATTGTCGCAATCGCTCCAACAACTAAATAACTAGACAAAGAGCCCTGCTCAAAGTCTCTTTCACGATTTGCTTTACTTTGTACCCCAATAGCGGCGGCAAACACGCTTTGAATAACCTGTTTAAGTGTAGGCTTAGACATAACCCCTCCGTACATTTAGAATAATTATATAACGCCGCCAAGTAAATCATCTTTAGCCTTACTAAGCAAACCCAATAGCAACAACGTCAAGTGATCCTCATGAACAAAAAAGAAATTTTAATCCAGCATCTTTCTCAGCGCATTTTATTTTTAGATGGGGCAATGGGTACAATGATTCAAGGCTATCACCTTGAAGAAAAGGATTATCGAGGTCAACGTTTTAGTGATTGGGATTCTGATTTAAAAGGCAATAATGATTTACTATCGTTGACCCAGCCGGATATTATTAAAGCTATTCATAAAGCTTATCTAGATGTAGGTTGCGATATCATCGAAACCAATACCTTCAATTCCACTACGATTGCCATGGCTGATTACAACATGGAATCGCTGGCCTACGAGATCAATTTTGAATCAGCAAAAATAGCCAGGCAAGCGGCTACAGAAGCCACCTTGCAAACACCTGACAAACCTCGCTTTGTGGCGGGCACCCTAGGACCAACTAATAGAACGGCCTCGATGTCTCCCGATGTGAATGCCCCGGCATTTCGTAATATCAGCTTTGATGCTTTAGTTGAAGCCTATAGTGAAGCCGTAGAAGGGCTGGTAGATGGTGGTGTAGACATTTTACTGATTGAAACTGTTTTTGATACCTTGAATGCAAAAGCCGCAATTTTTGCCATAGACCAATACTTTGAGCAACATAACATAGAATTACCGGTAATGATTTCAGGCACGATTACTGATGCTTCAGGGCGAACATTGTCAGGACAAACAGCACTCGCCTTCTGGAATTCTTTAAGTCATATAAAGCCTATTTCCATCGGTTTTAACTGCGCACTGGGCGCACAAGAAATGCGCCAATACATAGAGGAACTATCAACTCATGTTGATACTTACGTCTCAGCTCACCCTAATGCCGGCTTACCAAATGAATTCGGTGAATACGATGAATCACCTGAGGAGATGGCTGCAGAAATTGCAGATTGGACAAAAAACGGTTATTTAAATATTATCGGTGGCTGTTGCGGTACTTCTCCTGAGTATATCAAAGCAATTATTGAAGCTGTACGTCCGTATGCCCCTAGAAAAATACCTGAAATAGAAATTCGCTGTCAATTAGCTGGGCTGGAACCTTTTTCCATCGGCGCTGACTCGTTATTTGTCAATGTTGGTGAACGTACTAATGTCACTGGTTCAGCACGGTTCAAACGCCTTATTGTTGAAGAGGAATATGATACCGCCTTAGAAGTCGCGCGTGAACAAGTGTTAAATGGCGCGCAAATTATCGATATCAACATGGATGAAGGCATGTTGGAATCCAAAGATGCAATGGTGCATTTTTTAAATCTGATCGCTTCCGAACCTGATATTTCCAAGGTACCCATTATGATAGATTCATCAAAATGGGATATTATTGAAGCGGGCTTAAAGTGCATTCAAGGAAAAGGGATCGTTAATTCCATCTCCATGAAAGAAGGTGAAGAAACTTTTATCTATCATGCCAGATTAGTGCGTCGTTATGGTGCAGCCGTTATTGTGATGGCTTTTGATGAAGAAGGCCAGGCCGACACCTTTGCCAAAAAAGTCAAAATTTGCCAACGCGCCTATAAAATTTTAGTTGAGCAAGTGGGCTTTCCTCCCCAGGATATTATTTTTGACCCGAATATCTTTGCCATCGCCACGGGGATCAAAGAGCACAATAATTACGGCGTTGATTTTATTCAAGCCACCCGTGAAATTAAACGCACCTGCCCACACGCCATGATATCGGGCGGGGTATCCAATGTATCCTTTTCCTTTCGCGGCAATAATCTGGTACGTGAAGCCATTCATGCAGTATTTTTATATCATGCCGTACAAGCCGGCATGGATATGGGGATTGTCAATGCAGGACAACTCGCTATTTATGCAGATATTCCTGATGAATTGCGTAATGCGGTTGAAGATGTTGTACTAAACCGCGACGCGAATGGAACCGACAAACTATTAGAGATTGCCGAAAAATACCGTGGTGATGCCTCTGTTAACAAAAAAGAAGATTTAGAATGGCGCAAACTGTCCGTTAATAAGCGCCTGGAACACGCCCTAGTCAAAGGTATTACCGATTTTATTATGGAAGATACCGAAGAAGCGCGCCTGCAAGCAGAAAAAACACTGCATGTTATAGAAGGGCCGCTAATGGATGGTATGAATGTTGTTGGAGATTTATTCGGCGCAGGTAAAATGTTTTTACCTCAAGTGGTCAAGTCTGCAAGGGTGATGAAACAGTCGGTCGCCTATTTAATGCCCTTTATGGAAGCAGAAAAATCAGGTGAAATACAAACTAATGGCACTATCCTGATGGCTACTGTGAAAGGTGATGTACATGATATAGGTAAAAACATCGTCGGTGTGGTTTTACAATGCAATAATTATGCAATCATTGATTTAGGCGTGATGGTGCCAACTGCAAAAATCTTGCAGGTCGCGAAAGAAAAAAATGTCGATATTATTGGCTTAAGTGGCTTAATCACACCCTCTTTGGAAGAAATGGTTCATGTTGCTAAAGAAATGCAGCGTCAGGGCTTTTCCATTCCGTTAATGATTGGCGGTGCAACCACATCGCGCGCGCATACTGCCGTAAAAATTGAAGAAAATTACACAGGCGCAACTGTATACGTCCCTGATGCTTCCCGTGCGGTTGGTGTTGCCGGTAATTTACTCAGTTCAGAGCACAAGCAAGATTATGTACAAGGCATTCGTGATGAATATGCGGCAGTCCGTGAACGCCATAAAGGTCGTAAAGCAAAGACCAAACAACATAATCTGGAATCTGCACGTGCAAATAGGTTTGTTTGGGATAACCACACACCTGTCCCACCAAAAAAACTAGGTATCGAGGTCATTGAACGTTTTCCGCTGGAAACGCTGGTTTGGTATATAGACTGGACGCCTTTTTTCCAGACATGGGAATTGGCAGGTCGTTATCCAGATATATTTGATGATGAGCTCGTTGGCAAACATGCTCGCGCCTTGTTTGAAGATGCTCAAGTGATGCTTAAGCAAATTATTTCCGAAAAGTGGCTACAAGCAAATGCAGTTATTGGCTTCTTCCCTGCTAATAGCGATGGAGATGATATTATTTTATATACTGATGAGTCACGCACAGAACAATTAGCTGTATTGCATCATTTACGCCAACAAAATATTAAAGCACCTGGACGTCCTAATTATTGTTTATCTGACTTTATTGCCCCGATAGACAGTGGGCAGGCTGATTATATAGGTGGATTTGCTGTAACCGCTGGAATCGGGATAGAAAAGAAATTAGCCCAGTTTGAAAGCGAGTTTGATGATTATAATGCCATTATGCTTAAAGCGCTTGCCGACCGTCTAGCAGAAGCCTTTGCTGAATATATGCATCTTGAAGTGCGCAAGAACCACTGGGGCTATATTGATGATGAAGACATAAGCAAAGAGGAGCTTATCAAAGAAACTTATAAAGGAATCCGTCCCGCCCCCGGTTACCCTGCTTGTCCTGACCATACTGAAAAGAGCAAATTATTTGAGCTATTAAATGTTCAAGCTAATACCACTATTGAATTAACCGATAGCTTTGCCATGTACCCCACGGCGGCAGTAAGTGGCTGGTATTTTTCACACCCTGATTCACAGTATTTTAATGTCGGAAAAATAACCAACGAACAACTGGAAGATTATGCCAGGCGCAAAGGCCTTTCTGTTGAAGAAACAGAGCGGTGGCTGGCTGCACATTTACACTAAGAAATCAGGTAAGGACTAATGTTCAAAAAACACTACCAGTCTTGCAGCCACTGGTAGTGCTGAATTTACTACATTCGGGTTGTATTGAATCTGCATTGCTAGCCCATACAGGCCACCTATGAACACTAAACAACTACGCACCACCTACCAGTTAAAAGCATCCCTAGAAGGCTCTAAACCACTTATCTGGCGATGCTTGCTAGCAAACAACGATATAAAATTAGATACCTTTCACTTGTTCATACAAGTTCCGATGGGCTGGGCAAGTTCTCTTTCGCATCAGTATATAACTAAAGATCACGGATTCTATGGCATCAAAGATAATGACTTTGATTTTGACATAAAAGAAGAAAGTAAGTTTCGCTTATCTCAACTACCAAAGCATGAAACGGAAAGCTTAATTTATGAATATGATTTTGGTGATAGCTGGATACATACAGTCACTCTGGAAAAAATACGCCCTTTTGATCCAGATAAAAAACTAACCTATTGTGTCACCGGCAAGCGCGCTTACCTATCTGAAGATGGAGGTGGCATTTGGAGCTACTCTGACTTACTGACAATACTCGAAGACCCTAAACATCCTGAATATGAAGAAAAGCTAGACTGGATTGGAGATGGGTTTGATCCGGTCACCGTAGACAGCAGAGAAAGCAATCAGTTATTGCTGGAATATTATTGTTAAATCATAGTGTATGAAACACTACTTGCTCTTACTTATCAGTACCGTTTTAGTCAATAACTTTGTTCTGGTAAAGTTTCTTGGACTATGCCCTTTTCTTGGCGTATCCAGAAGACTGGAATCGGCGATTGGTATGGGGCTGGCAACAACGTTTGTCTTAACCCTTGCCTCTGTTAGCAGTTATATAATGTATCAATATCTGCTATTACCTCTAGGCTTACTGTATTTACGCACCATTAGCTTTATTGTTGTGATAGCCGTCGTTGTACAATTCACTGAAATTATTGTGCATAAATTTAGTCCTGTTTTACACCGCTCATTAGGTCTATACTTACCTTTAATAACCACCAACTGCGCTGTTTTGGGGGTCGCTTTATTAAATATTCAGGCTGAGCACAACTTTGTAGAATCGATTCTCTTTGGCATAGGCACTGCACTTGGTTTTACGCTAGTGCTAGTTTTATTTGCCGCACTTCGCGAGCGTATTGATGTTGCTGATGTCCCCGCTCCTTTTCAAGGTGCATCAATAGGATTAATTACGGCAGGCTTAATGTCTATGGCTTTTATGGGTTTTATTGGACTAGCCTGATGTTATTACTGTGCTTTTTATTCGCTCTACTAGGCTTGGGGCTAGGCTATGCGGCCAGGTATTTAAAAGTACAAGGCGATCCTTTAGTTGAACAAATTGATGCTTTATTACCCCAAACTCAATGTGCTCAGTGTAAATATCCAGGCTGTCATCCTTATGCTGAAGCCATAGCCAGTGGCGCAGCCGATATCAATCAATGCCCGCCAGGTGGCGATGAAGGCGTTGCAGCTCTTGCTAATCTCCTAGGCGTAAGCCCGAAACCTTTAAATGCGAGCTTTGGCAAACCCGACATTCCTGCTGCAGCCTTTATTATTGAACAAGACTGCATAGGCTGCGTAAAATGCATTCCGCCTTGCCCGGTCGATGCCATCTTAGGTGCAGCTAAACAAATGCACACCGTTCTTGCATCTGAATGTACTGGCTGCAAACTCTGTATCGCACCGTGCCCAGTTGATTGTATTATTATGCTACCCCTGGAAAATAAGCCAGGACAGTGGCAATGGATGATCAACAATGAATAAGCAATGGCAATTCCCTGGAGGAATAGCGCTAAACAGCCATAAACTGCTCTCTGAAATAAGTGAATCTACCTTGCCTTCAGAGTTAATTTATCCTTTATTTCTGCGCTCTGATTGCTATGCCACGCCCTTTGTTCATCAAGGTCAGCGCGTACTTAAAGGGGAGGTGATTGCATCCTCGCAAAATCCGTTTGCTACTCCGATTCATGCTGCAAGCTCGGGTATTATAAAAGCCATCGCACCACGTATAATCGCACACCCTTCAGGTCTGGCAGATACCTGTATTATCATTGAAACTGATGGTCTGAATGAAGCATGTCACGCTACCCCGTGTCTCAATTATCAGCTTGAAGCACCCGAAACGTTAAGCAATAAAATCGCCCAGGCAGGAATTGTCGGATTAGGTGGCGCTGCTTTTCCCACTGCAGTAAAACTGCAAACTCAACGGACTATTCGCACCCTTATTATTAATGGCGCAGAGTGTGAACCTTATATCAGCTGTGACGTAAGTTTGATGCAAACTTGTGCGCAACAAGTCGTACAAGGTGCTTTAATCATGCAATATATCTTGCACGCTGAAAGATGCATCATAGCCATAGAAAATACTATGCAGATTGCGCAACTAGCATTGCTTAAAGCGGCAAGCCAGCAGAATCTGGAAATATTAACGGTGCCAGCCATTTACCCCACAGGTGGCGAAAAACAATTAATTGAGGTTTTAACAGGAATACAGATACCTCCCAGTTTACTGCCTGCCGAATATGGATTCATATGTCAAAATGTTGGCACCGCCTATGCAGTTTATCAAGCAATATTTCTGGGAATGCCACTTACTGAACGTATCATTACGGTGACCGGCAAAGGTATTAAACAAGCCAAAAACATACGCGCAAAAATCGGCACGCCAATAAAGCATTTAGTTGAACAATGTGGTGGTTATACGCAAGATGTACAGCGCCTGATTATGGGCGGTTCGATGATGGGGTTTGCACTTAGCTCTGATGATATCGCCGTGATTAAAGCGACTAACTGCTTGTTAGCAATGACGGCCAGTGATTTGGCAGAGAGCCAATCAGCAGTGCCTTGCATACGCTGTGGTAATTGTGCCACAGTCTGCCCAACTGAATTACTCCCGCAGCAACTTTATTGGTATAGCCGTAGCAAACAGTATGAGCAATGCCTGGACTATCAATTATTTGACTGCATAGAGTGCGGTTGTTGCGATATAGTTTGCCCCAGCCATATACCTTTAGTACAAAGCTTTCGTGCCGCAAAAGGTGAACTTATTATAAAAGAAAAACACTTGGCGCAAGCTAACTTGGCCAAAAATCGTTATCAAAATCAACAACAACGCAGAGCCAAAGAAGAACAAGAAAAATTAGCAAAAACAGAAAAACGTCAGGCAGCTATTGATAAAATGAAAGCAGCAGCGGCAGAAAGAAAAAAAGTCTGATTTAAACTTAAGCACACTAGAATTGAATATTAATGCTGAAAATTCACTGGGCTTACAAGGCAAGCAAACCACTATCATCCTGGAAACCGCAGTTGAGATCATTATATTTTATATTCCGTCACTTATAGTGTTTTATAGCGTTCAACTGCTGCTTCCAGGTTCATAAGCCATGCCCCCCTGCTTTCAGAAGAAACACTAACTTCTGAATTTCTTCAGCTACTGTTTAGTAGCCGGTTATAAACGTCGAAGTTGCAAATCAAGCAAGCAATTTAGCTTTATGGACCTTGAACTCCTCTTCGGTAACGATACCTTTATCTCTAAGATCAGCCAGCTTGGCGATCTCATCAGCGACAGAAGCCCCCGCCGCTTCTTTAATGTAGGCACGCTGCATCTTTTCAGATTCCACCAGCATATGCAGAGAGCGTTCCTGCATTCCCGACCCCCTGACGATTAGATAACACAACACACCTAACCAGGGAATGATAATAATGAACAGCGCCCAGAAACCCTTGCCCCAGCCACCTAAGTCTTTACTGCGAAAAATGTCGCTAATGACTCCGATAATCACCCATATCCAGGCGAGCATCAGGAAAAATAAAAACATCAACCATAACATATGTAATAAAGGCATTGCGTACTCCAAATTATTATTGATTTAAACTGTACTTAAGACAGTGATTATGTGTAGCGCTGAATTGTAACACAGCACTTCACCTGCCCAATAAACATGCCATAATACGGGCCTAATTGATATGTTTTTCTAGCCTCCCCAGAGCCAATAATTAATGCAATTTTCAACTAGCTGCTCTCCTTTTATACCTGCTAACACCAGCGTTAATCGAGTAATGCGCCAAGTCCTGATCGGATTACTTCCCGCATTAGGCGTGATGTTCTGGTTATTCGGCTATACTGTTTTGCTACAGCTATTGTTAGCCTGCAGTACGGCGCTAATCGCCGAAACAGCCTGCCTGTGGCTAAGAAAACGTCCTGTTAAAGTCCATTTGTGTGATTTAAGTGCCTTGATTACTGCCGCTCTTTTAGCGCTTGCCATTCCAACTATCGCCCCCTGGTGGATTAGCGTTAGTGGCACCCTGTTTGCCATTATCATTGCCAAGCAAGTCTATGGCGGACTAGGATATAACCCTTTCAACCCCGCGATGGCAGGCTATGTATTTTTGTTAATTTCCTTTCCTCTGCAAATGACCTCATGGCAAACTCCCTATACTTTCTTGCCGGTGTTTGATTCACTTGATTTAATTTTTTTAGAGCAGGCATCATTTGATGGCCTCAGCTCCGCAACTGTTCTGGATAGTATAAAAACCTACACAGCTTCGGGACTATCGCTAACAGAAATGCCAAAATCCTCTATATTTGGCTTTATCGCTGGCAAAGGGTGGGAATTAGTTTCTCTCACTTATTTATTAGGCGGGCTATGGCTTTTATACCGCAAAGTCATCAGCTGGCATATTCCTGCTGCCGTACTGTTCGGTTTATGTGTGCCAGCCAGTATTTATCATCTTATAGATACGACTTCAGCTAGTTCACCTGTATTTCATTTGTTCTCCGGTGCAAGCTTATGCGGCGCATTCTTTATTGCCACCGACCCTGTGAGTGCGGCAACCGGCAATACAGCTCGTATAATATATGGGCTAATAATCGGTGTATTAATCTACATTATTCGTACCTGGGGCGGCTACCCGGATGCTATTGCCTTTGCGGTATTATTAGCCAATCTTGCCGCACCTGGCATTGATTATTACCTGCGTCCTAAACCTGTCAATCAACAGCAATGAAGTCGACGTCTCCAGTAACTGCTGCCCTACGCGTTGGTCTGTTTTCATTTATGATTGTCGGCATGGTTTCTCTGGTATTTCATGCCACTAAGAACAAAATTGCAGACAATGAACGCCAGGCTTTACTGGACAACTTGCAAACCGTTTTGCATCGAGACAGCTATGACAATGATCTGTCAAACGATGTCATACAGTTACAGACCTATACTATTTATCGGGCCAGGAAATCAGGCGCACCTGTTGCTGCCATTCTAATCAGTACTACAACCCACGGCTATAATGGCGACATACGTTTACTTATAGGTATAACTATTGCAGGCAAAATAACGGGAGTACGTGTGCTAAAGCATCAAGAAACCCCGGGCTTGGGAGATAAAATAGAAATTAAAAAATCTGCCTGGATTTCAAGCTTTACACATAAATCATTAAGCGATATGTCTACACGTCAATGGTCCGTCAAAAAGGATGGTGGCAACTTTGATCAATTCACCGGCGCGACGATTACCCCCCGTGCGATTGTGAATGAAGTGAAGAAAACAGGGCTCTTTTTTCAGCAAAACCAGCAGATTATTTTTCAATAAATGGCACATAACACACAAGCAATTATCACCAATGGACTGTGGCAGAATAACCAGGCTCTAGTCGCACTCCTCGGTTTATGTCCTCTACTAGCCGTCAGCAATACAGTAATCAATAGCTTAGGTCTGGGCATTGCGACTACGCTAACACTGATCTTATCAAACGGATTAGTCTCTTCGCTGCGCGCATACATCCTACCGGAAATCAGACTACCTCTTTTCGTGTTAATGATTGCCGGTATCGTAACCAGCATCGAGCTACTGATGAATGCCTGGTTTTACGAACTTTATAAAACCTTAGGTATTTTTATCCCGCTGATCGTCACTAACTGCGCCATCATCGGACGTGCCGAGGTTTTTGCCTCAAAAAACCGTATCATGCCTAGCCTGCTAGATGGCCTGGCTATGGGTCTGGGCTTTAGTTTTGCACTGTTATCCTTAGGTGCAATTAGAGAAGTGGTGGGGGCTGGAACATTATTCTCTCAAGCTGATTTATTATTTGGTGAGGCAGCTAAAAACTGGCAAATCAATGTGTTAGATGATTATTCAGGGACATTATTAGCGTTACTCCCTCCTGGTGCATTTATTACCTTGGGTTTATTGATTGCCGCAAAAAATGTGTTTGCCATTAAAGAATAGTCAATTTGTTATTTTCAAACGCCTGGGATAAGGGTTCATTCATGGTGATAAAGCAAATAAACAGTATGTCCGACGTTAATGCTGATTGTTGGAATAAGCTGGTGCAAAACAACGACCCTTTTGTACGCCATGAATTTTTATTGGCGCTGGAACAAAGTCAATCAATCAGCGATGAAAAAGGCTGGCAGTCAAGGCATCTGCTTGTTTTTGAACAGCAGGAATTGATTGCAGCCATGCCTTTATATTTAAAACATCATTCCCGTGGTGAATATGTTTTTGATCAGCAATGGGCGGATGCCTATTATCAATCCGGAATGGAGTATTACCCAAAATGGCTTAACGCTATTCCCTTTACTCCCTGCCAGGGGCAACGCATCTTGGTTAAAACCGGGGTGGATGTTGCTGTCGTCATGCAACTATGTATTGATACGATCAAACTCTACTCAGCACAGCACAATATTTCCAGCCTGCATTGTCTTTTTCCTGATGCAGCGCAGATCAAAGAACTGCCAATCGATATGCTTACTCGAGTTGGTGTTCAGTTCCAGTGGTTTAATAAAAATTACCGTGATTTTGATGATTACCTGCAATCCTTTACTTCCAGACAACGCAAAAATATAAATAAAGAACGGCTTAAAGTCACTAAACAAGGTATTACATTACAGAGATTTTCGGGTATTGAGGTAACTGAACAGCAATGGCAAGTATTTTTTCAGTTTTATGAAATGACTTATTTAAAAAGAGGCCAATCTGCGTATTTGAATATTGATTTTTTTAAACAACTGGCGCAATCCATGCCTGAACAGATATTACTGGTATTAGCGAATAATGGTCAAGTATATGTTGGTGCAGCACTTAGCTTTATTGGTAGTGATACTTTGTATGGCCGTTATTGGGGGTGCTATGAGGAATACCATAGCTTACATTTTGAAGCCTGTTACTATCAAGGATTGGAGTACTGTATTGAATCTAACAAACAAAGATTTGATTCCGGTGCACAAGGAGAGCACAAGATTTCACGCGGTTTTGAACCTGTTAACACCTATTCGGCCCACTGGATTCTAAATCCTGAGTTTAAAAAACTAATCGCTGATTTTTTACAACGTGAACAGGAAATAATTCAGCAATATAAACAGGCCTGTTTAAAACAATTACCTTTTAAGGTCCATGTTTAGAATTCTCAAGTATCGAAAATGCAGAGCCCGGGTGAAAGCAACTGTAGAATCGTTAAAGTAAGTAGTATCTCCCACCTGTGCCGATGTGAAGCATCGTTCTTGAACCAAAAGGTTCAAGTGGGTATCTATCCTGCATTTCAGGCTTTCCGCGAACGGACATGCGCACCAGTACAAGAATCGACTCCCGGGGTCAGAATAGGTCCAAGAAACACCCACTCCACTGTCGAACACTGTAGGAGATACAGGGTATATTCTAAACGGTTTTTAGTGCAGTTTCGATCTTAAGATACATTTTATTTAAACGGCTACTTAAACTGGAACTGTCAGGGCTGCTATTTTTCTTCGATTGCTGTAGTTCGACACTTAGATTTAAGGCTGCAAGTACAGCTACTCGCTCGCCACCAGAAACCTTACCTGAGAGACGAATTGCTCGCATTTGATGATCTAGTTGCAGTGCTGAAGCGATTAAGTCGTTTTGTTCATTTTCGGCACAGATAATTTTATATTCTTTACCTAGAATGCTAACAGCGACGGGGTGACGCTGGATGCTCATGAACCATGCTCCATTGTTTTCAAGCGGCTAATCATCGCTTCAACGCGGGTGCGAGCCATATTAGTTTTTTCAATTAATTTTGCTTTTTCTTTAACCAGCTCGTCTTGCTTGACTTTTAACGTGGTATTTTCACTGCGCACAAAATTATATCGCTGTATTAGCTCTTCTAGCTTATTCTCGAGTTCGTTAATGTCGAATGACTGATTATTTGAGTTCATAAATGATCCATTATCTTAAACTTAACTCACAAAACTGATCGCCTGGTTTTAAAAATAGTGTATATATTGTTTTTATGTTGCATCCTTTTACCTTGAGATTATACACTTTAGTGTAAAATTCTCTCAATGATCTATGTTAGCATAAGTACCCGAATTTTTACTGCTAGATCTGTGTAATATACACGCCATGATAATTATTTAACTATATTAAAACTCAATGAGCTATTCTGACCTTAATTCAATAATTCTACAAAAAGATGCAGCTGACAGCGCTGCAGAAGTGCACGGAATTGCCGTTGCCATGTTATGCCTGAATAAAAATACGGAAGCAAGTGACTGGATAAATGAAGCTTTTTCAGAGGGCCCAAGCATACTGCAAGATGATAAAGTTGACCTGAATGACCTATTTGAGCAAACCAAAGAGTTAATGGAAAGCGATGAGTTTGTGTTCGATTTATTTTTACCCGCAGAAGACGAGACAGTGGCTTTGCGCTGTACTGCACTAATGCAATGGTGTCAGGGCTTTTTATTTGGCATGGGGCGAGTACAGTCGAATAGTGAGTGGCCCGGTGAAGTGGATGAAGTACTAAAGGATATTATTGAATTTACTAAACTTGATACCGATATAGATGAAGATGATATTGAAGAAACTGAAAATGCTTTCGTAGAGATTCAGGAATATTTGCGGGCAGCGGTTATGTTAATTCGCAGTGAATTAAATCCCGTTATTGAAAAAAGCGTTCTGCATTAGGAATTAACAATGATAGCAAGTGAATTTAAAAAACGCCGTGAACTATTAATGAATCAAGTTGGCAAAGGTAATATTGCAATTATTGCCAGTGCAGTCACGCGAATTCGAAACCGGGACGTCGATTATCCTTTTCGCCAGGACAGTGACTTTTACTATTTAACTGGCTTTAATGAAGCGGATGCTTTAGCGGTTTTTATTCCAGGGCGCGAACAAGGGGAGTATATTTTATTTTGTCAGGAATTTGATGAAAAAAAGGCCTTATGGGAAGGTGCCCATGCGGGTCTGGAAGGAGCTACGCAAGATTATGGTGCGGATGATTCTTTTCCGATTGATGATTTAAACGATATTTTGCCCGGCTTATTAGAAAACAAACATAAAGTTTTTTATCCCATGGGACGCGATTCTGATTTAGATCATCATTTGATGGAATGGATCACGCATATACGCAGTCAGACTCGCAGTGGTATTAGTGCGCCAGGTGAGCTTGTTTCTTTAGAATATACCTTGCATGAAATGCGCCTGATTAAAAGTCCCGCCGAGATTAATCTCATACAAAAAGCAATTGATGTCTCGGCTAAAGGGCATATTCGAGCAATGCAACAATGCAAGGCCGGGCGTTATGAATATCAGATTGAAGGTGAGATGATTCATGAATTTATTGATAATGGCTTACGGGCTGTTGCCTATCCTTCTATTGTTGCAGGGGGTGAAAATGCCTGTGTATTGCATTACACTGAAAATAAGGCGGTGTTAAAAGACGGTGACTTACTCTTGATTGATGCCGGAGCAGAGTGTGATCATTATGCCGCAGATATTACACGTACTTTTCCGGTGAATGGGGTATTTTCGAATGAGCAAAAATTACTCTATCAATTGGTACTTGATGCTCAGTCAGCCGCGATGCAAGAAATTAAAGTTGATGCGCCCTGGAATAAAGCACATGAAGCATCGGTTGAAGTATTAACAAAAGGCTTGGTCGAACTAGGCTTATTAACGGGTGATGTAGATACTTTAATTGCCGAGGAAGGCTATAAACTATTTTATATGCATCGTATAGGCCATTGGCTCGGTATGGATGTGCATGATGTTGGAGATTATAAAATAAATGACGAGTGGCGCCTGCTTGAACCTGGCATGGTGTTAACAATAGAACCTGGAATTTATATACCTGAAGATTGCACCTCTGTGGATGAAAAATGGCGAGGTATAGGTATTCGTATAGAAGATGATGTCCTGGTTACCCAGCAGGGCTATCAGGTTTTAAGCCACACAATACCCAAGACAATCGCCGAAATTGAAGCCATTATGCGCTAAGGAAATTGGATCATTATCTTTAATCAAACTAGCTACAGCAGGGAATTAAAACATGAAGCAGGATTATGATGTATTTATTGTGGGAGGTGGTTTGGCAGGAAACTGCCTGGCATTAGCACTACAAAACAGTCCTTTGAAAATTGCCATTGCTGAAGCCAATACACCAGAGCAATTGCATAACTCACCAGCGGGAGATCGCGCTTTAGCACTGGCGAGTGGATCGGTAAAAATGTTAGAGTCCTTAGGTATCTGGTCTCATGCTAAAGCATTGGCGACACCTATTAAGACCATACATGTTTCAGATCAAGGACATTTTGGTAAAACGCGACTTTCAGCAGAAAAAGAAGGGGTCGCAGCATTAGGCTATGTGATAACTGCTCGTGATTTAGAAACTGTGGTTGCACAATTAGTCGAGCAAGCAGGGATAGAGCAAATATGCCCGGCGCGCGTGATAGGCATTGCTTCTGATGAGCAGCATGCGCACGTTAGTTTAAAACAGCTTGACGCTTCACTGAGTATATCCGCCAGGCTAGTAGTGGGCGCAGATGGCGGTCAATCGACTGTTAGAAACTTGCTAGAGATTGATCAGGCGGTTACCGAATATCAGCAGACAGCCATTGTTACCACAATTAAAACCGAGTTAGCACATAATAATATTGCTTATGAGCGCTTTACTAGCTCAGGGCCACTCGCTTTGCTGCCGTTTAAACAAGACTATGCTGTGGTCTGGACACGAACTACGGAAGAGGCAGAACAGCTTATTATGGACAGTGATGACGAATTTTTAGCAAGTTTGCAAGCATGTTTCGGGTATAAGTTGGGGCAATTTAGCTTAACGGCTCCGAGACGATCTTTTCCATTAAGTCTGATTCGGGCAAAAAGCTTGCATTCGGGACGCGTGGTTATTATTGGCAATGCAGTGCATCAATTACACCCGGTCGCTGGACAGGGATTTAATCTGGGTTTAAGGGATGTCGTTCAGTTAGCTGAAATGCTTTTAAATGAAGCACAAAAAGGTGGTGATATTGGCGCGCCGAGCTTGTTAGAACAGTACGCCCAACAACGACAAAAAGACCATGATACGGTAGCTAATTTTACAGATAGTGTCGTCAAACTGTTTTCAAATCAATGGTTATCGCTTGCAGTAGCCAGAAACTCAGGCCTGGCTTTGTTAGATATAATACCAGGTGCAAAAAAACAACTGGCGCGATATGCCATGGGTTTAAATGCACGTATGCCGCATATTGGCATACGGAGGCGAGTATGAGTAAAAAATACGCTGTGATCATTGTCGGTGGCGGCATTGTTGGCGCGACTGCAGCTTGTGCCTTGGCGCAAGCAGGAATTGACATCGCACTGATTGATGCATATAAGCCCCCAAGGGACTGGCCTGCAGATCCTGTAGATATTCGAGTCTCAGCGCTGACACATGCTTCACAAAATATTTTACAAGCCGTGGAAGCATGGCCCGCAATGGTTGAGCGTGGAGTTGGCCCGTATGATCATATGCATGTCTGGGATGCAGACAGTGCCGGTATACTGGATTTTGATGCTGCCGACACTGAATTTTCTGAATTAGGTCATTTAGTTGAAAATCGCGTGACCGTAGCCTCTTTATGGGACAGGCTGGAAACACTTCCAGATGCCAGCATTATATACCCTGCAAAAGTAGCTGATATTCAACTTGACAGCACATCTGCGCATATCGTATTGGATGATGGAAACACGCTAGAAGCTGACATCCTTATTGCAGCAGATGGTCGTGATTCCGTCTTACGTCAACTCGCGGGAATTCAAACCACGGGCTGGGAATATAAACAAGATGGATTGGTGGCAACAGTAAGTACAGAAAAACATCATCAATTTACTGCATGGCAGCGCTTTTTACCCGAAGGCCCCCTGGCGTTTTTACCCTTAAAAAATGGCCAATGTTCTATCGTCTGGACACTCAGTCATCAAACGGCTCAAAAATATATGGCATTAACTGATGAGGATTTTCTGCAGAATTTAGAACATGCCTCAGATGGTGTTCTGGGGGAAATGCAATCGGTTGGTCCGCGTGGTGCTTTCCCGTTGCGTTTTCAATACGCGAATCAATATACAGCTGAGCATTTTGTATTGATAGGCGATGCCGCTCATGCCATGCATCCTTTAGCAGGCCAGGGCGCAAACGCAGGCTTGTTAGATGCAGCAGCAATTGCCGAATTAATTATCAATGCAAAACTAGCCGGTAGGCCTATTGGCAGTCATAAGTTATTGCGCCAATATGAACGCTGGCGCAAAGGTGATAATCTGGCAATGATGAGTAGCATGGATGTAATTAATAAAATGTATAGTGTTCAGTATGAAGGTTTTCGACAACTGCGCGGAACAGGAATGAGCTGGGTTAATCAGAGTGGTTGGTTAAAAAATTATTTTAACCGTTACGCCATGGGACTAAGAGATGATTTACCTGCATTTGCACGTGATTAAATAGGGCCGACTTTAGTCTGCTACAAACTATAATCGTTGGATAAAAAAATCTTATTTTATGGATGCAAAGTCAAAATAATGATAGCTTAATATCTTACTGTGCTCATATTTGCTGAATTAATTAACGATATATATGCAACAGGTAGAAGAACATTAAAAAACACTTTGCAGCAGAATAATTCCTATTGCTCTGGATGTTGCAGTAAAATGTAGATAATTCAAGATACAGCTGATTTATTAAATCCATGGAGTAAGCATGTATGTTGATGCCCTACTCTCTGATTGCAAAACTATTGTCATGTGGCAGAAGCAGGTACTGGTAACACTAAAACCCTTTAGCCAAAAATTACCCAGAGTTTTTTATGCAAGAAATCAACTCCTTTAAAAATCATTTGCTAATTGCAATGCCAAACCTGATAGACCCCAATTTTTTTCATGGCGTTACTTTTGTCTGTCAGCATAATAGTGACGGTGCATTAGGGCTGGTGATTAATCACCCCATGCAAATGACTCTGGGCGATATTTTAGAACAAATGGATCTAGTTGCTGCCGACGATAAGATAGCTGCTATTCCCATTTTTTCTGGTGGACCTGTACAACAAGAACGAGGCTTTGTGTTGCATCACACTTCTGATGACGCATGGGAATCCAGTATTGCAGTTTCTGATACTCTGTCTTTAACCACATCCCGAGATATATTGAAAGCTATTGCCGCAGGTAAAGGCCCCAGAAAATTTCTGATTACCCTCGGTTACGCGGGGTGGGGCGAAGATCAGCTTGAATCAGAAATGAAAAGTAATGCCTGGCTGAGCACCCAATATGATGAAAGCGTTGTATTTGATACTCCGATCAGCATGCGCTGGAGTGCTGCAGCAAATAAAATGGGCCTGGATATTAACTTGTTAACCAGCCAGGCAGGCCATGCATAAACAGGATCCCGTGTTAGCAGCTTTAAGTTCAGGAAGTTATTTAGGTTTTGATTTTGGTAATAAAAAAATAGGCATGGCCGTGGGACAATTAACGACTAAAACAGCTAGCCCACTGCAGACTATTCGTTCGCTAAACCAGGTACCAGACTGGGGAAAAATTAGTCTGCTAATTAAGGAATGGCAACCTGAAGGATTGGTTGTAGGCGTATCACGACAAGCTGATGGCAGCGATAACCCCATTACGCCCAGAATGCTAAAATTCTGCCGACAATTAAGTGGGCGCTTTAATCTGCCGGTGTTTCAGATCGATGAAGCCTTATCAACATTCGAGGCAAAACAAATGCTGTATGATGATGTTCAAGTCAATGCAAGTAAACTGTGGGAAGTACAGGACCAGCTCGCAGCACAATTAATCCTTCAATCCTGGCTAAATCAACAATAATAATGACAATTGAGCATATAAAAATTCCGCTTTTACTGAATCAATTAGAGGAATCGATCACTCAGGCGATGGAACAAAGACAAGTCATAGATCCTATTGTAATTGGTATTCACACTGGCGGAGTCTGGATCGCTGAAAAAATACACAAATGGCTTAAGGTCAAAGAACCTTTGGGTTTACTGGATATTTCTTTTTACCGGGATGATTTTTCACAAATTGGTGTACACCCTAAAGTAAAGCAAAGTAAATTACCCTTAACTGTTGAGGGACGCGATATTATTTTAATTGATGATGTTTTTTATACCGGGCGCACCATTCGGGCGGCACTGAATGAAATTTTTGACTACGGACGCCCCAGACAGGTTATTTTAGGCGTCTTAATTGAGCGTGATGGCCGACAGGTCCCTATACGTCCTGATTGTATTGGTGCCAAGATGAATTTGGCTGCTGGGCAACGTGTTAAGTTAACTGGACCAGAACCACTGGATATTGACTTTCAGTCAGTTGCATAGGAGAGGTAATGCTTGCTAATAAGAACTTACAGTTAAATTCCCTCGGGAAATTACAACATTTCTTAAGTATTGAGGGCTTGCAGAAAAGCTTATTAACAGAAATTCTGGATACTGCTGAATCGTTTGCTGATATGTCTGAGCAACAGGTTAAAAAATTTCCTTTATTACGCGGCAAGACTATAGTTAATTTATTTTTCGAAAACAGCACTCGTACTCGTGCGACTTTTGAACTTGCAGCAACACGACTGTCTGCGGATATTTTGAGTATGAATATTGCGACTTCTGCTACATCCAAAGGGGAAAGCTTGTTAGACACTATTCGCAACCTGGAAGCGATGCAGGTCGATATGTTTGTCGTACGCCATTCACTGAGCGGAGCAGCCCACTTTATCGCTGAAAATGCAGCTCCACGTATTAGCGTTATTAATGCCGGTGACGGCCAACATGAGCATCCGACTCAGGCGATGCTGGATATGTTTACTATTCGGCGTGTGAAGCAAAGTTTTTCAGGACTACGCATAGCCATCGTCGGAGATATTTTGCACTCGCGAGTGGCAAGATCGCAGATTCATGCCTTAAATATTCTTGGTGCCGAAGAAGTCAGAGTCATTGCACCTAAAACCTTATTACCTGCACAAGTCGAAAGCCTCGGTGTTAGCGTTTATCATGATTTAACGGTTGGTTTAAAGAATGTCGATGTCATCATTATGCTACGCTTACAGAAAGAACGTATGAATAGCGCGCTATTACCCAGTGAAAGCGAATATTTTAAATGTTTTGGGCTATCGGATGATAAATTAAAGATCGCCAATAAAGATGCGATGGTAATGCACCCCGGCCCCATTAATCGTGGCGTAGAGATTTCATCCAGTGTTGCCGATGGTCCACAATCAGTTATTTTACAGCAGGTCACTAATGGTATAGCCGTGCGAATGGCCGTTATGTCGATGGCTATGCAGTGTAATATGAGGACTGAATAATGCGTATTGAAATCGTTAATGGGCACATTATTGACCCCAGAAATGACGTTAATAAACAGGCTGGAATTTATATAGAAGATGGAAAAGTTGTTGCTATTGGCAAAGCACCAGAAGGATTCGCCCCTCAGACCAGAATTGATGCACAAGGACAAATAGTTTGTCCCGGCTTTATCGATTTAAGCGCGCGCTTGCGCGAACCAGGCCAGGTTCATAAAGCAAGCATACAGTCAGAAACGCGTGCGGCAGCCAGTGCCGGTTTTACCAGTTTATGTATTCCCCCTGATACTAAACCGGTTATTGATACCCCTGCCGTACTTGAGCTTATTAAAGATAAGGCAGAACAATGTGCCTATACACATATCTACCCTATTGCGGCTTTAACCCACAAATTAGCCGGCAAAGAGTTAAGCTCTATGTATGCCTTAAAGCAGGCGGGCTGCATCGCGGTGGGCCATGCACAGACTCCAGTTCAAAATTTATTAATACTTCGGCGAGCCATGGAATATGCGGCAACACATGATTTATTATTAATGTATTGCCCACAAGAGCGGGCCTTAAGTTATCAAGGCTGTGCTCATGAAGGAGCCATGGCGAGCCGCTATGGTTTACCAGGAATTCCGGTGGCAGCAGAAACGATTGCTTTAATGCAGTGTATAGAGCTTATTGATCTTACGGGTTGCAGGGTGCATTTTCGCGGCTTAAGCAGTAAACGTTCCGTTGTAATAATGGCCAAGGCAAAACAATTAGGGCTGCCTGTTAGCGCCGATGTTGCCATGCACCACTTGCATTTAACAGATGCAGATATGCTGCCATATAACAGTCATTATCATGTATCGCCGCCTTTACGTAGCCAGCAAGATAAAGAAGCATTGCTTAGTGGTGTGAAAAATGGCACGATTGATGCCGTTTGTAGTGACCATCAGCCACATGATATCGATGCAAAATTAGGCGCATTTCCGGAAACGGAACCGGGCATGTCTACTTTGGAAACTGTTTTACCCCTGATGTTGCGACTAGTTGAGCAAGGTCATCTGGATCTGGCAAAAGGTATTGAAATTTTATCTGCATCGCCAGCAAAAATTTTAACCATTAATACAGGACATTTAGCCGTTGGCAGTGTCGCGGATATCTGTGTTTTTGATGTCAATACGGATTGGCAAATTAATGGTGAAACATGGCAAAGCCAAGGACAAAACACCCCTTTTTGGCAGAAAACTATGCGCGGAAAAGTAACGACAACCATTCAGGCCGGTAAAATCATTTATTCACAATGAAAGTTAAAGCCCCCTGAAACTCACCTTAGATAACGTACACTTTTCCCTGACAACGATGTCTATTCTCGGAGTGTCCTGGACTAGGCTTTGCTATAATAATATAAATTATTGCTTAATTCACATAAAAAGAGGCTTCCATGCGGAACTGGAAATTGGTACCCGCTTTATTAGCGCTGACGTTGCTTGCTGTCATTGTCTATATTCTGTTTTATTTTGTCTTTGTCGATTTCTTTGTCGACTTATGGTGGTTCCGCTCGCTTAATTTTGAAGGCTATTTCTGGTTAAGACTGCTATACCGATTTATTTTTTCGGGGGGTGTAACCATAATATTTTTCGGCATATTCTTTTTTCATTTCTGGATTGCCTCACGATATTTAGGTTTAAGTCCTCCTGATGAGATCCTGGTCAGCGCCGATAAACGTCAACGCTTTCAAAGTTTTGCTGATATCTTTATGCATGGATCAATTAAGATCTATACACCATTATCTTTAATACTCGCGATTGCGATAGCTAGTCCTTTTTACAGTCAATGGGAAACCGCTTTATTATATTTCTTTGGCAGTTCATCGGGCATAGTAGATCCCGTTTATGGACAGGATGTGAGTTTTTATCTGTTTTCCTACCCGCTGTATATGCTTATTCAGCAAGAGCTCTTATACTCATCGATTATC
Source organism: Methyloprofundus sedimenti (assembly GCF_002072955.1). NCBI lineage: Bacteria > Pseudomonadati > Pseudomonadota > Gammaproteobacteria > Methylococcales > Methylococcaceae > Methyloprofundus > Methyloprofundus sedimenti. The sequence goes on along the minus strand of NZ_LPUF01000001.1, from coordinate 397,722 downwards.
TTGTTTTTTCTGGTAACTGCGCTTTATTGGTTAGAACATGTTTTTGTACCCAATCAAAATAAAGAGTATCCACTAGGCGCCAAGATCCACTTGGCAATATTATTTGCTTTTACCGTGTCATTTTTGATTTGGGGACTGTTTCTGGATCGCTTTTCATTACTGTATATTAATTCACATGAACCCGTATTTTTCGGGCCCGGTTTTGTCGAGATACGCTATGAATTACCGCTGATCTGGCTGAGCATTGTTTCAGTGCTAGCGATGTTTATATCAGCTGTTATTTATGTTTTTTCCCGCCAACATCGCACTATGATCCCCATTTTTATTGCTCTAGGTGGATTTTTATTAGCACTAGGCTTACAAAATATTTCCTTTATTCCCAGCCTGATTGATACCTTTATTGTTCGCCCTAATCCGGTATTAACGGAAGGCCAGTTTATGGAAAATAATATTAAGGCTACTTTGGCTGCATATGATTTAAATAATATCAAAATTGTTGATTATAAAGTTAATCTAGATGCTAGTGAGGATATAGAAAAATGGGGAACTTTAAAGCATTTTGAAAATATTCCGGTATGGGATAGAGAATTTTTAATCGACGGCTATCAACAGTTACAAGGTATACGACCCTATTATCATTTTCACAGTGTCGATGAAGACCGTTATTACTTAAATGAACACCTGCAGCAAGTGAATTTGTCAGCACGTGAATTGAATATTGATAAAATACCTGCTGCTGCGAAGAACTGGGAGAATGAACACTTGCGCTATACGCATGGCTATGGGGCAGTCATAACTCCCGCTGCACAGGATGCGGGAAATCCCATCATATGGTACTTGCGCGATTTGAACATGCAATCAAATGTTGGCTTTTCTGTTAAAGTGCCGGATATATATTATGGCCAGGAGGATTACACCTATGCCATTGTGCCAAATGATTTGGATGTGCTCGGAATAACGGGCAGCGATAAAGATATAACCGGCGCGTATAAGGGTAGAGGAGGTGTCCCGATCCCTTCAATGTTTAGAAAACTTTTATTTGCATTCTATCAGAAAGATGAGAAGATTTTTTTCTCAACCAATATTTCTAAACAGAGCAAAATTTTATTAAGACGCAATATAGTCGATAGAATTAATGCCATCACACCCTTTTTACATCTGGATAAAGACCCTTATTTAGTAGTTACTAAAGAGCGGTTTTACTGGATTCAGGATGCGTATACCTTGTCGGATAAATATCCTGTGTCTAAATTTGCCAGAGATGATTTTTTATCCGGTACAGAGAACTTTAACTATATTCGTAACTCGGTAAAGATCGTGGTTGATGCCTATGATGGTGCTGTTAAGTATTATATATCGGATGCTCAAGACCCGATTATTAATGCTTATCGCATAGCTTACCCCGGGGTTTTTAACAGCCTGGAAAGTTTGCCAGTAGAGTTACAGGAGCATTTACGTTACCCTCGTGAGCTCTATTATATGCAAATGATGATATATGCCAAATACCATCAAAGGCAACCTGGATTGTTTTATGAACAAGCTGAAACCTGGCAATTTGCCCAAGTAAATAAAAATTATGTCATGCCCTATTATCAAACCTTGGACTTTGCTCATTGTAATGATAGAGAAGAGCTGGTAATGATTAATCCTATGACGCCCATTAATCGCAGCAACCTCAGCATGGTAGGGCTTGCAGGCACCTTAGATATAGAAGGCTGCGGTAAAAATAGCTATAAGCCCTATTTACAAATCTATAAATTTGGTAAAGATATACAGGTCAATGGCCCTGCGCAGGTTGAAGCATTAATTGATCAGGACCCGGACATATCTGAGCAATTTACTTTATGGGATCAGCATGGCTCGACTGTGGCTAAAGGACGAATGGTAATAATACCGATGGGGGATCACTCTATCTTGTATGTACAACCCATTTATATGATATCAACAAAAACCAAGATTCCTGAACTTACCCGGGTCATTGTTTCCATAGGTAATCAAGTAGTCATGGATACTACCCTATGGTCTGCCTTTAAGAAGCTTAAAACGAAGTTTATAAAAAGTGCTGAAGATGCGCAAGGAACAGGAACGTCAGCAGAGTAGACAGGCAATATATTAAAAATTTTGAGGCCTAAAGCTTTTATTAGCTGCTAGGCCTTTTATTATATTTTGCTGCTAAGGGAACAAGAATAAATTTCTGTGTCATTAAGCCAGTTTCTGGAGCGGTTTATACTGCGCTCATGGCGCAGTTGCTTTTTTCACTATCGATTATTACTTGGCTTATTACTCATTGGAGTGATTGTCACTAAATTGCAGTGCATATAACCTGGTATAAACGCCATTTTGCGCCAATAAATCGATATGGGTACCGCGCTCTACGATCTCACCAGCGTCCATCACCAAAATAACATCGGCTTTTTCAACAGTAGATAAACGGTGTGCGATGACGATAGTTGTCCGGTGCGCCATGACATGTTCCAGTGCTTTTTGAATATAGCGTTCTGATTGGGTATCTAAGGCAGAAGTCGCTTCATCCAGAATTAATAAAGGCGCATTCTTTAGCAAAGCGCGGGCAATGGCTAAACGTTGTCTTTGACCGCCAGATAACTGGATACCCTGCTCACCAATTTCAGTTTGCATGCCATTCGCGAGTGATTCTATAAACTCAGTTGCATAGGCGTCATTCGCTGCTTTTAAAACGTCGGCTTCATCAATGTCACTTAAAATACCATAAGCAATATTGTTGAATACGGTATCATTAAATAAGGTGATATTTTGTGTAACCAAGGCAATCTGCTCTCTCAGGCAGCTTAAAGTATATTGATTGATTTCAACACCATCTAATAAAATGCGTCCGGTAGAGTAGTCATAAAAACGCGGAATTAAATTAGTTAAAGTGGTTTTTCCACTTCCAGAGGCACCCACAATTGCGATGGTTTGTCCCGATTTAATATTTAAATTAATATTCTTAAGTGCAAGCTTGTCCGAATTGGCATAGCTGAATGAAACATTTTCAAATTGTAAAATGCCTTTCCCGTCTGCTTTATTTACAGTACCCTGATCAAGTTCCGGAGCTACATCCAAAGCTTTAAAAATATCAGTGGCAGCTGCAATACCTTTTTGAATCTCATTATTTGATTGAACTAATAATTGAATAGGTTTAGGCAGCATAAATGCGGCTAATAAATAAGCAACAAAATCACCTGTACTTGCTGCACTCATCATAGTGAGCGCTAAATAAAGTAAGCCGGATAGAGCAAATGAAATCAATATCTGCATCACCGGATTTTGAATGGCAGAAACCAAAGCTACTTTTTGCGACTGCTGTTTGTTAAATAAGCTACTTTCTTTAAAACGCTTGATTTCATAAGCAGAGCCGCCAAAACATTTCACCACACGGTTGCCTACTACTAGCTCAGAGGTGATATGGGTCATATCTCCCATAGAATCTTGTACATTTTTACTAAGAGATCTGAGCTTTTTACTAACAACAGTGACAATAATGGCAATAAAGGGAGCGATAACAAAAAATATCAGCGTTAATTGCCAGTTAAGCCATAACAGATAAGCAATTAAGCCTACAGCCGTTAGCCCTTCTCTGACAAATGTTTTTACTGAATCAGTTGTTGCATTAGTGACTTGGGCGACATTATAAGTAATCAAAGAAATTAAATGACCGCTATTTTGCGCGTCAAAATATTCAGTAGAAAGATTGGTATAGTGATTAAAAATTTCTTGCCGTAGTTTATGCACAACATTGACCGAAACTTTAGCTAGAAAATAATTGCCAAAAAAGGTGCCTATGCTTCTAAACACAACCAACGCAATAATTGAAACCGGCAGATATTTGTTATCTGCCTCACTACCATGTTCAATGGTTTCAATAATAAATTTGACCAACTCGGCAAACAAAGGCTGGGCAACAGCGACAATGATAAACCCGAAAACACTGATGATAAAAAATCTAATATAAGGAATTACATACTTCAATAAGCGTTTATAAATGTTAAAACTAGATGTTGTTTTGGTCATACAGAAAATTAAGCGATAATATAAGCTGAACTCAAATTGAAATCATGCATTCAGGTATAAAAAAGTTCCAAGATAAATATCTAGCTTAGCATGAACTAAAAATGACAGCAAAAATACTGATTACAGGACTTATGGATAAATTTTTTACACAATCTCTATCGCTCTCATTATTCACAATGCCCGCTTTGGTATTAACGGTCCGCCATGGAGTAAATATATCTGCAATAGTTATTTTAATATTATCCATAGCTGTTCTAATATATCGTTTTCAAATTAAAATTGAATTAAATACAAAAGAAAAAATATTGATTTTTTCTTTGCTCGTCTTACCCATAGTAATCGCGTTAGATGTTTTTTTAAGAGATCTTAATTTAAGGTATCTAGACTATTATTTAAGGTTTGTTTTGGTGATACCCATTTATTTAGCATTAAGAAAAACTCAAACCAGCATAATGCCCTTAACAGTAGGTATTTTAATGGGCAGTCTAGGTGCAGGCATTTTTGCGTTATATCAATATTATTATGTGATTAATCATGCTCTAGCAGACTATATTAGCCTTGGACATATGATCAAAATAAATTTTGGTAATATTAGTCTATTATTAGGAATGATGAGCCTGGCGGGCTTAATTTTAGTTAAGCAAGTACCTTATAAATATACCTTTATTGCTGTTTCAGTACTTGCTTTTATACTTGGAATAACAGGGTCCATTATCTCAGGGGCAAGGGGAGGATGGATAGCCATACCTTTTTTTCTGAGTTTATTTATATTGTATTTTCCAGGCAAACAAAATCTTAAAATATTCAGCGCTCTATGTATAATATTGGGTATGCTGCTTATTTATTATTCAAATAGTTATGTTAATACACGTATCGATCTAGCTTATAACAATACTGAAGCCTATTTTTCCAACGACACATCTAATACAACTAAATCATCTACAGGCACACGCCTGGAACTTTGGAAAGCCGCACGCATAATGATTATAGAACATCCTTTATTGGGTGTAGGCTCAGGGCAATTCGAACAAGCCTTAAAAGACAAGATAGATGCTGGAGAAGTTAAGAACATAGAATTATATGGTCATGTACACAATGAATCCCTGCAGATCCTCGTTACCACTGGAATATTTGGCTTGTTAGCTTATTTGGCATTATATGGGGGCAGTAGTTATTTTTTTTATAGCTCGCTTATGACAAAACATACCGACAATACGACATACTTAAGCTTCTTGGGCCTATTGACAGTAGGCGCTTATTTTATTTTTGGGCTAACGAATTATTCTTTTGGTCATCATGTAATGATTTTATTTTTCGCAATCATGGTCGCTATTATTGCAGGGATGATTAGTAGTATAGAAAGTAAGATAAATGAATAAAAAATAAGAACTGAGTAATTGTTTAATTTTCTACAAATTGGGGGGGATCGATCTTTCCAATATTTCTGAATGTTGCACAGTTTTAACTATCCAGAATTTATGTCCTATCGCCTATTTACAGCTAAATACTTTATTCATGGACTGCCAGAACCGCTTATCATTCAATAGATTCAGCATATTTTCCACAAAATTCAGGCCATTACCGCTATCAAGTGCCTATCGCTAATTGTAGGCACAAAATTTTTTTATTCCTTCTGTTTACTTTACTCTTGCCAACCATTCAGAATGGTCACCTCTACGACCATGTACATAGTCAAAATATAAACTCTGAATTTTTTCAGTAATGGGTCCTCGAGCGCCTGAGCCGATTTGTCTGTTATCGTATTCCCGGATTGGCGTCACTTCTGCGGCTGATCCAGTAAAAAAGGCTTCATCCGCCACATAGACTTCATCACGGGTAATACGCTTTTCTTTAACTTCCAGACCCTGCTCTTTGGCAATGGTTAAGATTGTCTCGCGCGTGATTCCTTCTAATGCAGAGGTGGTTTCTGGTGTATAGAGAATACCGTTACGCACTATAAATAAGTTCTCTCCACTGCCTTCGGCAACAAAACCTTCATGATCCAGCAATAATGCCTCATCATACCCGCTACTTAAAGCTTCTTGCAGGGCTAGAATGGAGTTAATGTAATTCCCATTCGCCTTGGCTTTGCACATGGTGCTATTAACATGATTACGTGTATAGGAAGAAGTTCGGATACGAATACCTTTCTCCATACTTTCAGCGCCTAGATAAGCGCCCCATTCCCATGCCGCAACCATAACATGTACTTTAAGATTATCAGCACGTAAGCCCATACCTTCAGAGCCATAAAAACACATGGAACGAATATAAGCGCTATCCAGATTGTTTTTACTAATCGCGCCAATGTGCGCCTGATTGATCTCCTCCTTAGAAAAAGGAATTTTCATATTCAGGATATGAGCTGAACGGTATAAACGATCGGTATGTTCGGCCAATTTGAAAATAGCAGGACCTTGATCAGTATGATAGGCTCTTAAGCCTTCAAATACGCCTGCTCCATAATGCAGTGTATGAGTCAGCACATGTACTTTTGCATCGCGCCATTCTACCCATTTGCCATCTAGCCAGATTTTGCCGTCTCTATCGTCCATTGTTGTCATTTTTGTTATCACCTTAAATATACGTATAAAAATATTACTTGTTATTGCGCGACATTATACTGTCATTATCGCGATATCGCTTATCGTATTGTTCGACATTGTAAAAAAATAAACCATCCTACGGCAATGAGGTTTCCCGAAAACCCATATATCATATAAAATATCTTTTTCCTAATATTTTACCTCCCCCATACTATGAATAAAGACTTAAAAATCACATTAAGTGAACTGGACACGCCGGTAAAAATTTTATTTACGGGCTACTTGACCACCGTTGCAATTGGCTATCTTTTTGCCTTAATTCAAATCCTCTTTACTCATGGCATGGCCGATGGGAAATTTGGTTTATCAATTGATGATATTGTCTACAGCTATTATGGTAACCGCTCAGGAACTGTTTTAGAAAAAAAGCTTAATGGCTCCATGAAAGATAAGGCCACAGAGCAGGAAAATTTTACTCTTATGCAATGGATTCGAGATGGTGCAGAAGAAAAAGAATTTACTAATCTAAAACCTCAAAAAATTATCGAAGCTAAATGTCAAATGTGCCATAACGAAGGCGCATCAGGCATTCCAGATTTTACTAAATTTGAAAATATCAAAGAACTCGCAAAACAGGATGAAGGTGCAACATTCTCTTCATTAACCCGGGTTTCACATATTCATTTATTTGGTATCAGCTTTATTTTTATGTTTGTCGGGCTGATTTTTAGTTTCTCAACAACGGCTTCGAGCAAGTATAAAAGCATCGCTATTGGCATGCCTTATGCGTTTCTGATTATTGATATTTTATCCTGGTGGCTAACCAAGCTATCCCCGATGTTTGCTTCATTAATTATCGTTGCCGGTGCCGGCATGGGGGCTTCATTTGCTTTTATGTGGGTAGTCTCACTGAAGGAAATGTGGTTTATCAACAACCCCTGGTTTTGTGAGCCTGGCTCGCCTTGTCAGCGGTCAATAAAAGTCATCGCTGAGTTTTGTCTTAATAGTCTGGCTTTTATAGGAAGAATTATAAGAGTAGAATTTTTTCCTAAACTCGTTGCCATGACAAAAAATGCTTTTGACTGGTTATCTAGGAAATTCAAATAAACCAGCTTGCAGCTTAAACTGACGTAAATAAACAGCTACAAATATTTTAGTTCATTCTTGAGTGTTGCTTTTATTTGTTAGCCAATCACCCGTTGCTTTTTACCAGATACAATTATTCAGCTAATTGTATCTGGCCTCACTTTTTTCTAAGGAAAAACCATGCTTAAATCTATACACATGCTATTTATCTTGCTGTCTGTTAGCGGCTTTATCGCACGTATCATGCTGGCACAGTTTAAACCCGACTGGCTGCAACCCAAAATAGCAAAAATTGCTCCACATGTAATTGATACCGTTTTATTGCTTAGTGGTGTCGCTTTAATCTTTCAAGGTAACTGGCTGGCCGGTGAATTCGGCTGGATTGTCACCAAATTTATTATGTTGCTGGTGTATATTGGTTTTGGTGTAATAGCGATGCGGGGTACCGGCATTATACGCTGGGGTGCTTTTGTAGCTGCCCTGGCCTGTTTTGGGTATATTTTATCTGTCGCCATTACCAAGCATGGTTTTATCTAATCGAACTGCCACATTATGTCTGAATCTTTTTGCTATTTATTTGTTGCCTTGCCCTGTGAAGCAAAGCCGTTAATCGAACATTTTAAATTAAAAAAAGAGGTATCCATCAATGCCTTTACGATTTATCGAAATGCCCATATCACGCTAACGGTGACTGGCATAGGGAAATCAGCGATGGCCGCGGGTGTAGCGTATAGCCTGGCTTTATTTCCTAGCCCTACGTTGCCTGTACTATTTAATATTGGCATAGCCGGGCATAGTCACTATGCATTAGCGCGCATTTTTTGTGCAGATAAAATTGTCGATCAGGACAGCGGGCGCTGTTATTATCCGCAATTAGTTGCCTCCCCCCCATGTTCAACATACACTATTACAACTGTTGCTAAAGCACAGCTAGATTACCCCTCCGCATCGCTGTATGAAATGGAATCCTCTGCATTTTATGAAACGGCTATTCGCTTTAGTTCTAGTGAATTAATCCAGTGTATAAAAATCATTTCCGACAATAAAAACAATTCCAGTGAGTTAATCAACGCGGGGCAAGTTAGTCTCTGGGTAAAGGGGGCATTACCGATTATCGAAGAATATGTTCAGCAATTAAGTCAATTAGCAGTATTGGATAAATTTGACGAAGCAAATCACTTTGCTGAAATTGTCGACCAACGACACTTTAGTAGCAATGAAAAATTACAGCTAAAAAGCTTATTAAACAAAAGGAACATTTTAATTCCCGGCAAACCACTGGATTTAACAGAGTTATCATCGACCTCAGGACAAGTGGTACTGGATTACTTACGCAAGGAAATTGGCGAGCAAGTATTTGGCGGTTTTTAAGTATCTGTGTACTGGAGATTGGTACTTTTAGGAAAGCCAGTATTTTAAGGTAATCATTGTAGGTTCGTGTTGCTTGTACAGTAAACAAGCTCTCTGCATATAGGGCACAAATAACACGAACAAACCTAAAAGGAAAAGCTTGTTAATCTGCTTTATGAAAAAATTCACCAGCATGTGAGTATTCACTGGTAAAAGGACAGGAAGCATTTTGTTTGTTTGAAGATTTTTAATCTGATTATATTTGCTAAAGTTTTAACTAACCTAAACTACCTTGATAGCAAATATATTTTTAAAGAAATTTTAGAATTGCAATAAATTTATCCTGCACTATTTTTGTTTCACTCTCAAAACCGAACTGTAAACACAACCACCGATGAACAAAGAAAAACGTCTGGAGATCTTTTCTCGACTTGCCGATGCCATTCCAGAGCCTGTTACCGAACTGAACTATAACAGCACTTTTGAATTACTAATTGCCGTAGTTTTATCTGCACAAGCGACTGATAAAGGCGTAAACAAAGCGACTGCAAAATTATTTCCCATTGCCAACACACCTCAAGCTATTTTTGATCTGGGTGAAGAGGGCTTAAAGGAGTATATAAAAACCATCGGTTTATATAATAGTAAGGGCGCTAATATCATTAAACTATGCCGTAAACTGCTTGATGATTATCAGGGAGAAGTGCCAAAAACACGCGAGGAACTGGAATCACTCGCGGGCGTGGGGCGCAAGACTGCCAATGTTATTTTAAATACGGCTTTTGGTCAGCCGGTTATGGCCGTGGATACGCATATTTTTCGGGTATCTAATCGTACAGGTATTGCAAAGGGGAAAAATGTTTTAGAGGTTGAAGCTAAACTGGATAAATACGTCCCGAAACAATACAAACTGGATGCCCATCATTTGTTAATTCTACATGGGCGTTATACCTGTATTGCTCGAAAGCCCCGGTGTGCAAGCTGTGTGATTGAGGATTTATGTGAGTTTAAAGACAAGAGTTATGTTTGATAAGCCGAGGGAATTATAGCTATCTCTAAAATTACATACCTTAAGAATAGAATTTCCGGCAAAAAAAAATGCGTCTTAACTGAGTTAAGTCGCATTTGAAGAGGAGGGTAAACTCTAATCTCGTTTGGGAGTGCATTTAAGAGTTGCATATATCATATCTAAGTTAATTGCAAATGAAAATGTGACAAATTGTCGCAGGGTGTATTTTTAAAAAAATCAAGCATTATTTTTGAATTGAATTACATTTTTTGCCGGACTAAGGTTTATTTCATCAATAATAATTCCTGCCCGAGCATTGATAATATAATTAACTGCGATAGCAACATCTTCTGCATAAAGGTGCTGACTTTGATGCATTCCTGGTTCAAAATTCAAAGACTTAAAAAAGTCTGTTTTAACCATGCCCGGGTTGATCAAAGATACGCGCACACAACTTTTTGCACATTCATCCCTGAGTGCCTGACTAAATCCACGCAAGGCAAATTTGCTAGCACAGTAAATAGAGCCTTTGCGACTCCCTGCCAATGCGGCTTCCGAGCCGATAAAAATCAAATCGGCCAAGGGTTTTCTTTTTAAAGCCGGCAAAAAACCTTTGGCAAGAAAGCTTTGACTAATAAAGTTTAAATTCATGATTTCCTGTATCTGGATAAAGGAAAATTCTTCCAGACTGCTAAACTGTCCTTTACCGGCACTGAAAACAATGCCATCGATAGCAGGATACTGTTTAAGCAGTTGCTTCAGGTTATTGGGTAAAGACGTTAAATCACTTAAATCAATTTCTACACTATTAAATAGCGCATGAGCATGCGTAAATTGCTGACAGTTTCGGGATATGCCAATCACCTCATGCCCTTGATTTAAGAGGCTAACTGCACAGGCTCGCCCTATTCCTGAGCTAGCACCTGTGACTAAAACAGTACGCTTTACATGCTGCACGGAAAAAATTTCTCTTCGGGTATATAAGCCAACAGTTCATGCGTACAAAAAGTCATCATTTCATCTTCCAGTGCTGTTTTATAAGACATCATTCCTTGCTTTGACTCCAGTGGGCTGACAAAGAGTTTTTCCTCTGGATACAGTTTATGTATTTTTTTAAAATATTTATCGGGCAGCCGAAAAACGCCTAAGCTAACGGAATGTAATGTATCGGGATTAATTTTAGCAAAGACTGTTTTAAATAAGTTTTGGTAATGCAGCTGGTATTCGTCTTCATAAATAATCGGGTCAAACCGGAGGCCAATTGGCCAGCCATGATTTTGTAATTTATTCAGCGCGTCCAGGCGTTTGGAAATAGCAGGAGCTTTATGTTCTAATGCACTGGCAATTTCATCCGGAGTAAAACTAAAAGCAACAATGCAGCGTTCAAATGCAGGAGTATCCAGAAGATGACGCACTTGCGTACTCTTTGTGCGCAGTTCCATCCAGGCATTTGGAATAGCGCGTATAACAGGCAAAAATTCCTGGACAAAATCAGTGACCGGTTCTAAAGCCAGGCTGTCACAATCATAACCCGAAAAAAAGTGGACTGCCTGATCAGGTGTTACTGCACTAAGTCGTTGTATATCGGTAAAATAATCTTCGTAATTTACAAATAAGACATAATTCGCTGACTGGTACATACCTTGCAGAAAACAGTATCTACAGTCATACAGGCAATTCAACATATGGGAAAAATAGTAATTATGCTTAGCTCCGATTCCATAATTCGGAGGTGCTTTGAGCATAAATCCACGGTACTTTTCAGCAAGAATTAAGGCAGGTTGTTGCTTTTGTATACGAAAATTCTGTGCTTTAGGGTTAAACACTTCACCATATCGTCCACAGGTAATTTTTCTGGCTTTAGGAAAGCGCGCACAGATATCTAACACGCGTGGATGTTGCAGGATATTTTCTTCTATATAGATTGTTTCAATCATTCAATAGCAGTCTTTAAAAATGCTGGGGAGTAGAGACTTTATTCTGTAAATGTAGCAAGTGCTATAGGTTTATAGCTTACTATCCATTTTCTCGGCTGGTTCTACTAATGTTTTATCAGGGATAATCTTAGATGAAAATATCTAGGTCATCAGTACTTGCCAAATATCGGCAACCTGCTGACGTATTTCAACCAACTCGTCTTGTGCGGCGAAGGCTTTATTTTCTTGCAGGGCTTCTTTATGTCCGCGATCACGAAAAATGCAATAGGCTTGCTTTAAAGCACTGACATATTCCTGGCTCAACAATTTCTGTTCAGCGAGTGTATCTAATAAACGCATATTATCGGTATATGTTGTTAGGCTGGGACTTTTTTCCGCCCAGGCCAACACGCAAAACTGTACGATAAATTCTATATCGGTAATACCGCCTATACCTTGTTTTAAACTAAAGCTTTGTTTATCACTTTTATCCAGTGTTTCACGCATTTTTTCGCGCATTTCGCAAACTTTCTGCTTTAATTCTGCCTCATTTCTTGTTAAACATAAAATTCTATGGCGAATTGCTTCGTATTTAGTCTGCGTTTCTTTGTCACCAGTAATAAACCTTCCGCGGACGAGCGCTTGATGCTCCCAGGTCCATGCCTGATCTTTCAAATAGTTTTCATAGCTATTTAAATCAGAGACTAATAAACCAGAATCACCGTTTGGGCGTAACCGCATATCTATCTCATACGCCATTCCCGATAACATTTGCGTATTAAGCAGACTACGAATACGTTGCCCTAGTGTTGCATAGAACTGCGCACTAGTGATCTTTTTGCCTCCATCGGTTAAAGCATAGCTATCAGGGTAATCATAAATAAAAATTAAATCCAGATCAGAACTATAACTTAATTCTATGCCACCTAATTTTCCAAAACCCAAGATCCCGAAGCGCATTTTCTCATCACTGGTATCTGGTGGTATGCCATGTTTTTCAGCCAGAATATGCCAGGCAATTTTTACTGCCTGCTCTAAAATAACTTCAGCGATATAGCTTAAATAATCACTGACGACCATGAGTGGTACGGCCCCCATAATATCAGCCGCCGCGACACGTAGCACATTGATATGCTTGAATTTGCGTAAAGCTATCATCATCTGCTCGGTATCAGCAAGTTCTATATTTTCAATTAGTTGCGCTAATTGCTGCTGCAAGGCTACTTTATCCAAAGGCTCATAGAGTGAACGTGTATCCAGTAACTCATCAAACAATGCCGGATAGGTAGATAAATACTTACTAATCCAGGGACTAGCTGAGGCCAGAGTGATCAACTGCTGCAAGGCTTTTTCATTCTCAACTAATAAAGCCAAATAAACATTGCGTCCCGCCAGGTTTTCAAATAATGCTGATAATCGCTGCAAAGTAACATAGGCATTTTTTTCTTTGGCGAGCATATCAATCATTTTCGGTACTAATTTATCCAGATTGCTAGCACCTTTACTGGTTAAGCGCTTAATCGCAGAGGTGTTTTTAAATTGATTGAGTAAACTGTAGATTTGTTCCGGCTTACGATAGCCTAGCTTCGCTAATCGATTCAGCGAACTATCTTCATGGTCTAAACCCATCCATATTTCTGTGCTGGTAGAGGGACTCTGTGCAGCAGAATCTGGCATGGAAAAGACTTCCTTAAACACATTGTGTACTTGCATGCGCACTTGGTCCAGGGCAGCCTTAAAGCTATCCCAACCCTCATAACCTAGAGAAAAAGCCAATATGGTCTGATCGCGCTCTGATTTTGGCAAATCGTGGGCCTGCCGGTCCTGAAATTCCTGAATATGATTTTCCACTCGGCGCAGAAAACGATAGGAACTGAGTAATTGCTGGCTGTCTTCAGCAGAAATTAATTCTTTTTCGCCTAACAAGACCAGAATATGCTGAATACGCCTTTCTTGCAATGCGACATCCTGCCCACCGCGTATTAATTGAAACGCCTGCCCGATAAACTCAATTTCTCGTATACCCCCGGGGCCGAGTTTTACGTTATCCATACGATCTTTGCGTTGTAGTTCCTGCGTAATTTGTTGTTTTAAAGAACGTAATTCTTCAAACGCGCCGTAATCCAGATAACGGCGATAGACAAAAGGCTTAATCAGCTCCATAAACTTCTCACCACCCCGCGTGTCACCTGCAACCGCACGAACCTTAACCATGGCGTAGCGCTCCCATTCGCGAGCCTGAGTCTGATAATAGTTTTCCAGACCATCAAAGGTCATAATGACAGGGCCACTATCACCAAAGGGACGCAGACGTATATCGGTTCTAAAAACAAAACCATCCGCCGTGATTTCATCCAGAATTTTAACCAACTGCCGACAAATACGACTAAAAAACTCGCCGTAACTGGTCTCTTTTCTGTCTGTTAAAACACCATCTTGTTGATAGGCAAAAATTAAATCAATATCCGAAGAATAATTAAGTTCCCAGGCACCTAATTTACCCATCCCTAAAATGACTAAACCTTGTTCTGTACCATCAAATAAAACCGGAATACCACGTCTATTACAAGCTTGCTGATATAAATAGTCTAGAGTAAATTGAATGCAGCTTTCAGCCAGTGTCGTTAAATCACTCAGAGTTTCATCGAGTTCAGACCAGCCAGCTAAATCACGCCAGGCAATCCGTAGCATTTGTTGATTACGGAACTGACGCAGAATTTTCATCAGTTCAGCTTCATTTTGAAAAGTGTATATGCTGAGTTGACTTTTATAGCTGCCTCGTACATCTGCAGAAAACAAATCACCGCTGTTAATTAAATCCAGCATGAATTGAGGCTGACGTTTACAAGTCTGGGCAACAAATTCACTGCAACAAAACACTTTTGGAAGCGTACTGATGACTTGCAGGTTTTCAGGAAAGTCTAGCTCTAATCGTGCTAGTGAGTCATTGAAGTGCTCGATATGCATATTCGCAGTATCGTGTAACTGAGGAGGAATATTATCCAGGGAAAACATGGAATTTCTCTATGTTAATACTTTGCATTCTGGTGATGTGCATGGCCAGAGCAGTAAATCCATGTCTGCCTGGAGCGGAATAAAGTCCGCTCCAGGCAGTAAGTTCATGGATATTTCGAGCCCGGTTCTTAACTAAAGTTAAGAAGATTTACTTTTGCGTGGATTTCTGCGGGGCTTTTTATCCGTTTTTTCTCCACTTCTATGCGAGTCTTTATTCTGTCTAGGAACTTCACCATCCTTAACAGGTGCAATATTCAGTTTTTGTCCGGCAACACGAGTTGCCTTCAAACCATTAAAAACTTCATCTGGCATACCTTTCGGCAAATCGACAATACTAAATTCAGCATGCATATCAATCTGTCCGATTTCTTTACCATTCAGCCCCGCCTCATTAGCAATCGCACCGACGATATTACCTGGCTTTGCACCATGGTCTTTACCAACTTCTATACGATAACGTTGCATACTGCCTTGTAGTGCAGCGCTTCCTTTACGACGCTTGCTTGAAGTTCTTTCACCTTCACCATCGCTGCTACGACTACGATCACGGCCTCGATCACGACCACCATCAGAATGCTCTTTCGTTTTAGCAGGCTTTTTCAATAATAGCGGTTCATCACCTTGTACCAGTTTCGCTAAGGCAGCAGCAATCTCATTGGCTGGAACGTCGTGTTCTGTTTCATATTGTTCAATGATTTTATTGTAAAACTCTAACTCTTCTGTTGCTAAAGTATCAGTAATCTGTTGTTTAAAGCGATTAACTCGCTTATCGTTAATCATTTCCGTGGAAGGCATTTCCATCAGTTCGATACGCTGCCTGGTTGCACGTTCAATTGCGCCTAACATGCGTTTTTCACGTGGTGCAACAAATAAAATCGCATCACCAGTTCTGCCTGCACGCCCTGTGCGGCCAATACGATGCACATAGGCTTCTGTATCATAAGGTATATCATAGTTAATAACATGGCTGATACGCTGCACATCCAGACCACGGGCAGCAACATCCGTAGCTACAAGAATATCCAGTTTGCCATTTTTTAATTTTTCAATGGTTTTTTCACGTTGATTTTGCGCTAAATCACCATTAATCGCTGCTGCTGAAAAACCGCGTGCTTCTAATTTTTCTGCTAATTCGATAGTTGAGTTTTTAGTGCGCACAAAAATGATCATGCCATCAAAAGTTTCTGCCTCTAAAATACGTGTTAATGCATCCAGCTTATGCATCCCGCTCACTGTCCAGTATCGCTGACGAATAGTTTCGGCTGTCGTGGTTTTAACTTTAATAGTAACGTGTTCAGGATTATGCAAATAGTTATCAGCAATACGACGAATAGCTGTTGGCATTGTTGCTGAAAACAAGGCAATTTGACGTTGCTTGGGCAACTGCTCTAATACCCATTCGACATCGTCGATAAAACCCATACGTAGCATTTCATCTGCTTCATCTAATACCAGGCATGTTAAGTTCTCTAGCTTTAAAGTACCTTTGCGCATATGGTCCATAACACGCCCAGGCGTGCCAACGACAACATGAGCACCACGCCTTAACATACGCAATTGTCCGGAATAATCTTGTCCTCCGTAAATCGGTGCCACATGAAAATCTTTAATATATTTTGCGTATTTTTGAAAGGCTTCAGCAACCTGTATCGCTAATTCACGCGTAGGCGCTAAAACCAGAACTTGAGGATCCTTTTGTTTGATGTCTAATTTTGACAATAAAGGTAAAGCAAATGCGGCAGTTTTACCGGTTCCAGTCTGTGCCTGTCCAAGCACATCTCTGCCTTCCAGAATTAGTGGAATGGTCAGTGCCTGAATCGGTGACGGATTTTCATAGCCAACTTCATTCAGAGCTTTAAATAGCGGATCAATAAGTTTTAAATCGGAAAATTTTGGAAGTGATAATACTTCGGAGGTCATTAAGCGTTCCTAGTGTGTTTGCGTCAATAGAGTTTTTGCGGTTCTATTGTGGTATACGATGAGAGTGCTGGGCAGAATATAAAAAGCTACCTGATATTAAAAATTTTATCCTCTATAATACCCCATATAATATATTTATGCTCGGCTTATTATAGATTCAGTTGCTGAGCAAGTTATTTTTGCAAACTTAATAGCACTTTTTAAGCCAATGAGCATTTGAGTTCGCCATCCAACGCCTTAATAACCCTCCATACCAAGAGACTAAATTACCAAACACCTAATGCAATGCTTCTTAACAAACTAAATGCAAACCCCCATGACTACTGGAATCGCACTTGTAACTTGAATTATATTGATTATCTATCCTTTCAATGCCAATATAGACAAAGAATTGTATCTTATTTTTATACAACATATTTCTTAGAAGTAGCTGCCAGTAGGTTGTTGACAACTCAAAAAACTAATAAACCCGTTAAAACTACCGAGACCACCAGTGTTCAATAGTTACTTTGCATTTAGATCACGCTTAACCATCGCAACCCACGATGCCTTTATGGTGGCATGCGCCTGGCTACTAGCTTTCTGGTTCCGTTTTGATTTAGAACTTATACCCAGTGATTATCTCAAAAATGCCTTAGTTCATTTACCCTATGTCATTATTAGTCAATCAATTATTTTCTGGTATTTTGGTTTATATAAAGGTGTCTGGCGTTTTTCTTCATTACCCGATTTAATCAGAATTTTTAAGGCCGTCTTTTTCGGCGTTTTCTTTATTGCCGGGAGCCTATTCGTTTATAACCGACTAGCCTTTATGCCGCGCTCAGTACTACCACTCTATACCAGTTTTTTATTACTATTGTTAAGCATTCCCCGCTTGTTTTATCGCTACTATAAAGATGGGGTAAAACACGAATCAGCGGCCCAGCGTGCACTAATTATTGGCGCAGGTGCCGCAGGAGAAATGCTGGCAAGAGACTTATTACAAGACGAGGTCTCTTTATTGCCGATCGCCTTTGTGGATGATGATAAAAGAAAAAAAGGGCGGTCAATACGAGGTTTACAGGTTCTTTTCGATACTAATTTAATCGCTGAATATACAGCAAAACTGAATGTCGATATTATTCTGATTGCCATCCCGTCTGCATCTGAAATAGAAATGCGTGGCATTGTTGAGGCTTGTGAACAGGCCCAGGTCCCCTTCAAAACCTTACCTTCTGTTAAAGAATTACTTTCTAATACTGTTTCTAAAGGAAATTTAAGGGATGTTGCCATTGATGATATTTTAGGGCGTGAACCAGTCAATCTGAACTGGACCCAAATTAAATCCAGCCTATCGGGCAAAAGAATTTTAATTACCGGAGGAGGAGGCTCTATAGGTTCCGAACTTTGTCGCCAACTCGCTAGGGTTTCGCCAGAATCATTAATTATTTATGAACATTCTGAATTTAACCTGTATCAAATCCAGTCAACATTAAAAAAGAGCTTTCCTGATTTAAAGCTTAGTGCAATTTTAGGTGATGTATCTGATCGAACTGCAGTAGAAGAGCTTATTCGCAATGAAAAACCTGACATAATTTTTCATGCAGCAGCTTATAAACATGTGCCTTTATTAGAAGGACAGGTCTTAGCCGCTGTGACTAATAATTTAATAGGCACAAAAAATGTCGCTGAAGTAGCACTCGCTGAAAATGTTGAACGCTTTGTTTTAATATCTACCGATAAAGCAGTAAATCCAAGCAATATTATGGGAGCAACCAAACGTGCGGCAGAAATTTTATGTCAAAATCTAAATACCCGGGCGGAACACACTTCATTTATAACAGTCCGCTTTGGTAACGTGCTCGATTCGGCAGGCAGTGTAGTACCTTTATTTAGAGAACAAATTAAAACCGGAGGTCCCGTTACCGTTACACATGCTGATGTGACGCGTTTTTTTATGACCATACCTGAAGCCTGTCGGCTTATTATGAACGCTGAAGCAGTCGGTGCCGGCGGTGAAATCTATGTACTGGATATGGGCAAGGCAATCAAGATTAGCTACCTCGCCGAACAAATGATTCAACTAAGCGGCTTAAGCGTCGGTTCAGATATTAAAATTGAATATATCGGCCTGCGCGCAGGGGAGAAATTACATGAAGAACTATTTCATGAGCAAGAGCAATTATTAGGCACCGGATTTGAAAAGCTCTTTTTAGCAAAAGCTCGACGCTATGAGCAGGATGTATGGGAGCAACAAATGGAAAATTTACTCGCGGCATGCAAAAGCCGCAATTCTGCAAATATACTAGAGCAACTAAAACAATTAGTGCCTGAGTTTAATAATGTGGACGAATAGCAATCTCGCTTATAAGGAAACATTACCCAGATGAGCCGACACCACTGCTGTGTCTATCTTGGCGACGATTTAGCCCGTTATAGCTTTGCTAATGACCATCCTTTTGGCCCGATGCGGTATCAAGTATTTGCACAAGAATTCTACCAACAATTCCTGCAAGAAAAAGTCGACATACTGCCGCCACAAAAGGCGCCACAAAGTATCCTGGAATTATTTCACACACACGATTATGTCGAACAGGTAAAACAACAATCCAGACAGGGTATCGGCTATTTAGATCAGGGAGACACTCCTGCATTTATTGGCATGTACGAAGCAGCCTCGTTTGTGGTGGGCACAGTCTGTGATGCAGTAGATCGCATTATCAGCAATGAATATCAACACGCATTTATTCCGATAGCAGGCTTACATCATGCACGACGCCACATAGCAGCAGGCTTCTGTGTATATAACGATTGTGGTGTGGCTATCGAGTACCTGCGTAACAAATATAATATTCAACGTATTGCCTATATTGATATTGATGCCCATCATGGCGATGGCGTATTTTACAGTTTTGAAAATGACCCTGAACTTATCTTTGTTGATCTGCATGAAGATGGCCATTTTTTATACCCTGGCACAGGAGCAGAATCCGAAACAGGTAAAGACAGGGCAGTCGGCACAAAACTCAATATTCCCATGCCCCCGCACTCAAATGACGAGGCTTTTATGCAGGCATGGGAATCTGTAGAAGAATTCCTGTTAAAACACGGTGCCGATTTTATTCTCTTGCAATGCGGGGCCGACAGCATAAAAGGCGATCCTATTACGCATATGGAATACAGCGAAAAAGCACATGCCTATGCAGCTGAAAGACTTTGTATATTAGCCAGTCAACTGTGTCACAACAAATTTATTGCAATGGGCGGCGGTGGATATAATCATAGGAATATCGCTAAAACCTGGACAGCTGTGGTATCCCGTATGGCTCACAAATATTAAACAAGGCAATAACTTTGACTATTGCCGCCACAAAATAAGCTTCAGTTTTTTGCCCTGTCTATTGTACTGGAATCTTTATACTCAGTTAGCGACAAGCTGACTTACATGCTTGATTTATAATCACGCTTTTAAATCTATATTTTATTCAACGTGGCCCCTGCACAGATAGAAAATACTGAAGCCCCTCCTTTGCCAGCAACATCCTTCGGATTTTGTTTTCGCTATGTTACCGCTTACCTGTGGGGTATATTGCTGATGGCTGCACTTGAGGCGGGGCAGGCCGCTTGTTCTATATTGCTTCCCTATGCAATAAAACAAATTATGGATGCTGTTACCCTTGCTCATACACTCAAAATAGACGTATGGACCAAGGTAGAATCACCCCTTTGGTTATTTGGCTTGTTAAATCTAGGTATCGTGCTATTTTCACGAGCAAGCGGATCCATTTTGATAATGCTTGGACCGACATTGCGCCTGCGTGTGCGCCGTGAATTATTCGCCTATTTACAGCACCATTCCCAGCGCTACTTTCTAAGCCATTTCGCAGGTTCTTTGGCTAATCGAATCAGTGAAGTATCACTGGGCGTTGCCAATGTAATCTGGACCGTGTTATTTGATTTTTGGCCACTGATCATTTCTTTCAGTGTCTCCCTGATTTTACTGATAGGCGTTAATCTTGAACTGGCTTTAACTCTGGGTTTGTGGATTGCGGTGTATGTGCTGATTTCTTTTTTACTGGCACTACGTTGTCGACAGTATGCTCAAAAATACGCTGCAGCAAGAAGCATGGTGAGTGGCAAGATCGTTGATTCTGTGACTAATATCATGAACGCAAAATTGTTTGCCCGGCGTGAATATGAGCAAACTTACCTGGGTGGTTACCTGAATACAGAAGTCAAAATTGCCCGGCAGACTTTTTGGTTTATGGAACGCATACGCTGGTTTCAGTTTATTGCCGCTATGATATTGATGCTCGGGATTATTGGTTACGCACTCAAAATATGGAGTGCGAATGCTATGACCGTGGGTGAGTTTGCCATGGCGGCGAGCCTGTCATTAATGCTGATTGAACAAGCTCGAGGTTTGAGTCGACGCTTTCTTGAGTTTTTTGAATATACCGGAAATATCAATGACGGGGTAAGTCAAATCATACAACCTCATGAAATTCTGGATCCGGTTAATGCAAAAAATTTAATAGTAAAATCAGGCACTATTAAATTTCATAAAGTTGACTTTAGTTACGTGGCAGGAAAACCGGTTTTTCAGAACCTGAATATATCGATTAAATCTGGAGAAAAAGTCGGACTGGTTGGATTTTCAGGGAGTGGTAAAAGTAGTTTACTGAATCTCATTTTGCGTCTATTTGAACCCCAATCCGGAAGTATTTTAATAGATCAGCAGAATATCCATTCGGTTTCTCAGGAAAGTTTGCGCAATAACATTGCCATGATTCCTCAGGATCCGATGTTGTTTCATCGTACACTCATGGAAAATATTCGCTATGGCCGACTAGATGCGTCCGATAATGAAGTCATAGAAGCCTCTAAAAAAGCACATGCCCATGAATTTATAATGGATACCGAAGAGGGTTATGAGTCTCTGGTGGGAGAGCGTGGTGTTAAATTATCAGGAGGGCAGCGGCAGCGCATTGCTCTGGCGCGAGCTATTCTAAAAAACAGCTCAATTTTATTACTTGATGAAGCGACCAGTGCTCTGGATTCCATCACAGAAAGGCTCATTCAGGAAAGTCTCGTTTACCTGATGCGGCATAAAACAGTAATGGTTATTGCACATCGACTGTCAACCCTGTCTCATCTTGACCGCATTCTGGTTTTTCACCAGGGACAAATTATTGAAAATGGCAGCCACGCCGAATTACTTCGCCTAAATGGTCACTACGCAAAACTATGGTCTATGCAGGCAGGCGGTTTTCTTCCTGAAGCAGCAGACATTCAAGTTCGATCTTAAAAAATATTATATAAGATCGTGCCAGGTTAGCTAGACACAACGGGGAGCGTGAATTTTTAGCACGCATTGTTAAAACTTAGGCTGCCGGTCTGCTCCCAATATCATGGAGACTAAGCGCGTCATACATCTGTCCTATCCGTTTGTTTATGCAAGACACGCTACCAAAAACCACACAAGCAACTCTCAAGCTTCCCCATATGTAAAACTATGCCAAGTTGATAGCTTTCCATTTTTCTGTATATCAATAAACTAACACTTCGCAGCCTGCAAACAACTATGCATTAATGTACAAGCTATCCATGTGGTCTTAGGCGAACCATAAAGAGCAGAGAGCTTTGCTTTATTAGATCTTATCTTCTTTAATTAGCGTCTTACTATTGTTAAGTTCTGTGCATTGTCTGTCTATAAGTCCAATATCCAGAACTGGAGATGCATCAATATCTTGTGCATCCATCATCTGAGCAACACGCTGTAGCGACGAAATAATCATGGTCTTTTCCCATTCGTGAAGATCAGTGAACTGTTGAGTAAATTGGTCTTGTAGTGGTAGTGGCGCATTTATCAGTACCTTAGACGCCTCCTCTGTTAGGTAAGCATGTACTTTTCGTTTATCTTGTTCCGAACGTTGGCGAGTAATTAGGTTACGCTTTTCGAGTCTATCCAAAATCGTTGTCACTGTTGCTTGACTAAGGCTTATTTTATTAGCCAGTTCACCTATCGTTGCTTGACCCATCGTGCTAATCGCTTGCAGTAACAAAATTTGCGGGGCCGTTAGCCCGGTTGTTTTTTCAAGATATTTTGAGTGCAGATCAGTTGCTCTTATCACACGACGCAGAGCAATGAGTACTTCTTCAATTCGCTTCAAAAGCACACCTTTGGTTATTTGCAAAATAATTTGATTATAAACTGATCTTCAGTGAATACAGCCTGTAATCTTTAATAATATATGGAAAAGATATTTTTAAAGCGTTCTCCCATTAATGTTTGTTGCTGCTTAGTTTAAGTCTATTGCGAATCCCTTTGCGATGTAATATTGTTTAGTGCACTATACTTTGATGTCTAAATAATATATCATATAAAGGTAATTTCAATCTTACTCATTCAATTTAATTTATTGAAATATCAGCTTTTAGCATATTTTTCCATAAAATATATAATTAGATGTGTATACAAATTTGGTGCTTTTAATATTAAAAGTTTAGTTATAGATCTACGTCAGCCTTTACCAGAAGATGGTTCACAGGCATTTAAACTAATTTCTCAATGCCCCCCGTTAGATACAAATTCCTTATATTGCAATTTATTGCAATGCAGTCATTTTTCCTGTACTTCAGTAGCCGCTGTTGCTCAAGATGAAGTGGTAGGATTTATCTCAGCCTATGTTGTTCCTGATAGACCGAATACATTGTTTGTCTGGCAAGTGGCCGTCGGCACGCAGGCACGCGGCCAGGGGCTTGCAACACGTATGTTACAACACATACTTGATCGCCCACTTTGCAATGACATCAGGTATCTTGAAACAACTATTACCGAATCAAATCAGGCCTCTTGGGCTTTATTCAACGGCCTGTCCAGCAAGTTAAATACCGAACTTCACAGCTCAGTTATGTTTGATCGCAAGCA
The DNA here is from genome assembly GCF_002072955.1 of Methyloprofundus sedimenti. Lineage (NCBI taxonomy): Bacteria > Pseudomonadati > Pseudomonadota > Gammaproteobacteria > Methylococcales > Methylococcaceae > Methyloprofundus > Methyloprofundus sedimenti. The sequence goes on along the minus strand of NZ_LPUF01000001.1, from coordinate 373,941 downwards.
ACATCTTGATAATGCTCATGACACTGAAATGTTAGTGAAGATTGGTCCGTTTAATATAAGAAAGGAAATTAATAATGAAAATATTTGAAGAAATCGAATCAGAAGTACAGTCTTATGCGCGCTCATTTCCACGTATTTTTAACAAAGCAGTCGGTGAATTTCTTTATGATGAAGATGGCGTTGAATATCTTGATTTTCTTGCGGGTGCGGGTACCTTAAATTATGGTCATAATAACCCTGTATTTAAGGAAAAATTACTCCAGTATATTCATGATGACGGAATTACTCATGGATTAGATCTGCATACCAAAGCTAAAGAAGAGTTCCTTAACACCTTTAACGAAAAAATTCTAAAACCGCGTAATCTGGATTATGTGCTGCAATTTACCGGACCTACTGGAACCAATGCAGTCGAAGCCGCGCTAAAATTAGCGCGAAATGTCACCGGGCGTGAAAATATTATTGCTTTTACCAATGGTTTCCACGGTGTGAGCCTGGGGGCATTAGCCGCTACAGGAAATTCTCACCATCGCGGAGCCGCAGGCGTGAGCCTTAATGGTGTGAGCCGTATGCCTTTTGATGGTTATTTGGGTGAAGATATCGATACCATCGCTTATTTGGATAAAGTACTTACTGATTCAAGTAGCGGTATTGACCTGCCTGCCGCGGTTATTGTTGAAACTGTTCAAGGTGAAGGTGGTATTAATGCGGCGAGCCTTGGATGGCTAAAGGATTTGCAAGCGACGTGTAAAAAGCATGATGTCTTATTAATTGTTGATGATATTCAAGCAGGATGTGGTCGCACCGGCACCTATTTTAGCTTTGAAGAAGCCGGTCTTTACCCTGATATCGTGACCCTTTCAAAATCATTAGGCGGCTATGGCTTACCTTTTGCGATGGTACTTATTCGTCCAGAAATAGATCAATGGAAACCCGGTGAGCATAATGGCACCTTCAGAGGCAATAGCTTTGCCTTTGTTACGGCAAAAGCGGCCATCGATACATACTGGTCAGATGATACATTTTCAAAAGAGATAAAGCGCAAAGGTGAATATGTTTCAAAACGTCTGGAAGCCATTATTGATCAATATGGGGAAGGTAATTTTAGTACTCGTGGGCGCGGTATGTTTCAGGGAATCAATTGCATTAACAGTGATTTGGCAGGAAAAATAACCCACAAAGCCTTTCAGAAAAACATGATTATTGAAACCAGCGGCGCCGATGATCAAGTGGTTAAGTTTCTATGCCCGCTTATTATTAGTGACGCAAACTTAAAAAAAGGCATCGATATCGTTGAGCAGGCGATAAAAGAGGTGTGCGCTAAGGAAGATTCGATTCCAGAAGAAAAAGATTATTTTGCTACCACTGCTTAAAGCGATAAACAAGAAACGTATATTAAACACTCAGCCTATTTATCCAACAAAACATTATGATTGTTAGACAACTCCAAGAAGCGGAAAAAACAACGCGTCGCGTTGTATCACCTGATGGTAATTGGGAAAGTACTCGCATGTTATTAAAAGATGACAATATGGGATTCTCTTTCCATATTACAACCATTTATGCTGGGGCAGACTTTCAGATGCACTATCAAAATCATTTGGAATCGGTGTATTGCATTTCAGGGGAAGGCGAAGTTGAAACGCGAGTGGATCATAAAAAGCATCCGATTACACCCGGTACACTTTATATTTTAGATCAACATGATCAACATACGCTACGCGCCTTTACAGAGATGAAAATGGCCTGCGTCTTCAACCCTCCGCTTAACGGCAAGGAAGTACATAATGCAGAGGGTGCTTACGAGTTAAGCTGAAAAGAAATTAGCACTTGAACTAACGAAGTGAACTAGCGAAAAGGTTTAACTGCCTACTCGACAAGTCCCAATTAAACCGTGGCTATTTGATGCTCATCCGAGATAAGTAGGTATAGAATTTTCTTTAAGGAGCACTTAGTGATTATCAGTTTTTTATGTTTTATGGCGCTATTTGTTGCTATCGGCGTTAGCTCTTTTTTTAAAAGCCAAGACACCAAGAAAGATTATTATCTGGCCAGCGGTTCTATTTCGCCCGGCTTAGTGGGTCTATCAGCAGTGGCAACCAATAATAGCGGCTATATGTTTATAGGCATTATTGGTTACACTTATGCTACGGGACTTGCTTCAATATGGTTAATGCTGGGTTGGATTGCAGGCGATTTTCTGGCTTCTACTTTTGTGCATTCACGCTTGCGTGTTGCAACAGAAGCGACCGGTGAAGTGAGTTATGCAGGCATATTAAGTCATTGGCACGGCGAGAAATATAAAGTATTACAGCGAGCGATTGCCCTTATTTCACTGTTTTTTTTATTGGCTTATGCCAGTGCGCAATTAGTTGCAGGCAGTAAAGCACTGCATGTCCTATTTGACTGGCCTCTTTGGGCAGGTGCCGTATTAGGTAGCATTATGGTGGTGCTGTATTGTTTTGCCGGAGGCATTCGCGCGTCGATCTGGACGGATGCAGCGCAATCTGTGGTTATGATATTTTCCATGAGCTTATTATTGGTAACAGCAATTAGCTCACTAGGTGGTCTTTCTAATGCGCTCGACCAGATGAGTGCTATTGAAGGCTTTATGGATTGGTTCCCAAAAGATTTAGCACTGCCAGGATTGGCCGGTGGTATTTTATTTTCTATTAGCTGGATGTTTGCAGGTTTATCGGTCATAGGTCAACCTCATGTTATGGTGCGTTTTATGGCATTAAACGATGCTAGCAAAATGCGCCAAGCGAGATTATGGTATTACAGCTGGTATTTTATTTTTTATAGTATGGCGACGGGGATAGGCTTATTATCGCGTATCTATTTGGTAGATACGGGGAAATTCGATGCTGAATTGGCACTCCCTACAATGGCTCTGCAATTATTATCACCCGCTTTTGTCGGCTTAATTCTCGCAGGAATTTTTGCTGCCACCATGTCCACAGCTGACTCGCTAATATTAAGCTGCTCAGCTGCACTCACCCATGATTTATTGCCGCATAAAATTGAAAATACTCGCTTACTTAAAGGGGCTACGGTTGCGATTACCATGGCTGCTTTAGTGTGGGCATTACTTAATAGTCAGAGTGTTTTCAGTTTAGTTATTATGGCCTGGTCTGGTTTAGCCAGTGCTTTTGCGCCGTTGTTGATTGTTTTGTGTCTGGGCAAAAAACCAAGTCAAAACAGAAGTCTATGCGCAATGTTTACAGGCTTAGGTGTTGCGCTTTTATGGCGATATTTAGGCTGGCATGCTGTTATATATGAGGGAATGATCGGTATTATTGCAGGCTTATCGGTATTTTATATACCCGTAATTTTTAAGAAAGAGGGCATTTTAATGCAATTAAAAATACAGGTTATGAATCTTGTAAGTACAAAGTGAATATCTGCTATTAAATAAAAGACCTGCCCTATTAGCCTTCCGGAAACACAATTATGAGCAACCTGAACGAAGAGAAGCCAAAGAATACTGAAATGAATTTTCATAGTGTAGAAAAAATTGGCGGCACGTCAATGAGTAATTATGCTGCAGTGCGCGACAACATTATTTTAAAGCCCACACAAAGCAATAAGCCTTATCAACGAATCTTTGTTGTTTCTGCTTATGCCGGTATCACTAATGATTTGCTAGAGCATAAAAAAACAGGGCAGCCTGGCGTTTTTTCCTTATTTGCCAACAATGACGACGACCAAGGCTGGCGGCAAGCGCTGCAGACTTTAAAGATAAGTATGCAAGCCATTAATACCTCACTCTTTGAAGACGGGGAATTACTGGAGCAAGCCAATGCCTTTATCAGTGAGCGACTGGATGACGCCGAGAGCAGCTTAACGGACCTGCACAGCCTCTGTCAGCATGGCCATTTTGCCTTAGACTCGCATTTGGAGACGGTTAGGGAAATGCTAGCCAGTATCGGCGAAGCTCATAGCGCCTGGAATATGACACAGTTACTAAAATGCGAAGGAATTAACACTTGCTTTATTGATTTAACCGGTTGGAAATCCACTCGGCACTTGCCCTTAGATGATCGTATTCAGTTGGCATTTAACGGGCTTGATCTGAATACACAATTGCCAATCGTCACCGGCTATGCCCACAGTGCGGATGGCTTGATGTCCAGTTTCGACAGGGGCTACAGTGAAATGATATTCAGCCGGATTGCAGTATTAACCCAAGCTCAGGAAGCGGTCATCCATAAAGAGTTTCATCTGAGTAGTGCCGACCCTCGGATCGTTAGTGAAGCTAACGCCGTCCCCATTGGCCGTACTAATTATGACGTCGCAGACCAGTTAGCTAAACTCGGAATGGAGGCGATACATCCTAAAGCTGCCAAGGGTTTGCGCCGGAACAATATTCCCTTACGCGTAAAAAATACCTTTGAACCTGATCACAGCGGCACATTGATTACCGGTGACTATATCAGCGATGTTCCGTGCGTGGAAATTATCGCAGGTTGCAAAGGCGCCTATGCGCTGGAGATTTTCGACCAGGACTTAGCGGGCAATATCGATCGGTATGATCACGAAATCCTGACAGCGATACACCGCTTCAAAGCCAATATCATTGCCAAGGACATTAATGCCAACAGCATTACCCATTATCTGTCTACGAACCTGAAAACGATAAAAAGAATTCGGCGGGTGCTCGAAGAGACATTTCCCGAATCGGAAATAGACCAGCAGAAAATAGCCATCGTTTCAGCAATCGGCAGCGACATGCAGATACCCGGTATTCTGGCAAAAACGGTGGGCGGCTTAGCCAGCCAGAATATCAGTGTATTGGCTATGCACCAATCCATGCGGCAAGTCAATATGCAGTTTATTATCAAGGTTGATGATTATGAAAGAGCAATTAAAAGCCTGCATAGTTGCTTGATTGAAGTACACAATCATGGTCGCGCAATATGTCTCGCCTCATAATATTATTTTTAACGGCATTGGTGCCATTACTCGCCATGAGTCAGCCCGCTGAAATAAAAGATGCCAGGCAAAAGCAGGTGGAGGCACTGAAAAATCCCTTGTATAGCCCTTTTATCGAACGTTACATGCTGGATGAGTTAAAACAATTACGGACCGATATGGCCGCGCAAAAAAATGAGCTGCTCCAGCAAGTTATAGATCGGGAGTTAACCTCGGTAGATAGAGGCGTGACTTATGCGACTAATGCGATCACTTATTTTTTCTATTTGATTGCTGGCACTACTTCTATTTTATTATTGATAGGCTGGACGTCTATCAAGGATATGAAAGAACGCGTTCAATCATTGGCTGATGAAAAAATCTCGGAACTTGTCAATGAATATGAACAGCGTTTAGCCATTATTGAGCAGCAACTCAACCAAAAGACCCAACATATTGAAAAAAACCGCGAAGAGATAGAGTTGACCCGGGAAATGCAATCGCTTTGGCTACGTGCCGGTCAGGATACCAACCCAGCCAACAAAGTCGCTATTTATGATCATATACTAAAGCTAAATGTGGATGATTGTGAGGCATTAACTTACAAAGCCGATGCCGTACTTGAGCTAGGCGAACCTCAGTGGGCGGCTAATTTATGTCATCAGGCATTGAAGATTGACCCTGATAATGGCCATGCTTTCTATCAGCTTGCCTGCGCTTACACGGTAATGGGGCATCTCGAAGATGCTGTTCGCTTTTTATCCGAGGCGTTTGTCAGGACTGAATCCTATCGCGATGAAATTGCCAAGGACCCTGTATTACTGCCGTTAAAGGATTTCGCACCCTTTAAAGAACTATTGCGTAGCGCAAAATGATTTTCAATTCTTCCTTCCTCATAATATTCATTGATGAGGGTTGCATTTCATGTCTCGGTACTCCTTAGAGATCAAAACCAACAAAAAACTGAATAATGCCCTAATAAAAGATGTTTTCTTGGCTGTAAAATAAGCTATTTGCAATATAATGTCTCATTTGTACATCATCCATCCCTGCTAAATTTCACTGAAAGCGGCTGAATGCTCCAATTATCAGACGTATATTAGCTATCCCCAATTATTTTAAGTGCTTTCTGCCTAAACAATCATTCTTAGAATTTAGAAACGCTAGCTGAACTCCAAATTAATGAACATGTAATTTTGAATAAATACACGCATTAACTAACTGCATTTCGCCAGGTAACAAGCAAATCAGCACACATAGAAAGTACAATCTTAGGACCCGGGCATGTGTACCATCCAGCATAATCTGTGGCATGGAAATCAACCGAATTAAAACTGATCATTGCAGACATCAAATTATCGCGATCGGGGTTGAAAGCAGCTGGATCGGGAAACTGCCTGATATCCTGGTTTGCAAGACCTATACATGCAGCAAGCACGGTGCCCTTTGGGAAATAGCATGCTTTACCCGCTACCTCAAATGACATGAGCTGCGGAGTAATAACGTTGACCATGTTGACAGGGGCATGACATCGAGCAATCTCAAGTACAGCACGTTGAACAAGTATGTTGTCTGAGGTATCAATTGGAAAATCTGAGGGGATTTCGCTTAATACATAAGTCGCAAGGTCAACTCCATTTCTTAAGGCAGCAATACCCACAATCGACAATAACAAATAACTCCATTGCTGTTTGTTTAAATAATGATTAGCTACTGATGGAAAATAGTCTTTCAAAACTGGAGAGCGCTGAATAAGCAAGACAATTTCATCAATATTATTCTGTAAACTGTGGAGCATAAAACCCGGGAGTGCATAAGGTGTTATCGTTTTAAACATATAATCAGCAGTCGAGCCTCCTGTACAGAACAGTTTTCTAATGGCTTCAACTTGAGTTTCATTGACTGTTACTTCCAGTATGACCAACATCAAATAGCGAATAACCATGCGCTGAACATTCGGAGAAATAGACTTAGCATCAGGAGTACTACCATATTGTTGCGCTGAATGAACTAATTCGTCTATTAATTTCTGAAGCCTTGGCTCAGGTGATCGATTCTGGGCCTGAATGAGCAAACTATTCCAGATATAATCATGAAATGCCTTGTGCTGACCCGACACACCCGCTTCTTTATCTGCCAGGAATAATAGAAGGTCGGCAGGCAACCGATTTCGTAGTAGTCGCGCGGGCCTAAGAAAAACCCCTTGATGTTGCGGGCTTTTAATTAATGAGGTAACTGCATAGTACTCACCTACGATTAATCGACCTAAAGCAGCGTAATTAGGGCCTAAAATCTCCGACCGTCTGGTAAGAAATTTTCGTGCTCCCTGCCTGATATAGAGCATTAAATCAATAAAATAAAGTATGCTCAACAGCATGTCAGTTAGCACATTTGGGTGCTGAAAACACCAGAGTTGCATATAACTTGAAGCGCGAATTAGAAAAGTCATGGAGGGGCATTCCTTTACCATTGAGATTACATTACATTACATAAAGTCTAGCCCTAATTCAAGAATTTTGTAAACACGATGTCTTCCGAAGTCATGCGTGTCTAATAATCGCAGTTGAATTGAGGTAAGTAATATTAGCTATACTTAAGAAACTCTACTGGAAATCAAAGCCTGCTTATATTTCGCACGATAACAGCTGTAGCTCTCCAACCGTATATTTTTAGTGATAACTACGTTGCTGTGTCATAAACCTGACTAGGCATGCACAATTTTTATGTACATGCCATAAAATCCACACCTGTTATCGTACAAAGTATATAATCCTGATACCCCCCGCTTATCGTATTCGCTTTTTGAAGACTAAGAAACTTATTAAATTTATATGAAACAACTACATAGAAAAGACTTATTTGGCTGGTCAGAATTTAATCAAGAACGAAATCTGGATTTTCACAGTGTACTCTGGGTTCGTGAACAAGGGAATGTGTTAATTGATCCCTTAGCCCTGTCAGACCATGATTTTAAACATCTACAGGCATTAGGCGGTGCCAATATTATCGTCATTACCAATAGTGATCATTGCCGTGATGCAAAAAATATAGCGACACGTACCGGGGCGAAAATTTTCGGCCCAGCGGGGGAACAAGAAAATTTTCCTGTCAGTTGTGACCGCTGGATTACTGATAATGAAGAAATAGTTCCAGGACTTATTGCTTATCAGCTTGAAGGTTCAAAAACTCCGGGAGAGCTCGCTTTAATACTAGAAAACAGCACACTTATCACTGGAGACTTAATCCGTTCTCATGTGGCCGGTGAATTATGCCTACTACCTAATGCAAAATTAACAGACCGGGCTCTAGCGCAACAATCCGTAACACGACTTGCCAGTCTATCAGCTATTGATACGGTTTTAACGGGTGATGGCTGGCCTGTTTTTAAACATGCGGGCTCCGCACTAAAACACTTGCTTGAAGATTAAAAAAACTGATCTCCTAGCCTCGCCCGCCAGTAAATAATTGATAAGCTGGATTTTTAGTTTCCTCTGTATAAAGAAAACCCAGAGCATCAAAGCATAATTGCAAAGCAGGCTGTTCGGACTGTGTAATTTGGACACCAATCAATACTTTACCAAATGCAGCACCATGATTACGATAATGAAATAGACTAATATTCCATTGACTGCCCAATGAGGTTAAAAAGCGTAGTAAAGCACCCGGCCGTTCGGGAAACTGCAAACTATAAATCACTTCATTTAATTCATTAGGCGCATGCCCTCCAACCATATATCGAATATGCTCTTTTGCCAGTTCATTCTGAGTCATATCGGTAACGGAAAAACCTTTATCCTGTAATTCGCTGATTATTTCAGTTTTATCCATTTCATTCCCGCTACTTGAAATACCGGCAAATATTTGCGCGCGCCCCGAATCAAAATAGCGGTAATTAAATTCGGTGATACTGCGCTTACCTAATAATTTACAAAAAGCCAGAAAACTTCCCGGCTGTTCAGGAATGTTAACCGCCAGGAGTATTTCCCTGTGTTCACCCACCTGAGTTCGTTCGGCAACATAGCGTAAACGGTCAAAGTTAATATTTGCGCCACTCTCTATTGCTATTAAGGTCTGACCAGTAATTTGCTCTCTTTCCACATATTTTTTTAGTCCTGCAACAGCGAGCGCTCCAGCTGGCTCTGCAACAGACCGGGTATCATCGAAAATATCCTTTATTGCGGCACAGATTTCATCCGTATTTACAGTAATAACTTCGTCTACCAAATTCCTTGCCAGTCGAAAAGGTTCTTTACCTATTTGTTTTACAGCCACACCATCGGCAAACAAGCCAACTTGCTTTAATGTCACCCGCCTGTTAGCTTTTAATGCCTGATTTAAACAATCAGAATCATTCGGTTCGACACCGATAATTTTAATATCAGGACGAACAAATTTTGCATAAACGGCTATTCCGGAAATTAAGCCACCACCGCCTACAGGTACAAAAATCACGTCTATCATATCGGTTTTCTGACGCAGTATTTCCATTGCGACTGTACCCTGACCTGCGATCACATCAGGATCATCATAGGGGTGCACGAAGGTCATATTTTTTTGTTTCGCTATGTCTTTGGCATGCGCATAAGCATCATCAAATGAATCACCATGCAGAATCACTTTTGCACCCCAGGCGCGCACCGAATTAACTTTGATTTCGGGAGTCGTTTTAGGCATGACTATTAAAGATTTTATACCTAGCTTGGTGGCCGACAATGCGACGCCTTGTGCATGGTTGCCAGCAGAAGCTGCAATGACACCAAGCTGCTTTTCCTGTTCACTGAGAAATACAATTTTGTTATATGCACCTCGCAATTTAAAAGAAAAAACAGGCTGCAGATCTTCACGCTTTAAATAAATTTGATTGTTAAAACGTTTTGCCAGGAAAGGCGCATAATCAAGCGGGGTTTCCTCCGCAACATCATAAACTTTGGCTCTTAATATTTTTTCTATGTATTTTTGGGTCATGGGTTAAAGTGCTATAATCATTTTTCGCATATTATCCCATATTCCTTAGTCTGAAAGCTTATTACCCTGAACCTGAATTATGCTATTTTTAATCAAGTCGCCAACTTTCATCAGTTTTTCGAAGCTTTGAGTCAATAGAATTATGCATAATACAAAAATACAGCATATTTCCTGTGTAATCATTGCTAAAAATGCTGCAAGCACCCTGACAAATACTCTAGATTCTTTAGCTTGCTTTGATGAGGTTGTTTTATACAATAATAACTCTACAGATAGCACCCAAGACATCGCCATAAGCTATCCCAATGTTAAGCTGATTCAGGGTGAGTTTATCGGCTTTGGTCCCAGCAAAAACAAAGCGGCAGGTTTTTCAAAAAATGACTGGATAATATCATTAGATGCAGATGAAATATTGTCTGATGATTTTATACAAAATTTGCAGCAGACCAAGCTAAATGAGCTGTGTATTTATACGATTTTACGAGAAAACTATTATCAATCGGCAAAAATAAAATATTGCTGGGGAAAGGATATTATTCCCAGACTATATAACAGGAATAAAACTGCTTTTACTGATAAAAATGTACACGAAGCTATTATTGAAGATGGTTTTCATATTAAGCATATTAAGGGTGCAATAAAACATTACCCTTATGGCACCATTTCTGACTTTATTATCAAGCTGGATCGATACTCAACATTGTATGCAGAGGACAATGCCGGCAAAAAATCAACCTCGCCTTTAAAAGCTATTATCAATGCGCACTTTGCATTTTTTAAAACCTATGTTTTAAAATTAGGCTTTTTGGATGGCTATCCAGGTCTCATTATCGCTTTTTCGCATATGGCCACGACTTTTTATAAACATATGAAACTCTATGCAATGAATAAAAGTCTGAAGCAATGAATATATTAATCACTAGACACGATAAAATTGGTGATTTTATAACCATATTACCCATGTTAAAGATTTTAAAAACGCAGACTAATCATCGGGTGATTGTGCTGGTTTCTAAAATAAATTATGACTTGGCCAGATCAATCGACTATATAGATGAGGTTATTTTATATTCTGAAAACCCTCTACAACTCATAAAAAACATTCGCCAACAAAAAATAGATACCAGTATTTCATGTTTTATTGATACACGGCTGGGGACAATTTTATTTTTGTCAGGCATAAAAACGCGAATATCTCCAGCAACAAAAATAGCACAGCTATTTTTTAATCAGACCGTTAAACAAAGAAGAGGCCAGGTTAAAAAAACGGAATGGCAATATAATATCGACTTACTTAAAGCATTTTCACCAGATATAAATTGCCAGCTAGATAGACCTTTTTTACAGTTTAATAATCTAACACCCTGCTCAAATATAAAAACCATTGCATTCCATCCCGGTTTTGGCGGCAGTAGTGATGGTAATTTAAAACTGGTCGATTACCTAAAGCTTGCAAAATCTATTTCTGCCATACAAGATATCAAGGTGGTTTTTACTTTTGGACCTGACGACAGCGAAAGTAAAACCTATATACAAAGCCATATTGATTTCCCCGCAGAGCTAGTGGATTCAAAAATGTCATTAGTTGATTTCTGCAAATTAATTGCCTCTTTTAATCTGTTTGTGAGCACCTCAACTGGCCCCATGCACCTGGCAGGGGCTTTAAATATTAAAACATTATCATTTTTTGGTGACCACTTGTTCGCCAGTTCTAAACGCTGGGCAACAATCAGTGATCCAGAAAAACAGGCAAATTTTGAAGTACCTCAAAATTATGGGGAAGAATTTTATCAACGCGTAGAAAACAAACTAATTTCTCTCTGTAGTTAAATGTTCAATACACTATTCACTCGCACAATATATAAACAATTGAGATTCTAATGTCGACAGTAGCAAACGATTTTTCTGATGTGATACAAGAACACCTGCAGATTATTAATCAGTTAACTGGCTCTAAGCCTCTGATCACTGCGGCATCCAAGCTGATCATTAGCACTCTGGTATCTGGCCACAAAATTCTGCTCTGCGGCAATGGCGGGAGCGCTGCAGATTGTCAGCATTTTGCTGCCGAGCTGGTTATTCGCTACCATAAAAATCGCCGCGCTTATCCTGCCATTGCCCTGACTACAGATAGTTCAATTCTGACAGCGCACCCCAATGACTTTAGTTTTGATAGTCTTTTTTCTCGCCAGGTTGAAGCACTGGGTGCTGAGGGTGATTGTTTAATTGCAATTTCAACTTCGGGCAATAGTGAAAATATAATGCAGGCGAGTATCACAGCTAAACAAAGAAACATGACGGTTATTGGTTTAATGGGAGGAGATGGAGGTCATTTAAAATCCCTGGTTGATATGCCTATTATCATTCCATCCAAGACCACAGCCCGAATCCAGGAAGCGCACATGATAATTTATCACTGGTGGTGCGAAATGGTAGATGAGGTTGATCATGATTAGTGAAATCCCGGGGTTTAAAGGATTAAATATACTGGTGGTCGGTGATCTGATGCTCGACTATTACTGGTCCGGGCAAACGACACGCGTATCGCCTGAGGCACCAGTACCTATCGTCAAGGTTGCAAAAAAAGAGGCACGCGCGGGTGGCGCAGGAAATGTTGCCTTAAATATTGCCTCATTAGCTGCCAACGTTACGCTATTAGGTATAGTCGGTGATGATAATGAAGCCAATGAACTACAGAATCTATTAGAAGCTAAAGGCGTTACTTGTGATTTCATTAAAAGCAATAATGTGCCAACTACGTGTAAGTTACGCATAGTTGCACAACACCAGCAGCTCATACGCCTGGACTTTGAAGAGTCTTTAATAGATTTTGACTACACAGAGTTGTTGAGACATTATAAGGCAGCATTGGCTACAGCAGATGTCGTTATCTTCTCGGATTATGCCAAGGGCGTTTTAGAGCATATTCCACAATTACTTGAGTTAGCAAATGCACAAGGGGTGCAAAGCTTTGTTGACCCTAAAGGTACAGATTTTTCTCGTTATCAGGGTGCAACCTTAATCACCCCCAATCGATCTGAATTTCAGGCAGTTGTCGGGCCATGCCTGAATAATGAACAAATAATAAGTAAAGGGCAGTCATTACTTGCGCAACATAATATTGAAGCTTTGCTGGTTACTTTAAGCGAACATGGAATGGCTTTAATTAAAAAATCGGAAGCTCATTTCTTACCTACTCATGCGCGTGAAGTCTTCGATGTCACTGGTGCTGGTGATACTGTTATTGCAAGTATGGCATTGGGTGTTGCCTCAGGACTGGGATTACAACATGCCATGCACCTGGCTAATATGGCCGCTGGCATAGTTGTAGGAAAATTTGGCACATCAACCGTTTCCAGCCATGAGCTTAATCGTGCATTACATGGTGATAAGGAAAATATTAGTGGTGTCGTGTCAGAAGATGAACTAAAAAATGAAATCGAGTTTGCACAAAAAAGTGGCGAAAAAGTCGTGATGACCAATGGCTGTTTTGATATTTTACATGCCGGTCATGTCGCCTATCTTGAACAGGCCAGGCTATTAGGTGATCGTCTGGTGGTAGCTATCAATTCTGATGAGTCTGTACAGCAATTAAAAGGGCCTTCCCGCCCGATTAATAAATTAGCAGACCGTATGACCATTATTGCCGCATTAGGTTGTGTGGATTGGGTTATCCCTTTCTTTGAGGAAACTCCTGAACGTATTTATAATACATTTTTACCCGACATACTGGTAAAAGGCGGCGACTATAAACCCGAAGAAGTTGTCGGCGCAGAAGCCGTTATTAACGCAGGTGGTAAAGTACAAATCCTTGATTTTGTTGATGGCAAATCTACCACGACGACAATCGAACGTATTAAAAATCAGTAAACCATGTAAAAAATGGAGCTTCGCTTATCTGCTATTGTGCGGATAACATAAGCAACATTTAAAGATAGCAAGATGAATTTCTGGGTCACGTTTTTTTCATTGCACAAACAAACTCACCCAAGCTGCGCTATTCTCAATTTTTTTAAGAACAAAAAAAACAAGGCTAAAAGTTATGATTATTGTCACAGGCGGTGCTGGATTTATCGGTAGCAATATTGTTAAAACCCTCAATCAACAAGGGCGTACTGATATTATTATCGTTGATGATTTAACCGATGGTGCAAAGTTCCGTAATATTGTGGACTGCGATATTGCTGATTATTGGGATTTAAACGACTTTCTTAACCGGATACAAACCAATACCGGCTTGCCTCTTAAAATAGATGTCATTTTTCATGAAGGCGCTTGCTCATCTACAACAGAATGGGATGGTAAATTCATGATGCAAAATAATTATGAGTATTCCAAAACCCTGTTACATTATTGTCTGGAGCATTCTATCGCCTTTATTTATGCGTCTTCGGCTGCAACTTATGGCGACACTAAACAGTTTACTGAAAGCCGTGAATATGAAGGCCCACTGAATGTTTATGGCTATTCTAAATGGCAATTTGATCAATATGTACGCAGACTGAACCTGGACAAACAGACTCAGGTTGTCGGCTTACGCTATTTTAATGTCTATGGCCCCAGGGAACAGCACAAAGGCAGTATGGCCAGTGTTGCCTTTCACTTGCATAATCAATTATTAAAGGGGGAAAACCCCAAGTTATTTGAAGGCTGTGATGGTTATGAAAATGGCGGACAATTACGAGATTTTATTTACATTGATGATATAGTCGCAGTGAATTTATGGCTATTTGAACACCCTGAAGTCTGTGGTATTTTCAATGTAGGAACGGGTAAGGCCCAATCCTTCAGAGACGTCGCTGAGGCAGTGATTGAGTTCCACCAAAAAGGGCAGATTGAATATATCCCTTTTCCTGAACATTTAAAAGGAAGTTATCAAAGCTATACTCAAGCCGATATGAATAATTTACGCCAAGCTGGCTATAATGCAGCGTTCAAAACTGTTCAGGAAGGAGTTGCCTTATATTTAGCTTATTTGAGCAAGAAGTAAAAAGAATAGGCAACTTTATTCAAATTTGCCCAAACCTCTCCGAGTGATCCCGATGAATCAAGTCTTTTTGATTTAATTCTAATGAATTTAAATGACAATATGGTTTAGTGCATCACCGCTAAAAATTGATATCTGGTGATTTGAGGAATAATTAGGGGGTCTACTCTAGTAACCAAAGTAGACCTCGTCTATTTATTGAAAAAATCAAACTTCCTGCATCACAAAAAAGCGGATATCCAGTAATAGTTTTTATTAATATTGATCGTTAAGATATTTTATTAAATCGGTCATTGTGACGATACCAACAAGTTGTTTTTGCTTATCGATAACCGGAAGAGAATGAAAAGCACCCTCGGCAAGTATTTTGGATGCCTGCCTTATAGTATCGGTCTCACTAAGTGCAATCAACTCGGTGACCATGATATCTTGAATGGTGAATTGCTGATCAACAATGGCATCAATCGTACGTTCATCAGCACCGTTAATAACAATATTCAGTTTCATCAGATCGGTGTAGCTTATTAGTCCGACTAATGTTTTCCCATCAACGACCGGGACATGTTGGATATTTGATTCGCAAATAATGTGGCGTACATCACTTAATTTTTGGTTCTTATGAACAGTAACAACCTCAGAGGACATTATTTTTGAGATCGCTTCGTTTTTTTTCATGATGTGTAATTTCCCTAAAAATGGACATTATTAAAAATTAAAGGCAAGCAGAGAATATGCATCAAACTCGCATTAGTTACATTATTTGCAACATGGACTGTAGTGCTTGTGGATATGTCTAAAACAAAAATAACCCGCATTTATCGGGTTGATTTTATTACACTCAAATTTACAGTTATGACAATTGAATTGATGTCGAACCCGTAAGTTTCTGTTCCAACGCTGAAAATCAGGGAAACGGAGCCTAAGCGAAGTGATGATTTTTAGTCCCTGATAGGCGACAGGGCAATTCGCTGATTCGACGTGTGCTAGCAGCACGCGAGAGAAGCAAGAATTGCATTCCGAATAGCCGTCAAGCCATTTGAGGTAGCCTTGACGAAGCGGCTTTTGTGCGTAGTCGTTGCGGACGCAGGGCGTTCAGGGCATCCCCTAGTCGCTGCGTATGTGAATGAATGAAGGCGACAGGAGTCCCGGAATTTCGTGAGGTAGCATGGCGCGCCTGTTCCCATGCTAGTTCTGAATGAATTCAGGTGTTGTTGCTTTTTTCTTCAGTCATTTTTAAAATCCTAATTATTATTTTAATGACTACTCAAAAAATATTTAACACTTTTGAGTAGTAAGCAGGTGTGCAATATTGATATATTATTAAAATATACACATCATTAAATCCATTCCTGAATCACTTTCGGCAGCTCGGCTTCCCCATTTAGGCCCCGTCACTTTCTGTCCCTGCGTTACAGCAGGTTTAGCTTTTCGTTGTCTCCTAGTTAAGGTATACGCTTATTAAAAAACTTTCAACTGAGTATTTATGTCAACAATAGGCGCTTTCAGGCATTAAAAATTAGGGTTGTATTGAGACAATTTACAAGTAAGTTTTAACAAAAAACGATATCAGGTCACAAATCGCGCTACGAGTTCTTTAGGGCTATCCCTGCTTAATTTTTAATTCGTGACCTAAGGAATGATCCGCTGCACTTTTCAAACGGTCATTAACGGGATGCGGCAGCACGGCCCGCTTTGCTTTTAGAGTGATTTTTATCGTGGGTTGCAGCTAAAATGCTATTGGAATGCTTAGCACAACACTTATAATAGTATTCAAATTGAGAGTGTAATAAGAGCTAATTTACTGGCTCTTTTTTTCTTTAACTAGCAAATAGCCACGATTCTCATGAGTATCAAATGTACGCATGGCCTGTATTAATAGATCCGCTTTTACCCAGACCCAATCTGCTTTATTCGGGGTAACATCCATGACAAGAAATGAATCGGACGCTTTATGATATGCGCCTAGAGGTGATATATGCCCACCGCCGGCCTGGTTTAAAACAGTACGTTTATAATTGACAATAACATAATCATTAGGCGTTCTTAAATTCTCAATAATTTCATTTTTAATACTTGTATTATCCAGGGCTTGATTAACGATACTGACTTTTACACTTAATCCATGTTCCCGGAATAACTCAGCTAATTGACGTACCTGGAATCCTCTGTCTTTTTTAGACTTACCTTTTTCATCAATGATGATATTACCTTTTGGGTCCAGCAATACTTTACCCAGTACAAATGCTCTGGATTTTGGGCTATTCAGAAATATGTTGTTTTGAGTATAACGCTGGAAAAAAGGAGACCATTTTTTGCTCGCAAGGAATTGTAAATCAGATTGATTAAGCAGCGTTTTGTCTTCAGGGATTTGAATAGATCCATTTCGTACTCGCAATGAATTGAGAACAATAGCGGCCGAAGTGGGGCCGCAAAAAATCTTGTTGTGCTGGCTTTCAAAATGATTAGCTAATTTAAAGAAATCGGTTTTATATCTCGATTCCTCCAGGCGACTAATGCCTTCAGAACTTCCCCAGCCGACAATAGGCTGGTCATCGGGTTCTACTGTGTTTTTTGAAACGGAGCATGCTGTTATTGAAAGTATGATAATACTATGTAATAAGCGTAATGTGCGTTTCATCATCTCTAGAATAGGGGTTAAAATTATATCTGTTGTGTGACGCTAGGCTGACGTATTCTGTTGGAATTTTATCTACCACAATAGAAATTACAATGAGGAATAGGCCTGAGAGTAATGATAATATTTTTGGGCTAAAATCTCCAGAAGAAAGCACCAAAGATTCAAACTGCAAAAACAAAGAAGCCCGTTCATATCATCCAAAACTTGCCTTTATAGAAGGAACTAAAGAAATTCTACAGGTCTGGTGCCGATCGAGTGATGCCTATACGAGCAATAGTGTTATTGAATTTACCAAACAAATACTGGCATAATTGCCTAATCGGATGCGCAATATTTATTGAGGTGACAGTGGTTACTTTGTGGGCGAACTACTGGATACGAAGACATATCTATTTGATAAAGGTACAAGGTACAGCTCAAGAATTAACTGCACGACTCACCGAACGGAGTTGAGCGCTCATAAAAGGCCAACCCGATGGGAACAGTGTGAGTTTTAATATCCTTGTGGCGAATGGTCTCGCTCTTGCTATTCGTAGCGGTCAGTTTTAAATTACCGAAAAATGTAACTGACCCTCAATCCGAACTTTGGGATATGTCAGAGGATAGTTATTTGTGTTATGTATCATCAAAACCCCAAACACAGTGGCAAGCACATAAGAAGTATCTCGAACGACCAACTTGCGAAACATGGATTGAAAAAGCAAAAGTCCACGTGGGTTTAGGAAAAATCAAGACGGATCAATTCCTGGCTACTGCTGAATTATTTCATTGCACTCCTCGAATATACCATGCAGTCCGCTGGTTGGCTCAATTGAGTGACAACAAAGTATGGTGCAAATGGGAACCTAATTTACAACTTATTTACTTGATTCGGGTTGCCGGAAAATTACTCACCGGGAATGTTCAATCAAGAGTCAAAATATCAGCCGATCCACTTTAATAGATTTCCGGATCAAAAGTCATGTCATTTGGCCGGATGTTTTACTAACCTAAATCCAAAAATAGCTAGTGAATAAGAATACATACTTCTGAGTTTAAGTCTGAACCGAGTAAAACTTTACCGATTGACCAAAAAAATAAAAAATCTTGAGTAACTGGTGATTTTAACTGTCTAAGAATATTTTTTCTGTTCAAATCTATGCTTGCAGAATGTAGGTAAAACTACAAGCACAGATCATAGAATACTAACAAAATACCCCATCATTCCTCAGCCTTGCATCCAAAATCTATTGTTTAAACACATGGATTCAAGCTAAAAATATATAGGAACAACGAAGCACCTTGTAGGGGGACCTTATTAGCCTATATAAAACTGGCGCATCATGCCTAAGTCTTCATGTTCAAGATTATGGCAATGATATAAAAACAAACCTTTGTAATCCTGAAACGGCTTGGCAATAACAATCTCTTCACCCGGCATCACTAAAACAGTATCTTTCCAGCCTGTATCGATAAAACCGTCTTTTACCGTTTTATACTCTTCCTGACGCATTCCTTCGATCTCTCTGGATAACACCTGAAATTGCTGACCATGCAGATGTATCGGATGCGCCATGGATAACATCATCCCACCACCCATTCCTCCACCCATCATACCCATACCTCCACCACCTTCCATGTTCATTTTGCCATCGGACATATCCATATCTTTATCCATTTTTTCGCCCTCTTCCATCTTCATAGGGCCGTGGTCATGAAATATTTTAATTTTTTAATCGAGCCAAGTTCAACTCTTTCAAAATCCAGCACTCGATTCATGGAAAAAGATTTGCCATTTAACATTGGACGCATCGGCTTCATATCGATACCTATCGGTATCGGTTTATTAGGATTATCTACACTCGCCTCGGTTAAACGTTCAAATCGACCTAATGTTTTCGGTAATTCAGGTGAATCACTGACTTTTTCGGTAATCTTAAATGTGGCAATTGGAAATTTATCACCCTGACCTAAACCAGACCCCATCATTCCCATCATGCCACCGCCCATCATTCCTCCACCCATACCGCCAGAAGATTTCTTGCCCAGGCGTTGCTCTTCCATTTTCGGCGGCATCGCTCCTTCATAGGGCAAGCTGTACATAACTAACTTAGAGCCTACGGCACGACCACTAAAATCCAGCCATAAATCAATACGTTCACCAGGTGCGAACATTAAGTAAGGCCGCGTTTCTGGTTTTTCTAAAAGATGCGCATCAGTGCCAATCGCCGTTAACGGCGTACCATCATCCCAGCCTAATTTATAAATTCTGGAGTTCGAGCCATTCACTGCGCGAAAACGATAAGCGCACGTTTTTACCGAAAATTCGGCGTTTGGTGTACCATTGACTAAAATGTTTTCGCCCAAAAAACCCATCATTCTGCCGTGCATACCATGTAAATACTGTAACTGGTTTTGCGCGTTAAAAGTTCTATCCTGAATAACAAACGGCAAATCATACTCGCCCCGTGGTATATCTAATTTTAGCTCTTCACTGTCAGTGACCGTAATCAGCCCTGCTAGACCTTTATAAACCTGCTCTGCAGTTAAATTATGTGAATGCGAATGATAAAAGCTGGTGCCGGCATTATTCATGACTTCAAATTCATAAACATAGCTTTGTCCAGGCGCTAAAGAATACATCGGATGACCATCGCTGTGCTGTGGCACATGCAATCCATGCCAATGGATGGTCGATGGCTCAGATAACATATTCTTATAATAGATACGAACTTTCTGGCCTTTAACGTAATTAAGAATTGGGCCTAAATAACCTGAGTTCGGGATAAGACGTCATAACAAAGGTAATAAATCTTCTCTACGTAAGTTGAGTGCAGGCTTTTTTTCCTGGTAAGAATAAGCAACTAAACAAGCAACAATATTGATCATATAATTCGTAAGCGAACGATGTCTAGAGTGCTCAAGCTGAAAAATATTTTTAAGTTGATCATTGATAGTTTCAATAATGCTACGCTTTCTCAATAAAAGTGCATCAAAAGCAGCTATGACTCGTGGTTTCATATTTTTCTTGAGAGTTGTGATTAACTCAACATCATCGGTTGCTAAAAGTTCAGTGAGTTTTTTAGAAATATATCCTCTATCGCCAAAAAGCTTTCCAATCAGATTTTTAGCCAATTTTGGTACGGGTTTACGGTCATCAACATTCCCTTTCGTGATTGAAAAAGAAAGTATTTCCCCTCGATCATCCACAATAATGTGTAATTTAAACCCATAGAACCAGCCCGTAGAAGACTTGCCTCGTTGGGCCACATCTTTGAAAGTTTTATGGCGCGGAATACGAATATTTTTACAAACGCAAAGGGGTGTTGAATCAACAAATGCAATACCTTCACTTCGGCCACAACGTGTTTGCATAAAAGCCGTTAAAGGACCGATAATATCGGGCAATAATTCAATGAAACGGTTATAACTCGGCACCTTTGGGAAAGCTTTAGATAAGTTTTTGGGCAAGTAGCGTAAATAAAACCATTTAAATGTGTCATACCCTGACTGATGATAGTAAACAATCAAAGTAATTATTTCACTGGGGCTAATGCAACGCTTTTTCCGTCTTTTCTTTTCACCGTTTTCTATTTGGGTTTTCTCCCAGTGGGGTAAAAAGGTTTTACAAAAATCATCTACATCACAAAATAATCGGGTTAAACTTAGCATTGGGCAGTCTTAGAAAAAATAAATTCTTGGTTGTTTCTATTTTTTCAGATTTTCAAAAGACTGCCCACCTTTTCTTATCCCGAACTCAGGTTAAATAGTTATTCTCCAATTCAACCACAGTATTTTTAGGACCTTTTAAAAGTTCAGCGTAATACTTTTGAACTTTCGTTTTACGACCACTTTTTAAAATAGGGATATAGGCATCGCGCGATGTAAACTCAATTTCTATATCCGCATTAAAACCAGGAGTTGCTTTATTTTGAAATTGTCCCGCTTTGGCAAACAGCATTTCAGGGAAAACTGTTAATGCCGCTGCACCTAAAGCAGAGTGTTGTAAAAATTGACGTCTGTTATAGTTGATTTTATTCGTCATATATTCTTCCTCTCATTATTAACTAAGTTAAACTATAATTTAGTTATATTCTGGACTATACGCTCTTTTTTAGCTGACAATAGCCACAAAAAAATTTTAGATTTTACTCAGAAAAATAATACAAGAGGAGGATGATTATCATAATTCCTTTAAATGCTGTGGCCTTTACCATTCTCATTTCTGTGCACTGGATTTCAACCAACATGCCGGAATGACATATATAAAAAGTTTCTCGTTTACTTTAATGAGGAAGTGATGATGAAATACTCTGCATTACAGAACACAAAGGGTTCCCTTACTAATTCTCGCGGAGAGCGCGGGAGGACTGACACAAAGATCTTGCTTAGCTGCAATACAATTGTGTAATTTAAAATGTTTATTGAGTATACAATCCTGATTCATCAGAAAATTTCCACACCCGGGTAATGACTAAAACATCAACTTCCTGAAGTAATGCTTTAGGCAAAGGCGGAAAAGGTGCACTTAACCTGACGATACGCTTGGCAGCTTGATCCAGAGCAGGATAACCTGATGATTTACTTATGCGTATGCTGTAGATACTACCATTGGGCTTAATACCGACATCCATAGTCAGAGAACTTGAAAAGCCCGGACGTTTGGCTATAGCCGGATAATTAAGATTGCCCATGTTTTCTATTTTACGCTGCCAGTCAGTAATATACTGTGCTGCAAGATATTTATGAGTACTGACCGAATTAATAAATTTTATGCGCTTTTGATCACTACTGGGTTTTTTGTAGCGTATTTTTTCACCTAGCTGAGCCAATTGCTGTTGCAGGGCATCCATAGATAACTTCGGCCGACTTGTTTCGCTTGGCTTTAGAGTTTGTTCAGTCTTTTGAATTTTTTGCTCTGCGTGCTGTTGGCTTAATACCCGTTTATGCACAATGCTTTTTGGAGTAATCTTTTTTTGACCTGGCGGTTTATTTAGCTTTGTACCTGCACTTTTTTGTTTGCTTGCAGCGGGGACAGGTTTTGCCTGCTTTTTACCCGCACCTATCTGATTATTTTGAGCTAAAAACTCGGCCTTTTTCGGGGCTTTTTTTGCCTCCCGAGTTACTAGTGTAATCTCTATGGATTTACTGGCTTTGTCGGTTTTAGGCATACTAAAATTAACACCTAATATAATCAAAGTGTGTATAACTGCCGCAATAAAAAGCGTAACCAGCAAGGTATCATTATTAGACAAAGGTGAAGGTCGTTGAAAGATTTGTTCAGTCATACGGCTATATTTTAACGATAACTGTCTCAATATGATCCATCAATTGTGCACAGATATTAATACCAAACTGCTTATCCAGTTCTTGTACGCATGTTGGGCTGGTAACATTAATTTCCGTTAAATAATCACCAATCACATCAATCCCCACAAAAATCAGCCCTTTTTCTTTTAATACCGGACCAACTTGTTGTGCAATCCAGACATCCCTCTCGCTTAAAGGCTGTCCCTGTGCAAAACCTCCGGCAGCAAGATTGCCTCTAGTTTCGCCTTGAGCAGGAATACGCGCTAGCGCAAAGGGAATAGCCTCACCATTAACAATTAAGATGCGTTTATCACCCTGTTTTATTTCTGGCAAATACTTTTGCCCCATAACATGTTTCAGACCATGCTCAGTTATCGTTTCAATAATAACGCTGATATTTGGATCATTGCTACGCAGATGAAAGATCGAGGCTCCTCCCATACCATCCAGGGGCTTTAATATAATATCCCGGTGTTCTGCGAGGAATTCACGAATCAAGTCTGCCCTGCGCGTTACCAGCGTATCAGTACAACACTGTGGAAACCAGGAGGTAAAAAGTTTTTCATTGGCATCACGTAAAGACTGAGGCTTATTGATAACATACACACCCTCTTGTTCAGCATGTTCCAGTAAATAAGTAGCATATATATATTCCTGATCAACCGGCGGATCTTTACGCATAATTATGCAGTCTAATGACTGCAACTCTATCGTTTGTTGATCCATGACGGTATACCAGGCGACTGTATTGCGCTGCACCTGAATATTCAGGGTATTGGCATACGCTTTGCCATTGCGCAAAAATAAATCGCCCATTTGCATATAATGTAATTCCCAGTTGCGCGCCTGCGCTTCCAGTAACATTGCAAAACTGGTGTCTTTATGAATATTGATTTGGTCAATCGAATCCATGACCATGCCAAATTTAATTGTCACAATATTGATCTCTTTGAAAAATGTTTTTAAGCATAATGTAATATCTGTGTATACTCACCGCGTCCACTGAACTTTTCGCTGATTTATGACTATGTAACATAGTTCTAACATTCCTGACTAACTATATATCCATTCCTCTCGACATAAACCTTCTCGCTATATCAGAGCGGTTATCACCTGGTGAAGTATAGCGTGTTTTTCGCTACAAGTGAGTGATTATTTTAGGTAAAAAAATATATTATTGTTTACCTACATAAGAAAATTTGGTATAAAGTCAGGCTAACTTTGAATAAAGGCACATTAGAGGTAAATCATGTCCAAAATTTGTCAAGTAACGGGTAAACGCCCTATTACGGGAAACAATGTATCCCACGCGAAAAATAGAACGAAAAGACTTTTTAATCCTAACTTGCATCATCATAAGTTCTGGGTTGAAAGTGAAAACAGATGGGTACGTTTAAGATTATCTGCAAAAGGTATGCGCATCATCGATAAAAAAGGTATTGATGCTGTTTTAGTAGAAATGCGTCAGCGTGGCGAAAAATTTTAAGAGGAAATAACAAATGCGCGATAAAATAAAACTAGTTTCTTCTGCAGGTACCGGACATTTTTATACAACTGATAAAAATAAACGTACTATGCCAGAAAAAATGGAAATAAAAAATTTGACCCTGTTGTGCGTCAACACGTCATGTACAAAGAAGCAAAAATCAAATAATTACTTTTATTTGCCTGGTTGCATTCTTCAGTCTGTAATCTTCCACAGGCGGATAAGGTTTTATATGGCGACGTAAGCATTGACAATCCCTAAGGGTTTGTCAATGCTTACTGAGTTGCTCGAAGCTTATCTAGCGCTGCTTTTAACTTCTCCGTTTGCTTATAAAGCAACCTGTATTGCTTTTTATATAACTTCAATTCTGTCGTCAATCGCTCATTTTCTATTTTTAATGATTGATTCTCCTGTTGCAAGCAAGATTCTCTATCAGCAGACTCTATCATCTCAACTGCTTGCTCTGTTATTTTCTTAGCCGCTAGTTCAGTCTCATTTTCATCTATTGCTTCGACAGCTTCATTAGCTATACTCTGCATGCCACCGCTTAAAATAACTGCATTGATCCTGTTCTTAATCAATTCATAAGCAGCCGCATCACTCGATCTGCCGTCCGCACAAACTACAACAATCTTGCCAGGCTCTTGCCTTAACTCATTCATAGACATACGTAATGAGTATAAAGGAATATTTCGACTGCCTTCTAAATGATTTTTATTGTATTCATCAACCGAACGTATATCTACAACAAGCAACTCCGGGTTTTGCTCACGTTCTTGCTCTAAGTCACAGCAATCAATGTATTTTAGAGCAGGCTCTTTAATAAACTTGATAAAGCGATCGGCATCTATACGCGATATCAGCATATCAGTGACAGCGGTTACCGTCATATTTTTGGGCTCACCGGTTAATATCGCCTCTTCTCCAAATGACATGCCTTCAGAGAGTTCCAGATATTTTATTTCTTTTGCTCGTTCTGAGGCTTTTCGACTTAAAGCACAACGGCCTTTTTTAATCAAATAACAATAGTCCCGCTCATCACCCTGATGAAAAATAGTCTCACCTTTGCTAAATTTAACGTCCTCTAAACTCATTAAAACTTGCTGCAAATTTACCGCAGACAAGCGTTGAAACACGGGTGATTGAAGTATGGCTGCCAGCCAGTCAATGGATGCATCTGCTTCGGAATCGTCATCATTCTCAACCCTGTATACATTTTCTGCCTCGTTATAATCAATATCTGTTTTATCAAACACATCGAGTTTCAGGCTAAAAAAACTGACATTATCAAGTGCGCGAGCACAAACCTGGCGCGGAAACTGGTGTGCCAGTGCAAATTTCGCGGCATCAGTACCCCCGGTTATAGTTTCGAATATAAACTCATCAACTTCTAAAGAAACAGTGCCCTGTATGAGATAAATAAATGACTCTGTTGCATCACCTGCATTAAATAAACAACTCCCACTAGGCATTTCAGTTACATCACAAGTTGCGCATAACTCTTTAAACTGCTGTGATGGCATGGTTGCCAATGGAAATAATTTGCGTAGAGCTTGACCTTGTTCTGATTTAGGATTAACAGGCATAGAAACTCTTCAAAAATATGTTTGGCAAGATGTTAAAAACATAGCAATAGTTTGCAAATCTATTCTGTTCAATTGAATATTTATTCATATCAGCTAATTATAATCGAATGCTCTTGCTAGTAATATTTTTATACAGTTCTTCTTACGCTGCTCAGTGCCTGACAAATACCACACATAATCAAGTCCTGTTATAGACAACTCTTTTATGTAAAATAGAGTATTATTATTTCTACACACAAACAGACCGGTATTATGTCTCAGATTGACAAGCAATTTATTCCACTTAATATAGCAATTTTAACCGTTTCCGATACACGAACCGAAGCAGATGATGTATCCGGAAAAACGCTAGTAGAGCGATTAGAGAAAGCAGGGCATCATTTATTTGCTAAAACGATTGTGAGTGATAATATTTACTATATCCGTGCCGCTGCCTCCAGTTGGATTGCCGATGACAAAGTGAATGTTATTATCAGTACCGGTGGAACAGGTGTTACCGGCAGAGATGGCACTCCTGAAGCATTTGAGCCTTTACTGGATAAAACCCTGGATGGTTTCGGAGAAGTTTTTAGAATGCTCTCTTATCAGCAGATAAAAACCTCTACGATACAATCCCGTGCAGTTGCAGGCGTAGCAAATGCAACTTATATTTTTTGTTTACCTGGCTCTTCAGGTGCCTGTCGAACAGCCTGGGACAGTTTAATCAGCGAACAATTAGACTTTAGTACCAAACCGTGTAATCTTGTACAGTTAATGCCACGTTTATTGGAAAAATAATGCATCCCATCTTTCTTCTCTTAAGCACTGTAAGCGCATTTCTTGCCGTCGCAATGGGCGCGTTTGGGGCACATGCCTTAAAAGCTGTTTTAGCCCCGGAAATGCTATTAGTCTACAAAACAGCGGTGACCTATCAAATGTGGCACGCTTTAGGTTTGGGTTTTATTGCTTTGCTCAGACAACAACACCCTGCCGAGCGCATAATAGTTTATGCTGGCTGGTTAATGTTTACCGGTATTATTTTATTTTCAGGAAGCTTATATTTACTCAGCTTATCCGGTGTAAAATGGCTGGGGATGATCACTCCTATTGGAGGAGTCTGTTTTTTAAGCGCCTGGCTGTTAATTATTATTTTTTCATTTAAAGCATGCAATACAAGCTAAGCCTTAAAACACCGCCGATAGATGGGGCACAATGCCCCGTAATATTTATTTCGCACAACCGTCAGAGTACTAAAATGGCAATGCGAAAACTAGTTGATAAAGAATATCATGAACAATAAATACATGCCTGAAGCCAAGCCACAAACCATTTATCTTAAAAATTACCATGAACCTGAATATTTAATCGAAACCGTCGATTTAAATTTTATTCTTGAAGCCGAATATGCTCGAGTGGTGTCCCGGTTAACGATTACGCATAACCCGGATAATAAAGCCAGAAATGCTGCATTAGTGCTATTAGGAGAAGAGCTCACTTTAATAAGTATTGCTTTAAATGGAGTGACACTGACAACTAGTCAGTACAAGCTGAACGATGAGTCATTAACTATTGCCGATGTACCTCAAAACACAACTTTCACCCTGGCAATAGAAAATACCATTAATCCAAAAGCTAATAGTGCATTAGAAGGCTTATTTGTTTCTAATGATATGTTATGCACTCAATGTGAAGCGCAAGGCTTTCGTAAGATCACCTATTTTCTGGACAGACCGGATGTAATGGCGCGCTTTACCACTACGTTGATTGCTGATAAAACGCTTTATCCTGTTTTATTATCTAATGGCAATAAAGTAGCTCAGGGAGAATTAATTGATAATCGTCACTGGGTCACCTGGGAAGATCCGTTTAAAAAACCATGTTATTTATTTGCCCTGGTAGCCGGGCAATTAGAATGCATAGAAGATCACTTCACGACGATGAGTGGCCGTGATATTACTCTGAAAATTTTTGTGGAAGCGCATGATATTGATAAATGCGCCCATGCCATGCAGTCTTTAAAAAATTCCATGCGCTGGGATGAAGTTACTTACGGCCGTGAATATGATTTAGACCTATACATGATTGTTGCAGTTGGCCATTTCAATATGGGCGCAATGGAAAATAAAGGCCTCAATGTATTTAATACGAAATTTGTGCTGGCCCGTCCCGATACCGCTACTGATATGGATTATGAGCACATAGAGGGGGTCATAGGCCATGAATACTTCCATAACTGGACAGGTAATCGAATTACTTGCCGAGACTGGTTTCAATTAAGTTTAAAAGAAGGCTTTACGGTATTCCGTGACCAGGAGTTTACTGCCGATCAAACCTCCAAAGCTGTTAAACGTATTGATGACGTCAACGCACTTCGTACCCGTCAATTCGCAGAAGATGCTGGTCCTTTGGCACACCCGATACGCCCTGAAGCCTATATAGAAATCAATAATTTCTATACACTGACGGTTTATGAAAAAGGCGCTGAAGTGGTGCGCATGATACGCACTTTATTAGGCACCGAGAATTTTCATAAAGGTGCAGATTTATATTTTCAGCGGCACGACGGTCAGGCTGTCACTTGTGAGCATTTTGTGCAAGCAATGGAAGACGCAAGCAATAAGGACTTAAGTCAATTTAGACGCTGGTATTCGCAAGCAGGCACACCTGTAGTTAAAGTTGAACAAACCTATGATGCCGCCAAGCAATCTTTGACGCTTACTTTAAGCCAGTCTATACCTGGACAGAAAAATGCTGCCGTATTGCATATTCCGGTTAAAGTTGCGTTGTTTTCGGAAGATGGAACAATCATGGATGCTAGCGTAGTCGATACCGTTGCCATAAATAATGAGCTGACACTGGAGTTACGTGAACAGACACAAGACTTTATCTTTGAAAATGTGCCGGGTACACCGATATTATCGATATTACGTGGTTTTTCAGCACCGGTAAAATTGCAAATGTCACAGCCTTTAACTGAACTTGCTTTTCTATTGCGGCATGATAATGACAGCTTTAATCGCTGGGAGGCAGGACAGAAATTAACAGCCAGCATCATTTTTGAACTCATCGACACGATCAAACAAGGGAAGAGTTTATCTATTCCTGAGATCCTGATTGACAGCTTTAAAGCCATTCTCGAACAGACCTCGCCAGACCTGTCATATTTAGCCTGCTTACTTTCTTTACCCGCAGAAAATTATCTCGCGGAACAAATGCCTGTCGTCGATGTAGAGGCTATTCATCATGCAAGACAATTTGTCAAACGCAGTCTGGCCGCACACTTAACGGAACAGATTTCAGCCCTTTATTTACAAAACCATCAGCAAGAAACCGGGGAACTTAACTCAGCAGCCATAGGCAAACGTAGAATCAAAAACCTGTGCCTGGATTATTTAAGTCAACTGAATACAGATGACAGTCATCAGCTGGCACACAATCAGTTTGCCAATGCAAAAACAATGACTGACCAGATTGCCGCGCTGGGCTCGATAGTAAACTCTGAAAATCCAGAAAAACAAGCCTGCTTACAGCAGTTTTATCAACAATGGCAAGATGAAGCATTAGTCATCGACAAGTGGTTTAGCATACAGGCCTCGAGCACACAGCCTGATACTTTTACAGTAGTGCAATCTTTATTACGACACTCCGCATTTGATTTAAAAAATCCTAACCGGGTGCGTTCTTTAGTAGGGGCATTTAGTCAGGCCAATCCTGTTCACTATCATGCTAAAAATGGTCAGGGATATCAATTTCTAGCCGATCAGGTTATTGCATTAAATAGCCTTAACCCGCAAGTTGCTTCACGCATGGTGAGCGCTTTAACCCAATGGCGCAGGTTTGATAAACAGCGACAAGATTTGATGAAACAACAACTGGAACGAATTATAAATACTGACAACATCTCTAAAGACGTGTTTGAAATTGCCAGTAAAAGCTTAGCTTAATAGTGCCTTATGAACTTACGTCGCTTTATCTGGAATACCCCTTTATTGTCTGATCAAAAAAGAATCGAGTGGTTTCCTGCTTTTTGGCTAATGCGAATTAAGGTACTGGATTTATCTCCCGACTGGCGGCATATTAAAATACGTCTGCCGCACAGCTGGATTGCCACTAATGCCGGTGGGAGTTTATTTGGTGGTTTCCAGGCCTGCCTTGCCGATCCTATTGCAGCAATGGCCTGTACGAAACTATTTCCTGACTATGCGGTCTGGACACGATCGCTAAACCTGGATTTCAGAGTTCAAGGCTTAAGTGATCTCGAATTACGCTTCCATATTTCACCAGAAATAGAACAGCAAATTCGCGCTGATTTAGCACAGAAAGGCAGAAGTACGCCGCTATTTGAATATGGCTATTATTTAGCCGACGGTTCTTTATGTACGCATATCGAAACCAGGGTAGCAATCCGTCCTGCTGGTTATAAGCAAACCAAATAGGGTAGGCCATGCTTTTGTATGCATTGTCTTCAATTTATATCGTTTCGCTTACCATATAGGGCGTTAGGTTTTATAGGCACAGGTCTCGATGTTGCACCCATTTATTTGCTATTTTCGCAGTATGCATAAAAGCTTCTTTGACAAAGCATTATGCGACTCATAAATTGCGTTAAAAGCCATGGACAAGTTTTATATATCTTTCAGAGGTTATGCGCTTATTATACGAATTCAGGCAAAAAATAAATCAATTCACTCTAAACTTTAACGTTAAAAATGATTAGCAATTAACGTCATAGCGATAACCACCCGAATATGTACTTGCCAAGAAATTACTTTACTTCGTTTAAAGCGTCTATTGATTCCCATGCCTTGCCTGAACGTTTTACTTTCCCCTTCTATTACCAGCCGCACCCTTTGTGTTTATTGGCGGCAAAAGAATTACAAGAGCATCTTGAAACGCAAACCATATGGCAACATAATTTTGGCATTTCAGGCAATAAAGAAACCGCTATAGGCAAGATGTTTGGTGTTTTATTAGTACAAAATAAGGCCCATGAAATTGGCTATTTAGCCGCATTTTCAGGCAAACTGGCCGGCACAAATCATTTGCCCAATTTTGTTCCTCCTGTTTTTGACATGCTGGCTGAAGACGACTTCTTTACAGTGGAACAATTAGAGATAAATAAAATCAATGAGCATATTCAAAGCCTGGAAAATAATCCGCAAATTATAGAACTTGAATCTATTGTACAAGCGGAAACGGATGCGTCTATTTCAGCTTGTGCAACATATAGAAAGCACATCGTTGCCAGCCGGAAAATCAGAAAATCTCAACGTGCAATGGCGGAAATAACGCTAGATGCGGATCAACTCATACTATTTAAAGAGCAATTGGCTAATGACAGTGTTAAACAAAAACTTCAGCTAAGAGATTTGAATCTTGAGTGGAGTAGGCGCATTCAAAAAGCGGAAGAAAATCTTAATCAGCTGACTGCTGAAATCGCTATTTTAAAAAGTCGACGTAAACATCTATCCGCTACTTTACAAAAAAGGCTTTTTGACCAGTACCAATTTCTAAATAACCAGGGTATTTCCAGAAGCTTATGTGATATTTTCAAAGACACGGCACAGATTATTCCACCCGCTGGAGCAGGAGAATGTGCAGCGCCAAAATTATTACACTACGCATTTAAAAATCAGCTGAAACCCTTGGCAATGGCTGAATTCTGGTGGGGCGCATCACCTAAATCAGAAATTCGCAAACATCAAAATTTCTATCCGAGCTGCCAGGGGAAATGTCAGCCTATCTTAAAGCATATGCTTGCAGGGATTAAGATGGACAAAAATCCATTACTGGCGAATCCAGCGACAGGAAAAACCCTCGATATTATTTATCAGGATGAAGTTATGCTGGTGATCAACAAACCCGCAGAGTTCTTATCTGTCCCCGGGAAAAACATACAAGACTCGGTTTATCTGCGCATGCAGCAAAGCTATCCGCGAGCGACAGGACCATTAATCGTACACCGACTGGATATGTCTACCTCTGGTTTAATGTTGATCGCTTTATCCAAAGAAGTGCATAAAATCCTGCAAAGACAATTTATTAAACGTACGGTTAAAAAGCGCTATGTGGCCTTATTAGATGACTTAATTACTGGAGATAAAGGCATTATAGACTTACCTCTTCGAGTAGACCTGGATGACCGGCCTCGTCAGCTAGTCTGCTACGAGCATGGCAGGTCTGCGCAAACCCAATGGCAAGTGATAGATCGCAAGAACAATCAAACCAGAGTTTATTTCTACCCTATCACCGGGCGCACACACCAGTTACGTGTCCATTCGGCTCATATAAAGGGCTTAAATACGCCTATTGTTGGTGATGACCTATACGGCAGCAAAGCCAACCGCCTACACCTGCATGCTGAATATCTAGAATTTCACCATCCTGTTACTAATAAATTAATGCATTTCCAGCTTGAGGCTGAGTTTTAAGCTGTACTTCGCGCGGCCACGGATGCGGTTTTGTATAGCGAGTTGATTTTAGTCGAGAGCAAGGCGCTGAAACGTGTCACATCAGGAGCCTTTCTATAAAACTTGTATTTGTTTAATACTGCCAGCCATTATTTCTACCGTTGACTTGCATTTATTGAATTATATTTGTGTGTTGAATTCAATCAGGAATTGAGTTATATCACTCATTTAAAACCTTCTTATTGAAAAACTTGTCTATAATTGCATGCCTTGAAGATAAGCGGTCTTATAAAAAATTAGTTAAAATATGTTACAATTTTCGGCTAAAAAAACAAGACGACTAATAGACTTTAACTTGCTTAATAAAGTTCCATTTTAATAGTACTAAAAAGTTATCCAGGGAATTAAAAAAATGATTTTTGTAACAGGTGGAGCAGGATTTATTGGCGCAAACTTCGTGCTAGATTGGCTGGTTGAAAATGATGAGCCGGTGGTGAATATCGACAAGCTCACTTATGCAGGAAATCTGGAAAGCCTGGCTTCCTTACAGGGTGATAAACGACATATTTTTGTTCAGGGAGATATTGGCGATGCTGATTTAATCACCCGGTTGCTGGAAAAATATCAGCCGCGCGCAGTGATCAATTTTGCCGCAGAATCTCATGTTGATCGTTCTATCCATGGCCCTGAAGCTTTTGTGCAAACCAATGTAGTCGGTACATTCCATTTACTAGAGGCGGTTCGGGCTTACTGGAATGAGCTTGAAGGGGATAGTAAAGCAGATTTCCGTTTATTACATGTCTCCACCGATGAAGTCTATGGCTCCCTGGCGAAGGATGACCCGGCCTTCAGCGAAACCAGTCGCTATGAGCCGAACAGCCCTTATTCTGCCAGTAAAGCAGCCAGTGATCATCTGGTACGTTCGTATCACCATACTTATGGTTTACCGGTTTTAACGACCAATTGTTCTAATAATTATGGACCGTATCATTTTCCGGAGAAACTGATTCCCTTGATAATTGTTAATGCCTTGGCAGGTAAATCCTTGCCTATATACGGTGATGGTCAGCAAATACGCGACTGGCTGTATGTGAAAGATCACTGTAGTGCTATTCGTCGGGTTTTGGCTGCGGGTACTACCGGAGAAACTTATAATATAGGTGGCTGGAATGAAAAGCCCAATATAGACATTGTGAACACTGTTTGCGCGTTGCTGGATGAATTACGTCCCCGTACCGATAATCAAAGCTATACCGGGCAAATTACCTTTGTTACCGATCGTCTGGGGCATGATCGCCGTTATGCTATTGATGCGCGGAAGATTGAACGTGAATTAGGCTGGAAGCCAGCCGAAACTTTCGCTACAGGGATTCGTAAAACAGTACAGTGGTATTTAGATAATCATGAATGGACCGCTAATGTACAATCGGGTGCCTATCGCGATTGGATGGAAACAAATTATCAGAATTGATACATGAAAATACTCTTATTAGGTAAAAATGGTCAGGTAGGCTGGGAGCTTCAGCGTAGCCTCGCACCTCTGGGTGAAGTGATTGCTCTAGATAGAAGCAGTAAAGACTATTGTGGCGACCTGGCAAATCTTGCTGGTCTGGCAGAGACCGTGCGACAAATTAAACCCGCTATTATTGTTAATGCAGCAGCTCATACCGCCGTAGACAAAGCGGAAAGTGAAATGCAATTAGCACAGACCATTAATGCCGATGCTGTCGCTGTGTTGGCGCAAGAGGCGAGGCTATTAAATGCCTGGCTGATACATTATTCTACGGATTATGTTTTTGCTGGTACGGGTATTATGCCCTGGCAGGAAACTGATGCAACGGGCCCCCTAAGCGTATATGGTACGACCAAGCTGGCCGGTGAGCGGGCAATACAAAGCTCAGCATGTAAGCACCTGATTTTTCGTACCAGCTGGGTTTACGGTACGCGCGGCAATAACTTTGCAAAAACCATGCTACGCCTCGCGGCAGAGCATGACACCCTGACTGTGATCAATGACCAGATTGGCGCACCCACCGGTGCGGACTTATTGGCTGATATAACGGCTCACGCACTTCGTACAGTACAAAAACAGCCTGAATTAAGTGGCCTATATCACCTGGTCGCAGCAGGTGAAACATCATGGTATGGTTATGCGAGTTACGTCATCGAAACTGCGCAGAAAATGGGACATAATTTGCAGGCAACGGTTGAGACTATTTCACCAGTTCCTACTAGTGCATTTCCTACTCCTGCCAAACGGCCGCACAATTCACGAATGAACACCGATAAACTACACGCTAATTTTGCTTTAACGCTTCCGCATTGGCAGGCTGGTGTAACGCGTATGCTGACTGAATTTTTAGAGAAATAAAGAATTCAACAGAAAGGCATTATTTCTTGCCCGGAGACTTGGGTAACTACTTGTTCCCTTTATTAAACAGAAAAACCGGCTATGGCCATTCCTTGTGCAATTACTTAAAGAAGACTGTGTTTTATGAAAATTATCCCGACAAATATTCCCGATGTTATTATTCTTGAACCAAAAGTCTTTGGTGATAGCCGTGGATTTTTCTTTGAAAGTTTTAATCAACTGGCATTTAGTAAAGCGACTGGTCTGGATGTTCAATTTGTTCAGGACAATCATAGCCGCTCAGCAAAAGGCGTATTACGTGGTCTGCATTACCAGATTCAACACCCTCAGGGAAAGCTGGTGCGCGTTACACATGGCAGAGTGTTTGATGTGGCCGTTGATATACGTCGTTCATCACCGACTTTTGGCCAATGGGAAGGAGTAGAGCTTAATGCCGAAAATCATCGACAACTTTGGGTACCGGCGGGGTTTGCTCATGGTTTTGTGGTACTAAGTGACAGTGCAGATTTTTTGTATAAAACCACCGATTATTATGCGCCAGAATATGAGCGTTGCATTGCCTGGAATGATCCAGCTATTGATATTAATTGGCAATATGATGGTGAACCCCAACTTTCAGGTAAGGACAAGCAAGGTTTATTATTAAAAGATGCTGAGCTTTTTGCCTGAATAAAGACAAACTATGCTCCGTTTTAGAAATAGAGTAAACATAAGGAATAGTTACAATGAGTGCGAAAAAAATTCTAGTGACCGGTGGGGCCGGGTATATTGGTAGTCACGCCTGCGTAGAGTTGTTGCAAGCTAATTATGATGTCATCGTGATTGATAATTTATCCAATAGTAAATCTGAGTCTTTGCAGCGGGTAGAAAAAATTACGGGCAAGACGTTGAGCTTTGTAGAGGCAGATCTCCGAGATAAAAAGGCGTTACACGAAATTTTTTCTGCACATGATATTTATGCGGTTATGCATTTTGCTGGATTGAAAGCTGTAGGTGAGTCTTGCGCACAGCCGATTAGATATTATCAGAATAATGTTTACGGTACCCTGGTGCTAGCAGAGGTCATGGAAACGTTTGGCGTTAAAAAAATGATTTTTAGCTCATCAGCAACGGTATATGGTGAGCCTGATACAGTAAAATACACAGAAGATTTACCGGTATTTGGTGCGACCAATCCTTATGGTAAGTCGAAAGCCATGGTGGAAGATATTTTAAAGGATTTATCCAGCGCTGATGCCGTATTTGCTAGCGACAATCCCTGGACAATTATTTTATTGCGCTATTTTAATCCAATTGGCGCTCATCATAGTGGCTTGATTGGCGAAGACCCTAATGGCATTCCTAATAACCTGGTTCCCTATGTTTCTCAGGTAGCGGTTGGTAAGCTGGCGCAATTATCTGTGTTTGGTGATGATTATCCTACGCCGGATGGTACCGGTGTACGTGATTATATTCATGTTGTAGACCTGGTAAAAGGCCATTTACATGCCCTGGATGCGCTGGAAAATATTGCGGGCTGTAAGGCATATAATCTGGGGGCAGGCAAAGGCTATAGCGTGCTTGAGGTTATAACTGCATTTGAACGCATAACAGGGAAAACAATTAATTATAAAATCGTTGCGCGTCGTACAGGTGATATCGCTGAATTCTATGCCAATCCTGCCTTAGCGTTACGCGAACTAAACTGGCAAACAGAGAAAAAATTAGATGATATGGTTGCTGATACCTGGCGTTGGCAAAATCAAAACCCGAATGGATATGAATAGCAAGTTATGGCAATAGAAATAGAACGTAAATTTTTACTCGCTAATGATAATTGGCGCGCCTTGGTCTCAAAATCAATTAATTACCGTCAAGGTTATTTAAATAGTGATAAGCATAGCTCAGTCAGGGTCAGAGTAAGCGATGATACAGCAAAGTTAAATATTAAAAGCGCCACTATCGGAGCGCAACGTCAGGAATATGAATACGATATACCGGCAGATGATGCGCATGAACTTCTAAATACGCTATGCCATAAACCTTTAATAGAAAAAACCAGGCATATTGTTGTTATTAAGCAACATACCTGGGAGATTGATGAATTTTCAGGCGAGAATCAGGGGCTGTGTGTCGCAGAAATCGAGCTATCGCACGTAGATGAACTTTTCGAAAAAATGGACTGGGTAGGCGAAGAGGTCACGGAAGACATACGTTATTACAACAATCAGTTAGTAAAAAACCCTTACACGCGCTGGTAGTCGTATCTTTTTTGCAACAAATGTTGCAAAAATGTGAATAAGCAATTATATTTAACTTATGAAACAGATAATTGCTATTTTTCTTTCACTTACGCTAAATTTTATGCCGGCGATTGTTAATGCCGATGCATTAGGGCTGGCTGTACAAAATATTGAGGCTCAGTGGGCGCATATTCATTACAGTGTTGCAAAAAAGCAACAAACAGCTGCATATATGCAATTACTTGCTGAAGTTACAGCCTTAAACGCACAGTACCCTGATCAAGCCGAGTTAATAATTCAGCAGGCGATTATTATCGCAAGTAATGCGGAAAACGTTGATGCTTTTAAAGCTTTGGAAGCTGTTCATCAAGCGCGAGACCTTCTATTACGGGCAATTGAACTGGATCCAAATGCCTCTGAAGGTGCTGCTTATGTTACTCTGGGATCGCTTTATTATATGGTGCCTAGCTGGCCCATCGCCTATGGCGATAATGATAAAGCCAATACAATGCTGAAAAAGGCATTGGCTATCAACCCTAACACCATTGATGCTAATTATTTTTATGGTGACTTTTTAGCGAAACAGGGAAAACAGCAGCAAGCAGTCACTTATTTTAAGCGAGCTATGGCAATTCCTGTTAGAAAAAACCAGGTGTTTGCCGATACGCAATTACACAGACAGGCTAAATTAGCCATTATAGAAAACAATCAGTTTGTCGCGGCTAAATAAACCCAACATCGCCTGTTAGTTTTACGCTGGAAACAAGCTTTAGCCTACACATCATCACTTTCAGAAATATATTCACATTCATAACGTGAAATTTTCAATGAATCAGACCAATACTCTTTTGCTAATCCCGTTTTTTGCTTGAGATGTTGTAAAAAATCATCCGGCTCAGATAATGACTCCCAGACGGAGGGTAAAAATGTACCGCGTTTGCTGCCTTCTTGCATAATCAGACCATCTATACCCGGGCGGAGTTGGCGAATTAAATCCTCTTCAGAGTAGAAACTCATCACTTCGGCAGGGCTGAGAATAGAAAGGTGAATGTCTAAAGGAGCATGGAATTCCTGTTCTGATACAGGTGGAAAGCGGGGATCTCTGAATGCCGCTGCAAAGGCATTTTCGGCAATATCTATAACTAGCGGGCGGACTGCTTCCAGCATGCCAATACAACCGCGCAGTTGATGTTTGATTTCCAGAGTAACAAATGTTGCCCGCAGTACTTGTAATTCCGGCGCATATTCTTTGCTGTTTAGCGGTAATGCCTGACCGTGTTTAAGACCATAAGCAATCGAGTCTCTCGCTACTTGTAATAATTGTTGCTGCTGAGATCTAGTTAATGACATACGCACCATACCCGACCACACGGCTTTTATCACCTGCCGTATCACCTGAATTTCTAAGATCAATGGTTGCAATCTGCAAGGATTTCTTTTTGGCCAGCGCCATTAGCCCGCTAACAGGTGCTAGCCCACACGCACTGCCATAGTCTAAGTGTTGATAATCAAGGTGTTCAATTTTCTCGCTGGTTTCTTTATCGAGTCGCTGTGCCGTAGCATAGTCATGAAAATGGCTAAGATCGGAACTGATAACAATTAAAGTATCATCTGCACCGTAAAACAGTTCAAGTACCTGCTCAATTTGTTCGGCCGGGCAATCGCCTACGACGATTGGAAGCAGTTTAAACGCGTCTAAAGTCATTTGTAGAAAGGGTAATTGAACTTCCAGGCTATGCTCATATAAATGCGCCTGATCACTATATCCGACAAAGGGAAAATGAATTATCGAGGCGATTGCTTCAGTATCTACAGGAATATCACCTATTGGCGTTCTGAAAGCCTCGGCGTGAGAAAGCGCAAGACCTGCAAAGCTAACTTTATGTGATGGACCTAATACAACCACGCGCTTAATGCTATTACGCCTGGATTGCAATCGCGCATAGGCGCTCGCAGCAATCTCACCCGAATAGATATAGCCTGCATGCGGTACGATGATAGCCTGCGGAGCTTCATTCACAGGAGCTACTTGATGTAAGTAATCAGAAATCATGCTTTTTAATATATCCGGCTTATCAGGATAAAACAAACCAGCAACTGCGGGCTGACGTATATTATTCATGATTATTTCCCCTATTATTTTTATGTAATAATTAAACTGTATAAGCCAATTGATGATAAATTACAAGTTTCTATGTGTTAGCTTTAGAGACTGTGAAAGTATTATGCGTAGGTTGGGGTGAAACATGAACCCCAACACTGAGGCTAGGTAAGCCATTGATTGTTGGGGTTCGCAATCTCACCCCAACCTACGGAACCTGTCCTTTTAGGTATATTATTGAATACTTTCACAGTCTCTGTAGCTAACGACTTTGGAGGATAGCTATGCATATAAAAGAACATACCCCAACAGTAGTCGCCACCAAATACTGGCATGACTTAGGTGATGGCCGTATACAGTGTGATTTATGTCCAAGATTTTGCAAATTACATGCAGGCCAGCGAGGCTTATGTTTTGTGCGCAAAAACCAGGAACAAAAAATTGTATTAACCAGTTATGGACGTTCCAGTGGATTTGCTGTTGACCCGATTGAAAAAAAACCGCTCAATCACTTTTATCCAGGCTCGTCGGTATTTTCATTTGGTACGGCTGGCTGCAATCTGGCCTGTAAATTCTGTCAAAACTGGGATATTAGTAAATCTCGTGAAATGGATTCAATCATGAGTATTGCCGGACCTGAACAGATTGCCCAAAAAGCCGCTGAACTGGGTTGTTTAAGTGTCGCCTACACCTATAATGATCCGGTTATTTTTCATGAATATGCGATTGATACAGCCATCGCCTGTCGCGAACTGGGCATCAAATCGGTTTCTGTTTCAGCGGGTTATGTGTGCCCTAAACCCAGAGCCGAGTTTTATCGAGTGATGGATGCCGCCAATATTGATTTAAAAGCGTTTACCGAGAATTTTTATCATAAATTAACCGGCTCTCATTTTGCGCCTGTACTGGATACATTACTTTATTTGCAGCATGAAACATCCGTCTGGCTGGAATTAACAACACTGATAATTCCTGGCGAAAATGATTCTAGAGCAGAGCTGGAAAAGATGACTCAATGGGTGGTAGAAAATCTGGGCAGTGATGTGCCTATGCACTTTTCTGCCTTCCATCCTGACTGGAAAATGCAGGATACGCCATCAACGCCAGTCGCAACATTGTTAATGGCACGAGAGATCGCTATAAAAAATGGCGTACATTACGCCTATGTTGGCAATATCCACGATAAGGCTGCTGATAGTACCTATTGTCATGCATGTGGGCAATTATTAATAGGCCGTGACTGGTATCAATTATCTGAATGGAATTTGACTGAAACAGGCGCATGTAAAGCTTGTGGTACTCAATGTGCGGGACATTTTGCAGCAAAGCCTGGCAATTTGGGCGCTAAGCGTATGGGTGTCCAGATGTAGAGCGGGGTTGAGTTCTGTTTTATAAAGTTTATTTAAGCTTAACTTCGAGTCGTGTTCGCATAAAATAAAGCGTAAAAAACCGAAATCAAATGATCTGCATCGCATTACTGGCTTATCATTAAGTCAGCAATACTGGCAATTTACCTTAGCCTACCAAATTACTGACGAATATAGCGTTAACTTTCCAGTTGTTCCCGCAATTTAACTTTATTCTGACCCCAGTTATTCCATTCCAGCGTACCGAAAAATCGTTATCATTTTCCGGCAACGTCCAAATACAATGAAGATGATCGGGCAACAATACCCAGGCATCATTTTAAATGGATAGCGTCTTCGTGTATTGCCTAGCGCATTGCGTAACCAGACACGAGAATCATCATCGGTTAAAATATTCCGTCATCGAAATGTCACCACAGTAAAGAAATAGCAAGCCCCCGGTTTATCCGCACGGCGATAATTCGACATAACAACGATTTCCCATATTCAACGTAGGGTGGGCAAACAGCTTTACCGTTTGCCCACCATTAACCCATCATTGACCGATAAACAAGGTGGGCAAAAAAACCTGCCCACCCTACCGGGCTTATTTGACAAGCACTTTACTGAAAGCTACTATCTCTAGGCAGTATATCCATCTTTTTCTATCAAAAAACAGTTTCAGTATATCTTCCAATGTTCACTATTCCAAAACATATTAACCACTATTTCTGTGATTTATTAATTCAAGAAGCTGTACCAAAACCGGAACAAGGTTACTATAAAAAATGGCTACGCTATTATTGGGATTTTTGTCATAAATATGAGCATAGCCCTGATAATAAAAACAGCTTACCA
This sequence comes from Methyloprofundus sedimenti, assembly GCF_002072955.1. Lineage (NCBI taxonomy): Bacteria > Pseudomonadati > Pseudomonadota > Gammaproteobacteria > Methylococcales > Methylococcaceae > Methyloprofundus > Methyloprofundus sedimenti. The sequence continues at coordinate 332,789 of NZ_LPUF01000001.1, read as the reverse complement.
CTTTTTTTGCAAAAATTAAGGGAAAAACGGCAGTCTGAACAGCAATGTCAACAAGCTCAACAAGCTATCCAGCTCTTTTATCGGATGAAGCTCGTTAATAATGCCAATAACCGTACCGAAACACCTCAAAATTCTCATCATACTGATAAAAAAACTGCCTACCCTTTTCCCCGGAGTGATTCTAATCACTCCTCCACTTCAATCAGGAAACATTCGCCTGCTGCGTACCCTATTGCTGAACCGCCTCATCATAACCATACAGACAACAGAAAAATAATGCTCCTTCGTATCAACAAACCGGGCAGCACGGTAGGTCCGATTAGCATAGCGTAATCGGACGCATATTATTCATCACCGTCAACCGAGTTATTTATATCACAACACCAATTCGGCAAATAAATTCCACGGGCTACATAATGATGAAAAGTTGAATAAGGCCAATCTATAATTCGTTTTACATAGCCATGCTTCAATGGGTTTACATGAATATAATCCACATGACGCTGGTAGTCCAAGTCATCACGAATGACATACTCACAAAAATGTCGTTGCCATATTCCTCGTTCTCCTGCTACCTTTCTTACCTTGGTGCGTCTTTCCGTTTTAGGTAACAGTAAAAGGAACAGTAAAAGGGGTCGAAAGTAAAAGGGGTCGTAGCCGAATGGCACTTACTTAAGATATAAGCTACTGAAAATATTAAAAAAGGCAGGTTCGATGATAAACTGATTGCGACAAAACAACTTAGCCATCACCGAGGAACCTGCCTTAATGTTTATTAATAACAAATTTTTACGCTGCCAACAACAAAGAATAAAAAAATGTGCAGAAAAGACAGATTCGTATCAATTTTTTAACCTGCTCACCTGCCCTGAACTGCTATCAAGAATTGACACCTTATTACCTGAACATCGAGAGCGACTTTATCCGCCCACAGAAACACTTTCAATTTTTTTAGCACAAGCCTTGAGTGAAGATCGCTCCTGTCAAAAAGCGGTCAATGATGCAGCAATAAAACGTATCATTGGTGGCCTTGCACCTGTTAGTACCTCTACGGGTGGTTATTGTCGAGCAAGACAGCGTTTGCCATTAGCAATGGTTTCTGACCTAGTTTGCCAGACAGGTGAGCTCATTAACTGTCAAATCCCTGAGCAATGGCGCTGGCATGGAAGGCGTGTACATTTAATTGATGGAACCACTGTAACAATGCCCGACACCGTTGAAAATCAGGCAGTATATCCTCAGCAGAGTGGTCAAAAACCAGGACTTGGTTTTCCAATTTGTCGGTTGGTTGGCGTTATCTGCCTTTCAAGTGGGGCCGTTTTAAATGCGTCGATAGGACGGTTCAATGGAAAAGGCTCAGATGAGCAAAGTTTGCTTCGTAATATTATAGACACCTTTGATACGGGAGACCTTGTTCTTGGCGATGCTTTTTATGGTACCTATTTTTTGTTAGCTTCACTGCGTGAAAAAGGCATTGATGCCGTCTTTGAGCAAATGGGCGCGCGTAAACGGGTAACTGACTTTAGGAAAGGCAAACGAATAGGCACCAGAGATCACTTAATCGAACTAACCAAACCAAAGATCAAACCAGACTGGATGACACAAGCGCACTATGATGTTGCACCGAAAACGTTACTTATCCGTGAGTTAAGCACTCATGGCAAGATACTCATAACAACATTGCTATGCCCTAAAGAAGCATCGAAACCAGAACTCAAGGTTTTGTATAAAAAACGCTGGCAGATTGAAGTTGATTTCCGGAATATAAAAACGACGATGGGCATGGAAACGCTCAGCTGTAAAACACCCGAAATGAGTGAAAAGGAGATATGGGTCTATTTTCTGGCCTATAATCTGATTCGATTATTAATGGCTCAAGCGGCTTTATTAGCCGATATATTACCACGCCAGCTTAGCTTTAAGCATACACTACAATTGTGGTTGGCATGGACTCAACAGACGGCTCTTACTGGTACAGGAGTCATTGAAGAATCATTATTTGTATTAATTGCTCAGCAGCGGGTTGGAAATCGTTCTGGTCGAATAGAGCCTCGTGCAGTAAAAAGAAGACCAAAGCCTTTTTCCTTGTTAATGAAACCTAGAGAAGAAGCAAGAGCAGTGATTAGAAAGAATGGACACCCGAAGAAAATAAAGTAACTCACTGTGATTTATGTGTTTTATTCTTAAGTAAGTGCCATTCGGGTCGTAGCCCTTTTTTAAGGGTTAAAGAAATTTAATCAATATAAACAAATGGTTATGTTTATATTACTTAAAAAGGGCTCTGACCCTGAGGTATCCCCACGAATTTAGACAGCCTCCAGCTTCCCAAAATATCCTTTCAACATCGTCTGCGCTAATTCTAGATAGTCCGCTGGAAGATCAAACTGAACATATTTGCACGCTATTCGAGCAAGGAAAATTACAGAATAGGGTGTTCGATTTTTACCGGTATTGACCCAGATATGCCGCTCAGTGTCTGAGCCTTTCAAGCTAGCACCGATCAACCAAAGCGCAAAGGTCACCAATGCAGCTATCAACAACAGATTAGCCCTACGATCAGCTTGAATACGGATTTCGTTGGCTAAATCTAGCCCATAATGAGTGCTTTTGGTATCACGGAAGCCCTCTTCAATTTGCATGCGGGTGCGATAATGCTCGACGACCCGAATCGCCGAATAGGCTTGCAAGGAGGGTGAGACAACCAGTAACCACGGTTCTTTTCACGTTTGGCCTGCTTCCGGCTTTGCCCGGATCGAGCAGGATTCCTATGCGCAGTCAAATGTTTCCGGCCTTTAGGATTTCGATAGAATGCTACTAACAGCCCATCCAAGGGGTTGCTACGCACCCAATGAGCCGATCCCAACAGCTTAGGCTTACGAGTCGCTTTGGCGTACAGTGATTTTGCTGATACCCACTCATCAGGATGGTCAGCAAAAGCAAGAGTGTCACGGTTACGAATCCGCCCAAGCCAGTGCCAACCGAAGTGCTCAACCTCGCGGAAAAACGGGGTGCGAAAGCCAGAATCTGCTACCACGATAGGTGTCACATGAAGCGGTAATACTCGTTTCAGGTGAGCCAGAAACTGTTTTTGTACACGTCGATTACCCAATTTACGACCAGGATGGACTTCTTCGTACAAAGTGATGCTCCGACCACCTACGGGAAGCGATGCGCGTAACAGTTGTTGACTTTGGTCATCAGGCAACGGCGACCAGTCGACTAAAATAGTAGGCAGGGGAAGGGACTTCAATAACCAGGAAGCCATGGTTGTGTAGATGGACAGCCGCTCTTCCGAGAGATGAGTGTTTCCAATAAGACGATCCATACGCTTAATTTTATGTTTGATGAAGGAGTCACCGGATACTGCGCGCCCTAGCGTAGTAATTGATAGAGGCGCACCACTTAGCCCCGCTTCGACTGCTACCATCAGTGCCTGAAGGCGTGCGGTATGCATTGAAGGAAGTGATTGCTTCAAGAAAGAATACAAGGTTTTGACGACTGACATAAATACCCCTACCCGTGATGAAATGATAAGACGAAAATCAAATGCTTAGGCCGGAAAAGTCTACCCTAGTTTTGTTTTACAAAAAAAAATAGCGTATCCAGCTGTTTTTAGGGTTAATTTGTGGGGATACCTCAGGTACTTACCCCTTTTATCTTTTATCGCTCTGATAAGGTGTGAAATGCGCGAATTCCATCAGGGCCAGAGGTATTAGACATTAGACAACCTCATACAAAGACCGAATATATGGGTGCAATATTTCTTTATGTTACGAGCAAAATTTTACTTGCAATACGGGGCAGACCATATATGCCCCCAGTTATTTAAATATTCCTGAACACCATTTCTAAAATATTGGTAGCTGCCAATCATATAATTGCAGCCTCATAACATTGCTTGTTGGTCAATAGTGCCCATGCAATAAGTGTATTCTTATTAGTCACTACTACATCAACAGCAGAAATATTTTTCCCTCTTCGTTGGTCGAATTCACTAATCCATAAGTTTCGTTTATCTGTATATAAATGCGCCACTCTAACGACCGAGCGTCCTCCATGAGATATTATGGTAGCACTCAACAACACAACACCAGAGATAGATAACAAGTGCTGGCTACCTTCATTTTGTCCACATACTATTTCTAATTTACCGTCTAAGGTATTGGCACGTTCATCAAGGTGAACCATTTAATCATACAGCTCAGAAAGCAACTCTCTAAGCAAGCTAGTTAATGAATTATTAGGAAAGAATTGATGCCATCGAAATTATTGTGAATCTTACATAGAAATTATTTACGAAATTTTTATGTGCACGCCTCCTATCCTTCTAAAAATTTTACACATTCGAGCTCTATAATATACCTTTATTTACTATGAATTGGCGAATCTGTATTGATGCACTCAAGCTACTTGCGAAGTGCATATTCAACACAGACAATTTTATCGCCATTGGGTATCATAAATGCAATATTTTAGACTAGCAGGTAGCAAACAGGAATTTTTACGTGATTTGATAATCATGGTAGCGTGGCTATTTTTCTTAGCGCTCGTTAATCGATATAGTCAGTTCCCGATTTACTCGATCTTTCCTTATCTAATTCCCGCGTGCCTCTTAACTTGGAAATATGGTCTTTCGTGGGGCTTTATCTTTTCCGGCCTAGCGTCCTTGGCGGCAATTCCGTACAATGATTTATGGAAATACGACGAAAATAGTTTTTTTTGGGCTGGTTTGACAACCTACTTTAAACTAACAGGATTCGCTATCGGTATTACTTACAGCAGATGGCGGGTAAATATGAAGAACAAAAATTAATTAAATGATTGGCTATAATTCATGTCAGATTTCCCCCGGCACCTTACCATTCTTAAATAACAATAAACATCCAAACCATGGACACTTAAAAATTTTTGTTGGTGCAGCCTCAGGTGCCGGTAAAACTTATGCGATGCTTACCGCAGCAAAAGAACGATTAAAAAATGGTGAATCAGTATTGGCCGGCTGGGTAGAAACCCATGGACTACATGATACGGCTCTGTTGTTGGAGAACTTTAAAGTACTACCTAAAAAATCTGTTCTTTCTCAGGGGCGTGAATTAGAAGAATTTGATCTCGACGAAGCTATCAGACGTCGACCACAACTAATTCTGATTGATGAACTGGCGCACAGTAATTTGCCTGGCGGACGGCATAGATGGCGCCATCAGGATATTGCCGAATTATTAACGGCCGGTGTCGATGTTTACACGACTCTTAATATTTACAATCTCGCTAGCCTTAGTGACACCGTTTTACAAATGACCGGTGTACGTATCGATGAAACCGTACCCAATCAAATCATCGATAACGCCGATGACTTGATACTCATCGCCCCCCCTACCAAGACACTGCTTGAACGGTTTCGAAACGGCAAAGTATCTTTGCCCGAATTCCTACTTCCTACTGGAAAGAATTTTTTCTTGCCATCTAGTCTAACGGCGTTACGCGAACTAGCGATACGTGAAGTGACCGAGCGTTCGGACGCCCATCTTAAATCGGAACTTCAAAACAAGGACAATATTCTTGATTTTGTTATTTACGAGAAATTATTGGTTTTAATCAGCCACCGACGCGACCAGAAGTATTTGATTCGTCTCGGTCGACAAATTGCCGATCGCAGGCAAATTCCATGGTTAGTAGTCTGGGTAGATACCGGGCAACCTCGGTATCAAAAAGATTCCGCTCGTTTGCAAGCGGCTTTTTCGTTAGCCAAAAACCTTGGGGCAAAGACGGAAACGCTTCGTGGCCCCAACACTTTTCAAACAATTCTCCCTTTTATTACGGAACAACGGATTAATACGGTGTTGGTGGGAGCAGGAAAACGTCATAAGTTTTTTCCTTGGCGTAAAAATCTTTATCAACGATTGATAGAATCCGGGTTGCCGATCGAGGTATCGGTTTTCCGAAAAAAACCTTCATCCGTCGATGTAAAGCGCGTCGAGGATTCGAACATCTGTATCTGGGGTAACAAATTCGGCCATGTTTTCAGCATTTTCGCAGTGTTATTTGCCACGCTACTGGCCATTCCCCTAGAGTACTGGCTTAGTAATGCTAACTTGGTTATGCTTTATGTCTTGGCTGTCATGATCACAGGACTTAAGCACGGCTCGGTGCCAGCGATACTCGCATCGATCCTGTCCTTCCTGAGCTTCAATTTCTTTTTGACTGAACCTCGCCACAGTTTGGCGGTCGATCGACAAGATGAATTATACACACTGGTTTTTCTATTTATGATTGCGCTATTTAGCGGTCCTGCTGCTTCGCGTATTCGTCGTCAATTTATACTCTTACGCGAAGCTAACCGTTATTCAGAGTCCATGCGCTTGCTTGGGCAAGAGCTATCGGTCGCTGAAGACTCTAAGGCAGTATGGAATGCATTGGTTAAAAAATTGCATAATATAATGCAGGCCGAATGCTGTATTGTCATGCCCACGGAACACAAAAACCATACAATTTATCCGCACCCTCCTGTCGAGTTCCAACCGATCGACTTTTCGGCGATCGAATGGACCCTACATCATGCAGAGCCTTCCGGACGTTTCACCGATACGGTAACAAAATCAGCCTGGACAGTTTTTCCTATTACAAAAGATGGCGAGACCATCGCTGCCGTTATCCTGCGCCTAGATAGCAAGGTGTCCGGGCTAAGGTCTCATGATAAAGAGTTGATCCAAACTATGATACAGCAAGCCGCTGATACCTGGCGAAGGATACAATTGGTCAGTGAATTAGAATCCGCCCGAGTCAAAACCAAAATCGAGCAATTGAGATCCGCACTTTTATCATCTGTCTCTCACGATCTAAAATCACCCTTGGCGGCGATGATGGGGGCCGCCGAGAGTATGCGTTTACTGGACAAACAATTAAATACTGAAGACCGACTAGAACTGGTCGACACTATATTGTCAGAAAGCCGTCGTCTAGATAGTTATATTCAAAATCTGTTGGACATGACCCGTCTAGGGCATGGCTCGCTAAAAATCGAACGTGATTGGGCGTCTGTGACCGACATTATCGGGAGCGCTATCATACGACTGAAACGCAGCTTTCCGACAGTTAAAACGGAATACCGTGAAAATCCTCCATTACCTTTGCTTTTCGTCCATGCTGCATTGATAGAACAAGCCTTGTTCAATATACTCGAAAATGCAGCTAAATTTTCTCCGCCCGAAGAAACGATAAAAATCACGGTTAGCGTCAAAAACAAAACCTGTTTAATCAATGTGGAAGACCAAGGCCCTGGTGTACCAGAGCCTTTCAGAGAGAAAATCTTCGATATGTTTTATGTGGTGTCCGATGGCGACCGGAAAAAACCAAGCACAGGTCTGGGTTTGGCTATCTGTCGAGGCATGGTTGGCGCTCATGGCGGTTCGGTCAAGGCGATGGCTGGTATGGATCATAAAGGCACGCGAATTGTGGTGGAACTGCCAATTGATTATCCTATTGTGTCCGAGACCAACAACCCCATAAAAACAATTAACTCATGAGCCCGAAGATTCTTGTTATCGATGACGAACCACAGATCCGTCGTATGCTGCGTATTGCACTGAAAAGTGACGGCTATGACGTGATCGATACCGAATCAGGCGAGAAAGGACTAGCATTGCTCGCCCGTCAACAACCCGATCTGGTCGTTCTCGATTTAGGTCTACCAGACATGGATGGTCATCAAGTACTTGCGCAACTGCGCGGATGGTCCACCACTCCCGTGATTGTATTGTCAGTCCGCAGCAGCGAAAAAGAAAAAGTGATGGCTCTCGATTTCGGCGCTCAAGATTATGTAACCAAACCCTTCAGCATAGAAGAGTTTCTCGCCCGAGTACGGGCTAATATTCGAGATCATCACCGGCCCATAGCCTTTTCGATCTTGGATGACGGTTATTTACAGATCGACTTGACGAAACGTTTAGTCGCAGTGCGCGGTCATAAAATAGATTTAACACCCAAAGAGTATGCGGTCTTGTCTCTCTTGGCCAAAGCCCCAAACTGTGTCATCACTCAAACTCACCTGCTCAAGGAAATCTGGGGGCCATCCCATCTGGAAAACACCCATTATTTACGCATTATTGTTAGTCATTTACGTCAGAAAATTGGAGACGACCCATCCGAACCTAAATATATTAAGACTGAAGCGGGTGTCGGTTATCGCCTGGTTTTTAACGAGCATAGTCAATAGCACAGAAAGAGATAATCACAGAATCAGGAAAGATAGCATGATAAGGCTTTTACCGGTGCATAGTGGCTCCATTATCGTCCGTCAATTTTGGTAAAACTATCGATAAATCGGCCAACCGACAACCAATACGACCAATGTGCCTATGCCAATCAAGGCATTCATTGTCAGCCCTACTTTCTGAAAATCCGTGAAACAGTAGCCACTGGACCCTGAAGTGGCTACACTAAACAGAACACACAACTTAAAATACTGATAAAGAAAATAAGTGTGTCTAAAATGAGCGAACAAGCTAAAAAACAAAATACCTATACATCAGGGTTTAAAGAACCAGCCGTTAAACTGGCGAATGAATCTGACCAACCTATTGCAGCAACAGCCAGAGATTTAAGTCAGAATGTTTATACATTACAAACTTGGGTAGGTAAATATTCAAAACCGAAGAAGTCAGCTTAAAGAACTGATGAGCACTATTTGGAATAATTGGTATCGTGTGCTTACCGCACGAACACTCGATGCAGTTGTTTAGCTGACCGTACTTGAAGTTACCTCCTGTCCAAGTCAGGGATAATTAATCTGTGTGTTCCGGGCATAAAAAATACGCATCAGTTTAATAGCTAGCATAATTTTACGTTTTTTTTATACATATCCAACCAGACATTGTAGGAATTTTACGACCATATTCTCTACACTTGCTATAGTTGCTACTCATTCAGCACGCACTTGGTAGAAAGTTCGTATGCCCTTTTGCGACATCCCTTTCAAAAAATGAAGAAGGTATTGAAATACTTTCATGCACAGATCTCATTTCTAGGCTGTTTATATCCGACTATAGAAAATTTCGTGCGTTTATTTTGGTTTATTTTTCTTTACGAGTGATTTTTGTTTTATTTCATAGATCAGACTATCGATGCTAAATCATTAGCACCCAAGAAGATCTTCAACAATCCTTATTACTTGCTTGCGGGATTTATAACTATTTCATGAAAGTCAACAAATACGAATTCCATCAATTTTGCACAACGTATATTTTCTGTCGAGGGGAACCGTCAGCGAACTAGTGTTTAGAAAATCAAAGAAAAAAAACGAATGAATTGCGAATTAATTTCTATGCGGTGCGGACTTTTAAGGTTTATGTTGCTATCCCTTTTTATGTTGCTCTAGTCGCTTTAATTATGCCAGAGGCCGCTAATGAGGGTGTCAACTATTTTTTTATCAAAACACTTACATCATAATTACGAGAAATGAAAATTGTTATATTAGGGGCCGGAGTGACTGGTTCATCTGTTGCCACCGCATTAGCCAGTGAAGAAAATGATATTGTCGTAATAGATACCAAAACTCATTTGCTAGCTAACCTGAAAGAGCGTTTGGATATCGCCACGGTAACGGGCAATGCCGGCCATCCCAGTATATTGGAACAAGCCGGTGTGCAAAATGCTGATATCGTCATAGCCGTCACGGATCAGGACGAAACCAATATGCTCGCCTGCCAGATCATCAATACACTCTATAGCAAACCGAAAACCATTGCCAGAGTCAGAGCAATTGACTATCTAAAGCATCCTGAGTTGTTTCGTCCCGGCGGCATTCCCATTGACATTGTGATCAGTCCCGAACAGATCGTGATGCAAGCCATTCATAACCTGATCAAGTTTCCGGGTGTTAAACATATCTCTTCCTTCGCCAATGGCATGGTCAGACTGTTCTCGATCAAAGCGGCTACACAAGGCTTTCTGACAGAAAGACGAATCAAGGATCTGAAGGAGCGATTGACCAGCGGAAAAATTCGCGTTGTCGCAATATTCAGGGAAGGTGAACCGATATTGGTCAATGGTGAAGCCATCATTAAAGAAGGTGATGAGGTCTTCTTCGTTTCTCCCAGAGAGAAAATTCGTAAAGTGCTAACCGAACTCCATACTTTGGAAGAGCCTATCAAAACCGTCATGATCGCCGGTGGAGGACATGTCGGCAAGCGCTTGGCTATGGCTTTGGAGAACGAGCATCAAGTCAAAGTCATCGAACAGGATCTTAATCGCATCAAGAACATCTCGGTCGATCTGAAAAAGACCACCTTGCTGCACGGTGACAGCACCGATGAGAATCTTCTGTTGGATGAAATGATCGAAAAAACCGATTTGTTTTGCGCGGTGACCAATAATGACGGCGCAAACATCATTTCAGCCGCCTTAGCAAAAAAACTGGGCGCCAAAAAAGCCATTTGTCTGCTCAATCATAGCGCTTACGTTAAGCTGGTCGAAGAAACCAATATCGATGTCGTCGTTCTGCCGAATCAAGAAACCTTGGGCAGTATTCTGAAACATGTACGCAAAGGCGATGTCGCACGAGTCAGTTCGCTGTGCGGCGGAACCGCCGAAGCATTGGAGGCGGTCGCCCACAAAGACGGCGCGATGCGCTCCGTGGTCGGCCTGACAGTAGAACAGGTGAAGCTACCCGAAGGCGTAGTGCTTGGTTCGTTAATCCGGCTCGGAAAGATAATCCCTATTCATCATGATACCGTTTTCGAAGAAAGCGACCACATCGTCATGTTCGCGCTCGATAAAATGTTGATTAAATATATTGAAGGCTATTTTCAACGTCTCTAATACGAAATTACACTATTCTTATGCAAGCTAAAGTCGTCCTCAGAAGCATCGGCCTATTACTGATCTTGTTTAGTTTCACGATGTTCACGCCGTTGCTAGTTTCGTTCATTTTTCATGATGATAATGAACATTTATTTTGGCAAAGTTTTTTAATCATTCTGACAATCGGTTTGTTGCTATGGTTTCCATTACGCAAAGAAAAGCATCCATTCTGCCACCGGGACGGTTTTTTAATTGTGGCCTTTTATTGGATGATTCTGGGCACCATTGGGTCGGTTCCCTTTCAGCTAGCCGATACCCCGAATATGAGTTTTACAGATGCTGTATTCGAATCGGTTTCCGGTTTTACCACCACAGGCGCCACAGTACTGGAAGGGTTAGACCAATTGCCACCATCGATCCTGTTTTACCGGCAACAATTGCAATGGCTGGGCGGTATGGGCGTCATTGTGTTGGCGTTGGCCGTTCTACCCATCCTCGGTATCGGCGGCATGCAGTTATATCGGGCGGAGGTGCCGGGACCGGTCAAGGATGCGAAATTGAAGCCACGCATTACCGAGACCGCCAAGGCATTATGGACCATTTATCTTTTTATCACTGTGGTCTGTGCAATTTGTTATCGACTCGCCGGTATGGATTGGTTCGACGCCATCGCCCATTCCTTTTCGACCGTCGCCAACGGCGGTTATTCGACTCATGACGCCAGCTTCGGTTACTTCAACAGTCCTGTTCTAGAGTCCATCGCGATTTTCTTCATGATGGTATCCGGCCTCAATTTCGCCTTGCATTTCGTGGCATTGCAAAAACGATCAATTTCTTGCTATTTCAGGGACAGCGAAGCATTGACCTACATCTCTGTGCTATTGATTTGCGGCGGACTGGTCGGAACGCATATCTACTTCAAAGGAACTACGGGGTTGTCTTTGATGGACGCCATGCGGCACGGCCTATTTCAAACCGTTTCCTTCATGACCACATCTGGATTCATTACCACCGATTTTTATCTGTGGCCGGGCGTCGTTCCGGTTTTGTTGGTGTTTGCCGGTTTCATCGGCGGCTGTGCGGGCTCGACAGCCGGCGGATTGAAAGTCATTCGAGTCATATTCCTCTACAAACAGGGAGAAAGAGAAATCAAACGGTTGATACACCCGGACGCATATATCCCAGTAAAGGTGAATAATGAAGTGCAGCCAGAAAACATTATCGAAGCGGTTTGGGGATTTTTCTCACTGTATGTTGTCGCCTTTGTCATCATCATGTTACTGATGATGGAGTTTGGCCTCGATCAGGTATCCGCCTTTGCCGCAGTCGCAGCCTGCATCAACAACGTAGGCCCAGGGCTTGGTGAAGTTGCAGTGAGTTTCATAACCGTTTCTGATCCGGTCAAATGGTTGGGGTGTTTCGCTATGTTACTTGGCCGTCTGGAGATTTTCACCATTCTGGTATTGTTATCACCTCGCTATTGGCGCTATTAACTGCACTTCAATCAATCTAATAGTAATACCAATATGAATGATGAGAAATTGCTCAAAATATAGAACAAATATGATGAAGCTTGTAAGCTGCTACTCATCATTTTAGAAGAGTTCTTCTTTCATGGGAAAGACGGAAATCTACCATTATATTTTATAGGTGCCCCCCGTTAAGAAACTATATTATTTATTCCTTACGAGGGTAACCCCTGTTATTTCTGGACTTTATTTTACTGGCAGTCGCACTCGCAAAAAAGATCCAACTGAGTGACCAAGAAAAATATTATGCATTAAAAATGACCAGTACCGAAAAAATAGAGGGTCTACTATAGAATTATGGAGAGAAATGACAAGTGAGTAATAGATATGATGTTTATAGGAAAAGTTATCTATATATTTATATCTGCAAGTGCAAGCCGAATTTTTTTCGATTATTCAACAATCTGAAATTCTCTCCAAAGCAAGTGGCGAGCATCTTGCCAGGGGTGTAAAATTGAACCTGGTGGGGGTGTGGCTCACGGGGTCCGTCGTACTTTAGGGTAACGGCTCGAACTTGAAATGCCGCCCCCGCCACTTGCGCCGTCCGAGACGTCTTTATTGGGATGGTGCCGAGTGATTTCATGTGGCTTTTTTTGGGGTCATTTGTGGCTCTACTAAGTAGACGAGACGCAGGATGGTGTTGTATCCACTGTTAACGTTGACCTATGGAGGCCGTCATGAACATTCATAATTTAGCCCATTTACAAGTTGCAGTTGATATCGGTAGTCACGAACATTATGTGGCTATTGGCCTTTCTGAGGGAGGGATTCTGGATGAATTTTCGATTACGCATACACCAGCAGGGTTTCAGTATTTTTTTAGCCGTATTGAGCTGCAAGAGTATTTATACAACCGACCTGTAGACGTTGCTATGGAAGGTTACAATGGCTGGGCTCGACCATTGGATAGCCAGATTCAGAGCCACGGCTATCAGCTTTACAACGTCAACAACCTCAAGCTCGCCCGGTTTAAAGAGATCTTTCCCGCACCCGCAAAATCTGATTTGGTTGATACTCACAAAATGCTTGAGTTGTTTCAACTTCAGGATCATTTGCCGCTCGCTAAAGGTGTTCTGCAGGCAGTGCTACCGGTACCCGATGCCAATCGTCGGTTAAAGCGTCTGACACGGCGGCGACGTCAGTTGATCAATGAAAAGGTTGCTCTGCAAAACCGTATACAGCCTGACCTGCAAGCCACCTGCCCGACGCTTTTGGATATGACAGGAAGTATTGATAATCTATGGTTTCTGCACTTTCTAACTTGTCGCGATGATTTGACAAAATTAATGCGACTACAAACCAAAAGCCTGCTTGCCATTCAAGGGGTTGGCCGGAAATATCTCAACCTCATTCTTGACTGGCAGAAACAGGCAGAATTTTCTAATGAAATCGAAGAAGTCGGCCCGATGATCCAAGAGGATGCACGCCGCTTGTTAGCCTTGATGGCATCAATTAAAACCATGGATGCAAAAATCGACTCACAGATTCAAAAGTCTGCATATGCTCAGCACATTGATTCGATTCCTGGCTTTGGTTTGGTCTGTAGTGCCGAATTGGCGGGTGAAATCGGTACTACAGACCGCTTTCCGAAACAGAGTAGCTTTTCAATCTATATCGGCATGGCACCTCTGGACAACCAATCTGGAGGCTACCAAGGAACTAAATCACCTAAACACGTCAATACCCGAGCTCGTAAAGCGATGATGACCGCAGTTTGTCGTCACATGGCTTATGTGCCTGAATCTCGCGCTTACTATGATAAAAAACGTTCCGAAGGAAAGACGCACAACAACGCCGTTCGGGCATTGGGGCGACATATATCACGAGTCATCTGGTCTATGTTGCGTCATGACCGAGATTACATTGAACTTGCGAGCATCTCAGCGCTCCACTATTTTTCGCGAAAGCTGCGACGGGGTCCGTCCGGTCTCCGCAGCGAAAAATTGCGTGGCGTCTATGCCTTCGGCGGCCCGCGTTCGTCCTGCGTCCGTACCGCTTCGCCATACCATCGCAAGCTCGGTACTGGCTTCGCAGTACTACCACAAATGACTTGACGCCGTGTCGGAATGCCTTGTATTTTGTCTCCACCTTGTCGGGTCAGAGGGAGCCGCAGCTCCCGTCTGCCCACAGAACCGTGCGTACGGGTCCGTACACGGCTCCTCACATAAGACATACTCAATTTTAAAACTTATACAGTCCTTTTCCTAAACAAACCAGAAGAGCTCTCCCTTCCCCTTGTTTACGCTCTTCCTATAGAAACTAGTTTTAACTTTCAGCAGTTCATAGCCACAAGCCATACTCTAGTAGTATTCTTTCAATAATCTCGCACAATCAATTCGTTCACTGTTTACGACGCAAATAGTTAACTGCTCCTTTAAAGGCTGATCTCAGATACCAATATATTACCTGTCTTTATGTTCACTTACGTGTTCCGCCCTTCAACTCCAACTTCCTGTCACTGATTTGATGTTTTATCCTCATCCATGTCACCATGAAATCACTGGCACCAAATTTTACGATTACTATGGCTTCATCCGAAAACCCTCGGTTCATAACGTCTGTATTACTACAGCGCTTAGAGCTTAAGGAGTCGCAGTTACTCCGACTCAAATCCGACGGCTCTTCACTGGGTAAGATAGTCACCCTTTTCTCGATCTACCTACCTTTGTAGTGGTCAAGTAAATTCGTACATAACGATCGGTTTTTTAAGCGGCTTCTTTTTCCGCTTGGGTTGGGGTTAAATAGTTGTTATAACTGTGTACACGGAAGCTATTGTAATACTTGATGTATTGCATAATATCTTTCTCTGCCTGTTCATAAGATGAATAAAAAGTCTTAGGCATCCATTCAGATTTAAAGCTTCTAAAACAGCGTTCCATAGGTGCATTATCCCAACAGTTACCACGTCGACTCATGCTTTGCGTTATCTCATATTCCGACAATTGCTGCTGGAATACCTTACTGGTGTAATGGCACCCCTGATCAGAATGAAACATCAAGTTCTTGGGCTCTCCTCTAGCCGCATAAGCTAATTTTAACGCTCGTGTAGTCAATACTGAGTCAGGACTAGTTGAGCAAGCCCACCCCACGATACGGCGCGCATTTAAATCAATCACCAATGCTAAATATATCCAGCCTGTACCCGCCCAAATATAGGTGACATCACCACACCAAACTTGATTAACCAGTTCGGTAGAAAATTCAC
Source organism: Methyloprofundus sedimenti (assembly GCF_002072955.1). NCBI lineage: Bacteria > Pseudomonadati > Pseudomonadota > Gammaproteobacteria > Methylococcales > Methylococcaceae > Methyloprofundus > Methyloprofundus sedimenti. The sequence goes on along the minus strand of NZ_LPUF01000001.1, from coordinate 317,258 downwards.
GGTTTAAGTGGTTATCCGCTATGTTTGATGACTTTTCAGCCACCTTATAACGATGTGAGCCTGGCTGTTTACTTGTCAGCTCCGCTTCTTGCATTAAACTCCGTGCTTTGAAACGTCCAACAGATTCACCTTGCTGTTTTAATTGAGCAGAAAGGGTACGACTCCCCGCTGAACTGCGGCTGGCTTTGTAGCGCAATAACCTTGGATTTTAACCTGTCTCGCTCAGGATCTGCCCTGTTTGCATGCTTACGGTGGTAGTTGTAACTACTACGACTCATCTCAAATGTTTGCAATAATTCGCATTGTTTGTATTGCTCTCTTAACTCATCAATTAGCATTAGAATTGATACGCGTCTGATATTAAGAGAGCTGAAGCCTTTTTTAAAATCTCTTTCTCCCTCTTTAGTTTCTTTATCTGACTTTCCAAATCTTGAATCTTTTGCTGATCAGAAGTAATCGCTCGGCTTCCTTTTGGCGTAACACCATGACGCTCTTCTTTTAATTGAGTGACCCAACGGCGCATTGCTGTAGTTCCAACGCCCATAGCTTCGCAAGCATCATTTATGGAATATGCCTGATCTAATACCAAACTGGCCGCTTCATGTTTAAATTCTGTTGTATAACTTTTTCGTTTACTCATTGGTCTGCATCTTTGATTAAGGGGTTATTATAAACTCCTATCGTTTAGTACAGGATTATTAGACCACTACACTTTCGCCTACTTCTTCCCTTCTCACAGGGCAAAGGCTGGACTTCCACCAGCTAGCTGACTATCATGCCAGTCACACCGCTAAAGCTACTTCGTTTCCTGTCCGCCTTCAATGAAAAAGCGGCTTAACAGTTAGTGTGAGGTGCGCACTTATGCTGACGTGTATGATAATGAGGGTAAGGCATAATTGCCTAAATAATAATTAGAGATACACCAGTATCCTGTTCTATCTTTTACTCAAATTTTTGTTGAGAGGCGGATAATTGCGTCAAATTTATGAGTTGATTTAGAAAAATAGCTTGCAAATTCCAGAGGGATGTTCAAGTCCCGAATTGCGAATTCAGGTCGTAACTATTGTGCGATACCGGCGGGCTAAAGCAGCGCCCTACTTCTTGGCAATATTTTATCGAGATCAAGCCAACTTGAAAAAATGAATTTTAAATCAAAACAGAGTGAAGAAAGCCAAATATGATAAAAGGGCTATCCACTTCGCTGGCCTAATGTATGCACCCGTTCCAAGGGCCATGCTGGTGCTTTTAGGAATGTACATGAAATAACTTAGTCAACTTGGAAGCGGGATCTTTAGTCCCGCATCGAAATGGCGGGACTAAAGATCCCGCTTCCATTACTTGTTGTAGATTTTATTTCGTGCACGTTCCTTACTCATTTTTTGTTCTCTCCACAATATACCTAATATTGGTATATTGTAGAATAAAATACCGCCATCTGCTCTAGGCGAATGCCTTATTTAAGCTTGATTGTCCTGTGGCGCTTACTCCAGTTGACTCTTCTGGGTGAACCTTTTACTCACCTACACAAAGTTTATTTGTCAACTGAAGGACGAAAGTTTTGAGTTTATAAGGCTTTATCAACTGGTTGTTGTAAGCGCATCAATACCAGCACCAGAATGATTGCAGGCAATCCTACTGAGGAAGCATATAAAAAGAACATCGCATAACCATAACTATCAACAATTAGACCAGAGAACCCCCCCATTAATTTAGCGGGTAAAGTCATTAATGAACTAAATAATGCGTATTGTGTTGCAGTATAGGCACTATTGGTTAGGCTGGACAAATAAGCGATAAACACAGATGTCGCAATTCCGCCGCTTAAATTATCCGCGCTGATTACAATAGCCAGTAAACTGATATTGGGCTCAGAGCGAGCGAGCAGAACAAATAATAAATTCGTGCTCGCAACCAGTACAGCACCTAATAATAAAGGCTTCATCAGGCCATAACGTAATACCAGAACACCTCCTAACGCGGCGCCAAAGATGGTCATAAAAAAGCCAAAAACTTTGCTAATATCAGCAATTTCCTTTTTGCTAAAGCCAATATCCAGATAGAAGGGATTAGCCATCACTCCCATGGTGATATCACTCATCTTATACAGCGCTATCAAGGCTAAAATCCATATAGCCATTTTGCCATTGCGAATAAAAAAATCAGCAAATGGGCTAATTACCGCATCAGAAAACCAGGCGCTTAAGCGTTGCAGTGCACCTTTATGGGCTTGCACTCCCAATGCTGTCTCAACCTTGCTTTCCAGTTTTATGGTTTGTTTGTCTTGCTTATGTCTGGGTTCAGAGCTTAGTAAAGTTGCGACTATGCCAACAAACATACACAAAGCCATCGCAGAATAGGCCGCATTCCAGCCTATATATTCGGCGATATAAAAAGCACCTGCACCGGAAACCAGTAAGGCAACTCGATAACCAAAGACATACATGGCAGCCATTGCTGCCTGGTATTCAGGTGCTATGGCTTCAATACGATAAGCATCAATCACTATATCTTGTGTTGCTGAACAAAAAGCGATCCATACTGCCGTTGCGGCAATAAATTCAATTTGTACCTGCGGGTTTAATTCGGCTAAAGTCATTAAGCCGGCTGATATACCTACTTGAGCGAGTAACATCCAGCTACGCCGTTTACCCAGTAGTCTGGTTAAAAAAGGTAAAGGCAATCTATCCACAACCGGTGCCCAAATAACCTTGATGGAATAGGTTAAGCCTACCCAGCTAAAAAAACCGATAACTGATAATGTGACACCAGTATCGCGTAACCAGGCCGATAGGGTAGAGAAAACCAGTAAAAAAGGAAGTCCCGCAGAAAAGCCAAGAAAAGCCATGCCCATTACCTGAGGGCGCGTATAGGCAGAAAACGATTGTTTCCAACTGTGCTTAATCATATCAAGGGTATTTACAAATGTTCTGGAAATAAAAAAAGGGAGCAGAATATAAAACTCTACTCCCTTGAGATGTACAATCAGATTTTTATTGATTGTGCCGGTCTTTATCCATTAATTAAATAATGGACAAAAATACTGGCGATATAGCCCAAAGCAATCACAGGTGTCCATTTGATATGACTGAAGAAAGTATATTTATGGTTAGATGAACCCATTAAAGCAACCCCGGCTGCTGAACCAACCGATAACAGTGACCCCCCGGTACCTGCTGTTAGTGTGACTAATAACCATTGATATAAATCCATATTCAGATTCATACTTAAGACCGCAAACATCACCGGAATATTATCCACAATCGCTGAAATAAGTCCGACTAAAATATTAGCTGGTGTTTGACCCAGTCCGTCGTACATACCTGCAGAGATGAGCTCCAGATAGCCGATATAACCTAAACCACCGACAGCAAACACAACCCCAAAAAAGAAGAACAGCGTATCCCACTCTGCGTCACGCACTTTATCAAAGATATCAAAAGAATCATGTTCCTCACCTTCACCTGAACTATATAAGGTTTTGATTCTGAAGCCATAAATCATTAATACACCAAGTCCTGCCATCATACCCATAAATGGCGGTAAATGAAGCACTTGCTTAAAGCTAACGGCAGTCACGATGGTTAGTGCAAATAAAACACAAACTTGAATTGCACCTGGTTTTAGCTTAATCGCTGCTTCATTAGTTGCATGCGGTTGCTCATCAGGTACTGCTAAGTACATAAAGAAAGCAGGTACAAGATAGTTAACGACTGAAGGTATAAATAATTTGAAGAAATCAAAGAATTCTGCATAACCCGCCTGCCATACCATTAACGTAGTAATATCACCGAAGGGGCTGAATGCGCCACCCGCATTTGCAGCAACAACCAGGTTAACAAAACCAATGGCGATAAATTTTTCGTTATCTTTACCCACAGCTAAAACAACAGCGCCTACTAATAAAGCAGATGTCAGGTTGTCTGCAACCGCTGATAAAAAGAAGGTAATAATTCCGGTAATCCAGAATAGCTTTTTATAGCCAAATTCTTTTCTAATCATCCACGAGCGTAACGCTTCGAACACATTACGTTCTGCCATGGCATTGATATAAGTCATGGCAACCAGCAAGAACAGCATTAATGCCGCATATTCTTTAAGGTTAAACTCAAAAGCCTGATGCAAGGCTTCGGTAGAAACCCCTGCTTCAGCAGCTAGAACAGCTGCATGTGCCCAGATTATCGCTGCTGCAACAATAACCGGTTTAGATTTGCGTAAGCCGGTAAACTCTTCCGCCATAACAAAGCCATAGGCGATGATAAAAATCAGCACGGTATAAATACCGCGCTCGGTCCCGGTAAGACCTAAATTGACAATTTGCTCTTCAGCCATTGCCATCTGCGGCATACAAAATAGCGCAGCGAAAACTAATAATAAGCGAAACAAAACAACCCCCCTAGACCCTTAAATTTATAAATTATTTTTATTGATAAGTAACATAAAAATCAACCGCTAATAATAGCATTTTATAATTAACTTTGTCATTTAATCGATAGCAGTATATGATAAATAATTCTGTTAAACACGGTTGTATAAGCACATTTATATGTATCAATATAACGATAAAGATCAAACCCTCATCAACGAACGAGTCGTTCAGTTTCGTGATCAAACTGAACGCTTTTTAAAAGGCGAAATACCTGACGATAAATATCGGGCTTTACGCTTAATGAATGGTGTGTATGTGCAAACACATGCGCCTTTATTGCGTGTAGCCGGACCTTACGGTCTCTTGTCCAGCAAACAAGTCAGGAAACTAGCCTCTATTGCCCGTGATTATGATAAAGGTTTTTGTCATTTTACTACCCGACAAAATATTCAGTTTAACTGGCCAGCACTGGAAAGAGTTCCTGATATTCTAGAGGAACTAGCCAGTGTGCAAATGCACGCTATCCAGACCAGCGGCAACTGCCTTAGAAATACAACATCGGACCAGTTGGCTGGTGTTGCGATAGATGAACTGGAGGACCCGCGCCCCTATTGTGAAATTATTCGCCAATGGACAATTTTTCATCCGGAATTTGCCTATTTACCACGCAAATTCAAGATTGCTGTGAGCGGAGCCAAATTGGACCGCGCTGCAACACAGTTCCATGATATAGGCCTACATCTGGTGCAAAATGAGCATGGAGAAGTGGGATTTAAAGTCTTTGTCGGAGGTGGTTTAGGACGTACGCCAGTTATTGGCCAGGTAATCAAGCCATTTTTAGAGAAGAAACATTTACTTTCTTATCTGGAAGCCATATTACGAATTTATAACCTCTATGGGCGCCGTGATAACAAGTACAAGGCACGCATAAAAATCCTGGTTAGAGAAGCAGGGCTCGCTAAAATTCGCAAAAAAATAGACGCAGAATGGGCTTTAATTAAACATAAGCTTGAACTGAGTCCAGAGCGGATTAAAGAAATACAGGAGCAATTTAGACCACCGAACTATCAACTGGATGCAGTGCAAGATACAAGCTATGCCGATAAATTAGCAAATAATGCTGACTTTGCGACATGGGTCAAGCACAACACTGCGGAACATAAAATTGATGGTTACCGTGCTGCCTATATTTCATTAAAAGCACCTGATAGCCCTCCTGGAGACTGCACCGAAAGCCAACTTGATACAATTGCAGATTTGGCCGATCAATACAGTTTTGGAATGGTGCGTGTGACCCATCGTCAAAATCTGGTTCTTGCAGATATAAAACAAGCTGATTTATTTGATTTATGGCAAAAACTCGATGCTATCAACTGTGCAACGCCTAATATTGGTAAAGCAACCGATATGATCTGTTGCCCGGGCCTGGATTATTGCTCATTGGCTAATGCCGGTTCGATTGGCGTGGCTAAAGAGATTAATGAAACGCTGGATTCTATGGATTACGTGCATGACCTGGGAGATCTGAAAATTAATATCTCTGGCTGTATGAATGGTTGTGCGCACCAAAGCGTAGGACATATTGGAATTCTGGGCGTCGATAAAAAAGGAGTAGAGTGGTATCAAGTGACCCTAGGCGGCAGTTCTGAAAACGATGCCGCGATTGGCGAGCGCTTAGGCCCTGCAGTGAGTAAACAAGATATTGCTCCGGTCATTAAAATTTTGCTCGAGGTCTATCTTGAGCAACGCATTGATGAAGATGAACCTTTTCTCGCTACTGTCAGACGTGTTGGCATTGGCCCATTCAAGGAGAAAACCTATGCAACTAATTAAAGATAAGCAAATAACTCAGGATAACTGGGTATATATCGTCGATGAAACACCCTTAAAGGCTGACTATATAATTGTTTCTTTAGTCCGATGGAGGCAAGAACGCAATCAACTATCCAAGATTAAACACCTGGGTTTAAGGCTTGAGCCTGATGTTGAGTTAGAAGAAATCGCCAATGATTTATCTCACTTTCAATTGATTGAGCTATATTTTCCAGTGTTTACCGATGGACGTGCTTTTACTCATGCACGCTTATTGCGCAGTCGCTATGGATTTACTGGCGATATTCGTGCCAGTGGAGATTTTATGCGCGACCAGGTTTTTTATCTAAACCGTGTCGGTGTCACTAGTTTTGAGCTAAACGACCAGGAAAATGCGCAACAAGTTATTCAGTCTATGCATGATTTTTCTGTGGATTATCAAGAATCAGTTGCCTGAATCTAACTTTTGCAACACTAACTGTATAGTTTGTATGCTTCGTAGTTCTACCATTAAGTCAGGAAGCATTTCATTAAATAACAACGTGTGCAACATTGGCACTCACTTATAACACAAGTGCTGATTTACAAATATTCTTACCGTCATTTTAGCTTGCGTGCCTGACTAGATCCTACTGTACTATTAAACGTTTGTTTTATTATGGTAGAATCGAAGCCGGTATATAGTTGCTTACTATATATTTATTACAATAATATTAAATAACACAAAGGATATAACGAATGAAATTTTTTAAATATATTGCTTTAAGTCTTTTTCTAGCCATTTCTACAGCGGGCGTTTCTTCTGTCGCTTTTGCTTCTGTCTTTTCAGACATTGACAATGTGTCTACAAAAATTGCTGCAGCTGAACATGCGCTTAAAAGCGGTGCGACTAATGATGACGTTATCAACTTAATCAAAGAGGCAAATGATTTAACTAAAGTAGTAATGTTGCCTGATTCACTGGTTTCAAAACGCCAAAGAGCAAATGCACACTTGAAAAAAGCGCGTCAGGCACTTCAAAAAGATAATAGAGCCGCTGCTGAAGCTCATTTAGAGAAAGCTGCAAGTGATTATGCTAAATTGAAAGGTTTTTTATAATTAGCTATTGCCGTTATTTATATCAGGACACCTTTTGGGGGTGTCCTGTTTAATTTCTTATAATGAAAGGGCAGTTATTTATAAAGCATATTTCCCTTTTATCTCCTAAAAGGCTATTGTGCCTTGCAGAATATTACTTCTCTTCATCCTGGTACTGAATATCAAATCCAGGAAATATTTGCCCGATACCCGAATTAGCATCGACAAAAGAACCGCTCTGTACAAACGCTTCCGATAAGCTGACACGTGGGTAGATAGCTGTAACCTGCTCAGCACTCATACTGGATTGGGAAACTTTAAAGCGTGCAACATCGTTACTGCCTCCTGCACTCGCGACAACTTCCACTAATTGCATCATGCCGTTATCTTGATGTAAAAGAATGTGGCAATGATTGACATACTCACCGACATAATCAGGAAAGCGTGAACGAAATATCGCTCGACCACGAGGAAGCCAGGTAACATCCGGCCAACGGGGTTCAGTCAGTATATGAACCAGAGTCCCATCCGCAATAGGTACATCTACACGACTTAACCAGAATGGATTTACGTGTATATGAAACGGATGAGATTAGCGCGGGCACACTATCCGTTTTGCATACTTTTTAATAACACGCATTCGCTATATCAGTTGAACTCTTGCGCATGCTGTCTATCTTCGTGGAAAACGTATCGCAAACTATGTCGAATATTCATTTATACTTCGTGACGTAATGTCTGATAGGGCATGAGGTGTATGCCTTCGGCTAATAAAGAAATACCGATTTTTTCATGCAGCCCCAAGGAATTACGTTTAGCGACATGCAAGGGCACATTGATGACAATATTGATACTTAATTCCTTATCAACACGCACCAGCATATTGGCCAGGCCGTTACTTTCGATATATTCAATAATTTGAGCCTGTAAGGGGTTTTCACGATCACCTTTAGCAGGACGACCGCGTCTATGTAACAGAATATTAGCGGGTTGAATCATCCAGCAAATACGCTCATTCACTGCAAATTGTGCTTGGTAGCTTGCTTCCAGTATCATGCCTCGCCAATATATGCAGGTTTTTTGTCTTTCTTGGTCATGGGTGAGTACCTCAGCGGTAAACAAATTTTGTTGATCCATTAAGCGTGCGACGATAGCAGTTTTTGGTTGAGCAGCGACAAACTCGGGAGCACCTGTTTGTAAGACTACGCCTTTATGCAATACAGCGATTCGATCCGCAAGTAAGCTTGATTCTTCCAGATCATGAGTTACGAGTATCACCGGTATGGCTAACGACTGTCTTAACGAGCGTAGTTCACGGTATAGTTTGCGTCGTGTGACCTGATCAACTGCTGAAAAAGGTTCATCCAGTAATAACACTTTAGGTTGTCTGGCTAAAGCCCTGGCGACAGCAACCCGTTGCTGTTGTCCGCCGGACAAATTTTTCGGATAACGCTGTTGCAGGCCGTCAAGATGAACCTTTTCTAATAGTTTCATCGCCTCTGCATAACGCTGATATTTTGGTAAATGAGTGATCGCCTGTTGAATATTTTCCAGTACAGTCATATGCGGGAACAGCGCATAATGCTGAAACACCAACCCGACATGACGCTGGTAAGTCGCTAAAAAAATTTTACGGGTACTGTCTTGCCAGATTTCCCCCTGGCAGCGTATGGAGCCATTTTCAGGATGATACAATCCTGCAATAGCTCGCAACAGCGTTGTTTTGCCACTACCGGAAGGCCCAACCAGTGCCAGTAATTCTCCTGCACGACATTCCAGCTCTACAGCCAGAGGTATAGGCTGAGATTGTTGCACGCTGATATGAATCGCTGAATCAGACATGAGTGTGTTGGTTTCGCTCAGCTAACCAGTAGGTAATTGAAATCGTCAGCATGGAAAATAATAATAAGCTGAATGACATAATCGAGGCAGAATGATCATCAAAAGCCTGTACCCGGTCATAAATCGAGATTGCAATAGTTTGAGTTTCTGCGGGAATATTTCCGCCCACCATAAGAACAATACCGAATTCCCCCAGAGTATGTGCAAAACATATCACCATTGCCGAGACGATGCCAGGCCAGGCGAGCGGTAATTCAATTTTCCATAACACTTGCCTTGGGGGCATGCCACAACAGGCGGCCGCCTCGCGAATTTCTCTAGGAATAGCTGCAAAAGCGCGTTGCATGGGTTGAATGGCAAAAGGTAAATTAAAAATAATCGAAGCCAGCACCAATCCTTGAAAATTAAATACTAGCGTAGCACCGAAAGTGTTTACCAGCCATAGTCCGACGCCCTGATTGGGACTAAAAGCAACCAATAAATAATAGCCAAGAACAGTAGGTGGCAATACTAGCGGCAAAGCTAAAACAGTTTGTAATAATGATTTACCAAAAAATTGCCGATACGCCAGCCAGCGACCGAAAAAAATACCGATCGGCAGCAAAAATGCTAGCGTCACCAGACTCAGCTTTACCGATAAGCTTAAAGCTTGCCAATCCATCGCTTATCTATAGGGAATTGTATAACCATAACGGGTTAAAATAGTCCGTGCTTTATCCTGCTGTAAATACAGAAAAAATGATTTAACGGTATCACCGGCATTGTTTAACAGCACCATTGTTTGTTGCAGTGGTTGATGCAGATTCTCCGGAACTAATAAGTAACGAGTACGCTGTTGCAAGGTGGGCGCCAGTGCCAGAGAATACGCTATCAAGCCAGCTTGAGCAGCACCAGAACTGGCAAATTGTGCCGCTTGCGCTGCATTTTCACCTAATACTAGATGTGGCTGTGCCAATACCCATAAGTTTAATTTCTGCAATATGTCTCGAGCGGCAATACCATAAGGTGCGTGTTCAGGATTGGCGATGGCAAAACGTTGCAGTTGCCCATTTTGCAAGGCTAGCTTAATTCCATTTAATTGCTCATCAAGCAATAATGAAGAGTTTTTGCTAGTTAACAAAGCTACACGTCCCAAAGCATAAACAGTGCCTGGTCCCAGAGTTTTTTGCCGCCGCTCAAGTTCTGCTACATATCTGGTATTAGCTGATAAAAACAATTCGAAAGGAGCGCCCTGCTGAATTTGTCGTGTTAAATTACCAGATGAGCCATAGCTAATACGTACTCTTTTTCCAGTATCCAGTTGAAAAGCCTCAGAGATCTCCTGCAGTGCAAATTTAACACTTGCTGCTGCTGCAATCACGGGAACATCAGTTGCCATTATCATTGGGCTGGATAGTAGCATCAATAAAACCAGGGCTAGCCGTGATCGATTTTTATTCAGGGAGTTGTTTATTGTATGTTCCTGGTAAGATTTGCTACGGTAAAGAAGAGCCAAGATTATAGCCTCGTTACTATTACATTACTATATGAATTCGGGAAGCTATCATGGTAAATTCGGATAACATCCTCATTTTTAACCTGCCTGTAATTTGCTCAGGATTCCAGTTTTATTCAATATAACCATTGCACGAGGCATTTATTCATCGTTTAATTTTAACGCTTTTAGGCTTATTTTTTATCTCATTCTTGAGCAAATTCACCCGCCTGTTTATGTCGCTAGCCGCCTTATTGCCTTTTATTTTCAGAAAGCTCACGTGAAAAATTGCTTTGGTTTCGATCCAGGGCTTCAGCAATTTTATTCTGGGATACTCATTTTTTAATCGCTTTTTTGTATAATGTTTCTCTTCAAGAAATAAGTGTTTTTAACCCATTTGTAGCTTTTGTAAATCGTTTGGTAGCTGCTTTACTTTACACTTGTGTTTGATTTAATTGAACATCGTGTCTCTTTATCTGTCATTTTCAGCACTAATGTACTTTTTATACGCATTAAGCTAATTTAATTTTCTGAGTCATTATTTATAAAAACTATCCTGTTTATGAGGAATAATAATTGACTACTGCGAAAAGCCGTATATAATTTACTAAGCTTGAAAGTACGTCTTATATTTATGCACACCATTTCGATGTTTTATCTTTAGTGTTATATCTTTAGTAGCTCGTCCTGTTTTTATAAGTAATAGCATCACTTCCAGCAAAACGGCCTTATTACAAGGCTTCAATTACTCTTGAAATAAATAGGATATTATTATGTCTACTACAACTGGTACAGTAAAATGGTTCAACGAATCTAAAGGTTTTGGCTTTATTGAGCAAGAATCTGGTCCTGATGTTTTCGCTCATTTCAGCGCAATCTCAGGTTCTGGCTTCAAAACTTTAGCTGAAGGCCAAAAAGTTCAATTTACTGTGACTCAGGGTGACAAAGGCCCTCAAGCAGAGGATATCGTAGCGCTATAAGTTACGAGTTCGCAGTTTATTGGCTTACATTAATGCAATGTAGGCTTAGCCTGCCCTAAACGGGCAGGCTTTAAAAGGGCGAAACCTTGTTTAGAGGTTTCGCCCTTTTTTATGTGTTTTGAACTATTTTATGATGACCACATCAGTGAATTGATTCTGGTGTATTTTGTTTGTTTGCAATATACTCAGGAATTCAGTTAGATATTACATAATTATAATAATTAAATATTTAGGGGAGGCGGCGCATGTCAGAGTTTGTTTTTATTTTAACGGTGATCTTTATAGCTTATATTGTTTTCGAAGACGAAAATAACGGCAAGCAGGGTATCAACAAAAAAATACATGATGTGAACACACTTAATCCTCCTGTAACAAAAACCGTTGCAGCTGAAATAACGGCTACCGCGACTAACTCCGGATCACAAAAAAAAACCAGGCCTGTGCAGCCTGTTCAATCGAAGCCTAAAGTTAATAAATTAGCAGCACCTAAAATCGAATTACGTACCGTTGTGATGAAAAATCCGGCAACGGGAGAAGAAGTAAAGGTTTCCAGTAATTATAGAATGGTCAAACGCTGGGTAAAAGAAGCCCTGGTCGAAGAGGGTTTACTGGAAAAAATATATAAAAACAATGAGCTGGACGACACTGCCAAAGTGATCGTAGCTGATGCACTTGCGATTATTAAGGCAATGGATAAATATAAAGCCTAGCGTTTATGTGTAAGTCTATGTCGGGCTATATTATCAAGTTACGATTAATATACGACCCGACCTGCTGTACATTTTCCTTATTAAATTGAAAATAACTCGCGCATCTTTGCACCAGGGTGTTCAGCACGCATAAATGCCTCACCGACCAGGAAAGTGTAGATATCATTATCCATCATTAAGCGCACATCTTCTGGAGTATGAATACCGCTTTCGGTAATTACCAAACGATCATCCGGTACCATCGCTTGCAAATCCAGTGTGGTTTGTAATGACGTTTCAAAGGTTCGTAAATTACGATTATTAATACCCATTAACGGGGTATTCAGTTTTAAGGCACGTTCCATTTCTGCCTTATCATGAACTTCAACCAATATATCCATTCCTAATTGTGTAGCAGTATCGGCTAATTCGTGCATTTGTGCATCTGCTAAAGCAGCAACAATTAATAAAATACAATCTGCGCCTAATGCCCGTGATTCATGTATCTGGTATGGATCAATCATGAAATCCTTACGTAATACGGGTAAAGGACAGGCTTGTCTAGCCATTTGCAAATTAACCTCACCGCCGTGAAAATATTCTTTGTCAGTCAAAACTGAAAGGCAGGTCGCTCCATTCATTGCGTAATCCTGAGCAATTTCAACAGGCTTAAAGTTTTCTCTAATGATGCCTTTGCTTGGTGATGCTTTCTTTACTTCAGCAATTATAGCTGGTTTTTTACTGCTGGCCTTACCTTGTAGCGCACGGGCAAAACCACGTGGCGCTTCTGTATCGCTGATAATGTCAGCTAAATCAGCAATTGACATGCGTAATTTACGTTTAGCAACTTCTTCTGCTTTTGTTGCAAGTATCTTTTTTAAAATATCAGGTGTATCGGTCATAAATGTATGTTTTAAATTGAAAATTAAACCGGTTTAAAATTTATTAGTGCATAGAGCTTTTCTTTAGCTGCGCCTGAGGCAATCACTTCCAGTGCCTTAGTTATTCCTGTAGATAATGAGTTTTCCAGGTTTGCAGCATAAATAGCCGCGCCGGCATTCAAGGCAACTATATCTCGAGCTGGTCCCGGTTGATTATCCAGGACAGCTTGCAGCATAGTTAAACTATCTTGTACGTCATTGACGGCCAGAGCTGCCAAATCAGCTCGCTGTAAACCAAATTGTTCGGGGCAAATGGAATAACAGGTAATTGTGCCATCTTTTAATTCAGCAATCGAAGTACTGCTTGCAATACTGATTTCATCCAAACCATCATCGGCATTGACCACTAAGACATGCTCGCTACCCAAAGCCTTTAGAGCATGAGCTATCGGTTCTATCCATTGTTTATCAAAAACACCAATCAACTGATTTGGAGCGCCTGCCGGATTTGCTAATGGGCCAAGTAAGTTAAACAGCGTTCGTACGCCCATTTCTTTGCGTGGCTTTGCTACATGACGCATTGCTCCATGATGTTTTTGCGCAAACAAGAAACCCACGCCAATACTGTTCACACACTGTGCAACCTGATCAGCAGACAACTCCAGGTTAACCCCGGCAGCTTCCAGGACATCAGCACTGCCCGAGCGACTGGAAACGGAACGATTACCGTGCTTAGCAACAGTTCCACCTGCTGCGGCAACGACGAAGGCACATGTTGTGGAGATATTAAAGGTATTTGCTCCATCACCACCGGTACCACAGGTATCGATAATATGATTACCACATATGTTTACCTTGCCAGCAAGTTCACGCATCACTTCAGCGGCAGCAATAATTTCTTCAACAGCCTCACCTTTGCAGCGTAAAGCAATTAAAAATCCGGCTATTTGTGCCGAAGTTGCTTCTCCACCCATAATGCTGCGCATAACATCACGCATTTCCAAACGAGTGAGGTCTTGCCGATTCAGGACTGTTTGTAAGGCTGTTTGTATATTCATTTTATCTGGCAAGGAGCGTTTTACACGTTATTATTCCGCGAATGAGAAAGTATATGAAATGCATCCACTATTTATTTTTCTAAAAAATTACGCAACATATCGTGACCGTGCTCAGTCAAAATAGATTCGGGATGAAATTGAACACCTTCTATATCCAGTTCTTTATGACGTACCCCCATAATTTCATCGATATTGTTTTGTTCGTCTTGCGTCCATGCCGTTATTTCCAGACAGTCAGGTAACGATTGTTGATCAATCACCAACGAATGATAGCGAGTTGCTGTAAACGGGTTATTCAAACCTTTAAACACTCCGCAATTATTATGGTAAACAGGTGACACTTTACCGTGCATTATGCTTTTTGCATGAACAATTTTACCCCCAAAAGCATAACCAATACTTTGGTGTCCTAAGCAGACACCCAGAATAGGCAGCTTTCCAGCAAAGCTAAGAATAGTTTCTACTGAAATTCCTGCTTCTTTGGGCGTACAAGGCCCCGGGGAAATCACGATTTTATCAGGAGTTAAAGCACGAATATCATCAATACTTACTTCATCATTACGCACCACTGTTACATCAGCACCTAATTCGCCAAAATATTGCACCAGATTATAAGTAAAAGAGTCGTAATTATCGACCATTACAACTTTACATGCGCTCATGCTCCGCCTCCATTTAATCCAGCTTCAGCCATCGATACTGCGCGAAAAATTGCCCGCCCTTTGTTCATGGTTTCATCCCATTCATTCTGGGGTATTGAATCATAAACGATTCCTGCTCCAGCTTGTATATGTAAAGTTTTATCTTTTATAACCGCTGTTCTGATAGCTATTGCGGTATCCATATTTCCGGACCAGGAAATGTAACCTACTGCACCTGAATAAACCCCACGTTTTACAGGCTCCAGTTCACCTATGATTTCCATTGCTCGAATTTTAGGTGCTCCGCTCACAGTCCCCGCTGGAAAAGTTGCCGCCAAAACGTCAAAAGCATCCTTGTCGGCCTTTAATTCTCCCGTCACATTAGAGACGATGTGCATAACATGCGAATAACGTTCAATCAGCATGGTGTCCGTCAACTCCACCGTGCCAATTTTAGCTACGCGTCCCGCATCATTACGCCCCAAATCAATTAACATAAGATGTTCGGCTAATTCTTTTGGATCGGCCAATAAGTCTTTTTCCAGGGCAATATCTTCAGCCGGCGTTTTACCGCGTGGGCGCGTACCGGCTATAGGTCGAACCGTAACCATTCCGTCTTCTAAACGTACCAGGATCTCAGGGGATGAACCAACTATATGAAAATCCTCTAAATTAAGATAATACATATATGGCGATGGGTTTAAACAGCGTAGGGCACGATACAAATCTATCGGCGCAGCAGAAAAAGGAATAGATAGACGCTGCGATAACACTACTTGCATAATATCCCCTGCAGTAATGTAGTCTTTCACTTTTAATACCGCCTCTTTAAAACCTTGTTCAGTAAAGCCCGAAACAAAATCGGCTTCATTTACCTGCTTAGGGGTATGTTCGGTGTTGGTTTTTGCTTTTAATTCACGTAATTTTAAGATCAGCTCGTCAAGACGTGCTTGTGCGCTTTCATAAGCGTTAGCTAGTTCCGGATTCGCATGCGTTAATAGCATCATTTTGCCAGATAGATTATCGAAGACTAAAATTTCTTCAGAGATCATCAATAAAATATCAGGACTGCCTATTGGGTCATCTTTAGCAGCTGATTTCAGCCGTGGCTCTATATATCCTATCGTTTCATAACCGAAATAACCGACCAGTCCTCCATTAAAGCGAGGTAACTCTTCAATATCCGGGACTTTAAATCGCTGTTTGAATTCTTCAATCCAGAGCAGAGGGCTGGCATGTTCAAAGCTTTCAACAACGGTTCCTGATTCTTCAATTCGAATCTCATTG
Organism: Methyloprofundus sedimenti; assembly: GCF_002072955.1. Lineage (NCBI taxonomy): Bacteria > Pseudomonadati > Pseudomonadota > Gammaproteobacteria > Methylococcales > Methylococcaceae > Methyloprofundus > Methyloprofundus sedimenti. Next base: position 301,151 of record NZ_LPUF01000001.1, on the reverse strand, counting down.
CCGAAAACTTTGATCAGCGACTTGCAAGGCAAGCCGATAATGGAATAACGCCCCCACTGTTCTCCGCCATGCACCGATTCAAATAGATATGAATAAGCACCATCAGCTAATTTAAGATACGCGCTCAGCGGGGTGTCTAAATCTGCCAGCACTTCACGTGCGATAGGAATACGATTGTAGCCTTGATCGGAATATTGCTTGAATTGTTCTGGTGTCATGGGGGTGTATTTTATGATGGTGACACGGTGACTTTACGCATAAAGCCTAGCCTGGATAAAATTCGAGTTACTTTAATAAAACATAGTATTTTAAACGAATGTTGCTGTATTTAATAATGTTATTAAATATATTGTAGCAGCAGTCTTTCGCCGTGATGTTAGTACATATAAATTGCGTCCAGAGGCAGGTTGTTCAATCAGTATTTATCTCTGCCCTGTTTCTTACTGTGGCAATTGCGAACTGACACCGTATCCCCCTCTCTTTCCCTGTGGGAGCGCAAAGGTTCTCTGCCTTGTAAATTTTCCGGGGTGACTCAAGCGCCATAACCATTGGATAAATAGCTATGGTGCAATAAACTCATACTCACTTATCTCCCAGTATTTACTAAGAATACTTGCAGAACCTTGCCACCCTTTTGCTTTGAGCTGTTTACCAATAAAATTGTTGAATATGCTATGGCCAACTAATAGAACAGTGTTATTAGCTAATGCTTTATCATGCAATAAATCTCCTGCAGTAGCGGCTCTCCGCATCGCTGTAGCCTTAGATTCACAATTGGCAGCTAAGCCCAAAAACCAGAGAATTCTTAACAATATCAACCAGCTTGCAGGCGATAGTTTGGGTATTGACGTTGTGCAATAAGGCAATTCCACTTCACGGAATATTGAGTCTATACGGGCAATATCTCTGACTCCCAGTAACTCTGCAGAGTGAACAGAACGCCGCAAATCACTGCAGATCACGACATTACATTGACATGCTATTGCCACCACCTGTTCTGGTGGTGGCTGGCTGGTATCCAAGTTCGCCAGATTATAGGCTGCAATCCATCTATGGAATTCATGGGTATTCAATTTACCTGATTTTGGAGTATCAGGCTTGCCATGGCGTATAAAAATAATTTTCATGATCAGTATGCTAGCGATAATAGCTCACTTAAATGCGCAATACTATCAATTTGATAATCGGCTCCTAACTGATCACAACTATATTTTCCGATATAACCGTAAGGCACTAATGCTGTTTTAAAGCCGGCGCTTTTTCCTGCCCGTATATCATTAATTGAATCACCTACCATTAAGGCATGCTCTGTTTCATTAGCAAAAAAATTTGCTGCTTCTAGCAAAGGTAAAGGATCAGGCTTCATTCTACTATAGGTATCTCCCGAGGCAATAAATGGAAAATAATCTATAATGCCAATTTCAGTTAACAAGGAAGAGGTAAATAGTGCTGGTTTATTGGTCACACAGGCTAAATTAATTTTAGCTGCCTGCAGTTGATCTAAACCCTCTTTTACTCCTGCGTATAACTGACTCTCCACGCAAACATTTTGTCTGTAGAAATCACTAAACACGCGCTTAGCCAGTTGCAGATTGTCAGGATCTGTTAAAGGGTTCAATTCACCAGTCAGTGCGCGCTTTATTAACATCGTCACGCCATTGCCCATCCAATGTCTTATTTGTTGCTTTGAATAGGTTTGCTGGTTTAAGGCGGATAGCATCAGATTGATAGCATTTGAAATATCTGGCGATGAATCTACTAGCGTACCATCCAGATCGAAAACAATAAGTTTGGGTTTAAAGGGAGTCAATGTAATAACCTGTCAGAAATATAGAACGGACTGAAGTCCGTTCTACTAGAAATTTTCAGTGTATTAATTCACACCGCCCGCAGCTAGATGTTTCGGTTCCAGGATTTTCTCTAATTCGACACGTGAAATATCCGTCATTTCTTCGGCAACATCAATAATGGCTCGCCCTTGCTTGTAGGCGGATTTTGCAATTTCAGCCGCTTTTGCATAGCCAATAATCGGATTTAAGGCTGTGACCAGTATTGGATTTCTGGCCAGTGCATCTTGTAAGTTAGCTTCACGCACGGTGAAATCTGCAATGGCCTTATCTGCAAGTGCGATACTTGCATTACTGATAATATCTATACTTTGTAAAATATTATAGGCAATCACCGGCAGCATAACATTTAACTGAAATGTCCCGGACTGGCCTGCGATAGTAATCGTCGCATCATTACCAATCACTTGTGCGGCTACCATTGCAGTTGCTTCAGGTATCACCGGATTGACTTTGCCTGGCATAATACTGCTACCCGGTTGCAAAGCTGTTAACTCAATTTCACCTAAACCGGCTAAAGGTCCACTATTCATCCAGCGCAAATCATTGGCAATTTTCATTAAACTGACAGCAATAGTCTTTAATTGTCCCGATAATTCAACAACGGCATCCTGACAGCTTAAACTTTCAAAAAAAGAGTCATTCGGACTGAACGTAATACCGGTAACCTTACTCATTGTGGCTGCAAATAATGCCGCAAATTCTGGGTGTGCATTAATTCCTGTGCCCACCGCGGTACCTCCTTGTGCCAGCTTTTGTATTCTAGGCAAAGCACTGTTTATCCGGGCTATACCATTACGAATTTGTAAAGTCCATGCACCTAATTCTTGCTCAAGTGTCATAGGCATCGCATCCATCAAATGGGTGCGCCCGGTTTTAGTGAACTCACGACAGGCAAGCGCTTTATTTTCCAGAGTTGCAGCTAAATGCTCCAGGGCCGGCAATAATTGACGGTGACACTCAATCGCCGTACTGATGTGGATCGCGGTAGGAATAACATCATTACTGCTTTGCCCCATATTGACATGGTCATTTGCCCCCACAGCTTCAGTAGTAATTGCTGATGCAAGATGCGCCAATACTTCATTAACATTCATATTGGTACTGGTGCCAGAACCCGTCTGAAAAATATCGAGAGGGAATTGATCTGCGTATTCACCTTGAATAATCTGTTCTGCCGCTTTAATAATAGCTTCACCTCGCGCAGCATCTAATACGCCAAGTTGCATATTTACTTTTGCGGCTGTCTGTTTAATCAGAGCCACGGTTTGAATAAAAGCGGGCGGCATCGTTAAGCCGCTAATAGGAAAGTTATTAATAGCGCGTTGAGTTTGTGCGCCATACAAAGCATCGCTGGGAACCTGTAATTCTCCCATGCTATCTTTTTCTATTCTGTAGTTAGTATTCATTTTAAGCTTGCTCTTCAACATATGTTGAACGGACTGTAGCCCGCTATTTTGAGGGATAGTGTATAGAGTTAGCAGCGGATAAAATCCACTCTACAACGTCCATTGGTTAGTTTATACGAAAGTCTGTATATCTTCAGTGGAAAAAGGCCAGCAAAGTTCTCGCTGTTCCTGGGTATTCAATAGCACCGGGATTTTAATCGCATAGCGCTCCTGCCACTGATCCTGTTCAGCGATATCAATTTTTTGATAGGCAATATTGAGTTGCAATAATAAACTTTCCGCCTGTTCACATAAATGACAGGCCGAAGTGCTTAACAGTAAAAGTTTGTTCATTCTTTTAGTTTTTCTAAATAGCCCATCAAAAACGCGGAAAGCACAAAAGTAATATGAATGAGCACATACCAGGTCAGTTTATCATTTGCTATGTGTTCCACATTCATAAAAACCTTTAATAAATGTATCGATGAAATAGCCACTATTGATGAGGCGACTTTCATTTTTAGCGAGCCATAATCATGCGTGCCCAGCCAGGATAGTTTTTCTGTTCCTTCGGTAATATCCAGACGGGAAACAAAATTATCATAGCCACTAAACATCACTATAATGGTCAGGCTGCCAACTAAGGATAAATCGATAAAAGTCAGCAGTTTCAGAATTAACTGATTGTCTTCTATCGTTAAAATTGCAGGGATAAAGTGATATAGTTCTTGAAAAAACTTAACCGTCAAAGCCATTAAAGCAAAACTCATCCCCAAATAAATAGGCGCTAACAGCCAGCGGCTTGCATAAATTAAACGTTCAATTATTTTTTCTAGCATTATCTAAATATTGCGCCTTAAGCAGTTTGGAAGTCTAGTCGGAGATACACAATTATTGTAGTTTGTACTGTTTCATTCACCTTCAAGCATTGCCGCTACATCATTTTCTGGCGTATCAATTCCTTTAACCGCCAGTTCGTCTGTTAATTTTTGCAAAATGCCCGGGCTAAAAAAAGGCGGTAACGTGGGGCCTATACGCAAATTTTTAATACCAAGAGCGAATATTGCCAGCATCATTAAAATGGTTTGTTGCTCATACCAGGCGATATTAAAAGAGACAGGTAGTTGGTTAATATGCTCTAGCTGCATGGTATTTTGCAAATGGGTTAAAAATGCGATCACTGCATAAAAATCATGAGTTTGTCCTGCATCCAAAAGGCGTGGCACACCGTTTATTTCACCTAATTCTAACTGATGAAATCGATATTTAGTATCACCAGCCGTTAGAATAAGCGTATCGGCAGGCAAGGCTTTAACTAAATCGGTGTAATAGCGGCGTTCTTTGTGCCGCCCGTCACAGCCAATTAAAACGATAATACGTTTAATATCACCCGACTTAATAGACTGCGTAATGGTGTCCGTTAAAGCAATGAGTGCATGCCGTCCATAACCTACTGTGACACTGCCCGCTGTTAAAGGTAAAGGCGGCTCACATTGCAGTGCTTGCTGGATAATTTCAGAAAAATCTTTTGCATCTTCGGTTCTACGTTTTTCAATATGCGCAATATCAGGCCAGCCAACCATGCCTGAAGTATAGGCCTTTGCAGTGTAGCCTTTTTTAGGTTGTTGCAGGCTGTTTGTGGTTACCAGAACAGGGCCTTGAAACTTGCCAAACTCGGTTTTTTGATCCTGCCATGCACCACCATAGTTGGCGACCAGATTAAAATATTTCTTAAAAGCCGGATAACTATGGGCAGCAATCATTTCGCCGTGGGTATAGATATCAACACCAGAGCCAGCGCTTTGCTCTAATAAATCCTGTAAATCATGAAAATCTTGCCCGGAAACTAAAATACCAGGTTTATCCCAGGAGTCTAAATGCACTGTTGTTGCAGAGGGCTGGCCAAATTTTTCAATATTGATCTGCTCTAGCAATGCCATAACCAGTATCGCCTGCTCACCACATTTATAATTCATGGCGAGTAACTCATTTAAACTGCGCTGTTTTTGCAAAGTATATGCAACTGCTTGATACATAAAAACATAGTGTTCAGGCGCAAACACATCTAACACCTGAATATGTTCTAATAAAGCCCCTAAACCTTTTGCGGCATAGATCAGCATTTCCCGTGCGGCATGTAAATCGGCATCATCACCGGATAATTCGCCACCGGCCTGCACGCCAACCGTTTCTCCTTTCTTTACGAAGGCCTCTTGATCAATTTTTTCATAAAGCCATTGGGCTTCCTCGGGCTCCTCAGTAATAAATACCGTTTCACTTTTGGACAATAATCTTTTCAAATGCTCGCGCCTTTGCACAGTTTCTGCAATTAATTGCACAAAGACGGCTGGATCAAAATTAACATTGGTTACCATTGAATATAAAGCGCGAGCAACGAATTTATCAATGTTTGAGTCAGTTATTCCAGACTCGGCTGCCTTTACGGCGTAAAAAGCCAAGCCTTTTAATGTATAGGTCAATAAGTCATGCAAGCTAGAAACATCCGCTTTTTTTCCACAAATTCCAGCCGTATCACAGGCAATATTTTTTTTAGCTTCCTGGCAATGGTAACAAAACATGTTTTTCTCTAGTGTTAGTTCTAAGTATTAAGGCCTTGATATGGCTTGTATAAAAAAATTTGTATTCTATCAGGAATGCATGATAAGTTCTCAGGCTAAAGACCTTTGGATGGTTTTAAGTTTTTTATCTCACTTACTTTTTAAATAATGCTTAACTGCTATGTAAAAGAAACAGATTGAAATTTCGCCTGTGGTGTTAATACCTGTAATTCTTTAATTTCAATGAGTTCAATTTTTATTTGTTGTTCACACGCGAGCAGCAAATATTCTCGTTTTTCAGGAGTACTCAGGATATTAATCGCTTTACCTGCAACTGTTTGCCCATCTTTTAATAACAGTTTGATCTGATATCCATATAAACAGGCAATTTCAATATAATCGTGCAAGGCACAGGAAATAATAGCGGGTTGATGCATTGGTATTTATCTTTTACAGGTCAACTAGTGATTGGGCACTCTATAGCCTTCGCAATCAACGCTGATTCGTTGCATTTGTGCATCTAGTTTCAGGGCTGTCAGTTGCCCGCCCCACAAGCAGCCAGTATCAATTGCGTGACAATTATTCGAGTGGTGATAACCTAAGGCAGACCAGTGACCAAAAATAATTTTTAAATGTGCATTTTTTCGATTCGGTAAATCGAACCAGGGAATTAAATTTTTTGGTTGACTGCCTGGTTTACCATTATATTTAAAATCCAGGCGTCCTTTTTCATCACAAAAACGCATACGACTAAAACAATTTACAGCGAAGCGCAATTGTTCATAACCTTTTAATTTATCGCTCCATTTGTCAGGTTCATTACCATACATTTGTTTAAAAAATTTTACGTGGCTATCACCGCGCAATTCCTGTTCAACTTTCGCCGCCATTTTTTTTGCCATCGAAAAGTCCCACTGCGGTGGCAAGCCCGCATGTAGCATACAAAAATCATCGTTATAATGAAATAGGGGCCTGTGCCTTAACCAATGTAATAATTCGTCTTTATCCTTTGCACGCAGTATCGAAGTTATCGTATCTTTTGTGCGAATTGGTGAATGTTTATAAGCTACTGCAAGTAAATGCAGATCATGGTTTCCCAAGACGCAAACAGCTGCATCACCAAGCGATTTAATAAAACGCAGGGTTTCTAATGATTTAGGCCCGCGATTAACCAGGTCCCCAACAAACCAGAGCTGATCGGTTTGTTGATTAAAATCAATCTTGTCCAATAATCGCTGCAAATCATCGTAACAACCTTGAATATCACCAATCGCATAGATCGTCATAGCTAATGTAATGTTCTGGGTATCGATAAAGTAAATCGGGGAATAGGCACATCAAAATTCTCGCCTGAATCAGAGAGCATTGTATATTCCCCTTGCATCACACCAACAGCTGTTTCGATAAGCGCGCCACTAGTATAAGTAAATTCCTCACCTGGCTTTAAGTACGGAGTCTTGCCGATAACCCCCTCACCACGGACATCTTCAACCTTGCCATTAGCATCAGTGATTAACCAATGCCGGCTTATTAATTTCGCTGCCGTTGCGCCGGCGTTTGTGATCTTAATAGTATACGCAAAGGCATATTTGTGTGCACTAGGCATAGATTGATCTGCTATATACCTAGGGAAAACTTCTATTAATATTTTATTTTCTGCGCTCATATGAAGATATTGCTTCTTAAATAACCGAACTAAATAGTTTGCGTAATATTTTAGCACTTATGGTAGCTAACTCAGATACAATTAATTGCAAAAATTAATTTAGTCATTACACCCCGGTTTTAACAGTAACACTATCTATCCTCGCTATTAAATTCTATGAATCAAAAAGACATTATTGAAGAAATGAAAGTACTCCCGGTTATTGAGCCAGAGTTTGAAATTCAGCGCCGCATTGATTTTATAAAACAGCAGCTTAAACAATCAAATTTAAAGAATCTGTTGTTAGGCATTAGCGGCGGTATTGATTCAGCTACTTGTGGCCGTCTAGCGCAATTAGCTACTGAGCAGCTTAATAATGAAGAAAATAGCAACGAATATCAATTTATTGCCGTGCGCCTGCCTTATAATATTCAGGCTGACGAAAGTGATGCACAGCTTGCGATTAGCTTTATTCAGCCCGGACAAAATATTTCAGTCAATGTGCAAACCGGAGTAGATGCTATTCATGCAGAAACATGTCGTGTACTTAAAGATCATGGGGAGCTGGTTGCATCTACGCTAAAACTCGATTTTAGTAAAGGTAATGTAAAAGCCCGGACAAGGATGATTGCACAATATGAAATTGCAGGATTGTTGGAGGCACTGGTTATTGGTACCGACCATTCAGCAGAAAATATAACCGGCTTTTTTACCAAATGGGGCGATGGAGCCTGTGATCTTGCGCCGCTTTTTGGTTTAAATAAACGGCAGGTCAGACAGATCGCAAAAACCCTGGGTGTGCCCGCTGTGTTGATAGCAAAAGCGCCTACAGCTGATCTGGAAGATCTGGAACCGGGTAAAACTGATGAATGCGCTCTGGGATTGAGTTATGATCAGATTGATGATTTTTTAGAAGGTAAACCGGTTGCTGAAAAAGTGAGTCAATTAATTATTGAAACATTTCAAAAAACACAACACAAACGCCAGCCTATTCCCACAATATATGATTAAACTGGACACTCTTAATTAAGATGGGCCCACTTTATAAAGTTTACCCATCTTATCATCAGTTAATGGCAAGGAAAGGCAACGCTATGGCGGGTATCATGTGCAGCATTGTGCATAATATCCATCGGAGCAAAACCTACGCCAAATAAAATAATAAGTCCTAATGCCGCTGCAGCAATGAGTTGCAAATTTTTAGTCGTAGCAACAGGAACGCTTTGTTCCAGTGAAGCGGGGTTATTGGCATTCATATTAAGCCCTGGTAAATTTGGTGGGTTGTAAGGAACGAGAATTCATAATACCCGAGTCTGACTCGTCTTTTGACTTCACAGCCGCGCTAGAAAACTAGTTGCGTAGCCCCTGCTTGCGCCTGTTTTCCTAACACGCTTGTGAAGCCAGAATCCTGCGCCATACTCGGGTATTATCAACCCCTCACTCCTAAGGGTGTCACAGTATCAATAAATTTGTGGCATAAAAAACCTGTGCTGATGCCGATTATAAACCATAATAATGCGTTTGCGATACTGGTTTGCAGGATGAACTGATGCCATAGCTTTGTTAGCATGGCAATTGCTTCAGGATCTGGGTGACTAAAACCATGTACTGCAGATACCGGTGCACCGATTAAATGTGGCAACAGTAAAAGTATAAATCCTGCTCCCTTATAGTAACGCGGACTAAATGCTAATATTGCCAGGCCTGCTCCGGTCAAGGAGACCGTTAGCAACCACCAGTTTTGGCGTTGTGCCAGGTCGGCAACGTCCATGCCGGGGATTTCTGGCGGCAAACCCAAACCAGGTGCGATAAATGCGGAGATATAAGCGGCCATTCCCCATGCCAGTCCTTTTAGGCTTGAACTGGAGCCGCGAAAAACCATAGCACTCGTAAGTAGTAAACTATACGCAAGGCTCATCAGGAAATTTGCTAATAAAGTATACACGCTACGCTCAATACCATCGCCGGGGCTCCAGGGTTGCGCCGGCTCAATTACATTTGAACCCGGAGGTGTCGCCTGCTCATATAACTCGGCGGCAAATATAAGGGGATTGACCAGATACCACTGGTAAAGACTAAAGCAAAAGCTCGCAGCGAGTGCACTCAGGCAGGAAATTAAGAAAATCTGACGAAAATACATAGTAATGATGAATAATAAGCGATACGCTTATTTATCAAAGGCAAACAGACTCCAGATAAAAGGCACAACAACAACATCACTTGAATCAGCTTCAGGAAGGACAGGGCCGTCAGGATAGTTGTAGTTATAAACTTCAGTACTATCATCGACCAGGCCTTGCAAAGCTAAAATTTTATAAGCCTTTATTTGAATTTCTAATGCATAAGGAACTGCCGGCGTGCCTTGATAATGCTGTAGAATATAGTTGGATCGATTTGCTGCTGCTACATAGGCTTCCCTGTCCATGTAGAATCGTGCAATATGTAACTCGTGTCTTGCCAAAGCATTTTTTAGATAAATCATGCGTTGTTTTACATCAGGTACATATTGGCTATTCGGGAAGCGACGCAACAGCTCTTCAAAATTTAAATAAGACGTCTGGGTAAATAATGTATCGCGCTGGGTTGTATCTGAGGGTACAAAACGCTCGAAAAAACCGAGTTCACGATTAAAATTTACCAGCGCCTTTAAATAATAGGCATAATCAATATCTGGATTACGTGGATGAGTTTTAATAAAGCGATCAGCTGAAGCTAAAGCCGCCTCGGCATCACCATTTTTGTAATAGGCGTAAGTCAGATCCAGCTGTGTTTGCGCAGAATGTTCGCCAAATGGATAACGCGAGTCGAGTTGCTCTAATAGCACAATCGCTTTTTTATACTTTTCATCCTCCAGATCTTGCTTGCTTGCAGTAATAAATTGCTCTACTGTCCAGCCCACATATTCGTCTTCTTTTGTTTCTTTATTGAACATACTACAAGCCTGTATAAACAGAGACAAGCAGAGGATAAATGCTAATTTATGGAAAAATGATGGCATAGTTGCAACGACACGTTGTAAGATTGATAAATTATTCTTTTATTTAAGTAATTATGCATTATTGTAAAAGAATTTATACATAAATACATCTGTTGCAGGTAAATACAGATTTTGTATACAAATTTAGTCAGGAAAAAATATTATATGGCAATTTTAACAGCCGATGTACCTTTAGAATTAGCGGGAAAGCGATTAGACCAGGTTTTGGTGGAAATTTTCCCTGATTATTCGCGCAATAAATTACAAACCTGGGTTAAAGCGGGTCGCGTAACGGTTGATTCCGAACAGCTAAAAGCAAAGGATCGCCTGGTCGGTGGTGAAGAACTGATATTAGATGCAGAAGCAGAAGAAGTCACCGAATACCTGGCGGAAAATATACCTCTGGATATTATTTATGAAGATGAGGATATTTTAATTGTTAATAAACCAGCCGGTTTTGTTGTTCACCCCGGAGCAGGTAACTGGAGCGGTACGTTACAAAATGCCTTACTCTTTCATTTACCCGATGCGGTCACTATTCCGCGTTCTGGAATAGTACACCGTATTGATAAAGATACCAGTGGCTTATTGATGGTCGCAAAAACCCTGGCAGCGCATCACAGCCTGGTAGAGCAGCTACAGGCAAGAGAAATTCATCGTGAATACCTGGCAATTACCATAGGCCGTATGACCGGTGGAGGAACTCTCAATGAGCCTATTGGAAGGCATCCTACCGAGCGCATGAAATTTGCAGTCAGAGATAATGGCAAGCCTGCAGTTACACATTACCGGGTTCTTGAGCGGTTTTTACGTAACACTTTACTACAGGTCAAACTGGAAACCGGACGAACCCATCAGATCAGGGTACATATGGCACATTTGCGCCTACCTCTGGTTGGAGACCCTATGTACAGTGGCCGGTTTCAAATGCCAAAGGATTGCGGTCAAGAATTAGAAAAAGTATTACGTAGTTTTAAACGGCAAGCCTTGCACGCTGAAAAGCTAGGCTTAATACACCCACGTACTGGTGAATATTGCGAATGGCAATTGCCTGTACCTCCTGATATGCAAGAATTGTTAACAGCATTGAGAGCAAATGACACATTGGATCACTCCTGACTGGCCCGTGCCTGACAATATTCACTCAGCAACAACGCTAAGAACAGGTGGGGTTAGTCAGGGCGAATTTAGCAGTTTAAATCCCGCAAGCCATGTTAATGATTTATTGCATCATGTATTAGAAAACCGGCAACGCATAAAAAATATGCTGACTTTACCTGCTGAACCTGTCTGGCTGCAGCAAACACATAGTGCACAAGTTGTTTGTGCCGATCAAGTGAACAAGGTCAGCCCGGAAGCCGATGCCAGCTATACCGCTAAAAACAATATTGTTTGTACAGTACTCACGGCCGATTGCTTGCCGTTGTTACTGTGTGAACAGCAAGGCAGGGTAATTGCTGCGATACATGGTGGCTGGCGCGGACTGTTAAATGGCATTATTGAAAGCACACTGCTTAAAATGCCTGATACTGGTGTTTTGGCATGGCTGGGCCCTGCCATTGGTGCGCAATGCTTTGAAGTAGGTGATGATGTGCGCACTGCCTTTATAAATAAATCGACGCAATTTGCCAGTGCGTTCAAAGATCATTCGCAAGGCAAATATTTAGCGGATATTTATCAAATTGCACGCATACTATTAAACAATGCTGGCGTAGAGCAAATTTATGGCGGCCAATACTGTACTGTAAGCGATAAAGATCAATTTTTTTCCTATCGACGCGATGGCCAGACAGGACGTATGGCAAGCATGATCTGGAAGACCTAGCCCGTTGGCTTTTTTATCGCGGTGATGTTGCGTCTAAAACATGAAGCCATGTTTATACTCATTTTTTCAATTACTTACTAGTGGATTAAAGCCCGCTCCACAGATAATTCCTTATTTCTATTCTCAATGAATTTACTATTTTTAATTATTTTTTTTACTGCCCTAGGTGGCGTATTAAGCGTTTTAGTCGCATCTGTGTTTTTATTATTGTCTGACAAGACACGTGCAATAGTATTGCCGCATGGGGTTAGTTTTGCTACTGGCGCTTTATTGGCCGTTGCCTTTTGGGGTTTGATTCCACATGCCTTTGAGGAAGTTGGAACAGAACAGGTACAGACCTTATCCGGTTCAATTATGCTGGGCCTATTATTATTTTTCATGCTGGAAAAGCTGTTAATCTGGCGACATTGTCATTCCGGGACTTGTGAAGTTCATGGGGAGATTGATGAACATGTCCATGATCATAGCCATTCTCATGGCTCTCACAAGTCTGCAGGAACAATGATTATTATCGGTGATGGTATCCATAATTTTGTTGATGGAGTATTGATAGCAGCTGCATTTTTAACTAACGTACAATTAGGTATTGTTACCAGTTTAGCAGTTGCCGCACATGAAATTCCTCAAGAAGTAGGCGATTTTGCCATTTTGTTACACAGTGGATATTCTAAAACAAAAGCATTGTTTTATAATGTTCTGGCAAGTTTAACGACAGTTATTGGCGGGATTTTAGCTTATTATAGTTTAGATGGATTACAGGAGAACCTGCCTTATTTTCTAGCAATGGCAGCATCAAGTTTTATTTATATTGCTGTCTCTGATTTAATTCCAACGCTACATAAAAAAACGGATATCAAATCTTCACTGCAACAAATAGCTTTAATTTTTGCTGGAGTAGGGTTGATCATTGTATTAAATGGTTTTGCTCACGATATTCAACTATCCTGAATTTAAAAGGGAAATCGGGCAACCAACCAGACCAAATCAATCTAGTATTGTTAAGCGAAGACCGAAGGACTATTCATTGATAACCAAACGAAGACGTGAATATGCGTGTCGTTGATTTAGATGGAATTAGTGTGACTGATAGCGGCATTACTGGCTGACCTCTTGATCTTTGCACTCGGTAGAACCTTGCCATTTACTTTCTTTTAAGGGGTCAGAGCCCTTTTTTATGCTTTTACCGCCTGTTACACTGAAATACTCTATACTTTACATGAACAGTAAATCAGAATAATTCAATCAAAATTGATTTGTCTGAAGTTTAAAGCAAACTGGACGCCTCCCATGTCCGATTTACCTATTTTTAAATCAATCAAATGTAAATCGGCAATTTCTTTAACAATGGCAAGTCCGAGGCCACAGCCTTTACCAGAAGTTCCAGGAATTCGATAAAAGCGTTCAAACACTTTTTGACATTCTGATTCATTGATGCCGGGACCATCGTCTTCCAGAATTAAACAAGGAGTGGGTTGCTTCACGATTTTAACCAGTATATTGCCCTGCTGATGACCATAACTAATGCCATTGTCGAGTAAATTAGCTAATAGCTCCGTTAACAATATCGGGTCGGCCTGAACAAAAACATCTTTTTCCAGACTTTCAAAGCTTAAGGAAATCTCTTTTTCCAGTGCTTTCGGCACCCATTCCATACAGATATTTTTAGTCAGGTCTAACAAGTCCAGACGATGAAAAGAATGTCGCCCTTCAATCTGGTCTGAGCGAGCTAGAACCAGCAGCTGACTAATCAAATGAGAAACGTTGTCGGCACTATTTTGTATTTGTTTCAGCGCAGGTCTCATGGTTTCTATATTTTGCTCCCTTTGCGCTCTTTCAGCCTGCAATTTCAAACCCGCTAATGGCGTGCGTAACTGGTGCGCAGCATTGGATATAAACCTCTGTTGCGAAGCAATGGAATTTGACAGTTTTTCAAATAAATAATTAATAGTATCAGTCAGGGCAACCACTTCATCAAAAACATCATCATCAGGTATAGGGCTTAAGTCACTTGGCGAGCGTTGAGCAATATAATCAGTGAGCTTATGCAAAGGTTTCAAAACTCGATCAACGCCTTTATAAAGCAATGCACCGATAATCAAAGTTAAAAACAGTTGCGGTGCCAAATCAGTGATAAGCATTTCAATAAACCTTTCACTACGCCTGTCTAATGTTTCAGCGACATTAATGAAAACCGCTTCGGGTAGCCCTGCAGATACATTCAATGAGACCATCCTCAGCTTTTCACCATTCAGCAGGATATTGGAGAATAATCTTGCTTGTCCATTAGCCTGACCGGGCTTATCCATTAACGGCAAATCCCCAACCAGAATATTTCCAGATTCTGTCTGAATATTAAAGTAGGTGGAGCCAACATCATCCCATTTAAAAATCTTTAACGCACTACCCGATAATTTGACTGAAATTTTTTGATCAATAACGTTCACCTCCTGCTCCAGAGAACGGGCAGAATTCAACAGCCAACGATCATAGGTTTCGTTGACATTATGTAACGTCACTAAATAGGAGAATGCACACTCGATAAGTATGATAAAAACCATGATCGGAATGATCATGCGAAAAACAATGGTGGATTTCAGGCTGGAAAAGTTATTCATCTTTTTTATCCGCAGGCCGGTCCTCAAGTAGATAACCTAGTCCCCGGATCGTTCTAATCGAAACATCGTATGGTGCGACATGCTTTCTAACGCGGTGGATATAAATTTCAATAGCATTATCTGCAAGCGTGTCACCGGAGGTGGAAAGTTGCTGTGCAATGCGATCTTTACTCACAACCTTTCCATGTTGCAACATCAATAATTCCAGCACAGCCATTTCCCGGGCAGAAATGGAAAGCAGTTCATCATTAACTTTGATTTGTCCACAGCTCGTGTCCAGCTGCAAAGGGCCAACTTCTATAAAATTACTGAACCCGCCATAACAGCGCCGGACCAGGGCATTTAACCTGGCTTCCAGTTCTTTCAGGTCAAAGGGTTTGGTCATATAGTCGTCCGCACCCTGGCTTATGCCTTCAACACGCTCATTCATACTGTCTCTGGCCGTTAAAATCAGAATGGGTAAGGATATTTGCATTTTTCGCAATGATTTTAACAGTTGCATCCCATCTATATCGGGCAGACCCAGGTCCAGAATAATCAAATCGAAGCCCTGTGCCTGCAACAGTTGTTTAGCATACATGCCTTTAGAAACAGCCGTTACCGTATAACCGCTATTGTTAAGTGTGTGCCGGAGTCCATCTGCCAACACTTCATCATCTTCAATTAATAAAATATTCATTTGAAAGGTTATTGAAAGCTTCAAGTCATATGATGAACTTGAGAGATGCACTCAAACAAGCGGAATTTGTTTACTTTCAAGCCATGGATTGGCTTATTTTTTTGATATTTCTTTAAGGGGTCAGAGCCCTTTTTATGTTTTTTCAACAACGGGACGCCCTCTTCTGGCATAACCGACTTTTTTATTCAGCGTTCTCTCAATTTCAGCTTTGAACCGATCATTTGCCAATGGCGTGCCTGTTTGCCATGCATCTCTTATTTCCTGGGTAATATTATCCGCCATGTGCGCTAAAAATAATTTAGCATATGCACCCATTCGAGCGTTAACATTAATCCCCAGCGAATGGTAAATCGAATGAGGCTCTAGTAACTCATTTGGTTTGCCCAGCGCATTAAACGCATAACTCGACCAAGGGTATTCAATGGCATTTTTAACCATCCCGGCACGCACCGGATTTAATTCTATATAGCGCATACAAGTCAGCAAATAAGAATCCTCCTGAACAAGACTGCTTTTATAACGTCCTTCCCATAATGTCCCGGAACGACCATACTTATGATTAATATAGGGGACATACCTTCGGCCAACATATTGCACTAATCGACTCACTGAATTCTCTGCAACCGGCGTAACCAGTAGATGCACATGATTAGTCATCAATACATAGGCATGAAGCTGACAATGATATTTGTCCAACCCCTCTTTTAGCCAGCCAAGGTATGTCGTGTAATCACTTTCATCAAAGAAAATCGGGTCACGGTTATTACCGCGTTGCACGATATGAACCGGCACGCCTGGTAAATAAAAACGAGGTTTTCTTGGCATTATTAATCTCTTTTTAAAACAACAGGCTTAAACATAACATAATTTTATTTATTATTAAAGGGCTCTGACCCCTTTAAACCTCTTTAAACCTGTCCCACCATTTAAAGATATTAATTGAAGATCAGTCTTTTCTTAGCTTATCCCTGATTCGAAGCGCCCTGATACGCTCTCCAGTGGCGGCAAAAATAGCGTTACATAATGCCGGAGCAATAGGCGATACAGCCGGTTCGCCAATACCTCCTAACGGAGCATCATAGTCAGTTGTAGGCAAAAAATGTACGCGGATATCGCGCGGTGAATCATCAATTCCGAGTAACGGATAGGTATGGAAATTATCCTGTATGACTGCGCCATCCTTAAAGCTGATTTCACCCTGCATTGCCAGCGTCATCCCCATAATACAGGCACCTTCCAACTGTGATCGGATACGTTCTGGATTAACTATTGGACCACAATCGACAGCGATATCGACGCGTGGAATCGTTAAGATACCCGATTCATCCACCACCGCATGTACAACCACAGCAACATAAGTAACAAAACTATAATGAGCAGCCAAGCCCAGCCCGTGTCCTTTAGGTAAATTATTACCCCAACCTGCTTTGTCTGTTACCGTTTCAATCACCCGGCGTAAGCGACCAGTATCTACCGGATAAATTTCAGGGGATTCGCCCTGATTCCAGCTGTCGTTCAGGCTACGCGGGTCAATACGACGAGGTGGACCTATTAAATCCAGCAAAAACTCTTTATGATCACGGTCAGAGGCTGTAGCCAACTCGGCAACAAACGATTGTATCGCAAAGGCATGAGGAATATTGGATACCGAACGAAACCAGCCGATACGGGTATGCGATTCGGCTTCTGGGTTTTCGATACGCAGATTGGCAACTGCAAACGGCACGTTGATCACCCCCATACCAAGTTCGCTTGGCATTTGATGTTTACTGTCGGCGGAAAAAGTCGCCGAAATGCTGGGTGCTACAGTTCTATGCAACCAGGCTACTGTCTTTCCTTGAGCATCAAGACCCGCTTCCAACCGTTCCAGCGAGACGGTATGAAAAAAAGAATGCTGCAAATCATCCTCTCGCGTCCAGGTTAACTTAACCGGCTTGCCTTTCATTGCTTTAGATAGCAACGCCGCTTCAACAACATAATCCGACATGGACTTGCGACCGAATCCCCCTCCTAATAACGTTACGTTTACAGTGACCTTATCTGCAGGCAGTTTCAGCCACTTGGCTACCCGATCTTTCGCTAACTGAGGCCCCTGAGTACATGCCCATACCCGGCAATGTCCTTTATCAATACGCGCAGTGGCAGCAGGAGGCTCCATCGGGGCTTGTGCTAAATGCGGTGCATAATATTCAGCAACAACATGCTTGTCTGCTGATTGAAATGCAGCATCGACATCACCATTATTACGCACCACTTTTCCTGGTTTTCGAGCTGCAGTCTCCATTTCCGCTTTATAGGTCATTGAATCGTAGCTCGCATGTGGACCGTTGTCCCATTTGATTTTCAAAGCCTTACGCCCCTGAATCGCTGACCAGGTATCAGCTGCAATGACCGCCACACCACCTAGCGGATGATAATCTGCCGGCAATGGGCTACTTGGTAACTCGACGACACGCACCACGCCAGGCACTTTCAGTGCTTCACTGGCATCATAGCTTTTCACCTTACCACCCAGAACCAGTGGACGGGCAATCACCGCATAAAACATATTTTCAATGCGTGTATCGATACCGTATTGACCTTTTCCTGAGACAATATCTTGACCGTCATAGATATTCAATTTGCCCTTACCAATATAACGAAATTGTTCAGGCTTTTTCAGTCTTAATGTTTCGCGGGCCGGTACCGGCAACTTTGCAGCTGCAACTGCAAGCTCACCGTAACTCAAACTTCTCCCACTTGCAGTATGTACAATGCGCTGCATTTCAGCTTTCACGTCATGTACCGGCACCTGCCACTGTGCTGCAGCAGCCGTTTCCAGCATTTGTCGGGCGGCCGCACCGACTCGCCGCATCGGCATAAAAAAATGCCGCATACTGCGCGAACCATCAGTATCCTGATTGCCATATTTCTCCTCGTCACCCGGCGCTTGCTCGACTTTAACATGCGACCAGTTGGCGTCGAGTTCATCAGCGACTACCATGGGCAAACTCGTGCGTACCCCTTGCCCCATTTCCGAACGATGACAAATAATGGTGACTGTATTGTATTCATCAATGGCAACAAATATCAGTGGATCATCGACCCAGCCATGCGGCATCGCATCAGCACCATATTTGTTACCCTTAACAACAGGCTGAGTCTCATCTGCTTTAGCGAGCGAAGGAAAACCAGCAGCCAGAACAAAACCTGATAGCGCCAAATCCTTTAAAAATGTACGTCGGCTTACATTGACTATACTCAGTGTCTGGTCATCATCCGCTGTATTGAGTGATACATCATTGTACGTTGTCTGCTTTTTCATGATTTTACCTCCTGAGTACCTGCAACCTCTTTAATTGCGGCACGAATACGAGGATAAGTCCCGCATCGACACAAATTACCACGCATGGCTTTGTCGATATCAGCATCACTAGGAGATCGGTTTTTTTTAAGAAGAGCCGTGGCCGACATGATTTGTCCAGGCTGACAATAACCACATTGCGGTACATTGACTTTAAGCCAGGCTTGTTGCACTTTTTTGCCTGTTTTATCCTGATCTATCGCTTCGATCGTCACAATTTGTTTACCTGCAACGGCAGAGATTGGCGTTACGCAGGCACGGATCGGCTCGCCGTCGGCATGCACAGTACAAGCGCCGCACATCGAGATACCGCAACCGAACTTAGTACCGGTCAAGCCCAAAGTATCGCGTAAAGCCCATAACAAAGGGGTATCTAACGGAATATCGATTTGGCGGATAATGCCGTTAATAGTAAGAGTGATCATCAATTCCTCCTCAGGATATATGGATTAATGCCAACTGTCTTTGTACAGATACTATACAAGGAAACACAGACAGTAAAGACATCAATCGATTATTCAGAATTACTCAATGGTCGCCCGTCACCACCTCGTTTGAGCATAATCATTTCGCTGGCAATCGATAAGGCAATTTCTTCCGGCAGCTTAGCTCCCAAAGCTAAACCGGCTGGAGCACGGATTCTGGTTAAACTTATCTCGGATAAACCTGCTTCAGCTAAACGCTTTAACACCAAATCAGATCGTTTACGGCTGGCAACCAAAGCGATATAACAGGCCTCAGATTGTAGTGCTTGAGTCAGTGACTCATAGTCACCTTTATGGTGAGTGGCAATAACAACAAAATCACCCCTGTCCGGTAGCAATTTTTGATAGTGTTGATCATCAGTAATGATACGACTAGCCCAAGGAAAGTTCTCGTCTTTGGCTTGTGGATCATCGATAATCACCTCGAATCCGAGAGTCTCGGCAAAATCACAAAGGGTTTCGATGATACGACCGTTCCCCATTAACCAAAGTTGAGGTTTGGGAATTACCGGTTCAACATAGACTCGCATATGACCGCCACAAGGCATACCCGCTCCAAAAATTTCATCGTCCAAATCCACTTCAACCACCTTAGGCTCATTGCTGTCCAAACATGCTAATGCAGTTTCAGTGATCATGGCCTGAGCACATCCACCACCGACCCAGCCTGTCAATAATTTCCCATCCTGATCGATCAACGCCTTGGCAGCGGGTTTGGCCGAAGATGAACCAACGATTTCCACCACCGTGGCCAAAACGTATGGCTGGCGTGCCTTCTGCAATTGCAATTGCAGATCCAAGATATTCGGGGTTAGTTTCATTATTTATGGTTTAGCAATTTTAAATCATCTGGTTGATCGATATCCATCAGTATGCCAGGGTCATTACATTTGACCAGGTAAACCTGATCTTTTTTTGATTGTAACAATGATTTTGCACCGATATCGCCACTCAATGAGATCAAATCTCGATATAAGTCACTGGAAAAACCTACCGGATGTCCTCGCCGACCTTGGTAGCTCGGCGCAGCAATCAGCTCACCAGTCCGTAACGCATTTGCAACCTGAACAATGCTGGTGGGGGCAATCGAAGGCATATCAGCCAAAGCGATTAACCAGCCAAAAGCTGAAGCAGAAGCGCCGACACCGAAAGCCAAACTTGCTCCCATTCCCTGGTCGGCAGCTAAACAAACTTCAACAACCGCACCTTCGGCCTTTAAGCACTCGACCAACACCTCGTTACCCGGCCTAACCACCGCCAACACTTTATCCACACCCGCCAATAGATTACGGCAAGCCTGCACAGCCATTAACTCACCATTCGGCAAAGCATGCAATAACTTATCCGAACCAAAGCGCCTACCGGAACCGGCCGCAAGCAAAACACCAACAACCTCTTTTAAAGGGTCAGAGCCCTTTTTATGTTTCTTTTTTAGCCAACCAAGGTATGTCGTGTAATCACTTTCATCAAAGAAAATCGGGTCACGATTATTACCGCGTTGCACGATATGAACGGGCACGCCTGGTAAATAAAAACGAGGTTTTCTTGGCATTACTAATCTCTTTAAAACAACAGGTTTAAACATAGCATAATTTTATTTATTATTAAAGGGCTCTGACCCCTTTATATTTACTTTATATTATTCTTTATATTATTCCTTGCTCGAATAGCGTGCAAATATGTACAGTTTGATCTTCCAGCGGACTATCTGGAATTAGCACAGACGATGTTGAATGGATATTTTGAAAAACTGGAGGCGGTCTAAATTCGTGGGGATACCTCAGGCTCTAACCCTGAGGTATCGATGTTTACTATCTGGTAGTTGACCTACCTTGCCAGAGCGGTACTTTCACCCGCTGGAATTATCCACCTTGCTCGGCCACACACCCCAGTTATTGTCTATGGCGGGCAACTTAGTTAATCTGGTCCGCCAGGATTTTTCTGGACTTTAACCAGGCTATTTACGGCGACGCAAAAATCCAATCAGACCCAAGCCAGCTGACATTAACATCAGACCTAAACCACCCATAACCGGAATTGGCTGCGGTTTTGTTGGTCCTGGTGTGGACGGTGGCGTACAAGGGCCAAAATTAGGGCTCTTATCCTCTTGTAGATACCAGGTAACAAATAAACGTGAAGAGTCATAGTCGGAGCCAGAAACATCATCAACTCTAAAGGCAGCGTAATACCCCGTGTCCAAATTGCGAAAGACTACGAAATCTCCTTCAATTACATCTCCGGAATTTTCACCTGAGTATTGATATACTGAAGCATCTTCAATTTCACAAACTTCTGATATCCCCGTAACATGTGCAACTTCAGTAGAATTGCTTTCTGGGTAGAAATATGCAGATTGGCCAAATGTACCAACGGACCAAGAAACCTCTATATTGCTTGTGACACTAACATTATCGTCAAATCGAAAATTATCTAAATTCTGAGGCCATTTTTCAATAGTCCCTGAATCCACTTTCCCAGCTCCTACTGCATTTCCCGCAAGTATTAATGCTATAAAAGCACTGACAAGATATAAAACCTGTAGTTTCTTCATAATATTCTCTCTCAAATACTGTTATTAAAAAAATTATTATCGTTGTAGTGGCCTTAACAAAACCCCTTCACGAAGTTGACTGTTAATTTTCCCTAAGATTCTGGTAACTTCTCATTATTTTTTTTATTAAATAAATCCAGCAATTCTCAATTTAGGGAGATATAAAATCAATAAGTTATGAATGTTTATTCTTTTATAAAACATTTTGCAACACTCAATACCTGTTTTATCAAAATAATGTTATTTTTGAAAATTATTCCTAATTTGAGGTATATTCGTCAGAATCATTTAACATCCTAAAACATTAAAAGTGAGCATTGACGCCACCTACAGATGTAAACTATTGAATTTGTTAGAATTGAGAATTGCTGAAATAAATCATATAAATGACAAATATAGCACATTTATACTATATTGAAAGACAATTAATAAATTTTGTAATGTCCACCTCAAAGGATAACTGGGGCTGGGGTCAGGTCAGGTTAACTTTATTTCTTCGTCTATAAAAAAACATCCTAAATTCAGAGCCGGTCCCGAGGCCCCTGTACCACACGAAGATTTTTGCGTTTGACGCCTGACAGTAAGCAGGGCAGCCTGGAAATTATTTATCTCAGAAACTATAATACCCATATTCAGCACCTTATTAAACATCTAACAAAAAACATCTTCTGCCCACCAGACTAAACCAAAACCACCTCAAGCATCGGCACTTCCCATTGATCTACTTTACAGCGGGATTGATATTCCTCTTCACTGTCCGTTTTATAGCGTGTAACCATCGCAATAACACTTATAGACTGCACCTTGTCTAGTTTGCTTTGCCACTGTTGCTGCGCGCTTTTTGATAAGGCGGCTATGCTGATCTGGTCTTTTTGTAATACGATCTTGCCATTCACTGGATTAAATGTGACTTGATCACCCACTGTTAAGCTGGCTAATGCTGAATGAACCAGCTGATCTTTGGCAAAACTTCCGGCATAACTTAAATCAAAATCCTTCAAGCCGAGTATCAAGTAGTGTTTATTTTGCAATACTAATTCTGGCTCAGACGGAACTTCACTTACGCGGTGCAAGACACAATCGCCGGCTAGCGTTTCCAGATAAGGATTATGCTGATCTTGTCGCTGCAATAAACATAAGGTTTCTTTTGCACGGGTCATGGCTACATAAAACAAACGCCTTTGCTCTTCTGTTGCTGGCGTAGACCAAGCTCCATCGAGGATAAACACATGACTAAACTCCATACCTTTAACAGAGTGGATAGTGCTGAGATATACCCCTTGTCCTAAACGACTATCACGCCGCTGTTCTGCAAGAGCTTCATATAAATATTCCAGTAATTGCTGCTTGCCGGTTTCTACATTTCCCGTTTCTAATGTCCAATTCTGTAATAGTTCTTGCAATTGTTGCTGCCAGATATTGGGTGGATGGCTGCTATTTTGTTGTAAATATTCCGCCCAATCACTGGCTGTACATAATTTATGCGGACTTTGCTTGAGCGCATTCAGTAAGGCCAGGTTTTCTCGAATCCGAAACGATGGCGGCTGGCTTTGTTTCGGCAAAGCTAAACTCAGAGGCACTTTTTCCGCTTCCAATACGGCTCTAACAGGATTGAGTAAACGCCATTCAGTGGTCAAGATCGCACACTGCGACCAGTCCAGACTGTTATCCAGTTGCTTTAACCGCTGTAATTCTTGCACCAGGACTTGAGCCTGCTGCATTGCATTAGCACAGTGCAGTATTTGCACGCGGCCTTTTGCTAAGGGATCCAGCTTTTCCCAGCGACCTCCCGCAGGCAAGCCTTTACGTCCGTGATTAATCCGGATCGGATGCTTTTGTTTCATGCGATCCAGGTTTAGCTGAATCAATTGATTCGCCGCTTGAATAATATGCGCACTGGAACGGTAGTTTTCGACTAAATAATGTTGCTGTGCCTGATAATCCTGCTCAAATTGACGAATAAAACCGACATTTGCACCACGAAACTGGTAAATATTCTGATCATCATCGCCCACAGCTAAAATGCTCAAACGGTTATCTTCATCCTGATTCCGGCCGGCTAATGCAGAAATAAGCTGATACTGTAACTCATCGATGTCCTGGTATTCATCGACCAAAATAAAGCGATAACCTGCAAGCAAGCGATCACGCATTTCATCGCTACCCACATTCAGACAAGCCTGATTTCCGGTTAATAGATCAATCGCCTCCTGAATCATCGTTTGAAAGGCTAGCTCGCTATCACAGGTAGTCGCTGACTCCGTACCATTCAGTGCATGCCCTGACAAACGCAGACTTAAGCCGTGATAGGTTTGAATAGTCACGGCTTTGGCATCAGGTCCGACCAGATCAAACAAACGCTGGCGTAATTCTGTTGCAGCATTACGGTTAAAACATAAAACCAGAATACTGCGCGCCGGCACTTGTTTCACCCGCAGCAAATAAGCACAACGATGAATGACCACACGGGTTTTACCTGATCCAGGCCCTGCTAAAATCAATAAATTATCGTCTTCGTGGCTGGCTACCAGGGCTTGTTGTTCAGGATTATGTAAATCACTGACAATCTTCTGGAATGATTGCTCGCTAGTCGCGCGCTCCAGAATATCCCTGCGACCTTTAAAGTACTGTTTGACGAAATCACTTTTATCTTGCGAGAAATAGGCAACAACAAAATTTAACGCGTGGCTGATTTTCTCCAGCCCTTTCAAAGCATACTCATTCATCACATGCACCTGAAAAATTCGTTCACCATAATGCATGGATAAAGGCTCATAATCGCCTTTGTTATAACGTCGACCTTTCGCTTCGGGTAGCACTTGAATAGTCATGGCACTGCGAAATACCGCCAGCCCTTTCTGCAAGGTAATGATTTTCTGTTCATGCAAATAATTCAGCCCACGCTCAACCGCTGCCAATGGATCTTTTAATGACGAATGCATTTCTATATCTTGCTGCACAGCGGCAATTAAATCTTCGATAGAAAACTCTACCAACAAATCAGCGCCCGCTTTGGTCTCAGCAGGGACCTTCAATAAAATAGCCTGCAAAACGAGTGCCGCTACGACTTGTCTGCGACGTACTGTTTCTAATAATGCAGGCCACCCTCTGTTGAGCTTGACCCGATATTGATCCAGGCCTGCATGACGGAGAAAAAAGCTGCCTTTATTACCCGCCAGGCCTTGTCCGTCTTTACTCATGGAAATCAGCAACAATTGCAAGACACCCGGGCTGCATTCCTCAAAACCCATATCCAACAGGTGCTGATTAATATGGCGCAAGGATAATACCTGCCATTCTTCAGTATCCGCATCGGGGGCCTGTTCCTGCAGGGTACTTATCAGCGCATTTTCCAGCAGGCAGATGTTTTCCAGCAAAATACTGGAGGAGTTTTGCACCTTGTAACGCACAAAAGCCGTTAATAATAAATTCTTCTGAATAATCCCCGCTTGCGACATATCGAATAAGGTCCGAATCACTTGCTGACTCGCCGTTATATTGGCTTTATTATCCTCGCCCTGAGTTTTCTCCGAAAAAGCCGATAACTGCGCTAATTCATCCGCACTAAAACCTTCATCGCTAGCCGCATTAAATAAAGCATCCAATATCGCTAACCACCGATTTTGTTGGCGTAAGGATAAATTAAGCTTTGCGATCTTCTCTTCCGCTTCCTGCCTGTTTTTAACTAAAGGCCGGCCTTGAAAGACCTGTGTTTTATTCTCATTACGCTCAATAAACCCAGCACGTTCTAACCAGGAAACGGCTGTAATAATCTTCGTTCCGGCATTGTAATCATCTGCAGCAAACGAAGTCTCAACCATTTCATTTTGTAATAATTCGCCGGTGGTCACGACGACATTATCAAACTTATCCTTACGCGTCCTGCGCAAGCCTTTTAATATCTGGCCAATATCCCGTTTATTGACTTGTGAAGCTGCAGACAGCTTAAACTGGGTATCAATATCATTTTCATCATATAGCAAAACACATTCGGCTTGCAGCTGATCGCGCCCGGCGCGTCCCGCTTCTTGTAAATAATTCTCCAGAGAACCAGGAATATCGGCATGAATCACCAGACGCACATCCTCCTTATCAATGCCCATACCAAAAGCATTGGTCGCGGTAATTATGCGGGTATGACTGCTAATAAAGTTTTCCTGAATATGTTTTTTCTCTGCGGCATTTTTACCCGCATGGAACGCCTCAACCTGCCATTCTTGCTGCTGCAAATACTCGGCAACTTTTTCAGTATGACAGCGTTTAGCGCAATAAATAATCGCACTGCCGGTTTCTAGTTCATCCAGACGTTCATGCAATAAGGCGTTAATACGTGCATATTTATCCATGCTATTCACCGTTTGCACTTCAAATTGCAGATTATTACGTTCGACACCGCCTTCAAAAACACTAAGTTCCAGCGCTAAATTCGCCTTAAAATAATCAATAATTTCCTGCTTTACATCTTGTTTCGCGGTCGCCGTAAAACATTGAATCGGAGGTAAAACGGCATGCTGTTGAGCGGCAAACTCTTTAATAAAGCGTGCAACATATAAATAATCAGGGCGGAAATCATGTCCCCATTTAGATAAACAATGCGCCTCATCAAACACCCAGCAGCCAATCTCACGGTGTTCAATAGCTTTTTTAAAACCGATATTACGCAATTGTTCCGGCGACACATACAACAAAGCAATATCGCCCATTTGCACGGCTTTGACCACCTCACCCCGCTCAGGTGCAGTCAACATGCCATATAAAGCCGCCGCACTGGGCGCGCCGGTTTTACTGCGTAAATTATCCACCTGATCTTTCATCAAGGCCTGCAATGGCGAAATCACAATCGTCAATGCGCCACGCCGCTGATAACGCACCAAAGCAGGCAACTGAAAACACAAGGACTTGCCACCACCGGTCGGCAAAACAGCAAATAGAGGCGTATCCAGCATCCCCGCTTGAACAATGCTTTGCTGCAAACTGCCACCCTCGGTATTTTCGGGTTGCGGGCGAAAAGCCGAGAAACCGAAATAACGTTTTAACTGGGCTACAGGATCATGTATTTCCTGACAATAAAGGCAATCGGGTGCCTGACAAGGAATATCGCGCAATTGCCGCAGGGCAGGTACCACATCATGAAATTGTTCACGTACCCACGGAGGTAAAACTGAATTGCCACCCGCCACACGCAGCCAGGCTAAAGAATAAGCTAATGCAGGGCGTACCAAGGGGTTTGGTAAATAAGAGACTATGACTTTGCTAAACGCTGTCTTACAAACACGGCCTTGCGTTAAAGCCTTAATTAGATCAAAAGCAGCACTCGCCTTAATGGGTTCAGCGCCCATTGCCAGTAAAGACTCCTGCAAACCTTTGAAACGCTTGTTATCAGCAAAAGCGTAATGATAAAAAGACAATAAACCCGACTCGGCATGCTGTTCCTGCAATGCCAGCCATTGATCTTGAAACAAAGACAAGGCAAGCCTGGCATCAGCCAACGGATCATTCAGGCTATCGCGCAGTAATTTATAATTTTTAACTAATCGATGATAGGGATTTTCCGGAAAAGCTAACGGGGATAAAAATAAGCTATCGATTACCGGCTTATTAAGAAAAGCCAGTTGCGGATTCAGCGCAGAACACAAGGGCAGGTCATGCAGGAGAATATTATGCCCTAATAAAAACCCGGCATTCCTGGCAAAGTCATCAAATTCATTGAGAACCCGGTGGATATTAAACGGGGCTTTACGCTCAAAGACCTGGTCTTGAAAAACCGCCCCGATGGCAAAAATACCTCCGTTTTCATCTGATTCTAAGTCGAAACTACAGATTTTATTTTGAATGCTGTCCCAATCCATTGTTTAGTTTTTATCCGTAAATGATCAGTTAAATAGAATTCCTTCAATGACTGGCAATGCCTCTCTCATATGCTCAAAACTATGTGAACCACCGTCATAGCTGACAATCTTTGCTTTTTCCTGATATTTCAATAGCGTATTTTTAGCATCTATCAACTCATCGGCCATATCCAGTAAAATTGTTCTGTCCAGATTTTGATTACTGCTTTCCAGTTCAGTCTCATACTCTCTATATTGTTCACAGTGACTCTGATTCCAGCTATATGGCTGCCCGGTCTCAAAATTTTCTGTCACACCCATAAATTGCGCTAACAATTCACTTGGTGTGATAGCGGGATTAATCATACTGGCTTTACAGCCTGTCTTCATAGCCAGATATTCACTGGCAAATCCGCCCATTGATGAGCCCATAAACACAACATCATAAGATTGATCCAAAAATTGATTCCACTGCAGCAGCATATCCTCAACGATGCCTTCAAAATCCCGGTAATCAACATTAGGTGTATAAAACAGAATATCTTTTTGCGCACAAAATTCCTGCATAAGCAGAAGCTTTTCCTTGCCAGTCAGCAAGTTGCCATCCAGATCCAATGAGGCGGAATTGAATCCGTGCAGGTAAATAATTGCTTTTTTCATCATGATCAATATTATTCGTTACTTTTTAATGTATGTTATTGCCTGTTACTTGACTACCGTTACCTGGCTCAAACCTATCTGATAAGGTTAATCTATTCACTCTGAAAAAGAAAATTAAAGTTTAGCCACATCGATCAAGTTAACCAGCCGCCAAAGTGTTCCGGATAAGCTGATCAATCAACTTGATCGCTTGCACCACATCCGCATTATCAAAAACGCCAAACAGGCATTGATCATGAAAGCTAGTAAATGGAACTGCAAATAGCATCTTCTTATTTTTATTAAAATTTGTGACACAGGCTGTGCTCAAATACAAAAAGTATCAACATCCATTTCCTGGCTATCCTTTTAACGCGTGACAAATTGAATACCACGCCCTACAAAGATAATGAAAACCCCGTCTTAAAATTGCTTCGCCCTATCTCGCATATTTACCAATACTTATCATTTCATGACAGGCGCTAAGGACTTAAAGATTTCCACGACAAATATTTCTCTGTAAAATTTACCGATTTACACTTTCATCATTATTAATGGAGCACCAGCCTAATGGGTAGAGCCTATCAAAACCGCAAAGAATCTATGGCAAAAACGTCTGATAACAAGGCTAAAGTCTATAGTAAATATGGCCGTGAAATTTATGTCTGTGCTAAAGCGGGTGGGGTTGATACCGATGGTAATCTAGCCTTACGCGGCTTGATTGAGCGCGCGAAAAAAAACCAGGTACCAAGCCATGTTATTGAAAAAGCCATCGATAAAGCCAAAGGCGGCGGCGGTGAAGACTTCGCACAAGCTCGTTATGAAGGCTTTGGCCCAGGTAACAGCATGGTCATTATCGACTGCCTGACTGACAATCCAAACCGGACTTTTGGCGATGTGCGTCAGTGCTTTACTAAAACAAAATGTAAAATTGGCACACAAGGCGTCGCTAGCCATATGTTTGACCACTCGGCTATTTTTGCCTTTAAGCATGATGATGAAGAGGCGCTTCTTGAGGCATTACTGATGGCTGATGTAGATGTCGCTGATATTGAAAACGATGATGGCACGATGACTATCTTTGCGCCGCAAGCTGAATATTTCAAAGCCAAACAAGCGCTAATCGATACGCTGGGAGAAATTGATTTTGAGGTGGATGAAATTCAATTTTTACCGCAAAACACGAAACCTATTAGTGGCGAAGATTTAGAGATGTTTGAAAAATTTTTAGCTATGCTGAATGATCTTGATGATGTACAAAATATTTATCATGATGTTGAGCTTTAAGAAATCTGAGGCTTAATAAGCTTTAAATTTATCGCCAGTTAGCTACACCAGCTTGTAGAACACTAGTGAACATGTAGGATGGGCAAAGGTCTTTTTCGTGCCCATCTTTATATAGTTAGCTTGATGGGCACGCTATTGCTTTGCCCATCCTACAGATTTTTAACTTGTTTAAGTTATTTCAGGCACGTTCCTAAACAGCCTAATTCAGAATGGTACGGATCTCAAATAATTTTTTGGCCTGTGCAAAAAAATTTAATGCATCTTTTTTACCTGATTTAGCCGCATGCCAGCTTCGAGCAGCATCATCAATGAGCGCTTGCGCAATGTTTGCAATATCTTTTAAACTCACCAAAGCAAACCAGAAGCGACTCAAAATTAGAATAGCTAACAACGCCCAAAGGCTGCCTGCCAGACTCAATACTAAAAGAAATTGCCATTTGAGTTTAATTTAAATGGATTTTTTAATGGCGGCTTTGAGCTGTCTACACTGTCCTGCATCTAACCAGCGCTCACACCAGACATTAAACGCGACAGCATTCCCCCTCATTAAAGCAAATTCCTGCTTTGCTAAATCGGGCTGTTCTTTTGGCCACCAGGAATGAGCAGCGAATTGCTTTGTTACATAATCACACGCGATATCTAAGGTATTCTCAGTTATTTTTAACTCATTATTTTTCATGATTTCTCCTTGCTGTGCTTGCATTTGCCAACAAATTACCAGCTGTACTTTGTATATGATTACCTGATTACCCACAACTCTCAGCTATACTTCGTCAGCACATCCTCTACCTTTTTAGATTTATTAAATTTCTGTACAATTAATCATAAATCCAACTTTTTAGATTTTTTTGAACTCTTCTTTTAATCCAGTATACGCAATATCCAAGTAACCGCCATGAATAGCAAAAAACTGATAATAAGTCTTTTATTGCCACTGCTTTCCGCCTGTTCAACCCAGCCCGTAAATACTCCACCTACTGCCGTTAATTCTACAATAAAGCTTGACCCTATTCTGCAAAATGACTTATTGGGTGCGCCTGATTTATCTATAATAAAGGACGGCGAACTATTACATCTCGTTAGAGCGATGGAAGGCGGTGCCTGCAAAAATGATCAGCAAGGGGCTGTCGGTTTATTTAAGCTTTATGCCAATGCTGAAGATATTGAACGTATCAAGCAAACTCAGGGACCTGAGATTTTTGCTGATTTTGAAATACGTATCCAGGACTTTTCTATGCTTGCCTTGCAGCAGGCCGTTAAAGACTTAAATTACTCGGCCGCAGCGACTATAAAAAACAAAAATCGCGCTCAGGAACAATTGGCCGCCGAATTAAGCGCATTATTTATCAAATTAGTAGCTAATGATATAGCCCAATTCGAGACTAATACAACATTAAGCATTGATGTAATACCTGATGCAGAGTCTTTGCAGATTTATCTGGATGGTTGCGCTATACCACATGCGCATTGATTAACTGGCCTATTTGAGGTCGGCCAGCAGGTGATAATAAAGCAGAAGAGGGGGCTTGATATTTACCGCGCTATTGAACACCAAAACTTCGGTGAAAAACAGAAGATTAAGTCGGAATGAAGTCTCTGTGTTGCATATTTTGGCAGAGAGCTTAAAAGCCAATATGACGCGCCCAAGGCAATAAGAAAACAATCTTAAAAAGTGTCCTGCTTTACTTGATCATTACAACTTTAATCGCAGGTATAGTACCTTGATGCCCGGATTATCCTTTGAGAAGATGAAGTTACTTAGGAACATGTAGAAATAATATGAGCAACTTGTAGGATGGGCAAAGGTCTTTTTCGTGCCCATCTTTATATAATACAGCCATCAGTCTATCTTGGGTAGCTTGACGGGCACGCTATTGCTTTGCCCATCCTACAGATTTTTAATCTTGTTTAATTTATTTCATGCGTGTTCCTTAGTTTAAAGTAAGTTGAGTTGTTATTCTCATTTGTCACCACAACCAAATGGATATGAAAAAGTCAGTAGAAAAAATTGATTATTGCAGTAAATATTTCAAATATATGGATTTGATTAACTGCGGTGAGACTCAATCACTGGCCCAGCTTAATAACCTTCCTAAAGACCCACGCACGATAGCTAGCATCGGAAACATGGCGACAGGCATTTTAGACCCTGTAGTCGAGCAGTTCGGCGAGATAAAACTAACTTATGGCCTCTGTTCCAATGATTTATTACTACTCATCAAAAAGCGTCCTTCTCCAGGTATCGCTCCTCAACTTGACCAGCACGCGGGTTATGAAGTTAACTCCAAAAACAATCGCATTTGTAAGCGTGATGGATTCGCCTGTGATTTTTATGCGCTCAATACTGACTCATTAACGATTGCAAAATGGATCGTGACTCACCTGCCATTTGACCGACTGTATTTTTACGGTAAAAATAGACCGATTCATATCAGTATTGCCCCTGAAAACAGCTTTGCCATTACGCTCTTAGAGCAAGCAACGACCGAACGGCGCATACCGAAAAACATTAAGAAAGAGCAATTTTTGCTTAAAGAGTAAGCTTTATGGACGCAGTACAATTCAATCAACTGATTAAATCGGTTAAGCTCGGTAAATTAGTCGGCAATGCCCGCTACTTGCATAGCAGTGCGTTTCATGAAATGCCGTCAGAATTAAAAGACTTTATTATCCTGATTGCTGATGCACTGAAAATCCCTGCAAGCGATTGGAATATTATCAAACTTCACACTCAACAATTTCGTCTTTCTTATCTGAATTATCCTCAGTTTTATGAAGACTCTTATCCTGCCTTGCACAATAGCGTTACCGTTGATTTAGACAATAAAACCCAGAAAATCGCAAATTACACGGCAACTGAAAATGCGCCCATATTACATCGTAAAGAATTGTTTATCAGCCCTGATGATGAACATTATGCAGAATTCGTCAGTATTACTGAAGAAGGCGAAGCCGCTGGACTCTATGAAAACAACCGTATCATAGGCTTTAAAAAATCCTGGGAACGCATTATTCATCAACATGGTTATGAATTAGTGGATGGGCGCTTATTTCGATTAAGCGCCATGATAAGTGCAGCAACACCAGACAACAAGATTGACCGTCATAAAACAGCC
This sequence comes from Methyloprofundus sedimenti, assembly GCF_002072955.1. Lineage (NCBI taxonomy): Bacteria > Pseudomonadati > Pseudomonadota > Gammaproteobacteria > Methylococcales > Methylococcaceae > Methyloprofundus > Methyloprofundus sedimenti. The sequence goes on along the minus strand of NZ_LPUF01000001.1, from coordinate 268,368 downwards.
ATACAGCGCCAATCATTGTCCACCCCGATGAAAGTTTTAGCAAAACACAGCTACTTAAACGGAGAATATACCGTCTTTGATTATGGCTGCGGTTTAGGTGATGATTTAAAAGAACTCGAAGCACACGGTATTGATGCAGCTGGCTGGGACCCCACCCACCGCCCTGAAGTAGATCGCTTTCCTTGTGATTTAGTCAATATAGGTTTTGTTATTAATGTTATTGAAGATCGTGAAGAACGTATCGAAGCCATTCATCTTGCTTTTGAGCTCGCGCAAAAACTATTAGTGGTTTCAGCGATGATTGCCGGCGAAGCGCATATCCAGAAATTTACACCGTATAAAGATGGAGTGATTACCTCACTCAATACTTTCCAGAAATATTATTCGCAATCTGAATTACAAGGTTTTATTGAAAATACCCTCGATGAAAATGCCATTGCGGTTGGCCCTGGTATTTTCTTTGTCTTTAAAGACAAATTAGAAGAGCAGTTATTTTTAGCAGACAGGCAGAAACGTCATCACAACTGGAAACAAATCACCACTCGACCGACCAGCAGTAAAGAAAAGTTTGAGTTGGTATATGTTGAGCACGAAGCACTCTTTAAAGACTTTTGGAATACCTGTCTAATTTTAGGGCGCATCCCAGCCAATGATGAATTTTCTGATACAGATAAAATCAAAGAACTCGTTGGCTCGCACCATAAAACCTTTACCCTGCTCGATAGCCTGTTTGAAGAAAATGATTTTGCACAAGCAGAACAGTATCGTAAAGAAGATTTATTGGTTTATTTTGCCTTATCTCAATTTGATAAACGTAAACCGTACACGCAATTGCCGGATCAATTACAACGTGATGTCAAAGCCTTTTTCGGCAATTACAATAACGCCATTGAAATCGCTCGTGAATTATTATTTTCTGTTGCAAATACTGAACTGATCACAGAGACAAGCTTAGCCGCACAACAACTATTACCAGCTAGCACTTTACTCGCCAATCATTCGCTGACCTTTCATAAAGACTTTATTGACCTTTTACCGGCTGCCTTACGTGTTTATGTCGGCTGTGGCGTTCAGCTTTATGGTGAACTGGATGACATCCAATTAGTAAAAATTCACTTCCATTCAGGTAAGGTATCCTTTATGGGTTATGAAGATTTTAATGACTCACCACTACCTTTATTAAAAGAGCGCATTAAAGTCAAATTAACGCAACAAGCCGTTGACTACTTTGATTATGTTGATGAATATGCACAGCAACCCCTATATTTTAAATCGCACTATCTCACTGAAGATTACCCTAACTACAAAAAACAAGTCAGCTTCGATAAAAAAATCGCTCTGTTTTTACCGGCAAATAATCGTTATGGTATCAGGCTCGATGCTTTAAAAATGATACTGGATAATAATCAAATGGAAATTAAAGGCTTTCGCTTTTATGCAAAAAAACAAACAGCCTAACTGTTGTATTTAGCCCAAAGATTTACTCAAACCAGTTATCTAATAATAAATTATTATAGGCACTAAAATCATCAGTATTACGCGTAACCAATGTCAAATTATTAACCGCCGCGATAGCTGCAATCTCCCCATCAGCATACGCCGCTGTTTTCCCGTGTTCTTTTAAAACAGCTCGATGGTAGGCAAACCATTCAGCTGCCGCTTGCTCATAAGGCAAAATGATTAACCCAGAGTATTGTAATGTTAATAAATAAGCTTGCAACTGAGTTTTTCGTTTAGAGTCTGGTAACAATGCACAGCCGTAATGTAGTTCATGCCAGACAATAGCAGCCGTTACATATTGACCATCATACTTGGAAAAACACTGCATAACCTTATCACTTAATTTTTTGTCTCGCGGGTTCTGAAAAGGATATTGGTATCTAGCAGATACTTCATTCGGCCCATGTAAAGTCACGCCCACTAGACTCTTTACGGATTATATTAAGCTCACTCTCCGTTAAACCAACATCAGACTCTTCATCTAACTGTTCACGCCAATTCAAAATTGCCAAATTTAAACTTTTGGGAGGTGAAACCAATGCTTGATACTGGCTCTCTGACATCACAACTGCGACAGGCTTACCATAACGTGTTAAATGGATAGGCTCTTCAAACTCTAGTTGATTAATCAAATGGGATAGGTTATTTTTAGCGGCTGCGATAGTGCTTGTCTTCATAAAATAAACCTCATTACCTGGAAAAAAATATAGCCATCATTATAGACATAACAAGCAACTAATACACCTGTTGAACCACTTTTGATTGTGTCGCCACTATCTTTTAAATCATATAACGCTCTTGCTAAAGCAAATTCTAGGATAATAGCTTGCAAAACAATATGAAAACGTTGAGCGACGCATTCCATCATATTGACACCACGATAACCATCACCAACCCAAATACAGCGTATTTTTTACAAATCCCTATAAATGAATAGTTAGTCAATGGCATAAAACTGACAATCTGGATAATGAAGACATAAAGCCAGCCTGACCTTAAACACCAGCTTTGAGCATACCTCTCTAAGAAACAATTCCACATAAAATATACCTTATATAGTGTTTATAATATTTTTTAACACTATATATTGTGGTATGTTAAAATATTGCAAAACAAAATATACCGTCTGGCTGCCTACTCAAAATAGATTTTTTTTGATCAAAAGTCTCGCTTTAGGTATGTCGACACTATACTCACAGACTAGGAAAAAAAATGACCGCCAAGTTAGCCGCTGATTCGGGTGCTATAACCGAAATTCCCCTACAGGATGCATCTGTCGATATATGGGATACCAAATATCGCTTAAAAACCAAATCAGGTGTCGCTATTGATGGCAGTATTGATGAAACCTATCAGCGTGTTGCCAAAGCCTTATCCAGTGTCGAAAAAGGCAAGGTCAAACAGGATAAATACTATAAAGAATTCTTATGGGCTTTACGCCAGGGCGTGATTCCAGCGGGTCGTATTATTTCTAATGCAGGCGCATACGAGCATAAACCGGCAACCTCGACAATTAACTGCACGGTTTCCGGCTCTATTGTTGATTCGATGGATGATATTTTAGGCAAAGTACATGAAGCAGGGCTTACTTTAAAAGCGGGCTGCGGCATTGGCTATGAATTTTCAACCCTTAGACCCAAAGATGCCTATGTCTCAGGCGCTGGAGCCTATACATCCGGGCCTTTATCCTTTATGGATATTTATGACAAAATGTGTTTTACCGTATCCTCTGCAGGTGGGCGCCGCGGAGCACAAATGGCTACATTTGATATTGGTCACCCTGATGTTATCGAATTTATCCGGGCCAAACGTGAAGATGGCCGTCTACGCCAGTTCAACTTATCGCTCTTGATCACCGCAGAATTTGTCGAAGCTGTAAAAGCGGATAAATCCTGGCCGCTTTCTTTTCCCGTTATGCAAAGAGAGTGGGAAGAAGATAATCTGGATGAAGCTGACGATACGCTGATTATCTGGCGTGATTTACCGCATACTGAAGGCTATGTAGAAAATGCAGATGGCCTGGTTGCCTGTAAAATTTCCAAAACTCTGCCAGCACGTCGCTTATGGGACATTATTATGTCTTCAACTTACGATTATGCTGAACCCGGTTTTATTCTTATTGATAAAGTCAATGAAATGAATAACAACTGGTTTTGTGAAGATATTCGGGCGACTAATCCTTGCGTAACAGCTGATACCTGGGTACAAACCGAGCATGGTGCGAGACAAGTTAGCTCACTATTAGGACAACAAATTAACCTCCTGGTCGATGGTAAACTACATCAATCAGGCGCAGAAGGTTTTTTTAAGACAGCAACTAAAAAAGTGGTCAAATTGATGACTAAGGAAGGTTATAACTTACGCCTAACTAAAGATCATCAAGTTCGTAAGGTTGTATCTCAAAGTCGTTATAAACAGGAAACACAGTGGTGTGCAGCAAGTGAATTAGTGGCAGGAGATAGGGTTTTATTAAATAATCATCAAGCCTCAAACGCCTGGCAAGGAGCATACACTGAAAAGCAAGGGTATTTAATTGGCTTATTGATCGGTGATGGCACTTTAAAAGAAGATAAAACTGTTTTATCTGTCTGGAAAAGCGCTCAGGTAGCCAATGCAGGTTTTGATAGCATAAATACCGGCGTAAATGCGATTATGGATAAAGTGCTTGTCGCAAGCCAGGAATTTACAACGCATAGTGATTTTAACGGATGGTCTGAAATTGCTGGCAGAAATGAGTATAGACTGAGCTTTGCAGGACTTAAATCTTTTGCCGAAGAACTCGGTATGTCTGCAGGAAATAAAGCAATTACCCCCGCGATTGAAACAGCATCAAGTGATTTTTACAAGGGATTTTTGCAAGGTTTTTTTGATGCGGATGGCAGTGTTCAAGGTTCTCATGAAAAGGGTGTTAGTGTTCGATTGGCCCAGTCAGATTTAAGCCGCCTAGAAGCTGTACAGCGTATGTTATTGCGCCTGGGAATTAAATCGAGTATTGATCGTAACCGTCGCCCTGCAGGGATAAAACAGTTACCTGATGGCAAAGGTGGAAATGCAGATTATCAAATAAAAGCACAGCATGAATTGGTGATAAGCGGAGCTAATTTAGTTGTATTTCAAGAGTTAGTGAATTTTACCGATATCAATAAAGCATTAAAACTTAACAGTGCACTTTGCAACTATAAGCGTCAATTAAACCGTGAGCGCTTTACTGCAACTGTTGAAGCTATTATTCCTGACGGAATTGAAGATGTTTTTGATATTCAGGTACCGGGTATTAATACTTTTGATGCCAATGGTTTACATGCACACAATTGCGGTGAGCAGCCTTTACCACCCTACGGCTCATGTCTTCTAGGTTCAATCAACCTGACTCGTTTTGTGGAACAGCCGTTTACTGATAATGCCTCTTTTAACTGGGATACTTATCGTAAAACCATCCGTGTTTTTACACGTATGCTGGATAACGTTGTCGAAATTAATGGCTTACCCTTAGAACAGCAACAGGAAGAGATTATTTCTAAACGTCGTCATGGTATGGGTTATCTTGGCTTGGGGTCTACTGCTACAATGTTAGGTATGCACTATGGCGATGAGGCTTCTTTGGCATTTACCGGCGAAGTGACTAAAGTATTGGCAGTTGAGGGCTGGAAAGAAGCGCTGGCATTAGCGAAAGAAAAAGGCACGGCTCCCGCGTTGGAAAAAATGTATAAAGTCACAGGTTCAATGTTACATAAGCGCCCGGAAATGGTGACCGACGGTTACAAAGTAGGCGATGAGATCGCTGGGAAAGTATTACATGCAAAATATAGTCGCTATATGCAGAAAATCGCAGAAGTAGAGCCTGAACTCGTTGCAGCGCTGATGGAACATGGAGCTCGTTTTACCCATCACAGCTCGATTGCACCAACAGGCACTATTTCTTTATCCTTGGCGAATAATGCCAGTAACGGTATTGAGCCAAGCTTTGCGCATCACTATTCACGCAATGTGATTCGTGCAGGTAAAAAGTCTAAAGAAAAAGTCGATGTTTTTTCGTTTGAATTACTTGCCTATCGTAAGCTGATTAATAGTAAGGCTATGCCGTACAGTGAAAAAGAAAACGAAAAATTGCCGGAATATTTTATTACTGCTGATGCCGTTACGCCTAAACAGCATGTTGATGTACAGGCAGCAGCACAAGTCTGGATCGACTCCTCGATTTCTAAAACGGCTAATGTACCCACCGATTATCCGTATGAAGATTTTAAAAATATCTACATGTATGCTTATGATAAAGGCTTAAAAGGCTGTACAACATTCCGGTTTAATCCAGAAGTTTTTCAAGGTGTATTAGTTAAAGAGTCGGATCTTGAAAATACCACTTATCAATTTACACTGGAAGATGGTCATGTCCTGGAGTTAAAAGGAAATGAGCAAATTGAATATGATGGCGAAATGCATAGTGCAGCTAATTTGTTTGATGCCTTGAAAGAAGGCTATTACGGAAAATTCTAAGGCGAAAAAACCAATGACCATAAAAATAGATAAAAAAATTGTAGGCTTTAAAGTCCTTACCAAAGAAGACCAACAGCCTGCGGCAAAAAAGGAAGAAGTTCTGGATGTTGTCAGTATGCATGAAAATGTTTTACGTCCGGAAATGTTGTTTGGCTCAACCTATAAAATTAAAACCCCGCAATCAGAACATGCGCTATACATTACCGTAAATGACATGATCCTGAATATGGGCACAGAGCATGAGGAACGCCGCCCGTATGAAGTATTTATCAACTCGAAAAATATGGAGCATTTTCAGTGGGTCCTGGCTTTAACCCGGGTTATTTCTGCAGTCTTTCGTAAGGGTGGCGATATCACCTTTATGGTCGAGGAGTTAAAAGCGGTTTTTGATCCGAAAGGCGGTTACTTTAAAAAGGGCGGAACCTATATGCCTTCTCTTGTTGCAGAAATAGGGCATGCCATAGAGCAGCATATGAAGCAAATCGGCATGTTGAAAGATCTGGAAATGGACGCGCATCAGAAACAATTTCTTGCGGAAAAACGCAAAGAGTTTGAAGCCAGGCATGGCGAAAAAGCGGATGAAAGCGATAATTTTCCGAAACAGGCGCAGTTATGTGTTAAATGCCAGACTAAAGCTTTAGTGTTGCTGGATGGTTGTATGACCTGCCTGAACTGTGGGGATAGCAAGTGTTCATGACGTTATAATTAGGGGCAAAGCCTTTTCTAGCTTTTATGCTGTGGGTAAAGTTTTATACAAACGCTCAGCACTCATGATGCTGAGCGTGAAAAAGCATCAAGATTGATCTGTTTTTTTTGGGGCTTAATAGTGAATAAAAAGAGATTTGCATTTGTTAATGATGCTGCTGAAAGAGAGTATAAAAACTTTCAAAAGAGCATACAGATTGAATTTGGAACAAGTTTGAGAGCAATTCAGGAAAACAAAAAACCGTTTTTAAACATTAGGTCATTAAGTAGCATAGGTGCTGGTGTCATTGAATTGAAGATAAATGGACACCCTGCGTTTAGGTGTGTCTATATTGCTAAATATTTCAATACTGTTATCGTACTTCATTCATTTGAAAAAACAACAAATGGGGTGGATAAACAGGCTATGGCAACAGTAAAAGCAAGATATAAAGAACTTAAGAGTCAGCTAAAAAATTAAGCAGATTTGTTTTTAACACGCCTGATATCAATATTTGCACTATTAATATCACCAAAAGTAAAGTGAGCTTTGAATCCAAGGGCATCCAGAATAGTAACTAAAAAATCAAGGGTAAATTTTTCTATTTTGCCATTCATAATATCTGAAATGCGTGGCTGACTTATACAGAGTTGATTAGCAGCTTGTTGCTGTGTCCAGCCCTGATGCTGAATAATATCTCTAATCATGATAATAATATCAGCACGCAAAACCATATTGCTGGCTACCTCAGCTGTTTCAGTCACATGAAAAGGACTTTCATAAAATTTTAGTGCCACACCTGATCTCCTGGTTGAATTAAGATTAGTTTATATAAAATTTTATATAAAATCAATGCTCATTTTTTTTGATGGCTATTGTACAATTCCTCTAATTCCTGAAATGCCTGGTATAACGTCATCAGATTAAGCCGAAACTCGTATAGCTTAGTCATTCTCAGTGTGACATTCTGGAATTTCAATATATTCACTTTCTGATCTTAACCATGCAGCCAGCGTTTTAATATAGTTTGATAAATGCGCTTTATCACGAATAGCGCATTCCCAAACTACAGCTGTTCGCCAGCCAAGACGCTTTAATTTAAAATAATTTACTCCATCCCTATATACAGTTGCTGCAAACTTTTTTACCCAAAATTCTTTGTTTTGTTTGGGTGTGCTTGTCAATTTGCAGTTATCATGCCGATGCCAGAAACATCCATGAACAAAAATTACCGCTTTATATTTCTTTAAAACAAGATCCGGGGTTCCAGGCAAAAGCTTATCGTGAATACGAAAGCGAAAACCCTGGCGATGTAACAAAGAACGAATAATAATCTCAGGCCTGGTATTTTTACCTTTGATATTAGCCATCATTCTGGACCGAGTTTGTTTGTCTACAGTATCCACGAATTGCCTACCAATTAGCAAAAAGTTTATGCCTTTTGCAAAAAAGCATAATGATTTGGCAGATCAGTCCATGCTTCAGCTTTTATTAATTCATCAATGTTTGCAAGTCTGAACTTGAAATCTCTAGTGCCTGAAACGTCAATAGCTAATGCCATTTTATTCACTCTCCCCAGTTCAAACAGCCAATAGTCATCGTCTGAATTTTTAGGGGGTACTCCTGCTTGCTCAGCAGTTATGTCTCTACGCTTGACCAGTTGTACGGAAACAAGCTCATAAACATATTCTATTCGCCGCTGCACATCATCGGGATAATAAACAACAAAAGCACAATACTTAAGCTCACGCATTGCTGTGCGCTGCATTCTTTTTGCCACTGTTGTTTTTAAAGGCAAGTGATACCATTGCGCTTTACCCTCTCTAAACTTTTCTAAATAAGCCTTACTCCTGCCTTTTCCTAAAGCAACGGTGAGAGTTAAATCCTGGAATTTTGACAATTCCATTCCTGTGTAACTAATTCGAGCGGATTCCTGTACATACAAGTGATCTGCCGAGCCGGTTTTGTAATCATCCAGTTTATTATCAATAACACCAAACTGTTCGACTAAAAATTCACCTAACCAGCTGTTCTTTGAGTTTGGTAACAAAGGAAAAGCACCAATACCAATTTCTTTGATAGCTTGTTTATATGGATTTTGAGATTCACTTGCTTCAAACCAGCCTGGGTATAAAACAAAGGCACCGAAAATAGGTCGCGATTTTTCCTGCCAGCCATCGTTAGCCTGGTGAATATGAATTAATGCATCACGATACCGATGCATCTGATTGATGGCATCATCTGGCGCAAAATCAACTGCATTATCATCAGCAGAAATCCGATATTTGGCATCAAATATCCAGCGTAACTTTTCGCCACTCTCAAATTCCGCTTCCAATAAAATATCCGGCTTCTGACTGGTAATCCATGAATAAATATGCCCCATTTGAGGATTATCAGGCGGCTTGTTAAATGGCGGCTCATGTGCCAGGCGTATTTTTATGCCATTACGCTGTAAATTAAAAGCCGCGCCCATTCCATCACGCAATGCTTTTTCTACATTTTTTTTATATAAGGCTGGTTTCCTGTTAGTGGTTTCAGTAAAACCAAGTTCATCGATTAATAATCTGCGTACTTCCAGAATACACCAAACCTCATACAACTCGGCAACAGACTTCATGGAAATACTTGCATGCTGACCAAAGACATAAAGATAGAGCTTTAATTGTTGCCAGACTCGATAAACATTGGCATAACCTGCTTTTTGATGTAACACCAATGATTCGCCATTCAAGCCTTCATAGCTGCCTATTTCTTTAAAAAACGGACGATTTAAAAATCGCTCTAAAGGTGTTTTCCAGTGATTAATCTGTTTAAAAAACGTATCCGATACTCGACTATTTTCAGGTGCAGCATCACTCTCCTTTACACGCGCAATAAAAGCCGACAATTCACGTGTACAGCGTACCAACACCATTTTAATAAAACGATTTTCAGGCGTATCAACTGACAGGATTTGAGTATCTAGCTTATAACGCCTGTAACTTTCACTGTTTTTTAATGCCGACCTGACTTGCTCCTCTAATTTAGGCGATAAACGCCCTTTGAGTTGCTCTGCTCTTAGCTTTTTTGTGCGTGGCAATAGTCGAGAATGCGGGGCTTGTAGAATTTTTTTAATACCGCTTTCCAGCTCTAGCCGTAAACTTTCAAATTGAGACAGCCACAATAATGGAAAACGCTCATGCGGCTTTCGCGAGCGCGATAATTCTTGCTCTGTTTTTTGCGCAAAAGAAAAACGGAATAAAGGATACTGCTTGTCAATAATTTGTTGAATGGCTGATAAATCTGTTTCAATATCCATTTTAATCGGAAAAACTTCAAAAGAAATCGCTTGTGCAATACATCTACTGTTTAGCTCATAGTTTAACTCCAGCTTAAACCAGCCCACTGCATTACCGAAGTTTAAGCTGCCTCTTAATGAATTTCCTGAAAAATGAAAAGCATCTTCTATGGCTTGTAAACGATGTTTAATAACCGGCTCACCAGAAAACCGCCTCTCTTGAAATTGAAAATCAAACTCATACAGTTTGTTTTCAAAAAACAGCGGTTTATCAGAGCAGATATACTGGCTTTCTCGACTATCTAAATCGACGATATGCAGTAGAGGGTCAAACCGTAAACAAGTATTTGGTGGCTTTGTCTTTCTAGTACTTAAGGTATGGTTTAACATTTTCTGAGACTGACTAATATCCTTGCTCCAGACGACTAATTTCCAGTCAGGTGTCTCAAGACCCAATAGTTCTGGCATTTTTCAACCTCCTGTAGAATGAAAATAATTACACATCGTTCCCATGCTCTGCGTCACAGAACGCAGGAGCGTTCCTGTATGAATTCCCACGCAAAGCATGGGAACTATAATTACGCATTATGGCCAGAAAGAAGTAAAACCATTATCACTTAAGCGATTTTTCATCCAGTTGATTTTCTTTTTTGAGCGACATGGAATGGTAAGCACATCACCGTTAATATTTTCTCTTAATAAATCAGGACGTGCTTCTGACTCCCATATTTGAGATAGCTGAAACGCAAGAACAGATTCCAGTTTATTGAACAAGTTATGCTCTCCATCATCCTGCAATTTTTCACCATCTCCTTCAATCCGTGGCAGTACCTTGGTCATTAAAAAATCATCCCATACCGCTTGAAGTGAGACTTCATCTTTAGGTTCAAAACAAACTACAGCAATCAGCAACTCATTCAATGCCCGATAAGCGAGTTCAAAAGGCGTCCCTTTTAATTCCGCGTTAATGGATTCTAAAAATTGAATGCTTTTCTGAGCATCTTTATCACTCTCTACCTTAGTCATAAGATCCGGATCAACCTGAGAAAGAACAGGAAAGCTTAATACCTTTGCCTGTGTTTTAGGCTCAAAATAATGCTGATAATCATTGGGGAAGAACTCGCCAAAATCCAGGGTAAATGCCCGATCAATCACCTTACGAGAGAAACCATGTGTGGTTTCATCCATATTCACCGTACCTGCTACAATCAGGTTGGGCGGTATGCTAATGCCATTTTTAAAAAAATAGTCCCATAAATCATCATTTTCATCCCCCTCTAAATTAAGACTATTTCTTAATTTAGAAACATCAGCCACTTGTGTAAAAATACTGGCATTAAGCAAAGGATCACAGCTATATTTACCGTTTTCCCAATATCTTGTTTCAATTACAGATAAATAGTCCGCAAAATATTGTTCGACAGGCGCAAGATTCATTTCATCCAGACATAACCAATACGGCACGCAGTCATCTTTATAGCTAATCTCATGCACTTCAATACTTTCAATAACATCTTTCCATGCGGCCACTATAAACCGCAAGAAGTCAGTCACAATGTACTCAGCGCCCTTATCACCAAGACGGGAAATATAGCCTAATAAATCAGAAGGTTCGTGCCAGTCAGGGCGTACTGGGACTAACTGATAATTTGATGCGTCTTGCCTAGAGCTTATGGCTTGCTGTTTAACGAAACGTGTTTTTCCAGTCCCGGAGATTCCGGATAGGAGGATGAAGGGTTTTGGTAAAGGTATGTTATCAACCTGAGTTGTTAACTGAATGCTAAAATTAATATCACTTGCCTCATCCCTTTTAATTTTCATCCATAACGCAGGGACTTGTTCATAAAATACAAGCAAATCCATAAGGTCTTTTTTTAATATCTCTTCATCTGGCATCAATTCAGAAGGATAGTATTTCGCAACAATATTGGAAGTCTCGTATGATTTTCCTAGCGCTGTTGTGGCTGCCAAATCAATTGAAGAGTCCCCCCAGTTTTTTAACCCATCTATTGACTCACGTATATATTGAGAAATATTGTCAGCTTGCTTATTTGCTTCCTTTTTACCAAGAGATTTTGCAGGATTTGTTGTTCCGAGGATTAACGAAAGATATATTCCACTCCCATCTGCTTTAAATAAATAGACTGGATAAATACCATCTTGAGTTGTGGTAGTTATTTCAGGGTTCAATATTGATAGCCAGGCTACATTGGCCCAATTACCAGCCCCGGCACTTGATTTAACTATAAAGGATGGGTGTGTTTCAGAAATATAATCTCTTATTTTATTAGGAAACTCTATTCTAATTTTTTGGGCAATGGGGTGATTGGTAAATTTTTCTCTTGTTGCAGAACTCCAGCCATTAATAATTTCCTCTAACAACTCTTTCATTGTTCCCTCATAAATTTTTTTAGTTTTCTATTTGCAACTCTCTAAGCGTATTATTAAAAATACGATAGTTTTCAAAATATTACATCGACACCATTACTTGCGAAAAAGGTTGGCAAGGAAATCCAGCAAACAAGACATCATGACTAGGAATATCAGTTACGGCTATTTCAGTTATATCTCCAAAAGGAAGTTCACCGTGATTATCTAAATACGTTTGTTGCGCATTTTTTTCAAATTCTGAAGAAAACACACAAACACCGCCATTATTTTGCGCGCCGATTCTCATGCCACCAATACCGGCAAAGAGATCAATAAATGTAAACCTTGCCTTGTTAGGCGGAACAATAGGCAAATGTGCTGTTAATTTATGATGAAATGAGGTTTTATCTTTAAAGAGCTGATTGTCTTTAAGGGTCTTTATAATAGCTGATTTATTAACCCCTTTAACTTCAGCAAAAAGAGGTAAATCATGTGCAATGGCATGCACCCACTGATGAACTACAGCTTTAGATTCACTTCCTTCGGGAGTATAGACCTGCGCATCTGATGATAAGACTGTTTCTAATTCTTCTAAAATATTACTCACTGCTCTTAACTTTCCACGTGGTTTGGTTGTTCATTATTATTGACGATCAAGAGAGGAACGGGGGTCAGGAACGGGGGTCAGATCCCTAAGTGCGAATTTATTGACAAATAGAGACCGTTACCGATAAATCAATAACGGTCTTCCATTTTTTGATTTAATTGCGACTAATTATGCCGGGAGCATTAAGTAAGACGCTACAATAAAACAAAACTCTCTATTCAACGTGGCATATGTTCTTGCAACATATCAGCATAATATCAAAAAACTGCGTCACGGAACGCAAGGCGTTCACGCAGAAATTCTTGCTGAGTCCGTAGGACTAGTAACCGCTAATTTGCCTTTTTCAGGTAATCTGCGACCAGTACTATACGTACGCCATTTACTCGTCCTTCGATATGTTTAGGGTTATCTGTTAATGAGATATTTTTTACTACTGTTCCACGTTTGGCAGTAAATCCTGCGCCTTTTACATCCAGGTCTTTAATCAATGTAACCGTATCGCCCGCTTCCAGCTTTGTGCCATTATTATCAAGCGTCGGAACAGTATCATCTGCATCACTCGCGCCTAAACTATCTGCTTCCGCCCAGCTTAGTATTTCCGGTTCTAAATACAACATATCCAGTAAATCCTGAGCCCAGGGCTCGGTTGATAAGTGTTTCAACACTCGCCATGCCATAACCTGAACGGCAGGTTCAGGATTCCACATACTATCATTCAGACATCGCCAATGATTTGTATCCATTGCTTCCGGATTGGTAATCTGGCTAAGGCATGTGGCACAAAGCAAGACCGATTTTTCAGCGCTGTCTTCACTCTCAGGCGGTAAGTTATAAACGCTCAGGTTTTGCTCAGCTGTGCATAGTTCACATTTGGAATTACTACGTTGTAATAAGGATTGTTCAGTACTCATATATAGTCTCTTAAGAAAAATGTAGATGTATTATCTCTTTTTTTATCTGGGTATTGCAAAAATCATGTAGTATTCCTTCTAACTTACACTTGCTAAAAACACTCAAAAAATGAAACTTTCGCTTATTGTCGCCATGGCAACGAATTATTCGATTGGTCTAAATAATCAAATGCCATGGCACTTATCTGCAGATCTTAAAAAATTCAAACACATTACTATGGGACACCCTATTATCATGGGGCGGAAAACGTTTGAATCGATCGGTCGTCCATTGCCCGGCCGGCAAAATATTATTATCAGTCGTGATCCTGACTATGCGCAACAAGGCTGTCTTGTTTTTAATAATCTTGATGGTGCATTACAAAGCTGTGCAGACATTGACGAAGTCTTTGTGATTGGTGGTGCAACATTATATGCTGCAACTTTGGCTCGAGCTGACAGGCTTTATATTACCCAAATTCAACAGGCATTCGATGGCGACACCTGGTTTCCAGAAATTGATCTGCAGCTATGGCAGGAAGTTGCGCGCAAAGATATTCATGATGATACCAGCGTCGATTTTAACTACAGCTTTATTGTTTATGAGAGGAAGATTACTCAACCTTGAGGAATTAATCTTGTAAAATGCAATTCAGTCCACTCTTCTATAACCCAAAGGCGCTAAAGAATGATTTATATCGCTATTCTGCTACATGCTGGAATAGCTAACAGTCGTATTGTCTAGATCTGTTTCATTGTAGGATTTTTTAATTATTGACGTGATTTCTATCACAAATAATATTAGAGGTAAGCACATGATTTCCGATACAAAGCCGGATGAGAAAATATTTACCAATAGAGTGATAGAAGTCAGTATTCGACTAGCTCTGACTTTTTTAATTATTGCCCTGTGTTTCGAGATTATTAAGCCTTTTATAATTATTGTCGTATGGGGCATCATTATTGCGGTTGCCATTTTTCCACTTTATAACAAGCTAAACCTCGCTCTACATGGTCGTTTTAAGTTAGCAGCAACGCTGTATACACTGTTCGCATTAAGTCTATTAATTGCTCCTTCAATACTGATTTCAGGCTCTCTGGTCGAAACGTCTTCCCATCTGGTAAAGGGGTTTTCTGCAGGTACCTTGAAGATCCCGCCACCCTCCCAAAGAGTTAGTCAGTGGCCGTTGATTGGTGATACTGTTTATTCGGCATGGAGCCAGGCTTCTGCTAATCTTGAAGCCATGCTTAAACAAAATATCCCTGTCATTAAGAAACTAGGCAAAGCTTTTATTTCTGCTGTTACGGGAATAGGCGGCAGTGTTCTGCAGTTTATTTTATCAATTATTATCTCTGGCATATTTTTAGCCAACTCTCAGCGAGCTTATGAGATATCTGTAAAAATTGTCTCTCGACTGACAGATAAAGAACAAGGTTTACAGTTTACCAATCTGACAACGGCAACCATTCGCAGCGTTGCGCAAGGAGTGCTTGGAGTAGCAGTTATTCAGGCTGTTTTAGGAGGCATGGGGATGTATCTTATGGATATACCGGGCTGGGGACTCTGGACAATCTTTATTCTTATTCTTGCAGTAGCCCAGTTACCTCCGCTTTTAGTCCTTGTTCCTGCTATATTTTATGTTTTCTCTATTGCTGATACAGCTCCCGCCGTTATATTTGCCGTATGGAGTCTTCTCGTCAGTATGAGTGATAGCTTTTTGAAACCTCTACTTCTTGGACGGGGAATGGATACTCCAACACTGGTTATTCTGCTGGGCGCCATTGGCGGTATGATGTGGTTTGGTCTCGTGGGTTTATTTGTTGGTGCTATCACGCTAGCATTAGGTTATGAGATATTTATGGCATGGCTGGATAAAGATATGCAGAAAGAGTAATCAGATGCGACTTCTATTAATAACATTGTTGATCCTGCAAACAGGATGCGCTTACTATGCCAGAGATATTCGGGTCCAAACCGAAGTTGGCGTTCACGCAGATATTAGCCGCTATACTGCTTATATCTGGTCGGAATCGATAACCAGCTTGAACGACCCTAGTGGCAAATGGCAACCTCCAGGTTTTGATATCACCGAGGATATCAGACAACTTATTGATCGTGAATTAGCTAAACGTGGAGTACGCTATAGCACAACGAATCCTGGCTTGGCTGTCTCATTTCGGCTGGCTGCTAATATGCAGGCATTGGAGTTAGTAAAAAAACCTAACTCCAGTCAGGATATGCTAATTATCAAACCTGATGCCACCCTAATAGTTGTTTTAACTGATATCGCCAGTAAGAATATAATCTGGATTAGCAAGGCAGAAGCTGAAATACAGCAGGATATTGATGCCGAGTTAGTCCGTAAACGACTTGATTATACTATTACTGAAATGTTCAAGGGTTTGAACAATAAATCCTGGTTTTAATCCTGCGCTAAATAATCCCCCCCCAGGCCGCTTAGCTATCTATACTTTGCGTGCCAGGTAATCAAGCCAACTTGTGGGTAGAATCCTTTTTAAATAGCCAAATACATAAGTCGGGACAGTCACATAATAACGAATCCTGGGGCGTTTTGATTCCATTGCATGAATAACTTTCTGCACCACAGCATCTGCGGGTAAAGTAAAGGGGACAGCCGGACCTTTTTTTTGCAGACGGATTTCCATAGCCTGGTAGGTCTCTTTATGCGGGCTATTGACGGGATCGATATTTTTTTTATATAAAGCAAATGCATTTTTCCGAAAATCACTGCTAATAGGCCCCGGTTCTATTAATGAAAGATGGATATTAGTCCTATATAATTCCAGGCGTAGCGTATCAACAAGCCCCTCCAAAGCAAATTTACTGGCGTTATAAGCGCCTCTATACGTCATCGCAATAAACCCCAGGACGGAACTATTATAGATAATCCGCCCTTTTCCTTGCTGACGCATTAAGGGAATAATCAGATTGGTTAATTCATGGGTACCAAAAAAATTAGTCTCAAATTGCTCGCGTAAAACATCACGGCTTAGATCTTCCACAGCACCCGGTTGCCCAAAGGCACCATTATTAAATAATCCATCAATTTTTCCTTCGGTCATTTCAGCAACTTGTTTTACAGCCTGCTGAATACTGTTACTATCTGCTAAATCCAGTTGCACGGTTTCAAAACCTTCATCACGCAGGCGCGTAACATCTTCGATTTTTCTGGCAGAGGCGACAACGCGATAACCGCGTTGTTTTAACAATACAGCAGCTCGATAACCTATACCTGTCGAGCAGCCGGTAATTAATATAGTTTGTGTATTCATTTTGGTATTAATTATTAAGAGGTGTGCGCTTTTATGCTATGATTTATCTCAACTGAAGTGTACTTCAGATCCTGTTTTTTCTTATTTTTAACAGCTATTTAGCATTAAGCTAACTTATCTGCTGTTTACTATCATACGAATCGTTTAATGAGCTCTATTTGGAATTCCTGTCTGTCCCGTCTTGAAAATGAAATCTCTGCTAATGATTTAAACACCTGGATTCGACCATTACAAGCGCAAGTAGAAAATGATGTTATTAAACTTCTGGCTCCCAACCAGTTTATTATTGCGCATGTAAAAGATCATTTTTTAGGTAAAATTGAAGATACGATCTATGAATTTTCCAATGGTCAATATACTGTAAAAATGGAGATCGGCTCAAAAAATGCTAAACCTGCAATCATAGCAAATCGAAGCACGCGCACTACCGGCCCTTCCAGTGAACCTCAAAAGAAGAAAAAAACACCCACTTTTATTAATACCGCTTTTACCTTTGAGAATTTTGTTGAAGGTAAATCTAATCAACTGGCAAAAGCAGCTTCAATTCAAGTGTCCGAAAACATAGGCAAAGCTTATAATCCCTTGCTGATCTATGGTGCATCAGGTTTAGGTAAAACACATTTAATGCATGCCATCGGTAACGCAATTCTGGCAAAAAACCCAAATGCCAATGTTGTTTATTTACATTCCGAAAAATTTGTTCAGGATATGGTTAAGGCGTTCCAGCAAAACAGTATTAATGCGTTTAAAGACTATTATCGTAATGTTGATGCTTTATTTGTTGATGATATCCAGTTTTTTGCGGGGAAAGAGCGCTCACAGGAAGAGTTTTTTCATACCTTTAATACACTGTTAGAAAAGAAAAATCAGGTTGTTTTAACCTGTGATAAATACCCGAAGGAAATTGATGGGCTGGAAGACCGCTTAAAATCACGCTTTGGCTGGGGCTTACCTGTGGCTGTCGAGCCGCCTGATCTGGAAACAAGAGCGGCAATTTTAATCAATAAAGCTCAGCAAAATAATGTTGAACTGGATCATGAGGTTGCTTTTTTTATTGGTAAACGTATTCCATCAAATGTGCGGGACCTGGAGGGTGCATTACGTCGTGTTCTGGCCAATGCTCAATTTACGGGAGCGGATATTACCATTGATTTTGCTAAAGAAGCACTACACGATTTAATATCGCTACAAGATAAACTGGTAAGCATAGACAATATTCAAAAAACAGTTGCTGATTACTTCAAAATCAGAATTGCCGATTTATTATCCAAAAGCCGTAAACAATCAGTTACACGACCTCGACAAATCGCCATGTCATTGGCAAGAGAATTAACCAGCCATAGCTTACCTGAAATTGGTGATGCTTTTAGTGGTCGTGACCATACTACGGTCATTAATGCCTGTAAACGAATTAAGGCATTACGTGCTAGCGATTATAAAGTTGATGAAGATTATGCGAATTTGTTGCGTACCTTATCGCATTAACTTACATAAAAGGCGTGCAATAGCTTTAACTATTGCTGTCAATAACTAAAATAAAGCAATAAATATTTTACTCCTGTATATTTTTTCTTATTTTCTAAGCCAGCACTTCACCCTAATACATATTAAGCAAAGCAATAATGAAAAGAATTTTTGACATTATTTTAGCGATTAGTATTTTACTGATTTCTATCATCCCCATTCTTATCATTGCACTGATAGTCAAACTTACCTCAACAGGACCTGTTTTATACTGGTCGGATCGGGTAGGTTTAAATAATGAATTGTTTAAAATGCCTAAATTCAGGAGTATGAAAATTGATACCCCTGAAGTTGCTACACATTTATTAACTAACCCACAGAGCGCATTAACACCCATCGGTAATTTTTTACGCAAAACCAGTCTGGATGAATTACCGCAATTATGGAATATTTTAAAAGGTGAAATGAGTTTTGTTGGTCCACGGCCAGCCTTATTTAATCAGCATGATTTAATAGCTCTGCGTACCGAGCAGGGTATTCACCGATTAATCCCTGGTCTTACAGGATGGGCACAAATAAATGGCCGTGATGAATTGGCTATTCCTGAAAAAGTGAAACTGGATACAGAGTATATGCAGAAGCAGTCTTTTACTGGAGACCTGGGTATCCTTTGGTTAACCCTGTTTAAAGTTGTCAGCAGCCATGGAATAAGGCACTAAATTACTTGACTAACGAACCACGCACAAAATGAAATATTTTTTTGTGGTTAATCGTTTTTAAAACCTCAATTTTTCAATAAATAGTCTCTGACTATATATAAAGCAGCAATACTTCTTGCTTCGGTACATTGCCCACTGCTCACTAATTCCGTTAAATTATCCAGTTTCCAGGGTACTACTTCTAATTCTTCCGGCTCATCACCTGGCAATTTTTCTGGATATAAATCCTGAGCAAGAATAATTTCTGTCATATGCTCCATATAACTAGGTGCAATAGAAAAGGAGCTGATTTGTTTGATTTTATGCGCTCCGTAACCCACCTCTTCCTTTAATTCACGATTTGCAGCTTGTAAGGCGTTTTCACCATCGTCTATTTTTCCCTTGGCAAGCCCTAACTCATACCGTTCAATACCGGCAGAATATTCACGGATCAATAATACTGTGTGCTCATCTATCATGGGTACGATAAGTACTGCACCATTACTGCCACTACCTCGCATTAAACGTTCATATTGCCTTGTCACACCATTGCTGAATTCTAAATTCATAGACTCAACTCTAAACAAACTGGATTGAGCCACGATTTTTCTGTTAAGTATCTTCGGTTTTTCTGACATTTTTGGTATGGTAACTTTTATTTATTTAATATTACTATAGCCTTTGTTATGCTGGATTGGAATAAAATTAATACAGTTTTACTGGATATGGATGGTACCTTACTGGATTTGAATTTTGATAATCATTTCTGGCTGGAATTTATCCCGGAACGCTACGCAATTCAAAATCAATTAACTATCGATGAAGCAACAGTTGTTTTGCAGCCCTTATTTAAAAATATGGAAGGAAAACTGGAATGGTATTGTCTGGATTACTGGAGCGATATTTTAAACCTGGATATTGTCGGCCTGAAAACTGAAGTTTCTGGTTTGATTAGCATATTACCTCACGTCACTGATTTTTTAAGTGCATTACAGCAAACTGACAAGCGAGTACTTTTAGTCACCAATGCACACCGTGGAAGTTTGTCATTAAAAATGGAGAAAACCTGCTTACAGTCCTTTTTTGACGATATTATTTGCTCTCATGATTTTGGTTTTGCCAAAGAGCATCAATCGTTTTGGCAAGCCTTTCAAAATCAGCACCGGTGGGATAAACAATCGACCTTAATGGTTGATGATAGTCTTGCCGTATTACGTTCTGCTCAGACATTTGGCATTGAATACTTAGTATCCATTAAACAGCCTGATTCAAAAAAAATGCCCCGAATTATTAATGAATTTCTTGCTATTAATGACTTTCGTGAGATTATGCCGGTTGCTGAGTAACGTTATAACTTTATTTCATACAGGACAATGTAGAGAATAAAAAAATCAGCTCTAAAAGAGTTATAGCATTATCTCAATTAAATAGCGGAAATCAATAACATAGAATCTGGCTGTTCTTCTACTTTTCAGGGTCGACACACATCAATTCATGAACCCGCCAGGCCTACGCTTTTGTATGAGTTCTATGTGCGGGCTTTCCTGATGAATATTGCTTGCGTGGAATTCTGGCTCTAGGCACTGGTTTTATTAATTCAGGTAATAAATCTTCAGTTACTTTATGTACCGGTACTTTCTGACTGATGTAATCTTCAATATCTGGCATTGAATAGGCATATTCTTCACAAATAAAACTGATCGCTTCACCTTTTGCGCCAAAGCGTGCTGTTCTACCTATTCTATGCACGTAATCTTCGGCATCCTGGGGTAAGTCAAAATTAAAAACATGTGAGACATCAGGGATATGCAGGCCGCGTGCCGCAACATCTGTAGCAATCATAATGGTGACTTTATTTTCCTGAAAGTCAGCCAACAGACGTTGACGTTTTTCCTGTGGCACATCGCCACTTAATAATGCAGTTTTATGCCCATTTACAGCAAGATAATCGGCTAATTTTTCTGCACTACGCTTGGTATTAACAAAAACAATACTACGCACCGGCATGTGCGAATTAAGCAAACCTACTAATAAGGGTATTTTCTGCTCATTAGCGGGACAAAATGCAAATTGCTTAATTGACACTGAAGTCACCTCTTCCGTTTCAATTTTAATCATCACAGGCTGATACATATGTTCATAAGCCAGCTCGGATACCTTGAATGATAAAGTGGCTGAAAACAACATATTAAGGCGTTTTTCAGGACTTGGCATACGATTGAGTAAATAGCGTATATCTTTAATAAACCCTAAATCAAACATTCTATCGGCCTCATCCAGCACCATCACCTGGATATTATCCAGAGAAAACGCTTTTTGCCGATAAAAATCTATAATTCTGCCCGGCGTTGCTACGATAATATCGACTTTCCCTTGAACTGCTTTTAATTGCTTCTCATAGTCTGTTCCACCATAGATAAGTGCTAAATTAAAATTCAGATGCTTGCCTAATAACACTGCATCTTTATGAATTTGAATAGCAAGTTCACGAGTGGGGGCTAAAATAATCGCTCTGGGATATTTTTTCTTTTCACTATTATCGTTTAGCAAGCGCTGAAAGGTAGCCAGTAAAAAACTTGCTGTCTTTCCTGTCCCTGTTTGTGCTTGTCCGGCAACATCCCTGTCTCTAAGAGCAATAGGTAAGGATTGATCCTGAATTGGAGAGCAATAATCAAAACCTGCATCTTTCAAGCCTTTTAAAATAATGCCGGAAAGTTCCAGGTTAATGAAACGTGTATCCGTTAAATGTGTTTTCTTCATCCTGATAGAATACATCAATAACTGCTAATTTGCACTGCTCTGTTTAAGCTAATACGCTTTATTGCTAACAAAAACTCATGATTCCACAATAACTGAAAAATAAGCCTACTTAAAGTCATATTTTTCTATTCCAGGGCAAGTCAAAAAAATCCATATTTTTAGAAAAAATTTATTGACAAAATTAGGTGATACAGCGATATTACCCACTCGTAAAATAATTTGGAGAATAGCGTGAGTGACTCAGTCCTTCATGTAACGGATAGTAATTTTGATGAGCTTGTTTTAAAAGCCGGTACGCCAGTTTTGGTTGACTACTGGGCAGAATGGTGTGGTCCTTGTAAAATGATCGCGCCTGTTTTAGATGAAATCTCTAAAGAATATTCAGGTAAAATTACTGTTGCAAAATTGAACATTGATGACAATCCTGCCACACCATCACATTATGGTGTACGTGGAATCCCAACACTAATGCTATTTAAAGATGGCGATGTTGAAGCAACAAAAGTAGGTGCATTGACAAAATCACAACTTACTCAATTCATCGACAGCAACATTTAAAGTACACTCTATTTTAAAATCCAGGGGAAGTAACAAGAAATATTTGTTACTTCCTTTTTTTATGCGTATACTACGAATCTGGTGCTAACCTCTTCTGCACCTTCTGCATATCAAAATAACCGCATCTTACATATCAAGCTAACTATATCTGTTAGCCAAAAATGCTATATCTTCCTAAAACTATCCTTGTATGAATCTTACCGAATTAAAATTAAAACCAATTACAGAAATTATCGAACTCGCTGAAAACCTTGGTATCGAAAATGTTTCTCGAACGAGGAAACAAGAAGTTATCTTTTCTATTCTAAAAAAACAAGCAAAAAGCGGCGAAGACATCTACGGCGACG
The DNA here is from genome assembly GCF_002072955.1 of Methyloprofundus sedimenti. Classification (NCBI taxonomy): domain Bacteria; kingdom Pseudomonadati; phylum Pseudomonadota; class Gammaproteobacteria; order Methylococcales; family Methylococcaceae; genus Methyloprofundus; species Methyloprofundus sedimenti. The sequence goes on along the minus strand of NZ_LPUF01000001.1, from coordinate 245,421 downwards.
GAGTCATAGAAATTCTACAGGATGGTTTTGGTTTTTTACGCACACCGGGCAGTTCTTATCTGGCTGGACCTGATGATATTTATGTTTCCCCTAGTCAGATCAGACGCTTTAGCTTACGTACCGGGGATACCATCAGTGGTAAAATACGCCCCCCAAAAGACAACGAACGTTATTTTGCAATGCTCAAAGTTGAAAAAATCAATTTTGAAACACCCGAAAATGCTAAACACAAAATTCTCTTTACAAATTTAACACCTTTATTCCCTAACAAACGTTTCATTATGGAACGTGGCGATGGCAGTAGTGAAGATTTAACCGGACGGGTAATTGATTTAATTTCCCCTATTGGCAAAGGTCAGCGTGGTCTTATTGTTTCACCTCCAAAAGCGGGTAAAACCATGATTCTGCAAAGCCTGGCACATGCCATTGCAGAAAATAATCCAGAGTGCTACATGATCGTTCTGCTCATTGATGAACGCCCTGAAGAAGTCACGGAAATGCAGCGCTGTGTACGTGGTGAAGTTATTTCCAGCACCTTTGATGAACCTGCTACACGTCATGTTCAAGTAGCCGAAATGGTTATTGAGAAAGCTCGCCGACTGGTTGAACACAAACACGATGTAGTTATTTTGTTAGACTCTTTGACCCGTTTGGCGCGGGCTTACAATATGGTCGCTCCATCATCTGGCAAGATACTTTCTGGTGGTGTTGATGCAAATGCATTAGAAAAACCTAAACGTTTCTTTGGTGCTGCCCGTAATATTGAAGAAGGTGGCAGTTTAACCATTATTGCAACGGCACTTGTTGACACCGGTTCACGCATGGACGAAGTCATTTACGAAGAATTCAAGGGAACGGGCAATATGGAGCTGCATCTGGAACGTAAAATTGCAGAGAAACGTATTTATCCTGCTATTAATATTAACCGCTCAGGTACGCGTCGTGAAGATTATCTAGTAGATCCGGAAGCGTTGCAAAAAACCTGGATTTTACGCAAAATTCTGCAACCTATGGATGAAATGGCTGCTTCTGAATTCATACTCGGCAAATTAAAGGATTTTAAAACTAATGCCGAATTTTTTGAATCCATGAAACGCTAATTAACTTTCTCAACCTGAATCTGATTTAGCTCTTCTGTGTCTATTGAATTTTATATAATACAACTGAACAGTAACTGATATAAAAACAAGTACAGTTAGACGTAACGACTTTTCCAGATTCAATATCAACCAGAATTACTGATCGTAGTATCATCATTTAGTAAAATAAGGGGAACAGTATGCAATACATTAGGACCTGTTTTTTTATAGCCTCATTCATTTTCCTAACCCAACAAACAGCTTTTGCTGCAGAGCAAAATGATACCAGCACATCTCAGCAGGCCAAGGAAGTGGATTCCCCTACAACAAAAACTGAAAAGGACTTTGACCCAACCCTGTCAAAAGCCCAGGATATCGCTACTGAATTAGATGAAAACTCATCAACTACCACAGATATGCTTTCCGAGATTATCATACGCCCCGTAGCGGTAATTGGCAGTATCACAGGATTGGCAATTTTTATTGCTGCGTCACCTTTCTCTGGACTAGCTAGTATACCTGAGCCACATGATGCTTTTAAAACGACATGGAACGACTTTGTCGTAACTCCTTATTATTTTGCTTTTCGCCGTCCTCTGGGCGATTATTCAGTTGAATTAAATTAATAACTATTTAGTTCACAAGAAGGCCGCTAGAGTTTGTTACTCTAGCGGCCTTTTTTATTTCTCTGAATATTTGATTCAAAAAACAGGTTTAAGCTGCTGATAATCCGCGCATAATATCATGTACTAAAGTTGGCCCCTGATAAATCAGGCCGCTATATACTTGTACCAAACTCGCTCCAGCATCAAGTTTTTCTTGTGCATCAGCATAACTCATAATTCCGCCGACTGCGATAATGGGCAGTTTTCCTTGTAATTCATCAGTTAGTTGCGCAACAACATACGTTGCTTTCTGTTTCACTGGTGCTCCGCTCAAGCCGCCCATTTGATCAGCCAGGGGATGACCTTGTACAGCACTGCGTTCCAGGGTTGTATTCGTTGCAATGACACCATCTATAGAAAATTCAACTAAGAGCCCTGCAATATGCTGGATTTCTGCATCACTTAAATCAGGCGCGATCTTAACGACAATGGGTGTATATTTTTGATATTGCATTTGTAACTGCAGTTGTTCTTCTTTTAAAGACGAGAGTAGCTTTTTAATTTCATCTCCTTGTTGCAGTTGACGTAGATTTTTAGTATTCGGTGATGAAATATTTATAGTTATATAACTCGCATCCAAATAAGCTTTACGTAGACAAATCAGATAATCTTCAGTAGCTTTATCAATCGGCGTATCAAAATTTTTGCCAATATTAATACCTAACACCCCTTTATACTGACTTTTTTTAACTTGTTCTAATAAATAATCAACACCCTGATTATTAAAACCCATACGATTAATGATAGCCTGATGTTCGATTAACCTGAATAACCGTGGTTTGGGATTTCCAGGTTGAGGACGCGGAGTTACCGTACCTATTTCTATAAAACCAAACCCAAGGGCAGACAAGGCATCAATATAATCGCCATTTTTATCCAGGCCGGCAGCCAGACCCACAGGGTTTGCAAACTCTAGCCCCATAACTGTTAACGGCTTTACTATCATGGCTGGATTCAATATTTTGTCCAAACCGGCCAAATGTGAGAGTTTTAAACCATTTAAAGTCAGGTAATGGGAAGCCTCAGCATCTAACTTAAAAAGTAAGGGCTGTATAAAAGGGTAATAATTCATAGGCAGATAACTTAGTGCTTGGCTGAAAATTGATACAAGGCAGCATCAATTGTTGTGGGTTGCTTAGTTATTATTTCAAACAGCAATTGCGCTGAAGCGGGTCCCATAGCAAATCCGTTTCTAAAATGTCCTGCACTAATCGCTAGATTATTTATCTCTGGATGAATATCTATGTACGGGATACCTTGTTGAGTCCCCGGACGTAAACCAGCCCAGTGATGAATAATGGGCGCTGACTCTAAAGCAGGAAATAATTTCCTGGCAAATGCAAGCAATGATTGTTGCGCCTGTTCTGATGTCGATTTATCAAAATCGGCATACTCTACCGTGCTGCCGCATAGAATTTTTCCATCACTTCGGGGTATTAGATACCTATCATTTTCAAGAATAATAGTATCCAGAGTATTTACAGCCGTATCTAATATTAACATTTGCCCTTTTACAGGAAAAACATCAGGCTGCTCTGCAATTGTTCCGCCGAATAATTGTCTGCACAATGTTCCTGTCCAGGCACCAGCCGTAATAATCACCGAATTAACGTTAAATGAATCAGATTCACTCGCTATTTCAGTAATTCGGTTATTTTTGATGCTTACTTTTTCTATCGCGCAATTTTCGATAATATTAACTCCACGCTGGAGCAAATCCTGTTTAAGTGATTTAAGTAAACGTGGATTTCTTACTTGAGCAATAGAATCCATATACAGAGATTGATTATTGATCTGTGGGAAGTTTTCTAGTTGTTGCCTATTTGCAGAGCAACAGTCTATAGAATATTTAGCACACCATTCCTGAGCTTTATCTAAATCTGTCAGCTGTGACATTAACAAACCACTCTCAATATATTCAGGATCGAGGCCGGTAGAATCAATCAATGCTTGTGCTAACTCTGGATAAGCCTCTATGCTTCGAATAACAAGTTGACTAATGGCATCCGCCTGACGCCAGGGATATAGGGGCAGTAAAATACCACCACCCGCCCAGGACGATTCTTTTCCAGTCTGATTCTTATCTATAATAGTGACATTAGCTCCAGCTAAAGCAAACAAACGCGCACTTAAAAAGCTAGTGATACCACCACCAACAAAAGTTATATCGGGAATAGAATACATAAAAAATAGACCTTAAAAAGACAGAAAATCATTATACCTTTTGCACTTCCAGAAGTGCACCGTTAAGTATGTGTGAATAGCAGCAAAATAAAGCAGTAAACACTGCATGTTTACAACGAGCTGGTGGCCGAGAATAAATCTTTTTAAAGCTTTTGTGAAAGTTTAATAGCTGGAATACTTTGATACAGTGTAATAAGTCTGCCGGGGCGGTGTCTATCAATGGTTTATTTTTTCACCGCACTTTGAATATAAGGTCCAAAAGAGCGACGTATTAAATCCACTTGTTTACTGAGACACAGTTCCGTGCCCCTACTGGAATTATGACAGCGTATATCTAAAAATATGCTGTCATTATTATTTTTCCGCATCAATTTAGATACCGATAGACTTATATCTGTTTCTTTTACAGGATCATTCCCCATAATCAAAGTTTCAGTAAAATAATTAATTCCTGTCGTGGAATTCAATACAACAAACTGCTTAGCTTCTTCCCATGCTAGTTGACAGCTGTTTGCATCCTCACAACTAAACAAACCCAAATCATCAGCATCCTTTAGTTCTGCTATCTCATTAATTACATTTTTGGAATTGTCTTTATTTGTTTTAGTTAAAAAAAGAAAGCGTTCTATTTCTTTATCAAACTTTTTTTCAATTTCCTGTCGTTTTACTATTACTTTACTAATTTCCTGGTCAGTGACATCTATACTTTTTTCTATTTGGGCAATTTCATTTAAAATCGCTTGAGAAACCTTATGACCACTTCTTTCCGCTTGTGCTGCTCGTTTGCGCGCTTGAGCTAAATCTTCTCTTAAATTTTCCTGGGTTTTGTCATACACACGTTTTTGTGCATCCACAGCAAGTAACTTGGAATTTAAGGTTAAGCGTAAATCATCAACATTGCGAAAGGTACTCAGTAACACTTTATCGTTTAAATTTTGCTTGGCTATAATCTTTTCTTGTTCCGTTCTTAAAATTGCCAGTCTTTTTTCCAGGTCAATTTGTTCCTGAGTTTTTGCGGCACTTACTGTATCAATTACCCTGCCACTGTCATTTAATACGTTTCGCTCGAGCCTGGACTGATCCGGAGGAACCTGATCAGAGTATGATACATTGCCGTCTTTATCTACCCAACGGTACATTTTTGCATGCACCGAGGATTGCAATGCAATCATACCGGTAATCAATATTGAACAAAAAATAAAGCTAGAATTTTTCATAGGATAAACACAATTATCTAAAGTTCACAGACTAGTCATGTCTTATGTTTTTATTATACTTCGCGCGGTCACGGATACGGAATTTTTATCGAGTTTATTTTGGTTAAGAGCAAGGCGCTGAAACAGGCGCATAATAAGCAACGCGGCTATCGGCTAAATTCGGCCGCTAGAAAACCGCATATGTGGCATGTGGTCGCGCGAAGTATAATCTTAGATATTTTAAATTTAACAAAGATATAGCAGTATCCAGGAAAATACTGCTACATCCTGGACAAATTATCCAACCAGAGTAATTAATTCCTGTAACGGTGGAATAATTAACATTTTAGCCAGTTGCAGACCCACAAGAACAAGCAATGGCGATAGATCGATACCACCAATATCGGGAATGACTCGTCTGCAAGAAACTAATAGTGGCTCAGTAATGCTGTACAGCAAATTGGAAGCCGCATTAAATGAACCTGGGTTTATCCAGCTTAATAATGCGCGTACAAAGACAGCAAACACAAACACATTAATGACTAAAGAAATTAACTGACTGATGGATAATAGAATGAGTGCAGCAAAACTAAATGGAATGCCTTTTAGAGTCAGGGTAATAAGATCTGAAAACATTTGCAAAGCAATGACAAACACGATGGATGATGTATCTATTTTACCCACTGCCGGAATATAGCGGCGTAACACTCGAAGAGGCGGATGGGTTATTTTCACTAAGAACTGTGAGATTGGATTATAAAAATCTCCGCCCACCCATTGTAAAAGAAAACGTAAAACCACCGCTAAAATATAAAATGAAAAAACGGTATCCATCAAAAAAATGATTGGATCACTAACATATGTTGAACCCATTATTCTGCTCCCAATTCTTTAGATAATGAAATGGATCGATCATTGGCTGCTTGCAAAGCTTTTTTTACCAAAGCAGTGAAACCACCTTGTTCAAAAGTTTTAATCGCTTCTTCTGTCGTACCACCTGGTGAGGTCACCCGTTTTCTTAATTCTCCGGGTGACTCTGACGATTCCAGTGCAATTCTTGCTGCCCCTAAAGCGGTTTGTTCAATGAGTAATTGAGCCGTATGCTGCGATAAACCCAATTCAAGCGCTGCTTTTTCCATCGCTTCCATTAGCAAAAAGAAATAAGCAGGACCACTACCTGAAACTGCAGTAACAGCATCTAATTCAAATTCATTTTCAACCCAGACTGCAATTCCTACAGAACGCATGATATTTTCCGCCAAATCATGTTGTTCTTCAGTTACATTTTGATTAGCATGTAATCCGCTTGCACCGGTTTGTACTAAAGCAGGTGTATTGGGCATACAACGAACAATCGCTTTATCTGCACCTAGCCATTTACTTAAACTTTGCTGATTAATACCCGCTGCAATTGAAACCAGTAAAATATTGGCTTTATTAAAACTAGCTTTGGAAGCCCTAATTACGGCTGCAATCGATTGAGGTTTAACTGCTAATACAACGACTTCAACTTGTGCAATCAAATCATCATTTGTTGCCGAAGTATTTACATGCATACTGCTAGCCAAACTGGAGAGTTTTTCCTGATCTGAATCAGCAACCCAGATTTGTTGCGCCGGGTGGCCACTAGCAATTAGACCACTGATCAGGCTATGAGCCATATTACCGCCACCGATAAATCCTATTTTCTTTGTTTTCATTATTTAAGCAATCTCTATATTTCTGAAGGCACGCACAACATACCATTAACTAGGAGGTTTTTAGTGTCAAACCTACAATTTTCAATGTTAATAAACACTTTATTAAGATAGTGACATTTTACCTGTTTATCAATAAGTAGTTATTCATAATTATTCTTTAATCTAGAATTAAGCTCTGAGAAAAGCAACTTTACAATTCTGCTCTCTATTTCCTTTTGAGTAAAAATTCTGTAGTGCATTAAATACAGTTCGCACGCTACAACTCTCTCAAGACTTGCATAGGCGACTGATTAACAACAGAGCGCGTACCCCAGAATCCTGCTAAACCTATCAATAAAGCGGACGCTACTGGAACTGTTAAACACAAAGTAAGGTTAATAGTAAAATCCAGTTTAAGTACCCAATAATATAAAGCATAGATGACCAGTTGCGACATCAAAACTGCCAGGATCCCTGCTATTAAACCCAAGGCACTAAATTCAATCCATTGTATTTTTTGAAAAAAACTGCGCTTTGCACCTAGCGTACGCATTAATACACCGGTATAAATTCGGCTATCTAATGTTGTTTGAACTGCTGCAAATAACACTAAAAATCCGGCCGCTAATGCAAAATATAATAAGTAATTAATAGCTGCTGTTAATTGACTCAAAATGCGATTAATCTGTTGTAATAATAAATCCACATCTAATACTGTCATCGCGGGATAATGTTTGAGTAATTGATTCAACAAATCTTTTTTGCTGGCAGATAAATAAAAGCTGGTGATATAGGTATGCGCAAACTGATCAATACTGCCCGGTGAGAACATCATATAAAAATTAGGCTTCATGGTATCCCAATCAACTTTGCGAATACTATCAACTTCTGCCTTAACTTGTTGACTGCCGATAGAAAATGTTAACGTGTCGCCAATATTAACCTTTAGATTTTCTGCTAGTTTTTGTTCTATTGAAACAAGGCCTGGCTTACGCTTTTCCGGCCATTGTCCTGCGACAATTCTATTATCCTTAGCGACAGCTTGCGACCAGGTTAAACTTAAATCACGATGTATCGCACGTTCGCCTGTAGAGTCTTTAGTCACAATTTGCTGTACCGGTTGTGAATTGATTTCAACCAGACGTCCTCTAACGACAGGATAAAACTTGCTCACTTTTACCCCTTGTTGTTTTAATTCCAACTCCAATCCATCTTTCTGATCTGCAAAAACATTTAAAGCAAAATGATTGGGTGCATCATCCGCTAATTGCTTTTGCCAGTCATTGATTAAATCCGATCGTACTGTAAAACTCAATATGATTGCCAACAAAGTCATACTAAAGGCTAATATCTGCACAATATTTGTGTGCTTGTTTTTTGACAATCCTTGCAAACCAAAGCGCCAGGTTAAATTCACATACGCAAGTAAATAACGACTTGTACTTAATATAAGATATACCAGCCCCGCTATTATTAATAAACTAAGAGCACATGCACCGATAATAATAAGTGTCATTTGCATATCTTCAGTATATTGAGTTATTAACACCAGTAACAAAGTTATTGCCAATCCATATACCAGCCAGGCACTACTGGGTAACGGAACCAGGTCACGACGCAATATACGTAAAGGCGATACCTGTTTTAGACGTAACAAAGGGGGTAAAGCAAACCCGAATAACACTACAACTCCCATAATTATGCCGAATAAAAAAGCAAGTAAGCTAGGAGCTGCTATTTTTGCCGGTAATAATTCACGCAAGGTATGTAATAAAAATTCCTGTGTAACCCATCCTACTAGACAGCCGATGCTGCTGGCACACAAGCCGATAAAAGCAAATTGCCATAAAAATAATTGCAGCACATCATTTTGTTTATAACCTAAACAGCGCAAAATTGCGCTACTGTTAAAATGCCTTTCACTATAACGCCTTGTTGCCATCGCAATCGCGACACCGGAAATTAAAATGACCACAATACTGGACAAGCCCAGATAACGTTCCGCTTTTTCTAAAGCAGAGCCCAGTTTTGGTCTATCCTCATAAACATCCATAATACGCTGCGATACACCTAGCTGAGGCTTTAGCCAGCGCTTAAATTTAAGAATACCTGCCTCATCTCCAGCAAATTGATAAAAGTGATGTACATGACTGCCTGGTTGTAATACTCTGGTTTCTGCCAAATCACCTGCATTAATCATCACTCTGGGTGATAGGCTATATAAATCGCCTTGCTTATCAGGTTCATAAGTCAGAATCTGGGCAATTAACAGTGATTTCTCACCAACTCTCAAAAAATCGCCTAATTTAAGTTGTAAAGCAGACAAGATACGCGCTTCCACCCATGCCTCACCTATGTAAGGACCGTGATAAACAGTCTGCTCCTGAGCATAGCTGTCTTGTCTTATTTTTAAATAACCATGTAATGGATAGTTTGCACTCACTGCTTTAACAGCGGCTAATAAAAACTCATCATTTTCCATCAGCACACTGGAAAAATCAGTTCCCTGTGAATGTTTTAATCCCAAACTTTCGGCCTTTGCCAAAATATCATGCGTAATAAAGTCTGGACTAGTCAGTACCAAATCTGCTGCTAAAAATTCAGCTGCCTGAAAATTCATCGTGCGATTGATGCGATTGGCAAATAAACTGATCGCGGTAGAACTTCCTACAGCGATAATCAGTGCGAACATTAATAAAGTCAATTCTCCTGAGCGACTATCTCTGTGCAAAAAGCGCAAGGCTAATAACAAACGATTCATATAATACACCCTGCTTTTAATTCAATGATGCGATCACAATGTTCTGCTAATCGCTGATCATGTGTCACCAATATTAAAGTCGTCTGATTTTCTCGATTTAATTCAAATAGTAAATCGATAATATATTCACCTGTTGTGCTATCCAGGTTGCCAGTCGGTTCATCCGCAAATAAAATTTTAGGTCGAGTCACAAATGCGCGCGCTAAAGCAACGCGTTGCTGTTCTCCACCAGACAGTTGATTTGGTGTATGTGTTAATCTCTGGCTTAATCCAACTCGATCTAACAAATCAGCCGCCAATTTTTTTGCATTTTTATTACCCGTTAATTCTAGCGGCAACATGACATTTTCTAATGCAGTAAGATTGGGTAATAATTGAAAAGATTGAAATACAAAACCAATCAATTGATTACGTAAAGCTGCGCGACCATCTTCATCAAATTTACCAATTGATTGACCCAGTATTTCTATTGAACCGGAGCTGGCAACATCCAGGCCTGCCAATAAACTCAGTAAAGTAGATTTCCCAGATCCTGAAGCACCAATAATCGCTACACTTTCTGCGGCTTTGATTTTAAAGCTAACTGATGACAAGATAGTCAAATCGCTATTATTACTGGATACTGTTTTACACAAGTTATCAACATTAATGATGCTTGATTTATATTTATCTATTTGGGAGTTCATTATGCTTAAAGTTATTTTAGTGGGAGTTTTATTTTTTTGTTCTACGCTGACACAGGCAAAGTCAATTGTAGTCTTAGGAGATAGTATCAGTGCTAGCTATGGATTTGAAGTACAACATGGCTGGGTTGCTTTAATGGCCAAGCAATTGGCATCCAGTCATCCTGATTATACAGTGCATAATGCAAGTATTAGTGGTGATACTACCGCCGGAGGACTAGCACGTTTACCGCAAATACTAACCCGATATCAACCCGAGATACTCATACTTGAACTTGGTGCGAACGATGGGTTAAGAGGTTTGTCTTTAAAGAACATGCAACAAAATTTAACTGCCATAATTGAACAGGCAAAAAAATCGGGTGCAAAAGTTTTACTACTAACTATGCGTATACCCAGTAATTATGGAAAACGCTACACTGACATGTTTTATACCAGCTATGAAAAAATAGCTAAAAAAAGCAATATTACTTTAGTACCCTTTATTCTCGAAGGTGTTGCTTTAGATAAATCTCAAATACAGCGCGATGGCTTACATCCTAATGAAATCGCACAAACTGTTATTGCAAATAATATAGTGCCTTATCTGTTGCCATTGTTGTAAAGCTTAGCAAGTTTCATGTGCATAAGCCTGTTAACTATGTATACATAAAGATGTTTTCTATCTGTTATTAATTTTTACTGTCCTTTAAACCCACATCTTTGTAACATCTATAACTAAGCTTTATAACAATATTACAAACAGGTTAATAAACTGATAGTTAAGCTAAAAAATAACTTATCAACAGACTTTTGCTTTGCTAATAGTAATAATAAGTTTATATATTTAACCTTCTTATAATTATTAGAGATTTTACAAAGTGCTTAAAATCCTGGCACTGAGAGATCTTTGGATTGCCCGTTCAAAGATTTCAAATTTAGAAATTTTATGTATTGAAAAGTCAGCAGAATTGCCAAACTAAACTATCGAATTCATATTCGATAGTATTGGATTGATACATATGCGATTAAAAACAGTATTGGAGAATTATTTTTTACACAGACTTACTTTAGGTATCCAGGCTCAACGAGACAAATTGAAATGGATGTTGCTCTGATTCGAGCTACATCCCTTTATAAAATCTGCAGCAGTTTATATTTTTTACCTTACATGTCCTGATGTGATTGATATCGGAGCACCTTATATTTTATCGACAAAAAAATACTGTTCGCTTACGCAGATGTTCCAAACCTAAATGGAGCACTAAAATATTCATTTAGTTAAGCTAGCTCCGTTTTTAATATTTCCTGATTACGTTTAATTTTCAGCCTATCAATAACTACTTTGTTGCCCGTTATGGCGCTAGCGGAATACGGGATATTCATGGCACCTATTCTCCGCATTCCATAAACGTCATATGGGCTACATTAGATTTATACGCATTTTTTTTAAAGATAGTTGAAGCTTGTGGCTAATCAGATAATATTTTGAGCGCTTGCAAGTGTGTACAACCCTGTTAATTAGCCATGTTTAAAGATGTTTTTATTCTGTGTTCAATGATTCATTGCCTTTTTACGTACACCTTTGTCACACTCAACACTAAACTTTATAACATAGTTACATACACGTTAAGAAATTGATATTAATGTTGAAAAACAGCTTATCCACAACTTAATCAATGACTAATAGTAATAGTAAGTTTATATAAATAAATATTTTATTATTACTAACTAACACGTCATAATGACTGTAAAAATTACTACCAAAAGGTTTTACCAAAATGTCTGATCGTGAAAAAATTCAAAAAACATTACAAAAAGCTTTAGAAATTAATCTGGATATTTGCAAGTATGGAACAATTGTTGAAATAGGAGCGGGTCAGGAAGTTGCAAGAAACTTTTTTCAAGCAGGTGGAGCAGCCGGAACAATTGCTAAAACAATGTCCGCATATGATATGCAAGTAAGTGATGATATTTATGGGGCTGAAGAAACCAAGCGATATGTCAGTCGCAGTCGATTGATGAAAATGCTGGATCGGGAATATACGGCTGTTACTGATTTATTAACTCCAACACGCCCGAGAAATACTACTTTTTTTTCTTATGCTGCAACAGTCACTGCAAAAAGTTATTTACAAAAAAATGAATGTCATGGTTGGTTAGGTATTCGAGTACAGCTATACCCCGGAGCTGCACCTAGCGATATTATTGTACATGTGCGTATGTTAGATAATGATGGTGGTGCTCAGCAAGAGGCATTAGGTGTAGTAGGGGTAAATTTAATTCATGCTGCTTTTCACCATTTCACTCAACCTAAAAAAATCATTGAAGCGTTGGTTGATGATCTAGAACCCTGCCGTATTGAAGTTGATTTAATTAATTTTTCAGGTCCTTATTTTGAAGAGACTGAAAATAGATTAATGAATTTACATCTGGTTCATAAAAATTTGACGCATGCCATAATGTTTAGCCCGGAAGGTGAAGTACAAGTGCCTAGTGAACTCCTGTACAAGAAAAATATTTTGGTAATCCGTGGCACCTACACGCCTTTAACAAAACTACATCTTGATATGAAAAAATGTGGTGAGGAACACTTTAAGGAAGTTGATAATATTGATACCAGCAAAATCCTGGTGTTAGCTGAAATAACTATGGCGAGCTTGACTGTAGGTGATGTAATCGATGATGCTGATTTTCTTGCTCGTGTGGATATGCTAAACACCCAGGGATATACAGTGATGATTTCTAATTATTTGCGCTATTTCCGCTTACGTCAATATTTCCGTCGTTATACCAATCAACAGCTTGGTATGATTCTTGGAATTTCCAATCTGGATCTTATTTTCACTGAAGATTATTATATTGGATTAGAAGGAGGGATTCTGGAAGCGTTCGCAAAATTATTTCCAGACAATACCCGTTTATACATATACCCTATCAAAAGCCCTGAACAAGAAGAATTAATCACGATTGATAATTTTAAACCGCCTAAAAAATTACAGCACTTATTTGAATACTGTAAAGAAAATGGTTATTTGGTAGGTTTAGAAAATGTAGACGAAAGTATGCTGCATATAAATCCATCTCAAGTACTCTCAGAAATTCAAAAAGGGAGGGGAAAATGGGAGGATCAAGTCCCTGAATCTATTTCTAAAATGATTATTAGTAAAAGATTGCTTGGCTACTCTGCTAGATAGAAATTTTTAATTCAGTATAGACGGACTCTAACTCTAGTTCGCCTGTTTTTTCCCTTCTTGAGTCGTATTTCTTATAGCGGACTTTAGGTCCGCTTTACCACAGCACCCCGGTTTCATTCTATGCACAATCCAGTACTTTGAGTGCCGGGTTTATTGTGTTCGGTCAGTACTTGAATTTAACGCTTTCATTTACCTGTAAATCCAGGATACAAGTATTTTCAATCTTAGGCACAAGGTTACAAAACAGGTTAAAATGCTGTCCTAATAATACCTATCAATAGTTAGAAGCTAACTCAATAGTAATACTAATAAAATAATATATCTTTTATGAAATTTATAATTAATAGAGAGCTATTACTCACGCCTCTACAGCAGATTGTCAATGTTATCGAAAAAAAGCAAACCATGCCTATTCTTGCTAATGTGCTTTTTCAATTGCAAAACAATCAACTTACATTGACGGGCACAGACCTGGAAGTACAAATTGTTGCTAAACTTGCATTGGATAATGAAGTCGAAGGTAGTATTACTATTCCGGCACGGAAACTTCTCGATATCTGTCGTTTATTACCCAGCGCTGTTGATATTAAATTTGAATTAAGTGACAACAAATTAAAAATTCAATCAGGTCGTAGTCGCTTTGTCGTAAGTACTCTACCGGCTGATGACTATCCAAACTTTGAAATGAGCTCAATGGATTGTCATTTCTCTATACAAGCAGGCCAGCTCAAAAAAGCTCTGGATAAAACAACATTCTGCATGGCTAATCAGGATATACGCTATTACTTAAATGGCATTATGCTGAATATATTTAACCAGCAACTTAAACTGGTTGGATCTGATGGTCATAGACTGGCAATCTATGAAGATCGTATTGCTCAGGAAACCGGGATTGAATTGCGCATTATTATTCCTAGAAAAGGTGTATTGGAATTAGCACGTTTGTTAGATAATGAGGAACAGGAATTACAGGTAGATTTTTCGCGTAATAATATACGTGTAGTCATTGGTAATTTGATATTTTCAGCCAAGCTGGTTGATTCAAAATATCCGGACTTTAGCAAAGTTTTTGAGCAGGACTTTTATAGTCCGATTCATGTACAAAAACAATTATTAAAAGATGCTTTAACGCGAGTTGCGATTCTTTCAAATGAAAAGTTTAAAGGGGTTGAGTTTTCTATTGATGGGGGTAACTTAAAAATAAGTACTAATAACCCCGAACATGAAGAAGCTGATGAAGAGATTTTTATTGAATACCAAGGGCAACCACTTTCGATTGCATTTAATTCTCAGTATATTTTAGATGCTGTCGCTAATCTGGATTCTGAACTAGCAGTGCTCACTATCGCTGAAAATTCCAGCTGTTGTTTTATTGAAGAGCCTAACGAACAGGAATATAAATTTATTGTTATGCCAATGCGTTTATAAGGCGCTATGAGTTTACAAAAGTTAGATATTTACCATGTTCGTAATCTTCAGCAAGCCTCGTTATATCCAGCAACAAAAATCAATTTAATATACGGCAACAATGCCAGTGGTAAAAGCTCTATACTTGAAGCGATTTATTTATTAGGTAGAGCAAGTTCATTTCGCTCTACCACTATCAAAAACGTAATTCACTTTGCGCATAATGAGTTAATTGTTTCAGGTAAGGTGCGTTTCACTAATGCACATGTATCCACTCTTGGCATACGGATTGATGGAAAAGGCATCCAGATCCGTATTGATGAAGAAACCAGATACTCGCGCTCTGAGTTAGCTTATGCTCTGCCAATCCAGATGATTCATCCTAAGAGTTATCAATTATTAGATGCTGGCCCGCAGTTGCGTAGAGAGTTTATAGATTGGGGCGTATTTAATCAGCACCCGGATTTTCTAAATAACTGGCGAAATTTCAAGAGAATCTTAAATCATCGAAACGCTTTATTGAAAACGCGCAGTGTTAAAGAGTTAAATGTTTGGAATCATGAATTGCAGCAATACGGTACAATAGTGGCTGAATATCGAATGCAATATTTGACGGAATTAATGCCGGTTTTTTTACAAATAATGCATAAATTTACAGCATTAGAAAATATTGAATTAAAGTTATTACCCGGTTGGGATGCTGATTTTTTATTGTTGGATAAACTAACGGAAGATTTAGAAAAGGATTTACGCTATGGATTTACTCATAGTGGTCCACATAGGGCTGATTTTCAATTATTGATTGAATCAAGAAAAGCCAAAGACTTTGTTTCCAGAGGTCAACTAAAATTATTGATGTTGTCTTTAAAATTAGCTCAGGTACAGCATCTATTAAATAATGGATCTAAATCGGGTTGTATATTAATTGATGATGCTGTTGCAGAACTCGATTTTTCTAGTCGTACTAAATTATTAGATTTTCTGGCAGATATGGATGTACAAGTATTTATAACTGCAACTGAACAAAATGAGTTTGGTGATTTAAGTAATCTCGGAGAGTACAAAATGTTTCACGTGGAACATGGTGTGGTCTCGGAAGTTGATCAAAATGTTTCACGTGAAACATTGAACAAAGTGTAAAACAAACATGTTCCACGTGGAACATAATAAAAAATAGGTCAAAAATGAGTGACAAAACGGATAATTACGATAGTTCTAATATTAAGGTTCTAAAAGGGTTGGATGCGGTACGCAAAAGACCTGGCATGTATATTGGGGATACCGATGATGGAACAGGTTTGCACCATATGGTTTTTGAAGTGGTGGATAACTCAATTGATGAAGCCTTGGCAGGTTACTGCAAAGAAGTGAACGTGACGATCAATGACAATGGTTCTGTCACAGTATCTGATGATGGGCGTGGTATTCCTGTAGATATACACCCCGAGGAAGGGCGCTCATCGGCCGAAGTTATCATGACTGTGCTGCATGCCGGGGGTAAGTTTGATGACAATGCCTACAAGGTCTCAGGGGGGTTGCATGGAGTGGGTATTTCAGTAGTCAATGCCTTATCTGAGAAGCTGGATCTGGAAATTTATAAAGGTGGCTATGTATATCGTCAGACTTATAAACATGGCGAACCGGTTTCACCTCTAGAAAAAATGGAGACGACAGATAAGAAAGGGACTAAGGTTACTTTTTTACCGAGTAAAGATACCTTTGGCGATGTTGAATTTCATTATGAAATTCTAGTCAAAAGATTACGTGAACTGTCTTTCTTAAATTCAGGTGTACGGATTCATGTAAAAGACACGCGTAGTGGTAAAGAAGATATATTTGAATTCGAAGGTGGAATTAAAGCTTTTGTTGAGCACCTGAATAAAAATAAAACCCCTTTGTTTCCTGAAGTGTTTTACTTCACTGTGGAAAAAGAAGGTGTCACAGTCGAAGTTGCGATGCAATGGAATGACTCGTATCAGGAAAACATATTCTGTTTTACTAACAATATTCCGCAACGTGATGGGGGTTCGCATTTAGCAGGTTTTAGAGGTGGATTGACCAGAACTATCAATCAATATATTGAAGCAACCGGTTTAGCGAAAAAAGAAAAAGTTTCGACTACCGGCGATGATGCCCGTGAAGGTCTAACAGCGGTGCTGTCGGTTAAAGTACCTGATCCCAAATTTTCATCGCAAACCAAGGATAAGCTGGTTTCTTCTGAAGTTAAGCCACTTGTTGAATCAGCCATGAATGAACGGCTCAATGATTTCTTGCAAGAAACACCCGGCATTGCAAAAATTATTGTGAATAAAATTGTTGAAGCGGCAAGAGCAAGAGATGCGGCGCGTAAAGCAAGAGATTTAACCCGTCGTAAAACGACACTGGATATCGCAGGCTTACCAGGAAAATTAGCGGATTGTCAGGAAAAAGATCCGGCTCTTTCTGAAATATTTATTGTGGAAGGAGACTCAGCTGGCGGTTCTGCGAAACAAGGTAGAGACAGACGCACGCAAGCTATTTTGCCGCTAAAAGGAAAAATCCTCAATGTAGAAAGAGCGCGTTTTGACCGCATGATTTCTTCGGATGAAGTAGGCACGTTAATTACCGCTCTAGGCTGTGGTATCGGTAAAGATGAATACGATCCTGAAAAGCTGCGTTATCACCGAATCATTATCATGACCGATGCGGATGTCGATGGCTCACATATCAGAACTTTATTACTGACGTTCTTTTATAGACAAATGCCAGAATTAATTGAGCGTGGACATATTTATATTGCGCAACCGCCTTTGTATAAAATCAAAAAAGGAAAGCAGGAACGCTATGTAAAAGATGATGCAGAACTTAATGAATACTTGATCCAGTTAGCACTGGAAAAAACCCAATTGGTGACTAATAGCGAAACACCAGAAATTAAAGGTATCGGCCTGGAAAAATTGGCTAATGAATATCTTGGTGTTGAGGAAGTGATTAATCGTATGGGTAGACGTTATGATGATGACTTTTTAGAAGAGCTGACTCGAGTCCAAACTTTAACAAAAGAAGCACAACAAGATGAAGTGCAGCTTACAGCATGGCTTGGTATGGTTGAATCGAGTCTTAATCAACGCATTAGTAAATCTACATTTATTATTGAAATAGCCTATCGCAATGCAGAAGATTACACCTTAACCATTCATAAAAGAGAACATGGCGTAGAGAAAATTTTTATTATAGAAGCAGTTTTTTTTAATAGTAATGACTATAAAAAAATAGCGACTTATATCGAAGACACTAACGATTTATTCAGTGATGAATCATTTATCCAGATGGGTGAACGTAAGCAACCGGTTAATAATTTTAAGGAAGCCTTTGGCTGGATGATGCGTGAAATTAAAAAAGGACAGCATATCCAGCGTTATAAAGGTTTAGGAGAAATGAATCCGGAGCAACTGTTTGAAACAACGCTAGATGTGAATCAGCGCGTATTATTGCAGGTCCATATTGCTGATGCGATTGCTGCGGATGAAGTGTTTACCACGCTCATGGGCGATGTTGTAGAGCCGCGTAGAGATTTTATTGTAAAAAATGCACTAGAGGTTTCCAATCTGGATGTATAAATATTTTTGTCGGGTGACACAATGAGTGACAAGTGTGCCAAACTAGTAATACAAATAATAAAAAAAACACCACTTTTTATATCATATAGAAAGTATTAATAACGCATTAATAGCTAGGTAAATAATAGGATTTATCTAGCTATTACCTCAATAAAAATGGATTCACTAGTTGTTATATTGTAAATTTTATACAGCTAAACCAGAGTAATAAAATATGTTCTTAGTGATATATTAAGCCGAACTGTGAGTTGAATCTAAGAAAGGAATACATTCTTGAGAGGGACTAATGATGGTTAAAAGTAATTTTCATTTCCTACAAGAACATGACCCTATTTTTTTGCAATTAGCACATGCTGCAGAAAACGCTTTTACCAGCGATCCCATACCACACTCATTAAATTACGCCAATTAGGTGAAGCACTGGCACAAGATTTCTGGCGTATGCGGCAGTTTTATGTGACTTATGCGGATACACTAAAACTCTAAAAATTAATGTGGGAATTATCATGGTCTAGCCATTTACATATAATGAGCAAGTGCCAAACTATGCAGGAGCGTATGTTATGAGACTATTCCAAAAAAAGGCAGCTTGGGTTAATGATATAACGCCAAAGACTGAAAATACTAAAGCTTGGTATGCGGAGTTGTCAAACATCGTTAAACAAGTTCAGTTTTGAAATGTCGGGTTACGCGATAAGGCTGCTAACCCGACCTACTGAGTTATAAAGAATGCAATATCATCGGGTCTATATCAAAGGAGCTTGTTATTTTTTCACCTTGGTGACAGAAAAAAGACGACCTATTTTTAAAGATGAAAAACAAATAAATATATTGCGCGAGTCATTTAAAAAGGTGATGAAAAAATATCCATTTACGATTAATGCCATTGTGGTATTACCCGATCATCTTCATTGCATTTGGACATTACCGGAAGGTGATCATGATTATTCAACACGTTGGCGTTTGATTAAAACAGGATTTAGCAAAAATTGTGATAAGACGAATATAAATCAACCCAATCAAGCCAGAATACGAAAAAAACAACAAGCCATTTGGCAGCATCGTTTTTGGGAGCATATGATACGGAATGAGCAGGATTATCATGAGCATATTGATTATATACATTACAACCCAGTAAAGCATGGATATACCAATAAAGCGGTTGATTGGCCTTATTCCAGTTTGCATCAATATATAAAAGACGGAATTATTCCGAAAAATTGGGGTGTTTCAGGTATTGAAATACCCAATGAAATAGGTAAAGAATAGTGCACAACAAAAACGTAGGTCGGGTTAGCGCTAGCGTAACCCGACGGGTTCAGAAAAAGAGCTCAAAATAGGGTGATGGTTTTGAAATGTCGGGTTACGCGATGAGGCCGCTAACCCGACCTACGGAACCGTATACACACCAGTATTATCAAGGGTGGAGGGCCTGATTGCGTTACCTTAGAGGACCCCCCGAATTCATATAATAACTGCAACACCTCTTTAAAGGGTTAGATGGTATAGTTTCCGTCGACTAAAACCTGAAACTAAAAAGAGGTGCTCAATGAACACGTTTAACCATCTAACCCAAGAGGAAAGATTTTACATTTATACGCAACTAAAACAAGGCGTTTCTAAGAATCAAATAGCCATCACATTGGGGCGTCATAAATCGACTATTGGACGTGAAATTACGCGTAATACAGGTCAGTGTGGTTATCGTTACAAGCAAGCTGAGAGAATAGCTAAACAACGCCATATTGATAAGCCCAAAAACATCAAGATGACGGCTGAGTTACAACAGATAATAACGCCTTTAATCAAAGAGAAATGGAGTCCTGACTGTATTTCAGGACGCTTAAAACAACAAGGTAAGGACTCCGTCAGTCATGAGACTATTTACCGTTATATTTTAGCTAACAAAGCAGCCGGTGGCGATTTGTATACTTATTTGAGGCATCAAGCCAAACCTTATCGTAAGCGATATGGAAAAAATGATTATCGCGGAACGATACCCAGCCGTGTTGATATTGATGAGCGACCAAAAGTGGTTGATGATAAAACGCGTTTAGGTGATTGGGAAGCAGATACTGTTATCGGTAAAGGACATAAAGGCGTATTGGTGACGCTGACTGAACGGGTCTCAAAGCTCAACTTCGCCATCTCAATTGAGCGTAAAGAATCTGAATTAACGAAAGAGGCGATTATCAATGCTCTTGAGCCTTTTAAACGTTGGGTTCACACGATTACCTTTGATAATGGACGTGAGTTTTGTGGGCATGAAGCCATTGCAAAAACACTCGACTGCGGCACTTATTTTGCCAAACCGTATCATTCGTGGCAACGAGGTTTAAATGAAAACCACAATGGCTTATTAAGGCAATACTTCCCTAAAAAAGAACCTTTGGATAAGGTAACTCAAGATGAGGTTGATAGTGCCATTACAGCACTTAATCATCGTCCAAGAAAAGGGTTAAATTACAGAACTCCATGGGAAGTATTTTGCCAAATAACGGGGGTTGATATAAATAAATCACAGGGTGTTGCATTAATTGCTTGAATTCGCGGGAATTCACTTGGGTGAATACGATAATTGGTAATATAAAGACGGCAATGACTGGCGTTTACCATTCTATTGGCAAAAAACACCTACCACGCTACCTTGCAGAGTTCTGTTATCGGTTTAATCGGCGCTTCCAATTGGAAGACATGTTACCTCGATTGGGCTATATGGCTATGCGAACTCCACCTATGCCAGGACGCCTATTGAAATTGGCTGAGGGTTATGGGTAATCAGGTTGTTTTTTGAAAAACGGCCATTAAGTTGACTGAATATCAACACAATCTGCCCGTTTACTGGAAAGGTTGCAGGCTCATTCTGGTCTGGGGAATATAAAAAGCGTATTGGGTGAAAGTCTTCAGACACTCCAAAAAATTAATACATTTTGTAGGATGAGTAGTGTGTCTTTTTGCGAGTCATTACGCGCCGGTAAAGTAGGTGCTCTATTTTGCCGTTTCACGGTTTTGTCTAGAAAATTCTGATTTCTGTTCAACGGTTGCTTAGAGAATTTATCTAACGAGTTAGTTTTAGATGTTGCAGAATGAGTAAGTAATAATGATAATATTCAATTGATTAAAAGTATCAGTTTACAGGCGTTTTTCAATTGGTGATCAGACGAAATTCCCCAACAGCTCTTGCCAAGGACTACGACCTTGCCTGCGAGCTGTGACTTGTTTTTCATACTCAAATTTTCCACAAAATCCGTACTCAACGGCGGTAATTGTCGCATTATGCTTTGGCGTGGTGAATTAATTCTATATTTTGATGGATAGAATCTGGGTAACTTGAAACGCTAGTTTATACTTCGCGCGGTCACGGGGGCGAATTTCTGGAAGTATAAATGCTTTTTTTACAATATTTTTATAAACTGAATTAATATGAAAAAGTCGCAAAAAATTCCTCAGCAACCTGCTCCAGCAGAATTACAAAGTTTGCACCAGTTATTTCAGGCAGGCAATATGCAGCAAGCTGAATCGATAGCCGAATCGATGCTTAAGAAATATCCCAAAGCACCCTCTTTGTTGAATGTTATTGGTCTTTGTCAGCAACATCAAGGTAAGCTATCGCAAGCGGCCAGTAGTTTTAAAAAGTTATTGACAGTTGACCCGGGTATTGCAGAAGTTCATTTCAATTTGGCGATTTTATTAACGCAACTGGATAAAGTGAAAGATGCGGTTGCCAGTTATCGCAAAGCCATTAAGTTAAAACCTGATATGACTTCAGCACATTTTAATTTAGGTACCTTATTACAATCTCAGGGCTTTTTAAGTGAGTCAGCCAAATATTATCGAAAAGCGGTTAGCTTGGATTCTGACTTTTTCCAGGCACAGGTTAATTTAGGAGCTGTTCTGCAGCAGCAAGGATTGCTGGAAGAAGCAGAACAATGTTACCGGAAAAATTTGTCCCTTCATCCTAATGCCAGAGCTCACTTTAATTTGGGGACTGTGCTGTATGGTTTGGGGCAACATGAAGCAGCATGTGAAGCATTCAGAAATTCACTGACACTTGACCCGTCTTTTGCAGATGCCTGGAATTCATTGGGAGAAATCCAGCGCGATTATGGTGAAATGGATAAGGCTATTTTAAGTTATAAAAAAGCCTTGGAAATTGATCCTGATCATAACCGGGCGAAATATAATATGGGGGAATATTTGTGTCTGGCTGATCACTTTGAAGATGCAATTTCTTATTTTGAAGCTTCACAATTTGCTGATAGTCAGGAAAGGGCGCTGCAATGTCTTTATAAAACGCGTCAATTTGATTTATTTAAGCAAAGGTTTGATAGCCTGATTGCCAAGCAAAAACATACCACGGTTTTATTGGGCACCTTGTCTACACATTATGCGACCAATTTTGGGCAAAAAAATCACTATCCCTTTTGTGATAATCCAATGGATTTTGTGTTACAGACGCCTATTGATGAATTAATAGATAAGGATAATCCTCTACTTGAAGAGCTGGTGCATGATATTACTCACCTTGCAATAGCGGAAAGGCAACAATCACGTTTATATTATGGTAATCAGTCAGCCGGTAACTTGTTATTACGCTCTGAAGCTTCATTTCAAAGCCTGGCGACTTTAATCATTAAAAAAGTTAAAAATTATCGAAAACATTTCTCAGGTTCCCAAAATGGATTGATTAAAGAGTTTCCTAAAAATATTGAGTTTACCAGTTCCTGGTATATAAGAATGAAGCAAGGCGGACATCTGACATCTCATATACACGAGGAGGGCTGGATCAGTGGTTGTGTTTATCTTAAATTGCCTGATCGCATGAATGGCCATGAAGGAAGTTTTGCTTACAGCACTGATGGCGATGATTATCCAAGATTAAATAATGACTTTCCTAGTCAGATTGTGGATGTTAATGTGGGTGACCTGGTTTTGTTTCCATCTTCTTTATTTCATCATACGATTCCTTTCAGTTCGGATCAGGAACGATTTTGTGTGGCTTTTGATATTAAACCAGCAATAACTTAATCTGCCCTTTTTTATTTACTAAAACATTAAACACATGCTTACTTACCCAATTATAGATCCCGTTGCAATTAGTCTAGGCCCCATCAAAGTTCACTGGTATGGGTTGATGTATTTAATCGGTATAGGTGGAGCCTGGTTACTATTAAGTTTTCGTGTTAACAAAAGCTATTCACCAATCAAACCCGAAGCTTTAGAGGATTTAATATTCTACGGAGCAATGGGCGTTATCCTTGGTGGACGAATCGGTTATGTCATCTTCTATAATTTTAATCAATTTTTGGCCGATCCTTTATTGCTATTTAAAGTCTGGGAAGGCGGCATGTCATTTCATGGTGGTTTACTCGGTGTTATTATTGCTATGTGGATATCTGCAAGAAAGAATCAATGCACCATGCTCGCACTTACCGACTTTATTGCACCGGTAGTCCCTATCGGTTTATTTTTTGGGCGGATAGGCAATTTTATTAATGCAGAGCTATGGGGTAGACCAACCGATGTTTACTGGTCATTTGTCTTTCCAGGCGCAGGCCCATTAGCCAGACACCCTTCACAGTTATACGAAGCCGGGTTAGAAGGACTAGCCCTCTTTTTGATCTTATGGATTTATTCCAGTAAGCAAAGACCCTATATGGCAGTCTCAGGATTATTTGCCTTGTTCTATGGGATCTTTCGCTTTAGCGTGGAATTCTATCGAGTGCCTGATGCGCATTTAGGTTACCTGGCAATGGACTGGTTAACGATGGGACAGATCCTGTCTACGCCAATGATCATTGTAGGTATTATCTTATTAAGTTTTGCCTATAAATCTAAGCTTGTAAAATCATCATAGTTACATCGGTCTTATGCGCTGCATGGGAACGTAACTTATGATGCAGAACATCAACATATGCATTCCTGCGCCGAGCGCGGGAACGAGAATACAATATGAAACAATATCTCGAATTATTAGAAGAAACGCTCACCACAGGCTGCTTAAAGGGAGATCGCACCGGAACAGGCACAAAGTCTCTTTTTGGGCGTCAGATACGTTTTAATCTGCAGGCAGGTCTGCCCTTAGTCACAACCAAACGCCTGCATACCAGATCCATTATTCATGAGTTACTCTGGTTCCTCAAAGGCGATACCAATATAAAATATCTCAATGATAATGGTGTATCAATCTGGAATGAATGGGCGACTGAAACAGGCGAACTAGGTCCTGTATATGGTGCTCAGTGGCGAAACTGGAAAGGGGTAGAAGGAGAAAGCTACGATCAGGTGACTGCCTTGATCGCAGGTATAAAAAATAATCCCGATAGCCGAAGACATATTATCAGTGGCTGGAATGTTGCCGATCTGCCCGATGAAACCAAATCCCCGCAAGAAAATGTAGCCAATGGAAAAATGGCTTTGCCGCCCTGCCATTTACTTTATCAATGGTATGTCGCAGAAGGTAAACTAAGCGGTTCTTTATATATCCGCAGCAATGACTTGTTTTTAGGTAATCCGTATAACACCTGCAGTCTGGCAATTTTTACGCACATGATTGCGCAGCAATGTGATCTCGATGTTGGCGAGATTATTATCTCAATTGGGGACTGTCATTTATACAGTAACCATTTTGAACAAGCGAAAATACAATTACAACGCGAGCCCAAAGCACTACCAGAATTAATTATCAAACGTAAACCAGACAGTATTTTCGACTATCATTTTGAAGATTTTGAGATTGTCGGCTACGATCCACATCCGCATATTTCTGCACCCATAGCTGTCTAAAATGTAGGTCGGATTAGATTTTTTATTGCGTAGCATTAAAAAACGTAATCCGACAAATCCCCCCTCTTATGAAGGTCCAACACTTATGCCCAATCAAACCGAAATTATTAAAAAACGTTACGATCGCCTTGCACCCTATTTTGATCGTATAGAAAGTATGATGGAAAAAATGATGATGGGGGAATTAAGGGAAAGTATCTGGCAAAAGGTCTCAGGAGAAAAAATCCTGGAAGTAGGTGTCGGCACAGGAAAAAATTTTCCTTACTATCCTGCAAAATCAATCACAGCAATTGATTTCAGTCCAGCGATGATTAATGAAGCCAGGAAGAAACGACAACACCTAGGGGTAGTAGTCGATTTAGCTATTATGGATGTACAGCAACTGGATTTTCCTGACAATTATTTTGATAGCGTTATCGGTACCTTTTTATTCTGCTCAGTGCCAGGGCCAAAACATGGCCTGTTAGAATTAAAAAGAGTCTGCAAGCCAGGCGGTGAAGTGTTGCTACTGGAGCATGTGCTGAGTACTAATAAATTTCTAGCGGCAATAATGAACCTATCAAACCCAATTATAGTGCGCTTATTCGGAGCGAATATAAACCGGGAAACAGTGAAAACAGTACAAGTCTGTGGATTCTCTAAAGTAGACGTTTTACCAGAAAGCTCGCATATAGTAAAAATGATCAGAGCAGTTAAATAAGAATAAATATGTTATTCAAGATGACTTAGGAACATGCACGAAATAATATGAGCAACTTGTAGGATGGGCAAAGGTTTTTTTCGTGCCCATCTTTATATAGTACAGCCATCAGTAGCTGCCTGATACATTATATGCAAAGGCTAGCGGAATATGGGATATTTATGGCACCTATTTCCCGCATTCCGTAAACTTCATGCGGGCTACATTAAATTTATACGTATTTTTTAAAGATAGCTGAAGCTTGTGAGTAATCAGGAAAATTTTTGGAACAATTAATGATCTACCCAATATTCTCGCGCAAAGATTCCCTCGTAAAAAATGCTTTTCTAAGTTAGGTAAAGATTTTCAGGTGATAGTCTAGATAGGGTTAATCAAATGTTAATAATCTAGTATTATTGTTTGCAGTAGTCATGAATTCAGGAAATTAAAAAATAACTTCAGTGTTGTTTTTATAAGAAAGTATATGGGCTAATATATTTGTCTAGCTATAATTATTGACAAAATTCTAATAGTTTCATACAATTCCATCTCTTTTTCATCCATTTTTTCACCCTAAAGTTAAGGAACCCTAAGAATGAAAAGAACTTATCAACCCAGCAAGATAAAACGCGCGCGTACTCATGGCTTCCGCGCAAGAATGGCAACTAAAGGTGGCCGTAAAGTTATAAACGCACGTAGAACAAAAGGTCGTCATACACTCGCTCTTTAACACTTGACACAGAAAGCCGCTTGTTTTCCACCGCAAGTTCGGTTAAGAGAGCCGGCTGAATTTAAACGTGTTTTCGCTAAAGCGGAAAGATCCACAGATAAGTATTTTACAGTGCTTGCTATTGTCAACGAGCTAGACTTTCCACGTCTAGGTCTTGCAATTGCAAAAAAAAATATAAGACGCGCTGTCGATAGAAATAAAATCAAACGATCTGCCCGGGAAAGCTTTAGATTACAACAACACGAAATGATTAATATCGATATTGTTGTAATGGCACGCAGGGATGCGGCAACTGCGAACTCAAAAATACTTCAGGCCTCTCTGGATAATCATTGGCTTAGATTAAATAAGCGATGCGCTACTTACTCATAGCTCTACTCAGGTTTTATAAATATTTTATAAGTCCTTTGCTAGGAAACCATTGCCGCTTTCACCCCTCTTGTTCGAGCTATGCTATGCAAGCTATCGCTATGCATGGTGCTATATTCGGCTCCTATCTCACAATAAAACGATTACTCCGGTGTCACCCTTTTTATCATGGTGATATTGATGATCCAGTACCCAAAAAAGTTGGTAAGTAAAAATGGAGAATATAAGGTTTGTACTCATCGTCATTCTTTCGATGATTTCTATAATGTTATGGGAAGCATGGCAAGTTGACTATGGCCCTAAGCCAGAAGTAACCGCTCAAACAACGATTGATGCGAATGGCAATCCCATTACTATAAATGCTGATAATAATCAGGACTCAGCTGAATTACCGTTTTCTGAAAATGTAGCAAATAATATTATTACTGTTACTACAGATGTCTACAAATTAGAAATAGACACACAAGGCGGGACATTACGTAATCTTGACTTACTTGATTATACTGTTGTAAAGGGTGAAGATGCTAAAGTTCGCCTATTTAATAGTAGTGCTGAAAAACTATTTTTAGGTCAAAGTGGTCTGTTAACAAGCGGCCAATCAACCAAACTACCTAACCACAATACCGAATTAAATTCTGCACAGGCACGCTATCAGCTTAAAGAAGGTGAAAATACGCTGACTGTTCCTTTAACATGGACAGATAATAATGGCTTGAGTTATAACAAAACCTATACTTTTACTCGGGGTAGTTATGTTATTGGCCTAGAGCAAAAAATTGATAACCAGTCTGCTAATGACTGGACAGGCAGACAATATACTCAATTGCTCAGAATACCTTACAGTGATGGAAAAGGTAATACCTTTATTCGTACTTTTGCTGGTGCTGCGGTTTACACAGAGCAAAATAAATACCAGAAAATCGATTTTGATGACATGGCTGAAGAAGACCTGAAAATCGCAAGTACTGGTGGTTGGTCGGGTATGATTCAACATTATTTTGCAACGGCCTGGGTACCTCCGGCACCGAATGAGGAGCATTACTTTACCAAGGAATTAAGTAATTCACGTTTTGTGATTGGCTCATATTCCAATCCTGCAACGGTTGCAGCCAATGATAGCCTGGTATTTAGCAGCAAGTTATTTGTTGGACCTAAAATACAGCCGATGATGGAAGCCGTTGCTCCCGGTTTAGAATTGACTGTCGACTACAGCTGGCTGACTATTATTGGTAAACCTATTTATGCTTTATTGAATTTTATTCATTCATATATCGGTAACTGGGGATTTTCAATTATGGGTGTAACTTTTTGTATTAAGTTACTGTTTTTCCCATTATCTGCGGCTAGTTATAAATCGATGGCGAACATGCGTAAACTGCAGCCACGTTTAGCGCAATTAAAAGAAAGTTATGGCGATGATAGACAGCGCTTTAACCAGGAAATGATGGATTTATACCGTAAGGAAAAAGTAAATCCTATGGGAGGCTGTTTACCGATTATGGTACAGATCCCGGTATTTATTTCGCTTTACTGGGTATTGATTGAAACTGTTGAATTAAGACAAGCGCCTTTTATACTCTGGATTCATGATTTATCAGTAAAAGATCCGTATTTCGTTTTACCTGTGATTATGGGCATTACCATGTTCCTGCAGCAAAGGTTGAATCCTGCGCCTGTGGATCCATTGCAAGCGAAAATCATGCGTATGTTCCCGATTGTATTTACTGTATTTTTCTTGTTCTTCCCGGCGGGTCTGGTTTTATACTGGGTAACCAATAATACTTTATCGATTATTCAGCAATGGTATATAACCAATAAAATTGTTGGAAAAACTTAAAAGTAGCGCACCATAAACCTTAAAAAGCCGAATCAGTTTACGCTGCTTCGGCTTTTTTGTTTAAAGAATAGGCACTAGACTTATAGTACAGTTTTTCATTACAAATAGTTTTAGGGCGTGGTTTCAGCCCGCTTTTAAATACACACATAATTATATGAATCTCTTAATATGAGGAGTGCAATAGCTTTAGCTGTTGCTGTTACAAGAAAATAGCTAAAGCTTTTTTACGCCTGATTGTAAAATGTATTCAGCTGATTAAATTATTTTTTTATACCATTATTTAGCTGTGGGTTCGGCAAATTCATAGCAATACAGCTAAATGATGAATTCACCAATCCAGCTTTTTTTCACCTAGATTTTCTTTAATTTTTCACTTAGGTATTTATTAACCCGACTTATGAATATCACTCATCAAGACACCATAGCAGCAATTGCAACGCCACCAGGAAATGGAGGCGTCGGTATTATCAGAATATCTGGAAATAAAGCGAAACAAATAGCTGAGCAATTAATCAATAAAGATCTGCAAGCACGGCATGCTCATTATTCTTCTTTCTATGATGCTGATCACAGCATCATAGACTCAGGTTTAGCGATTTTTTTCCCAAATCCCGCGTCCTTTACTGGGGAAGACACTGTCGAAATTCAGGGGCATGGCGGTTCGGTTATCATGGATATGTTATTGAAGCGTATCTTGTCTTTAGGTGTACGCATAGCCAGGCCAGGTGAATTCTCGGAAAGAGCCTTTTTAAATAACAAAATGGACCTGGCGCAGGCAGAAGCAATTGCTGATTTGATAGAAAGCAGCACCGAAAAATCAGCCCGCTCTGCACAGCAATCCATGCAAGGTGTTTTTTCCAGACAAGTCAATGAGCTAGTTAAAGAGTTAACCGATCTGCGTATTTATGTAGAAGCTGCGATAGATTTTGTAGACGAAGAAATTGATTTTTTGGGCGATGGGGTCGTCGAAAAAAGAGTTATCCGCCTTTTAGATTGCATACAGAATATTTTAGCAACGGCACAGCAAGGTCGTTTATTACGCGATGGTATGACTGTCGTTCTTGCAGGTAAACCTAATGCAGGAAAGTCGAGTTTACTTAATGCATTGGCAGGGCATGAAGCGGCTATCGTTACCGACATTGCCGGAACTACGCGTGATGTACTAAAAGAACGTATACAAATTGATGGTATGCCACTGCATATTATCGATACTGCCGGACTACATGACAGTGATAATGCAGTCGAACAGGAAGGTATACGCCGTGCACATGCTGAAATTCAAAAAGCAGATAAAATTTTATTACTCATTGATGTCAATGATCCCGAACCAGATAAGCTATTAAAAACCTTACCTAAACATATAAGCTTAAGCATAATTTACAATAAAATTGATTTGCTGGAACTTCCACCCGCGATAGTAGAAAAAGACAATATTACACAAATTTATCTGTCGATAAAAAAAGATATTGGTATGGATTTATTAAAACAACATTTAAAACAATGTGTCGGTTTTGATGGTGCAGCAGATAATGTCTTCATTGCTCGACGCAGACATATAGATGCTTTAACTAAGGGTCAGGAGTTCGTACACAATGCGCTTGGCCAGTTGCAACACCATCAAGCAGGCGAGTTAGTTGCCGAAGACTTAAGGCAGGCACAGAATCACCTGGCGGAAATTACCGGTGAGTTTACATCCGAAGACTTGTTAGGCAAGATTTTTAGTTCGTTTTGTATTGGCAAATGACGTGCGACGCAAAGCTGGATAAACGAAAAATTGAAGCTAAGGACTGCACATCATATAGCCCTCGATCCATATCCAAAATGAAATATTTTCCAGGCAATTTATCCTGCTCATGCTAAAAATAATACATACTGCCGACTGGCACCTGGGGCATCATCTGCATGGTGTCCCGCGCGTTTATGAACATCAGCAATTTCTGAGCTGGTTATTACTACAACTTGAGGAGCAACAAGCTGATGTCCTGATTGTTGCTGGCGATATATTTGATACCGCAAACCCCTCCGCAGCTGCGCAAGCCCAGTTGTATGATTTTTTGCTGCAAGCACGTGGCAAATGTCCTTATATCGATATCGTCCTGGTCGGTGGTAATCATGATTCCGCTGCTCGTTTAGATGCACCTGCGGCCATTTTAAATGCACTCGGTGTGTTTGTTGTCGGTGGCTTGATAAGAGATGAGCGGGGTGAAATTGATTGGCAACGATTATTAGTCCCTTTAAAAAACTCTCAGGGTGAAATAAAAGCCTGGTGTGGTGCGATGCCATTTTTGCGTCATGCGGATTTACCCGGTATTGAGTCTACAGATGATCCCTTGATTTCCGGAGTACGAGAATTATATAGTCAGCTTATTCAGCAATTGCAGCACAATGCACAACAAAATGAAGCCCTGTTATTAACCGGCCACTGTTATATGGTCGACGGTAATATATCAGAATTAAGCGAGCGCAAAATTCTGGGAGGCAATCAACATGCCTTGCCGGTGGATATTTTTCCTGAACAGATTTGTTATACCGCTTTAGGCCATCTACATTTAGCCCAAAACGTAGGCGGTAACGAGTCGGTGCGTTACAGTGGTTCACCAATACCTTTGTCTTTTGATGAACAGCATTATCAGCATCAAGTTGTGCTGGTTGTTGTAGATAACGATAAAAATATAACAACAGATTCGCTTATGGTGCCGCGTAGTGTAGAAATTTTACGTATCCCTGATGGCAAAAATTACTCTGATTTAGCAAGAGCATTGCAGTGTCTGAGTGAGCATCCCTTTGCCAAAGATTTAAGTATAGAGCAACAGCCTTTACTGGAATTACGTATTGCACTGGAAAAACCTGAGCCTGGCCTAAGGCAACAAATCGAGCAATGTGTCGCCGATTTGCCGGTACGTCTGCTAAAAATTAGCACTGCATATTCAGGCAGTGAAAAAGGACTGGCAGATGTCGTTGACGAGCAGCGCCTGGAAGAATTACTACCAGAACAGGTTTTCCAGCGCTGTTACCAGAGTAAATATGACCAGGATGCGCCGCTGGAAATGATGAGCCTGTTTCATAAATTATATGAAGATCTGCAGGAAAGCGAATAATGCGAATTTTAGCCATTAGAGGAAAAAATTTAGCCAGTTTAGCCAATGAATTTGAAGTATTGCTGGAGGAAGGTGTATTACAGCAAGTGGGTTTATTCGCCATTACCGGTCCAACAGGAGCGGGTAAAAGTACTATTCTGGATGCGCTCTGCCTGGCACTTTATGATCAAATGCCACGTCTACCGGAAGGTCATGGTGTCTCGATCGGGCATAAAGATGAAGATGAATCGGTACGTGTTAAAAGTCATGACGTCAGTTCAATTTTACGACGTGGTACTGCGACAGCTTATGCAGAAGTCGATTTTACAGGACAAGATAAACACAGTTATCGGGCGCGCTGGGAAATTAGCCGGGCCCGCGCTAAAGTGGATGGCCGCCTACAGGCGCAGAAAATTAGCTTACAAAATCTGCTTACCAGGGAATACATCGGTCAGGGAAAAAAAGAGATACAACAGGCGATTGTCGCCCGAATCGGATTAAATTTTGATCAGTTTCGCCGTTCTGTTTTACTCGCGCAAGGCGATTTTGCCGCTTTTCTAAAGGCTAAAAAAGATGAGCGCTCCAGCTTACTGGAAAAAATTACCGGCACGGATATTTACAGTGAATTATCTATTGCTGCCTTTGAACGCGCCAAACAGGAAAAGAAGCAACTGGATCGTATCCTGGAAAAAATGGCAGATAAAGTACCGCTAGAGAGAGAGGCAAGAGCAGAACTGGAACAAGAGAAATTACTGTTGACTGGCCAATTAGCGATTATTCAGCAAAGTCTGGTAGACAAACAAAAAATTATTGCCTGGTATATCCAGCTGACAACACTTAAAAATGAACAGCAAATTACGCAAGAAAAAGTTCAGCAAAGTCAGGGTATGTGGGATAGCAATGCTGCAGAACGAGAATTATTAAAGCAGGTTGAACAGGCACAGCCGTTACGTACCTTATTGCTGCATGAACAAAGCGTGGCAAATGAATGTCTGGATGCCGATACACGGCTGCAAGAGTATCAAAGTACACTGAATGCAGCGGCAGATAAGGTCTCCAGGATTAATAAGCAATTAGAGGCGCACCATCAGGCTTATAATCTTGCCCAGCAACAGCACGCAGAAGCACAGCCCTTACTGATTGCCGCGCGTAAACTGGATACACAAATAGATGATAGTCATTCCCGACTCCAAGGCTTAGCCAAGGAGACGGTTACTCAGCAGGAAAAATGGCAAACAGCCAAAACAAGCCTTGAGGCACTAAGCAGTCAAAAAGACCAGCTTGAACATAGTTTGCAGCAAATAACACTCTGGCAAGAGCAGCATAGTCATATTCTGCCATTGGCGAATCAATGGGGGAGATGGGAAACAGAAATACAGGAATACAGGAATACATCACTCTGGATAAAGAGTTGCAGCAGCACGTTCAACTGGAAGCAACTTTAATAGACCATATTAGCCAGCAGCAAAGTAAATTGCAGGCTTTACAGGCGCAACAAGATCAGGCACTAACAGATAAAAATAGCCTGGGAGTAGAGCTCAAACAGGCAGAACATCAGGCAAATGAACTGTCTCTTACTGACTTACATCAGCAAAAAACACAGCTGGAAAAGCACAAAGAAAATCTTGATGCAGCCCTCGGTATTGCTGTAAAAGCACTGGAGATAAAGGCAAACCTGCTAGATGATCAGAATGAGCTACGTCAGGCAGAGAACGCACTACTGCTAGCGAATGCCACAAAAGCGCAAATACAACTTGCGCAAGTAAATAAGCAATCTCAGCTGCAAGAGGCGCAACAGGCATTTGACCTAATGCAGGCCGCCAGTCAAAAATCAGCAGAAGATTTGCGTGCCTTATTAAAAGATCAGCAACCCTGCCCGGTTTGTGGCGCCGCTGAACATCCATGGGCTGATTTATTGCAACCCATCAAGCAACCTTTATCCGACCAGCAAGCACGATTAAATACGCTACAAGCGGAAAAAGAACAGCTAATACAGGATTTAAGTGAACAACTCGGGATAATTAAGCAGGCAGACAAAAATCAGCAGCTCAGTTCCGGGCGCATAGGCCAGGCGAAAATTACACAGAGTCATTTGCATGAACAATGGTTACTCATTGCCCTGGACAATAAAACAGAGTGGGTTGATATACAAGAAGCATATGTCATCGGATTGGGCAATCAAAGTGATGCTTTAAAGGCTGAGTATGCAAAGCTTAAGCGGCAGGAAGAGGATGCTTTGCAGCAACAGCAATTGCTTAAAAAAATGCGTTTCCAGTTTGAGCAGTTGAATCAGCTCTATATAGATAAATCGGTTGCAACAGCCGCGCTAGACAAAAAACTAGCCGAGCTATGCAGTAATCTGAGCGCTAAAAAAGAAAGTGTACAACGTGTTAAACATGAACTTAAAAACTTAATCGAAATACTCAGTATTCCGTTACAACAAATTGATCATTGGCAAGCCGATCTGACTCAGGCAGGAGACGCATTTTTGCAGCAAATACGCGCAGCTGTGAGCCTATGGCAAGAAAAAGCTGAACAACAAACACGGGTAAAGGAACAGTGCCTGCAACTTGAGAAAGCATTGCTTGGCGCTGAATCAGAGCAAACGCTGCAGTCTAAACTGTACCTGCAATATAAACAGGAACTGGATCGTCATACGCAGCAGCAACAAGTTTTGCTGGCCGAACGCAGCCAATATTTTAGTGGTATATCCGCTACTGAATATGCAGCAAATCTGGATCGGACATTGCATCAGACAGAAGCCAAAAAACAGGAGTCAGCGGCACAGATAATAACCGCCAATACAGATGTTGAAACGAGCAAGGCTGCAATAGGGCACTGGCAAAAAGAACAACAGAGACGTGCAGAAAATCATATTATTGCCCAACAAAACCTGACCGCAGCATTACAAGCGCAACAGATAAGTAAGCAAACGCTCGAAAGCCTATTGAGTAAAGATGAGTCCTGGATAAAGACACAGACAGAAAAAAACCAGGCTTTAGCTATCGCCTTGCAGGAAGCACAGGCGGCATTAAAAATTAGCACACAGAATATATCAGCACATCAAAGCGACGCCCCGGAAGAACTGGAAGAGCATATCCGCGAGCAAATAGAGCAGCTTACCGGAGAGCAGGATAAATTAACCCAGGATAAAGAAAATAATGCTTTTGCATTGCGCTCGGATGATGAAAAAATTGCCACGGGAAAAGTCCTGCAAGATCAGTTGCAAACACAGCAACAAAGCTGGGAACAATGGGAAAGTCTTAATGAGTTAATAGGTTCAAGCAGTGGCCAGAAGTTCCGTGTATTTGCCCAAAGCCTCACGCTGGAAACCTTACTTTCTTATACCAACAGTCATTTACAGGAATTTGCCAGACGCTACATGTTACAACGAGTACCGGGTAGTGATCTGGAATTACAGGTAATTGATCGTGATATGGCAGATGAAGTTCGTAGCGTGCATAGTCTATCCGGCGGTGAAAGCTTTCTGGTTTCCCTGGCTCTGGCATTAGGACTGGCCTCATTGTCATCGAATAAAACTCAGGTTGAATCGCTGTTTATTGATGAAGGTTTTGGTAGCCTGGATCAGGAAACACTGGATATTGCGATTGCGAGTTTAGATACCTTGCAATCATTAGGGCGCAAAGTGGGCGTTATTTCGCATGTCGCCGTTTTAGTAGAGCGGATTGGTGCACAGATTGTTGTGCAGAAATTAGGCGGTGGACAGAGTAGCGTTACTATCAGGGCGAATTAAAGCAGATAGATTACAAGCATACAGGCTAGATAAACGGGGTCTGTCCATTACAACAGCTCCTGATCAATCCAGCAGAGATACACTCTATAGCAGGTTTTTAATATAAGCTTGATATGTTTACAAGAATATTCATGGTAACAGGTACAATAAGTCTTATTTTATCATTACGATCTTATGAAAAATCAAGGAATTGAAGATGTCACTTGCTATCGCCTATAGTCGAGGCAGATCAGGAATTGATGCACCTCTGGTCACGGTAGAAGTGCATATTTCCAATGGTTTGCCTGCGCTAAATCTAGTGGGTCTGCCGGAAACAGCCGTTAAGGAAAGTAAGGATCGGGTACGCGGTGCGATTATTAATTCGCATTTTCAATTTCCCATGCAGCGCATTACCATCAATCTGGCTCCGGCAGATGTGCCCAAAGAAGGCGGGCGCTTTGACTTGCCGATCGCCTTAGGCATTCTTGCTGCATCGGGACAAATTTCGAGTATTGAGCTGGCGAAATATGAAAGTATCGGCGAACTGTCATTAGGCGGTGAATTGCGCAGTGTAAAGGGCGTATTGCCGGTTGCATTACAAGCACGAGAAGCAAAGAGAGCCTTGTTTTTACCGTTAGAAAATGCACATGAAGCGGCATTAGTACAAAATGCAGAATTATTTCCGGCACAACATTTACTGGAAATTTGTGCGCACCTGAATGGTCAGCAACGCCTCCCTGTGCAAGCAAAGCAAATACCTGATGTTGATATGCATGAGTCTGATCTGGACTTTGCTGATGTGCAGGGGCAGTTTCATGTAAAACGAGCCCTGGAAATCGCGGCTACTGGCTTACATAATCTCCTGATGCTCGGCCCTCCCGGGACAGGTAAATCCATGCTGGCATCCCGTTTGCCCAGTATTTTACCGCTTCTGACCGAAGCACAAGCGTTGGAAAGTGCAGCGATAGTCTCTATTAGTGATATCCGTTTTGATGCCAATAACTGGCTTAAGCCGCCTTATAGAGCGCCGCACCATACTGCCTCTGCGCCAGCTTTAGTGGGAGGAGGCAGCAATCCACAGCCCGGGGAGATTTCTTTGGCGCACAATGGCTTGTTATTTCTAGATGAATTGCCTGAGTTTGATCGCAAAGTACTGGAAGTATTACGCGAACCTTTAGAGACCGGACATATCACCATTTCGCGCGCGGCAAGACAGGCTGACTTTCCTGCACGATTCCAGCTCATTGCAGCTATGAATCCCTGCCCTTGCGGTTACCTGGGAGATCCGTCAGGTCGTTGCCATTGTACATCGGAACAAGTTTCCCGTTACCGTGGTAAAATCTCCGGCCCGTTATTAGACCGAATTGATATGCATCTGGAAGTCCCGCGTGTTTCGCATGAAGTGTTACGTAAAGGATCGCCTGAAGGCGAAGAAAGCAGCGCAACTATACGCCAGCGTGTGATTAATGCACGCAATATAGCCATAACACGCTCAGGAAAAGCGAACAGTAAGCTGACAGCAGCCGAGGTAAAACAGATTTGCACACTTACTGAACAAGGTCATCAATTATTAGAACAAGCCATGAATACCTTTGGCCTATCCCATCGCGCCTACCACCGAATTTTAAAACTGGCCCGTACTATTGCTGATTTAGCCGGATCAGCACAGATAGAAATTCCACATTTAAGCGAAGCCATTAGCTACCGTAAATTAGACCGTCAACCTTAATGCCCAAACTCAACCCCGAACAACAGCGCGCAGTAAAAACCATAGACCGCCCTTTGCTAGTACTAGCCGGTGCTGGCAGCGGGAAAACCCGCGTAATTACCGAAAAAATTGCTTATCTGGTTAAACAAGGCCTGCCGGCACGCCATATCGCAGCGCTAACCTTTACCAACAAAGCCGCGCGGGAAATGAAGGAACGGATCAGTAAATTATTAGATGACAAGCAATTGCGCGGTTTACGTGTCTCGACATTTCATTCCTTAGGGCTGGATATACTGCGCAAAGAGCATAAAATCCTGCAGTATAAAGCTGGTATTTCTTTATTTGATGAACAAGATAAAATTACCCTGCTGAAAAATCTGATTAGCCATAGTAATGCTAATTACGATATTGATAGCGTGGATATTTATTCCGGCAAGATAGGTCAATGGAAAAATGCTTTTATCACGCCCGAGCAGGCTTTAAGCCATGCCAGTTTAGATGATAACATTGCGGCACAGATTTATGTCGACTATACGCGCAGTTTAAAAGCCTACAATGCCGTTGATTTTGATGATCTGATTTTACTGCCGGTTTTAATATTTCAAAACCATGCCGAGATCCTGGAGAAATGGCAAAATAAAATTCGTTATTTACTGGTCGATGAATATCAGGATACTAATATTACCCAATATCAATTAGTGAAATTACTAGTTGGCAAGCTGGGCAAATTTACCGTAGTCGGTGATGATGACCAGTCCATCTATGCATGGCGAGGCGCACAGCCAGAAAACCTGGCACAATTACAAAAAGACTATGCCCGTTTAACGGTGATAAAGCTGGAGCAAAATTACCGCTCTTATGGACGGATCTTAAAAGTAGCCAACCAGCTCATTGCTAATAATCCGCATGCATTTGAAAAAAAATTATGGAGCAATATGGGATTTGGCGAGCCATTACGCGTATTAACCCATAAAAATGATAACGAAGAAGCCAAACAAATTGTTTCGGAAATCGTGCACCATAAGTTCAAAACCGGGGCTGATTATGGCGACTATGCGATACTTTATCGGGGCAACCATCAGTCGCGCTTATTTGAACGCAGCTTACGCGAGTTTGATGTCCCGTATTTTATTACCGGTAGCACCTCGTTTTTTGCATATGCAGAAATCAAAGACATACTCAGCTATCTAAAATTATTTGTAAATCCAGATGACGATGCCGCCTTTCTGCGCATAGTGAACACCCCGCGCCGTGAAATTGGCCCGACGACATTAGAAAAACTGGGTGCGTATGCTAATGAACGGCATATTAGCCTGTTCAGTGCCTGTTCTGAAATGGGCGTCAGAGAAAAGCTCCCCCAGGCAGCGCTGGCACGACTGCAAAAATTCTGTCAGTGGACCCACAAAACAGCTGCAGCGATGCAGACCGGCGACACCTTTGCCGAAATGAATGCTTTTATACAGCAAATTAATTATCACCAATGGCTACAGGAAAACAGCAATACCCAGCAAGCCGCAGAACGGAAAATTAAAAATGTTACAGAACTGCTTGAATGGCTACAGCGTATCGCAAAAAGCGAAGATGAAAGTGAAGCAGAAAAGGGGCTGGATGATATTGTCTCTAAAATTCAATTAATGGATATACTGGACCGTAACCAGGATAACCAGGCTGAAAATCAAGTCAGTTTAATGACATTACATGCAGCCAAAGGTCTGGAATTTCCGCATGTTTTTTTAATCGGTATCGAAGAAAATATCCTGCCCCATCAAAACAGCATCGAAAGCAACAATATAGAAGAAGAGCGCCGCCTTGCCTATGTGGGTATTACCCGTGCGCAGCATACATGTACCTTTAGCTATTGTACTCACCGTAAACGTTATGGAGATATTACAGAAAGCGAACCCAGCCGGTTTTTAGCCGAACTGCCCGAGGAGGATTTAGAGTGGCCGAGTAAAAAACCTGTAGATGAAGCAGAGCAGAAGATACGCGGCAAAGCGAACCTTGCGCATTTAAAATCGATGCTATCGTAAATGAAGAGTATAGGTTAAAATACCAAGTTCAAATAAGCGCCCGTAGCTCAGCTGGATAGAGTACTGCCCTCCGAAGGCAGGGGTCGGACGTTCGAATCGTCTCGGGCGCACCATTAATTACTAGATTTTTAATAGGTTTTAAGGTTTGTTATTTTGTTTAACTTTAACCCTGTTTTCTGAGTTGATAGTGGGTTGACGTTTTAAATAAATTTCACCTTTTTACCTGCGATAATATAATTATCTAAGGCACTCATTGCCAAGCATATAAAAAGGCAATAAGAATACAATTAATAGCAAGTATCTATGGATTTATCTGTTCAAGAAAATCGATTAAAAAACTTATCCATTTTCTGCAAATAACTCCCTTCAGCTCTCATTGATTGCAAGTGAAGTTTTCTAGATGTTTGCCAATGCATTCCTTTTGGCTTTTTAGGGAACTGGCTCGCCTCGCTAAACTCCCTGATCCACCCAACTTTGTTCATATCGATTGAGCCTTTGATAGCTGACGATCATAGAAATCTTCATGCTGAGAATCAACCGTAGATATACTCCCAAGACGCATTCAGCTTTCAGATCCCATACCACCCATTAAATACCTTCATTATTTTTTATCGAAATCATTAAGCAACTTAGGAACATGCACGAAATAATATAAGCAACTGGTAGGATGGGCAAAGGTCTTTTTCGTGCCCATCTTTATATAGTACAGCCATCAGTAGCTTGATGGGCACGCTATTGCTTTGCCCATCCTACAGATTTTTAACTTGTTTAAGTTATTTCATGTACGTTCCTTAACACTTCATAAAACGTTAAATCACATCATAACTACTAGCACCACCACCTTGATAATGACTATACACATGCTGATACACAGCTAAACTCATATCCGCTAATTCATCATCAGGATAAGGCTCAGGTGGTAAATATTCTAGCGCATCAGAAATCATTACTTTAACCTGAGAACTAACCTGTTCACTTTCGCGCCAACGATCAATCTTCAATTTTTCAGCCTTTAACGATTCCAGAGTCTTTTTAGCCACTTTCTTAACTTCGGCTTCTTCCTTAGCTAAGTTCTCAAATAAGTCTAACAAACGAGTTTTATCGCAAGTGCCTCGAAGCAAGGTATCAAGACTGACTAAGCCGGCATCATCTTCGTTTATCCGCTTCCATTCCAGAAAGAATTTATACGGACTGGTCACTGTGCCGACCCGTGCATCAGTGCCATTACTCAGGATAATAAAGCCATTGCATTGTAATATTTCAGGAATATCTGCTTTATAAGTGCAAAGAATATCATCAAAAGCATGGCGTAAATCAGTGTGATGGGCTTTTAGTTCGAAAAACACCAAAGGAATACCATTCACAAAGCCGACTATATCAGGGCGGCGGTTATACAACTTACCCACCACTTCAAACTGACGTACCGCTCTAAAATCGTTCTTCACAGGCTCGGCAAAGTTAATTACCTGCAACAGTTTTTTTTGCAACACGCCTTTTTCATCCTGAAAACTGACAGGAACGCCATTAACCAGATAATGATACTTTTCTTTATTAATCGCCGCTAAATGTTTATCAGCAATAGTGCCGTTTAGTAGATCAACCGCTTGTTGGTATGCGGTGGCGGGTAAGTTGGGATTGAGTTCTTGTAAGGCAGCCAAGAGATAACGCACTAGCAGCACTTCGGATTTATTGATTCGGCCTAATAAACCCTTTTTGCGTAGTTTATCGTCTACTGGGCTTAAGCCCTCCCTAGCCCAGGCATATTCAACAATCCAGCCTAAATCCTCCAGGACTTCTTGTGCAGCAGCTTCAACCAAACCATCTTCAGAATACTCGTAACTCATTAACTTTCCTTAAATAATGAAGGTTATACCCAGTTATCCAGTCTCAACGCCTCAACTCGTTTAAATTCTTTTAAATTATTACTGACTAAAATTAAACTTTCACTACGAGCGTGTGCTGCAATATGTAAATCATTCACCCCAATGGTTTTACCTTGTTTTTCCAGACTAGCACGGATATTTCCGTAATGTTCAGCGGCTTTACTACCATAGTCTAAGACATCCAGGCGCGATACAAAGTCTTCTACCTGTCTTAAATTATGCTCAGGGCGTTCACTTTTTTCAGCACCATGTAATAGCTCAGCTAAGGTGATACTGGAAATACATAACTGCCCTGTATGTAAATTAAACGTTGCTAACACCTCAATGGGCCGACGCTTGATAACGTAAATTACAATATTGGTATCAAGCATGTATTTCAACATCAAAATGCCTCGCGGACAGATTCGGTTTGTTCGGCGCGTTCAGTTAAAAAATCATCACTCACCGCCTCTTCGTTTAAAAAGAAACTGTCCCAGGTATTTTCCAATGGGCTTAATATACGCTCTTTACCCACCTTACGGATTACAACACGTTTAATATTATCATCAAACCGTGCCTCAATAGGTAAGCGTACCGCCTGTGTTTTATTATTGACAAATATTGAGCCTTGTATCATTTGATGAACCTCTTAATAAAAATATACACTGCAAGTATATACCTGAAAAGATGACTTTAGCAACGATTCATTAGGGGTAAAAATCGCTATTTTTTCTCGCTCCTCACGCTCTGAGTCACGGAACGCAGAGCGTCCCCTTATGAGTTCCCACGGAGACCGTGGGAACTAGTCCATTTAACAACCTACGTAAGAAATCGCTATTTAGGGTACATGTTTTATTTATAGGGGTAACAAATCCAATTTTTTACTCACGTTATGGATGACAACATATTTGTTATATCCAAAAAAATCACTTTTATGTGCATGTTAGGCTTATTTTGATTGTTCGCTATTCTTAAATTAAAATAATAATCCGCGTTGCTTAATTTGCTTAAAGCCATCCTGTAAAGCCGTCGCATAATTAAACACCTCTTTCGCTGCTAAAGAAGCGAATTGCTGACTGATATTATCACTTTTAAACAGCTCATCATGAGTGGTGATAATGTTTTCTATCGCCGAACTGTCTTTGGCTTCCTACAAGGATAAAGTATTGATCAAAATGCTTTCATTGGGAATGGTGGCTACAATGCCTTTCAACTCAGCCAAGGCTTGATGTGCTTTAGCTGCTTTTTTTAAAACGGCTTTGCTTTCTATGTCTTCAACCAGGGGCAATAAAGGGATTTTATAATTCATTTTTCACTCCAAAAAAAACCTATAGTTCCCACGCTCTGCGTGGGAACTCAGCTCTTGACGCTCCTGCGTCGTTTTAATTCGGGACGCTGGAGCGTCTAACAATGCATTACCACGCAGAGCGTGGGAACGATGATTCCATGCCTGTGGTTTTCAGTATGGGAGCAATGAGGGCATTGACCTTTGCTATCGAATATTGTTTCAATTCAATCATAAACCTTCGGTTCGTCCTCTAGTTGATCCAGTGCGTTGATGGTGGTCAAGTTGATTTATTTCGGAAATGAACTCTAAAAACTCTGGAGCTTTCATAACTATCTCCTTAATTTACATGTGCTTTGTTTACTTATACGCTCTTGTTATATGAAGTTCCATACTTAACGATGACATAGCCTTATTTTTTGACCAACTTTGTAAGCCAGTAATCTACTAGCAAGCTGAGCAGTTGCTTTAACACGCCATTTTTCTTGCTATTATCAGTTATGATTGCAGTTACAACCAGCTCATTTTTTATTTAATAAACGATGATTTACAAAACAGTCTTTTGTTCCTGCATCAGCATCATCGAACGTGGAGAGCGTCGGAACATTTTGAACTGCAGGGAGTAAAGTAAAACTAAAGCTAGTAAAAATGTGTTGTAATCTCGGATATGATTTATTTTTATTTTAAAGGAAAAATTATGAGTGCTTTACGTTTGTTAAGTTTATTAAGAGTTTTCAGAGTAATAGTTATATATTCAATCAGTGCTGGCTTTGTCATCTTTTCTACTGGCTGCGCCAGTGTCGGGCAGGAGTTCCCCGTGTCTCGAGTTGTAGAGCTTAAAATCGGTGAAACCACCCAGCAGGAAGTCAGGGAAATGTTTGGAGAACCGTGGCGCACGGGTATTGAAGATGGTTTTGTTACCTGGACATATGCAGACTATTATTATTCCCTGTTTAGTCCTGCAGATACCCAGGATCTGGTTATTCGTTTTGATAAAAAACGCCTAGTTCGCTCATACACGTTTAACTCATCACCAAATAAATAAAATTTGTTTATATTCCCATACTCCGCATGGGAATATGGAGACTCAAAAAAGTCAGGCTCGGTTGATATACTATAATTAACCAAATTAATGAACAACCCCGCCGCAAGCAGCGGGGAATTCGACCCGCAGAGATTAATATTTCGGCCTTAAATTATGGCTCGTCTTCCTCGCTTTGTAATACCCGGTCAGTCTCAGCATCAGATTCAGCGCGGCAATAATCGAGAAGCTGTGTTTGTTGCAGATAAAGATGATCACTATTATCATAGAATCCTGAAATAATCCTGCCAAAAATAGCAATTTGATTTACTTGCCTATGTGTTAATGACAAACTATATTCACTTGTTAATCACGCCGCATGCAGAAAATAGCATCGGCAAAGTGATGCAGTCATTAGGGCGATTGGTACGCTGTGGCGTGCCAGTCTTTTTTTAAGGTTACAGGTATA
Organism: Methyloprofundus sedimenti; assembly: GCF_002072955.1. Lineage (NCBI taxonomy): Bacteria > Pseudomonadati > Pseudomonadota > Gammaproteobacteria > Methylococcales > Methylococcaceae > Methyloprofundus > Methyloprofundus sedimenti. Next base: position 201,406 of record NZ_LPUF01000001.1, on the reverse strand, counting down.
ACCATCAATGTTTAGAATCCGTAAAGTCCTCGATAACACCTCCAGTGCAAATTGTGAGGCCATAAATCAGGTTTTGTCCATTCTCACGCAGCAATTTCCGGCTGCTCGCAAGGAGGAGTTCAATAAGCTTCCAGAACAGCTAAACGACCCGCTCAAATATAAGTATCGCTCAATATTATTTGTTGCTGAAAACGCTGTTGGTAAGGTCAAGGGATTTGCCATGTTACTGCATTTTCCGGATATCAACATTGCTTACCTGGAATTGATTTCTGCTGCGCTTGGACAGACCAGTGGAGGCATTGGTGGTGCCCTGTATGAGTATTTGCGTGAAGAATGTTTGCTACTGAAGGTCAAGGGTTTGTTCTTTGAGTGTTCCATCGATGATCCGGAGCAAATCAAAGATCCGGTTATTTTGAAGCAAAACATAGCCCGTTTAAAATTCTATGAACGTTACGGTGTCTACCCCATCGTTAACGATAGTTATGCGACACCAGTCAATCCGGGTGATGAAGACTTGTATTACCTGATGATGGATGATCTGGGAACCAAAAAAACAATCAAAAGCGGCATGGCACAGAAGATCGTTCGTGCAATCCTGGAGCGTAAGTACGGGGAACTTATTCCACAGAACCAGATTGATGATGTCGTCCAGTCATTTACTGACAAAAACTTACGTTTCCGTGAGCCGCGCTACATACATAAGCCTGTTGCCATCACTCGTAGCCACAAGGACATGGAGTCGATTGTGCTGGTGGTCAATGAAGGACACAGTATTCACCATGTGAAGGATCGGGGCTATGTTGAAGCACCGGTGCGCCTGTCGACAATCCTTACTGCTTTGGGCAAAACGCAACTGTTTAAACGAATCGAACCCAGGCGCGTCAGCGAAGCTTTTATTAAAAAGGTCCACTCTCCTGCCTATGTGGATTATTTACGTCGGGCATGTGCTGCACTACCGCCGGGAAAATCGATATATCCCATAATTTTTCCCTTACGTAACTTGGAACGACCACCAAAAGATATCGAACTGCAAGTCGGTTACTATTGCTTAGATACTTTCACGCCGTTAAACAGCAATGCTTATCAGGCTGCACGAGGCGCGGTTGATTGTGCTGTAACAGCGGCTAACGCCGTGTTGGATGGCGCGCATATTTCTTATGCATTGGTACGCCCGCCAGGCCATCACGCGGAGCGCCGTACCTTTGGTGGCTTTTGTTACTTTAACTCAGCCGCTATTGCCGCCCATCATCTGAGTAACTATGGCAAAGTTGCTGTACTTGATATCGATTTCCATCACGGAAATGGTACACAAGATATTTTTTATGAACGTAGTGATGTACTCACGGTGTCGATTCATGGTGATCCACACTTCGCATATCCGCATTTTTCCGGTTTTAAAGATGAAATTGGTAGCAAGGAAGGAGAAGGTTTTAATATTAATTATCCACTAGCGGAACATATTGATGCAGAGAAATACCGCCGTACGTTAGCTACTGCGATAAAGCGTATTAAGGTCTTTAATCCCGCCTACCTTGTGGTGTCTTTGGGACTGGATACTGCAAAGTCTGATCCGACCGGAACCTGGAGCCATAACTATGAAGACTTCTTCAAAATTGGCCAATTGATTGGCGAAACAAAATATCACATCGTTGTTGTTCAAGAAGGTGGCTACCGTACGCAAACCTTGGGCACCAATGCCAAATATTTTTTCCAGGGCTTATGGTCTGGATTCTTTGGTCAGGAAAAGGCGCAAGAGAAAACTAATTGATGAGTCAGCCTTGTTGATGGTTTGCGGACTCAAATTTAGATACTGGAAAGGATCGCAATTTAACCCGACGTGGTGTCACACTATGCTTGAGTGTCATCCCCGGTCAGTCTCAGCATCAGCGCGGCAATAATCGAGCAGTTGGGTTTGTTGCAAATGAAAAATATCAATATTATCTGAATATCCTGAAATAGGCCTGCCAAAAATACCCGTGTGATTTCCATGCCTATGTGTTGGTGACAAACCATAGGCTTATATTAATAACGCCGCATGTAGCAAATAGCATCAGCGAAGTGATGCAGTCATCAGGTCGTTATTATATTCAATATTTCAATCATCAAGATCTGCGTACAGGTAGCTTATGGGAAGGGCGGTATAAAGCAACGCTACTGGACAGTGAGTTATATCAGTTGGTTTACACTTTTTTAAAATTATGATTAACTGCCATTAAGGCGTAGACAGGTATTATTGAAAAAATTAAACAAATCAGTATATAACTAACTGGAATAAAGAGGATATTCATGTTTAAAAAAAGACTGTTTGGGGTTTTTACCATAGTATGTTCGTTAACCCTCATTTCACTAGCTGAGGTAACTTATGCCAAACCACGGACAGCAGGAATTCTCAAAAAAGAAATCAAGCTTGACCAGTTGGTTTTAAAGGCAAAACAGGACTATAACAAGACGATTATCGCTTTCAGAACTGCGGATAATAAAAAGAAAACCGAAGAAATCAGACAAAAAGCTGCAAAAATTAGCCAGCACCTGAAGGACCTATATCAAAAAAGAATTGGCTTTATTACCCGTTTGAACAAGTCTGCAACCACTAAAAAACTCGCGACCTTCAATGAAATCGTTTTAACCACATTTTTATATGAATTTCGCACACATCGAGTGGGTGGCTATGCAGAGCGTTCTTGGACGCGTGCTGATAAGCGGGACCTGAAAAGATGCCCTGATATTGTAAGCGACGGTGTGCTTAATCAATGGGCTTTGGGTCTGGCAGAAGCTAAACCCAGTTTATATGCTGATTCGCTCGCGCGCATTGTACAGGGTATGGAATGCTATTCCATGGCAGAAGCCTTGTCATTCAGCCGGGATCTGGTCACGGCCTACGAAAGTACACTGCGGCGGTTTGGGCATAATAAGGAATTTTTAAGCCGTGCGCGCTCCTATTTGCTCTATTCAACGGCTAATCTCTTCATAATTGTTCAAGATATTACCAAAGCATACGGACCAACTCTAATGTACGAATTTATCAAGGGTCATCGATTGGCCCTTGGTGACGTTTTCATGGATCGCAACAGCCCGATTCATATCGCGGGGTATTGGTTGTACGATATGAAACTGGACAGAATGGTTGCCGTGGGTCCTTTGTGTGAAAGCCTGAGATTCAAGGAGATCGACAAAGCTACAGGAAATTGCGTTTCCGCTACGGCTACTTTGGATGCATTGATTAACCCACGACGATTAGGTCTCGCATCGTGTCTGCTAACCGATATGATCAGCCCGGTTTTTGATATTAAATTGGGTTATGTGTGCCAACGGGATGTCTGTTCTGAAAATGGTAAAAATATACCCGTAGTGCAACAAGCAATTGACAACAAAATGACCGCCTATGGCATGCCTCTCGACACCCTGCGTGAATCGCGAGATTGTCCTGAAGGGTCTAAAGGTGGCAGTGCTAATGCCGGTATAGTCGGTTTGTTGGGGGATTCACAAAATTACATGGAATGCATTACCGAAACGCTGTTGGCCGAACAAAAAGGTCAGCAGGCATGTTTTGTTGCAGTTGTAAATCAGGGTAAAGCGACCCGTTTCGGTTTTGCTCCAGCGCCTGCGGAAAACGACAATTGCAACGATCCGTTAATAAGAGGACAGCGAGGTGACAAAAAATTAACAAACAAATTGAAAAAGACATTTAATGAGGTGCTTGAAGAATTTACGGAAGAAGAAATAGCACTTTTGAAAGACTTTTTAAGCAACGCGGAACTGACCAATGACAGGAACAGATGCCCTAAGGTCTGTTTGGAAGAAGAGGATGACTATTACCTTCTTGTTTTCAACAGAAGTTATTTAAAGGAAACTAATAACGAAGAATTAAAAAGTGACGCGGAACTTGTTTTAAAACAGATCATCCATGATGAAACGCCATCAGAACAGCCAGCATTGGAACCTATTCCGGAGCCGCCATCAGATGAAGATGAGGACGATGATGATTTTTTCTGCTGGGCCTGGGAAGACAACTGTCCACCTGATGCAAGCGGTAATGAAGGCGGAGATGAATACTGTAGTCCTGACACCGGTGATTGTAATAACTGCAGTGCTTTGTCCGGTGTACAACAGGCGATGCTGGACTGTTTTACAACCAATGATGAGGCCGTTCCCTCGCGGCCCGGGTTGCCGGAGACCATTATGCCATTGCCATGGGACAATCCTGATGCCCCGTCCTGGGCGGCCTGCATGGAACAACAAGAGGGGAGAAATGACGCCCTGGCCTGCCCCAATACTGATTGCGGAGAAGGGGTAGAGCCCTCAATCGATGAAAATGGTGAATGTATTTGCCGTGCACCAGCAGTACCGGTTGGCAGGGATCCCGAACCCATAGACTGTCCGCAGGGTGCTTTTCCTGTCGTCGGACCGGGAGGTGTTCCTCTTTGCAGCGGGCCTGGTTTTGATGAGCATAGATCTGCGAATTAGCAAGTCTATGCATCAAAAAAGGAGTGATCGTGCGATCACTCCTTGAAGGCGGACAGGAAGCGAAGAAGCTTTAGCGGATGAGTTGTGTGTGACTGGCATGATAGTCAGCTAAAATTAAAGGGTCCAGTATAGTGGATTTTTACTGTAATCAGTCCTTTTGCAGTATTATTGTTTATGGTTTGTCTCACTTCTGTTTTGATGTTTGCTGTAAAACTTGCATCATGGCTCATTTGAAGCCGTTTTAGGCAGTGAGGAGGACCATTCCATTAGACTCGGTTGAATGGATATTTAGCATAGGATATATATGGATTAATCTGTTAAATCGAGTTTGATCCCTTGAGTTTCTTTGGTTCAGTCCTGGTATACCTGTTGAGCCTATTTTGAGAAGAATGATATGAATTTAGTAACAGATGAAAGCATCTTGCACATTGTGTTCGGATGCGCCTTACTTCTGGCAGGACGTAACATTTTTTGGTTATTTATCATGTTAGCAGGATTTTTAATTGGTGCCGAACTCGCTGAAATCTGGTTCGAGGGTCAGCCCATGTGGGTCATCATTTCTGTCGCAATTACGGTAGGAATAATTAGCGTCGTGCTATCGGTAATTTACCAGCGTGTCGCCTTTGCCCTCGGTGGTTTTTACGCAGCCGGCTATCTTGCCATTGTGCTGTCTGCCAAGCTTGGAATTGATCCCGCTCCGATCAGCGCAGTCTTAATCACAGGACTAATTGGCTCGATTATAGCTTGGCTATTAATGGACTGGACGATAATTATTCTCTCATCACTTGCGGGCGCAGCAGCAATTGTGAATGCCATTATCGCCTCCCCCGCTACCGAAGCGGCACTTTTCTTAGCTCTGGTAATCACGGGTGTATTGGTGCAGTGGTCAATGTTCAAAAGACGCGAGGTTCTTTAGCAAAACCAAAAGAATCAAAAGCGGTCAGCCGCAACCAGGTAGGTCGGGCATGCTTTTTTGCCCGACATTACATTGCTCCAATGTGTTAAACATTGTGGTTTTGTTGCCGCATCTTTATCATCGGACATAGCTGCTTTCAATCGTTTCTGATAGGTTGTCGCGCTAGTTTGCCATTACACGTCAAATCTCTGCAAACCAGGTTCATTAAACCCGTACCTCCCGTTTTTGCTTGTAAAAACTTGTCGAACTGTAAGGATTTCCTTGCTACTAGTCTTCTAGTATCAGTGCAATAAAGCGCATATCTTTTAAGGCCGTAAATTTGGTGAAAAAATCTAAACTTTAGAACATGGAAAGCATTTAACACGCAGAACTATTTGTTTTTCAAAGTTAGAAAAGAGGCATGACATTGTAATCTGAGAGGTAATTTTTAATGGCCAATTAAACTGAGTAATTTGGTATTTCAGTGTGTTATTATTTACTGTTAAACGTCTAGGTCTTTAAAGGCATTTAATTCGTAATATTGATAATATCAAATATGACCAAATACAATTCTGAAAAAAATGATAATAATGAGCTTCCTTCAATAAGCAGTGCCAGTGAGCAGGCTTTAGAATGGTTTACTCGATTAGAAGAAACGCCAGTCAAAGCATCCGTTCAACTTGAATTTTTAAATTGGTGTGCAGAAAACCCGGAAAACAAACAGGCATATGAGCAAATTGCACAGCTATGGGGTTCGGAGGTATTTGTACAGGCATTACAAATTGAAGAGCAGAGAATTAGTCACAAAAAGTCAGCAAAAACTCGCCGTTTTAGGCCGGGGCTAGCAATAGTCGCAACTTTGTTATTGAGCGTCTGGGGTATTTTTCAAGGCAATATGCTACAAAGGCTGACTGCTGATCTATACACCACAGTGGGTCAGCAACAAACATTGATACTGGCTGATGGTTCAAGCGTGATGTTGGATACCGATAGTGCAATTAAGGTATCGTACGATGAGCATGGCAGAAATGTTGACTTATTAAGCGGTCGAGCCTTTTTTAACATACAGCCCGATATAACACGCCCCTTTATAGTTAAAACTGAGGAAGAAAGTGTACGAGTTGTCGGCACACGTTTTATCGTCAATACTGAGAGTAATACTCCGTTGATTGTACAACAGGGCATTGTCGCATATCGAGCAAATAATGCTGATAATACAGACATAGTGATTGCTGGCGAACAGCTAGAAAAAACACAAAATCAGTTCAAAGTGATAGAAACTGATCAATCAAGTGCGGTATTTTCCTGGACAGAAGGCCGTTTTAAATTTCACAATCTTCCGCTGGGAGAAATAATTGCCGAAATTGACCGTTATCAGCCAGGTATTATTATATTAGGTAATCAAAAGCTGTCTGACATTGGTGTTACAGGTGACTATAAATTGAATAATCCTAGAGCAATTATCGCATCATTAGCCCAGGCAACAGGCGCCAAAGTAGTGAATGTATCAGCGTATTTAACGGTTTTGTATTAATGCTCGGATCGGCGTATCGTGCGAAAACTCGCTGTCCCGACCAGAATTTGGCTTATTCCCTATCTCCTTCGTGGACTGGAAATCCTTGCTTCAACAACGCTTTGAATCCGAAAATTTCAGCAAAAAAAACTAAAATGCAGGTGCGGATTTATCCGCATAAGGCAAGCAAAGCTATTCCATTAAGAAAATTTATCATTTCCTAGTGAGTCTTTTAAAGGCTGGTACGTCAAGGTCATAACTCTAAACAACAAAGAGTGAAAAAATTGATTACCGCTCAATTTCAGAAAAATAAATAATAAATTCAATTTTCTTATTCTGCAATTAAAATTGAGCTCAAAATATATTCGATTTCTTAAATTTTAACTAAGGATAAGCTATGGCTTGGGATGAAGAGGAAGATACAACAATTTACCATGTGGTTGTTAATCATGAGGAACAATACTCCATTTGGCCTGAATATAAAGAAGTGCCAAAAGGTTGGAAAACAGTCGGTCAAACAGGCTTAAAACAGGAATGTCTGGAGTATATCAAAAAGGTCTGGACGGATATGCGCCCTTTGAGTTTGCGCAAAGCAATGGCGGAAAATCAGGATAATAGAGTTAGTCAGACGGAGAGCTGATAATGGCATCTACTCAGTCAGTAGACTGGTTAGGTAGTAGGAATATCTACTGCGCTTTATCAGTTAATGATGAAGTGCAACTCCAGCCAGAAGAAGTTCATATTTGGTCTGCATCATTGATTGCAACACAAGATAGACTAGAAACCTTCTTTGGAACATTATCGAAAGATGAACGAAAACGGGCAAAAAGCTTTGTTCGAGGCCTGGATAGAAATAGATATATCATCGCGCGCGGAATATTACGTGAATTGTTGGGAAATTATCTCGGTATTACTCCCGAACAAGTTAGATTCACTTATGGGACTTATGGAAAACCTTATTTAACAGGTTTATTGGTGGGTGATGGACTTGAATTTAACCTATCCCATGCAGCTAATTCAGCAGTTTACGTGTTTGCAAATCGGCGACAAGTTGGTATCGATATAGAACTTCTTAACCACAGAATGGCTTGGTGGGAATTAGCCCCGATTATTTTTTCTGAGAATGAATTGCTGGAACTGGATGAAATTCCAGAAGAAGACAAAATGAATGCATTTTTTCGAGGATGGACGCGAAAGGAAGCGCTTGCCAAGTGTTGCGGCTTAGGTTTTTCGTTAAATGCAAAGGTGTATAACGTACCCCTAAGACATCTTGAAACGTCGAGGGTTATAGAAATACTTACTCAGCCTAAACATCAAGGTGTTTGGTATTTATATCCGATTGACCCTTTAGTTGGGTTTATGGCGGCTTTGGCTATAAAAGGAACGCGACTAAATAGCATAAGGATGAAAGTTTATTAGGTCACAACTGACATCATGCCGACAGTTTACAGAAAATGCTTCGCTGTTCTATAGGAGAGAAAATGGAAACATTAATTGAAGTAAAGCCTGCAGCTGACTTATCAGCAAATTCGGCTACAACAAGAGCAAAGGTAATAAATCATTATCCTGAAATAGATCGTAGAGAGAGCTTGTCAGCCAAAAGTTTCTTTACCAATTATGTGTTAAAGAATCGTCCTGTGGTGGTTTCAGGGGTATTAAAAAATTGTTTGGCACTTTCTAAGTGGGAAACTGCGTATCTTCGTGAAATTTCTGGTGATCGTACAGTTACTCTTAAACAAGGTTTAAAAGATGAAGGTGTAGCAAACCTGATGACAGTAACAACACGATTGAACGATTACCTGGATCAAGTAGAAATATTTGAAACTGAGCTTCAAAGGAATGAAGTTTCGGCCATAGATAGGCCACCATATTTGCACGACTTACCGTTATTGAGTGTTTTGCCAAATGCGGCCAATGATCTGGTTGGTTTTCCATCCGATTATTTTCCAGAGTGGTATCGAAGTGATTGGACTAAGTACGCTCAATTCTTTTTTGGACCTAGCCATAGCTTAACTCCTTTGCATTTCGATTGCCTGCTGACTCATAACCTGTTCTTTCAAGTCAAGGGCCGCAAACGCTTTATCTTATTACAGCATGATCAACTGTCATCTTGTTATTGCTATAAATGGCGTTGGAGCGAGGTAGATGCGGAAAATCCGGACTTTATACGTCATCCGCTTTATCGGGGTGCGCAAATTCAAGAGTGTATTGTAGAACCAGGAGATATGCTTTACATGCCATCAGGGATGTTGCATCACGTCCGCAGTTTAGATTGCTCAATGTCCTTTAATGTTGACTGGCATACGCGCGATAGTGCTATTCGAGGCGTATTGGCACTTAAACAAGGGATGCCAATTAAGAATGTTTATTACAACGCGGTTATTGCGCTAGGACAGAGTACCGGTTTGTCTGCAACAAAAGTGCTGCCCTGGTACCTGTCATATTTGAACTACGTTTCTTAGTGAGGTAATAGTGAGAATTTTCGAAGAATCTATAGCTACAGAAAGTATTCACATGAGTTATTCGAATATTGTGGAACTTATATGTAGTAAAGCGAATGAAAGAGCTAATAAAACAGCCTATATTTTTTTGCAAGATGGCGAAAATGAAAGTGCAAGGATAAACTTTGCTGAACTGGATCAACGCGCTCGTACCATCGCAGCTCGACTTCAAAATCTAGGAATGACAGGAGAACGGGCACTACTTTTGTATCCTCCTGGTTTTGATTATATTGAAGGATTTCTTGGCTGTTTATATGCTGGAGTGATTGCGGTTCCAGCCTATCCACCTTCCCGAAGACATAAATCTAGGCTTTTTGCTGTTATTAATGACGCTTTGCCAGCCATCATTTTAACGACTAACGATCTTAAAGAAAGGCTTATCATAGATTTTACTGATAGTGATATGAATCAGCAGGATTTTAATTGGCTTGCAACGGATAACTTGGAGAAAGAGATTGCAGAGAGCTGGGTGCAACCGGAACTAAACTCAGACAGCTTAGCTTTTCTTCAATATACCTCTGGTACCACGGGAGATCCTAAAGGTGTAATAGTTAGTCATGGTAACCTGATGGACAACCAGTTATCAATACAACAAGGCTTTAAACATACAGAAGATTCTGTCGTTGTAGGTTGGCTGCCTTTGTATCATGATATGGGGTTAATCGGAAACTTGTTGCAGCCACTTTATTTAGGCGCTACGGCTATTTTAATGCCGCCTATGGTATTTCTGGAAAAACCCATTCGTTGGCTTAGGGCCATCGCAAACTATAAAGCCGAAACCTCCGGCGGCCCTAACTTCGCTTACGATTTGTGTTATCAGAAAATAACCCCGGAACAAATGCAGGGTTTGGATTTACGCACATGGACATTGGCTTTTAATGGCTCCGAGCCAGTGCATGATAAAACAATGGAACGCTTTGCAGAGAAGTTTTCTGACTGTGGCTTCGAGTTAGGCAGTTTTTACCCTTGCTATGGTCTGGCCGAAGCAACCCTGTTTGTAAGTGGAAAAAAATTACAAATTGAAAATGGTAATATTTGTTCTGCTGACCTTTCAATGCTCAGCGAACAAAAACAGGCCCAATTTAATTCAGTTTCCTGTGGTTCAATATCGACTGATCCGCAACTGTATATTGTCAACCCCGAAACAGCAAAGCTTTGTCAGGATGGTGATGTTGGTGAAATTTGGTTGACAGGTGCAAATATTACCCAAGGCTATTGGAATCGTCCTGAGTTATCAAAACAGATGTTTCAAGCTGAAATTCTTGAGCAATCCCAAAAAGGCGAACGATTTTTGGCGTTAGATAATAAGTCCTACCTGCGGACAGGTGATTTAGGTTTTGTTAGTGATGAGCAGCTCTATATAAGTGGACGCATTAAAGATTTGATTATTATCCGAGGACGGAATTTTTATCCGCAAGATATAGAACGGACATTAACCGAAAATATTTCGGATCTGATGAGCGATGGCTGCGTCGCTTTTTCGATAACCGGTGAGGATCAACAAGAAAAACTGATTGTAGCCGCCGAATTGACCCGATCGGCTATGCGACAAAAAAACTACGCAGCGAGCATCGCCAATATACGCCAGGCGCTGACAGAAATTTGTGAAGTAACTCCTGAAGAACTGGTCTTGTTACGGCTTGGAACCGTTCCTAAAACATCCAGCGGAAAAAATCGTCGACAAGCCTTCAAAAAAATGTATGAACAAAATAATTTAACCGAGTTGTTTCGCTCTGGAGCTTCTCAACACTCTTCTAACAGGTCAAAAAAAATGGATGATATTGTTTCTTCAACAGCTACTTTAACACCAGAATTTAAGATGCTTAAACAAGCATTAGCAGTTATACCACCAGATCAGCGATCTGCTTTAATCAGCCAATTTTTAAAAAATAAAATTGCCTTGATGATGAAACAGGATGAATCTGAAATAACACCCGAATTATCTCTTCCAGCATTCGGTTTGGACTCGCTCAAGGTTGTTGAGCTTAAACATATTGTTGACCAGTTATTAGATAAAGATATTCCGTTATCATTATTTTTATCTGACAGTTCTTTAACTGAGATTGCCCAACAATTATCAGAGATTATACAGCGTTCTGCTGAACATCAAGCGGAAGATAAATCTTTGGAAAAAGGACATGCTGAACCTGAGAAGATTTCCGAAGCTATAAGTCTAAATAAGAAAGATACTTCTACACTATCATCCACTCAATTGTCCATGTGGACAATGCAACAATTGGAACCTGATAGCATTATCTACAATCTTCATCTTGCACTGCAAATTCAAGGCGAAGTGAAACAAGAAGCGCTACATCAGGCGTTTCAGTTTCTTTTGCAGCGCCATACCCAACTACGCACCGTATATCGTATCAGTGACGATGAGACAGTTAAACAACATGTCTTGGAAGTAACAGAAGTAGAAGAAATATTCTCGTTAATCGATGCCTCTTCGTGGTCAAAAGATCAACTGCAAGATGATATGACGCACAAAGCCAGAGAAGCCTTTGACTTATCAAGCGGGCCTTTAATAAGAACACATTTTTATGAACAAAATACCGATGATAAACAAAATACCTTATTAATTTGTGCTCATCATATAGCCATTGATTTATGGTCAGTATTGATTCTTATTGATGAATTAAAAATAATTTATGCTGACTTGATAGCTGGTCAAATATCGCAGTTGCCAGCATTGAAGTCAAACTATAATGATTTCGTTAGCTGGCAACAAGGTTATATGCAAAGCCCAAATAGCCAAAAAGATTGGGATTATTGGCAAAAGCAATTATCCGGAGAACTGCCGCTACTTGCTTTACCAACAGATTATCAACGCCCAACGGTTTCCGATTATCACGGTGCATCACTCGCCTTCCAGTTAAATAAAGAAGATACAGAACAACTTAAAAATCTGGCTAAAAAACAGGGCGTCACATTATTTGCCTTATTACTGACCGCGTATAAAGTCCTATTACATCGATATACTCACCAAAAAGATGTGATTGTCGGTGTTCCGACCAGTGGCCGGTCTCAATCAAGTTTTGCCTTGGTGGTCGGTAATTTTGTTAATCCACTGCCATTACGCAGTTATCCGAGTGGTGATAAATCATTTACCGATTATTTAGCTGAGGTTAACGAGTCATTACAAATGGCATTAAAACATCAGGATTATCCATTTTCTCAAATAGTCGATCAACTACAACCTGAACGTATTGCGGATCATTGGCCGATTTATCAGACGATGTTTGTTTTGCAGCAGGCTCAGATGGGTATTGATTCTGATTTGGCATCACTCACATTAGGTGAAAATAGTGTTGAATCGGCTTGGGGTGATTGGAATGTACGAGCTTTTAAGATGGAGCAGCGAGTAGAGAATTTTGATCTAATGGTCATGGCGACGGAAGATGCCGAAGGGTTGGTGTTTTCATTCCAGAATCGTGATTCGATATTTAGTAGCATTAGTATTGAGCAATTAAAATCAAATTTTGCCACGCTATTGAAAGGAATTGTTGCTAACCCTAATGAGCGTTTGTTAGATTTACCCTTATTAGCATGCTCTGAAAGAAATAAAGTTTTAAATGAATGGAATGCAAAAACGGTAAGTTATCCAGAATGTTGTCTTCATGAGTTATTTGAAAAGCAAGCCTTAAAAACTCCGCAATCTACAGCAGTATGCTGTTCTGGAATGAGTATTAATTACCAAGAGTTAAATGAGAGAGCTAATTATGTAGCCTCTTATTTATCCAGAATTGGAATTAGTCGTGAAGATCGAGTCGGGCTTTGCTTAGAGCGTTCCATTGAAGTCATAATTTGTATTTTTGCAGTCCTAAAGTCAGGAGGTACTTATGTACCTGTTGACCCGGGGTCGCCTAGTGAACGAATAACCGATATTATAAAAGACTGTGATGCAAAAATATTAATAACACAAGATCATTTATTGGAACAGATAAAAATAGAAAACATCTCTGTTTTATATTTGGATCGAGACTGGGGGAAGATTACCGAACAAGAACTAATATCGCAACCGAGTTATGTCCAACCAGATAATGCTGCTTATATCATTTATACTTCCGGTTCGACAGGCAAACCTAAGGGTGTTGTGGTTAGCCATGCAAATGCAGTGGCTTCAACATTTGCTCGTTTTAACTTTTACCCGGAAGTAGTTGAAGGTTTCTTATTATTATCTTCATACACTTTTGATAGCTCTATTGCTGGGATTTTTTGGACGTTAAGTCAGGGAGGGAAGTTATGTATTCCAAGCGAGGAAAGCTATCAGGACCCAATTGCACTAGCCGAGGTAATTCAACAAGAGCAATTGAGTCATTTACTCTGTTTGCCCGCGTTGTATAGTCTACTTCTTGAAGGAGTGAAATCTAGTCAATTGGCAGGTTTGAAGACGGTTATTGTGGCCGGAGAAAACTGCCCATCAACATTACCACGCTTACATTTCAAAAGTTTGAAAAACACTCGATTCTACAATGAGTATGGACCGACCGAAGGGACTGTATGGTGTAGCGCTTATGAGTTTAAAAAGTCTGATGTTAATGTAGGGATGTCAGCCTTCATTGGAAATCCAATTTCCAATACAAAGATTTACTTGCTTGATGAGTATTTAAACCCGGTAGCTATCGGTGTAACAGGGGAGTTGTATATAGCGGGGAGAGGCGTTTGCAGATGCTATTATAAACAACCCAATTTGACTGCAGAACGATTTATTCCTAACCATTTTGAATCTGGGGTGGGTGAACGTTTATATCGAACCGGAGACTTGGCGAGTTGGACAAATGATGGGAATTTAAAATTTTTGGGACGCGTAGATCATCAGGTCAAAATTCGAGGTTTTCGAGTTGAATTGGATGAAATTGAATCAAGGTTGCTGGAATATGGTGAGGTTGAGGAGGTGATGGTAATCGCTAGTGAAAGTAACGCTGGTACTAAACACCTAATCGCTTATTTTGTTCCTGTTCAAAGTGACCTGGAAGAGTTGGTTAGTATTGATAGACTGACATTGTATTTAAAGAGCTGCCTGCCTGTATATATGATCCCTTCTTTTTTCGTAAAATTGGAGCAATTACCTAAAACTGCTAACGGGAAAATTAATCGAAAGGCTCTACCTGTACCGGAATGGAATGAGCTATCAATACAACAATATACTGCCCCTGGCACTGCTATTGAAAGACAATTAAGTGAGATATGGGCAAAGGTGTTACGCCTAGAAAAAGCTGGAATAAATGACAACTTTTTTAGTTTAGGTGGTGATTCAATATTAGCGATTCAGATCGCTATTCAGGCTCATAAAGCAGGACTTTCTTTTACAGCGCGTGAACTATTTCAAAATCAAACCATTGCAGAACTGGCAAGTGTAATTCAATCCGTTGAGCAGGATATAGAAGATACGAAACTCGCTGAAAAAGTTATTTGTGAGCAATTCCCATTATCACGATTAGAACTCAAGGAATTATCTGAATTACCGTATGATCTTGACGAATTAGAAGATATATATCCCCTGACACCTATGCAGGAAGGAATGTTATTTCATACCTTGATGGAGCCTGGTTCAGGTGTCTATTTGATGCAGGATAGGTTTGAGTTAAAAGGAGCGATAGATGTAGCTGTATTTAAAAAAGCCTGGGATCTGGTGATTCGAAGAAATCCTATTTTGCGGAGTAGTTTCGTTTGGAATGTCACGTCAACTCCTCATCAGATTGTTCATAAACAGCTTAATGTAGCATTTGAGTTTTTTGATTGGAGAGATCTTTCAAAACAAGATCAGAAATCCCAATTGGAAAATATATTGCAAAATGAGTTAAAGGATGGCTTTGATTTATTGCATCCTCCCTTACTTCGATTGCGTTTAATACTGATATCTGAAGAACAGTACCAGTTTGTTCGTAGCCATCACCATATACTGCTTGATGCATGGTGTACCTCGTTAATTTTGACAGAATTTAAATCTAACTATGACAAGCTGATCGCAAATGACTTAATTGAACAAATTGCGGCAACACCATTCTCTGATTATGTGGTATGGCTACAAAAACAAGATGTAATAGCCGAAGAAAAGTTTTGGCGTAACTACCTTGATGGTTTCACCGTGTCTACCCCGTTAGTCGTTGATCGCTTAACTAACGGCAACGAATTGATGGATGTTGCTGATGTTTCCATTCAATTGCCTGAAACTTCGACACGCTGCCTTAACGATGTTGCTCAAAAGCTACGATTGACTCCTAATACGTTTGTGCAAGGAGCATGGGCTTTATTATTAAACCGTTACAGTAATCTTAACGAAGTTTTGTTTGGTATTACAGTAACCGGCCGACCGGTAGAGCTAACAAATGTTGAGGGGATTTTAGGGTTATTTATTAATGGTTTGCCATTACGCGTTAGTATTGATCGTCGTAAATCTGTAAGGGTGTTTCTGCATGAGTTACAGAACCAGAATCTGGAAATGCGGCAGTTTGAACACAGTTCATTGACGAGTATTCAGGAGTGGAGCGGTTTATCGCGTGACCAAGATCTTTTTCAGCACCTACTTACTTTTGAGAATGCGCCGGTTGATCCAAAATTACGGAAACGGACTGGGTCATTTTGGTTTGAGGATATTTCTGTTCGCACTCATACTAACTATCCAATCACCGTTATGGTTATTCCCGATACGAAAATACATTTACAAATTACTTATCAGACTGCGCGTTTTGAAGTTGATGTGATTGAGCGAATGCTCCTTCATTTCAAAAATCTATTGGAGGATATGGTTGCTTACCCAGATAAACAGCTCTGTAATGTAGATATGTTATCGGTAGAAGAAAGCAATAATAGCTTAATATACTGGAATCAAACTCAATATAGCTATTCAGAGCCTTGCGATATTGTGGCATCATTTGAAGCACAAGTGGTTCAAACGCCGAATCAGATGGCGGTAGCATACAAAGGGCAAAAGCTGAGTTATTTGGAACTTAATCATCGTGTTAACTGCGTAGCACATGCCCTACTAGCTGAAGGGGTAGTTCCCGAGATGTTGATAGCATTATTTAGTGATCGCGGTGTTGAATACATGGTGATGATGCTAAGTGTGTTTAAGGTTGGTGCAGCATATATGCCGTTAGATCCAGCCCATCCTGATGCAAGAATTGAACAGGTTGTAAAAGAAAGTGGTGCGAATAAAATCTTTACCAATGCGGCTTATGCTGAACGTGCGCAAACATTGGTAGATTCGTTAGCTGATGAGAGCGCAACGAATTCCAGCCAAATGGGGGCTAGTACGGACGTAATAACACCATTTGAGTCTCTTCATCAACCTGATGTGCTTAGGTTGGAAGTGTTAGAAATATGTGAAAATAAAGCCAATCCACCTAGGCAACATTTCCCGACTAACCTAGCTTTCGTTATCTTTACCTCAGGTTCAACCGGTTTACCGAAAGGGGCGATGGTTGAGCATCAAGGTATGTTTAATAACTTGATTACCAAGGTACCTACTCTAGGACTGACCGAACATGATGCCATTGCACAAACAGCTGGACAATGTTTTGATATTTCTGTCTGGCAACATTTAACCGCACTAGTTTGTGGTGCAAGAGTTGAAATTATCCCGGATGAAATCGTTAAAGAACCTAACTTGTTGTTATCTCATTTAGCGGAAAATAGTGTCACTATTCTTGAGGCTGTCCCTTCTATGATTCAGGCCTTGTTAGATATGGCCGACGAGTCAAATAAATTACCCGAATTACGCTGGTTGATTGCCTGCGGTGAAGCTTTTCCGCCGGAATTGTGTCGTCGCTGGATGGACCAGTATCCTCATGTCAAGGTACTCAATGCCTATGGTCCGGCAGAATGTTCAGATGATGTTTCCTACTATCAGGTACCGGAACAACCGGGTGAAACCGACGCAATAGTACCGATCGGCCAGCCCGTTCATAACACCAAACTTTATCTTCTGAACCATTGGCAGAAACTTGCACCTATTGGTGTGCCAGGTGAAATTTGTGTATCAGGCATTCAAGTAGGGCGAGGCTATCTTGGTCGTGCGGATTTAACCGCGGAAAAGTTCATTCCAGATGCATTCGACGAAGCAGGGCAACGATTATATCGCACCGGGGACCTTGGACGTTATCGCGAAGACGGAACGATTGAATTTTTGGGCAGAATCGATCATCAGGTTAAAATACGCGGTGTACGAATAGAGCCTGGGGAAATCGAAGCACATATCCTGACCTTCCCGCAAGTGGTTCAAGTCTTTGTAATGGTCAGAGAAAACGGCGCAACTGGAAAGCGTCTGGTGGCTTACGTAGTTTGTGATAAAAGTGAAATTACCAGAGATGTTGAACTGATAGCAGGGTTACGTAATCATCTATCGACTTTATTACCTATAGTTATGATGCCATCCGCTTTTGTTCTATTGGATACCTTGCCGGTCAGTAGTAATGGAAAAATTGACCGCAAAGTATTACCAGAACCGGATATGGCAGAGCAAAGTGATACAACTTATTTAGCGCCACGTAACCCTGCCGAAGAAACATTGGTCGATATCTGGAGGGAGGTACTGGATATAGAGCAAATAGGCGTAACGGATAATTTTTTTGAACTGGGCGGACACTCATTGCTAGCTGTACAAGTGTTGTCGCGAATACGCAAAGACTTTGGCATTGAGGTGCCTCTACGTCAACTTTTCGAAGCGTCTACTATTGAAGTGCTTGCCTTATTGGTTGAAGAATTCCTGATTGAACATTTGAATAGTTTGTCGGAAGAAGAGGCAGAGGCTTTATTGAACGATCATGAGCAGGACGAATAGGTAATTTCAAATGATTTCCATTTTCCTCTTACGTCTTTTTAACGTAGGTACGTCTAGGTAAAGAACTATCAAAAGGAGTACCGATGACGTTTATAAATACCGCCTCAAAGTCAGTAGTAGATATGATTATTTTACCCAGCATAGCAGTAACGCTGCTATCTGTTAACCCAGTGTGGGCAAACGAAAATCAGCAACAAGCCAAGCAAGAATTTTCCATTCCAGCTCTACCATTGAATGAAGCGATTAATAGTTTTATAGAAACAACCGGCTGGCAAGTCGGTTTCGTTACGGCTCAAACCAAGGGTGTACAGTCTAAAGCTGTTCAAGGCGAGTACACCAAAGAGCAGGCATTAAAAAAATTGCTAGAAGGGACGGATATTCAATACCAGGTTGTTGAAGAGAATTCAATTACATTGCAAAAACGCACTGCTAAAGGAATTACGACTGAAATGTTGCTAGCTCAAGCACCTAAAGAAAATTACCCTGAGACGGTGATTGATAGCGCGGAATATGATGGGCCGGTTGAACAGGAAGACTTGATGGTTAGTGGTCGGGAGTTGAGTGGATATAACATCCTTGATTCAAGTACAGCGACTAAAACCGACACGCCGATTTTCGACACGCCACTTTCGATACAAGTCATATCGCGAGCAGTTATGGATGATCAACAAGTCATTCGAGTTGAAGATGCGGTTAAAAATATCAGTGGTGTACAGAAAAACTTCAGTTTTGGGAATTTACGTGAAAACTTTACTATTCGAGGTTTTAGTACAGATAGTCAAATATACAGAAACGGTGTGAGGTTGCCTCGTTCTTCTTTCGAAACATCTCATTTGCAACAGATAGAAGTTTTAAAAGGCGCTTCTTCTGCATTATATGGACGTATTCAACCAGGAGGGTTAATAAATTTAGTGACCAAACAACCTTTGGATGACGCTAGATATTCATTGCAACAACAGTTTGGCTCTTATGATTTATATCGTACAACGCTTGATGCAACAGGACCGTTGATGGAGGACTTAAGTTATCGAGTTAATTTTGCTTATCTTAATCAAGGGTCTTTTCGTGACTATGTAAATCAGGAGCGCATATTTTTTGCGCCATCAGTCAGTTGGAAATTAGGTGAGAGAACTAGAGTCAATTTAGCGTTGGAATATACGAATGACGATTTTGTAATTGATTCTGGCATTGTTGCAGAAGGTAACCGTCCGGCAAATGTGAATAGAAGTGAATTTATGGGTGGGGAAGGTGACTTTGCAACGCACGAAGGCGTATTGGTTGATTTTAATGGGACTCATGAATTTAATGATAATTGGTCTGTGAAACTTGCGTTTATCTACGAAGATAGGACTTTCACGGAAAGCTATTTGCCGGTTAATGATTTTGGTAACGATGAGTATCACCGAGGGCTTTGGCAAGTTGAGAACCCAAGACAAACCTACACAACCAGTCTGAATTTAAATGGCAAGATAGAGACTTATGGTATTAAACATAATATGTTGCTGGGGGGTGACTTTTATAGGCATGAAGAAGATAGTGACGGGTGTGTAGGACCTGGACAAGGAGGTACATGTTTACCTTGGCCTCCTGGTACAGACGGTTTTGATCCGTATAACCCAAGGGGGAATGCCGCTTTTAATTTTGACACATCACAGTTTCCTTCTTCGGCTGATTACAATTGGCATGCTCCAAGTATGGAAGAGTGGTATGGCATTTATTTTCAAGACCAAATCACTTTATTCGAAAAACTGCACATCATGGGTGGAGGTCGCTATGACTGGATTCGACAACAAAATGAACTAAGATGGGAGCACTTATTTTTCACTACAAATGAGTCTAGTAGTTTGGATTTTGGTTTTTTTAGCCCAAGAGTTGGAGTCTTGTATCAACCGTGGGAATGGTTATCAGTGTTCGGGAATTTTTCGGAATCAGTCGGTAGCAATATAGGGCGCTCTTTTGATGGCAGTGTTCTTGAACCTGAAACGGGAATACAATACGAAGTAGGTGCTAAAACTGAACTTTGGGGTGGACGCTTTTCTGGCAGTTTAACATTCTATCACCTGACTAAAGAAAATATTCAGGCGTTGGATACTGTCAATTCATCGGATACCTCATTCTATCGTACAGTAGGAAAAGCACTTAGTCAGGGTATTGAGTTGGATTTTAGTGGGCAAATTACCGACGAAATTAGTGTCATTGGCTCCTATTCATTTATTGATGCTCGCATTACCAGTGATGATCAAGCACCAGGCAATATAGGTAACCGACTTGCTAATGTTCCGGAGAACTCAGGAAGTTTATGGATTAAATACGACTTCCCATTTGAAACGGTTAAAGGATTAACTATTGGTACCGGTACATTTGTTTCGAGTTACCGAGAGGGTGATAATGAAAATACGTTTAGATTACCTGGCTATGTCCGATGGGATGCGATGGTTGCCTATCAATTTAATGCTGGTTTAACACGGATCACGACACAACTGAATGTCAATAATATTTTAGATAAGACATATTATACAGCCTCTAATACTTTGGATGGTAGTCCACGTGCTGGCATTTCTGTTGCTGAACCTATGATGGTGATGGGTTCAATAAAGATTGAATATTGATCGAAGTCTAGCTGGAGTCTTATTCAGGGTGCGCAAAACTAACAGGCGTACTCTGGTAGATATAAATGGAAAATGAATGTCACATACTAATAATACGGCAATAAAGCCACTTAAAAAAAATACTAGTCTATTGAGGCTAAAAGCCCGGCGAAAGCTTTGGCTTAATGTTCATTTGTGGTTAGGATTAACTGCTGGAGCAGCTTTACTTTTAATAGGCTTGACCGGCAGTATTTTGGTGTTCTGGCAGGAAATAGATGCTTGGTTGAATCCTCAATTATTGCAAGTCGAAGTTCCGGATACCAAGGTTTATCTTTCACCTGTAATACTGGCCGAAACATCAAAATCAATGTTGCCTGAACAGGCAGAAATAAGCTGGATAGAGTTTCCAAATCATAGCCATGAATCTTTGGTTTTAAACTATAGTATGCCATCCTTATCGGTATCAGGAGAAATGGATGAATGGAAACTTTATATTGATCCTTTTAGTGCACAAATTAAAGGCACAAGGCTATGGTATCCAGCGGATTACTTTTCCGGCATGGACTTTATTCCATTGATATTTAAACTTCACTATGCATTGTTAATGAAAACGAATGGCATGGTTTTCGTTGGCATCATAGCGGTAATATTAATCATTTCTGTATTAACAGGGTTAATACTTTGGTGGCCGTTAACGCATAAATGGCATCAGGCCCTCACCATTAAGTTTAAAGCCAGTAAAGAACGATTGATTTTTGATTTACACAAAACGGCAGGGTTCTATGGTGCAATTGTTTTATTAGCTGTATTAATGTCAGGTGTATCTATGAACCTACCTGAACAATTTACCAATGTTATAGGAGTGTTTTCCCCGTTATCATCAGTGCAGCAAAAATCGGCAAAAGAAAACACACTAGAGGCAGTTATCAGTTGGGGTGATGCAGCTGAAATTGTTGATAAAAACTACCCAGAGGGCAGGATCAGTAATCTATCGCCACCACAAAATGAAATGGCGGGATATCAAGTATGTAAAAAAGGAATTCTGTCATTAAATCGTTTTGTTAGTACGCGATGCGTATTTGTTGGTCAATATTCTGGTGAGATTCTAAGTGTTAATGATCAAAAAACAGGTAGCGCAGGTGATGTGTTTTTAAAATGGCAATGGCCATTGCACAGTGGTCAAGCTTTTGGGTGGGCAGGTCGAATTCTAGTTTTTCTTACGGGTATTAACTGCGTGGTTTTATACGTTACAGGTGTCATCCGTTGGTGTCAGAAACGACGAGTAAAAAGAGCTTTAAAAAAGATATATTAATCGAATTATGGAGTAAAACTTAATGACCAATGCATTGCTTTCAAATAAGTCTAGCCTTTCTTCGACAAAACAGGCGGTATTGGAAAAGCTTCTTAAAGCAAAAAACCAAGTGTATAGTGAAAAAATTCAAAGTAAGAATGATTCGATAGCACCTTTGTCTTTTGCTCAACAACGTTTATGGCTTCTTTGTCAGTTAGAGTCAGAAAATTCTGCTTATAACATTCCAACGGCAATTAGATTATCAGGGAAATTAGATTATAGAGCGATGGAGAAGGCATTTAATGCCATTATTAAAAGGCATGCGATTTTAAGGACAAAGTTTGTAATGGAGAATGAACAGCCAAGACAAATGATAATTCCTGAAGTTTCTGTGAATATTCCTGTTGAAGATATAAGTGGCTCATTTTCTGAATCAATGAATTTGTTTCTTCAAGACATTATCTATTCCGAAGGAATAAAGGCATTTGACCTTAAGGACTTTCCTTTGTTTCGGTTTCGATTACTTTATTTAGGTAATAAGACGGGCGAAAAGGAGTATATCTTTCTTATTACCATGCACCATATTATTTCAGATGGCTGGTCTGCAGCGATTTTATTTCGAGAGTTCTCTGTATTATATAGTGCTTATTGTAATGAAACGAAATCGCTTTTACCTGATCTGGCGATACAGTATGCAGATTTTGCTAGTTGGCAACGTAAATGGCTTCAAGGTGCTCGGTTAGAAAAACAATTAAATTATTGGCGAGAACAATTGAATGGTTCTCCAACTTTATTGAAATTGCCAATCGACCATCCTCGACCTTCGGTTCAAAACTCTAATGGAAAAACATATAAGTTTTCCATTACGAGTAATTTAGCAAAAAATCTTAATTTGTATTGTCAACAAAAAGGATTGACGTTGTTTTCAGTTCTAATTTCGACATTGAATATTCTTTTATATCGTTATGGTGGACAAAGTGATATTAATATTGGCATTCCTGTTGCCAATCGAAACCGATTTGAAACCGAAAGCTTAATTGGATTTTTTGTAAATACTTTGGTTATACGATCCAATTTATCAGGAAACCCATGCTTAATAGACTTTTTAGAGAAAGTTAATCAAACTTCAATTGATGCTTTAGAGCATCAAGACCTTCCTTTTGAGAAACTTGTCGAAACCATTCAGCCAGAACGTGATCTTAGTTACAGTCCAGTTTTTCAAGTCATGTTTGTATTACATAATGTACCTTTAGGTTCATTAAATGTTGATGGTTTAGTGATAACACCTTTAGATATTGATTATGGTACAACAAAGTTTGATTTGGTACTTCATGCCACAGAACTCAACGGGTGGATAGAAGCGGCATTTGAATACAATACTGACCTATTTGAACAAGATACGATCATGCGGCTTGCTGTCCATTATGAATCTTTATTAAAGAGTATTGTTGAATCCCCCGATGTTAGCAAGTTATCAGAATTATCTTTATTGCTAGGTGAAGAACGTAGTAAAACCCTACATGAATGGAATGATACTCAAGCTGATTACCCGAAAAATAAATGTCTTCATCATATTTTTGAGGAAAGAGCTGAAATTAACCCTAACAAAGTAGCAGTAGTTTATAAGAAAAAAACTATAAAATATAAAAAACTTAATGAAGATGCCAATCGATTAGCAAATTATCTTAGATCTGAAGGTGTAAAGCCTGAGATGCAGGTTGCTATTTGTATTGATCGCTCTTTGGAAATGATCGTTGGATTATTGGGGATACTTAAAGCTGGAGGGTGCTATGTACCGATTGATCCTAGTTATCCTAAAAAGCGAATTACGCATTTATTGATAGATTCTCGGTCAATTTTACTGTTGACAAAAGAACCTTTGTTGGCAAGATTACCTAAAGTATCTCCTAAGACAATCTGCTTAGACAGCGCGTGGGGGAAAATATCGAAATACTCGAAAGAGAATTTATCATCTAAAATGATACCTGAAAACAGCGCTTATATGATATATACATCTGGTTCAACTGGTAAGTCAAAAGGTGTAGTAATCAGTCACAGAAATATTGTAAATTCTACCTACGCTCGACTTCATTATTATCAAGAACCAATAGACTGTTTTCTTTTGTTATCTTCCTTTGCTTTTGATAGTTCTGTTGCAGGGATTTTTTGGACTTTAATTCAAGGTGGGAAATTGTGTATTTCATCTGATGAAATGCTCGCCGATTCCTCAGTTTTAGTTGAGTGTATTGTTCAGGACAAAGTAACTCATCTGCTTGCTCTGCCAGCATTTTACAATTTGCTATTAGAACATGCAACCAGGGATAAAATTGATTCATTAGGTACTGTAATTTTAGCTGGGGATGTTTGTCCTTCCATTATGGTTAATCAGCATTATGCCAAATTTCCACAAGTGGAACTCTACAATGAGTATGGTCCCACAGAAACGACAGTATGGTGTAGTGTTTATCAGACAAAAGCATTCGATGAGGGGATATCCAGTTCAATTGGCAAACCTATAAGTAATATTCAGATTTATATTTTAGATAAATGTCTAAGCCCAGTTCCTGTGGGAGTGAATGGAGAAATTTATATTGGAGGGGGAGGAGTTGCCCGTGGATACTTTGAACAGCCTAAGCAAACAGCGATGCAGTTTGTTCCCAACTTTTTTCGGGGAGACGGTAGTCGTTTATACAAAACTGGTGATTTAGCTCGTTTTAGTCTGGGAGGCAATATAGAGTTTTTAGGGCGAACGGATTACCAAGTCAAAATTCGCGGATTCCGTATTGAGTTGACTGAAATTGAGGCTCAATTGTTGCAATGTCAACAAATTAAAGATGCTGTGGTTATGGCTCGTGAAGATCAACCCGGCGAAAAGAGATTAGTCGCATATATCGTTTGTTCGGCTCAAGTCCAACAGGATGCAGAGTATTTTAGAACAATTTTGAAAAAAAACTTACCCACATACATGTTGCCTAGTATGTATATTTTTATGGATGAATTACCATTGAATCCGAATGGGAAACTGGACAGGAATGCACTGCCTGCCTTAGGTAGCAGACATTTACTGGCTACCGAATACATTGCACCAAGAAGTCAAGTGGAACAAAGATTAGCGCAACTATGGAGTGACGTGTTAGGTGTTGAAGAGGTTGGTGTCCATGATGACTTTTTTGGGTTGGGGGGGCATTCCATTTTAGCAACACAATTATTATTTAAAATCAGGGAATCATTTAGTTGTAATTTACCATTACTCGATTTATTTCAATCACCCACCTTGGCTTCACAAGCACAATTATTAGTTGCAGATAACGTTAATGAAGATTCAAATGTAGACTCCATTGATTGGAAAGAGGAAGCTAGACTTGATGATTCTATTCGTCCAGATTCTCAATATCACCCTATCTCAAATATAAAGAGCATATTTTTGACAGGTGCAACGGGCTACCTTGGTGTGTTTTTGTTGAAAGAATTGTTACAACAAACTTCAATAGATATTTATTGTCTGGTGCGCTCTTCGACATCGGAGCAAGGGTTTGAAAAAATAAAACGAAGCCTAGAAGATTATGGTTTATGGGACAATGATTATGCCTCTAAAATCTATCCCGTATGTGGTGATTTATCCAAAGCGCATCTTGGAATTCAAACAAGCCAATGGCAACAATTAGTGGAAGTAATTGATGTGATTTACCATAATGGTGCATTGGTTAATTTTATTTATCCTTATTCAACTTTAAAGCCTGCCAACGTGATAGGCACCCAGGAAGTGTTACGTCTTGCCTGCACAGAAAAGATCAAACCTGTTCATTATATTTCCACTGTATCCATATTTAAAGATGATTTGAATTCTGATTCAGAAAAAGTCGTGGAAGATGATTTTCCTGAAGATTGTTCCGGACTGATTGGTGGTTATGCACAATCAAAGTGGGTGGCAGAAAAGATAGTTAGGGTAGCTGGTAAACGTGGAATACCAGTTTGTATTTTTAGACCTGCACAGATCTCTGGGCATAGTCAAACCGGCGTGTGGAACACTGGTGATTTTATTTGCCGGATGATCAAAGCTTATGTTGATGTTGGCTATGCCCCAACTGAATGGACAGGATTTGACATAGCTCCCGTAGATTATGTCAGCAAGGCGATTGTATATCTTTCTAGTAAACACGAATCCCGAGGGCAAACTTTTCACCTGAATAATCCTAATTCCGTTTCCAACCGTCTGATAATTGATGTACTGCGAGCTGAGAGGTTTAAGCTTGATCTCGTTTCTATGCAAGAGTGGATAAACAAAATTGACAAAGAAGTCGATGGTTCGCCTGAGCATCCATTGTATCCGTTGGTATTTCTTCTTACGAAACACATTAGCGATTCGGCTGAAGAGGCTCATTCACCCCATTTTAGTTGTAAGAAAACAGTTATAGCTTTGAGGGATAGTGGTGTTGTTTGTCCTGATATTGATAACGAAATAGTGCATCGATACATTGCTTATTTTATTCGCATCAATTTCCTCAATCCACCTTTACATACTGCCAATGATAGTCTTTGAGGATATGAAATTGCGTATAAATAGTGTTAGTATTTCCGTCGAGAGAAAAGAACTAAGTATTGGAGGGGGATTATATAAGCCAGCAACCAGTTCGATATTAAATACGATTCAGCAACGCAATCAAACTGGTAAAGTAACTTTCCTGTTAGCTTCTCAACCTATTTTTGCAGAATCCGCACAGGCCGCCTACTTATTGTGTGAATATATTAATGTATTAAGAAAAAAAGGCACAAGGAAAATTTATAAAACCTTTTTTTGTAATTCCCGTATTGAAGCTTTGCATGGGGCAATAAAAATTTCAAGACACAATGCAGGTATTATCCATTCCAATAGCACTGGAAATGTATTGGTTTATGACAAAGGTCGCTATTACGATGCTTTGTTTGATCCGTTGTCTCAAGGGTCGAGTAAAGCACTTGTTCCTAATGTGTTTTTTTACGACGTGTTTTCTGACTTATTAAATTATTTAAACAAATCATGCGTATCGACTAACGCAGTGGTCTTTTGTTTATATGATGATTTTTCTATTGACTGTTTGAATGACATACAACAAATTTGTAAAGAGAATAAAGCGACTTTGGTAATTGATACTTCACATGTAACAGACAGAGTGATAGAGCTAGCTCTAAGTTTTATATCTTATACCCCCGATATTATTATTTGGGGAGAAGAATTGACTGATCATCAGGTTCCTTTTGCTGCTTTTTCGGTGATAGATAACCTTTACAGAGTTTGGGGCAATATCTCCACCTGTTTTATACATTCGTCAACTTATGGTGGTAATAGTTTAGTTACATCTATAGTTCGTGACAGGGTTCTTGAAAAAATTTCAGTAACATCAGATATTCTTTTTCAGCTTGAGAATATTGCGGATAACTTGGATGCACGAATGGAAATATTTCGTACTTATATTAATTCAATGACACCTTTAATTTATCGGGCTGCAAAGCTTGACTTAGATATAATCAGTGCTAAAGGTTCGAAGATTACCATTAAGGATCAATACGGTAAAAAAGTTAATTTAATTGATTGCATCGGAGGTGCCGGTAGTAATTTGCGGGGATATAACCCGGACGATATAGGACGGCTGCTAGAAACCCACCAACCAACCTTCAATTATTGGAAGGAACTAGCTCACATGTTAAGCGACTTAACCGGATTGGGTAATGTATTTCCGGCAGTGAGCGGTGCTTGCGCAGTTGATATTGCTATGTCACTGGCCATGCTTGCCAATTCGGGAAAAAGCATAATTCTTGTTTTTAAAGGTAATTATGCTGGTAAGACTATGATTTCCATAAATGGTAGTGAAGAGGAATTCGATAGAAAGCCTTTTGCACCTTTGTATTGGGATGTTGTTTATCTGGATATTTTTGCTGAGAATGCTGAAGCTGAATTGTTAAAGGAATTGCAGTCTGGAAAAATTGCTTTAGTTTGGTTTGAAGTTATGCAAGGTAATAGCCTGGATCGAGTTCCATCAAGGCTGATGGATATAATTTTCGAATATAAAAAGGATTATGATTACATTATTGGCATTGATGAAATACTGAATGGAATGTTTAGAACCGGACCCTTTGTATCTTTCAACCGAACTCAGTATGAGCCGGATATCATTACTCTGTCTAAAGGTTTAAGTGATTTGACATTTCCTGTTTCGGCTGTGTTGTTTACCGATGAAATATATAGTCGTGCCAAGCTTGTTAATGAAAAATTGGTAACACGCTATCAGAGTTTGTTTCTCAACCAATTAGGGGCGCATATAGCATTAAATAGCTTAATAAATGCAAACAAACTGTACGGTAAAGATCGCATCAAGAATGCGGGAGGTTTATTAAAGTCTGAGTTGAATAAAATTGTCAAACAGTCTCCGTTATTAAAAGAAATAAGAGGAGAAGGACTTCATTTACAATTACTACTTGATTTGGAGAGGTTTCCACTATCACTGTTTGGTAAAGACATTTCTGAATTACTTGTTTCGCGTTTATTTCTCTCTCAAGGACATGTTTTACAATATTTCTGCCGATTACTACCACCTTTGAATATTTCTGATTCTGAGATTCTTGAATTAGTAGCCGGTATTGAAAAATCCTTAAAAATTAATCGTTTAGTCTTTTTCTTATTTGGACTCAAGCATGGTTTTATTTTTCTTTATTTATTGATGGTAGCTCAGTTTAGGTCTGGTGTTGCACAGCTGGTAGGGAGTATTAAAGGTGAGGCATGCTGATAACCTATTGAATAAAAAAGATGTTGAAGTTTCATCGCCACCGATTCCCAGAGATGAATTATCTGCTTTATTGAAAACAAATGGTTGTTGTGTGGTTAGTTCTAATTTGATAACAAAAGGCTTACTGCTAAGAAGAATAATTCGATCAATAATAAACTGAGATAGATTATGTTTTTAAAATAATCGTTCTTTTTTGAATTATAAATATTGAGTATCTTGCTGTAACCTACTCTGTTAATGGTTTAATAACGTTTACATCCCTTAAAATATTTGAAAGGATACTATTGCATATGACTTCTCTCCGTGCTGATAAAGCCAAGGTTCAACCAATTTTCATTCTGTCCTGTGAGCGCTCAGGTTCGACCTTATTACGCCTGATTGTCGATACTCATTCAGAAATTGCATGCCCTGGACAACTGTATCTCGGTTCCATGAGCAATGAGTTGTACCGTACAATGAATTATTCCCTTGGACAAACTTTTGATGCCACTAAGGAAATAGAACGGAAAGAGCTGGTTTTACAGGAAGTTAGAGGGATTATCGATGGATTGATGGAGCGTTATTCCGCTGCTCGTAATAAGAGTATTTGGTGTGAAAAAACTACGTTGAATACTGATTATCTTAAGATATTGTCTGACTTGTTTCCAGAAGCAAGGTATATATGCCTTTATCGTAATTGTATGGATGTGGTTCATTCCTGCTTGAAATTTAATCCTCTGGGTTTTATGCCTGAACTAGTACAGTTTGTACAAAGATATCCAGAAAATTTAGTTGTTGCCATGGCTGAAAATTGGTTGGCAAAAAACGAAAAGATATTTACATTCGAAACAACTCATCCAGATCAGTGCTTCAGAGTTCATTATGAACACATGGTTAATGACCCTCTGACTGTGCTTCCTCCACTATTTGAGTTCTTAGGGGTCGATTGGGAGGAATGCATTCTGCAGAAAGTGTTTTCGGTGCAGCATGATCAAGGAGAAGGTGATCTTAAGGTTCATTTTTCTAGGCGAATCAGTGGGGATTCAATCGGTAAAGGAAAATCTATACCTCTCGCGACGATTCCCGGCGGCCTCAAAGAACGGCTCGACAAAGTGAACGATTGGCTTGATTATCCTAGTCTTGAAAGTTTTTATCAGGATAACTGTAAGGACATTTTATCAATCGAATCACATTCAGAAAAATACAGTCATGCTAAGCAAATAGAACCAGATGAATTTTTTAAGATTAAGGTAAGAGAAATCATTAGAGAAAAAGGTGGCAAAGTTGATATGCTACGGGGTATGTGTCGATTCGTTGTAGATGGTAAAGGTGGCGGATCTTGGGTAATCGATCTCTCAGAATCAGTTGCAGAAATACGCGAGGCACGTGACGAGGATCAAGCTGATTGTACCATTGCAATTACCTATGGGGCATTCCTTAATTTGATCAATGATACTGCAAGTGTTGAAGAAGTTTATGAGAGAGGTGAAGTGACATCTTTTGGTAGCGAGCCCATCGCACTACAATTTGGGAAATTACTGTTTGGATGAGGAGTATGGGGTCTTCTGCTAAATTAAGTTGCTGTTTTGACTCATGCTGTTCATCAGAGTGTAACAGTTTCCTATCACATTAACGTTTTCCGGTACTCGTTTTGTGACCGTTTTGAATTGGAGCGATGTTTGAAACAAAAAAAGTTTTATCAAAGGGTTATTCTCACTATTGTTTTAATGGTAGTTATTAATTGCCTTGGAATTTACGTTGTCTTGCTGGAATCGTTGCCTGCCCTGGATGGAGAGTATCATCTATCAGGCTTTTCTTCTCAAGTTACAGTGGATTTCGACAAAAAAGGTATTCCAAATATATCAGCAAAATCGCAAGAAGATGCATTTCAAGCACTTGGTTTTTTAACAGCACGCGAGCGTTTATTTCAGATGGATTTATTACGTCGGCATATGGCAGGTCGTTTGGCTGAAGTGATGGGGGCAGCATTGAAAGAATCCGACCGATGGCATCGGGTGATGGGGTTTGAACAGGTGGCAAACGATATTTTTCTAAGTCTTCCGCAAGATCAAAAACAGGTGTTGCAGGCATACGCAGACGGTGTTAATCAGGCTATAGGTTCTTTATCAGTTTTACCGCCCGAATTTTTGTTGCTGGGTTACAGTCCTTCTGTCTGGTTGCCCGAGGATAGCCTGCTGGTTGTATTGGGTATGGAAGCCGATTTAGGCTGGACGAGCGATGGGGAACGCAGGAGCAGTATTATGAAAGCGGCTTTACCTGAAGCTGTAAATGAGTTTTTTATGCCTTCTATTGATCTATATACTGATCGACTTCTGAATGGTAAAGCATCAGGCATTTCTTCACAACCCATTCCTAAAGATGAATTGTCTGCGTTGTTGGATATCAATGATAACCATGAACGTTACACTGGTTTAGTGACGGATGGCCCTCCGCCTAAAGGATCGAATGGCTGGGTGGTTGGATCTTCTAAAACCTGGGATGGACGAGCAATTTTAGCTAATGATATGCATTTAGCGTTACGGGTTCCGAATATTTGGTACCGGGCTGAAATTCATTACGACGATGTGCAACTCACTGGTCTCACTTTACCTGGTGTTCCGTTGATGGTCGTTGGTTCGAATGGCAAGGTGGCCTGGGGATTTACCAATATAGAAGGGGATTATGTGGATTTGGTTTCGTTGGA
Organism: Methyloprofundus sedimenti; assembly: GCF_002072955.1. Classification (NCBI taxonomy): domain Bacteria; kingdom Pseudomonadati; phylum Pseudomonadota; class Gammaproteobacteria; order Methylococcales; family Methylococcaceae; genus Methyloprofundus; species Methyloprofundus sedimenti. The sequence continues at coordinate 169,925 of NZ_LPUF01000001.1, read as the reverse complement.
GCTTGATCCTGACGACCCCAAAAAGTATCAGACTCCAGAAGGTTTTGTGCGTTTTGGTGAGCGAGAGGAAACGGTTCATGTAAAAGGTGAGGCGGATTATACATTCATAGTACAAACTACGGTGTGGGGCCCTATGTTATCTAAACCCTTGCTTTCCAAATCCGTAGCGGTGCACTGGACAGCCTTAGATCCCAGCGCTACCGATTTACATTTGCTTAATCTGGATAAAGTACAGGATGTACAGGCGGCACTAACAGTGTTTAACCAAGCGGGTGGTCCACCCTTGAATGCATTGATAGCAGACAAGCAGGGTAATATCGGTTGGACTTATACCGGTAAAATTCCTAAACGCTTTGGGCTGAATGGTTCGGTGAGTCTTTCCTGGGCTGATGGTTCACGCGGTTGGAATGGCTATATTTTACCTGACGAACTACCTCACTTGCTAAATCCTCCTTCCGGTTTCATTGTTAATGCCAATCAGAGAATGTTGGGTGATGACTATTCCTATGAGATAGGAAATGATTTCGATCAAGGTTACCGCGCTTATCGCATTACTGAAACTCTTACCGAAGCACAAAATATTACAGAAAGAGAAATGCTTGCTTTGCAACTAGATACAAGAGTGGAATTTTATCGTTTTTATCAACAGTTGGCTTTATCTCTCCTAAATGAAAGTAACGATGAAGCGCAAGTGAGACTTAAACAAAGGCTGACAAACTGGGATGGTTTTGCTGAGAAAAATTCTGTAGGGTTTGCGGTTCTGGTGGAGTTTCGTGAACTTTTATTGGATGCTGTAATTGCCCCTTTTATGCAGAAATGCCGACAGTATGATTCTGAGTTTCAATTCTCTTCAGGAATGGTTGATATTCCTTTGCAACAGTTACTGGAAACAAAATTGCCGGAATTGCTACCCGATAAAATTCACTATCGGGATTGGGATTCATTTTTGCTTAGATTACTGGTTCAATCTGAACGCAATGTTTTACAGCAGAATCCAGCTGATTTACCCAATAGCTTAGTTTGGGGAGGGATTAACCAAGTCAGTATTTCTCATCCTTTTTCGGCTTCCTTTCCATTACTGAAAAACTGGTTGGATATGCCTCAGGTTACTTTGCCTGGTTGTAAGCAATGTGTAAGAATCTCGGCTGCCGACTACGGAGTAAGCGAACGTCTGGTTGTGTCACCTGGGCATGAAGGAAATGGTATTTTGCATATGCCCGGTGGTCAGTCAGGTCACCCGCTTTCAGTTCATTATAGTGATCAGCAACAGGCTTGGGTTGATGGCATAGCGTCTCCGCTGGAGACAGGAGTAACAGTCCATCATCTTACATTTGTACCTACGTCTGAAAATAATGCAGGATTATAAAACATGTTCCGTTTTTTACTAGGTAATTCGAGGTGGGTTTTATTTTTTTCTGTGTGTGCTGGGTTGATTAGTGGATTAAGTTCTGCTGGGTTAATCGCCGTTATTAATATGGCTTTGGGTAACGAAAAAAATACTTTGGTTCTACTGGGGTGGTGTTTTGCAGGGCTATGTGGATTATTATTAGTGGCTCGAATAATCTCAGCTTTTTTGTTGATGCGACTAGGGCAGGATGTCATTTTTGATTTGCGCCTAAAGCTAAGTCGACAGATTTTACAGGTATCTTTCTCACGTTTGCAAAAAGTGGGTCCTGCAAGAATTCTAGCATGTTTGACTCAAGATATCGCAACCTTAGCAGAGGCATTTCAATGGCTACCAATGCTTTGCGTTAATGCTGCCATTATTTTAGGTTGTTTGCTTTATTTGGGATGGTTATCTAGTGCCTTGTTGATTCTTGTGTTGTTTTCGATACTTGTAGGGGTGATTGGGTTTCGACTTATTGAGACTCGAGCTCTGCATAGTCTAACAATGGCTCGTGAATACGATGATGCTTTGTATGGTCATTTTCGCAGTCTGACGCAAGGTGTAAAAGAACTGAAATTACACGAACTGCGTCGCAATGCTTTTTTTTCTGAATGCCTAGAAGCGGATGCAAAAAGCTATCGTCGACAGTACATCAAAGGGATCAGTTTTTATATTCTGGCAGGAAATTGGGGTAACAGTTTATTTTATCTGTCAATCGGTACTGTGCTTTTTTTGTTGCCGTATGGGCAGGAAGTTATCGTTAAATTTGCACAAGTTGTGGAATTGGATGTCGCTGTACTGCCTATTTGGCCGGCAATGAAACCTGATGTTTTACGGGGTTATTGCTTGACTATTTTGTATATGATATCTCCTTTAGCAGCTTTTGTGGAGGGTCTACCACTTTTGGCCAAAGGGAATATTGCATTAAAAAAAATTGAGGGTTTGGGGAAGGATTCTCGTGAACCTGAATTGGCAAAGCCTGGGGAATCATTGGAATTTTCTCATCAGGTTGTTTTGAACTTGATGGGAGTGACACATCAGTACAGCAAGGAAGGTGAGGACCGTCCTTTTACGTTAGGCCCTGTTGATCTGACATTGCAACCTGGTGAAGTCGTCTTCCTTACTGGTGGCAATGGCAGTGGTAAGACGACACTGGCACTGCTAATGGTCGGTCTTTATATGCCCGAACAAGGAATAATAAGATTAGGGGAGCAATGCATTACCAAAGCTAATCGAGAAGAATATCGTCAGCAATTCTCAGCCGTTTTTTCCGATTTTTATTTGTTTGATAGTCTACTTGGTTTTCATGGGAATGAGCTTGATGCTGAAGCTCGTGCTTATTTGGCGTGTTTGCAATTAGATCATAAGGTTCAAATTGAACACGGGGAGTTTTCTACATTGGATTTGTCACAAGGACAACGCAAGCGGTTAGCATTATTAGTTGCCTATCTGGAAGATCGACCTTTTTATCTGTTTGATGAATGGGCGGCGGATCAGGATCCGATATTTAAGAAGATTTTTTACACGGAAATTTTGCCAGCGCTGAAAGATAAAGGCAAAACAGTAATTGTGATTTCCCATGATGAGCAATATTTTCATGTAGCTGATCGCTGTTTTCGATTGGAGGATGGTCAGTTATCTGAAATATCAGTGGTATAAGGAAATATGGAAATCGAATGCACTTTATCGTGAAACAAATGAAAGACATAAGTACATGTGGTGAATTAATCTAACAGATTTTCAATGTGTTTTTTGTAGGTGCGAAATCATTCGTACTGAAAATAAGTTTTATGCTACATGATTCGAATAAATTCGAACCTACGAGAAATATTAAATTAAATATGTCTGAGTACTTAGTGCGTGTTTTAAAAGTTCGAAGAATCAGCCCTCAAGCCGCCCAAGCATCAAGTTAATCATCGCAATATGAATAAACGCCGTGCTTGAATCGGTTAGCACTTCGTAATCTTTACTTAATCGGCGATAACGATAAAGCCAGGCAAAAGTTCTTTCAACGACCCAGCGACGCGGTAATAATTTAAATCCTTTAGTATCCTCTGAACGCAAAATAGTTTGCAAGACAATATGAAAGCGGTGAGCGACCCATTCCATCATATTTGCGCCACGATAACCGCCATCAACCCAAATACGACGTATTTTTTTACAACTACCTGTGAATGCTTTGAATAATATTTTTGCGCCGTCCCGCTCTTGAATCGAAGCAGCCGTAACCACGACGACCATAATCAGTCCAAGTGTATCCACAAGAATATGGCGTTTTCGTCCTTGAATTTTCTTTCCTGCATCGAAGCCTTTTATTCCTGCCAAAGCGGTTGTTTTGACGCTTTGACTATCTATGGAGCCTGCTGTGGGATGTTTATGCCGACCGGCCTTCTGTCTCACTTTAGCACGCAATGTATCGTGAATACGTTGCCATGTCTTATCTTTTCTCCAGCGACTATAATAACCATACACTGTTTGCCATGCAGGAAATTCGTGTGGAAGTAATCACCACGCGCAGCCGCTACGGGTAATATAAAAAATTGCATTGATAGTTTTTCTTAAACTAATTTCTCTTGGGTGCATATTCTGCCCCATCATGAACACCTATTCTGCGTTATCGTGAACACCCATACTGCTCCATCGTGAACGCTGATTCTGGTTTCATCGTGAACACTTTTGCGATTTTTCCAGAATTGGTGTTCACGATAAAACAGCACCTTTTTCACGCATTGATTTTTTCCACTGTTACCCTAGCTGATTTTTTATTTCAGGAAGGGTTATGGCAACAAAGAGAATACCAATGCGACAATTACGAGAAATCTTACGATTACGACTGCATACAAAATTAAGCCTGCGTCAAATAAGGGATAGCCTTAAATTAAGCTTAGGGGCAATACAAAAGGTCATTAGCAAAGCGGATGAGTTAAGCCTTACATGTGGGAAGCAATAGAAAAGTTAAATGATCAGCAACTCCTCCAGCAATTTTATGTAACGCCTGGTACCAGACAATCCAGCAAATTTGAGCTGCCTGACTGGATTGAGCTCTATCAAGAACTCAAGCGTAAAGGCATAACGAAACACTTGCTATGGGAAGAATACTGTCAGCAATACCCTGATCGGCATTACAGCTATTCACAATATTGTATTCTTTATCAACGCTGGCTAAAAAAGCAAAGACGCTCCATGCGTCAAACCCACAAGGCAGGTGAAAAGCTGTTTGTGGATTATGCAGGCCAAACCGTGCCTATTGTCAGTCACAAGACGGGCGAAATCAGAACCGCGCAGATCTTCGTTGCTGTTTTTGGCGCATCCAACTACACCTTTTGTGAAGCAACGTGGAGTCAGAAATTGCCTGACTGGATTAACAGCCATGTCAGGACGTTTGAATTTATCGGTGGTGTTCCTGTGATAGTGGTCCCTGATAATCTTAAAAGTGCAGTGACTAAAGCCTGTCGATATGACCCAGAAATCAATCCATCGTATCAACAGCTCGCTGCGCATTATGGCACCGCATTGGTTCCAGCCAGACCTTTGAAACCCAAAGATAAAGCCAAAGCTGAAGTCGGGGTTCAAATTATAGAAAGCTGGATATTGGCTCGATTGCGCCATCATACGTTTTTCTCTTTAGCGGAACTTAACCATTGCATTAAAGCACTGCTAGAGTAAGTGAATAACAAACCCTTTAAACAGCTTAAAGGCACTCGGCAACAATGGTTTGAATCCATAGATAAGCCCGCACTGTTACCGTTACCTAAGCAGACTTATCAATACACTGATATTACAACCGTGAAGGTCAATATTGATTACCATATTCAATATGACGATCACTTTTACTCCATCCCACACCATTTGGTAGGTGAAGAGATTCAATTACACGCCAAAGAATACTTAATCGAACTTTACTTTCATAACCAACGCATCACTAGCCATGCGAGAAAATACTATGCTGGCATGACGACAGAATCTGAGCATATGCCCGTTAAACATGAAAAACACCATAAGTGGACACCAGGGAGACTTATGAACTGGGCTAAAGATATCGGTGACGAGGTCTTACTGTGGATTAAAACCGTGCTTAATCAACGACAACACCCAGAGCAGGCCTATAGAGTCTGCTTGGGCCTACTGAATCTATCCAAAAGTTATCCTGCTCAGCGATTAAACAAAGCCTGTGCCATTGCCAATAAAAACAGCTTATACAGGCTACAACATATCAAAGACATTCTATCGAGTAACCAAGATCAATTGGTCACAGAACAAAAAGAGGCAAAGCCCATACTGCCGCAAACACATGAAAACATCCGTGGCCCAGAAAGCTTTCATTAACAGGATAAAGCGATGATAGAACAAACGATTACACAACTCAGTCAGCTTAAACTCTCAGGCATGGCCAATGCATTGGTCAGCCAAGTAGAACAACCGAACACCTATGAAGGCCTGCCTTTTGAAGAACGGCTGCAATTATTAGCGGATAGTGAGTATCAAGACAGAGAAAATAGAAAACAACAACGCTTACTCAAAGCAGCAAAACTAAAACTGGCTGCCAACAGTCATGCCATTGATTATCAGCATCCCAGAGGGCTGAATCAATCCATGATGGCCTTACTGTTACATTGTGATTGGCTGAACAAGTCACAAAACATACTGATTACAGGCCCTTGTGGCAGTGGTAAAACCTATATTGCCTGTGCGATAGGACATACCGCCTGTATGAAAGGTTACAGTGTTAAATATTATCGGTTGTCTCGGTTGATGCTGGAACTGACTCAAGCAAAAGCCGATGGTACCTACAGCAAAGCACTACAAACATTAGCCAAGCTAGATTGTCTGATTATTGATGACTGGGGATTAAAGCCATTAAAAGCTGCACAACGAAATGACCTAATGGAAATTATGGATGATCGTCACGAAAGCTCGTCCACTATTATGGTTAGCCAATTACCGACTGATCAATGGTATCAATCTATCGGTGATAACACATTGGCAGATGCTATTTTAGATCGGCTCATGCATAACGCTCACCGAATCAAATTAAAGGGAGAATCGATGCGAAAAACACAGTCAAATTTGACTGATCGTGAACACTTAGAGGTAAAATAACAAAACCAATGCGTGAACAAGGGAGGTGTTCACGATGGCGCAGTATGGGTGTTCATGATCAGCGGTATATGCATTGGGCGACCACCCGATAAAGCGACGGGCAACAAGGGACTAATAATGCCCCATTTTTTATCATTCAAATCTGTTGGATAACACTTAACTTTTGATTTACGACACTTTTTAGCTATTAAAAAGCTTAGTATTCTACCTTTTAGGTATTTTTGCCACTTTTAAAACACGCACTTAGGTGGTATCGCAAATGTAATTACGTATATTCCTCGTTTCTCGGATTCAGATCAACCACTTTTATGCCATGTTAAAGATGACTTGGAGTAGTTTCATATATCCCAGGTAAGGATTTTAACGAGTTGTAACGTCTTGGTATATGAAGATTACAAAATCGGATGCTGTCTTGTCGGTAACAAAGAGTATCAATTTTTTTTGAACAACTCTTCATGCAAATTCTGATATGTTTTCTGGTATTTCAAAGTTTAGCTGACAGGATGAAAATTGACTGATTTTGAATAACACAGCTGTTTAAATTTAGTTTGTATTTTAATGTGGTCTTTATTGTTAATGAATGCATGCAATAGTAAGCATATACAGTTCGCAATAATTTGGACCAGATAGTTCATTCTGAATAGGCTGAAATGGTTCCTGTGGGTAAGCTTGTTTCGTGTTTTTAGTGACCTGCATTTGACGGGTTTGGCTTAAGAAACGGTCGACAATAATTTCGGATTGACTGATGAAGATTGAGGGTGGAAAGCTCAGTGAAAAATTAGTTATTGATACTAATGAACAAAGCGAAATGTTGTGTTGACTATGTTGTTAATTAATGAAGATACGGAGTTGTCGCTATGGTGCAAGAAGTAATTCAATCTGAAATAAATTACGCTTCTAATGAAGAAGTGGTTGTACAAGATGTAGTTAACGAAAAAAAGGAAATTTCAGTCGTACGTGACAATAAGTATTATCTTGATCAGCAGTCTGGATATGAATCTAATGCCAGAAGTTATCCACGCAGACTTCCTATTGCTATTAAACAAGCCGAAGGAGTGTTTGTTGAAGATATGGATGGACGGCGCTATATTGATTGCCTGGCAGGAGCTGGGGCACTTGCATTAGGCCATTATCACCCGAATGTGGTGGAGGCGATTCGGCAGACGCTGGCAGACGGTGTTCCTTTTCAAACACTGGATCTGACAACGCCGGTCAAGGATCAGTTTGTCGAGAAATTGTTTTCTAGTTTGCCGGAGACATTCGCTGGTCAAGCTTATATTCAGTTTTGTGGTCCATCTGGTGCCGATGCGGTTGAGGCGGCCATTAAATTAGTAAAAACAGCAACCGGGCGACGATCAATCCTGGCATTTCAAGGTGCTTATCATGGTATGACACATGGGGCGCTTGGGATAACAGGGGAGGTTGGCCCAAAGTTACAAGTGTCTGGATTAATGCCGGATGTACATTTTTTACCTTTTCCTTATGATTACCGATGCCCATTTAGTTTGGGTGGTGAAGCCAGTTGGCGGACTTCTATTGCCTATATCGAACAACTTCTTGATGATAGCAATAGTGGTATTGTGCCACCAGCGGCAATGATTTTGGAAGTTGTGCAAGGCGAGGGGGGGTTATTCCGGCTCCAGATGAGTGGCTGCGAGAGATCCGGCGTATCACTCAGGAAAGGGATATTCCGTTAATTATTGATGAAGTACAAACCTGCTTGGGTAGAACAGGCTCTATGTATGCTTATGAACAGGCCGGCATAGTGCCGGATGTTTTGGTATTGTCAAAAGCAATCGGTGGTGGCTTACCTATGAGTGTCGTAGTTTACAATAAGTCTTTGGATGAATGGCAGCCAGGGGCTCATGCCGGAACCTTTCGCGGTAATCAACTGGCGATGGCAGCCGGTACTGCGACAATTGACTATATTAGAACATATCGTTTGGATCTTCATGCCGATAAAATGGGTAAGAGATTAATGGCTATGCTGCGTAAAACGCAAATTGCACATCCGCATATAGGGGATGTTAGAGGTAGAGGGCTGATGATCGGTGTTGAGATTGTAAATACCGACTTGTCTTCCAATACGCTGGGTGCTTATCCCGCTGATCGTGAATTAGCCAGCCAGATTCAGGCAGAGTGCCTGAGACGTGGCTTGATTGTTGAGTTAGGAGGACGAAAAGGCAGTGTCGTGCGCTTTTTGCCACCGCTAATTATTACTTCCGATGAAGTCGATCAGGTCGGACAAATCTTTAATGACGCGTTAAATGCACTAACATATGGATAACACAGATTGAAGTCAAGATTGAGATATTATTTTATCTTCGCTCTCAAATGTATGTTCTTAAATAGAATATTTATCTTGACAGTCTTGTGTGAGAATTTCTTGCCTGGCTATTCTTCACCCGTTGAAAATCATGGTTGTTTTTTAGTCCGCGTCAGTGCTCAAGGGAGTAAAAACTTTCCTGACTACCCATAACTCTCAGCTATATTCGTCATCCTATGCCTATAGCAGGAATCTCATGGGGAAAGCAAAGATTCCCGATAAAAGACTTCGGGAATGACGAGACTTTTAACATGGCTGTGAATTGTACGTAATTAGGAAAAATTTTATCCGAAGAGTCTTATGGCCATTTAAGTAAACATAACGAAGCGGCTTTGTGCATAGTTGATGGGGCACGCGCGCCCGAGGCACTATTGATTTGCTGTGTAGAGGATCTAGTTTTGCGATAAGAATCCCAAAACTTATAGTTAACCAACACAATAGCGCGTTAGTTTTTGTTATATGACCTATTTTCCTGGTTTAATTATTGAGTATCCGTACTTTCTGTCCATAAAATTAGCCGATCAACATTTAGATGTAGTGACTAAGATGATATTTTTCACAAAAAATATCATAATATAATCTGCATAAATTATTGTGAAAAAGTATATTTACAACAATCGATTACATTTATAGATATTGAAAGCGAAGCATATGACTCATTGATATAGGTTAAATAACAATGTTAAATTAATGATACTGATAACATTCCCAGCCCGTTGATATAAAGGGTTAAATACGTTACCTTACACAAATAAATATTGTCCGGTCTCCCTTATATTAAATTACTAAGCGCTATTCATGGCATTACCCCCGTAGCAAAGGTGATAGGTAACTTATCTAAAACAATAGTGGCTAGTCTTTGTTGCTTTGAGCCTATTTTAAAACCCTGCAAGAATGCGAAATAAAAGACTTTATTGGAGTTATCTTTGTGCAGGTTTATTATGGTATATTTTTTGCTTATTAATTAGATGGCCTATTCATATATTCTTAAGTTAAGTAATTTACCTGTGTAAAAATAGGAGTGTGAATTGGCCTTTTTTTTCAGGTGTAAATTTGACTACGCATAAAATTTTGAGCAATAATTTTAACCACTATGACTACAGTATGGGGTTAAAAAATCTTTTGCCTAATAGTGTAAGTGAGCGTGCACATTTTAAGTTCTTTTCTTATAGGAAACGCATGTGACTTCTTCCACTGTAAATATTCTTCAAACTGATATTGACAGTCTGTATCTTACTCATCAACAAACCCTTATTCATATATTGCGAGGTATGGTTGGTTGCCATCAAACGGCGGAAGATCTTACTCAGGAAGCTTATTTAAAAGTTTCTGTTGCTTCAGCAAAGAAAATTATTGAATATCCCCAGCCATATTTATATCAAACAGCAAAAAACCTGGCTCTGGATTACCTACGCAAACAAAAAGTTAGAAATACGAAGCTGGTCGAAAGTGAGAAAATGGATGACCTTTCATATGAACAAATAAGAGATAGTGCTCCGACTCCTGAAATAGCCACACAGGCTAGTCAAGAATTGAATCAGCTACTTAACTTACTTGAAAAACAACCGAAACGGCGCAGTGAAATGCTTATTTTGAATAGAATCCACGGTTGGAAACATGGAGAAATTGCTGAACATTTTGGAGTATCAAAAAGTGCAGTGGAAAAAAATATTCGTATTGCACTGGCGCATTGTCTAGTTTTAAAACTCTCTCCTCATGATTGTTAAAATCAAAGCCGCGTAGGTCGGGCAAGCTTTTCTGCCCGACGTTTCGATGCTCCAATGTGATAAACATTGTGGTATTGTTGCCGTGGCTTTATCATCGGATGCTGCAACGTCAAGCTCTTGCGGACGGCGTTCCGTAGCGTAAAATCGGTGCACCCTTTTACTATTGATGCCTTTGTGCTGCTGCCGGAACATCTGCATTGCATTTGGATGTTGCCACCCGGCGACAAGGAATACCCGATGCGTTGGAACGCCATCAAAAACTATTTTACGCGCCGTTGCTCAAAACGCTACAAATCACCGCCGTCTCTTTCCCAACAACGCAAACGGGCGCAAACCATCTGGCAACCGCGTTACTGGGAACATCAAATCCGCGATGACCGGGACTTCGAAAAGCATTGTGATTACATTCATTGGAATCCCGTGAAACACGACTTAGCGCCTCATCCTGGCAACTGGTCGTATTCAAGCTTTCACCGCTTTGTTAAGCTTGGAATTTATCCCCCTGATTGGTCTGGGTATCTTGGGAGTGTTAAGGATGAGGGTTATGGAGAATGATCTTGGGTAGCCAGGCAAGTCGGCGTAGCGTAACCCGACATTTTTAGCTAATTCAACACATACGGTGAAATGTACTGCCAATATTACCCACACCATAATTTTCAAAAAAATAATTAGCTAGCGAGGGGGCTATTTTTAATTTCTGGGCGGCTATAAATATTTTTATCATCCGCTCAATAGAAGCAATTCATTGAAAAATATAATATTTTAAAGTGATTATAGGGTTGAAATAATAGCAAATGGTAAGCATTTGAAAAAAGTTATAATTTTCAGGTGGGGAAAATGCATTTTCAAACGTCTTATAAATGTAGACCTATACGGTCAGCAGCTAATGAAAAGTTACATTTGTTGCGGAGGAGAAAACAGGGTTGCCATGCATCGCCGTGACTATTCATACGCAACGTCTTGAGACAAAGAGGAAAACAATAATGTCACCCAATACCCGACGACTCGCTACAATGCTCGGCGCACTTTTAATGGCATCCGGCGGCGGACTTACGCCGGTCATCGCAGCCCCTCTCGGCGACACGGCGCAATCGCCTCACGCATCAGCCGCTGTTACACCATCGCTGGCTCTTTCCGAAACGCTGATACTCAAACAGACGGGCGGGCGCAACCCTACCGTGGCGGTTGATCAGAAATCCGGGGCCGTGTATATGGCCTGGGCGCAAGAGGCGCCGTCATCCGAACCTGTGCAGAAGACGGGCAAGAAGGCTGATCCCAAACTCGAGGTTCTGCTGGCCCGTTCGGATGACGGTGGCCGCCATTTCGGTATCCCGGTGGTGGTAAATTCGCCCAAGGATCGGGTGATATCTCATTCTGTCAATCCTACCCAGGTGGGCGTGGGGCCGAAGGGCGAGGTCTATGTGCTTTATGGCAGCAAAGATCCGGATTTCACCTTGGAGGGCAGCTACCTCGGACGCCAGACCTTGCGATTGGCACGCTCCGAAGATGGTGGACGGAGCTTTGCCGCGCCGATTGAGATCGGAAGTGAGGCCATCGAAGGTCTGGTCACATCGCTGGGTATGGCGAATTTGTTCGTAGCTCCGGACGGCTCACTCTACGTCTCTTGGCTAGATTCTCGTGAATCGATCACTTACGTCCTGAAGCATAAGAAACACCCGCCTCGGGGCGTGTATGCGTCACAATTGCGTGTGACGCGATCGATCGATGCCGGGCGCAGTTTTGCCAAGAGCACCCTGGTTACCAAGCCCGTCTGCGTTTGTTGCGGAACCAAAGTGGCGCAAGGAGTGGACGGGCCACTCTATGCCAGCACACGAGGTTCGGCTTTCTCCGAGTTGAAAGGCTCGGTGGATGCTGTGCGTGACATTATCGTCGCCGCCTCGCGCGATCATGGGGCAACGTGGTCCAAGGCCGTCAAGGTTCACGACGACCGCTTTAAGATTAGCGGCTGCCCGGACATAACTCCCGGACTTTCGGTAGATTCCAAGGGACGCTTGCATGCCGCCTGGTACACCGGTACTGAACTACATCCTGGCGTTTTTTACGCCGTATCCAGCAATGGCGGGAAAAGTTTTTCCGAGCCGATCGCGCTGCTCACGGATGAATGGGTGCCCTACGGTGATGTCAAGCTCGCTCTCGACGCCCACGATAACGCCTGGGTGGCCTTCGAAGATCGGCGCGGCGATACCGATTTGATTCATCTGGTGCGGGTGGCTACGGATGGTCAGGTTATCCGCGCCCAACCTTGGCCGGGCACCATTCCTGATGTCGCGGGACTTGGCGACTCGGTTGTAGTGGCCTGGGGAGGCCTCGTACCCGAGGGTGAGGAACAGGGCGGAGGAATTCAAACCCTGATCGCCAGTCCAAAAATGGAACCGTGAACATGGCGAAGCGCATGAAAAATACTCATATTTGGATGATAGCACTGATTATGGTCAACGGATTCGCCGCATCGGCTTGTGGTGCGGAACCGCAACTCGCGCCGGAGTATAGTGCGCGCGTGCTCGGCAGCGAGCAGGAAGCGACTCTCGCCAGTCTGCGTGGCCAGGTCGTCTTGCTCAATGCCTGGGCCACCTGGTGTCCCCCTTGCCGCGAGGAAATGCCGGACTTCGAAGCCATCTATACTAGTTATAAGGAACAAGGCCTTGCGGTGGTGGGTGTGAACATCGACGAAGGCGAGGCCGACGACGAGGTGATACGCTACGTGCAAGGCATGAAGATTGGCTTCTCGATTTGGCGCGACCCGAACAACCGCTTTGGTAAGCGTTTCCGCGTGCTGGGTGTTCCCGCAACCCTGCTCATCAACCGGGAAGGGATGATCGTACGCCGCTGGCAGGGTCCGATGGATCCCGGTGCTGCCGACAATCTTAAGACCATCAAAGCAGCCTTGGGATCTGCCCCAGCCTCGATTGCGGCTAATCCGCAAGCGCAAGACGGCGAGTTGGCGGCGGTCCGGCGTGGCCGACGACTAGCGGATCAGCGCGGCTGCCTGACTTGCCACTCCAGCGACGGTACGCAGGGTATGGGGCCAAGCTGGAAGGGCTTGGCCGGTTCAACAGCCCAACTCACTGATGGTCGCAGTGTACTGCGCGATCGCGCCTACCTCACCCGCGCCATTGTGGATCCCGATGTTGAGATCGTCACAGGCTACTCCGAGGGAATGATGGCCGGGGCGATGCCGGGTAAACGCTTGTCGAAGATCGAGGTTGAAACGCTGGTTCGTTATTTAGAATCCTTATCTCAATAGGTGGGCAGAATGTACAATAAGCAAACCATACTTACGGTGGCGTTCTGTGTTTTCGCGCTCGCCGTTGTTGTCGAGTCGACGCCAGCAACACCTGTTGCCGCACGGAAAGTACCCAGCGCCAAGATATCGGACGCTTCTAAACCAATCGTTCTCGCCACTGATGGAGCCAATCCGACCGTGGCTCTCGACGTTAGCACCGGCATCCGTTACGTGGCCTGGATCCGGCAGGGCAAAAATTCTCCGGAGGTGGTCGTTGTTCGTTCCAATGGCGAACGGGGCTATGCCGATCCCGTCGTAGCCAGCCTGGACGACACCGACATCGTTTCCGCCACCGTAAATCCGGCTCAAGTGTCCGTAGGTCCCAAGGGTGAGGTGTATGTCCTCTACGGGCGGCGTGTACCTTCGCAGTATGACGAGCGCGGCCGCACCATTCCTCGGTTGGTACGCTCCACCGACGGTGGCCGGAGTTTTTCAGCACCGGTGGATGTAGCAGCGGCAGACGGGGTTGAAACCAGTGCCGAGGCGACTCACTTGGTTATTACTCCTGACGGGACGGTGATCGTCGCTTGGCTGGACTACCGGGATGCCTTTGCCCGCGCCAAGCTACCCGAGGATCAACGACCGGAAGATAAGCGTTATCTAAATTCGGACGACCCCAAGGTGCAGCTGCGTCTCGCTCGCTCCACCGACGGCGGATTAAGCTTCGGGCCCAGTATAATGATCGCGGCAAGTGCTTCCGAACGCAGTCGTGTTGCCCTGGCGGTCGGGCCTGACGGCGTCCTGTATAGCGCCTGGCGTGCGAAGCTTGACCAGTTCAAGGGCTCATACGATGCCGTGCGGGATGTGTTGGTTTCGGCTTCCAGCGATGGCGGCGCCACCTGGTCTTCTCCTGTCAAGGTTCACGATGACCGCTTCAAGGCAGGTGATTGCCCGGAGATAACCTTGGGAATTGGTGTCGATTCCAAGGGGCGGCTGCATGTCGCCTGGTACACGGGCACCAGTGTAAGGCCTGGCGTCTACTACGCAGTGTCCGCAGACCAAGGGCGGCACTTCTCCAAGCCACTGGCCTTGCTCACCGCTGCTTGGGTGCCCTACGCGGATGTCAAACTTGCCGTGGACGGAAGCGACGCCGCCTGGATTGCTTTCGAAGATCACCGTAATGAACATGGCGAGCGAGTGGTGATGGTCCGGATTGATGTTCAAGGGCTTCTATCGCAGCCCCGATCCTGGCTCGGCCACTCGCCTGATATTGCCGCGCGTGAAGGTGCGGCCACGCTAGTCTGGGCCGGCCCCAAGGGCGCGATCCAGGCGCTTCAGGCTGACGCCATGTAACCAGTGTTCTGATGATGACAAGGGTGTGCTCAAGGGTAAAAAGTCAGTAACACGTTGCCCACTATCGTGAGACTCTGCGGAGCTACATGCCTTGTCTGACAGTTGATAAATTGATTGGTTGGAGGCATCGGGATTGCGCCCGTCAGCTCTCCCTCACCACCGGACATGCGGTTGAGCCCAGTGACTTATATCAATATCATCGTACAGGAAGCTTATGAAAAGGAGGGTATAAAGCATGGGTGCCTGGTAATGATAAATTCAGAGAACAGATAGAAAAATTAACGAAGCGGCAAGCCATTCCAAAATCAAAGGGTGGCGATAGGAAATCAACAATTTATAAGGAAAGTTTAAATATCAATCGAAGCTGCCCCTAGTTATGGACTCTAGTGCAGAATATAGTTTTCGGCTTCACATTGCTGTTCACCAATGCTTGAATTACAAGTAATATTTCAACTCTTTTCAGAGCACAATATTACACAGTTTTTTGCTGAATTTTGTAATATACGGGTGACAAAATAGTCATTTGCACTTCTGTGCACAAAATTCATTACTTACGGTACATTTGTTTAAAAAATCTATAGCTTAAGCTTATATTTTATTGCTTTTTGTCGTATACAGAGGATTTGCATTATGAGCTTGTTCTTGATAATAAAGGCGTGTATTTATTTCGTTAGGGCTATTGGAAAATTTTTTACCTTTTCATGTGAGGTTTTCAGGCTTGTATTTCGTCTTACTTAGGATTAGCAAAATAAATATCTTAATATCGTAAGGGTGGAAAAATAGTCATTTGCACCTCTGTGCACAAAATTCACTACTTACGGTATATTTGTTTAAAAAATCGATAGCTTAAATTTTATTGGTTTTTGTCGTATACAGAGTGTTTGCATTATGAACTTGTTCTTGATAATAACGGCGTGTATTCATTCCGTTTGGGCTATTGGATAAATTTTTTAGCTTTTTATGTGAGGTCTTCAGACTTGTATTTCGTCTTATAAGATGGGAAGCAAATTAAATACCTTTATATCGTAAGATAGCGAAGGTAAGTTTTAGTCAGGTATTTGTTAATATTAAAAACCAAGAAAATACACAGGAGTAATGTGGGTAGGTTAAAGGTAGTAAAAAATAATCCGAAATATTCTTCGAAGAATGTCAGCGTATGAATATATAGAAGATGTTTTTTAGCTTTTTTCCACTCTGTCTAAATTATTTAAAATTCATTTTCAACTAACGTAAATTAAATTTATAAGAGGTTATAAACCCATGATTCATCTTTGGCGAGGAATACCTCGACAATTTGTTACCTTGCCGTTGCTTGCTACTTTAGTTCAGCCGGTCTATGCAACTCATTTAGATTCTGCCACTCAGGTACAGCAACAAATTCATAATAAAGCCAGTCAATCTCAACATAAAGTTGAAAAACTTGATGACCAGACTCAATCTATGCTGGCTGAATTTCGAGAAGCCAGTCTGGAGTTGAAGAATTTAGAGGTTTATCACGATCAACTAGAAAAAATTGTGAGTAGCCAAGAGCAAGAAAAAATAGATTTGAATGAGCAGATGCTGGAAATTGAGATTACTCAACGCAATATCATACCTTTAATGTTACGCATGCAAAAAGTGCTGGAACAGTTTGTAGAGCTGGATGCGCCTTTTTTGCAACAAGAACGTAAATTGCGAATTACCAGCCTGCAACAAATGATGGATCGGTCTGATATTGATTTGGCTGAAAAATATCGTCGTCTGATTGAAGCTTATATGATTGAAACGGATTATGGACGCACAATCGAAAGCTATACGGGAAACCTGGAGCTAGATGGTAAGAAAAATACGGTTGATTTTTTACGTTTTGGACGGTTGGGGCTTTATTATTTAACCTTAGATGGTAGTCAGGCCGGATACTGGATGCGTAAGGAAAAGCGCTGGGAAACTTTATCAGATAGTTATCGTAGCTCTATTTTACAAGGCTTGAGAATTGCTAAAAAACAGACTGCTCCTGATTTGCTTAAATTGCCAGTTTCAGCACCGGAGGCTGTGCAATGACGATATATAAAATAGTACTCGTATCCATATTCTTGATACTTGGCTCTGGATTAGCAGTTGCTGCTCCCTCTTTAAATTCGCTTGATGAGCTAATTGCACAAGTACGAAAAAATAGTGTTTTGGAAAGCCGCGAACTTGCAGAAAGAGAAAAATTATTTCGTCAGCAACGAGATAAACAGGCAAGCATGTTAAGCACATTAAAAGCTAAACTTGCTGCGGAGAGAAATCGCGGATTTGAGTTGAAAAAACTTTTTGAAGAAAATGAGAATTTCATTACAGTTGAGTCTGAGCGCCTAAATGAACAAATGGGTTCTTTAGGCGAGCTGTTTGGCGTCGTGCGACAAAATGCAAAAGATATGATGACTATGTTTAATGGCTCAATCATTTCAGCACAACTACAGGGGCGTAATGAATCAATTAAACGATTAGCAACTAATAAATCAAATCCGACTATTAAAGAAATGGAAGAATTCTGGCGGTTAGTGCTAGATGAAATGGTACAGTCAGGGAAAGTTGTACGTTTTGAAACTCCTGTTATCACACATAATGGTGAAGAAGTACGTAAGGAAGTTGTGCGTTTAGGCGCTTTTAATATTCTTTCAGATGGTTTATATTTAAGGTACCTGCCTGAAACAGGTCGTTTGGTTGAACTTGGCAGACAGCCTGCATCTCGTTTTGTATCGCTAGCCAGAACTTTGCAACAAACCGAATCAGGTGTAGCGGCTGTTGCATTGGATCCATCTCGAGGTGCGATTCTTTCATTAATGGTTCAGACACCAAGTATTATAGAGCGTGTTAATCAAGGCGGCGTTATTGGTTACCTGATTATTATTATAGGACTCATTGGTTTGGCTTTAGTTGTTGAACGGATGGTGGCATTAACCCTGTCGCATCGAAAAATGCAACAACAACAAACTGGCGGTGTGGTAACAACATCAACGCCTTTAAGTCGAATTCGCCAGGTGGCAGAGGATAATCCAAGGGTTGATTCGGAAACTTTGGGCTTAAAATTAGATCAAGCGATATTAAAAGAGCGTCCAATGATTCGACGATTTTTACCCACGATTGCTATTTTTGCTGCAATTTCGCCTTTGTTAGGCTTGTTAGGTACCGTTTCAGGAATGATTGAAACGTTTCAATCCATTACACTGTTTGGTACAGGCGATCCCAAGCTGATGTCAGGCGGTATTTCTGTTGCATTAGTCACCACTGAATTAGGATTAATAGTCGCTATTCCACTCACGCTATTACATAGCTGGTTGTCAGGTAGTGCAAAAAAAGTCATTTTTATACTGGACGAAGAAAGTGCCGCTTTAATAGCCAGTCGCGAAGAGAAATCTCATGTTATCAGTAGCTGAATTAAGTGATGTGGCCCTGGCTTTTTTAGATAAAGGCGGCACCGCTTTATGGGTTATTTTACTGGTCTCTTTTGTTATGTGGATGTTAATTATTGAACGTTACTGGTACTTGTATTTTACCTATCCGCAAATAATTAAGCAGATAACAACGACCTGGTTACCCTATAAAAATGAGCACACTGCACGTTCACATCGTAAACGTGTTTATCTGTTAAAACAATTAGGTATGTCAGCGGGCAATCATTTATTAAGTATTAAGGCATTGTCACAAGCACTTCCTTTATTAGGGTTGCTGGGAACAGTGATCGGCATGATTCAGACTTTTGATGTCATTACCGTATTTGGCAATGGTAATGCTCGTGGCCTAGCCGGAGGAATATTCGTTGCGCTATTAACTACCATGTCTGGATTGGTCACCGCATTATCAGGGCTTTATTTCAGTGCAAACTTAAATGAACGTGTACGGTTACTACTTGATGATGCAGAAAGCGAACTGGATTAGATCAGTAGGTGCGACAAATTTACACTGAAAAAAACATATTTTTTAGCACATAGTTCGAATAAGTTCGAACCTACTTAAATGTTTTTTAGACACAAGTTTTGGTGGGCAGTCCCCACTCAACCAATAAGATATGAAAATACATAGTGAAGAAGACGAATTAACTACAACAGAGCTTAATCTAACTCCCCTGATAGATATGGTATTTATTTTGTTGATTTTTTTTGTAGTTACCTCATCGTTTGTGAAAGAGTCAGGCATTGAGGTTAATAGACCTACTGCCAAGAGTGCTGAGCGCCAGGAGCGTGGCAATATAATTATTTCGGTGAGTAAATCGGGTGAAATATGGATAGATAGGCGTAAAGTTGCTATAAATGCCTTGCGAGCCAATGTGGAACGATTGCATGCAGAAAATCCTGAGGGTTCGGTGATTATTGCTGCAGATAAAGAAGCGCTTACAGGTACATTGGTGCAGGCTCTGGATCAGGCGCGATTAGCAGGCGTAAGTAATGTTTCTATTGCGGCTTTTTCAGAATGAAAAATAAACGCATTACGACCATTATTTTAGGCGCGCTAACTATAAATTTAGTGCTGTTTATTATTATGGAACGAATGTCAGCACAGCAACCAATAATGTTGTCATCAGCAAACGAAGTGCTCTCTGTCGATTTTGTAAGATTAAAACGTACACCGCCGCCACCTCAAGTTAAACAACGCGTTAAACCACCCGAAAAGCAAGAACAGTTATTAACACCAAAAATGGATATACCCAGTCCAAAGCCAGTGCGAGTTAAACAGTTAACTATGGAGGCACCACGAATGGATATAGCAATGAATATATCTGGCGTGCCTTTTGAGGGAGAAATGGGTGCAGGAGACATGGGTGGATTGCGTGAAGCAATTCCTCTCGTACGTATTCCTCCTTTATATCCACCGAGTGCATTATCTCGACGAATAGAGGGGCGGGTAAAAATTGAGTTTACCGTTTCAGAAGAAGGCAAAGTGATAAACCCGGTTGTGGTAGCGGCTAAACCTCAAGGCATTTTTAACCGAGCTGCTTTACGGGCAATACGAAGATGGAAGTTCAACAAACGGATGATAGATGGGAAAGCTGTACAATGGCAATCAGTGCAGACGATTATATTTCAAATGGATAAATCATGAGAATTTATTTGGATCGATCTGGGCTAACAATTACTTATTTGTTTGCTGTGTTGGTTGTCGTCATCATGACATTTCCTCAAACAGTTAACGCTGAAAAGAAAAAGAACTACAGCGTATCACCAGGTACTTATAAAGTATTAACAACATCGCGAAAACTGAGCGATGAGAGCCGTTATTCAGAAGCGATTAATATATTAAAAAAACAGCTTCCAACAATACTACAAAATCAATATGAAACGGCTTTAATCCATCAGCACTTAGCCTATATATACCTAGAGCAGAAAAATTACAGCAAAGCGGTTGCCGAGTTAGAAGCAACCTTAAAAGGTAGTGATACCTTACCCCCAGATAGTATTCAGAGCCTGCGGTACAACTTGGCGCAGGTCTTTATGCAAACGGAGCAATACGGTAAAGCTTTACCAATTATAAATCAATGGTTTAAGCAGGAAAAAAAGCCAACTGCAGATGCCTACTATTTAAAAGGACTGGCCTATTACAAGTTAAACCAGTTTTCATCTGCTGTTGCGCCACTTAAAAAAGCGATAGCATTATCGCCTCATGAAGATTGGTCTGTCTTATTGCTGAGTATTCATCTGGAACAAAAGCATTATCGCAAAGCTGCAGTTGTACTAAATCACCTGTTAGATTTATATCCAGGCAAAAAGAAATACTGGTTACATTTGACCGATGTGTATTTGATGCTAAAAGACTACGCAAAAGCACTAGCTACTTTAAAGCTAGCCTACACAAGTGTGTCTTTAGAAGAAAAAGATATTCTCCGTTTAGCGCAACTTTATTTGCATAACGCTATACCTCTTACGGCTGCTGAGGTTTTATCAACAAATATGCAAAATAAGAATATAAAAAGTAACGCCGCTAATTTGGAGTTATTAGCCAATAGCTGGGCCATGGCCAGAGAACATAAAAAGGAGTTAAAGTATTTACAACAAGCCGCCACCATGAAAGATGATGGTCGGCTGTATAAGCGTTGTGGACAAATATTGCTACAAATGGAACGATGGAATGAAGCCATTGTTATGCTAAAAAAAGGACTTGCCAAGGGTGATATAAAACAACCTCAGCAGAGTTATTTGCTAATTGGTATCGCAGCATACAATGCAAATAATTTCAAAACAGCAACTTGGGCTTTTACTCAAGCAGGCAAGTATAAGAAGACTAAAAAAACAGCAGAGAATTGGTTACAGCAGGTTAATCAGAAAATGAATGAACTAAAAATCAGCTAGTTCTATCTTTAAGAATCAAAAGGGGCGGGATAGATTGATAGGCTATAATTCACCAAATTATTGAAACTTAGGTCTTAAATTATGGCTCGTCTACCTCGTTTTGTTATACCCCGGATGGCCGCAGCACGTGATTCAGCGCGGCAATAACCTTAGAAACTGCAGTTGACCGCTATTTTGATTGCCTTTGCTTCAGGAGTTCCAGGACGATCTGACTGCTAAGCCAAAATAGCCGCCGGTTAAACACTACCTGATTACCCATAACTCTCAGCTATATTCGTCATGCCTGCACGCTTTTAGCTGGAATCTCGTGGGGTAAGCATAGATTCCCGATAAAGCTTGTGCCCTCGCTTGACTGGGTAGACTTCGGGAATAACGAGACTATTAACATACTGATATTTAAATTTTTATTAATATGGCTGTGAGTTGTACGTAATCAGGAAACACTAAGATTTACAACAGCGCTTTAATTTCCGGAATACACGAACCACAATTAGTTCCCGCTTTTAAACATTGCCCTACATCTTGATGCGTTTTTAAGCTTTTTTCTTTGATGGCGCTCTGGATAGTTTTTTCTCCGACATTAAAGCAGGCGCAAACGATAGTTCCAACATCGGGAGTTCCCAACGGTGGTTTGCCAGTCAATACAGCTAATCGATCTTCTTTTTCAAATTCTGGTTTTTCAAATAAACTGGTCAACCAACTGCGTTCAGGTAAGTTAATGTCAGGTGCGACAAAAATAACACTTTGTAATTGATTATCCAGTATGCGTGCAGCTCTATATTTATTTACAGCAGGGTCGGTATATTCCTGCCATTGAGGCGTTTCATTGCTGGCGCTGCAGAGAATGTTTTTTGTCCATGCTCGCCACGACACAGGCATTGTTTCACCTGCTAATTCATAACGATAGAATTGATTGCCTTTTACTTTGACTAGATAATCTGGATGGCTGAACTCTAGTGGATGGCGAGATAAAATAAAGCCATTCCAAGCCGGTTGATACGCTTTTATTCGCACTGGAGTATGCTTGCTTTCCGGTTGACTGGAAATGGGATCAACCACTGGGTTGACGAGTGCACCCATGCGACCCAGACTGGAATATTGTGCGGTCCAGTGCATTGGGACAAACAACGTACCTTGCTGCTGGGTATCGGTAATTTGCACGCGGGCTATCATTTTCCCCCAAGGGCTTTCAATGACTGCAAGAGTGTCTTTCACCATCTTATAGTGACTTGCATCTACAGGATGAATTTCTACAAAAGGCTCGGGTTTATGCTGGTTAAGTTTTGCTGCCAACGCCGTTCTGGTCATGGTATGCCACTGGTCTCGCAGACGACCAGTATTTAATATCAAGGGGTAATCTTTATTAGGCAAATTGCCAGCTGATCTTGGTTTTATACTAATAAATTGTGCTTTTCCAGAGGGAGAGGAAAATTTATAATCGGCAAAAATCCGTTGCAAACCTTGTGGATGTGCCTTGTTAACAGGCCATTGTGTAGGTTGCAGTTGATCATATTCATCCTGATTTAGCTCTGCAAAACCAGAAATATCAAAATCCCGGCTATGTTGTTGTGGATTATTTTCGAAACCCGAAAGCGCGGCATGTTCACGGAAAATTTCCACATTACTGCTATAGTGAAAAGCCTCTTCATAACCCATGCGTCGAGCTACCTGTGTCACGATCCACCAGTCTGGCTTTGCACTGCCAGCCGGTTTAAATAAGGCGCGTTGCCGAGAAATACGTCGTTCAGAATTGGTCACCGTGCCGTCTTTTTCACTCCAGCCCACGGCAGGTAACTTTACATGCGCTAAAGCTGTAGTATCGGTTGCGGCAATGCAATCAGAGACCACTACAAAATCACATCTTTGTAGAGCTTGTTTCACTTTATCCGCATTGGGCATACTGACGACTGGATTAGTGCCCATAATCCATACCGCTTTTACTTTACCATCGTAAATAGCATCAAATAGATCAACTGCAAAATACCCGGGTTTTTGAGCGATATGATCCGTGTTCCAGAAACGTGCAACCCGGTCGATGTCATCAGGGTTGCTAAAATCCATATGCGCAGCGAGTTGGTGGGCCAGTCCTCCGACTTCACGTCCCCCCATCGCATTGGGTTGCCCTGTTAATGAAAAAGGCCCCATGCCAGGCTTACCGATACTGCCCATAGCCAGGTGGCAATTTATGATGCTATTGACTTTATCGGTACCAGAAGAAGACTGGTTAACGCCCTGACTAAACAAAGTCATGACTTTTTTATGACCAGCAAACCATTTAAAGAATAGTTCTACATCTTGTTTGTCCAGTTTACATTGTTCTGCCAGCCGTTCAGTACTGGAGCTACTATCCTGAGCTGATTTTAATGCGTCAGACCAGCCTTCAGTGTGCTGCTGGATATAGTTTTGATCTAGCGCATTGTGTTGATTCAGGTAATTTAGTAAACCATTAAACAGAATCGTATCGTTGCCTATGGCTATCGGCAAGTGTAAATCGGCAATATCACAACTCGAAGTGAGTCGAGGATCAATGACGACTATTTTTAAGTCAGGGTTTGACTCTTTGGCTGCACGGATACGTTGAAAGCTGACTGGGTGACACCAGGCGGCATTAGAACCGACCAGCACAATCATCTCGGCCTGTTCAAAATCCTCATAGCAACCCGGCACCGTGTCTGAACCAAAAGCCCGCTTGTGCCCTGCGACCGCAGAGGACATGCATAAACGACTATTAGTATCCATATTGCCACTCCCAATAAATCCCTTCATCAGTTTATTGGCGACATAATAGTCTTCTGTTAATAATTGACCTGAACCGTAAATCGCCACGGCATCTGGGCCATGTTTTTTGATAATACTCATAAAAGAGTCAGCGACCATATCCAAAGCCTCTGACCAACTACAGTCATGACCATAAACAGAGGGTTCCAATAGACGACTTTTTAACTCAATCGTATCAGCCAGAGTAGAGCCTTTGGAGCAGAGACGCCCAAAATTTGATGGGTGGCTCTCATCGCCTTGAATTACTATCTGGTGTTTTGCCTGGTCAATACTGGCAGTAATGCCACATCCCACACCACAGTAGGGACAGGTGGTATTGATGGATTTTAATTCGGTTTGTTCATCACTCATGTGTTGACTCTGTTGTAGGTAGATAACGTTGGCCAAATATTAAATTCTCCCTGATGTCGGTAATATCCTGCTCTGCTTCCAGTAATTCATGATACCAACTACCATCAACGGTGTCTCCATATAGGACGGTGCCAATTAATTTGTTATTTTTTATCACCAGCTTTTTGTATAGTCCGAATGCCGGGTCAGTAAAAGTAATGATTTCACTATTTTCATCACCTAAAAAGTTACCCACTGAAAATAAATTAATACCTGTTACCTTAAGCTTGGTAGAAGTAGGTAGGGTTTTGTAATCAGCCATGCCATGCTCACTTAAATGATTGGCACAAACTTTAGCCTGTTCAAACAAAGGGGCAACTAAGCCAAAGGTGGCACCTCGATGTTGTATGCATTCACCGACTGCGTAAATACTGGGGTCATATGATTGTAAATTATCATTAACGACGATGCCCCGTTCACAATAAAGTTTCGCTGTTTGAGCTAATTGCATATTCGGCCTTACGCCTATGGCAGTAATAAATAAGTCACACTCCAGTTCACTGCCATCCTCAAAACGGACGGATTTAACATGCCCCTTATTATCCGCAATCAACTCCTGGGTTCTTGCCGGCATTTTAAAATGTAGGCCGCGTGCTTCCAGTGCCTGTTGTAACATGCCACCGGCCTGTTCATCCATTTGTCGATTTAGTAACACCGGGTTAGTATGAATGACTGTCACATGCATGCCTCTTAATACCAGGCCATTGGCTGCTTCAAGCCCCAGTAAACCACCACCCAGTACAACGGCTCTTTTGTGGCTTCGGCTGTATTCCAGCATGGTATTCACATCTAATATATCGCGAAAACTAATTACACCCTGTAAATCTTTTCCTGGAATCTCTGGAATAACGGGTTTGGAACCGGTGGCTATCAGTAATCGATCATATTCTGCCTGAGTGCCATCTTTTGCTATAACACATTTACGACTACGATTAATTTCTACAACCGCTTTATCTTCCCCGGCATGCAGCAAAATATTATGATCGGTATACCATTGGCGGTTATGAGTAATGATATCTTCTATATTTTTCTCACCACTGAGCACCGAAGACAACATGATGCGGTTATAGTTTCCATGAGGTTCAGCACCAAAAACGGTGATGTCATACTTTTCAGGAGAGGCTGATAAAAGCTCTTCAACCGTTCTAATGCCTGCCATACCATTACCAATAACAACAAGACGATTTTTCATAGACTAATACCTTCGCCAAATTGACGAGAACTTTAAATACACGTAAGAAGGTCAGAAGTCGGTAAATTACTGGATTACGACACCACAGTACCCAGCAAAATATGACCATGACTGAAATCATAGCAATACTTGAAGTATTAAGTCCAAAACTATCCACAAAATCCTTAAATCACTTGAGCTTAATAGATGAGTCAGTGTTATCAATGACAGGATGTGTCACGATGTTGAGTATTTCTCGGTGGACTGAAAAAGGCGGGAGTGACCGCACGGTTTAGGGTGATTTTTCTCATCGATCCAAAACCAGGCTTTACCAGGTTCAGGGCACGTAAGTTCACATGTCGGATTATGTGTCGCTCAGCTTAAATGCAGAGGGGTTTTTAATGACAGATAAGGTTTTTCAAGCCGCAGAGATTGGTAAAATTCATGCTAATACGGCCTGCTTTTTGGCGAAGATATTGAGTGAAAAAGAGCTTAGGAACGTGCATGAAATAATTTAAACAAATTAAAAATCTGTAGGATGGGCAAAGCAATAGCGTGCCCATCAAGCTACCTGATGGCTGTATTATATAAAGATGGGCACGAAAACCCCCTTTCTACAATTTGTTCAACTGTCCGGTACGCTAATGAAAGATATTCTGGATAAAATGCTGGTAATGATTGCGGCTACAGCGATTGGACAACGCATATGTAAAATCAACCTCGCGCTATCAAGCGTCTAGCTAAACCCTATTTGTCGCAGAACTCATCTATGCCAACGGAATATTAGCAGCACTAGAAAAAATTGTCTGTCTTCTGTTAAGATCAGTTTTAATCTCATTGGTGTGAACCAAAGAAAATCTGAGTCAAACTTTTGGATAATTGAATGAAATTATTTTTTATACTGACCGCTATTTTAATAACAGGATGCTCAGCTACAAGAGTTCAGCTACAGCCTCGGTTAATTAATGATCAAACTATTACCTATGTAAGAGGTAATAGTAAATTAAATTCTCAATCAGTTTTGAAGCCAGAGTTGACTATCATTGAATATTCTTTGGATGAAATGCTCATTAGCCTTACTGTGACAAATACAACTTCTGAACCCATTTTGTTTTCGGAAAGTAATTTAACAGTTGAATTGTTGGCTTCAGGTGAATTACAAGCAGGTACTGTTTATACTTTTGAGCAGTTAGCAAAGGAAGCAGCTGATAGAGGATATGATACGGCAGCCCAGGCGGGTAATACAGCCGCAGGTGTCGGAGTTGGCTTCATCCCTTTTGGTGGTATTATTTATTCAGTTGGGCGGTTGTTTTATTCTGTTGGAAGTCAAAGTTCAGAATCATATGAAGAGCGTATAGATAAGTTAACCTTTACACAATTAAATCAAAATTATTTGCGTCAACAAACGATTGAGCCCGGAGAGCTTTATTCAGGGGTTCTCAAAATCGGCTTTGAAAATGACCTTGAGGTTGGTAACACGGTTATTTTTAGTCTTTCTGCAGGAGGTGAAGTTGAAAAATTTACTTTTATTTGTGAGCAGGCGGAGGAAAAATAAAATACACAACTCGATATGGGGTCTTATAAATAGCTATTTAAAATCAATTATTCGGGAAAATGGCATCATAGAACATTAATGTAAATTCTCACTAACCGTCCAACAGAAAAAGTAGAAGAAAATAGCGGGGTGTTAGATTGAACTATACCAATCTGTTCTATAAGAAAAATTCGCCGAATTCGTTTTTTTAACGTTGTTTCGTAGCCACCTGATGGCAAGTGCCTGCTGTGCAATCAAAGAGGCTAGCCTCAGTATGTATTCAGCGCGGCAATAATCGAGTTGTTGTGTTTGTTGCAGATGAAGATTATCACTATTATCTGAGCATCCTGAAAGCAGCTTGCCAAAAATACCCGTTTGATTTAGATGCCTATGTGATGATGACAAACCATATTCATTTGTTATTTACGCTGCATGCAGAAAACAGCATCAGCAAAGTGATGCAGTCATTAGGGCGTTATTAAATTCAATTATCAATATCGCCATACAGGAACCTTATGGGAAGTCCGTTACAAATCTTGATTGCTTGAAGCGGAGACCTACTTATTGGAATTATATTGGTATATCGAGCTTAGTCCGGTGCGTGCTGGAATGGCAGGAGATGCTTCACAATACTCCTGATCGAGTTATCAAATTAATGCATTAGGGGAAAAAACTGATCTTTGCACGTCTCATGGATTGTATTTATCTTTAGCAAAAAATACAACAGATCGGCAGGAAATTTATCGGGCCCTATTTTTAAGTACCAGATTGATGGTAAGCTGATAGTTAACATTCGGCAGAGCGTGAACAAAGGAATGGCCGTTGGACGTGATTTGTTTAAGCACCCAATCGAGATATTAACGGGACGACAAATGAATGGAAGGAAAAGGGGGCGTTCACTTGGCTGGAGAAAAACAGAAGATTAACTCAATACACTTATGGGCTTAACCTTTTAAAAATAATGTTAACCTCTCTCATTTATTGCCATTTAATGAGCAATCTCGTATCAACTTAGACGGAGATTTATGCAGAATTATTGGAGCGAAACAATGACTGCCGCGCATCGCTGGCGTCGTGAGTTACATGCTAATCCTGAATTGGGATGGCAAGAGCTGCGCACCGCAAAACGCATTCGTGAAGAACTTTCCAGGCTTGATATTCCCTGGCGAGTGTGTGCTGATACCGGTACAGTCGCGATATTAAATCCCCAGGCCAGGGGGCATCCGCATATTGCTTTGCGAGGTGACATTGACGCTTTACCCATGACTGAGCGTAGCGGTAAAGAGTGGTGTTCTGTGCATAATGGGCGCATGCATGCTTGCGGTCATGATGGTCATACCGCTACTTTGCTGGCGACAGCGCAATGGTTGAAGCGAGTTGAAGCGTCTTTGCCGGGTCCGGTTACCTTGCTTTTTCAGCCCGCAGAAGAGGGAGGTCATGGCGCAAAAAAAATGATTGATGATGGTGCTCTTGAGGGAATTGATTGTATTTACGGCTGGCACAATTGGCCGGCGCTTGAATTTGGTAAATTACTCTGTCCGAATGGTATCGTCATGTGTGGCAATGGCACCTTTACTATTACCGTGACGGGAGTTGGAGGTCATGCCAGTCAGCCAGAATTGTGTCGGGATCCGGTATTGGCGGCCAGTGCTATTATCCTCGCAGTGCAGCAAATTATCAGTCGTCGCATGCCACCACAGCAAGCGAATGTCATCAGTATTACGTCCATTGAAGCACCTAGCGCTCCGACAGTTATTCCTGAAACAGCGGTTATTGGCGGCAGTATCCGGATTGTCACAGAAAGTGCGCGTCAGGAGATCGGCAACTTGCTAACCAGTATTAGCGAACATACAGCTGCGAGTTATGGCGTTCAATGTCAGGTCGATCTCCAGCCTCGTTATCAGGCCACGATTAACCATGATGAACCGGCGGCGGAGATCCGTAAATGCTGGCAACAACTTAATGGGCTTGATGCCCTGGAAACAGAACAGTTGCCACCGATTATGGCTTCTGAGGATTTTAGTTATTATCTGCAGGAAATTCCCGGTGCATTTGCGTTAATTGGCGCAAATGACGGGCCGGGGCATGATCATCCCTGTCATAGCCCAATTTATGATTTCAATGATCATCTAATTGAGCCAGTCACCAAGCTATTCACTCGTCTAGTTAGTGCATCTTTGCCATAGCCGAACCTGGCGGAATGCACTGGTTAATTTTTATGAAATATAAACTAATTTTTTTGGAGAGGGTATATGAATATTTTTCAACAACGAGAATCGGAAATCCGAGGCTATTGCCGAGTTTATCCTGCGATCTTTGACACGGCATTTAATGCCCGCCAGACAGATGTTGAAGGGAACCAATATATCGATTTTTTTGCCGGTGCGGGAGTCTTGAATTTTGGTCATAATAATGAGCGCATGAAGCAGGCGATGATTCAATATCTTGAGCGCAATGGTGTCACTCATAGTCTCGATATGCACAGTGTTGCCAAGCAGGATTTTATGCAGCGTTTTGTTAAAACCATACTTGAACCGCGCAATATGCCTCATAAGATGCAGTTTATGGGGCCGACAGGTACCAACGCGGTTGAGGCGGCACTTAAGCTTGCTCGGCGTGCGACTGGCCGACAACAGATAGTGGCGTTTAGCCATGGTTTTCACGGGATGACTCTGGGGGCGTTAGCGTGTACTTCCAACGAGGCCTTTCGTGGCGCCGCGGGGGTTCCTTTAAATCACGTTGCGCATTATCCTTTCGGCTGTGAAACGCCTTGTAAGGGTTGCGAACTAGGCTGCGGTTTGGCAAGTTTAAAGCAGCTGCGGGCGAGCTTTTTAGACAGTTCTAGCGGTATCCGGCCACCCGCTGCCTTTATGGTTGAAGTCATTCAAGCTGAGGGCGGCGTCAAAATCGCAGATATAACCTGGTTGCAAGAGCTTCAGGCATTAGCGCGGGAATTGGGAGCGCTGTTTATTATCGATGATATTCAGGTGGGTTGTGGTCGTACAGGAAGTTACTTCAGTTTTGATGGTATGGATTTGGATCCCGATATTATTTGTTTGGCAAAAGGCGTTGGAGGTATGGGTACTCCGCTGGCGTTGAATCTGGTCAAACCAGAGATTGATAAGTATTGGAAGCCCGGAGAGCATACCGGCACGTTTCGGGGACAAGGTTTGTCATTCGTGGCAGGGGCTGAGGCAATGAGTTATTTCGAAGATGATGAACTCATGAGTCAGGTGCATAAAAATGGTATTACCATGTTAAATGCAATTGCACCGCTGGAATTACAATTTCCGCATATACAGATTCGTGGCACAGGTATGATATATGGTATCGATGTTGCGTCTGGTGAGCATGCTAAAGAAATTGTCAGTGAGTGTTTTAACGCAGGTTTGTTGGTGTCTGCATGTGGCACGGGTGGTCGCGTAATCAAGCTGATACCGCCATTGACCATACCGGAACAGGATTTGCAGGAAGGTTTAGCGATATTGCTTGAGAAGACCACTCAGGTTATTGGAGGAGCGGCATGAAGCCAAGAGAAGATATGACCTTTCCGTTCGCTGAGTATGAGCGGCGTATGCTGGAGTTGCGGCAACGCATTGAACAACGTTGTCTGGATGCGGTTGTCCTTACCGATCCTGAAAACATTATGTATCTTACGGATTATCAGACAACGGGTTACTCCTTCTTTCAAGCTTTAGTGGTTCCCCTTGATCAAGAGCCGTTTATGATCACCCGTTCCCTGGAGGCATCAAATGTGTATGCTCGTACCTGGGTAGAAATAACGCGACCCTATCCTGACACCGGCGATGCCATTCAAATGCTGGTCGATGCATTGCGAGAATTCGGCTTGTCCGAGAAACGCATTGGCTACGAACGTAATAGTTACTTTTTTCCGGCTTATCAGCAAGACTTTATTCATACTACGTTGAAAAAGGCCAAGCTTTTGGATTGCTTTGGGATTGTCGAGCAAGGTCGGGTGCGTAAATCAGCGGTTGAAATTGAACTAATGCATCGAGCTGCGGCGGCAACGGAAGCAGGCATGAAGGCCGGACTGGAAGCCAGCGTCGCGGGCGTCAGTGAAAATGACATTGGTGCGGCCGTTAGTGCTGCAATGTTTCGCGCAGGTGGTGAGCCGCCGGCTGTTATGCCTTACATTACCTCAGGGCCGCGCACCATGATTGGCCATGCAACGTGGGAGGGCCGGATGGTGCAGCCAGGAGAACATGTGTTTTTAGAAGTGGGGGGATGTTATCGTCGTTATCATACCGCGATGATGCGTACAGTCGTGCTGGGTAAGTTGTCCAGTTCAATGTATGAAGCGCAGGAGAAAATGAAAAATGCACTGAATACACTGCACGAATCTATTCAACCAGGGATGACAGTTTCGGATGCTGATAACATGATTCGTAACATTATTACCGACAACACCGTCGGTGCACAGTTGATCACTCGTTCTGGCTATTCGATTGGGATTGCGTTTCCTCCCAGTTGGGACGAAGGCTATATCATTAGTTTGAAACAAGGCGAATCACGGATTCTTGAACCAGGCATGACATTTCATATTATTCCCTGGATGTGGGGTATTGACGGCGATAAAACCTGTGGTATCTCAGATACTATTTACATTACTGAAGATGGTTGCAAATCATTCTTTACTTTGGATCGTGATTTTGTGGTGAAGCCAGAACAAGGCAAGAAAGCGCCAAGTAAACCCGCTGGAATTGATCCACCTGAACGCAGCAAAGCTAACACAGCAACTTCCAGT
This sequence comes from Methyloprofundus sedimenti, assembly GCF_002072955.1. Taxonomy (NCBI): domain Bacteria; kingdom Pseudomonadati; phylum Pseudomonadota; class Gammaproteobacteria; order Methylococcales; family Methylococcaceae; genus Methyloprofundus; species Methyloprofundus sedimenti. The sequence goes on along the minus strand of NZ_LPUF01000001.1, from coordinate 137,845 downwards.
AAACCTGAAACCAAGTCACCTAAATAGAGAGGTTAAGATGCTAGTAGCAAAAAATCCATTCAATGAAACCGTTATCAGCGAATATCCCGCGCTCAAGAATGAGCAAATACATCAGGCTGTCCTTACCGCACATATGGCATTTGCGTCATGGAATTCAATAGGTTATTCAGGACGGGCTGAGGTGATGCGAGCGGTAGCGGCGGAGTTGCGCAGGCAAAAGAAATCGCTGGCAGAGTTAATGGCCATCGAAATGGGTAAGCCGATTAAAGAAGGTGGGCCGGAAGTCGAGAAAGCCGCTGGTTGTGCCGAATTTTATGCCGAACATGCCGCAAGCTTTTTGAAAAATGAGACGCTGCAGTCCGATGCGTCAAGCAGTTACGTTTGTTATCCACCACTGGGGACCTTACTTGGGATTTTGCCTTGGAATGCCCCTTTGTGGTTGGCATTTCGTTATTTGGCCCCGGCATTGATGGCGGGCAATACCTGTGTGTTGAAACATGACTCGAATGTACCTGGTTGCGCCGCCGCGATCGCTAAGGTTTTCAAGACCGCTGGTGCTCCGGCAAATATTATGGTGAATTTACCGGTTATTACTGCGGATGTTGAGCGTGCAATCCGCGACCCGTTGATTGCGGCAATATCATTTACTGGTTCGGCGGGAGCCGGCGCAAAAGTCGCTGCGATTGCTGCGTCAGAAATCAAACCCTCGGTGTTGGAGTTGGGTGGCTCAGACCCTAGTATCGTGATGGCCGATGCGGATCTTGAATCAGCAGCAAACGCTATCACTTTGTCACGTATTATCAACGCGGGGCAGTCCTGTATCGCTGCTAAAAGGATTTTGGTAGAAGACGCAATTTACGATCATTTTGTTGCCATGCTCAAAATACGTCTGGCAAAATTAAGGATGGGGGATCCGCTGGAGAGTAGCACTGATATCGGCCCGATCGCCCGGCAGGATTTACAGCAAAACTTGCACCGTCAGGTGCAAGAAACGGTGGCAGCCGGTGCGCATTGTCTATTAGGGGGAGTATTGCCGAAAGGGCCTGGCTATTTTTACCCACCCACCTTGCTTACGGAGGTGACGCCGTCTATGTGTGCTTTCCGCGAAGAGACTTTTGGTCCGGTCATGGTGGTCACCCGGGTTGATGATCTGGACCATGCGGTGAAACTTGCCAACGACACCGAATACGGTTTGGCTGCAAGTATCTGGATGGCGGATGTTAAGCTCGCCGAACAGACTGCGATGAAAATCGATGCGGGACAGGTCGTTATTAACGGTATAGTGAAAACCGATTCGCGTTTGCCCAGTGGCGGTATTAAACGTTCTGGATACGGTCGAGAACTAGGGCCACACGGGATTCGCGAGTTTGTAAACAGCAAGCAAGTCTGGATTAAATAAAATCAAACGGTCGCTGATGTGATTTGAAATTTCTATCTTGGTTGAACTTGAATTGCATCGGAGTAATTATCGACAGAAATCTAGACTTAAATTGCGACTGGTCTGTAGTCGATTTATTGAATTAAATTCAGCGAACGGATCGAAAAATTAACGGGGCGGCAAGTCAGTCTAAAATCAAAAGATGGCAATAGGAAAGCAACAAATTATAAGGATAATTTGAATATCGAGCGAGTCTAACTCTGCTGATTTCTTTGTGCGTCCCAGGCGTTAAATAATACAAAATTACTATATTGCCAGAATAAAAATGTAATTTATCTTTACTCTCATAAAATGACGTGACAATTTTCCAGGCATTGAGTTACTATTAAACAGAGGGATGAATGGAAGTAATGGATGACTATTAGGGAGATTAAAACTGGTTGATAATTGCCCAGATTTGTATAACTTAAACTATAAAAATACGTAAATTTTTTATTAAAATGGAGAAATCATTATGCTTAAAAAAATACACATAGGTGTTTTAATTGCCACAATATTTATGCCCGTTTATCAGGCTTTTGCTGTAGAAGAGCCTGCGGCTATTGAGGGGGCAGCTATAAATGGCACGGCCGTTTCTATAGCAACAGTGGTAAATATTGATAAGGAAAATCGAATGGTTACCCTTAAAGATGAAAATGGACAGGAGCAAGCTTTTATTGTGGGACCTGAAGTCCGAAATTTTGATCAACTTAAGCGTGGCGATCAGGTTATCACCCAATACTTTGAAGGTTTTGCAATTGCCCTTGCACCTAAGGATGGTGGACTAAAGGAACGTATGGATTCGGTTGATTTACAGCGCGCAAAGCTGGGTGAAAAACCTGGATTTAGAATAACCCATACTATCGCTGCTGTAGGAACTGTGTCTGCTGTAGATGAAAAAAAACGTTTGGTCACTATTAAAGGTGAAGAGAAAACTGTAGAACTTAATGTTTCGGAGTATGTAGATCTATCCGAGGTTAAAGTAGGCGATGAAGTCGAAGCGGTCTATGTCCAGTCCTATGCAGTGTCTGTATTACCAGCGCCTAAAGTATCAGGAACCGTTGATATCAGTAGCACCGCTATTGCACTGGGTTTTGGGGTAGAATGGGGCAAAGGGACGATGACTATGCATAACGGTTCTATTTATACCTTTGATATAGAAGGTTTCTCAGTATTAGACCTAGGGATTGCATCTGTTAACGCGACAGGGAACATCTATAATATGGTTGAAGCAAAAGATCTTGAAGGCGTTTTTGTTGCAGCTGAAGCAGGCGCGGTGTTAGGTAATACAGAAAATTCTGGTATATCTGCGCTGGTTATGAGAAATGATAAAGGTGTTATTTTGAAGCTAACTGCTAAAGAAAAGGGTATTAGGCTGACTATAGCTACAGACGGATTAAAAATTAAAAACATCATGCCTCAATAAGCAGGCGAATTCAACTTCAGTAATCATGCTACCTCACGCTCAGTATTATTAAAAATACAGCGTGAGGGGTGTTGTGTCATAGTTTAATGTTTCTCAAGGTCGTTGGTTGAGCTTATTCATGACAGCTTCGACTTCCTTTTTGTTTACCAGATTACGTATAACTTTCAGCCTATCACTAACCACTTTGTAGCCCGTTATGGCGTTAGCGGAATACGGGATATTCATGGCACCTAATATAATACCCGCATTCCGTAAATTTCATACGGGCTACATTAGATGTATACGCATTTTTTAAAGATAGCTGGAGCTTGTGGGTCATCAGGTAATGTTAAATACTTCAATTATCAATATCGCCAGACAGTTACATTATGTGCAGGACGATATAAAAAAACTCTGATGTATCGTGAGCAATATCAGTTGGTCTACGGAATGACAAGCCAGTCCAATAAAATCAAAAGCTTACTGATTTTTCAAGATAAAAAGGTGAGACTTAGATGCGTAGGTTGGTGCTGAGCTTGCGAAGCCCAACAGGATATTTCGCCGAATTTGTTGGGCTTCGTTCCTCAGCGCCAACCTACATTAGGTTTACAGGGTATCAATTTATTTTCCGTGAGATCAGGTTGTCTGATGTTCTGTTGCATTGTTGACCTCCACTCGTTAATAAATCATTATATTAATAATATAGTATCTACATGCAGACACAACGAATTGATAATATTATGCGCTTAACACCCTTACAGAAAAACGTTATTTGCGAAAATACGACAAAATACTTTGGTAGCGATGCTCAGGTATGGTTATTTGGCTCAAGAGTGAAAGATCAGTCTAAGGGCGGTGATATAGATTTATATATAGAAGCCACACGACAAAATGCTGCCGACTTAATAACGGCTAAATTGCAGTTTTTACGAGAGCTGCATAAAGTGCTGGGCGAGCAAAAAATTGATGTTGTACTGCGCAGAAGTAATCATTCAATTGATATACCCATCTACCGTATTGCTAAACAAACAGGGATATTATTGCAATGATTGAAACTCTTGATGAAACATTAAAAGTCTGCCAGCGTCACGCCGATCGCCTCAAATGGGCGATGGCTGCGTTACGCACGCACGTCCCTTTTTCAGCAAAGACTTTAGAGCAGTTAACCGATATGGAATTGGCTATACTTGATCAATTTTCCACACGGTTTGGTAAATTACAGGATTTAATGGGGGCAAAATTATTTCCTGCTGTGCTAGAGCTAACAAAAGAGCCAGGTGATTTAAAAGCCTTTATCGACAAGCTTTATCGCTTAGAAAAAATTGGCGCAATTCCTTCGGCCGATAACTGGTTATTGATGCGCGAAATAAGAAATAGCTTTTCGTATGATTATCCTGATGATCCAGAGTTACAAGCTGCAACTATTAATAAAGCTTACGAATTAGCGGCTCAGTTATTAGAGGTGCTTAATACTGTTGGAACCTTTATTTTGCCCTATACTATAAGTCGTAGCACTCGCAGACCTGATTAACCTGATACATTAATCCTATTTGTAGGGCTGCATTGGAAGATATTATTAAATCTTGTATATACTTATAGCAGCGCCCGATGATAAAGCCATGGCAACAATTCCACAATGTTTATCACATTGGAGCATCGAAACGTCGGGCAGAAAAGCTTGCCCGACCTACCTGGCTGTTTCGGATAATTCATCGTAGGTCGGGCAACAGTTTTATCGTTGCCCGACATTGCCGCGCCCGATGATAAAGCCATGGCAACAATACCACAATGTTTAACACATTGGAGCATCGAAACGTCGGGCATAAACAGCATGCCCGACCTACCCGGCTGTTTCGGATAATTCATCGTAGGTCGGGCAACAGTTTTATCGTTGCCCGACATTGCCGCGCCCGATGATAAAGCCATGGCAACAATACCACATTGTTCAACACATTGGAGCATCGTAATGTCGGGCAGAAAAGCTTGTCCGACCTACCTGGCTACGATAGTGTAATTTTGCTTTGTTTTATTTTTCTTTATTTTTTTTGCTTTGCGTTTTTGTAGCCAGCGGCTCATACCTGTGACATATAAAATTAAAGGGACAAATCCAGTAATACACCACAAAATGCGACCTGCAAAACCAAACGCTTCGCCGCTGTGTAGCGGCCACAACACATTCAAGAACGTTTCACCAGCGGTAAATTGATTTGGGTCTTGCACGGCTAATACTTTGCCGTTGTATTGATCGATCCATACCTTACTGCGCGCCCATCGGTGATTAGCCTCATCTGATTGCCTTTTGGAGACACTATAAACGCCTGTTATACCATCCGGTGTTGTTACTCCACGCAATTCCGCCCCGGGGAAAATCTTGTCTGCAATGGAAACAGCGCGCGCTATCGAAAGAGTCGGCGCATTTTTTACAACCTGTGACTTTACATCCGGTTCTTCTAAATGCTTTTCCTTGACGGCTGAAAAACCGCGTATCAACGGCTTGATATAATCAGCATAACTAAACGAAAACCCGGTAAACGACAAAATCAGTAGAATGATTGAACTGTAAAAGCCCGTGGCTTTATGCAAATCAAAGTAAAGTCGTTCCGGGCTTGCGTCCCGTTTAATGGTTACTGATTTTTTAAATTTTTCCCAGCGCGGCCACCACAGATAAAGCCCTGTCAACGTGGAAATAAACATAAATAAGCCGAGAAAACAGACCGTATTAAAGCCAAATCGCCCGATCTTTACACCTAATCTAGCCGTCAGCAAACTGGCATGGATTTGGTAAATTGAAGACCATAAGGTACGTCCCCAATAACTTTCCGAGATTATTTTTCCGCTGTATGGATCGACCAAAACACGGAACGGCGCATAAAGCTCGTCAGCTGTTTCTACAGGTTTTGGATATTCCGCCCATACATAATCGTTGCCGTAACCCGGCATCAGCAATGACCATTTGCCATTTTTTTTCGGGTGAGCTGCTTTAACAGTTTGCATTAGTTCATCCGGTGTACGCAGTTGCGCATAGGCTTCATGTTGCACTTGCGGCAAACCCAGCTCCTCCAGTTCGTAATTGAAAACATTTAAAGAACCTGTCAGTCCAAGAATGACAAAGAAAAAGCCTATCGACAGGGCAATATACAAATGCACCGTTAGCCAAAAGTTGCGAAACCGTCGCCGCCATTGCAAAGCTTTATAGCGGTTTTCATTCATCGTCTGTGGCAATATTCTTTGTAAAGCCATATTCTCATGCTCGCTCATCTTTTATCAACCCCTTCACGTATAGTCGTGGTTAGTTTCGTAGACTGGGCATGTATTTTTATGCCCGACATGACAGTTAATATTCCAAGCGAATCGATCCTATCGCTGTCAGCGGCGCACCAGGATAAATGCCGACACGCGGCGGTGCGTTTTGAAAAGGATCGGTGGACTCGTAATAGGTTTTATCCAACAGATTGCGTATATTGAATTGTGCGATTAAACGCGAATCTCCGAGTTGATAGGCATAGCTGGCAAAGGCATCCAGTCGGACATACCCTGGTAAAACGAAGGTATTGGCGTCATCCCCTTCCCGTTGTGAGGCGGCGAATACACCCATGCCAAAACTCAAGCCATTCAGCGGTTCATAATGATGAATATCGTATTTGAGCCACAAACTACCGGAATGCTCGGGAACGTTGCTCAAGCGATTGCCCTGTAGCCCAGAAAAATCTTTAGTAATGCGTGCATCGGTATAGGCATAGTTGCCGATGACACTGAGTTCATCGGTGATTTGACCGCTCATGTCCAGCTCAATGCCCTGGCTGCGCGCTTCCCCAATAGCCGCCTTTGCGAGAGGATCGGGGCTGTTGAAATCGCTGGTCATAATATTCTCTTTGGTCAAATGGTAATATGCCAACGTTGTTGTCAGCCGCTGATCGAAAAGTTCGGTTTTCAAACCAACTTCAAATTGTTCCCCGACTTCCGGATTGATAGTAGCGCCAGTAGCTGTTATTCCATTGTTTGCACCGAACGAGGTTGTCCAGTTGCCATAGACACTGGCCCATGCCCAGGGCTGATAGAGAATCCCCACTCGTGGACTAAAGCCTTCATCTTTGCGTGAAGGCAAATCTGCTTCAGCAGCGCTAAACGAATCGCCCTTGCCTCGACCGGTAGTCGCCCAATCATAGCGGCCACCGCCCAGTATATGAAGCTTGTCCCAAAGCGTGATGTGATCCTGGAAATACACGCCATACCACTCATCCCTAAAATAGGAATGATTACTCCCAGGGGGAAAAGGAGTTGCCAGCGCATTGGCGTAAAATGAAGGATCAATGCCGTACACCGGATTGTAAATGTCGATTCCCAAGCCCGGTACTGGCTCCCGAAAGTTTCCACGGGTCAGGTAGGTACCGGTTGATCTTAAATAATCGATACCGATCAAAGTTTGATGGTTTGTTCCCCAAAGCTCCAGATTCCCCGTTAAATCAAGATTAGTGGTATAAGTTTGAGAAGTTACAATTTGAGAAAATATATTACGTAAATAGGTACGATTGCCAGAACTCGGATCTAAAAACTCCGCTACCGTAAAGGCATTAGCGGGTTTAACAGAAATATCGTTACTGTCAACAAAAGAAGCCAGAAAGCGGTTCCGTATAGTCCAATCTGCATTGAAGGCATGAGTAAAATTGAAGCCGAGATATACCTTGGAGTTCGTATCGACAGGATCGTTGGGGTCAATGAAAGAGCGAGTAATGGGAATTGGTGCGGGGCGGTCTCCGATAGCGAATAAGCCTCTGTCCACCTGATAATTCTCATGCAGAACTTCTACATCCAGGGACATTTCAGTGGCATCGCTGGGTCGCCAGGTCACAGACGGATTCACCTGAACCCGATCATTAAAATTGAAATCTCGAAATGATTTATTGTTTTGATAAGAACCATTAAAACGATAGCTTAACGAATTATCATCCGTAATAGCACCGGTCGCATCCCATTCGGTTCGATAGAAATCGTAAGAGCCGAAACGCTGTTCCAGCGAATAATAGGACTCATCCTGAGGCTTTTTGGTGACCAGGTTGATTAAGCCGCCCGGCTCGATACGGCCAAATAAAACCGCTGCCGGGCCTTTAAGCACCTCGACGCGTTCCAGATTGGCGGAATCAAACTGAGCAGCTCGCCCGGTACTCAAACCGTTGGCGACAAGACCATTACGATAAACCCGGTCACTATGAAAGCCCCTGATAATAAAGCCGTTACCTAGACCTAAAGATGATTGCGGACGCACGCTGCTGACGTTTTCCAGCGCGCCTTTAATGGTGGTGGTTTTTTGATCGTTCATCACGGCCCGTGGTACCACCTGTATCGATACTGGTGTTTCTAAAATCGGCGTGTCAGTTTTAGTCGCCGAATTCGCATTAATTACATTATACCCACTCAACTCCCGCCCACTCACCGTCAAGTCTTCTTGTTCAACCGGCCCAGTATAATCTTCCTCCCCACCACCCGTTGCATCCACACGATATTCATCACTGGCAGCAATCTTTAACAAATCATCCATCGACTTTTGATGCTTTTGCACGGTTACCGATTGATCATCGGTAAAGCGATAATCCAGACTGCTATCACGCAATAAGGTTTCCAATGCTGTTTTAGGCGAATAGTTACCCGACAAAGGTTGGGATTGTTTATTGCTCACAACCTCTGCAGGATACAATAACTTTAACCCAGCTTGATCCGCCAGCTCGGTTAATGCGCCATCTAATGATTGGGAGGGGATATTGTAATATCGAGTTGTCAGATTACTTTGCTGTTCGGCATACAGCGGTTGATTGACTACGGTACTAATGGCGACTGATAATAAACCTGCTGTTACATGCCTGTACTGTAATCGGCTGTTGCTCGTTTTTGAATGCATGGATTCTCCTGATGATGCGATTTTTTTAAAGAGTTATCTTTAAAGACGGCTTAGGAGAAAAATCTTGTAATATGCCTATAAATTAATGCATCTATGTTGTTTTGAATCGGTAAAAAATGGACACAGAGCGCACAGAGGACACTGAGAAAATATTCAACAATCTCTGTGTTCTCGATGCTCTCTCTCTGTGTCTAAGAAGGCTGTAAAAATAGTTTTCTTATTTATTCCAATTCGTTCCATGTAACAAGAAATGGATTAATAATCGTCAGGTTACTGATTTTTTGTTGATGCTGCATGTCTTCACTTAGCAAATAACGACAGTCAAGAAATAGTGCTGAAGTAATGATCAGAGTATCCCACCATGAATAACCATACTGATCCTGAATGTCCCATGAAGATTCGATCAGCGTTGATGAAATTTCCAGTGGTTGCCAGACTGCAAGTGCCCGTATAGCAGACCTTGCTTGCTCTTTAGAAAGTCCTTGCTTGAGTTTTTGAGTGACTGTCACATAATATTCGTTCAAAACCTGAGCACTTATTCTGCCGCATTCCTGTTCCCATAGATGAGCTAACCATTGTTTTGCTATAGGCTGTTTTTCAGGTTCTGTACTGTCACGGGCATAAACTAAAATATGAGTATCAACAAAGTATTTAACGCTCATACAAGTCATCTCGCAGAGGATAATGCTTTGATGTTTTTAATGGCAATGCTTCGACATCAAGAAACTGTTGCATCGCTTTTGCATAGCCTGTTTTTTCTTTTTTCATTTGTTTCAACAAATCACCAAGAATTTGTGAAACGCTGGTGTTATTTTCAGCAGCCCATACTTTTGACCACTGAGCCACATCATTATCGAGTTTTATAGTAATATTTTTCATGGCACGATTATAGTGCTGCACGAAAATAGTGTCAAAAAATAAGTAAAAAGAGTCAGCTTTATTTATTACAGAGTAAACAATTTACTTTGTTGTATTGGATTTGTGAGTAATGCCTTATTCTACATATCTTCGTCATTGTTCGTAGTGTCGTACCTACTTGTGTAATAGGGTTAAATAGGGGGAAAGATGGGTTACTTTTATAGCCAGAGTTTGTTTTATCATTGCTAAAATCTGATCGGGCTGTTGTACGGGGAATACGCCACTGACTTGAAGTTTGCGAAGTTTTTCATCGGTAATCATAATGCGCCCTGGCAAATAACGCTCTAGTTCTACAATTACATCCGCCAATGGCTGGTTTTTAAAAATCAGCTTACCTCGTTGCCATGCACCATTTTTTATAATATCAATGGCTTCGGTGTGCATCACTCCCGTTGTATTGTTGTATTGGGTTTGATAGCCGCTTTCTATACGCGCTATTTGTGTATGGGTATTTTTACCCAGAGAACTTAATTGAACTGCATGTTCCAATACCGTTACCCGTGTTTCATCTTGATTATTCCAGACCTCAAAAATAGTGCCTAACGCTCTGATAACGATATCTTCTGTTATCACCTCAAAAGGTCGTTGTGGATCGGCTGCTACGGTAAAGAGTGCCTGTCCTCGATGTAGTTGAATCACGCGGCGATTTTTTTCATACTGAATAGATAAAGCAGAGTCGGTGTTTAGCTGGATGATACTGCCATCTGCTAAAGTTATACTTTGTTGAGTGCCCACCTGAGTGTAATAATCACTCTGCCATTGGTCTGCGTAGCGTGAGATTGGCAATATCAGAATTAACAACATAGCTGCCGCCGCAAAGCTGGCTAGATAACCATATTTTATTTTAGATTGGGAAGGGCTTTTTTGTTCTTTAAAATCTAAAGACTCATGAGTCTGCTCAGGCTGAGGCATCATTACATAGCCCATTTCCTGCCATAAAACTAATGCTTCTACATAGGCCCTTTCATGTGCAGGGCTACGACTGCGCCACTGCAGTGCGTTAATGCTATCGTCATTAGTTGATTGCCCAGAATGCAACAAAATCACCCAGTTTATTGCCTGATCTGACATTGAAGTTATTTCTGGTACGGTATTTTTTGCCATTTATGTATCTGAAAGAAACCTGTCTATTATATAAGACGATTTAGAAAGAAAAATTTGTATTATAACGTAGGTGCGAATTTATACGGATAAATCCCAATAATTCATATTATGGCGCTAATCCCCTAAAATGGCATTTTAATGACCACCTAAAAACAGTTTATAAGTGCTCCTTTTGGAAAAAATGCATTAACTTTTAGCGATGTAGTTAAGCAACTATCGACGGTTTGTGAAAATTTTCCCAATCAGTGTACTAGAAAATGAAAATAACAATATGTTGAAAACCAAAGGCTAGCACTTTAAGCACTATTTCGATCACGGTTAGCATAATTTATCTTTTTTATTGGCAACATGGATTTTATTGGCTTATTTACTACACATGTTGTTAGACTTTATGAATGACGGCTTTTATCTACTGCGCCAGAAAATGCCTTTTCGCAGATGTCTATTCGATGATATGAAGGCGCTTACGCCCTGTTTTTGCTTTGATAGTTGGGAACACCTACTCACTTCCATGTTGGAAACGCTGGTTTAATACATCGGAAAACCAAGATTTCAGCCTTTCCAAATTAGAAACTAGATAGGGATAAAGTCATAATGATAATTGATGGATAAATCCGCACCTATAAATTTTGTTTGAGGTGTTCTCGGCAATGACGCATGGCTCTAACCAAATGCTTGGCAATCATGCTTTCGGATAATTGCAGTTTTTCTGCAACTTCTTTATGTGTATAGCCTTCTACCCGATTAAGATAAAACGCCTGGCGACATTTTTCAGGTAATTGTGCCAATGCCTCATTAATAAGAGCAAGCCGTTGTTGACCTTCTATACTTATTTCTAAAGCCTGCGGATCGGGGATGGAGTGTAAAATCTGATCATCCGTCTCATGTAGAATGCGGTTAACACTTTTACGCTGATAATCAATAATTAAATTAGAAACGATGCGAAAAACAAAGGCTCGCGGATTGTTGATTTTTTCTGTCTGCTGGCTATTGGCCAAACGCAGATAGGCATCTTGCAAAACATCAGAGGCCGCATCGGGTGAACCAAGTTTATGGGTGGCAAAACGATTTAACGCATGATGATGCTCGGTTAATAATTCTGCAATACTGACGGGATTTAGCTTGTGCATAATTTTTTAGATAAGCAATTTTTATACCTTTTGTAAACTATCTCTCTTTTATGTACGTTAAATCGTATCTGAACATTATTAATGAGGTGATAAATAGATATAAAAGATCATTGAGTTATGTAATTAAACCATGGCAGCGGATACGAGTTAATTCGCAGCAAAATATCGAACACTTTATTCTATGGTTAGCCTAATCAAAAAATACAATGAGGCAATTAACCAAAAACTGTGTGATATAACACTTTTTTAGACATGGTATTTTCAGCATGAAGAACTTAAAAAACTGAAGTTTTGTATTAATTTGTCAGGCGACCATTCGTTATAAAACGGTTACCATCAAATTTACTGATGAATTGCTATATTTGGGGCTAACCCTATTAAAATTCGAATCTAAAAAAACTTCGGCAATGATGCGTCAAATATCTGAAAAGGTAAAATTAATTCGCCCCTTAACTTTGTACCGGCGTTCCAGATTGGTTTTTAATTGATCAGCAAAAGTCTATGTCGACGTTGTTGCCATCTAATAGTTGAGGTGGCTCATAGTTTAAGAAATTTGTTTAAGCTGGTCTTTATTAATATAGGCACCTAAGTGCCCAGTTTGTAAATATTCAAGGCGTTTGAATTCGGCAATGATTCTGCTGGTAGTTTCAGTAGCGATGGCTAAAAGAGCGCCCATATCTTCGCGGCCAGGTAAATAAAAAAAGTCATTGGAGCTCTGTTGATCTAGATAGAGTAGCAAATTTGCAACCCGTTTTTTTGAATTCCCCACAGTTAACTTGGTAAGCCATACATCGGCATCGCTTTGTACTCTTTGCCAGTGCGCGATCAATTGTTTATAGAGATGCGGAGACTTGCGATTTAACTGTTCAATAGTTTCTACAGGTATTTGGCAAGCTGTGGTATTTTGCAAGGTAAAGGCATAATGCAAATATGGAATGCCGTGTAATGCCTCGATACCAACAAGATCACCTGGGCCTAACAAGCGCACGATTCGATAGTTACCATTAGGTAAAAAATGTACCAGTTTTATCAGACCAGTTCGAATCGTATAGACAAATTTAGGTGTTTCACTTTGCTTAAACAGGCTATCCCCGGTTTGTAACTCTAAATCAGAAATAGGAAAGTGCAATTGCTTAAAGTCATCTTCCTGTATGTCTGCGAACAGAGCTAATTCTCGAATATGGCACTGTCTACATTTTTCTGCACCATTCCAGGCCTGTTTGATTGAGGAGAGTTTCATTAATAGGCCATCATTGCCGTTGTTAGCGACATTGCAAGATTAATTTGGAAAATTATTTAACTTTATTCCAGAGATGAAATTTTCCGGGATTAATAAAACATTGTTATTTAACATTTTTCATTAGGCTATATAACGAATTAACTTGAAATAAACATGATATTTTGGACTAAAATCAGCAACAAGCAAAAAATAAGCCATTATTTTCAATATTTAAAGAGGGTTGGATTGCCTATTGTAAATTGATATTTATCATTTTACTTAGGGTAATATTCCTTTAAAGTATCAAGAAATTAGCAACTGAAGTTTACCGGTTTTTAGTGGGATATAACAACAGATAAGGGTGTTTTGTAGTGGGTTTGCCGCACTGGGCTCAATTTCTATTGAAAATCATGCAGCCCCATATTGCTAGTGTTGACTTCTCGATTATTGGGAAACTTCAGATATTTATATCAGACTGTTTATTACATCACAAGGAATCGTTACTATGAAACAACGAAAAATTAAATATCTATCTGCTGGTCTGATGATAGCTGGTGGCACAATGCCTGTCTATGCGCAAGATTTAGCCGATGCTGATAAAGAAATTTTACCAACCATGTTTATTGAGGGAGAAATTTTGACCCCTGGAACGGTTGGAGTGAAACCCGATATGGGCGGAGCAGGAGATGCAGCCGTTTTATTGCATAAAGTGCCGGGCGCCAATGTAAACTCAAATGGTCCTTTAACTGGAATTGCACAGTACCGTGGACTTTTTGGCGATCGTGTAAATGTTATTACTGATGGAACGAGCTATAAATCGGCCTGTTCAAATGCCATGGATGCGCCTTTAAGTCATGTCCCTGCAGTGTTGACTGAAGTATTAAGTGTCAAGCGCGGCATTGCCTCAGTGAGTAGTGGTATAGAAACGTTAGGTGGAAATATAGTTCAGAAGACGCGGAGTGGTGAATTCGCTGTAGATGACGATATTTTATTTTCCGGTAGAACGTCAAATGGCTATAGCTCAGTTAATACTGGCTATTATGTGAGCTTATTTGCCAATATTGCCAACCAGAATCATAAGATTCACGGGGGAGGTAGTCGTGAAGCGGGTGACAGTTTTGCCTGGTCTGAAGGCGTTAACAGGGATAGCAGTTATGAACGTAATGTAGGCACAGTTGGCTATGGTTTTCAAACGGACGACGAGAATCATCAGTTTGATATTGGATATAATTATAATGATACCCATCTATCGGGAACGCCCTCTTTGCCGATGGATATTGTTTATTCCAATGGTGGTGTTACCAACTTGAATTACAATGGCTTGATAGCGGATAAATATAAATTGACCACTGAATTTAGCTATCAGGATGTTGAGCACCAAATGAATAACTATACCCTGCGAGGTAATGTTGCTCAACCCGCGCGCCGTCAGTCAGATAATACTGCTGAAGGTTTTGGCTATAAAGCAACTTTTGATATCCCGCTCTTTGAGGGCAATTTATTACTCGGCGTTGATGGCGATAATATTGAACATAATGCGGTGATTACGAACCCGTTTAATCAACCATTTAAGATAAATAACTTTAATGATGTAACACGTGACCGCTATGGTTTTTTTACAGAATGGAAAGGAGATTTAGTTCAGGATTGGGCTCTTGAAATAGGTACCCGGTTAAACTGGGTTAGGATGAATGCAGGTACTGTCAGTGGAACAGGTGCCCCAATCTTTGCACCTGGAAAACCAGGTACACAGCTGGCAGCTGATTTTAATGCAAGTGACCGGCTCAAAAATGATGTCAATCTGGATGTGGTCGCTGCATTGACCCATTACTTAAGTTCTGATATGGCTATTGAATTAGGGTTTGGCAGAAAAACTCGATCTCCTTCTTATCAGGAACGTTACGGATGGCTGCCACTGAATGCGACAGGTGGTCTGGCCGATGGACGCAATTATATTGGTAATGTAGATCTAACACCTGAAACATCTTATCAAGTTGAATTAGGTTTTGATTGGCAAGGAAAAGAGATGTATTTAACCCCTAGAGCTTTTTATCGCTATGTAGATAATTATATTCAGGGAACGCCAACACAAAATCAGGCCGCTCTGGCTATTGACCCTACGACTCTGGAATTTAGCAATATTAATGCCCAATTGTATGGAGTAGACATGGAGGCAGGTTATCGGTTTCTGGAAGATTGGCGTATTGATTTCTTGCTCAGCTATGTCCGTGGTGAGCGAACAGATGCTAAAGATAATTTATATCGAATAGCGCCAGTCAATGGGAAAATCAGCTTTTTTTATGATACACCAGAATGGCTAGCGGGGACTGAATTGGTCGGTTACGGAAAACAGACAAAAACAGCTGCATATAATGATGAGCCTCCGACAGCCGGCTATATCCTTTGGAACTTACGTATGCAATATCGCCCTCAATATAAGTATTTGCAAGGTTTGCAAGTAGGTTTTGGTATTGAAAACCTGCTTGATAAGGGATACCGGATTCACCTTAATGGCTTGAATCGAAATCCTATCAATGATGGCACAGCAATTGGTCAGCATTTGCCTGGACAAGGAAGGAACTTTTATGCCACTTTGAGTTACGATTGGTAACAAGTTACCTGTTTTATTTAGCCTGTTCGACAGGGACGTCTGGCTAAAATATAAGGCGCAGTATGCATCAAAAACTGAAAATCCAAAAATGGGACTATTGGATACTTTATCTGAGTTTTTAAAAAGTGGTGGAGACATCTTATGGATTATCCTGTTTGTGTCGATTTATTTATGAAGCCTTATCCGTGAACGACTACTTTCTTATTAATTCGTCTATCCTGAATTACAAAAAAATATCTTGAGCAATGCCGTAGTTATTACTACTAGCCCTAGAACTGCTCTGTATATTAAGCACGATATGTTGTCAGAAGCACAGATCAGGGAATCAATGAAGGTAAGGAACATGCACGAAATAATATGAGCAACTTGTAGGATGGGCAAAGGTTTTTTACGTGCCCATCTTTATATAGTAGCTTGAAGGGCGCGCTATTGCTTTGCCCATCATACAGATTTTTAACTTGTTTATGTTATTTCATGCGCGTTCCTAAGTCAATGATCAATCGAGTCTTATTCCATAGACATAAAGTAATCAGGTTGTTCGGTCTATTTAATACGGTGATTCGCATAAATAGGTCATTTGCCATATTTATATAAGGCATATAACCTATTTTACGTTGCATATACGTCAGTCAATGAATGGTTAAAAAGCTATCAGTAAATAAGAATAAGATAAAGTACTTAACTTACAGTTAGATAATAAAAAGAATGGTGAAGTATAAAAATTTGGCATATAAATTGCTTTTATATACGCGACTAAGTTCGTTTGATTCAGGGAAGAAAAAAGCGGAATGTAGAAAATAGCAAACGTTTTGAACCTGGGTAAATGGATTCCCCCACGATAAGTGTCAATTTAACGACGGTTACGCATAATAGCCCCGTGTTTTGATTAAATTTATGCAAGATTTTCAGTTGATTAGCAACAAGGTTACGACTTTAAAGCATTCATCTGTACGCGTAAGAGGTGTTCATCACTACACGTTTGCTGGTGATGTTTACTGTAGCTTTGATTTTTCTCTGCTAAATGTACTTGCAAGGTACGCCGGTATTAGCTATCTCAGCGATAGGGTGGAAAAATGGTAAACACTTTTTTGGGTAAAAGTCTTATTCTCTGACGCCTCTGGTTTTCAGTAAATAATTGACGGTGACTCATTTTGAGCTTTATAGCTCTTTATGGACAATGATCCAGGAGCCAGAGTTATATAACATAGTTCAATAAATTTTTGATCACGCCTCAATGAGGTTAATAACTTAACATTTATTCTTTTTGGAGATTAATTTAAATGAAAATAACTTTTGATTTATCGGCAAAGCTTGGATTAATAGCTTCTTCCCTGGTATTGAGTTCTGCTTCTTATGCTGCAGGCACATGGCTTAATGGCGATAACATGCTTGAGCCAGGAAAGACTATTCAAACAATAAACGCGAATGCCAGTAAAAATGGCTATACAAGTAACCCAGCGTTAACTAATCGCGCCTGGGGTATGCAAGGGGCCTGGCTTAATTTTGAAGTCATGCAGTCTTCTGACGTATTGGTATCTCTTTCTTCAGCAGCGACTAATGCACCCGGATTTACGGTGTATAGAGCTGATAATAATTTTGTAGCAGATTCAAAAGCATCTGGAAAGGCTGATAAAGATGGAGCTGAAGGTGCAATTCATGCTTTCAACCAGGTTGGACAACCAGGAAAGCCAGGACTTGTTTGGGCGACCGACAATGATGTCGTTGATTCACTAGAAGGAAATACATTAGAAAATGGTCTTGTTGAAACATTAGGTTATGTGAATGGCTCAATGACGGACTATGTCAATTTCTGGAACGACAATGTTGATTCCGGTGCGCATGATGTCAGTATTGATAACAAATATGAAAATGGCGTTTTTGGTAGTGTGCAGCATCATGCTGGCCCTGATGGTAATACTAACTACTCTAATCTAACTTTGGTTAATTTGCAGCCAGGTTTTTATACCATCTTTCTAGGCGGTACCAACACGGAGGGTGAAGATACACCGATTGATGTTAAAGTCACTGCGATACCGCTATCGGTAGCGGATTGTTTATTGAATTATACTGAACAGCAAGAGCCTGCTGATTACCCACATGCTGGATTAACTTCTCAAAATTTTATGCAATATTACTTCCGTTATTATGCAGAAACAGGTCATTATTTAGGTATTTCTTCCGAAGATAGTCATATGTACTCGCTGTCTCAGGTTGGTGGTGAAATGAGTGATTTAGGTGATGTAGCTGCTATGACAACAGCAGCAGGATGTAAATAAACTACTACGCTTAAGCATAGCCATAGCCATAGCCATAGCCATAGCCATCGCCTATGGCCTTGGCTATGCTTTTTCAGTGGTTCCCTCATTCTTGCGTTGCTTATTTGCAAGGTAGATTCTTCTGAGTCGAAATTTTGTTTGAAGATTGATTGATTTTTGCTTATATTTTAGATTTATCCGCGGCTGTTTGCGAATTATCCATTAAAGTTATATTGGGCATTAATCTACTCGTAAAGCATGGTTTAATAAAAAATCAGAAACGCATGCATCTGATTGATTTTTAACAGACCAAACAGCACTTAATCAATACTGTTGGAGTTTATATGCTTTATTTATGGCGCTGGTTTTTGCTTTCCCTTCTGCTTTTTTCTCTGCAAGTTCATGCAGAAAATACCTTGTCATTTGGGCCTATGCCCATCAGTTTAAAATATTTGCCAGTCCCTACTGTTCCGGGGTTATTAAACGGCTCCGATCCCATTATAGCTGATAAAGATACTGCCATTGTTTTAGGAAAAGCCTTGTTTTGGGATGCTAATATCGGCAGTGATGGTATGGCGTGTGCTTCGTGTCATTTCCATGCGGGTGCGGATAGCAGGGTAAAAAATCAGTTGGCACCTGGCGGACAGTCCACGACTTTAAGCAAAGAGCAGTTAGCGAAATTTTCCGTGAATCAATCTCTTTCAGCGGCACAATTCCCTTTTTACCAGTTGCAAAACCCACTACAAGAAAGCAGTTCAGTTAGCAATGACAGCCATTTTGTTACCGGTTCTGCAGGAACATTTGGCGGTGAATATAAAGGCGTGAGTTCTCAAAAGCGCGTATTTGAAGATTGTGCACGATCAGCGGGAGAGGTTTTTCATGTTGGCAAGCTCGCGACACGACGCGTGACACCAAGAAATGCACCCACAGTCATTAACGCTGTCTTTAATTATCGCAATTTTTGGGATGGTCGTGCGAATAATGTTTTTAATGGCAGTAATTCATGGGGTGATCGCGATCCTGACGCGGGAATTTGGGTTGCGCATGATTCCAACACAGTTACCAAAGAACGCCTGCATCTAACTAACGCGTCCCTGGCTTCACTTGCCACTGCACCACCGTTAAATACCACTGAAATGAGTTGCAGTCAGCGTACTCTGCAAGATATAGGCAGAAAGCTTTTGCCACGTCAGCCGCTAGAAAATCAGAGAGTACATTGGAATGACAGTGTGCTTGCACCTTTTAGCTTGAGCAATGAGCAAGCTTTAAAACCCGGACTTAATACCACTTACGCTGCATTGATTAAAAAAGCTTTTAATAGCAAATATTGGTCGTATCAGGGGCCCAATAAATTTGGCAGTCCATTAAGCGGCGAACCTTATCAGCAAATGGAAGCAAATTTTGCGCTATTTTTTGGTTTGTCCATTCAGCTTTATGAAAGTACCCTGATTTCTGATAACGCGCCTTTTGATCAAAGTCGGCGCGATAAAGATAATCTACCCATTGACTTAAGCGCAGAGGAATTAAATGGTTTCGAACAATTTCGCATTAATCTGTGTTCGCATTGTCATTTAGGGCCTAATTTTACTGCAGCAGCTATTGATGCCAACGCGACACTGGCAAAGAGTAATCCGAGTGTATTTGACGAAATCAGCACGACCACCAATGTGGTTAACCGCATTCCACTTTTTGTGCATAACAAAGCCTTAACCGTTTTTTCCGATATTGGCTTTGCATCAACCGGTGTCGCGAGAGAGGAGGCAGATATTGGGCTGGGCGGTATAGATGAGTTTGGTAATCCATTGTCATTTAGCAAACAATATTTACAATTTTTAGCCGGTATGAATGAGGATGTTAAGGATGATGCAGTACGTCATGTGCGCCCGTGTGACTTTCAAATACCGTTTGCAGTTAATTTTAAGCCAACTTATAAAGCACTGAGCGTATTTAACATTGAAGATGGCGTTCAGCCGCAACAGCAAGATAGCAAAAACTGCTTTTTAAGCGCTGATAAAAATGCCTTTTTACCGACAATACAAGCGGCGCAGGCGGAACTGAAAAAACCTGATACCAATAAAATGCTCGCAGAAGTAAATGCCAGTTTTAAAATTCCTTCATTACGTAATATCGAATTGACCGGTCCCTATATGCACAATGGAAGCATGGCAAACCTGGAGCAGGTGATTGAATTTTATTCCAGAGGGGGAAATTTTATGAACGATGCCAAAGAAACCACTTTGGTGTTTCCATTACCTAGACTCAAATTTTCTGAAAAAAATCGCCATGATCTGATTGCCTTTTTAAAAACCTTAACTGATGACCGTGTGCGTTATCAACGTGCACCGTTTGATCATCCTGAGCTCATCATTCCGCAGGGTCACGATGGTGATCATTTACGTGTAACGCCTAAGCATTTTAATTTACCCATGGCAAAAGACGACTTCCTAGTTGTGCCGGCGACTGGCGCATCCGGAATAGAGTCTGAATTACAGCCTTTTGACGCTTATTTAAGAAAAATCTAAATTAAAAGCCATCGCAAATATGATTTCGATATAACTTTAATTAAGCACTGAAACAAACAAATGAAAAAAGAAGTAATAATTTTGTTTAATACAGCAATATTGCTGTGTTTTAACGTAGTTTATGCAGATGAGAGTATTGAGGATTCAAGTCCTACTGAAGAGGCAATTTATCTTGATAATATGGTTATTGAGGCTGACACCGAAAATCTTACTGTTTCCCCTCAAAACAGCATTAACGAAGACGATATTGCAAAAAAGCAAAGCCAGGTTTCTGATACTGCAAAATTACTCGAAGACACGGCTGGCATGAGCTTTCAAGCAGGGGGTGGGGTTTCTTCAATACCTATTATTCGTGGTTTGAATGACACGCGTGTCAAAATTGAGGTTAATGGGATGACTGTCAACTCAATTTGTCCAAATCATATGAATCCTGCCTTAGCGAGCATTGACCGCAGTAATATCGGTAGCATTGCCATTTTAAAAGGAATTACGCCGGTAAGAATGGGAGGTGACAGTATTGCAGGAACAATATCTGTAAAATCTGCGAAGCCTAAGTTTGCCGAAGCTGGTGAAGATTTCTTATTAAATGGAAAACTGTCATCATTTTATCGCAGTAATGGTGATGCTTTTGGTGGCAGTGTCGGACTAGGCATTGCCAATGAATATGCTCGCCTTGACTACACAGGCTCGGATACTCAAAGTAAGAATTATCAGGATGGCAACGGTACTGTGATTAAATCTACGAATTATGAAAACATCAATCAAGCATTCGCATTATCATTTAATTACGAAGACCAATTGCTAGAAATTAAAGGTGGACAGCAACATATTCCATACCAGGGTTTTCCAACGGCAAGA
The DNA here is from genome assembly GCF_002072955.1 of Methyloprofundus sedimenti. Lineage (NCBI taxonomy): Bacteria > Pseudomonadati > Pseudomonadota > Gammaproteobacteria > Methylococcales > Methylococcaceae > Methyloprofundus > Methyloprofundus sedimenti. The sequence goes on along the minus strand of NZ_LPUF01000001.1, from coordinate 116,513 downwards.
ATGGATTTAACCAATAATGATAGTCTCTTTGGTAATATTCACTACAACGGTTTATTTGATTGGGGGAATGTAGACACTATATTATTTTTGGAACATACCAGTCATACCATGGATTATTTGCCAGATAGAGATGCGACCATATTTATGCCTATGGAAACGCGAGGCAAAAATTATGGCTATAAACTGGAATTCGAATTGCCATCAGATGAAGATGACAATATCTTTCGCTTTGGCAGTGAATTCCATGGCAGTGTCATCAACGATTATTGGCCGGCAACGTCAACGGTTCCGAGCATGATGGGACCCAACGATTTTATCAACCTGAATGATGCGACCCGGAATCGTTTTGGTGTTTATGCAGAATGGGAAAAATACTGGACAGATACATGGAAAACGATGCTGGGTTTCCGTTACGATCGCACGTGGATGAATACTGGCGACGTGCAGGGATATAACAATATTACCTCGAATTATCTTTTGACTGACTATGAACAGGCACTGGCATTTAATGCCTTGGATCACGAACGTAACTTTAATGCGTTTGATATCAGTATGCTTGTTCAATATACACCCAATGACTGGAGTTATTACACCCTGGGTTACGCACGAAAAAATCGTGCACCTTCAGTGCAGGAGTTATATCCATGGAGTATCAGTCCAATGCCGATGACCATGATAGGCTGGTTTGGTGATGGTAATGGTTATGTAGGTAACATAGATTTAAAGATGGAGACTGCACATAATATTGGCTTTACCGCTAATTTTTCTGACTCTGGTGATGAGCAAGTGTGGAATCTTGAAATTTCCCCGTTTTTCAGCTACGTGGAAAACTATATTGATGCCGATCTTTGTCAGGAGTGTAGAAAACAGCCGGGAAATGGTTATTACTACCTGACATTTGAAAATTATGATGCCTACCTCTGGGGTGTGGATATAACGGGCGAAATGAACTTATTTGAAAGCCCAACTTATGGCGAATTCTCAACGAATACCATTATGAGTTATGTACGTGGTAAACGTTCAGATGGTGATAATCTTTATAATATGATGCCATTTAATTTTACATGGGGGGTAAACCATAAACTGGGAGGCTGGCAAAGTACGTTTAACATGCAATTTGTTGATACAAAAAATGAAGTGCAAGAAGTAAGAAATGAGTTAGAAACATCTTCTTATATTCTGTTAAATTTCAAAACCAGTTTTCAGTGGGAATTTGTGACTGTTGATTTTGGCGTGGATAATATTCTGAACCATCAATATTACTACCCGTTGTCGGGCGTTTATATTGGCGACCAGAACGCGATGACCTTGAGTTCATCCGAGCCAAAAACACAAAACTTGCCAGGTCAAGGGCGGTCTGTTTATGTCGGGGTTACCCTTGAGTATTAAAAGATCTGATTATAGTCTCAGATTTAATTTTTTATTTTATGAGGTTCAAATGAAAATACTAAAAGCTATCATCTTGTTATTTCCACTATTTTTTTTCTTAAAACCCGTGCAGGCGGCGCCAATTCGTTATCAGGTAGAGCTGGTTTTTTTTGATAATTCCATTTTCTATGGCACATTTGATTATGATATCGCTACTCAACAGATAAGCAATCTTCAAGGTCTATTAGACGATACGTTGATGGGGACTATAGAGCCGGTTCGTTATCAACTCGAAACTATGTTGGATAATAAAGGCGGGATCACCGCGGTTGCTTACAACATGAATACCACCGAAATAGCGACTTCTCCCAATATAAATAATAATATTTATGTTGCCATTAATTTTGATGCGCAAGATCCCACGTTAGGTCCAACCGATACAGAGCAATTGGGATATATGGACTGTAATTCTCTTGCTTTAATGCAAGACAATAAGGGTATAAGACACTGCATGTATCATTTATCCTGGCATGATCCGGTATATTTTCCCATGGGAGGTGAGAATTTAATTTTATCAGAAACAATTCGGGTTGCCGAAGGCGACATGACACATTCGGATTGTTTATTTGACTGGGCGGAAAATAACTTTGCGGGTTTATTTTCACCTGTGCAGGGCGTTGCAAATTCCCAAACTTTTCCACCCTACTATTTTCGTTATTATTCAGGTACCAATGCCTACGTAGGTATTTCTTCCATGGATAACCATATCTATTATTTACCAGCAAGCGGCGAAATAATGGATGTTGGACATGCTTACGATTGGTTAGAACAGGCTGGGTGCAATTAAGCCTAAAGTAATGCAATTGCCAGAATGAGCTATTGAGTTATCAATAGCTCAGCCAAAATATTTTTTTGTGACTGGTTTAGTCTCTCCAATTCACTTTGGCCCGGTCAATGACCGGGTTTTCAGTCGCAGTTAACCTCCTCAGGCTATTATGTTGAAAAAAATTAATGTTATCAGTCTATATTGTGTTTCAACGCTTGTGTTTGCTCAACCGGCCAGTTTAGATGCCGAGTTCGCTTTACAAATACCGCTTATTGAATTTGGATCGGGCGCAGACACTCATTATTACTGGGCCAATCTTGAGCAGCAAAAACAGGCAAATAATCCGCTGACCTTTACTGTGACTACTTATGGTGAGTTACAGCCTGAGTCGGTGCCGCCCAATTTATACCAACTTGCTAATGTGACTGAAGGTGATGGGCCTGTGATAACTGATATCACAGCAACTAATGCGCGCTTACATTTTGTCTCAACGGTTCCGCTGGCATGCTCGGTAATGTATGGCACCAGTCTTGAGTTTGGTAGTATTGCAACCGATAGCAGCATGAATGGGGGTGCCATAACCGAGCACAATCCGATACTCAGTGGTTTAAATCCGGATAGTACGTATTTTTACCGTGTTCAGGGAAGTGATGCACAAGGACGACTTTACTGGAGCCCTGTGGCTAGTTTTAATACGTTAAGCGCAAGCGCCGCAGCTGATGCAAATCTTTTGTCGTTAAATAACGGGGCTTATGTCGCATCGGTCAGTAGTAATTATGGTGGAGGAAGTAATCAAGCGAATTGGGGAGCAAATAGTGCACTTGATGATTCATCTGCAACCGCCTGGTCCTCTGCTGGAGATGGAGATCAAGCATTTATTGAGGTGGCATTAGCAAAAAGTACCTGGATTAATTCAGTGCAGGTCTGGTCACGATCCATGGCGGATGGCAGTGCAAAAATACTGAGTTTTAATTTGATTCTGGATAATGATGCAGTTTTAGGACCATTTGAACTTCCCGATACGCAGCAAGCCTATACATTTGCACTAAACAAAAGTACTTCCAGTCTTCGCCTTGAGGTCGTTTCCAGTACAGGAGGTAACACGGGGCTTATAGAATTTTCCGCCTATTAAAAAACTCTTCCCTTCCGGCATGTAACTTAAATTACAGAATCTATATAACAGGTTTTCTAGGATAATACAGTCTATATCACGCGGCCAGAGTTGCTGCTATTGAAAACACCTGAAAGTTTGTATTTATAACTGTCTTTATTTGGTCTTTAAATCCCCGATTTACTGCAATTTAGCATTCAGGCATTTCTTGTAAACACCCGCATAACTCTTCTTGAGTTTTACACCAGGATCTTTTATTAGTTGTGATTTATCAACTGCTCTAATTTGATCTAGCAGATGCGTCGCCTAACACTAGCCCTAAAACTGCTCTGTATATTAAGCGCGATATTTTGTCAGAAGCGCACATTTTATTGCTTCTGTTAAAATGATTTCTATAGTGACAGAGAAAATATAAATAACTATTGCTGAAATTTCAAAAATGAGTGTACTTGAGCGATTTCAAATAATGGAGGCAATTATGGGGTTCACTCACTTGCGAACCCACTGGAATTAAATCGCCTGAATGGTATGAAGAAATACTTTCTGATAGAAAAGAGAAAATAGTAATGCTAATTTTATATCGCTAGAAGAATTAAAATCAAAGCATGGAAATTGATTACCAGGCATATTCAGATATTAGCAGGGACGTTCAAGGGGTCAGCCGGTCAGCCAGCTAGATTCCGTTTTCTAAACTACATTAAATATACTGTGTTTTTTAACCTCGCGCATCCATTGTAATATAGCCCAGCCATTGTTCTGCCGATTTTCTGGTTTTACTGTAGTCTTGCGCATTAGTAAATGCTTTATTTGCAGCTTGTAATTGTCCAGCTTCATAGTAGCTAATTCCAAGCAGAATATAGGCTTCTCCAGATTGTTTTAATCCGCCTTTTTTAAGTGCTTTGTTAATCGCCGATATCGCATCCTGCCATGATTCCTGTTCGATATGAATTCGCCCGAGTTGTAAATATAGTTGGCCCGATGCGTTTAATGTGGAGGCTTTATCCAAGGCTTTAATTGCATTTTTATACTCCCTGGCACTAGTCCAGGCATTGGCAAGTAGTTCCCAGTTTGCCGATGTTTGCTTTATTCCTTTGGCGTTAAGTTCCTTTTCTAATAATACGGCTGCCTGATAAGGCTGTTTGTTATAAAGAAATAAATTGAATAATGCTAATTTTTTGGATTCTGAATTAAGAAACCCCTTTTTATAAGCAAGGTTTTGAATCGTTAGAGCGTTGTCATATTGTTGTAATTGCTGATAAATCGATGCGAGTTGTTGCCAATAATTTTGTTTATCTGGTTCCAGGGTGATTAATCTTTTTAAAATACCGGCGGCAGAAGAGTAGTCTTGTATTTCATAATACAGTGCCAGGTTTAGTTCTAGCCAGCTAGTTTGCGGCTTTTTAGCGTTTTTGATGACATGTTCAATATAAGGAAGGGCTTTACGGTACTGCTTTAATTGCGCATAGCCGTTGGCTAACAGAATCCAGACTTGTGTGTTTGTTGTATTCGGGTGTTTGTTTAACCAGGGGGCTAAGGTATCAACCGCTTTTTTATATTGTTCAGTGGCCATATATAACTGGCCTAAATTCAGTATCGATTCCTGCTGCTGTGTATCTGTGAGTGCATTTGTCGCCAGAGATTGCTCTAGAAGTTGTGCTGATTGTTTATATTGATTTTCAAAAGTATAAATTGAGGCCAGACTGCGCAAAATTATGGCCTGCTCATAGCTGTTGTCCTGTACGTCAGCTAATATTTTATTTAATCTCTGACGCGCTTCTGAATATTTTTTTTTGCCAATCAATGTCTCTGCTTTGCTGAGTTGTTTGTATAAACCAGGCGCAATGGGGGGAGGGTTATCTTCCGCATACAGCGGTACGTTTAGCATAAACAGGCTAAGACTGATTAGCCCGGTTTTTAGGCTATTCCTCATTATTTTGTTCATTTTGAGAGTGTAAATTCCATAGTTTGTATCGCTCGCTGTTCATAGGCTTCACCGGCGATAATATACGGCTTGAATTTCCAGCGTTTTATCGCTCTTAGTGCGGCGCGATTAAAAATAGAGCTGGGTTGTGATGCAACCACAGTAGCATCTGTTACCGTACCTTCTTTGGTAATGGTGAATTCTACTTTTACCCAGCCTTCTATACGCCTGCTGGCTGCGCGCATAGGATAAGTTGGTGGAATTCTTACCAGCGGAATGACATTCGCGTTGATTTCTCCCGGGCCTGATTGTACTTGTAAGCCGGTTAAAACCGAACCATTAAAACTATTGGTTTGTAGCGGAATATCCAGATTTGGCATATCCATATCAGGTGTCACTGTTTTTGCTACCTGAGTGGATTGCATTTGTATTTTGGGTTGTTCAGGACGCTCTTTAGACTTGGGTTTTTCGGGAACGACACGCTCTTTACTTTGAATTTGAGACTCACGTTTTAAGCGCACAAATTCGGTCATGCGTATGCTATCGGTTTTTTTAAAGCCTTGCTGATTATTAGTAATCATATATTGCATCGCCCAGAACAGGGCTAACGCAATAGCGATTCCAGAAAAGAGTGAGAATGCAATACGCATCACTGTGATTCGGACTCCGTTGCAATAGAGGCATTCATAATACCAGCCAACCGAATCTGATCCATGACAGCGACTAAAACATATGTTTTAGTTTCTCGGTCGGCAGCAATAATCACCGAGCCAAGTGGGTTTTCCGCGTGTAAACGCGAAACATTGGCACGAACGGCGCGTATATCGACCTGGCGTTTGTCGATCCAGATTTCGCCATTTGCTTTTATACCGACAATAATATTGCCTTGCGCTTTGGTTTCTCCGGTTTTAGCACTGGGACGGTTGACATCAATACCCGATTCTTTGACGAAAGAAGTTGTCACAATAAAAAAAATCAGCATGATAAATACGATATCCAGCATCGGAGTCATATCTATATCTGCGTTTTGTTCTGCTGAGGAACGATTGGCTCTACGGCGCATAGTGTTTTGTATCTCTCAAGTATGTATCAATTGTAGAGCGGATCTTAGTCCGCTATTTATAAAGCGCGAAGGCGTAGGTTGTGGGTGAGGAACGAACCCCAACAACATACTTTCACGAAAACAGGAGTAATAATACCCGAAAGTATGGCGCAGGATTTTGGCTTCACAGGCGTGTTTGGAAAGCGGGCGCATAACGCGCCTGTGAAGCCAAAAGACAAGTCAGACTCGGGCATTATTAAATTCTCGTTCCTTACTTAATGATATTTTAATAAATCTGCCAGGTGATGCGATTCATCACTGACACGCTCTTCTATAAGTTTACTGAAATACAGGCCAGAAATAGCAATAACCATACCCGCCATGGTCGTAATGGTCGCTTTAGAGATACCAGCAGCCATAGCTCGCGCGTTGCCTGTACCAGTAACGGCCATGACATCAAATACATGGATCATGCCTGTTACTGTACCTAATAATCCAAGTAAAGGGCATAAGGCGATCAGCACTTTTATAATTGCAACGCCACGGTTCAACTTGATTAATACCTCGGAAATCAGCTCCTGACGGATAAATAAAGCGTAGGCCGAATTTTTATCAGTCCGTTGATTCCAGAGCGCCAGGCAGCTATCACGTAAAAATGGATAATTTTGTTTAATAAATAGCAAACGCTCGATAATCAGGCACCATAAACAGATGGTAACCCCTAAAATAACCCATAAGACATCACCCCCTGCATAGAGGAAGTTACGAATATCGTCTATAAATGCCACAGACTCAATCATTACTTTCCCGCACGTCGGCTCATTAAGCCAGCACTTTGCTCATCCAGAATTTGCACTAGCATTTTACTGCGCGAAGCAAGTAAATTATGCAAAAATAATAACGGAATCGCCACACTCAACCCGAGCATAGTTGTCACTAGCGCTTGAGAAATACCATCGGCCATAAGCTTGGGATCACCGGTACCAAATAAACTAATAGACTGAAAGGTCGCAATCATTCCGGTTACCGTTCCTAGTAATCCTAATAAAGGTGCAACGGCGGCAAACAACTTAATCATGGATAGTCCTTTCTCCAGATTTGGGACTTCACGGGTAATAGCTTCGTCAAGAATGAGCTCTAGCGCCGCCACCTCTTGCGAAGGGCTTTGTTCGGTAGCAATTAATACGCGCCCTAAAGGATTATTATCCATCGCCGTATCATTATGCATTTGCTGCTTCATTTTATGCCCGGTGGCTACCAATATACTCAGCCTTAATAGCGCATATAAAAAACCCAGTGCACCTATCAGCAAAATAATATAGCCAACTACTCCACCTTGCTGGATGCGTTCTTGAGCATCTGGCGTCTGAATCAACATATTTAGCATAACACCGCGTGTTGGATCTATACCAAGCGGTGCTTTTTTGGCATCAGAAGTTCTGTAAGAATCTATCAAATCAAGATATTTGCCTTCAGGCTGACGCGCCAGACTGGTCAGTATTTTGGCATCGGCATCGTAATTCAGGTAGCCGCCATTGGCAAGCGCATTAAAGGCCCCAATACGCGTAATTTCAGCTTCTTGTCTTTCGCCGCCTGGTATCTGAATTTGCTGAGTAAAACGCACAATTTTGCCCGATTCAGTCATTTCCTGTTGCAAGGTAAACCATAAGTTTTCCAGCTGACTTATCATGGGCAAGGCCTTGCTCTCGGTCATCCGGGTTAATGCTTCAATGCGGTCTGGATATTGGGCAGAAATGATAGATCCTTGTAAATTTGCTTGTAAATCACCTGCGGCTTGTTTGGCAACACCAAATAATTCGCCTAGTTCACCACTACGTTCTTTTAACTGCGTCTCCATTTCAGCTAGTAATGTCTCATTACTTTCCAGCTGTGTACTTAGTTGGGCTCTTAATTTTTCCTGTTTTGCCAACTCTGCTTTAGCTGTTTGTAATAATTGCTGCTGGTTTTGTTTTTCTGCCAGAAACTCTGCTTCTCGAGTTTTGTTAAGCTTGCGTTCTTGCGCCTGTCTTTGTTTGACATCGCGTAACAATTGATTCAGATCCTGACTTCCGGCGTATGCGTTATGCGCGAGTATCAAGGCAAATATAAAACTGATGGCTAATCTCATTGCATGGCCTCCTCTGCGGTTGGTACCGGTACGGTTAACAAGTCCGGGGCTGCTTCTTTACGCGCTATACGTAATCCCTGACGTATAGGATTACGATAGTCAGAGGAGAGTTTTTCCCATTTTTTTTCTGTGTGGTTCCACATGCCTGTTTCACTACCATCTAAACGCTGATAATAAAGGGCAATACGGCCAAGACGCAAAAAATCAACCGAGCTGATTTCGCCATCTAGTTCTATATTGGCACGGTAAGCCTCAATGGTATTGCCATAATCATTTTCAATTTGATAGGCTTCAATCAGGCGACGAAATTTTTCGGCATTACTGACATCAGCACGGCTCATCATTTCTTTTAAGCTGTTAATGCGTTGCTGACGTTCTTGCGGCAAAAACGGTAAATCAAGCTGAACAAACTCCGCCAGGCTTGCTTGCATATCTAAAATAAGCGGCACAATTTCTTGCTGGGTGGTTTCAATTTGTTCTAACTGTTCTGCAAATGAGGCTTTTTCTATTTCCTGCGACTCCAGCAAGGATTTTAAGTGTTTATTGTAAGTCTGCAAAGTCTTTATTTGACGTGTCGCTGAACGATATTCATCCAGCATTGCCCGCGTACGATCATCCAGACCATCAATGGTCTTTTGCGACTGTACGGCATTTTTCTGGATAGCATTTTCAGTTTGTATTGTACTGGAAAGTGTATCCGCAAAAACAGAAACGGTGCTTAAGCTGAAGACTGATAACACCAGTAGCATCTGGCATTCACGGGATAAAAAAAGCATATAAATATGATTTACATCTAATGAAGATAAAATGGAGGAATGACTTTATCACAGCCTGTATAAAATTCAATAGGTCATTTGACCTACTTTTTGCGCTGGTATAGGTCTGGCGCATTGCCAGTTTTGGCAGACTGGCAATGCTGAATTGCTATGCTGTTAAGGTGTATAACAGCATGATAACTTATAAAGAATCGCTGATTGTTCTATTATAAAAAGGCCATGTTTTGACATGTAAATATTTTCTGATCGGTGTTTTAATAACTGATACACATAACACAATCGAGAATAAACACCACACTGCAGCAAACTCATTTGGATCATCAGTAGTTACATCTGAAATCCATGGGCCTACGACATAATGAAAGGCAACAAAGCGCCACGAGCCATAAATAACCGGCATAACAAAGGCCGCTAAAATATAGGCAAACACATGCAAGCCCCATTCATAACCGGGAAACCAGCTTACGGGAGGAGACATAAGGCCATTTAAAGGCATCTGCCATGCGATATGCCACGCGCCTGAAACAGAGCAAATTTGATCGCCACAAAAGCCTTCTGTGCCAATAATACAAAGGCCCGCCCATGCAAATGGGAACATTTTAACGATTATTGCGACAGCCGCTACTGCGCATAAGGTATAAACAGTTGTTCTTATTTTTAGTTTGACACTTTCGGGGATAAAATACATCGCCACCATATTGACGAAAAATGGCTGAAAGGCAACATGGAGATAGCCAAACAGCGTGAGTACCTGATTCATTGGCGAACTACATTCATCTATATAGACATAGGTTGCAGCTTGCAATAACTCCATCAATGCAAAATAAGTTAGTGGAATCCATAATTCTTTTGATTCTCCTTTGACTGCAATATACGCAGCTGTTCCCAGCCCGACTACGGCTAAAACAGCCGACGCTTCACCACTCCAACACATACCTAAACCTCTGGTTATTACTTCCTGAAATCATTGCTTCAGGTTTTATTGTTATTATAAAAAACCTGGAATTATACCTTATCTCAACTTGATAAAACCTATTAATATTGTGTTATTATTCATCTTTCAGGCAAAATTAATGAGTATTTTAAGCAAGATAATTTTGCTTTGTTCGCATGCTTACTGACGGAACTAGATCAATTTATCATCCAATTAGATGCGAAGTGAAAATTTATACTAAAATAGCTATTTATTTTTCAGATAGCATTTAAGGAATAAGCACAAGCTATGTCAGAAATCAGTTCTAGCGATAGTCTTATCGCCATACAACATTTAAAAACCTATATCGGTGAACAAATTATTGGTCAGGATGTTTTAGTCGAACGCATGCTAATTGCCCTGCTTGCTGATGGGCATATATTAGTCGAAGGCGCGCCAGGTCTGGCAAAAACCCGTGCGATTAATGCATTAAGCAAAGGAATACAGGCAGACTTCCATCGTGTGCAGTTTACGCCTGATTTATTACCTGCCGATTTAACGGGCACCGAAATTTATCGTCCTGAACTGGGGAGTTTTGAATTTCAAAAAGGTCCTCTATTTCATAATCTGGTCTTGGCCGATGAAATTAACCGCTCTCCGGCTAAAGTTCAGGCCGCTTTATTGGAAGCTATGGCAGAAAGGCAAATTACGGTAGGGGGTACAACCTATCCGCTACCGCCTTTGTTTTTAGTTATGGCTACCCAAAACCCGATTGAGCAAGAAGGCACTTATCCTTTGCCAGAAGCCCAATTGGACCGTTTTTTACTGCATGTAAAAATTGATTATCCACAAGCGGAACATGAAAAGCTTATTTTGCATCTGGCACGCAATGAAGCTATGCAGGGCTATTCATCAAGAAAGCAAGGTGCTAAAGCGATTAGTCAGGAAAGTCTTTTTGCCGCTCGACAGGAAGTGCTGAATACCTATATGGCAGATAATCTGGAAGATTATTTATTGCAAATCATTCTCGCTACTCGCAACCCGGCTGCCTATGGAGAAGATCTAGCCAGCTGGGTACAGTATGGCGCTAGCCCTCGTGCCAGTATTGCATTAGACCGTTGTGCGCGAGCTAAAGCCTGGTTAAACGGTAAGGACTTTGTTGCTCCTGAAGACATACAGGATATGGCATTTGATGTATTGCGTCATCGCGTGATTTTATCTTATGAAGCCGAGGCTGAAGGGATTAGCAGTGATGATTTTATTCAGCAGTTAATTGCCAGGGTTGCCGTGCCTTAATGGAAAAAAAATCCAACAGTGAGTTGGTTAGCGTGAACCTGGATATGCTAATCAAGCTTGCCAAACCAGCAGCTTCATTAAAACTCTTTCGCTCGCGCATTCGCGCGCTTCAAAGTGGCGGTTATTTATCGCGCACTAAAGGGCGAGGAATGGAATTTGATGAAGTGCGGATGTATCAGCCTGGTGATGATATTCGCAGTATCGATTGGCGGGTCACTGCACGTACTGGTAAACCCCATACTAAATTATTTCGTGAGGAGCGTGAGCGCCCGGTATTTATATCAGTCGATTATCGTGCTTCGATGCAATTTGCTACGCGGGGTGTTTTTAAATCTGTGCAGGCGGCAAAACTAGCAGGTTTACTGGCCTGGGTTGCAGAGCGACATGGTGACCGGATCGGCGGGCAGATTTTTACCGATACAGCCTGCCGCGAATTAAAACCTCAAAATGGCAGGCAGGCAGTACTGCATTTTTTTAATGCCTTGGTTAAATCAGAAAACCAGCAAACTCCGATTAATTTAGAACAGGTTATCGGACGATTAAGCCATCATGTAAAACCCGGCAGCCTGGTTTATATTATCAGTGATTTTCGCGGCATCAATCATGCAATAGAAAATTATTTGACTAAATTGGCAAGGCATTGCGAGGTGATTATGATTCTGGTTTATGATCCCCTGGAAAGCCATTTACCCGCCAAAGGTCGTTATCGATTTACTGATAGTACAACAGATATAGTTGTTGATACGAGTGACAAACAAAGGGTTTTGACTTATCAGGAAAAATTTCAACATCACTGTGCTTACCTGCAAACGCTGGGAAAAAAACTCAATATCCGCTTGTTACGTTGCGCCAGTAATGAAAGACCTGAAGAGATATTAAGGTAAGTCAGCAGGCCGTGGGCTTTGCCCGTGCCTGATTTTTATGTTTTGGTTTAGATCGCGCAAAAGCAAGTCCATAGATTCCCTGGAAATGTCGTGACTGAAGTTACCGGCTCTTTTGCTAATAAAACCTGGAAGGTAAAAAGCGGTGAAATTATCAAAGGACGGACAAAATCGTTTGGTAGCATTGATTGCTGGGATAGTTTAGGCAACTAAATATAGCGGTATATGAATTCATATACTAATGAAAGTTGTATGTAATGACTGATCGCAGGGCAAAAAAAATGCCAGATGCATTTCTGCATCAGGCATTATAAAGGATAAACATATCACAAGGAGGTACTAGTCTATATGGAGTAAATTAATTTTCTAATGGGGTAGTGCGACGAGCAGTACTGAAAAATATGATTCCTGCCGCAAGCATTAACGTGATAATAAAGGCACCTGAAATAATGCTTAAAATACCTGCAATGAACAAAGCGCCTACTAAAATATTTTTTTGATATTCTGTCATCATCTTGCACTGTCAATAAGAAGAATTAATGTAACGTGGGTTTACTATACAGTAGATCTAAAGATAAACAATATGCGATATTATTGTTAGTTTGTTTCCATAAATGAAACAATGTCGCTTTTGTTGAGCAATCCATTCCACTATATTGATACTACGCTAAGCGCCTACGCTGTACTCATCTAAGTTTTATCCAGATATTAAAGCGAGCTTGAAAACAGGTATAAGTACTATGGCGTCCACGGTGTTTGAATGACTGCATGTGGAAAACAGAAGGCGGGTCAGGGATATTGAGGCAAAAAAATTGATTGCCACGCAACTGTAACCTAAGCACCTCGGTTAGTGGTTACAATAGTCGTATACCTCTTATTGAAAATCTGCCTAAATGTCCTGCTCCCCTTTTTCTAATAAACTTTCTGAATTGCAGCAAATTGAAGCTATTATTAAGAGAGATCATAAAGAGTTCTTATCCTGCAAAACTCTCTGCCATGTTTCCTATGTAAATGAGTCGCTGCCAATTTATGCTTTAAGCCTGGGTAATCAGGCTGCTGATATACCGAGTATTACTTTTGTGGGAGGTATTCACGGTCTGGAACGGATTGGTACCCAGGTTGTTTTGGCTTTTCTTGAAACGCTGCTGGAACGCTTGCACTGGGATCTTAGCTTTATCGACATGTTGCAGCGCATACGCATAAATTTTCTGCCCCTTATTAACCCGGTTGGTATGATAAAACATACTCGCTCAAATGGTAATGGTATTGATTTAATGCGCAATGCCCCCGTTGATAGTTATGAAAAAACTGTCTGGCTGGCAGGTGGCCATCGCATTTCAGCTACCTTACCCTGGTATCGTGGGCTACCAGATGAACCCATGCAGCAGGAGGCGCAAGTACTGGAGGATTTTATTCGACAGCATGTTTTACCCGCACCGTTTAGTGTAGTACTGGATTGTCACTCAGGTTTTGGTTATCACAACCAAATCTGGTTTCCCTATGCTAAAAGTCGTATAGAGCCGATTAAGCACCTAGGGGAGGTGTATTTTTTGCGTAAGTTGTTTATGCAAACCTATCCCTATCAGAATTACCGTTTTGAACCGCAGTCCCAGCATTACCTGACACACGGGGATTTATGGGATCATTTGTACCAGCAGTCCCTGGCATATAATAATATTTTTTTACCGCTGACTCTGGAAATGGGCTCATGGCGCTGGGTGCGCAAGAATCCGCTGCAATTACGCAAATCTATGGGGCTTTTTCATCCAGTCAAACAGCACCGTGTTAATAGGGTACTGAGAGGGCATCTGGTGTTAATGGAGTATTTAATGCATGCCACTTTGTCTTATAAAAAATGGTTAATTGCAAGTCACACCCCGCTGATGGAAAAGGAAGCTTTGGCTCTTTGGTATCATGACTGATTCTAAACTTTGTTTTGTACTGATTCGCGGTTTATTACGTGAAGCAAGGCATTGGGGTAAAATCCCTGAACTGTTACAAAAACTGTATCCCAATGCTCTTATTTTAACCCCTGACATCCCAGGGAATGGAAAACTGAATCACCTGACTAGCCCCGAGACTATAGAGGGTATGACCGATGCTCTGCGTGAACAAGTGCCTAAGGATTATCCATTGCAGTTGATAGCCCTTTCTATGGGCGGCATGATAGCCATAGACTGGATGAGTCGCTATTCTGCCGAGGTCAATTCGACTGTATTAATTAATACCAGTCTACGTAATTTTTCTCCTTTTTATCAGCGCCTGCGCTGGCAGAATTATCCCGGGATTATCAAGTTATTGTTCACAGCTAGGCGCGATCGGGAGCAGCTGATTTTGGCACTGACTTCTAATAAGCATGCAGATGATGTTGCATTAATCAGTGAATGGCAACAGTGGCAGCAAGAAAATCCTGTTTCAACAAGGAGTGCAAAAAATCAGTTACTTGCTTCGGCAACATTTTCAATCAGCTCGGTACCTGTGCAGCCAGTGTTAATTATTAGCAGCTCAGCTGATCGTTTGGTGGACTATCGTTGCAGCTTAAAATTACAGCAAAGCTGGCATAAGGAATATAAACAACATAATTCTGCCGGGCATGATCTTCCCTTAGATGCACCAGAATGGTTTATCGCTGAAATAAGCCTATGGTTTAATCAGCATTAAGGCAACTTCACATTACTGACATATTTGTTCATTACACTGTTTAGATTAACGGTAAAAGGACATTATGATGATTGATGCTGAAAAAGTATTGCGCGAAACATATCCCGAACTCAAGCTTGGCAAAAATAACAAGTTAATACGCAAGCTATTAAAAACACTATTGCATGAAGATGACTTTAATGAAGTGATTGAACGGAATCAGCATTTGCGTGGTTTTGCTTTTTTAGATAAATTTTTTAAGTATTTCAAATTTAGTTATCAGGTTAGCCCCGACTCTTATAATAATATCCCCTCTGAAGGACGCCTGGTTATTGTCGCTAACCATCCTATTGGTACTCTGGACGGGCTAGCATTAGTAAAGCTGATTCGGGCAGTGCGCCCTGATGTGCGAATTGTTGCTAATCAGATACTCTCTTATGTGGAGCCTTTAAAATCAGTTTTTTTAACAGTCGATGTATTATCCGGAAAATCCAACAAACAGGCTTATAAAGCGATGCTAGAGGCTTTGGAAAATGACGAGGCGGTTATTTTATTTCCTGCAGGTGAAGTATCGCGCATTACACCAAAAGGGATACATGACGGTAAATGGCAGGGCGGTTTTCTGAAATTAGCCAAGAAAGCAAAAGCACCTGTACTCCCTATACATATTAAAGCCTCTAACTCGGCATTATTTTATGCAGCTTCTGCTTTGTATAAGCCTATGGGAACGATGTTGCTGGTACAAGAGATGTTCAATAAAAAGAACAAAGAGCTTAAATTTAAAGTAGGCTCCCCTATTCCCTACCAGGCTTTTTCAGAGTCAAAGGAAAATAATAAGCAACTTTGCCAGCGTTTTCGCAGGCATGTGCTGAACCTTGGTAAAAAGCATAAGAAACCACTGTTTGCAACGATAGAAACAGTTGCTCACCCTGTGGATAGTAAAGCAGTAAAAAAAGCACTTTACCAATCTCGTTTATTGGGTGAAACCAAAGATGGTAAAAAGATATTCCTGTATCAATATCATGGTGATTGTCCGGTGATGCTTGAGATTGCACGCCTTCGAGAATTGACTTTTCGTACAGTAGAAGAAGGTACAGGAGAAAACCAGGACATCGATAAATATGATGTATATTATTCGCATCTGGTGCTCTGGGATGAACATGACCTGGAAATTGTCGGCTCTTATCGTATAGGAGATGGTAACAGGATCATGCAAACAATGGGTGTAGAAGGTTTTTATACCAATACCTTGTTTGCTTTAACTGCCGAATTTCAGAGCTATTTGCCACATAGTATTGAGCTTGGTCGGAGCTTTGTCCAGCCTCGTTACTGGGGGCAGCGAAGTCTGGATTATTTATGGTATGGAATCGGTGCTTATCTAACCTGAGTTCGGGATAAGACGTCATAACAAAGGTAATAAATCTTCTCTACGTAAGTTGAGTGCAGGCTTTTTTTCCTGGTAAGAATAAGCAACTAAACAAGCAACAATATTGATCATATAATTCGTAAGCGAACGATGTCTAGAGTGCTCAAGCTGAAAAATATTTTTAAGTTGATCATTGATAGTTTCAATAATGCTACGCTTTCTCAATAAAAGTGCATCAAAAGCAGCTATGACTCGTGGTTTCATATTTTTCTTGAGAGTTGTGATTAACTCAACATCATCGGTTGCTAAAAGTTCAGTGAGTTTTTTAGAAATATATCCTCTATCGCCAAAAAGCTTTCCAATCAGATTTTTAGCCAATTTTGGTACGGGTTTACGGTCATCAACATTCCCTTTCGTGATTGAAAAAGAAAGTATTTCCCCTCGATCATCCACAATAATGTGTAATTTAAACCCATAGAACCAGCCCGTAGAAGACTTGCCTCGTTGGGCCACATCTTTGAAAGTTTTATGGCGCGGAATACGAATATTTTTACAAACGCAAAGGGGTGTTGAATCAACAAATGCAATACCTTCACTTCGGCCACAACGTGTTTGCATAAAAGCCGTTAAAGGACCGATAATATCGGGCAATAATTCAATGAAACGGTTATAACTCGGCACCTTTGGGAAAGCTTTAGATAAGTTTTTGGGCAAGTAGCGTAAATAAAACCATTTAAATGTGTCATACCCTGACTGATGATAGTAAACAATCAAAGTAATTATTTCACTGGGGCTAATGCAACGCTTTTTCCGTCTTTTCTTTTCACCGTTTTCTATTTGGGTTTTCTCCCAGTGGGGTAAAAAGGTTTTACAAAAATCATCTACATCACAAAATAATCGGGTTAAACTTAGCATTGGGCAGTCTTAGAAAAAATAAATTCTTGGTTGTTTCTATTTTTTCAGATTTTCAAAAGACTGCCCACCTTTTCTTATCCCGAACTCAGGTTATCTAAGGGAAAACCCTGAAATAAAATATCTGTTTGGTCCGGTCAGTCTCAGTAATGCTTATCCAGATGTAGCAAAAGATGTGTTGATAAGTTTTTATCAGCAACAATTTACTTCTGATTTGCAATTAGCTAAAGCCAGAAAACCGTTTACCGTTTCTGCAGCTGCCAAGGAGTTTGCCCGGACTGAATTTACCGGTGATTACAAAACAAGTTTTAAAATATTGAACAGTGAATTGAAGAAACTAGGCGTAAAAGTCCCTACCTTGTATAAACAATATGTGGAATTATGTACTGATAAAGGCTGTCATTTTATCGACTTCAATATTGATCCGGATTTCAATAATTGTATAGACAGCTTGGTGATGATTGAACTCGACAGTATCACTGACAAGAAAAGGCAGCGCTATATAGAAGGAAAGCTGGCTGCTTAAGAAATATCGTTTAAAGACCGATGCAAGGCGATCTTGCATCAGTCTTTTTTATAAGTTTAGAGTGATGTCTGAAAAAAGCTTATAAGGGAGGTTCGTTTTGCCCGGTTTTCGGCACAGATTTTTTCCATAAACCCTCATAAGAAAAACACTGCCAGCCCCATTTCAACCAGTTCAGTAAAGAAATGGCCAGCCATAATGACCAGATTAACATCATAATGCGGTAACTCATTAATGGCACAGATATAACGCTGGCTGTTGGTAGCGTTGCCAGACTTCGGTCTTGATACCAGTTAAGCTGAAATGCGGTCGATTGATTTCCGGCAATTTGCATATCAGGTGAACCCAGTAAGCCCTGCTCTACGGCGATAAATAATATAGCCAAAGAGCCTATGGTTAAGGCAATCAAGAGAATTTGCATAAGATTAAAGCTGTTTACATCCTGAACGCTTTGCTTTTGTCTTAAGCCCAGAGCCATCAGCCACGCAACAACCACGAAAGCCATTATCAGTGGAATTTGACTGAGCCCTATTAATAGCAAAAACCATTGCCAGTGCCTGAGTGGCGTTAAGCAGGATTTTCCTAGCGCATAGGCAAGAATAGCTAATACGATAAGTACTCCCCAAAATAATACTGCAGGGCCCATTTTAGGACCAAAAGTAAGCAGTACCCAGCGATCCTCTGCAAGTAACACTTTTAAGTGGGTATTAACACTGGCAATACCCAAGCTAACGGTCGGCGTAGTGAGTAAACTGGACTGTAGTTTTGCCTCATGCCAGTTAAGCTGAAAATGCTGTGACCCGGGGTTAACCGGCAAGGTCACAGTTCGCTGTTGTTGTCTGATTGGCTGTGTTTTGCCATTTATACTGACAGACTGTAATAGCGCATTTTCGGGTAAGGTAATATTATGCTGTGTACCTTTAGAGCTGCGTATGTCGAGGTCTAGGCTAGATTCTAGATTACGTTTTCCTGAGCTGATCTGTAATGTACTTTTGTCTATCGTCAGCGTCTGTCCTTGAACTGCTTCAGGGCGAGTGATGCTTAAAGTAATGCTCTCTCCGGGCCAGGGCCGCCATTCAGGTAGCCAATTACCTGTCTGGTCTTGATGATGTACGGCAGGAATGCCGCCGAATTTGATATGCCAGATAGGACTGATATTAACCTGCCATATTTCTGACCATTTATTTGTATCCGGTGCTGTTAAGGTCAGGAGCGCACTTTTTTCTAATAAAGAGTGCCATTCTATGCTTTGTTGGTTTGCTGTCATCTGTACCAGAGCAACGCCCTTTTCACTGCGAATATTACTCGTGCTGATCGATTCTCCTTTAAGTAGCGGTACTTCTAATGTAACGGCTGTAGCTTCCTTCGAGGCGCGAATTACTCGGGTAGTGATATACCAATCTAGCCCCAGATTCAGCGTGCGTTCAATGCTAAGAAAAGCGGGTAATACACTGGGGTCAAGAGAGGGTAGAGCATCTTTATTCTGCTCTGTAGTTTTGACTCGGGTAAAGTGTAATTGATCTTCAGCCGTGCCATTTTTTTTCAGTCCTTCAATTTCCCACTGCTGACTTGTATGGCTAATATAATGAGGCTTTAGTGGTAACGGAAGTGTGAAGCTGGATTGCAATGGGGCCGCTCCGGATAATACCAGGGTGTGCATGCCGCGCGTTAAAGTCAGCCATAAAAAGCCCCGTTCATCACGAATAATAGCCTTCGCCGGAGAGCCGTCAACTAAAACACTATGGGGTAACCATTGCTTAAACTGTGCCGGCAAGGGTATTGCAACTGCCTGTTGAGCATTCGCTTGCAGGGTAAGTGCTAGCCTATCTGCAGTAATATCAATTTGCATAGCTTGCAGTTGAGCGCAACTTGGCAGGCAATCTGGCGCTTTTAATAGTCGTTGCTTTAAGTCCATTAATAATTCTGGGCTGGGGAAATCAGCAGAAACAGGCGTAATGGGTAGAATAAAAAATATAAACAAACCTAGCTTGAAAACAAATTTAGGTAAATGAAGGGTAAAACGCTGGTTAATAATACCGAACATAAGCAGGCTTAAAATGATAATCAAAACAACGCGTAAGAAATTTAGTAACAAGCTGGCTGTAGGGTCTATATACCAATATCTGATTTGTTGTTGACTGTCGATGCTACCATTCCATGACAGTGGAATTCTGGTCCATTGCCACTGCGGTAAACCAGGCCCTGTTTGTAAACTGGCGTTAGGGTCAATCTGCTTGAGTGTCTGCTCTGGTGTTTGATAATAGCGGCTATTGGCGTTAAGCATTTTGGTTTTACGTACAGAAGAGCTTGCCAATGCTTGTTCTTCTTCACGCATCAACCCATCGGCCGTTGTGACCATTGATGCTTGATATGCACCTTTAGTATCTAAAGATTGCCAGGGTTTTTCCAGTTGTGGATAAAGGCCGGTCCGAACTTGTTCGACTAAAAAAGGAATACATATAATAAGTAGTACTAACCAACAAGCAGCGCGGTAAAACTTAAGGACGCGTAATAAGTTTCCCTGAGGAAGAACTTTGATTAAGGAAATGGCAACAAGAATATTAAGCCAGATAAAACGTGGTGCATTGGCTTCATGCCAGATTAAAGCGAGTGCAAACAAGGCAAATAGCCCCCAGTAGTTATTCCACAGGCGGCTAACAGCAAGAGCAGCGATAAGCACTAAAAATAAATCTAACAGAGTCCAGCGAGTAATCCAGCTATTAGGCACATTATCGACACCACTGATGGCAAATAAATGCCAGCCTGGGGGGAGATGCAGGATAGCATTAGCACTATTAAATTTTTCTTGCCAGCCCGTAGCGCTGAGTTGATTGATGCTACTATCAACTCGGCTATCAGCGCGAAGGTCTAGCCGACCTTTTCTAAGTTCTATGCCTTCAGCTTCTTTATTTTCAGAAAAAGTGATTAGCTGTGTCTGTCCATTAACTTGTACCTGTCCAAGCTGGTTTTCAGTTAAGCTGTCAAGCCGCCAGCCATGGGTTAGTGAGCCATTTATCCTGTCCTGTATCGTATAGCCAGTGCCGGCAAAGTCTAACCATAGTTCGCGTGAGATGGATAAATTATTCGGCTCAGGTTGAGGATCGCCACGCCTTATAACTTTAAATTGCATGGTATCCCCCTGTTTAACAAGAAAGGCAGGAAGGGCTTTCCATTGCACAGGAATATTGCTTTGGCTCGGATCTATAGTCGATACTTGTTCAATTTCCACAAGTCGTAGATAGGGTTGGGAAGCAAAACTCCATATTTCAGATGCTGGCCAATGAGGGTCATTGATATTTAGACTTAAGTCTTGAAGTTCAGTAGGGTGTTGGGTCTGGAGTTCAATATGCCATTTTCCAGGGCGTACTTGAACTAAAAGGCTGCCATCAGCTTCAAGTCTTGCTGGTAAAACGCTGCTTAAACTAATGGGAATAAAACCTTTTAATAGAGCATAAGGTAATTTTATTTCTCGTTGTTTGCCAGAAACTTCCAGAGATAAGTAGGTTGTTAGCAGTAAGGGAATACTGTCATCAATTTTTCTAAAAACTTGTAAATTTAATTGATCAGTTTGGTATTCAGGTTGAGCACTACCTGAATTACTTGTCTTAAACCAAAGTTGCTGGTCTTTAATGTTGGGATAATCAATGGTTTTATTCAGAAGACGGATGGAAATAATGCCCGTTAGCTCGGGTATAGCGAGATTTTCGGGGATGTTATCCCAAAGAAAAGAGCCCTGAATCAGGTAATGTCCAGTATCAAGTTTGATGGCAGGTTTAGTGTTGCGGCTGATGACTAAAGCGGGTTTATTGT